>NZ_CP077746.1:0-4019203 GCF_019104105.1 Pantoea jilinensis | reverse complement strand
TGACGTGCCGCCGCGCGCGCCAGCTGGTTGGATTTACCTTCAACGAAGTTATCGAAGTTATGACGGTTATTCACATTCGAGCGGTAAGTGACGTCGGCCGGAGCCGGGACATTATCCCAGCTGGGACGCATGATCTGCGCCGGGGCCGGACGAATATGGCTCTGTACGGGCATCACGGGCGCGCTGACGCTGGCCATGACGGGCTGGCTGACCGCTGCCGCTTGCTGCTGAACCGGGCGCGTACCTACTTCAAAACGCAGTGCAGGCACGTTTGGACCACAAAATTCATTTAGCAGTGCGTTGATGCTATTAAGGTATTTGTCCCGAACCCAGTCGAGTACGAAGCGATTTGGAGCATACAAGGCAAGCGTATTGTCGTTTAACTCAGCCTGAAGTGGACGGATCCACATGCTGAATTCGGTGGCAGGAAGCTCATCCTGCAAACGGGCAAGACACTGTTGCCAAAGCGTAAGTGACACGGCGGACTCCACTCGTACAAATTCGAAAAGAATAGTAGGCGTTACTCTAAGAAACGTTCATTTTTGACACAGACACTAAGAAAGCGCCTGCGACCGCTATCAGCGGTTTTCCGTCCTGCAATCACCGGAGGATCGTCAGCGGAAGGGCGGATCATAGCGCAAAGCGAGGCAGAGATCTCCCCTTTCTACACAGTTTTGATCCTTTTTATCCACAGGCCAGAGGCGCGCAAAGAAGTTTACGCCAGTTGCGGGAAAAACCAGCAGAGATCTGACGCAATAGATGAAAATTTCGGACGTTATCTCATTTTATCCCCAGGATCCGGTGAGCCGATCGCAATAAGATCCCGCGCGATCCTTGCGCTTTAGTGCGGAGCCCGTATAATTCTCCACCCGACATTGAGCCATCAGGCGCAAAGTCGGGACTCTGCGGGCTGTATGCGGGTTTTCAGGCACTATGACACGCGAAGTAAATTGACTCGGGACTGTACAATTATTACAATCCCGCCTCTTTATTAAAGACACATTGAGGCGTAGGTCGATTTTCTGGCCCGAAACGCGTCACCCAGTGAAAATTTTCAAGTTTAGGTAGAAACCGCCATGAAACGCACTTTTCAACCGTCCGTACTGAAGCGCAACCGTTCACACGGTTTCCGTGCTCGTATGGCAACAAAAAATGGTCGTCAGGTTCTGGCACGTCGTCGTGCTAAAGGCCGTTCTCGTCTGACCGTTTCTAAGTAATAAAGCAAGCCCTGATGGGTAAGCTCGCATTTCCCAGGGAGTTACGTTTGTTAACTCCCACTCATTTCACTTTCGTCTTCCAGCAGCCACAACGGGCTGGCACGCCGCAAATTACTATTCTCGGCCGCCTTAACGCGCTGGGGCATCCCCGCATCGGTCTCACCGTCGCTAAAAAACATGTGAAACGCGCTCATGAACGCAACCGGATCAAGCGATTGACCCGCGAAAGCTTTCGTCTGCGTCAACATGAACTGCCGTCGATGGACTTCGTGGTGGTCGCGAAGAAGGGGGTTGCCGATCTGGATAACCGTATGCTGGCGGAAGCGTTGGAGAAATTATGGCGTCGTCACTGTCGCCTGGCGCGCGGCTCCTGATCGTCCTGATACGCGTCTATCAACGCGGTATCAGTCCATTACTGGGACCACACTGTCGGTTTCACCCGACCTGCTCTCATTACGGAATTGAGGCATTACGCAGGTTCGGCCTGATAAAAGGCAGTTGGTTGACATTAAAACGCGTATTAAAATGCCACCCCTTGAACCCGGGTGGTGACGATCCTGTGCCGCCAAAAACCTTTGATACCAGAGAACATTAACGATGGATTCGCAACGCAATCTCTTTCTCATCGCTTTTCTGTTCGTGACCTTTATGATCTGGCAAGCCTGGCAGACGGACCACGCTCCGCAGCCACAGCAGACGCAGACCACACAGGGCACCAACAGCGTAGCGGGTGATGCCGCCAGTCAGGGTGTACCGGCCAGCGGTCAGGGCCAGACGATCACCGTTAAGACTGATGTCCTGTCATTGAATATCAACACCCGAGGCGGTGATGTTGAACAAGCACAGCTGCTGACTTTCCCGGACAAACTGGGTTCAGACCAGCCGTTCCAGCTGCTTGAAACAACGCCAGCATTCCTTTATCAGGCTCAGAGCGGTTTAACCGGTCGTAATGGCCCGGATAACCCGAACAACGGTGCACGTCCGCTGTTCAACGCTGCACAGAATCACTTCGAGATGGCTGATGGCCAGTCCGAACTGCGTGTGCCGATGACCTATACCGCTGAAAATGGCGTGGTTTATACCAAAACCTTCATCTTCAAGCGTGGCGAATATGCCGTTAATGTCGATTATCATGTCAACAACACCACGCAGCAGCCGCTGGAAGTGTCGTTGTTTGGCCAGCTGAAGCAGACGATTGATCTGCCAAAGCATCGTGATACCGGCAGCAACAACTTTGCGCTGCACACCTTCCGTGGTGCGGCCTACTCCACCAGCGAGTCGAAATATGAGAAGTATAAATTCGACACTATCGCGGACAACGAGAACCTGAACGCGACCACCAGCAATGGCTGGGTGGCGATGCTGCAACAGTACTTTGCGACGGCATGGGTTCCGCGTACCGAAGGCACCAACACCCTTTACACCAGCAACCTGGGTAACGGCGTTGCGGCAATTGGCTATAAATCTGCACCGGTCACCATTGCCGCAGGCGCACAGCAGAATCTGGGTGCAACGCTGTGGGTCGGCCCGGAAATTCAGGACAAGATGGCCGCGATTGCGCCGCACCTTGATCTGACCGTGGATTACGGCTGGTTGTGGTTTATCTCTCAGCCGCTGTTCAAACTGCTGAAATTCATCCACAGCTTCATCGGTAACTGGGGCTTCTCCATTATCGTGATCACCTTCATCGTGCGCGGCATCATGTACCCGCTGACTAAAGCGCAGTACACCTCGATGGCCAAGATGCGCATGCTGCAGCCGAAAATTCAGGCGATGCGTGAGCGTCTGGGTGATGACAAGCAGAAGCAGAGCCAGGAAATGATGGCGCTGTATAAAGCAGAGAAAGTGAATCCGCTGGGTGGCTGTCTGCCGCTGGTGATTCAGATGCCAATCTTCCTGGCGCTCTACTATATGCTGTCAGGCTCGGTTGAACTGCGTCATGCCCCATTCGTTCTGTGGATCCATGACCTGTCAGCGCAGGACCCGTACTACATCCTGCCGATTCTGATGGGCATCACCATGTTCTTCATTCAGAAGATGTCACCGACCACCGTGACCGATCCGATGCAGCAGAAGATCATGACTTACATGCCGGTGATTTTCACCGTGTTCTTCCTGTGGTTCCCGTCAGGTCTGGTGCTGTACTACATCGTCAGCAACCTGGTCACCATTCTCCAGCAGCAGCTGATTTATCGCGGCCTGGAAAAACGTGGTCTGCATAGCCGCGACAAGAAGAAAGCGTAAGCGATTCAGCGCGGGAGTCATCCCGCCCTTAAATAGTCTATTCTCAGGCGGTCAAAGCGACCGCCTGTGTTTTTTGTAGCGAGAGAAAATTTATGAGCCACAGCGATACCATTGTTGCCCAGGCAACACCGCCTGGACGCGGCGGCGTAGGCATTCTGCGCGTCTCTGGCGCCCAGGCGGCAGAGGTTGCCCGCCAGCTGCTGGGTAAACTGCCTAAGCCGCGTTACGCCGATTATCTGCCGTTTACCGATAGTGACGGCAGCGTGCTGGATCAGGGCATTGCGCTGTGGTTTCCTGGCCCCAACTCCTTTACCGGCGAAGATGTGCTGGAGCTGCAGGGGCACGGCGGTCCGGTTATTCTTGACCTGCTGCTGAAGCGCATCGTGGCGCTGCCTGGCGTGCGTATTGCCCAGCCGGGTGAGTTTTCTGAGCGGGCGTTTCTGAATGACAAGCTCGATCTGGCGCAGGCCGAAGCGATTGCCGACCTGATTGATGCCAGCTCTGAGCAGGCGGCACGGTCAGCGGTCAACTCGCTGCAGGGCGCGTTCTCCACCCGCATCAATCATCTTGTGGAAGCCCTTACTCATCTGCGGATTTATGTCGAAGCGGCTATCGACTTCCCGGATGAGGAGATCGATTTCCTTTCTGACGGCACAATCGAAGCACAGTTGAATACGGTGATCGGCGACCTGGATGCGGTCCGCGCCGAAGCGCGTCAGGGCAGCCTGCTGCGTGAAGGGATGAAAGTGGTGATTGCGGGCCGGCCTAATGCGGGTAAATCGAGCCTGCTGAATGCGCTGGCGGGCCGTGATGCCGCCATCGTTACAGACATTGCGGGCACCACCCGGGACGTCTTACGTGAGCATATTCATATCGATGGCATGCCGCTGCATATCATCGACACCGCCGGTCTGCGTGAGGCCAGCGATGAAGTTGAACGTATCGGGATTGAGCGTGCCTGGCAGGAGATCGAGCAGGCTGACCGTGTGCTGTTTATGGTCGATGGCACCACCACCGATGCCACCGAAGCAGCGGCTATCTGGCCCGATTTTGTCTCCCGTCTGCCGCCGGAACTGCCGATTACCGTGGTCCGCAACAAAGCAGACGTCACCGGTGAGCCTCCCGGTCTGACAGAAATAAACGGTCATTCACTGATTCGTCTGTCGGCACGTACCAGTGAAGGCGTTGATGAACTGCGTGATCACCTGAAGCAGAGCATGGGATTTGCAGGCAACATGGAAGGCGGCTTCCTGGCACGCCGTCGTCATCTCCAGGCGCTGGAGCTGGCGGCAATGCACTTACAGCAGGGCCGAGCACAGCTGCTCGGTGCCCGGGCGGGTGAGTTACTGGCCGAAGAGCTGCGTGTTGCTCAGCAGGCGCTGAGTGAAATCACCGGCGAGTTCACCTCTGACGATCTGCTGGGTCGTATCTTCTCCAGCTTCTGTATTGGTAAATAGCCTCACTGGCCTGATGGCGATACGCTGTCAGGCCTGATTTCCCGCCTCGCGCTATCTTCTGCTATTCCCGCCTCTGCGTTCATTCTTGCTGATAAGTTATTTTGCGACGGCACCGCGTTGTCGTATAACGGTAGACGCGCCGATCTGACGGCGGCTACAGATTGCGGTGAATGATCCCCGCCTCATCCAGCCGCGTCGGGCCGGGCGCAAATCCACAACGTGAACACCCTTGGGCGAAGCTTTTCGCCTGTAACAGGAGAGTTACATGAGTACACCGCTCGACACTGCCGCACTGGACACGCTGTTTAATGACGCCCGCACTCACAGTTACTGGCAGGATAAGCCTGTCGATAACGCCCTGCTGGAACAGCTCTATGCCTTAACGGCACTGGGCCCGACCTCGGCGAACTGCTCGCCAGCGCGTTTTGTTTTCGTAACGTCTGCGGAAGGCAAAGAGAAGCTGAAACCGGCACTCTCTTCCGGCAATCTGGACAAAACCATGAGCGCGCCGGTCACGGTGATAGTGGCCTGGGATCGCGAGTTCTATGAACAACTGCCCGCGCTGTTCCCGCATGCGGATGCGCGTAGCTGGTTTACCGGCAGCCCGGAAGCGGCGAAAGAGACGGCTTTCCGTAACAGCAGCCTGCAGGCAGGTTATCTGATTCTGGCGGCTCGCTCGCTGGGTCTGGATGCCGGTCCGATGTCCGGTTTTGATCCGGCCAAAGTCAATGACGCGTTTTTCCCGGACGGTCAGTATCAGGTTAACCTGCTGATCAACCTCGGATATGGTGACGCATCAAAACTGCATCCGCGTCTGCCGCGACTGAGCTTTGATCAGGCGAGCCGCTTCGCCTGATGCTCTCCGCGTCGCGATTCAGTTCGTGACGCGCATCACCGCATTAACGGCGCAGCATTTTCTGCAGGCGCTTTTGCTGCCAGCGCTGCGTCAGACCATGAAACACAAAGGTCCGCATCGCCCGGACAATCAGCAGCGCTCCCCAGATTGCCGCAACCCAGAGCGACCAGTGATCATCCGGCGCCGTCACATGATTCAGGACGAACAGCAGTCCGCAAACCACCACCGCAGTAATCAGTGAACGGTAAAAGCGTGCTTCACCGGCGATCCTGCTGCGCGCATCAGTAATCCGCTGATCCAGCGCCTGATCCTCCCCGTTCTGCGGACCGGTCAGATCAGCAACGTTCACCTCAAAGACGGCAGCCAGCGCACTCAGGGTTTCCAGTCCCGGCCGCTCACCATTTTCAATACGCTGCACGGTGCGGGTGCTCAGTCCCGCCATTTCTGCCAGCTGTTCCTGTGACCACGCCCGTGCCAGGCGATGTTCTTTAAATCTGTTGATGCTGCTCATTCTTATTCTCCGAAGTAACAGACAGGAAGGAAAAGTGTGCGGCGGAACGTCCGGCAGTAACACGATCCTGACCCGACAGCAGCCTGACACCCGCATGACAGCAGTGTCGCAGCTACGCTGGCTGCCCGCGGGATGGCTAACCAGGCACGCGCATCAAACCCGGTTCTGCTGAGGGTGTCCCCTGATGAAACACCATTCGCCAGTTCTGACCCTCACGACGCCGCTCATCCTATTCTGAATTTAAACTAATGTTCGCGTTGACGGATGCAATGTGTTAAGAAAATTCCTACAATGCTTCTGATGATTATCTGACCATTTTCACGGAGCGACAGATGGCTGGTCATTTTGTACGCTGGACGGGCGACCCCGGCTTCCCGGCGAAAGATATGTGTATTCCCCAGGCGATTACCGACACGGCACAGCAGTTTGCTGACAAACGCCGTGGGCGATTTCTTGCCGCACGAACCCTGCTGGCACAGCTTATGCTGCGGGTTTATGGCATTCAGACACTGCCGCGCCTGATTATCCAGAGCAATGGACGTCCGGTGTTTGCTGACAGCGAACTGCCCGATTTCAGTATCGCCTATGCGGGAAATACGGTGGGCGTCCTGTTGGCCGAAGAAGGAGGACGTGCCGGTCTGGATATGGAGATCGTTCATGCGCGGAGCCGTCAGACGCAGGAGCAGCTGATTCAGGGATTAACCTCGGGCGAGATCGCCTGGATTAATGCCCAGCAGGATGCCATGGAAGCGGTGACGCAGATCTGGACGTTGCGGCAGAGCATTCTCAAGCTGACGGGAGAGGGTGATCGGGGACTGGATTCGCTGCGCCTGTTGCCGGGAGCGGGTCGGCTGCGATCGTCACTTTATCCTGATATCCAGGTGGTGTGCGATGCGGAGCCTGTGCTGGTCTGGTCGTGCGCGCTGTCGTCTGCGACCCAGCGTCTGCACCTGTGGGAGATGGATAGCGACTTTCAGTGGCGCGGATTACGCGAAATCGAGATGGGTAAGCCCAACATCGGGCCTCTTGCCCTGCGGCTGACCAGCCTGCCCAGCGAGCGCAGCCTGCATCCTGAAATGTAAAAAAGCCGCAACCCGAAGGTTGCGGCCCTGAATGTGCTTAGTGCCCGTCCACAAAAACAATCTTCAGAACAAACAGCAGCGCAACAATCACTACGCAGGGGCTGATTTCACGCCAGCGGCCGGTGCCGAGCTTCATTACGCAGTAAGCGATAAACCCCAGCGCAATGCCTTCGGTGATGGAAAAGCTGAAGGGCATCATGGCAGCGGTCACAAAGGCCGGAACGGCTTCGGTCAGATCATCCCAGCGCACGCGCGACAGGCTGGCGGTCATTAACACGCCTACATAAATCAGCGCGCCCGCAGCAGCGTAGGATGGCACCATTGCGGCCAGCGGTGACAGGAAGGTTACCAGCAGGAACAGCAGGCCGGTCACTACGGCCATCAGCCCGGTACGGCCCCCAATCGCCACGCCCGACGTGCTCTCGATATAGGCGGTCACGGATGAGGTGCCCGCCAGCGCGCCACTCACCGAACTAATGCTGTCGACATAAAGCGCCTGCTGCATGCGCGGGAAGGTGCCGGTTTCATCGGTCAGTCCCGCTTTATCGGTAACGCCGATCAGTGTGCCGGAGGAGTCGAACAGATTGACCAGCATAAAGGAGAAGATCACCCCCGCCATGCCAATGTTGAATGCGCCTTTAATATCGACCTGACCGACTACAGACGTTATCGATGGGGGTGCTGAAAACAGGCCGACAAACTTCACGTCGCCCAGCATCCAGCCGATGCCGGTGGTGATCACCATTGAGATCAACACCGCTGCGTGGATATTGCGTGATGCCAGAATGGCGATAATAAAGAAGCCGAGTGCGCCCAGCAGGACGCTGTGCGAGGTCAGATTCCCTACCGCCACCAGGGTATCGGGATTTGGTACGATAATGCCGGCATTTTTCAGCCCCATCATCGCGATAAACAGGCCGATACCGGCGGTGATGCCAACGCGCAGGCTCAGCGGGATATTGGCAATCATCCAGTAGCGCACCCGCAGCAGCGTCAGGATCAGCAGGCCAACCGCGCCCCAGAAAATCGCGCCCATACCGACCTGCCACGAATAGCCCATCGCCCCGACCACTACAAAGGCGAAGAAGGCATTCAGCCCCATTGCGGGTGCCAGCGCCACCGGCAGATTAGCAAACAGTCCCATCAGAATGCTGCCGAAGGCGGCGATCAGACAGGTGGTCACAAACACCGCCTGGGTATCCATGCCGGCGACGCCGAGGATCTGCGGATTGACGAAGACGATATAGACCATCGTCAGAAAAGTGGTGATACCCGCGATCACTTCGGTGCGCACCGTGGTGCCATGTTCCTGCAGCCTGAAGATGCGCTGCAAAACGCCTTGCTTGCTCATGCCATCCATCCAGAAGAAAAAATCATCG
Source organism: Pantoea jilinensis (assembly GCF_019104105.1). Classification (NCBI taxonomy): domain Bacteria; kingdom Pseudomonadati; phylum Pseudomonadota; class Gammaproteobacteria; order Enterobacterales; family Erwiniaceae; genus Pantoea; species Pantoea jilinensis. The sequence continues at coordinate 4,010,457 of NZ_CP077746.1, read as the reverse complement.
GCGCGTATCCTGGCGATTTTACCGGGGCAATACAATGATTTTTCGCAACCGATTGCCAGTCTCGCAATCTGCGCTGAGTGCGGTAGAGTGTGGAATACACCCCGAATCGAAGGATAGAGTCTGATGTCAGTAGAATGCGTCTTTTTTGATTGCGATGGCACGCTGGTCGACAGTGAGTTGCTCTGTACCCAGGCCTACGTTAACACCTTTGCCCGTTACGGCCTGGCGCTGTCGCTGCAGCAGATGTTTGAAAAGTATAAAGGCGTCAAACTCTACGACATCATTCGTGACGTGGGCGATGCGCATCAGGTAACGCTGCCGATGGAAGAGGTGGAAACAGCTTATCGCGCGGAAGTGGCAAGACTGTTTGATCTGCAACTGCAGCCCATCCCAGGCGCGAAAGCGCTGGTTGAGCAGATAAAAGTGCCGATGTGCGTAGTCTCAAACGGAACCGTAAAAAAGATGCAGCACTCGCTGGGCTTAACCGGCATGCTGCCGCTTTTCGAGGAGCACCTCTACAGCGGCTATGACATTCTGCACTGGAAGCCCGATCCGGAACTGATGTACCACGCCGCAGAACAGATGCAGGTGCCGATTGAGCGCTGCATTCTGGTGGATGACTCCGAAGCGGGCGCCCGCGCCGGTATCGCCGCTGGCATTCCTGTCTACTACTATTGCGCTGACCCACACAACCCTGAACTGGACCACCCGCTGGTGACCCGCTTCGACGATATGGCGCAACTGCCTGCGTTGTGGCGCGCCCGTGGCTGGGATCTGGCGTAGCGCTGGCCAGAATATGACTCGTACCGTCTGGTTTTTAACCCTGCCTGGCGTGATGGCGCTGGATATGACCGGCCCGGCTGAGACGCTGCAGCTGGCGGGCGATCGCTTTTCGCTGCGCTATATTGGTCCGCAGCCGGAGGTGGTCTGCTCCACCGGCATGACCATTGGCGGCATTGAACCCTTACCGGAACAGTTGCCAGCAGGGAGCCTTCTGGTGGTGCCGGGCGTCTATGATTCGCAGATCTGTTATGCCACACCTCAGGCCGCAGAAGCACGCGACTGGCTGAGGCGCCAGAACGCCGCGCTGTGCGCGCAGACCTTTATGCTGGTCTGCGTCTGTTCGGGTGCGCTGCTGGCGGCGCAGGCGGGCATGCTCGATGACGTACTCTGCACCACTCATCATGATGTGAGTGCCCGGCTGAAAGCGGCGGCTCCACGTGCACGTGTGCAGGAGAATCGGGTGTTTGTCGGGCATGAGAATATCTGGACCAGCGCGGGCATCACGGCCGGGATCGACCTGGCACTGCATCTGATCGCTCAGCTTTGTGATACGCCCACCGCGCTGGCGGTGGCGCGGGAAATGGTGGTCTGGTTTCGCCGCGCCGGTGACGACCCACAGCTTTCACCCTGGCTGCGTTATCGCAACCACATGCATCCGGCCATTCACCGCGCGCAGGATCTGATGATTGCCCATCCAGAGCATGGCTGGACGCTGACCGAGCTGGCCGGACGCACCCACGTCAGCAGTCGTCATCTGGCGCGTCTGTTTCGTCAGCATCTGGGGATCAGCGTGCGGGAATACCATGAGCAGCTGCGGGTTGGCGTGGCGCGCCAGCGTCAGCAGCAGGGTGAGTCTGCCGAAAAAGCGGCGCTGGCGGCGGGATTTTCATCAGCGCGCCAGCTACGACGCGCCCGCCAGCGTGAAGCCGATCAGCTGACGAAATGACGGGTATCGACGCGTTTCAGTGCCATTCCCAGCAGCAGGCTGCCGCCCAGCGTCAGCCCAAACACCCAGGGCAGGTCGAGCCAGGGACGCGACATATCATCGTAGTGATGCGTGCGCAGATAGTGAATGAAGAGCGCGTGAAAGCCGTAGATTGGCAGTGAATAACGGGCAATCAGCGTTAAACCGGGAAGAGTGCGCTGGTTCAGGCTGTTTTTAAACACGATCAGCAGGCTGATGGCGGCGATAAACACCAGCGGTCCGCAGTAAAGATACCAGGTATCGTTAAACGCGCCGTTGACGATCAGCGCCTTTTTCGTCCCCAGCGTAATACCAATCACACAGGCGATAAACAGTCCGGTAGCCAGCGGCGTCAGGCCGCGCCGGGTCGTATCCATGGTGCCAATCGCCCGTCCCAGTAGTGCATAGAGCAGGTAGTAAATGCTGTCACCGCTGACATAGAGGTTAACCGGCAGGAAATGAAACGGGCCCAGCGACTGACTGACCGTATTGGGGTTGGCGAGCACCGCCAGCACCAGCACCAGTAGCGCCACATAACGCGCCTGCACATTTTTTACCTGAATCAGCGGCGACATCAGATAGATGCCAATTAGCGCAAAGAAGAACCACAGGTGATAGAACACCGGCTTCTGCAGCATCTTCAGGATCGACCGTCCTTCGCTGATCGGCGTCAGCCAGGTGATATAGGCCAGCGAGACCGCGCTGTAGAACAGCAGACAGAGCACCAGCCTGACCATGTGGCGCGGCTGGGCGCTGCGTTCGCCGAAAAACAGATAGCCGGAGATCATAAAGAACAGCGGAACGCAGACGCGTGATGCCGAGTTCAGCAGATTCGCCACATCCCAGGTGGTGCCCGTCACCGCCATCGGCCCGGTGATATACCAGGTGGTGGTGTGAATCACGATCACCATCAGGCAGGCGACCGCGCGTAAATTATCTATCCAGTAAATCTTCTGCGGCATGGCGTCCTCTTGCGCATCGCTCCGTGCGCCAAAGGGTAGTCAAATGCGACCAGAGCAACAACTGCTGCCAACAGGATTCAGAGGCATCTGTATGCCAGCGCCCGGAATCACCGCGAAAACGTGCCGGTTGCGCCTGGGATTTACGGCTGCACATCGCGCGGTCAAAGGGTATACTGTCGGCCTCTTTTTTTAATCTAACCGAAGCGCGTGCACACTCAACATGCAAAAGTTTGATACCAAAACCTTTCAGGGGCTGATCCTGACCTTGCAGGATTACTGGGCGCGTCAGGGCTGCACCATTGTCCAACCGCTGGACATGGAAGTGGGCGCTGGCACTTCACACCCGATGACCTGCCTGCGCGCACTCGGCCCGGAGCCGATCGCCGCCGCCTACGTGCAGCCATCACGCCGTCCTACCGATGGTCGCTACGGTGAAAACCCGAACCGTCTGCAGCACTATTACCAGTTCCAGGTGATCATCAAACCGTCACCGGACAACATTCAGGAGCTCTATCTCGGCTCGCTGAAAGAGCTGGGTATGGATCCGACGGTGCATGACATTCGCTTCGTGGAAGATAACTGGGAAAACCCGACGCTGGGTGCCTGGGGACTCGGCTGGGAAGTGTGGCTCAACGGCATGGAAGTGACGCAGTTCACCTACTTCCAGCAGGTTGGCGGCCTGGAGTGTAAGCCGGTGACCGGCGAGATTACCTACGGCCTGGAGCGTCTGGCGATGTATATCCAGGGCGTCGACAGCGTTTACGATCTGGTCTGGAGCGACGGCCCGCTGGGCAAAACCACTTACGGCGATGTGTTCCATCAGAACGAAGTGGAGCAATCCACCTATAACTTCGAATACGCCGACGTCGATTTCCTCTTTACCTGCTTCGAGCAGTACGAGAAAGAGGCGCAGCATCTGCTGGCGCTGGAAAAACCGCTGCCACTGCCCGCCTACGAACGCATTCTGAAAGCGGCACACAGCTTCAACCTGCTGGATGCCCGCAAAGCGATCTCGGTAACAGAGCGTCAGCGCTATATTCTGCGCATTCGTACCCTGACCAAAGCCGTGGCTGAAGCTTACTACGCCTCTCGCGAGGCAATGGGCTTCCCGATGTGCAATAACAAAAAGTAAGAGGCAGCCATGACTGAACAAACCTTCCTGGTGGAGATCGGCACCGAAGAGCTGCCACCAAAAGCCCTGCGCAGCCTGGCAGAAGCCTTTGCCGCGCAGGTCACCGCTGAACTGGATGCCGCCAACCTGAGCCACGGCGAGGTCAGCTGGTTTGCTGCACCGCGTCGTCTGGCACTGAAAGTGGCAAACCTGAGCGCCTCACAACCCGATCGGGAAGTCGAGAAGCGCGGTCCGGCTGTTTCCGCAGCGTTTGATGCTGATGGCAACGCCACCAAAGCCGCCGAAGGCTGGGCGCGTGGTAACGGCATTACTGTCGATCAGGCTGAACGCCTTGCCACCGATAAAGGCGAATGGCTGGTTTACCGCGCTCAGGTCAAAGGCGAAGCCGCTCAGGCGCTGCTCCCTGCGATGATTGCGACCGCACTCAGCAAGCTGCCAGTGCCCAAACTGATGCGCTGGGGCGACAGCGATGTGCAATTCGTTCGTCCGGTTCACACTGTGACGATGCTGCTGGGCGATGAACTGATCCCTGGCACCATTCTGGGCATTAAGTCAGACCGGGTTATTCGTGGTCACCGCTTTATGGGTGAAAGCGAAATCACGCTCGACAACGCCGATCAGTACCCTGATGTGCTGGAAAAACGCGGCCAGGTCATTGCAGACTATCAGGTTCGCAAAGCGATGATTAAAGCCGATGCAGAAGCAGCCGCACGTCGCTTAGGCGGCAACGCCGATATCAGTGACAGCCTGCTGGAAGAGGTGACGTCGCTGGTGGAGTGGCCGGTGGTCCTGACCGCGACCTTTGAAGAGAAATTCCTCAAAGTGCCTGCGGAAGCACTGGTCTACACCATGAAAGGCGATCAGAAATATTTCCCGGTGTATGACAATGACGGCAATCTGATGCCGAACTTCATTTTCGTCACCAACATCGAGTCCAGCGAACCACGCCAGATCATCTCCGGCAACGAAAAAGTGGTACGTCCACGCCTGGCCGATGCGGAGTTCTTCTTTAACACCGACCGCAAAAAGCGTCTGGAAGATCATCTGCCGCGTCTGGAAACCGTCCTGTTCCAGAAAGAGCTGGGCACGCTGCGCGATAAAACCGACCGCATTCAGGCTCTGGCGGGCTGGATTGCCGGTGAAATTGGCGCCGATGTGAATCACGCCACCCGCGCAGGCCTGCTGTCGAAGTGTGACCTGATGACCAACATGGTCTTCGAGTTCACCGACACGCAGGGCGTGATGGGCATGCACTATGCGCGTCACGACGGCGAAGCAGAAGATGTGGCGGTCGCGCTGAACGAGCAGTACCAGCCGCGCTTTGCCGGTGATGATCTGCCGTCAAGCCCGGTTGCCTGTGCGCTGGCGATTGCTGACAAAATGGATACGCTGGCCGGTATTTTTGGCATCGGTCAGCATCCAAAAGGCGACAAAGATCCGTTCGCACTGCGTCGTGCGGCGCTGGGCGTGCTGCGTATCATCGTTGAGAAAAACCTGCCGCTCGATCTGCAAACGCTGACTGAAGAAGCGGTGCGTCTGTATGGCAGCAAGCTGAGCAACGCCCGCGTGGTCGATGATGTGATCGACTTTATGCTGGGTCGCTTCCGCACCTGGTATCAGGAAGAGGGTCACAGCATCGACACGCTGCAGGCCGTTCTGGCGCGTCGTCCGACCCGTCCGGCTGACTTTGATGCACGCATGAAAGCGGTGTCGCACTTCCGTACGCTGGAAGCAGCCTCAGCACTGGCGGCGGCGAACAAGCGCGTCTCTAACATTCTGGCGAAATCGACTGAAACGCTGAATGAGAGCGTGCAGGCGTCGCTGCTGAAAGAGAACGAAGAGATCCAGCTGGCGACCTTTGTCACCGCGCTGAGCAGCAAGCTGCAGCCTTACTTCGCGGAAGGCCGCTATCAGGATGCGCTGGTCGAACTGGCTCAGCTGCGTACTGCGGTAGATAACTTCTTCGATAAAGTGATGGTTAACGCCGACGATCAGGCGGTGCGGGTCAATCGCCTGACGCTGCTGTCAAAACTGCGAGAGCTGTTCCTGCAGGTCGCGGATATCTCGCTGCTGCAGTAATGTGATTAGCGGTGCGGAAAAGGGACGAGCAATCGTCCCTTTTTTTTATGGAATTTTTTGGGCCGGGATAGCCTGAGTATACGTATGCTTTTTCGTAAATCCGGGGGTTAAGCGTGACGACCTGAGCGAAGAGCAGCGGCAGACGATCAGCGCTCTGGGGACGCTGGCGGCGGGACTTGCGGGTGGAGTCGTGGGTGACAGTACGGCGGATGTTGTGGCGGGTGCTCAGGCGGGGGAAAATGCGATTGAGAATAACTCGCTCAATGATGGCTGGAACAGCATGTTGTCATCAGGAACAAATGATTACGGACTGACCGTAGGCTCGTGGAATCAGTATGGCAAGGACAATAATCTGACACCAGAAAAAATTCAGGAAGGGATGAATCATATTGCTATTGGTGAAGGGCCTTCCTGGGGGACTGAATATAAGGTTAAACCTAATGGAAAAGTTGAAGTTTCAGGTGGCGTGGGACTTGCTTTGAAAAGAGGATATGAGATTAATAATGATTACTTCTCTATTTCTACAGGATACACTAAAGAATTTGGTATTAAGGCTGGAGCTTCAATCGGTATTGACTTTGGTCCATATTTCCCGGGATTGTTTGGAGACTTAAATCGTGATTATTCAACTAGCGTCGGTTTTGGTCCCGGTTCTGTAGGAAATGTCTGGCGGGAAAGATGGCATTGGTATTTCGTTTTCTACTGGACTGGGAATTGGTTTTACAGGTTCTGCTATTGATTCCTATGATAAAAAAATAGATATGAACGGTGACTCCACTAAGGAAATATACCGCTATGATTTCGAATGATATTATTTTCAATGTTTCATCCTTTATGTTGTTATGTTTTTTATTGTTATGGGGTGGTTGTTTTTTTATTTTTGTCTATAAAAATCTTGGTGGCGCTAAGGTAGGTAAGGACTCCATGCTTTATTTCAATTATATGTTTTTTAAACGGGATGCTTTATCAAACTTTGCATTGGTTTTTCTTGTTCTTGGATATATGTCTGCAGCGATAGCGGAGTATCGAAGTGGGGCGGATGAATTATTGTTAATGTCTAATTTTTCCGGAGGACTTGCATTTTTTCTTTTTGCATTGTACGGGAAGTATCTCCACCAAGGATTTACTGATGATAAAAGCCCCTTTTATTTCATAAAGGTTTTTTTGACAAAAACAGATCTATCCTTTGGCTCGATTTTTCTCTGGCTATCAAGACTGGCTTATACAGCATGGTTAATTGTAGTTCTTTGCAATTAAAAAGTAATCTTGCATTAGTTGCACTACACTATATTCCTGCCGGAATAAGGTCGCAGAGCAGTTGCTGGAAATCGGGGTAAAAGCAGGGCCTGCCGGACTGGCCATTAAAGATGTAGCTGATAAAATGCCCTCCAATGACTGGAGCGTCTTGTCACCCTGTAGATAATGGATAACGATGAGATTATTGGGAAGTATCTGAGTTCGTTGCAGGATTAGTATGCCCATTTAAATACTGGTGGTGCTCAACTTGCAGGCACAGAAAACATTGGCAAACTGGTAAATCCAGTTCAGGATGAAAATAAAGGGACGTCGTTAGTTACGCCAGCTAGATCTGGTGAGCAAGTAGCAAGCCATACGGAGAATATTGAAGGCGCGCTGAATACGGATGGAAGTATTACGGAAACACCGATTGCGGAGCAGAATACGGCTGATCTGGCTTATTTATTTGAAGACAGTAAATATGTTCCTGGCCCTGAAGATGCTATAGGCGGCTGGAGAACACCAATGGATTTAAGTGATTCTAAAGTTCAATATTTCTTTAATAAATCAATTCAATTAGGTGAGCAGCGTTAAGTTGGAATGATTTTTTTGCATCTTTCTTTAAATCTGGATAGGTCGGTGGCCTTATCCTGGGTATCAGAATCTGTATAAAAATGTGGTTAAAGAAAAGAAAAAAGCAGAAATTCCCACCTGAATAAACACTCAATCCCGGCCTTTAAATGCCGGGATTTTTTTACCTGCCGATCACTCCTTAGCCAGCCGGATAATCAGTTGGCCCTGTTCGGCGATAATGCTGACTGGCTGGCTGACTGGCTGACTGGCCTTTGACGAATCCCCACTGCTCCAGCCATCGTCCTTTGATGGTCAGTTGAGGTAATGGATTCGGTCTGCCGCCGTTGGGGCGGTAACCGACGACGGTTTTACGTGCTTGGGGTACAGCGGGTTCTGACGTAGAATCTCTTCCAGCCATAATTAACTCCGATTCAGTTAGTTGTGGTCAGCGGGCTGTTGGTGTTCCACCACCTTCAGTCCGCGCTAAAAATCTCTCGTTACGTTCTTCCTTTACTGTTTTCTTCTGTTCACATATATATCGTCTGCTTCGTAAGTCTGCTGAACGCTAAGTAATAGATTGCGAGGCGTCTCTGGCAAACGAATTGTTTTTCACTTTGCCATTTCGTTTACATCTTCTTCTCAATATTCTTTTCAGCAACTGCAATCAGCCGCTTATTCATAATAGCGTGGTGATTTTCGGCATCACTATTGTCGGCATCACTATAAGAGTGGAATGGGGATGACAGAGAAAGGGATGACAGGCATGATGACAACACAAATGACACCACACGAGAGTCCGGCCATGAGCACTATCCACTTCAGAATCGATGACGACGTTAAACGACTCGCCATGCGGGCAGCCGAGCGCCAGAAGAAGACGCTGACTGAGGTTATGCGTCAGCGAGCGGAAGAGCTGGCTGCTGAAGAGCGGCAATATCAGGAGGGTAAACATGATGCATGGCTGGAAGAGCAAATAACGGCGGCGTTCAGTCGTTATGATGCCGGTGAAAGTGAGTTCATCAGTAACGATGAAATGAATGCCCGCATGGAAGAGCTGAAAGCGCAGGCCGCGCGGGGAACATTGTGATATCAGCCGTTCAATGGGAAAAACAGGCGCAGGCGGACAGGGAGACGATATTTCGTTATCTGTATCGTGAGGCTGGCGTACGGGTAGCCAGTGCAACAGACGTTAAGTTTATCCGTATGGCCAGTCTGCTTAGCGAAAACCCCCTGGCGGGCACTAAAGTCAGCACAGAAAAACAGCGTAAGCTGGCAGTCCCACGCTTTCCCTTTATCATTCTCTATGTGGCTGAAACAGATGGGGTTCGTATTCTGCGTATACTGCATACATCCCGAAAAATAACAGGCCGCTATCAAAGATAGTCAGCCAGTTACTTATGCATCAGGAAGTCAGATATAAGGACGTCCTCAGGAAGAAAGGTGCGCTTCAGAGCTGGATTAGACAATTAGCCCCAAAACCGCACCTTTGAATCCAGCCACCTGCCAGCTACAGCACCCATCACGCCGCAGGCGGCGTTGTCCGCGCAAAGCTCTCGCGCTGAAACAGCGTTTCCGCCAGCTTCACCAGCGCCGGTCGTTCGACACACCAGTTTGGCACCACGCGGCGGAAATTGAGATAGCCGATCATGCAGCCGGTGGCGATATCCGCCAGATTGAGCTGGCCGTTGTTCAGCCATTTTCCTTCAGCGGCCACGGCTTCCAGCATGTCGAGGCTGCGCTTAATCTTTTCACGGTTACGCAGCAGGACCTCTTCGGACTGCAAATTACCCGGACGCATCTGCTCGCGAACAATCACCAGCGCAGCATCGCTGACGCCATCTGCCAGCTTCTCCAGCTGACGGATGTTGAGCGACTTAAGCGGATCGGCAGGCAACAGGGCCGGCTCCTCACCGCGCAGTTCCAGAAATTCTGCGATTATGCTGGAGTCGAACCAGATTTGCTTATCGTCAGCGACCAGCGCCGGAACTTTGCCCAGCGGATTGTAGTGCGGCACGTGACTGTCATCGCTGTAAGGCGATGCATTAACGAATTCAAACGTGATGCCTTTTTCCAGCAGGATAATCGAAATCTTACGCACAAACGGGCTGGTATAGCTGCCAATCAGTTTCATCAGGTTCTCCGGATTCAGTGACTATTCGCCAGGAAACATAAAAGGATTGAGACTGCTGCGCGCGAAGCCTTCCTGCTCCATTTTTGCATCCAGTATCAGCGACGCCAGGTCATCGGCCACCGGTTCAATGGCCGGATCGTTCTCCTGATAGAGCATCTTCAGATAGGTGCCGCAGTCGCCACAGCTTTCCGCCTTCACGGCTGCTTTCTCGCTGCTGAGCGACCAGTAGTGCAGGTCACGGGACTGTTCGCACTGGGTACATTTGCTGCCCACGACATGCCATTCACTTTCGCACAGATTGCAGTGCAGATAACGCGCGCTTTCATGACTGCCCATATGAACGATGCTGGCGACCGGCATACTGGCGCAGACCGGACAGAACTGACGCTGATTACCCATTTCAGCGTGTGCCTTACCGGGTATCAGGGCTGCCATCTGCGCCCAGTAGAGCGAGAGTGCCGCCCAGATAAAAGGCGCTTTATCGTTGCTCACCTGTGCATACTCGCCGGTAAACAGCGCACCGGCCAGTGTCTCCAGCTCTGTGGCTGAGGCCTTCTCCAGATTCTCCAGCACCGCCAGCGCCTGACCGCTCATCTCCGGCTTCAGCTCAGCAATCAGCGAGTGCAGCAGCCGTTGCCAGTGTGGATCGCGCGGCAGAGTATGGATGTTCAGCGGTGGCTTGCCCTCGCTGGCGCTCTGCGTCAGTCGGGCATGCAGATCGAGATGCAGAGGATGGTCATACAGCACAATTTCCTGCGCTTCAGCGATCACCGCCGCAAAGCGCAGATAATCGCCGAGTGGATTTTTCGCCGCAAGATCGCGCAGTCGCGCGGCACGACGGCTGTATAAATTTTTCAACCGTGGAAAAAGTAACGGCGGAATCATCTCCTCCGTTGTTTTTTCGCCTTTCTCCAGCGGATCCTGCGGGATTATACGAATACTCATCAGGGGCGTTTTTCCTGTTTTATTGGCGAATTACGCCGCTCACGATATCCACAAGGATAATGCTGTCTGGCTCATTAAGAGCATATTCAGCTTTCTACCCTCGCGGCCAGTGTGCCTCTGACCCATAATGCGGCATAAGCGGGCACCATAATCACGATGATCAGCGTCACTGCCGAAACAGAATGCACAATCAGTGCCAGCCGACTCAGCGGAATGACAAAGGCATCTGAAAAGTACGGTCCCCGGATCACAATGCCGCTGGCAGGCGGCAGTACTAAGCTGATGATAGCAGTCCAGAACAGACTCTTCTGACCAAAGTTCTTTTTACGGGTGTCTCCTGCCTCTTTATTCACTGTAATCTGATGAATCTCTCTGGCCCGTTAAAGGGTAAGGCGACGGATTGGCATGTGTTTCGGGTTCCCCAAAACATCCGCATTAACACCCCAGTGATTTGCAGATTTTCCCGGCGTTAACACATGAAAAAGACCTTTTCTCATGGGGCCGCCAGCAGGCAGGGCGACAGTTATTTTCACTGAAGAAACCGCATCAATTGCCTCGCTGTTTATTTGCGCTCTCGGGGGCTAAAAGGCAGAATCAGGGCGCGTCTATGCTCTGCATTACCGGGCACCGAATGAGATCATCTCTTAACAACAGGTCATATTTTTGAAAGCTATCCAGCCTTATTCAGGCGAAGATTTAACAATTCAAACCGGCGTTAGCAGGACGCAGGTGTGGCAGCGCGCCAGTCTGACCGATGCTCAGGATGACTGGCTGGCAGACGAAGTTCCGGTGGCGCTGGTCTATAACGGTATATCACACGTGGTGATGATGACCACGCCCAAAGACCTGGAGGCTTTTGCGCTGGGCTTTTCGCTATCAGAGGGCATTATCGACGCACCTGGCGACATTTTCGGCATGGATATTGTGCCGGGCTGTCACGGTATTGAGGTGCAGATTGAGCTGTCCAGCCGCCGCTTTATGGCGCTGAAAGAGCAGCGTCGCGCGCTGGCAGGCCGGACCGGCTGCGGCGTGTGCGGTGTTGAACAGCTGGACCAGATTGGCAAGCCGCTCTCTCCGCTGCCGTTTACCCAGACCTTCGCGCTGGACCACCTGGATCGGGCGCTGGGCCAGCTGAAAGATTATCAGCCGGTCGGACAGAAAACGGGCTGCACCCATGCTGCTGCGTGGATCCAGCCTGATGGTCAACTGGCGGGTGGCTGTGAAGATGTGGGGCGCCATGTGGCACTGGATAAGTTGCTGGGTTATCGCAGTCAGGCTGCGTGGGGACCGGGCGCGGTGCTGGTCTCCAGCCGCGCCAGCTATGAAATGGTGCAGAAGTCTGCCATGTGCGGCGTAGAGATCCTGTTTGCGGTCTCGGCGGCGACCCGCCTGGCGGTTGAGGTGGCTGAGCGCTGCAACCTGACGCTGGTCGGATTCAGTAAACCTGGCCGTGCCACGGTCTACAGCCATCCTCAGCGACTGCGTTAAACCACCATTACCGCTGGCAATGTCTGCTGCAACGCCTCAAGGGCGGCACCGTTGTCGCCGCCACTGTCAGTAATCAGCAGGGAGATCGCCTGCGGCGGCGCGTAAACCGTGCGGCTGACCACGCCGAGTTTGGTGTGATCGGCCAGCAGATAGCAGGCAGCGGATTGCTGCACCATTGCTCTGGCGATAGCCGCTTCGTGCGGGTGAAAACTGCTGCCACCGCACTCTGCGTCAATCCCCACGGGCGACAGCAGCGCGACATCGGCTCGGTAGCGGATAATCTCGCCAACGGTGATTTCGCCGCGCGTCTGTTGCGCACCCGCCGACATCGTCCCACCCAGCAAAATAATCTGATTATTCAACGGCTGGTTTTCTTCTCCAGCGCTCAGTGCCAGCGCGGCCTGCAGGCTGTTGGTCACTATCGTCAGGCCGGAAAGGGCGTGTAACTCCTCTGCCAGCAGCGTGGTGGTGCTGCCCGCATCAAGAAACAGCGTCTGTCCGGGCTGCAGCAATTGCGCAGCGGCGCGGGCGATTGCGCGTTTCTCCCGGGTCTGGGTGCTGCGACGTTCCGTGAGCGGCGGTTCAGCCTGGGTTTCAATGGCCACCAGGCCACCGTGGACGCGGCGTGCCAGACCCAGCGCTTCCATCTCAATGATGTCGCGGCGCGCGGTTTCGCGTGATACCCCCAGCTCCCTGATAATGCGCTCGGTACTGACCTGGTTTAGCCGGGTCAGTAAGGCACGGATGCGATGAAGGCGCGTTTCCTGCAGCATAGAGAAATCCTTATAAAGCGCGAAGAGCATGGATGATACGCCAGTGACGCGAAAGATTCTGTCTGGATCAGAGAGCAAGCTTAGCGCGGCGGCTTGACGGCGTCATGTGTATTTTATTGCTTTTGTGTATTTTGTTGCATTTTGGATTCAGGCAGGCATGATACAGGAGTCCGCTCTTCTTCCTTCATCCTTGTAACGGGAGTCAATATGGCCACGCGTTCCACCATTATGGATACCAACAGTTTTCGTGCTGAACATGCCGATGCGCTCGACAGTGACACACGCAAACTGACCGATAAACGCAGCAAAGTGCTTGGCGAATCCTATCGCCTGTTCTATCGCAAACCGGTTCATCTGGTGCGGGGTGAAGGGCAATATCTGTGGGACGCATCGGGCGATAAATATCTCGACGTTTACAACAACGTGGCGAGCATTGGTCATTGCCATCCGGCCGTGATTGAGGCGGTGACGCAGCAGATGAAAATGCTGAACACCCACACGCGTTACCTGCATGAAAAGATTCTGGATTACAGTGAAGCGCTGCTGGCAACGACACCTGCGGCGATCGATCGCGCGATGTACATGTGCACCGGATCGGAAGCCAACGATCTGGCGATTCGCGTGGCGCGCGCGTTCAGCGGCGGTACCGGAATTATCGTCAGTAAAGAGGCCTATCACGGCACCAGTGAGCTGACCTCCGGCGCGTCTCCGGCACTGGGCAGTGGACAGCCACTGGCACCGACCACGCGGCTGGTGATGCCGCCAGATGCCTACCGTGTGGATGCGCCCGACTTGGGTGACTGGTTCGCAGACCAGATTCAGCAGCAGATTGATGACATGGCGGCGCACGGCATTAAATTTGCCGGTTTCCTGGCGGACTCGATTTTCTCCTCGGACGGCGTTCTGCCCAATCCACGCGGCTTCCTGAAAAAAGCGATTGAGGTGGTGCATGCCAACGGCGGCATTTTTATTGCCGACGAAGTTCAGCCTGGCTTTGGCCGAACTGGCGACGCGTTCTGGGGCTTTGGTCGCCACGATGTGGTGCCTGATGTGATTACCACTGGCAAGCCGATGGGCAATGGCATTCCGGTTTCCGGACTGCTGGCAAAAAGTGATGTGCTGGCAGCCTTCAGCGATTCGATTCCCTACTTCAATACCTTTGGGGGGAATCCGGTCGCGATGGCGGCGGCGCAGGCGGTGCTGAACGTGATTACCGAAGAGGGATTACAGGAACACAGCCGCGTGGTCGGCGCGAAGCTTCTGGCTGAGCTGCGAACCCTGATGGATCGCTATGAGTGTGTGGGGGATGTGCGCGGTGCCGGACTGTTTATCGGCTTTGAACTGGTCACCGATCGTCACAGCAAAACGCCGGACAAAACGCTGGCGCTGGATTTGATTGAGAAGCTTCGTGAACATCGTGTGCTCACCTCGGTCGCCGGTCCGTATGGGAATGTGCTGAAACTGCGTCCACCACTGGCTTTCCAGGAGAGCGATATCGACTGGCTGGTTGGCGCACTCGACAGCGCCCTGCGCGAGCTGGGTCAGTAACGCGCAGAGCAGGGCCGACGCGGCGTTCAGGCGGGAGGCGTGCTGGCTGATAGCCTGGCATCAGCGTGCTGCTCTCCCTGCCTGGCACGTCTGAAAAGGCAGAGCCAGCATCAGCACACTGTAAAAACAACGGGTTGCTAATGCCGGCTTTCGCAAATCCTTATGGTTAATAGGGCATTGATTACCCTTTTACGCTACATGAATTTAACTATAATGATTCGACTGCTTACGCGGCACGTCCCGAATTCGTCGTGCTGCTCAAACTAAATGGAGAGGAAGAACATGAGTTATTCACTGCCATCCCTGCCTTACGCATACGACGCACTGGAACCGCATTTCGACAAGCAGACGATGGAGATCCATCACACCAAACACCACCAGACCTATGTGAACAACGCTAACGCCGCGCTGGAAGGTACTGAATTTGCTAATCTGCCGGTAGAAGAGCTGATCACCAAACTGGATCAGCTGCCAGCAGACAAAAAAGGCCCACTGCGTAACAACGCAGGCGGTCACGCTAACCACAGCCTGTTCTGGAAAGGCCTGAAAACCGGTACCACGCTGCAGGGTGACCTGAAAGCGGCTATCGAGAAAGATTTCGGTAGCGTGGAAAAATTCCAGGAAGAGTTCGAGAAAGCCGCTGCGACCCGTTTCGGTTCTGGCTGGGCATGGCTGGTTAAGAAAGGCGACAAACTGGCTGTGGTTTCTACCGCAAACCAGGATAACCCGCTGATGGGTGAAGCGGTTGCCGGCGTTTCTGGCTTCCCGATCATCGGTCTGGATGTGTGGGAACACGCTTACTATCTGAAGTATCAGAACAAGCGTCCTGACTACATCAAAGCGTTCTGGAACGTGGTTAACTGGGACGAAGCGGCAGCCCGCTTCGCTGCTGCTCAGTAAGTTAACAAAGCGTAAACGCAATGAAGATAAACCGGTGAAATTTATTTCGCCGGTTTTTTTTATCTCTATTTTGTGTATTCCAGATTCGGACCCGAAGTCATCAGATATGAGTTTTAATGTTATTCCGCATTAACCTGCCGTTGATATTGACTATGTTATTTTCAGTGACATTCTTGTTTAACTCATTGTGTGTCGCTGACTATGTCAATTATAACTACTCAGGAAAATACGACCGAATCCTCTGCTTCTCTTTTTTTTCAGTTAATTAGCGGGAAATATGTTCCGGATAAACTCTGGAAAAGTAAACGTTTCCGCCTGAAATTTGTGTTAAGAACCTTAATATCGCCACTGACGACGCTGCATTATCTGCACGCGTTGTCGCATTTACCGCAACTCCCGCTGCTGATGAGCACGCAGGGATTGTTGCCCGCTAAGCTGCACCGGCCCTATCTGCGTTCAGGACTGAGCATTGCAGCACGTGCGCAGGCGATACTTGATCATTACAGCCTGATGAATAATCTGGAAAATCCTATGCTGCGCCAGCTGTTGCAAAGCGCTACGGATAATCCACTGGCCACACTGACCGGTAAAAATGGCGAAAACTTTATCCTCTCGTGCAGCTCTGGTTATTTCGACCGGGAAGGGGAAGTGACACTGGTATTGCGTTATAACGACGAAATTATTGCGTCGCTCTCATTTTCTATTCTCAACGAAAATAGCCAGCGCACCCTGTTAATTGGTGGACTACAGGGGCCGCGGAAACATATCAATAATGAGATGATCCGCGAGGCGACCAAAGCGGCTCACGGTCTCTTTCCAAAGCGGCTGTTAATGGAAGCGGTATTTATTGTTGCGAAGCAGTGCGGTGTGGAAAATATTCTGGCGGTAGGTGATGAGACACATGTCTTCCGCAGTCTGCGTTATCGCCATAGCAAAGGGGATAAGTTCTTTGCCAGCTACAGTGAATTCTGGCTGTCGCTGAGCGGTGAAGCGCGCAAAGATGGGATGTTTACTCTGCCGCTGAGCCTGCCGCGCAAGACACTGGAGGAGATCGCCAGTAAGAAGCGGGCAGAGTATCGCCGTCGCTATGAACTGCTGGATGCGCTGGCGGAGCAGGTGTACGCCGCCGCTGGCGAACGCAAAGCCGATGTCGATCAGGCAGCTGCCTGATCGACTCCGTCAGAATGCGGTTTTAGCGAAGCCGGTCATCGCTGTCAGACCCATCTCACGTCCCAGCGCGGTCATTGGATGCACCACCACCAGGCCGCGCACGCTTTTTTTCAGCGCGCCCAGATTTGCCTGCTCTTTCTTGGTAATTTCGCGGCTGAAGCCCATTTTCTGCAGCTTCTGCGCTTCGGCACTGAGTTTTTCAACCCGCTGACCGCGCAGGCGCTCAATCTCAATGACCAGCGCTTCTTTCTCTTTCAGCAACGCGCCCAGTTTCTCGACATCACCCGATTCAAGTAGCTGCGGTTCTTTGCGGTTCAATGCGTCCAGCTTATCGCTGAGAAGTTTGATTTCGTTCTTTTCTTGCTCTTTCATGACAACAACTCGTTGAGGAAAACAGGGCAAGGATACACCAAATCTGGCGCATATTCCCGTTCAGGTTAAGACGAAAAAGGCGCCGTGATGGCGCCTGACAGGATCAGCTACCGGACTTTTTAAACGCCTGCTTCATACTGATGCGCGCGATCAGCTCGGTGAGTGACAGGACCATGGTGGAGCGCACCATCTGCAGATAGCGCTGCTGCTGCATACTGCGCAGCTCGGGATCTTCAGTATTAAACACCGGCGCGGGCGGCCAGGCCGTGACACAGTGCAGTTCCCCAAACGGGCCGAGAATCTCGTCGTCAGTAAAACGATAATCGCCGTGGTCGTGATTCAGCTCTTCGCGCAGTGCCAGCAGCAGTTCACCATCTTCATATTCGTGCCGGCTGATGACGCCAAGTCCGTAAATCAGCTTCAGGCGAACCGAGAGTTCGCCCAAAGGGCCATTACCCAGCAGCAGCGGTTCTACGGCATATTTAACCGCATAGTCATCTTTGCGGAACACCTGCAGCACCAGCAGATTGACGGCTTCAGCCAATAGCTCAACGGCGGCGATCAGAAAGCTTCTCACCGAACGACCGGCGTTCAGGCGCTCAAGCACCCGGTTCTCAAAAGCCTGCTTCTCTTCCATTATTGCCTGCATGGGTTCAATACCGCCGTTGGGCGCAGGCGAACTGCGCCCGGCTTGCGTCACTAACACGTGCGCATTATGCCATAGCGTGCCAGGCGCTCACCACAGAAGCCACCACTTCGCTGTCGGCATCCAGTCCTGAAATCTCAGCCAGCGTAGCCTGCGGGCCTTTTTCTGCCAGCAGCGCGGCCAGTTCCTGTGCCTGCGGGTCCTGATCGCTGTGATAGTGCATGGCAGCAGCAATACCCTGCACCAGGCTGGCGTGCGGTAAACCATACTCCATTGTGCCCAGCGTGGGCTTAATCAGGCGATCGCCCGCGCTGAGTTTACGCAGCGGCTGACGGCCTACGCGCTCAACATCATCTTTCAGATAAGGATTTTCAAAACGACCCAGTATTTTCTGGATATAGGCCGCATGTTTTTCCGCGTCAAAACCGTAACGTTTAATCAGTACCGCGCCACTCTCTTCCATTGCGCCTTTCACTACGGCCCGGATTTTTTCATCAAGGATGGCGTCACGAATGGTCTGGTGACCCGCCAGCTGGCCGAGGTAGGCGGTAATGGCGTGACCGGTGTTCAGGGTGAAGAGTTTACGCTCAACAAAGGCCATCAGATTGTCGGTCAGTTCCATGCCAGGAATGGCTGGCAGGTCACCTTTAAACTGGGTTTGATCGACGATCCATTCGCTAAAGGTTTCAACGGTCACTTCCAGTGGATCGGTGCTGCCTGCTTCAGAAGGGGGCACGATGCGATCGACAGCGGAATCCACAAAGCCGACATGCTCTTCCAGCCAGGCGTGATACTGCGCCGGCAGCGCCTTCAGCACATGCTGTTTTAGCTGGCTGGTGCCGCGCACCATATTCTCACAGGCGATGATATTTAATGGACGGGTGTTACCGTTGTCGCTGCGTTTTGCCAGACCTTTTGCCACACTGGCGGCAATACGCTCCAGAATCTGCGGACCCACGGCGGTGGTAACAAGATCGACGTCAGAGACCAGGGTGATGATCTCATCGCTGGTGCTGTTTACGGCACTGACGCCTTTAACGGTTTCCACTTTGGCCTGTTCGCCAACCACATGAACGGGATACTCATGACGCGCGTTCAGTGCATCCAGCACCGTCTGATTCACATCAGCAAAAACCAGTTCGATACCTGCATCAGCCAGTAATTTGCCGATAAAGCCGCGACCAATGTTTCCTGCTCCGAAATGTAACGCTTTCATAATTTTTGACCCATATCAAATGACGATGGGGCGGGCAAACCCGCCCCAGGAAATCGGGACGGGCATGACCGCCCCAGGGAAAGAATTGCTCTGAATTACGCGACGGCAGGCTTGCCTGACAGCAGATCCAGCACTTCCTGCACGCGGGTGGTGTTCGCCAGCTTCTCAATCACGCTGTCATCATCCAGCGCATTGGTCAGGCTGGTAATCACCTGAATGTGCTCGTTATTACGGGCAGCAATACCAATCACCAGGCGCGCGACGTCGTCTGGCTCTTCGCCAAACAGGACGCCTGCCGGATACTGACAGAACACCACGCCAGTTTTCAGCACGCGATCTTTCGCTTCAACGGTCCCGTGCGGCACCGCAATCGACTCACCGAGGTAGGTCGGCGTCAGTTTTTCACGCGCCAGCATCGCGTCAACATATTCTGGCTCTACATAACCGCCTTTCACCAGCTGTTCACCAGCAAAACGAATCGCCTGTTCTTTGTTGCTGGCGGTCAGGCCGAGGAAGACGTTATCTGCACCCAGTTTAAACAGGTGTGCGTTGCCTTCATCGTAACTGTCAGAGAGCGCAGTGGTGACCGTTTGACGATGCACGTCGCTGCGATTAGCGGCAACCAGACGTTCGGTCAGCGTGCTGTAGAGCGCACTGTCGAGGAAGTTATTCAGCGAGATGTGCTGCGCATGCGGAGCCTGGCGAATAGCACGCTCTGTCAGATCACGATGGGTAATCACCAGATCGACATCGCCTGGCAGGGCATTGATCGCGGTATTCGTCACCGACACATTGCTCAGACCTGCATCCTGCACTTTCTTACGCAGAACACCTGCACCCATGGCGCTTGAGCCCATACCGGCATCACAGGCGACGATAATTTTGCGCACGTGATGCAGCTCGACGCTCATCGCATCGCTGGCGACGGGTGCACCCGCCACGCTCTGGCCTTTCGACTGCGCTTTCATCTCATGCATGCGCTGAGTCGCGGCTTCGATATCGTCATCTTCTTTAACCTTGCTGGTTTTCAGCAGGATAGCGGAAACTACGAAGGAGACGGCGAAAGCGGCAGCAATGGCAGCGATGTTCGCAAAGTAGGCACCCTTTGGTGTCATCGCCAGCACCGCCAGGATTGAACCCGGTGAAGCAGGCGAGACCAGGCCACCGTTCAGCACGGTCAGTGTGAAGACACCCGTCATGCCTCCCAGGATGACCGCCAGCAGCAGGCGAGGCGCCATCAGCACATACGGGAAGTAGATCTCATGGATGCCGCCAAGGAAGTGGATAATTGCCGCACCGCCTGCAGACTGTTTAGCACTACCACGACCAAAGAACATGTAGGCCATCAGCACGCCCATACCCGGACCCGGGTTGGCTTCGATCAGGAAGAAGATCGACTTGCCCGCCTCACTGGCTTGCTGGATACCCAGCGGTGAGAAGATCCCGTGGTTGATGGCGTTGTTCAGGAACAGGATTTTTGCCGGTTCCACGAAGATTGAGGTCAGCGGCAGCAGGTTGTTCTGCACCATCAGATTCACGCCTGCGGCGAGAATGTGTGACAGACCTTCTACCAGCGGACCAATCGCCAGGAACGCCAGCAGTGCCAGAATCATCCCGATAATACCGGCCGAGAAGTTGTTAACCAGCATCTCGAAGCCGCTTTTGATTTTGCCGTCAATCGCCCGGTCAAACGACTTAATTGCCCAGCCGCCCAGTGGACCGGCAATCATTGCACCGAGGAACATCGGCATATCCGCACCGACAATCACACCCATTGTCGTAATTGCACCGACCACACCGCCACGATCGCCGCCCACCAGACGCCCACCGGTAAAACCGATCAGCAGTGGCAGCAGGTAGGTGATCATTGGGCCAACCAGTTTGGCCAGCGTTTCGTTCGGGATCCAGCCAGTTGGAATAAACAGCGCGGTGATGATACCCCAGGCGATGAACGCCCCGATGTTTGGCATCACCATATTACTCAGAAAGCGACCAAAGCTCTGTACTTTGACCTTCACTGATGAGGACATAAACCCACCCCTTATTGAGACGCGCTGCAATAGGAGAGCGCGTTTGTTTTTGTTTAGCCACCCCGACTCGCAGCCGGTGGTATTACTGTATGCACGCGGACTCTATCACGCGAATTTGGCACTGCGTAGCACGCGGGAAAAGTGTGATCTATATCACTGATTAAGGGTGGTGGCAGGGGTGATTAGCGTGACATTGATCACATTTTTATAACGGTTACGTGTTGTTTTGCCTGGTTTTTACGCGTGATAGCTGATTATCTGTGAGTTTGATCACACTAAAAGGGCGGGGGTTTGTTATATAAATGTGACTCAGATCACAAACTATTTTTGGTCGAAAATGCGCCAGATCACACTTCATTCGACAGGCTATCGGATGAGATTAGAAAAGGCGTGGAGACGGGCAGGCGACCTACGCCTGCCCATAAAGCAGATTTACTGCAGGCCACCCTGAACGGCCGCTTGTGCCTGAGGAAGCGCCTGTGCATTCGCGGATAACGTGCTCATTATCGCGTTGTATTGTGAAGCCTGATCCTGCGTCGGGAACTGCACGCCGCCATCATTGAAGCTGACGCGGGTACCCTGAGTTTGCAGGAATTCGCCGGTCTGCACGGCAGCCTGGCTCAGCGCCTGAAGTTTAGGCAGCAGCGGAATCAGCTGATTGGCGGGTACCGTCACCACTTTGTTATAGGCGGTGTCGTAGACTTTTTTCAGATCATCCGTCTGCTTTAGGGCCGCTTTGCTGCTGTCCGCCTGCATTTTTGCGCTCTCAATCTGCTGGGTAACAATGACCAGTGCGCTCGTGGCCTGACGCAGGGAATCACGACGGCTGAGATAATCCTGCGGAACGCGAATGGCAGACAGTTCATCCACCACCGGACGCATCCCCTGTTCAACGGCTTTGTTCGCCTGCTGCGAAAAGCCGTACATGATGGCGTAATCGCTGGCGAAGTTGCCAAAGCTTTGCTTCTGGTTTTCGCTGAGGCTAGGGAGATGCTCGCCACTGCGCATCACGGTATTCTGGAGGAAATCAATAAATGCTTTACGCTGCTCGCCTTCTTTGTCACCGCATGCGGTGAGTTGCAGCACGATGAGCGCGCCAGCGAGCATAATGCCGCCGCGTGCCATAAGGCGTGTAAGTCCTGAAGCCATTGGGTCAACTCCTGTCGGTAGTACTGTCTGATGTCCAGGTAGGAATGGCCTAAAGAATAGAACAAACCGCCGTCACGGCACAATGTGAAACCGCCTGTGAAGCAGAGGCTTTCTTAAACGCCGGTGATACAACGGGATCGCCCGCACGTCAGAGCGCGATACGTTTCCTGCCATCATGCGTTAACCTGAACGTCAGTTTAGCGGTATGGCGATCACGGCTGCAGCCTTAAAACACCACCGCCTGACCATCTTTGCGACTCTCGCTGGCTGCAATATAGAAACCCTGCGGATCGCGCACTATCGCCTGCGCGCCACCAAAGTTGTAATTGCTCAGGGGATCTTCCAGTACCACATTGTGCCCCATGCGGCGCAGCGTGCTCAGGGTATTGCGATCGAGTGTCGATTCAAACACCACCTCGCGTCCCTGTACCACCCGCCAGCGCGGCGCATCAATCGCAGCCTGCGGATTCTGGCGGTGCAGCATAATTCGCAGCGCCAGCTGGACATGACCCTGCGCCTGCATCGGGCCACCCATCACACCAAACGCCATCAGCGGCTGACCCTGCTCATCCAGCGCAAAGGCCGGGATGATGGTGTGAAAAGGGCGCTTACCGCCTGCCACCACGTTAGGATGGTCTGGATCGAGTGAAAAGCCCGCCCCACGGTTCTGCAGGCTGATGCCGGTGTCGGGCACCACCACGCCGGAGCCAAAGCCCATGTAGTTAGACTGAATGAATGAGACCATCATACCGCTGGCATCAGCCGTCGCAACATACACCGTGCCGCTCTGCTGCGGTGATCCAAAGCGGAAGTCTCCCGCTTTGTCAGGATCAATCAACGCTGCCCGCTGGCGGATATACTCTTTACTCAGCAGTAACGCTGCCGGGAACTCGAGATGATCTTCATCGGTGACATAACGCTCCAGATCAACCAGTGCCAGTTTCATCGCCTCAATGGAAAGATGCAGCCACTGCGGCGAATCAGGCGCATAACGGTTGATCTCCCACGCTTCCAGAATGCCGAGCGCAATCAATGTCGCAATGCCCTGACCGTTAGGCGGCAACTCCTGCACCGATCTCCCGGCAAACGGATGTGACAGCAGGGTAACCCAGTCGGCGCGATGGTTTTTCAAATCGTCCAGCGTCAGCGCCGCGCCATGTTCACGGGCAAAGGCTGTCATCTTCTGCGCCAGTGCACCGCGATAAAAACTTTCACCCTGTGTCTCAGCGATCGTCTGCAGGGTCCGGGCCTGAGCCGGATTGCGGAATAACTCGCCCGCACGGGGTGGACGGCCCTGCGGCGCAAAGCAGTCGATGAAGCCAGGCTGATCCCGCAGCTTGTCATAGCCTCGCTGCCACAGCTGACCAATCAGCGGTGATACCGGAAAACCGTTGCGCGCATAGTCAATTGCGGGTTGCGCCAGTGTGGTCAGCGGTAGGGTCCCGAAGCGCTGCGCCAGCGTGACCCACGCCGAGACGGCACCCGGGACGGTAACGGACTCCCAGCCGGTTTCTGGCATTGCACTCAAACCGGCGAAGCGCTCAGGATGCCACGCGGCGGGCGAACGGCCTGAGGCGTTTAATCCATGCAGCTCGCTGCCGTCCCAGACAATGGCAAACGCATCGCTGCCGATGCCGTTTCCGGTTGGCTCCAGCACAGTTAAGGCGATGGCGGTAGCGACAGCGGCATCTACAGCATTTCCGCCCTGCTGCAGCATCCGTAAGCCCGCCTGCGCCGCCAGCGGTTGTGAGGTCGCCACGGCATTGCGTCCCATCATCGGTACGCGATGAGAAGGGTATCCGACGTCAAAATCTGTTTCACGCATCGCTCTTCATCCTTTCAGGTGGCAGGTCTCTTTTTACCCGTCATGAGTGCGCAATCACAAGGCTGCACTTTTAGCGCGCATCAGCGCGATTAAGGACCGCTGACTGCACCGGCATGAGGCATCTGCCGTTTCGTTAGAGTGACTGTTGATTTCGCTGACGATATGGCGGCGTTCAGAATAAAAGATTTCTCCGCACGTCGCTGTGAGCCGCCGCGCGCCAGGGCTCAGGGGCAAACCAGGACTATTCTTAAATTAATCAGAACTGTGAATATAAGTGTTCATGAAGTAAACCATTGGCGTATATTTTGCAATCACTACCTGAAGAGGTGTAATGCCTCACAGAAATGAGAATGTGCCCGCCAAAAGCTTGATGGCATCCACATAAATAGCAAACACCATTTGATTTTTTTGCCCGCTGTGCAGGCGCAAAAATCAACCGCCTCAGCAGGTTAGAAGCGCTGGAGCGTTTTCGGCAAACGTTAGTTAAAAAAATAATTATAAATTGCGCGGCAAATAGTCAGGTCTCTATCCATACTTAGTCTCCCGGCATTTGTTGCATTGTTCTGACACCTTTATAAGCAGTGCACCGCAGGCTGTGTCCCGTAATGGTTTTTCTCATAACAAAAACAAACCCTTGCGGGATCCAGCCTGAACAGGCCCGGTTTCAGAGTCCTGACTTCAGGCTCGTACCTCTCTACTTTCACGTGCTTCATAGTGAGTTTTTAAGGAGTTCTCTATGGAATTAAAAGACCCGATGTTTGAATTGCTCAGCAGCCTTGAGCAGATTGTTTTGACACGTGATGATCGCGCCGCCGAGTTACTTATTCAGCGTCAGCAACCCGCCCAGCCAGAGCCACAGCGTCTGCGCGAAATGACCGGCATGCAGGTTGATGAGTTTGCTAAAGTGATGGGCGTGAGCGTATCTTCCGTGAAAAGCTGGGAAGCCCGGCGTACCCGTCCATCCGCGACGGCGCAGAAACTGATGAAGTTATTACAGGCCAATCCCTATCTGGGACGCCAGTTGCTTGAATAATCAGGCATCATGAAAACACCCGCCGCTGGCGGGTTTTTTTATGCGTGTTTTATGCTGTATTTAGCGGCCTGTTTGACAAACCAGCTCTCCGGCACGCTGTAGGGCGGCTCCCGCAACCGGGCAAGCCCGCTTTCTATGATCGTCGAAGCCTGCTGCCACAACTGTGCATCGCCCTGCTTCAGCAACGCAATCTGTATCTGCTTTTCCACCAGGTAGACCCGCGCAAAGTCAGGATCAAAACGTACAATCGCGCGGGTATTGTCGATGATGTCCGCCAGCTTGATAGTCTGGGCCTCAGGACTGGCGCTGGCCGTATGGCGAAAGTGCGCAAGCTTCCGGGCCGCCCGATTTTTCGCCGTAGCCGGTGCGCTATCGGTCAGCATCTCCACCAGGCTGGCCACGCGCGCGCCAAAGTGGGCTTCGATATCGCTCTGGGTCGTGGAGGTATCTTCTACGGTATCGTGCAGCCAGGCTGCCGCTAACAATGCCTCGTCATGGCTGACGCTGCGCACCAGTTCCACCACCGCGGCCGGATGAACAATATAAGGCTCATCGGTATATTTGCGGCGCTGACCGGCAGTGGCATGTGCCTCGGTGGCGAATCGACGCGCCTGTTCTTCCAGTGAATCCAGCATGCTTTTACCCCTGACTAAAAGTTTGCTTGCAATTATCTAGCGCGCTATATATATTGAATACCATGAACTGTGATCAAGATGACAAAAAAGTGAAAACGATGCCACTGTTGGTCGATCAGCAACTCTGCTTTGCGCTTTATTCTGCCAATCTGGCAATGAATAAAGTGTATCGCCAGTTGCTGAGCCAGCTCGACATTACCTATCCACAATATCTGGTGATGCTGGTGTTGTGGCAGAAAGATGATGTTACGGTGTCAGAGATTGGCGAGCAGCTTTTTTTAGACTCGGCAACATTAACGCCACTGCTGAAGCGACTGGAAAGCGCGGGTCTGATTAACCGGCAGCGTACCCGTCAGGATGAACGGCAGGTTGCAGTAACACTGACCGAGGCTGGCCGTGCGCTGCGCGTTAAGGCTGAAGCCATTCCTGAAGCGGTTAAATGTGCCACTGCCTGTGACGATGATGCCCTGCTGGCGCTGAAATTACAGCTTGATGGATTGCGTGATAACCTGATTCAGTCACGATAAATATTGCCGACGGGTGCATTGCACCCGTTGAACCTCACCGCCTGATTACGGTTAAATAAGTAGCAGGCGATTAAATAGTGTAACGGAGAAATGTCATGTCTTTAGAACAAGTGGTTTACCGCGCCAAAGCCAAAGCTACCGGTGGTCGTGATGGTCGTGCAACCTCTTCTGACGGTGTACTGGACGTTAAACTGGGCGTGCCAAAAGAAATGGGCGGTGCAGGCGGCGAAGTGACCAACCCTGAGCAGCTGTTTGCGGCGGGCTATTCTGCCTGCTTCATCGGTGCGATGAAGTTTGTTGCGGGTCGCGACAAAATCGCGATGCCAAAAGATGCGTGGATTGAAGGTGAAGTAGGTATCGGCCCGATCCCCAACGGCTTTGGCATCGAAGCGACGCTGAATATTCACCTGCCGGGAATGGATGAAGCAGAAGCGCAGAAGCTGGTGGATGCGGCACACATCGTGTGTCCTTACTCAAACGCCACTCGCAACAACATCGACGTGACGCTGAACATCATTCGCTAAGCATGCTGCGGGCCTGAATTATCAGGCCCGCACTTTTGCCTGTTATTCAATCCCACACTTCCGTCTCACTGCGTCAGCATGTCCGGTTAATCCTCCGCGCTGTGTACAAAAAATGTGCTAATCAGGTCGACAGCGATTATTATCTGGTCTATGAAACGCCCTCATGCTTTACTGAGCCACCTCGCGTTATAGCCTATAAATCCGTTCAGAATTTTCCTTCATCTTGTCCGGTCCGCTTATTCAGCGAACTCTGCCGCGTTTCGGCAGTCACATAAAAGATTTGGTTAAGCGCTTCACACCGGAGAAACACCTTTTTTCATGAATTATATTAAAACCCTGACTCAGCAGAAGTTATCGTTACTGCTGGCGCTCTACCTCGGTATCTTACTGAATTTACCAATTTTCTATCGTCGTTTTGATGGTTTTCTTTCGCACTCTACGATAACGAACTGGCTGACTGCGGCGACTGAAGTGGTGGCCATTGTGCTGCTGACTTTCTTCCTGATGCGGCTGCTGTCGCTGGGTGGAAAGTGGTTTTATCGCGTGCTGGCCACGCTGATAGTGCTGATTTCCGTTGCCGCTGCTTATTACATGGCATTTTTTAACGTCGTAATTGGCTACGGCATTGTGGCTTCGGTGATGACCACTGATACCGATCTTTCTAAAGAGGTGGTTGGCTACCATTTCATTCTGTGGATGGTGCTGGTCAGCGCGCTGCCGCTGCTGATGATCTGGCGTAATAAGCTGAGCATGACGTTGAATGAGCAGCTGCGCACGCCGGGACAGCGTCTTAAACCCTCCGTGATCATGCTGCTTTGCGTGGCGCTGGTCTGGTTGCCGATTCGCTTTCTGGACAAACTGCAGAAGCAAAACGAAGAGATTACCAACGTCGATCTACCGAGCTACGGCGGTGTCGTGGCACACTCTTATCTTCCTTCAAACTGGCTTGCAGCTGTAGGACTCTTTGCCTGGACCCGCGTGGATGAGACGCTGAATAGCGAGGAATTGCTGGATCCGGCGAAGAAGTTTACCTACGTCGCGCCTGCCGGACTGGACGACACCTATGTGGTGTTTGTGATTGGTGAGACCACCCGCTGGGATCACATGGGGATGCTGGGCTACGAGCGTGACACCACGCCAAAGTTGTCGAAAGAGAAGAATCTTGTGGCGTTCCGGGGCGAATCCTGTGATACCGCGACCAAGCTGTCATTGCGCTGCATGTTTGTACGCGAAGGCGGCACCATGGATAACCCAGGTCGTACGCTGAAAGAGCAGAACGTGTTTGCGGTGATGAAAGAGCTGGGCTTCA
Organism: Pantoea jilinensis; assembly: GCF_019104105.1. Classification (NCBI taxonomy): domain Bacteria; kingdom Pseudomonadati; phylum Pseudomonadota; class Gammaproteobacteria; order Enterobacterales; family Erwiniaceae; genus Pantoea; species Pantoea jilinensis. The sequence continues at coordinate 3,982,507 of NZ_CP077746.1, read as the reverse complement.
CGTCTGAGTTGTTTGCGATGCAGAGCGAAGTCTGGTTCTACGACAACATCAATGCCAACAACTTTGCTTTCCGTGAGCAGATTGGTTCAGAGAAGCGTAATCAGGGCAAAGCGGTGGATGACATGCTGCTGGTGCCGGAGATGAAAGCGTCACTGGATCGTTTCCCGAAAGGTAAGCATCTGATCGTGTTGCACACTAAAGGGTCGCACTACCTCTATTCACAGCGTTATCCGCGCAGTTTCGCGAAATATCAGCCGGAATGTATGGGCGTGGATGAGACCTGCAGCAAGGCGCAGTTGATTAACGCTTATGACAACTCGGTGCTGTATGTCGATAGTATGCTGGATAGCGTGCTGGATCAGCTGCGTGATAAGAAGGCGATCGTTTTCTATGCCTCTGATCACGGTGAGTCGATTAGCGAGAATATGCATTTGCACGGCACGCCGCGCGAGATGGCGCCACCTGAGCAGTTCCGCGTACCGATGATGGTCTGGGCCTCCGATAAGTATCTGGAAGACAGCCAGAACCGCAGCAATTTTGAGCGTTTGCAGGCGCAGCAGCGCGTAGGCCGCACTCATCGCCATGTTGAGTTGTTCGACACCATTCTGGGCTGTCTGGGTTATACCTCGCCAGATGGCGGTATTAACCCCGCCAACAACTGGTGTCAGGCACCGGCAAAAGGTCAGGCTAAAGCGCTGTAATAGTGAGCGAAAAGGGCAGGGCAGGTGGTTAATTACGGGTAACCGCGTGCTTTCCAGGCGATTGGCGGCAAAAGCATAAAAAGCGGTTGACGCTGATCGGGGGTAGCAGTAACATGCGCCCCCATCGGCGAGTAGCGCAGCTTGGTAGCGCAACTGGTTTGGGACCAGTGGGTCGGAGGTTCGAATCCTCTCTCGCCGACCATATTTAAGAAAACCTGTCTGAAAAGACAGGTTTTTTTTCGTCTGTAACAAATGAGGATGAGGACCTCCGAAGGAGGTTTGAGCCGAGCGTAGCGAGACAACGTTGCTTCAGCAACGGCCCGAAGGGCGCTGCTCGAAGAGCAGAGTAATCCTCTCTCGCCGACCATATTTAAGAAAACCTGTCTGAAAAGACAGGTTTTTTTTCGTCTGTAGAAAAGTGATTTGCAGGCAAAGAATTAGCGCTGTGCGGGGTTCAGACGGCTGAAAGATCTAAACCCGAGTGAATCTGACAGCAGCGCATAAATTCAAGGCGGAGGGAATACGGGCAGAGGAGGAAAGCGTCCCACGCCATGGACGGCGTGGGCCGAGCGTCCATGGATGGTTTAAGCGACTTTCCGATCTGCCCGTGTTCCTGAGGCAGATCTCAATCTGACCGCTAAGCATTCACACTCTTATCAGCTGAGCGGGCTTCAGGGAGCATACGCCTTCCGCAAAGACGCAAAAGACGCCATCCCTGGCATGCTCAGCGCGGCCGATTACGCACCTCATCCCTGAGGTGCGCCCGTGGCCGGGCCAACGCATTGCGTTGCTCAAAAACGCTCCCGGCGTTTTTGTCCCTGGCCCGCGATGCTTTGCTACAGGTGTATGCTCCCTTCGCTTCACGTCTGGCAAACGCATCGGGTACTTACATGGGCGCTTCAGACGACTGACAGGTCCAAAGCCAGATCTCAATCTGACCGCTAAGCATTCACACTCTTATCAGTTGAGCGGGCTTCAGGGAGCATACGCCTTTCGCAAAGACGCAAAAGACGCCATCCATGGCATGCTCAGCGCGGCCGATTACGCACCTCATCCCTGAGGTGCGCCCGTGGCCGGGCCAACGCATTGCGTTGCTCAAAAACGCTCCCGGCGTTTTTGTCCCTGGCCCGCGATGCTTTGCTACAGGCGTATGCTCCCTTCGCTTCACGTCTGGCAAACGCATCAGGTACTTACATGGGCGCTTCAGAACGCCTGAGAAATCCAAATCATTTTTGTTACCTTCCAGAAAGTTCCAGTAAACCCCATCTTCCGCGCGTTCCACTTACTGACAATAATTATCCCTGCTTTCCCGCTGACAGGCCTTATCCCATAAGCGATGCGATCATAATTCGCGACACATTCTTCTTATGACCGAAAGCGGCAACATGCTGATTTCTTATGCTTCTTTACCAGCATATTCCGCTGGATGAACGTCATAACGCACGGTGAATCGTTCAGTTATTCAACATTTGCCGGTAAAAGTTTTAAGTTTTTTAGCGGTGAGAATCACTAGCGATAGAGCAGGCTTCCAGCACAATGCACGGAATTCAGGTCAGCTCTGCTGTGCATTGTATGGCATTTGGACAGAAACGGTTTTTATTACCGTTGCATGCGATTCCTCACACTCTGTGTAAATAAGTAACCGTTGTATTGACGTTCTTTGCAACTGTTGACAAATTGATGCGTCAATAAATGCGCAGTTACGGAATTTTCTGAATGCATAACCTGCATCTGAAAAAACAAAAAATCGTAGCGCGCGTTAACCACCTGTTCGGTGGTACGCCTGAACCGCATAAAAAAATCAGAGGTCAGGCAATACACACAACATCACATCACAATGGAGCAAACGCATGATCAACTCCCTGGCTAAATCCGGGATGCTGAAGGTCGGTCTGAGCCTGATTGCTATGACTGTCGCCGCCGGTGTTCAGGCAAAAACCCTCGTTTACTGTTCTGAAGGTTCTCCGGAAGGCTTTAACCCGCAGTTGTTCACTTCGGGCACCACCTACGATGCCAGCTCACGTCAGATCTACAACCGACTGGTTGAGTTCACCATCGGCACCACCGAACTGCACGCTGCACTGGCAGAGAAGTGGGATGTCAGCGAAGACGGTAAAACTTACACCTTCCACCTGCGCAAAGGCGTGAAGTGGCAGACCACTAAAGATTTCAAACCGACGCGTGACTTCAACGCGGATGATGTGGTGTTCACCTTTGAGCGTCAGCTGGATAAAAACAACGCCTATCACGGCGTCTCCGGCGGCAGCTACGAATATTTCGAAGGCATGGATATGCCTAAGCTGATCAGCAAAATTGAGAAAGTGGACGACAACACCGTTCGCTTCGTGCTGACCCGTCCTGAATCGCCGTTCCTCGCCGACCTCGGCATGGATTTCGCCTCGATTCTGTCGAAAGAGTACGCAGACAACATGCTGAAAGCGGGTACCCCGCAAAACGTCGACCTGAACCCGGTCGGTACCGGTCCGTTCCAGCTGCTGCAGTACCAGAAAGATTCGCGCATCCTTTACAAAGCTAACCCGAATTACTGGGGCACCAAGCCAAAAATCGATCGCTTAGTCTTCTCCATTACCCCGGATGCTTCAGTGCGTTACGCCAAACTGCAGAAGGGCGAATGCCAGGTCATGCCTTATCCAAATCCGGCTGACATTGCGCGTATGAAGCAGGACAAGAACATCAACCTGTATGAGCAGGCGGGCCTGAACGTCGGCTATCTGTCATACAACGTTGAGAAAAAACCGCTGGATAACCTGAAAGTACGTCAGGCACTGACCATGGCGGTCAACAAAAAGGCGATTATCGACGCCGTTTATCAGGGTGCAGGTCAGCCTGCTAAAAACCTGATCCCACCAACAATGTGGGGCTATAACGACGCGGTGAAAGACTACGCATACGATCCTGAGAAAGCCAAAGCGCTGCTGAAAGAAGCGGGCATGGCAGACGGTTTCTCAATCGACCTGTGGGCAATGCCGGTTCAGCGTCCTTACAACCCGAACGCACGCCGCATGGCTGAAATGATTCAGAGTGACTGGGCGAAGATTGGCGTCAAAGCCAAAATCGTCACCTACGAGTGGGGCGAATATCTGAAGCGCGCCAAAGCGGGCGAGCACCAGACCGTCATGATGGGCTGGACCGGCGACAATGGGGATCCGGATAACTTCCTGGCCACCCTGTTCAGCTGTTCAGCGGCTAAAGATGGCTCTAACTACTCGCGCTGGTGCGATAAGTCCTTCGAGGACCAGATCCAGCCCGCTCGCGCGACTGCCGATCAGGCGAAGCGCATCGAGTACTACAAACAGGCACAGGTTGTGATGCATGACCAGGTACCGGCGCTGATGATCGCGCACTCAACGGTATACGAACCGGTCAGCAAGAAAGTCTCCGGGTACAAAGTCGATCCGCTGGGCGGACACTACTTTGCTCAGGTAGACATTAAAGAATAATTGTCGCCTTTTCCGGGGCGGCTGCGCGTCGCCCCGGCTTTATCTCCCTGTTTTACTGGAAACGGTAGAGGCGCAGCCAGTCTGCGTCGCGGTCGGGCCTACCCGATCGTCAGATGTAAGCAATAACAACCCTCGCGGCGACGGTCGCGCGGACAAGAGAGAACCCGGATTATGCTGCAGTTCATACTCCGACGTCTGGGCCTTGTTATCCCAACGTTTATCGGCATTACATTACTCACCTTCGCGTTTGTTCACATGATCCCCGGCGATCCGGTGCTGATCATGGCGGGCGAGCGCGGTATTTCTCCTGAACGTCATGCACAGTTAATGGCACTGTTAGGGCTGGATCAGCCGCTGTGGAAACAGTACCTGCACTACATTAACGGCGTATTACATGGCGACCTGGGCATTTCACTTAAAAGCCGCATCCCGGTCTGGGATGAGTTTGTTCCGCGCTTCAAAGCGACGCTGGAACTCGGTATCTGCGCCATGATATTTGCCGTGGCCATTGGCATCCCGGTAGGGGTTCTGGCGGCGGTGAAGCGCGGTTCGATTTTTGATCACACCGCTGTGGGAATCTCACTGACCGGCTACTCCATGCCGATCTTCTGGTGGGGCATCATGCTGATCATGCTGGTTTCGGTTCAGTTCAACCTGACACCCGTTTCCGGGCGGGTCGGCGACACCGTCTTCCTGGATGACAGCATGCCACTGACCGGCTTTATGCTCATCGACACCTTCTTCTGGGGTGAGCCGGGCGACTTCCACGATGCGGTCATGCACATGATTCTGCCTGCCATCGTGCTCGGTACCATTCCGCTGGCGGTGATTGTGCGTATGACGCGGTCGGCGATGCTTGAAGTACTGGGTGAAGATTACATCCGTACGGCGCGCGCTAAAGGCCTGACGCGGATGCGTGTGATCGTGGTGCATGCGCTGCGAAACGCCATGCTGCCGGTGGTCACGGTAATTGGTCTGCAGGTCGGCACGCTGCTGGCCGGGGCGATTCTTACCGAAACCATCTTCTCATGGCCGGGTCTGGGTCGCTGGCTGATTGAAGCGTTGCAGCGCCGTGACTATCCGGTGGTGCAGGGCGGCGTGCTGCTGACCGCAGTACTGATCATCGTGGTCAACCTGCTGGTTGATCTGCTGTATGGCGTGGTTAACCCGCGCATACGTCACAAGAAATAAGGGGGCATCATGTCTGTTGTTGATCCCGGCAGCGTTACCGTTGCACCCACGCCGATGACCCCGTTCCAGGAATTCTGGCACTACTTTAAACGTAACAAAGGCGCCGTTGTGGGCCTGGTCTACATCATCATTGTATTGCTGTGCGCTATCTTTGCCGATGTACTGGCCCCGCATGCACCTGCTGAGCAGTTCCGCGATGCGCTGCTGCATCCGCCGGTCTGGCAGGAAGGCGGTAACTGGAGCTACATCCTGGGCACCGACGACGTGGGCCGCGATGTGCTGTCGCGTCTGATGTACGGTGCGCGCCTGTCACTGCTGGTGGGCTGTCTGGTCGTGGTGCTGTCACTGATTTTCGGCGTGATATTTGGCCTGCTGGCCGGTTATCTCGGCGGCGTGGTCGATGCCATCATCATGCGTGTAGTCGATATCATGCTGGCGCTGCCAAGTCTGCTGCTGGCGCTGGTGCTGGTCGCCATCTTTGGCCCCTCAATCGTCAACGCCTCCATCGCGCTGACCTTTGTGGCACTGCCGCACTATATCCGTCTGACCCGCGCGGCGGTGCTGGTCGAAGTGAACCGCGACTATGTGACCGCTTCCGGCGTGGCCGGTGCGGGTATGCTGCGCCAGATGTTCGTGAATATTCTGCCTAACTGCCTTGCTCCGCTGATCGTGCAGGCGTCATTAGGTTTCTCCAACGCCATTCTCGATATGGCGGCGTTGGGCTTTCTCGGTATGGGTGCGCAACCGCCAACGCCGGAGTGGGGCACCATGCTCTCCGACGTTCTGCAGTATGCGCAAAGTGCCTGGTGGGTAGTGACCTTCCCTGGATTGGTCATTCTGCTTACCGTGCTGGCATTTAACCTGATGGGCGATGGTTTGCGTGATGCCCTCGACCCGAAACTCAAGCAGTAAAGAGGCACCGAGATGGCGTTATTAAATGTAGACAAACTATCGGTGCATTTCGGCGACGATAAAGCACCGTTCCGTGCGGTTGACCGCATCAGTTATCAGGTAGAGCAGGGCCAGGTTGTGGGTATCGTGGGCGAGTCTGGCTCCGGTAAATCAGTCAGTTCGCTGGCGATCATGGGGCTGATCGATTTCCCCGGCAAAGTGATGGCTGAGAAGCTGGAGTTCAACCAGCGCGACCTGCAACACATCTCCGAACGCGAGCGCCGCCAGCTGGTGGGTGCAGAAGTGGCGATGATTTTTCAGGACCCGATGACCAGCCTGAATCCCTGCTACACCGTGGGTTTCCAGATTATGGAAGCGATCAAGGTGCATCAGGGCGGCAATAAACGCACGCGGCGTCAGCGGGCAATCGACCTGCTGAATCAGGTCGGTATTCCCGATCCTGCGTCACGTCTCGATATCTATCCGCACCAGCTGTCGGGCGGCATGAGCCAGCGTGTGATGATTGCGATGGCGATCGCCTGCCGGCCAAAGCTGCTCATCGCCGATGAGCCGACCACAGCGCTCGACGTGACTATCCAGGCACAGATCATCGAACTGCTGCTGGAGTTACAGCGGCAGGAGAACATGGCGCTGATTCTGATTACGCACGATCTGGCGTTAGTGGCAGAAGCGGCTCACCACATTATCGTGATGTATGCCGGTCAGGTGGTGGAGAGCGGCAAAGCGACCGATATTTTCAAAGCGCCGCGCCATCCCTATACGCAGGCGCTGCTGCGTGCGTTGCCAGAGTTTGCGGCTGATAAAGCGCGTCTGGCCTCGCTGCCGGGCGTCGTGCCGGGTAAATATGATCGCCCGGTTGGCTGTCTGCTGAATCCACGCTGCCCTTATGCGACTGACCTATGTCGTCAGGAAGAACCTGAACTGCGCACTATTCCAGGACGCCAGTCCAAGTGTCACTATCCGCTGGACGATGCCGGGAGACCCACTTATGAGTCATGAAATTAAGAAAGATCAGTTTCTGTTACAGGCGATTGATCTGAAGAAGCACTACCCGGTGAAGAAGGGACTGTTTGGTCAGGAGCGTCTGGTCAAGGCACTTGATGGCGTCTCTTTTGATCTGGAACGCGGTAAAACGCTGGCAGTGGTTGGCGAGTCAGGCTGTGGTAAATCCACGCTGGGCCGACTGCTGACCATGATTGAAACCCCGACCGAAGGGCAGCTCTACTGGCACGGTCAGGATCTGCTGAAACACGATCCTCAGGCGCAGAAGCTGCGTCGTCAGAAAATCCAGATCGTGTTCCAGAACCCGTATGGCTCACTCAATCCGCGTAAAAAAGTGAGCCAGATTCTGGAAGAGCCGTTGGTGATCAATACCACGCTTACCAAAGCGGAACGTCGCGAGAAGACGCTGGAGATGATGGCGAAAGTCGGCCTGAAAACTGAACATTATGACCGCTATCCACACATGTTCTCCGGTGGCCAGCGCCAGCGTATCGCGATTGCGCGCGGGCTGATGCTCGATCCGGACGTGCTGATTGCTGATGAGCCGGTTTCGGCGCTCGACGTGTCGGTGCGTGCTCAGGTGCTGAACCTGATGATGGATCTGCAGCAGGATATGGGCCTCTCATACGTCTTTATCTCGCACGATTTATCCGTGGTAGAACACATAGCCGATGAGGTGATGGTGATGTACCTTGGCCGTTGCGTAGAGAAGGGCAGCAAAGAGGCGATTTTCGCCAACCCACGCCATCCTTATACCCAGGCTTTGCTGTCAGCGACACCGCGTCTTAATCCTGACGACCGTCGTGAGCGTATTAAGCTGACCGGCGAGCTGCCAAGCCCGCTGAATCCGCCACCAGGCTGCGCCTTTAATGCACGCTGCCATCGGCGTTTCAGCACCTGTGTACAGCTGCAGCCAAAGTTGAAAAACTATGGCGGGCAGGAAATTGCCTGCTTCGCGGTTGATCAGGATGAGAATCAGCCGGTTGGGGTGGCAGAAAACGTCAGCTGAGTAATCACCTTGCCTCCAGCCGAAGGCTCCTTTCTGGAGCCTTTTTTTATCTCAATTCAGTGGCAAGCCGCACCGCTGGCGGTTCCGCACTCATATTCTGATTATTTCCCTCCTGTTTTCTTTACCACTTTTAACCTGTTTTTTTCTGGTGATATTTTCAGCGGAAAAAGATAAATGCCATCAATCCCTCATGGCGGCGAGCGGCTTTTTGCTGCACCTGAAATGGCCTTGTCGCTGTTAAATACGCTGTGTGGTATGAGTCCTTCTGGCTGGGCCATTCGTTGCCACAGCGGCTATTTCCGAAAAATTTTAAAAAATATCCAGACAATTTAACTTAAATTTAATTTATTAATTATCTGGGGTTATACGCTGAGAATGGCTTTTAGTCGGCAGGGTTTAATCTTTATGATTAAACTATTTTATTGAATTTGCTCTTTTTGTAATCAGGTTTTTCTGACTGACATTCAAGGGATGTGTTATATTCCAGGAAAATTCCCCCCTTGTGGCAGGCCACGGTCAATGAAGAATAATTACGATGATTTGCAGCGTTTTAAAGAGAAAACGCAAACGCTCGACATCGACTTTAAAGATATGTCTGGCCAGACGCAGGAAGCGGCGGAACACAGTAAATGGGCATTGATTCGTCAGCTGGCGAAAGAAGAACAGCAGGCGCCATTGGGTAGCGGTCAGCGTATCGACCTGCCTCAGCCTCAGCCGCTGCGCGGTGATGAGTTCACTGCTCCTCTGCCTGACGCTCCTGCACGACCTGCGACCCTGAATGTGCAACCGGCAATGGCTGCCCGCACGTCGATTCTCGATAGCCTGTCAGGCAGCAGCCTGACAGCAACCAGTGCCGCTGAACGCGGTCCTTCGTCACTTTTTCCGCTACCGCCGCCACCACGACCACAAGTGGCTGAGCCTGTTGCTGCCCTTCGTGCAGAGCCCGTCCTGCGCGCCCCGGTGGCGGATCGACAGCCTGTCATCTCGCCCTCCGCCCCCCATTCTGAACCCGAACGGTTTGGCGCGCTGTTCCGCTCGCGCGATGTGACTCTGCCGAAAGAAACCTTACTCAAACCGTTACTGGAGAAGATTGCGTTATGCCGTTAGTTTGTGTGTGCTCGCCGAAGGGAGGCGTGGGGAAAACGACGCTGGCGGCGAATCTGGCCTGGAGTCTGGCACGTTCCGGTAGCAAAGTTCTGGCGATTGATTTTGATGTGCAGAATGCATTGCGTCTGCACTTTGGCGTGCCGCTTCATGATGGTCGTGGATTTGTAGCGCGCTCAGAAGAGCAGGCGGACTGGAGCCAGTCAATTCTCACCACCGGCGGCAATATTTTTGTCCTGCCTTATGGCGACGTCACCGAGCCCCAACGTGAACGGTTCGAAGAGAACCTGATGAAAGATCCCCACTTTATTAAACGCGGTCTGGATACGGTGCTCAATTATCCCGGCCTGGTAATTGTGGCTGATTTTCCGCCTGGTCCCGGTCCTGCCCTTAAAGCAATGACGGCGCTGGCCGATATGCATTTAGTGGTGATGTTAGCGGATACCGCGTCAGTGTCGTTATTACCGCAGATTGAAGAGAACCGGATGACCGGTAAACCGCTCAATAATAAGCAGGGTCACTATTTTATCCTGAACCAGTGCGACAACCGCCGGAATATTAATCGCGATGTCACCGCATTTATGCAGCAGCGTCTGGGCGATAACTTACTGGGCGTGGTTCACCGTGATGAAAGCGTGGGTGAAGCCAATGCTTCCCAGCAGTCTGTTTATGATTTCAGCCCGGCTTCGGCAGCGGCATTTGATATTGAACTGATCGCGAAGCGTGTCAGCAGCATTCTGAATATCACCGTGGGTAATGGCGAAGTTCAGGCTCCCATCCGCACAAACCACTATTAGCCGACTTCTGCAGGCGACTATCTAACACAGCTCTTCTCAGGGTGAATCATGAGTAAAATCGGGTTTTACCTGCTGCTGCTGGTGCTTGCACCCGTTGCCGCGGTGATCATCATTACGCCAATGGACAGCCAGAAACAGTATATTTTTGGTCTGATCAGCATTGGCATGATGTTTTTATTGGGTTTCAGCAAGAGCCGCAAAATAACTGTGGTGATGGTGATTCTCTCTGCCTTGATGTCCAGCCGCTATATCTGGTGGCGCACTACTGAGACGCTGCACTTTAATTCCGAAGTTGAGGCTATTTTAGGGATTGGCTTATATCTGGCGGAGCTTTACGTCTGGCTGATCTTAATTCTCGGCTTCCTGCAAACCACGTGGCCCTTAAAACGCACGATTGAACCTTTGCCAGACGATACCAGTCTGTGGCCGACGGTTGATATTTATGTGCCTTCCTATAATGAAAGTCTGGATGTGGTGCGCGACACTGTACTGGCCGCGCAATGTATCGACTACCCGCGTGACAAACTTAAAGTTTATCTGCTGGATGATGGTAAGCGCAGCGAATTTGCCCGCTTTGCGGCAGATGTCGGGGTAGGGTACATCACCCGCGACGACAACAAACATGCTAAAGCGGGTAACCTCAACCATGCGATGAAGATCACCAAAGGTGAGCTGATTTGCATCTTTGACTGCGACCACGTGGCGACCCGTACCTTTCTGCAGGCAACGGTGGGGCCGTTCCTGAAAGATCCGAAGCTGGCGCTGCTGCAGACACCACACTATTTCTATTCTCCCGATCCCTTTGAGCGTAACCTGCGCGCCGCGCGCAGCATTCCAAACGAAGGCTCACTCTTTTATGGCCCGGTTCAGCAGGGCAACGACAACTGGAATGCCACCTTCTTCTGTGGCTCCTGTGCGGTGATCCGTCGTTCAGCGCTGGAAGAGATTGGCGGCTTTGCTGTTGAAACTGTCACCGAAGATGCGCATACCGCCCTGAAAATGCAGCGGCTGGGCTGGGGCTCCGCCTTTCTGGCCATTCCGCTGGCTGCCGGTCTGGCAACCGAGCGTCTGGGCCTGCATATCATTCAGCGTACCCGCTGGGCGCGCGGCATGACGCAGATTTTCCGCGTTGATAACCCGCTGTTTGGTCGTGGCCTGAAATGGCAGCAGCGTCTTTGCTACCTTAATGCCATGCTGCACTTCCAGTTTGGTCTGCCACGCGTTGCCTTCCTGACTGCGCCGCTGGCCTACCTGCTGTTTAACCTGAATATTATTCATTCCTCGGCGTCGCTGATCTTCGCCTACGTGCTGCCGCACCTGGTCATGTCGCTCTATGTTAACTCCCGCATGAATGGCCGTTTCCGTTACACCTTCTGGGGTGAGATTTATGAAACGGTGATGTGCTTCCATCTGGTGATTCCGACCCTCCTGACCCTGCTGTCGCCAAAACATGGGAAGTTTAACGTCACCGATAAAGGCGGCGTGCTGGATCAGGGGTTCTTCGATTTCCATATCGTGCGTCCGCACGTGATTGTGGCGCTGCTGCTGGGCATCGGAATTGTGGCGGGTGTGGTGCGTGCCGTGATGCATGACTACTTTGGCGTCGATCCTTATGTCATCGCACTCAACGTCGGCTGGGCAATTTTCAGCCTGATCATTCTGATGGCGGCGATTGCCGTGGCGCGCGAAACCAAACAGGTGCGTAAAACTATCCGCGTAGATGTGCAAATCCCGGCGATTATTCACTACGCCAGCGGCATTTCCTCACGCACCCAGACCAGCAACCTTTCGATGGGCGGTGCGCAACTCGACGCGCCAGATGGACGCCATGAAACGGATGAGATTGAAGAGATTGATCTGATGCTGAAATCCGGCGCGATCACCATTCCGGTCAGTAAGATTTCCGGTGATGAGGAGAGCATTCGTCTGCGCTTTGAGGCGATGCCGCTGGCGCGTCGCCGCGAACTGGTCCGTGTGGTACTGGCGCGTGCGGATGCCTGGATTCAGCCGGAGTATAAGCAGGACAACCCACTGATTTCGCTGGGCACCATTATCCGTACCGTATTTGAGCTGTTCTGGCTGACCTGGAAGGGCCGCCACGATAAACGTAAAAATGTCGATCCGGTGGCTGCGGCGGCGAAAGAGGATGGCGTGGCATGAAGATCCTGACGCAAACTTTGCTGGCCAGTTCACTGACCGCAGCGTTATGGCTGACGCCCGCTGGCGCGGAAACGCCGGCTGCGGGTGATAACAGCACTGCCCCGTTAAACAGTTCTGCGCCGATGCCGTCTGGTGCCGTTTCTGCTACGCAGCCAGCCGATGCAGCAGCCAGTGCGCCGGTAAACAGTTCAGCGCCGACACCGCCTGATGCCGTTTCTGCTTCGCAGCCAGCTAATGCAGCGGGCAGTGCGCCAGTGACAAATCAGGCGCCGGTCAGTGATGCCGCGCCTGCGGCACCGATGAATAATAGTGCCACGCCGACAGCCGGTTCAGCCCAGGTGACGGCCCCGGTCAGCGGTGGCGAGTCTGCCACGCAGTCAGTGCCATCAGCGGCCCCGGCTACCCAGGCTACAGAATCGGCTTCGGCTTCTGCGCCACAGAGTGCCGCACCGGATGCGACACCAGCAGCCACGACCCCATCCTATGCACCCGCTGGTGATACAACATCAGCATCTCAGGCGTCAGCGACCGCTGAGGCTTCTGCGCCGGTCGCCGCACCCGTGACGAGCACCGGTGCCGTGACCCAGGACAGCAGCGCGCTGTCCGCGGTGCCACTGCCACAGGGACTGAGCAACGCCGATCCGGCGCTGGAAGCGGCTGCCAGTGCGCTGCCCTACGCGCCAGGCCAGGCGACGATGCCGGTTGCAGAACCGCAGCTGCCGATTACCGCAGCCATCAATCAGCCCATCAGCAGCACGATCTCAGTGGCTCAGATGGGCCAGTCACGTGGCATTACGTTGACCGGCGGCCAGTTACAGTCGGGCATCACCTTTACCCTGCCCAGCGATGAAGTCATTACCAATGCACGACTGAATCTGACGCTGCGCGTCTCTGCCGCCCTGGCCGCACGCAATACGTCGCTGCAGTTGATGCTGAATGGTCAGCCACTCGGCACACTGCCGCTGGGAGCCACTGACAGCGACGTCAGTGACTATGAGCTGGATGTTCCCGCGGCGATGGTGGTGTCGAGCAACAACCTGAGTTTTAAAATTAACGATGCGGACAAATTGCTGTGTGAGAAAGAGAGCGCGCAGCAGTACCAGGTCACCATTCTGCCGAAGACCTCGCTGCACCTTGAGGGGCAGCAGCTTAATATCGGTACCAGTCTGCGCAATTTTCCGCGTCCCTTCCTGGATCCTCAGCGGATGACGGCGTCCACTATCACGATGGGCTTTGCCAGTAACCTCTCACCCGATGCGGTCAGCGCGGCGGCACTGGTCGCTTCCTGGCTCGGTATTCAGAGTGATTATCGTGGCATCCGCTTCCCGGTAGTACGCGGCGAACTGCCGGAAAACAACGGTATCCTGTTTGGTCATCCTGGCGATCGGATCGGTACCCTGACGTTCCCGGCCAGTAATGGCCCGATGTTGCAGGTGGTGGATAATCCCAACAACCCGGTTTACAAATTGCTGCTGGTGAGTGGCAACAATGAAGAGCAGTTGCGTCAGGCAGCGAACCGGCTGACGACGCAGCCATTCGCGACCGATGAGAGCCAGCTGCAGGTTCCTGTACAGACCATTGGCAACCGCAAACCTTACGATGCACCACGCTGGATTAACACCGACCGACCGGTACGTCTGAGCGAACTGCTGCGTAAGGATCAGAGTCTGACCAGCAGTGGCATCTGGCATGATGCGCTACGCGTTAACTTCCGCGCTGCACCTGACCTGTTCCTGTGGGATGGAAAAACGGTGCCGGTCAACCTGCACTATCGTTTCCCGTCGGAAAGCTGGATTGATGAGGACAACTCGTTTCTCAACGTCATGCTTAACGGTACGTTCCTGCGCAACCTGACGGTGAATAAAGTCGGGCTGCTGGAAAACGTCTGGCATCGTTTAGGCGGTGACGCGCGTCAGGAGCAGTATCAGCTGAATCTCGAACCCTATCTGATTTATGGCGACAACCAGCTTGCACTCTACTTCAATATTAAACCGCGAGCCGATGCGCCCTGCGGTGTACTCCTGAACAACAACATTAAGAGCCGGATTGAAGAGGACTCATGGATCGATCTGAGCCATACCCGTCACTTCAGCATGCTGCCAAACCTCTCTTACTTTGTGGGTGCCTCGTTCCCGTTCTCGCGTCTGGCCGATTTCGGCCAGACCACGCTCCTGCTGCCGGAAACGCCCAGCAATGCCGAGCTATCGACGTTGCTGGATCTGGCGGCGCGTGCCGGTAACGCTACGGGGGTGGCACTGACGCAGAATCAGGTGCTGTTTGGTCTGCCCAACGGCGGCACCAACATGGCGCGCTTACAACAGAGCGATCTGCTGGCGGTCAGTACGACCGGCAACAGCGCCTTTAATCAGGCGATGCTGGCAGCATCACCGTATGACGCCACGAGCAGCACCTTTGGTGTGAAAGAGCCCGATACGCTGGAAAAATTACGCGGCTGGCTGACGGGCGACTGGAGTCTCCAGCAGCTGGATGCCGACCGTTATTTCTCCTCCAACGAGGCGTGGCGAGGCTTCCTCAGCTACCGATCGCCGTGGAATCGCGATCGGCTGGTGGTGATGACGGTGGCAACCAGCGACGATCAGCTGCTGCGACTGCATAACGATTTGAGTTCGGCGCAGATTAACGCCGGAATTCGGGGCGATACCGCGATTATTACCGATGAAAACGGTATTCGCAGTTTCCGCGTCGGGGCGCAATTCCCCAGCGGCGAAATGCCCTGGTACATGATGGTGGTGTGGTATGCCAACCAGCACTCGGTGCTGCTGGCGCTGGCGGCGATGCTGCTCTCTGCGCTGGTGGGCAGTGCGGCCTGGGTGATGCTGAAGCGTCATGCGTGGCGGCGTCTGAACCCAAAGCAAGATCGTGATTCCGGCAGGAAGTAAGGATAATAATAATGAAAAATAATCTGTTGAGTGCCGGTATTCGTAAGGCGTTGCTGCTGGGCAGCGCGCTGGCTCTGTCACCGCCGCTTCTGGCGGCGGAAAGCACCAATCCGGCGCTGCAGGCGCTGTTCGATCAGGCCTCTTACTGGCATCAGAAAGCGCATGATGATCTGGCGAAAGCCTCGCTGCAAAAGGTGCTGATGGTTGAACCCGGCAATACCCAGGCACTTTATCTGCTGGCACTTTATTCACAGCAGGGCGGCGATAATGCCGCCGCGGCGCAGTATCGCGCCCGGCTTAGTCAGGTCTCTCCCAACGATCCGCACCTCGGCGAACTGGACAGTGCACGCCAGCTGCAGACCATTCCACAGGCGCAGCTTTCGTTGGCGCGTCAGCAAGCGCGCAGCGGCAATATTCCGGCGGCGTTACAGACCTGGCGCAATACCTTTAGCGGCAATGAGCCACCACCCAGCGTCGCGGCAGAATATTATCTCACTATGGCGGGTGACCGGACGCTGCTGCCGCAGGCGGTTGAGGCGCTGCGCCAGTTTGCGGCTCAGCACCCGCAGGATACGGGGGCGAAGCTGGCGCTGGGTAAGGCGCTGACTTATCAGGAACAGACCCGTCGCGAAGGCATTGAGATGCTGAGCGCGCTGGCGAGTGGTAATCAGGATGCCGATCGCTCACTGCGTCAGGCACTGCTATGGCTTGGCCCTCAGCCGTCAGATGCGGCACTCTATCAGACCTGGCAGCAGCGTCACCCGCAGGACTCAGCGGTAATCGACTACTACCGTAAAAATGTCGGTGGCGCAGAAAAAGGGGCCGGATTCAGCGCGCTGAACAGCGGTGACGTTGGTGGAGCGCAGGCCAGTTTTGAAAAAGTGCTGGGCGCCAATCCGCAGGATGCTGATGCGTTAGCGGGTATGGGCTATGTGGCCGAGCGTGCCGGACATTATCAGGAAGCGGCAGATTATCTGCAGCGCGCTGCACAGCTCGGCGGCGATCAGGGTGCTTCACGTCAGCAACAGGCGGACGATGCGCGCTTTTATGCACAACTGGCCAGCGCCCAGCAGGCGCTAAAAAGCGGGGACACTGCGCAGGCGCTGACCTTAAGTGAACCGCTGGTGCAGGCTGACGGTGAGAAAGGGCTGGCCGCCAGGCTGTTCCGCGCCGACGTGCTGCGCCGCACCAATCAACCGCAGCAGGCAGAGCAAATTTACCGCAGCATTCTGCAAAGCGATGCGAATAACCGCAGCGCCAAAGAAGGACTCTTCTACGTTCTGCGTCAGCAGAATCGGAATGCCGAAGCCAGTACGCTGCTGGGCGCGCTGCCGGACAGCGTGCGTCAGAGCGTTACGCCACGGGCCAATGAAGCCGATGCGTTGCGTCAGCAGGCGAAGCGTCAGCTTGCCGCTGGCAACAACGCCGCGGCCATCGCGACGTTGCAGCAGGGCGTTCAGCGCTATCCCTCGGATGGCTGGCTGCGGCTCGATTTAGCGCGGCTTTATCGTCAGCAGGGCGATACGCTGCTGGCGGCCAACGTAATGCAACCGGTGATGCGCAACGGGGCCAGCACCAGCGAGCTGTATGCTGGTGCGCTCAATGCCAGCGAAAGCGGCGGCTGGCAGCAGGCCAGCGCCTTGCTGGCGCGCATTCCCGCTAATGCTAAAACGGAGGCGATGCGTGAACTGGCGCAGCGGGTGAATTTTAATCTGCAGATGAGCACCGCCGATCAATACCTGGCACAGGGCGCGACGGCAGCAGCAGCCAATACCCTGAAAGCGCTCGCGGTCACGCCACCGACCAATCCGGTTGATGCCGGAAACCTGGCGCAGAAGCTGGCGCAGGCGGGCGATCTCACCAGCGCCGTTTCGGTGGTGCAGGCTAACCTGCAGCGCGGCGTGCAGGGCAATGCTGGCGATTATGCTGCACAGATGGCAGTGCTGAATCAGGCGGGTCTCGGCAGTGAGGCGCAGCGCTTCCTCAGTAACCCGGAACTGCAGGCGCGCAGTACGCCGACGCAGCTGGCGGGTATTCGCAACGGCTATCTCATTAACGAAGTGGATCGCCTGCGGCAGCAGCGCCAGTACGCGGTGGCGTATGACAAGCTGATTGGCGCACTACAGCAGGATCCGCAGAACCGTGATCTGATGTTTGCGATGGCCCGTCTTTACCAGGACGGCAAGATGAACCGGGATGCGGGTGTGGTCTATGACTACCTGATGACCCAGGATACACCGACGCAGGATGCGCGCGTCGGGGCCATCAACGTCGCGCTGGCGCAGAACAATCTGCAACGCGCTAACGAGCTGAGTCGCGGCCTCAACACCACCACGCAGACGCCGGATCGACTGCTGCTGCTGGCGCGAGTCGCGGAAGCCAATGGCGACCATTCGCAGGCGATGGCATATCTGCGTTCAGCACGCGGGCAGCTGATTGGCCTGCAGGGTGCACAGCCTGGCAGCGTGCCGAGCGTGGGCGGCCTGGCGCTGGCGGATAATCCGTTTATCAACCGTAATACCTCACCAGTGGGACGTTCGCCGTCCAGCTACGGCACTGTGCTGCCCTGGCAGGCGGCACCTGTGGGCATTGCAACGGGCGTCACAGCGCAGGGCGATCTGGCCGCGGGCAGCGAAACCGTCTCTCATCAGTCACAGGTTCTGCACGACGTCGATACCATGATGGATTCGCTTCAGGAGAAAACCGGCACCTGGAGTCAGGGCATGGTGCAGGTGCGGGGGCGTGATGGCGAGTCAGGCCTCAGTAAGCTGACAGAAGCCAAAGCGCCGCTGACCTTCTCAACCGTGCCGTTTGAAACGGCGCGTCTCGACTTTACCGCCACGCCGGTCTCACTCACGGCGGGTAGTGGCGCAGCCGATGCCTGGCGTCGTTTCGGCACCAATGCACTGAGTCAGGGCCGGGTTGTCGCCGCAGGCGGTGCGACGGTGAATGATCTGCCGAACGGCGTTACCGATTCGCAAACCGCCTCTGGCGTGGAGCTGAATCTGGCACTGAAGGGCGACAGTTATAAAGTGGACATTGGCAGCACGCCACTGGGCCAGGATCTCAGTACACTGGTCGGTGGCGTGCAGTGGTCACCGAAACTCACTGACTTCCTGACGCTGATCCTCACCGGTGAGCGTCGTGCGATTACTGATAGCCTGCTCTCCTACGTCGGCGCAGAAGATAAAACCAGCGGCAAACGCTGGGGACGCGTCACGAAGAACGGCGCGAACGCCCTGTTAAGCTATGACAATGGCGATGCAGGCTTCTATGCTGGCGCGGGCGCGTACAGCTACCTTGGAGAGAATGTCGCCAGCAATAACAATCTGCAGGCAACCGCTGGCGCTTATGTCCGTCCGTTCCACAGTGACGATCGCGAGCTGAAAGTAGGCATGAGCCTGTCGTGGATGGATTTCTCGAAAAACCTCAGCTACTTCAGTTACGGTCAGGGCGGCTACTTCAGCCCGCAGAACTACGCGTCGGTCTCATTCCCGATAGAGTTCTCACGTAAATTTGACGATCTCAACGTGAATATTGGCGGTGCGGCTGGTTATCAGACCTACAGTCAGGATAAGAGCGCGTACTTCCCTGCAAATGCCAGCCTGCAATCTGAGCTGGAAGCCCTTGCCGCAAGAGGCAGTGTAAAAGACGCTTACTATTCTGGTGGCAGCAAAAACGGCATCGGCTACAACCTGCACGCCGGGGCGGACTACAAACTCAACAAAGATGTGACGATTGGCGGCCAGCTGGGCTATGACACCTTTGGTGACTACAACGAAAGCAGCGCGCAGCTCTATGTCCGTTATCTGTTTGGAGAGAAGTAATGAGTGAACATTCTGGGGTATCACATCCACATCAGCCGGGCTGGTTTGACCTGGTCAGCGTGATGATTGACGGGATGGTGGCCAACGCGGGTCAGCGGGAGGCGGAGGCCTTTCTCTATAAAATGGGTGAATCACTGGCGACCCGCTATCCTTTGCCAGCGTCACGCACCGTGCAGGATCTGGAGCGCGAGGCCAACTTACAGCTGGCGCGATTTAACTGGGGCTTTGTGCAGCTTCAGCCGGAAGAGACGGCGCTGCTGATGACGTATCACGCCTTACCGGCTGGCGACAATACCCATTCTCCGGCTGACTGGCAGGCAGTATTTGGCGCAGTCATAGCCGGACTGTTTTCAGGCTGGTTACAGGGCCAGGGCGGCAGCAGGATTGTGCCGGTTACACTTGAACTCAATGATGGCAGCACGCTGCACTATCGATATCAATAGGATCGGAAATGAAACGTAAGCCATTCTGGATGGGCTGGATCTGCTCTGTTTTACTGCTGGTCTGCAGTGCGCAGGCGAGTGCCAGCGGCTGGGACACGTTTAAAGGTCGTTTTCTGACGGCGGAAGGGCGGATCACGGACACCGCCAATAACAATGTCAGTCACACCGAAGGTCAGGGTTATGGCATGTTGCTGGCGGTAGCCAACAATGATCGCGCCACGTTTGACAGGTTGTGGCAGTGGACACGCACCCAGTTAGGTAATCCGCAGACCGATCTCTTCTACTGGCGCTATGTGCCAGGCAGTGACAATCCGGTTGCTGATAAGAACAACGCCTCGGATGGTGATGTGCTGCTGGCCTGGGCGCTGCAGCGTGCTGCTCAGAAATGGCAGGTGGAGAGCTACCAGCAGGCATCTGACCGTATTCAGCGCGCCATCATCAAGCTGGATGTCACGAACTTTGGCGGCTATACCGTCCTGCTGCCGGGCGCGCAGGGTTTCAATAAAACCAGTTACGTGGTGCTTAACCCTTCCTATTTCCTGTTTCAGGCGTGGCGTGAGTTTGGCGAGCGCAGTCATCTGCAGGTCTGGGATAAGCTGATTAATGATGGTTTTACGCTGCTGGGTAAGCTGAGTTTTGGCAAAACCGGTCTGCCGCTGGACTGGGTTGCGCTGAATGCCGACGGTTCGGTTGCCCCGGCTGTCGGTTACTCAAACCGCTTCAGTTATGACGCGATTCGCGTACCGCTGAACATCTGGTGGTATGACCCGCACAGTCTGGCGCTGGTGCCGTTTCAGCGCGTCTGGCAGGGTTACAGCCGTATGCTGACTCCCGCCTGGTTCGACGTGCTGGCAAATGCACCTGCACCTTATCATCTTGAGGGCGGTCTGCTGGCGGTGCGCGACCTCACGCTGAATGAGACCGGCTATCTGAGCGATAAGCTGGCTGCGGATCAGAACTACTTTTCCGCCAGTCTGCAGCTGCTGACCTGGCAGGCGTTTCAGGAGAAGCGCTGATAACAGGCAGAACGGCGGCGCTGGCCGCTATTCTGCTGCCGACAGTAACACGATAAAAATGGGTCAGGCGCTAAGCGGCGGCTGACCCGCACTTCTGCTTTACGGCAGTGATGCGTTACTCCGGATAGGGCACCCAGTCTCCGCCATTTAGCCTGATCCAGGGCTTGCCCTGATACATCATCACCACTGCACCGTCGTTTTCCGACACCACTGGCGTCTGCGGCAGCTTGTCAGTCAGCACCGACATATTGACATTGGGCGCATTAAATACCTGCCCATCCACCACGCGAGACACAATCTCTGAGACTGCCAGCAGACTGGTTGGCGCATCAATATTGAGTGGCTGTCCCTGATGCGGGGCTTTCATGCCGACAAACTTAATCCCGACCGGCACATGCGTAATACCCGGGCTGGGAATGTCGCGCAGCCCTGACATCTGCATCTTATCGCCCTGCAGGGCGGCCCCATGCTCCGGCACCACCAGCACCATCACCCGACGGCCTGACTTCTCCAGCTGAGTAAGGAAGGCGTCGATCTGATCAAACAGCAACTGAGCGCGCGGCTTCCATGGGGCTGTCTGGGTGCTGCCCAGTTCGCGGGTGCCGTCGTGCAGCGGGATCAGGTTATAGAAGGTGGCGCTGCGGGCATCGCTGCTCTTGCTGCGATCGTCGAGCCAGCGCTGCATCAGTTGGGCATCATTGAACACCGGCGTGCTGTCGAATGAAGTCACCTCCGGCGCAATACCCGCCTGCGACATCAGCGGTGCCTGAATATCCCCGCCTTCGCGCAGTTCTTTGAGATAGTTACCAAACACGCCGGTGTGGTCCATCATCAGCTGCTCTTTAAAGCCCAGCTTCGCCAGATTATCGAACAGATAGCAGCGTGAATCAGTGGGTTTGTAGAGATCGCTGTGCGAGGTCTGACCGCAGCTGGCACGCAGCAGACGAATCCCTGCCGGTCCGCTGTAGCTCGTGGCGGAGTTGTAGTTGGTCAGCATGATGTCGAAGTGATGCCACAGCGGATGATTACGCAGTTGCGAGGCATCCATATCTGACCAGGCGAGCGAACAGATGTTGATCACCAGAATGTCGAATGGCTGTGAATCGGCAGGCAGGCTGTCGGGGAAGTGGGTAACGCGCTTGCGCTCACTCTCATAGAAACGGTTGAGCCAGGCGGTCAGATTCGTACTGGTCGCGGGTGCAGACTGATCGAGCCCATCCGGCGTAGCGGCTGGCTGGCTGGCGGCTGGCGTCTGATTCAGGACCACCTGCGGAGTGGCTGCGCGGGTCGGTAGCAGCGACATCGCCGGGCCAGCGATAGTGAGTACGTTGAGCCAGATCAGCATCAATGAAACCAGCACGGTGATACGAATCCACTGCGCAACAAAGAGATAGAGAACCAGCAGGACAAAGAGCGCACCTATCATTTGCCAGTTGATAAAGCGGTCTGCCAGATCGAGAAGATAGGCTGCGGAGAAGCCCGCCAGCTGATCGCCCTGGCTCATGATGCTGCTGAGTCCGGGCAGCCAGGTGTCATGCCAGAACAGCCCGACACCAATGGGGATCGAGACCCAGTGGCGCAGGCGATGCAGGCGTACCGTCGGCAGCGGGAAGAGCAGCCAGGCGAGAAACACCAGGTTGCTCAGCGCGTGAAAGTTGAGATAGCCATACCACAGCAGGGCGAACTTCACTAAAAAGTAGAAATTCCAGCCGCCCAGTCCGCGCCAGCAGGACCACAAACCGGAAGAGTGGGCCGCAGCGGGTTGATCATTTTTCATTAATTTTTGCATCCGTTTTTGGAGATTGACGCTGCCAGTCACCTTCAGACTTTAGCGCACGCGCAGGCAACAGCCGATTCAGCAGGCCGTTCCAGCGACGCGGCAGCCAGCGTTGCCAGACAGGCTTTAGAATCAGCAGGATAAAAATAGCCAGCAGCGCAATCTGTACCCAGTCCATCAGGTTCATCGGGATTCTTTCTCCGGCAGTAAAGTGATGGGCTGCGGTGCCGAACGTACAGGCGCATCCACTGGCTTGAGGGTGGATTCGAGCAGAGATTCTGAAACCGGCGTCAGTTCCTGAATCGCCATCGGCGTCAGTTTTTTAATATTGCTGACTTCCGCAAGAATATGATTATCCTCGAACCAGACCATCCGGTTTGCAAATAGCTCATCGTGAGGCAATGAAAATATATATTTCAAGGCCTTATCGAGATCGTTGTAGCGGCAGGAGGAGAGAAATAGTATGACGCGATCTTCCAGCACCGTGACCAGGTCGCCGAAGCGACGCGGTTTACAGAGCGTCAGAATCTGCTGGGGTTGAAGCTGCGGCACTGGCCGCAATGCCACCAACAGGCCCTTATCATTTTCCGGCAGTAAGGTATTACTGATCAACTGGCTGACTGATTGACAGAAGGCGTCAAGCCGCAGGTAGCCTTTCTCATGCAGCGGCTGCAATGAGGCGGTTAACGCCTCAAGACTGGCGGGAACGCGACGGTTAAACACCTGTCCCTGAAGACCTTCCAGCGTGGTCAGAAAGCGCGACATAGCTGCGTTAGCCGGCACGATGGTGTTGACTCCGCAGGCCAGCAGCAGCCGCTCGTCGCTATAACGCAGGCTGGCCCCCATCTCACGTACCACAATTTTCATTCCGTTGCCGCGAGCACGACGCAGGCTGTGAACCATCTTCGCCAGTTCGCCGATATAGTCGCTGCGGGTCAGACTAAAAATAACTGTCGCGGCATTAGCCTGCTGTGCCTGGAACCAGACCTGCTCATTATCATCAAAGAGCTGCCACTGGCGTGAAAGCGGCGGCGCGCCCTCAAGCACGATTTTGTCCGCGAGATAATGTTGTTCGTCATTAAGGCTCAACGGTTCCTGCTTTTCATTTAAGGCAAAGAAACGATCTTCTTCACAGCCCAGACGTATTGCACGATCGGCGAGCAGGCGTTCCGCGGCATACCACCAGTTAATTCGATACTGCCAGCTGTCCTGCTGAAAGCTCAAATGGGCAACGCCATCCAGCTGACGAAAATAACGCTGAAGATTATTACTCAGGTTTATTATGGTGGTGCCGGAGGTAATGATTAAAAGTGTGAGTTTGCTTTTATGTAGCGTGCGGCGCATACCCTTTATCCACCGGGTTAATTCGGCGTCATCGAGCTTATCCCATTGCGCTGCGCTGCTGTTAAATATCACCAGTCCGTTTTTACTGCCAAGCGTACGCAGAAAATCATTTTCCAGCAGCAAAAGACTCCGTTTGCTTTTGGAAAGAGAAAATAGCGGGATACGGTCGGGGCCGCCGATCGGGTCGGGCGTCAGGAGATCACGAGGCGGTTGATCAGCGCTGATGAGCGTGACGGCCTGCTGATGTGAAATCACCTGTCGAATCAACATGCGGGCGTCATCCTGCCGTGCACACGTCACCCAATAACAGCCAGGCGTTTGCAATGCCGTTAATTCAGGCTGAACATGCAACAGCCCTAGCGAAAAAGAATTTTTCATATTGAATTCGTTATTTTTCCAGTCCAGGCTAGCTTATTATAGACAGGCCAGGATGTAACCTGAGAAATTTAAACATTGCCAATGACAAACTGGCTCACAACGTCTGGCAAATGCAGCGTTGCTGAAAATCTTTTTGAACCTCCTTTTTATGCGCAGGCGACTATTCTGAGTCTGACAGTGTTTTATCTTTGGCGAACAGTAATGAAAAATCCAAATCTTCATACCCCTGAGGCCGCCGATGGCGATCGTCAGGATGATATTAGTGCTTTGCGTGACGCCTTTTCTTTGCACGCTTTTCGCTATGTCGATATTGCGCGCGAAGAGCGTCTGAAAGAGATTTTGTCACGCTGGACGCTGTTAGCCGAAACGGTCCCCAGCCAGCCTGAGCAACCTCACTGATGCCGCAGATAGCGCTTCAGGGCGTGCGGGGCGGTGTCGGCACAACGTCTCTTTGTGCCGGACTGGGCTGGGCGCTGGCGGCTCTCGGCGAGCGGGTGTTGCTGATCGACGGCTCGCCGGTTAGTCAGCTCGGCATGCATTTCAATCTGCCCGCTCAGCAGGAGAATGGCTGGATGAAAGCCCTGTGCGAAGGGGGAGACTGGCAGCACAGCGCGCTGTGCTATCCCCATGGGCCTGACTTGCTGCCACATGGTGTGCTTTCTCATCAGCATTCTTTGACTATCACCCGTCAGAATGAGTCTGTCGCCGCACCGCTGCTCCAGGTATTGCCGGACCTGCAGGCGCGCTATCAGTGGATTATTTTTGATCTGCCTGCCGACTCCCTGCCGTGGCATGAAACACTCTATCAACAGCTGGACGGCATACTCTGTGTCATCCAGCCTGACGCCAATTGTCATTTGCGCCTTAGCCAGCGCCGCTTTCCGGCGCGCACCCGCTTTGTTATCAATCAGTTTAATGCTAACAGCCGTCTGCAGCAGGATCTGCATCAGCTTTGGATGGCTTCACTGGCGCAGCTGATACCGCTGCTGATTCATCGCGATGAGGCGCTGGCAGAGGCGCTGATGATGAAGCAGCCGGTCGGTGAATATCGGCCACATGCGTTAGCCAGCGAGGAGATCATCACGCTGGCTAACTGGCTGTTACTCAATCTGAAGGGAGTAAGTTCTTGAATCCGTTGCGCTGGCTGTTGACTGCGCCCGCCTGGCAATCGCTGCATCGGGGCTATACCACTGCGCGAGGCAATGGTGCCTCCCGCTTCGCCAGCGCACTTCATCTTTTCTGGTCTGTTCTGGGCCTGATGCTGCTCCGCTTCGAAAGCCCGGGCTGGCAGAGTGTGATTCAGCAGCGCCGCCGCCTCTATCCGCACATCTCACCGGAGCGTCCGCGTCCGCTGGATATCCTGCGCTATCTGATCCAGACACTGTGGCTGATTATGATCCGGCTCCCCCAGGCGAGCGCCCGCGATGGCGTTAAGGGCCTGAGCGCACTTTCTGGCTGGCGGCAGCACGGCTATCGCTGGCTGGACAACGTTATTGCCCGCTCGCAAACCCAGGGCATTGATACGCGCATCGAACAGCGACTGAAGCGCCTGTCGCCGCCGATGCGACGCAGCCTCTTTGTCGTGACGGCTCTCTTTGCCTCACTGCTGGCGCTGCTCTGTATCAGCCAGCCCTTTGGTCTGATGACGCAGTTTATTTTTGTCGTACTGCTCTGGGGTCTGGCGATGCTGGTCCGGCGCATTCCGGGTCGTTTTCCTACCATGATGCTGATCGTGCTGTCGTTGACCGTGTCGTGCCGCTACCTCTGGTGGCGCTATACCTCGACGCTGAACTGGGACGATCCGCTGAGCCTGATCTTTGGTTTGCTGCTTATTGCAGCAGAGACCTACGCCTGGGTGGTGCTGGTGCTGGGCTATTTCCAGACGCTGTGGCCGCTTAACCGGCAACCCGTCTCCATGCCGGCTGACCGTTCGCAGTGGCCATCGGTGGACCTGCTGGTGCCGACCTATAACGAAGCTCTTAGCGTTGTCAGACCGACGCTCTATGCTGCGCTGGGTATCGACTGGCCGAAAGATCGCCTGAATATCTATCTCCTTGACGACGGCAACCGGCCGGAATTCCGCGAGTTTGCCACCAGCATTGGCATTAACTATGTGGCGCGTCCCTCTAACGAACATGCCAAGGCGGGGAACATCAACCACGCGCTGAAAAACTACTGCCGCAGCGACTTCGTGTCGATCTTTGACTGCGACCATGTGCCGACACGCGCTTTTTTACAGATGGCCATGGGCTGGTTTATCAAAGATCCCCGGCTGGCGATGCTGCAGACGCCGCATCACTTCTTTTCGCCCGATCCGTTTGAGCGCAATCTCGGGCGGTTTCGCCGTACGCCGAATGAGGGTTCGCTCTTTTATGGGCTGGTGCAGGACGGTAACGATACCTGGGACGCCGCCTTCTTCTGTGGCTCCTGCGCCATTCTGCGCCGCACTGCGCTGGAAGAGATTGGCGGTATTGCCGTAGAAACCGTCACTGAAGATGCCCATACGTCGCTGCGTCTGCACCGGCGTGGCTACACCTCGGCCTACATCCGCATTCCTCAGGCGGCCGGGCTGGCGACCGAAAGTCTGTCAGCGCATATCGGGCAGCGTATTCGCTGGGCACGCGGGATGGTGCAGATTTTCCGCCTTGATAACCCGTTGTTTGGTAAGGGGTTGAAGTGGGTACAGCGGCTCTGTTATGCCAACGCTATGCTGCACTTTTTGTCCGGTATTCCGCGGCTGATCTTCCTGCTGGCACCGCTGGCGTTTTTACTCTGCCATGCCTACATCATCTATGCGCCTGCCCTGGCGATCGCTATCTATGTTTTACCTCACATGCTGCACACCAGCCTGACCAACTCGCGTATTCAGGGGCGCTGGCGTCACTCTTTCTGGAGCGAAGTTTACGAGACGGTGCTGGCCTGGTATATCGCCCGGCCTACTACCGTGGCGCTGTTCAATCCTCACAAGGGTAAGTTTAACGTCACGGCGAAAGGCGGACTGGTCGAGGAGCAGCATCTGGACTGGGTGATAACCAAACCCTATATGTTGCTGGTGTTGCTTAATGTGGCGGGCGTGTTGATGGCGTTCTGGCGCATGCAGCACGGTCCGGCCAACGAGATACTGACCGTCTGCGTAAGTCTGATTTGGGTGCTCTATAACATGATTATTCTTGGCGGTGCGGTGGCGGTTTCCGTTGAAGCCCGGCAGATCCGCGAGGCGCACCGTGTAGAGATCGCCATGCCGGCCGCCATCGCACGCGAAGATGGTCATATGCTGCCCTGCACGCTGCGTGACTACTCGGATGGCGGCGTCGGGCTGGAGATGCGCGAGCCGGATGCGCTGCGGGAGAATGAAAAAGTGTGGCTGCTGCTGCGTCGTGGACAGCAGGAGTTCAGCTTCCCCTGCCAGGTGCAGCGTGTCTTTGGCCACCGGGCTGGCGTGCGTCTCCATCAGCTGACCACCCAGCAGCATATTGAATTTATCCAGTGTACCTTCGCTCGCGCCGATACCTGGGCACTGTGGCAGGACGGTTTTCCGGAAGATAAGCCGGTGCAAAGCCTCGCCGATATCATGATCCTCGGTTTCAAAGGTTACCTGCGCCTGGCGGAATATGGCCCGCCGCAGTTACGTCGGCTGTTTAACCTGCTTACCGTTGGGGTGAGCTGGCTGGCTTCGCTGTTGCCGCAAGGCATCCGTGCGCCAGCTTCAAAAAACGCATTGAGTTGATGATATGACGATAACGAGAGTAAACAGGTGGGTCGCTGCGCTGCTGTTGGGTTCCACAACACTAAGCTGCGCCCTGGCGCAGGAAAATATGGCGGTCACTCCCGGAGAAACCGCGGTGCAATCTTTGCCGCCACAGCCTGCTGCACCGCTGCGTAACAGTCAGCTGAGCTTTGTTAAGCTGGCACCACCGCCGGGTAGCATGACGCTGAGCGGAACACGTACCAGCGGGCAGATCGAGTTCGGTGTGCGCAGTGATGAGGTGGTGACGCGTGCGCTGCTTAATCTTACCTATCGGCCCTCGCCTGCGCTGCTACCTGTGCTGTCGCAGCTGAAGGTTTATCTCAACGATGAGCTGATCGGCCTGATCACCATTACCCCGGACCAGCCGGGTAAAGAGATTCAGACGCAGCTGGCAATCGATCCTCACTATATTGCTGACTTTAACCGCGTGCGCTTTGAGCTGGTTGGTCACTACGCCAACATCTGCGAAAATCCGGCCAACAGCACCATCTGGCTTGATATCGGCAAAGAGAGCGGCATCGATCTGACGCTGCAAAAACTGCCGCTGAAAAATGACCTCTCCCATTTTCCTGAACCCTTTTTTGATACCCGCGACACGCGACCGCTGACCTTGCCGATGGTGTTTGCTGCCCAGCCGGACATAAAGCAGCAGCGGGCTGCCGCGATTCTCGCCTCCTGGTTCGGCAGCAAAGCTGCCTGGCGCGGACAGCGCTTTCAGGTGCTCTACAATCAGCTGCCGCAACAGCAGCATGCTGTGGTGTTTGCCACCAACGATGCGCGCCCGGATTTTCTGAAAGATTTGCCGCCGGTTGTAAAGCCGACCGTGGAGATAGTGAGTCAGCCTGACAGTCCCTATGAAAAAATGCTGCTCATCCTGGGACGCAACGACGACGATTTGCTGACGGCGGTGCAGGGGATTGCGCAGGGTGAGTTGCTGTTACGCGGGGACACCTCGACCATCGACCGCGTTACGCTGCTGGCACCGCGCCAGCCCTATGATGCGCCAAACTGGGTGCGCACCGATCGCCGCACCACCTTTGCTGAACTGACTCAGTATGAAAACCAGCTGCAGTCTGACGGCCTGCAGCCCAATCCCATCAGCCTGACGCTGAATCTGCCGCCCGATCTCTTCCTGGTTCGCGCGCGCGGCATCGACATGGATCTGAGCTATCGCTATACCGCGCCTTTCCAGTCGGATGGCTCACGGCTGGCGGTGAACCTGAATAATCAGTTCATCCAGGATTATCCGCTACCGCCTAAAAACACGGCCGGTCAGCAGTTGCTGCATATTCCCCTGATTCAGGGAATGCTGGACAAAAACCATGAACTGCTGATTCCGGCGTTACGCCTGGGTGTGGTTAACCAGCTGCGCTTCGATTTTGACTATGCCAACACCTTTATTGGTGGCAATGCTGACGGGCGTTGTGAAACCGTGACGCCGGTCGGTCATCATGTGGTGGTGGACGACAGTTCCAGCATCGATTTTTCTGGCTATCGCCACTACATCGAAATGCCATCACTGCGTGCCTGGGCAAATGCGGGCTTCCCGTTCAGCCGTTATGCCGATCTGGCGCAAACCCTGGTGCTGATGCCGCCAAAACCAGACGTCCAGCAGGTCAGCACACTGTTGAATGCGATGGGCAATAGTGGTGCACAGACTGGCTATCCGGCACTGCGCGTTCAGTTGACCGACGACTGGGCCACGGCGAAAAAGCAGGATGTGGATCTGCTGATGATCGGTGTCATCCCCAAAGATCTTCAGAATGACCTGCGGATCCCGGCGCTTGTCGACGCCACCGCCAGCTGGCTGAAAGAACCCGTGCGACGGGTCACGCCACAGATGAATCCGCAAAGCGGTCGCGATCAGACGGCAGAAAGCACCACTGCCATCAGCTCCCGCGGCCCGCTGGCAACGGTGATTGGCTTCCAGTCGCCGTTTTACGATCAGCGCAGCGTGGTTGCGCTGCTCGCCGATGGCACGCCGCGTGGCTGGCAACTGCTCAACGAGGCAATGAGTGACAGCGATAAGCGTGGCGCAATGTCTGGCTCCACCGCGATTATCCGCGAGTCAGGGGTTAACAGTCTGCGGGTTGGCGAGAGCTACTACGTTGGTCATCTGCCGTGGTGGGAGCGTCTCTGGTCGCTACTCTCGACCCATCCCTTCTGGCTGGCACTCTGCACACTCTTTGTGGTGGTGCTGTTCGCGCTAATGACGTGGCGTCTGATGCGAATTATTACCCGTCGTCGTTTACTGGATGAAGATGAATAACGCTCAGGTACTGCGGGCGGGCATGCTGCTTGGTGCGCTAAGTGCGCTGCCGGGGCTGGCCGCACCGACTGACGGACCGGAAGTCTCGCCAGTCGAGTGGCTGCTGGCACAGGTCCGCACCGGCGAGTCGACTAACAAATACGATCTGGTACAGCAATCGCTCTACCGGCTGGAGAAGATGGACCCGGATAATCCGCAGGTGCTTGCGGCGCGTCTGCGTCTGGCGCTGCATCAGGGCGATATCACCGCAGCGCAGACGTTGCTGGATCAGCTCAACAGGCTGGCGCCCGGCTCGACGGCGGCGCGTGAGTCTGCCGCAGGCCTGCGCATGATGTCGCCAGAGGGGCGGCAGCAACTGCAGCAGGCTCGATTGCTTGCTACCTCAGGGCGGCTGGCGGAAGCAAAAAGCGCGTACGATGCGCTGTTCAACGGCGTGTTTCCCGATCCCAACATCGCCCTGGAGTACTGGCGGCTGATGGCGCGCCTTCCTGGCCAGGAAGAGGTCGTATGGCAGCAGCTGCAGGCGATGGAACAGCGCTATCCGGGCAACGTTGGCGTCGGATTGCAGATTGCCCGAATGGCATTTGCCCGGCAGCAGTCGGCGCAGGCGATAGTCCAGCTGAAGCGGCTGGCGGAAAGCAGCGGCGGGCGTGATGCCGCGGCTGATCTCTGGCTGAAACAGATTAACGATCAACCGGTCAGCGACAGTAGCGTCGCGCAGTTGAAAGAGTATCTCACCGTCTTCACCGAGGGCGATGCGCATCAGCAGGGCCTGGAGGCGCTCTCGAAGCAGCAGACGACGCTGGCCGATCCCGCTTATCGCGAACGGATGCGCGCGCTGGCGCTGGTCGACGCAGGCAATGTGAATAACGCGATGGCGATCCTGAACCGGGCACTGAAAGCGAATCCCGATAATGCCGAATTAATGGGGGCGATGGGGCAGACCCAGGCCCGCGCGGGCCATCGTGATGCCGCCATTCTCTGGCTGGAACGCGCCATCAAAGCGGGACAGCAGAGCACGCTAATCGGCAAATGGCAGTCGCTGCTGCAGAGCAATCGCTACTGGCTGGCGATTGAGCAGGGCGATAAAGCGCTGGCGCAGCATGATATTGAAGGGGCCGGACAGCACTATCGTGCGGCCCAGAAGTATGACAGCAGCGACAGCTATGCCCTGATTGGCCTGGGTGATGTGGCGATGGCGCGTAAAGATGCGGCGGGCGCAGAACAGTTCTGGCAGCGCGCGCGACGGCTGGATGGCACCAATATCACCGCAGTGCGTCGGCTGGCGGGGCTTTATCAGGCTGTGTCGCCTGCACGCGAGCTGGAATTTATTACTACCTTACCCGCCGGGCAGCAGCGCGCCCTGGCTGACACGCTGCGCCTGCTGCGCAGCGATAGCCTGCGCACGGAAGCAGATGCTCTGGCGCAGCAGGCTCGCTGGCCGCAGGCGGCAGAGAAATATCGCCAGGCACGGGAGCTGGCTCCGGATGACGTCTGGCTCAGTTACCGGCTGGCTGGCGCGCTGCGTAACAGTGGTGACGTGCAGCAGGCGCAGACGATAATGCGCGCGGTCGCGCAGCAACATCCGCAGGATGCGACTGCACTTTACGCGACCGCACTCTGGTTCTCGGGCAACGATAACGACAGCGAGGCACTGGCCACGCTGCATCGTCAGCCCGATGCGCAGTGGAGCAGCGATATGCGTCAGCTGGCTGACCGCCTGAAACAGAATCAGATCTATGCCCAGTCCGAGGCGCTGCGCGCCGCCGGGCGGGAGCCAGCAGCCGTAACGCTGCTTGAGCAGCAGCCAGTTTCCAGCCGACGTGACCTGACGCTGGCCGACTGGGCACTGGCACGCGGTGACGCGCTGCAGGCGCTGGCAGGCTATCAGCAGGTACTGTCTCGCGAGCCGGAAAACGGCGATGCGGCGCTGGGACGAATCGAAGCGCTGGTTGCCCTGCAGCGCAACAGCGAAGCCCTACAGGCGCTTGAGCAACAGCCGCCGATTCAGGCGAGTGTCAATGCGGACAGGCGTGCTGCGCTGGCGTGGCAGGCGGTGGGTGAAACCACGCGGGCTGCCGTGCTGTTTAGCGATCTGAAACAGCGCGCCGCCTCGCTGCCACCTTCTCAGGATAAGGCGCTGGTGTTTCGTGATGCGGCACGACTTGAACGTTCGCAGCAGCAGCCTGAACAGGCACTGGCCGATTATCGTCAGGCGATGACGGCCAGCGGTATTGATAGCAGTGGCAATATCAGCCGCGCCACCCGCAACGATCCGCAGGATGAGTGGCTGAAGCGCAGCCTGCGCAGCGACACGGCCGATCTCTATCGTCAGCAGCAAACCACGCTGACAGTGCAGCAGGACTATTCACGCAACAGCGGTACGGGCGGCATCTCTGACTTTACGGCGCACACCACCATGCTGCAGGCGGAACATCCGTTTGCCGATGGGCGCGGCTTTTTCCGGCTCGACCGGGTGGACGTTTCCGCAGGGACCTTTACCACCCGAAACGGTAGCTTTAATGATTTATTTGGCAGCTGTGACGATGTGAATTCCGGCGGCTGCACTTCTCAGACTCACCAGCGTGACAGTGGCACGGCGCTGGCCGCTGGCTGGCATAATGCGATCTGGTCGGCCGACCTCGGCACCACGCCGCTGGGTTTTGAAGTCACTAACTGGACCGGCGGCCTGAGCTGGAAAACCGATGTGAAGCAGCTCGGTGTGACGCTGACCGCTTCACGCAGGCCAATTGCCAGTTCGCTGCTCTCCTATGCCGGGACGC
Source organism: Pantoea jilinensis (assembly GCF_019104105.1). NCBI lineage: Bacteria > Pseudomonadati > Pseudomonadota > Gammaproteobacteria > Enterobacterales > Erwiniaceae > Pantoea > Pantoea jilinensis. The sequence goes on along the minus strand of NZ_CP077746.1, from coordinate 3,949,685 downwards.
GCGATCCGGCAGTCAACGGCAGTAAAAGCTGGGGCGGTGTGGTGGCAACGGGCGGCAGCATCGGGCTGAGTTACGATCAGGGCGGTGCGCATGGTGTCTGGGGCGACATCAGTGCGCATCAGATCACCGGCAAGAATGTCGCTGATAACAGCCGCGAGCGCCTGATGGGCGGCTATTACTACAAGCTGATCAACACCGACAATCGCCGTGCGACCATCGGGCTGAACAGCATGCTCTGGCACTATCAGAAGGATCTCAGTGATTACACCTTCGGCCAGGGCGGCTACTACAGTCCACAGCAATATCTCTCCTTTGCTGTGCCGGTCACCTGGCGGCAGCGTACGGAGAACTGGTCATTTGATCTGGGCGGTTCAGTTTCGTGGTCACATTCGAAAACGGATGCGCAGCAGCGTTATCCGGTCAATCCTGGCTTCACCCTTGCCAGCAATCCCTCTTCCGCCAGCAGCGCCGGCGGGGGGATCGGCTACACGCTGCAGGCAGTAGTTGAGCGGCGGCTGACGTCGGCGTGGTTTGTAGGAGCAGGTGTCGATATTCAGCAGGCGAAAGATTACACCCCGAGCCACGGCCTGATCTATGTACGCTATGCTGCCGGGGGCTGGGAAGGGGATCTGGATATGCCGCCACAGCCGCTGGTTCCCTACGCAGATTTTAAATAATCCCGACCGGGAAAAAGCCGGACTTTTCAGACGGTAAAAAAGTCAGTTTATGGGATATACTGGCGGGCATTGTACTGTCTGCTATCTGGGCTTTTTTCATCGTCAGGAGAGAATTTTTGCGCGTAAGCCGGTCACTTACGATAAAGCAGATGGCGACAGTTTCGCTGGTTGCGGTTATCACCATCAGTATCTTTATCGTCATCCAACTGTTTCATTTTGTGCAGCAGCGCAGAATTGACTACGCCCAGCAGATGGAGAATATCGCGCACACCGTCCGTCAGCCGCTGTCGGAAGCGGTGCTGCGCGCCGATATTCCTCAGGCCGAACGTATTCTTCACTCTCTGAAACCGGCCGGTATTTTATCGCGCGCCGATGTGGTGCTGCCGAATGCGTTCCAGGCACTGCATGCCGATTTCGAGGTGGAAAAACCGGTGCCGCGTCTGGTCGCCCGCCTGTTTGAGCTGCCGGTGCAGATTACTCTGCCGCTCTATTCGGTCGAAAATACCGGGATGCCGAAGCCGCTGGCCTATCTGGTGTTGCAGGCTAACTCGACGCGCGTCTACCAGTTTATCCTCAGCACGCTCTCGACCATGATTATCACCTATCTGTTGCTGGCGCTGATTCTTTCCGTGGCGATCAGCTGGTGCATTAACCGGCTGGTGGTGCATCCGCTGCGCAATCTCTCTCGCGAACTGCAGGAGCTGCCGCCCCAGTCGATTCTGACGCACAAGCTGTCGCTACCGCAGAGCCACCGCGATGATGAAATCGGTATGCTGGTCCGTAGCTACAACCGCAATCAGCAGGTGCTGGAGTCAATCCATGATGAGATGAGCCGGCTGACGACCCATTTTCCCGTCACCGATCTGCCCAACCGCACTCTGTTTCTGGCGCTGGTCGATCAGTGCATGCGCATGCCTGAACAGTCACTGGGTCTGATGGTCATCCGCATTGAAACCCTCCAGGAAGCTAACGGCGTACTCAGCGATGAGCAGCGCGATACACTGATGCTGACGCTGGTGGAGAAGATCCGTAATACCCTGGACGACCATACTTTGCTGGCGCAGACCGGAACCAGCGATTTTGTTCTGTTAATGAAGCGCGCAAGCAATCCGTTCCGCGCACTGCGTCTGGCGCGCAACCTGATGATTCGCCTGAATCAGCCGGTTAACCTCCATCAGCTGCAGTTGCGCCCTAATCTCAGTATCGGTCTGGCGCTGCGTGAGGATCAGCCGCTGAGCGCGAATGAGCTGCTTGACCGCGCGACGTCGGCGATGATGTCGGCCCGTCATCAGGGCAAAAATCAGATCCTGTTCTTTGACGCCGCACTGACCGAGCGCGCGCAGAAGCGCCTGACTCAGGAGCATGACATCCTGCAGGGTCTGCATGATGATCAGTTCGCGCTTTACCTGCAACCGCAGGTCGATATGCGGACCGGCGCGTTAACCGGCGCCGAAGCCCTGTTGCGCATGCGCCAGCCAGACGGCAGTTATGGTCTTACCGAAGAATTTATTGCCAGCGCCGAAGAGATTGGCGTGATTAGCGCGATAGGTCGCTGGGTGTTTGAAGAGGCGTGCCGCATTCTGGCTGGCTGGCAGCGGCAGGGCATTATGCTGCCGCTGAGTGTGAATATTTCCGCTGTGCAACTGCGGGACACCGGCGTGGTCTCTCATCTGCAAGCCCTGCTGACGCGCCACCGCATCGCACCCGACACGCTGGTGCTGGAAGTGACAGAGACCGCTCAGCTTGATGATGCAGAACAGGCGATGTCGATGCTGCGCCTGTTGCAGCAGACCGGCGTCGCCGTGGCCCTGGATGATTTTGGCATGGGCTACTCCAACCTGAACTATCTGCATCAGCTGAAAGCGTTGCCGGTAAACAAGCTGAAGATGGATCGCAGCTTCGTGGCGGCGCTACCGCATGACGACACAATGGTCCGTATCGTCGCGGCTATCGCCGAGATTATCCACCTTGAAGTGATTGCCGAAGGCGTGGAAACAGCCGAGCAGCGCGACTGGCTTCTGGCGCGCGGTATCGCTATCGGGCAGGGCTATCTCTACGCTGAAGCCCTGCCTCTGACCCGATTTAATCAGGCGTGGATTGAAAACTCCTCACTGCCGCAATAATTGCCTGATTCATTGATTTTGCGAGAATTTTAGTTACAAAACCCCTTGCTGAAGCGTTTCAGTTCAGAATTACGATCCCAGGGTTTCCTGGGCGTTTGTCACCCTGTATTAATCACGTAAACAGAGTGTTATTTTCGGGTTACTGTCAGGCGCTACCTCTGTTGCCTGACAGTCACAATAACGAATCCGACAACATCACCTCACGGCGTTAGTGGACACCTGTTTATGAAAACCTCACTTTTTAAAAGCCTTTATTTCCAGGTGCTGATGGCGATTGGCATCGGCGTTTTGTTAGGCCATTTTTACCCGGAGTTAGGGACCCAGATGAAGCCGCTGGGAGATGCCTTTGTTAAGTTAATCAAGATGATTATCGCCCCGGTCATTTTCTGTACCGTGGTGACCGGCATCGCTGGCATGGAAAGCATGAAAGCGGTAGGACGGACCGGTGCGGTTGCGCTGCTCTATTTTGAAATTGTCAGCACCATCGCGCTGCTTATCGGCCTGATCGTGGTGAACGTGGTGCAGCCAGGTGCCGGGATGAACGTTGATCCTGCCACGCTGGATGCCAAAGCTGTGGCGATGTACGCGCAGCAGGCAGAGCAACAGGGTGTCGTCGCTTTCCTGCTGGATATTATCCCCAACAGCGTGATTGGCGCCTTTGCCAGCGGCAACATTCTGCAGGTACTGCTGTTTGCCATTCTGTTTGGTTTTGCCCTGCATCGTCTGGGTAACACCGGCACGCTGATTTTCAACGTGATTGAAAATTTCTCAAAAGTGATTTTCGGCATTATCAATATGATCATGCGTCTGGCACCGATAGGGGCATTTGGCGCAATGGCGTTCACCATCGGTAAATACGGCGTGGGTTCACTGGTGCAACTCGGCCAGCTGATTATCTGTTTCTATATCACCTGTATTCTGTTTGTGGTGATTGTGCTGGGGCTGATTGCGCGTCTGTTTGCCGGGTTCAGCATCTTCAAGTTTATCGCCTACATAAAAGAAGAGCTGCTGATTGTGCTGGGGACTTCCTCTTCCGAATCTGCGCTGCCGCGCATGCTGGATAAGATGGAGAAGCTGGGCTGCAAGAAATCGGTGGTCGGGCTGGTGATTCCCACCGGCTATTCCTTTAACCTGGACGGCACCTCGATTTACCTGACCATGGCGGCGGTATTTATTGCTCAGGCGACCAATGCGCACATGGATATCTTCCATCAGATTACGCTGCTGGTGGTGCTGCTGCTCTCTTCCAAAGGTGCGGCGGGGGTAACCGGTAGTGGATTCATCGTGCTGGCGGCGACGCTCTCTGCGGTGGGCCATCTGCCGGTGGCGGGTCTGGCGTTGATTCTCGGTATTGACCGCTTTATGTCCGAAGCCCGTGCGCTGACTAACCTGATTGGTAACGGTGTAGCGACCGTGGTGGTGGCGAAATGGGTCGACCAGCTGGATCATAAACAGCTGACCGATACGCTGGCAGGCCGAAATAAAGAGAATAAAGCGACTGAATCTTCAATTTAATCATTGAATTTAACTTAAATCCCCACAAATGCCCGCTGTCGCTTGCCCTGACAGCGGGCATTTGCATAATAAACCCCACTTGTTTTTTTTGACGTTTTTCACTTCGTTACGCGACATCCTGAGCTTCCTGTGGTCAAACACTTTGTTGTTGGATAACAGCGCGATTCGGCGCCAGCCGATTCGTTAATAACAGCGGCAATATGCGCCAGTGATAACAATATTTGAATTATTTGAGTAGGGGTTCACATGCAGGGCACCAGAATTCGGCTTTTGGTTGGTGGATTAGTGCTGGCAAGCAGCTTTGGTCTCCAGGCAGAAACGCTGCAACCGGATCCGGCCTGGCAGGAAGGCAAGCTGGATAATGGATTTAACTGGCAGTTACTGGCCACACCGCAACGCCCCAGCGACCGCATTGAACTGCGGCTGGTGGTGAATACCGGTTCGCTGGTAGAGAGTGCGCAACAGACGGGCTTCAGTCATCTGCTGTCGCGCCTGGCGATGGTGCATAACACCGCGCTTGATAACAACCAGCAACGCGCGCTATGGCAACAGGCGATGGATCCACAGCGTCCGCTGCCGCCTGTCATTACCTCCTATGACTCCACCCAATATAATCTGAGTCTGCCGAATAACCGTCCCGAACTGCTGAAAGAAGCACTGAACTGGCTGGCGGCCACGGCGGGCAATATGGCTATCACCGAACAGGTGGTCAACACTGCGCTGGCCGCCTCCGATCCGGTGGCGACCTGGCCGAAAGATTCGCAGGATGTCTGGTGGCGCTACCGCCTGAAGGGCTCTGCGCTGCTGGCGCATGATCCCGCCGCGCAGCCGCGCGCACCCGTCGATTTAACCCAGCTCAACGATTTTTATCATCAGTGGTACACCCCGGATGCGATGACGCTCTACGTTGTTGGCAATGTTGATAGCCGGAACCTTTCTGAGCAGATCAACAAAACCTTCTCGGCGCTAACCGGGAAACGTGAAACGCCTGCACCTCTGCCCACCCTGTCGCCGCTGCCGCACGAGCCGGTCAATCTGGTGAGCAGCAACATGACGCAGGATCGTCTCTCACTGGTGTGGGATACGCCGTGGCAACCGATTCGGGACTCCCAGAATCTGCAACGTTACTGGCAGGGCGACCTGGCCCGTGAAGCGCTGTTCTGGCATGTCCAGCGTGCGCTCAGCGACAGCAAGGCGCAGGGCATCCAGGTGGGATTTGATTGCCGCGTGCTCTATCAGCGTGCGCAGTGCTCGATCAACATGGACGGGCGCAACGACAACCTGGCGCAGAATATGAATCTGGTGGCGCGCGAGCTGGCGAACGTGCGTGATAAAGGCATTCCGCAGGAGGAGTTTGATGCGCTGATGGCGCAGAAGCTGCTGGAGCTGAATAAGCTCTTTACCACCTATGCCCGCACCGATACCGATGTGCTGATGAGCCAGCGCCTGCGATCTCAGCAGAACGCCGTGGTCGATATTGCGCCTGAGCAGTATCAGAAGCTGCGTCAGACTTTCCTGGCCGGCCTGACCCGTGAACAGTTGAACCAGGAGCTGCGCCAGCAGCTGACGCAGGAACTGATGATGGTTCTGATTCAGCCGGAAGGCGAAGCGGAAACTAACGTGAAGAGCCTGCAGGAGAGCTGGGACAAAGTAATGTCACCGGCAACGGCACCGGCGACCAGCAATGAAGCCAGCCCGCCGGATAGCAACGTCAAAGACGTTCCGCCCGCCGCTTAACGTCAGGTTTTTGCCCTGAGCCACTCGGTCACTAACATTGGCCAGCTGGCGAGGGGCAAATCTGCCACGCCACGGATACCAAATCCGTGCCCGCCTTTCTGATAGAAATGCACCTCTGCCGGCACCTTATGCTCACGCAGCGCGCCAAAAAACGCCATGCTGTGATTCACCGAGACATCATCATCGTCGGCGGCGTGGATCAACAGTGTCGGTGGCACCAGCGGATGAACACGGGTTTCCATTGAATAGGCTTCAATGGTTTTCTGATCCGGCCACGCACCCAGCAGGCGGGTTCTGGCACCCTCATGGGCAATGCCATCACGCATGCTGATCAGCGGATAAACCAGCACCATCGCATCGGGACGCGGCGAGAAGTTTTCTGCGCCATCCTGCACCGGATAGAGTTTCTCTGCGAAACGCGTTCCCAGACTGGCTGCCACGTGGCCGCCCGCCGAAAAGCCCATCATCACAATGTATTTACCGTTCAGGCCACGCTGTGCCCGTTCACGCAGGACGCGAACCGCACGCTGCGCATCGGCCAATGGCGCGTCGGGACCTTCATGATGTCCATCATAGGGCAGGCGATAGGTCATGACCGCCAGGGTGTAACCCATCGATGTAAAGAAGGTGGCCAGGGCGCTGCCTTCACGATCAATCATCACGCGCTGATAGCCACCACCCGGTGCAACCAGCAGGGTAATCCCGTTTGATTCTACCGGATGCCAGATCGCCATCTCCGGGCAACGTACGCCGGTCGCTGCGCGATCGTAAGGCTCATACTCTTTTGCCATATCGACGATCTGCGGCTCTGCGCGCGAATCGCTGGCGCCTGGCGCATCACCGTGTGGCCAGATATTAATAATTTCTGTGTGCATAAATAGATCCTGATGCGGGGAATATTTTAATTGTTTTGTTCGCGGCCGGAGAGAACAGCTTCCTGCTGTCTTTTGATTAAAAGATGGTCTTTTTTCAGGCGGTCGTCCATCCGAAAAGGGCAAATCTGACCAGATTCGGACTATGCCTGGTGGTGGATCTATTTATATAAATGATTAATTTTAATCAATAAATTATAAGGCGGATTGAAGAGGGATGCCGCTGGAAGTCCGCTATTAACCACGAATTTGCAGCTTAAGGTAAATGGCTGGCATGGCTCGCTTTGTTAGCCAAAATTTACCGGATATCACGCTGTGTGCTGTTCAGACAGCATAATGATTTTACCGCCAGAATCACGTTCACTTCGCTGCAGGGGCTTAAGTGCCACAGTCTCATTTGGGAATGTTCAGCGTCGGGCAGTTTCCTGTTGGTTGATGAGGTTTAACATAACATCAGCCGTTCATTCACAACGGTAAGATGAATTCCATGTTTGATAACGATCTCTCTACCCGGCAAACCTTCTCTCGTTTGTGGCCGACGATTTCTCCCTTCAGACTGGGGCTGGTGGTTGCGGGTGTCGCCCTGATCGTCAACGCAGCAATCGATCCATTGATGCTGACGTTGCTGAAGACGCTGCTTGACGATGTGATTGGCAGGAATAACCACGGCATTCTGATCTGGATGCCGCTGGTGATTATCGGGCTGATCCTGGTCCGCGGTGTGAGCGGCTATATCTCCAGTTACTGTATCTCCTGGGTGTCAGGCAAAGTGGTCATGGCGCTGCGTTGTCGACTGTTCAGCCATATAATGGGCATGCCGGTGGCTTTTTTTGATCAGCAATCAACCGGCACGTTGCTCTCACGTATCAGCTACGACTGCGAACAGGTCGCCTCCTCTTCGTCCGGTTCGCTGGTGACGGTGGTCCGTGAGGGAGCCTCTATTCTTGGCCTGTTTGTGATGATGTTCTACTACAGCTGGCAGCTTTCCCTGATCCTGCTGGTGCTGGCACCCATTGTGTCGATGGCGATTCGCATCGTCTCCAGGCGCTTTCGCGGTATCAGCAAGAACATGCAGAACACCATGGGGCAGGTAACGTCTCATGCAGAGCAGATGCTGAAAGGCCATAAAGAGGTACTGATGTTCGGCGGCCAGCAGGTCGAGACGACCCGCTTCGAACAGGTCAGCAACAACATGCGTCGTCAGGGGATGAAAATGGTCTCAGCGACCTCGCTCTCCGATCCCATTATTCAGCTGCTCGCCTCCTCTGCGCTCGCCTTTGTGCTCTATGCGGCGAGTTTTCCCTCTGTGATGGCCACACTGACAGCGGGTTCTATCAGTGCGGTGTTTTCCGCCATGCTGATGCTGATGCGTCCGTTAAAGTCACTGACTAACGTTAACGCCCAGTTCCAGCGCGGTATGGCTGCCTGTCAGACACTGTTTGCCATCCTGGATACTGAACAGGAGAAAGATGAGGGAACATACGTGGTTGAACGCGCGACCGGCAATATAGAATTTCGCGATGTCACCTTTACCTATCCGGGATCGGAAACGCCCGCGCTGGAGCATATTAACCTGACCATTCCCGCCGGTAAAACTGTGGCGCTGGTGGGCCGTTCCGGTTCGGGTAAATCGACTCTCGCCAGCCTGCTGACACGCTTTTACGACATCGACAGCGGAGAGATTTTGCTGGATGGTCATGCGCTGCGTGACTACACCCTGGCCTCGCTGCGTGAGCAGGTGGCACTGGTCTCTCAGCACGTTCACCTCTTCAACGACACGGTCGCCAACAACATCGCTTATGCCCGTACCGACGTCTTCAGCCGTGAAGCAATCGAAAAGGCGGCACAGATGGCCCATGCTATGGAATTCATTAATAAAATGGATAACGGACTGGATACAGTGATTGGGGAGAACGGGGTGCTGTTGTCGGGTGGGCAGCGCCAGCGCATCGCGATTGCCCGCGCCCTGCTGCGCGACAGTCCAATTCTGATCCTCGACGAGGCGACCTCGGCGCTGGATACCGAATCTGAACGCGCGATTCAGTCTGCGCTGGAGACGCTGCAGCAGAACCGGACCACGCTGATCATCGCTCACCGGCTCTCAACCATTGAAAAGGCCGATGAAATTCTGCTGGTAGAAGAGGGGAGGATTCTGGAGCGCGGCTCGCATCAGCAACTCCTGCAGAAAAACGGCGCGTATACACGGCTCTATAAGATGCAGTTCAGTCAGCCGCTGTGTGCGTAAAAGGTGTGAATGCCAGAAGCTAAAAAATGCGCCTCCGGGCGCATTTTTCGTCATCTGCATTCGCAGTCCATCTTCACGACGCTAACGGCTACAGCATCATTCAGGCATCGCCTCTGCCGGAATTATCGCGCCGCGATGCTGAATCACGATACTGGCTGTCAGATGCCCACGCTGCGCGGCTTCCTCCGCAGAAGCCCCGGTCAGACGGCGCGCCAGATACCCGGCACTGAATGAATCACCGGCGGCAGTCGTATCGATCACCTTCTCTTTCGCCAGACGCACCGCAGGCACATCAATCAGCGGCGCATCGCCGGTGACCACCAGACAGGAGTCGGCACCGCGCTTAATCACGATTTCGCTGGCGCCCGCCTGACGGGTTCGTGCGATAACCTCTTCCAGCGGCGCTTCGCCCCACAGCAGATGCTCATCATCCAGTGTCAGGAAGGCGATATCGGTACAGTTCAGCATGGCGCGATACGCAGCCTGCGCACTGGCGCGATCGGCCCATAAACGCGGGCGGTAGTTATTATCAAAAATCACCTTGCCGCCATTTGCCCGGCAACGGGCCAGTAGCGTCATTAGCTTCTCACGGCTGGACGGCGGCAGAATAGCCAGACTGATGCCGCTGAGATAGAGATAATCGTAGTGCGACAATTGCCCAGCTATCTCCTCAGATTGCGGGCTATCAAGCCAGTAACGCGCCGCAGCATCGCTGCGCCAGTACCAGAAAGTACGCTCGCCATCGGCATCCGTTTCAATCACATACAGGCCCGGCATCTTATTATCGAGGCGCTGGATCAGGTCCGTATTCACCTTCTCCTGCTGCCAGGCGGCGATCATCTGATCGCTAAACGAATCCGTTCCCAGCGCAGTGACATAATCGACCCGCAACTGCTGCTCATCGACCTGGCGGGCGAGATAAACTGCCGTGTTAAGCGTATCGCCGCCAAAGCCCCGTTTGATGTTCTCACCCTTTTCGGACAGCTCAATCATGCATTCGCCAATAATGGCGATTTTCTTGTGCGTCATGGTTTCAGACCTGTAGTGAAATATCGTCCTAGTCTCGCGTCTGGTATGGCAGACGTCAATGATTTTAAAACGCCGTTTTAATTTAACTTAAGGCATGAAACAGCCTCGATCTGGCAGATAAACGCGGCTAACGTCGGCTTGTTTAGCCGATTATGTTAGCGAGACGGCTGATAAACTCGCCGTTTTATATTGCCATGCCGTTCATCTTAATATCACAGGCACTTTTGATAATCGCTCAGTCACCCATTTTGGGGACTTGTTACCACTCAGGGAAATAGCATGGTGATGGAGAGTATTAGCCAATGGCTGCCGTCTTCAAACGACCTTAAACTCCACCCGGAAACCCCGCTCTTCTGGCAACAATGTCATCGACGCTATCGGTTTCAGCCCATCTACCGGGTTACCGGTCAATTACTTGCCATTGAACTCCTGACCGCCGTGTCGCATCCTTCTGAACCGGAACGGAATCTTTCGCCTGAAGCCTGGTTTGCCGGACTCGATATCGCCCGGCGCCTGGATGTCGTGCATGAGCAGCTTGAACTGCTGGCAGAATGGAGCGCATTTTTTAAGCGCAGTGATGTGGTCGCTTCGGTCAACATAGACGGTCCTTCACTGCTCGCCATTCAGCAACGACCCGCCATTCGCCGCCTGATTGCCCAGCTGCCCTGGATACGGTTTGAGCTCACCGAGCATCAGGCGCTGCCGCAGGAGGAGAAAGTGGCGAAAATATCGGAACTGGGGCCGCTGTGGCTGGATGATTTTGGTTCAGGTATGGCAAATTTCTCAGCGCTGACTGAACTGAAATATGATTACATCAAGCTGTCGCGCGACCTGTTTATTATGCTGGGCACGACGGATGAAGGGCGGAGTCTCTTTTCGATGCTGCTTGCACTGATTAATCGTTACTGTAACGGTGTCATTGTTGAAGGGGTGGAAACGGAAGCGCAGTGGCAGCAGGTCAAAGCGTCGCCTGCGATTGCTGCACAGGGCTATTACTTTTCGCGTCCCGTCCCCTTTTCTGAATTGAATCACCTCACTCTCCAGCTTCCCTGATGCCGTTGCTCGTGGTCTCGACTATCTTTAACGCAGACCGTGAATGTGCAAGGAGAAAGCGTAATGTCGCGTACCGGGAAAATCGTCAGCTGGGTAGCAGGTATTCTGGTGCTGTTGATTGTGGTGATTATCGTTGTGATCGCTACCTTTGACTGGAACCGCCTGAAGCCCACCATTAATCAGAAAGTCTCAACAGAATTAAACCGTCCCTTTGCGATACGCGGGGATCTGGGCATCGACTGGGCACGAAATCGCGACGAGGCAGGCTGGCGGCGCTGGGTGCCGTGGCCGCAGATCCATGCGGAAGATATTATGCTGGGCAACCCGCCTGACATTTCTGACGTCACCATGGTGCATCTGCAGCGTGTCGACGCCACGCTGTCACCCCTGTCGTTACTGCATAAAGAGCTGTTCATCCCGTGGATTAAGCTGCAGCGACCCGATGCGCGACTGATCCAGACCGCCGATAAAAAGAACAACTGGACCTTTACCCTTGCTGACAGCGACAAGGATGAGAAGAATGCCGCGCCATCGGCCTGGTCCTTCCGTCTGGATAATATTCTGTTTGATCAGGGCCAGATTCGTTATCGCGACGCCATTAACCGCGCCGATGTCACGGTACAGGTCAATCCACTGGGCAAACCGGTGCCGTATACGCAGATCGCCGGAGGCGATGACCAGCAGAAAGGCGCAGGCGACTTTGTCTTTGGCTGGCAGGCCAGCGGCACCTACAACAACGAGAAACTCACTGGCGACGGCAAGATTGGGGGCATGCTGTCATTGCGAAGCCAGAACACCCCCTTCCCGATTCAGGCCGATGTGCGCAACGGCACCACGCGGGTTCAGGTGACTGGCGGTTTGCAGGATCCAATGAACCTCGGCGGGCTTAACGTGCGACTACGCTTCTCGGGCGATACGCTGGCTAATCTTTATGGCCTGACCGGTGTTCTGTTGCCTGACACACCGCCTTATGAAACTGACGGCCATCTGATAGCGAAATTCAATGGTAAAAAGGGCGCGGTCTACCGCTATGAGAAATTCAATGGTCACATTGGTGACAGCGATATTCATGGCTCGCTGATCTACAGCCAGGTCAAACCTCGCCCGACGCTCAGCGGCGAAATGACCTCTGAGCAACTGCGTATGGCCGATCTGGGTCCACTCATTGGCGTGGACTCCGGTAAAGGCAGTGAAAAAACCGCGCAGGCCAAAGCGCGTCGCGGTGAGAAATCGAACCAGCCTGCTGATCGCGTGCTGCCGCATGATAAATTCGAGACCAAAAACTGGGATGTGATGGATGCCGACGTGAAGTTCAGCGGCAAACGGATCGAACACAGTAATTCACTGCCGTTAAGCGATCTCTATACCCACTTACAGATGAAAAACGGCGATCTGCTGCTGGACCCGCTGCGCTTTGGTGTAGCGGGCGGCAATCTCAACAGCACTATCCGGCTGGAGGGTGATCACTCGCCAATGCGCGGTCGGGTTGACCTTCATGTTCGTAAGCTGCAACTGCGTCAGCTCTTCCCGACGGTGGAGGCGATGAAGAACAGCCGTGGTCAGCTCAATGGCGATGCCAGCTTTACCGGCACCGGTAACTCAGTGGCCGACCTGCTGGGAACCAGTAACGGTCAACTCAAACTGCTGATGAATGACGGTCTGATCAGCCGTAGCCTGATGGAAATTGCCGGACTCAATGTCGGTAACTATGTGGTGGGTAAACTTTTTGGCGATGACCAGGTGCGCATCAACTGCGCCGCCACCGATCTCAAACTGCAGAATGGTGTGGCAACGCCCAACCTGTTTGTGTTTGACACCGAGAACGCGATTATCAATGTCTCCGGCAACGCAAACTTCGCCAGCGAGCGGCTTGATTTGTCGGTGAATCCGGAGAGTAAAGGCATTCGCATCGTGACGCTGCGCTCGCCGCTCTATGTGCGCGGCACCTTTAAAAATCCTGATGCGGGCGTGAAAACGGGGCCACTGCTGGCGCGTGGTGCCGCTGCCGTGGCGCTGGGCGCGGTCGTAGGTCCTGCAGCGGCGCTGCTGGCACTGATCTCTCCAAGTGATAACGAAGATAACCAGTGCAGCACCGTCCTGCAGCAGATGAAGCAGAAGAAGTAACTAGTTGCGGTAGAGCACTTTGATAATGTGATAACCAAAGCCGGTCTTTACCGGCCCGTAAGGCGTCAGCAGCGGGCAGGTAAAGACCGCTTTATCAAAGGCCGGTACCATCTGTCCCTGCCGGAACTCGCCCAGATCGCCACCCTTCCGGCCGGAAGGACAGGTTGAGTGCTTCTTTGCCAGCTCCTGAAAATTGCCGCCTTTCGCCAGTTTCGTCAGAATCTCTTTTGCCAGCGCTTCCTCTTTAACGAGGATGTGTAAAGCCGCCGCGGTTTTCGCCATGTTGGTATCTCGGTTGTGTATAATTGCCGCCCAGTATAAACCCCTTTCTTTTGATCTAATCAGGCGATTTCTCCTATGCGTTTAAACCCCAGCCAACAACGTGCCGTCGAATTTGTTACCGGTCCCTGTCTGGTGCTGGCGGGCGCGGGATCGGGCAAAACCCGCGTGATTACCAATAAAATCGCCCACCTGATTCGTGAATGCGGCTATCAGGCGCGCCATATCGCTGCGGTGACCTTTACCAATAAGGCCTCGCGCGAAATGAAAGAGCGTGTGGCGCAAACCCTGGGCCGCAAAGAGGCGCGCGGCCTGCTGATTTCGACCTTCCATACGCTGGGACTGGAGATCATCAAACGCGAAACCGCGGCGCTGGGCATGAAGTCCAACTTCTCCCTGTTCGACGATCAGGATCAGCTTGCGCTGCTGAAAGAGCTGACCAAAGAGTGGCTGGAAGAGGATAAGACGCTGTTACAGCAACTCATTTCCACCATCTCGAACTGGAAGAATGATCTGATCGATCCGCAGGGGGCCGCCGCGCTGGCGCGTTCGCAACAGGATAATATTTTTGCTCACTGCTATGCCCTTTACAGCCAGCATCTTAAGTCGTGCAACGTGCTCGATTTCGATGACCTGATTCTGCTGCCGACGCTGCTGCTGCAGCGTAATCAGGAGGTGCGTGAACGCTGGCAGCAGCGTATCCGCTATCTGCTGGTGGATGAGTATCAGGACACCAACACCAGTCAGTATGAGCTGGTTAAACTGCTGGTTGGCGCACGGGCGCGCTTCACGGTGGTCGGCGATGACGATCAGTCCATCTACTCCTGGCGTGGTGCGCGGCCGCAGAATCTGGTGCTGCTGAATCAGGACTTCCCTGCGCTGGAGGTCGTGAAGCTGGAGCAGAACTACCGCTCTTCGCAGCGCATCCTGAAGGCGGCGAATATCCTGATTGCTAACAACCCGCACGTCTTTGAAAAAAAATTGTTTTCGGAACTGGGGCAGGGCAGCGAGCTGAAAGTGCTGACCGCTAACAGCGAAGAGCATGAAGCGGAACGGGTGACCGGCGAACTGATCGCACATCACTTTATCAACCGGACGCAGTATAAAGATTACGCGATCCTCTATCGCGGCAATCATCAGTCACGGACCTTTGAAAAGTTTCTGATGCAGAACCGCATCCCTTATCGCATCTCTGGTGGCACTTCGTTCTTCTCGCGACCCGAGATCAAAGATCTGCTCGCCTATTTGCGCGTGCTGACCAATCCTGAAGATGACAGCGCGTTCCTGCGTATCGTCAATACGCCGCGCCGTGAGATTGGCCCGGCTACGCTGCAGAAGCTCGGTGAGTGGGCCAATCTGCGCAGCAAGAGCCTGTTTAATGCCAGTTTTGATGTCGGCCTGGGGCAGACGCTAAGTGGCCGTGGTCTGGAGCATCTGCAGCGCTTCACCCACTGGCTGAATGAGATTATCCAGCTCACTGAACGTGAACCCGTGAATGCGGTGCGCGATTTGATCCGCGGCATCGACTACGAAAGCTGGCTGTTCGAAACCTCCGGCAGTCCGAAAGCCGCCGAAATGCGGATGAAGAACGTCAACACGCTGTTTCAGTGGATGACAGAAATGCTGGAAGGCACTGATATTGATGAGCCGATGACGCTGGCGCAGGTGGTAACGCGCTTTACTCTGCGCGACATGATGGAACGCGGTGAAAGTGATGAAGAGCTGGATCAGGTACAGCTGATGACGTTGCACGCCTCTAAAGGACTGGAGTTCCCCTATGTGTTCCTGGTGGGCATGGAAGAGGGGCTGTTGCCGCATCAGAGCAGCATTGATGAGAACAATATCGAAGAGGAGCGACGGCTGGCTTACGTCGGGATCACCAGGGCGCAGAAAGAGCTGACCTTTACCCTGTGTCGTGAACGCCGGCAATATGGCGAGTTAATCCGGCCTGAACCCAGCCGTTTTCTGCTGGAGCTGCCGCAGGACGATTTGCAATGGGAGACCGAGCGCAAAGTGGTCAGCGCGGAAGAGCGGATGAAAACCGGACAGAGCCGTGTCGCCGGTCTGAGAGCGATGCTGGATAAGGCGAAAAAGAGTTAAACCGGTGCAGGAGGCGAAGACATTTCGCCTCACACGGGTACCATTACGACAGGGTTAACAACCAGTGGACGTAAGACTGATAGTGGCTTTCCTGCTCCAGCAGTTCGCTGCGCAGCGGATGCGCTTCCAGCCAGCCTGCGGGCAGGGTCAGATGCAGGGCATCGTCGTCTGCCTGTAGCCGCACAGCAGGCAGGGTGTCGTCGCGACGGCGGGTGGAGAAAATAATCGCCAGTCGCAGCAGACGGCACATCCTTTCCGCCAGACGCGGCGGCAGGGCGTTTTGCTGGGTCAGCAACGCCAGGTCGATGCTACCGCTCTGGTTTTGCAGCAAACAGGCCAGCAGCTTCTTCTGCGCCGGTGTGAAGCCGGGAAGGTCGAGGTGACGGACCAGATACGCCGCGTGCTGTGGCGCATGACGGAAGTCGACGCTCAGGCCGATTTCGTGGATCGCGCAGGCGCTGAGCAACAGCTCACGGCAGCGCTGATCCAGCTTCCACGGCGCAGAAACCTGACGGAAGAAACTTTCTGCCAGTTGACGCACGCGGTCTGCCTGTTCGACATCGATGCTGAAACGGCGCTGGACGTTGTGCAGCGTGCGGGTGCGGATATCGCGGTCAATAGGCAGATGCAGCATGCCGTAGACCAGTCCTTCCCGCAGTGCGCCGCCCGCCAGTGTCATGCTATCAATGCTGAGTTCCTGGAAGATGGCGATCAGGATCGACAGGCCACTGGGGAAGACCAGCGCCCGCTCCAGCGTCAGCCCTTCGATTTCCAGCTCTTCCAGTTTGCCGCACTGAATAGCGCGCTGCTTCAACTGCTGCAGTTTATTCAGCGTGATGCGCTCATCCATGCCCTGCGCCACCATGATCTCCTGCAGTGCCTGAACCGTGCCGGATGCCCCGACACAGGCCTGCCAGCCCTGTTCACGCAGTTGCGCTGCCACGGGCTGGATCATCTCACGCGCCGCCAGTTCGGCCTGATCAAAGTTCTCTTTGGCCAGATGACGATCGCTGAAGAAGCGCTCCAGCCACGTCACACAGCCCATCGACAGACTAAACAACACCGAAGCATGCGAGCCATCGCCGGTGGCCAGCTCGGTGCTGCCGCCGCCGATATCGACAACTAAACGCTGGTCGGACCCGCCCGTGGTGTGAGCCACGCCCTGATAGATCAGGCGCGCCTCTTCTTCACCGCTGATAACGTTGATAGTACAGCCGAGAATCTGTTGAGCCGTATCAAGAAAGGTCTGCGCATTGGCAGCCAGACGCAATGTGGCGGTCGCCACCACGCGAATCTGATCGGGGGGAATATCCTGCAGTTGTTCAGAGAAGAGTCTGAGGCATTGCCAGCCACGCGACATCGCATCGGCTGACAACAGGTTATTTTTATCCAGGCCGGCAGCAAGGCGAACCTTGCGCTTTATTTTTGCGATGGTCTGAATACTGCCAGATACCTCGCGCACCACCAACATATGAAAGCTGTTAGATCCTAAATCAATCGCTGCATAAAGTGACGATGCGCTTAGCATGGTGCCCTAACCTGAACGTTTACGGTTGTTGTTGCGAGGAGCGCCGCGACGATTGGCGTTATTTCCCCCGCGACGCGGGCCGTTGCCGGAACGACTGCGTTGCAGGCGCTTAGGCGGCGGTAAATCAGTTAACAACGCTTCACTGCTGTACTTGCTGACCGGGATGCTATGGCCAATGTACTCTTCAATCGAAGGCAGGTTCAGCGCGTACTCTTCACAGGCCAGGCTGATAGAGTGTCCGCTGGCGCCCGCACGACCGGTACGGCCAATACGGTGAACATAATCTTCACAGTCGTCTGGCAGATCGTAGTTAAAGACGTGGGTTACCGCCGGGATGTGCAGGCCGCGAGCTGCAACATCAGTTGCGACCAGAATATCTAAATCGCCTTTGGTGAAGTCATCCAGAATACGCAGACGCTTCTTCTGAGCAACGTCGCCGGTCAGCAGGCCGACGCGGTGTCCATCAGCAGCCAGGTGGCCCCAGACATCTTCACAGCGGTGCTTGGTGTTGGCAAAAATAATGGCGCGATCGGGCCACTCTTCTTCCAGCAGGGTCTGCAGCAGGCGCATTTTCTCTTCGTTAGACGGATAGAAAAGCTCTTCCTGAATGCGATGGCCGGTTTTTTGTTCCGGTTCCACTTCCACATATTCAGCGCTGTTCATGTGCTCAAATGCCAGTTCACGGACACGATAAGAAAGGGTGGCCGAGAACAGCATGCTCAGACGCTGGGTAGCCGGCGGCATGCGACGGAACAGCCAGCGAATATCTTTAATAAAGCCGAGATCGAACATGCGATCGGCTTCGTCCAGCACCATAACCTGAATAGCACCGAGATTAACGTGATTCTGTTTCGCGTAGTCGATCAGGCGACCGGTGGTTGCCACCAGAATATCAACGCCCTGCTCAAGCACTTTCAGCTGTTTGTCATACCCGTCTCCGCCATAGGCGAGACCCAGTTTCAGGCCGGTTGAGGCGGTAAGGGGTTCGGCATCTGCATGAATCTGCACAGCAAGTTCACGCGTCGGCGCAAGAATTAATGCCCGTGGCTGGTTAACCTGACGGCCTTCCGCCGCAGGATGAGAGAGAAGATGATGAAACGTTGACGTCAGAAACGCCATCGTTTTGCCGGTACCGGTTTGCGCCTGGCCTGCAACATCACGCCCTGAAAGCGTAAAAGGCAGAGCTAACGCCTGAATCGGCGTGCAGTATTGAAAGCCTTTAGTATCAAGGGCTTCCACCACTTTTGGGTGCAGGGCGAAGTCGGAAAACTTCTGTTCAGTTAAGTGTGTTTTGCTCATAGTGTGGTAGAATATCAGCTTACTATCGCTTTACGAAAGCGTATCCGATGAAATAAAGTCAACCAACATTGGTATATTTTACGCCAATTCGCCAGGCATAATCTTGTGGAGTAAAACATGAGCAGCGATAAAATCGTTCATCTGACTGATGACAGTTTCGACACCGACGTGCTGAAAGCCGACGGCGTTACACTGGTAGATTTCTGGGCTGAATGGTGTGGTCCTTGCAAAATGATCGCGCCAATCCTTGATGAAGTTGCAGAAGAGTATGATGGCAAGCTGACCATCGCTAAGCTGAATATTGACGATAACCCAGGCACGGCACCGAAGTATGGCATTCGTGGTATCCCGACGCTGCTGCTGTTTAAAAATGGCGAAGTCGCCGCGACCAAAGTGGGCGCGTTGTCTAAAGGCCAGCTGAAAGAGTTCCTGAACGCCAATCTGGCGTAATGCAGGACTGAATGTCTGGCAGTGGTGAATTTATCTCCTGCTGCTGGACGTTCACTTTCAGGCGTGCTAAGTTACCAATACTGCATTACGAACTTACCTTGTAGTTAGCATCTAAAGTTTTCCCTTGTTGAACCCTGTCGCCCTGTACCTTATAAAGATAGAACGGTTCAGCAATCTTACGGTTAGCTCCAACTCTGGCATCACATTCGGACACCTTCTTGCATACCGATCGCCATTCCATACGATGATCGTCGGGAAGAGCCGAAAAGAGCCATTAACGGCATGGATTAATTGCCATACCACTCACGACAAACATTCCGAGTATTACCCCGAGTTTAAGAACCCATCACTATGAATCTTACCGAATTAAAGAATACGCCGGTTGCTGAGCTGATTACTCTCGGCGAAAATATGGGACTGGAAAACCAGGCTCGTATGCGCAAGCAGGACATTATCTTTTCAATCCTGAAGCAACACGCAAAAAGCGGCGAAGACATCTTCGGTGATGGCGTGCTGGAGATCCTTCAGGATGGATTTGGATTCCTCCGTTCCGGAGACAGCTCCTACCTCGCCGGCCCTGATGATATCTACGTTTCTCCCAGCCAAATCCGCCGTTTTAACCTCCGCACGGGTGACACCATCTCTGGCAAAATCCGTCCACCAAAAGAAGGTGAACGTTATTTTGCGCTGCTGAAAGTTAACGAAGTTAACTACGACAAGCCGGAAAACGCGCGTAATAAGATTCTGTTCGAAAACCTCACGCCGCTGCACGCAAATAAACGTCTGCGTATGGAGCGGGGTAATGGCTCAACGGAAGATTTAACCGCACGCGTACTCGATCTGGCTTCACCGATCGGTCGTGGTCAGCGTGGTCTGATTGTGGCACCGCCGAAAGCCGGTAAAACCATGCTGCTGCAGAATATCGCGCAGAGCCTGGCGTATAACTACCCGGATTGCGTGCTGATGGTGCTGCTGATCGATGAGCGTCCGGAAGAAGTGACCGAGATGCAGCGTCTGGTGAAAGGCGAAGTTATCGCTTCAACCTTCGATGAGCCAGCTTCACGCCACGTTCAGGTTGCTGAAATGGTGATCGAAAAGGCCAAGCGTCTGGTTGAACACAAGAAAGATGTCATCATCCTGCTCGACTCAATCACACGTCTGGCGCGTGCCTACAACACCGTGGTTCCTGCTTCAGGTAAAGTCCTGACCGGTGGTGTGGATGCCAACGCCCTGCATCGTCCAAAGCGTTTCTTTGGTGCTGCACGTAACGTGGAAGAGGGCGGTAGCCTGACCATCATCGCGACCGCGCTGGTTGATACCGGTTCTAAGATGGACGAAGTGATTTACGAAGAGTTTAAAGGTACCGGTAACATGGAACTGCATCTCGCCCGTAAAATTGCTGAAAAACGCGTCTTCCCGGCGATTGATTACAACCGCTCTGGTACGCGTAAAGAAGAGCTGCTGACCTCTCAGGAAGAGCTGCAGAAGATGTGGATCCTGCGTAAGATTATTCACCCAATGGGCGAAATCGACGCAATGGAGTTCCTCATCAACAAGCTGGCGATGACCAAAACCAATGATGAATTCTTCGACATGATGAAGCGTTCTTAATCCGGGATTGCCAGGCCGAAGCACTGATTCGGCTTTTTTAGTCCAGATGCGCAGAAAATCGACCTTACGCCACGTCTCAACGTGGCGTTTTTCATTTGTGAGCTATAGGATTGAACACTGGCAGGAGCATTTATAATGACTGTGGTAGTGATGGCGAACTTTTGACCGTTCGTCTGTCTCTTAATGCAGAATTCGGAATCCGACACAGCGACCGGCGCGTTTTTTCGCGTATTGTTGTGCGGGATGTTAGCTGAGAGCGTTTAACGTGAATTTACTCACTATGAGTACTGAGCTTGGATTAATTTTTCTCTTTTCCCTGGCTTTCCTCTTTTTTGCTCGAAAAGCAGCTAAAAAAATTGGTTTAGTTGATAAGCCTAACTCACGTAAACGCCATCATGGCGCGATTCCGTTGGTGGGCGGCATTTCTGTGTTCGCAGGTATCTGCTTTACGTTTGCCATTACCAACTATTACCTGCCACACGCGATGCTCTATCTGGGCTGCGCAGGGGTGCTGGTGCTGGTTGGCGCACTGGATGACCGTTTCGATATCAGCGTCAAATTCCGCGCGGTCGTGCAGGCCATTGTCGCGCTGGTGATGATGTTTGGCGCAAAACTTTATCTGCTCAGCCTGGGCTTTATCGTCGGCCCGTTCGAGCTTATCGTTGGCCCCTTCGGCTATGTGCTGACACTGTTTGCCGTCTGGGCTGCAATCAACGCCTTTAATATGGTGGATGGCATCGATGGTCTGCTGGGCGGCCTCTCCTCCGTCACCTTTGCCGCCATGGGAATCATCCTCTACTTAGATGGCCAGACCAGCCTTGCAATGTGGTGTTTTGCGATGATTGCCGCCACGCTGCCCTATATTCTGCTTAATCTTGGCTTCCTTGGCCGCCGCTTCAAAGTCTTTATGGGTGATGCCGGCAGTACCATGATCGGTTTCACCATTATCTGGATTCTGCTGGAAACAACGCAGGGCCTGAGCCATCCCATTACCCCCGTCACCGCACTCTGGCTTATAGCCATTCCGCTGATGGATATGGTGGCGATTATGTATCGTCGTCTGCGTAAAGGCATGAGCCCGTTCTCGGCTGACCGTCAGCACATCCACCATCTGATCATGCGCGCCGGTTTCACCTCACGTCAGGCCTTTGTGCTGATCACTGCTGCAGCGGCCATCCTTGCCGGTATCGGTGTGCTGGGTGAATATCTGGCGTTCATTCCGGAGTGGGTGATGCTGCTGTTGTTCCTTGGCGCCTTCATGGTTTACGGCTACTGCCTGAAACATGCGTGGCGCGTGGCGCGACGTATCCGGCGCATTAAGCGCCGCCTGAGCCATTACCGCGAAGCAAAAAATAAATGAACCCGATGCTGATTAAAGGATACTTCTTCCATGCCTTCTGACGTTGTGGACAACGAACTGGATATTCGCGGCCTGAGCGGCCGTTTATGGCGTGGCAAACGCTGGATCATCGGGCTGGCACTGCTGTTTGCTCTGGTCGCCTGGCTGGTCACGCTGTTGCTGAAACAGGTCTGGAGCACCACCGCGATCACCGATCGTCCCACGGTGAACATGCTGGGTTCATACTATTCGCAGCAGCAATTCCTGACCAATCTGGATGCGCGCAGCAACACCTTAACCCTGTCAGCACCGTCACCGACAGTGATGGATCAGGTTTATCAGGAGTTCATCATGCAACTCGCGTCGTGGGATACGCGTCGTGAGTTCTGGCAACAGACGGATTACTTCAAGAGCCGCAAAACCGGCAATGCGCATAACGATGCTGCGCTGCTCGACGATATGATCGTCAATATCCTGTTTACGCCTGCTGACGCGGCCCATAACCTGCCCGATAACGTCAAACTCAAAGCGGAAACGGCAGGTGACGCCAATAATTTACTGCGTCAGTACATTGCCTACGCCAGTGAGCGCGCCGCGCGTCATCTGAACGATGAGTTAAAAGGTGCCTGGCGGGTACGTACCGATCAGCTGCAGGCGCAGGTGAAACGTCAGGAAGATGTGGCTAACTCGGTGTTCCAGCGCCAGCAGCATCGGCTGGAGCAGGCGCTGAAGATCGCCAGCCAGCAGGGCATTAATGAGAAGCAGACGCGCGAAGTGGGTGAGAATCTGGCAGACAGCGATCTGTTCCTGCTGGGTCAGCCGGTTTTACAGGGCCAGCTGGATACCCTGCGCGCAACGGGGCCGAGCTTTGATATCAGCTATGATCAGAACAGAGCAATGCTGACCACGCTGCAGGCCGGACCAAAACTGAACAGCAAGTTTCAGACCTACCGTTATCTGCGCACACCGGAAGAGCCGGTATCACGTGACAGTCCGCGACGTCTGTTCATGATGATTATGTGGGGTGCCGTTGGGGCATTAACAGGCGCTGGAGTGGCGCTGGCACGTCGTCCGCGTCTGATGTCAGACACGCATGAGTGAGAGAAACAGTGTGAAAGTTCTGACCGTATTTGGTACTCGTCCCGAAGCGATTAAAATGGCGCCACTGGTTCAGGCGCTGTCGCAGGATCCTGCTTTTGAATCGCGCCTGTGCGTCACCGCACAGCATCGCGAAATGCTCGATCAGGTGTTGCGTCTGTTTAAGCTCGAACCGGATTATGACCTTAATATTATGCGCCCTGAGCAGGGACTGACTGAGATTACCTGTCGCATTTTAGAGGGCATGAAAACCGTCCTGCTCGATTTCAAACCAGACATTGTGCTGGTGCATGGTGACACCACCACAACACTGGCTGCGAGCTTGGCCGCCTTTTATCAGCAAATTCCGGTCGGGCATGTGGAGGCCGGTCTGCGTACCGGCGATCTCGCCTCGCCGTGGCCGGAAGAGGGCAACCGCAAACTCACCGGTCATCTTGCCCGTCTGCACTTCACCCCTACCACCCGCTCGCGTCAGAACCTGTTGCAGGAAAACCTGCCCGATTCTCGCATCATTGTGACCGGTAATACGGTCATTGATGCGCTGCTGTGGGTTCGCGATCGGGTGCTGGATGACTGCAATCTGAATGCACAATTAGCGGCGCGCTATCCCTTTATCAACCCGGATAAGAAACTGGTGCTGGTTACCGGTCACCGGCGTGAAAGCTTTGGCGGCGGTTTTGAGCGTATCTGCAGCGCGCTGGCGCAGATTGCCCGCCAGCACCCTGAGGCGCAGATCGTCTATCCGGTGCACCTCAATCCGAATGTCAGCGAGCCGGTTAATCGGATTCTCAGCGGCATTGAGAATATCATTCTGATTGAACCGCAGGAGTATCTGCCTTTTGTCTGGCTGATGAACCGTGCCTGGCTGATTCTGACCGATTCCGGCGGCATTCAGGAGGAAGCGCCTTCACTGGGTAAACCGGTGCTGGTGATGCGTGACACGACCGAGCGTCCGGAAGCGGTTGATGCGGGTACCGTTAAACTGGTAGGGACGGATATCGACAGGATCGTGGCCAGTGTCAGTGAATTGCTGAGCGACGACGATGCCTGGCAGGCGATGAGCCATGCCCATAATCCGTATGGCGATGGCAAAGCCTGTGGCCGAATTTTACAAGCCTTAAAAGATAACAGAGCTGAATTATGAGTTTTGAAACCATCTCCGTGATTGGACTGGGATACATTGGGCTGCCGACGGCAGCCGTTTTTGCCTCAAAGGGAAAAAAAGTGGTGGGCGTGGATATCAACGCGCGTGCCGTTGAAACCATCAATCGTGGCGCAATCCACATCGTAGAACCCGATTTAGATGAAGTGGTGCATGCGGCGGTTACGCGTGGCGACCTGCGCGCCACCACGCAGCCTGAACCCGCTGACGCTTTTCTGATCGCCGTACCGACGCCGTTCAAAGATGAATATCAGCCCGATCTGCGCTTTGTGAAAGCCGCAGCGGAGTCGATCGCACCGGTTCTGAAGAAGGGCGATCTGGTCATCCTGGAGTCCACCTCACCGGTGGGCAGTACCGAACAGATGGCCGAGTGGCTGGCTGCGGCGCGTCCTGATCTGCGCTTTCCGCAGCACGGTGAGACGCCCGATATTTTTGTCGCCTACTGCCCGGAGCGCGTACTGCCTGGCAAGGTAATGGTTGAGCTGATTAACAACGACCGGGTGATTGGCGGTATGACGCCTGCCTGTTCCGCCCGCGCCAGCGCGTTATACCGGCTGTTTTTAAAAGGTGAATGCGTTGAGACCAACGCCCGCACCGCCGAGATGTGCAAGCTGACTGAAAACAGCTTCCGTGACGTCAATATCGCCTTTGCCAATGAGCTGTCGCTGATTTGTGCCGAACAGGGAATTAACGTCTGGGAACTGATTGCGCTGGCGAATCGTCATCCGCGCGTCAATATTCTGCAACCCGGTCCCGGCGTGGGTGGTCACTGTATCGCCGTCGATCCCTGGTTTATTGTGGCGCAGAATCCTGAACTGGCACGCCTGATCCGCACCGCGCGTGAGGTGAATGACGCCAAGCCGCAGTGGGTGCTGGACCAGGTGAAAACCGCGCTGGCGGATTGCCTGACTCAAACCGGCAAGCGCGCCAGCGAGGTCACTATCGCCTGCTTTGGTCTGGCCTTTAAACCTGACATTGACGACCTGCGCGAGAGCCCGGCCGTGGGCGTGACCCAGAAAATTGCAGAGTGGCACAGTGGCAAGACCTGGGTGGTTGAACCTCACATCGAGCAGCTTGCGGACTCGCTGGCTGATAACGCCGAACTGGTCTCCTGCGAGCAGGCGCTGGCTCAGGCCGATATTCTGGTGATGCTGGTCGATCACCGTGCCTTCCGCGCGATTAACGCCGCCGATGTTCAGCAGAACTGGATTGTCGATACCAAAGGCGTGTGGCGATGAAGCGCTTTTTGATCACGGGCGGTGCCGGTTTTATCGGTTCGGCTCTGGTGCGCTTTCTGATCGCAGAAACCGAACATCAGGTCGTGGTTGTCGATAAACTCAGCTACGCGGGAAATCTGGCGTCACTCGCCAGTGTGGCCAACTCGGACCGCTTCTGTTTTGAGCAGGTCGACATCTGTGACCGTACGGCACTTGATGAGGTGTTTGCCCGTCATCAGCCCGACTGCGTGATGCATCTTGCCGCTGAAAGCCATGTTGATCGCTCGATTGACGGGCCGGCGGCCTTTATCGAAACCAATATTGTCGGGACCTGGCAATTGCTGGAGGCTGCGCGTTCTTACTGGCAAACGCTGGATGACGCGCGTAAAAGGGCCTTTCTGTTCCACCATATCTCGACCGATGAAGTCTTTGGCGATCTGCATGACAGCCAGGCGTATTTCACCGAAACCACCCCTTATGCGCCAAGCAGTCCTTACGCCGCCAGCAAGGCCAGCAGCGACCATCTGGTGCGTGCCTGGCTACGAACCTATGGTCTGCCCACGCTGGTCACCAACTGCTCAAACAACTACGGCCCGTGCCATTTCCCTGAGAAGCTGATCCCGCTGACCATCATTAATGCGCTGGCCGGTAAGGCCTTGCCGGTTTACGGTAACGGGCAGCAGATTCGTGACTGGCTCTACGTTGAAGATCATGCCCGTGCACTCTACCAGGTGGTCAGCTATGGCAAGCCCGGCGAGACCTATAATATTGGCGGTCATAACGAGCGTCGCAATATTGAGGTGGTCGAGACGATTTGCAGCCTTCTTGAAGAGCTGGCAGCAGAGCAGAAACCCGCAGGGCTGGCGCATTACCGCGACCTGATTACCTATGTCGCTGACCGCCCTGGTCACGATCAGCGCTACGCCATTGATGCCAGTAAAATTGCGCATGAACTTGGCTGGGTGCCACAGGAAACCTTTGAAAGCGGCATGCGTAAAACCGTGGCATGGTATCTGGCGAATCCCGCCTGGTGGCAGGCCATTCTGGATGGTCGTTATCAGGGTGAACGCCTCGGCTTATCGCAATAAACCCGCGTAAGGAGCAGCGATGAAAGGCATCATTTTAGCGGGAGGATCGGGCACGCGGTTACACCCGATAACCCGGGCAGTATCAAAGCAACTTCTGCCGGTCTACGACAAACCGATGATCTACTATCCGCTTTCCGTGCTGATGCTGGCCGGGATTCGCGACATTTTGCTGATCACCACGCCGGAGGATCGGGCGCAGTTTGAACGCCTGCTGGGTGATGGCAGTGAATTTGGTATTCGCCTCAGCTATGCGGTGCAGCCCAGTCCCGATGGACTGGCACAGGCCTTTATCATCGGCGAATCCTTTATCGGCGATGACAATTGCTGCCTGGTGCTCGGTGATAACCTCTATTTTGGTCAGGGCTTCAGCCCCAAGCTGCGGAAAGTTGTCGAACAGAATCGTGGTGCAACGGTGTTTGGCTATCAGGTTATGGACCCGGAACGTTTCGGTGTGGTGGAGTTTGACGATAACTTTAAGGCGATCTCGATTGAAGAGAAGCCACAGCAGCCGAAATCGCGCTGGGCGGTCACCGGCCTCTACTTCTATGACAATCAGGTTATCGAATTCGCGAAGCAGGTTAAGCCTTCATCGCGGGGTGAGCTGGAAATCACCGCCATCAACCAGATGTATCTGGAGCGCGGTGAGCTGACAGTCGAACTGCTGGGACGAGGCTTTGCCTGGCTGGATACCGGGACACACGACAGCCTGGTGGAAGCCAGCATGTTTGTGCAGACGGTAGAAAAACGTCAGGGCTTTAAAATTGCCTGCCTGGAAGAGATCGCCTGGCGTAACAGCTGGCTCAGCGATGACCAGTTGCGCGCCGCGGGTGAAGCGCTGACAAAAACTGGCTATGGCCAATACCTGCTGGATTTATTACATGCCCGTCCACGTCAATATTAATCCCCTTAGCTGGGAGAGCACATTCTTCGGTGTTGATACCGTGCGGCTGGAGCCGCAGGGCGAGACGCCGCTGGAGCAGGCGCTGCGGCATCCCTGTGCACTGATACAGATGAAAGTCGCTGCCAGCGAGACGGCACTGATTGATACGCTGCAGCAGCATCAGTTTCAGCTGGCAGAAGGCGAAGCAGACCTGACGCTGGCGGTTAAAGAGACGGAACGTCAGGCGGGGATTCGCATTGCGCGTGACGCACAAATTCCGCCACTGCGCGATGCCGCATCTCAGCTCTTCAGCCAGAGCCGTTTTCGCGCGCCCTGGTATGCGCCGGACGCCAGCGGTCGCTTCTATGCGCAGTGGATTGAAAATGCGGTGCGCGGCACATTTGACGACCAGTGCCTGGTAGCCAGTGACGCCACCGGTCAGTTGCAGGGTTTTGTTTCGCTGCGCGCGGCAGACGGCGATGCGCGAATCGGTCTGCTGGGCGTGTTGCCTGACGCGCAGGGCCAGGGCGTGGGTCAGCGACTGCTGCTGGCGGCGGCGGACTGGGCGCGGGTAAGACAGCTGGCTCAGCTTCGGGTTGCCACCCAGATGAGTAATCTCACGGCGATGCGCCTCTATTTACGCAGCGGTGCCCGGCTCGACAGCACCGCCTACTGGTTTTACAGGAAAGGTCATGATTCCATTTAATGCGCCCCCGATTGTGGGCACAGAAATTGACTATATGCAGTCGGCAATGAACAGCGGCAAGCTGTGCGGTGACGGCGGATTTACCCGTCGCTGTCAGCAGTGGATGGAGCAGCGTTTCGGTAGCAAAAAAGTGCTGCTCACTCCCTCCTGTACCGCTTCGCTGGAGATGGCGGCGCTGTTAATCGATCTGCAGCCCGGCGATGAAGTGATCATGCCGAGCTACACCTTTGTCTCGACCGCTAATGCCTTTGTGCTGCGCGGCGCGCGCATCGTGTTTGTCGATGTGCGCCCGGACACCATGAACATCGATGAAACGCTGATCGAAGCCGCTATCACTGAAAAAACCCGCGCCATTGTGCCGGTGCATTACGCAGGCGTGGCCTGTGAAATGGACACCATTATGGCGCTGGCGGCAAAGCATAAGTTGTTTGTGATTGAAGATGCGGCGCAGGGCGTGATGTCACGCTACAAAGGGCGCGCCCTGGGCACCATTGGTCATATTGGCTGCTTCAGTTTTCACGAAACCAAGAACTACACCGCCGGTGGCGAAGGTGGCGCGACACTCATTAACGACGCCAGCCTGGTCGAGCGCGCCGAGATCGTGCGGGAAAAAGGCACCAACCGCAGCCAGTTCTTCCGGGGTCAGGTCGATAAATATACCTGGCGCGATATGGGGTCGAGCTACCTGATGGCCGATCTGCAGGCGGCCTATCTCTGGGCGCAGTTGGAAGCCGCTGAGCGCATCAACCAGCAGCGGTTACGCATCTGGCAGCGCTATTACGACGCACTCCAGCCGCTGGCGGCCCAGGGACGTATCAGCCTGCCGGTGATCCCCGCCAGCTGTGAACACAATGCGCACATGTTTTATATCAAACTGCGCGATCAGGACGATCGCCAGGCGCTGATCAACTGGATGAAAGAAGCTGAGATACTGACGGTGTTCCACTATATTCCGCTGCACAGTTCGCCAGCCGGTGAGCGTTTCTCGCAGTTTGTCGGCGACGATCGCTATACCACGCAGGAAAGTGAACGTCTGCTGCGCCTGCCGCTGTTCTATAACCTGTCCGATAATAATCAGAGCACGGTTATCAGCTCACTGCTGAGCTTCTTTTCCTGATGTCATTGGCCAGAGCCTCAGTGTGGACCGCATCGTCCACGCTGGTAAAAATTGTGGCTGGTCTGCTGGTGGTCAAACTGCTGGCGGTGAGTTTCGGACCCGAGGGTGTCGGCCAGGCGGGGAACTTTCGTCAGCTGATCACCGTGCTGGGTGTGCTGGCGGGCGCGGGCATCTTCAATGGCGTCACCACCTATGTGGCGCAGTATCAACAGCAGCCCGGACAACTGCGCGCGATGGTGGGCACGGCATCGGCAATGGTGCTGGGCTTTTCCGGTGTGCTGGCGCTGCTGTTTCTGCTGGCGGCGGCACCCATCAGCACCGCGCTGTTTGGTCATGATCGCTATCAGGGCGTCATCCGCGTCGTCGCCTTTCTTCAGCTCGGTATCGCCTGGGCCAACTTTACCCTGGCGCTGCTGAAGGGTTATCGCGATGCGCGCGGTAATGCGCTGGCACTGATTCTCGGCAGCCTGACTGGCGTGGCGGGCTATCTGCTCTGCTGGTGGCTGGGTGGCTATCAGGGGGCGCTGATTGGCCTGGCACTGGTGCCGGCCTTGCTGCTGCTGCCGGCGCTACTGATGCTGAAACGCCGCGCACCGCTGCCGCTGAGCTGGCTGCGTCCGCAATGGCACCCTGAGCTGGCGCGTAATCTGGCAAAATATACCCTGATGGCGCTGATCACGGCTGTGACCCTGCCGGTCGCCTGGGTGTTGATGCGTAACCTGCTGGCAGAGCAGGAAGGGTGGGCGCAGGTCGGATTGTGGCAGGGTGTCACCAGCATTTCGGATGCCTATCTGCAGTTTATCACCGCAACCTTTAGCGTCTGGCTGCTGCCGACGCTGGCGCGGCTCGAGAGCAAACGCGACATTGCACGCGAGATTGGCCGTGCACTGCGTTTTGTACTGCCCGCCGTGGCAGTTGCCAGTTTTAGTGTCTGGGTGCTGCGCGATTTCGCCATCAGCCTGTTGTTCTCTGAGGCTTTTCGCGGGATGCGCGATCTTTTCGTCTGGCAGCTGTGCGGTGATGTTTTTAAAGTCGGTGCCTATGTTTTCGGATATCTGGTTATCGCCAAAGCCTCGCTGCGCTTTTATGTTCTCACTGAGATCAGCCAGTTTCTGTTGCTGACGCTCTTCTCACGCTGGTTGATCCCGTTACATGGCGCGACAGGTGCGGCGCAGGCCTATATGTTTACCTATATGGCTTATTTTGCCCTGTGTTGTGGCGCTTTTATTGTTTACTGCCGGAAAAAATGACTTTAATTCACGTTTTGGGATCGGACATTCCCCACCACAATCTTACGGTGCTGCGCTTTTTCAACGATATAATCAGCGTTGAGCAGCCCGTGGCTTCGCCACGCCATTTTATGGTAGTGACGCAGCAGCCAGAGAGCCTGGCACCGTTCAGTGCATTGCAGATTGAGTGCTTTACCAGCAAGAAAGCGCTGGCGCAGGCGGTGCTGCAGCGGGCCAGACATCGTCAGCAGCGTTTTTTCTGCCACGGTCAGTTTAACCCGTGGATCTGGCTGGCATTACTCAGTGGCAAGTTGCGCCGTTCCCAAATCTTCTGGCATGTCTGGGGTGCCGATCTCTATGAAGATTCACGCAGCCTGAAGTTTCGCCTGTTCTATCTGGTTCGCCGGCTAGCACAGGGACGCGTTGCTCAGGTTTTTGCGACCCGTGGCGACCTGCATCACTACCAGCAGCGTCATCGCAGGGTGCCGGGTTCACTGCTCTATTTCCCGACCCGAATGCCCGCCGCCGCTGTTGAGTCTGATCCCGCAGAGCCGTTTACGCTGCTGCTGGGCAACTCCGGCGATCCGAGTAACCGGCACATTGAAGGCTTAAAAGCGATTCGCGCGCAGTTTGGCACACATGTGCGTATCGAGGTGCCGCTGGGCTATCCGCCAGGCAACGAGGCGTACATCAGTGAGATTCAGGCTGCAGCAGAGACACTGTTCCCGGACGGGCAGGTGAATCTGATGCGTGAAAATCTGGCGTTTGATGATTATTTAGCGCTCCTGGCGCGCTGTCATGTCGGCTATTTTATGTTTGAACGTCAGCAGGGAGTGGGAACACTTTGTCTGCTGATCCAGGCCAACGTGCCGTTTATCCTGACCCGCAAAAATCCGTTCTGGCGTGATGTGGCTGAGCAGCAGCTTCCGGTATTGTTCAGCGAAGATACGCTGTCGCCTGCGGTGATTGCCGAGGCACGCCGCCAGCTGATGAGCTGTGATAAACAGGCGATCGCCTTTTTTGCGCCGGGGTATCTCGCAGGCTGGCGGGCCACGTTACAGCTCAGCGAAGGGGAGTTGTCATGAGTCTTATGCAGTTTGGCGGCCTGCTGGTGGTCTATATGCTGTCGCTGGTTTTTATTCTGACCCTGACCTGGCGGGAGTTTAAGCGCGTCCGTTTTAACTTCCATCTGTTCTTCACACTGCTGTTCTTACTGACCTTTTACTTCGGCTTCCCACTGACCTCGGTGCTGGTGTTTCGCTTTAATGTTGAGGTGGTGCCGGTCGAGAATCTGCTGGAGGCGTTGCTATCAGCGACGGCGTTTTACGCCATTTATTACGTCAGTTATAAAGTGCGGCTGAAGCCCGCCAGTGCGCCACCGGCGAAGCCCTGGCTGCAGATGAATCGGGTTGAAACGCACCTGACCTGCGTGATTCTGGCGCTGGTGGCGCTGGGAACCGTCACTGTGTTTTTCATTCACAACGGTTTTCTGCTGTTCCGCCTGACTGCCTATAACCAGATCTTCTCCAGTGAAGTCTCGGGGGTGGCGCTCAAGCGCTTCTTCTACTTCTTTATTCCGGCGATGTTGATCCCCTATTTTCTGAGCCCGACGCGCCGCAACTGGCTGCTGTTCCTGGTGGTAACAGTGGCCTTTGGTTTGCTGACCTACGCACTGGTGGGCGGCACCCGCGCCAATATCATTATTGCTTTTGCCCTGTTCCTGTTCATCGGGATCACCCGTGGCTGGATCACTCTGTGGATGCTGGCAACAGCGGGCGTACTGGCAATTGCGGGGATGTTCTGGCTGGCGCTGCGCCGCTATAACCTCGACGTAATGGGCGATGAAGCGTTTTATACCTTCCTCTATCTGACGCGTGATACGTTCTCACCGTGGGAGAATCTGGCTCTTCTGCTGGATAACTACGCCCGCATTGAGTTCCAGGGTCTGGCGCCGCTGTGGCGTGATTTCTACGTTTTCATTCCGACCTGGCTCTGGCCGGATCGGCCGCTGGCGGTGTTAAACAGTGCGAACTACTTCACCTGGGAAGTGCTGAATAACCATTCTGGCCTGGCGATTTCCCCCACATTAATTGGATCGCTGGTGGTGATGGGCGGAGTCTGGGCGATTCCAGTTGGTGCTGTCGCGGTAGGGATGATTATCAAAGCCTTTGATGCGATCTATCAGCGTGGCTGCCTTGAGACCAACCGGTACACCGGCGCCATCCTGCAAAGCTTCTGTTTTGGCGCGGTATTTAACATGATTGTGCTGGCCCGCGAAGGTCTCGATGCGTTCGGTTCTCGCGTGGTGTTTTTCTGCATCATTTTTGCTGCCTGTCTGGGCATAGCTAAATTACTTTTCTGGTTACTGGATCGCGCAGGTTTGATTCGCGACCGCAGCAGGCGGGTGTTGCACAGCCCGCTCTGATTAACCTCTGGGATTGACGGAAGATATGACAACGTTAACTGAGACGCCGCAGTACCGGATTCGCGGCGTTGATTTGTATGGCTTCGAAAACATGCCGTCGGCGGTGAATTTTCTGATGCCGCCGCAGCGCGTTCGCAGCGGTATTTTAGTAGCGATCAATGCAGAGAAGATCCTGACCGCTGAGCGGGATGAGGGATTACGCACGCTGTTAGCGCAGGCTGAATATGCGTATGCCGATGGCATCAGCATTGTACGTTCGATTCGTAAAAAATATCCGCAGGCGTCGGTGCAGCGCATTGCGGGAGCAGATTTATGGGAAGCGTTGATGGAGCGCGCCGGGCGTGAAGGGACGCCGGTGTTTCTTATCGGTGGTCGCCAGCGGGTGCTGGATGAAACCTGTGATAAGTTACGCCGCCAGTGGAATGTGAATATTGTTGGCGCGCAGGATGGCTATTTTGCGCCAGCCGATCAGGATGCGCTGTTTACCCGGATTGCGGCTAGCGGTGCGAAGCTCGTCACTGTAGCGCTGGGATCGCCACGTCAGGAGCTGCTGATGCTGGCGTGCCGTGCGCACTGTCCTGATGCGCTCTACATGGGCGTAGGCGGAACCTACGATGTTTTTACCGGTCATGTGAAGCGCGCCCCTAAAATCTGGCAGCGACTGGGGCTGGAGTGGCTCTATCGTCTGATTCGACAACCGAGCCGCCTGCGCAGGCAATTAAAACTGCTTAAATATTTGCGCTACCACTGGCGCGGCGATCTCTGATATTGCTGATAAATGCCGCATTTTTAGGCATTGTGAGAGAGGAAATGCACTATTTGTCGAGAAAGTGCACAAAGCGTAATCAAACGCGTCTTTTTATTTAAAAAGCACTAGACACGATGGGCGCTTATCTCTAGTATGCACATCCGCAACGGCGCTACGCGCCCGTAGCTCAGCTGGATAGAGCGCTGCCCTCCGGAGGCAGAGGTCTCAGGTTCGAATCCTGTCGGGCGCGCCATATCGTTTGTGCGCATGAGCTTCGGTGGTTGATTTACCGCGGTTGGCAGTAGAGATTTAAATGCTGCAGGTTTTAAATCTGTGACATTAAGAATTGTGGTGGCTATAGCTCAGTTGGTAGAGCCCTGGATTGTGATTCCAGTTGTCGTGGGTTCGAGTCCCATTAGCCACCCCAGATTTTGCTGGGAAACGCGAAGGTGGCGGAATTGGTAGACGCGCTAGCTTCAGGTGTTAGTGTCTTAACGGACGTGAGGGTTCAAGTCCCTCTCTTCGCACCATGCAAAACAGTTAAAAAAATCGGCGAGTAGCGCAGCTTGGTAGCGCAACTGGTTTGGGACCAGTGGGTCGGAGGTTCGAATCCTCTCTCGCCGACCATTTTTAGAAACCTGTCTGAAAAGACAGGTTTTTTTTCGTCTGTATAAAAGAGGATGAGGACCTCCGAAGGAGGTTTGAGCCGAGCGAAGCGAGACAACGTTGCTTCAGCAACGGCCCGCAGGGCGCTGCTCATAGAGCAGTGTAATCCTCTCTCGCCGACCATTTTTAGAAACCTGTCTGAAAAGACAGGTTTTTTTTCGTCTGTAGAAAGAGGATGCAAATTTCTGCGAGAGATTAGGGGCGCAGGCTGTGGAACAATGTTGCGGTGAGTGCGAGCCTGCGAAGGGAACACCGTCAGATGAATCCGGCTTTAGATCTCTCACCAGTCTGAAGCGTCCATGTAAGTTCCCGATGCGTCTGCCAGACTTGAAGCGAAGGGAGCATACGCCTGTAGCAAAGCATCGCGGGCCACGGACGGCCCGCGCTGAGGCCGCCAGGGATGGCGTCTTTTGCGTCTTTGCGAAAGGCGTATGCTCCCTGAAGCCGGCACAGCGGTGAGAACGGGCTGCTGTTTGCTAATCTTCGATGCCAGCTCTCCCGCTTTGATTTCGCCAGTTGTCAGTTAAAGTTGCTTAAGCAGGAGTAGCAGCGTCGTGAATCGCCGACAAATAAGTCATTGTTATTGTTAAGTTCACAGAGAGATTGGCCTCGCTGTCTCTATTAAGAGACAGAGAAAATGCAAGCTGTCGCCGGATACCGACACTTAACATCGGACATGGCTAAGAACAGATTTGGCACTGTGATTAAGTTATTGATTTATAATTACTTTAAAAATAAACCTTAACCTGGCACGGTTTGTGCAATACTTCTGCTGTAGATGCTCATTCCACCTCTTATGTCTGCTTATGCTACATAAACCTGGGAATGATGCAGAGCCAATTTTCGGTACCTGTTGTCTGCCTGCCTGTATCGCGTAAGCCTTACAGGGTTAACAGACACCACGTTGAGTCAGGTACCTCCCGGTTGTCTTACCGACCTGATCTTACACCTGCCACTGGCAGGTGTTTTTTTTGCCTGCGAGAACCGGAGGGCAGATTTTGGGCACAAAAAAGCCGGGCGAGCCCGGCTTTATCCTGTCTGACAATCGCATCAGGCGTTTGGGTTATTCTTCAGCGTCAGCAACAACCCTTCACGGCGCATTTTTGCAGCCTCTTCCGGGCGATGCAGACGGTCATAAACATCTGCCAGCCATGCATAATCGAACGCATCCGGACGCTGCGCCAGCGCCTGCTGCAGCGCGTCAGCTGCCTGCTGCCATTCCCCATGACGCATCAGCAACTGCCCCAGCGTACTGTGCAGCAACGGCGTTGCGCCATGCTGTTTAATCTGCTGACGTAATGCTTTCTCCAGTGCTTCGGGATTGCCGCTTTTGATACGTGGCATCAGCAGTACCAGACGATCGTCATAATGACGTTTCAGGCCTTCCAGCACGATAGACTGTGCGGTGTCGTGATCGTCACACTCAATCAGATGATCCGCCATGGCGACCTGCAACGTCGTATCCTGACGGGTCTTGCGACTCAGTGTGCTCCACCAGCGCTTCAGCCCATCACTGCCCTGATCAGCCATCGCCTGATTCATCAGACCCAGCCAGGCCTGCTGCTGCAAGGCATCGCGATGCAGCTCATCGCCGACCTGTGACTTCTGCATCGACGGCAGAATATCCAGCAGCGCACTCCAGGCTCCTGTGCGGATATACGCCTGTTCGGCCAGGCGCAGTACTTCCGGGTGACGCGGTGCCACTTCCAGCAGGCGGTCGATGCTATGACGCGCAGCGTGATCTTCGTTACGTGCCAGCTGAATACGTGCGCGGGCGATTTCCACCGGAATGGTATTGTTTTCCGACAGCTCTGCAGCACGCTCAAGATGCTGATTAGCACGGGCTTCATCACCACGCTGTTGTGCAGCTTCTGCAGCCAGCAGATAGTTGGCTACAGGCACATCAGCGTGATCGGCATCTTTAGAGAGCAGTTTCTCAACCTGACGGTGGTCGCCTTCTGCCAGCTTCATCAGCGCCGACTGGGTATGGCGCTGGGCGCGACGGCGTTTACGTCCGGTAAACCAGCCACGGGTTCGCGCGCCGGTGTGCAGCACGCGGCGCAGCAGCCACTCTACGGCCAGAATCACCAGCAGGCTGAGAATAAGGATAATGACCAGGCCTGTGACGCTGGTTTCGATATTCCAGTTATCAGTCTGAATCAGCACGTAGCCCTGATGACCGGCAATCATCGGTCCCAGCACCACGCCCGCAATCAGCAGGATAAAGAGGATAAATACCTTAAGCATGCTTAGCCCCCCTGCTGATTAGCAGCGGCAGAAGGTTGCGCTAACAGGTTGCGCACCCGCGTCTGCATCAGCTGTTCCAGCAACGGCTGACTTTCCAGGTTATCCGGCAGATCCATATTGATGTTCTGCTGACTCAGCTCATCCAGCTGAGCAAGGAAAGCTTTGGTGGCGGCATCATTAGTGTCGTACCAGGCGCGAACCCAGGCGGACACGGTATCGATAGATTGTTTATAAATCTCATCCTGATGACGCGGAACAGCCTGAGCAGCGATCAGCAGACGTGAGCGGATATTCTCACGCAGATATACATCCTGATTCGGTGCCAGCAGCGGCTGTGCGGTGTTATCGCGGCGACGGATGGTAATAAAATCATCCATAAAATTATGCCAGCTTTTCACCAGATTCTGACGCCATTCGCGCACCGAACCTGAGAGCTCGCCGCCATCGCTGTCCATCGGTGCATCATCGCTGTCGTTATCGGCCAGGCGCAGATTATCAACGTTATTCGACAACTGATTCAGCTTGAGGATCACCCCGTCGTAGTCGACCTGCGTAACGGAAGAGAGGTTGCTGATATCCTGGGTCAGTGCACGACGCACATTCATCACGCTGGGATCGTTCATGTCGGCCAGGCTGGCATCGGCGCTTTTCAGCAGTGCCGCGGCTGTCGTGACATCCTGATCGCTCCAGAGTTTGCGACCCGCCAGTTTCACCAGATAGTCCGCCTGTGCCAGCAGCCAGCTGCGCACGTCGTTGCCAGAGATCACGGCTACTTTTTCACGCAGGGTTTCCAGCTCTTTTGCTGAGGCATTCTGCTGCTGTTGCGCAGTCTGCAACGCCTTTTCAGCGCTACTTAATTGCTGTGTCAGCTGCTGTTTATCGCTGCCGGCCTGCTGCTGCAACGCGCTTAACTGGTCGCTCAGCTTTTGATTGGTTTGTGCCTGTAAATCAGCCTGATGTTTCCCGTTAAGGTATAAACCCGCACCCATCGCCAGCGCGATGACAATCGCAACGGCACCCAACACCATGCCACCCTTTTTCGCATTACGCGGTGGTGTGCTGTTGCTGGAAGAGGAGCGGTCAACCGCTGGGGTGGTTTCTTCAACCATGGCGGAGGAGTCTTTTTGTTCCGTCATATGTGGCACATCCCATTGTTAAAGTTCAGCGTAACGCGCGCAGCAGCGCATCGTTATCGGCACCATCGGCTACCTGAATATCCTGCCAACCTAATCCAGCGGCCAGGGTAGCCAAACGTTCACTGACGACAATCAGTCGGCAGTGGAGCAGCCATTCCTCACGATCAACCGCGGGGAACAGCGAAAAGAGCTGTTGTAACATTTCACCGCTGGTCACCACCAGCACCGAGACGCCGCGATCGCGCCAGCGGCGGCCTTCAACGGGTCCATCATAATGTTTCTGGCAGCGCTGGTAGCAGGCAGTAAACGTCACCTCAGCACCTCGCCGGGTTAAGGTCTCTGCCAGCAACTCGCGTCCGGGATCGCCTCGCAGGATCAGCGCACGTTTACCGGAAATCTGCTGAAGCGTGTTTATCTGGATCAATTCCTCACTGGTTTCATGAGCATGTGGCCAGGTCACCTGCTGGCCACTGACGGTGTGAAACGCCAGTGCGGTGCTGCGACCAATTGCATAATAGTCCAGCTCAGTGGGCCATGCTTTGATCGCGTGCTGCGCGTAGTGAATAACCTGCTGAGAAAGGATAAAGACGAGGTCGCCAGCATGAAGTCCGGCGAGCTTCTGGGGCAGAGAGGCGAGGTCAGCGCCCGGTGCGAACTCGATCAGCGGCAGGCTCCACGCCTGTTTGCCAAGGGCATGCAGGCGCGATACCAGCTCTGCCGCTGCGGGTTCCGGGCGCGTCACCAGGATGGTCATGCCGGCGGCTGCCCCTGGTAAACTTCTTTCAGGATTTCACGTGCGCCGCCATTCAGCAGTTCATCGGCCAGTGAAATGCCCATCTGTTCTGCCTGCGCGCGTGGACCCCGGCGTTCGCCGCTGACCATCACCCGGCCATCTGGTGCGCCGACCATGCCGCGCAGCCAGAGGTCATTGCCTTCCAGTACCGCGAAACTGCCGATGGGTACCTGGCAGCCACCCTCTAAGCGGGTATTCATGGCGCGTTCCGCTCTGACGCAGACTTCGGTGTCATCGTGGTTCAGTGCCCGTAACAGGTCAATTAAGACGCTGTCGTCCAGACGGCATTCAATGCCGACCGCACCCTGACCCACGGCGGGCAGGGAAACTTCGGCAGGCATTGCCTGGCGAATGCGATCTTCCAGTCCCAGGCGTTTCAGCCCGGCAACGGCCAGAATGATCGCGTCATACTCTCCGGCATCGAGCTTGCCGAGACGGGTGCCCACATTACCCCGCAGCGAACGGATCACCAGATCCGGACGGCGCGCACTAATCTGGCACTGACGACGCAGGCTGGAGGTGCCGACAATGGCTCCCTGTGGCAGCGCGTCAATAGAGTCATAATGATGGGAAACGAACGCATCGCGCGGATCGTCGCGCTCGCAGATGGTCACCAGGCCCAGACCTTCAGGGAAACTGACCGGCACATCTTTCATGGAGTGCACAGCCATATCGGCACGGCCATCCTGCATCGCCAGCTCAAGCTCTTTGACAAACAGTCCTTTGCCACCCACTTTTGCCAGCGGCGTATCAAGAATAATGTCACCTTTCGTGACCATAGGCACCAGCTCAACGCGAAGTCCCGGATGGGCACTCATGAGGCGTTGCTGTACATAATGTGCCTGCCATAATGCGAGCGGGCTTTGTCTTGTAGCAATTCTGAAAATTTTGTCTAACATGCTGTTAACCATTTTTATCGTTCACTGAATATCCTATCATCTCTGGATGAATACTGTCAGTTTCAACGGATTGAAAAGGGCCTGCGCACGGTTTCAGGCCCGGATTATCAAGCCATAACGTGGGAACCAGCGCTGAAAAGGCGGGAAGCTGGTAAGAACGTGCTAAACTGTTAAGTAGCGCAACTTTCTTTACGGTCAATCTGGCGAGTGTTAGATTGATCACGTTTCCAGCAATTATCTGCCCACTTTTTACTTTAATAAGCGGCAGAGCGTGGAAACAGGGTGCTTAAACACTGGGACAATCAGGCGAAACGTCTTGTACCTCTACATTGAGACACTGAAACAGAGACTGGATGCAATCAACCAGCTGCGCGTTGATCGTGCGCTGGCTGCTATGGGACCCGCTTTTCAGCGCGTCTACAGTCTGCTGCCAACCTTATTACATTATCAACATCCTCAGATGCCGGGTTACCTTGAAGGTAGCGTTCCATATGGCATCAGCTTCTACACGCCTGATGAAAATCAGCGCCAGCTGCTGGCCGATCTCACCGGCGACAGCGACCTGCGCCATGCCGATGCGCCGAAAGGCGAGATGCCAATCACCGCCATTTACTCCATGGGCAGCACCTCGTCTGTCGGCCAGAATAGCGTCTCGGATCTCGATATCTGGGTCTGCCATCAATCCTGGCTTGATAATGAAGAGCGCCTGAATCTGCAGCGCAAATGTACGTTATTGCAGAAGTGGTGCGTCTCAATGGGTGTGGAAGTCAGTTTCTTCCTGATTGATGAGAACCGCTTCCGTCACAATGAAAGCGGCAGCCTGGGCGGTGAAGATTGCGGCTCAACCCAACACATTTTGCTGCTGGATGAGTTTTACCGTACTGCGGTTCGTATGGCGGGCAAACGTCTCCTGTGGAATATGGTACCGGGTGAAGAAGAGCATCACTATGACGATTACGTGATGTCGCTGTACGCGAAAGGCGTGCTGACCCCCAATGAGTGGCTCGATCTGGGTGGCCTCGGTACGCTGTCTGCTGAAGAGTATTTTGGTGCCAGTCTGTGGCAGCTCTATAAAAGCATCGACTCGCCTTATAAAGCCGTACTGAAAACGTTGCTGCTGGAAGCCTATAGCTGGGAATACCCGAACACGCAGCTGCTGGCGATGGATATCAAACAGCGCCTGCACGACGGCGAAATCATCTGCTTCGGACTCGATCCTTACTGCATGATGCTGGAACGCGTAACGCACTATCTCACCAGCGTTGACGATCAGCCGCGTCTTGATCTGGTTCGTCGCTGCTTCTATCTCAAAGTATGTGAAAAGCTCAGCACCGAAGATCATCATCATCGCACCGGCTGGCGTCGCGAGATTTTATCGCAGCTGGTCAAAGAGTGGGGCTGGAACGAAGAGAAGATTGCCGTTCTGGACAACCGCGCCGAGTGGAAAATTGAGCGGGTGCGCGAAGCCCATAACGAATTACTGGATGCGATGATGCAAAGCTATCGCAACCTGATCCGCTTTGCCCGCCGCAATAACTTAAGCGTTAGCGCCAGCCCGCAGGATATCGGTGTATTAACCCGTAAACTGTATGCCGCGTTTGAAGCGCTGCCGGGCAAAGTGACGCTGGTGAACCCGCAGATTTCGCCCGATCTCTCTGAACCGAATCTGACCTTTATTCATGTCCCACCTGGCCGTGCCAACCGTTCCGGCTGGTATCTCTATAACCAGGCACCGGATATGGATTCGATCATCAGCCATCAGCCGCTGGAATATAACCGCTACCTGAACAAGCTGGTGGCGTGGGCGTGGTTTAATGGTCTGCTGACCCGCAAAACCCGGCTGCATATTAAAGGCAATGAGATTTGCGATCTGGCGCGTCTGCAGGAGCTGGTCAACGATGTTTCCAGCCACTTCCCGCTGCGTCTGCCTTCGCCGACACCAAAAGCGCTCTACAGCCCGTGTGAAATTCGTCACCTGGCGATTATTGTTAACCTTGAGCATGACCCGACAGCGGCCTTCCGCAACCAGGTGGTGCACTTCGACTTCCGCAAGCTGGATGTTTTTAGCTTTGGTCAGCAGCAGCAGTGCCTGATTGGCAGTATCGATCTGCTCTATCGCAACTCCTGGAATGAGGTGCGTACACTGCATTTCAGCGGCGAACAGGCGATGATCGAAGGACTGAAAACCATTCTTGGCAAGATGCATCAGGATGCCGCACCGCCGGATACGGTGGAAGTGTTCTGCTACAGCCAGCACCTGCGCGGTCTGATCCGCACGCGCGTGCAGCAGCTGGTCTCAGAGTGCATTGAGCTGCGCCTTTCCAGCACACGTCAGGAGCCGGGCCGCTTTAAAGCGCTGCGCATGGCAGGCCAGACCTGGGGTCTGTTCTTTGAACGTATGAGTGTTTCTGTGCAGAAGCTGGAAAATGCCGTTGAGTTTTATGGCGCGATCTCCAACAACAAGCTGCATGGACTCTCTATTAAAGTCGAAACGAATCAGACGCCGCTGCCACCCGTTGTTAACGGCTATGCCAGCGAAGGCATCATTCAGTTCTTCTTTGAAAACACCACGGATGAGCGCGGCTTCAATATCTACATTCTCGATGAGACCAATCGGGTTGAGGTCTATCATC
The DNA here is from genome assembly GCF_019104105.1 of Pantoea jilinensis. Taxonomy (NCBI): domain Bacteria; kingdom Pseudomonadati; phylum Pseudomonadota; class Gammaproteobacteria; order Enterobacterales; family Erwiniaceae; genus Pantoea; species Pantoea jilinensis. Next base: position 3,907,660 of record NZ_CP077746.1, on the reverse strand, counting down.
ACTGTGAAGGCAGCAAAGAGGAGCTGGTGCGCGACGTCAGTCGGTTCTACTCCTCATCGCACGATCGCTTCACCTATGGGTCGAGCTTTATCAACTTTAACCTGCCGCAGTTCTATCAGATTGTGAACACGGGTGAGCGATTCCAGGTGATTCCGTTCCGTAGTCAGACGCTGACGCAGCTGTGTACGACGCAGCCTGACAACGACAACAGCGACTATCAACCGCGCTATCAGGTGCATTGATGCTGACGGCCTGCCTGCGCTCTGCAGGTGGCCGCTATCTTTCTGGCTTGTCACCCGGTTCACGCTATTAGCGGGGATTTCCTGTTGCTTTTCCACCTTCAACTGCGATGATAAGCATCCAGGTAAAGGACATGAAGAGCATAAAGAATGAAGAAAGTAATAAGCCTGTTGGCCGTGACACTGGCTCTAACCAGCCTTGCAGGTTGTGGTCTGAAAGGACCGCTTTACTTCCCGCCGAAGGATCAGCCGAAGAAACAACAATCGCCGACCGAACGCCAGAAAGCGGATGCCAAAAAAGCCGATGTGGGCGGACTGGTTACCGGCAACTCAGGCGTACAAGCGAACTAATCTGATGGCTTATCCGGCGGAGCAAAAAATGCAGTTCTCCAAAATGCACGGTCTCGGCAACGATTTTATGGTTGTGGATGCAGTGACACAAAACGTCTTTTTTTCGCCGGAGTTGATCCGCCGGCTGGCCGATCGTCATCTGGGGATCGGATTTGATCAGCTGCTGATTGTTGAACCCCCTTACGATCCCGATCTCGATTTCCACTATCGCATTTTCAACGCCGACGGCAGTGAAGTGGCTCAGTGCGGTAACGGTGCGCGCTGTTTTGCCCGCTTTGTTCAGCTCAAAGGGCTGACCAACAAGACCGATATCCGGGTCAGTACGCAAAATGGCCGTATGGTCCTGACCGTGACGCCGGATGACCAGGTGCGCGTGAACATGGGCGAGCCCAACTTTGAGCCTCAGCAGGTGCCGTTCCGCGCCAACAAAGCCGAAAACCTCTATCTGCTGCGCGTTGCCGAACAGACGGTAATGCTGGGTGCGGTGTCGATGGGTAATCCTCACTGCGTCATCCAGGTTGAAAGTGTGAAAACCGCGCAGGTTGAACTGCTGGGCCCGATTCTGGAGAGCCATGAGCGTTTCCCGGATCGCGTCAATGTGGGTTTTATGGAGATCATCAATCCCGAACATATCCGCCTGCGCGTCTATGAACGCGGCGCGGGTGAAACACAGGCGTGCGGCAGTGGCGCCTGTGCTGCCGTTGCATGCGGCATTCAGCAGGGCATTCTGGCACCTAACGTCCGTGTCGATCTGCCTGGTGGAACGCTGCATATCTCCTGGAAAGGTGCCGGTCAGCCGCTCTATATGACCGGGCCTGCGACACACGTCTACGATGGGTTTATTCATCTATGAAAAATATCGAAGAGCAGACTGACAGTTCGGTTCTGCTGGACGATCAGGCCGTCAGTGATTATCTGCGGCAGAATCCCGATTTCTTTATCCGCAATGCCCGCGCAGTTGAACAGATGGCGGTGCCGCATCCGGTGCGCGGCAGCGTGTCGCTGGTCGAGTGGCACATGGCGCGGCAACGCAACCACATTCAGCGGCTGGAAGAAGAGATCACGCTGCTGATGGAGCAGGCCAGCGCTAACCACGAACTGTTTGACCGTCTGCTGTCGCTGGAAAGTCATCTGGCAGCGGCTGATTCGCTGCAGGATATGCTCAACCGACTGCACCGCTGGGCACGTGAATTGGGCCTGGCAGGTGCCAATGTGCGGCTGTTTAGTGATAAATGGCTGCTGGGCGCGCCTTCCGATTTCTTTCAGCTGAGCCTGTCGCGTCAGGCGTTTGAACCGCTGCGTATTCAGCGCTTCGGTAACCAGCATCACTATCTCGGCAACATTAATGGCCCGGAACTGCTGCTGCTGCTGCCGCAGGCAAAAGCGATCGGTTCGGTGGCCATGTCGCTGATGGGCGAAGAGGGCGATCTCGGCGTGCTGGTGTTCAGCAGTCGCGACAGCCAGCACTACCAGTCGGGTATGGGGACACTGCTGTTGCAGCACCTGTCGCAGATGATGCCTGATCTGCTTTCCCGCTGGGTCGAGCGCGCATGAGTAGCACGCTGCTGGAGGCTGTCGACGGATTCCTGCGCTACCTGAAAGTGGAGCGCCAGCTGAGTCCGTTAACCCAGAGCAGTTATGCGCGACAGCTTGCCGCGCTGGTGGCGATTGCTGACGAGATGAAGCTCAGCAGCTGGGCACAGCTGGAACCCGCGCAGGTGCGCAGCATGGCGGCGCGTAGCCGTCGTGCCGGACTCTCTGCCAGCAGCCTGGCGCTGCGCCTCTCTGCGCTGCGCAGTTTCCTCGACTGGCAGGTGAGTCAGGGTTTGCTCTCCGCTAATCCTGCCAAAGGGGTAATGACGCCACGTAAAGCACGGCATCTGCCCAAAAATATTGATGTTGATGAAGTGAATCAGCTGCTGGAGATCGACCTTGACGATCCGCTGGCGGTGCGCGACCGGGCGATGCTGGAAGTAATGTATGGCGGCGGTCTGCGTCTCTCCGAACTGGTCAATATGGATTGCCGCCATGTCGATCTCGATTGCGGTGAAGTGTGGGTCGTGGGTAAGGGCAGCAAAGAGCGCCGGGTTCCGATTGGCCGCACGGCCGTCACCTGGATCCAGCACTGGCTGCCGCTGCGTGAAACGTTCGGTGCCCAGGATGATGCGCTGTTTCTGTCGACACGCGGCAACCGCATTTCGCCCCGCAACGTACAGAAGCGCTTTGCCGAATGGGGCATCAGACAGGGTCTGGCGAGCCATATCCATCCGCATAAGTTGCGACACTCTTTTGCCACCCATCTGCTGGAGTCCAGCGGCGACCTGCGCGCCGTGCAGGAGTTACTGGGGCATGCGAATCTGTCGACGACCCAGATCTACACCCATCTCGACTTCCAGCATCTGGCTTCGGTGTATGATGCTGCGCATCCCCGCGCCAAACGAGGAAAGAACGAATGAAGTTTTATCGTCCGCTATCGGCCATTAAAGCTATGAGCTTCGACCTTGATGACACGCTCTACGATAACTACCCGGTGATTCGTCGTACCACGCTGGAGTCCCATGCGGCGTTGCAGGCTTTTCATCCGGCGCTGCGTGACTTCACGCCGCAGGATTATCAGCAGTTACGTGACGAACTGCTGCAGCGTGAGCCTGAAATCTATCATGATGTATCGGAGTGGCGACGCCGTTCGGTAGAGCTGGCGATGCTGAATGTCGGCCTCTCGGCCGCTGAAGCGACAGCGGGCGCGGCAGATGTCATGGCGGTCTTTCATCAGTGGCGGAGTCAGGTCGAGATGCCGGATGAGACGTATCAGACGCTAAAAGCGCTGGCGGAAAAAATCCCGCTGGTGGCGGTCACCAACGGTAACGCCTGCCCGGAAAAAATGGGCATTGCGCACTACTTTCAGTTTACGCTGCGGGCCGGGCCGGATGGGCGCGCCAAGCCGTGGCAGGATATGTATCAGCTTGCCGCGCAACGCCTTGATATCGCACCACATCATATTCTGCATGTCGGTGATGACCTCACAACCGATGTCGCGGGCTCACTGCGCTGCGGACTGCAGGCCTGCTGGATTAACCTGCGGCAGGGCAACCTGATGCATATCCCGGATGCGCGCCTGTTGCCGCATGTCGAAATTTCGCGGTTGGCATCACTCACCTCACTGCTATAATGGCTGTAAATTTATCCAGTCGTCTCCTCTTTTCTGCTTTGCCGCCGTCGCTAATCTGGCATCTGTGTCGCCGCCTGACGGGCAGCGATACTGTCTTGCGGCAGGCGGAATAATCAGCGCGACGACGACGCTTTTTCTCTGGTAAACGGTGCTTATGGACGTTTCTGAACTGCTCGATGGTTTGAATGACAATCAGCGCGCTGCCGTTGCGGCTCCGCGCAGTAACCTGCTGGTGCTGGCAGGCGCGGGCAGTGGTAAAACGCGGGTGCTGGTGCATCGCATTGCCTGGCTGATGTCGGTGGAGAATTGCTCTCCCTATTCAATTATGGCGGTGACCTTTACCAACAAAGCGGCCGCGGAGATGCGTCACCGTATCGAGCATCTGATCGGCACCAGTCAGGGCGGGATGTGGATCGGCACCTTCCACGGCCTGGCGCACCGTTTACTGCGCGCTCACCATCTTGATGCCGGTCTGCCGCAGGATTTTCAGATCCTCGACAGTGAAGATCAGCTGCGTCTGCTTAAGCGCCTGATTAAATCCATGAACCTTGATGACAAGCAGTGGCCTGCGCGTCAGGGCATGTGGTACATCAACGGCAAAAAAGATGAAGGCCTGCGGCCAAAGCATATTGAAAGCTACGGCAATCCGATTGAGCAGACCTGGCTGCGCATTTATCAGGCCTATCAGGAAGCCTGTGATCGCGCCGGTCTAGTCGATTTCGCTGAGCTGCTGCTGCGCGCCCATGAGCTGTGGCTCAACAAGCCGCACATTCTTAATCACTACCGCGAACGTTTTACCAACGTGCTGGTGGATGAGTTTCAGGATACCAACAACATTCAGTACGCCTGGATTCGGATGCTGGCGGGTGACAGCGGTCGTGTGATTATCGTAGGCGATGATGACCAGTCTATCTACGGCTGGCGCGGCGCGCAGGTCGAGAATATCCAGCGCTTCCTGCAGGATTTCCCTGGCGCGGAAACCATTCGTCTGGAGCAGAACTATCGCTCAACCAATAACATCCTGAAAGCCGCCAACGCCCTGATCGCCAACAACAATGGCCGCCTGGGTAAAGAGCTCTGGACCGAAGGCAGCGATGGCGAACCAATCTCTATCTATTGCGCCTTTAATGAGCTGGATGAAGCACGCTTTGTGGTTAACCGCATCAAGGTCTGGATGGAGAACGGCGGCGCGCTCAACGACTGCGCCATTCTCTATCGCAGCAACGCCCAGTCGCGTGTGCTGGAAGAGGCGCTGCTGCAAAGCAGCATGCCGTACCGTATTTATGGCGGCATGCGCTTCTTCGAACGCCAGGAGATCAAAGATGCGCTCTCCTATCTGCGTCTGATGGCGAACCGCAATGACGATGCGGCTTTTGAGCGCGTGGTAAATACCCCGACACGTGGCGTGGGCGATCGCACGCTCGACGTGGTACGTCAGACCGCCCGTGAGCGTCAGATGACGTTGTGGCAGGCCACGCGCGAACTGCTGCAAAGCCGCGCGCTGGCTGGCCGTGCCGCGTCTGCGCTGCAACGCTTCTGTGAGCTGGTCGATTCACTGGCTACCGAAACCGCCGATTTACCGCTGCATGTTCAGACTGACCGGGTCATTAAAGACTCAGGCCTGTGGCTGATGTATGAGCAGGAAAAAGGTGAGAAGGGCCAGGCGCGTATCGAAAACCTTGAGGAGCTGGTGACGGCAACACGCCAGTTCAGCTATCAGGACGAAGATGAAGATCTGATGCCGCTGCAGGCCTTCTTGTCCCATGCCGCCCTTGAAGCGGGTGAAGGTCAGGCGGACAAGTGGCAGGATGCGGTTCAGTTGATGACGCTGCACTCGGCGAAAGGGCTGGAGTTTAGCCAGGTCTTTATTGTCGGCATGGAAGAGGGGATGTTCCCGAGCCAGATGTCGCTGGATGAAGGCGGCCGTCTGGAAGAGGAGCGTCGTCTGGCTTATGTCGGCGTAACCCGTGCCATGATGAAACTGACACTGACCTACGCTGAAACCCGCCGACTCTATGGTAAGGAAGTGTATCACCGGCCTTCCCGTTTCATCGGCGAACTGCCCGAAGCGTGCATCGAAGAAGTGCGTCTGCGCGCCAGCGTGAGCCGTCCGGTAAACCATCAGCGGATGGGTGCCCCGGTGACCAAAAATGACAGCGGATTCGCGCTGGGTCAGCGTGTTCATCACGCGAAATTTGGCGAAGGCACCATCATTAATCTGGAAGGCAGCGGTGAACACAGCCGCCTGCAGGTGGCGTTTCAGGGGCAGGGAATCAAGTGGCTGGTGGCGGCTTACGCAAAGCTGGAAACGCTTTAGCGTGCGGTTGACGGCTTTTTCGTCTCAGCGTAACATGCGCCCACTATTATCATGAGAGGACAATGCCTTGGACACGCCCAGTCGATGCTGGCTCAATGACCTGGATACCAGGAATAACATCTAAGGCTACCTCTTTACGCGGGTAGCCTTAGCGGTTATCAGCGACCTCCCTTTTTGATTCCGTCGCACGAGTCAGCACTGATTTATCTCTGAAACTCTGTTTCCGTGTTCAGGCCGCACGTTCCATGTTGAGGAACGGCGGACTGCCTTGTCCCATTTAGTCTGCAATGGGGAGTATTGCTATGCTGAGCGCATTTAAACTGGATCACAGCCGCCTGACGCGACTGGAGCTGGAAGACGAAAACGACAAACTGACCACCTCCGTCTGGGTCGATCTTATTGAACCGGAAGAGGGCGAACGTGATCGGGTGCAGTCAGAACTGGGTCAGAGCCTGGCAACACGGCCTGAGCTGGAAGACATTGAGGCCTCAGCACGTTTCTTCGAAGATGAAGATGGTCTGCATATTCACTCCTTCTTCTTCTATGAAGATGCTGACGATCACGCCGGTAACTCTACTGTGGCGTTCACCATCCGTGAAGGCCGCCTCTATACACTGCGCGAACGCGAACTGCCCGCTTTTCGCCTCTATCGTATGCGCGCCCGTAACCAGACGCTGATCGACGGCAATGCCTTTGAGCTGCTGCTCGACCTGTTTGAAACCAAAATCGAACAGCTTGCCGATGAAATCGAGAACATCTACAGCGCGCTGGAGAAACTCAGCCGGGTGATCATGGAAGGTCAGCAGGGCGAAGAGTACGATCAGGCGCTGTCGCGGTTAGCGGAACTGGAAGATATCGGCTGGAAAGTGCGCCTCTGTCTGATGGATACCCAGCGCGCGCTGAACTTCCTGGTGCGTAAAGCGCGCCTGCCGGGCAATCAGCTGGAGCAGGCACGTGAAATTCTGCGCGATATCGAATCGCTCCTGCCGCATAACGAATCGCTGTTCCAGAAGGTGAACTTCCTGATGCAGGCGGCAATGGGCTTTATCAATATCGAGCAGAACCGCATCATCAAGATCTTCTCCGTGGTCTCCGTGGTATTTCTGCCGCCAACGCTGGTGGCTTCCAGCTACGGGATGAACTTCGAGTTTATGCCGGAACTGAAGTGGAGCTTTGGTTATCCTGCGGCTATCGGCCTGATGATTCTTGCCGGACTGGCACCTTATCTCTACTTCAAGCGTAAAAACTGGCTTTAAAACAGCCACGGGCCATCTCAGATGGCCCGTTTTGCTGGCTCTCATCCCCGTTTCTGCGTACTCTGACCCTCCTGTTTTTACAAATAATTAACTTCTTATGGACGCTTTTTCGTTGCGCGCGCAGTGGACGCTGCTGTTGCTGGTCTCAGTGATGCTGGGTGCGGTGCTGCACTATTTTCATGTGCCTGCCGCGCTGTTACTGGGACCGATGATCGTGGGCGTGGTGATGGGGCTATCAGGTGCCACGCTGCGCATTGATAAACGGTTCTTCCTGGTTGCTCAGGCCGTTCTGGGCTGCATGATTGCGCAAAGCCTGTCACCTTCAATTCTGACACCGCTGATTCAGGACTGGCCGATCGTACTGGCGGTGCTGTTGCTGACGCTGGCGGCCAGTGGCTTGTCCGGTTTTCTGCTGGTGCGCTTCAGTCATCTGCCTGGCCCGACCGGCGCATGGGGATCGTCGCCGGGGGGAGCATCGGCCATGGTGGCGATGGCGGGTGACTTTGGCGCTGACGTCCGGCTGGTGGCGTTTATGCAGTATCTGCGGGTGCTGTTTGTCGCCTCGGCGGCCGCGCTGGTGGCGCGCATCGGGCTGGGCGATGAAGCACACAGCGTGTCGCTGCTCTGGTTTCCGGCGCTGAATCGCGGTTTTGCCATTACCCTGGTCGTCATGCTGCTGGGTGCATGGCTGGGCACACGACTGCGCATTCCTTCTGGCGCGTTGCTGCTGCCCGCACTGGCGGGTGCGGCACTGAACAGCAGTCATATCGCGATATTACAGGTGCCGGAATGGTTGCTGGCCGTGGCCTATGCGCTGATTGGCTGGAGCGTGGGACTGCGTTTCACCCGCCCGATTTTTCTGCTGGCACTGCGCACGCTGCCGCAAATGCTGGCCTCGATCTTCGGGTTGATGTTGTTGTGTGGCGGGCTGGCGTGGATGCTGACCCGAATGCTGGATATCGATCTGATGACGGCTTATCTCGCCACCAGTCCAGGCGGACTGGACACGGTGGCGATTATTGCTGCAGGCACGCAGGTCAATATGGCGTTTGTGATGGCGATGCAGACGTTGCGTCTCTTTACCATCCTGCTGACCGGCCCGGCTTTAGCGCGCTTTATTTCACGCTACGCGCGCACGGGAACGGGAGCGGAATGAAAACGCCACCGCATCGCAGACAAACACCAGCAGCGCCAGCCAGATGAAGGCAAAGGTCACCAGCTTGTCTGGCGTGATGGTTTCACCGTAAAACACCACCGCCAGGACAAACATCAGCGTCGGGCCGAGGTACTGGAAGAAGCCCACGGTGGAGAGTCGCAGTCGGCTGCAGGCCGCCGCAAACAGCATCAGTGGAATGGTGGTAACAATGCCGGCCGCAATCAGCTTCAGGTTGAGGCTCAGCGGGTTAGCCGATAAATGGCTGGTGGCGCTGTCGGCAAAGCCAAACAGGTAAATCGCCGCCAGCGGGAACAGCCACAGGGTTTCAATCAGCATACCGCTCTGCGCATCGACCTGAATCTTTTTGCGCAAAAGACCGTAGAGGGCAAAGCTCAGCGCCAGGCCCAGCGCGATAATCGGTAACGATCCAAACTGCCACAGCTGCACCAGCACGCCGACGGCTGCCAGCAGTACGGCCAGCCACTGCAGGCGACGAAAGCGTTCGCGCAGAAACAGCATGCCGAACACCACGTTAATCAGCGGGTTAATAAAGTAACCGAGGCTGGCTTCCAGCATATGCTGATTGTTGACCGCCCAGATGAACAGCAGCCAGTTGCCGCCGATCGTCACTGCTGTCAGCGCCAGCATCAGCACTTTTCGGGGCTGGCGCAATACGCTGCGTACACCGGGCCAGCTGCGGCTCAGGGTAATCAGCAACAGCATAAAGAGCGCAGACCAGATCACACGATGCGTCATGATTTCTGTCGCGGGAACCTGTTTCACTAGCTTGAAATAGGCGGGCGCAATGCCCCAGATAAAGTAAGCGCCCAGTGCAAAGCCAACGCCCTGCCGGGTTTGTTGCGTATCCATATGCGATCCATTCAGTGTCGTGGTTAGCCGATAAGATAGGTGGCAGTCGCCGTAGCGATGTAGTCGCCATGTTGATTGTGCAGCTCCACCCGAGCCACGCCGACTTTGTTACCGGCACGCAGCAGGCTGCTGGTGGCGATGAAGCGTTCACCGCGTCCGGGACGTAAATAGTCGACACGCATATCAATGGTGCCCATGCGCGACAGACGCTGGCGCAGCTCCTCCTCAGTGATGCTCTCCTGACGGGTTAGCGCATTACTGACGCAGACCATGCCCGCAGCGACATCCAGTACCGAGGCGATAACGCCGCCGTGCAGAATCTGCTGTGCCTGGTTACCTACCAGCATGGTTTTGTTATTGAAACTGATCTCTGCGTAGTCTGCGTCAAGGCGCAGCAGCTCCAGGCCCAGCGCCTGATTAAACGGCATGTGATAAACGAAAATTTCGCCGACCAGCTTACGAGCGTCCTGCTGTGTCAGCACGGGTGATGACATGATGATGTGTCCTGAAAAAATCGGGCCAGAGGGGCGCGGAACGTTAATGAGTTGTGTATTCTATGACGCCTGCGAGGGTGTTTCCAGTTTAAGAAATCAGCACTCATGCTCGCTGCCATTTGTGTGTAGAATGGCCTGCTTTTTACGACACCCTTTCAGTTATTCTGATACGCAGTTGCTCACCGGAGAATTCTATGCGTAAGCATCGCGCCTTGCTGGCGGCAATGTTGATATTTCCTGCGCTGGCGCAGGCGGATGAAGCCCAGATTAAAGAGGTTCATGACGCGCCACAGGTCCAGGGCAGCATTATTGCTAACCTGCTGGAGAAGCACGACAACCCGTTTGTTCTCTATCCTTACGAGAACAACTATCTGCTCTACACCTATACCAGCGATCTGAATAAAGAGGCGATCTCATCTTATAACTGGGGAGAAAATGCCCGTAAAGATGAAGTGAAATTCCAGCTCAGTCTGGCATTTCCGTTATGGCGCGGTATTCTGGGCGACAACTCCGTCCTGGCGGCCTCTTATACACAGCGTTCCTGGTGGCAGCTGTCGAATAGCGCGGAGTCTTCGCCATTCCGCGAAACCAACTATGAACCCCAGATCTTCCTCGGCTGGGCAACCGACTATTCACTGGCGGGCTGGACCTTACGGGATGTTGAAGTGGGTCTGAATCATCAGTCCAATGGACGAAGCGATCCGACTTCACGCAGCTGGAACCGTGTTTATGCGCGTCTGATGGCGGAGAACGGTAACTTCCTGGCGGAAATCAAACCCTGGTATCGCATCCCGGAAGGGGAGAGCAGCGATGATAATCCTGATATCACCAAATACATGGGTTATTACCGTGCCAAAGTGGGCTACCGGCTAGGCGACAGTATTTTCAGCGTTGAGGGCAACTATAACTGGAACAGCGGTTATGGCGGCGCGACAATGGGCTGGAGCTACCCTATCAGTGAGCATGTCCGCTTCTATACTCAGGTATTTAGCGGTTACGGTGAATCACTGATCGATTACAACCATCGCCAGACGCGTCTGGGTGTGGGTGTAACGCTTAACGACTTGTTCTAATCTCAAACGTAAGACAGGAATCGCGTGGCAACCTCGGCAGTTCTCAATCAGGAAGCGCTGGCGCAGCAGGTATTGCAGGATACCTTCGGCTATCAGCATTTTCGTCCCGGTCAGCAGACGATCATTCATCAGGCGCTAAGCGGGCGCGATTGCCTGGTGGTGATGCCCACTGGCGGAGGGAAATCGCTTTGTTATCAGATTCCGGCGCTGGTGCGCGAGGGACTGACGCTGGTGGTGTCACCGCTGATCTCTCTGATGAAAGATCAGGTCGATCAGCTGCTGGCGAATGGCGTGGCGGCGGCGTATCTCAACTCCACCATGACGCGCGATCAGCAGCAGACGGTGATGGCAGACTGCCGTACCGGTCGGGTTAAGCTACTTTATATCGCTCCCGAACGCCTGATGATGGATAACTTCCTGGAAAGTCTGGCGCACTGGCAGCCCGCGATGCTGGCCGTGGACGAAGCGCACTGCATTTCCCAGTGGGGCCACGATTTCCGTCCGGAATATGGCGCACTCGGAAAGATGCGTCAGCGCTTCCCGGAATTACCGGTGATGGCACTGACCGCGACGGCGGATGAAACCACCCGCAATGACATCGTTAACCTGCTGCACATGCAGGATCCGCTGATCCAGATCAGCAGCTTTGACCGTCCTAATATCCGTTACACGCTGGTGGAGAAATTTAAACCCACCGATCAGCTGCTGCGCTACGTTCAGGATCAGCGCGGTAAGTGCGGCATTATCTACTGCAACAGCCGGGCGAAGGTGGAAGACACCGCCGCGCGTCTGCAAAGCCGTGGATTCAGCGTGGGCGCCTATCATGCCGGAATCGATAGCGAACAGCGTGGCCGGGTGCAGGAAGCGTTTCAACGTGACGATCTGCAAATCGTGGTGGCGACGGTGGCCTTTGGCATGGGTATCAACAAACCCAACGTCCGTTTTGTCGTTCACTTCGATATTCCGCGTAATATTGAGTCCTATTATCAGGAAACCGGCCGGGCCGGACGTGATGGTCTGCCCGCCGAAGCGATGATGCTCTACGATCCGGCCGATATGGCCTGGTTGCGTAAATGCCTCGAAGAGAAAGTGCCAGGGCCGCTGCAGGATATTGAACGCCACAAGCTCAATGCGATGGGCGCGTTTGCGGAAGCGCAGACCTGCCGGCGTCTGGTGCTGCTGAACTATTTTGGCGAGGGTCGCCAGCAGCCATGCGGCAACTGCGATATCTGTCTCGATCCGCCTAAACGCTATGACGGTCTGGTTGAAGCGCAAAAAGCGCTTTCCGGTATCTACCGTGTTGGTCAGCGTTTTGGCATGGGCTATATCGTTGAGGTGCTGCGCGGGTCTAATAATCAGCGTATTCGTGAACAGGGTCATGACAAACTGCCGGTTTATGGACTGGGCAAAGACCAGAGCCACGAACACTGGGTCAGTGTGTTACGTCAGTTAATCCATCTGGGGCTGGTGACGCAGAACATCGCTATGCATTCGGCGTTACAGTTGACCGAAGCAGCGCGCCCGGTGCTGCGCGGTGAAGTGCCACTGATGCTGGCAGTGCCGCGATTGATTACTGCGAAAACAAAAAGCAGCAGTCCGGCGAAGTTTCTCGGTGGCAATTACGACCGCAAGCTGTTCGCCAAGCTGCGTAAGCTGCGAAAAGCGATCGCCGACGAAGAGAATATTCCCCCCTATGTGGTGTTCAATGACGCCACACTGATAGAGATGGCAGAACAGATGCCGGTCAGCGCGTCGGAGATGCTCAGCGTCAACGGCGTGGGCCACCGCAAACTGGAGCGCTTTGGCAAACCTTTCCTGGTGATGATCAAAGAGCATCTTGATGATGAAGAATAAAGGACACTGATTATGCTGATGTTATTCGCAACGGTTGCGCTGGTTCATCTGGTGGCATTGATGAGCCCCGGCCCTGATTTCTTTTTCGTATCGCAAACCGCCGCCAGCCGCTCGCGTAAAGAGGCGATGATGGGGGTACTGGGTATTACACTGGGTATCGTTGTCTGGGCGGGCGTGGCGCTGATGGGACTGCACCTGATCCTGGAAAAAATGGCGTGGCTGCATCAGGTCATCATGGTCGGTGGTGGACTCTATCTGTTGTGGATGGGCTGGCAGCTGATGTGTTCGGCACGTCAGCGACACAAACAGCCGCAGCAGGATGAGCCCGTAGTTGAGCTGCCGAAACGCGGAATGAGCTTTCTCAAAGGCCTGCTGACGAACCTGTCGAATCCTAAAGCGATTATTTACTTCGGTAGCGTCTTCTCGCTGTTCGTCGGTGATGATGTGGGTTCGGCAGAGCGCTGGGGCCTGTTCCTGTTGATTATTGGTGAAACCTTTGCCTGGTTTGCTCTGGTCGCGGCTATCTTTGCGCTACCGTGGATCCGCGCAAAATATCAGCGCCTGGCAAAGTGGGTCGATGGCATGGCAGGAGTCCTGTTTGCCGGTTTTGGTATCCACCTGATTATTTCACGTTAAGCGCTGTAATCCCTTTATGCCGGAGAGCGCATTGCGCATCCGGCAAAACTTCATTGCCTGTGGTATCTCTCTGAACTTCACGTGCGTGACGACTGTCACAAACTGCACCTGTTAACGCCCCACTGTTACAACCGCGTATAAATCGTCACCCTTCTTTGATTAATGAAACCTTCACCTCCGGTATGGTCGTATCGACGGACTCTGTTTTCATGGAGATGATAATGAACACAAAACCCCTGTTAGTGTTGTTAATCGCGTTCTGCATCAGCGCCTGCGCCGCGCCTGAGGCTGTCCATTATCGCGTTCCTGACCAGGTGAAGGGAGACAGGGTATCGGCCATCCTGGCGCAGTTGCCTCCGGTGTCTGAGCAGCAGCAGGGCGAAAGAATTAACCAGATCTCCGCTGCGTTTCTCGGTACGCCTTATCAGGCGGATACGCTGATCGGCTCACCCGAAACACCAGAAGCGCTGGTGATCAATTTCAACGGAGTGGATTGTTTCACGCTGCTTGATTACGTTCAGGCGCTAAGCCGCAGTCAGGATCGCGCCAGCTTTGAGGCTAACCTGGTTCGCACCCGTTACGCGGGTGGAGAAGTCAGCTACCTGAAACGGCGTCACTTTTTTTCCGACTGGTTTGCTGAAAGCCCGCGTAATGCCACTGACATAACCCGCACACTCAGCCCGGATGCGGTGACGGTGGTGAAGCAACTGAATCGTGAGGTCAGCGGAAAAGAAAGGCTGCCCGGTCTGGGTGTGGTTCCCCGACGCATTACTTACATCCCAGCCCGCGCCATCACATCGCAGGTACTGAAGCAGATTCAGACCGGCGATTACATTGGCGTTTATACCAACGCTCAGGGACTGGATGTGTCGCACGTTGGGATTGCCGTCTGGCATGATGGACGGTTGTGGTTCAGGAACGCCTCTTCGCTGGCCGCTCATCGCAAAGTGGTCGATACGCCATTCAGGGAGTATATGCGATCAAAACCGGGCATTATTGTGTTGCGTGCGGTGCCATTGACCGCATCGTAGTGGTGCCAGGAAAAGGAGAATGTGATGCAGGGCAGGATCGCGCCGACCTCAGCGTGTCGGCGCGTAAGGCCTTAAGCGATCTTTCTGGCGCTGGCCAGTAGCGCGCCCACCGCCATAAACAGACCACCGAAAATACGGTTCATTAACTTCATCTGTTTTGGGCCTTTAATCCAGCCAGCAATGCGTGTGGCCAGCGTGGCGTAGCCAATCATCACGATGATATCGACCACTACGGTGGTCACGCCCAGCACCAGATACTGCATAAACAACGGCTGATGCGGCTGGATAAACTGCGGGAACAGGGCGGCCAGAAAGACGATACTTTTCGGGTTGGTCAGGTTAACCAGCACGGCGCGTTTAAACAGGCGACGACGCGGCATCGCTTTGGCGACCGCATCCAGATCGATGCCACCTGCGGAGCGCCATTGCTGAATACCCAGCCAGACCAGATAGGCTGCACCGGCCCATTTCAGAATTTCAAACGCCAGCAACGACTGTGAAAACAGCGCGCCCAGTCCGATACCGACCAGCACGATGTGCAGTGCCAGGCCGACCTGCAAACCGGAGATGGACGCTACCGTGCCACGGTAGCCATGGCTGATACCGGTACTCATGGTGTTGATTGCCCCGGAGCCAGGCGACAGGCTGAGAATTGTGGTGGTAAGCAGATAGGTCAGCCACCATTCGATGGTCATGGGTCAGGCTCTCTTTAGTAACGGAATTGTGACACAATACGCCAGAAATAAGCGCGACGCTACGGCCTGCGCATGGCATTCATGACTCAGTATCCGGTCATCAGGAGGGCGAATGAATCAACACAAAGCCAGTTGGCTGCGACGTGAAAAAGCCTTTGCTGCCTTCGCCACCGGGCCGCTGCTCGATTTCTGGCACAGTCGTGAAGAACGGGAGTTTACCGGCGTAGGAAATCTGACGCTGCGCTATGTCCGCTTCACATCGCCGCAACATAAGCGTGTGATCCTGATTGTGCCGGGACGCATCGAGAGTTACATAAAATATCCTGAGCTGGCGTACGATCTGTTTCACTGCGGATTTGATGTGGTGATCCTGGACCATCGCGGTCAGGGGCGTTCCGATCGCCTGCTGGAAGATTCACACCGCGGTCACGTGGCAGAATTTACCCATTACGTCGACGATCTTGAAACGCTCTATCTTAAAGAAATTGTCAGCGGTCACTATCAGCAGCGCTATGCGCTGGCTCACTCGATGGGTGGCGCAATCTTAACGCTGTTCCTGGCGCGTCAGCCGCAGGCGTTTCATGCGGCAGCGTTAGTGGCGCCGATGTTTGGCATTGCCTTGCCGCTGCCCTCATTTCTGGCCCATCGGCTTCTTGACTGGGCGGAGAAACGTCCGGCTATGCGCGATGGCTATGCGCTCGGCACCGGACGCTGGCGCGCGCACCCGTTTGGCATTAACCGGCTGACGCACAGCACCGAGCGTTACCGGCGAAACCTGCGATTTTATGCGGACGATCCGGCGATTCGCGTCGGCGGGCCAACCTACCACTGGGTGCGTGAAGGCATCCATGCGGGTCGCAATATTATCAGTCAGGTCGATAAAATCACCACGCCACTGCTGCTGTTACAGGCCAGCGACGATCGGGTGGTCGACAATCGTTCACAGGATCTGTTTTGTGCCGCAATGGCCGCGGCGGGTCATCCGTGTGAGGGCAATAAGCCACGGGTGATCGAGGGTGCGCGTCATGAGATCCTGTTTGAAAAGGATGAGATGCGCGCCGAAGCACTCAATGCAGTGGTCGACTTTTTTTCATCGCACCACTGACGTTTTTTATCCGACCGGTTAAACCGGCAGAACCAGATACCCGAGGTTTTCATGTATCACATCGTTGCATCCGATCTGGATGGCACGCTGCTTTCTCCCGAACATCGTCTGACCCCTTTTGCGCGTGAAACACTGCAGCAGCTGGTCGCGAAAGATATTCACTTTGTGTTCGCCACTGGCCGTCATCATATTGATGTCGGACAGATGCGCGACAGCCTGGCCATTCCTGCCTATATGATCACCTCAAACGGCGCGCGCGTGCACAACGCACAGGGCGAACTGGTGTTCAGTCATAATCTGGATGAGGGCATCGCCAGCGATCTGTTTGGTCTGCAGTATCATCACAGTGATATTCTGACGCACGTTTACCGCGACGATGAGTGGTTTGTCAGCCGTTCAAGCCCGGCGGAGCAGGACTATTTCCGCGAGTCGGTCTTCAACTATCAGGTCTATGAGCCGGGTCTGTTGCCTACTGATAACATCAGCAAGGTTTTCTTCACCTGCGAAAATCCTGAGCATCTGATTCCGATGGAGCAGGCGATTGAAGCGCGCTGGGGCGACCGGGTTAATGTCAGTTTCTCGCTGCCAACCTGTCTGGAAGTGATGGCGGGTGGCGTGTCGAAAGGACATGCGCTGGAGGCGGTCGCGAAGACGCTGGGCCACACGCTGAAAAGCTGTATCGCTTTTGGCGACGGCATGAATGATGTGGAGATGCTGAGCATGGCGGGTAAAGGCTTTATCATGCAGAACGCCCATCAGCGGTTGAAAGATACGCTGCCAGCGCTGGATGTGATTGGGTCGAATGCCGATGATGCGGTGCCGCAGATGCTTCGCACGCTCTATCTGGCTTAAGCCGTCAGCGTAAAACAGGGCCGGATAACCGACCCTGTTTTTATGGCCGTCAGGCGAGGGTCTTTTTGTGTTTGTGTTCGCTGACCATGGTCAGTAACAGCAGAATAACCGCCAGCACACAGCCCGCAATCATGACCATGAAGCCGCCGTCCCAGCCGAAATAATCGACGGTGTAACCGACAATGGCGCTGGCCGCCACCGATCCGCCCAGATAGCCGAACAGGCCGGTGAAGCCCGCTGCCGTGCCCGCCGCTTTTTTCGGTGCCAGTTCCAGCGCGTGCAGACCAATCAGCATCACCGGGCCGTAGATCAGGAAGCCAATCACGATCATGCAGGCCATGTCGACGCCAGGATTACCCGCCGGGTTGAGCCAGTAGATCACAGTTGCAATGGTCACCAGCGTCATAAAGAACACCCCGGTTGCACCGCGATTGCCGCGGAACACTTTGTCCGACATCCAGCCACACAGCAGCGTGCCCGGAATACCCGCATATTCATACAGGAAGTAGGCCCACGACGATTTATCCAGCGTGAAGTGTTTTGCTTCGCGCAGATAGGTCGGCGACCAGTCGAGAATGCCGTAGCGCAGCAGATAAACAAAGACGTTGGCGAGTGCGATGTACCACAGCAATTTGTTTGGCAGCACATACTTCATGAAGATCTGTTTTGCCGTCAGCTCCTCTTCGTGGCTGGCATCGTAATCAGGCGGATAGTCGTTTTTGTACTCTTCAATCGGCGGCAGACCACAGGATTGCGGTGTATCACGCATCAGCGCAAAGGCCAGAATCGCAATAGCAATCGCGCCAAACGCCGGCATGTAGAGTGCTGCTTTCCAGTCGTTGAACCACGCCATACCGAGCAGGAACAGCAGAGGCGGAATACCGCCGCCTACGTTATGTGCACAGTTCCAGACCGAGACAATCCTGCCGCGCTCCTTCTGCGACCACCAGTGAACCATGGTACGTCCACAGGGTGGCCAGCCCATGCCCTGGAACCAGCCGCAGACAAACAGCAGCACGAACATCACCATGATGCTGGACGTCGCCCAGGGGACAAATCCCATAATCAGCATCACCGCCGCGGCCAGAATCAGACCAGCCGGTAAGAAGACGCGCGGATTTGATCGGTCAGAGACCGAGCCCATGATGAATTTTGAAAAGCCGTAGGCAATGGAGATGCCGGATAAGGCAAAACCGAGATCGCCACGTGAAAAACCCTGCTCCACCAGATAGGGCATGGCGAGTGCGAAGTTTTTCCTGACCAGATAGTAGGCCGCGTAACCAAAGAAGATCCCGATGAAAATTTGCCAGCGCAGGCGACGGTAGAGCGGATCGACATGATCCTCCGCCACCTGCGGCTGACGTGGTGCAGGTTTAAAAATGCTCAGCATCAGTGAGGCCCTCCAGGGCACATTATGGTTTTTTATTCCCAGCAGGTTGGGGCAGGAAAAGAGCAGAAAAAAATGGACGCAGGATGTTCCATTTCGCGCAAAGAATAGTGTTAGTTGCGCAACGTTACTGTGATGAGTGACACATTTGTTACAGTTTTATTACAGTTGAGAGCGAATATGATCATCCGATGGATCATTTCGCGCATTTTATCTGGCATAAAACCCATTCCGGCACCGCTTATGTCAGTAAGTGTAAACAAGTCATTTTTCGGGCGTTTTAATCGCCTGGTTAGTAATCAGATGTCAACCAGATTTAACAGCCTGAGGGCTGCACATTGTTTACACTGACGGCCTGTTTATTTCGGGATCGTCACCGTGTTTTTATTGATTATTACCACCATTCTGTGGGCCTTTTCGTTCAGCCTGATTGGCGAGTATCTTGCCGGTCAGGTAGACAGCTGGTTCTCTGTGCTCATGCGTCTGGCGCTTGCTGCGCTGGTGTTTCTCCCTTTCCTGCGCTGGCGCGGCCATCGCCCTTCGACATTGCTGCTTTATATGCTGGTGGGGATGTTGCAGCTGGGCGTGATGTATCTGCTGAGCTTCGAAGCCTATCTCTACCTGAGCGTGTCGGAGTTCCTGCTGTTTACGGTGATGACCCCGCTCTACGTGACGCTGATTTATGATCTGATCAGCCGTCGTCCGTTGCGCATCGGCTATATCTTCAGTGCGTTGCTGGCGGTGGCAGGCGCGGCCATTATTCGCTATGACAAAGTCAGCGATCATTTCTGGTTTGGCCTGCTGTTAGTGCAGCTGGCAAACATCTGCTTTGCGGCGGGAATGGTAGGTTATAAGCGTCTGCAGGAGACCCGACCCATGCCGCAGCATACCGCTTTCTCCTGGTTCTATCTGGGGGCAGTGTTGATTGCGGTGATCGCCTGGTGTGCCTGGGGTAACCCGCAGAAGTTGCCGACGACTTCATTGCAGTGGGGCATTCTGGTCTGGCTGGGGGTGGCAGCTTCCGGTCTCGGCTATTTTATGTGGAATTACGGTGCGACGCAGGTCGATGCCGGTACGCTGGGCATTATGAATAACATGCACGTTCCCGCCGGGCTGCTGGTGAATCTGGCTATCTGGCAGGAGAAGCCGCACTGGCCGAGCTTTATTGCGGGCGCGCTGGTGATCCTCGCCTCACTGTGGGTGCATAAGCGGTGGGTGGTGGGGCGTAGTGACCGGTAATCATTAGGTGCTGGGACAAACCGTTGCTGTAGCCGGACTGCGGCCTCCCGGGCTGGCGCGTCCGATCGCGAAGGAATCTCACCTCCCTGTGGATCGTCCGGGCCATCCCTGGCCCGGACGCTTCGCTCTTCAGACGCGCCAGCCCTGGAGACTTAACAGCATCATCGCAGTTGAACAAAGGACTCAGAGCGAATATGAAGGAGGGGATGGCGGGTTGAGAAGTAAAGCGTCCGCCGCAGGGATGCGGCGGTCGAGGCTCCAGGGATGGATTTACGCCGTCTTTACGCAGCAACCCGCCATTTCCGACTGGATGGCGCCATATCAGGCAGGCTTCTCACTCTTAGGACGCTGAATCATCGCCAGCCCTTTCAGGAAGTTGCGCAGAATCTGGTCGCCACACTCGCGATAGTTCTTATGATCCGGTTTGCGGAAAATCGCGCCAATCTCAGCCTGTGAAACAGTAAAATTCACGCGCTTCAGGACATCAGGAATGTCGGTGGTTTTCAGATCAAAAGCGATGCGCAGCTTTCTCATGAAGATATTGTTAGTCATCTTGCGTTCTATGGACGGCGCGGGCGCATCTTCACTTTTGCCACGACGGTAAAAGATCAGGCCATTCAGAAAATAACCCATCAGCACATCCGGGCAGGGACGAAACGCGGCATCGTCATCTTTTTTCAGCCACGCCTGAATATCCGCTACCGGCACGTCACATTGCGCCAGCGCAAAAATCTCCACCATTTTGGCATCGCTCAGATTGAGCATGTAGCGCACGCTGCGCAGAATATCATTGTTAGTCATGGTGAGATCTTCTCATGTTCAGTCGACAGGCTGCGCATTATAGGGGATTTCGCCCGCGTTCGCGCAGGTTTGTGCCCGCCGGATTACCGCTGTAATACTGCACCGGGCAGCGCGGCGTCGCGCACAAATGGCAGATGCTCGCAGGCGTGCTGACGGGCAAAGCGGATAAAGGCTTCCAGCACAGGCTGACGCTGCTCGCCTTCGCGCACGGCGGCATAAAGACGGCTCCAGAGGCCATCGCCCAGCGTGCGGGTAACGACCAGACCCTGCTTCTCAAAACTCTCCACCACCCAGTGCGGCAGTGCGGCAATCCCCATGCGCGCCGACACCATCTGAATCATCAGCAGGGTGTTATCCACACTTTTCAGAGCCGGACTCACGCCCGCTGGCTGCAGGAAGTGACGCCAGATATCCAGACGCTGACGCTGAACCGGATAGATCATTAACACTTCATCGGCCAAATCTTCTGGCGAAATCTGCTCAACCTGCGCCAGCGGGTGGTCCGTCGCCAGTACCAGCCGGACTTCATAATCAAACATCGGCGAGTAGAACAGGCCCGAGCGCGCCAGAATGTCGGAGGTCAGCACCACATCCAGCTCACCCTGTTGCAGAGCGGGCTGCGGATCAAAGGTCACGCCTGATTTGAAATCCATCACCACCTGCGGCCAGCTCTGGCGGAACTTGTCCAGCGCGGGAGTCAGCCACTGAATGCAGCTGTGACACTCAATCGCCACCCGCAGCGTGGTCTGATGCGGCTCATGACAGGCCTGCAACGCCTGCTGAATCTGCGGCAGCACCTGCTCAGCCAGCTGCAGCAGAATATCCCCCTGCGGCGTAAAGCGTAGCGGCTGACTTTTACGCACGAACAGGCGGAATCCCAGCCGCTGCTCCAGATCGCTGAACTGATGAGACAACGCCGATTGCGTCTGATGAAGCTGGGCCGCCGCCGCCGCCAGCGATCCCGTATTGCGCAGAGCCTGAAGCGTCCGCAGGTGCTTGAGTTCGATCATGAGAGTCCTTCACATCGAAAATGAACATATTGCGCTTGAGAGACATACAGTACCCGCAGATTATAGCAGTGTAAACATCTGGACGGCTAAACATCTTTGGCTGCCCATTTTAGCCAAAGTGAAAGATTATCTGGAGAACAGCACATGACTATCCTCAACCATACCCTCGGCTTTCCCCGCATTGGTCTGCGCCGTGAACTGAAAAAAGCACTGGAGAGTTACTGGGCAGGCGACAGCACGCAGCAGGCACTACTGGCGACGGGCCGCGAGCTGCGGGCGCGACACTGGCAACAGCAGAAAGAGGCGGGCGTCGATCTGCTGCCGGTCGGCGATTTCGCCTGGTATGATCATGTGCTGACCACCAGCCTGCTGCTGGGCAATGTGCCTGCACGTCATCAGAACACAGAGGGCACCGTTGATCTGGATACGCTGTTTCGCGTGGGGCGCGGGCGTGCGCCGACCGGCGAACCCGCGGCGGCGGCAGAAATGACCAAATGGTTTAACACCAACTATCACTACATCGTGCCGGAATTTACTCAGGGCCAGACATTTAAACTGAGCTGGACTCAGCTGCTGGACGAGGTTGATGAGGCGCTGGCGCTGGGCCATAACATTAAGCCGGTGCTGCTCGGGCCGGTGACGTATCTGTGGCTGGGTAAAGTCAAAGGTGAACCCTTTGAACGTCTGTCGCTGCTGGCGGCGATTTTGCCGGTCTATCAGCAGGTGCTGGCGGAACTGGCAAAGCGCGGCATCGAATGGGTACAGATTGATGAACCCGCCCTGGCGCTGGAGCTGCCGCAGACCTGGCGCGACGCCTTTCAGCTGGCGTATGACGCTCTGCAGGGCCACAGCAAGCTGCTGCTGACCACCTATTTTGACAGCATCGGCCAGAACATTGATGTGATTCGTGCGCTGCCGGTGCAGGGCCTGCATGTCGATCTGGTCCATGGCAATGATGATATTAAGCAGCTGAATCAGCAACTCCCCGCCAGCTGGCTGCTGTCGCTGGGCGTGATCAACGGACGTAACGTCTGGCGCGCCGATCTGAGCCGCTGGTTCAGTCGCCTGCAACCGCTGACCAGAGAGCGTGAGCAGCTGTGGATTGGATCTTCCTGCTCACTGCTGCACAGCCCGATCGACCTGAGTGTCGAGACCCGCCTGGATGACGAAGTCAAAAGCTGGTTCGCCTTTGCGCTGCAGAAATGTGCTGAGCTCTCGCTGCTGAGTCAGGCTCTGAACAACAATGATGCGGCGGCGCTGGACGCCTGGAGCGCGCCGGTGCAGGCCCGTGCTCACTCCCGACGGGTGCATAATGCGGCGGTGGGGCAGCGTCTGGAGGCCATCACGCCACAGCACAGTGAGCGGCAGAGTGCTTACCCGGTTCGCGCCGTCCTGCAGCGTCAGCGTTTCAATCTGCCCGCCTGGCCCACCACCACCATTGGCTCTTTTCCACAGACCACTGAAATTCGCGGCCTGCGTCTCGACTTTAAACAGGGCCGTCTTGACAGCAGTCATTACCGCACCGGCATCGCGGAGCACATTAAACAGGCGATTACCGAGCAGGAGCGGCTGGGGCTGGATGTGCTGGTGCATGGCGAAGCAGAACGTAACGATATGGTTGAGTACTTCGGCGAGCATCTGGACGGCTTTGTCTTTACCCAGAACGGCTGGGTGCAGAGCTACGGTTCTCGCTGTGTGAAACCGCCTGTCATTATTGGCGATATCAGTCGCCCGGAGGCGATCACTGTGGAGTGGGCCCACTATGCCCAGTCGCTGACGGACAAGCCGGTAAAAGGGATGCTGACCGGTCCGGTGACGATTCTCTGCTGGTCATTCCCGCGTGAAGATGTGTCACGTGAAATCATCGCTAAGCAGATCGCGCTGGCGCTGCGTGATGAAGTGGAAGATCTGGAGAAGGCGGGCATCGGGATTATTCAGATTGATGAGCCTGCGCTGCGTGAAGGTCTGCCCCTGCATCAGTCTGAGTGGGCGACCTATCTGAACTGGGCCGTTGAAGCGTTCCGGCTGAATGCGGCGGTGGCGCGGGATGAAACCCAGATTCACACGCATATGTGTTACTGCGAGTTTAACGACATTATGGACGCCATCGCAGCCCTGGATGCGGATGTCATCACGATCGAAACTTCGCGTTCTGACATGGACCTGCTGGAGTCGTTTGAAGATTTCGAGTATCCGAATGAAATCGGGCCCGGCGTCTATGATATTCACTCCCCCAATGTTCCCAGCGTGGAGTGGATAGAAGCACTGTTGCGGAAGGCGGCGAAACGGATTCCGGAAACACGTCTTTGGGTAAACCCGGACTGCGGTCTTAAGACGCGTGGCTGGACGGAGACGCGTCAGGCGCTGGCGAATATGGTGACGGCGGCGAAGAAACTGCGTGGTGAGACGGCGTAGGAATGGGGCCGGTGGGTAAAATCAGGGGCGCAGAAGCGCCCCTTTTTCATTTATTTTGATGCCACACCATACTGCCTGAACCAGGCCAGCATGCGTTGCCAGCCATCATTCGCTGATTCAGCATGATAGCTCGGACGGTAATCAGCATTAAACGCATGTCCCGCTTCGGGATAGACGATGATCTCGGCGGTTGCATTGGCGGCATGCAGCGCCTGACGCATCTGCTCGACGCTCTCCAGTGGAATGCCGTCATCCTGACCACCATACAAACCTAACACCGGGGCACTCAAGTCGACCGCAATATCAATAGGATGCTTCTGCTGCTTCAGCGTGCGCTCACCGGTCAGTCGCCCGTACCAGGCAACCGCGGCGCGCAGCTGTGGGTTATGCGCGGCGTAGAGCCAGCTGATGCGGCCACCCCAGCAAAAACCGGTGATGCCCATGCGACGGATATCGCCGCCATTGCGCGCCGCCCAGTTTGCGGCATGATCGAGGTCAGCCAGCACCTGAGTGTCAGGGACTTTACTGACCAGCTCGCTGAATAGCGTCGGGATATCATTGTATTCAGAAGGATCGCCCTCGCGGAAATAGAGCTCGGGCGCGATCGCCAGATAGCCTTCCAGCGCAAGACGACGGCAGATATCCCGGATGTGTTCATGCACACCAAAGATTTCCTGCACCACCAGGACAACAGGCAACGGGCCTTCCGCTGAGTGAGGCTTTGCAAAAAATGCCGGCATGTTTTCGCCCTGGCTGGGAACCGAGGTTTCACCTGCGTGAATGGCCGGGCTTTCGGTAATGATGGTCGTAGAGGCGGTGGGCTGCACGGCAGGGGCAAAGCCGCCCGTCGCCGGTTTTTGTGCCATATTATCACTGGGTTTCATTATTCTCTCCGTGCAAGCATTTGCGCAATCACGTAACTATAGCCTGGCGACAAAGCATATGCGCCAGGTGTCGGGTAACAGAATCAGCAGCGAATAAAATCATCCTCCTCTTTAACATTGCGCTGACCCGGACACAGCCTCGCGAAGAGCTATCGGGACCAGGAAGATGTTATTGTGTGATATCAATCACATTTAATCTGTCTGGAAATGTAACTTTCATTTTCTTAAGTGAATGCTGTCACATATTTATCGGGCGTGCTGGCGTAGAGTGGCGCGATACCTTCCCTTAACAGGAGTCTGAAAAATGACACAGTCTGACGTTTTCCATCTTGGCCTGACTAAAGCCGATCTGCAGGGCGCCACCCTGGCGATTGTGCCGGGCGATCCGGAGCGTGTGAAGAAAATTGCCGGACTGATGGAAGATGCCACGCATCTCGCCTCACACCGTGAATTTACTTCATGGCTGGCAAAAATTGATGGTAAACCCGTTGTGGTCTGCTCAACCGGTATTGGCGGTCCTTCAACGTCGATTGCGGTGGAAGAGCTGGCACAGCTCGGCGTGCGCACCTTCCTGCGTGTCGGGACCACTGGCGCGATCCAGCCACATATCAATGTTGGCGATGTACTGGTGACCACCGCATCGGTTCGTCTGGACGGGGCCAGCCTGCATTTTGCGCCGATGGAGTTCCCGGCAGTGGCAGATTTTGCCTGTACCACCGCACTGGTTGCTGCCGCAGAAGCCTGTGGCGCGAAGACCCATATCGGTATCACCGCCTCATCTGACACCTTCTATCCGGGCCAGGAGCGTTACGACACTGTTTCAGGCCGCGTCGTCAGCCGCTTTAAAGGTTCGATGAAAGAGTGGCAGGAGATGGGTGTACTTAACTATGAGATGGAATCCGCTACACTGTTAACCATGTGCGCCAGCCAGGGTCTGCGAGCCGGCATGGTGGCGGGCGTGATTGTGAACCGCACGCAGAAAGAGATCCCGGATGCGGTCACCATGAAACAGACAGAAAGTGACGCAGTGAAGATTGTGGTCGAAGCGGCGCGTCGCTTGCTGTAGGCCGCGTCAGGCAGCAGGTTTTTGTCCAGACTCAAAACCTGCTGCCGGTCGTTAATGGCGCGTAACGTCAGTGAAACCTGAGAGTGTTTATGCGCAACACCATTCCTGTCCGACGTCCTCTCCCCGGCGCGAATCCTGCCGCACTCAATGCCCGCCTGGAACGCAGTGCCGAACGTTTCCGTGCCGCCATGCAACAGGGCGACTATGCGCTGGCAGCCCAGTGCTGCGAAGAGGTGCTGCGCTCAATGCCCAACCAGATGCAGGTGCTGAGCGACTACGCCCTTTGTCTGCTGCGTCTGGGTCAGTACAATAAAGCGTACAAAATCTATCAGAAGATTTATCAGTCACCGCCCGCTGTGCAGGCTACAGCTTCTGAAACCTGGCTGGATGGCCTGACCGAAGTGTGTGGCTGGCTGGATAAAAAGGACGAAGTCGCACGTTACGGTCTGGCGTCGCTGATGCGTTCTGATGCACGTTTCAGTCAGGGGCAGCGCATGGCCTTTCCCGCTCCGCAACCTGAGCCTGTTGATCTCCGTCAGCCGCAGCAGAATGTCATTGCTTTCTGCCTGTATGGCGATCAGCCACGTTACTGCGAAACCTTAATCAAAAACGTTGAAGTCGCGCCTGAGTTTTATCCCGGCTGGGTCTGTCGCATCTATCTTGATGACAGCGTGCCGCAGCATGTCTGGCAGCGCCTTGACCAGTCGCACGTCCAGCTGGTCGATATGTCTCATGAAAAAACTTTGTATCCAACCCTGTGGCGTTTTCTGGTGCTCGACGATCACCGCGGTGAAGCGCTTTATCGTGCGCGATGCCGACTCGTTGCTCTCGGAGCGCGAAGCGGCGGCGGTTAATGCCTGGCTGGCGTCGCCTTACTGGTTCCACCATATGCGTGACTACTTCTCTCATACCGAACTGCTGCTGGCAGGGATGTGGGGCGGCTGTCACGGCGTCTTCCGGGGTGTGGAACAGGCGATGCGTGATTTCATCGCGCAGTATCAGGGTAGTGAACGCTTCACCGACCAGTATTTCCTCAAGGTAGCGCTGTGGCCAACTGTGCGCGAAAGCCTCCTGAGCCATGATGAGTTGTTTCATTTCCATCAGGCCCAGCCGTGGCCTGACCATACGCCTGTGCGCTGGAATACGCCGCATTTTCACGTTGGTAGTAATGCGGGATTTGCCAGTATGACCGGTAAAACCAGCGCCGCTGACGGTAACCGGCAGCGCGTCGCGATCACCTCCGGCGAGACAACCTGGCACTATCTGGCGCAGGTCAAAAACGGTGAATGGCTGCTGCCGATGCCGTTTTTCCTGATTGATGCGTGGCAGGCTGGAAAGCTGACGGTGGCGGCTCTGTAAGCCGCTGAGTCTGGCTAAAATTGTCTGGACATTCATACAGTGCGACTCTACCTTTTCCCTCAGCAGCCTGAGTCGCGGGGAAATCATGGATCAGCACATCATCATCAGCGCCTGTCTGGCGCTTGCCGGGTTAGGGATTGGCTGGATGCTGGCACAGTTACGTGCCGGTCATCAGGTCGCCAGTTTCCAGACCGAGCGCCGTCTGCAGGAAGAGGCGCAACAGCGCCAGCAGCAGCAAATCGAACAGCTTCAGCAGCAGACGCAGCAGCGTGAGCAGGAACTGCGTCAGCTTCACGGCGCACTAAGCGGTGCCAATGAGCGACTGCAACAGCTTGATTACTGGCGCAATGAAAGCGAACAGCTCAATCGTGAACTGCGTAATCAGCTGGAGGTTAACAGCGCGCAGGAAGCAGAACTGCGTGAAGTGACCATCCGCCTGGAAGAGACCCGCTTCGCAGCTGAAGAGAAACAGCGCCTGCTGACCAACAGCGAACAACGCCTCAGCGCCCAGTTTGAAAACCTCGCCAACCGTATTTTCGAAAACAGCGGCCGTCGCGTCGATGAACAAAACCGCCAGAGTCTGGATGGGCTGATTGGCCCGCTGCGTGAGCAGCTTGATGGCTTTCGTCGTCAGGTTCATGAGAGCTTTGGCGCAGAGGCGCGTGAACGCCACACCCTGACCCATGAAATCCGGCAGTTACAGCAGCTGAATGCGCAGATGGCGCAGGAGGCATTAAACCTGACCAAAGCGCTGAAGGGCGACAACAAAATTCAGGGTAACTGGGGTGAAGTTGTATTGGGCCGCGTGCTGGAAGCCTCCGGACTGCGTGAAGGTTATGAATATGAAACCCAGGTGAGCATTCAGTCAGAACAACAGGGCAGGATGCAGCCGGATGTAATAGTGCGTCTGCCGCAGGGCAAAGATGTCGTCGTGGATGCCAAGATGACGCTGGTGGCTTATGAGCGCTACTTCAATGCAGAAGATGAAATTGAACGTGAGCAGGCGATTCAGGAGCATGTCGCTGCCATGCGGGCGCACATCCGTCTGCTGGGCCGAAAAGATTATCAACAGTTGCCCGGTTTACGATCGCTGGATTATGTGTTGATGTTTATCCCGGTTGAGCCCGCCTTTTTGCTGGCCATTGATCGCCAGCCTGAGCTGATTGGCGAGGCACTGCAGCAGAACATCATGCTGGTCAGCCCCACCACACTGCTGGTGGCGTTGCGAACCATTAATAATCTCTGGCGCTATGAGCATCAGAGCCGCAATGCACAGCGTATTGCCGATCGGGCAACCCGGCTTTATGACAAGATGCGGCTGTTTGTCGATGACATGACCGGCATTGGTCACAGTCTTGATAAGGCGCAAAACAGCTATCGCGAGGCGATGAAAAAGCTGTCAGAGGGGCGCGGCAACCTGATTGCGCAGACAGAGGGATTTCGGGCGCTGGGCGTGGAGATCAAACGGCCCATCAACCCGCAACTGGCCGAACGCGCCATGCCGGAAAACCGGGCGGATGAGGATGCAGATGACGACAGGGATGCGGATGAGAGTGAGCCGCGTGTGAGACGCCTCCACGAATAGTATGGGCGCAGCGTGCCTGACTTCCGTGACTCTGATACACTTCGGGAAGTATTGTTTGTGGAGCAGGTAAAACCGATGGCAGATGAATCACAGCAGGAAACCACCCATTTTGGCTTTCAGACGGTCGCCAAAAGCGAAAAAGCTGACAAAGTCGCGGACGTGTTTCACTCCGTAGCGGCAAAATATGACCTGATGAACGATTTGATGTCGTTTGGCGTCCATCGTATCTGGAAGCGTTTTACCATTGACAGCAGCGGCGTACGTCGCGGTCAGCGCGTGTTAGATTTGGCCGGCGGTACGGGCGATTTGACCGCAAAATTCTCTCGCCTGGTGGGCGAAACCGGTCAGGTTGTCCTGGCCGATATCAACAGCTCCATGCTGAAGATGGGCCGCGAAAAGCTGCGCAATCAGGGTGTGGTTGGCAATGTGAGTTACGTACAGGCCAACGCAGAAGCTCTGCCTTTCCCCGATAACTATTTCGACTGCATCACCATCTCCTTTGGTCTGCGCAACGTCACGGAAAAAGAGAAAGCGCTGGCCTCGATGTTCCGTGTCCTTAAGCCGGGCGGACGTCTGCTGGTTCTGGAGTTCTCTAAGCCGGTGCTGGATCCGCTGAGCAAGGCGTATGATGCTTACTCATTCCACATTCTGCCGCGTATCGGACAGCTGGTGGCGCAGGATGCAGAGAGCTATCGCTATCTGGCCGAATCGATACGTATGCATCCCGATCAGGAGACCCTGAAAGCGATGATGAACGATGTCGGTTTTGAAAATACCACTTACTCCAATATGACCGGCGGCATTGTCGCGCTGCATCGTGGATTTAAGTTCTGAGTGAGATGGTAATGAACCTGATGCCCTTGATTACCGCGGGCCTGGAAACGGCGCTGAACCGTATTCTCTATCGCGATCGCGGCCTGAAACCGGCGCGGCAACGTCTGAATGGCAAAGTGCTGACGCTGCGCCTGACTGAGTTCTCTTATCCGCTGGTGCTGGTTTTCAGTGAACAGCAACTGGACGTGTTATCGGACTGGCAGGATAGCAGTGACTGCACGGTGATCACCTCGCTGAAAACGCTGACGAAGCTGCGCGATCGCCAGCAGCTGACGCCGCTGATTCGCAGCGGTGAGCTGCAGGTTGATGGCGACCTGCAGGTAGTGCAGCAGTTCTCCGCGCTGATGGATCTGGCTGAGCTGGACCCGGCAGAATATCTGGCTCCCTGGGTAGGCGATATCGCCGCACAGGGCATCAGTCAGCGCTCGCAACAGGCATTCCGCTTTTTCACAGGCGAAGTGCAGCGTCGCCAGGATTATCTCGGACAGGCTATCACCGAAGAGTGGCGTGTTGCGCCTGGCTCACTGGAATTAGCCTGGTTTTCTGAGGAGGTCGACGCGATGGAACGTTCGCTTGAGGCGCTTGATGCGCGTCTGGCGCAGCTGGAGGCAAAATGAGTTTTGGAGAGATCCGCCGCTTATATCTGATCATGAAGGTGTTTCTGACCTATGGCCTTGATGAACTGATACCTCAGACACGCCTCACATTCCTGTTTCGCCTGTGGCGTCGCTCTGTTTTCTGGATCCCGAATCTGCATCAGCATGAACCCATCGGCGCACGTATGCGCATGGCGATGGAGCAACTGGGTCCGGTCTGGATCAAGTTCGGGCAGATGCTCTCGACCCGTCGGGATCTCTTCCCGCCGCTGATCGCCGATCAACTCGCGATCCTGCAGGACCGCGTAGCGCCCTTCGATGGCGTCAAAGCGAAAGCGCAGATTGAAGCCTCAATGGGCGCGCCGATTGAAACCTGGTTTGATGATTTTGATATCAAGCCACTGGCGTCGGCATCCATTGCACAGGTGCACACCGCCACGCTGAAATCGACCGGCAAGAAAGTGGTGATCAAAGTGATCCGCCCCGATATTTTGCCGGTGATCAAAGCGGACATGAAGCTGATCTATCGCCTGGCCCGCTGGGTTCCGCGTCTGCTGCCGGATGGCCGCCGTCTGCGTCCGGTCGAGGTGGTGCGCGATTATGAGAAAACCCTGCTTGATGAGCTGAACCTGTTACGTGAAGCAGCCAACGCCATTCAGCTGCGCCGGAATTTTGAAGACAGCCGCATGCTCTACGTACCGGAAGTCTATTCAGATTACTGCAGCGAAACCATGATGGTGATGGAGCGTATCTACGGCATTCCGATTTCTGACGTTGCTACGCTGGAACGCCATGGCGTGAATATGAAGCTGCTGGCTGAACGTGGCGTGCAGGTCTTTTTCACCCAGGTCTTTCGCGACAGCTTCTTCCATGCGGATATGCATCCGGGCAACATCTTTGTCAGCTATGACCATCCGGAAGATCCACAATATATCGGCATTGACTGCGGTATCGTGGGTTCACTGAACAAAGAAGATAAGCGTTATCTGGCGGAAAACTTTATCGCCTTCTTTAACCGTGATTACCGTAAGGTCGCGGAACTGCATGTAGACTCCGGCTGGGTGCCGCCCGATACCAATGTCGAAGATTTCGAGTTTGCGATTCGTACGGTCTGCGAACCGATTTTTGAAAAGCCGCTGGCTGAGATCTCCTTCGGACATGTGCTCCTGAACCTGTTTAACACAGCACGCCGCTTTAACATGGAAGTGCAGCCGCAGCTGGTCCTGCTGCAAAAAACGCTGCTTTATGTGGAAGGGATTGGCCGTCAGCTCTATCCTCAGCTCGATCTGTGGAAGACAGCCAAGCCGTTCCTGGAAGAGTGGATTAAGGATCAAGTCGGTCTGCCGGCCATTATCCGTGCGGTGAAAGAGAAAGCGCCATTCTGGGCTGAAAAGTTACCCGAGCTGCCCGAGCTGTTTTACGACAGCCTGCGCCAGCACAAGTTGCTACGGCATAGCGTCGATAAATTGGTGGGTGATATGCACGCACAGCGCGTTCGTCACCATCAGGCGCGCTACCTGTTTGGCGTCGGGGCAACGTTGCTGTTAAGCGGAACGGCTGTACTGCTCACCCGACCGGACTGGGACTTCTTCCCGGCGGTGTTAATGGCGGCGGGAATCGTCTCCTGGTTAATCGGCTGGCGTAAGACAAACTGATTGTCACGTCCGTCTAAAAAAAGGTAATGTCGCTGGCTCAGGCCCGGTTGAAAAGGGCACTCTGTGGTGCATTACCTCATCGTTTTCACAGAATATTAGAGGCTATCTCATGGGCGGTATCAGTATCTGGCAATTGGTAATCATTGCCGTCATTGTTGTACTTCTGTTCGGTACCAACAAATTACGTAATCTGGGTTCGGATTTAGGTTCTTCGATTCGTGGCTTCAAAAAAGCCATGAGTGACGAGGACGATAAAAAGGATCAACCGAAAGAGCAGGATGCTGACTTCGCGGCCAAAACGCTGGCTGATAAACAGCACACTTCGGCTACCAAAGAAGACACCAAGAACGACAAGCAGGTGTAAACCGTGTTCGATATTGGTTTTAGTGAACTGGTATTAGTGTTCGTTATCGGGCTGATTGTACTCGGCCCGCAACGTTTACCGGTTGCGGTGAAAACCGTAGTCGGCTGGATCAGGGCGATTCGTTCGCTGGCAGCCAATGTGCAACATGAACTGGCGCAGGAGCTCAAGCTGCAGGAGCTGCAGGACAGCCTGA
Organism: Pantoea jilinensis; assembly: GCF_019104105.1. Taxonomy (NCBI): domain Bacteria; kingdom Pseudomonadati; phylum Pseudomonadota; class Gammaproteobacteria; order Enterobacterales; family Erwiniaceae; genus Pantoea; species Pantoea jilinensis. The sequence goes on along the minus strand of NZ_CP077746.1, from coordinate 3,875,174 downwards.
AAAAGGTGGAAGAAGCGAGCCGCGGCACGCTCTCACCTGAGCTGAAAGAGTCGATGGAAGAGCTGCGTAAAACGGCGGATTCAATGAAACGCTCGGTCAGTCAGAGCATCGACATTGAAAAAGAGGAAGACGAGGCAAACACCATTCACTCGGCCCAGCACAGGCCCGTGTCTCATCCTGCTTCAGAAGCAGGAGACGCATCTGAGTCTGGCACGGCGGAACTTTCGGCGACACCGGCTACCGCAGAACATCAGGCCAGCGCGCCAGCACAGGCCCCCGCTCCGGTTTCAGACGCTGTCACGGCTGTGCAACCTGCTGCGGCACCTTCCGCTGTTGCCACTGCCCCGGCACAGGCTCCGTCAGCCGTTTCATTCGCGCCGGCTGTGCAATCTTCTGCCGCACCTGCCGCCGTGGCCAGCGCCCCGGCACAGGCGCCTGCGGATGAAGCCACCAGACCGGCCAATGCTGTGCGACATTCCGCTCCACCCTCTTCTGCAAGTGATGAACGATAATGGCCGTTGAAGATACTCAACCGCTCATCAGTCATCTGATTGAGCTGCGTAAGCGACTACTGAATTGCATGGTCGCAGTATTAGCGATTTTTCTGGTGCTGGTTTTCTTCGCCAATGATATTTACCAGCTGGTCGCGGCACCTCTGATTAGCCAGATGCCGGTTGGATCGAGCATGATCGCGACTGATGTCGCCTCACCGTTTTTCACCCCGATTAAGCTGACCATCATTGTGTCGGTGTTTCTTGCGGTGCCGGTGATCCTCTATCAGGTCTGGGCATTTGTCGCCCCGGCGCTATACCGGCATGAGCGCAGGCTGGTTATGCCACTGCTCTTTTCCAGCACCTTCCTGTTCTATTTCGGCGTAGCGTTTGCCTATTTTGTGGTTTTTCCGCTGGCATTTGGTTTTTTCACCAAAACCGCGCCGATCGGCGTCACCGTTGCGACAGATATTGCCAAATACCTCGATTTTGTCATGACGCTGTTTATGGCATTTGGCGTGGCGTTTGAAGTGCCGGTGGCGATTGTGCTGCTGTGCTGGACCGGCATCACCAGTCCGGACGATCTGAAGAAGAAACGTCCTTATATTCTGGTGGGTGCCTTCGTCGTCGGGATGTTGCTCACACCGCCGGATGTTTTTTCCCAAACTTTGCTCGCTATTCCGATGTACTGCCTGTTTGAAGTCGGCGTATTCTTTTCCCGTTACTACGTGGGTAAAGGCCGCCGGTCACAGGATGAGGACGAGAACATCGACTCCTGATGCCGACCGCGTTACCGTTACCCGCACAGGCGGGAAGCGATCAATCCAAACCGCCCTGATGGGCGGTTTTTGTTTATAAACTGTGGGAAAAATTATGTTTGATATCGGTGTAAACCTGACCAGCACGCAATTCGCCTCCGACCGGCAAAAGGTGGTTAAACGCGCGCGTGATGCGGGCGTCACCGGCATGCTTATTACCGGCACTAATGCGCTGGAGAGCCAGCAGGCTCAGCGGCTGGCTGAAGCGCAACCCGATTTCTGCTGGTCTACCGCGGGCGTTCATCCTCATCATGCCAGCGAATGGTCCACGGACATTGCCAGTACCCTGCGTCGACTGGCTGAAAAACCGGAAGTGGTGGCTATCGGTGAGTGCGGGCTCGATTTTAATCGCAACCTGTCGGCGCATGAGCAGCAGGAGTATGCGTTTGATGCACAGCTGGCACTGGCGGCGGAACTCAACATGCCGGTGTTCCTTCACTGCCGTGAAGCCCATGCACGTTTCGCCGCGGTGCTTGAACCCTGGCTGCCAAAATTGCCGGGCGCGGTGATTCACTGCTTTACCGGCACGCGTGATGAACTTGAAGGCTGTCTGGCCATGGGATTATCCGTGGGGATCACGGGCTGGGTGTGCGATGAGCGTCGTGGTCTGGAACTGCGAGAGCTGCTGCCACTGATTCCGGCCGATCGTCTGCTGCTGGAAACCGATGCGCCGTATCTGCTGCCACGCGACATGCGTCCGCGCCCGACTTCACGCCGGAACGAACCCTGCTTTTTACCGCATATTGTGCATCAGGTGGCGACATGGCGTGGGGAGAATGCTGAGGAACTGGCGGTCCGCATTGATCAGAATGCGCGGACGTTGTTCAGACTGGCTTAAAGCTTGCGGAACTGCTTGTTATCCACACTGCGCATCACCTGCTTGTTCAGCAGATTAAGCAACAGAATCGAGCGTGTTTCACCATCCGGCTCGGCAAAGATGGCGCGCAGCCCCTCAAAGGTCCCTTCAGTGATAACCACTTCGTCGCCGCTTTGAGGGGTTTCCGGATCAAGCAGGATTTGCGGGACATCAGTCTCCAGCGCTTCAATCACGGCCGATGGCACGGTCGCAGGTGTGGTGCCGAAGCGCACAAAGTGGCTGACACCGCGCGTGCTGCTGATGGTCGTGGTGTGAATCGCTTCCGGATCGAATTCAATAAACAGATAATTTGGAAACAGTGGCTCACTCACCGTGGTACGTTTTCCGCGCACGATCTTTTCCAGAGCGATCATCGGACTCAGGCAATGCACTTCCTGCCGCTCCAGATGCTCCTTCGCGCGCAATAGCTGTCCACGTTTGCAATAGAGTAAGTACCAGGATTCCATAACTGCTCCCATTGAATGGACGCTAAGAATAGCAAACCTGCTGCCAGAGTTATAGCGCAGGGGCAGGGTAAAGCGTCCTGCAAAGAAAATAAACTGAGACTTTTCTTAACAGGCCGGCTGGCAGGTGAAAAGGTAACTGAAAATTGACGTCTGCTTAAGAGGCTGCACTATAAACCTCAGCATATCCGCTTAATCAGACCTATAATGGCCGATTCACTCTGGCCGGAAAGCTAAAGCCGCATGAAATATCACGATTTAAGAGACTTTCTCGCGCTGCTCGAACAGCGCGGTGAGCTAAAGCGCATTACCCAGTCGATCGATCCCGAACTGGAAATGACCGAAATTGCCGACCGTACACTGCGCGCCGGTGGTCCCGCCTTGCTGTTTGAAAACCCGAAAGGGTACGACATGCCGGTACTGTGCAATCTGTTCGGCACGCCAAAGCGCGTGGCAATGGGCATGGGCCAGGAGGAGGTCAGCGCACTGCGTGAAGTGGGTAAACTGCTGGCCTTCCTGAAAGAACCGGAGCCGCCAAAAGGCTTCCGCGATCTGTTCGATAAAATGCCGCAGTTTAAGCAGGTTCTGAACATGCCGACCAAACGGCTGCGTAATGCACCCTGTCAGGAGGTGGTGTTCAGTGGCGATGACGTTGATCTGACGCGCATTCCGGTGATGAAGTGCTGGCCCGGTGATGCGGCACCGCTGATTACCTGGGGCCTGACTGTGACGCGTGGTCCCCATAAAGAGCGGCAGAATCTTGGTATCTATCGGCAGCAGGTGATCGGCAAAAATCGTCTGATTATGCGCTGGCTGTCGCACCGTGGCGGTGCGCTTGATTATCTGGAGTGGACGAAAGCGCATCCGGGTGAGCGTTTTCCGGTGTCGGTGGCGCTGGGTGCCGATCCTGCCACCATTCTTGGTGCCGTGACGCCGGTGCCTGATACGCTGTCAGAATATGCGTTTGCCGGTTTGCTGCGCGGCAATAAAACAGAAGTGGTGAAGTGTCTCTCGAACAATCTCGAGGTGCCTGCCAGCGCTGAAATCGTGCTGGAAGGATATATCGAAGCGGGCGATATGGCGCCGGAAGGCCCTTACGGTGACCACACGGGCTACTACAATGAAGTAGATAGCTTCCCGGTGTTTACTGTGACGCATATTACGCAGCGCCATAAGCCTATCTATCACTCAACCTACACTGGCCGTCCACCGGATGAACCTGCGGTACTGGGTGTGGCGCTGAATGAAGTGCTGGTGCCGATTCTGGTGAAGCAGTTCCCGGAGATCGTGGACTTCTATCTGCCGCCAGAGGGTTGCTCATACCGCCTCGCGGTTGTGACAATTAAAAAGCAGTACGCAGGGCATGCCAAACGTGTCATGTTTGGCGTCTGGTCGTTTTTACGGCAGTTCATGTACACCAAATTTGTTATTGTGTGTGACGATGACGTTAATGCGCGTGACTGGAACGATGTGATCTGGGCGATCACCACGCGTATGGATCCGGCTCGCGATACGGTATTAGTGGAAAATACCCCGATCGATTATCTCGATTTCGCCTCGCCTGTGTCCGGGCTGGGATCGAAGATGGGGATGGATGCGACCAACAAGTGGCCGGGTGAAACGCAGCGCGAATGGGGTACACCCATTGTGAAAGACCCTGCGGTCACCGCGCGCATTGATGCCATCTGGGATGAGCTAGGTATTTTTGATCAGCCGCCACAGCGTTGATGGCGAGCACAACCATAAAGACGACCCGACAGAGGGAACGCATGACAACGTTAAGCTGTAAAGTAACTTCAGTTGAGGCGATTACCGACACGGTCTATCGCGTTCGCCTGATCCCTGAAGCGGAATTCAGTTTTCGCGCGGGACAGTATCTGATGGTAGTGATGGATGAGCGCGACAAGCGTCCGTTCTCACTGGCTTCAACGCCGATGGAAAAAGATATCATTGAGCTGCATATCGGCGCGTCCGATCTGAACCTCTATGCCATGGCCGTTATGGATCGCATCCGTAACGATCGCCAGATCACGGTTGATATGCCGCACGGCGACGCCTGGTTGCGCGAAGAGAGCACTAAGCCGCTGATTCTGATTGCGGGCGGCACCGGTTTCTCCTATGCCCGTTCAATTCTGCTTACCGCGCTGGCGGAACAGCCAGAGCGCGATATCGCCATTTACTGGGGCGGACGTGAGCTCAAGCATCTGTACGATATGGACGAGCTGGATGCGCTGGCAGTCAAGCACCCGAACCTGAAGGTGATCCCGGTCGTCGAGCAGCCCGAAGCGGGCTGGCAGGGTCGGTCAGGCACGGTCCTGACAGCCGTGATGCAGGACTTCAGCACGCTGAGCGAGCATGAGATCTACATCGCCGGACGGTTTGAGATGGCGAAGATTGCCCGCGATCGTTTCTGTGCCGAGCGTGGCGCCGTAGAGTCACAGATGTATGGCGATGCGTTTGCCTTTATCTGATTCCCGGTAGCAGCCTGTAGCAGACAGAAAAAACCCGCCGGTTAACGGCGGGTAAATCTGACAAAGTAAGACTCAACGTATTACAGACGCTCGAATACGGTCGCAATTCCCTGACCCAGTCCGATGCACATGGTAGCGAGTCCGAAACGGGCATCGCGTCGTTCCATAATATTCAGCAGTGTGGTGCTGATGCGCGCGCCGGAACAGCCCAGCGGATGGCCTAAAGCAATCGCACCGCCATTCAGATTCACCTTGTCATCCATCAGCTCCAGCAAACCTAAGTCCTTGATGCAGGGCAGCGTCTGCGCGGCAAAGGCTTCGTTCAGCTCAAACACGTCGATATCACTGACGCTTAACCCCGCCCGTTTCAATGCCAGTTTGCTGGCCGGAACCGGTCCGTAGCCCATAATCGACGGATCACAGCCAACCACTGCCATGCTGCGGATGCGGGCGCGTGGCGTCAGCCCCAGTTCACGGGCGCGTGATTCACTCATGACCAGCATGGCGGCTGCACCATCTGACAACGCCGACGACGTGCCCGCCGTGACGGTGCCATTCACCGGATCGAAGGCGGGTTTGAGCGCCGCCAGTCCTTCGGCGCTGGTCTCCTCGCGGATCACTTCATCAAAGTCATAGCGTTTAAGAATGCCGTCGCTGTCGTGTCCATAAGTGGCGACAATCTCAGTGGCGAAGTCGCCGCGCTGGGTGGCCTGCCATGCGCGCTGGTGCGAACGCAGGGCAAACGCATCCTGCTGCTCCCGGCTGATATGATGCATACGTGCCAGCATCTCGGCAGTTAAGCCCATCATGCCTGCGGCTTTGGCGACGGTGCGTCCCAGGCCGGGATGAAAATCCACACCGTGATTCATCGGCACGTGCCCCATGTGCTCCACGCCACCGATCAGGCAGCACTGTGCATCGCCCACCATAATGGTGCGGGCCGCATCGTGCAGCGCCTGCATTGACGAACCGCACAGCCGGTTAACGGTAGTGGCCGGTACAGAGTGCGGGATTTCGGCCAGCAGCGCGGCGTTACGCGCGATATTAAATCCCTGTTCCAGCGTCTGCTGTACGCAGCCCCAGACGATATCGTCGAGCGAACTCGGATCCACTGCCGGGTTGCGGCTCAGAATTTCGCGCATCAGGTGCGCAGAGAGGTCTTCAGCGCGCACGTTCCGAAAGGCTCCGCCTTTTGAACGTCCCATTGGCGTGCGCACCGCATCAACAATCACCACATTTTCCATCTTTTTGCCCTCAGGCGCTTTTCAGCGCGGCTTCATCAATCGGTTTAGCGGCGGGATACCAGCTTTCATGCTGATGGGCTTTCTGCACCAGCAGCGCAGGCAAGGCATAGAGCCCACCGAGCGCGCTATAGCGGCGTGCCTGATCGACCACATTACTGTTGCCAAGGGTATCGAGATAGCGGAATGCGCCGCCACGGAACGGCGGGAAGCCAAGGCCGTATACCAGCGCCATATCTGCTTCAGCGGGTGAGGCGATAATCTTCTCTTCAAGGCAGCGCACCACTTCATTCAGCATCGGCAGCATCATGCGGTTCAGGATCTCTTCGTCACTGAAGACCCGCGCGGGCTGACAGACCTGTTGCAGCAGTGTGTCCACCTCTGCATCGGGCACTTTCTTCAGCTTGCCTTTTTTATCCTCTTCCCAGCGCCAGAAACCTTTGCCATTTTTCTGGCCAAAACGACCGGCATCAAACAGCAGATCAATCGCATCACGATAGTCATGCTTCATACGATCCGGGAAACCGTCCGCCATGACGCTTTGCGCGTGATGTGCGGTATCGATGCCTACCACATCCAGCAGCCAGGAGGGACCCATCGGCCAGCCGAACTGTTTTTCCATTACTTTATCAATCTGGCGGAAATCAGCGCCGTCGCGGAGCAGCAGGCTGAAAGCGGCGAAGTAGGGGAACAGCACCCGGTTAACAAAGAAGCCGGGACAATCATTCACCACGATAGGGGTTTTGCCCATTTTGCTGGCCCAGGCCACCACTTTACTCAGCGTGGCTTCACTGGTTTTCTCGCCACGAATCACTTCAACCAGCGGCATACGTGGCACCGGATTGAAGAAGTGCATGCCACAGAAGTTTTCCGGGCGTTGCAGCGCCTGCGCCAGCTGGCTGATAGGAATGGTCGAGGTATTGGAGGCCAGAATCGCGTCTTCACGCAGATGCTGTTCGGTTTCAGCCAGCACTTTGGCCTTGATCAGCGGGTTTTCAACCACGGCCTCCACCACCACATCGGCCTGATCAAAACCGGCATAATCGAGTGTGGGCTGGATAGTGGCGATCACACTGGCGAGTTTGTTGCCGTCGATTTTGCCGCGTTCTAACAGCTTATTAAGTAACTTACTGGCTTCGTTCATCCCCAGGGTTAGCGCCTGTGGGTTGATATCTTTCATTCTGACCGGCACGCCTTTCCACGCAGACTGGTAGCTGATGCCGCCACCCATAATGCCTGCGCCCAGTACTGCCGCCTGAGCGGGGGCGCCGCTTTCGCTGCCACGCTTTTTCGCCAGGCCTTTGACGTACTGGTCGTTAAGGAAGATGCCGACCAGAGCGCGAGCTTCATCAGACTGCGCCAGCGGCACAAACGCCGCGGTTTCAAGTTTCAATGCATCGTCACGGCCAAGGCTGGCCGCCGCTTCAATGGTTTTCACTGCCATCAGCGGGGCGGGATAGTGTTTACCTGCAGTCTGAAGCACCATCGCTTTCGCAATAGAAAAGCTCATGGCTGCTTCAATCGGGCTGAGTTTCAGCGGAGCCAGTTTCGGTGCCCGGCGCGCGCGCCAGCTGCCATCAGTGGCGGCGGCTTTGAGCATGGTGATCCCCGCCTCGCGCAGTTTTTCGCGAGCGACCACGGCATCGACCAGACCGAGTTTCAGGGCGGCATTGCCATCAACATCTTTGCCCGCCGCAATAATTTCCAGTGCACTGTCGGCACCCAGCAGGCGTGGCAACCGCACGCTGCCACCAAAGCCAGGCATGATGCCAAGTTTGGTTTCCGGCAGGCCAATGCGGGCGTCCGCAGTAGCAATACGCAGATCGGTTGCCAGCACACACTCACATCCGCCACCCAGCGCATAGCCGTCAATGGCGGCCAGGGTCGGCACGGGTAAATCTTCCAGACGATTGAAGATGCTGTTGGCATAGCTCAGCCACTGGCTCAGCTTTTCGGTGGGTGCATTAAACAGTGAAAGGAACTCGGTGATATCCGCACCCACAATAAAAGCAGGTTTAGCGGAGCTCAACAGCAGGCCGCGAAGATCTGGCTGCTGCTCCAGCACTGCAATTGCCTCGCCCAGACTGGCGACAGTTTGCGTATCAAGCTTGTTGACTGAGCCTGCAGCGTCAAAAACCAGCTCGGCGATACCATCGTCCAGCCAGTGAAGTGTAAGGTTAGCGCCTTGGTAGAGCATGTGCGTCTCCTGAAACCGCGAAAGGTGATCTGGTCATACCAGATGATCGTGAGTGTGGGAGGGATGTTAATTATTTGCAAACTGCTCTTTGCTTATTTGCTAACAAGATCACAGCCGTGTCGACATCAGCAACTGCGCAAGGGGTATGCTAAACTTGCGGCCATTTCGCGACACTGGAGAGACGTCAATGGATTCACTGAAGACCTTGTATCACGCGCACATCGCCACGTTGCAACAACGGGCGCAGCAGGTGCTGGCACGCAATAAACTGGATGCGATGTTGATCCATTCCGGTGAGTTGTTGACGGTGTTTCTGGATGACCACACCTATCCGTTTAAGGTGAATCCGCAGTTCAAGGCCTGGGTGCCGGTGACACAGGTTCCCAACTGCTGGCTATGGATTGATGGCGTGAACAAACCGAAACTGTGGTTCTACTCTCCGGTGGATTACTGGCATAACGTTGAACCTCTGCCGGATAGCTTCTGGACGGAGGATGTTGAGGTTATTGGCCTGAAAAGTGCGGATGAGATTGCGCAGTTGCTGCCTGCACAGCGTGATAATGTCGCTTATATCGGCCCGATCAACGCACGGGCAGCACAGCTTGGTATCGCCTCCGGCAATATCAATCCTAAAGCGGTGATCGACTTCCTGCATTTCCATCGCAGTATCAAAACAGATTATGAACTCGCCTGTCTGCGCCAGGCGCAGAAGCTGGCAGTGGCGGGTCATCGCGCAGCGAAAGAGGCGTTCTCGGCGGGCTTAAGCGAGTTCGATATCAACCAGGCGTATCTGACCGCGACCGGTCATCGCGATACCGATGTGCCGTACGGCAATATCATTGCGCTGAATGAACACGCTGCGGTGCTGCACTACACCCGGCTGGATCATCAGCCGCCGGCGAAACGCCACAGCTTTTTGATTGATGCGGGCGCTGAGTATCTTGGCTACGCCGCCGACCTGACCCGCAGCTATGCGGCGCAGAGCAGTTCGCTCTATGCCAGAATGGTTGAGGCGATGAACGCGGAAGAGCTGGCGCTGATCGCCACGCTGAAAGCGGGCGTGCGCTACACCGATTATCATCTTCAGATGCATCAGCGTATTGCGAAGATGTTGCTGAAGTTTGAGCTGGTGCAGGGCATCAGCGAAGAAGCGCTGGTGGCTGAAGATCTGACCGGGCCGTTTATGCCACATGGGCTGGGGCACCCACTGGGTCTGCAGGTGCATGACGTAGCGGGTTTTATGCAGGATGATCAGGGCACGCATCTGGCCGCGCCTGCGCAATATCCTTATCTTCGCTGCACCCGCGTGCTGCAACCGGGCATGGTATTAACCATCGAGCCAGGCTTCTATATTATTGACTCATTACTGGCACCACTGCGTGCAGGCCGTTTCAGTCAGCACTTTAACTGGCAGGCTATCGATGCACTTCGGCCTTATGGCGGAATTCGTATCGAGGATAACGTGGTGATCCATGCGCATCGCGTTGAGAACATGACCCGCGATCTGCATCTGGCCTGATGGAAGCCTTTGATATTCCCGCGGTGCCCGTGAGCAGCAGTGAGGAGACGATCAAAAAGAGTCGCTTCATTACGCTGCTGGCGCACACCGAGGGGGCAGAGGCGGCGCGCGCCTTTGTCCAGCAGGTCAAAAACGAGCATCCGGCTGCCCGGCATCACTGCTGGGCATGGGTCGCGGGCGCGCCGAATGATTCTCAACAGCTCGGCTTCTCTGATGATGGTGAACCTTCAGGTACGGCAGGGAAACCGATGCTGGCGCAGCTGATGGGCGCGGATATTGGCGAGATTACTGCCGTGGTGGTGCGTTACTACGGCGGCATCATGCTGGGAACCGGCGGCTTAGTGAAAGCCTATGGTGGTGGCGTTCAGCAGGGGCTTAAGCTGCTGCCACGACAGCGCAAAGTGCCGATGAAGCTGTTCACTCTGCAATGTGACTATCCACAGCTCAGTGATGTTGAACGGCTGGTACAGCGTTTTGACGGTAAGGTGACCGACAGTCAGTTTCAGGATCGCATTGCGCTGACGCTGGCTGTACCTTACGGACAAATCGACGGATTCAAAAAAAATCTGTCAGACTTTAGTCGGGGCGCGTTAGCGCTGATCCCGCTCACACCCTGATGTTCATCTCTATTATTTAAAGGAACGGCTGAATGCACTTTCGCGCCATTACCCGCATAGTCGGTCTGCTGGTGATCCTCTTTTCAGTGACGATGATTTTGCCCGGCCTGGTCGCATTAATTTATCGCGATGGCGCGGGGCGGGCGTTTAGCCAGACCTTTATGATGGCGCTGGTGATCGGCTCGCTGCTGTGGTGGCCGAATCGCAAAAAGAAAACCGAACTCAAACCGCGGGAAGGGTTTCTGATTGTCGTGCTGTTCTGGACGGTGCTGGGCAGCGTAGGGGCCATGCCCTTTATCTTTGCCGAACAGCCCCATCTTTCCGTGACGGATGCGTTCTTTGAATCTTTCTCTGGCCTGACAACGACCGGGGCCACTACGCTGGTGGGGCTGGACTCGCTGCCTAAAGCCATTCTCTTCTATCGACAGATGCTGCAGTGGCTGGGCGGTATGGGGATCATCGTATTAGCGGTGGCGATATTGCCGATTCTGGGCGTCGGGGGCATGCAGCTCTATCGCGCTGAAATGCCGGGGCCGCTGAAAGACAATAAAATGCGGCCGCGTATTGCCGAAACAGCGAAAACACTCTGGCTGATCTATGTTCTGCTGACGGTGGCCTGTGCGCTGGCATTGTGGCTGGCAGGCATGCCGGCCTTTGATGCTATTGGTCACAGCTTCTCGACCATCGCGATTGGCGGCTTCTCAACCCATGATGCCAGCATCGGCTATTTTCACAGCGGCACTATCAATACTATCGTGGCGGTGTTTTTGCTGATCTCAGGCTGTAACTATGGCCTTCACTTTGCCATGCTAAGCGGGCGCAATCTGCGCGTGTACTGGCGCGATCCTGAATTCCGCATGTTTATAGGCGTTCAGCTGACGCTGGTGTTGATCTGCACGCTGGTGCTCTGGTTCCACAATGTTTACGACAGTGGCTGGCAAACGCTGAACCAGGCCTTCTTCCAGGTCGTTTCCATGGCCACCACGGCAGGATTCACGACCGACAGCATCGCACGCTGGCCCTTGTTCCTGCCGGTGCTGCTGTTGTGCTCCGCCTTTATCGGCGGCTGTGCCGGTTCAACCGGCGGTGGCCTGAAGGTTATCCGCATCCTGCTATTATGCAAGCAGGGTAACCGTGAGCTTAAGCGTCTGGTTCACCCGAATGCGGTCTACACCATTAAGCTGGGGAATCGGGCGTTGCCTGAGCGTATCCTTGAGGCCGTATGGGGATTCTTCTCGGCTTATGCGCTGGTGTTCCTGGTCAGCATGCTGGCGATCATTGCCACCGGTGTCGATGACTTCTCGGCATTTGCTGCCGTTGCCGCGACGCTGAATAACCTCGGGCCCGGTTTAGGGGTTGTGGCCGATAACTTCACTTCAATGAATGACGTGGCGAAATGGATTCTTATCTCCACCATGTTGTTCGGGCGTCTCGAGGTATTTACCTTGCTGGTGCTGTTCACGCCTACTTTCTGGCGTGAATAATTAATAAGGATGCTGATATGAAAGCGCTGATTCTCTATTCCACCCGCGACGGACAAACAAAGAAGATTGCCTCTTCTATAGCCGAGATGATCCGTCAGCACCAGCCATGCGATGTGCTGGATATTCAGGATGCCGCTCTGCCTGACTGGGCGCAGTATGATCGCGTGCTGATTGGCGCCTCTATTCGCTACGGTCATTTCCAGCCGGTCGTCGACAAGTTCGTAAAGCTTCACCTCCCTGCATTGCAGCAGCGTACCAGTGGTTTCTTTTCGGTAAACCTCACGGCGCGCAAACCTGAGAAGCGTTCTCCTGAAACGAATGCTTATACGCAGAAGTTCCTGGCCAGCTCGCCGTGGCAACCTGATTGCTGTGCCGTGTTTGCGGGCGCGCTCTATTATCCGCGCTATCGCTGGTTTGATCGCGTCATGATTCAGTTGATTATGCGTATGACTGGCGGTGAGACCGATTCCACAAAAGAAGTGGAGTACACGGACTGGCAGCAGGTACGCACTTTTGCTAATGATTTTGCACAGTTACCAGGCAAATCGTAGCGAAATAGCGCGATTTGATGAAAATTACTGCGAACAGTAATCTTTTCGCAATAAACACTTGTCAGTCCGCGCGAACTCCCTATAATGCGCCTCCATCGACACGGAACACCGGCAACGGGAAGCGGGTTGAGAGGCACAGGAGACTGCGCCGCCGGAGAAAAACTTCTGAGAAAGAGGTTGACTCTGCAGGAGGAAAGCGTAATATACGCCACCTCGCGACAGGACGCTAACGCACTGTTCGCACTGCTCTTTAACAATTTATCAGACAATCTGTGTGGGCACTCGCAGGATTGATATCAGCGTCTCCGGACGCAACAAAATATCAAAGCCTCACGAGTGAACACATAATGAAATTCATTATGACGTTTTACAGATGAGCACCGCTTAACTTGTTTAAGCAAATCAAACTTAAATTGAAGAGTTTGATCATGGCTCAGATTGAACGCTGGCGGCAGGCCTAACACATGCAAGTCGGACGGTAGCACAGAGGAGCTTGCTCCTTGGGTGACGAGTGGCGGACGGGTGAGTAATGTCTGGGGATCTGCCCGATAGAGGGGGATAACCACTGGAAACGGTGGCTAATACCGCATAACGTCGCAAGACCAAAGAGGGGGACCTTCGGGCCTCTCACTATCGGATGAACCCAGATGGGATTAGCTAGTAGGCGGGGTAATGGCCCACCTAGGCGACGATCCCTAGCTGGTCTGAGAGGATGACCAGCCACACTGGAACTGAGACACGGTCCAGACTCCTACGGGAGGCAGCAGTGGGGAATATTGCACAATGGGCGCAAGCCTGATGCAGCCATGCCGCGTGTATGAAGAAGGCCTTCGGGTTGTAAAGTACTTTCAGCGGGGAGGAAGGCGATGTGGTTAATAACCGCATCGATTGACGTTACCCGCAGAAGAAGCACCGGCTAACTCCGTGCCAGCAGCCGCGGTAATACGGAGGGTGCAAGCGTTAATCGGAATTACTGGGCGTAAAGCGCACGCAGGCGGTCTGTTAAGTCAGATGTGAAATCCCCGGGCTTAACCTGGGAACTGCATTTGAAACTGGCAGGCTTGAGTCTTGTAGAGGGGGGTAGAATTCCAGGTGTAGCGGTGAAATGCGTAGAGATCTGGAGGAATACCGGTGGCGAAGGCGGCCCCCTGGACAAAGACTGACGCTCAGGTGCGAAAGCGTGGGGAGCAAACAGGATTAGATACCCTGGTAGTCCACGCCGTAAACGATGTCGACTTGGAGGTTGTTCCCTTGAGGAGTGGCTTCCGGAGCTAACGCGTTAAGTCGACCGCCTGGGGAGTACGGCCGCAAGGTTAAAACTCAAATGAATTGACGGGGGCCCGCACAAGCGGTGGAGCATGTGGTTTAATTCGATGCAACGCGAAGAACCTTACCTACTCTTGACATCCAGAGAACTTTCCAGAGATGGATTGGTGCCTTCGGGAACTCTGAGACAGGTGCTGCATGGCTGTCGTCAGCTCGTGTTGTGAAATGTTGGGTTAAGTCCCGCAACGAGCGCAACCCTTATCCTTTGTTGCCAGCGCGTGATGGCGGGAACTCAAAGGAGACTGCCGGTGATAAACCGGAGGAAGGTGGGGATGACGTCAAGTCATCATGGCCCTTACGAGTAGGGCTACACACGTGCTACAATGGCGCATACAAAGAGAAGCGACCTCGCGAGAGCAAGCGGACCTCACAAAGTGCGTCGTAGTCCGGATCGGAGTCTGCAACTCGACTCCGTGAAGTCGGAATCGCTAGTAATCGTGGATCAGAATGCCACGGTGAATACGTTCCCGGGCCTTGTACACACCGCCCGTCACACCATGGGAGTGGGTTGCAAAAGAAGTAGGTAGCTTAACCTTCGGGAGGGCGCTTACCACTTTGTGATTCATGACTGGGGTGAAGTCGTAACAAGGTAACCGTAGGGGAACCTGCGGTTGGATCACCTCCTTACCTGAAGATACCTTCCCGCGCAGTGTCCACACAGATTGTCTGATAAAAAGTAACGAGCAGAAAAAACCTCTACAGGCTTGTAGCTCAGGTGGTTAGAGCGCACCCCTGATAAGGGTGAGGTCGGTGGTTCAAGTCCACTCAGGCCTACCAAATTCGCACTCACGCTGCGTTATGTCTCCGGCTTGCATAGTTCACTATGCTTCGCGGAAACATGCCTTGCCTGAGCACGAATTGCATTTCTCACGAAGTGTACTCGGTTGAGTGGTAGTAGTGGTCTCTGCAGTAACTGTATGGGGCTATAGCTCAGCTGGGAGAGCGCCTGCCTTGCACGCAGGAGGTCAGCGGTTCGATCCCGCTTAGCTCCACCATACCGTTTTAACTGTTTTTTCTGAATACTTCAGAGCGTACCGGCAACGGTGTGCTGCGAAGTATTATGCTCTTTAACAATCCGGAACAAGCTGAAAATTGAAACGACGTGTCGTTTTCATTCTCCGTAATAAGAATGAAAAGCGCGACACGTTCGAGTCTCTCAAATGCTTGCAGCTCGCAGCGTTGTAAAACGCCTGTGGGTTGTGAGGTTAAGCGACTAAGCGTACACGGTGGATGCCCAGGCAGTCAGAGGCGATGAAGGACGTGCTAATCTGCGTAAAGCGACGGTAAGGTGATATGAACCGCTACAGCCGTCGATGTCCGAATGGGGAAACCCGGTGCACTCTGTGCATCATTGCAGCATGAATACATAGTGCTGCAAGGCGAACCGGGGGAACTGAAACATCTAAGTACCCCGAGGAAAAGAAATCAACCGAGATTCCCCCAGTAGCGGCGAGCGAACGGGGAGCAGCCCAGAGCCTGAATCAGCATGTGTGTTAGTGGAAGCGTCTGGAAAGTCGCAGGGTACAGGGTGATACTCCCGTACACAAAAGCGCATATGCTGTGAGCTCGATGAGTAAGGCGGGACACGTGGTATCCTGTCTGAATATGGGGGGACCATCCTCCAAGGCTAAATACTCCTGACTGACCGATAGTGAACCAGTACCGTGAGGGAAAGGCGAAAAGAACCCCGGCGAGGGGAGTGAAACAGAACCTGAAACCGTGTACGTACAAGCAGTGGGAGCCTTCTTTATGGGGGTGACTGCGTACCTTTTGTATAATGGGTCAGCGACTTATATTCTGTAGCAAGGTTAACCGTATAGGGGAGCCGCAGGGAAACCGAGTCTTAACTGGGCGTTAAGTTGCAGGGTATAGACCCGAAACCCGGTGATCTAGCCATGGGCAGGTTGAAGGTTGGGTAACACTAACTGGAGGACCGAACCGACTAATGTTGAAAAATTAGCGGATGACCTGTGGCTGGGGGTGAAAGGCCAATCAAACCGGGAGATAGCTGGTTCTCCCCGAAAGCTATTTAGGTAGCGCCTCGTGAACTCATCTCCGGGGGTAGAGCACTGTTTCGGCTAGGGGGCCATCCCGGCTTACCAACCCGATGCAAACTGCGAATACCGGAGAATGTTATCACGGGAGACACACGGCGGGTGCTAACGTCCGTCGTGAAGAGGGAAACAACCCAGACCGCCAGCTAAGGTCCCAAAGTCATGGTTAAGTGGGAAACGATGTGGGAAGGCACAGACAGCCAGGATGTTGGCTTAGAAGCAGCCATCATTTAAAGAAAGCGTAATAGCTCACTGGTCGAGTCGGCCTGCGCGGAAGATGTAACGGGGCTAAACCATGCACCGAAGCTGCGGCAGCGACACTATGTGTTGTTGGGTAGGGGAGCGTTCTGTAAGCCGTCGAAGGTGTGCTGTGAGGCATGCTGGAGGTATCAGAAGTGCGAATGCTGACATAAGTAACGATAAAGCGGGTGAAAAGCCCGCTCGCCGGAAGACCAAGGGTTCCTGTTCAACGTTAATCGGAGCAGGGTGAGTCGACCCCTAAGGCGAGGCCGAAAGGCGTAGTCGATGGGAAACAGGTTAATATTCCTGTACTCGGTGTTACTGCGAAGGGGGGACGGAGAAGGCTATATCAGCCGGGCGACGGTTGTCCCGGTTTAAGCGTGTAGGCGGAGGGTCCAGGTAAATCCGGTCCCTTATCAACGCTGAGGCGTGACGACGAGGCACTACGGTGCTGAAGTGATAAATGCCCAGCTTCCAGGAAAAGCCTCTAAGCATCAGGTAACACAGAATCGTACCCCAAACCGACACAGGTGGTCAGGTAGAGAATACCAAGGCGCTTGAGAGAACTCGGGTGAAGGAACTAGGCAAAATGGTGCCGTAACTTCGGGAGAAGGCACGCTGGCGCGTAGGTGGAGGGACTTGCTCCCCGAGCCGAAGCCAGTCGAAGATACCAGCTGGCTGCAACTGTTTATTAAAAACACAGCACTGTGCAAACACGAAAGTGGACGTATACGGTGTGACGCCTGCCCGGTGCCGGAAGGTTAATTGATGGGGTTATCCGTAAGGAGAAGCTCTTGATCGAAGCCCCGGTAAACGGCGGCCGTAACTATAACGGTCCTAAGGTAGCGAAATTCCTTGTCGGGTAAGTTCCGACCTGCACGAATGGCGTAATGATGGCCAGGCTGTCTCCACCCGAGACTCAGTGAAATTGAACTCGCTGTGAAGATGCAGTGTACCCGCGGCAAGACGGAAAGACCCCGTGAACCTTTACTACAGCTTGACACTGAACATTGAGCCTTGATGTGTAGGATAGGTGGGAGGCTTTGAAGCGCGGACGCCAGTTCGCGTGGAGCCAACCTTGAAATACCACCCTTTAATGTTTGATGTTCTAACGTAGGCCCGTGATCCGGGCTGCGGACAGTGTCTGGTGGGTAGTTTGACTGGGGCGGTCTCCTCCTAAAGAGTAACGGAGGAGCACGAAGGTCAGCTAATCACGGTCGGACATCGTGAGGTTAGTGCAATGGCATAAGCTGGCTTGACTGCGAGAGTGACGGCTCGAGCAGGTGCGAAAGCAGGTCATAGTGATCCGGTGGTTCTGAATGGAAGGGCCATCGCTCAACGGATAAAAGGTACTCCGGGGATAACAGGCTGATACCGCCCAAGAGTTCATATCGACGGCGGTGTTTGGCACCTCGATGTCGGCTCATCACATCCTGGGGCTGAAGTAGGTCCCAAGGGTACGGCTGTTCGCCGTTTAAAGTGGTACGCGAGCTGGGTTTAGAACGTCGTGAGACAGTTCGGTCCCTATCTGCCGTGGGCGCTGGAGAATTGAGGGGGGTTGCTCCTAGTACGAGAGGACCGGAGTGAACGCACCACTGGTGTTCGGGTTGTCATGCCAATGGCATTGCCCGGTAGCTAAGTGCGGAAAAGATAAGTGCTGAAAGCATCTAAGCACGAAACTTGCCCCGAGATGAGTTCTCCCTGACTCCTTGAGAGTCCTGAAGGGACGTTGAAGACTACGACGTTGATAGGCCGGGTGTGTAAGCGCAGCGATGCGTTGAGCTAACCGGTACTAATGACCCGTGAGGCTTAACCTTACAACGCCAGAGGCGTTTTTGAGAGACACGATTTTCAGCCTGTACCGGATATATCTGCGCGGCCTTAAGGGGCGGCGCGGAGAACAGAATCTGCCTGGCGGCTTTAGCGCGGTGGTCCCACCTGACCCCATGCCGAACTCAGAAGTGAAACGCCGTAGCGCCGATGGTAGTGTGGGGTCTCCCCATGCGAGAGTAGGGAACTGCCAGGCATTAAATAAGTGAAGAAGCCCCGCACGAAAGTGCGGGGCTTTTTTACGTCTGCAGATCGTGAAAAACCTCATCATAATCCCCGAAAACAGCCTGAGAACCCCTCCCTGATACGGTAAACTACGCCCAGATAACTCAGTAAAGGTCGTCAAATGTCCAGCCAGCATCCTTCCTTAAAAGCCGACAATACGCTTGGGCTTGAAGTACATACACAGAAACGCATCGTTGCTGAGACGCCAGCTGCCATTCTGGCTGCATGGCAGGCCAGCCAGCGTGATCAGACCCCTTTCATGGTGCTTGGTGAAGGCAGCAATGTCCTCTTTCTGGATGATTTCGCTGGTACTGTGGTACTTAACCGCATTAAAGGCATCAACATTCAGGATGAGTATGAGTACTGGAAGTTGCATGTCGGAGCAGGTGAGAACTGGCATCAGCTGGTTAAGAGCACACTGGAAAAAGGGATCACTGGCCTGGAGAATCTGGCATTAATCCCTGGAATGACGGGTTCTGCACCGATTCAGAACATTGGTGCCTATGGTGTGGAATTAAAAGATGTCTGCGAATATGTGGATGTGCTTAACCTGGACAGTGGTGAGACAGAGCGTCTCGATCGTGAAGCCTGTGAATTTGGCTATCGTGACAGCATTTTCAAGCATCGCTATCAGAGAGGTTATGTCATCGTCGCGGTCGGGATAATCCTGCCTAAACAATGGCAGCCCGTATTGACCTACGGTGATCTGAAGACTCTGAATCCGGTAACGGCTAGCGCCTGGGATGTTTATCACGCGGTGTGCCAGATGCGGCAGAGCAAATTACCGGATCCAAAAGTGACCGGGAATGTAGGCAGCTTCTTCAAAAATCCGGTCGTTACCGAGGCGCAGTGCAGCGCCTTGCTGGCGCATTTTCCAGCTATGCCACACTATCTGATGCCGAATGGTGAAACCAAGCTGGCAGCCGGATGGCTTATCGATCAGTGTCAGTTGAAAGGTTATCGTATCGGCGGTGCCGCCGTTCATCAGCAACAGGCTCTGGTGCTGATTAATGCTGATAATGCCACACCTGACGATATCGTTGCGCTGGCAAAAACCGTGCGTGCGAAGGTGGGTGAAAAGTTTGATGTCTGGCTGGAGCCTGAGGTGCGGTTTATTCAGGCACAGGGCGAGTGCAATGCTGTCGGGGTAATCGCATGAAAGACAACAGTATCCCGCTAAAGCTGGTCGATATTTTATCTGACGGTGAGTTTCATTCTGGCGAACAGCTGGGTGAAACACTGGGCATGAGTCGCGCAGCCATTAACAAGCATATCCAGACCTTAAAAAGCTGGGGACTTGACGTTTATACCGTGACAGGGAAGGGCTACAGTCTCTCTGCCCCGATGCAGCTGTTGGATGAGCAGGCAATTGTCGCTCAGGTTAAGCAGGGCAATATCTCTGTTATCCCGGTGATTGACTCCACAAATCAGTATCTGCTGGAGCGCATGCATGAGATGGAGTCGGGTGCTGCCTGTATCGCTGAGTATCAGCAGGCTGGTCGTGGCCGTCGTGGGCGTCAATGGTTCTCTCCCTTTGGCGCTAATCTCTACATGTCTATGTACTGGCGTCTGGAGCAGGGACCCGCTGCGGCGATGGGTCTTAGTCTTGTGATTGGTATTATCATTGCTGAGACATTACGTTCATTAGGGGCTGATGATGTTCGCGTCAAATGGCCCAATGATATTTACCTTAACGATCGCAAACTGGCAGGTATTCTGGTCGAACTGACCGGTAAAACGGGTGATGCCGCGCATATCGTCATGGGGGCCGGGATTAACCTTGCTATGCGTACAGCCGATGCATCGCAGATTAATCAGGGCTGGATTAACCTGCAGGAAGCCGGTGTATCCGTTAACCGCAATGAGCTGGCCGCCCATCTGATAAATAATCTGCGCGAAGCCCTGCCGTTGTTTGAGCAGGAAGGGTTAACGCCCTTTGTTACACGCTGGATGGTGCTGGATAACTTTATTCACCGGCCTGTTAAATTGCTCATTGGTGAACGTGAAGTGCATGGTATTGCGCGGGGCATTGACAGTCAGGGTGGCCTGTTACTTGAGCAGGATGGCGAAATAAAAGCCTGGGTGGGCGGAGAAATATCTCTACGTCCTCTCTGATCAAAAAAGCCTGCACTAATGCAGGCTTTTTTACTGGAGCGGTTATTTACGCAAGCGAACCCTGTCGACCGCATGATTGCCACTTTTAGTCATGATCAGGCTGGCCCGTTCGCGTGTTGGCAGGATATTTTCCCGCAGGTTTAGCCAGTTAATCTCTTTCCATAAATTGCCCGCTATCTCTACTGCTTCCGCTTCTGAGAGCTGGGCATAATGGTGGAAGTAAGAGTCCGGGTCGGTAAATGCACCCTGGCGGAATTTGAGGAATCGATTGATATACCAGCTTTGCAGCAGCTCTTCCTCAGCGTCGACATAGATAGAAAAATCAACGAAGTCTGAAACAAAGACATGATGTGGGTCATGGGGATAGTCCATGCCACTCTGCAATACATTCAGACCTTCCAGAATAAGGATATCAGGCTGCTGAACCACTTTATCGCCATCAGGGATGACATCATAAATCAGATGCGAATAGACCGGTGCTGTGACCTGACTGGCGCCTGATTTCAAATCGGAGACGAAATTGACCAGCCGGTGCATATCATAAGATTGCGGAAACCCTTTTTTCTTCATTAATCCGCGCTCTTTCAGCACGGCATTGGGATGAAGAAAGCCATCCGTCGTGATCAATTCTACTTTACGATGTTCAGGCCAGCGGCTGAGCAACGCCTGTAATACACGCGCAGTTGTGCTTTTACCGACGGCTACGCTGCCCGCAATACTGATGATATAGGGGATTTTCTGGCCATTGGTGCCGAGAAATTGCTCCAGTACAGCCTGCCGACGAACATTAGAGCTGATATAGAAATTAAGCAGACGCGAAAGTGGCAGATAAATTTCTGCTACCTCCTCCAGCGAGAGATCCTCGTTGATGCCCTCCAGCTGCGCGATCTCTTCCTCTGACAGTGTCATAGGAACGGAATCACGTAATGCAGCCCACTGCTCACGAGTGAACTCTAAATAAGGCGTTGTCAGGGGGGTCGTTTTATCCATAAGCATGCATCTGACCGCAAATTCATCGCTATCAACCGCGTGTCATCCGATAAGCAGGAGAGCACAGGTGAAATAAATCACGAATCGCTGGTTTATCAGTGAGAACAATGGGCTGGAGGGTATCACCAGTATGGCTTTTAACAGAAGTAAAAAGATAAACGTGATCACGCTTTCGTCGGCATACCCACAAAACATCATAATAACGCTAATTCTGACAGCTGTATCACTACGTATAGTGCTACACGGGCCATCAAAGCTTATGTGCGGCTTTTATCTGCCTTAAATAGCAGTCAGACGCCCTGTATGACCCAATAGAGCTGTAACGGCGTACAGAGAGGCTAAAAGCACATACATTCAATATGCAGCGTATATTTCCCGACTGAAGAATAAAGAGCTGCGAGACACTGGAACCGTTTTTTACCGTTATCGTCGTACCAGCGAGAGAGATATGCAGGACAAAAACGTCTCCCTGTTCTGCAGATATCTTAAGTGCACGAAAAATAACGCCGATAAGGGTTAAAAAAGCATCACTCAGAACAGGCTGCGCAAAATAAAAAGGCGATGGGCGGAATATTTTACCTTAAAAAGAGCATGCCAGAGCAGCAGGGGACGATAGCGAGGCAGGGTGGGCGGTGTAAAAACAGGACCAGATCGCACAAATATTCTGCACAAAAACGCCAGAATGCGATGATTTGCACAAATAGTAAGCGATAGAACAAAATTAGTGATTTTTTAGTTGCATCGAAGGCCCGACCTTCCTAGAATGCGCTCCACTTGATGCCGGCTTAGCTCAGTTGGTAGAGCAACTGACTTGTAATCAGTAGGTCACCAGTTCGATTCCGGTAGCCGGCACCATCAAGTAGGTGGGATTCCCGAGCGGCCAAAGGGAGCAGACTGTAAATCTGCCGTCACAGACTTCGAAGGTTCGAATCCTTCTCCCACCACCATCTCAGCCTCACGGTTGAGTACAGGTAAACAACCTGTTTATCTGTCAGGTGAGTCACTTATCACCCTGAATTCAGACTGAGCGTTAGCGAAGTCAACGTCGGTCAGCTTCGCTGGCAGACAGTAGATAGCAGAGAAACATTCACTGTTATCTGCAAGCTACAGAAAGAACAGGTAGCCGAGTTCCAGGATGCGGGCATCGTATAATGGCTATTACCTCAGCCTTCCAAGCTGATGATGCGGGTTCGATTCCCGCTGCCCGCTCCAGATGTGCTGATATGGCTCAGTTGGTAGAGCGCACCCTTGGTAAGGGTGAGGTCCCCAGTTCGACTCTGGGTATCAGCACCACTTCCTTTAATCTCCCTCCTGATTTTCTCTGTAACTTCCTTGCAGTCAGGCAATGCCTGGTTAATGTGATGATATCATTGATATATCCGTGTCTTAGAGGGACTAGCGATGGCTAAAGAGCAATTTCAACGTAACAAACTGCACGTAAACGTGGGCACCATCGGTCACGTTGACCACGGTAAAACCACCCTGACTGCAGCTATCACTACCGTACTGGCTAAAACCAACGGCGGCCAGGCTCGTGCATTCGATCAGATCGACAGCACACCTGAAGAAAAAGCCCGCGGTATCACCATCAACACCGCTCACGTTGAGTATGAGACTGCTGCACGTCACTACGCTCACGTTGACTGCCCAGGCCACGCCGACTATGTGAAAAACATGATCACCGGTGCTGCGCAGATGGACGGCGCGATCCTGGTTGTTGCTGCGACTGATGGCCCAATGCCACAAACCCGTGAGCACATCCTGCTGGGTCGTCAGGTTGGCGTTCCTTACATCATCGTGTTCCTGAACAAGTGTGACATGGTTGATGATGAAGAGCTGCTGGAGCTGGTAGAGATGGAAGTACGTGACCTGCTGTCACAGTACGACTTCCCAGGCGACGACACCCCAATCGTTCGTGGTTCTGCTCTGAAAGCGCTGGAAGGCGTTCCTGAGTGGGAAGCGAAAATCATCGAACTGGCTGAACACCTGGACAACTACATCCCGGATCCAGTCCGTGCGATCGACATGCCGTTCCTGCTGCCAATCGAAGACGTATTCTCAATCTCTGGCCGTGGTACTGTTGTTACCGGTCGTGTTGAGCGCGGCATCGTTAAAGTCGGCGACGAAGTTGAAATCGTGGGTATCAAAGATACTGCGAAATCAACCTGTACCGGTGTTGAGATGTTCCGTAAGCTGCTGGACCAGGGTCAGGCAGGCGAAAACTGTGGTGTTCTGCTGCGCGGTATCAAGCGTGAAGACATCCAGCGTGGCCAGGTTCTGGCTAAGCCAGGCTCAATCAAGCCACACACCCAGTTCGAGTCAGAAGTTTACGTTCTGTCTAAAGACGAAGGTGGTCGCCATACTCCGTTCTTCAAAGGCTATCGTCCACAGTTCTACTTCCGTACAACTGACGTAACCGGCTCAGTAGAGCTGCCAGAAGGCGTTGAAATGGTCATGCCAGGCGACAACATCAAAATGGTTGTTACCCTGATCCACCCAATCGCAATGGACGAAGGTCTGCGCTTCGCAATCCGCGAAGGTGGCCGTACCGTTGGCGCGGGTGTTGTTGCTAAAGTTATCGCATAATTACCGATAACGTTTGACGCAATGCACACGGAAAGGGCATCATTTGATGCCCTTTTTGCACGCTGTTTCATAGAACCTGGCTCATCAGTGATTTTTTGAATCATAATCATTGCTGAGACAGGCTCTGTTATGCGGCGTTGGATACCGAGTTACGCCTCAAAAGCTCATTCGGTTTGGACGCCTCGCACTGCGGGGCAGAATAGTTTCTGAATTATTGTGGCAGGTTGGTTTATGAGTGCGAATACCGAAGCTCAAGGGAGCGGGCGTGGCCTGGAAGCGGTAAAGTGGGTAGTAGTTGTATTACTGCTGCTTGCAGCGATTGTAGGTAACTACCTCTATCGTGATGTGTCACTGCCACTGCGTGCATTAGCCGTAGTTGTACTGATTGCAGCGGCTGGCGGCATTGCGCTTTTAACGACCAAAGGCAAAGCGACCGTGGCTTTTGCTCGTGAAGCAAGAACAGAAATGCGTAAGGTTATCTGGCCAACCCGCCAGGAAACGCTGCACACCACGTTAATCGTTGCCGCGGTTACTGCCGTGATGTCACTGATTTTGTGGGGGCTGGATGGTATTCTGGTCCGTCTGGTATCGTTTATCACTGGCCTGAGGTTCTGAGATGTCTGAAGCTCCAAAGAAACGCTGGTACGTCGTACAGGCGTTTTCCGGTTTTGAAGGCCGCGTAGCCCAATCGCTGCGCGAGCATATCAAATTGCACAACATGGAAGAGCTGTTTGGCGACGTCATGGTTCCGACTGAAGAAGTCGTTGAAATCCGTGGTGGCCAGCGTCGTAAGAGCGAGCGCAAGTTTTTCCCGGGATACGTACTGGTTCAGATGGTCATGAATGACGCCAGCTGGCACTTAGTACGCAGCGTCCCGCGCGTGATGGGTTTCATCGGCGGTACCTCTGACCGTCCGGCGCCTATCAGCGATAAAGAAGTTGATGCGATCATGAACCGTCTGCAGCAGGTCGGCGACAAGCCTCGTCCGAAAACGCTGTTTGAGCCGGGTGAAATGGTTCGCGTTAATGACGGTCCATTTGCTGACTTTAACGGTGTGGTTGAAGATGTGGATTACGAGAAGAGCCGCCTGACGGTTTCCGTATCTATCTTTGGTCGTGCAACACCGGTTGAGCTGGACTTTGGTCAGGTGGAGAAAGGTTAACCTCTTTCCGCTCACAAATTAGCTGTTGCAGCAGGCGCGAAATTTAACTACAATTTCGCGCCTTTTGTTTTTATGCGCTGGCAACAGCGTGTAAATCGTTATCACGGGGAGCCTTTACAGGCGCTATAACCCAATTGAGGAAATATCATGGCTAAGAAAGTCCAAGCCTACGTCAAGCTGCAGGTTGCAGCTGGTATGGCGAACCCAAGTCCACCGGTTGGTCCAGCACTGGGTCAGCAGGGCGTTAACATCATGGAATTCTGTAAAGCGTTCAACGCTAAGACCGAATCTCTGGAAAAAGGTCTGCCGACTCCTGTTGTTATCACCGTATACAGCGACCGTTCTTTTACCTTCATTACCAAAACGCCTCCGGCTGCCGTACTGCTGAAAAAAGCAGCGGGCATCAAGTCTGGTTCTGGTAAGCCGAACAAAGATAAAGTCGGTAAAGTGACTCGTGCTCAGGTACGTGAAATCGCAGAAACCAAAGCTGCGGACATGACTGGTTCTGACGTTGAAGCGATGACTCGCTCAATCGAAGGTACTGCTCGTTCCATGGGCCTGGTAGTAGAGGACTAAGAAATGGCTAAGCTGACCAAGCGCATGACCGTAATTCGCGACAAAGTTGACGCGACCAAGCAGTATGACATTGCTGAAGCTGTTGCTCTGCTGAAAGAACTGGCTACTGCCAAGTTCGTTGAAAGCGTTGACGTTGCTGTCAACCTCGGCATTGATGCACGTAAATCTGATCAGAACGTGCGCGGCGCGACCGTTCTGCCACACGGTACTGGTCGTTCAGTACGTGTTGCTGTCTTCACCCAGGGCGCAAACGCTGAAGCTGCTAAAGCAGCAGGCGCTGAGCTGGTAGGCATGGAAGACCTGGCTGATCAGATCAAGAAAGGCGAAATGAATTTTGACGTTGTTATTGCTTCTCCGGATGCAATGCGCGTTGTTGGCCAGTTAGGCCAGATTCTGGGCCCACGCGGCCTGATGCCAAACCCGAAAGTCGGTACTGTAACCCCTAACGTTGCTGAAGCAGTTAAGAATGCTAAAGCGGGTCAGGTTCGTTATCGTAACGACAAAAACGGCATCATCCACACTACCATCGGTAAAGTGGACTTTGACGCTGACAAACTGAAAGAAAACCTGGAATCTCTGCTGGTCGCGCTGAAAAAAGCAAAACCATCTCAGGCGAAAGGCGTGTACATCAAGAAAGTCAGCCTTTCAACCACCATGGGCGCCGGCGTTGCCGTTGACCAGGCTGGTCTGAACGCAACAGCAAACTAATTGCTGCTTGAAACGGGCGAAAAATTCACCTAGAATCTTACGCCCGTTGTTCTGTTATTAGCAGAACAGGACATCAGAGAGTCGGAACTGACTGTTGCGTTTATCGCCTTTCCTTCTGACTCTGCTGTGTCACACAGAATTTAGGTTGGAGCCAGGCCTTATCCTGGCCTCCGTCCAAGACCGCAGGCGCTGTTTATCTCCGGATATTCCGCTTAATACCCTGCGTAGACGGTGACAGAACCAAAAGAATTTTTTCTTAGCTGGATTCTGCTCACCGTGTTCGAGCGCTTACCACCCTCCGGGGTGGCTAAGTGAAGTGAGTTCCGGGGAAATCCTTTCCCGGTCAAATCCAGGAGCAAAAGCTAATGGCATTAAATCTTCAAGACAAACAAGCGATTGTTGCTGAAGTCAGCGAAGTAGCCAAAGGTGCGCTTTCAGCGGTTGTTGCGGATTCCCGTGGCGTTACCGTTGATAAAATGACCGAACTGCGTAAAGCAGGCCGTGAAGCTGGCGTTTACATGCGTGTTGTTCGTAACACCCTGCTGCGCCGCGTCGTTGAAGGAACTCAGTTTGAGTGCCTGAAAGACACGTTTGTTGGTCCGACCCTGATTGCATATTCTATGGAACACCCGGGCGCTGCTGCTCGTCTGTTCAAAGATTTCGCGAAAGCGAATGCAAAATTTGAGGTCAAAGCTGCAGCCTTTGAAGGTGAGCTGATCACGGCGGCCAATATTGACCGTCTGGCAACTCTGCCGACCTACGAAGAAGCACTGGCACGTCTGATGTCGACCATGAAAGAAGCCGCTGCCGGCAAACTGGTCCGCACTCTGGCTGCTGTACGCGATGCAAAAGAAGCGGCTTAAGGCCATATTCTTTTCTTCGTACTTGCTTACGTATAAACTTTTTCTGATTCTTAGGAACAATTGTCATGTCTATCACTAAAGACCAAATTCTGGAAGCTGTTGCAGCGATGTCCGTAATGGAAGTTGTTGAGCTGGTTTCTGCAATGGAAGAAAAATTCGGCGTTTCTGCTGCTGCTGCTGTAGCTGTTGCTGCTGGCCCGGCTGAAGCTGTTGAAGAAAAAACTGAATTCGACGTAGTCCTGAAAGCTGTTGGCCCGAACAAGGTAGCAGTAATCAAAGCCGTACGTACTGCAACTGGTCTGGGCCTGAAAGAAGCCAAAGACCTGGTTGAAGCAACTGGCGTGATCAAAGAAGCAATCAGCAAAGACGACGCAGCTGCACTTGAAGCTGCTCTGAAAGAAGCTGGCGCTGAAGTTGAAGTTAAGTAAGACAACCTTCGGGTTGCAGTCTGAGTAGTTTCAGACTGATGGCTGGTGACTTTTTGGTCACCAGCCTTTTTGCGCTACAGGGTCTCAATGGGGTTTCACACTGTTTGTCCATTGTTACTCTTCAATATCTTTCTCTATCGACGACTTAATATACCGCTTTCCTGTGCGGGTTCCCTGCCTTCTCAAAAGCGATGAAATGATTTAAGCGTGATAGAAAGAGGTATTGCACTGCTGCCGCGCAGCCAGTGAATCAAACAAAATCGTGTTGCATGAACTGTCCTGTCAGGACGGACAGCGTGGGTCGACTTGTCAGCTAGCTGAGGAACCCTATGGTTTACTCCTATACCGAGAAAAAACGTATTCGTAAGGATTTTGGTAAACGTCCGCAAGTACTGGACATACCTTATCTCCTTTCCATCCAGCTCGACTCGTTCCAGAAGTTTATCGAGCAAGATCCAGAAGGTCAGTACGGACTGGAAGCTGCATTCCGTTCTGTATTCCCTATTGCGAGCTACAGCGGCAACTCTGAGTTGCAGTATGTGAGCTATCGCCTGGGTGAACCTGTCTTTGACGTGAAAGAGTGTCAGATCCGTGGCGTGACCTATTCGGCACCGCTGCGCGTGAAACTGCGTCTGGTGGTCTATGAGCGCGAAGCGCCAGAAGGCACCGTAAAAGACATTAAAGAACAAGAAGTCTACATGGGCGAAATTCCGCTCATGACCGACAACGGTACCTTTGTTATTAATGGTACCGAACGCGTTATCGTTTCTCAGCTGCACCGTAGTCCTGGCGTGTTCTTTGATAGCGATAAGGGTAAAACCCACTCATCGGGTAAAGTGCTGTACAACGCACGTATCATCCCTTACCGCGGATCATGGCTCGACTTTGAGTTTGACCCGAAAGATAACCTGTTTGTCCGTATTGACCGTCGTCGTAAGCTGCCGGCCACTATCATCCTGCGTGCGTTGCAGTTCACTACACCTCAGATCCTCGATATCTTCTTCGAGAAAGTGGTGTTTGAAATCCGTGACAACAAGCTGCAGATGGAGCTGGTGCCTGAGCGCCTGCGCGGTGAAACCGCTACCTTCGATATCGAAGCGAACGGCACCGTCTACGTCGAAAAAGCACGCCGTATTACTGCGCGCCATATCCGTCAGCTGGAAAAAGATGGCATTCAGCACATCGAAGTTCCGGTTGAATATATCGCGGGCAAAGTGGTCGCTAAAGACTACATCGATGAGAGCACCGGTGAGCTGATCATTGCAGCGAACATGGAACTGTCACTGGATCTGCTGGCTAAACTGAGCCAGTCCGGTCACAAGCGCATCGAAACGCTGTTCACCAACGATCTGGACCACGGTCCTTATATCTCCGAGACCCTGCGTGTCGACCCAACCAGCGATCGCCTGAGCGCACTGGTTGAGATCTACCGCATGATGCGTCCTGGTGAGCCGCCAACACGCGAAGCAGCAGAGAACCTGTTTGAGAACCTGTTCTTCTCTGAAGATCGTTACGATCTGTCTGCTGTTGGTCGTATGAAGTTCAACCGCTCATTACTGCGTGATGAAATCGAAGGTTCAGGCATCCTGAGCAAAGACGACATCATCGAAGTGATGAAGAAGCTTATCGACATCCGTAACGGTAAAGGCGAAGTGGACGATATCGACCACCTCGGTAACCGTCGTATTCGTTCAGTCGGTGAAATGGCTGAGAACCAGTTCCGTGTGGGTCTGGTGCGTGTTGAGCGTGCGGTTAAAGAGCGTCTGTCACTGGGCGACCTGGATACCCTGATGCCACAGGACATGATCAACGCGAAGCCGATTTCGGCCGCGGTGAAAGAGTTCTTTGGTTCAAGCCAGCTTTCTCAGTTCATGGATCAGAACAACCCGCTGTCAGAGATTACGCACAAACGTCGTATCTCTGCTCTCGGCCCGGGTGGTTTGACGCGTGAGCGTGCCGGCTTCGAAGTGCGTGACGTACACCCAACGCACTACGGTCGTGTCTGCCCAATCGAAACCCCTGAAGGCCCGAACATCGGTCTGATCAACTCCTTGTCTGTTTATGCACAGACGAACGAGTACGGTTTCCTTGAGACACCTTATCGCCGTGTTATCGACGGTCTGGTTTCTGACGAGATTCATTACCTCTCTGCTATCGAAGAGGGTAACTACGTTATCGCTCAGGCAAACGCCCCTCTTGATGATAACGGCGCGTTTGTTGATGACTTAGTCACCTGCCGTAGCAAAGGCGAATCAAGTCTGTTCAGCCGTGATCAGGTTGACTACATGGACGTTTCGACCCAACAGATCGTTTCTGTCGGTGCGTCCCTGATCCCGTTCCTGGAACACGATGACGCCAACCGCGCCCTGATGGGTGCGAACATGCAACGTCAGGCCGTTCCGACTCTGCGTGCTGACAAGCCGCTGGTTGGTACCGGTATGGAACGTGCTGTTGCTGTTGACTCCGGTGTTACCGCCGTTGCGAAACGTGGCGGTACCGTTCAGTACGTCGACGCATCACGTATCGTTATCAAAGTGAACGAAGACGAAATGCATGCTGGCGAAGCCGGTATCGACATTTATAACCTGACCAAATATACCCGTTCTAACCAGAACACCTGCATCAACCAGATGCCATGTGTTTCTCTGGGTGAGCCGGTTGAGCGCGGCGACGTGCTGGCAGATGGCCCGTCCACCGATCTGGGTGAACTGGCACTGGGCCAGAACATGCGCGTAGCGTTCATGCCGTGGAACGGCTACAACTTCGAAGACTCCATCCTGGTCTCCGAGCGTGTGGTTCAGGAAGATCGCTTTACGACTATCCATATTCAGGAACTGGCTTGCGTGTCGCGTGACACCAAACTGGGGCCGGAAGAGATTACCGCTGATATCCCGAACGTGGGTGAAGCCGCTCTCTCTAAACTGGATGAGTCAGGCATTGTCTACATCGGTGCTGAAGTGACCGGTGGTGACATTCTGGTTGGTAAGGTCACGCCGAAAGGTGAGACCCAGCTGACGCCAGAAGAGAAACTGCTGCGCGCTATCTTCGGTGAAAAAGCCTCTGACGTGAAAGATTCGTCACTGCGCGTACCGAATGGCGTGTCAGGCACCGTGATTGACGTTCAGGTCTTTACCCGCGATGGCGTGGAAAAAGACAAACGTGCGCTGGAAATTGAAGAGATGCAGCTGAAGCAGGCCAAAAAAGACCTGTCTGAAGAACTGCAGATTCTGGAAGCGGGCCTGTTCAGCCGTATTCAGAACGTCCTGATTTCTGGTGGCGTTGAAGCAGACAAACTGGACAAGCTGCCGCGCGAGCGCTGGCTGGAACTGGGTCTGACTGACGAAGCCAAGCAAAACCAGCTGGAGCAGCTGGCAGAGCAGTACGACGAACTGAAGCACGAGTTTGAGAAAAAACTCGAAGGTAAGCGTCGTAAAATCACCCAGGGCGATGATCTGGCACCAGGCGTGCTGAAAATCGTTAAGGTTTATCTGGCTGTTAAGCGTCAGATTCAGCCGGGTGACAAAATGGCAGGCCGTCACGGTAACAAAGGTGTTATCTCCAAGATCAACCCGATCGAAGATATGCCTTACGATGAAAACGGCACGCCGGTTGACATCGTTCTGAACCCGCTGGGCGTACCATCGCGTATGAACATCGGTCAGATTCTGGAAACCCACCTGGGCATGGCAGCGAAAGGCATCGGCGAGAAGATCAACGCCATGCTGAAGAAGCAGGAAGAAGTCGCGAAACTACGCGAATTCATCCAGCGCGCCTATGACCTGGGTAGCGATCTGCGTCAGAAAGTTGACCTGAACACCTTCTCCGATGACGAAGTTCTTCGTCTGGCAGAGAACCTGAAGAAAGGTATGCCAATCGCCACTCCGGTGTTTGATGGCGCGAAAGAGAGTGAAATCAAAGAGCTGCTGCAGCTCGGCGGCTTGCCTTCTTCCGGTCAGATTACCCTGTTTGACGGCCGTACCGGTGAGCAGTTCGAACGTCAGGTAACCGTTGGCTATATGTACATGCTGAAACTCAACCACCTGGTTGATGACAAGATGCATGCACGTTCAACCGGTTCCTACAGCCTGGTTACTCAGCAGCCGCTGGGTGGTAAGGCACAGTTCGGTGGTCAGCGCTTTGGTGAGATGGAAGTATGGGCACTGGAAGCATACGGTGCCGCGTATACCCTGCAGGAAATGCTTACCGTTAAGTCTGATGACGTCAACGGCCGTACCAAGATGTATAAAAACATCGTTGACGGTAACCATCAGATGGAACCGGGCATGCCGGAATCCTTCAACGTACTGTTGAAAGAGATTCGCTCGCTGGGTATCAACATCGAGCTGGAAGACGAGTAACCCCTTTTCAGGCTGCGGTTCGCCGCCGCCTGATAGCGCAGGGTTTAAAGCGCTCGCAATTGTACTGGTTACGGGGCGTTCAATTTCGGTTGGACGCCCTCTGAGTCTCACTCCGACGGGAGCTAATCCGTGAAAGACTTACTTAAGTTTCTGAAAGCGCAAACTAAGACCGAAGAGTTTGATGCGATCAAAATTGCGCTGGCTTCGCCAGACATGATCCGTTCCTGGTCTTTTGGTGAAGTGAAAAAGCCAGAAACCATTAACTACCGTACTTTTAAGCCAGAGCGCGATGGTCTGTTCTGTGCCCGTATCTTCGGGCCGGTAAAAGACTATGAGTGCCTGTGCGGCAAGTATAAGCGCCTGAAACACCGTGGTGTGATTTGTGAGAAGTGCGGCGTTGAAGTGACCCAGACTAAAGTACGCCGTGAGCGTATGGGCCACATCGAACTGGCGTCGCCGACTGCGCACATCTGGTTCCTGAAGTCACTGCCATCGCGTATCGGCTTACTGCTGGATATGCCACTGCGTGACATCGAGCGCGTGCTCTACTTTGAATCTTACGTGGTAATCGAAGGTGGCATGACCAACCTCGAGAAGCGTCAGATCCTGACTGAAGAGCAGTACCTTGACGCTCTGGAAGAGTTCGGTGACGAGTTCGACGCCAAAATGGGCGCCGAAGCGATCCAGGCCCTGTTGAAAAACATGGATCTGGAGCAGGAGTGCGAGCAGCTGCGTGAAGAGCTGAACGAAACCAACTCCGAAACTAAACGTAAAAAGCTGACCAAGCGTATCAAGCTGCTGGAAGCGTTCGTACAGTCTGGTAACAAGCCAGAGTGGATGATCCTGACCGTGCTGCCTGTTCTGCCACCGGATCTGCGTCCGCTGGTACCGCTGGATGGTGGCCGTTTCGCAACGTCGGATCTGAACGATCTTTATCGTCGCGTGATCAACCGTAACAACCGTCTGAAGCGCCTGCTGGATCTGGCTGCGCCAGATATCATCGTACGCAACGAAAAGCGTATGTTGCAGGAAGCGGTCGATGCACTGCTGGACAACGGTCGTCGCGGTCGTGCGATCACCGGTTCCAACAAGCGTCCGCTGAAATCGCTGGCTGACATGATCAAAGGTAAGCAGGGTCGTTTCCGTCAGAACCTGCTGGGTAAACGTGTCGACTATTCTGGTCGTTCGGTTATCACCGTTGGTCCATACCTGCGTCTGCATCAGTGCGGTCTGCCTAAGAAAATGGCACTCGAACTGTTCAAACCGTTCATTTACGGCAAGCTGGAACTGCGTGGCCTGGCCACCACCATCAAAGCCGCGAAGAAAATGGTTGAGCGCGAAGAAGCGGTTGTCTGGGATATCCTCGACGAAGTGATCCGTGAGCACCCGGTTCTTCTGAACCGTGCGCCTACGCTGCACCGTCTGGGTATTCAGGCCTTTGAACCGGTTCTGATCGAAGGTAAAGCAATCCAGCTGCACCCGCTGGTTTGTGCGGCCTATAACGCCGACTTCGATGGTGACCAGATGGCTGTTCACGTACCGCTGACGCTGGAAGCCCAGCTGGAAGCGCGTGCGCTGATGATGTCGACCAACAACATCCTGTCACCTGCGAACGGCGAGCCAATCATCGTTCCTTCTCAGGACGTTGTACTGGGTCTGTATTACATGACCCGTGACTGTGTTAACGCTAAAGGCGAAGGCATGGTGCTGACTGGCCCGAAAGAAGCTGAGCGTGTTTATCGCGCTGGCCTGGCCTCTCTGCATGCTCGCGTTAAAGTGCGTATCACTGAACACGAGAAAAACGAGCAGGATGAGTGGGTTGCTAAAACCAGCATCATCGATACAACGATTGGCCGTGCCATCCTGTGGATGATCGTGCCGAAAGGTCTGCCGTTCTCTATCGTTAACCAGGCGCTGGGCAAAAAAGCTATCTCCAAAATGCTTAACACCTGTTACCGCATTCTGGGTCTGAAGCCGACGGTTATCTTTGCTGACCAGACCATGTACACCGGTTTCGCTTACGCTGCCCGTTCAGGCGCGTCAGTCGGTATCGATGATATGGTTATTCCAGAGAAGAAAGTGGAAATCATCACCGAAGCGGAAGCGGAAGTGGCTGAAATTCAGGAACAGTTCCAGTCTGGTCTGGTAACCGCAGGCGAACGTTACAACAAAGTCATCGATATCTGGGCAGCAGCCAACGAACGTGTTGCCAAGGCGATGATGGAGAACCTCTCTACCGAAGTTGTGATTAACCGCGACGGTGCAGAAGAGCGACAGGTTTCCTTTAACAGCATCTTTATGATGGCCGACTCCGGTGCGCGTGGTTCTGCTGCACAGATTCGTCAGCTGGCCGGTATGCGTGGTCTGATGGCGAAACCAGATGGTTCCATCATCGAAACACCAATCACGGCGAACTTCCGTGAGGGTTTGAACGTACTTCAGTACTTCATCTCAACCCACGGTGCACGTAAAGGTCTGGCGGATACCGCACTGAAAACGGCGAACTCCGGTTATCTGACGCGTCGTCTGGTTGACGTTGCACAGGATCTGGTTGTTACCGAAGATGACTGTGGTACACACGAAGGCATCATGATGACGCCTGTCATCGAAGGTGGCGACGTTAAAGAGCCACTGCGTGAACGTGTACTGGGTCGTGTGACGGCAGAAGACGTTCTGAAGCCGGGCACTGCTGACATTCTGGTCCCACGCAACACGCTGCTCGATGAGCACTGGTGTGATGTGCTGGAACTGAACTCAGTTGACAGCCTGAAAGTCCGCTCTGTTGTAGGTTGTGAAACCGACTTTGGTGTGTGTGCGCATTGCTACGGTCGCGACCTGGCACGTGGTCACATCATCAACAAAGGTGAAGCGATCGGTGTTATCGCAGCACAGTCCATCGGTGAGCCAGGTACACAGCTGACGATGCGTACGTTCCACATCGGTGGTGCGGCATCACGTGCGGCTGCTGAATCCAGCATTCAGGTGAAGAACAAAGGTACCATCAAGCTGACCAACGCCAAGTCCGTAACGAACTCGGCAGGCAAGCTGGTGATCACCTCGCGTAACGTTGAACTGAAAATGATCGACGAATTTGGTCGTACCAAAGAGAGCTATAAAGTTCCTTATGGTTCTACCATGGCGAAAGGTGATGGT
This sequence comes from Pantoea jilinensis, assembly GCF_019104105.1. Classification (NCBI taxonomy): domain Bacteria; kingdom Pseudomonadati; phylum Pseudomonadota; class Gammaproteobacteria; order Enterobacterales; family Erwiniaceae; genus Pantoea; species Pantoea jilinensis. Next base: position 3,839,851 of record NZ_CP077746.1, on the reverse strand, counting down.
GAGCAGGTTGCCGCGGGCGAAACCGTTGCAAACTGGGATCCGCATACCATGCCAGTCATCACCGAAGTGGGCGGTTTCATTCGCTTCACTGACATGGTTGATGGCCAGACCATTACCCGTCAGACAGATGACTTAACCGGTCTCTCTTCGCTGGTGGTTCTGGACAGTGCTGAACGTACTGCGGGCGGTAAAGATCTGCGTCCTGCGCTGAAAATTGTTGATGCCAACGGCAACGACGTTCTGATCCCGGGCACCGATATGCCGGCTCAGTACTTCCTGCCAGGTAAAGCGATTGTTCAGCTGGAAGATGGCGTTAAGATCAGTGCCGGTGACACGTTAGCGCGTGTTCCGCAGGAATCTGGCGGTACCAAAGATATTACCGGTGGTCTGCCACGCGTTGCTGACCTGTTCGAAGCGCGTCGTCCGAAAGAGCCCGCTATTCTGGCAGAGATCAGCGGCATCATCTCCTTCGGTAAAGAGACCAAAGGTAAGCGTCGTCTGGTCATTACCCCGCTGGATGGTAGCGAGCCGTACGAAGAGATGATTCCGAAATGGCGTCAGCTGAACGTGTTCGAAGGTGAACGTGTTGAGCGCGGTGACGTGGTTTCCGATGGCCCAGAGTCTCCACATGACATCCTGCGCTTGCGTGGCGTGCATGCGGTGACCCGTTACATCACTAACGAAGTGCAGGAAGTTTACCGTCTGCAGGGCGTTAAGATTAACGATAAGCACATCGAAGTCATCGTTCGTCAGATGCTGCGTAAAGCAACCATCGTGAGCGCAGGAAGTGCAGACTTCCTGGAAGGTGAGCAGGCTGAATTCTCTCGCATCAAGATCTCTAACCGTGATCTGGAAGCGAACGGAAAAGTTGGCGCAACCTTCATGCGTGACCTGTTGGGTATTACCAAAGCGTCACTGGCTACCGAATCGTTCATCTCTGCAGCATCGTTCCAGGAGACGACACGTGTCCTGACCGAAGCAGCAGTTGCAGGCAAGCGCGACGAACTGCGCGGCCTGAAAGAGAACGTCATCGTGGGTCGTCTGATTCCGGCCGGTACCGGTTATGCGTACCATCAGGATCGTATGCGCCGTAAAGCGGCAGGTGAAGTGCCGGTTGCACCGCAGGTTACTGCGGATGAAGCCTCAGCCAGCCTGGCTGAACTGTTGAACGCCGGTCTCGGCGGCAACAAAAACGATTAATCGTTCTTTGCCTGATAAAAACCCTGCCTCGGCAGGGTTTTTTTTGTCTGTCATTCAGGCATTCCAGTCGTTGCGCCTGAGACCAATGTCTTTCAACTGACTGTCACTCAGTTTCGACAGGATGACGCGGGTTTCACGCCGTAGTTGCCAGCGTTTATAACTACGCCACATGAAACGAACCAGCTGGTAAGGTGTGCCTGTAAAGGGTTTAGCTGCGCGATTCTCGTCGTATCCCATGATAGTGCCCTCAGTGAAGTATCTGAGGACCATTTTCATCGCATCGCTCTGTATGATACAGACGCAAAAATCACCTTTTTTTAACATACAGATTGCGGTTGTCGTGATCTGAATGGTAAAAAAGAAGCATAACTGTACTGGTTAATGCTCATCATCTGAGACAGAGGAAATACAATGACGCGATATGAACATCTGGCCACACTGCTGGCTCAGCGCATTGAACAGGGTTTATATCGCAGTGGTGAGCGCCTGCCTTCGGTACGCAGTCTGAGTGCCGAACATGGCGTCAGTATCAGCACCGTACAGCAGGCTTATCATCTGCTGGAAGAGAAGCAGATGATCACGCCGCAGTCTCGCTCCGGCTATTTTGTCGCCTCGCGCAAAGCAACACCCCCGATGCCTGCGCTGACCCGTCCTGCACAGCGGCCGGTTGAGGTGACGCAGTGGGATGCGGTGCTGGAGCTGATTAACAGCCGACTGGAGGATGATGTGTTGCAGCTGGGCAGCGGCATGCCGGATGTGACTCAGCCGACGCTTAAGCCGCTGTGGAAAGCATTCAGCCGTCAGGCGCAGAAGCAGGACATGGCGCTGCTGAATTATGACAACCTCTATGGTGTTCTCGCGCTGCGACAACAGGTTGCACGGCTGGCAATAGACAGCGGCTGCCAGCTCACCGCCGATGACATTGTTATTACCACCGGCTGCCATGAGGCGTTATCGGTCGCCGTTCGGGCTGTCTGCGAGCCGGGCGATATCATTGCCGTTGAGTCACCGTCGTTTCACGGCATCATGCAAACCCTGCGCGGCTTTGGCATTCGTGCCATTGAGATCCCAACAGATGCGGTCACCGGCATCAGTCTGGAAGCGCTGGAACTGGCCTTTGATCAATGGCCGATTAAAGCAGTCGTTGTTGTGCCGAACTGCAATAATCCGTTGGGATTCATCATGCCTGAACAGCGTAAGCGGGCATTGCTGGCGCTGGCGCAGCGGTTTGATGCGGCGGTAATCGAAGATGATGTTTATGGTGAGTTAGCCTGGGAATACCCGCGCCCACCTACTATTAAAGCGCTGGATCTCGATGGCCGGGTTCTGCTGTGCAGCTCTTTTTCTAAAACGCTGGCGCCCGGTTTACGTGTCGGCTGGGTTGCACCAGGACGCTATCGCGACCGCGTGCTGCACATGAAATATATCGTCACAGGCTCCACCGCCACGCAGCCTCAGCATGCGGTTGCGGAGTTTATCCGCCAGGGCCATTATCAGCTGCATCTACGGCGGATGCGGCAAATCTATCATCGTAACTATGAAACCTTTAGCTGCTGGGTGCGCCACTACTTTCCCTGTGGCATCTGCGTTTCCCGTCCTCAGGGCGGTTTTCTGATGTGGATTGAACTCCCGGAAGCATTTGATGCGGTCCTGCTTAACCGGGAACTGCGCGAATCAAAAATTCAGATTGCCGCAGGCTCACTCTTTTCGGCCTCGGGCAAATATCGCAACTGCCTGCGCTTAAATTACGGGCTGCCAATAAACGAGCAAACTGAACAGGCGCTGGCGCGGGTGGGTGCGGCTGTCGAACGCGCTATGCTCTCGTGTCAGCATGAGCCGCAGACTTCAGCCTCTGCTATCGTATAGAGGAAAGAAGAAGCAGGGCCGGCAAGAGGAGGGAACCGGCCCTGGTCAGTTAACCTTAACCTGACGGATGCCACATTAAGGTTTTGGCTCACAGCACGCCAGCGGCAACCCTCACGTTTGCGCGCTGCTTTCCCGGAAGAATGCGGGCATTACCCGTTTTGCAGCGGCTATGTGGTACAGCTTCCACAAATCCTTAATGGCCAGGTTCTGCCAGCGCCATCAATGTCCGGGTTGCTTCACGCCAGTCATCTGCCTGAGTAATCGCACTCACTACCGCAATACTCCCAACGCCGGTTGCCAGTACCTCAGGTGCTCGCGCAATCGAGATACCGCCAATCGCCACAGTGGGAATATGCGTCAGGCGTGCCAGATGTCGCTTCAGCTGCTCAATGCCCTGCGGCGCAGAAGGCATCTCTTTAGTCTGCGTCGGGAAAATATGCCCAAGTGCGATGTAAGAGGGCTGGGTTGCCAGCGCGCGATCCAGCTCCGCGTCGTCATGGGTGGAGAGCCCCAGACGCAATCCGGCCTGATGAATGCGGGCAAGATCGGCCACATCCATATCCTCCTGCCCCAGATGTATGCCATAAGCCTGATGTTTAATTGCCAGCTGCCAGTAGTCATTGATAAACAGGCGTGCGTCATAGCGTTTTCCCAGTGCAATCGCATGGGCAATAGCGGGCTCAGCGATCGCATCGGGCTGATCCTTAATGCGCAGCTGCAGCGTGCGAACGCCCATCTCCAGCAGGCGTTCAATCCACTCGGGGCTATCAACCACCGGATAAAGCCCCAGGCGCGGGGCGGTAGCAGGGAATGCGGGCATCGTTACTCCTCCTTAATGGCATCGGCAGGGTGATAAAGCTCACCGCCGTGGCTGCGAAAACGGTCTGACATCTGCGCCATGCCCACTTCAACCGGCTCGGCACGCGCATCCTGGCGTGCTGCAAACTCGCGCACCTCCTGAGAAATTTTCATTGAGCAGAATTTAGGGCCACACATCGAGCAGAAATGAGCCACCTTTCCTGACTCCTGCGGCAGGGTTTCGTCATGCATAGCACGCGCCGTGTGGGGATCCAGCGCCAGATTGAATTGATCTTCCCAGCGGAATTCAAAGCGCGCTTTGGACATGGCGTTATCACGGATCTGCGCAGCGGGGTGGCCTTTGGCCAGATCGGCGGCATGCGCCGCGATTTTGTAGGTGATCAATCCCTGTTTCACATCCTCTTTGTTGGGCAGACCCAGATGCTCTTTAGGTGTGACATAACACAGCATCGCACAACCAAACCAGCCAATCATGGCGGCACCGATACCCGAGGTGAAATGGTCATAGCCGGGCGCGATATCGGTGGTCAGCGGACCGAGGGTGTAGAAGGGGGCTTCATCGCACAGCTCGAGCTGTTCCGTCATGTTGCGGCGGATCATATGCATCGGCACGTGGCCCGGACCTTCAATCATTACCTGAACATCATATTCCCAGGCAATACGGGTCAGTTCACCCAGGGTACGCAGTTCGGCAAACTGCGCTTCATCGTTGGCATCCTGAATCGAACCCGGACGCAGGCCATCGCCCAGCGACAGGGAGACATCGTACGCCGCACAGATTTCACAGATCTCACGGAAGTGCTGATAGAGGAAACTCTCCTGATGATGGGACAGGCACCACTTCGCCATGATCGATCCGCCCCGCGAGACGATGCCGGTCAGACGTTTCGCCGTCATCGGGACATAACGCAGTAGCACGCCCGCGTGGATAGTGAAGTAATCGACGCCCTGTTCCGCCTGTTCAAGCAGCGTGTCCCGGAATATTTCCCAGTTCAGCGCCTCCGCCACGCCATTCACTTTTTCCAGCGCCTGATAGATCGGCACCGTACCAATAGGCACCGGGCTGTTGCGCAAAATCCATTCGCGCGTTTCATGAATATAACGACCGGTAGAGAGATCCATCACCGTATCGGCACCCCAGCGAGTTGACCAGACCAGCTTTTCCACTTCTTCTTCAATGGAAGAGGTCACCGCCGAATTACCGATGTTGGCGTTAACCTTAACCAGAAAGTTGCGGCCTATGATCATGGGCTCTGATTCAGGGTGATTGATATTCGCCGGGATGATAGCGCGTCCGGCAGCAACTTCCTGACGCACAAACTCGGGGGTGATGCGGGCGGGCAGATGCGCACCAAAGCTGTGACCCGGATGCTGTTGCAGCAGCACCTCACTGCGGATTCGCTCGCGCCCCATGTTTTCGCGCAGAGCGATAAACTCCATCTCCGGGGTGATGATCCCCTGGCGGGCATAGTGCAGCTGCGTGACGCGGCGCCCGGCACGGGCACGGCGCGGTGTCGGAAGGTGATCGAAGCGCAGATGATCCAGCCCCTCATCAGCCAGTCGCTGTTGGGTATAGCCTGAGCTGTTCTGTTCAAGAAGTTCGCTGTCGCCGCGTTCAGTAATCCAGCGCGCGCGCAGCTTTTCCAGGCCACGATGCACATCAATCTCTGCCGCGGGATCACCATAAGCGCCTGCCGTGTCATAGACCGGCACCGCTTCATTTTGCTCATAGAGAGGCTGTTCTTTGCTACCGCCAGTGTGGGTCGGGCTCAGGGTAATTTCACGCATGGGTACGCGAATATCCTCCCGGCTGCCGGTAATCCAGATGCGACGGGACTGGGGAAAGGCACTGCCGCTTTGCAGAGAATCGATAAATTCCTGCGCCTGGGCACGCTGTTCACGACGGGTCATTTTTGGGTCAGACATAGCAATCTTCCTGTTAAGAGGGAACGATGCTTGTCCGGAGTTCGGAAGGAGTAACCGTATAGACAGCGTAAGCGTGCTGACATACAGAGAATATTTACTCTTGTTCCCTTCGCAGGTTCTAACCTGATCAGGTTCCGCGGATCCCGAATTAACGGTCTCAGCCCAACTGGGCACTCCGACAAGAAGCTACTTTTTGCACTGGCGTCCTGTAACAGACTCCGGCGTAAAAAGCTTAAATTTCAAAGCACAAATAAAAAAGGTTCATTGGAAAGCGCTCCGCAGAACCTGTTTAGCATAAAAGGGCTGGAAGATAATCTCAACCCCTTTCCCGACGGCGATAATCAGGCCGGGCGGGCGATTTGGCTGTCATTCGCCACTGGCGGGGGGACGAGCTTGTTGTCCCATGCCAGCTGAATCAGCTTATCTTCAAGTGTAAACCGGGCTTCCAGCACTTCGCCCACTTCGGACAACGCCTGCTGGAAGGTCATGCAGTTTTCGTCATCAATCGCCTGCTGAAGGTGGCCGTCATAGAGCTGCATCAGACGTTCCGTATTGGCTTCCAGCGGGGGATAGATCTGCGCGGCAGCGATCATCGGGCTGTCGCCACTCATTTCACTGATCACGCGTTCATAGATACTGAAGTGACCCGCAGAAAGATAATCGACCAGGCCATGACAAAAGTTGTCGAGCGCCTGTTCATCCAGACGCGTCAGCGCCTCTTTATTAGGTTTAAGACCCACCAGGTGATAATAGGTCACCAGTAGCTGACGACGGGCTTCAAGCCACGAATCGACCAGTTCATTACTGCCACCTACGCGTTCAGCCAGGACGTCTAACTGGTTAAGCATATCTAACTCCATGTGAGTTATAGTTGTTTATCTACACACTTAACATCAGGGCTTCAGCGTGCGATTTGACGCTAAGGATGACGAAATAAATGCAATGCGAAATCTCAAGCGTAGACGCTGGATGGTGGATTGTCAGCCATGAACAGAAAATTTGGTTGCCACAAGGTGATTTACCCCACGGAAACGCCGAAAAATTTGGTTTAACTGGCAGTAAGGCCCGGACCATCGGTGAGTGGCAGGGCGAAAAAGTCTGGCTGATTTGTGAACCGCGTTCTGCCGATATGTTCTCAGTCCGTCAGCTAATCGATCAGGATGCAGCGCTGTTTCAGCTGGTGGGTCGCGGTGTTCAGCTGGCGGAATTCTACCGTTCTCATCGCTGGTGCGGCTATTGCGGCCATGAAATGCATCACAGCAAACATGAATTTGCCTGTCTCTGCAGCCATTGCCGCGAGCGTTACTATCCGCAGATTGCACCCTGCATTATTGTGGCGATCCGTCGCGGCGATGAAATCCTGCTGGCGAACCATGCCCGCCATCGCAATAAGGTCTATACCGTGCTGGCGGGGTTTGTCGAAGTCGGTGAGACACTGGAGCAGGCCGTGGCCCGTGAAGTGATGGAAGAGAGCAATATCCGCGTCAAAAATGTCCGTTACGTGACCTCCCAGCCGTGGCCCTTCCCGCAATCGCTGATGACAGCATTTATGGCAGAGTATGACAGCGGCGATCTGCAACACGACGGCAAAGAACTGCTGGATGCGGCCTGGTTCCGTTTTGATGACCTGCCGTTGCTGCCACCTCCCGGCACCGTGGCGCGTCGTCTGATTGAAGATACTGTCGCCCTGTGCCGCGCCGAAGCGTGAAAGTGCTACACTACACGCCTGTTATTGAGAGAGTGTTGAGATGAGTGAACTGAAGAACGATCGTTATTTGCGTGCCCTGTTACGCCAGCCAGTTGATGTCACGCCGGTATGGATGATGCGACAAGCCGGTCGCTATTTGCCGGAGTACAAAGCGACACGCGCCCAGGCGGGTGACTTTATGTCGCTATGCAAAAACGCCGAGCTGGCCTGCGAAGTCACCCTGCAGCCGCTGCGCCGTTATCCGCTGGATGCCGCTATCCTCTTCAGTGACATCCTGACCATTCCTGATGCGATGGGACTGGGTCTCTACTTTGAAACCGGCGAAGGCCCGCGTTTCTCTAACCCTGTGACCTGTCGCGCTGACGTTGAGCGTTTACCGGTACCCGATCCAGAAATGGAACTGGGCTACGTGATGAATGCGGTCCGCACCATCCGTAAGAACCTGAACGGCGATCTGCCGCTGATTGGCTTCTCAGGCAGTCCATGGACGCTGGCCACCTACATGGTGGAAGGTGGCAGCAGCAAGGCGTTTACCAAAATCAAAAAGATGATGTATGCCGATCCGGCTACGCTGCACGCGATGCTGGATAAGCTGGCCGACAGCGTCATCCTCTACCTCAATGCTCAGATCCGCGCCGGTGCGCAGTCTGTCATGGTGTTTGATACCTGGGGCGGCGTGCTGACCGGTCGTGATTATCGCGAGTTCTCACTTCACTACATGCATAAAATTGTTGATGGCCTGCTGCGTGAAAATGACGGTCGCCGCGTGCCGGTGACGCTCTTCACCAAAGGCGGCGGGCAGTGGCTGGAAGCGATGGCAGCCACCGGTTGTGATGCGCTGGGTCTCGACTGGACCACCGATATTGACGACGCCCGCCGTCGCGTGGGCGACAAAGTTGCGCTACAGGGCAACATGGATCCTTCAATGCTCTATGCGGCACCGGAGCGTATTGAACAGGAAGTGGCCGGCATCCTGGAACGTTTTGGCTCGGGTACCGGGCATGTCTTCAATCTGGGTCACGGCATTCATCAGGATGTACCACCTGAAAATGCGGGTGTCTTTGTTGAAGCGGTGCATCGTTTATCACGTCCCTGGCATCAGGAGTAATTATGGACATTGCCGCACTCCGCGCTGAGCAGTTACAACGCGCCGCTGAGGTAGTGCGTGAGGATGACTTTGATGTGCTGCCGCCCCGTTTTATCGGCGGGGCGGACGTTGGATTTGAGCAGGAAGGCACCGTAACGCGGGCGGCGATGGTGATACTGGAGTATCCCTCGCTAACGCTGGTGGAGCATCGTATCGCGCGCGTTGAGACCACCATGCCCTACATTCCGGGCTTTCTCTCATTCCGCGAGTATCCGGCACTGATGGCCGCCTGGCAGATGCTGGAACAAAAGCCGGACCTGCTGTTTGTGGATGGGCACGGTATTTCGCATCCAAGACGACTGGGCGTCGCATCGCATTTTGGCCTGCTGGTGGATGTGCCGACGATTGGCGTTGCGAAAAGCCGTTTGTGCGGTCGTTTTGACGATCTGGACGCGCAGCCCGGGAGCCGGCAGCCGCTGATCGACAAAGGTGAGCAAATTGGCTGGGTATGGCGCAGCAAGCTGCGTTGTAATCCGTTGTTTGTCGCCACGGGTCATCGCGTCAGCCTGAATACTGCGCTGCAGTGGGTCGAAAACTGTACGCGCGGTTACCGGTTGCCGGAACCGACCCGCTGGGCCGATGCGGTTGCCTCGAACAGAACCGCTTTCCAGCGCTGGCAAAACGCGCTTTAACACTGTTTGTGCTGCGGTTTTGCAGTTACACTGCGGCCAGCGAAACGAATAAGAGCCACCTTTATGTTACAAAATCCCGTTCATCTGCGTCTGGCGAAGCTGGAAAGCTGGCAGCACCTTACGTTTATGGCCTGCCTGTGCGAGCGCATGTATCCCAACTATCGGGCGTTCTGCGAGCAGACTGAATTTGCCGATCCGGCGCTCTATCGTCGCATTCTTGATCTGATCTGGGAAAACCTGACGGTCAAAGATGCGAAGATTAACTTCGACAGCCAGCTGGAAAAGCTCGAAGCTGCCATTCCGGATGGCGATGCGTTTGACGTTTACGGCGTTTACCCGGCTATTGATGCCTGCGTGGCACTAAGCGAAGTCGTGCATGCGCAGCTGAGCGGTGAAACGCTTGAACATGCAATTGAAGTCAGCGAGACGTCAATTACCACTGTCGCTATGCTGGAGATGACCCAGGCTGGACGCGAAATGACCGATGACGAGCTGCGTGAAAACCCGGCTATCATCGATGAGTGGGACCTTCAGTGGGAGATTTTCCGCCTGCTGGCGGAGTGTGAAGAGCGCGACCTTGAATTGATTAAAGGTCTGCGATCTGATCTGCGTGAAGCTGGAATTAGCAACATCGGTATAAATTTCCAGCAGTAAGGCGATAAAACGTGACTTCAGGCCCGAATTAGCGCGCCTGGAGGCTTCACATTGGCCCCCTGTCTGGTCTACATTTGGGGGGCTGAAAATTGTGGCTATCGGTGCGTGCAGGCAGAAGAGTGCCAGAATATGGCTTTTCCCTCGCACTCGTTGCTTAGCAAGCGATAAATACACTTTAAGGATAACTTATGAACAAGACTCAACTGATTGATGTGATCGCAGAAAAAGCTGACCTGTCTAAAACCCAGGCAAAGGCAGCGCTGGAATCTACTCTGGCTGCGATCACTGAGTCTCTGAAAGATGGTGATGCTGTACAACTGGTTGGTTTTGGTACTTTTAAAGTGAACCACCGCGCTGAGCGTACCGGTCGTAACCCGCAGACTGGCAAAGAGATCAAAATCGCTGCAGCAAATGTACCGGCATTCGTGTCTGGTAAAGCGCTGAAAGACGCCGTTAAGTAAGACGTCGCACTGCGGTTAAGCTTTAAAACAGGGGGCGTTTCGCCCCTTTTGTTTAAGAGGCCAGCCATCATGACCCCGCTGTTTCAGCGTTTTTCTATTCTGTTTCTCTCCCTGATTCTTTTCGGTTGCAGCTCAACTCCGGATATTCCTCCTTTTTCTGCCAGTGGCTATCTTGCCGATCGTGGTGTTGTCCGTATCTGGCGCAAAAATAGCGATCATCAGTCGGTCCATATTCGCACCCTCTATACACCCTTCAGTGGCGGTGAAGGTGAAGTGACAGATTACGTCTGGCTGGAAGGGTCGTTGATCAGCATTCAGCGCCAGGTAAAGGGCAAACAGCCTGACGATGTGACCCTGCGCTTTGATCAGGCGGGTGGTCTCAACTTCATGCAGCGCCAGCTTGCAGGGCGGCGTGAGGCGGTCAGCCCGGATGCCATTGAGCTCTATAAGTTTGATGCGGAGCGGATGCGTAACCTCAGCGATGCGCTTTTAAGCGGCAGGGTGTTTCTGAAGCAGGGACACTGGCTGGGAAGCGATCGACTGGAGACGTGTGAAGGCCAGCAGGTCAGACCCGCTTTTGACGCTGACGATCGGCAGTTGCTGATACAGCAGCAGCAGAGCGCATCGGCACCGCTCATGGTGTCGTGGCTTGAAGCGCCGGAAGGGCTACAGTTGTTGCGGGTCAGTCAGCAGGATGACTGCTCACAGCAGCCGACAGAAGACGATATGTGAAGTGAAAAGGGGGCACGCTGTGCCCCCTGTGCTTATTTACGATTAATGGCGCGGTAGCCAATATCGCGGCGACAGAAGCTACCCTGCCATGAGATCGGCTTTGTCAGCTCGTAAGCCCGCTTTTGTGCGGCTGCTACGTCGTCGCCCAGCGCGGTGACACACAGCACGCGGCCACCGTTGGTCAGCACCCGATCTTCTTCCAGACGTGTTCCGGCATGGAATACCTTACCGTCAGCCACTTCCTCCAGTGGCAGGCCATGAATCTGGTCGCCCTGCGCATAATCACCCGGATAACCGCCAGCTGCCAGCACCACACCCAGCGCAGGTCGTGGATCCCATTGTGACGTTTTCTGATCCAGCTTACCGTCACAGGCAGCCAGGCAAAGATCGACCAGATCCGACTGCAGGCGCAGCATGATCGGCTGCGTCTCCGGATCGCCAAAGCGGCAGTTGAATTCGATCACTTTCGGCTGTCCGGTATGATCGATCATCAGGCCCGCATAAAGAAAACCGGTGTAGACGTTGCCTTCAGCGGCCATGCCACGCACGGTCGGCCAGATCACCTGATCCATCACGCGCTGGTGGATCTTATCGGTAACCACCGGCGCCGGGGAGTAGGCACCCATGCCGCCCGTGTTGGGACCGGTGTCGCCATCACCCACACGCTTGTGATCCTGGCTGGTGGCCATGGGCAGCACATGCTCGCCGTCCACCATCACGATGAAGCTGGCTTCTTCGCCCTCCAGAAACTCTTCAATCACAATGCGGTGTCCGGCATCACCAAAGGCGTTACCGGCCAGCATATCCTGAACCGCATCTTCAGCTTCCTGCAGCGTCATCGCGACTATCACGCCTTTACCTGCGGCCAGACCGTCGGCTTTGATAACGATTGGCGCGCCTTTCTCACGCAGATACGCCAGAGCAGGCTCAACGTCGGTAAAGTTCTGGTACGCCGCGCTGGGGATCTGGTGACGCGCCAGGAAATCTTTGGTGAAGGCTTTAGAACCTTCCAGCTGTGCAGCGGCCTGAGTCGGACCGAAGATAGCGAGGCCTGCCTTACGGAACGCATCGACCACGCCGATCACCAGCGGCGCTTCAGGTCCGACAATCGTCAGATCGATCTTTTCGCGCTGGGCAAATTCCAGCAGGGCGGGAACATCTGTCGCACTGATCGCAATATTCTGAAGCGCAGGCTCTAATGCGGTGCCCGCGTTACCCGGCGCGACAAACACCGTTTCCGCTAACGGCGACTGAGCCGCTTTCCAGGCCAGAGCATGTTCACGTCCGCCATTACCGATTACTAAAATTTTCATCTGTTACTCTCCAGAACAATTAATGGCGGAAGTGGCGCATGTCGGTGAAGATCATGGCAATGCCGTGCTCATCAGCCGCCGCAATCACTTCTTCATCACGGATGGAGCCGCCAGGCTGGATAACACAGCTCACGCCGGACGCCGCTGCAGCATCAATTCCATCACGGAACGGGAAGAAAGCATCTGACGCCATGGCGGATCCTTTGACTTCCAGACCTTCATCGGCTGCTTTGATACCTGCAATTTTAGCGGAGTAGACGCGGCTCATCTGCCCGGCACCTATACCAATTGTCATGTTGTCGCGCGCATAAACAATGGCATTGGACTTAACAAACTTCGCCACTTTCCAGCAGAACAGCGCATCACGCAGCTCCTGTTCGGTTGGCTGGCGTTTGCTGACCACGCGCAACTGGCTGGCATCCACCATACCGAGATCGCGATCCTGGACCAGCAGGCCACCATTGACGCGTTTGAAATCCAGTGCGGCAGTACGGTTTTGCCACTGACCACAGATCAGCACACGGACATTCTGTTTAGCCGCGGTAATTTTCAGCGCGGCTTCGGAAACGGCGGGTGCGATGATCACCTCAACAAACTGGCGGCTGATAATCGCCTGAGCCGTCGCTTCATCCAGCTCGCGGTTAAAGGCGATGATGCCGCCGAACGCGGAAGTTGGGTCGGTCTGATAAGCCCGCTCATAGGCTGCCAGCAGATCATCACCGGTTGCGACACCACAAGGGTTTGCATGCTTGACGATGACGCAGGCGGGTTCACTGAACTCTTTGACACACTCGAGTGCAGCATCGGTGTCAGCAATATTGTTATAGGAGAGTGCCTTGCCCTGAACCTGCTGCGCAGTGGCCACTGAGGCTTCACTGATATTCTCTTCTATATAGAAGGCTGCATCCTGATGGCTGTTTTCGCCGTAACGCATGTCCTGCTTCTTAATGAAGTTCAGATTCAGGGTACGCGGGAAACGGCCAGCGGGCTGATTGCGTTCACCGTGATAGGCGGGCACCAGGGTGCCGAAGTAGTTAGCGATCATGCTGTCATAAGCGGCGGTGTGTTCGAAGGCTTTGATTGCCAGATCGAAACGGGTCTCAAGCGTCAGTGCGTTCTCATGAGCGTCCATTTCAGCAATGATGGCATCGTAGTCGCCGCTGCTGACCACAATGGCGACATCTTTATGGTTCTTTGCAGCAGAGCGCACCATGGTCGGGCCACCGATGTCGATATTTTCCACTGCATCTTCCAGTGAACATCCTTCACGGGCGACAGTCTGTGCAAAGGGATAGAGGTTAACGACCACCATGTCGATTGGGCTGATATCGTGCTGCGCCATGATGGCATCATCCTGGCCGCGACGACCTAAAATGCCGCCATGCACTTTCGGATGCAGGGTTTTGACGCGTCCATCCATCATTTCCGGGAAGCCGGTGTAGTCAGAGACTTCAGTGACAGCCAGACCCGCATCCGCCAGAAGGCGAGCGGTTCCACCTGTGGAGAGCAGCTCGACACCGCGACTTGAGAGCGCCTGAGCAAATTCGAGGATACCGGCTTTGTCAGAGACACTGAGCAATGCGCGGCGTACAGGACGAGGTTGTTGCATGGTGGTTTATCCCTTGGCTTTGTTTCGCGTATATAAGAGCGTTACGTCAGGCTTCATAGCGGTTTTCTCTTCTATATAGGAAGAAAAGATCAAAAACCTCAGGTAACGCCCCGAAAAGGGGTGTCCGGAATATTGCCCGGCATTGTAGCGAAAACGTTTGCGCGATGCTCGCCTAAATTCATATAGCCCGCTCTGTGTGGATAACATTGTGTGTAACTGCGTATAACAGCGGCTTTTGCTGTGGAATGCAGCGAACGCTCTCTTTTATGCAATTTATGGGTTGCGACTCTCCGACAACTCCCTATAATGCGCATCCATCAACACGGAACACCGGCAACGGGAAGCGGGTTGAGAGGCACAGGAGACTGCGCCGCCGGAGAAAAACTTCTGAAATAGAGGTTGACTCTGCAGGAGGAAAGCGTAATATACGCCACCTCGCGACAGGACGCTAACGCACTGTTCGCACTGCTCTTTAACAATTTATCAGACAATCTGTGTGGGCACTCGCAGGATTGATATCAGCGTCTTAGGACGCAACAAAATATCAAAGCCTCACGAGTGAACACATAATGAAATTCATTATGACGTTTTACAGATGAGCACCGCTTAACTTGTTTAAGCAAATCAAACTTAAATTGAAGAGTTTGATCATGGCTCAGATTGAACGCTGGCGGCAGGCCTAACACATGCAAGTCGGACGGTAGCACAGAGAGCTTGCTCTTGGGTGACGAGTGGCGGACGGGTGAGTAATGTCTGGGGATCTGCCCGATAGAGGGGGATAACCACTGGAAACGGTGGCTAATACCGCATAACGTCGCAAGACCAAAGAGGGGGACCTTCGGGCCTCTCACTATCGGATGAACCCAGATGGGATTAGCTAGTAGGCGGGGTAATGGCCCACCTAGGCGACGATCCCTAGCTGGTCTGAGAGGATGACCAGCCACACTGGAACTGAGACACGGTCCAGACTCCTACGGGAGGCAGCAGTGGGGAATATTGCACAATGGGCGCAAGCCTGATGCAGCCATGCCGCGTGTATGAAGAAGGCCTTCGGGTTGTAAAGTACTTTCAGCGGGGAGGAAGGCGATGTGGTTAATAACCGCATCGATTGACGTTACCCGCAGAAGAAGCACCGGCTAACTCCGTGCCAGCAGCCGCGGTAATACGGAGGGTGCAAGCGTTAATCGGAATTACTGGGCGTAAAGCGCACGCAGGCGGTCTGTTAAGTCAGATGTGAAATCCCCGGGCTTAACCTGGGAACTGCATTTGAAACTGGCAGGCTTGAGTCTTGTAGAGGGGGGTAGAATTCCAGGTGTAGCGGTGAAATGCGTAGAGATCTGGAGGAATACCGGTGGCGAAGGCGGCCCCCTGGACAAAGACTGACGCTCAGGTGCGAAAGCGTGGGGAGCAAACAGGATTAGATACCCTGGTAGTCCACGCCGTAAACGATGTCGACTTGGAGGTTGTTCCCTTGAGGAGTGGCTTCCGGAGCTAACGCGTTAAGTCGACCGCCTGGGGAGTACGGCCGCAAGGTTAAAACTCAAATGAATTGACGGGGGCCCGCACAAGCGGTGGAGCATGTGGTTTAATTCGATGCAACGCGAAGAACCTTACCTACTCTTGACATCCAGAGAACTTTCCAGAGATGGATTGGTGCCTTCGGGAACTCTGAGACAGGTGCTGCATGGCTGTCGTCAGCTCGTGTTGTGAAATGTTGGGTTAAGTCCCGCAACGAGCGCAACCCTTATCCTTTGTTGCCAGCGCGTGATGGCGGGAACTCAAAGGAGACTGCCGGTGATAAACCGGAGGAAGGTGGGGATGACGTCAAGTCATCATGGCCCTTACGAGTAGGGCTACACACGTGCTACAATGGCGCATACAAAGAGAAGCGACCTCGCGAGAGCAAGCGGACCTCACAAAGTGCGTCGTAGTCCGGATCGGAGTCTGCAACTCGACTCCGTGAAGTCGGAATCGCTAGTAATCGTGGATCAGAATGCCACGGTGAATACGTTCCCGGGCCTTGTACACACCGCCCGTCACACCATGGGAGTGGGTTGCAAAAGAAGTAGGTAGCTTAACCTTCGGGAGGGCGCTTACCACTTTGTGATTCATGACTGGGGTGAAGTCGTAACAAGGTAACCGTAGGGGAACCTGCGGTTGGATCACCTCCTTACCTGAAGATACCTTCCCGCGCAGTGTCCACACAGATTGTCTGATAGAAAATAACGAGCAAAGTGTCTTTCGAAGACAGACTTAATTGTCCCCTTCGTCTAGAGGCCCAGGACACCGCCCTTTCACGGCGGTAACAGGGGTTCGAATCCCCTAGGGGACGCCAAAGCTTGGTGACAGGTGAAAGATGTTGCCCACATATCTTAAAGATGACTTACGAGTCATGTTTAAGATATTGCTCTTTAACAATCCGGAACAAGCTGAAAATTGAAACGACGTGTCGTTTTCATTCTCCGTAATAAGAATGAAAAGCGCGACATGTTCGAGTCTCTCAAATGCTTGCAGCTCGCAGCGTTGTAAAACGCCTGTGGGTTGTGAGGTTAAGCGACTAAGCGTACACGGTGGATGCCCAGGCAGTCAGAGGCGATGAAGGACGTGCTAATCTGCGTAAAGCGACGGTAAGGTGATATGAACCGCTACAGCCGTCGATGTCCGAATGGGGAAACCCGGTGCACTCTGTGCATCATTGCAGCATGAATACATAGTGCTGCAAGGCGAACCGGGGGAACTGAAACATCTAAGTACCCCGAGGAAAAGAAATCAACCGAGATTCCCCCAGTAGCGGCGAGCGAACGGGGAGCAGCCCAGAGCCTGAATCAGCATGTGTGTTAGTGGAAGCGTCTGGAAAGTCGCAGGGTACAGGGTGATACTCCCGTACACAAAAGCGCATATGCTGTGAGCTCGATGAGTAAGGCGGGACACGTGGTATCCTGTCTGAATATGGGGGGACCATCCTCCAAGGCTAAATACTCCTGACTGACCGATAGTGAACCAGTACCGTGAGGGAAAGGCGAAAAGAACCCCGGCGAGGGGAGTGAAACAGAACCTGAAACCGTGTACGTACAAGCAGTGGGAGCCTTCTTTATGGGGGTGACTGCGTACCTTTTGTATAATGGGTCAGCGACTTATATTCTGTAGCAAGGTTAACCGTATAGGGGAGCCGCAGGGAAACCGAGTCTTAACTGGGCGTTAAGTTGCAGGGTATAGACCCGAAACCCGGTGATCTAGCCATGGGCAGGTTGAAGGTTGGGTAACACTAACTGGAGGACCGAACCGACTAATGTTGAAAAATTAGCGGATGACCTGTGGCTGGGGGTGAAAGGCCAATCAAACCGGGAGATAGCTGGTTCTCCCCGAAAGCTATTTAGGTAGCGCCTCGTGAACTCATCTCCGGGGGTAGAGCACTGTTTCGGCTAGGGGGCCATCCCGGCTTACCAACCCGATGCAAACTGCGAATACCGGAGAATGTTATCACGGGAGACACACGGCGGGTGCTAACGTCCGTCGTGAAGAGGGAAACAACCCAGACCGCCAGCTAAGGTCCCAAAGTCATGGTTAAGTGGGAAACGATGTGGGAAGGCACAGACAGCCAGGATGTTGGCTTAGAAGCAGCCATCATTTAAAGAAAGCGTAATAGCTCACTGGTCGAGTCGGCCTGCGCGGAAGATGTAACGGGGCTAAACCATGCACCGAAGCTGCGGCAGCGACACTATGTGTTGTTGGGTAGGGGAGCGTTCTGTAAGCCGTCGAAGGTGTGCTGTGAGGCATGCTGGAGGTATCAGAAGTGCGAATGCTGACATAAGTAACGATAAAGCGGGTGAAAAGCCCGCTCGCCGGAAGACCAAGGGTTCCTGTTCAACGTTAATCGGAGCAGGGTGAGTCGACCCCTAAGGCGAGGCCGAAAGGCGTAGTCGATGGGAAACAGGTTAATATTCCTGTACTCGGTGTTACTGCGAAGGGGGGACGGAGAAGGCTATATCAGCCGGGCGACGGTTGTCCCGGTTTAAGCGTGTAGGCGGAGGGTCCAGGTAAATCCGGTCCCTTATCAACGCTGAGGCGTGACGACGAGGCACTACGGTGCTGAAGTGATAAATGCCCAGCTTCCAGGAAAAGCCTCTAAGCATCAGGTAACACAGAATCGTACCCCAAACCGACACAGGTGGTCAGGTAGAGAATACCAAGGCGCTTGAGAGAACTCGGGTGAAGGAACTAGGCAAAATGGTGCCGTAACTTCGGGAGAAGGCACGCTGGCGCGTAGGTGGAGGGACTTGCTCCCCGAGCCGAAGCCAGTCGAAGATACCAGCTGGCTGCAACTGTTTATTAAAAACACAGCACTGTGCAAACACGAAAGTGGACGTATACGGTGTGACGCCTGCCCGGTGCCGGAAGGTTAATTGATGGGGTTATCCGTAAGGAGAAGCTCTTGATCGAAGCCCCGGTAAACGGCGGCCGTAACTATAACGGTCCTAAGGTAGCGAAATTCCTTGTCGGGTAAGTTCCGACCTGCACGAATGGCGTAATGATGGCCAGGCTGTCTCCACCCGAGACTCAGTGAAATTGAACTCGCTGTGAAGATGCAGTGTACCCGCGGCAAGACGGAAAGACCCCGTGAACCTTTACTACAGCTTGACACTGAACATTGAGCCTTGATGTGTAGGATAGGTGGGAGGCTTTGAAGCGCGGACGCCAGTTCGCGTGGAGCCAACCTTGAAATACCACCCTTTAATGTTTGATGTTCTAACGTAGGCCCGTGATCCGGGCTGCGGACAGTGTCTGGTGGGTAGTTTGACTGGGGCGGTCTCCTCCTAAAGAGTAACGGAGGAGCACGAAGGTCAGCTAATCACGGTCGGACATCGTGAGGTTAGTGCAATGGCATAAGCTGGCTTGACTGCGAGAGTGACGGCTCGAGCAGGTGCGAAAGCAGGTCATAGTGATCCGGTGGTTCTGAATGGAAGGGCCATCGCTCAACGGATAAAAGGTACTCCGGGGATAACAGGCTGATACCGCCCAAGAGTTCATATCGACGGCGGTGTTTGGCACCTCGATGTCGGCTCATCACATCCTGGGGCTGAAGTAGGTCCCAAGGGTACGGCTGTTCGCCGTTTAAAGTGGTACGCGAGCTGGGTTTAGAACGTCGTGAGACAGTTCGGTCCCTATCTGCCGTGGGCGCTGGAGAATTGAGGGGGGTTGCTCCTAGTACGAGAGGACCGGAGTGAACGCACCACTGGTGTTCGGGTTGTCATGCCAATGGCATTGCCCGGTAGCTAAGTGCGGAAAAGATAAGTGCTGAAAGCATCTAAGCACGAAACTTGCCCCGAGATGAGTTCTCCCTGACTCCTTGAGAGTCCTGAAGGGACGTTGAAGACTACGACGTTGATAGGCCGGGTGTGTAAGCGCAGCGATGCGTTGAGCTAACCGGTACTAATGACCCGTGAGGCTTAACCTTACAACGCCAGAGGCGTTTTTGAGAGACACGATTTTCAGCCTGTACCGGATATATCTGCGCGGCCTTAAGGGGCGGCGCGGAGAACAGAATCTGCCTGGCGGCTTTAGCGCGGTGGTCCCACCTGACCCCATGCCGAACTCAGAAGTGAAACGCCGTAGCGCCGATGGTAGTGTGGGGTCTCCCCATGCGAGAGTAGGGAACTGCCAGGCATTATATAAGTGAAGAAGCCCCGCACGAGAGTGCGGGGCTTTTTTACGTCTGCATTATTTTGCGTCTGCGCTATGTCCCTTTAACACTATCCCCCTTTAAGCTGAAACATTTTCATTTTCCGCATGAAACCTCGACATCTCACAACGATCAGGCTAATGTTGGGCATCCAGATGTCTAAACGTTTATATGGTTACGAGAGGTGAGCAGGTTATGCCAATCAGGGTTCCCGACGAATTACCGGCAGTGAATTTTTTGCGTGACGAAAACGTCTTTGTCATGACGTCGTCGCGCGCCAGTGTTCAGGAGATCCGACCGCTTAAAGTGCTCATACTGAATCTGATGCCGAAAAAGATCGAAACAGAGAATCAGTTTCTGCGTCTGCTTTCCAACTCGCCCTTACAGATCGATATTCAGCTGCTGCGCATCGACAGCCGCGAGTCACGCAATACGCCCACTGAGCACCTCAACAACTTCTACTGCAATTTTGAAGATATCCAGCATGACAACTATGACGGCTTAATCGTGACAGGTGCGCCACTGGGGCTGGTCGATTTTAATGATGTTGCTTACTGGCCTCAGATTCAGCGCGTGCTGCACTGGGCAAATGAGCACGTCACCTCAACGCTGTTTGTCTGCTGGGCCGTGCAGGCGGCGCTTAATATTCTGTATGGCATTCCCAAGCAAACCCGGCATAACAAACTGTCCGGCGTCTATGAGCATCAGATATTGCATCCTCATGCGTTACTGACCCGGGGTTTTGATGATAATTTCCTCGCGCCACACTCTCGTTATGCTGATTTTCCTACTCAACTGATCTCGGATTACACCGATCTTGAGCTGTTTGCTGAATCGGAACAGACCGGTGCCTATCTGATGGCGAGTAAAGACAAACGCCTGGTATTTGTTACTGGCCATCCGGAGTATGACGCGCTGACGCTGTCTGGTGAGTATCATCGCGATTATGAAGCCGGGGTGAATCCGGAAGTCCCCTATAACTATTTCCCACAGGACAATCCGGCCCTGCCACCGCGCGCGACCTGGCGTAGCCACGGTAATCTGCTGTTCTCTAACTGGCTCAACTACTACGTTTACCAGATCACGCCATTCGATCTGCGTCGCATGAATCCAACGCTGGAGTAGTCCCGCCCGAAGATCAACTGAACCGTGTTAGCCGATGGCAACACGGTTTTTTTTCGCCTGAAAAACAGCAATGAAAGTCGTTCCTTTAATAAATAAAACTTTAAATCCATATAAAACATCAGGATAGCTGGTTTAATTTATAAAAATGGAAATAGTTTTTGATTTAGAAAAATAAATGCTTATGCTCTGATCCTGTAGCTCACAAAATAAACACCGTGTGGATCCGCTGCATTCGATCCTTTGAATACAGGAGAACGCCAGCATGACAGACTCAGTGATCAGCCCTGCGCTGAATTTCAGCCAGCCCTTTAGCCATGCCGAACAACAGCTGTTAACGCCCGAAGCGGTTTCTTTTCTGGAAGCGCTGGTCGCACGCTTTGCATCGCAACGCAACGAGCTGTTGTTGGCACGCCAGCAGCGTCAGCAACGCTATGACCAGGGCTATCTGCCAGACTTCGATATGGAAACTGCTTCCATAAGAGAGGGTGCGTGGCGTATTCAATCCATTCCGGCCGACTTAGAAGATCGTCGGGTTGAGATCACCGGCCCACCGGATCGAAAAATGGTCATTAATGCCCTGAACTCAAACGTAAAAGTCTTTATGGCCGACTTTGAGGATTCGCTGTCACCGGAGTGGTCAAAGCTGATGGAAGGGCAGCTCACACTGCGCGAGGCGGTGCAGGGCACGCTGAGTTACACCAGCGACAAAGGCAAAATTTATCAGCTCGGCGCAAACCCAGCGGTGCTGATGTGCCGGGTTCGCGGTCTGCATCTGTCAGAAAAACATGTCAGCTGGCAGGGTGAGGCGATTCCGGGCGGGCTGTTTGATTTCGCGCTCTATTTCTTCCACAACGTCCGGCCTTTACTGGCCAAAGGCAGCGGGCCTTACTTCTATCTGCCGAAAACAGAGAGCTGGCAGGAGATCGCCTGGTGGCGTGAGATCTTCAGTTTCAGCGAGGATCAGTTCGATCTGCCGCGCGGTACGATCAAGGCTACCGTCCTGATTGAAACGTTACCCGCCGTGTTTCAGATGGATGAGATCCTGTGGAATCTGCGCGATCATATTGTGGGCCTCAACTGCGGCCGCTGGGATTACATCTTCAGCTACATCAAAACCCTGAAACAGCATGCGGATCGCGTTCTGCCGGATCGCCAGTCAGTCACCATGTCGCAGCCGTTTCTGGATGCTTACTCACGTCTGCTGATTAAAACCTGTCATCGTCGGGGAGCCTTCGCGATGGGGGGAATGTCAGCCCTGATTCCTGCTAAAGACCCAACACGTAATGCCTGGGTACTGCAGCGCGTGACGGAAGATAAACAGCGTGAGGCGGGCAACGGGCATGACGGTACCTGGATTGCGCATCCGGGCCTGGCAGACACCGCTATGGCGGTCTTCAATGCCGTGCTGGGCGACCGACCCAACCAGTTGCATGTTATGCGGGAAGAGGATGCACCAATCACGGCGGAGCAGTTACTTGCGCCCTGTCAGGGTGAGCGCACCGAAGCGGGGATGCGCGCCAATATCCGCGTCGCGCTGCAATACCTTGAAGCCTGGATCAGCGGTAACGGCTGTGTGCCGATTGACGGGCTGATGGAGGATGCCGCCACCGCTGAGATTGCACGCACCTCAATCTGGCAATGGATTCGTCATCAGCAAATCCTGAACAACGGCCAGCAGGTTACGGCCGAACTGTTTCTGCGCTGGCTGAACGAAGAGCTGCACCTGCTGCAAAACGCGCTGGGCGAAGCCCGGTTCAGCGCCGGTCGCTATGACGACGCGGCACAACTGATGGCGCAGATCACCACCGAACGCGAACTGGTTTCCTTTCTTACCCTGCCAGGCTACCGCCTGATCCCCTGAACAGAGGAGCTATTGCCATGACACGTACTCAACAGATCGATCAACTGGAACAACTCTGGCAGACCGCACGCTGGGAGGGCATTATCCGCCCTTACAGCGCAGCAGAGGTGGTTAATCTGCGCGGCTCGGTTCTGCCTGCCTGTACGCTGGCAGAGCGCGGTGCCGAAAAGTTATGGGCGCTGCTGAACGGCGAGGCGAAGAAAGGTTACATCAACAGCCTGGGTGCGCTCAGTGGCGGGCAGGCACTGCAACAGGCCAAAGCGGGCATTGAAGCGATCTATCTCTCTGGCTGGCAGGTGGCTGCGGATGCCAATGTGGCAGGACAGATGTATCCCGATCAGTCGCTCTACCCGGTGAACTCCGTACCGGAAGTGGTGACCCGCATTAACCAGACGTTTCAGCGTGCCGATCAGATTCAGTGGTCCAGCGGCATTGAAGAGGGCGACAGCCGGCATACTGATTTCTTCCTGCCGATTGTTGCCGATGCTGAAGCCGGTTTTGGCGGCGTGCTCAATGCCTATGAGCTGATGAAGGCGATGATTCAGGCGGGGGCGGCGGCGGTCCACTTCGAAGACCAGCTGGCGGCGGTTAAAAAATGCGGTCACATGGGTGGCAAAGTGCTGGTACCGACCCAGGAAGCGATTCAGAAACTGGTAGCGGCACGACTGGCGGCCGATGTAATGGGTGTGCCAACCGTGCTGCTGGCTCGCACCGACGCCGACGCCGCTGACCTGATTACCTCAGACTGCGATGAATACGATCGTCCCTTTATCCGGGGCGACAGGACGGCAGAAGGCTTCTTCCGCACTCATGCCGGTATTGAACAGGCGATCAGTCGCGGACTGGCCTATGCACCTTATGCTGACATCCTTTGGTGTGAAACCTCAACACCGGATCTGGCGATGGCGCAGCGTTTTGCCGACGCTATTCATGCGCGTTTCCCCGGCAAGCTACTGGCCTACAACTGCTCGCCCTCGTTTAACTGGAAAAAGAACCTCGATGACCGCACTATCGCGCAATTTCAGCAGGCGCTCAGCGACATGGGGTATCGCTTCCAGTTCATCACGCTGGCAGGCATCCACAGCATGTGGTTCAACATGTTCGATCTGGCCCATGCCTATGCGCAGGGTGAAGGGATGCGCCACTATGTGGAAAAGGTTCAGCAGCCTGAGTTCGCGGCCCGCGATCGCGGTTATAGCTTCTCGTCACATCAGCAGGAAGTGGGCACCGGCTATTTCGATCAGGTGACCAACATCATTCAGGGCGGTAAATCCTCGGTCACCGCGCTCACCGGCTCGACCGAAGAGCACCAGTTCTGACGCTTTTTCTCTGATGGGTTCCCCGCCCGCACCATGCGGGCGGGCATTGACCGGAGCTGACTATGCCGCCACGCGAATCGCTGATTGCACACACTATCCTGCAGGGATTTGATGCTCAGTATGGACGCTTTCTGGATATTACTGCCGGCGCGCAGCAGCGCTTTGAGCAGGCAGAATGGCAGGCAGTGCAGCATGCCATGAAGGCTCGCATTCATCTCTATGATCATCACGTCAGCCTGGTTGCCGATCAACTGCGCGTGCTGAACGGTGCGGCAAGCTGGGATGCGATGTTCTGGCTGAGGGTTAAAGATCACTATCAAAGCCTGCTACCTGGCTATCCGCGGCACGAAATTGCCGAAAGCTTCTTTAATTCCGTCTATTGCCGGCTACACGGACATGCCGACCTGCAACCTGAACGGCTGTTTATCTTCAGCTCTCAGTCCCTGACCGCGCCGGTCACACCTCTGCGCCCCTTATCACGGCGTTACCAGCCGGAGCGGGGCTGGCGGGCATTGGTAGATCAGATACTGGAGGATCTACCGCTGACGCTACCGTGGCAGCACCGCGCGCGCGATGTGGGCTGGATTGTCCGCCACCTGGAGTCGCATTTTCCCCGGCTGAGCGAGGGCTGGCTCGAGGTCAACAGTGAACTCTTTTATCGCAATAAAACGGCCTGGCTGGTGGCGCGTCTGCATCTGCCAGCGGGTATCTTTCCCTGTCTGCTGCCGATCCAGCGGACGGAAACCGGCGAACTGTGGATCGACACCTGTCTGACGGATGTAAATGACGCCAGCATTGTCTTTGGTTTTGCCCGCGCCTATTTCATGGTGTATGCCCCGGTACCTGCGGCACTGGTCGCCTGGCTGCAACCCATTCTGCCCGCCAAAACACTGGCCGAACG
The DNA here is from genome assembly GCF_019104105.1 of Pantoea jilinensis. Classification (NCBI taxonomy): domain Bacteria; kingdom Pseudomonadati; phylum Pseudomonadota; class Gammaproteobacteria; order Enterobacterales; family Erwiniaceae; genus Pantoea; species Pantoea jilinensis. Next base: position 3,814,898 of record NZ_CP077746.1, on the reverse strand, counting down.
CTATATGGCGATTGGCTGCCAGAAGCACGGTAAAACAGAAAGCTATCGCGAATATCTTCAGGCGCTGGCAGAGAGTGAAACGGCCTTTGAGATCGCGCCTGGCGTGCGCGGCATGGTGATGCTGGTCTTCACGCTGCCGGGCTTTGACTGGGTATTCAAGGTCATCAGGGATCGCTTCGCACCACAAAAAGAGGTGACGGAAGCACAGGTCCGCGCCTGTTATCAGCAGGTCAAAGAGCACGACCGTGTGGGGCGCATGGCAGATACCCAGGAGTTTGAACAGTTTGCACTGCCGCTGGCGCGCATCTCATCGGCGCTGCTGGCGGAACTCCACGCCTGTGTGGCAGAGAAGCTGTATATCGAAGGCGATCGCCTGATTATTCGTCATCTGTGGCTGGAGCGCCGTATGCAGCCGCTGAATCTCTATCTTGCCCAGGCCAGGCCAGCCGAGCGACGTCATGCTATTGAAGAGTATGGCAATGCCATTCGACAGCTGGCGGCAGCCAATATCTTTCCCGGCGATATGCTGTTTAAAAACTTCGGCATAACCCGTCATGGGCGGGTGATATTTTACGATTACGATGAGATCCGCCCGATGCAGGAGCTGAACTTCCGGGAGGTGCCCGCGGCACGCTATGAGGAAGATGAACTCAGTGCCGAGCCGTGGTACAGCGTGGGGCCAGACGATGTCTTTCCCGAAACCTTCCGCTATGCGTTATGCAGCGAAACCGCGACCGGCGCTTTGCTGCTGGAACTGCATCCGGAAATATTCGACGCCAGCTGGTGGCGCGCACAGCAGCAGCGCATCGCGCAGGGCCACGTCGAAGAGGTGATCGCCTGGCGGCAGACGCAGCGTTTCAGCGTCTGCTATACGCCAGAGAGGGTTAGCGACCGCTGTACGCCAGCGTAACCTGACGCGCTTCGCGGATGACCAGCGCACCTAATTCCGTGATCCTGTCGTCTGTCATGCGGGCGATAGGGCCGGAGATTGAGAGGGCAGCAAACGCCTCGCCATGTTCATCATAGATGGGTGCAGCGACACAGCGCAGTCCGAGTGCATGCTCTTCATCATCCAGCGAAAAGCCCGCTTTACGCACCTGTGCCAGATTCTCTTTCAGACTCTGTGGCGACATCAGGGTTTTTGGCGTGTAGTAGTGCAATCCTTTCTGATGCAGCAGGGCAGTAATCTGTTCTTCACCCAGATGGGCCAGAAAGGCTTTGCCTGCACCTGACGCATGCATCGGCAGCTTGCCGCCAATCGGTGCTGACATCCGCATCAGCTGGGTGCACTGCACCTGATCAATGATCACCGCCTGATAGTCACTGAGGTCCAGCACCGCCAGATTCACTGTTTCACCGGACTGCTCCATCAGGCTCCGCAACACCGGATGAACCAGCGCCAGCAGATTACGGCTTTGCAGGAAACTGCTGCCAACCACAAAGGCGTGTGCGCCAATCGTCCATAGCCCGAGATCGCCCACCTGGCGGACAAAGCCCTGCTGCTGCATGGTGCTGAGCAGGCGATGCGTGGTGGAGTTAGGCAAACCCGCCTGCTGCGCCAGCTCGGTCAGCGCCACGCTGCCATGTGAATCTGCAATCAGCTCCAGCAGCGTCAGGCCGCGTGTCAGCGATTGAACCTGACCGCCCGCGGGTGCGGCGACAGGGGTGCCGCGGGGTTTCTTACCGCGCTTAACAGGAACGGGCGTGGCCATTGTTGTCTCTCCTTTTGCATTGTGGAAATCATTTTCGTTTTAATCGCGCGGTTTGCAAACGCTGGTTTTCTGGTCAGACCTGTGAGGCGATGATCTGAAAATCTCTCAGGTGAGGTTACTTTGTCGCCAGACAGGGTTGTGCCAGAATGGAAAACAGGGTTTTCCGCCAGCAGACTGACGTGAATGGGGCAACAGTGAGCAATAAAATCGACGCGCTACATCAGCAGCTCGCACAACGCATTATGGTGTTGGATGGTGGCATGGGCACCATGATCCAGAGTTACCGGCTGGAGGAAGAGGATTATCGCGGCAGCCGTTTTGCTGACTGGCCCTGCGATCTCAAAGGCAACAACGATCTGCTGGTGCTGAGTAAACCGGACGTGATCCGCGAGATCCACGACGCTTATCTGGCTGCAGGTGCAGATATCCTCGAAACCAATACCTTTAACGCCACGTCGATTGCGATGGCGGACTACCAGATGGAAAGCCTGTCGGCGGAGATCAATTATGAAGCGGCCCGGCTGGCGCGAGCCTGCGCAGATGCGTGGACGGCGAAAACACCGGACCGCCCGCGTTATGTCGCGGGGGTGCTCGGCCCGACCAACCGCACCTGCTCGATCTCACCCGACGTCAACGATCCGGCTTACCGAAACGTCACCTTTAATCAGCTGATAGAGGCATACCGCGAATCAACCCGTGCGCTGGTGGAGGGCGGTTCCGACATCATTATGATCGAAACGGTGTTCGATACGCTGAATGCCAAAGCCGCCATCTATGCAGTGCAGACCGAGATGGAAGCGCTGGGTGTCACGCTGCCGCTGATGATCTCCGGCACCATCACCGATGCGTCAGGCCGGACGCTCTCCGGTCAGACCACGGAAGCCTTTTACAACTCGCTGCGCCATGCCGAACCGCTCTCTTTTGGCCTGAACTGCGCGCTGGGACCGGATGAACTGCGTCAGTATGTGGCGGAGCTGTCACGCATTGCTGAAGGCTACGTGACTGCCCATCCTAACGCCGGTCTGCCCAACGCGTTCGGCGAATACGATCTTGATGCAGAGTTGATGGCGCAGCAGATTGGTGAATGGGCGACCTCGGGTTTCCTGAATATTATTGGCGGCTGTTGTGGTACGACGCCGAAGCATATCGCTGCCATGGTCGCGGCGGTTGAAGGTGTTGCGCCGCGTCCATTGCCGACGATTCCAGTGGCCTGTCGTCTCTCGGGTCTTGAGCCGCTGAACATCACCGCAGAGTCACTGTTTGTTAACGTTGGTGAGCGCACCAACGTCACTGGCTCCGCAAAATTTAAGCGGCTGATCAAAGAAGAGAAGTACAACGAAGCGCTTGAAGTGGCGCTGCAGCAGGTGCAGAGCGGCGCACAGATCATCGACATCAACATGGATGAAGGGATGCTCGATGCTGAAGCAGCGATGGTGCGCTTCCTGAATCTGATTGCAGGCGAGCCCGATATTGCCCGCGTGCCGATCATGATCGACTCCTCCAAATGGGAGGTCATTGAGAAAGGGCTGCAGTGCATTCAGGGCAAAGGGATCGTGAACTCGATTTCGATGAAAGAGGGTGAAGCCGCCTTTATCCACCATGCGCGGCAGGTCCGGCGTTATGGGGCGGCGATGGTAGTCATGGCGTTTGACGAAGTGGGCCAGGCGGATACGCGTGCCCGTAAAATTGAGATCTGCCGCCGTGCTTACCACATCCTCACCGAGCAGGTCGGTTTCCCGCCGGAAGATATTATCTTCGATCCCAACATTTTTGCAGTCGCCACCGGCATCGACGAACACAACAACTACGCCATTGATTTCATCGGTGCCTGTGAAGATATCAAGCGTGAACTGCCCCATGCCATGATCTCCGGCGGCGTCTCCAACGTATCGTTTTCATTCCGGGGCAACGATCCGGTTCGTGAAGCAATACACGCGGTGTTCCTCTACTACGCCATCCGAAACGGCATGGATATGGGCATCGTTAACGCAGGTCAGCTGGCCATCTATGACGATCTGCCGACAGAACTGCGCGAGGCGGTAGAAGATGTGATCCTTAACCGCCGGGATGATGGCACCGAGCGGCTGCTGGCGCTGGCGGAGAAATACCGTGGCGGCAAAAGCGATGGTGCGCAGGAAAAGCAGCTCGCCGAGTGGCGAAGCTGGGACGTGGTGAAACGACTGGAGTATTCGCTGGTTAAGGGGATCACGGAGTTTATCGAGCAGGATACCGAAGAGGCGCGCCAGCAGGTGCCGCGTCCGATAGAAGTGATTGAAGGTCCGCTGATGTCCGGCATGAACGTGGTCGGTGACCTGTTCGGCGAGGGCAAAATGTTCCTGCCGCAGGTGGTGAAATCGGCACGCGTAATGAAGCAGGCGGTGGCTTATCTGGAGCCTTTTATCGAAGCCAGCAAAGAGGCGGGGCGCAGCAACGGTAAAATCGTGCTGGCCACCGTTAAAGGTGACGTACATGACATCGGCAAAAACATTGTCGGCGTGGTGCTGCAGTGTAATAACTACGAAATTGTCGACCTTGGCGTGATGGTGCCGGGCGAAAAAATCCTTAAAACGGCGCGCGAAGTGAATGCGGACATCATTGGCTTATCCGGTCTGATTACGCCGTCGCTGGATGAGATGGTCAATATGGCGAAAGAGATGGAGCGTCAGGGGTTTACCTTACCGCTGCTGATTGGCGGCGCGACCACCTCAAAGGCACATACTGCCGTCAAAATTGAGCAGCACTACAGCGGCCCGACGGTCTACGTGCAGAACGCGTCACGCACTGTTGGCGTCGTTTCATCACTGCTCTCCGCCACCTTAAAAGACGATTTCGTTGCCCGAACGCGCAAAGAGTACGAAACCGTACGCATCCAGCATGCGCGCAAAAAGCCGCGCACGCCGCCGGTCTCGCTGCAGACGGCGCGCGATAACGCCACGTCGATTGACTGGGAAAGCTACTCGCCGCCGGTGCCGCACCGTCTCGGTGTCAGCCAGGTGGAGACCAGCATTGCCACGCTGCGCCACTACATCGACTGGACGCCATTCTTTATGACCTGGTCGCTGGCGGGCAAATATCCCCGCATTCTTGAAGATGAGGTGGTTGGTGAAGAGGCGCAGCGTCTGTTCGCCGATGCCAATGCGATGCTCGACAGATTAAGTGAGCAGTCACTGCTGAAACCGCGTGGTGTGGTCGGTATTTTCCCGGCTAACCGGGTCGGCGATGATATTCATCTCTACAGTGATGAGCGGCGCGATGAAGTGTTGTGTGTGAGTCATCACTTACGTCAACAGACCGAGAAAACCGACTTCGCCAACTACTGCCTGGCGGATTTTGTCGCGCCGACAACCTCCGGAAAAGCGGATTATCTTGGCGCGTTCGCGGTGACAGGCGGACTGGAAGAGGATGCGCTGGCGGAGGCCTATGATCGTCAGCACGACGACTACAACAAGATCATGGTGAAAGCGCTGGCTGACCGTCTGGCGGAAGCCTTCGCCGAATACCTGCACGAGCGGGTGCGTAAGGTGATCTGGGGCTTTGCGCCCAACGAGAATCTCAGCAACGAAGAGCTGATTCGCGAAAATTATCAGGGGATACGTCCGGCGCCAGGCTATCCGGCCTGCCCGGAGCATACCGAAAAAGCCGCTATCTGGCGTCTGCTGGCAGTGGAAGCGCAGACCGGCATGAAACTCACCGAATCTTATGCGATGTGGCCGGGTGCGGCGGTGTCTGGCTGGTACTTCAGCCATCCTGACAGCCGCTATTTCGCCGTGGCGCAGATTCAGCGTGATCAGGTGGAAGATTATGCGGCACGCAAAGGGATGTCGGTTACGGAGGTGGAGCGCTGGCTGGCGCCGAATCTCGGCTACGATGCGGACTAAATAAAAAAAGCGGCCCGAGGTGGTTGATAAAGCCTGGTCCGCACTGCTGTGATACCGGAGCGGCGCAGGAAAGACGGTCAGATCGGAAAGGCGCTAAAGCCAGTCTTTGGCCGCTCGGCCCGCGCAATTACGCACCTCATTCCTGAGGTGCGCCCGTAAACGGACCAACGCGTTGCGTTGTTCAAAAACGCTCCTGGCGTTTTTTGCGTCTTTACGCAGGGCGTTTGCTCCCTGAGCCTGCTTCTGTAAACAGCGTTGAGCGGCCCGAAGGCCGCCTCTGCTTAGTTGAAGCGCGCGTCGCGATCCGACGTCAGATCATACAGCTGGTACTTACGGCCCAGCATCTGACCACCATCACGCGTCAGCGGCACCCAGTTCACCTGCGCGCGACCACGCGTTGGTGTCACGGTGAACAGATCCATCGGGATGGAGATATAGAAGCCTTTGGTGAAGTCGCCTTCGCCATACTCTTCAGACGACACATTAGTTTTGGTAGCATAAACACCGACCATCACGCCGCTGTCGAAGCGCTTCGACACATCAACCGTCACGCCTTTATCTTTCGCCAGATACTGACCGACGCTGGTTTTCACCAGTACATCCTGCATGAACCATGGACGCCAGTAGCCCGTCAGGTTGCCGGTTGCCGCTTTATAGCGGTTAAACTGCATCATATTGTCCCAGTCACGCTGACGAACGTAGTTGGCATCGACGCCCACCGCCCAGTTCGCATCGACCGGACGATAAAGCACCTCGCCACCCACGCCGCCGTACATCGTCTCCAGATAGCCGCCGTAGACCTGACCATAGAAGCCATTACCGAGCTGGCCCATATAGTTCGCCTGCAGATCGTTGACGTAGACATTGTTCTCAACGTAGTCGCGGATATGGGTACGCACGCGCGGCAGGGAAGAGTCCGCCGGTGCGCCGTTGTAGTTGAACTTGTCATAGTTGTTGGCGAGGTTACCAAACAGACTGCCGCCCACCAGCAGGTGGTCCGTCAGCCAGTAATCCGCGCTGGCCATCACGCCGACCTGATACATATAGAAGCTTTCCGGGCCGCCCACCGACTGATTCAGCACCGGCGACAGGCTGTAGTTCAGGCGATCTTTACGGATAAACATCCCCTGCTCAGTGGTACCCGGATCGACCGGTTCTTTGCGTGTCTGTTGCAGCGGCTTCTCATGGCCCAGCGGATAGCCTTCCAGATCGTTACGCAGGCTGGCGACTTTCGTCTCCGTGGTTACCTGCGGCATGTTAAAGCGCGACTCGGTGACATTGATCGTGTCGATGCCGTCAGGCAGGTGGTTCATGATAATGCGGTTAGCGCGATCCACCCCTTCACGGGTATCGCGATACTTCGTCTGCTCGCCTGACACATAGAGCGTATGGCCCTGAGTCTGAATACGCGGACCGTCGAGACCGGCGTTGTATTTCAGATCGGTCAGCTGAGAACCCACCACCGTCGTCTCCAGCAGTTTTGGCTGCGGCTGCGGATTGTAGGCCGGCTTCTCGCTGTCGATGTGCGCCTGGCGCAGATCGTTGAAGTTGGTTCGGATGGTGACACCAAACATAAAGGTATTGCCGCGTTCGTAGCTGGCGTTGATGTCGGCCCAGTCGGTCACACGATAGATTGCCCCAACGTTGAGCTTGCTGCGCTGATCAAGGCGGCCAGCAAAGTCATTCTGGTAGTCGTTGCCTTCATATTCCATCTTAAGGCGCAGCGGCTGCCAGGGCGTCTGATACTCCACGCCGCCAAACAGCGCCGTCGGACCATGGAACATCTGCGAGCCATTGATCGAACCCGCTTCGCCCACTTTCGGACGCTGACAATAGCTGTCGCTGTATGAGCAGAAGGGGTTCTTCAGCGTGCCGCTGTTGCCGAGGTAGCCCCAGCCGACGCCCAGCGTAAAGTCGAACGGCCCCCAGGCTTTGGTTCCCACCAAGTATTCGCTGTCGAACAGGCCAGTACCGCCGAGATCGCGGGTTCCCACCGCCACCTCTGGCAGCCAGAAACCTTCCTGCCACAGGCGCAGTTTCAAATCGAAGGCTTTATCTTTGTAGCTCTGTGTGCCGCTGAATTCTGATACCGCACTGTATTGACGGGTCCGCACGTCGGTATAACGCACCGTAGTTTCCAGCCAGGGGAAGAGCTGCAGTGAGGCAGAGTAGTAACGATACTGATCGTTGTCGCGGGCGTTGAGGCTGAATTCACCCTCTCTGGACATGCGCGCCGTCGGCACCTGCATCAGGCCAACACCACCGAAATCGGATTGTGAAGGACCCACCGGCGCGGGGAAAGTGTCAGCCTGCGCCTGACAGGCTGCCGCCACGGAAACAGCCAACAGGCTGAAGAGATAACGTTTTTTCATCAGTCTGGTATCCGGTGAGTCAGTACGGAAAGGATGCGATCGTTCAGGTCTTCATCACTGCCTGGCAGGCTCCATGACGAAAAGCCCAGCCAGATAACGCTGCCTGGCTCCACTTCCGCATGGCGGCGATTCCAGTAAGCAACCGGCACCTGCTGTGTGGCGCCTGAAGGGGCAATCACCGTGACAAAATTGCGTTCTGCCCCGGAGAGTGCGTCATGACCATCCAGATAGTCGCGTACTGATTTACCCGGCTGCCAGCTCACCTTGCCTGCGCCGCTCAGTGCGCCGAGCAGCAGCACTGAATCGGTGGGCGCCTGCAAATAGAGGTCATAGCTGCCTTCCAGCCGACGGTTGTCCGCCGGATGCAGACGAATCCAGTCCGGGTCAAGCGAAGTAAACTGGCGACCTGTCACTTTGATGGCGCTCAGCTGGCGAATCACCTCATCAATGGCCACCGCCCGATCGCCGCTGCTGTCGGCACGCCAGGCCCGTAACGCGCCCAGCGTCTGTTGATATTGCTGCCGGGCGACTGCGGTTGCGCCGCGCTCGGCAATAAAGGTACCGCGCCAGTCCGTGTTGACCTGCAGTGGAGGCAGGGTCACCAGCTGTGAGAGATCAGTGATCTGGCTCAGCTCAGCCTGACCGCCATTGTGCGGTGTATGGACAGTAACCTGCGCAGCAGCCTGCGCCCCTGCGACGCTGAACAGGCTCAGCCCGGCCAGCAAAATAGTGATTTTTTTCATGATTTCGCCGGCTTCAGAATAGTGATATCAACAGGGAAGGCATCGGCCGCCAGCATCTGATGAGCCTGCACCACATCGCCGCTGCTGTTATCGATCCAGAAGGTGTTTTCCCACTCGCGGTTACTGCTGTCGATGCTCACCTGCTCATGCCAGACACGACACGGGATGCGGTTGCCTGCAACCGTCAGCACCTCGTCGGTGCCGCGCTGGAAGGTTGAACGCACGGTCGCGCCGCGAACCTTACCCTGCTCGGTCCACTGCACGATGCGGGTCCAGCCAGCGCCGTTGCTGATATGCAGACTGTCAGCGAGCGGATCCTGTTGCAGATTGCTGACGCTCAGCAGGTTATCGGGTAAGCCCAGAGTTTTAACCAGACGGCCATGCTGTGTTACCAGCATCGCCTGATCCTGAGTGACCCATTTCTGCTGTCCCTGCTCGCTGTAGCCCAGCACCACAAAAATGCGCGGACCGTCATTCAGACGAGCGTAGAGACTGGCATAGGGGAGATTGTTGACCTGTTGATCGGTAACGGTGACGTCATCCGGACCGTTAACCGCGAGCAGCAAAGTCTGTTCAAGACCTTTTTGCGTTTGTGTACAGGCCTGCAGCAGCAGGCAAGCGAGCAGCAGAGGAAGTTGGCGCACTGTGTGTCCCTGATAAGTCATGCCAAAGTAAAAATAACCACACAGGCGTGTGGTTATGTTTAAAGGTGCTCTGCCCGTCCCGTCTGGCTGCAAAGCGGCAGACAATGTGGCTCCGCTGAAATCCTCACCGTAGTCAGTTTTTCAGCCTCGCCGGTTTGTTACCGTTCAGTAATCAGACGCGTTTCGGGCATCCATCAACGAGTGGTGCTCGTCGTGGTTGTGGTTGTTGTACCGGTATTTGCACCGTCACCACCGCCAGAAGCGGCAATGCCGAGCCCGACCAACGCACCAAGTGCGCCGATACCGACAGCGGTAGAAGCACCAGCAGAGATTGCTCCCGCCTGCGCGCCTGCTGCCGTACCTGCTTCACCTGCTTCCTGCGGCGCAGCAAATGCGCTTGAGGAGGCGGCAACGAGGATCAAGGCTGCACCGGCAACCATAGTTTTTTTCATAACAACGTTTCCTGCATTGAGTGAATGAAGGATCTCTGACCAGCGACAATGGCTATGCAGACAGGCTGCGACCAGTGCGACGGACAGTCCCATTGCGGGCGCGTTCATTATAGGGCAACAAAATATCAGAGTTCAGTGCTATAAAAACCAGGTCAAATGGCGGGATGATTGCGTGATTTAATCAGTAATATTGGGGATAACTGCTTTTTATATCGGAGTATTTCCGGTTGATACCCTATATTTCGCTGCTGCTAAGGGGAATGCAAAGCGTAATGTTCTTTTTTATTTATAAATGGTACGGAATAAGAATAATCAGAATTTACTCAGAAGGTCTTAAATTAAATATGGCTATGAATCAATAGTTAACCTCGTAACGTCGCTATTATCAGATCCACTTTATACTGGATTAAACGCTGTTCCGGAGCGTGATGTTCAGAATTATCCTGGGGTATTTTAAGACTTTTCCCGTGCTGGCAGGCATCTCTGTCCTGATGAATTACCCAATAAGATGTTAAAACAGACAAAAAAAGGGCGACAAGGTTGCCGCCCGGTAAAATTAATGCCGATTAACGCCAGGATTTATAACGATTAATTAAGGCATTGGTGGAACTGTCGTGAGTGGTAATTTCATCCTCATTTTCCAGTTCCGGCAGAATACGGTTTGCCAGCTGCTTACCTAATTCCACACCCCACTGATCGAAAGTGTAGATATTCAGGATGGCGCCCTGAGTGAAGATTTTGTGCTCATACAGGGCAATCAGCGCACCCAGGCTGTATGGGGTGATCTCACGCAGCAGGATGGAGTTAGTCGGGCGGTTCCCTTCAAACACTTTGAACGGCACGATATGGGCCACTGACTCTGCAGATTTACCGGCATCGGTAAACTCTTTCTCGACAACGTCGCGTGATTTACCAAACGCCAGCGCTTCGGTCTGGGCAAAGAAGTTAGAGAGCAGCTTCGGATGGTGATCTGTCAGCGCGTTATGGGTAATAGCCGGCGCAATAAAGTCACACGGAACCAGCTTGGTGCCCTGATGGATCAGCTGATAAAACGCGTGCTGACCGTTAGTGCCAGGTTCACCCCAGATGATGGGGCCAGTCTGGTAGTCCACCGGATGACCGGCGCGATCCACATACTTGCCGTTTGACTCCATATTTCCCTGCTGGAAATAGGCGGCAAAGCGGTGCATGTACTGGTCATAAGGCAGAATCGCTTCGGTTTCAGCACCAAAGAAATTGTTGTACCAGATGCCAATCAGCGCCAGCAGCACCGGCAGGTTCTGCTCAGCCGGGGTCGTTGCGAAATGCTGGTCCATGGCATGTGCGCCGCTCAGCAGCTGCTCGAAGTTTTCGAAGCCAATTGAGAGAATGATCGACAGACCGATGGCTGACCACAGTGAATAGCGGCCGCCAACCCAGTCCCAGAATTCAAACATGTTGTTGGTGTCGATACCGAATTCACCCACCGCTTTGGCATTGGTCGACAGCGCAGCAAAGTGTTTCGCTACGTGCTGCTGATCGCCAGCAGTTTTCAGGAACCAGTCGCGCGCACTGTGGGCGTTGGTCATAGTTTCCTGAGTCGTGAAGGTCTTGGAGGCAACCAGGAACAGGGTGGTTTCCGGGCTGAGGTCTTTCAGCGTTTCGGCGATATGGGTGCCGTCAACGTTGGAGACAAAATGCATGTTCAGATGGTTTTTATACGGGCGCAGCGCCTCTGTCACCATAAACGGGCCGAGGTCGGAGCCGCCGATGCCGATATTCACCACGTCAGTGATCGCTTTACCGGTATAGCCTTTCCATTCGCCGCTGATGATGCGCTCTGAGAAGCCTTTCATCTTGTCCAGCACCGCGTTGACGTCTGGCATCACATCTTTGCCATCCACCAGAATCGGCGTGTTGCTCCGGTTGCGCAGTGCGACATGCAACACCGCACGATCTTCAGTGCGGTTAATCTTCTCACCCGAGAACATAGACTTGATGGCACCGCTGAGATCGGTCTCTTTGGCCAGCGCCTGGAGCTTAGCGAGCGTTTCCTGGGTGATGCGGTTTTTGGAGAAATCCACCAGCATCTGATCATCAAAGGTGGCAGAGAATTTGGCAAAACGATCGGCATCCTGGGCGAACAGATCGGCAATTTCTACCGATTTCATCTGCTCAAAATGCTGTTGCAGCGCTTTCCAGGCTGCGGTTTGTGTCGGATTGATATTTTTCATGGCAACACTCTTGTTGATATTAAGAACCGTCATTCCATCGGAGGCACATCATGCCCGTTTAGCGTTTCAGTATGACCACAGTTGTAACTGAAAGGAAAAATTTTGTCAGCGCGCACCGGACAGGCGATCGGCACGCTGTGGTTTATCGTCAGCATTCACTGGCGCGAACACCCTGCGGTGCACAGACCCCGCGCGCAGCAAAGTGTGGCGCAAAAGTCTGCGCAAAACGTTGTGCCGTATCAGGGATTGCTGCAGGTGCTGAACCCATTAAGCACTGTAGCCGCTGCGGCGCGGGTTAATTTGTTTTCTGATGCGGCTCTCCAGCCATCGCTGACATTGACAGCAGGTCCAGAAAAGGCTAAATCTATGCGCCTACTTGCGCACCTGTGCGCAAGCCAGAAGAGGCGCGTCGCCCAGGTAGTGTGTTGGAGGAACCGTATCCGGTGAAAACACATAATGGGGAGCGACGCCGAGGTGGGTCAGCACACGGTGTGCTGCCTGTCGGCTACAGGGGCTGAATCCTCTGGGTTGTCACCAGAAACGTCTGCAGTCGACGTTTCGCAAGGTGGGGCGCTTCTGGGTGACTCGTCTATCTGATCTTGTCCGCCCGTTTCTGCTCTTTCCTTGTGCCTGGCTGAAAGAATGTTTCTCGACCCTTTCATCGGCGAGAACAAGATAACCTGACACGAGGTCCTACATGTCTCAAACTCTGATAGTGGCAAAATTTGGCGGCACCAGCGTAGCCGATTTTGAAGCGATGAACCGCAGCGCCGATGTGGTGTTGCAGGACGCCAGTACGCGTCTGGTTGTGCTCTCTGCTTCGGCGGGCATTACCAATCTGCTGGTGGCGCTGGCTGAAGGCCAGCAGGCTCCGCAGCGCGCTGTTCTGCTTGATGATATCCGCCGTATTCAGTATGCCATTGTCGATCGCCTGCAGCATCCGGAAGTGATCCGCGATGAAATCGATCGGATGATCGACAATATCAGCATGCTCTCTGAAGCGGCTTCACTGGCCACCTCTAACGCCCTGACTGATGAACTGGTCAGCCACGGCGAGCTGATGTCATCACTGCTGTTTGTGGAAATTCTGCGTGAACGTCAGGTTAACGCGGAGTGGTTCGATGTCCGTAAAGTGATGCGCACCGACGATCATTTTGGCCGGGCTGTACCGGATGTTGAGGTGCTGGCGGAGCAGGCGACGGCGCAGTTACAGCCGCGCATCGGGCAGGCATTGGTCATTACTCAGGGCTTCATTGGCAGTGAACGTGAGGGGCGCACCACCACCTTAGGGCGTGGCGGCAGTGATTACACCGCCGCGCTGCTGGGCGAAGCGCTGAATGCGGCACGAGTGGATATCTGGACAGATGTGCCAGGCATCTACACCACCGATCCCCGCGTGGTGCCGACGGCGAAGCGCATTGACGAGATCACTTTTGAAGAAGCCGCCGAAATGGCGACGTTTGGCGCGAAAGTGCTGCATCCCGCGACACTGCTTCCTGCTGTGCGTCGGGGTATTCCGGTCTTCGTCGGTTCCAGCAAGGATCCGGCAGCGGGCGGAACCCGCGTCTGCAACGAAACCCGTAACCCGCCGTTGTTCCGGGCGCTGGCTTTACGCCGCAAGCAGACGCTGTTAACGCTGCATAGCCTTAACATGCTGCATACGTTTGGTTTCCTCGCCGAACTCTTCAACATTCTGGCACGTCACAACGTCTCGGTTGACCTGATCACCACCTCCGAAGTGAGCGTGGCGCTGACCCTCGACACCACCGGCTCGACCTCAACCAGCGCCAGTCTGCTGACCCAGGCCTTGCTGACTGAACTCTCGTCGCTGTGCCGGGTAGAGGTGGAAGAAGATCTGGCGCTGGTGGCGATTATCGGCAACCAGCTGTCAAAAGCGTGCGGTGTCGGCAAAGAGGTGTTTGGTGTACTCGATCCGTTCAACCTGCGGATGATTTGCTACGGTGCCAGCAGCTACAATCTCTGCTTCCTGGTGCCCGGCAACGATGCGGAAAGCGTGGTACGTACCCTGCATCGCAATCTGTTCGAGTAATCCTCTGGTTAATGCCGATTATCGGTGCCGTGCCAGGTGGTTCGATCTACCGTGGTTTAGAGGAAAAAGCAGCGTAATTTCGCCAATATTCTGCGGATCGGCAGCAGTCGATCCGCATTTTGCCGCCTCGCCACATCTTCGCCTTACGCCATGATAATGAAATGTTATGATCCCGCCTTCGTCACGGCAGTCGTTCCTGTCTGGCGATTCTCTATGGCAAACCTGCATAAAACATAACATTCTTATAAGGAAGTCTGGCTATGCTCGCCACGTTAACCCGCCTGTTCCCGCTCTGGGCCGTGCTGTTGTCTGTCGCCGCGTATTACTCTCCTGGTACCTTTCTCGGCATCGGCCCCTGGGTCACCTATCTGCTGATGCTGATTATGTTCGGCATGGGTGTGACGCTGAATATCGACGATTTCAAACGGGTGCTGACCCGACCTGCGCCGGTAATTGCCGGAACTTTCCTGCACTATCTGGTGATGCCGTTAGCCGCCTGGGGACTGGCAAAACTGTTTCATATGCCGCCCGATCTGGCAGCCGGCATGATTCTGGTCGGCTCCGTGGCCAGCGGCACCGCCAGCAACGTGATGATCTATCTGGCGAAAGGGGATGTGGCGCTGTCGGTCACGATCTCGTCAGTTTCTGCGCTGGTGGGGGTGTTCGCCACGCCGTTGTTAACCCGCTTTTACGTTGATACCCACATTCAGGTTGATGTGGTGGGTATGCTGCTGAGTATTGTGAAGATCGTGGTGATCCCGATTAGCCTTGGACTGATCATTCATCACAGCATGAACAGCGTGGTTCGCCGGGTGGAACCCTGGCTGCCTGCATTTTCCATGGTCTGCATTCTGCTGATCATCAGCGCGGTGGTGGCGGGCAGTCAGGGCTTTATTGGATCGGTGGGTCTGATGGTGATCGCGGCGGTAATCCTGCATAACGCGATTGGCCTGCTTGGTGGTTACTGGGGTGGCAAGCTGTTTGGTTTCGATGAGTCGACCTGCCGTACGCTGGCGCTGGAAGTTGGCATGCAGAACTCCGGGCTGGCGGCGACGCTGGGCAAACTCTACTTCTCACCGCTGGCGGCATTGCCGGGCGCGCTGTTCTCGGTGTGGCACAACCTGTCAGGTTCACTGCTGGCGGGTTACTGGTCCGGTAAGCCGATTAAGAAGAAGTAACTGTGGCGGCGCATGATGATGCGCCGCTTCTCATTATTGTTGCGCCGGGTGTTTTCAGCCTGGCGCAATGGTCTGTTCACACGCCTTATTCGTAATCCCGCTCATCGTCGGGCTGTTCCAGCACGGTATAGGCCACGCTGCAGAACAGCGAATTCAGACGCTTCATGTCGCCGAGTAGACCAAGGTGCAGTGAGCTGGTCTCAATGCTCTGCACGTTCTGCTGGTGCAGGCGATCAACATGGGCGTGAGAGTAGCGGCGAATCATCAGGCGGAAGCGATGTTTCGCGCGGCGCAGCCGTTTGGCGCTGGTGACATTATGCGACAGAAACACCGACAGGCTCATTCTGAGGTTGGCAATCAACAGCTCCTGCAGCTCCTGCAGCTCTTTTAATCCCTCGGCAGAAAACGCGCGGCCCGCTGCCAGCGACTTGTCAGCCACATCGCCGCTCATCCGTTCAATAATGTCTCCGGCCTGCTCCAGATTCAGCGACATCTCGATAATTTCGCCCCAGCGGCGCGAATCCTCTTCGGGGAGATCCTCTTTTGGCATCCGCGCCAGATAGAGCTTGATGGCGGTATAGAGCACATCGACATCATCATCCAGCCGACGCACCGTGCGCTCCTCGCGGGATTCGCCATGCACGACTTTATTAAACGCCTCCAGCATCTGTTCCACCACGTCACCGATGCGCAGCGCTTCGCGGGCGGCATTCACCAGCGCCAGCGCCGGGGTATCCAGCGCGCTGCGATCGAGATGCTTAGGCTTGAGGTGCAGTGCGTTATCGACGTCGTCGGCAATCATACGACGGCAAAGGCGCGCCATCAGGTCAGCAAACGGCACCATCGCCACGCAGCGAATCAGGTTGTAAAACACATGGAAGAAAATCACTAACTCTTCATCGTTAACCGGCAGCTTATCAAGCCAGGTAGCCACAATATCGACAAACGGCAGGATTACGATGCAGCCAACGAACTTAAATAGCAGGCTGCCGAGCGCCACGCGTTTACCGGCGGCATTCGAGCCGCTGGCGTTGATCATTGCCAGCAGGCCACTCCCAAGGTTGGCACCAATCACCAGACAGAGCGCGACCTTGAACGAAATGACCCCGGTGGCGGTCA
Source organism: Pantoea jilinensis (assembly GCF_019104105.1). Classification (NCBI taxonomy): domain Bacteria; kingdom Pseudomonadati; phylum Pseudomonadota; class Gammaproteobacteria; order Enterobacterales; family Erwiniaceae; genus Pantoea; species Pantoea jilinensis. Next base: position 3,798,537 of record NZ_CP077746.1, on the reverse strand, counting down.
GCGTTGCGGTGATCAGCACGGCGGCCAGACTGGAGTAACTGATAATGGCGAATACCGCACCCAGCAGTGCATCAAGCATCACGTCGCCGGTCAGGCTGGAGAAGAGGACCTGGACACCGGCGGCCTGGGTAATCGGACGAGCCGCTTCAACAATCAGCTGCAATGCCAGCAAAATCAGGCCCAGACCAATGCTGGCCCGGCCTAACTGACCGGCGCGGGTCTGCTTGCGGCTGAGGAAAAAGACCACGCCAAAAAAGATAAACAGCGGTGAAAGCCAGGAGAGATCAAAGGTCAGGATACGCGCCATGATGGCGGTACCGACATCCGCACCCAGAATCACTACCAGCGCGGGTGTCAGGCTGACCAGATTCTGCGCCACAAACGAGGTGACCAGCAAGGTCGTGGCGTTGCTGCTCTGCACCAGGGTGGTCACACCGATGCCCGCCAGAAACGCCATCGGTTTTTTTTCTATGCTGCGGCTCAGGACGCGGCGCAGATCGGCACCATAGACCCGCATGATACCGGTTCGCACAATATGCGTGCCCCAGACCAGCAGGGCCACTGCAGAGAGTAGATTAAGCAGGGTTAACACGTGGTGTCGCTCCTTGTGTCAGGCTGCAAGCAGCACAGACTGCCAGCCTGACAGAGAGAGCAATCTGTGAAAGGGGATTGCCGTACTATGCGTGATTTTTTCCTGTGTTTTAAGCAACCTGGCGCAAAGTCGACATCTCTAATTGTAGACCAATCTTCCTGCCTGCGGGGTGCAAATCCGCCGCCGAGCGGTTTAGCACATCCACTGAAAGTTCGACGTCATGCGCACGGATCCGATAGCGGATCACGTTGCCCAGCAGACTGTGGCTGAGAATTTCCGCAGGAATGCCCTGGTCTGGCGCGGTGAACAGCATCGATTCCGGACGAATGGCCACCTGGCTATTAAAAGGCTGACCGGTCAGTCGCGTTGCCTGTTCAGCACTCAACAGGTTGTAGTTGCCAATAAATCCGGCGGCGAATAGATCGACCGGCTGGGTATAGAGTGCTTCGGCGTCGCCGTTCTGCACGATTTTGCCCCGGTTCATCAGCACGATGCGATCGGAGAGCGTCAGCGCCTCCTCCTGGTCATGGGTCACGAACAGGGTGGTGAGATTCAGCTCACGCTGGATGCGCCGGATCTGATCGCGCAGATGACGACGGATACGCGCATCCAGCGCCGACAGCGGCTCATCCAGTAGCAGCAGTCGCGGACGCGTCACCAGTGAACGCGCCAGCGCCACGCGCTGACACTGCCCGCCCGACAGCTGGTGCGGATAACGGCGCGCATAGTCGCTGAGTTCAACCAGCTCCAGCACCTCCAGCACCCGCTGGCGGATTTGTGCTTCGGGCAGTTTCTGCATCTTCAGGCCAAACGCGACGTTCTTCTCCACCGTCATGTTGGGAAACAGCGCATAACTCTGGAACACCATGCCGATGGCGCGCTTCTGCGGGGCCAGCGGCACAATATCTTTGCCTTCCAGCCGGATTTCACCGCTGTCGACGCTGGTTAGTCCCGCCAGACAGCGCAGCAGCGTTGATTTACCGCAGCCGCTGGGGCCAAGCAGGGTGACAAATTCCCCTTCAGCGGCGCTGAAATCGATCTGCTCGAAAATGGGCGTCGGTCCATAGGACTTGTTCAGCTCTCTGACCTCAAGGTAACTCATATTCAGCCTCGTTCGGGATTCAGGGCGTTGGCCAGCCAGGTGACCAGCAGCACCACAAAGAAGTAGGAGATCACCAGCGCGCTGGTGAAGTGACCGCTGCCGTTACGCATGTTGAAGAGGTAAACCTGCAGGGTTTCATAGCGGTTGCCGACCAGCAGGTTAGCGAAGACAAACTCACCAATCAGAAAGGAGAAAGAGAGCAGTACGGCAATCAGCATCCCTTTGCGCAGGTTGGGGAGCACCACCCAGATCGCTGCCTGCCAGGTACTGGCCCCCAGCAGCTGTGCAGCATCAATCAGCTCTTTGAGATTGATCGCCTGCATATTGTTCGACAGTGCCCGGTAGATAAAGGGGAGTGCGATAGTGAAATAACAGCCAATCAGGATCCACGGCGTGCCGGTCAGCATCAGTGGTGACGACGAGTAGAGCTGGAGTAATCCCACGGATGACACCACTGGCGGCACGGCGAACGGCATCAGGATCAGGATGTTCATTACTGAATCCAGCCGGGGAAAGTAGTAAGCAATTACAAACATGGCAGGCAGCACCAGCGCTAGCGAGAACAGCAGCGCACCAAAGCAAATCAGCAGCGAATGGCCCAGCGCCGTCAAAAATCGCGGGTCGCTCCAGAGCTGGATGAACCACTTCAGGCTGTAGCCCTGCGGCAGAATGGTATTGCTCCAGTCGGAGGAGATTGCATAAAGCAGCGTGGCCAGCAACGGCAGCGCCAGCAGGGTAAAGAGTAACCCGACCATGATTCGATGATAGAGGTGCTCAGCACGTGACATGACGGCTCCTTTCATGGCTGTTTCGCATTGAGATAGCTGCGGCGCACCAGATACTGCTGTACCAGGGTAATCAGCGCCATGATAGCCACCAGCAACATTGCCAGCGCGCTGCCGGTGTTGGGATCCAGCGAGATATCACCGGAAACCAATGCAGCGATGCGCACCGGAACCACGTTGAAATTACCGGTGGTCAGGGCGTAAATCGTGGCGTAAGCGCCGAGGGCATTCGCCAGCAGAATCACAAAGGTTCCGAGCAGCGCCGGGAAAAGAATTGGCAGTCCGATGTGCCACCAGTAGCGCCAGCGGCTGGCGCCCAGTAGTGCGGCCGACTCCTGCCACTCTTTTTTCAGCCCGTCGAAGGCGGGATAGAGCAGCAGCACGCCCAGCGGAATCTGAAACCAGGTGTAGACCAGTACCATGCCGTTGCGCGAGAAGAGTCTGAAGCTCTCAATCACACCATAATGGCGCAGCAGCAGCGTCAGGCAGCCGTTCAGCCCCAGCAGAATCACAAAGGCAAACGCCAGCGGGACACCGGCAAAGTTACTGGTCATGTTGGTAAAGGAGATAAGAAAGCGCTGCAGTCGTCCGCCGCCGAGCTGATGCAGCGAATAGCCGGTGACCAGCGCAATCAGTAATCCCCAGACGCTGGACCAGAGCGAGATATCCAGCGAAAAGCGAAATGCCTGCTGGTAGAAGGGTGAGGTGAGGATGTCGTGATAGTTATCCCAGCCCCACTGGCTGTTCATGTCACTCCAGAAGCTGTTGATGGCGATCCACAACAGCGGTGCCAGCTGGAAGGCGACCCAGAACAGGGTGAAAGGTAACAGCAGCAGCAGTGCGACGCCTTTTCCCTTCATCTTTGTGACTCCGCCAGCAGGCCGCGGCAGACCGGCTTGTCATGCGCCACCTCAAGCAGTTCACACAGCGTGCCACACAGGTCGGTTTGCTGCGGCGCAAGGTCAGGCTGCAGCGAGAAAGCATGACCAAAGACAAACAGCGGCACCGTGGTCTCCTCCGGCAGAATCCCGCCGTGGGAGCGATCGTCATTCATGCCGTGATCGGCGGTCACCATCACCTGATAGCCCTCGGCCAGCCACAGCGGCATCCACTGCGACAGCAGGCCGTCGGCGATACGTGCCCGGTTGCGGTACTGCGGCGAAGAGAGCCCCGACTTATGACCGGCATCGTCGATATTCATCGGGTGGATCAGCAGAAAATCGGGATCGTGACGCAGCCGCAGGCTCTCCGCATCTTCAAACAGATGCGAGTCAGGATAGCTATCGTCAGAGTAGAAGTGGCCGAACTGAATGGGCAGGTCCGGCGCATCGGTGTGACGATCGCGCGCCGGAACGAACGGAGTGCGGTTGTAAAGCTCACTCACCCAGTGGTAGGCCGCCGCCGCCGTAGTCAGGCCCGCCGCACGCGCAAAGTGAAACACGCTGCGCTCGCGACTTAACCGGCTGACGCCATTATGAATAATGCCGCTTCTGACCGGCGGAACCCCGGTCAGAATGCACTCATAAAGCGGGCGCGACAGCGACGGCAATTCACAGGTCATACGGTAATAGAACCCGTTGCCCTGTGAACATTCGGCATGCAGGTAACCCATTGCATGTTGTGCGACCTGATTGCTCAGGCCGTCCAGCACTACCAGGATGGTCTTCATTCCGTTCTCCCTGTCGCGAATTACTGCTGCATGTTGATGATGACGTTTTCCTGCCACAGGCGCGGCAGCATTTTCGACGATTTATCCCAGGCAGCCTGATCCTTAACCGGACGGGCATTTTTATATTCTGATTGCGGCAGCAGGCGAGCCTGAACGTCTGCTGGCAGCGTCAGATGCTCAGCACGAATCGGGCGGGCATAGCCTTTAGCCAGATTGATCTGTCCCTGGTCTGAGAAGATATATTCGCGCGTCAATTTTGCGGCGTTAGGGTGTTTCGCATATTTGTTGATGATGGTGGTGTAGCCGGAGGTCACTGAGCCATCAGACGGAATCACCACTTCGTAGCGATTTCTGTCAATCTGGTCGCGGTAGTTAAGGGCGTTAAAGTCCCACACTACTGCCATCTGCACTTCACCTTTTTCAATGTTGGCAATCACCGGATCGGTCACGCCAAGACGCCCCTGTTTTGCCAGATCGGCAAAGAAGGCCAGCGCCGGTTTCAGGTTCTTCTCATCACCGCCTAAGGCGTAGTTGGCAGCCAGGACGCCGTTGGCCGCCTGAGCTGCCACGCCGACGTCACCGATAGTAACCACATACTTACCTTTCTTCAGATCGGCCCAGCTGTGGGGGATATCTTTAACCTGCTGCTTGTCGATCAGAAAAGCGATGGTGCCGGTATAAGCCAGTGCCCAGTTACCCTCTTTATCTTTGGCCCAGGCCGGAATCTGATCCCAGTGCGTCGGTTTGTAGGGCTGGGTTACACCCTTCGCGACAGCGATTGGACCAAAGGCGGCGCCCACATCGCCGATGTCAGCGCTGGCGTTCTCTTTCTCTGCATCAAATTTCGCCAGCTCCTGCGCCGATGACATATCGGTATCGCTGTGCTTAAGGCCATATTTGGTGCTGATGTCGTTCCAGGTATCTTTCCAGTTGGCCCAGCTGTCTGGCATCCCGACGCTGTTGACCTGACCTTCACTGCGCGCCGCTTTTTCCAGCGCGGCGAGGTCGTTATCGGCGGCCTGCGCAACGGGCAGGGTGAGGACTACAGCACTGGCTACTACAGAGGCGATAAACGCTTTCATCTCAGTTGCTCCGGGTGTAAGTTGATGGGCCTGGCTGGTCTAGTCCAGCAAGAACCGAGCCAATGTAGCCCCTCTATATGAACGATTTATGACAAAGCGGCGCTGTGCGGGGAATGGGCGATGAAAGACGTGGCGCGTTCGCCCGCCACAGGCGTGTTTATCTGACCAGTAAAAGTGCGAAGTCGCACCAAAATGAGGCTACTGTTGTGGAGTCGATAGCACTCAAAACGGCGGATGCGATAGCCAGCGCACTGCTGACACGCATTCAGGCAGGTGAGTTCAGCGGCGGACGCCTGCCGGCAGAGCGTGCCTTAAGCGAGGCGTTCAGCACCACGCGGATTACTCTGCGGGAAGCGCTGGGCAAGCTGGAAGCGCAGGGGATGATCTACCGTGAACTGCGTCGTGGCTGGTTTATCGCACCGCCGCGTCTGATCTACAACCCGCTGCATCACAGCCACTTTCATGCCATGGCGACGCAGCAGGGGCGTCAGGCAACCACTGAGGTGATCGCCGCTGAGCAGGTCGCGGCGCACGAGAGCGTAGCCACTGCGTTGCGGCTGGCACCCGGCTCGGCGGTTTACTGCATACGCCGCCTGCGGCGCATTGATGGGCGTGCGGTGCTCTATGTTGAGCACTACCTCAATCCCCGTTTTTTCCCTGGCCTGCTTGATGAAGACCTGACCCGTTCCCTGACCGATCTCTATGACCAGCGCTACGGTATTCGTTATGGCGGCGCGCGTTTTACGATTATGCCAGGCCCTTTACCCGAGGTCGCAGCGCCCACACTGAATGTGGCACCGGGCAGCCCCGGCTTGCTGATCACCCGCATCAACCGCAATCAGCAAAAAGAGGTGATTGACTGCGATTGTGAATACTGGCGTTACGATGCGCTCTGTGTTGATGTGGAGGCCTGAGGCGTTATTGTGATTTGCGTCACACTCGCGCATGATGCTGCGCTAATAACTCCTTTTTAAAGGCGCAACATGAGTGACAAAAATCCTTTGGCCCGCCACCTTGCAACGGTACTGCAATGGGTGCTGAATCTGGGGCTGCTGAGTCTGGCGATTATCCTGATCGTCTTTTTAGGCAAAGAAACGATTCATCTGGCAAACGTGCTGTTTAACACCAGCGAGCAGGCTTCCTCCTATCTGCTGATTGATGGAATCGTCATCTATTTCCTCTATTTCGAATTTATCGCCCTGATTGTTAAGTACTTTCAGTCGGGCTATCATTTTCCCCTGCGCTATTTTGTCTATATCGGGATCACGGCGATTATCCGCCTGATCATCGTCGACCATAAAAATCCCTTCGATACGCTCTGCTACTCTGCGGCGATTCTGATTCTTGTCGTCACCCTGTGGCTGGCAAACAGCAACCGGCTGAAACGCGAGTAATCCTCCTGCCGTCTGACACGACGGCAGGTGTTCGCATCGCCTCTCTGCGCTAAACTAGCGACCTGAAAATTATCGGGAGTGGTGCTATGTCGCAAGACGCACTCAGCTTATTACGTTCGCTCAACTGGCTTTCTCCGTCGCAGGCCACCCTTGCGCCGCCATTGCTTGACTGGCTGATGGAGGAGGATTCAATGACGCGCCGTTTTGAACAGCACTGTCAGCGGGTCACGGTTCAGCCGCTGCGTGAAGGCTTTATCGACGCCAGCGAGTTGGGTGAGGAAAGGGCGTTATTGCCAGACGACGAACGCTTCTGGCTGCGTGAAGTGCTGCTGTTCGGCGACGATCAGCCCTGGCTGGCTGGCCGCACGCTGGTGCCGGAAAGTACCCTCAACGGGCCAGAGGCGATGCTGCAACAGCTGGGCACCCGTCCTCTGGGTCGCTATCTTTTCTCCTCGTCGACGCTGACCCGCGATTTTATTGATCCGGGCCAGGTAGAGGGATTGTGGGGACGGCGTTCACGCCTGCGTCTTTCCGGCAAACCGCTGCTGCTGACTGAACTGTTTTTGCCGGCATCGCCGCTCTATCGCGATCTGGTCTGAGGATTCTGTGGTGCAAAATAGCGTAAGTATGAATAAGTGGCGGGCCTATGCTCGCCTGATGCGTATTGATAAACCGATCGGTACGCTGCTGCTGATGTGGCCAACGCTCTGGGCGTTATGGCTGGCGGATATGTCGATTCCGCCGCTGCCGGTGCTGGCGGTGTTTGTGGCCGGGGTTTTCGTGATGCGAGCAGCCGGTTGTGTGATCAATGACTACGCCGATCGGAAAGTCGATGGTCACGTTGAGCGCACAAAGCACCGTCCACTGGCCAGCGGCGCGGTCAGTGCAAAAGAGGCTAAGCTGCTGTTTGTGATTCTGGCGCTGGTGGCGTTTGCGCTGGTGCTGACCATGAATCTGATGACGATTATGCTCTCCGTCGTGGGGCTGGCGCTGGCCTGGGTCTATCCCTTTATGAAGCGCTATACCCATCTGCCGCAGGTCGTTTTGGGTGCCGCGTTTGGCTGGGCAATTCCCATGGCGTGGTCCGCAGTTAGTGAGTCCTTACCTCTGGTCTGCTGGCTGGTATTTATCGCTAATATCTGCTGGACGGTGGCTTATGACACGCAGTATGCGATGGTGGACCGGGATGATGATCTGAAGATTGGTGTGAAATCGACAGCGATTTTATTTGGACGTTTCGACAAGCTGATCATTGGCCTGCTGCAACTGGCGACCCTGCTGCTGATGGCGCTGGTGGGCATGATGCTGCATCTGAATGGTGCTTTCTACTGGACGCTGCTGCTGGCGGCTGCGCTGTTTGTTTATCAGCAGAAGCTGATCGCCGGGCGCGAACGTCAGCCCTGCTTCCAGGCTTTCCTGAATAACAACTACGTCGGGATGGTGCTGTTCCTGGGCGTACTGATGAATACGCCGCCGTTCAGTCAGCTGTTCTGAAAGTTTTGGGCATAAAAAAGGCGACCTCATGAGGTCGCCTTTTTACAATGCGCGCGGCGGTCAGTCGTGCGCCACCGCGGTTTCAATCGTCATGCGGACATCACTGGTGACCAGGTCAGCCAGAATATGCCAGGTCGCCAGGGTCTGCGCGACATCGGCATCACCGCTGTCGCTGATATACCCTTCATCACGCAACGTCAGTACCAGTGAGGTAAAGACCGCTTTGTCGAAGAACTCCGGCGCATTGATTCCGTGCAACACTGACAGACGCTGTGCCAGCGTCCGGCTCTCTTTCTCCAGCGTGCCACGGTTAATCGTAGGCTTGGCGCTGAGAATCGAGAAGGTAATGGCATAACGCTGCAGCGTTTCGCGCACACCAGCAGCCAGCAGTTGCAGCGTGCGATAGCGTGCTGCGGTAAAGCGCAACTCACCCGCTTCGAAGGTAATCAGGCCCTGACGTGCCAGCTCCTGACTTACGTCAGTCAGCAGTTGTGGCAGCTCATTGGTCTGCCAGCGCAGGAACAGTTCACTCTTCAGCATCGGATAGACCAGGCTCACCTGACGCAGCAGTTCCGCTTCACTCAGCGTCTGATGTTGCTGAACAATGGCGGCAATCAGCGACGGCATCACCAGCATGTGATGAATGTTGTTACGGTAGTAGGTCATCAACACTGCCTGCTCACGTGGCAGAATGATGATGTCGCCAATACTGTCTTTTTCACTCTCAAATTTGTTCATACCCAGGGCGTGATCCAGCAGCGCTTCTGCGGAAAGATCGGGTACGGTCGCATTGGGCGAATAAGGCACATTACGCAGCAACTGGGTATAGCACTCCAGCTGTTCAATCAGCTGTTCACGGGTTAGTGAGCGCTGACGTGACGCCAGCAGCGCCGTGACACAGAGGTTCATCGCGTTAGCCGCGCCCGCTTCATTAATACGCACCATCAGACTGGCCGCGATGTCATTAACGGTCGGCGTTAACCAGCTCGGACGTTGCGGCTCAATCGGATCGATCGCGTCGCGCCATTCCGGCACCCGCTTATTAAGATAGTTGACCAGCGGCAGCGGTTCGCCGAAGTTAACGTAACCCTGACCGAGATTGCGCAGCTTGCGTAAGCCGCGCACCATCTGCATGAAGCCCTCTTTCTCTTTGGCTGCACCGCGTAGTTCTTTGGCGTAAGTGCCCACTTCCATCACGTGCTCATAACCGATGTAGATCGGCACCAGCGTGATGGGGCGATTTCCGCCGCGCAGCATCGCCTGTAAGGTCATGGCTAAGGTGCCGGTTTTCGGGTCCAGCAGGCGACCGGTACGTGAACGGCCTCCTTCGACAAAGTATTCAACTGAATAGCCGCGGGTGAACAGCTCGCCGAGATATTCGCGGAATACCGTGGCGTAAAGCTTATTGCCTTTAAAGGTACGACGAATAAAGAAGGCGCCCAGACGACGGAAAATCGGTCCGGCTGGCCAGAAGTTGAGATTGATACCCGCGGCAATGTGCGGCGGCACCAGCCCCTGATGATAGAGCACATAGGAGAGCAGCAGATAATCCATATGGCTGCGATGGCAGGGTACATAGACAATCTCGTGGCCATCCTGCGCCAGCTGGCGAACTTTTTCACCGCCATTGACGTTGATGCCCTGATAGAGACGACTCCAGAGCCAGCCCATCACACGGTCGGTGACGCGAATGGCTTCATAGGAGAAGTTAGCAGCGATCTCTTCCATCATCTCAACAGCATTCTGCTGGGCTTTCTCATGGGAGATTTTTTTGCTGCGCGCTTCATCTTCGACGGCTTTTTCAATCGCTTTGGATTGCAGCAGACGATTAAACAGATCCTGACGCGCCGGTAAACGCGGGCCGATCGCCGCCAGTCGCTGACGGGCAAAATGGATGCGTGCCACGCGAGCCAGTTTCTGGGCAATCGACTTGTCCGTACCGTGTTCCGTTGCCATGCGGCGCAGCGAGACGGTCGGCGAGAAGCGGACAAAACTGTCACGTCCGTGCCAGATGACCGCAAAGAATTTCTGCACCCCATTAAGCACACGCAGATGCGGCGTCGCTTCGCCCTGGACTTCACGTCCTGGCGCACGACCAAACATCACGGTGACCGGCAGCATCTGAATATCCAGCTCAGGATTATTGCGATGCAGGTCGAGGTAATCGTGAAAGATTTTTACCGATTCAACGCTGGGCACAAAATAGGGAAATACGCGTGGGCCATTATGAATAAACACGTGGCGCGGCAGCAGCGAACCATCAATCTCCAGCGGAATCAGCGGATCGGGCAGATGATGCCGCAGACACTGTGCGCGTAAAGTCAGTAAGTCAGCCTTCGAATCGTAAGGCAAAACATACATAATAGGTCGGGTCGGATCCAGACCATGTTCAGACACGGGATCGGCCGGAATGGCCTTACTTTTTACCAAAAAGGAGAGTGGTAAATTAAGTAATTTGTAATAGAGTTTACGCCAACCTGACATAGACAACATGAAGCCTCTTGTTAGCAAAGCGCCGCAAGCATACCAGAAAGCGCAGCGAAGATCTGTGGTGGTGCCAATTGCACGCAGCCCAGACATTGACGTCAATTGAATGAAAGGGTTCCCACATCATGGCAAATAATGCCACCGGACTTATCAGAATAGTAAAAGCCGCAGGTTACTCCTGGCAGGGACTGCGTGCCGCCTGGCAGCATGAAGCCGCCTTTCGGCAGGAAACACTGGCTGCGCTGGCCGCTATTATTATCGCGTGCTGGCTGGATGTCGATGTGATCGCCCGCATCCTCATGATTGGCGCCGTGGTGCTGGTCGTCATTGTCGAAATCCTCAATAGCGCCATTGAAGCGGTGGTTGACCGGATTGGTCAGGAACATCATCCCCTGGCAGGCCGGGCCAAAGACATGGGCTCGGCGGCGGTGCTGATCAGCATCTTACTGGCCCTGTTTGTCTGGGTCGCGCTGCTCTGGACACATTTGCGATAAGCCTTCCATAACGCGCCTGAGGGCGCGTTTTCCCTGACAATCGGTTTCCATTTCGCCAATACCTGTATATACTCACAGCGACTGTATAAACAACCAGGGGGCGGGATGAAAGCATTAACCAGCAGGCAGCAGCAGGTCTATGACCTGATTCGCGACCATATATCTTCAACGGGCATGCCGCCTACGCGTGCAGAGATCGCCGCGCAACTGGGCTTCCGTTCGCCAAATGCGGCTGAAGAGCATCTGAAAGCGCTGGCGCGTAAAGGCGTTATTGAGATCGTTTCGGGTGCATCACGCGGCATTCGTCTGTTAATGGAAGAAGAAGTTTCAGAAGGACTACCGCTGATAGGCCGGGTTGCTGCCGGTGAGCCGATCATGGCGCAGGAACATATCGAAACCCACTACAAAGTGGATCCGGGCCTGTTCAAGCCTTCTGCCGACTTCCTGCTGCGCGTCAGCGGAATGTCGATGAAAGATATCGGGATTATGGACGGCGACCTGCTCGCGGTACATAAAACCCAGGATGTGCGCAACGGTCAGGTTGTCGTGGCACGCATTGATGATGAAGTCACCGTTAAACGCTGGAAAAAGCAGGGTGCTATCGTGCATCTTCTGCCTGAAAACAGCGATTTTGACCCTATCGTGGTCGACACCCGTGCGCAGTCACTGACCATTGAAGGTCTTGCGGTTGGCGTGGTGCGTAACGGCGAGTGGCTTTGATTCTGAGGCCTGCGTGCATTCGCCTTTTCTGATGCTATTCTGTCTGCCCTAATTTTGTTGCCTGCTTTGCTGCAGCGACACTGAGCACGGAACGGCGAATGCGCTTTATCACGGCAACGGATAAAAATCTCTGGCGGCTTGCGCTGCCGATGATCCTTTCAAATATCACCGTTCCCTTACTGGGCGTGGTCGATACTGCAGTTATTGGTCATCTCGACAGCCCTGTCTATCTTGGCGGGGTTGCGGTCGGGACCACAGTGACCAGCTTCCTCTTTATGCTGCTGCTTTTCCTTCGAATGAGTACCACTGGCCTGACGGCGCAGGCGTTTGGTGCGGGCGATAAAACCGCTCTGGCACGCGCGCTGACGCAGCCGCTGATCATTGCGCTGCTGGCCGGCGTGCTGTTCATCGCATTGCGTTATCCGATTATTCAGCTGGCGACCCATCTGGTAGGTGGCAATCCTGATGTACTGGAACAGGCGGCGCTGTTTATTCAGATTCGCTGGCTCAGTGCACCTGCCACGCTGGCAAACCTGGTCATCCTGGGCTGGCTGTTGGGCGTTCAGTATGCGCGGGCGCCGGTAATCCTGCTGATAGTGGGCAATCTGGTGAACATCGTGCTCGATCTCTGGCTGGTGATGGGGCTGCACTGGGGTGTCGCGGGAGCAGCAACCGCCACGGCGCTGGCGGAGTACATCACGCTGGGCGTCGGCGGCATCATGGTCTGGCGGGTGTTAAAGCTGCGCGGTATTACGTTTAATCTGCTGAAGCAGAGCTGGCGCGGTGACAGCGGCCGACTGCTGCGACTGAACCGGGATATCATGTTGCGCTCTCTGATGCTGCAGCTCTGTTTCGCCTCGCTGACCGTGCTGGGTGCGCGGCTGGGTCCGGACGTGGTGGCGGTTAACGCGGTATTACTGATGTTCATTACCTTTACTGCCTACGCGCTGGATGGTTTTGCCTACGCGGTTGAAGCTTTTGCCGGCGAAGCGCATGGCGCAAAAGATGGCAGTAAATTGCAGCACGTCTGGCACTCAGCCTGTCGGCAGGCGGTGGTAGTCGCGCTCTTCTTCTCGCTGGTTTATGCCATTTTTGGCCCGCAGATTGTTACCCTGCTGACCTCGCTTGAGTCACTGCAGCAGACAGCTGACCGCTATCTGGTCTGGCAGATAATCATGCCGCTGATCGGCGTCTGGTGTTATCTGCTTGATGGAATGTTCATCGGGGCGACACGTGGACGCGAGATGCGTAACAGCATGGTCGTGGCGGCGGCTGGCTACTTTCTGACGCTGCTCAGCGTACCGTTGCTGGGCAACCACGGTCTCTGGCTGGCGGTGACGGTATTCCTGGCGCTGCGCGGCCTGTCACTGTGGCTCATCTGGCGTAAGCACTGGCGTCAGAACAGCTGGTTTGAGGCGTGATCCAGCAGCGCTGACTCGGGAGGATACGGATTATTCTGTATTATTCTGCATTTTTGAAATTGGCTACTACAATTAACTCTAACAAGCGAAGTTAACCCGCGCTTTGTATCGTTATTTTGTTAAGCAGCAAGATAATTATTTAACCCGAGGATTGGAGGTCTGCCATGAACAAAGATGAAGCGAGCGGCAACTGGAAGCAGTTCAAAGGCAAAATGAAAGAGAAATGGGGCAAGCTGACCGACGATGATATGCAGGTTATCGAAGGTAAACGCGATCAGCTGGTCGGTAAAATCCAGGAACGCTACGGCTATGCAAAAGATGAAGCAGAGCGCGAAGTAGCAGACTGGGAAGGCACCAATAAAGATTACCGCTGGTAATCAGCGCATTACCCGATAGCCCGCTAAAATCCTTCCGGCGCGCCTGCACCGGAACAGTACAGGGACGGAACCGCACAAGGATGTGCCCGTCAGCCGCGTTTTCCCCGCTTTTTACCCTCATCCTGATGATTATGATCGCAACTCTCATGGTGCGTGCAGGCTTCAACGACGGCACAACTTTCACATAAACCATGTGCTTCAATCACGCTGTGGCGTAATGCAAACTGCGCTTCACCCGCCAGTGTCGCGATAATCTTTTCTACGCCCTGTGCCTGTTTCTCAGTAACGGCTGCACAACGGTCACAGACCAGCATGACTGACGTATGTGCCGGTGCTTCAAAGTGGTGACACATGACGTAGCTATTGTTGGATTCCACCCGATGAATGAAACCCTGTTCCAGCAGAAAGTCCAGCGCCCGATAGACCGTGGGCGGCTTAGCCTGTGGTTCGCTGACGCGAAGTTGATCCAGCAGGTCGTAGGCGCTGATAGAGCCCGGCTGTTCCGCCATCAGGCGCAACACCTCAGCACGCTGCGAAGTCAGACGCACACCGCGCTGCAGGCACATTTTTTCGGCCTGAATCAAAATTTGCTGCGACGTCAGGTTGGTCATGAAAATTCTCCGCTGGATAAGTGATGTTATTTTATCACACATAGTTTCGCGGTGCTGAGGTTGGTTTTTGTCTGATAAAACAGCATTATTCGCCTGATAAAGCAGCATATTTAGAATTCAGCCCGCTTTTTATCTCAAATATGACGATAATTCAGATCCATTCTGCAACCGTCTGAAGCGGAATTTGTTGGCATTTTGCTTTGCATCTCACTGAGTTAAGAAGTAATGTTCAGAAAGACTTAAGAAAAGTCTGGCATTGTTTGAAATGCACCGATGCAGTCTGAACTATTACAACGGTTTTTTGATTGGAAAACGTCCAATCCTTTGAATTAAGACACTGTTTCCTTTGAATTCACAGCAATAACGCGTTAGCCAGGGTTCACAATAGGGCTAACAAACTATTCAGTCGTTGAATGTTTCAATGACAATTTCTCAGGTGATGGCAGGCAAATGGTGAAAAAATCCGCTCAACGTTCAGCGCTGAAGTACTCCGCTGTAGTGACCGCGCTTTTCCTTTCTTCTTCCGCCATGGCGGCAGGGACCTGGTACGATGCACGTAATGACGCCATGGGTGGCACCGGCGTAGCATCTTCTCTTTATGGTTCCGCAGTGCTGGCGAACCCGGCATTGATGACGCGTGCTAAACCCGACGATAACGTCAGCATTATTGTTCCTTCAGCGGGTATTCAGGTTACTGACAAAGATAAGCTGCTTGATAAAGTCGATGATATTTCGGACACCGTGGATCGTTACCGCACAGTGCTGAATAACTTTACGCCAGCGGATTTCTTCCGCGGCTACCCTGAATTACGCGCCGCCTCCGGCGATGTCGCTAACAAACTCAGCGATTTGCGTGGCAACAAAGCGGATGGCAGTGCGGGTGCGGCCGTGGCCGTGACCATCCCCAATGAGACCCTGCCTTTCGCCTTTATCACCAAAGCCTACGGAACCGCGCACGTCCGCGCCAATGTCGTACAGGGTGATATCGACTATCTGCGCGGTGTTGCTGACGGTACGCGGTTCCCACGTCCTGGCGATCAAAATAACCTGCGCTCCAGCGCCAATGGCCTGGCGGCACTGACCACCGATTACGGTGTCGCGGTGGCGCATGAGTTCACCATCGCCGGTCAGCCAGTATCTGTTGGTGTGACGCCAAAAGTGCAGAAAACCTGGCTCTATAACTATACCGCCAGCATCTACAACTACGACAAGAACGACATTAACAATAGTAAGTATCGCAGCACCGACACCGGCTTTAACGTTGATGCCGGTCTGGCGACCACCTTTGCTGAAAACTGGACGCTGGGCGTGACCGGACAGAACCTGGTTTCACGCGATCTGCAGACCAGAGAGGTCAATGGTTACCGCGACACCTACCAGATTCGCCCGCTGGTCACCACCGGTCTCTCCTGGGATAAAGGTCCGTTTACCGTGACGGGCGATGTGGATCTGACGGAAACCAAACGCTTCAAAAGCCAGGATAACAGCCAGTATGCGGCGGTGGGCGCGGAATACCGCGTATTTGACTGGCTGCAGCTGCGTGGCGGTTATCGTGCGGACATGCGTTCTCACGACGAGAATGTCGCCACAGCAGGTTTTGGTGTGTCACCGTTTAACAAAGCCGTCCATCTGGATCTGGCTGGCTCAGTGGGTGCTAACAACACCTGGGGCGCGATGATGCAGCTCGGCTTTAACTTCTAACCGCGTTATTCAGGCTGTCGGGGTCGGGCGATGCACTATCGCCCGACCTTGTGTTATCCTTGCACAGAATTCCATCATCTTTAATTACCGGATTGCCTGCGCTTCATGTCTAATTTCTCTTCGCAACGCTTCTCTATTGCCCCTATGCTCGACTGGACCGATCGTCACTGTCGCTATTTTCATCGTCAGCTGACCGGCGATACGCTGCTCTACACCGAAATGGTGACCACGGGCGCGATCATTCATGGCAAAGGGGATTACCTGGCTTACAGTGAGGCGGAACATCCGGTCGCATTGCAGCTCGGTGGAAGCGATCCGGCGGCGCTGGCGCAGTGCGCGAAGCTGGCAGAGCAGCGTGGCTACGATGAAGTGAACCTCAATGTCGGCTGTCCCTCCGATCGCGTACAAAATGGTCGTTTCGGTGCCTGCCTGATGGCCGAAGCGAATCTGGTTGCGGATGCCATTAAAGCGATGCGCGACGTGGTCTCCATTCCGGTCACGGTGAAAACCCGCATCGGGATTGATGAGCTGGATAGCTATGAATTCCTGACTGATTTCATCGGCACGGTGGCGGGACGCGGCGAGTGCGAGACATTTATCATTCATGCGCGCAAAGCCTGGCTCTCTGGCCTCAGCCCTAAAGAGAACCGCGAAATTCCCCCGCTGGATTATCCACGCGTCTATCAGCTGAAACGCGATTTTCCGCATCTGACGATCGCGCTGAATGGCGGCGTGAAAACGCTGGAAGAGGCAAAGACTCATCTGCAACACCTCGATGGTGTGATGATGGGACGTGAAGCCTATCAAAACCCCGGCATTCTGGCGCAGGTCGATCAGACGTTGTTTGGTCGTCAGCATCCGGCGGCTAACCCGGTGGACGTGGTGCGCGCCATGTACCCCTACATTGAAGCGGAACTGGCGAAGGGCACCTATCTGGGGCACGTCACGCGCCATATGCTGGGACTGTTCCAGGGCATTCCCGGCGCCCGTCAATGGCGACGCCACCTGAGTGAAAACGCCCACAAACCGGGTGCTGATGTCCGTGTGCTGGAAGCCGCGCTGGCGCTGGTAGCGGATAAGATCCCGCAGGAAGCCTGATCTGCAATCCCGTCCTGAAAAACCAGCCATCAGGGCTGGTTTTTTTTACGCCACTTTATGGTTTTTTTCGCCAAAGCGTCATGCGGCTTTTGATTTTTATTATATAAAAATCAATGAATTAATGGTTGGCACGCTTCTTGTAATAGCGATAACAATCGATTTCAAAAAAGGAGCGCTGACGTGGAAATATTATTCGTATTAGGGTTTTTCCTGATGCTGTTGCTGACCGGTGTTTCGCTGATTGGTGTGCTGGCGGCACTGGTTGTCGCAACCATCGTGATGTTTGTCGGTGGACTGTTCGCACTCGTGATCAAAGTATTGCCGTGGCTGGTGCTGGCGGTGATCGCTGTATGGCTGCATCGGGCCTTTTTTGGCGACAGCGATGCGCGAGCGCGTCGTAAGCTGAGACGTAAAATCGACAGGCTGGACCGTAAAGGCTGGCGCTAAATGCGGTGATGATCACACTGTGAGAGATTGCTCAGCGCTGAACTGCAATTAACCATACTTTTTACTTATGTTTTCTGGCAGGATGCCTGAGGTCAAATCGATGTGCCATCGACTCGACATGAATTCATCGCCGCTGTCCCTACACCAGCGCGAACAAAAAATAAAAAACAGAAGAGGGCTTCCCATGGGAAGCCCTTTTTGTTGCCTGCAATTACGGGATTAACAGACAGGATCCCTGCGTGGCGCGGCTCTCCAGCAACTGGTGCGCTTTGCTGGCCTCTTTCAGCGCAAACTTCTGCTGTTCCGGCACATCCACTTTAATTGCGCCACTCGCCAGCAGAGAGAACAGTTCGGCGCTGGCGATTTCCAGCTCCTGACGGTTGGTGACATAGCCAAAGAGTGAAGGGCGTGTCACAAACAGTGAGCCTTTTTTATTCAGAATACTGAGATCAACGCCGGTTACCGGCCCCGATGCGTTACCAAAACTGACCATCAGGCCATGACGGCGCAGCGAGTCCAGCGACGCCTCCCAGGTATCTTTACCCACGGAGTCATACACCACGGCCACTTTTTTCCCTTCAGTCAGCTCGCTGACGCGCTGTGCAATGTTCTCTTCGCGGTAATTAATGGTCGCCCAGGCGCCGGCATTTTTCGCCATGGTGGCTTTTTCCGCTGAACCCACGGTGCCGATCAAATGCGCGCCCAGCGCTTTTGCCCACTGACAGGCGATTAATCCGACGCCGCCGGCGGCAGCATGAAACAGGAAGGTCTCACCGGCGCTGATTTTATAGGTCTGGCGCAACAGATATTGCGTGGTGAGTCCTTTCAGAAAGCTGGCTGCGCCCTGCTCAAAGCTGATGGCTTCCGGAAGATGCATCAGGCGATCTTCCGCCACGTTGTGCACGTCACTGTAAGCACCCATAGCCGCCATGCAGTAGACCACGCGATCGCCGGGTTTAAACAGGGTCACACCATGGCCTACGCGCGACACCACGCCCGCGGCTTCTGTCCCCAGGCCTGAGGGAAAATCGGCAACCGGATAGAGCCCGCTGCGAACATAAGTATCGATGTAATTAATCCCGATAGCGCGATTTTCAACCTGCACTTCATGTTCAGCGGGGTCAGCAGGTTCAAAATCCGTCCACGCTAAAACGTCCGGACCGCCATGTGCGCTGAACTGAATACGCTTTGCCATTCTGACTCCTGTGATTGTTTCATCATGAGGGTGAGGCACGCACCCCAACTAAGGTATACTTGCGCGTCCCCACAGAAGATCGGTAATGCATTCACTATGGCAGGAAATAAACCCACCAACAAATCGAACGAAACGCAGGATCGCCAGCTCGCAGGCGTGAAAATGCCCCCGCATTCTCTGGAAGCGGAGCAGTCGGTGCTCGGTGGGTTAATGCTGGATAACGAGCGCTGGGATAACGTCTCTGAGCGCGTCGTCGCGAATGACTTTTACAACCGCTCGCATCGGCTGATTTTTTCCGAGATGCAGCGGCTGCTGGAAAACAGCAAACCCATTGACCTGATTACGCTCTCCGAATCGCTGGAAACCCGTGGTGAACTGGAGATGGCGGGCGGATTCGCCTATCTGGCTGAACTGGCGAAAAACACCCCGAGCGCGGCAAACATTGGCGCGTATGCTGACATCGTGCGTGAACGTGCGGTGGTGCGTGAGATGATCTCCGTCGCCAACCAGATTGCCGATGCCGGTTACGATCCGCAGGGACGTAACAGCGAAGAGCTGCTCGATTTTGCCGAGTCGAACGTCTTTAAAATTGCGGAAGCGCGCGCGGATAAAGATGCTGGCCCGAAAAACATTGAGCAGATTCTGGAATCGACCGTCTCCCGTATCGAATCGCTCTATCAGACGCCGCACGATGGTGTCACCGGCGTCGATACCGGCTATCAGGATCTGAATAAAAAGACCGCAGGCCTGCAGGGCTCTGACCTGATTATTGTCGCCGCACGTCCGTCGATGGGTAAAACCACCTTTGCGATGAACCTGTGCGAAAACGCCGCCATGCTGCAGGAAAAGCCGGTGCTGATATTCAGTCTGGAGATGCCCAGCGAGCAGATCATGATGCGTATGCTGGCCTCGCTCTCCCGCGTCGATCAGACCCGCATCCGAACCGGACAGCTGGATGATGAGGACTGGGCGCGAATCTCCGGCACCATGGGCATCCTGCTGGAGAAGAAGAACATGTACATTGATGACTCTTCTGGCCTGACGCCTACCGAAGTGCGTTCGCGCGCCCGGCGCATCTACCGTGAAAACGGTGGCTTAAGCATGATCATGATCGACTACTTACAGCTGATGCGTGTGCCGGCGCTGTCGGACAACCGTACGCTGGAAATTGCGGAGATCTCCCGCTCGCTGAAAGCGCTGGCCAAAGAGCTGAATGTACCGGTGGTGGCGCTGTCGCAGCTCAACCGCTCACTGGAACAGCGTGCTGACAAGCGTCCGGTCAACTCGGATCTGCGTGAATCGGGCTCGATCGAGCAGGATGCGGATTTGATCATGTTTATCTACCGCGATGAGGTTTACCACGAAAACAGCGATCTCAAAGGGATCGCCGAGATCATTCTGGGTAAACAGCGTAATGGTCCCATCGGTACGGTGCGCCTGACCTTTAACGGTCAGTGGTCGCGCTTTGATAACTACGCGGGCCCGCAATACGACGACGAATAATCGCCGGTTTGTGCTGTCATGCACGATCTGTGCATGACAGCACCCATCATCAGAAAATAGTGTTGGACAACCTCTCGGGTAATCGGGTTATCTGTAATAAAGCGACGCCTGGACCGATGTGGAAACGGAATGACTCACGTAGACGATTACGACCTTAAAATCCTCACTTTATTACAATCTAACGGCCGTCTGACCAATCAGGAACTTAGCGATCTGGTCGGCCTTTCCGCCTCACAATGTTCCCGCCGCCGTATCAATCTGGAACAGGCTAATCTCATCCTGGGTTATCACGCCCGGCTGTCGCCCGATGCGATCGGACTTGGCATGGTGGGATTAATCGAGGTGCGCTTAATTAACCACACCGCAGAATATGTCGAGAGCTTTCACCGCATGGTGGAGCAGGAGCAGGCGATCGTGGACGCTTACAAAACGACCGGTGACGCTGACTATCTGCTTAAAGTGGCGGTGGCCGATCTCAATTCCCTCAGTGCACTAATCAGCCAGTTAGTCGCGGGCCACCAGAGTGTTTCCCATGTGAAAACCTCGGTAGTACTGGGACGAATGAAAGAGAACGGGCTGATGATGATCCCCGGAGAGAAGACGCGCTAAAAAGGTGCGTGATGTGCGGTTTTGGTGCACACTTGCGGCAATAAATGCAAGTAACGCGCATGTTAACGGACTTTAATGCATAGGTTGATGGTGCAGGCCAGAATTTGTGCACACGTTTCCGTTATAAAGCGCCTTAGATATCAACAGGATATCGAGGGCACTTCGTTTACAGCCGTTAAGGGTTGTGACGCTGGTGTGTTTTTTGCATAGAAACGGCATCTTTTGCACTGAGAAAACCTCCATGGATAACATCGCAGAACCCTCCCGCGTCCCACATTCGCGCATTGAAGATGCGCTGGCGATGGTGCTCGGCACCCTGATGGTCTCGTTCGGCGTCATTATGCTGAAACAGGCGGGCGCGCTGACCGGCAGCACCGCAGGCATCGCCTTTCTGATCAGTTATCTCTCGCCGCTTTCGTTTGGCAGCGCGTTCTTCCTGATCAACATCCCTTTTTACTGGCTGGCGGTAAAACGCATGGGCTGGGAATTTACCCTTAAAACGTTCTGTGCCGTCGGACTGGTATCGCTGTTTACCCAGCTGCACCCGCTGTTCGTCCACTTTTCTGACCTTAACCCCTTCTATGCGACACTGTTCGGTAACGTCATCATGGGAATCGGGTTTATAGTGTTA
This sequence comes from Pantoea jilinensis, assembly GCF_019104105.1. Taxonomy (NCBI): domain Bacteria; kingdom Pseudomonadati; phylum Pseudomonadota; class Gammaproteobacteria; order Enterobacterales; family Erwiniaceae; genus Pantoea; species Pantoea jilinensis. Next base: position 3,777,125 of record NZ_CP077746.1, on the reverse strand, counting down.
TTTCGTCATAAGGCGAGCCTGGGCGGCATCAATATTCTGGCCCTGTGGCTACAGGATCGCTTTGGGATCCGCGCGGGTAAACTGCAAATGGCGGTTGATACCTGCGTCGTGCTGGCCTCACTGTTTGTGGTGAGCGGCCCCATACTGCTTGCGTCTATTGCGGGCGCGGTGATCCTGAATCTGATAATTGCAATGAACCATCGTCCGGGACGCTATCGGGTTTAATCCGCCTCTGACCTCTGGACCAATCATGGAGACCTACACCGTGTTTCAAAACGTTGATGCCTATGCTGGCGATCCGATTCTGTCGTTGATGGAAGCGTTCAAACAAGATCCACGCGAACACAAAGTTAACCTGAGTATCGGGCTCTATTACGACGAACAGAATATCATCCCGCAGCTGAAGGCCGTCGCCGCTGCCGAAGAGCAGATCTATGCTGAGCCGCATCAGGCTTCCCTCTATCTGCCGATGGAAGGGCTGAACAGTTACCGCAGTGCGATTGCACCACTGCTGTTTGGTGCCGATCATCCGGTGTTAAACGCGGGCCGGATTGCATCGATTCAGACGCTGGGTGGTTCTGGCGCGCTGAAAGTGGGCGCGGATTTCCTGAGGCGCTACTTCCCGCAATCTGCAGTCTGGGTCAGCGATCCGACCTGGGAAAACCACATCGCGATCTTTAATGGCGCAGGTTTTGAGGTCAATACCTATCCCTGGTATGACGCAGAGACCCACGGTGTGCGATTTGATGCCTTCATCAGCACGCTGAAAACCTTGCCTGCGCAGAGCATCGTGCTGCTGCATCCCTGCTGCCATAACCCGACCGGCGCTGACCTGACTGATGCGCAGTGGGATCAGACCGTTGAGGTGCTGAAAGCACAGCAGCTGATTCCTTTCCTTGATATCGCCTATCAGGGCTTTGGTGCCGGTATGCAGCAGGACGCTTATGCACTGCGTGCGGTCGCGGCGGCGGGTCTGCCTGCGCTGGTCAGTAACTCCTTCTCCAAAATCTTTTCGCTCTATGGCGAGCGCGTAGGCGGTCTCTCCATCGTCTGTGACAGCGCCGAAGAGTCAGCGCGCGTACTGGGCCAGTTGAAAGCCACCGTTCGCCGCAACTACTCCAGCCCGCCTAACTTTGGTGCGCAGGTGGTTGCGCGCGTTCTCAATGATGAGGCACTGAAAGCCAGCTGGCTGGCTGAAGTGGAAGCGATGCGTCTGCGTATTCTCGCGATGCGTCAGTCGCTGGTGGATGTGCTGAGTACCGCGCTGCCAGGTAAAAACTTTGACTACCTGCTGAAACAGCGTGGCATGTTCAGCTATACCGGCCTGAGTGCGCAACAGGTCGATCGTCTGCGTAACGAGTTTGGCATCTATCTGGTGGGCAGCGGCCGCATGTGTGTGGCCGGTCTGAACAGCAAAAACGTGCATCAGGTCGCTGAAGCCTTTGCCGCCGTGATGTAATGGCTGTCAGGCTGTAAATTAAACCGTCAGGGTTCGCTCTGGCGGTTTTTTTATGGGTCAGGGTTTACCTTTCGGCGTCATGCTGCACACTTAAACGGGATAACCGTTTCAGGAATACGCTATGTGGCATCAACAAACTATTACGCTGAGCGCGAAGCCGCGTGGATTTCATCTGGTCACCGATGAGATCGTCAACTCGCTCTCCGGACTGCGTGATATCAAAACCGGTCTGCTGCATCTGCTGTTACAGCACACCTCGGCGTCGTTAACCTTAAATGAGAATTGTGACCCGACGGTGCGCAGCGACATGGAGCAGCATTTCATGCGGCATGTGCCGGAGAACGCACCTTATCAGCATGACTACGAAGGGCGTGACGATATGCCGGCGCATATCAAATCATCGATTGTAGGCGTTTCGCTGTTATTGCCGGTTCAGCGGGGGCGTCTGGTGCTGGGCACCTGGCAGGGTATCTGGCTGGGCGAGCATCGCATTGAGGGCGGTGCCAGGCGGATTGTCGCTACGTTACAAGGGGAGTCGTAATGAATAACTCAGATTTATTGACCTACTGCATGAGCAAGCCGGGCGCGGAGCAGAGCGTCCACAGTGACTGGAAGGCAACGCAGATTAAAAGCAACGGTGTGCTGTTTGCAATGGTGCATGAGGCAAAAGGGCGGCCAGCCGTTTCGCTGAAATCGACGCCTGCGCTGGCCGAATTACTGCGCGAAGAGCATAGCGACATCATTCCCAGTGAGCATCTGAACAAGTCACACTGGAGCACGCTGTTTCTGGACGGCTCGCTGAAAGATTCGCAGATTTACTATCTGGTCGATGCTTCATTCCAGCAGGTTGCGGCTGCCCGATAAACGGCAATAAAAAAACCCTCTTACCCGAGCAAGAGGGTGTCAGATCTGACGGGTTACGCGGCAGGCTGCTCGCGCAGGGTATTGATGTCGATAACAAAGCGGTATTTCACATCGCTTTTCAGCATGCGCTCATAGGCTTCGTTAATCTGATCCATCGCGATCAGTTCAATGTCTGACGTAATGCCATGCTCACCACAGAAATCGAGCATCTCCTGGGTTTCTGCGATGCCGCCAATCAGTGAACCGGCGATGCTGCGACGCTTGAAGATCAGGTTAAACACCTGTGGTGCCGGGTGATCGTGCTCCGGTGCACCGACCAGCGTCATGTTGCCGTCCAGTTTCAGCAGGGTGATGAACGGGTTGAGATCGTGCTGAGCAGCCACGGTGTTCAGAATGAAGTCAAAGCTGTTCGCGTGCTGCGCCATCTGCTCTGGATCTTTAGAAATCACCACTTCATCGGCACCCAGACGTTTGCCATCTTCAATTTTGGACGGCGAGGTGGTGAACAGCACCACATGTGCGCCCATTGCATGGGCAATTTTCACGCCCATATGACCCAGGCCGCCTAAACCGACGATACCCACTTTCTTGCCAGGACCGACATTCCAGTGACGCAGTGGTGAGTAGGTGGTGATACCGGCACACAGCAGCGGTGCAACGCCCGCCAGCTCCAGGTTCTCCGGAATGCGCAGCACAAAGCTCTCATCAACCACCATCGACGTTGAGTAACCGCCGTAGGTAATGGCGCCGGTTTCACGATCTTCGCCGTTATAGGTGCCGACAAAGCCGTTTTCACAATACTGCTCCAGACCCTGCTGACAGCTCGGACAGCTGCGGCATGAATCGACCATACAGCCGACGCCGACCAGATCGCCGACTTTATATTTCTGCGTCTGCGGGCCAACAGCGGTCACGCGACCGACAATTTCATGACCCGGAACCACAGGGAAAATGGTGTTTTTCCACTCATTACGGGCCTGGTGCAGGTCTGAGTGGCAAACGCCACAGAACAGCACTTCAAGCTGAACGTCATGGGCGCGCAGCTCACGCGGCTTAAAATCGAACGGTGCCAGTTTGGATTTTGCATCCTGAGCAGCATACGCATGCGTAATATTCATGGTGTCTCCAGTTTCGATGTGTCGTGAGTGTTATTCGATGAAGTGCAGCAGCGTTAATGTGCTGCGAAAACAGGGCGACGCCAGGGACGTGCCAAAGAGGAACTGCTTAAGGATAGTCAGCCTGGGGAAAAGCGTATATGCCTATACATGTCTGAATCTTGCCTGATTCTGCATTTTTCTGGCTGAATCAGCAGATGACATGAAAAGGCCCGCACGCGGCGGGCCTGCAGGAATTACTTCTGTAACAGAGGCTTCAGGAAGCGTGCAGTATGGGATTTCTCACACTCCGCCACGGTTTCTGGCGTGCCGGCAACCAGGATTTCACCGCCGCCGCTGCCGCCTTCCGGACCGAGATCCACAATCCAGTCTGCGGTTTTGACCACGTCAAGATTGTGCTCAATGACCACGATGGTGTTGCCCTGATTGCGCAGCTGATGCAGCACTTCCAGCAGCTGCTGGATATCGGCAAAGTGCAGACCGGTGGTCGGCTCATCAAGAATATAGAGTGTCTGACCGGTGCCGCGCTTCGACAGTTCACGCGCCAGCTTCACACGCTGGGCTTCACCGCCGGACAGGGTCGTGGCGGACTGACCGAGGCGGATATAGGTAAGACCCACATCGATCAGCGTCTGCAACTTACGCGCCAGCGCCGGCACGGCATCGAAGAACTCACGTGCTTCTTCGATAGTCATCTCCAGCACTTCGTGAATGCTCTTGCCTTTATACTTCACTTCCAGCGTTTCACGGTTATAGCGTTTGCCTTTGCACTGGTCGCACGGCACATAAATGTCCGGCAGGAAGTGCATTTCGACTTTCAGCACACCATCACCCTGACAGGCTTCACAACGTCCGCCTCGAACGTTAAAGCTGAAGCGACCCGGATTGTAGCCACGCGAACGCGCTTCCGGCACGCCCGCAAACAGTTCACGCACCGGCGTGAAGATGCCGGTGTAGGTGGCTGGGTTAGAGCGCGGTGTACGACCAATCGGACTCTGATCGATGTCGATCACTTTGTCGAAGTGCTCCAGCCCCGCCACTTCGCGGTAAGGTGCCGGTTCGGCGATAGTCGCGCCATTCAGCGCTCGCTGGGCAATCGGGAACAGCGTATCGTTGATCAGGGTCGATTTACCCGAGCCGGACACACCGGTAATGCAGGTGAAAAGCCCGACCGGCAGCGTCAGCGTGACATCTTTGAGGTTGTTGCCGCGTGCGCCGGTAATCTTCAGCACTTTGGCCGGATCGCCTTTGACGCGTTCCTCTGGCACCGTAATACCCCGCTTGCCGCTCAGGAACTGGCCCGTCAGTGACGCGTCTTCCGCCATAATCTGATCGACGGTACCTTCAGCCACCACCTGTCCGCCATGGACGCCTGCACCCGGACCGATGTCGATGACATGATCAGCGGCACGAATCGCATCTTCATCATGCTCAACTACGATCACGGTGTTACCGAGGTCTCGCAGATGAATCAGGGTGCCAAGCAGACGTTCGTTGTCGCGCTGATGCAGGCCGATTGAAGGCTCATCCAGCACATACATGACACCGACCAGGCCGGCACCAATCTGGCTGGCCAGACGGATACGCTGCGCTTCTCCACCGGACAGGGTCTCGGCGGAACGGGACATCGAGAGATAGTTCAGGCCGACGTTGACCAGGAAGCTCAGGCGATCGCCAATCTCTTTCAGAATCTTCTCGGCGATCTGCGCGCGCTGGCCGCTGAGTTTCATGTTTTCAAAGAAGGACATCGCATGGCCGATGCTCATCTCAGAGATGGTCGGCAGCGTAGTGTTCTCGACGAAGACGTGGCGCGCTTCACGACGCAGACGGGTGCCTTCACAGCTGGCACAGGCGCGGTTGCTGATAAATTTCGCCAGCTCTTCGCGTACCGCTGAAGACTCGGTCTCTTTGTAGCGGCGCTCCATGTTATTGAGCACGCCTTCAAACGGATGACGGCGAACAGACGTATCGCCGCGATCGTTGATGTATTTAAATTCGATGCTCTCTTTGCCTGAACCGTAGAGAATCACTTTCTGCACGTTCTCGGGCAGGCTGCCGAACGACGCTTCGATATCAAAATCGAGGTGTTCCGCCAGCGAACGCAGCATCTGGAAGTAGTAGAAATTGCGGCGATCCCAGCCACGGATTGCGCCGCCTGCCAGAGAAAGTTCAGGATTCTGCACCACGCGGTCAGGATCGAAGTATTGCTGTACGCCCAGGCCGTCGCAGGTTGGACAGGCGCCTGCCGGGTTGTTAAACGAGAACAGGCGCGGCTCCAGCTCGCTCATGCTGTAACCACAGATGGGGCAGGCGAAGTTAGCCGAGAAGAGCAGCTCTTCTGCGGCGCTGTCATCCATGTCCGCCACGATAGCCGTGCCGCCGGAGAGCTCCAGCGTGGTTTCAAACGACTCCGCCAGACGGGTCGCCAGATCGTCACGCACTTTAAAGCGGTCAATCACCACTTCAATGGTGTGCTTCTTCTGCAGCTCAAGTTTCGGCGGATCGGAGAGGTCACACACTTCGCCATCGATACGTGCACGGATATAGCCCTGCGTCGCCAGATTTTCCAGCGTCTTGGTGTGCTCACCCTTGCGATCTTTCACCACCGGTGCCAGCAGCATCAGGCGACGGCCTTCGGGCTGGGAAAGCACCTGATCCACCATCTGGCTCACGGTCTGCGCCGCCAGCGGCACATCATGATCCGGGCAGCGCGGTTCGCCTACGCGGGCAAACAGCAGACGCAGATAATCGTGAATCTCAGTGATGGTTCCCACGGTTGAACGTGGGTTATGCGAGGTGGATTTCTGTTCGATGGAAATGGCGGGCGACAAACCTTCGATATGATCGACGTCCGGCTTCTCCATTAACGAAAGAAACTGGCGCGCATACGCAGAGAGCGACTCTACATAGCGGCGCTGACCTTCCGCATACAGCGTATCAAACGCCAGTGAGGATTTACCTGAACCTGACAGGCCGGTCACCACAATGAGTTTGTCGCGTGGGATGGTCAGGTTGATGTTTTTCAAATTATGGGTGCGGGCACCACGAACTTCGATCTTATCCATTCACCTTTCCCGGATTAGCAGCACTCACCGCGCCTTGCCGACACGGCCAGAATAAACGTGTCATTATGGCACAAAAAATAGACTGAATAAATATCCAGTACTCTTGCGCGCCAGAACAGAGAGCGTTAAAACTGGAACCTCGCTCGAAAGTGGGAAACAGTCCGCAGGACGTGTTAGAATTGATAGATTAGACTGTATGCATTAACTCATCGGGAGACAGCAACATGGCCAGTCGTGGCGTTAACAAAGTGATTCTTGTCGGGAATCTGGGTCAGGATCCGGAAGTACGTTACATGCCAAATGGTGGCGCTGTTGCCAACATTACGCTGGCTACATCAGAGAGCTGGCGCGACAAGCAGACCGGTGAAAACAAAGAGATCACTGAGTGGCACCGTGTGGTGCTGTTTGGCAAACTGGCTGAAGTCGCAGGCGAATACCTGAAAAAAGGTTCGCAGGTTTACATCGAAGGCCAGCTGCGTACCCGTAAATGGCAGGATCAGGGCGGCCAGGAACGTTACACCACCGAAGTCGTGGTTAACGTCGGCGGCACCATGCAGATGCTGGGTGGACGTCAGCAGGGTGGAAATGCGGGTGCACCAGCAGGTGGCGGCGCGCAGGGTGGCAACAACAATGGCTGGGGTCAGCCGCAGCAGCCGCAGGGCAACAACAACCAGTTCAGTGGCGGCGCGCAGTCTCGTCCGCAGCAGCCACAGAGCGCGCCGGCCAGCAACAACAACGAACCACCAATGGATTTCGACGACGATATTCCATTCTGATTTCGCTGGCTGGAATTTCTCTGGCAAAGAGTGCAAAAAGCCCGCTTATGCGGGCTTTTTTTATGCGCGGCTTTTGCGGCCTGTTACGACCATTCTGCCAGAATGGCCTCCGTGCTCAGCACACGCGGCACGTTGCCGGGGATCAGCAGTGAAGCCCACACCTCATTGTGCTGGTTAATCAGCGCATCGGCGCTGACCCAGCGGCGATCTGCCGTGGTGTGTGCATCCGCAGCGACGGTGATGGCATAGCCCGCACTGGCTCCGACTTTTATTGTGGTATCCAGGCAGTAGTCTGTGGCACAGCCGCACACCACAAATTCCTTAATCGCCAGCCTTTCTAACAGCGCGCCCAGCTCGGTTTGCCAGAAGCTGTCGCAGGCGGTTTTCGTGATGTAGTGCGCGCCAGCAGGCTGAGCGATTTCCGGCAGCAGCTCAAACGCTTCATTCCCCTCACACATCGTGCCTTCACGATGTTGTATAAAGAGGGTGATGTCGGCGCGTGCGGTCAGCCGGTTAATCTGCGCCACTCGTCCCGCTTTATCGAAGCGTGGCGTGCTGAATACGCCATTCTGCATATCGACAACCAATACCACCCGCTGTGCCATGCTTAACTCCATCTGGTTTAAAAAAACAGTGTTACCTGCGGCGTGATGGATAGCAATCTTTTGCATTTCCACCCGGGTCACAGGCATGCTTAACCCACTGGTTAAATAAGGAGAGAGAAGTGGAAGGTGTTCCGGCGAGTTTCCCCTATGAGAAAGATCGCGCCCGCTTTCAGCAACTCGCAGAGCTGCCTGGTGTGGAGCTTTATCAGGCTCACATCTCCCGCTACGCCTTTGAACCGCATACCCATGAAGCTTTCGGAATTGGCACCATCGAAGCGGGTGCACAGCGCTTTCGCTATCGTGGCACTGAATATACGGCGCCGGAGAACTCGCTGGTCATGATGAATCCGGATGAGCTGCACACCGGTGAGTCCGCTTGCGAAGAGGGCTGGCGCTATCAGATGATCTACATTCAGCCGCAGCTGATGGACGAACTGACCGGCGATCGCGGCTGGTGGTTTAATGAGGCGCTGCTGACCGATTCACGTGTGGCGCAACCGCTCTCCCGAACACTTGCCGCACTCTGGCAGGCGGAGTCTGAACTGGCACGTCAGAGCCTGATCGCGGAACTGCTGCTGCAGATCCGTCCGCTGGCATGCATGTCTTCACAGGGCAGACCCGACACCCGGCATCGTTTTGATCAGGTAAAAGATTTCCTGCGCGCCAACCTTGCTGAACCCGTGCGGCTGGATGAGCTGGCAGCGCTGGCATCGTTATCGCCATGGCACTTTTTACGCGCTTTTCGCCAGCACTATCACGTGACGCCCCATCAGATGCTGATGGCTTTCCGGCTCTATGACGCCAAGCAAAGGCTGGCTCAGGGAGAAGCGGCCGCCAGCGTCGCGGCGGCGGTGGGATTAACCGATCAGGCTCATCTCACCCGCGCTTTTGCCAATCGGTACGGCATCACGCCGGGCCGCTATCAGAAGCAGGTGCGCCAATCCTGATATCACCGCAATCTGCTACAAGCATTCCCCGCCCGAACCCGCCACACTCTGTCAAAAAGCTATATAAGGAAGGAATCATGTTTGCTGGTGTCATGTTTGCCGTCACCGCCGGGCTGATGTGGGGGCTGATCTTTGTCGGGCCACTGCTGGTGCCTGACTACCCCGGCGCGCTGCAGTCGGCGGGACGCTATGTGGCGTTTGGATTGATTGCGCTGCCGCTGGCCTGGCATGGTCGTCATCGCCTGCGTCAGCTGGCTCGCGCCGACTGGCTTGAGGCCGTAAAACTCTCGCTGGTGGGAAACCTCTTCTACTATGCTTTTCTGGCGAACGCCATTCAGCGCACTGGCGGCCCGGTCTCGACCATGATTATTGGCACACTGCCGGTGGTGATCGCCGTGACGGCCAATCTCTGTTACGGCCATCTTGAAGGAAGATTGCCGTGGCGGCGGCTGTTTCCGGCGCTTGTCATGATGGCGGCCGGCTTACTCTGCGTAAACGCGGCGGAGCTAAAAAGTCAGGGCCAGTTGCTTGATCTGAGCCGTTATCTCACAGGTATCGTGCTGGCGCTACTGGCCGTAGTCTGCTGGACCTGGTATCCGCTGCGTAATGCCCGCTGGCTGCGCACACATCCCGAGCTGCGGCCGTCGACCTGGGCCACCGCGCAGGGTCTGGTCACATTGCCCATGGCGTTGATCATGTATGCGCTGGTCAGTGTGCAGCTCACCTGGCTACAGCCCGACTTTTCGTTGCCATTTGGGCCGCGTCCCGGCGTGTTTATCTCTCTGATGCTGACCATTGGTCTGCTCTGCTCCTGGCTCGGCACCTTATGCTGGAACGCTGCCAGCCAGCGTCTGCCGACCGTATTGATGGGGCCACTGATCGTTTTCGAGATTCTTTTTGGCCTGTTGTGGACTTTTCTCTGGTATCAAAGCTGGCCACCGCAGCTCACTGTGACCGGCATTGTTTGTCTGCTGGCTGGGGTGCTGTGGGCAATGCGTATTAAACCTCAACCTCTTGTGGTCTCATTGAACGAGTAAACCGCAACGTCCATCCAAATCGCTCTGCCGCGCGAACAGCATGTCGCGCGGCTTTTTAAGATTAAACCCTATGCCGATTTGCACGCTCTCCGACAGATTTATGCCGCGAAATCGATTTCATTCCACCAGGTGATAGTACCGTCTCCCGCAATTGTCTCTCTCATCCCCCATTCTTCAGTGAAAAAACGGTACTTACGGTCTGCGGAGAACACGCCTTTTCGGGTCTGACCGTGTTTTATTGCTCAGATATCGGTCATTAATCAGGAAAAATAGCGCAGCATTATGGACGTTATGCTTTCTCTCACGGCTTTTTATTGCATGGTGGCACTGAGAACGAGAGGCGAAAAACCACCATTAACTTCACTCAGTGATAAATGAGTAAGAGAATTCCGCCTTTGCGTTATTAATTAAAGATTAATCTCTGGCATCAATGATGCGCAATGATGAGAGTGAAAAGAGAAGCGCGTAACGTTAGTGATAAGGAGCAATAAACTATTTATCCCGGATTAATCCTGGAGAAAGTTTATGCAATAAACCCATCATCGGAAATTAAAGCGCAGCCGCAGAATTTGAGTCAGGGCCACCGTTAACTTAAAACGGCGACGGCTGTTTTTCGCACGATGTTTAAAGCAGCTTAATAGTATTAAGCAGAATTAGTTCCGACAATTAGCTGGGCTTACGTAAGAAATAGAGGGCCCAATCCCGTGTCAACGAGATTGGGAAGGGAAGAATAGGCGTAGAATGCGAGACTTTTGCTGTTGTGAATCAATTTTACCGCAAAAAAAGAAGCTTAGCCGTGAAGCCATTCATTAGTTATAAATGGAGCGGAAAAGGGTGCCGCAATTGTCCTGTTAAATGATCTTCATCTCTTCTGGTAAGAACAAATCTCAGCGTTAAGTCTAAAAAGCGCGGTAGCATTGGGTTTAGCGGTTCTCCGTGCCTGACGGATAATGGTACACACTGCGACTGATATCTAATAGTCTGCAGCTACGGCGTGTACCGATGTCGAAGGTGGCCTGCAGGAAATCCACAGCCTGACGTTTTTCATTTGTCGTAAAGAAGTGCTTCAGAACGCTCTGCAGCATCTCTTTATCGGAGTTGAGCGTCTGCAACTCACGCGTGATGTTTTGCAGTTTTTCTTCCAGCTCCTTGATTTTTCTGCCTTCTTCCGAAGACAACCCAGAAAACTTCTTTTTCCAGCTATAGAACGTGGCTTCAGAGATACCTAACTCTTCACAGATCTCTCTGACTTTCACGCCCGATTCAGAAGCTTTAATGGCATTTGTGATTTGATCTTCGCTGTATCGTGACTTTCTCATAAATGCTCTTACCTTTCTTATCGATTAATGGATGAGAATGACTTTAATAATTTCTGGCACTGTAAGGTTTTATTAAGGCAGTATTAAAGTGCGCGAATTGAATTGCGAAGCCTAAATTAAGATATTTAGAAGAAATATCATCATGGGATAAATCTTATTTTATTCTTATCGGGGGGGCGTACCTTCCTGGAGGGGCATTTTTGTTATAAATTCATCGCATCCAAAATACGAAATAAATACAACGTATGCGGGATATTTAGCCTGAGCGATGTGATTAATATGGCGGTCAGGCGCTTTAGGGTTGTTTTATTTTCAGCCTGAAATCGTTTCCATTTGAAGTGATTCGCACCATTTATAATAAGAATTATCCTGAATTCACTCTCCGGATTATGACTTGCATCTCAATTTTCGGACCAGTTTGGTCTGAAGTCTTACATTTTCGCCAGGCCCACTGAGCGCTTATTAATTCGTTACAGGGATGTTGTACCGAAGCGGTTGTAGTTGAGTAATACTAAGGAAGAGTCGATGAAATTGAGCGTAATGTCTAATGCCGCCTGGATGATGTCTGAGAAGATCATCTCCGTTTTTGGCGTCATTTTTGTGACGTCTTACGTGGCGAAGTCTTTTGGCCCAACGGTGTTTGGTCAGATGGCGTTTTCAACCTCACTATTTGCGATGGTGCAAACCGTTGCGATTTTTGGCACCGAAACCATTCTGTTTAAGCGCGTCAGCAAAAATGCGTCAAAAGGCCTGCGCCTGATGACCATTGCCCGTACGCTGCGAATGGTGTTATTGCTGGTCACTTCGGTGCCAGTCTTAATCTGGGTCTGGTACAACATGCAGGAAAATTTCCTGGCGTTTGCACTGGCCTCATTTGTTGCCTCCGTTTTTGTCACCCAGGACACCTTTAGCGTTTATAACAACGCGCGTCTTGCTTCGCGTCTTAACACCATTGCTAACGCCGTGGGCATGCTGCTGAGTTTCAGCATCAGCTTTATCGTCGCCTGGCTGCGTCTCAATCCACTCTGGCTGACGCTGTCGATTGTCGCCGTCACGCTGGTGCCTTACCTGATCAAGCGTCGCAACTTTTATCAGGACCATCAGGATCAGATGCCGCCCCGCGAGAAGCGTACCGCTTATCTGCGCTATCTGATGTATGCCGGACTGCCGCTGGCCATCTCCAGCATCTTTATTTCGGTGCAGGTCAAAGCCGCACAGATGTTTCTGGCAGGCACGGCTCCCGCCCGCGATCTGGGTCTGTTTGCGGCGGCGAATACCATTTCCGCTTCCTGGATTTTTATCCCGGTAGCGCTCATCACCTCCTGCTTCACTGAGATCTTCAGGGAGCGCGGTGAGGTCGCCATTAAGCTGGCTGCGCGGCTCAATGGTTACGTTATGGGTGTTTCATTGTTGATGCTGCTTGTTATTTCGCTGTATGGCGAGCGGATCATCATTGCGTTGTACGGACCGGCATACACACAGTCAGGAAGTCTCATTACGTTGCTGTCGATAGCGACCAGCTTTTCGGCAATGGGGACCGTAGCGTATCGCTACATGGTCAAAGAGGGAGGATTTAACTACTTACTGAGGAAAATCATCTGCCTGATGGTCATCAGTCTGCCGCTCTCCTGGTGGTTGATCCAGGGTCACGGCATCATGGGGGCCGCGTGGAGCGTTTTCCTTTCAGAACTTTTGTCCCTGACCGTAATGAATTACTTCTTTAAAAACGGCGTCATTCAAAAGATTCAGGTTTCCTCACTCAACTACAAAACATACAAATGAGGTCAGATATGCTCAAGTTGAAAGAAGAACTCAGAAGAAGTGTGCAGTACTTTATTAAGAAGATGCCCTGGGCTTATCAGGACCGCATTTACTACTTCCACAAGTTCAGAAAGCTGCCCAATCTGCGTCAGCCAAAAGTGTTCAATGAGAAGGTGCTGTACCGTAAGTTTATCTTCGGCGATTACCAGAATTACGGTCGTCTGTCTGATAAGTACTCGGTGCGCGAATTCATTGCTGAAAAAATCGGTAATGAATACCTGATTCCGTTGGTACAAGAAACCACTGACCCGACAACGCTGAACAGCTTACCCTGCTGGAAGGGGACGGTGATCAAGCCGAACCACGCCTCCAACATGGTTGAGATTTTGCTGGAAGAGCCGGATGCCCTGCGCAAGCAGCAGATCATTCATGACTGCTATCGCTGGCTGAAGACTGACTTTGCCAACGAAGCGCGTGAGATTCACTATCGCTACATCAAGCCACGTATCCTGGTTGAGAAGTACATTGGTGATGGCAAGAGCGCGCCGATTGATTACAAGTTCCATATGTTCAACAAGCGGGATGGCAAGTTCGAATATGTGCTGCAGGTGATCTACAACCGCTGTCAGCCGCTGCTGTCGATGAATTTCTACGTGAACAACCTCAACGAGGCCTATCACAAAATTCGCGATACCGGTCTGGATGTGTCACCGATTATGCCGTCACTGGAACATGCGCTCGAACTGAGTAAAAAACTGGCCAGTGATTTCGACTACGTACGTGTGGACTGGTATATCCATGACGAAAGGATCTACTTTGGCGAACTGACCTTCACCCCAGGTGCAGGACTGGTCACCGGCTTAGATCGTGGTTTAAATCAGATGATGGGAGATATGTGGATTCAGGACCGCCGCGGAACGCAGAGCCCGGGCGCTACCGTGCAGGATGTTAATATTCCTGCCATGTTGAAGAAAATTTAAGCACACACAGCAATATAAAAAACCCCGCTTAGCGGGGTTTTTTATGCGCAAAATTCAGGCAATCAATCAGGGCATCGGCCAGTCAGCAGGCGCCTGGCTCATTGCTTCAATAAAGGCATGCTTTGAGATTTCCACGAAGTTATGCACGTTATCCATACTCAGGGTAATGCCCATCAGACCGGTGACAAACCAGCAGGTCATGCCTAAACCAATCCCGCCACACATAAATGCCATTACGTGACGGCTATCCTGACGAAGTTTGGTTTTCAGGGTGCTGGCAAAAAACATCATGACTGCGCTCAGCAATTCCCAACGCATAACAAGAAAACTGGTGGTTAACGTAGCCATTGGCCGGACCTCAATATCAACAGGTAATCCTGACAATCTGCGGACATCACCGGCGACAAAAAAGTGTGTCAGGGAAGACTTTTTTGCCGTCAAACCAGGTTTAAAGTGTGACTTGGGTCACATTATATCACCCGATTTTAAATTTTGAACAAAATTTACACGGGTGTGGCAGTGACACGAAGGAAGGGTAAGCAGCAGAAGAAGAACGGCGGAAAAATCAGTCAGATGCGCCCAGGGCGGGCGCAACGGAGAATCAGCGAACCGGGCAGCACTCGCCGGTGGTGCGCTGGGTAAAGCTATTGATTGGATCGTTATAGCCAAAACCTGGCAGGCGAGGGCGCTGAATCGCCTGACGACGCATGGTGTGCCGATAAGCGGTTGGCGTCTGTGCAAACTGACGACGAAACACGCGGGAAAAGGTCTGCTGCGAGTCATAGCCATACTGCATCGCAATATCAAACACCGGTCGCTGTGTCTGTGACAAAGCTTCAGCTGCCAGCGTCAGGCGGCGCTCACGAATATAGCCACCCAGCGTTTGTTTCGTTACGGAACGGAACATACGCTGCAGATGCCATTTCGAATAGCCCGATTTGGCCGCAACTTCATCAATCGACAAGCTCTTATCCAGGTTCTGGTCAATCCAGTGCGTCAGGGAATGAATGATCTCTTCTTGCATCATGGCCTCATCCTTCTGGTGTTTAATAAACGCTAATGGGAGTTTAGGGGTTTCGATGGAGAGCAAGTATAATTCCTCAAGTTAACTTGAGGTAAAGAGCCTGATGAAAAAAGAACGCAACTATCCAAAACCGGTTTTAACACCGGGTGAAGTGGCGCGCCGTAGCGGTGTGGCGGTCTCGGCGCTGCACTTCTATGAGACAAAAGGATTGATCTCCAGCACGCGAAATAGCGGCAATCAGCGGCGATACAGCCGTGACGTGCTGCGACGTGTCGCGATTATCAAGATTGCGCAGCGCATCGGTATTCCGCTGGCGACCGTGAGTGACAGTCTGGACCATATTCCCGCAAACAAGCGTATGTCCACACCAGAGTGGGATGCCCTGACGCAGCACTGGCGCGAAGAGCTGGATAAGCGTATTGAAACCCTGACCCGCCTGCGCAATGACCTCGATGGCTGTATCGGCTGCGGCTGCCTGTCGATGCGCGACTGCCCGCTGCGCAACCCCGGCGATCGGCTGGGTCAGCAGGGCTCAGGTGCCGTGCTACTCGACCCGGAACAGGATGATAAACATACCGATACAGAGTGACGTCTATACTTGGTGAAGGTCAAAACACAGGGAATCATGATGATCACCGTTCACCATCTCGAGAAATCGCGCTCACATCGGGTGCTGTGGCTGCTGGAAGAGCTTGAAGTGCCGTACCAGATTAAACGCTATCAACGCGAACCGACCATGCTGGCTCCGGAGGCGTTAAGAAAAGTGCATCCGCTGGGGAAATCGCCCGTCATTACCGATGGCAATCGGGTGGTGGCAGAATCCGGTGCCATTCTCGAATATCTTGAAGAGAAACATGACCACGCGTTCCGACTGAAAGTCAGTGATGAGGAATCACGGCTACAGTGCCGCTACTGGCTGCATTATGCCGAAGGCTCGCTGATGCCACTGCTGGTCATGAAGCTAATCTTTGGTCAGATGGGCAAAGCACCGGTGCCCTGGCTGCTGCGTCCGGTTGGGGCAGCATTCGGCAAAGGCGTGCAGAAAGCTTTCCTGGATAAACAGCTGAAGCCGCACATGCAGATGATCGAACAGCATCTGGCTACGCATCCCTGGTTTGCCGGCCAGCGTTTCTCGATTGCGGATATCCAGATGAGCTTTCCGCTGCTGGCGCTGGCGCAACGTGCCGGACTCGATCAGATGCCTGCCACGCAGAAATGGCTTCAGACCGTGCAGCAGCGTGCTGCCTGGCAACGTGCGATTGATCAGGGCGGCGAGCTTTCACTGCCAGGTTAGTTCTCTTTTCCACCGGCGCGTCGGATCTCCTCATGCCTGCGCCGGTGCGCTTTTTCTCCGGAAAATCGCTTTAACTTCAGGATGTCAGCGAGTGATCATGGCTTGTACCGGACGCCTATCCCCTCTTTATCTCTGATTTTTATGCTGATGAATCTCCCTGTTGCTGTTGAAAATGTGCCGCTAAACGCCCGATAATCCCCTGCCTTTTTATCTGGCCGATTTTAGCGGCTAACTATCTGCGGCAAGGTAAACGTTTGCCTGCCAGGTTAAACCGGGCAGTGACGCCGTCTACCCGCTTATTCCAGGGACAGCGATGGTCGCAGAGCGATCCACACAACAAGAAATTTGAGGCTCAACTATGTCAACTGAATCACGCCCGGCCAGTGGAAAACTGGACGCCTGGTTCTCGATCTCGGCGCGCGGCAGCAGCGTGCGGCAGGAAATTCTGGCCGGACTCACCACCTTCCTGGCGATGGTCTACTCCGTCATCGTGGTGCCGGGAATGCTGGGCAAAGCCGGTTTCTCCCCCTCCGCCGTGTTTGTCGCCACCTGCCTGGTCGCCAGCTTTGGCTCCCTCCTTATGGGGCTATGGGCCAATCTGCCGATGGCGATTGGCTGTGCGATCTCTTTAACCGCCTTTACCGCTTTCAGCCTGGTGCTGGGTCAGCACATCAGCGTGCCGGTGGCGCTGGGTGCAGTGTTTCTGATGGGCCTGCTGTTTACCCTGATCTCGGTGACCGGCATCCGCGCCTGGATCCTGCGTAATCTGCCAATGGGTGTAGCGCACGGAACCGGCGTCGGGATTGGCCTTTTTCTGCTGCTGATTGCGGCTGACGGCGTCGGGCTGGTCGTAAAAAATCCGGCACCGGGCCTGCCGGTGGCACTGGGCCACTTCACCAGTTTCCCGGTGATGATGACGCTGCTGGGACTGGCCGCGATTATTGGACTGGAGAAGCGTCGGGTGCCCGGCGGCATTCTGCTGACGATTATCGCTATTTCACTGCTGGGCCTGATCTTTGACCCTGCGGTGACCTGGCAGGGACTGTTTGCACTGCCAAGCCTGCGTGATGCCAGCGGTCAGTCGCTGCTGTTTAGCCTGGACATTATGGGCGCGATGCAGCCGGTGGTGCTGCCCAGCGTACTGGCACTCGTGATGACCGCGGTCTTTGACGCTACCGGCACGATTCGCGCGGTCGCGGGTCAGGCCAATCTGCTGGATAAACAGGGGCAGATTATTAATGGTGGCCGTGCGCTGACCAGTGATTCTGTCAGCAGCCTGTTCGCGGGACTGGTGGGCGCATCACCGGCTGCGGTCTATATCGAATCGGCGGCAGGCACCGCAGCAGGCGGCAAAACGGGTCTTACTGCGATTGTGGTTGGCCTGCTGTTTCTCGCTATTCTGTTTATGTCACCGCTGGCTTATCTGGTGCCGGCTTACGCGACCGCACCCGCCTTAATGTATGTGGGGCTGCTGATGCTCAGCAACGTGGCAAAAGTCGACTTCAATGATTTTGTCGATGCGATGTCGGGCCTGCTAACGGCCGTGATCATTGTGCTCACCTGCAACATCGTAACCGGCATCATGATCGGTTTTGCCAGCCTGGTGGTGGGCCGCCTCTTTGCCGGTGAATGGCGTAAGCTCAACGTCGGTACGGTCATTATTGCTGTCGCGCTGGTGGCATTTTACGCCGGTGGCTGGGCTATCTGACGGCACAACCGGGCGTGCGCTTGTGCGCCCGGTATTTGTCACTTTTTTCCCGCCCGGCGCACGCGTAGCTGACACCCTTCACCGCAGTTTGTTTTACACTTTAATGCTTAACCAATGATTGAAAGAAACGACGCCTAAGGAAAGCATGGAAATCTTTTTTACAATTCTCATCATGACGCTGGTCGTGTCGCTCTCTGGCGTCGCGGCTCGTATTCTCCCTTTTCAGATCCCCTTGCCACTCGTTCAGATCGCCGTGGGTGCGATGCTGGCCTGGCCAACGTTTGGTCTGCATGTCGACTTTGATCCAGAGCTGTTTCTGGTGCTGTTCATTCCGCCGTTGCTGTTTGCGGATGGCTGGAAGACGCCCATCAGTGAGTTCCTGCATCATGGCCGCGAGATAATTGGCTTAGCGCTGGCGCTGGTGCTGATTACGGTGTTCGGCATTGGCTATCTGATCTACTGGCTGGTGCCGGGTATCCCGTTGATTCCGGCGCTGGCGCTGGCGGCCGTGTTGTCGCCTACCGATGCCGTGGCGCTTTCCGGCATTGTGGGTGAAGGCCGCATTCCCAAAAAGATTATGTCGATTGTGCAGGGTGAAGCCCTGATGAATGATGCATCGGGTCTGGTTTCACTGAAATTTGCCGTGGCCGTTGCCATGGGCACGATGGTGTTTACCTGGGGCGGTGCCAGCATTGAGTTTCTGAAGGTCGCCGTGGGTGGCCTGGTCGCGGGTGTGGCAATCTGCTGGCTCTACGGTAAGTCGTTGCGCCTGCTCAGCCGCTGGAGCGGTGACGATCCGGCCACTCAGACCGTACTGCTGCTGCTATTGCCTTTCGCCTCTTATCTGATTGCTGAACATCTGGGTGTTTCAGGCATCCTGGCGGCGGTGGCGGCCGGTATGACCATCACCCGTTCCGGTATTATTCGTCAGGCCCCGCTGGCGATGCGTCTGCGTGCAAACAGCGTCTGGCAGATGCTGGAGTTCGTGTTCAACGGCATGGTCTTCCTGATGCTGGGCCTGCAGCTGCCGGATATTCTGCAGACCTCAATCGACCAGGCACAGGCCGATCCGAACGTCGAACTCTGGATGCTGTTTGCCGATATCGGGCTGGTCTACGCCGCGCTGATGATCGTGCGTTTTGGCTGGCTGTGGATTATGCAGCGTTTCAGCAAACGGCTGCTGAAGAAGAAGCCGATGGAGTTCTCTAACTACTCGCTACGTGAGCTGTTGATCGCCTCTTTTGCTGGAGTGCGCGGTGCCATTACGCTGGCCGGTGTGCTGTCGATTCCGCTGTTCCTGACCAATGGCGAGCCTTTCCCGGCGCGTTATGAGCTGGTGTTTATCGCCACCGGTGTGATTCTGTTCTCATTGCTGGTGGGCGTAGTGCTGCTGCCGATTCTCCTGCGTGGCGTGGATACCATTGATAAAGGTGCGCACCGCCGTGAGCTGCAGAATGCCCGTGCGGTAATGGCAGGCGCCGCGATTGAAAGCCTTCACAAGATGGAAGAGCGACTGGATAACGGATCGGAAGAGAACATCGATCCGGAACTGCTCAAAGAGGTGAGTCTGCGAGTGATTGGCAACCTGCGTCGTCGTGCCGAAGGAAAGAATGACCTCGAACACGCGCTGTATGCTGAGAACCTTGAGCGTCGCTTCCGTCTGACCGGATTGCGTGCCGAGCGCGCGGAGCTCTATCATCTGCGCGCGACCCAGCAAATTTCCAATGAGACGATGCAGACGTTACTGCACGATTTGGACCTACTGGAAGCGTTGCTGATCGAAAAAGAAGAGTAAGTCTGACCGGCACGCCTGCGCATTCATGCGGGCGTGCCAGCCTTTCACACCGACAGGCGCGGCGGCTCATCCGGCCAGTGCTCCCGGCAACAGTTGATCCACGCCTGCGCACTGCGCGACAGATAACTCCCTTCCCGCCAGATTAAACCCAGACTCCACTTCAGTTCCGATTCCAGCGGCAGCCACAAGAGCGACTGCTTATCCAGCCGCTGACAGATAGGCTCTGGCAGAATCGCCAGCCCCATTTCCGCCTGCACCATCGCCGCCAGAAAATCCCACTGACCGCTCCGCACTGCCACCGTGGGCGTCAGGTTAAGCCGCTGAAACGCCTGCATTAGCTGACGATTCAGCGAAAACTCCTCATTGAAAATCAGCAGCGGATGCGCGGCCAGTTCTGCCAGTCCAATCTGCTGGCGGCTGAGCCACTCCGGGCGACGCGGCAGCAGCACGCAAAGCGGATGATGCATCAGGGGCAGGGTGTTCAGCGGCAGCTCAGCGTCGACCGGCAGTGCGGTCAGGGCGATATCCAGACTGCCCGCCAGCACCGCCTGCTGAACGGTCAGACCGCCGAACTCAGAGATTTTCAGCTGAACGCCGGGATAGCGGCGGCGAAAGGCGGAAATCGATCCGGCTATCTGCATACCGACCATCGGCGGAATGCCGAGTCGCAGCTCGCCGGTTTTAAGCTGGTTGATGTCACCAATCTCCGCTTCCAGCTGATGAAACTCCTGCAGGATCGCCAGGCCACGCTGATAGACCGCCTGACCGCTGTCGGTAAGATGAAGACGACGGCCATCGCGCAGGATCAGCGTACAGCCCAGCTCCTCCTCCAGCTGGCGCAGCATTTTGCTGATGGTTGGCTGCGTCACAAACAGCTTTTGTGCCGCGCGGGTAAAACTCTGCTGGCGAACCACTTCAGTAAAGTAACGCAGGGCGCGCACGTCCATAACTATTCCTTTCAGGCATGATTACGATAATTTTAATTCATTTTTTTCACACTCTGTTGGCGTTTTATACTGGCGACATCAATTTAATCGGGGAGACAGGCGATGGCGTTAGCACTCACTCCACTCAGCAACCGCGCAGTGCAATGGCTTAGCCTGCCACTGCAGGTAGGGTTATATATTGGCCTGTTTGTCGCCAGTCAACAGCTGGTGAGCTGGCTGCACCTGCCACTGCCTGCCAATATCGTCGGGATGCTGGTGCTGCTGGCGTTGATCGTAACGCGGATTGTGCCGCTGAACTGGGTAAAAGCCGGGTCACGCTGGCTGCTGGCCGAAATGTTGCTGTTTTTTATTCCGGCGGTAGTGGCGGTCGTGAACTATGGCGCGCTGCTGCGTGTGGATGGCTGGCGCATCTGTGTGGTGATTGGTGTCAGTACGACGCTGGTGCTGGCGTCGACCGCCTGGGTCGTGGACCGGCTTTATCAGTATGAAGTCGCGCGCGCCGCGCGTAAGCAGAATCCAGATGCGTGATTTTATCATCAGTCTCTTGTGTGTCGCGGTTACGCTGCTGGTGTATGCGCTGAATAAACGGCTTTATAGCCGCTGGCGGACACTGCTGTTAATGCCACTGGTCATGACGCCGCTGGTGCTGGTCGGACTGCTGCTGCTGACGCACATCAGCTGGCAGGATTACATTGCTGAAAACCACTGGCTGCTCTGGTTGCTGGGACCCGCTACGCTGGCGTTTGCAGTGCCAGTCTATGAGAACGTGGAGATTATTAAGCGGCACTGGCTATCCCTGAGCGCGGGCGTATTGACCGCCACGGTTGTCGCTGTCTGCAGCTCGGTCTGGCTGGCGCGGCTGTTGACGCTGCCAGAGTCAATCCAGCGCAGTCTGGCGGTGCGCTCCATTACTACCCCGTTTGCGCTGGCCGCAGCCGGACCAATTGGCGGTCAGCCCGATCTGGTTGCGCTGTTTGTGGTCATCACTGGCGTGTTTGGCATGGCGGTAGGTGACGTGCTGTTTCTGCGCCTCGCAATCAAGCAGGGTGTGGCGAAAGGGGCCGGGTTTGGGGCTGCGTCGCACGGTGCCGGAACGGCGCGTGCTTATCAGCTTGGGCAGCAGGAGGGCGTGGTCGCCAGCCTGGTTATGATGCTCTCGGGCGTAGTGACCGTGGTGCTGGCTCCGCTGATTGGACACCTGATGTGGACAATATAGTCTACACTGCGTAGCGCAGAGGCAGCGGTAATTCTGAACGCGACACGTATTTTTACGTAAAGTTTCCCGGATTTTGTTGTCTCTCCGTTTCAGGCTGTTAACCTTGCGGCCGAATTAATTGTCCTTCACGGAGTGGAATCATGTTTAAGCAACTTGTTACCGGGAGCGCCCTTGGGCTGGTTTTACTGAGCGGCGCCGCTCAGGCAATTGAAGGCAGTGTTGATGTCAGCGAACACAACACCAACCTGAACCTGGGTCTGGGCACCACAACACCCGGTCTGTTTCTGAAAGGTAACTGGCTGCGTAGCGACCATGACGGCAGCACCTACGGTGCCGGTCTGGGTTACAACGTTGATTTCGGGCCGCTGCGTCTGGCGCCGACCGCAAAAGCGATTTTCACCCATCCTGAAGATGGAAAAGATGGATTTGCGGTGGCGCTGGGTGGTGCAGCACACTACAGCTTCAACAGCATGTGGGGCCTGTATGGTGAGTATTATTACGCGCCAGAGTCGTTCACCGATCACCTCGACAGCTATCAGGAAGCCGCTGGCGGCCTGAGCTTCACGCCGGTTTCACTGCTTAACCTGCGTGTGGGTTATCAGTACATCGAACTGAACAACAAAGATGGACGCAAAGATAACGTGCTGGTCGATGGCCCGTACGTGGGTGCATCTCTGCGCTTCTGATTCTGTTGCGTGAAAGAGAAGGGCGACTACTTCTGTAGTCGCCCTTTTTTATTGGCTGCTCGTTATCAATGTTAAACGGCGATCAGTGCGCCTTACCCTGTTCAATGCCGGTGCCCGTCTGCGAGCGAATAAACTGTGCGCGGAAGCGCGAACGTTCCTCTGCGCCCTGCTGCGAATGGTCGGTGACAGAGAAGAGCCAGATGCCCACAAATGCCACTACCATGGAGAACAGCGCCGGATATTCATACGGGAAAATCGGTGTCGCATTTCCCAGCACCTGCACCCACACGGTTGGGCCAAGGATCATCAGAATGACGGCAGTCAGCAGACCCAGCCAGCCGCCCACCATCGCGCCGCGCGTGGTGAGTTTTGACCAGTACATCGACAGCAGAATGATCGGGAAGTTACAGCTGGCCGCAATTGAGAAGGCCAGCCCGACCATAAAGGCGATGTTCTGCTTCTCAAACAGAATACCCAGCGCAATAGCGACCACGCCCAGCGCCAGCACGGTGATTTTAGAAACCCGCAGCTCATCTTTCTCGCTCGCCTGACCTTTGCGATACACGCTGGCATAGAGGTCGTGAGAAACCGCCGACGCACCCGCCAGGGTCAGGCCCGCGACCACGGCCAGAATGGTGGCAAAGGCAACCGCTGAGATAAAGCCCAGGAAGGTGCTGCCGCCCACGGCGTTAGCCAGATGCACCGCCGCCATATTGGTCCCACCAATCAAGGCGCCGCTGGCATCTTTAAAGGCCGGATTAGCGCCCACCAGCAGGATGGCACCGAAGCCGATAATAAAGGTGAGGAAGTAGAAGTAACCCATAAAGCCGGTGGCCCAGAAGACACTTTTACGGGCCTCTTTGGCATCCGCGACGGTGAAGAAGCGCATCAGAATGTGCGGCAATCCGGCTGTACCAAACATCAGGCCCAGCCCCAGCGACAGCGCCGAGATAGGATCTTTCACCAGTCCGCCAGGCTGCATAATCGCGATGCCTTTTGGATGGACTGCCATCGCTTCGGTGAACAGCGTATTAAAGCTGAAATTGGCTGCTTTCATTACCATGATGGCCATAAAAGAGGCACCAAACAGCAGCAGCACCGCCTTGATGATCTGCACCCAGGTGGTTGCCAGCATGCCGCCAAACAGCACGTACATCACCATCAGAATGCCCACCAGAACCACCGCCACATGATAGTTCAGGCCAAACAGCAGCTGGATAAGCTTACCGGCACCCACCATCTGCGCGATCAGGTAGAGCGCCACCACCACCAGCGAACCGCAGGCTGACAGGGTGCGAATCGGCATCTGCTTCAGACGATAGGAGGCGACGTCAGCAAAGGTATAACGACCCAGGTTGCGCAGCCGCTCGGCAATTAAAAACAGAATCATCGGCCAGCCGACCAGGAAGCCGAGCGAGTAGATCAGTCCGTCATAGCCGGAGGTGTAAACCAGCGCCGAAATGCCCAGAAATGAGGCTGCTGACATGAAGTCACCCGCCATCGCCAGGCCATTCTGAAAGCCGGTGATATTGCCGCCCGCAGTGTAGTAGTCGTTGCGCGAACGGGTGCGTTTTGACGCCCAGTAAGTAATCCCCAGCGTGGCGCCGACGAAAATCGTAAACATGATAATCGCCTGATAGTTGGTCGCCTGGCGCTGCACCGCACCGGTAATCGCATCGGCGGCCAGCGCTGAAAACGGCAACATCAGGGCCAGTAGCCATAAGGTGAGACGGGTCATGATTTCACCTCGCGGAGGATCGCTTTGGTTAAACGGTCAAATTCCCCGTTGGCGCGCCAGACATAGACACCGGTCAGCACAAATGACATCACAATCAGCCCGACGCCAATCGGGATGCCGCGCGTCACATTGGTTCCGGCATGCAGCGGCGTACCGAGCCAGCCGGGCGCAAACGCAATCAGCAGGATAAAACCGACATAGAGCACCAGCATAATCAGCGACAGCAGCGTCGCGAACGCCTGGCGCTTATGGACTAACTCATGAAAAAGCGGATTACGTTCAATCTGCTGATTGATTGCATCCTGATTCGAAAGGGCGTCATTCATCACATTTTCTCCAGAGGGCTTGCAGGCAAGAACCTCACGACAGGGCGTGGATTCAGCTGGTTATAATATTTGTGACTACCGGAACAGACTGCGTAGGGCGGGGGTGGCGGGAAGCGATCTTCCCGCCGGACAGCGTGCGCTTAAGGCATTTTGATCGACTGTTTCTCCTCAAGCAGTTTTTCAACTACGCCAGGATCGGCGAGGGTAGAGGTATCACCCAGGTTGCTGGTATCACCGGTGGCAATTTTGCGCAGAATACGGCGCATGATTTTGCCGGAGCGGGTTTTCGGCAGTGAGTCGGTCCAGTGCAGCACATCAGGCGTGGCAATGGGGCCAATCTCTTTGCGGACCCACTGGCGCACTTCGGTGTACAGCTCTGGCGAAGGCTCTTCGCCGTGATTCAGCGTGATATAGGCATAAATCGCCTGGCCTTTGATGCTGTGAGGTATCCCCACCACGGCCGCTTCGGCAATTTTAGGGTGCGACACCAGCGCCGATTCAATCTCAGCGGTTCCCAGGCGGTGACCGGAGACGTTGAGCACGTCATCAACGCGTCCCGTGATCCAGTAGTAGCCATCTTCATCGCGACGGGCACCGTCTCCACTGAAGTAAACATTTTTAAAGGTAGAGAAGTAAGTCTGCTCAAAACGGTCGTGATCGCCAAAGAGGGTACGTGCCTGTCCCGGCCACGACTCGGTGATCACCAGATTGCCTTCACAGGCACCTTCCTGTGGCTGACCTTCGTTGTCCACCAGCGCCGGTTGCACGCCAAAGAACGGTCGGGTGGCGGAACCGGCTTTCAGTTCGGTCGCACCCGGCAGCGGCGTGATCATGAAGCCGCCGGTTTCGGTCTGCCACCAGGTATCCACAATCGGACAGCGGCTGTTACCAATTTTCTTGTAGTACCACTCCCAGGCTTCCGGGTTAATCGGCTCGCCGACCGAACCCATAATGCGTAGGCTGCTGCGGTCGGTGCCGGCAATCGCTTTGTCCCCTTCCGCCATCAGCGCACGGATGGCGGTCGGCGCGGTGTAAAGCAGGGTGACTTTGTGTTTATCAACCACTTCCGCCATGCGGCTCGGTGTTGGCCAGTTCGGCACCCCTTCAAACATCAGGGTGGTGGCACCACAGGCCAGCGGACCATACACCAGATAGCTGTGACCGGTTACCCAGCCGACGTCTGCGGTGCACCAGTAGATATCATCCTGATGATAATCAAAGACGAACTTAAAGGTGGTGGCGGCATAGACCAGATACCCGCCAGTGGTATGCAGCACACCTTTAGGTTTACCGGTTGAACCCGACGTATAAAGGATAAACAATGGATCTTCCGCGCCGACTTCGGCTGCAGAATGGTTGGTGCTGGCGTTGAGCATCAGGTCATGCCACCACTGATCGCGGCCTTCAACCCAGCCCACATCTTTACCGGTGCGCTGGAACACCACCACGTTTTTCACGCTGGTGACGTTGGGATTTTTTAATGCGTCATCGACATTTTTCTTCAGCGGAATGCTGCGGCCGGCGCGAATGCCTTCATCGGCCGTAATCACCAGCGAAGCGCTGGAATCGACGATACGGCCAGCGACCGCTTCCGGTGAGAAGCCGCCAAAAATCACCGAGTGGACGGCACCAATACGCGCGCAGGCCAGCATTGCCACCGCGGCTTCCGGCACCATCGGCATATAGATCGCCACCACGTCGCCTTTTTTCACGTCCAGCAGCTCCAGCACGTTGGCGAAGCGACAGACTTCAGCATGCAGCTGGCGGAAGGTCAGGGTTTTGCTTTCGCTGGCGTCGTCGCCTTCCCAGATAATCGCCGGGTGATCGCCGCGCGTGGCGAGATGACGGTCAAGGCAGTTTGCCGCCAGGTTGAGCGTGCCATCTTCGTACCAGCGAATGTTAATGTTACCTGGCGCAAACGAGCAGTTTTTCACTTTGCTGTAAGGCTTAATCCAGTCAAGGATTTTGCCCTGTTCGCCCCAGAAGCTGTCTGGATCGTCGACAGATTGCTGATACATCGCCTGATACTGCTCTGCTGTAATCAGGGTGTTTGCTGCAATATTCTCTGGAACAGGATGAATGTGATTTTGGCTCATGGCGGATCTCCTTGAAGATGTTAATGATATGTCAATCAATGGTTAATTAAAGCCTGCCCTGAGTCTTTGTTTCTTTTTTGCGCCACAGATCACGTGATAGCGCTTCCGCCGCAAAACGTGAAGCCGGATTGCTACTTTCGTTTAACGCTCTGACGGCGATGGGGAATTAAGAAGGGGTATTAAAAGGGAATGGGCTGGATAAAAAGCAAGCAAACGCGCCGGCAGCCTTTTTAACCAGTAGTGAATAGCTATGCGTAAATTCATCTAAGTATTACTTTTCATAACAGCAGGTTAGGTATTTTTACTTCCGGCAGCACTTTATGCTGCTTAGGTGGCTAACTTTTAATCGGATCTGCCAGGGGTTGCATTTACCACAGTGAAAATGGTACTTATCTCGCCCCTGTTCTGCAGGTATCAACTCAGACCGCGTCTGAAAATGGGTATGGGAATCATCAGATTTTCATACGAGGCGCTGTTTCTAAACACCCTCTAATTTACCGGGCTTTTTGCTCACTCCCTGTGTGTATTGTCTTCTGCACCTTCGCAGTAGAGAGAAACGGGTTTTGACTGAGGAAATTACGCGTTATGAAAGGTTTTAAAATCAGCCTGGCCTGGCAGATTCTGACAGCCCTGGTGCTTGGCATCGTTGTGGGTGCTGTATTGCATAATCAGCCAGACAATCGTGAATGGTTAGTCGCTAACATTCTCAGTCCTGCAGGCGATATCTTTATTCATCTTATCAAGATGATTGTGGTACCGATTGTGATTTCATCCCTGGTTGTCGGCATCGCTGGCGTGGGTGATGCAAAAAAGCTGGGACGCATCGGCGTCAAAACGATTCTCTACTTTGAAGTGATCACCACCCTTGCCATTGTGGTCGGTATTACGCTGGCCAACGTATTTCAACCCGGCACCGGCATTGATATGTCAACGCTGGCAACGGTGGACATCTCTAAATATGAAGCGACAACGGCAGAGGTACAGGGCGGTCCGCACAGCCTGGTCACCACCATTCTGTCGCTGATCCCGCAGAATATCTTCGCTTCCATGGCGAAGGGCGACATGCTGCCGATTATCTTTTTCTCGGTGCTGTTTGGCTTAGGTCTGTCGTCACTGCCGTCGGAACAGCGCGATCCGCTGGTAAACCTGTTCCGTGGCATTTCTGAAACGATGTTTAAAGTGACGCACATGATCATGCGTTATGCGCCAGTCGGTGTGTTTGCGCTGATTGCGGTGACCATCGCTAACTTCGGATTTGCCTCGCTGTGGCCGCTGGCTAAGCTGGTGCTGCTGGTTTACGCGGCAATTCTGTTCTTCGCTTTTGTTGTGCTGGGCGGAGTCGCGCGCTTCTGTAAGCTGCGGATTACTACGCTGATGCGTATCCTGAAGGATGAGCTGATTCTCTCTTACTCTACCTCCAGCTCAGAAACCGTGTTGCCACGCATCATGGAGAAGATGGAAGCCTACGGCGCACCAAAAGCGATAACCAGCTTCGTGGTGCCGACCGGTTATTCGTTCAATCTGGATGGTTCAACGCTGTATCAGAGTATCGCGGCGATCTTTATTGCCCAGCTGTACGGCATTGACCTGTCGCTGACCGATGAGATTGTGCTGGTCCTGACGCTGATGGTGACCTCGAAAGGGATCGCGGGTGTGCCAGGCGTGTCGTTCGTGGTGCTGCTGGCCACGCTGGGCAGCGTTGGTATTCCTCTTGAAGGTCTGGCGTTTATCGCCGGTGTTGACCGCATCATGGATATGGCGCGTACTGCGCTGAACGTGGTCGGTAACGCGCTGGCGGTGCTGGTGATTGCCCGCTGGGAAAACCAGTTCGACGCTGAACAGGCAAAAGAGTATGAGCTGCAGTTGCGTACACAGACCGCAAGCTGAGAACAGCGTTAACGTAAAGAGGGGCTCAACGAAAGTTGGGCCCTTTTTGTTTGTGTGGCTTTGTCATCTTTCTTAGCAGGATGAGCATTCAAAAAATTAGTTATATAGATATAACTACATAACGCTTTTTATAGCTTTTTCGTTGCTTTTATGACTGAATTTGGTTATTTTTAAAGGTGGACTGAAAGCGTGCTTTGACAACAAGGAGTGTTGACGGATGCCAGAAATTAACTGGACGAAAAGGGCATTGAAACAGCTATATGGGCTGCCTCAGAAAGAAGGTAACGCCATCGAAGATGCTGTAGAGGCGCTGGCTAAGTGGCCTGATATTCCCATCTGAAGGTCGAAAAGCTGACGGATGATAAAGAGAAGCGAATGAAGTTGGTGGTGGGTCACTACCGCGTGCTGTGGAAGATAGAGAAAGGTCAGCCAGTGGTTATCGCTATTCTAGAAGTCGTAAGAAGAACATCGACCACGTATAAAAAGCGTTAGCAAGCGGTTGGGGTTAGCCTGCGTCACCACTGAGTTAAGAGCAGATAAGAACATAGCTAAGTCGCGCCAGCAGATGATCAGGTCTGGACTGTTGCGGCAGTAAGGAGTGATTAACCATGAATGCGATACAGTTTCTGACAGACGAGCGCGGGAACCGCACGGGTGCCGTCATCCCCATTGAGTTGTTTAACCGGCTCATGGCCGGGCGTCACTTAGACGACGTATTTGAGCCTCTCACCTATAAAGCGGGACCGGATGATGACGAAACGATTCCCCATGACGTAATGAAAATCAGCCGGAGGCAATCTGTTCCTTTGCATGTTGCCTGGCGTTTACATCGGCAAATGTCGCAGGAAGAGGTCGCGAACAAATTAGGCATCACGCAGGCTGGCGTTTCGAAGTTAGAGTCGAGAAAGAAACCTCAAAAACAAACGCTTGAGAAGCTGGCAGCCTTATATGACTGCAGAACGTCACAACTTTATATTGATTAAATCAACGTGCTTTTAAACCGCATTGTGCCTTTCAGTCGGACACAAAGGGTGGCTACGTAAAGTCGGCGTAAACCCATCCCTGGGGCCTCGGCCGCCGCATCCATGCGGCGGACGCTTTACTCCGCTCCCCCTTTGTATCCGCCTTTATGCCAGCTATGCGCTGTATTTTAAGAAAATCAAAAGCGTATCGAAGGATTTATTTGCGATACAGCACGGATTTTTAAATCTTATCGGCAAGCTCAAGCCCTTTACAAACAGCAATAAAACAGCCTAAGGGAAGAAAAGGTTCACCTGAAGAGTAAAGCGTCCCACCGCCAGGGATGGCGTGGGCCGAGCGTCATGGATGACGAATGCGTCTTTACGATCAGGTGAACCTTTTCTGACTGGCTCTGATCACAAAGCCATTAAGCCCCGAATGCCAGGCACCCTGCTTAAGCTCAACGCTAACCAGCCCAATCCCCCGCAACATGACCCACCCCACAGCCATTGAAAAAAGATCTCACTCAATGAATTAATCATTCGTTATGATAGTGAGTAAATCGAATAATTTATTCCTTAGCGGAGCCCGCCATGAAACTCGACCTCAGCCAGATGCTCACCGAAGGCCGCAACCCGGCCAGCCAGAACATTGATGAACTCTCCACCGAAGCGATGCTGCGCGTCATTAATGACGAAGATAAAAAGGTGGCGCTGGCGGTTGAGGCCATCGTGCCGCAAATCGCCACCGCCGTTGACGCCATCTGTGCCGCGTTTCGTGCAGGTGGACGACTGATCTATTGCGGTGCGGGCACCTCCGGGCGGCTGGGCATCCTGGATGCCAGTGAATGCCCGCCTACCTTTGGCACGCCGCGTGAGCAGGTGATTGGCCTGATTGCCGGCGGCCACACCGCAATACTACAGGCGGTTGAAAACGCCGAAGATAACCGGGAACAGGGCGCGCAGGATTTGAAAGACATCCATTTTAGCCGCCATGACGTGCTGGTCGGTATCGCCGCCAGTGGTCGCACACCTTATGTGCTGGGTGCGCTGGCTTACGCGAATGAACTGGGCGCGACCACTGTGTCGCTTAGCTGTAATCCGGGCAGCGCGATGTCACAGGTTGCCGCCATTGCGCTCACACCCGTGGTCGGTCCGGAAGTGGTCACCGGCTCCTCCCGCATGAAAGCGGGCACGGCGCAGAAACTGGTGCTCAACATGCTCACCACCGGATCGATGATCCGCAGCGGAAAAGTCTATGGCAACCTGATGGTCGATGTGGAAGCCACTAACCAGAAACTGGTGCAGCGCCAGGTCAACATCGTCATGCAGGCTACGGATTGTGATGACGCGACTGCTCGTGCGGCGCTGACCGGCTGTGGCGGACACTGCAAAACCGCCATCCTGATGGTACTGGCTGACCTGGACGCCGATGAGGCCAAAGCGCTGCTCGGTCAGCATCAGGGCTTTATCCGTCAGGCGCTACAGGCAGCGGGGGCACGCTGATGGCGAAAATCACCGAGGCACTGTTACGCGACATCCTGCAGGCGGTCGGTGGTGCGCAGAATATCGCGGCCTGCGGTCACTGCATGACACGGCTCCGCCTGACGCTGAATCAGCCAGAACAGGCTGATCTTTCCAGGTTAAAAAGCCTGCCGGGCGTGCTGGGGGTCATCGACAGCGATGCGCAGTTACAGATTGTCGTGGGGCCAGGAAAAGCGCAAACCGCCGCCGAGGGAATGCAAAGCCTGCTGTCGCAGGGTGATACTGCAATGGCTTCGCAGGGCGAAACGGCGGCGCTTAGCCAGCTGGCAGCGCAGCAGAAGCAGCAGCTAAAGGCGAAACAGACCAGTGGGGTGCATCAGTTCCTGTCGCGCTTCGCCACTATCTTCACGCCGCTAATCCCAGGCTTTATCGGCGCGGGACTGCTGCTGGGATTTGCCACGCTGATTGAACAGAGTCTCCATCTTAATGCGCCCGGCGATCACGCGCCCTGGCTGCTGCACACCGTGGCGTACATGAAGGTGTTCGGCAAAGGGCTGTTCACCTTTCTCAGTATCCTCATCGGCTATAACGCACAGAAAGCCTTTGGCGGCAGCGGCGTAAACGGCGCCATCATCGCCTCGCTGTTTGTGCTCGGCTATGTGCCCACGGCCACCACCGGCTACTACAGCGGTATGGAGAGCTTCTTTGGTCTGACGATCGATCCGCGCGGCAACATTATCGGTGTGCTGATGGCGGCGATTATCGGGGCGTGGATAGAGAAACAGCTGCGCAAAATCATTCCTGACAACCTGGATATGATCCTCACCTCGCTGTTTACGCTGGTGATCACGGGCGCCATCACCTATCTGCTGATTATGCCGCTGGGCGGCGAACTGTTTAAGGGAATGTCGTGGCTGTTTATCCACCTCAATAACAATCCCTTTGGCTGCGCGCTGCTGGCTGGACTGTTCCTGATTGCGGTGATGTTCGGTATTCATCAGGGCTTTATTCCTGTCTATTTTGCGTTGATGGAAACCCAGGGATTTAACTCGCTGTTTCCGATTCTGGCAATGGCGGGCGCAGGCCAGGTCGGCGCATCACTGGCACTCTGGTGCAAAGCAGAAAAAGGCGCGCTGCTGCGGGCGCAGATTAAAGGTGCAATTGTCCCCGGCCTGCTTGGGGTGGGCGAGCCGCTGATCTATGGTGTCACGCTGCCCCGCCTCAAGCCCTTTATCACCGCCTGTGGCGGCGGAGCACTGGGCGGCTTTTTTATTGGATTGGTCGCGTGGCTGGGTTTGCCAGTGGGGATGAACACGGTATTCGGGCCGTCCGGGCTGGTCACTCTGCCACTGATGACCTCCAGCCAGGGCATCTTCGCCGGGATGGCAGTTTACCTGGCCGGGCTGATCGTCGCATGGACCGGCGGTTTTCTGCTCACCTGGTGGTTTGGCACCCGTAATGTTGACCTCAGTTAAGCCACTGCCGGAATTCTCCAGTCTGGCTAACGGATAAAAACAGATCAAAAGTGTGAAAGCCGCTGCAAAGTGGCTTTTTTCGCGGCAGAAATTAAAGCGTATTACTAAAGAGTCGGCGCGGGCATGCCGAAAATATAAAAAAGGGTAATCGTTATTTCTCAGCCCGCCGTTTTCACGCTGCGCCTCAGACTGTTGCGTGCAGGACGTCGGGTCTCCAAGGACTTTTGATGCGTAACAACCAGCCTGTCTCTCAGCGTGAATATCTGTTCGATGATCATGCGACACTGATGTCGACCACCGATCTCAACAGCCACATTACCTACGCCAACGACGCGTTTATCGAAGCAAGCGGATTCACTGCTGACGAGATCAACGGGCAGCCGCATAACATGGTGCGTCACCCCGATATGCCGCCAGAAGCCTTTGCCGATATGTGGGCGACGCTGAAGCAGGGCGAACCCTGGACTGCGCTGGTCAAAAACCGCCGGAAAAACGGCGACCACTACTGGGTGCGTGCCAATGCCATTCCGGTCGTACGCGACGGTAAAGTGCAGGGTTATATGTCCGTGCGCACCAAACCTACGGCTGAAGAGGTGCGTCAGACAGAAGTGCTCTATCAGGATTTTCGTGAAGGCCGCGCCAGAGGGCGACGTTTTCACAAAGGCCTGCTGGTGCGCAGCGGCTGGCGTCGTCCCGCCTCAATCCTGAAGACGCTGCCCCTGCGCTGGCGGATTCGCAGCACGCTGATGGCGTTACTGCCTCTCTCGGTGGCGGGCGTCTGGGCACTGGGCATGACCCACACTGCACTGGCAGGCTTTGCTGCGGGAATGGCTGCGCTGCTTCTGCTCTGCAGTGTGTGGCTGGAGCAGCAGATTTCACGTCCTATTGAGCGGATGTGCAAACAGGCGCTCCGCGTAGCGACCGGTGCCAGCCATCAGGTTGAACAGATGGATCGTGTGGATGAGGTTGGCGTCACACTCCGCGCCATTGGCCAGCTCGGATTGATGTTCCGCTGGCTGGTGGATGATGTCAGCGGCCAGGCGATCAATGTGCTGAGTGCCAGTGATGCCATCGCCCGCAGTAACAACGAACTGAGTCGCCGTACTGAACAGGCTGCGGCTAACGTGCAGCAAACCGCGGCGACCATGAACGAAATGACCGCGACGGTGAAGAGCAACACCGAAACTGCACATGAGGCGAATAGCCTCTCAGCCAGCACCAGTCACGCCGCCAGCAAAGGCGGCGATGTGATGACGGATATGATGGGCATGATGGGCGAAATTGCCGACAGCTCAACGCGTATCGCCAATATAACCAGCGTGATCGACGGCATTGCCTTCCAGACTAATATTCTGGCGTTGAATGCTGCGGTGGAAGCGGCGCGGGCAGGTGAGCAGGGTAAAGGCTTTGCAGTGGTCGCGGGTGAAGTTCGCAGCCTGGCGCAACGCAGCGCTAAAGCCGCCAGCGAGATTAAAATGCTGGTTGAAACCAGCAGCAGCCGGGTCAAATCGGGCAATGAGCATGCCAGCGCGGCGGGCCGGACGATGCAGGATATCGTGTCGCAGGTGCAGAATGTCACTGCGCTAATCGCCCAGATCAGTGCCGCCACGGCCGAACAGGCGACGGCGCTCAGCGAGGTCAGCTCAGCAGTAGAAGATCTCGATGATATCACCCATCAGAACGCTGCCCGCGTGACAGAAAGCGCCGAGGCGTCTGGTCGCATGACCCATCAGGCTAACCGTCTGGTGGAAGCGATCAGCGTCTTTCGCTAAGAAGCCAGCGCCTGCGTGCTTTCGCGTCCGGCACGCAGCGCGCCAGGCGACTGACCAACGATCCGCTTAAACGCGCGACTGAACGCCGCAATCGAGCCGTAGCCGAGATGATAGGCCACGGCTTCCACCGCTTCCCCATTGTTCACAATCCGCTGCACCGCCAGCCGCATCCGCAACTCCGTAAGATAACGCAGCGGCGTCATACCGGTGGCATTGAGAAAACGTCCGGCAAACACCGAGCGCGAACAGCCTGCCACGCTGGCCAGTCGCGCTACCGTCCAGTTTTCGCCCGGCTCCCGATGCATCGCGGCAATCGCCTGACTCAGACGCGGGTCGCGCATTGCCTGCACCAGCCCGCTACTCTGGCCGCAGCCGTTTTCTACCCAGCCGCGCACAATCAGTGCGGCCACGACATCCGCCAGACGCGACAGAATGCCGGCAAACCCCGCCTGACGCGTGCGTGACTCCCGCTCCATTGCGGCCAGGATCGGCTGAATCTCCGGGTACTGCGACAGCAGAGTGCTCACCAGCATCACATCCGGCATGGTATTGATCAGCGGCTGCATGCCGCCAAGCTCAAACGCCATGCAGGCGCTGAACAGCAGTACGCTGTGTTCGTCCTCACCGGCATCTTCCGGGGCGGCGATGGCGCAGACGCTGTCGCAGAGCGGCTTGCTCGCCATGTTTTTAATGCACTGGCAGTCCGCCTCCTCACTGGAGATCAGGCTGTGCGGTTTACCGTGTGGCACCAGCAGCGCATCGCCGCTGTTGAGCTGAAACACCTCGCCGGAGGCGCTGCGCACCAGCAGAGAGCCACGCCCGACAAAGTGGAACTGCGCCCGGCCCGGCGCGTGCTCGTAGCGCAACCCGAATGGCGCGCTTACCGCGATGCGCTGGTAGTTCACGCCATACAGGCGCATCCCCATCAGCAGTTCACTGGTCAGATCTCCATAGTGGCTCATGTGATTCCAGACGAATTATCAAAAATGAAGGTGTAAGCATCATAGATCGTCCTGATGCGACACTCTATGCTCACACTCACTTTTTTTATCTTCCGGAGAAGCAGCATGAGTCTGACAACCGAAGTGGCTGATGAGGTTTCCTCGCCGACCCGTCCCGCGTGGGGTGCGGTATTTGCCATGGCATTTGGGGTGTTCAGCCTCATCACCGCCGAATTTTTACCTGTGAGTCTGTTGACGCCGATGGCGCACAGTCTCGGTGTATCCGAAGGGCAGGCGGGACAGACCGTCACTATTACTGCACTGGTCGCGCTGTTTACCAGCCTGGTGACCGGCAGCGTCACGCGGCGAATTGACCGCCGTATTGTGATGCTGGTTTTTTCACTGTTGCTGATCGCCTCTGCGCTGATGGTGGCCTTTGCGGCTGACCTGACGGTAATCCTGCTGGCGCGGGTGCTGCTGGGTATGGCCATTGGTGGCTTCTGGACACTTTCAACCGCTATCACTATGCGTCTGGTGCCCAGCGATCAGGTGCCACGTGCACTCTCTATTGTGTTTAGTGGTATCTCGCTGGCGACAATTATCGCTACGCCGCTTGGCAGCTATCTCGGTGGACTGGTCGGCTGGCGCAACATCTTTATGCTGACCGCCGGGCTGGGCGCGGTGGCGCTGCTGTGGCAATTCTTTACGCTGCCCGCCATGCCGGCAGAGAACAAAGCCCGCAACGGCGGGGTGCTGGCACTGCTGCGTATCGGTGTGATGCGGTGGGGCATGCTGGCCGTGATCATGATGTTTACCGGCCACTTCGCCTTCTTTACTTATCTGCGTCCGTTCCTGGAAGGTGTCGCGCAGCTCAACCTCAATCAGCTGTCGCTGGCGCTGCTGGCCTTTGGCGTAGCGAACTTCTTTGGCACCTCGCTGGCCGGTTATCTGGTCACCCGCAGTGTGTCGCTGACGCTGAGTGGCATGGCGCTGTTAATGAGTATCACCGCGCTGCTGCTGGTGAGCTTTGGTGATGTCAGCTGGCTGGTCGGCGCGGGCGTGGCGATCTGGGGGATGGCGTTTGGTTCGATGCCAACCGGCTGGTCTACGTGGATTTCACGCGCGGTGCCGGATGATGCGGAATCGGGCGGCGGTTTACTGGTTGCCACTATCCAGCTGGCGATTACCGTTGGTGCGGCGGCAGGCGGCTGGATGTTTGACCTGCGCGGCGCAGGCGGTGTGTTTGTTGCCAGCGGCGTACTAATGCTGCTGGCTGCGCTAACTATCTTCAGCCGGGTAAGGCATCACGGATAATTCTCTGAAGGCAGCGCGTTATGCTGCCTTTTTTATTGAATATGGATTATTAACCTTTTGAGTGATAACTGTGCGAAATGTGCTTTTTATCATCAGTTTTATTGAATGAGTTAAGCAAAACCCTCCGCTTTTTACTGATCAACTTCAGGGCTAATATATCTATCAACAAGGCAGCACGCCTTACCTGATAAAAATTAACCGAGGAATTGACCATGAAATCTATCAAAACTTTTGCAGCTGTTATCGCCCTTTCTGTTCTGCCATTCGCCAGCTTCGCCCAATCTGTGACCGCTGTCGACTCTACGCTGGACGGTGCTGAAGCGAAAATCGCTGCGCAGGCTCAGGATGCTGGTGCTTCATATAAAATCACTGAAGCCTACACCAACAACGGCGTTCACATGACTGCTGAGCTGCTGAAATAAGCTGCACTTTACCCTCTGATGCTGACAGGACGCCTTCGGGCGTCCTGGCGGCGTTTCTGCTGAAATAAAAGATTTTACTTCCAGATTTTGCAAACGAAAAAGCCACTCTGACGAGTGGCTTTTTTATGTCAAAAAACGGCAATCCTCACCCGTTACACGTCTTCCGATGCCTCGCGCATCATCTCATCGTGCGGCACATCATCCAGAATCTGCTCAAAGCTGCGCAGACGCTTGTAGATCGACATCAGTTCGATCAGCGTTGACCAGGAGGCGATCAGATACTGGAACGAGCCGCGTACCTGATCAAACACGTTGGTGATCTGGTTGAGTAAGCCCAGCGTAATCGTGCCCGCGACAATCGACGGGAACAGCAGGAAAAGACCAAACACATTATCGACCTGCAGATAGAGAATGCGGGTGATATTGAAATAGAGATAATGGAAATAGAGTCGGAAGTAGTTAACCCGTACCCGACTGAACAGCTCCTGCACCGTTTGTGGCCCGGCGCGATCGGCATTGTCTTCTCCGTAAACCAGCTCTTTACGGTAGGCGGCTTCAACCCGCTGATTGCGGAACTCCAGCCCCGGCAGCTTAATCCCAACCAGCGCCAGCAACCCGGTGCCGAATACGGACCAGAGCACAGCGGCTATCACCAGCGCGTAAGGAATATTGCCGAGGATCGGAATATCTTTCACATGATGTGACAGCGCGACCAGCACCGGCAAAAACGCGACCAGCGTCATAATCGCCTGAATAAAACTCACCCCCCAGTTTTCCAGCGTGGTTGCAAACCGCATGGTGTCTTCCTGCACACGCTGTGCAGCACCTTCGACATGACGCAGGCGCTGCCAGTTGTGCATGTAGTAGTTATTCATGGCCGTACGCCAGCGGAAAACCCAGTGGCTGATAAAGAAGGAGTTGAGTACGCCAATCACCACCGCGATTAATGCGATGCCGAGAAAAGAGATAACCTCATGGTAAAACTCTGCAATCTGCACCGATCCCGCTTTGGTCAGCGCTTTCTGAATCAGATCGTAGAACGGGCCATACCAGGCATTAATGGCGACACCTACCTGCACGCCAAACCAGGTGACAAAGATGATCAGCGCAGAACCCCACACAGACCAGCGCCGCCATGGATGCGGATCAATAAGCCGCCAGGCCCCGGCAAAAATAGCTACCATTATCCAGTAATAGAGATAAAACCAGAGCTGACTTGCGGCAATAAAACGCGCCGCCGTCGTTGGGAGGGGCTGCTTCATTGCGGTTTCAAAAGTGGGCCAGATGCCTGGCAGATGGGCGGCAAAGCCGAACCAGGCAAAAATTGCTAATAAGCTCCAGACAGCCGCAGAGCTGAAAAACAGCGCTGGCCGCGGAAAAAAAGACTTAAACATAGGTACTCCGCTGTTGTGTATTGCTTGTTATAACGTTTTTGACGTGTCGCTGTCTGTAGTCTGTTGTTTCTGCTCATGACAGGAAGAAGATAGATGTTAATGAAATTGTGCGATTTTGTTTCTTTGAACTAAATCTTTGTGAATGGCAGTGATACAATATGCAGGTTTGTTACCGGTAACAAGCAGGCGCCACGCCTGTATCTGCTGATAAAAACCATTACAACGCAACCACCACTTTTTCATACCGCCAGTGAGTGCGGGAATGAGGCAATGTCATGTCAGAACAAAAAAAGGGTCATTCACGCAGGGATTTTTTGCTGAAGACAATTACCCTGGCGCCTGCGATGGCGGTAGGCTCCACCGCAATGGGCGCGTTCTCCCTTCCGCTGGCCGCGCAGGCGGCTAAAACCCCGGCCGCACCGCAGCAGGCACGTGATTACCAGCCGAACTGGTTTACCGCCGAAGAGTTTGCCTTTATTACCGCCGCCGTGGCACGCCTGATTCCCAGCGATGAACGCGGACCGGGTGCGCTGGAAGCGGGCGTGCCGGAATTTATCGATCGTCAAATGAATACGCCGTATGCCACGGGATCGAACTGGTATATGCAGGGTCCGTTTAATCCCGACCTGCCGAAAGAGCTGGGCTATCAGCTGCCGCTGGTGCCACAGCAGATTTACCGTCTTGGTCTGGCCGATGCGGATAATTACAGCAAAAAGCAGCACGGCAAGGTCTTTGCTCAGCTCAGCGGTGAGCAGCAGGATGCCTTATTGCAGGCGATGGAGAGTGGCAGCGCGGAATTCAGCCAGCTGCCGGCAAAAGTCTTCTTCAGCTTCCTGCTGCAGAACACCCGTGAAGGCTTCTTTAGCGATCCTATCCACGGTGGGAATCAGGGCATGGTCGGCTGGAAGCTGATCAACTTCCCTGGCGCTCGCGCCGACTTTATGGACTGGGTAGAGCGCGGCGAACGGTATCCGTTCCCGTCAGTGTCGATTCGCGGAGAGAGAAGCTAAGCATGGCAAACGAAATGAAAAAAGTGGATGCGGTCATTGTTGGCTTCGGCTGGGCAGGCGCGATTATGGCGAAAGAGCTGACTGAAGCGGGCCTTAACGTACTGGCGCTGGAGCGCGGGCCGCATCGTGATACCTATCCCGATGGATCCTATCCGCAGTCCATTGATGAGCTGACTTATAACGTCCGCAAAAAGCTGTTCCAGGACCTCTCCAAAAGCACCGTGACGATTCGCCATGACGCTTCTCAGACGGCGGTACCTTATCGCCAGCTGGCCGCGTTTTTGCCCGGCACCGGTACCGGTGGCGCAGGCCTGCACTGGTCAGGCGTCCATTTCCGTGTTGATCCCGTTGAGCTGCGGATGCGCAGCCATTACGAAGAGCGCTACGGTAAAAACTTCATTCCGGAAGGCATGACGATTCAGGATTTTGGCGTCAGCTACGATGAACTGGAGCCGTTCTTCGACAAGGCGGAAAAAGTCTTTGGCACCTCAGGCAGCGCCTGGAGTATCAAAGGTAAAGTGGTCGGCAAAGATAAAGGTGGTAACCCGTTTGCGCCCGACCGCTCAGATAACTTCCCGCTGCCCGCGCAGAAGCGTACTTACTCGGCGCAGTTGTTTGCTCAGGCGGCAGAGTCTGTGGGTTATCATCCTTATGATCTGCCCTCCGCCAATACGTCAGGTCCGTACACCAATACCTATGGCGCGCAGATGGGGCCGTGCAACTTCTGCGGTTACTGCAGCGGCTACGCCTGCTACATGTATTCCAAAGCGTCGCCGAACGTCAATATCCTGCCCGCGCTGCGTCAGGAGCCGAAGTTTGAGCTGCGCAACAACTCCTATGTACTGCGGGTCAATCTCAGCGATGACAAAACGCGTGCCACCGGCGTGACCTATGTGGATGGACAGGGCCGTGAGCAGGTTCAGCCCGCAGATCTGGTCATCCTTTCCGCCTTCCAGTTCCACAATGTGCATCTGATGCTGCTGTCGGGCATCGGCAAACCGTACAATCCGATGACCAACGAAGGCACTGTGGGCCGTAACTTCGCCTATCAGAACCTCTCTACGCTCAAGGCGCTGTTTGATAAAAACACCACCACCAATCCGTTTATCGGTGCGGGTGGTGCAGGCGTCGCGGTGGATGATTTCAACGCGGATAACTTCGACCATGGGCCACTGGGCTTTGTCGGCGGTTCGCCATTCTGGGTCAACCAGGCGGGCACCAAACCGATCTCTGGCCTGCCAGTGCCTGCGGGTACGCCTAACTGGGGCAGCAAATGGAAAGCGGCGGTAGCGGACACCTACACGCATCACCTGTCGATGGATGCGCATGGCGCTCACCAGTCCTATCGCGCCAATTACCTCGATCTCGATCCTAACTACAAGGATGCCTATGGGCAGCCGCTGCTGCGCATGACCTTTGACTGGCAGGATAACGACATCAAAATGGCGCAGTTTATGGTCGGTAAGATGCGCAATATTGCTGAAGCGATGAATCCAAAGATGATCATCGGCGGCGCGAAAAAGCCGGGCACCCATTTTGACTCCACGGTGTATCAGACCACCCATATCAGCGGCGGGGCGATCATGGGCGACGATCCCAAAACCAGTGCGGTTAACCGTTATCTGCAAAGCTGGGATGTGCCGAATGTCTTTGTTCCAGGCGCATCTGCCTTCCCGCAGGGACTGGGTTACAACCCGACCGGCATGGTGGCGGCGCTGACTTACTGGTCAGCCAAAGCGATTCGCGAACACTACCTGAAAAACCCCGGCCCACTGGTGCAGGCATAAGGATATGGCGATGAAAAATAGCATTCTGGCTCTGATTCTTGGCTCCCTGACGTTTGCCGCACTGGCGGAGAGCAACCAGGACGATCTGGTTAAACGGGGTGAGTATCTGGCGCGTGCCGGGGACTGTGTTGCCTGCCACACCAGCAAAGGCGGCGCGGCGTTTGCCGGTGGTCTGCCGATGGCGACACCCATTGGCACTATCTACTCCACCAACATTACGCCCGATCGCGACACCGGCATTGGTGAATACAGCTACGACGACTTCCAGAAAGCGGTGCGTCACGGCGTAGCGAAAAACGGCGAAACGCTCTATCCGGCGATGCCCTATCCCTCCTACGCCGTGGTCAGCGATGAAGACATGAAGGCGCTTTACGCTTACTTCATGCATGGCGTTGCGGCGGTTAATCAGCCAAATCGGGAGAGCGACATTCCCTGGCCGCTATCGATGCGCTGGCCGCTGGCGGTCTGGCGCGGGATTTTTGCGCCCGACGTGAAAGCATTCCAGCCTGCAGCAGAGGAAGATCCGGTGCTGGCACGCGGTCGCTATCTGGTTGAAGGACTGGGCCACTGCGGGGCCTGTCATACACCGCGTAGCATCACCATGCAGGAGAAGGCGCTGACTAACGAAGAGGGCAGCGACTATCTGGCGGGCAGCAGTGCTCCTATTGATGGCTGGACCGCCAGCAACCTGCGCGGCGATAACCGCGATGGGCTGGGGCGCTGGAGCGAAGACGATCTGCGTCAGTTCCTGCGTTATGGCCGCAACGATCAGACTGCCGCGTTCGGTGGCATGACTGATGTGGTGGAACACAGTCTGCAACACCTGAGCGAGTCTGATATCACGGCAATTGCGCGCTATCTGAAGTCACTGGGTGCGAAAGATCCCCATCAGGCAGCGTTCAGCGTGGATGATGCCACGGCAAAAGCGCTGTGGCGTGGTGATGACAGCCAGACGGGTGCTGCAACCTACGTTGACAGCTGCGCGGCATGTCATAAAACCGATGGCAGTGGCTATAAACGCTTCTATCCAGCGCTGCGCGGTAATCCGGTCGTTCTGGCGGACGATCTCACCTCCCTGATCCATATCGTGCTGGTGGGCGGGCAGTTGCCTGGCGTGAATGGCGCGCCCTCGACCATTACTATGCCAGCATTTGGCTGGCGTCTGAACGATCAGCAGGTGGCGGACGTGGTGAACTTCGTGCGCAACAGCTGGGGCAACACGGCGTCAAAACAGGTCAGCGCGAAACAGGTCGCTGAGCTGCGTAAAGATGAGAAAGATCGGTTGGGCAGTGCGGATATCAGCGTACTGGAAGGTAAATAACCGACAGTAACAGAGGCCGTCATCAACAGGATGACGGCCTTTTTTTTAAATATTCTCCAGATCGATTCCGCGT
Source organism: Pantoea jilinensis (assembly GCF_019104105.1). NCBI lineage: Bacteria > Pseudomonadati > Pseudomonadota > Gammaproteobacteria > Enterobacterales > Erwiniaceae > Pantoea > Pantoea jilinensis. Next base: position 3,734,527 of record NZ_CP077746.1, on the reverse strand, counting down.
GTTTTCGGCCCGTAAATCCCTACCGACAGCATCACCATCACCATGCTCAGCACGATAAAGGTGATTACGCCTGGCGTGCCGGCATACTGCAATATCACCCCAATCAGAATACTGCTGAAGACCGTAGAAAGGCGACTGAAGGAGTAGCAGAAGCCGACTGCCCGCGCGCGGATATGGGTCGGGAAGATCTCGGTCTGATAGGCGTGGAAGCTGAAGGTCAGCCAGGCGTTGGACCAGGTGATCAGGAAGCCGCAGAGAATCAGCAACACTGGCTGCGTCTGGAAGGCGAACAGCGTGCCGAACACCACCGTCATCAGCGACGACAGGACGATCTGCCACTTATTCTCCAGCTTGTCAGCGTAGCGGCTGCAGATCAGCGAACCGAGCGGATAGGCCAGCGTGATGAAGAAGGCATAAAGCAAACTGTGCGTCACCGTGGCACCGTTGCCTGACAGCAGCGCAGGCAGCCAGTTACCAAAGCCGAAAAAGCCGATCGCCTGGAAAAAGTTCATCACCACCAGCATCAGGGTGCGCTTGCGGTAAGCGGGTGACCATATCTCGCTGAAACGCCCTCGTTTTGGCAGCTGCCCTGCGGCGTCATCGGGCTGAACAGCGGGGCCAGCCGGGATACCACAGCGCTGCTCCATCGTGGACAATACCTGATGCGCCTCCTGATGACGGCCCTGCTGCGCCAGCCAGCGTGCCGACTCCGGCAGATTTCTGCGCACCAGCCAGATCACCAGTGAACAGACCGCGCCTGCGATCACCACCCAGCGCCAGCCTTCAAGACTGAGCAGCGTTTGCGGAATCAGCCACCAGGACATCAGCGCCACGGCGGGTACCGACAAAAACTGCACGAAAAAAGAGAAGGCAAAGGCGCGGCTGCGAAGATGGGTCGGCACCCACTCCGACAGATAGGTGTCAATGGTCACCAGCTCGACGCCCAGCCCGATCCCCACCAGGAATCGGAACAGAATAATCATCTCCGCACTCTGCTGGAACGCCATCAGCAGTGAAAACAGCCCATACCACAGCAGCGCACACATAAAGGTCAGACGGCGACCAAAGCGGTCAGCGTAGGGCGCCAGCAGGCTGGCACCGAAAAACAGGCCGAGAAAAGTGGCCGAGGCGAATGCCGCCTGATCGGAGAAGCCCAGCACGCCTGCCGCGCCGGTGTGAAATACGCCTGCGGATAGCAGGCCGGTGCTGATATAGCCGGTTTCAAACAGGTCATAAAGCTCAAAAAAACCGCCCAGCGCCAGCAGCGTAATAAAGCGCCACAAACCGGTGGAGGAGGGCAGCGCATCAACCCGTGCGGCTAAGCTGTTGCGGGCCGCCGGTGAAGCGTGCAGTGGCGGCAGGCTGGTGGAGGTAGTGGTCATTTCAGCATGAACCTCAGGCAGTGTGGAGACGACTCGCAGCCGGTCAGATAAGGACTAACAGAGTTAACCGTTAGCAAGCGAAGAAATAGCAGAATAATCAATTCATCCGCCGTTGCCGAGCGGGGTGTTGCTGACGATTTAGCAATGTACGTTGCAGGTTTTGCCATCTGTGGCGCACGTACTCCGGCAGCGACGACTGGAGCAGCATCTGCATGCCGCAAATACCGGTCTGTCTCTCAGCCCGGTCACGTGAGGGCAGGTCCGCATGGATGCAAATGGCGTCCTTGCGCTAGCATAGTCCCGCTTTGTGACACTTTCTTCACGGACGCGGAAAAAGCTGAGCTGAAGAAGCAGACCCAATTACGGAAAGATGAGGTTAACGTGAGTTTTTTTGACGAGCTGAAAGCATCGCTGGAAGAAGCTGTTGAGATCAAAAACGGCGTCCGGGTGCCTGGTCGTGTTACGCGCTATACGGTGGCCGATGTGAAGGCTATTCGGGCACTCAACCCATGCCCCGATATCCCCCAGCCGGAAAAGAGAGAAAGCGCCACCGATAATGCCTGCATCGGTGGCACTGAGACTTAAGGCAGTTTCGGCCAGACACCCGGCCCAATTGGCAGACCCAGCAGATACCACACCATCAGCAGCGCTATCCAGCTGATAAAGAACACCAGCGGATAGGGGAAAATCAGCACGTAATAGGTGCCGAGCTGCGCATCTTTCTGATAACGCTGCAAAAAGGCCAGGAACAGCGGCAGGAAGGGCGACATGGGTGCCAGCGGCAGTACGGCGGAGTCAGCGATGCGGAAAATCATCTGAGCGAAGGCGGGATGAAAGCCGAGCAGCATAAACATCGGCACAAAGACCGGCGCCAGAATTGACCAGATTGCTGAGCCGCTGGCGATAAACATACAGAGAAACGCCGACAGGAACATCAGGCCCAGAAAGGCGGGCGCGCCGCTGACGCCTGCGCTTTCCAGCACATCGGTCAGCCCGATTGCCATGAATTTTCCCATGTTGCTCCAGTTGAAGAACGCCACGAACTGCGACAGCGGAAACACCATCACAATAAAGCCCGCCATGCCCTTCATCGGATCGACCAGCAGCTGCGGGATATCATCCGGACGGCGGATCTGCCGTGTCACCACGCCGTAAGCAATCGCCACCACAAAGAAGAACAGAATGATGATGGGCACAATGCCCTGAATAAAAGGCGAAGGAATGATGGCGCCGGTGGTGGGATTGCGTAGCGGTGCATTTTCGGGCACCACCAGCAGCGCCATCAGGGCGATAAACAGCAGCGCGGCGATCCCGGCGGCCCGCAAACCGCGGTTCTCCAGAGGCGTCAGTGCCGCCAGCTTCTCACCGTTGCCCTGCCACTGCGGCAGGCGCGGCTCGACGAATTTATCAGTGAGCAGCGCGCCCACTATCGTCAGCACAATCACCGAGGTCGCCATAAAGAACCAGTTGTCGATGACGCTGACATGCACCGTATCGCTGACGGCTTTAGCCGCTTCGGTGCTGATGCCCGAGAGCAGCACATCGGTGGTGACAATCAGCAGATTGGCGGTAAAGCCAGAGGCGACGCCGGCAATGGCCGCCAGCAGGCCTGCAACCGGATGACGGCCCACTGCCAGGAAGATCAGCGCACCAAGTGGCGGCATCACCACCAGCGCAGCATCCGAGGAAATATGGCTGAAGAAGGCGATAAACAGCACCATATAGCTGGCGTAACGACGGCTGACGCGCGACGCCATCTTCACCATCAGTGACTGTAGCAGGCCGACTTTTTCCGCCAGACCGGCACCAATCACCAGCGCCAGAATCGATCCCAGCGGGGTGAAGCTGCTGAAGTTTTTGATGATATTGGGCAGGATCCACTGAATGCCTGCGACGCTCAGCAGGTTGTTCACCCGCACCATTTCACCGTTACTGGGGTTCTTTACCGCCAGATCCAGTGCACTGATAATGGCGGTTGCCACCATCAGCACCACGATCAAATAAACAAACAGTAAGAACGGGTTGGGCACTTTATTGCCCACACGCTCGATCCAGCTGAAGAGCCTGCCGGGGCTTCGGTTCTCGGATGTTGCTTCCATGGTATGGGTTCTCGTCTTGTGTTTCCCCTATCGGCGCAGGCCCGGTCTGGCGTCGGTCATGGTATATGACCGACGGTGAGTTCAGAGTCGGCTCCGCTGAAGCAGGGATGTGTTTGCACTATTTTTATAGTGGTCCGTGTCAGAGACACGGCCGGTGGCTCATTCGGCTAGTTTTGTTGGTGTGATCCCCGCCGGGATCGGACAGATATAAGGCTGCGCGGCGCGCACCCGTTCAAACTCGGCCCGGCAGCCAGCCAGCGCCTGCGGATCCGTTAGCAGTGTTAACACCGTGGCCGCCATCACTTTGCCTGCCAGAAACATCCCCTTATGCCCGATAGTGGTGCGGCCCTGCGCCACCAGTTGCCAGGTGTGCAGCGGCGTGCCGAAGGTAAAACAGGGCGCAAAGCACTGTGCGGTCGGCGTCACCCAGCTGACATCGCCGACATCGGTGGAGCCATACAGCAGCTCACGCGTAACCGCATAGGGCGCGACCTCATCCATGAACAGCTTATTGCCCAGTTGCGCAGCCCAGGCATGACCGGCTTCGCCACCCGTACGGGCGGCATTGAGCCGGGCGTTGCGCAGATCGTCATCGGTCAGAGTGGCACGCAGTTCCGCCGCAAACGCGCGCTCTTCGTCGCTGTAGTCGGGCAAACCAAACTGATGCAAATAGCGCTCCATGACCGCTTCAAGTGCACGATTAGGCACGTAGTCTGAACAGGCTTTGTCAAAACGCACGGTCAGCGTGGTGTCGGTCATCAGTGCAGCGCCCCTGGCGATGTTAATCACCCGTTCGTAGATCGCCTGCGCCTGCGGCAGTTCCGGGGCGCGAATCAGGTAAAGCACCTCTGCATCGGCCTGCACCACATTCGGTGAAACGCCACCGCTATTGGTGATGGCGTAGTGCAGACGCGCTTCCTGCACGATATGCTCGCGCAGAAAGTTGGCACCGGTATTCATCAGCGTGACGGCATCCAGCGCGCTGCGGCCCAGGTGGGGAGAGTTGGCCGCGTGCGCCGCGATGCCTTTAAAGCTGAACGCCGCCTGGATATTGGCGAGCGTGCGCAAATTGAACATGCCGCTGAAGCCTTCAGGATGCCAGGTTACCGCGGCATCAACGTCGTCAAACAGCCCTTCGCGCACCATAAAAGTTTTGCCCGATCCGCCTTCTTCGCCAGGGCAACCGTAAAAGCGAACCGTGCCGCCCGTGTGATGCTGTTCCATCCAGGCTTTTACGGCGCACACCGCGGCTACACCTGCTGTACCGAGCAGGTTGTGGCCGCAGCCGTGTCCGTTGCCGTTAGCCTCCAGCGGCTGCGGCCGTGCACAGCCCGACTGCTGGCTCAGACCAGCCAGCGCATCGAACTCGCCGAGGATAGCGAGCACCGGCTTGCCGCTGCCCACGCTGGCGATAAAGGCGGTGTCGATGCCACCCACACCGCGTTCCACAGTGAATCCTTCTTTTTCCAGCGCGTCAGCCAGCAGAGCAGAGGATCGGGTTTCGGCAAAACGGGTTTCCGGCGTGTCCCAGATAGCGTCACTGAGCGTGCTGAAGCGGAGCTGATGGCGATCGATATACCCGGCAATAAATGCTTCAATCATTGTGATCCTCCGAACTGTGCCTGATTCAGCGCCAGTGTTGCCAGCAACGTGATGGCGTCTGGCATGACCCGCTCATCAAAGTCGAATTTCGCATTGTGGTGACCCGCCGCCAGGTCACAGCCAAAAATGACGTAAGAGGCCTGACCGCCACGCTGCTTTACGCGCTCCATCATGTAAGTGGCATCCTCCGAACCTGCCGCCTGCGCTTTACGATCGACCACAGAGTCGAATATGCCGAGTGCATCTGCCTGCTGATGGATAAAATCGACCCACGGCTGTGTCGGGGTACAGCTGCGTGCAGCACCCATTAATGAAACCTGCTGCTCAACGCCATACATCGCGGCTGCACCGTCAATCACCCGCAGCGCCTGCTGATAAATATCGTCATTAACCTGATTAGTGACGCCACGGGTTTCGACTTTCAGCAGGGCGCAGTCGGCCACCACATTGCGGCCGGTTCCTGCCTGTAGCACGCCAACGTTAACCCGCGCCACGCCGCCGCTGTGCTGTGTTAAGCCATGCAGCGCCAGCGTCGCCTGTGCGGCAGCCAGCAGGGCGTTGCGACCCTCTTCCGGGCGACCGCCCGCATGAGCACCGACGCCGGTGAAGTGAACATCCAGCTTGGTAGTAGCCAGGAAGCTGTCGCTGCCGCATACCACTTCGCCTGCCGGCACGCCGGTACCGATATGAATTGCGGTGAAACGCTCAACGTCATCGACCACGCCCGCCGCGACCATCGCTTTGGCACCACGCACACCCTCTTCGGCGGGCTGGAAGATCAGTTTGATTGTGCCGCTGAGTTCATCTTTCATCGCCATCAGCACGGAAGCGAGGCCCAGACCAATGGTGGTGTGACCGTCATGGGCGCAGGCGTGCATCATGCCGGCGTTGCAGGAGGCGAACCCTTCACGCTGTGGCAGATGATCGTCGGCCTGGCTTTCATTGAGATCCAGTGCATCCATATCGACGCGAAAGCCCATCACCGGACCGGGGCGACCGGTCTCAAGTGTCGCCACAATGCCGCAGAATCCGCCGGAGAAGTGGCTGATCCACTGCTGTAGCGCGCCCTGCTTTAGAGCGCGCGCCTCCTGCTGCTTCAGTACGGCTTCGTCAGGTAAGCCCATCCGCGCATCGGCGTCGATCACTTCACGGCCCAGCTCCAGTTGATAACCGAGCTTATGCAGTTCTTCTGCGACTAACGTCGCGGTGCGGAACTCCAGCCAGCCCGATTCGGCGTAGTGATGGAAGTCGCGACGCCACTGTTGCAGCTTTGGCAGCAGGGCGCAGACGTGCTCTGAAAGGGGTCTCATCGGCTCTCTCCTCGTTGTTGATTTTTTATGCACTGCATCGAATCTACACAATGGAGTTGGGCGGCATAAGATGCGAATATCTTGTGACTGATAAACAACGGTTATCGAAAAACTATGTCTGCCAATCTCAAACTTCATCAGCTGCGCGCTTTCACTGACGTGGCGCGACAGGGCAGTATCCGGGCGGCAAGCCGACTTTCCGGGCTGTCGCAACCGGCGTTAACCAAAGCGATTCAGGAGCTGGAGCGCGAGTTGGGGGCAAAGCTGTTTATCCGCCGTCAGCAGGGTGTCGTGCTGACCGATATCGGTGATAACTTTTTTCGTCATGCCAGCCTGGTACTGGCAGAGCTGCGGGTCGCCGAAGAGGATATCCAGCAGCGACTGGGGCTGGGCGGCGGTCAGGTGAATATTGGCGTGGGTGGCAGCGTGGCCCGCACCATCATGCCGCAGGTGATAAACCAGTTTCATCGCGAATACCCACTCGTGAAGGTGCGCATTGTTGAAGGCCAGCTGGTCTCTATGGTGCATGAGCTGCGTCAGGGGGCGCTCGATTTCACTATCAATACGTATGACCAGAGCCATCTCGATCAGGAGCTGATGTATGAGCGGGTAATGGAGCGCGAGTACAAAGTGGTGGTGCGCAAAGGCCATCCGCTGGAGAAAGCCCGTTCTCTGGCAGAATTACAGCAGGCAGACTGGACGATGCCAACCCCGAAAGGCAGTTACTATCGCTTGCTGCACGATCTGTTTGGCGAGCGCGGCATGGCACCTAAAATCGTGGTGACCTGTGAAACCTTTATGGCCTGCACCAGCCTGGTGGCACAAAGTGATTTCATCAGTATTCTGTCGGTCGACGTGATTGACGATCCCATTCTGGGCCGTTCGCTGGTGGCACTGTCGCTCGATGACCCTTTGCCGAAAGCGATCTTCTATCTGATTCAGCGCAAAGACACGACGCTGACCCCAATGAGCAGTTATATGGCACAACTCTTTCGCCGTTATTGTCAGTAAAATCAGTACGTAAAGTCGATCGTCTACACTGTTAAGGTACTGAAAAAATCCAACCGACAAATAGAGGTTACGATGCAAGTTAGTCCTTATCTGTTTCTCTATGGCCGTTGTGAAGAGGCTATCGACTTTTACCTGCAGGCAACCGGTGGAGAGTTACTCTCTAAAATGAAATTCGGTGATATGCCGGATCAGGGTGAGCAGGTCGGCGATGAGTCCGCAGCGCCACAGCCGCCAGAAAAGATCATGCATGCGCAATTACGCATTGGTGACGGTGAGCTGATGCTCAGCGATGGCAATACCGAACATCCGCCAGCGTCAGAGCATGCGGGTTACGCGGTCAGCCTCTCTACCCATGATGTTGAAAAGGGCAAAGCCTGGTTTGAGAAATTATCGGCAGGCGGCAAAGTGACGACGCCATGGCAGGAGACGTTCTGGTCGAACGGATTCGCGATGTTCATTGATAAATTCAACATTCCATGGCGCATCAATGTTGAGAAGCCGCAGAATTAAATGCAGAGCAGATGCAGTGCTTATCAGATTAGCCTGCAGCTGAAAAGCTGGCCCTGATGCGTGATGTCCTGGGCCAGCTCACCGACTAAACGGGCGGTTGTTGCAACCGCCCGCTATTATCAGAAGTTATAACCCGCCACCAGGTAGTAACCCCAGCCGGTCGATTTCACTTCAAACGGACCCTTGCCGAAGTTCAGCTCCTGGCCATCCGCCCACTGTCCGCCGTTATGGAAGTAACGCGCCACCGCAGAGAAGTGCCAGTGATCGTAACCCAGGGACAGAATGTGGCTGGAGGCAATAGAGTTGCTGGTGCGTGATGAACCGCCTTTCTCATTGAGATCGGAACCCCAGTCGAAGTTGGTGAAGCCCACATAGCCCAGGTTACCACCCCACAGCGTGGTGATTGGCACGAAGTATTTCACCTTAAAGCGATAGCCATCCCAGCTGTTTTCGTTCGCCGCGCCGTAGTTTTCCCACTGATATTTGGCATAGACGTTCAGCGACAGGCCGACATCGCTGTGCGTATCGATATCGGTGCCCAGACCCATGTACCAGGTGTTCTGGCGGTTATCGCTGTTACGGCCCATGTCGTAAATGTAGTTGTTGGCGAAATACCACTCTTTGAACGGGCCAAAGGCCAGGCTGGTGCCGGTCAGCTTGTCGATAGAGAAGCGTGGTTCAATCTCCATAAACATCGGTGAACCGTGGTCGAACACGCCATTGGCATTGCTGTTGCCCACGCCGAAGAAGTTAGGCACGTCGAGATAGCCGTAGAAATCAAACCAGTCTTTCCTGGCAAACGCTTCATATTCCAGATAAACGTCGTTGTTAAACTGCGGTCCGAAACGCGTGTGGTAACTACCGACCACGTTTACGCTCTGATGCCACCAGTCGGAGACATACTGCGGATCGCTTTCCGCTGCCTGCGCAGCACCACTCAATGAACATGCCAGCACGGCACCTGCTATCAACGTTTTATATTTCATTATTATCAGCCACATGCTTTTGACCGCCGCACAGCAGACGCAGTCAGAGAAAAATCGGTCCCTTGATGGGAATGAGGGTTTCACAGCAAATAACAGCCAGTTCTTCAGCCCGCGTAGCGTGCCTGTAACAGATCGATAGAAAATAGATTTTGCTCACGTTTGTCAAAAAGTGTTGCATTACAATTCAGCTAAAATGTGATGAGATTCACAATAACGGCGTGGATCGAACGGAACCAGGCAACCGTTTACGTTGTCTGGTTCGTGATCAAACAGCGGGAATCAGGGAAGTGTAACGCGAACCTGCAAACCACAAATTGCACCCTGTGGCGAGAGGCAATTGGAAAGGGCGACGTGAATCTGATGCTTTTGAGCGACGTTGCGCACAATGGATAATCCCAGGCCGCTACCCTGGGCTTTAACGTCAGGCGAACGGGTAAAGCGATCAAATGCGCGCTCGATAAAGGATTCCGGCATGCCCGGCCCGTTATCCACAATATCGACCACGGTCTTTCCGGCAACCCGATGCAGCAGTACATCGACCAGGCTACCTTCCGGGGTGTGTAGCATGGCGTTACCAATCAGATTATCGAACAGGCTTCGCAGCTCGGAACGGCTGGCCTGCAGACGGTACTGCGTGGAGCCATTAAAGCCGATATCGATGCCGCGTTTATCCGCCACGACCATCAGCTGCTCAATGCTCTCTTTCAGCAGATCTTCCAGTTCGATATGCTCAACGCTGGCGACCACGCTCTGGTCATCCTGGCGTGAGACATTGAGTAATTGCGTGACCAGGTGACGGGTACGTGTCACGCCCGCTTCCAGCTGGCTGAACTGCCGGCTCGCTTCGCCTGGCTGAATATGCTGACGCAGGTTTTCCAGCTGTAACGTCACGGCCGTTACCGGCGTGCGCAGTTCATGGGCGGCATCTTCCAGGAACTGACGCTGTGACGACCAGGCCTCACGCAGTTTACTCAGCAGCGAGTTATAGGCGGCCACCAGCGGCAGGATCTCATCCGGTAAACCTTCCGGTGAGACGTTGTGCGGATGATGCGTCTCCTGCGCGGCAATCTGACGCGAAGCGACCTGCAGATCCCGGGTGATCTTGCGTACGACCAGCCAGATCACCAGCAGCGACAGCGGCATCATCAGGATCATCGGAATGATCGCCGACAGCGCCCGCTTGACCATCAATGCCTTCATGTAGCTGAGGTTGTGCATCACCTGAATGGTTTTAATCTCACTGCCAGGCAAGCCGGGCCGGGTATAGATGCGCCATTCACAGTCGTCGCACTGACCGATATGGACGTCGCGATAGCCACGCTGGTTTTGCAGCGGGGCCTGCAGCTCCGGCCATGAGCTGGCGCGCAACTGACCCTGATCGTCCCATAGCTGCACCACAAAGGCGCTTTTCGCCTTGTCAGGCGCAATAAGCATCGGCATCAGGGCGGGCATCTGTTTATTGGTGGACCAGGCATCCGCGATTTTGGCCAGCTGATCGTCCTTCATGGTGCCGACCATATCGCCGTAGCAGCTGAAGAAATACCAGGTGACGCCACCGATCATCAGCAGATGAATAATCAGCAGCGTAGAGAGTAATTTGTTGCGCAGTGAGCGCATAAAGCGAAAAGGTTTCATATTGCCGGCACCCGCCAGCCCAGACCGCGCACGTTGCGGATCACGTCGTTATCCAGCTTGCGGCGCATCCCGTGGATCAACACATCCACCGCGTTGCTGCTGACTTCATCGCCCCAGCCATAGATACGGTTTTCCAGCTGCTCGCGTGACAGAATAGCGCCCGGCCGCTCCAGCAGGGCGTAGAGCAGGGCATATTCGCGCGCCGTAAGCTGTTCACGCTGGCCTTTGTAGAGCACTTCACGGGTCATCATATCCAGCTGCACATCGCCGCTGCCCAATACGGAATCTGCCGCGCCGTGGCTGCGTCGGGTAATGGCGCGCATCCGGGCCATGACTTCCTGTAAATCGAACGGTTTAAGCAGGTAGTCGTCAGCACCGCTGTCGAGTCCCTGAATCCGCTGCGCCACCGTGTCGCGTGCAGTAAGAATGAGTACTGGCGTCGCGTCGCCGCGCCCGCGCGCCCGGCGCAGGACCTGCAGGCCATCATCCCGTGGTAAGCCGAGATCGAGCAGCACGCAGCTGTAGCCGCCTTCGCTCCAGGCGTTCTGGGCATAGACGCCATCGCGCACCCAATCCACCGACCAGCCCGCGCCCTGCAGTGCCTGCTGCAGGTTAGCGCCGATCATTTCATCATCTTCAACCAGTAACACGCGCATGGCTGATCTCCTTCATAAAGATAAGAGAGAGTTTACTCACTAATTGTTAGGCCAGAATTATCCTTCCGCCGTCATACTTCGCACTGTGGCGGCGTTGGCTGCTTTTGCTCACCCCAGTCACTGACTGATGTCAGCTCCCGGGGATTCGCGCATTTGCCGCCTTGCCACAGCACGAATTATTTTGGCGGACCGCTGTTCTCTTACTTCGCACTGTGGCGGCACTGGCTGCTTTTGCTCACCCCATTCACTGACTGATGTCAGCTCTTGGGGATTCGCCCTTGCCTCAGCACAAATTATTTTGGCAGTCTGCCGGCCTTAACGTTTTGCTGGAGTCGCGTCTGGCCGCGCAATGCGGCACCCGTTTCCGTCCTTGCTAATTCTGCGCTAATTTTCTGCTAATTAAGGGATAAATTTAAACAAGTAAAGTGGTTCCACTGCACATCAGAATCGACAGGAGGAACCATGAATCAGCGCGAGTTTATTCGGAGTTTGCTGGACTGGATTGAGAATAACTTAGGACACGATCTGCACCTGGATGAAGTGGCGCGCCGCTCAGGCTATTCGCGCTGGCATCTGCAACGCCTGTTTCGACAGCATACTGGTTTTTCACTGGCAGAATATATCCGTCAGCGCCGCCTGACCGAGTCTGCGCTCACGTTGCTGAGCAGCAACGAAGCGATACTGCAGGTGGCGATGAACTACGGCTTCGATACCCAGCAGGCCTACACCCGCACCTTTAAAAACTATTTCATGATGACGCCGGGCCAGTTGCGCCGTCAGCGTCGCGTCGAGCCGGATCGGCTGCTGTTCCCCTTGGCGATGGCCAGCTGATGCCTGATAAGATCTTCCCGTCACAGCCAGCAGACGGGAAGGTCGGCCCGCGCTCTGCACCATTCTCCTCCTGCCTCTGCCTCGCTTTTTTTCCCGCCCGCCACAGCGTCCCAGCCTGAACGTGTTAGTTTGTTGCCAGCATCCCTTTATTTTCGGAGTCGGGAAACATGGAAAACGGCGCGAATTTAACCGCCATGCTGGTATTTGCTCGGGTAGTAGAATTACAGAGTTTCAGTGAAGCGGCCCGCGCACTGGGCTGGTCCAAATCCCATGTCAGTCGGGAGATCGCCCGGCTGGAGTTGCGGCTCGGTATCCGATTATTGCAGCGCACTACGCGGCGGCTGGCACTCACCGAGATGGGCCAGGCATACTATCCCTACTGTGTGCGAATGCTGGCTGAAGTGCAGCGTGCCGAAGCCTTTGTGCAGCAGTTGCATCAGCAGCCCGCCGGCCATATCCGACTTCAGGCACCCGTCACCTTCGGCTGCCAGTGTGTCGTTCCTGTTCTGAACCGTTTTCTTCGTCGTCATCTGCATATCAACGTTGATCTCGATCTGACCGATCGCAATCATGATCGGCTGGACGATCAGACGGATCTGGCGATTATGATCCGATCCCGATCGCCGCAGCAGGGCAATTTCCGGGTATTGAGCGATATCGACTGGGGACTCTATGCCGCGCCCGCTTATCTGGCGCAGCGGCCCGCCATCACCCACCCCGAAATGCTGCCGCGCCACGACCTGCTGATGTTCCATGGTCCGGCACACACCGCCGCGCTGCCGTTCCGCCGGGATAAACAGCGACTGGCGCTGGACGTGCGCAGTCGTTTTCGCGCCAACAACAGCATGGCGCTGCTTAATGCCGCGCTGGCGGGCAGTGGCATCGCCTATTTGCCTTCCTACATGGCGCAGGAGGCGATGGCGCGTGGGGATATCCAGCAGCTGCTGCCGGAGTGGCAGATGGATCGCCTGCAAAGCTATCTCCTGCTTCACGACCATCCCGACCCGGTGTCACCGGTGACGCTACTGTGTGATGCACTGGTTGAGGCCCTAAATCCAGGTTGATTGTTGCCTGCTGACAACAATCAGCGCCACAGAGTAACTATTCTGCCAGGACTGTTGTTGCTGTGCGACTCCGGTTAGCCTGTATCCCTGATCATTCAACGGATATCACCATGCAACAGTTACCCGAAACGGCAGAGTTTCAACACTGGAAACGGAATTTAGCAGTCTGCGTCGCTGGCTCTTTTACCACTATCGTGGCGATGACGCTGCTGCTGCCGTTTCTGCCGCTCTATATTCAGCAACTGGGTGTTGAGCAGCCTGCGGCTATTGCCCGCTGGTCCGGGCTGGCCTATGGCGCAACCTTTTTCAGCGCCGCGCTGACGGCACCGCTGTGGGGCCGGCTGGCTGATCGTTATGGTCGTAAACTGATGCTGATTCGGGCCAGTCTCGGAATGGCGATTGCGATGTCGCTGATTGGCATGGCGACGGCGCCGTGGCAACTGGTGGCGCTGCGCCTGCTGGCGGGGCTGCTGGGCGGCTACGCATCGGGATCGACCATTCTGGTGGCAGCGCAAACCCCAAAAGCGCAGACCGGCTGGGCGCTGGGCATCCTCTCCTCGGGCATTATGGCGGGCAACGTGGTCGGGCCGCTGCTAGGGGGCGTCTTGCCGCCGCTGATTGGCATCCGTCAGACTTTCTGGTTGACGGGCGCGGTGATTTTTCTCGCTTTCCTCGCCACCACATTTTTACTCAGGGAGTTGCCGCGTGCTGCGGCGACGTCGCGCGGCAATCCGCAACAGCTGCCTGCAGAGCAGCCGGTTAACCACAATCTGGTGCGGCTGATGTGGCTCTCGGGCATGTTGCTGATTTTCGCCAGCATGTCGATTGAGCCGATTATCACGCTCTATGTGGGCGAGTTTGTGCGGGGTGACCATCAGGTCACAGTGGTAGCCGGACTGGTGATGTCTGCTGCGGCGCTGGGCACGATCCTGGCGGCACCCCGACTGGGTCGTCTGGCCGATCGGGTGGGGCACTGGCGGGTACTGACCGGCGGTCTGGTAATCAGCGGGCTGCTGCTGATTCCACAGGCATTTATCACGGCAGCCTGGCAACTGGTGTTATTACGTTTTCTGATGGGGATGGCCCTGGGCGGATTGATGCCGTGCATCACGGCGATTATCCGCCATAACGTGCCGGCTTCACAGGTGGGGCGGATGCTGGGGTTTTCGACCTCGGCGCAATATATCGGCCAGGTGAGCGGCCCGCTGTTTGGTGGGGTGATCGCCGGTGCGTTTGGGATGCGACCCGTTTTTCTGGCAACCTGCGGAGTAATGTTATTTTGCGCGTGGCTTAACTGGCGCGGAATGCAGAAATAGCGCGATCAAAAAAAGGCGGACCGGAGTCCGCCTTTTGTTATTCACTTTCCAGTGAATTACTTCTGATCAGGCAACGCGTAGGCAATCACATAGTCGCCCAGCTTGGTACCAAACGAACCGTGACCGCCTGCCGCGATGACAACGTACTGCTTGCCATTCACTTCATAGGTCATCGGCGTGGCCTGGCCGCCTGCTGGCAGACGTGCCTGCCATAACAGCTCGCCGGTGTCGGTGCTGAAAGCACGCAGGTAGTTATCTGCGGTCGCACCAATGAAGAACACCTTACCTGCGGTGGTGACAGGACCACCCAGCATTGGCATACCCATTTTGAACGGCAGCGGAACCGGTGCGCTGTCGCGAACGGTACCGATACGCTGTTTCCAGACCACGTTGTTGGTCTTCAGATCCACCGCGGAGACATAACCCCAGGCAGGCTGTTTGCAAGGCAGACCAAACGGTGACAGGAACGGGTTCAGCTCGACGCCATACGGCACGCCATACTGTGGCTGAATACCGGTTTCCGTACCTGAACCACCCTCAGCGCCTTTCGGCGGCTCAATCGGGTTGCCCGGGCCACGTGGAACCAGCTTAGAGACAAACGGCAGCGCCATTGGGTTAGCAATTGCGATCTGACGATTAGGATCGACTGCGATGCCGCCCCATTCGAACATACCGAGGTTACCCGGGAAGACCAGCGTGCCCTGCTCAGATGGCGGCGTGAACGGACCTTCATAGCGCAGACGCTTGAAGATCACGCGGCACACCAGCTGGTCGAACATCGTCGCGCCCCACATGTCCTTGTCCGTCAGGTTCTGTTTCGGACGGAAGGTCAGCTCAGAGTAGGGCTGAGTGGCAGCAACGTGGTCGCCTTTAGCGGCACCCTGTGGCACTGGCGTTTCTGGCGCGGGAACTACTGGCTTGCCGGTGCGACGATCCAGCACAAAGATATTGCCGGTTTTCGCTGGCGCGTAAACAACCGGTACGGTGTTGCCATCTTTATCGGTGATATCAGCCAGTGTCGGCTGAGACGGCAGATCCATATCCCACAGGTCGTGATGCACGGTCTGATAAGACCAGACCAGCTTACCGGTCGTGGCATTCAGGGCCAGTACGCTGCTCGCATAACGTTCCTGCTCTGGCGTGCGGTTGCCGCCCCAGATATCCGGCGTGGTCACACCCATTGGCAGGTAAACGGTATCCAGTTTCGGATCGTAAACTGCCGGGGCCCATGAGTTCGGAGAGTTCATGGTGAAGGTGTGTTCATCAGCCGGAATAGCATTCGGGTCTTTCGCGCCGGGATCAAATACCCACAGCAGTTTGCCGGTATTCACATCAAAGCCACGAATCACGCCTGATGGCTCGCGAGTCGAGAAGTTATCGGTAACCGCACCCGCCATCACGATGGTGGTATTGGTAATCACCGGCGGAGAAGTTGGCTCGTACATACCCGCTGTGGTGACAGGCTGTTTATGCTGGAGATCCAGCTCGCCGTTGACACCAAAGGACGGGCAGCGTTCGCCAGTCTCTGCGTCCAGCGCAAACAGACGGCCATCGTTCACAGGCAGATAGATACGGCGTGAGCACAGAGCTGGCTGAGTGTTCGCGGCATCGGCTGCTGCCGGCACTTCGTGGTAAGAGACACCGCGACAGGTCACGTGCTGGAAGGTCGGGTTAACCTTCATGCCCGGATCAAATTTCCACTTCTGCTTACCGGTGGCCGCATCCAGAGCAAACAGAATCTGGTGTGGCGAACAGAGGTAAAGCGTGTCGCGGATTTTAATCGGAGTGACTTCGTCGGTGATTTCACCGGGATCGTTAGGGGTTTTCATGTCGCCTGTCTGGAACTGCCAGGCAACCTGCAACTCTTTCACGTTCTGGTGATTAATCTGCTTCAGCGGCGAGAAACGGGTTCCCTGCTGATCGCGCGCATACGCGGGCCAGTCAGCATCCGGGATGTTGCTCAGCGGCGTAGCCTGCGGAGCGTTGTCAGCGGTTTCTGGTACAGACCCGTTGATAACCTGCGGATCGTTGAATACCGCATAAGCCAGCACGATGGCACTGGCAATCAGCGCGATAGCCATCGAACCCAGTGCCGCTTTGCTGCCGGCATTGAAGCTGCGATAAACAAACGGCAGGATCAGCCAGACACCGAAGATCACCAGCACATCAGTGCGTGGTGCCAGTGCCCAGAAGTCGGTACCCACTTCCCACACGCCCCAAATCAGGGTGCCGATCAGCAGCAGCGCATAAAGAACCAGCGCGGTGCTTTTGCGACGGGAAAGCAGATAAGCGGTGATAAGCATAATCACACCGCCGAAAACGTAATACCAGGAACCACCAATGGCGGCTAACCAGCCACCGCCAATCAGCATAAACGCGCCCGTCAGCACTGCGAACAGTACTGTCAGGAAACGAATTACGCCAAAAGATGAGGAGTTTTTCCCCATAATATCGACCTCGTTTCGTTGCCATAAAACACACGAAAACAACCAGATAGGCTGTTTCCAGTTATCAAGTACAAATGATTAAAGGTGTTCTTGAGTATCTCTTCCGATAAGACAGACGGTCCCTTTGTGTTAAATGTTATAGCAAAATTAGATCGAGGTTTGATTTTTTTAGCTTAAAGCGCTTAACAATTGGAGTAATACGACATTTTATGAGGGATTAAAGGACGTTAAGCGCACCGCCATGTGCCCTTAACGCCGGAAGGCAGGATTTGTGAATCAGCCGCTAATAAGATCGCCATCCGAGCGTTGCTGTTGCCAGCCGCTGATGTTTATCTCAGTAAACTGTTCAGCGGTTAAAGGTGGCGTATGACATCGCACGATGACCTCTGCACCTTTTTCACGGAATGTCGCCATAAAAAAGGGAAAGGTAAATTTTTCGTAATTATCACTGAAGAACGATTCAGTTAAAACAATACCTGAAAAAGGAAAGGATTCAAGTAGTCGCCAGTCTGCTCCCGGCGGTGCAAAATCATAAAGCCAGAAATCAAATTTCGTTGTTAATTCAAGCAGTGACGCACTGTTCGCAGCTAAGCTGGAATAATTTATTCCAATCCGGACGCGCTCATTTTGTAAATGTGCATAGGCGTCCGGAATCGCGATCATTTCCTGCAAACGAATATCGCCAACCGGAACAATCATTAATGCTTCTTCACTTGCAATTTTGTTGTGCAATGAAACAATGTTGTTTGTATTAAGTATATTTCCGCGGTCCTGGTTTTGCTCAAGATAAGGCACGCTATAGCAAATGCCTGTGACATTACGCTTAACGTGATGAATAGGTTCAGTAACATAAGGGTTATATAAACTGTTTTTCATTATCTCTACGAAATGCAATAAAAAGGATTTATTGATAATTAAGCATATAAAAAATCGCATTTTTTTAAACGCGTGAATAAATATAGATCAACTGCATAATCCAAATCACCCTTTTGTTGGATTAGAAAGTAAATATACCTATTAACAGTGAGATGATAATTCCTTTGGTATCTGATGATGTGCTGGAATATATTCAATGGTAGGTATCAATAGGTTGTTAATAATCAGGATGGGGCTGACACACCGTTACTGCAAAGTAATGCAGTGTATTGCGCAGTAAGACAGGGCTGGAGCCGAAGACCCTGCGCTCTCATCCGGGTCTGTTAACCGGGTATCGTCAACATTTACACCAATAACACCGCGCAACGACGCGGGTTTTCTCACCTGATTTGGGATAAGACATGGGATTTATGGCATCCGCAGCGGAAGAGTCGCTGTGGCGACATCGGACTTTTGTCGCCTTCTGGCTAGCGCGCACCTGCTCATCATTTGGTTTTCAGATGTTCTCGGTGGCGATCAGCTGGCAAATCTATGCGCTGACCAACAGCGCAATGGCGTTAGGGATGATTGGCCTGATGCAGTTTCTGCCGTCGGTGTTGCTGGCGCTGCCAGCGGGTCATCTGGCGGATCAGTATGACCGGCGGCGCATCGTCCTGTTCGGCCAACTGGTGGAATTTGTCGCACTGCTGGCATTAGTGGTGCTTACCTTATTTCATACTGCCGATAAGACCGCGCTTTGGGGGCTGGTCTTTATGATTGCGGTGGCAAAAGCGCTGGAGTGGCCGGCGATGTCTTCGATGTTGCCCTCACTGGTGCCTCCTTCGATTCTGGCACGTGCTATGGCGATGAATTCAGTTGGTGGGCAGGCGGCTGTGATTGTCGGGCCAACGCTTGGCGGGCTGCTTTATGTTGCTGGCCCGCATGTGGTGTATGGCGTTTCCGGACTCTTTTATCTGATTTCGCTGACGCTGGTGAGTCTGCTGCGCTATGAGCGCCCGGTGCAGGCCCGTTTGCCAATGAATTTAAAGAATCTGTTTGCCGGTATTCACTTTATCCGTGACCGTAAAGATGTGCTTGGGGTGATTTCACTCGATCTGTTCGCGGTGTTACTGGGCGGCGCGACGGCGCTGCTGCCGATTTTTGCCAAAGATATTCTGCACACCGGGCCCTGGGGGCTGGGGATGTTGCGCGGTGCGCCATCGGTGGGGGCGTTGCTGGCGGGTATCTGGCTGAGCCGTCATAAACTGGAAAAACATGTCGGGATGATTATGTTTGGCTCAGTAGCAGGCTTTGGCGTTGCGACCCTGCTATTCGCGCTTTCCACGCAACTCTGGCTGTCACTGCTGGCGCTTTGCGCGCTCGGCGGCTTTGATATGGTGAGTATGGTGATTCGCGGTGCGCTGGTGCAGCTGGATACGCCGGATACCATGCGCGGGCGGGTGAATGCGGTTAACGCGATATTTATTAATACCTCGAATCAGCTGGGTGAATTTGAGTCGGGGTTGCTGGCCGCCTGGGTGGGCGCAGCACCTGCGGCAGCAATTGGCGGCATCGGTACGCTGATTGTGGTGGCGTTGTGGATGAAGTTGTTTCCGCATCTGCGGCGGCGTCAGAAGCTTGAGAATGAGGTGGATCCGGTTCAGGACTAGCGTTGTAGCGGGTTGGGTTGGCTGAGGAGATGTGTGCGGTTATGGTCTGCGGTGCACGCTCAGGGAACATACGCCTTTCGCAAAGACGCAAAATCGCCATTCCTGGCAGGCTCAGCGCGGGCGATTACGCACCTCATCCCTGAGGTGCGCCCGTTGCCGGGCCAACGCGTTGCGTTGTTCAAAAACGCTCCCGGCGTTTTTATCCGGGCGGCGCGATGCTTTGCTGCAGGCGTATGCTCCCATCACTATAAGTACGTAAGTTTCCTCGGGCTGAGGAGCGGTTTGTTTGGCTGGTTGTGGGGATTTGTGCGGTGAGTGCGTGGTCGCTGGCGCAGGTTTTATTAGCTGGCTCAGTACAGAGGTTGTAACTGGCCCGAAGGCCAGTACAGGAAGTTACCAGTCATACTGCCATTCAAATCCCGGGATCAGAGGGGGAGGCTGACCCGCAGGATGGGGCTATCAGGCCCCGGTTTTTCCCAGGTTGGCGTCAAATGTTAGCCAGCTTTCACGCATATCCACTACGCTGCGGGTTTTGCGCGCCTCATCGATTTTTATGGCGGTGAGGCCCGCTTCCAGCGCGTCCACGACTGAAACTTTCAGCGGTGTTCCCTGTTTAATATGTTTAACGATCTCTTCGGCCATCAGCGCATCTGCGCCATAGTGGCCATCATAAGCGTTGCCGCTGTAGGCGGTGTCGACCTCTTTCTCACCGCTGCGCGCGTTATGTACACGGAAGTAGTTTCGTACGAAGTCGCCTTCCGCCATGCCGTCAGTGCCCATGACACAGAAACGGCGGAACTCATCCGGCACGTTCAGGTTGGCGTGGAAGGCGAGTGTTGCGCCGCCTTCGTACTCAATCAGGGCAGTCTGGTAGTCGACGATATCAGCGTCGCTGTCGAAGACGGCGTCGGTGCTCGACCAGCCGCTGGGTTTCACGTGGTAGAGCTCTGACTCCGCGGTGATCGCACCCTGCGGCGCATGCGCGGGGGTAAAGGATTTCCGGCCACCAAAGCTGGCGACGCGGATCGGACGCTCCTGTAACAGCCCCTGGTAGAGGTCGATGTCGTGGCAACATTTTTCCAGAATATAGGGACCGGCGTACTTCTCCAGACGTCGCCAGTCGCGCTGGAAGAATGCGCCGTGGTAAGGCTTGATATGTTCTGTCGCCTCGATCGAGGTGATCTCACCCAACTGTCCGGCATCGCGTGCCGCCAGCAGATCGTGATAGAGCGGGGAGTAACGCAGCACCAGACCAACCAGAATGCGTGCCTCGCCATACTGGCGCACCAGTTTCGCCATCTCCATGGTCTGCTCTTCATTAATCACCACCGGCTTTTCGGTAAACACGGTGTAGCCCGCCGCCAGCGCCTGACCCACATGTTCCAGATGCAGGAAGTTGGGGGAGCCAACCAGCACCACATCCATTCCGCCGTGTTCCAGCAGCGCGTCGATGGACGCAAAGGACTGGCCGGCCGCGATACCAAAGCTGTGCAGATTAGGCAGTCCGGCGGGCGCCGGATCGTAATAACCCACTACCGAGAAGGCGTCGTCGGCTTTGCTGAACTCTTTGATCACGTGGGACAGACGAAAGCCGAGACCGATAATGCCTACTTTCATGTTAAACCCCTGCTCCTGAAATCGGATGATGCATAGCCCGCCTGTGTCCGGACGCGCCTGTTGATAATCTGACCACCAACTTATTACGACAGAAAAACTAATGTCAATAACGTGCTGCGCATTTTGCGAGGGTGATTTTTGTTATAACCATGTAAATTAAGGGAAAAGTGTCGATATGTTTTTGCCATATTTATTTGTTATTGCGATTTAAGTTTTTTTATCCTATCGTTCGCTCATTATGGCTATAACCCTTAATCAGGGAAGGAAGCGCGTGCAACCACACTATCTCCTTGGCATTGATGGCGGCGGTACACAGTGTCGTGCGCGGTTAACCGACCTGCAGGGCCGTGTGCTGGCGGAAGCCACTGGCGGTCCAGCTAACGTCTGGTCAGATTACGACGCGGCGCTGACCTGCGTCGGGCAACTGATTGACCGGATATTGTCACAGGCGGGATTAGCCCCGGAGGCTCTGGCGCAGACCGCGCTGGTTGCCGGATTAGCGGGGGCCAATGTCGCCTCGGTGCAGGCAAGGCTTGCCAGCTGGCAGCCTGCCTGTGCGGCGTTACAGGTGGTCAGCGATGTGGAAATCGCCTGTGCGGGCGCACATTCCGGCGCACCGGGCGCTGTCTTTATTATCGGCACCGGCAGTCAGGGAGCCGCGTGGGATGGCGAGCAGTTTACATTGCTGGGTGGCTGGGGCTTTGCTCTCTCTGATCAGGGATCGGGTGCTGAGCTGGGTCGTCGTGCGCTGCGTCTGGCGCTGCTGGCCCATGAGGCGATCATTCCACAGAGCGCCTTTACACAGCAGCTGATGACGCAGTTTGACGACAGCCCGGAAACCATGCTGCTCTGGACGCGCTCAGCGACGCCTGCAGACTGGGCCCGCGTAGTGCCGCGAATTTTTGCATCCGCCGACGCGGGCGACCGCCACGCTCAGGATCTGCTGCATCAGACTGCCGCCGATATCGGCCTGATGGTGCGCCGTCTGATTGCGCTGAGCAGCGGGCGGGTGGCGCTGATGGGTGGCCTGGCCACGCCGATTCAGCGCTGGCTGGACGACGATATTCAGGCCCGGCTGGTGACGCCGCAGGGCGATGCCCTGAGCGGCGCGCTGATACTGGCGCAGCAGCTGGCGCCTGTCCGATTACCGATCTGACGCTGGCGGAGCTTCTTCCGCCAGATAACCCGAGGAACTTATGACCGCTCCCAACGTAACCGCGCGCATTCTGCGGTTGATTGTTGAAAATGCGCCGATCAGCCAGTCAGACCTGAAAGTCCGAAGCGGACTCAGCATGTCGACCGTGTCGCAGGCCACTAATCGCCTGCTGGCGCAGGAGATTGTGCAGGAGCTGGGGCTGCGTCGCGTATCAATGGGGCGGCCAAAAACCCTGCTGGGCCTCAATCCCGATCGCGCCAGCGTGATTGGCATTCAGCTCAATGCAGAACGTAATCTTATCGTCATGACCGATCTCAGCGGCAATCTGCTGGGCGAACAGCAGATGCCCACAGGCACGCTGACACCCCGCCAGCTTGGCGATGCGCTGGCGAAATTCCTGCGCGGCGTGGAGGAGAAGCGGGTGGGTGCGATTGGTCTGGCACTGTCGGGTCTGGTGGATGCTGAAAATGGCTACTGCATTCGCTCTAAAGTGCTCGACTGGGACAACGTCCCGATTGCGCGTCTGCTGGAAGAACGTTTCTCACTGCCGGTATTTATCGAGAACGACGCCAACGCGATGGCAATGGCGGCGCTGGTGTTTGGTCAGCTTGGCAATGCACAGTCGGCGGTGATCGCCACCTATGGCAAAGGGATTGGTGCGGGCATCATCCTGAATCGTCAACTCTACCGTGGTCGTCACGGCAAAGCGGGCGAGATTGGCAATGGGCTGGTGGGGGACGGCTCGCTGCGTCTGCTGGAGGATGTCGCCTCATCGCGTGCCATTCTGCAGCGGCTTGCAGCGCAGGAACCGGTGGAAGGCCTCACGTTGCAGGCGCTGGATCAGCGTCCTGCGCCTGAGGTACTGGCGGTGCTGGAAGAAGCAGGACGTGAGCTGGGCATTTCGCTGGCGAACCTGTCAGTGGCCTACGATCCGGATGTGGTTTATCTGGCGATGGAGCCGCACATGGCGTCGCGCATTCTGCTCGATCACATCACTCAGAGCTTCCAGGCCTACCGGCTTAAACTGACGCCACAGATGACGCCGCTGCAGTTCCTGACGGAATCGAACCGGATGTGGGCGCTGGGTGCGGCGGGTTTTGCCGTCAACCGGCTGCTTGATCTGCTGGCGGCGCAGGCCGATGAAGAGCCGGTCACCTGAGTGATCTCTCAAATAAAAAAACGGGCGCTGCGGCGCCCGTTTTTGTTTCCACGCGTTCTTAGCGCAGGCGCATTCCCTGCTCATCAAACAGCAGGCAGTGCGCGGCAGAAAAGCCCAGTTCAACCTGGGTTCCGAGCTCGCGCGTCGTCGCCTCGCGCTCTTCCACGACCAGCATCTGTTCACGCCCGATATCCAGGTAGAGATAGTTGGTGTGACCCAGCATCTCGCCATAAGCCAGCTCGCCGTGAAAGCGCAATGCGTCCGGCGTCTGCGCGGCAGGCTGGAAATGTTCAGGACGAATGCCCAGCGTGACGGTTTGTCCCTCGCGGCAGTCGGCGGCGATTTTCAGCACCAGCCCCTCAATCTTCAGTTCCGGCACCCGCAGTTGCACTTCCCCCGCACCCGTGGCGCTGATTTCCGCCCGCAGAAAGTTCATTTTTGGTGAGCCGATAAAACCGGCGACAAACAGATTATCCGGGTCGTGATAAAGCGTCAGCGGTGCACCGACCTGCTCAATGCGGCCCTGACGCAGCACCACGATGCGGTCAGCCAGCGTCATTGCCTCCAGCTGATCGTGGGTGACATAAATCATGGTGTTGCCAAGCGAGGCGTGCAGCCGGGCAATCTCAATGCGCATCTGCAGGCGCAGCTCTGCATCAAGGTTAGAGAGTGGCTCATCAAACAGGAAGATGCGCGGATGACGGATAATCGCCCGGCCAATTGCCACGCGCTGCCGCTGTCCGCCAGAGAGCGCACGCGGCAGGCGGTCGAGCAGTTCGGTGAGATGCAGGCGGGCGGCCGTCTGGGCTATCGCCTCGTTAATCTCCGCTTTGGACTTTTTCATTACCTCCAGCGGATACGCCAGGTTGCCGCGCACCGTCATGTTGGGGTAGAGCGCATAAGACTGAAACACCATAGCAATGCCGCGCTCAGTGGCGGGCTGCTGTGTCATGTCCTGCTCCTCAATCAGCAACTGCCCGCTGCTGATCTCCTCCAGCCCGGCGATCATCCGCAGCAGCGTCGACTTGCCGCAGCCAGATGGCCCAACAAACACGACAAATTCGCCACTGTTTATCGTCAGATCGATGCCATGAATGACATTGACGTGTTCATACGACTTCTTCACATTCTGCAAGCGCAGGCTGGTCATCGGCTACCTCACTCAGAGTAACTGGCCCATGTAGATGGCATTGCTGCGCATGATTGGGGTAAACCCCATGCGCGCATAGAAGGCACAAACCTGCTCGTTCTGCAGGCTGACGCCAAGATGAACACCACTGACGCCAGCAGCGCGGAGCGCCGCCAGTTCATGCTCAATCATCCGGCGACCCCAGCCGCCTTTCTGTGCCGCCGGCAGCAGGTTGATATGCAGATGAGCAGGCCACTGCGTCACCAGGATCTCAGCGGCCTGGTCGGGATGGCGTATTGAATCGAGCACTTTGCTGTCGAGCGGGGCACTGGCGCTGCGATCGCGATATTTCTCCTGCAACTGCGGCCACCATTCGGCCTGAAGCTGCGCTTCAAACGCGCGGGTATCCGGCGCGGCGACCACGTAACCCTGCACCTCACCGTCCTGCTCCAGTACAAAAGCAAAGTCCGGCGCAAAATGCGCATAGGGCACGGCAAAACGCTGGCCGGGATAGTCAGGATCGGAGTAGAGCGCGCGGGCATCGCCGCCCGCATCGGCTGTTTCCAGGCAGATGCGGTAGAGCGCCGGGTAGTCCGCCGGTGTGGCCGGACGAATGACACCTTGATTCGCCATGGTGAGTTCTCGTGAGTGAGGGAACCGGTCAGGGATTGAACAGCTCCGCAGGTAAAAGTTACGTTAATGAAAGTGGACTTAGTTTTCAAGATAGAATAATTACCTTATCGCACTAACGCAGGCGGTTCGGCAATGTTTACCGGCATCGGGATGCACAACTGTGATCGCCAACACGCCCGGAACAGGGCGGCTGGCGGCAGATTCACGGCCGGTCAAAAGAGAAAAGTGTGAGCGTGATAGGATTTTCATATGTTTTATCAGGACGTTATTTTGCGATTATTCCTCTGGCATCTCCTGCTGCAGAAAAAGCGGCTGGCGACGTGCCGCCACGGTTAATGGCGTAAAAGCCAGCGCGGCGTGCTGATTTGCGCGCCATGTCGCTGATTATTTGCGCGTGCTCACAGCCTGACAATTCGGTCGGCAGGCTGTTTGACTTTATTTTTTTATTAAAGTAAGTATGAGTGAGTGCGTTTGTGTGCGGCTGCAGCCTGCAGGATGTCAGGCGGTGAGATGAAAGGATGCCGACCCTGGTCTGAAGAAGGTGAGCATAATGTCTGTTTCTTCCGTTCGTTCGTTCCGAATTCGCAATGTGGGTCGGCTGCTGGTAGCGGGCCTGCTGGCGGGCAGCGTCTCTCATGCCGCCCACGCTGCTGTCACTCTGAATGAGTGGGATATCTACAACTACCCTGAGCAGACCGCTGCGGTGGATGAAGGGATTAAAGAGTTCTCACAGCAGAATCCCGGCATCGTGATTAACCGCTCGGTTCACTCCTTTGAAGATACCCGTATTCCGCTGAAGCTGGCACTGACTGCCGGTGATGGCCCACAGATCGCCCAGGTCAACCAGGGCGGCGGCGATATGGGTTCGCTGGTTAAAGATAAGCTATTGCTGCCGCTCGATAGCTATGCCGCCAGCGACGGCTGGACTACCCGCTTCCCGGACTCGATTCTGAAACGTAACCGCTGGTCAGACAGCGGCGAGTTTGGTAGCGGCAAGCTGTATGGCATCGCCAGCCTGGGCGAAATGGTCGGGCTCTATTACAACAAAGCGGTGCTGGACAAAGCGGGCATTGCGGTGCCGAAAACGCTGGCTGAGCTGGAGAGTGCCATGGCGAAGCTGAAACAGCAGGGCACCGCGCCGATGATGCTCGGCCTGCTGGATGGCAACATGGGCCAGCAACTGCTTAGCACGCTGTGGCAGGCGCAGATTGAAAGCCATGACCGCAAGACGCTGGATAATCTGATTTACGATGTGGGCGGCACCTTCAAAGACAGCAAGCTGGTCAATGCCGCCACGATGATGAAGAGCTGGACCGACAAAGGCTACTTCTTCCCTGGCTTCCAGGGCATTGGTCACGACGATGCGGCGACGCTGTTCCAGAACGGTCAGGCTGCGTTCCTGGTCAGCGGCACCTGGTATCTCGGCCAGTTTAAAGACAACAAAGATATTCACTTCGCCGCGATGCCTGCCGGTGAAGGCGTGAAACAGCCGCTGATGGTGGGCGGTACCGATCTGGCGTTCTCAATTACCAGCACCGCCAAAGGCAAAGATCAGCAGGAGGGTGCAGCGAAGTTCATCAACTATATGGTCTCTGATGCCATGGCGAACCGCTGGCTGAAAGTGGGCTTCCTGCCGGCCAGCACGAATAAAGCGGCCAAAATGCCAGCGGATAATCCGCTGCTGGCGGAGGCATATCAGGTCTGGCTGACGCTCAACGACTATGACGGTTTAGGCCACTACGTGGACTGGGCAACACCGACCATGAACGCCGAGCTGAATCAGAACGTCCAGCTGCTGCTGGCGGGTCGTCAGACCCCCGATCAGATGGTGGTGAATTTTGATAACAACTATCAGCGTTACCTGAAAACCCTGAAGCATTAAGCCGGAGGCCCGGCGAACAGCCGGGCCTGAGCATCGTTCTGAACCACGAGTAGGGTTATGTTGAATTTAAGCAGCTGGCGTAATTTCCTCTATGTTCTGCCTGCGGTGCTGGTCTATGCGGTGTTTCTGCTGTTCCCGCTGCTGGCCTCGCTGGGCATCAGTTTTACCGAATGGGACGGCACCTCACTGCCGGTGTTTAGTGGCATCAGCAACTACATGCGGATGTTCAGCGATCCGGTGTTCTGGATTGCGCTGGGCAATAACGCCATCCTGATGCTGTTCTATACCCTGTTGCCGATTGGCGTCGGCCTGCTGCTCTGCAGCTTTCTGTATGACACGCGCAACAATAACGAACGTAGCGTGCTGCGCATTCTCTTCTTCCTGCCCTATATCATGCCAATGGCGGTGCTGGGTGTAGTATGGCGCTGGCTCTATAACCCGGCGTTTGGCCCCATCGACCAGATATTACGCGCGATCGGATTGCCCCAGCTGGCGCTCTCCTGGCTGGGTGATTTTACCTGGGCGCTGCCCGCTGTCGGTCTGGTCGCGACCTGGTACTTCTTCGGCTTCTGTCTGGTGCTGTTTATGGCAGGCCTGCAGCGTATGGATCCCTCACTGCTGGAAGCCGCCGATCTGGATGGCTCATCGCGCCGTCAGAAATTTATGCGTATTACGTTGCCCGGCCTGCGGCCCGAGCTGCGGATTGCGCTGCTGCTGACGGTGATCGCCAGCCTGAAAGCCTTTGACCTGGTCTATGTGATGACGCAGGGCGGCCCAGGCACCTCCACCATGGTCACCAACATCTTTATGTATAAGCAGGGCTTTGACCTGCACTATTTTGGCTACGCCTCGTCGGTGGCGGTGTTCAGCATGATTATTGTTTTAGGGATCAACTATCTGATTCATCTGGCCTTAAAGGAGCGTTACTGATGCGAAGCACGCCGGTGATTTCACGCGCGCTGATCTGGATCGTGGCGCTGATGACGATTCTGCCGTTTCTGATGGCGCTGATGACCTCGTTTAAAACCCAGATGGAGCTGTTTCAGGGCATCTTCACGCTGCCAGCCTCGCTGAATTTCAAAAACTACGTGACCGCGTGGCAGCAGGGACACTTTAACGTCTACTTCCTCAACTCGGTGCTGGTGGTGATTCCGGTCGTACTGTTCAGCGTGCTGCTGGGTATTCTGGCTGGTTTTGGTTTCGCCTGGCTGAAGATCCCCGGTAAAAAAGTGATTGGGGCGATGCTGGCCCTGGGGATGGTGCTGCCGAGTGAAGCCTTTATCATTCCGCTCTATCACGAGCTGCGCTGGATGGGGCTCACCAACACCTATCTGGCGCTGATCCTGCCGCAAATCGCCCTGTCGCTGCCCTTTACCACGCTGATGATCGCCAGCGCGTTTCAGCAGGTGCCGAAAGAGCTGGTAGAAGCGGCGGTGATGGATGGGGCGTCGCGGGTCAAAATTCTGTGGGGCATTCTGGTGCCGGCAATCTGGCCAACGCTGTCGACGCTGGGGCTGCTGCTGTTTATCTGGACCTGGAACGAGTTTCTGATCCCACTGATTCTGGTCAACAAGGATGAGCTGCGCACGCTGCCGATTGGCATGATGTTTTTCCAGAACAAAAACACCATCGACATTCCGGTGCTGATGGCGGGCGCAATGATTGTGATTATGCCGCTGATCGTGGTGTTCCTGATTTTCCAGCGCAAGTTTATCAGCGGCGTCACTGAAGGGGCCGTGAAGTAATTTGTGATATCCCGCACGAAACGGCGTACTGGCGACCAGACAAAGGTTTCCCGCGCCGTGTCGTGCTGGAATTTCTCCTCCTCAATCCTGCGGGAGACGCATGATGCACCTTTCCCTTGCTGATTTTCATCCTGTCGCCGATGGCGAAACCCCGGACACGGCCGTGCTGCAGCGCGCCATGGATCAGATTGCGGCGGCCGGCGGGGGGCGTCTTACCCTGCCTGCCGGGCGTTATCGCAGCGGCTGCCTGAATCTGCCGTCTGATTTTGAACTGCACCTGGAAGCGGGTGCGGTGCTGATCGCCAGTCCGCGGCTGGCTGACTACCAGGCGGTGCAGGCACTCAGCTGTGCTGAGAAGTCCCATAACGTGCTGCTCTATGCGCTGGGCCAGCGCAATATCACTATCAGCGGCACTGGCCGCATCGATGGCGAGGGTGAAGCCTGGTTCGCCGCTGAGCGGGATGAGCAGGGTTATCGCCTGCCGCGTCCTGACCGGCCGCGCATTATCGTGTTTGAAGATTGCGAGCAGGTGACGCTGACCGCCTTTACCATCGTGCAGGCGCCAATGTGGACGGTGCATCTGGTGAGCTGTCGCCATGTGCATATCGACCATCTCACTATCGACAACGCGATGACTATGCCGAATACCGATGCGCTGGATATTGACGGATGCGAGGCGGTGTTTGTCAGCAACAGCTACCTCAGTGCCGCTGATGACGCTATCTGCATTAAAACCACCCACAAACCGGCTGCGCTGCGGCGTCCGGCGCGGCAGATTATGATCACCAACTGCCTGCTTCGCAGTTACAGCTGTGCCTTTAAAATCGGCACCGAAACCTGGGATGATGTGGAAGATGTCACGGTGACCGGCTGCACCATTTTTGATTCCAACCGGGGTATCGGCATTCTGTCGCGTGACGGCGGTGCAATGCGGCGTCTGCTGTTCAGTAACCTGACCTTTGCCTGTCACCATGCGCCGCCCTGTCACTGGGGCAAAGCCGATCCGCTGCATATTTCTGTGCGCCATCGCGATCCCGCCATCACGCCTGGCGTCGTGGAGCAGGTGCAGTTCAGCAACATGACGGGCGTGGCGGAAGGGGCGATTAATCTGCATGCGGCAGAACCGGGCTGGATACGCGATGTGGTTATCAGCCAGCTTCAGATGCGGCAGACCGTGTCGCCGATGACGCAGGGACACTATGACGTGCGACCACCCTGTAACCCCGACTCACCGACCGGCATGGGGCTGGATAACGCCTACAAACTTGACCCGAAAACCGGTGAAGCCTTTGGCGTAGAGCGCTATCCCGGCGGTTTGCCGGGCCTGTTTGCGCGCGGGGTAGAGAACCTGCAACTGCACAACCTGGTGATCAACAGGCCCGCGCCGTTACCGCCAGGCTGGCATGCTGAATGCGTGGTGCAGTTGCCGGACTGATTTACAGCGCGGCGGCGATGGCCGCGCCGAGCTCTTCGGTGCTGGCGTTGCCGCCGAGGTCGCGCGTCAGATGCTCTCCCGCCGCCAGCGTACGTTCAATTGCATTTAACACCGCATCACCCGCCGCTTTGTAGCCGAGATGCTCCAGCATCATCGCCCCACACCAGATCTGCCCGATAGGATTGGCGATGCCTTTGCCTGCGATATCCGGCGCAGAACCGTGAACCGGCTCAAACAGGCTGGGAAACAGGCCTTCCGGGTTAATATTGGCGGAGGGCGCAATGCCAATGGTGCCGGTACAGGCCGGGCCGAGATCGGAGAGGATATCCCCAAACAGGTTGCTGGCCACCACTACATCAAACCAGTCCGGGTGCAGCACGAAGTTGGCGGTAAGAATATCAATATGATACTTGTCGACGCGAACCTCGGGGAACTGGCCGGACATCGCTTCGACGCGGCTGTCCCAGTAAGGCATGGTGATAGCGATGCCGTTGGATTTGGTGGCGGAGGTCAGGTGCTTCTTCTGCCGGCTCTGCGCCAGCTGATAAGCAAACTTCAGGATGCGGTCAACACCGGTGCGCGTCATTACCGTCTCCTGAATCACCACTTCACGGTCGGTGCCAGGGAACATGGTGCCACCCACGCTGGAGTATTCACCTTCGGTGTTTTCACGCACCACATAGAAGTCGATGTCGCCAGGCTGACGGTTTGCCAGCGGCGCTTTCACCCCTGGCATCAGTCGCACCGGACGCAGATTGACGTACTGATCGAACTCACGGCGGAACTGTAGCAGCGAGCCCCACAGTGAAACGTGGTCGGGCACCACATCGGGCCAGCCGACCGCGCCAAAATAGATCGCGTCAAAGGCTTTCAGCTGCGGAAACCAGTCGTCAGGCAGCATTTTGCCATGCTGCTGCCAGTAGTCAGCGCTGGCGTAATCGAACCACTCCCAGCGCAGCGGAATGTTAAATTTCTCAGCAGCCGCATTCATTACACGGACGCCTTCCGGCATCACTTCTTTGCCGATGCCATCGCCAGGGATCACAGCAATAGAGTAGATTTTATCAGTCACAGGGCACCTTTCCGGTTGATGTTCGAATTGTGTACGCAGTATAACTGTCGATTCCGGGGAAATAATGAGCCTGAAAGGCAATCCATTGTTGAATCAAAGTAGAGAATCCCGCACCTCCACTGATGACTTAGCCTTCTTTGTTCGCCTGGCCGCGCTGGATAGTCTGACTGCGGCGGCGCGCGAACTGGGCCTGTCACTGGCAGCGGTAAGCAAACGTCTGAGCCAGCTGGAGCAGCGCCTTGGTGTGCAATTGCTGCGCCGCACCACACGCCGGCTGGAACTGACGCCGGAAGGCCGCCGTTATCTGGCGGGCGCGCGTCCGCTGCTGGATCAGCTTGCGGCGCTGGAAGAGGCGGTCAGCGGTGAAACAGCCCAGCTGCGCGGCACCCTCAACATCAACGCCTCCTTTGGTTTTGGCCGTCGCCATATCGCGCCCTGCGTCTCGGCTTTTGCCGCGCTGCATCCGCAGCTCTCACTGTCGTTACAACTCAGCAGCCAGCCGCTTAATTTTCTTGATGCGCACATGGATATCGATATCCGCGTTGGGGAGCCGCCTGACTCGCGGCTGGTGGCACGTAAGCTGCGAACCAATCCGCGTATCCTCTGCTGTTCGCCCGCCTATGCTGCCCGGCACGGCCTGCCTGCCACTGTGCGCGATCTGGCGCAGCACAACTGCATTTTACTGCGTCAGCACGACAGCGATTTTACCCTGTGGCGGCTGACCTGCGGTGAACAGAGCATCAGCCAGAAAGTGCGCGGCAGCCTGATCACCAACGATGGTGAAGTAGCGATGCGGCTGGCGATGGATGGACATGGCATTCTGCTGCGTTCCTGGTGGGATGCGCAACACAGCCTGGCTGCGGGCGAATTGTTGCCGGTGCTACCGGACTGGCAGGCACCTGATGGTGATATCTTTGCGGTCTGGCAGGCGCAACGCCAGCTTCCGGCTCGTATTACCGCGTTTGTGGCGTTTTTGCAGAATAATCTTCAGGTTGTTGATTAGTCGAGGTTATAAATTGAGTGACGGGCACAGAAAAGCGCCTGTGGACAATAAATATACCGCATTAAGCTGATTCGGTTGCTTCAGGGTGCCGTTGCGTTTACACCCTTTTTAGTGATGCGTATGATTCTCATTCTTTTTCTTCCCTGCCTGCCCGCTGTGTTGCGGCCTGCCGGGAGCAGCAGATGGATAGGGGAGTTAACTATGAAAGCGTTGTTCAGCTCGCGTAAAGCGGCACTCGCACTGGCGATAGTCACCACCTTCAGCCTGACGGCGTGCCAGATGAGAGCGAAAAAAGTGGATGGCAATGCGCTGATGGTGATGCAGCCCTCCAGCCCCGACAATCTGATTCAGCGCGAGCTGGGCGACGGATTATATGAGATGGCGTATCTGCCCGCCAAAAATACGCTCTATGTGGCCAGTGCGCCCGAGGGCAAGGATATCAGTGGCGGTATGATCTATCGTCTTGATGGCACCACGCTGCAGAGCACCGGGGCGGGGCATTACGATCTGAAAAATGCGGGTCTGAGCAGTGGACAGGATGGCAGCGCGCTTTACACCACCCAATCAGTGGATGGTGGCATCGCTAAGATCGATCCCGATACCGGCAACGTGCTGAAGCGCCTGATGTTTGACGAGAAGAATGAGAAAGGATCGCCGGTGAAAACCCGCGAGATCTTTCTGCATGACGGGCTGCTCTATGTCGGCGGCGCAGACGAACCTGGCGTGATCTGGGTCGTTGATGCGAAAACCCTGACGCTGAAAGCCCGGATTAAAAATGCTGGCAAAGGTGTTACAGGCATTATCTTCTCGCCAGTCAGCGATCGCATTTATGCGGCGAACGGCAGCGGTGAAATCCTGGTGATCAATCCGCGCAATCACAAAATCGAGCAGCGCCTGACGGCAGGTGATGGGCAGGACACTCAGTTCCTGAATATGGCAGAAGATCCGGCAACCGGTCGCCTGTTTGTCACGGATAACGCCAAAGAGAAAAATACCCTGGTGTTTGATGAGCGCAGCGGCAAGGTGATTCAGCGCCTTGATCCAGGCGATTCAGTGGGGATTAAGTTTAACGGTAAGCGCAATGAGATTTATATCAGCCAGCGCGAATCGAAGAAGGTGCTGCAGCTGGATGGCACCACGTATGAAGTGAAAAACAGCTGGTCGTTTGAGGGGCATCCAGAAAGCCTGCTGGTCTCACCGGACGGCCAGACACTGTATGTGACTCTGAAGCAGGGCTTCAATGACGACCACAGCCATCAGCTTCTGGATGGCGTGGCGCGTATCACGCTGCAATAAAAAAGGCGGCATCGCTGCCGCCTGAAGTCTTACTTAGCTACACCCTCGACCAGCACCACGCGATAGTTCGCGCCTTTCAGACGGTGCGCTTTGGCAGCCTGATATTCCGGGCTGTCATACCATGCATGTGCTTCTTCACGGCTCGCGAATTCCAGAATTACCACACCTTCTGCTTCCTGACCTTCCAGCGTTTCCAGCTCGCCATAAAAGGCGAGAGGGTTGATCTGATGATCGCCGCGCGCCTGGCCCGCTTTCTCGGCGTAGATCGCCATTTCGTCCTGGTTCAGGGTGTTATCACGAATAAATACAACGTATGCACTCACAGGTCTCTCCTTACGCTTTTTTATCCTGGGTTTTGGTATCGAAGTCAGCCGCATCATGACGCTCATGCAGCTGATCGGCCGGGTCGCCCATGACGCGGTTGACCTTGCGGCCACGAATAACGGCAGGACGCTGTGCGATCTCTTTCGCCCAGCGAACCACATTTTTATAGGACTGCACATCCAGGAATTCGGCTGCGCCATACTGGTCATTCAGCACCATGTTGCCGTACCACGGCCAGGTGGCGATGTCAGCGATGGTGTAGTCATCACCCGCCAGATAGCGGTTATCAGCCAGCCGACGATCCAGCACATCAAACTGACGCTTCGCTTCCAGTGTGAAGCGGTTGATGGCGTACTCAATTTTTTCTGGCGCGTAGTGATAGAAATGACCGAAACCGCCGCCGAGATAAGGCGCTGAGCCTTGCAGCCAGAACAGCCAGTTCAAGGTTTCAGTACGGCCAGCGATATCTTTCGGCAGGAAGTAGCCAAACTTTTCCGCCAGATAGAGCAGAATATTGCCGGATTCAAATACCCGAATCGGCGGCGTTGCGGAGTGGTCGCTCAGCGCAGGGATTTTCGAGTTCGGGTTCACATCGACAAAACCGCTGGAGAACTGATCACCTTCGCCGATACGGATCAGCCAGGCATCATATTCAGCATCGTTGACGTTAAGTGCCAGCAGCTCTTCCAGCAGGATGGTGACTTTCTGGCCGTTAGGCGTGCCGAGCGAATAGAGCTGTAAAGGATGTTTACCGACCGGCAACGCTTTTTCATGGGTGGGACCTGCGAACGGACGATTAGTTTTCGCGCCGTTACCTTTGGCTTCAGGGTCCCAGGTCCAGACTTTTGCGGGCTGATATGCATTTTCCGACATAATGAAAGTTCGCCTTATGGTGTGGTATTGGTCTGGAGTGTAGCAGGTGCTGCAAAGGGGGTTTAACTCTGCTGGCTGTGCGAGGGTGTGCTAAAACGGGGCGAGCTCAGGCGGGTCGCGGCATCAGAGAAAAGTGAATAAAAGTGTGTCAGGCGGGGCGTTTGTTATCCTGAACAGACATTACCGTGCAGCCAGCCATGACTGCACGGCAGGTCGGTTACAGCAGTTCGCGCTCAATCAGTTCGCGGGTTTCAATCGCCTGAACTTTCATCTTTTCCGGATAGCCAAACAGAGACGCTGCGATGATCGGTTCACCGCCGACTTTATGGGTGCGGGTAGCAAAGCCGGTGTCGCGCAGCGTTTTGAACAGGGTATCGAAGTCCACTTCGCCTTCGCCCACGCCAACATGCTGGTGGATGGTGGCATCCACGCCTGGCGGGTTAACGATATAGCGACAGTGTTTTGTATGGTTCATGGTATCGGCGATCAGCATGTGCGACAGATCGTCACCCGCGTACTCCAGCATCGGTTTCACATCCCCTTTGCCTTTGTCATAGAAGAAAGTGTGTGGCGCGCTGTAGATATACTTTACGTTATCGCTGCGGAACGACTTCACGATATCCACGGTTTCGTTGTTCTCTTCGCAGAAATCCCACGGATGCGCCTGAATTTCGACGCGGATGCCTTCACGTTCGATGATCGGCAACAGCTCTTCCATTGAGCGATAGAACATCTCTTCACAGATTTCCGGTTCGTTAGGGGTGCCGGAGAGTTCGGTGTTAATCACCTGCACACCCATCTCAACCGCAATCTCAATCATCCGCTTCCAGTTCTTCACCGCTGCCTGACGGCGCAGCTCATCCGGACCTGACCATCGGTAAACAACGATAAACGAGGAGATCTCCAGCCCGGTGGCGCTTAACGCATTTTTATACTCGGTGATGATTTCACGGCTGGCTTTAGGATGTTTATAAAACGGGTTGATCTGCGGATGTGGCGACTGTTCGATATATTTGTATCCCCAGTCGGCCACCTGATGAACCATACGGGTGATGCCTAAATCTTTGATTACATCCACATCAAAAGCGATTTTCATCTTTCTGCTCCGGGCACATTAAAGTTGCTGTTCTTCATTGAAGGTGATGCCAATCTGCTGCCTGACGTTGTCCATCGCAGCCAGGGTGATAATCGCCTGGTCAAGCGAATGGACAGGGGAGTCGGTCAGGTTCTGGCCGATACACCAGGCGAAGTGGTTAATTTCATGGCTGAGCTGTTCATACCGATTAGTGGGTTCCTGCCATTGCAGGCAGTGACGCCGGTCGCTGGAGGTCAGGGTGAAGTTACCAGGCGCATAGAACTGGCCCGTCAGCTCCAGCGTGGCGTCGCGACCGGCGATCACCGCACCGCCTGGCGTGTTGCTGAACAGCGTGGTATTCAGTACCGACTGCATGCCGTGCCGATGGGTAAACAGCATCGACGTCTGA
Organism: Pantoea jilinensis; assembly: GCF_019104105.1. NCBI lineage: Bacteria > Pseudomonadati > Pseudomonadota > Gammaproteobacteria > Enterobacterales > Erwiniaceae > Pantoea > Pantoea jilinensis. The sequence continues at coordinate 3,698,345 of NZ_CP077746.1, read as the reverse complement.
CCGTTAACGCGGCCATTCGGGACGGGCTGACCACGGGCGACGATCGTGTCAGGCGCACCGCCGCCCACAAACACACTCAGCGCCACCAGATAACTGCCGAGGTCAAGCATTGGGCCGCCCGCCAGATCGGCGTTGAAAATGCGATGATCCGGCGTGAAAAACTCCCCGTGATCGGCTATCAGCGTCTGGACGTCACCGGGCACGCCATCCTCCAGCAACTGACGAATAACGTCATACTTCGGCGTGAAGTTGCACCACATCGCCTCCATGCAGAGCAGGTTCGCGGCAGCGGCGGCCTGTTTAAGTTGCGTAGCCTGCTGCGCATTCAGCGCCAGCGGCTTTTCAATCAGCAGAGGCTTTCCGGCGGCAATCGCGCGCAGACCATCGGGGAAATGGTGGTTGTGAGGCGTAGCGATATAGACCGCATCAACATCCTCCCGCGCCAGCAGCGCATCCAGGCTGTCTGTGGCATGGCCGATTGCCCATTTGTCGGCAAAGGCCTGCGCTTTTGCCGGGTCACGTGCGGCGACTGCCGTGATCTGCTGCCGGGTATGCCGACGCAGCGCATGGGCAAAATGATCGGCTATCCAGCCTGGCCCGATAATGCCCCAGCGCAGTCGTGGAACCTGGCTGGCATCCGTTATGCGTGGAGCCGGAAGCGTTGAAGGGAACATAGCTTTTCCTTTTTTACGTACGGGCAGGTGGTGCTCAGGACTCCACTATAGAAAGCCCGCCGTCGTCGCTCTAACCTTTTAATGATGTGATCCCATCAACCGAATCGGTGTGGGATTTTTATCCGTTTTAGCAAATAGATGTTTTGAAGAGAATGCAGAAAGAAATGAATGTTTCATTTTGAGAGGGTGATCAAGGTTAGCACTGATTTTCTATCAAAAAAATGAGAGGAAATGGCCGTGTCACGATAAAGTGTTGATGGCTTATTTAACAGAATCTAAAAGCGTAGCCGTCAGCTAACGCTACCGATAGCAGCAGGGAGAAGGATAATGTCTAAAGTGACGATGACCGCGATCGCGCAGGCGGCGGGCGTGGGTGTGGCGACGGTAGACCGGGTGCTGAACCGCCGTGCGCCGGTTCGCAGCGTGACTGAACAGAAAGTGCTGGCGGCGGCGCGCGAGCTGGGTTATCGCCTGACGCAGGCACACAGTCAGGCCATCCCGACCCTGGCAGAGACTCCACTGCGCGTGAGCTTTATCCTGCTGCCTGCCCGCTATTCATTTTATCAGCAACTGGGCGAAGCGCTGAATCAGCAGCTTAAGATGCAGCAGCCACAGGGCCGCGAACCTGAATTCTGCTGGCATGACATTCACGAAGTGGACGCGGTGGCGCAGTCGCTGCGTCAGCTGGCTCAGCGCAGCGATGTGATTGCGCTGGTGGCGCTGGACCATCCGCTGATTCGTCACGCCATTCAGGATGTGTCACGACTGGGCGTACGAGTCTACGCGCTGTTCTCCGATTTCTCGCCCTGTGAGCATGCGGGGTTTATCGGCATTGATAATCAAAAAGCGGGGCGCACTGCCGCATGGATGGCGCAGCATCTGCTGCGTGAGCCGGGATGCGTCGGAGTACTGCTGGGCGATCACCGCTTTACCTGCCAGGAGAGCAGCGAGATCAGTTTTCGCTCCTATCTGCGTGAGTCGGGCATCCGTCAGCGGGTACTGGAACCGTTAAAGACTTTTGAGTCGTCAGAGGGTGGCTATCAGGCAACCCGCCAACTGCTGGAGACCCATGATGATCTGGTGATGATTTATGCGCCCTGCGGCGGCATAGAGGGTGTGGTGCGGGCACTGCGTGAGAGCGGGCGCCGGGAGATCGACCTGCTGTGCCACGGTCCGCTGCCGGGTGATGAACTGGCGCTGATTGACGGCACCATCACGCTGATGCTGCGTCATCGCCTTGATGCCATGGCAGAGGCGGTCATACATACCTGTCTCCACAGCCGATCGGAGCAGCACGACCATTTTGCGCAGGTCACCGTGCCGTTTGAGATCGTGACGCGTGAAAACCTGTAAAAAGAGCAGGTTAGCCTATATTTGATAGTAATCTATCATTTATCGCAATTTTTAAACGCGATCTCTATCAAAAAATGAAACTTTCACTGTTGTCCAGGATGAAATTTTTATTTGATACTGCCCGCAGTTCTCACTGCACAGGCAGATATCATGACCTTTCATATTGCTAATGCGCCCTGTAGCTGGGGCGTGGATGATCCCGCTAATCCCTGGCTACCGCCGTTTCACAAAGTCCTGACCGAGGCCGCGCAGGCTGGCTACCCCAGCATCGAACTCGGCCCCTGGGGTTATCTGCCAGTGAATGCCGATGAGCTGACCCGGCAGCTTAATGCCCACTCGCTTTCGCTGGTGGCGGGGACGATTTTTGATGATTTAGTCAGTGAGGCGCATTTTCCGGCGCTGGTAACGCTGACTCACAATTTGTGTCGCACGCTCGCCAGCGTGCCGACAGCCGCCAGAACACCTGGAGCCAGCGCGCCTTATCTGGTGATCATCGACTTCGGCAATCCGGAGCGGGCGAAATATGCGGGTCAGTCAGAAAAAGCGCCACGCCTTTCCGCGGATGACTGGCAGTGCATGATGCAGCACATCACTATTCTGAGCGAGATTGCCTGGCAGGAGTATGGCGTGCGGCCAGTGATCCATCCGCATGCGGGTGGCTGCATAGAGTTTGCCGATGAGCTGGCGCAGCTGGTCTCTGACATTCCGCATGAGGTCGCTGGTTTATGCCTGGATACGGGCCATCTCTATTACGCCGGCATGGATCCGGTGGCGTCGCTGGAACAGTACTGGTCGCGCATCGATTACCTTCATTTTAAAGACGTCAATCAGCAGATCTGGCGTGACGCGCGCTCTCGCGGACTCGACTTTTTCACCGCCTGCGCACAGGGCGTGATGTGTCCGCTCGGGCAGGGCGCAATCGACTATCCGGCGGTGCGTAGGCTGCTGACTGAGCGTAATTATCAGGGCTGGATCACCATCGAACAGGAGCGTGATCCGCGCCATGCCGACACCAGCCTGCGGGATGTTAAAGCCAGCCTGGACTATCTCCGATCAACCGGATTCTGAGGACAACAGCATGATTAACGGTAAAAAAGCGGCTAATCGCTCACTTCGCTGGGGCATGATCGGTGGCGGCGGCACCAGTCAGATTGGATATATCCATCGTTCGGCGGCACAGCGTGACGGTAACTTTGTGCTGCTGGCGGGCGCGTTTGATCTTGATGCGGTACGTGGGCGCGAGTTCGGTCAGGCGCTGGGTGTGGCACCTGAACGCTGTTATCCCGATTATGCCAGCCTGTTCGCCGGGGAAGCAGGGCGCGAAGATGGCATAGAAGCGGTGTCGATCGCCACACCTAACAATACCCATTTCGCCATCTGTCGGGCGGCACTCAATGCCGGGCTACATGTTGTATGCGAGAAGCCGCTCTGTTTTACGGTCGAAGAGGCCGATGAGCTGGAGCAGCTAAGTCGTGAGAAGCAGAAAATTATTGGCGTCACTTATGGTTATGCCGGGCATCAGTTGGTTCATCAGGCCAGAGAGATGATTGCCGAAGGGGCCCTGGGAGAGATCCGCATCGTGAATATGCAGTTTGCTCATGGCTTCCATAATGAAGCGGTGGAGCTACAGAGTGAAAGCACCCGCTGGCGGGTCGATCCGCGTTTTGTTGGCCCGAGTTACGTGTTAGGCGATCTGGCGACGCATCCGCTATTTATCGCTGAAACGATGTTGCCGCAGTTAAAAGTGACGCGTCTGCTCTGTTCCCGCCAGAGCTTTGTCACGTCGCGTGCACCACTGGAGGATAACGCCTTTATGATGATGGAGTATGACAACGGCGCGGTCGGCACGCTCTGGGCGTCGGCGGTAAATGCCGGATCGATGCATGGGCAGAAGATCCGCGTGGTCGGATCGAAGGCCAGTCTGGAGTGGTGGGATGAGCAGCCAAACCAGCTGCGATACGAAGTGCAGGGCGAACCCGTGCGGATTCTGGAGCGCGGCATGGGCTATCTCAGCCCGCGCGCGCTGGAAGAGGACCGCATTGGCGGAGGGCACACCGAGGGATTATTTGAAGCCTGGTCGAATCTTTATCGTCGCTTCGCACTGGCAATGGATGCGACCGATCGCCACGACTCTGCCTTCCTTGAGGATTTCTGGTATCCCGATGTGCATGCCGGATTAGCGGGCGTGCGCTGGGTGGCGCAGTGCGTGAAATCAGCGGACGCCGGAGCGGTGTGGGTGGCGTGCTGAAGCGAATATAACGTGAGCGAGCAGACTTTACGGCTGCGGTATAAAGTTAAGCGCTATCTCCTGTGACTGAGCATAAACCGGTTGGATCCGGGCCAGACAGCCCGTATTGGCCGGTTAATTTACTTAAAGCCCGGAACGATGGCTGACAGGAAAAGTAAGCAGCAGAGCATGAGGGGTTCCAGAAATCCGATTACCTGTGCAGAGATATAGTACCTGGACGCATGACCGCCGGAGCATTAAATAATTCTGTTAAACGCTGCACATCTCATCATTGTCTGACTCACTCTGTCTGCATCCGAACGATTGTTGTTCCTGCTCATGTTTATTCAGCAGCGGCTAACATGTGCAGGTCGCAGACGTGATTTCTATTTCCCCCTCATTCATATCGTGTCATTGCACGCGTCATTTCACTATTCCGGAAACAATCTGTTAACCAGCGTTGTCATTTTAGTTCAGCAAAATAAATAACACCGATTTAACCAAGCGATTAATTTTTATTGAAACACAGTAAATGCTGTTTGTTTTTTTAAATATTTATCTTCTCCTGCTTCCCGTTTATTGAATAAAGCCATAAATCAGATATTTCGCGCAACTGATGGAAAATCGTACTGCTTAGTGATTAATGTAAATCAGCCGCTTACTGCACACCCTTATTCTGTAAGACCTTATCGGGATTCGCAGGAAAATTCTTATAAATCATCATGATGATTCGGGCTTGTTAAAATCAGCATCGGTAATATTCTGTTACATCTTTCCGTTTACGCTCAGGCATTCAACGTTCCTACACTCCGCCTACTGGGTTTTATCTGAATTTTTTCATTTCAGACAAATGACTCAGAAATACCGTGTCGACATGCTGGTGAAGGGAATACGCCCGCTTTTAATTCCGGATTTCTGATTTACGTCGGATGACGTGAAACGTGAAGCTGTTCTGGCCGGGTCTTACTTTTCCGTTTATTTCTCACTGGCACTGACCGCTTCTGTCAATTCATAGAACAGGGACAACCATGTCTGACTCTTCCTTTCAGTCCGAAATACCCAAAGCGCGCATTAATTTAAAACTTGATTTGCACACGGGAGGCGCAGGCAAAAAAACCGAGCTCCCGCTGAAATTACTGGTGGCGGGCGACTTCAGTAACGGTCAGGCGTCTGCGCCCCTGTCCGAGCGCAAAAAAATTAACCTGAATAAAAATAACTTTGACGCCGTGCTTTCTGAATATTCCCCGAAAGTAAACCTGACGGTTAAAAACACGCTGGCCGGTGACGGCAGCGAAGACAACATCAGCCTGACCTTCCGTAGCATGAAGGATTTCACCCCGGAACAGGTCTCCCGCCAGATTCCCCAGCTGAAAGCCATGCTTTCCATGCGAAGTTTACTGCGTGATTTAAAGGCGAACCTGCTGGACAACCAGACGTTCCGCAAAGCACTGGAAAACATCCTGCTCGACCCGACGCTAAGCGCAGAGCTCAGAGCCGAACTTTCAGCCCTGGCCCCTGAACAGCCATAACGATTTAACGGATTAATAAGGAAGATGCTGATGTCTGTACAAAACGGCAGTGCCGCGGCTGGCGAAGGTGTGGTGCAGGAACGTCCTGCAGCCGGCGGGATTTATGCCTCGCTGTTTGAAAAAATCAATCTGACGCCGGTCGCCGCGCTGAGTGCGCTGGACACCTGGCAGGACGCGCAGGCGATGTCGGAGGCCACGGCGGACGAGCGGCTGACGGCGGGCATGCAGGTTTTTCTGGAGTGCCTGACCAGGGCGGGCTCAAAGGTTGAAAAACTCGACAAACACCTGATTGACCACCATATCGCGGAGCTGGACTGGCAGATTAGCCGCCAGCTTGACGCCGTCATGCACCATGAGGCCTTTCAGGCAACAGAGAGCCTGTGGCGCGGCGTCAAATCCCTTGTCGACAAAACCGATTTCCGCCAGAACGTGAAGATTGAGCTGCTGGATATGTCCAAAGAAGACCTGCGTCAGGACTTCGAAGACAGCCCGGAAATCATCCAGAGCGGCCTCTATAAACACACCTATATCGATGAGTATGACACGCCGGGCGGGGAGCCGGTTGCCGCGCTGATTTCCGCTTACGAATTTGATGCGTCTGCGCAGGATGTCGCCCTGCTGCGCAGTATTTCCAAAGTGTCTGCCGCCGCGCACATGCCGTTTATCGGCTCTGCCGGCCCGAAATTCTTCCTGAAAGAGAGCATGGAGGAGGTGGCGGCCATCAGGGACATCGGCAACTACTTTGACCGCGCCGAATACATCAAGTGGAAATCGTTCCGCGAGACGGACGATGCCCGAGTGCGCATGAGTCTTGATACGGTGCCGGAACAGATTGTACGCCTTAAGGCACGGCTTACCGCACTGGCGCTGGAAGAGCAGGCGCTGCTGGACGACATCGCCGCCGGCAGCAACCGTCATGGTGATCGCCTGGGTGTCATTGAACAGCTGCGGACGGAACTGGATGTGCGCATCGGAGAACAGGAAGCGCGATTCAGCAGTGAAAAGGCGCTGGCGCAGCAACTGATAGCCGGCCGGCAGGATATCAGCAATCAGGCTAACATTTCCGGCCTGCAGCAGCAGCTTGAGCAGGCACAGCAGGGCGACGTGCTGGTTCAGGTGGATGTGGACACCCGTACGGTTGCGAACGTTATTGCTGACTGGACGGGTGTGCCACTCTCCTCACTGATGAAAGATGAACAGGCCGGACTGCTGACGCTGGAAAATGAAATGGGCCGGCGTGTGGTGGGTCAGGATGCTCCCCTCCATGCCATTGCGCAGCGCCTGCGTGCAGCGAAGACCGGGCTGACGTCAGAGAACGGCCCCCAGGGCGTGTTCCTGCTGGTCGGGCCGAGTGGCGTGGGCAAGACCGAAACCGCCCTGGCGCTGGCGGATGTGCTGTACGGCGGCGAGAAGTCGCTGATTACCATTAACCTCTCCGAATACCAGGAGCCACACACCGTATCGCAGCTGAAAGGCTCGCCGCCGGGTTACGTCGGTTACGGCCAGGGCGGCATCCTCACCGAAGCGGTACGTAAACGCCCTTACAGCGTGATCCTGCTGGATGAAGTCGAGAAAGCGCATCACGACGTCATGAACCTGTTCTATCAGGTCTTTGACCGCGGCTTTATGCGCGACGGCGAAGGCCGCGAAATCGACTTCCGCAATACCGTTATCCTGATGACCTCCAACCTTGGCAGCGACCCACTGATGCAGTTGCTTGATGAGCAGCCGGAGGCCACGGAAGGCGATCTGCAGGAACTGCTGCACCCGATTTTACGCGACCACTTTCAGCCCGCACTGCTGGCTCGCTTCCAGACCGTGATTTACCGCCCGCTGGCGGAAGCTGCGATGCGTACCATTGCAGAAATGAAGCTGTCACAGGTCAGCAGGCGCCTTCATCGCCATTACGGCCTGACCACGCAGATTGACGAGAGCCCAGCCTGGAATCAACGAGAAGTGTCAGAACATCGCCTTAAGCGATAGCCAGTTTGAAGCCCTGATGTGCATCTGCGACGTCAAGCTCATGCTTCGCCATCGTAATGTTCCCGATGCTGGATTTTCCTCTCAGGATCAGCGTTTTACTGCCTGTTTCAACGGTATGTTATCCGCTACCGCCAAAGGGATGATACTGGATGAAGAGCGAGAGGATTGGGTGATTGGGACCCTGACCGGACGACCTTCAGCAGACGTCTGAAAGTGGGGTTATGTGGCTGCTCGCCTTCGGTAATGCTTAGTCATGTCGTTCCGAAAAGTCATGGCAAAGCAGGACGCACATCATCTGATTCTTCATTAAAGGAATGCAAATTGAAAATACGACATTACTTCGTGGTACTGGGTGCCCTGCTGCTGGCGGGCTGCAGTCAGCCGGCGGCGAAAGCCGGAACCCGAAGCGGCGGTGGCGGGGTTATTGTCGCCATCAACCATACCAAATGGGCAATCAATCATTTCAGCGTCGATGGTCAGTCGGGGATTGATATTATCGGGCCGTATCAGGGCGGCGGCGGTGGCTGCTGCTACGGCGTGCCGGCGAAATGGCGGCCGGGAATGACGGTTAAAATCGACTGGGAAACGGGGGTTGGAGGCTCAAAGGGATTTCCGGGGTTTGCAAATAGGGAAAAATACAATGTTTGGCGAAACAAGATGAAAGCCCAGAATAAGCAGCACAGCACGGTGGTACCTGTACCGGACTACACGGGGCAAAAAACCTGTGGGATCACGGTGCACTTTATGCCCTGCGATGAAGTCAGGGTGACTACAAGCTGTGTGAGCCCTGGCAGACCGGGCTATCCAATCAATGAGCCGCTGCAGATGCCGGAGCCAAAAGTATGTCCGAAATAATCACCGAACTGGCGTGGTTCCCGCCGGTGTTTCCGGCTCAGGGGCGTTTACCCACTCAGGCTGCGCTGGCTGGTAAAAACTGCTCGCAGCAGGACAACTGCGAGATTTTATAAAGCATTGAATATCGAAGTTTTTCTACGGAATCGGTAATGACCTTGATCACCGTCTGGCCTTTATTCCCCTTTTGTAATGCTTAGCCATGCCATCCCACAGGGGCATGGCTAAGCAGGACGCACATCATCTGTTTCTTTATTAAAGGAATATAAAATGAAAATACGACATTACCTCGTGGTACTGGGGGCCCTGATGCTGACGGGCTGCAGCCAGCAGCAGGCGAACGCGGAAAGCCGGGGTGGTGGTGGAACCATAGAGGCAATCAACCATACCAAATGGGCAATCAATCATTTCAGCGTCGACGGTCAGTCGGGAATAGACATCATCGGGCCGTATCAGGGCGGCGGGGGCGGCTGCTGCTATGGCGTGCCGGCGAAGTGGCGGCCGGGTATGACGGTCAAAATTGACTGGGAAACTGGTGTGGGATACTCAATGGATTTCCCCGGTTACGAAAATTGGGATAAATATCTGGCCTGGAAAAAAAAAATGAAGGCCCAGAATAAGCAGCATAGCGCGGTGGTACCGGTACCGGACTATTCGGGGCAGGAAACCTGCGGGATCACGGTGCATTTTCTGCCCTGCGATGAGGTAAAAGTGACGACCAGCTGTGCGAACTATGGCCATCCGGAACACCCGATTAAAGAGCCTCTTAAGATGCCGGAGCCCAGAGTATGTCCGAAATAATTACCGAACTGGCGTGGTTCCCGCCGGTGTTTCCTGCTCAGGGGCGTTGACCCACTCAGGCTGCGCTGGCTGGTAAAAACTGCGCGCAGCAGGACAACCGCGATATTTTATAAAGCATTGAATATAAAAGTTTTTCTACGAAATCGGCAATAATCTTAATCACCGTCTGGCCTTTATTCCCCTTTTGTAATGCTTAGCCATGCCATCCCACAGGGGCATGGCTAAGCAGGACGCACATCATCTGTTTCTTTATTAAAGGAATACAAAATGAAAATACGACATTACCTCGTGGTACTGAGTGCCGTGTTGCTGACGGGCTGCAGTCAGCCGGCGGCGAAAGCCGGAACCCGAAGCGGCGGTGGCGGGGTTATTGTCGCCATCAACCATACAAAATGGGCAATCAACCATTTCAGCGTCGACGGTCAGTCGGGTATAGATGCTATTGGCCCCTGGCAGGGGGGAGGTGGTGGCTGCTGCTATGGTGTGCCGGCGAAGTGGCGGCCGGGTATGACGGTCAAAATTGACTGGGAAAGCGGAGAAGCCTCAATGAAAGGCTTTCCTGGGTTTGCAGATACGGCTAAGTATCGAGCATGGGAAAAAGAAATGAGTGCTAATAATCGCCAGCATAGCGCGGTGGTAACGGTACCGGACTATACGGGGCAAAAAACCTGTGGGATCACGGTGCACTTTATGCCCTGCGATGAAGTCAGGGTGACTACAAGCTGCGTGAGCCCTGGCAGACCAGGCTATCCAATTAATGAGCCGCTGCAGATGCCGGAGCCAAAAGTATGTCCGAAATAATTACCGATCTGGCGTGGTTCCCGCCGGCGTTTCCGGCTCAGGGGCGTTTACCCATTCAGGCTGCGCTGGCTGGTAAAAACTGCTCGCAGCAGGACAACTGCGAGATTTTATAAAGCATTGAATATCGAAGTTTTTCTACGGAATCGGCAATAATCTTAATCACCGTCTGGCCTTTATTCCCCTTTTGTAATGCTTAGCCATGCCATCCCACAGGGGCATGGCTAAGCAGGACGCACATCATCTGTTTCTTTATTAAAGGAATATAAAATGAAAATACGACATTACCTCGTGGTACTGAGTGCCGTGTTGCTGACGGGCTGCAGCCAGCAGCAGGCGAACGCGGAAAGCCGGGGTGGTGGTGGAACCATAGAGGCAATCAACCATACCAAATGGGCCATCAACCATTTCAGCGTCGATGGTCAGTCCGGCATTGATGCTATTGGCCCCTGGCAGGGGGGAGGTGGTGGCTGCTGCTATGGTGTGCCGGCGAAGTGGCGGCCCGGAATGACGGTAAAAATTGACTGGGAAAGTGGTGAAGCATCTACAAAAGGATTTCCGGGATTTGCAAATACGGAAAAGTATTTGGCCTGGGAAAAAAAAATGAGTGCTAATAATCGCCAGCACAGCGCGGTGGTACCGGTACCGGACTATTCGGGGCAGGAAACCTGCGGGATCACAGTGCATTTTCTGCCCTGCGATGAGGTGAAAGTGACGACCAGCTGTGCGAACTATGGCCATCCGGAACACCCGATCAAAGAGCCTCTTAAGATGCCGGAGCCCAGAGTATGTCCGAAATAATCACCGAACTGGCGTGGTTCCCGCCGGCGTTTCCGGCTCAGGGGCGTTTACCCACTCAGGCTGCGCTGGTCGGTACAAACTGCGCGCAGCAGGACAGTCACGAGCTGGCCTGGCGGCAGGAACTGTGTCTGGCCGCCGGGCGACGCGTGGAGCCCCCGTGCTGTAAAACGTTGCATATCAGCCTGTTTTTCGACGGTACCGGCAATAACCTTAATCATGATTTATATATTGCTGACCCGAAGCACCCCACCAATATTGCCCGTCTGTTCCGCGCCACTATCGGCCAGGGCTATGCCGGAGGGCTGGCGAGTAAAACAGCGGAGTTGCTGGATGCCCGCGGCAGCGGCGAGGATAAGTACTACAAATATTATATCCCCGGCGTCGGGACGCCTTTCCCCGAGGTGAACGATCTGGATTTCAGCATGATGGGGCTGGCGGCAGCGACCCAAGGGGAGGACCGTATCAACTGGGGTCTGCTGCGGATTATCGATGCCCTGAAGCGGACGATGGGCCTGGATACGCTCTCGGACGACGAAAGCTGGAGCGCGGTTGATAAAATGGCGACCTCTATGGCGTCCTTTGGGCTGACCGGAGCGGCCAACCGTTTTGAGACCTTCCAGAGCCTGCTGAAAGAGATGACACCAGATCTGCAAAAGGCCCGGGTGCCTGTCGAACCTGGAAAGCCGAAGCTGTTAGGGATCAAACTTTACGTGTACGGCTTCTCGCGCGGGGCAGCAGCGGCGAGGGCTTTTGTTAACTGGCTCAGTGAGCTGCTGCCAAAGCCTGAGGAGGGAAAAGACAAACCCGAGCAGTGTCTGGCGGTGGAGGGGCTGAAAATTCCGCTCAGCGTTGAGTTCCTCGGCCTGCTGGATACCGTGGCCTCTGTGGGTGTGGCGCATATCGCCCCGGTGGTGGAAGGGCATATGGGCTGGGCGAACGGGACCCAGGAGCTGCCGGCTGAGAAGATTTACGGCGGGTTGATTAAGAAGTGCGTTCACCTGGTCTCTTCTCATGAGCAGCGGCTCTGCTTCCCGCTGGATTCGATTCGCCGCCCGGATGGTAAGTATCCGGCGAACAGCCTTGAAGTGGTTTATCCGGGGATGCACTCGGATTTAGGAGGAGGTCAGCCAGTCTGAATGACAAATGGAGCCGGTCAGTTGTCGCGAACTGGCAAACTGCCTTTGACGGTCGTTTCCCGTTTGCCGCCAGTAAAAGCGATGCCTCTCTGCCGATGCTGGCCGAGTTTATACGCAAGGACAGCGGGCGTATTGAACGCTTCCTGACCACGGAACTTAGCGGCGTATTGCACAAAGAAGGTAGCCAGTGGGTACCGGATAAGGTCAACAGCCAGGGGCTGACCTTTAACCCGACGTTCCTGCGCGCCATCAATCAACTGAGCCAGCTGTCAGACATTCTGTTTACCGACGGCAGTCAGGGTATCAGCTTCGAACTTCAGGCACGTCCGGCACCTCAGGTAGTGGAAACTCAACTGACTATGGATGGCCAAAGACTGCACTATTTCAACCAGATGGCTGACTGGCAAAGCTTTCGCTGGCCGGGAGACACTTACAAGCCGGGAACCATGCTGACCTGGACTACGGTCAACGCCGGGGCACGTCTCTTCGGTGACTACAGCGGGACCTGGGGGTTTATTCGCTGGCTGGAGCAGGGCAAGCGCCAGCAGCTTGACCGCAGCCAGTGGATGATGAGTTTCACTGCCCCGGACGGTCGTACTCTGCAGTGGGTGTTGCGCTCACAACTCGGAAAAGGGCCGCTGGCGCTGCTGGATCTGCGCGGTTTCACACTGCCAGACCAGATATTCAGTGTGGACACCTGCACTGCTGGCATGCAGTCTGACGGGCTGCGGGGTAACGCAGGGCATCACTGAGGGCACCAAATCGGCATTTAACGCTCTGTTTTATAAAAAGATTAATGTTCTGCATCTGGATTTCACCGCACGTGAAGCGCTGAACACCGATTCACGGGAAAGTAACTCGCTGTCTGAACCGGTGGTGGTCCGGGTTTACCAGCTGAAAGTCCGCAATACCTTTGACAAAACGGTCTACCAACAGCTGCTGAAAGAGGGAGAGGCCATTCTGCAAGCCGACCTGCTTGCCAGCCGTGATGTGGTGGTGAAGCCGGGCGGTGATGTCAGCCTGAATATGCCGATGGAGGCCGACGCGCAGTTTGTGGCGGTGGTGGGATTGTTCCGCCACCCGGATACTGACAACAACACCTGGAAGCGGGTGTTACAGCGTGAAGACCTCGATCCCGATAAGCCGCGCATTCTGGAAGCGGGTAACAATCATCTGACACTACTGCCGTTCAAGGACCGCTGATGACCCAGGGACATAACACACCTTCGCTGTATGAAATGCTCACCGGCCATTTCACCGGTGGCCTTGGTCTCAACCAGGTCAGTGAGGAAAATCAGCTCATCCTGTCAGTACTCGATAATATGCAGCGCATCCTTAACTGCCGTGCCGGCACGCTTGCACATCTGCCGGATTACGGCCTGCCCGATATGGCCAGAATTCTGCAGGGGATGCCGGGAACGGCCCATGAGCTGATGGGCACGCTGTCGGCCGTGCTGCTCAAATATGAACCCCGATTGAAAAAGATAGATGTTGTTCTTCAGCAGCAGAATATTCCCGGCGAACTGCGCTATGCCATTGACGCTGAACTTAAAGGGGTTGGACTGGTGCGATATGGCACGGAGTTTATGCCCGAAGGGCGTGTTCTCCTGCGCCATCTTAAACAGCAGCAGTATCTCGACTCCGCAATCCGTATGTAAGGTCAGGCAACACCATGACAGTAAAATCGCAGTTCCTCAAAAAACTACGGGCCAGACAACCCGCGCCTGTCTCGTTTACCAGCAAAACGCAGGCCGATATCGCGGAGTTTCGCCTGCGAATGACGCAGCTTCAGGAGCAGATCGACGTGTGGCTGGTGGATACCGGACTGAAGGTAGAGACGCTCAGTACATCCGTGACGGACCTGCTGGTGGAGAGTGGGGTTTTTGATATTTCTGCTATCGTTCTGCGTCACGACGATAGGATCGTAAAGTTTATGCCGCTATTTCTTTACGGTCAGGGCGTGACCGGATGTGTGGAGGTGACGCTCCATGCAGCAGGCGGCATAACGTTCCTGGGGCGTTTGTGCATGCGGTCAGGTAATTCGGGTGGCTGGTCTTTTATGTCGCCAGATGCTTTATCTCTGGCAGTACAGCATTTCGATGAAAGCACGTTTTTTAATCTGATTCTGGCGCTCCTGCCGTAGCGGTCAGAACCACTATTTCTGCAGAATCACACAATCTGAAAGCGAATCCGCAACTCCCTATACAAACCCTCTTCCACTGTTTCAGATCCGTCAAATGGACAACCTGTCATGAATGACATCACCCAACGTAAAATTAAAACCGGTGGCGATCCGCGTACGCTATCGGATTACGCCGCCCTTCGCGATGAACTGAGTAAGCTGACACATCCGGCGCGTCCTGATGTTAACTGGCATTATGTCGAAAAACTTTGCCTCTCGCTGTTTGAACAAAATGGAGTGGAGCTACAGACAGTGGCCTGGTATACGCTGGCCCGCACGCAGCTAACCGGATTATTCGGTCTCAATGAAGGGCTGGCGATACTGGAAGCCCTGATAAGTCACCAGTGGGGTGCGCTATGGCCTCAGCCTGTCCATGCTCGTATGGAAATTCTCAGCAGTCTGAGTCAGCGTCTGCATCAACTGATGCGTATGATCCCGCTGAATTACAGCGACCTCAGCCAGCTTTATCATGCAGAGCAAAAACTTACCCGGCTGGGAGAAGTATTACAGCGTCTGGAGCTTAAGCATCTGAGCCAGCTTGATACCCTGCGAACACTGCTGCACAACAGTGCTGTCCGGCTGGAAAACAGTGATGATACAACCTGTTCAGGGTTAAAAAATCAGTCTGGTATTGTGTCGCCAGCTTCCGTGACGAATGCGGCTGCCGCATCCACCAGAGAGCATACGGATGGTTCGCCTGAAGATATCCAGACGCCAGGCGGCACAGTGAAGTGGGTGTACGTTGCGCAGCCGGAACCGCAGCCGAATGTGGATGTGCTGGCGACAGTGCCCACGCCGGTGAAACAGTGGAAATCCTTTATGGCCGGGATGTGTACCATGCTGCTGATAAGCGCTGCCGCATTGTGGAGCTGGCACCTTATTCAACGGCCTTCCCCGTTGAGGGTTCAGCTTGCCGCCTCGCTGGCACCATTACCTGCAGTTCTTGCGCCTGACAAACTGGCGCAATTACGCCAGCAGTCTCCACTACCCGAGGAACTCCTCACTCAGACGCAGCAGCAGCTTGCCCGGCTGGATGAATTACCTGCTGACTGGAATATTGACTATAGCCGTCTGTTGATTGAGCAGGCCAGGGTACTGTGGCCAGAGCAGGCAACATCTATGGCATTGCACTGGCAGCAACAGCTTAATGCTGCAGCAATTCCGACAGATCGCCTGAATGGCTGGCATGAGGGGATGACGACGCTACAGAAATTGAGTGACAGGCTAAACGGGCTGGATGAGAAGAAGGGAAAATATATGACGGTGAGTGAGCTGAAGTCAGTGGTCTTTTCCTCAATGCAGTCATTTAATCGATCCATACCGGCTGAGGAGCAACTGCGCGAGTTGTCCGCAAATCCTGCCGTTTTACCGTTACCTGTCACAGCCAGAGTTCAACTGGAGATGCACCTGAAACAATTGATAGCCCGCTATGCGGCAATTAAACAGACCGCTAAAGAGTAAGCGCGGGAGAAACTCGTTAATTCATCCGTTTACCCAAAGAAATATGGCGGGCGATCTGACCCACCACCAGAGATCACTGACCATCAAACGGAGTCAGGCACGAAATGCGGATCGGCATTAGCGGAGATGAGTGGCATAAAAAGTATTGCTGAGGTGTAGAATCTGGCGCTTCAGAACGAAAAAAACCCGCCAGAGGCGGGTTTCTTTAAATTTTGGTGCCCGAACCCGGAATCGAACCAGGGACACGGGGATTTTCAATCCCCTGCTCTACCGACTGAGCTATTCGGGCAACGGGGCGCATTAAACCGTAAAGGCCGCGGGTCGTCAACGGCTTTCACTAAAAAACCCCAGGAAACGTGACTGATTGCCTGAATTTCAGTCAAAGCGGGTAAAACCTCAGGCCAGCGCGCCATTTTTGCGGCACAGCGCGATGCTGTAGACATCCTCCGCCAGCCGCTGAGCGGTGGCGACATCCTGCACATTACGCTTCACCAGTAGCCTGCTCAGACAACCTTCAAGGATCAGTTCCATCTGATCGGCCACCATACCTGGGTTATCCAGCTCCTGTTGCACCAGAATGTCATGGGTGAACTGCCATGAGCCGCGTTTCTGCTGCTCGGCCAGTTGATGGATGGGCTGATCGGGCTGAGGGTAGAAGCTACAGGCGGCGATAAACAGGCAGCCCGGGAAACGGCCTTTGCTGACCTGCTCACTCAGGACTTCATAGCGTGCCATCAGTTTCTGATCCGGCGACAGAGATTCATCCAGCAGAATCTGACGGCGCCAGGTTTCAATCTGCTGGCCGTGATAGCGGAGCGCATCATAAAGCAGCGCGTCGCGATCGGGCCAGAACTGCTGAAGCCGATCAAGCGTTAATTCAGTCTCTCCCGCCAGGGTTTCCAATGAGAGGGTGGCGGCGAGGCCGTTCTGTTCAAGCACATTCAATGCATGCTCGAGTATCTGTTCACGCTGCAAGTGACTCTCCTCTGGTATGCAGGCCCGGCAATTTCGCCGGGCAATGACCTGTCCAGTGTTGTTTATGGGGTAAGTTTCTGCAAATGCGCCTGGAAATCGGCGGCATTGAGAAACCCGGTGATGCGCGAGTCGGGGATTTCACGGCCCTGCGCATCAAAGAACAAAATGGTCGGTAAGCCCAGCACCCTAAGGTGCTGCAACAGCGCGTTGTCGCTGGCGCTGTTGGCTGTGACGTTAGCCTGTAGTAGCTGTACCTTGCTCAGGCTATCGCGCACGGCGCTATCACTAAAGGTATATTTTTCAAACTCCTTGCAGGCGACGCACCAGTCTGCGTAGAGATCGACCATAGTGATGCGACCATGTGCCTGCTGCAGCGCGCTAGCGAGTTGTTGCGGCGTCTGGAGGGGCTGGAACGGCAGCGGTGCCACAGCATGCTGTACCGCCTGACCGCCAAATGCCCAGTCCTGTAACGGACGTGCGCTGATTAACGCCGCAGCCAGCATGACAATCTGCACCACGCGCCACTTACCGCTGCTGGCACGCAGGCTGACGCTGAACGCCCAGCCAAAGAACGCCACGCCAAGCAGACTCCAGAGTCGCAATCCCCACACGTCGCCCAGTACCCGCTCAAGCAGGAAGACTGGCAACGCCAGGATGACAAAACCAAAGCCCTCTTTGACGGTTTGCATCCACGGACCGCTTTTCGGCAGCAGTCGATTTCCAGACAGGGTTACAGCGATCAGCGGTAATCCCATGCCGACCGCGTAGAGCCACAGCGTCCCGGCACCGGCCCAAAGATTTCCGCTCTGCGCGATATAAAGCAAAATAGCGCTAAGCGGGGCAGTGGTGCAGGGCGAGCAGATCAAGCCGGCCAGCGCGCCCATCAGAAAGACGCCGGGCAGCGATCCCCCCTGCTGACGATTGCTCCACAGTGTCAGACGGGTTTGCAGGCTCGAGGGCAGTTGCAGCGTAAACAGGCCGAACATCGACAGGGCCAGCACGATAAACAGCACGGAGAGCGTCAACAGCACATATGGGTGCTGCAACGCGGCCTGGAAGCGCAGGCCCGCGGCCGCGACCACCAGGCCCAGCAGCGTATAGGTCAGCGCCATTCCCTGAACATAAACCATCGCCAGCGCAAATAGCCGGCCCAGCGAATAGTGGCGATTTCCGCCCAGGATAATGCCGGAGATCAGCGGATACATCGGCAGCACACAGGGCGTAAATGCCACGCCGATGCCGATCAGCAGCGCCCAGAGCGGGGAAAAGGGCAGCGGATTAGCGGGCGTGGGCTGTGCACTGACCGGCGCAGGTGCGCTGCTGGCTGCTACCGCACTCACCGGTACGCTGCGCGTCTCGGGGGGATAACAGAACCCGGCGGCGGCACAACCCTGATATGTCACGCTGAGTGTGGCACCGGTGCCCGCCTGTTGCAGTATCACAGGCAGCGTCAGGTCCTGCGGATAGATCTCACTTTTGCCAAAGAATTCATCCTCATGCGGCTGACCAGCCGGTAGCGTCAGCGGCGCGAGGGTCGCGTTCTGCGGCGTGATGTGGATTTGCTGGCGATAGAGGTAATAGCCCGATTTCACTTTCCAGTGCAGATTAAGCTGAGCGCCCTGCTGGTCGAAGTCAAACGTAAACGCCTGATCAACGGGCACAAAGCGGCTGGTCGCCGGATTAGAAAAGAGGGATGCGTGCGCCTGCAGACAGATAAACAGCGTCAGCAGAAGCGTAATTAAGCGAGAGATGCGTGCAGCCATGACAAGTATTCACTATCTCCATGTTGAACCGGCAGCGCCAGCAATTCGGGGACATCGTAAGGGTGTGCTTCTTTAAGCAATTCACACAGCGCCTGCTGATGATCGCTGTCGCACTTCAGCAGCATCTGGATTTCGCTGCTCTTCTCCATTTTGCCCTGCCAGAGATACCAGGATGTGGCACCCGGCAGCAGTGTCACGCAAGCTGCCAGTCCGGCCTCCAGCGCTAAGGCGGCAAGATGGTCTGCCGTGGCCTGATCAGGCGCAGTGCAGAGGATAACGACAGCATTCATCCTGAGACTCCTGTTTAAAAGAGCGGCGATGATAGCACGCTCCATCCGTAACACGATGAGCGGGCTATAACAGCAACCCACCGAAGACGAAGCCAGAGAGCACCGACAGCGCAATGGCAATTACTCCGGGAATGATAAAGGCATGGTTAAAGACAAACTTGCCAATCCGGGTTGAGCCCGTGTCATCCATCTCAACGGCGGCCAGCAGGGTCGGGTAGGTCGGCAGCACAAACAGCGCCGAAACCGCGGCGAAGGAGGCGATGGCCGTCAGCGGCGTCACGCCCAGCAGCAGCGCGGCGGGCATCAGGGCTTTGGTGGTGGCGGCCTGCGAATAGAGCAGCATCGAGGCGAAGAAGAGCACCAGTGCCAGCATCCATGGATAGGTTTTTAGCGTATCACCAGCCAGCATCTGAATCTCGGCCAGATGCGCTTTTACAAAGGTATCACCCAGCCAGGCGACGCCCATTACGCAGATACAGGCGCTCATGCCGGATTTAAAGGTGCTGGCACTGAGGATCTCACTGGTGTCGAGTTTGCAGGTCAGGCTGATGAGTGTGGCGATGGTCAGCATAAACACCACAATCGCTTCATTGCGCGGCAGCGGTGGATTGACGATCAACCCGACGCTGCCGCTGGTTGCGGTGGCATAGAGCACCACAGCCACAATGCCCGTCAGAAACAGCAGCACCGATTTTTTCGCGCCCGGTTTTGCCTGGTAACGGCTGGCGCCGCGCAGCGTGACTTCGCCTTTGGCGAGGCGGGCCTGATAAACCTCATCATCTTTCAGCTCACGGCCCAAGAAGTTAGTCACCAGCGCGGCCAGGAAGAGACCCACCATGGTTGAGGGGATGGCAATCGCCAGCAGGGTGATATAGCCGATACCGCGCGGTTCAAGCAGTGTGGCGAAGAAGACCACGGCGGCTGAAATCGGTGACGCAGTAATCGCTATTTGTGAAGCCACTACTGCAATCGATAGCGGCCGGGAAGGGCGTACGCCTTGCTCCTTCGCCACTTCCGCAATCACTGGCAGCGTCGAGAACGCAGTATGACCCGTACCGGCCAGCAGCGTCATCAGGTAGGTGACCAGCGGGGCCAGCAGCGTGACATGGCGCGGATGACGCCGCAGCAGGCGTTCAGCCAGGCTGACGAGATAATCCATGCCGCCGGCCACCTGCATCGCAGCGATAGCCGCGATCACCGCCATGATGATTTCAATCACATCGAACGGGATAGCGCCGGGTGCCATGCCAAATCCCAGCGTCAGGATCAACACGCCCATCCCGCCAGCAAAGCCAATGCCAATGCCGCCAAGACGTGCGCCCAACCAGATCGCCATCAAGACGATAATCAGCTCAACCACAAACATGAATCACTCCTGAACATTAAATCGGTAAAACCGGGGTGTGCTGTGTACCAAAAAAAAAGGCACACCGTTTTGATCGCGGTGTGCCTTTGGTTAACCAGCGTCGGTTAAGCCTTACTGTTCGTTTTCATCGGTATAACGTTTGGCTTTATAAACCGGGTACATCAGGTTCTGTACCGAGAAGATATCGTCCAGTTCACTTTCCGTCAGCAGACCACGCTCCAGCACGACCTCGCGCACGCTTTTACCGGTTTCCGCACAGATTTTGCCGACGATGTCGCCATTGTGGTGGCCGATGTAAGGGTTGAGGTAAGTGACGATACCAATCGAGTTAAAGACATAGGCTTCGCACACCGCGCGGTTGGCGGTAATGCCGTTGACGCACTTCTCCAGCAGGTTGTAGCAGGCGTTAGTCAGGATGCTGATTGACTCAAACAGCGCCTGGCCAATAACTGGCTCCATCACGTTGAGCTGCAGCTGGCCCGCTTCAGAGGCCATCGTGACGGTGATGTCATTGCCAATCACTTTAAAGCAAACCTGGTTTACCACTTCCGGCACCACCGGATTGACCTTGGCTGGCATGATGGAGGAGCCCGCCTGCAGCTCTGGCAGGTTGATTTCGTTCAGACCCGCGCGCGGACCGGATGAGAGCAGGCGCAGGTCGTTACAGATTTTGGAGAGCTTCACGGCCAGACGTTTGAGTGACGAATGGACCATCACATAAGCGCCGCAGTCAGAGGTGGCTTCAATCAGATCTTCCGCCGGTACTACTGGCAGGTTGCTGACTTCCGCCAGACGCTGTACAGCCAGATGCTGATAGCCATCCGGCGTATTGAGACGGGTACCGATGGCAGTCGCGCCCAGGTTCACTTCCAGCAGCAGTTCAGCGGTGCGCAGAATACTTTTGGTTTCTTCGTTCAGCAGTACGCTGAACGCGTGAAACTCCTGACCGAGAGTCATCGGCACGGCATCCTGTAGCTGGGTGCGGCCCATTTTCAGGATGGTCTGGAATTCATCAGCTTTGTGCTGGAAGCCTTCGGCCAGCTGGCTGATGCCATCAAGCAGTTTCAGCAGAGAGCTGTAGACCGCGATGCGGAAACCGGTTGGATAGGCGTCGTTGGTAGACTGGCATTTGTTCACATGATCGTTGGGGTTGAGGTACTGATATTCCCCTTTCTGATGGCCCATCAGCTCCAGGCCGATGTTCGCCAGCACCTCATTGGTGTTCATGTTGACCGAGGTTCCGGCACCGCCCTGATAGACATCAACAGGGAACTGGTCCATACAGCGGCCGTTGTTCAGCACTTCGTCGCAGGCTTTAATGATGGTATCGGCAATGTTGCGCGGAATAGTCTGCAGCTCTTTATTGGCCATCGCCGCTGCTTTTTTGACCATCACCATGCCACGGACAAATTCAGGAATGTCACTGATTTTGCTGTTGCTGATATAAAAGTTCTCAATCGCACGCAGAGTATGAACGCCATAGTAGGCATCCGCCGGAACTTCGCGCATGCCTAACAGGTCTTCTTCGATACGAATGTTGTTCGCCATGATAACCTTCTTATTGTTGCCGCTAACCATCACAAAGGATGTGTTTATTTTGTCGTGGTGTGCCCGTGCCGACATATTATCCGTCTTCAAAGGGGCGTGTGCGATCATATTCTGATGCTTAAGAAAAGCACGCATGCAGATCACTTAATGCTGCAGTCTGGTTAACGATATGTGAAGTTGGTTACAAAATTAACCCCGCAGGATAAATTTGATACGATCGGTTGAAAATGGCGGCGCGGGTGCCCATCTCTTTTCTTATCATCCTCAGGATGAATGCTTTCTGCTGACCGGCACGCTGCCGTTCAGCCCCTACTTACAGGAGAGTACGGTGCGCTGGATACCGTTATTAGTCTTTTTTATTCTGGCCTGGATTGAGATTTCACTCTTCATTCAGGTGGCACACGTCATGGGCGTGCTGCTTACCATGCTTCTGGTGGTGTTCACCTCGTGCATCGGAGTGTCGCTGGTCAAAAATCAGGGCATGAAGAACTTTATGCTGATGCAGGAGAAGCTGGCGCGTAATGAAAGCCCGGCCAGTGAGATGATAAAAAGCGTGTCACTGATCATCGCGGGCTTCCTGCTGCTGTTGCCTGGCTTCTTCACTGATCTGCTGGGTCTGTTGCTATTGCTGCCACCGGTGCAGAAGCATCTGACGCTGAAACTGATGCCCCATCTGCGCGTCTGGCGCGGACCGGGTGCTGGCCCTGACAGCGGCTATACCATGGATGGCGAGTTCGAGCGTAAAAATAGCGATCGCCTTGAGCACCATGACGATCACAAGGATCGTTAACCGCAGTTTAAGCCTCTGAAAGCGCAACCTCCGGGTTGCGTTTTTTATTTACCCCATCATCTGTTTAAAAAGTCACCACTTATCACATCCGGATAAAAAAATTTGTTGTCCGCCCCCTTGAAAGTGGGTGGTGGCGGCCCTATCTCTCTGGTCACGAGGCCGGAAGCCATGCAGCCCGGTGTTCAACCCCAAAACTGAATGATTGGACTTCTCAAAGGAGAGCTATCAAATGAAAATTCGTCCATTGCACGATCGCGTCATCGTCAAGCGTAAAGAAGTTGAAGCTAAATCAGCTGGCGGCATCGTGCTGACCGGTTCTGCAGCCGGTAAATCCACCCGTGGTGAAGTTCTGGCTGTCGGCAATGGTCGCATCCTTGAGAGTGGCGACGTTAAGCCGCTGGACGTGAAGGTTGGTGACGTCGTGATCTTCAATGAAGGTTACGGTGCTAAAACCGAGAAAATCGACAACGAAGAGGTGCTTATCATCTCTGAGAGCGACATTCTGGCCGTTGTTGAAGCGTAATTTTTACGCGTAATTCACTGAACGAAACGAATTTAAGGGATATTTAAAGATGGCAGCTAAAGACGTAAAATTCGGTAATGACGCACGCGTAAAAATGCTGCGTGGCGTGAACGTACTGGCAGATGCAGTAAAAGTTACCCTGGGCCCGAAAGGCCGTAACGTGGTTCTGGATAAATCTTTTGGTGCACCGACCATCACTAAAGATGGTGTTTCTGTGGCACGTGAAATCGAGCTGGAAGACAAGTTCGAGAACATGGGCGCGCAGATGGTGAAAGAAGTGGCCTCTAAAGCGAACGACGCTGCAGGCGACGGTACCACCACTGCAACCGTACTGGCTCAGTCTATCATCACCGAAGGCCTGAAAGCGGTCGCAGCGGGTATGAACCCGATGGATCTGAAGCGCGGTATCGACCAGGCGGTTATCGCTGCAGTTGAGAAACTGAAAGCGCTGTCTGTGCCTTGCTCAGACTCTAAAGCCATTGCGCAGGTGGGTACGATCTCTGCTAACTCCGATGAAACCGTAGGCCAGCTGATTGCTCAGGCGATGGAAAAAGTCGGTAAAGAAGGCGTGATCACCGTTGAAGAAGGCACCGGCCTGCAGGATGAGCTGGATGTGGTTGAAGGTATGCAGTTTGATCGCGGCTACCTCTCTCCTTACTTCATCAACAAGCCAGAAACCGGTGCGATTGAACTGGAATCTCCGTTCATCCTGCTGGCTGACAAGAAAATTTCTAACATCCGTGAAATGCTGCCAGTGCTGGAAGCCGTTGCGAAAGCAGGCAAACCACTGCTGATCATCGCGGAAGATGTTGAAGGCGAAGCGCTGGCAACGCTGGTGGTTAACACCATGCGTGGCATCGTGAAAGTGGCTGCTGTGAAAGCACCAGGCTTCGGC
Source organism: Pantoea jilinensis (assembly GCF_019104105.1). Lineage (NCBI taxonomy): Bacteria > Pseudomonadati > Pseudomonadota > Gammaproteobacteria > Enterobacterales > Erwiniaceae > Pantoea > Pantoea jilinensis. Next base: position 3,674,398 of record NZ_CP077746.1, on the reverse strand, counting down.
GACCGTCGTAAAGCGATGCTGCAGGATATCGCTATCCTGACCGGTGGTACCGTGATCTCTGAAGAAATCGGTATGGAGCTGGAAAAAGCGGCTCTGGAAGATCTGGGCCAGGCTAAACGCGTTGTGATCAACAAAGACACCACCACCATCATCGACGGTGTGGGTGAAGAAGCGACAATCCAGGGCCGTGTCACCCAGATTCGTCAGCAGATCGAAGAAGCAACCTCTGACTACGACAAAGAAAAACTGCAGGAGCGCGTAGCGAAACTGGCAGGCGGCGTAGCCGTTCTGAAAGTAGGCGCAGCAACTGAAGTTGAAATGAAAGAGAAGAAAGCCCGCGTTGAAGATGCGCTGCACGCAACCCGTGCTGCTGTAGAAGAAGGCGTGGTTGCAGGTGGTGGTGTGGCGCTGGTTCGCGTTGCAGCACAGCTGGCGGATCTGCGTGGTCAGAACGAAGATCAGAACGTCGGTATCAAAGTTGCGCTGCGCGCGATGGAATCTCCACTGCGTCAGATCGTGTCTAACGCCGGTGAAGAGCCATCTGTTGTTGCTAACAACGTGAAAGCGGGCGACGGTAACTACGGTTACAACGCGCAGACTGAAGAGTATGGCAACATGATCGACTTCGGTATCCTGGACCCAACCAAAGTGACCCGTTCTGCTCTGCAGTACGCGGCCTCAGTTGCAGGTCTGATGATCACCACCGAATGTATGGTCACTGACCTGCCTAAAGGCGACGCACCTGATTTAGGCGGCGGCGCTGGCGGTATGGGTGGCATGGGCGGTATGGGCGGCATGATGTAATTGCCGTTGACTGCTTAAGTCATCACAGAACCCCCGATCGGAAACGGTCGGGGGTTTTTCTTTTGGGCGGGAAAATAGTATAAGTAGTGTCGCAATCGTTCGTCTTTCCTCTTGATATTTTCCGCTGTCTGCATGCTGACTGCTGCCGCCTCGCCGGATGGACTTATTATCGTAAGTTACCGGGACGCGCCACTCTGCTGGCCTGAATACAGTATGAAATATGAAGATGATATAACGGGATTAAGGCAATGAATGTTCAGAAAAAAGAGATCTTTTTCTGCTACGCTGCCACCCGACTCTGATGATAATAAATGGGGATTACAATGCGGATTAACCTCTTGCTCGGACTGACGGCTGGCGCGTTATTGCTGGCGGGCTGCAGCAGCTCTACGCAACTCTCTTCAGCGGGGCAGCGTGTGACGTTTACCGATCAGCAGCCTGGCAATAACTGTCAGCTTCTGGGCAATATCACCGGCTCACAGAGCAACTGGCTGAGCGGTGCAGGCGGTGAAACCAGCGCACTGCGTGGTGCGGCCAATGATCTGCGCAATCGTGCAGCCGAGATGGGCGGCAACGTGATTTATGGTGCCACCAGCCCGACGCAGAATCTGTTGTCCGCGTTCGCGCCACTCGACAGCAAAATGACTGGCCAGGTTTATAAGTGCCCATAATGTGAGTCGGGCATCCTACCGTATTCAACCGGCCAGCCTTGCGCTGGCCGTTTTTATTCCTGACGTAACTGCAAATCTAACGGTGTTTTACTCGGCTCACCGCCAATTTCACGCGCCAGCTTTGGCACCAGATAGCCGGAGACCTGTGAGAGCAGGGACCGAACCAGCTGGCGTGCCTCGTCGTCTGAGACAAAGAAATGCGCGGCGCCCTGGACTTTGTCCAGCACGTGCAGATAGTAGGGCAGAATACCGGCATCAAACAGCGCATTGCTCAGAGTAGCCAGCGTCTGGGCATTATCATTGATGCCACGCAGCAGCACGCTCTGATTCAGCAGGGTCACACCGGCACGCTTCAGCCTGGTCATCGACTCACGCAGCGCCTCATCAATCTCCTGCGCATGGTTAATATGCGTCACCATAATCACCTGCAGACGGGTATCGCTTAGCATCTGACAGAGCTGATCGGTAATACGCGCTGGTATAACGACCGGTAAGCGGCTGTGAATGCGCAGACGTTTGAGATGCGGGATCTGTTCCAGCGCGGCGATCAGCCAGGCGAGCTCATGATCTTTGGCCATCAGAGGATCGCCGCCGGAAAAAATGATCTCATCCAGCTCGGGATGTTCGGCGATATAGTCCAGTGCAGCCTGCCAGCTACGCTTATTGCCGGGATTATCCTGATAGGGAAAATGACGGCGGAAGCAGTAGCGGCAGTTAACGGCACAACCGCCTTTTACCAGCAATAATGCCCGGTTTCGGTATTTATGCAGCAATCCAGGCACAACGTTGCTTTGTTCATCGAGCGGATCGGTGCTATAACCTGGCGCATCGATGAATTCCTGGCGACGGGTCAGTACCTGAAGCAGCAGTGGGTCGTGCGCATCGCCTTTTTTCATCCGGCGGATGAACGCATGCGGTACCCGTAAGGCGAAAAGACGCCGCGCATCCGCACCTTCAGCCAGCTCGGTGTGCTGATCCAGGGCTAAAATCCGCAGTAATTCATCAGGTTCGGTGACAACATCCGCAAGTTGCTGCAACCAATCTTCTCTGGAAGGTGTTTTTAGGGTTACAATGTGTGCCATTTTTTTGGCTTAGTACCAGTGTCAATTTTCGTAGAGGGCCTTCATGGCGACTTATTCTAGCAACGATTTCCGTCCCGGTCTTAAAATCATGTTCGAAGGCGAGCCGTATGCCATTGAATCCAGTGAGTTCGTTAAACCGGGTAAAGGTCAGGCATTCGCACGCGTTAAAATGCGTCGCCTGCTGACGGGTTCTCGCGTTGAGAAAACTTTTAAATCTACCGACTCCGCCGAAGGCGCAGACGTTGTAGATACCAACCTGAACTACCTGTACAACGACGGTGAGTTCTATCACTTCATGCACCCGGAAAGCTTTGAGCAGTTCCAGGTTGAAGAGAAAACGGTAAACGATGCAGCGAAATGGCTGCAGGATAACGCTGAGTGTATCGTTACGCTGTGGAACGGTCGCCCGATCGCCGTTCAGCCGCCGAACTTTATCGAAGCTGAAGTTATCGAAACCGATCCCGGCCTGAAAGGTGATACTGCGGGTACTGGCGGCAAGCCAGCCAAGCTGTCTACCGGCGCCGTGGTGAAAGTGCCATTGTTCGTGCAAGAGGGCGAAGTGGTCAAAGTTGACACCCGCTCTGGCGAATACGTGTCACGCGTGAAATAAGATTCGCAGGCGCATCTTCGGATGCGCCTTTTTCTTGTCTGAGAGAAAAAAATGATCAAGCTGGCAAAATTAATCGCGTTCGCGTTGCTGGTCTCTTCTGCGTTAAGCGCCTGCAACACATTCCACGGTTTTGGCGAAGACGTCTCCCACTTAGGTGGTGCCATTTCCCGTGCGGCAAAATGACCTAACGGATTGTCTTTTTTAGAGTCCCGCCAGCAGCAACTGCCGTAAATCCGGCTATGCTTAAAGCGCTGTACTTTACATCCATCAAAAAGGACATTGTTATGTTAAAGAAAAGTATTGCCGCAATCTTCTCTGTACTGGTGCTCTCTTCTCTGCTGACGGCGTGTAATACAACACGTGGCGTCGGTGAAGATGTCGAAGCGGGTGGCCAGGCGATTCAGAACAGCACGAAGTAACCTGTTATTCCAACCGGTACGAAATGCTTTTCGTACCGGCTTGCCAGCTTTTGCACTATTTCTGTTTTACCCAGATTAACTCTTCCACCGGGAAACCGTTCTGACGTGCCTGTTCAACCAGTTTCTCTTTGACGCCCGGCTCCAGCTGCGGTGTGCGTGACAGTATCCAGAGATAGTGGCGATTCGGGCCGCACACCATCGCATAGCGATAATCGGGATCCAGTGCGATAACGTTGTAGCCGCCGTAGAAGGGGCCAAAGAAAGAGACCTTCAGGGATGCACGCTGTGGCTCACCAGTGAAATAGGCTTTGCCCACGCTCTCCTGCCAGCGCTGCTTTTTAACGTTGTAGCCACGATTGATCACTTTCAGACCGCCATCATCACGTGGGCTGTAGTTTGCCGTTACCTGTTCAAGGCCGCGCTCAAAAGGGTGATTAAGGCGGGCAATCTCATACCACTGACCAAGGTAGCGCTGGCTGTCGAAGTTATCTATGACCGTGACGTTTTTTGGCGGCGTGGTACTGCAGGCGACTGAGAGAAAAGCACTCAGGCTGGCAACAACTGTTTTCCATGGAGACATAGTGGGATTCCTTTGTGATTTAACCGCTTAAGTATAGAAGCTGAAACGCTGTTATTGGCAGCATAGGCGCGAGATTGTTTGCCACATGCATTGCAGGTAGACTTCCCACCCTAATTTGTATCAGGAGTCATCACCATGAGCGAAACGGCAAGCTGGCAACCAAGCGCATCCATCGCCAATTTGTTAAAACGCGCCGCTATTTTAGCTGAAGTGCGTCGTTTCTTTGCCGATCGCGGCGTGCTGGAAGTGGATACGCCGGCGATGAGTCAGGCAACGATTACCGATATCCATCTGGTGCCATTCCAGACGCGTTTTGTCGGGCCTGGCGCGGCGCAGGGGCGCGATCTCTGGCTGATGACCAGCCCGGAATATCATATGAAGCGCCTGCTGGCGGCAGGCAGTGGCCCGATTTACCAGATGGCGCGCAGCTTCCGCAATGAAGAGGCGGGACGTCACCACAACCCCGAATTCACCATGCTGGAGTGGTATCGTCCGCATTACGACATGTACCGCCTGATGAATGAAGTCGACGATCTGATGCAGCAGGTGCTGGAGTGTGACAGCGCAGAGTCGCTCTCTTATCAGCAGGCGTTTATCCGTCATCTGGAGCTGGACCCGCTGTCTGCGGATAAAGCGCAGTTACGTGAAGCGGCTGAGAAGCTGGGTGAAGGCGAGCTGGCGCGCGCAGAAGAAGATCGCGATACCTTACTGATGCTGCTGTTTATGCTGGGCGTGGAGCCGAAGATTGGTCAGGATAAACCCTGCTTCGTTTATCATTTCCCGGCCAGCCAGGCAGCACTGGCGGAGATCAGTACTGAAGATCACCGTGTGGCTGAGCGCTTCGAGGTCTATTACAAGGGCATTGAGCTGGCGAACGGTTTTCGTGAACTGACCGATAGCCGTGAGCAGCGTCAGCGCTTCGAGCAGGATAACCGTCGCCGTGCGGCGCGTGGCCTGCCTGTACATCCCATTGATACTTATCTGCTGGATGCACTGGCGCATGGTATGCCAGCCTGTTCGGGGGTCGCGCTGGGTGTTGATCGTCTGATCATGCTGGCGTTGAAAGCGGAGTCATTGAGTGACGTGATCGCGTTTCCGGTGGATCGCTGCTAATCGGTTATTCACAAACGGTGACGGAATAGTGGGGAAGGGTTGGCCCGGATGAAGAGCAAAGCGTCCGAGCCAGGATGGCGAGGCCGACCGCCATGGATGGCGGCCTTCTTTTCGATCAGCTGGGCCATCCCTGACCTGGCTCCGGTTTTAGCTAGTTACTATTGTCCGGAAATTCCTGAATGGTCACCGGCAGCGTCAGTTTCTGATCGTTGCGCAGCACCTGCACCTCAATCACTGAACCCGGGCGAATTTCTGCCACCTGATCCATCGTCTCCTGTGCGGAGATGGCCGGCTTGCCGTTTACACTGAGCAGCACATCATTGGCCTGAATCCCGGCTTTATCTGCGGGCCCGTCTGGTGTGACCACACTGACAATGATGCCCTGAACCCGATCCAGATTGCTGCCCTGTCCATGCAGCGGCGGTAACTCACGCCCGGTAATGCCGATATAGCCGCGGATGACCCGACCATCACGAATCAGCTTATCCATGATTTTTGAGGCTAAGACCGTTGGAATGGCGAAACCAATTCCTTCCGGTGTTTCACCATCATTGCTCTTATCAAAGGTCAGGGTATTAATACCCATCAGCTCGCCGAGCGAGTTAATCAGCGCACCGCCGGAGTTACCCTGGTTGATTGAGGCATCGGTCTGCAGGAAGTTCTGTCGGCCTGACGAACTCAGACCTACGCGGCCCGTGGCGCTGATAATGCCCTGCGTCACCGTCTGACCGAGGTTGTAAGGATTGCCGATCGCCATCACCACATCACCAATGTGCGGCTGACGGTTTGGATTAATCGGGATAACCGGCAGGCCGGAGGCCGTAATCTTGAGAACCGCCAGGTCGGTCATTCCATCGGAACCCACCAGCGTCGCTTCAAAGAAGCGGCCATCCTGCAGCGCCACGATGATCTGATCAGCATTGTTGATAACATGCTTGTTGGTAAGGATGTAGCCTTTAACATTCATGATCACCCCTGAACCCAGGGTAGTGATCCCACGATTGTTGTTGGTGTGGGCGCTGCGATTGTAAACGTTCACGACAGCAGGCACGGCGCGTCGCACCCCTTGATTGAAGCTAAAGGGCGTTTCGTCGGTAATATTTTCGTGGTTATAAAGGGCGTCGCTGCCCATACGCAGTGCAGGCAGTGCTGCGAGCAAAATACCCGCCACAATCAGGCCCAGCACCACGGCACGCAAGAGTTTAAGAAACATGGTGTTAAATCACGCCAGGGGAGATCGCAGGGGAGAATAGCATGAGAGCGGCGGACACACACGTGCTTGTGTCCGCCGTAATGCGAGGTTTATCTCAACAACAGATAGATACTTTCATCGCCACGCACTACATTCAGAGCCAGCACCGGCGGTTTACCCTCCAGTATTTTACGCATTTCAGCAATGGTCTGAACCCGGTTGCGGTTAACACCGATAATCACATCATCTTTCTGCAGACCCACCTGCTCAGCGGGTGTGCCTTTCTCGATGGTATCGACCTTCACGCCTTTATCCCCGGTTTTCGTCTGTCCATCACTCAGGGTTGCGCCCTGAAGCGCAGGGGACATCAGCTGTGCGCTCGCGGTAGTCTGGGCGCTCTGCTCCAGCGTGACGGTAACCGTTAACGGTTTCCCTTCACGCAGCAGGCCGAGTTTGACCTGTTCGCCTGGCGGTGTGGTGCCGACTTTTACGCGCAACTCAGCGAAGCTGGTAATCGGCTTATCGTTGATGGACGTAATAATATCGCCTGACTTCACGCCCGCTTTCTGTGCGGCAGACTGCGGTAAGACTTCAGAAACAAAGGCACCGCGCTGCGCATCGACATTAAAGGCCTTAGCCATATCGGCCGTCATTTCAGTGCCTTTAATACCCAGCTGACCACGCTTCACTTCACCGAACTTGATCAGCTGCTGCGCGAGGTTCATCGCCATATCACTAGGAATGGCGAAGCCGATACCGATGTTTCCGCCGCTGGAGGCGAGAATAGCGGTATTGATACCGATCAGCTCGCCGTTAAGATTGACCAGCGCACCGCCTGAGTTACCGCGGTTAATCGCAGCATCGGTCTGAATAAAGTTTTCCAGCCCTTCCAGGTTCAGGCCGCTACGGCCCAGCGCAGAGATAATCCCGGACGTGGCGGTCTGTCCCAGACCAAACGGGTTACCGATCGCCACCGCGAAGTCGCCCACTTTCAGCTGATCAGAATCCGCAACTTTCACCTGCGTAAGGTTTTTCGCGCCCTGAATCTGAATCAGCGCGATATCGGTCTGCTCATCATGGCCGATCAGTTTGGCGTCATATTCGCTGCCGTCGCCAAGCTGTACGCTGATCTTATCAGCACCGTTAACCACATGATTGTTGGTCAGTACGTAACCTTTGGCGGCATCAATAATGACGCCAGATCCCAGACCTTCAAACGGTTGAGGCTGGCTATTCCCGCCAGGCATCTGGCCGAAAAAGCGCTTAAGCGGTTCAGGAATATCCTGAGCCTGTGCACCTGAATCGGTGCCTTCCACGTGAACACTGACCACGGCGGGTAACACTTTCTCCAGCATCGGCGCCAGACTCGGCAGCGGCTGGCCCGCAATTTGTGCTGGCAGCGTTGCCATCGCGTCTGGCGCGGCGGCAAGACTCATCCCAATACTCAGGGCTAATGCGCTAAACAGGCGTGCTTGTTTTTTCATTGCTACAACGCTCTCGCTGCAAAAGGTGGGAGGAATTAATCAATGTGACAGTCGTTTGCGGTCAGGGTTCGCAAATTCAGTGGGCGCAGACAGGCTGCGCCCCAAAAAGATTAGTCGCGGGCAGGGCGCTCGCCACGCAGTAAACCCGATGCGCCTTCAGAGTAGTCGCGCGGCATCTGCACCGGGACCTGATCGTTATCCGCTTCAGCTTCAGTCAGCTGATACGCAAACGGATTTTTCTGCCCAGGCAGATTTGGCAGCAGGTCATTGGAGCCTTTTGCCATGTGCTGATAGAGCTGACGATAATCACGCGCCATGTTGTCCAGCAGCTCCGCGCTCTGCGCGAAGTGGTTGGTCAGTTCTTCGCGATAATCAGCCAGCTCCGCTTTCGATTTTTCCAGCTCATACTGCATGCTGCGCTGCTCACGTAGCTTTTTGTTGCCAAAACGCATGGCGACTGCGCCGACAATAATACCTACCACTAAACCAATTAGCCCGTATTCCCAGGTCATAATGACTCCCGTGTTATTTCCATTGTTCCGTAGGGCATTGCACCATTTCAATAATAGTCACTATACCCGTTAATCTTATGGATGTGGAACTCTGGAGCAGCATGGCTTAGTGTAGAACGGCCTTTTTTTCAGCAACCGTGGTATGAATCAGACACCATTCAGGGACTTTGAAACAACAATGCAAACCTCAACTCCGCTTGCACGCTATGAGCAGGCGCTGTCGCAGGGCGAATTCAGGCCCGATGACGTACAACGCGAAGCAATTACCCGTTTAGACGCGCTGCAGCAGGCGCTGGTTGCCCGGCAACAATCTGCCGCGCCAGCCGCATCTGGCCTGCTGGGTCGCCTGTCAAAATTGATCGGCAAAGAGAAAAACGAGACGCCGCAACCGGTACGTGGACTCTATATGTGGGGCGGTGTCGGGCGCGGTAAGACCTGGGTCATGGATCTCTTTTTTCAGTCTATTCCTGGCGACCGAAAACTGCGCCTGCACTTTCACCGCTTTATGTTGCGGGTGCATGAAGAGCTGACGCAGCTCCAGGGTCAGAGCGATCCCTTGCTGATTATCGCGGACAAATTTAAAGCCGAAACGGACATCCTCTGTTTTGATGAGTTTTTTGTCTCTGATATCACAGATGCGATGCTGCTGGGCACGCTGATGGAAGCGCTGTTTGAACGCGGTATCGCACTGGTGGCCACCTCGAACATTCCGCCCGATGATCTCTATCGCAATGGTCTGCAGCGTGCACGCTTCCTGCCAGCCATTGAGCAGATAAAACGCCACTGTGATGTGATGAACGTGGATGCCGGTATTGACTATCGGTTGCGCACGCTGACCTCCGCACACTTGTGGAACTATCCGCTGAACCCGGAAACGCACGCTGAAATGACGCGGATGTTTAAAGCGCTGTCGGGCAGCCAGCCAGAAGCGGCGCCGGTGCTGGAGATTAATCACCGCCAGATGCCGACACTGGGTGTCAGCGAAGGCGTGCTGGCGATTAACTTCAAAACCCTGTGCGGTGAAGGGCGCAGTCAGCATGACTATATTGCGCTGTCGCGCCGTTTTCACAGCGTGCTGCTGTATGACGTGCCGGTGATGATCTATAAAACCGAAGATCAGGCGCGGCGTTTCCTGGCGCTGGTCGATGAGTTCTATGAACGTCATGTGAAGCTGGTAGTCGCGGCGGAGACGTCACTGACCGAGATTTATCAGGGCACGCGGCTGAAATTCGAATATCAGCGCTGTTTATCCCGGCTTCAGGAGATGCAAAGCGAAGAGTATCTGCGTTTGCCGCACCTGCCGTGAGAATAAACAGGATAAATACCGAAATAGGGTTCGATTTTTGTAACCGACTTCTCTATAATCTTGCGACCCCACGTTACAGCAAAGGATTTTTTTCCCAAATCCTCTGTGTTCCAGTAACTCTATCCGAAGGGGTGGCTTGCTGGTCAAAATGGTCGTGTGAGCCTCATTCGTTTACTTAAGCGTTTGGGATTTCACCAACGTGTAACTTAATTTGGGTAAGCTTTTCGATGAAAACTTTTACAGCTAAACCAGAAACCGTCCAACGTGACTGGTTTGTAGTTGACGCAACGGGCAAAACTTTGGGTCGCCTGGCGACTGAACTGGCGCGCCGTCTGCGTGGTAAGCATAAAGCGGAATACACTCCGCACGTTGATACTGGTGATTACATCATCGTTCTGAACGCAGAAAAAGTTGCTGTAACCGGCAACAAGCGTACTGACAAGATCTACTATCACCACACTGGTCACATCGGTGGTATCAAACAGGCGACCTTTGAAGAGATGATTGCTCGCCGTCCTGAGCGTGTGATTGAGATCGCGGTTAAAGGCATGCTGCCGAAGGGCCCGCTGGGTCGTGCTATGTATCGTAAACTGAAAGTTTACGCAGGCAACGAGCACACCCATGCGGCACAGCAACCGCAAGTTCTTGACATTTAATCGGGATTAAAGGCAATGGCTGAAACTCAAAACTACGGCACTGGTCGCCGCAAAAGCTCTACCGCTCGCGTATTCATTAAGCCGGGTAGCGGTAACATCGTAATTAACCAACGTTCTCTGGAACAGTACTTCGGTCGCGAAACTGCCCGCATGGTAGTTCGTCAGCCGCTTGAGCTGCTGGACCTGGTTGGTAAATTCGATCTGTATGTCACTGTTAAAGGTGGCGGTATTTCTGGTCAGGCTGGTGCGATCCGTCACGGTATCACCCGCGCTCTGATGGAATACGACGAATCACTGCGTGGCGAACTGCGTAAAGCAGGCTTCGTTACTCGTGATGCGCGTCAGGTTGAACGTAAGAAAGTCGGCCTGCGTAAAGCACGTCGTCGTCCTCAGTTCTCCAAGCGTTAATTGTTTGCAGCTCCGGCTGCGACAATTGGCTCAAAAAACCCGCTTCGGCGGGTTTTTTATTTGCTGCCGTCCCCTCAACTCCCGGCGAAAACCGTAACGTCGCGCTCAATTTACCTGCAAACATTCATTCCACGCCCACAAGTAGCCTAAAATCTGGTAAACTCTGTGTCACTTTGCGCCCGCAGGCCGGTGCGTTATGCGCCTTCCCACTGTCGGGGCGTCAGTATCTACGGCGCGGCTAACCAGGTTGCGTGCGAGTTCGATAAGCAAGTGAGTCGCCGTGTGGTTGGCTATTTGCAGTATCTTTTTGTGAACAAACTTGGAGGTTTTCATGGCTGTCGCTGCCAACAAACGTTCGGTAATGACGCTGTTTTCTGGTCCTACTGACATTTTCAGCCATCAGGTACGTATCGTCCTGGCGGAGAAGGGTGTCAGCGTAGAGATCGAGCAGGTCGAAATGGATAACCTGCCGCAGGATCTGATTGACCTCAATCCGTATCGCACGGTACCGACGCTGGTAGATCGTGAGCTGACGCTGTATGAATCACGCATCATCATGGAATACTTAGATGAGCGCTTCCCGCATCCGCCACTGATGCCGGTTTATCCGGTTGCCCGTGGTGATAGCCGCCTGATGATGCATCGCATCGAGCAGGACTGGTATAGCCTGATGCGGAAAGTCGAGAACAGCACGGGTCAGGAAGCTGAAGCAGCACGCAAGCAACTGCGTGAAGAGCTGCTGGCTATCGCACCCCTGTTTGGTCGTACTCCTTACTTCATGAGCGAAGAGTTCAGTCTGGTCGATTGCTACCTGGCACCGCTGTTATGGCGTTTGCCGTCAATGGGCATCGATTTGATTGGCTCAGGTTCAAAAGAGCTGAAAGGCTACATGAACCGCGTATTTGAGCGTGACTCTTTCCTTGCTTCATTAACTGAAGCTGAACGTGAAATGCGCCTGCAAGCCCGGGCTTAACGTATGGAAATGTCGCAACTTACTGCACGTCGTCCCTACCTGCTTCGCGCCTTCTATGACTGGTTGCTCGACAATCAGCTGACGCCGCACCTCGTGGTCGATATTAATCTGCCCGGTGTGCAGGTGCCGCTGGAGTATGCGCGTGATGGTCAGATTGTCCTGAACATCGCGCCACGCGCGGTGGGTAACCTTGATTTGGCGAATGATCAGGTGTCGTTCAATGCGCGCTTTGGTGGTGTTCCTCGCCAGGTTAATGTGCCGATGGCGGCGATTCTGGCAATCTACGCGCGTGAAAACGGTGCCGGGACGATGTTTGAGCCTGAACCTGCTTACGAGCTGGGTACGCAGGAGACGTCAGAGGGTCAGGAAGAGACCATGATGTCCGTGATTGATGGCGATCGTCCTGACGATGCCCGCGATGACGAGACACCGCCTGACGACGATCCACCGCCTCGTGGCGGACGCCCTTCACTCCGTGTAGTGAAATAGCCGTGAATACCCGTCCATCCGACGGGTATTTTTTTGCCTGTTATTCATAAAAAAGAGATAAAAAAAATCCGGCTGCCTGCGCAAGCCGGATTTCTTTCAGCACACCTTTGCTATCAGTAGACGTCGCGCAGGTAGCGTTTCTCTTTCTTCAGCTGATCCACGTAGTCTGCAGCGCGCTCGGTGGAGAGCCCACCAAACTGGCGAACCACTTCATACAGCGCGTTATCCACATCCTTCGCCATGCGCGATGCATCGCCGCAGACGTAGAAGTAAGCCCCTTCCTGCAGCCAGGCATAGAGTTCTGCACCCTGCTCAAGCATCCGGCTCTGCACGTAGATCTTCTTCTCCTGATCGCGTGAGAACGCCAGATCCAGGCGGGTCAGCAAGCCATTATCCCGCCAGGCAAGTAATTCATCCTGATAGATAAAGTCATGTTCCTGATGCTGATCGCCGAAGAACAGCCAGTTTTTTCCCTGCGCGCCGGTTGCCTGACGCTCCTGCAGGAAGGCCCGGAATGGGGCGATGCCGGTACCGGGTCCCACCATGATCAGCGGTGCGCTGTTGTTAGCCGGCACGCGGAACGATTTATTGGGTGAAATAAAGATGGCGGGTTTCTCGCCACGACGCACACGCTCGGCCAGATAGGTGGAGCAGACGCCACCGCGATTACGGCCGCCGCTGTGATAACGCACTGAGGCAACAGTCAGATGCACCTGGTTAGGATGGGCTTTAGAACTGGACGAAATGGAGTAAGCACGATGCTGCAACGGACGCAGCAGAGCGACGAATTCAGGCACCGCCAGCGAGCGCGTCAGTTCAAGCTGCAGCAGGTCGAGCGTATCTTTGCCCCACAGCCACACGCCCAGCGCATCTTTATCATCATGCTGTAACACATGACGCAGTTCCTGGTTGGTGGTGTTCTGTCCGACCCATTCGATCAACTTGCGCGACGGCTCCGAAATCTCAAACTGGTAGGTCAGCAGGTCGCCGAGGCTGCGGTCGAAGCCGGGCACCGGTGTCTGGTAATCAGCATTAAGCTGAGTCAGGAGCAGGCTGACCAGCGACGGTTCATTGACCGGAATCACGCCCAGCGCATCGCCCGCTTCATACTTCAGACCGCTGTCCGACAGGTCGAATTCGAAATGACGGATATCTTTTGCTGACTGCTCGCCTGACAAACGCTTGTTGGTGATCAGTGCGGCGGCATACGGATTCGATTTATTGCTGCCAGGAATCACAGGCGCTTCAGGTGCACTCTCCAGCACGGTGCCGCTGCTGCCCGCGCTGGCAGCAAACTGTGGCATTGAGCTGTTCAGCCATTCGCTGGAAGGCTCTTCATAATCAATATCACAATCGATACGATCAACCACGCGTTTCGCGCCCAGCTGCTCAAGGCGCATATCAATGAACTTGCCCGCCTGACAGAAGCCGTCGTAACCGGTATCGCCAATCGCCAGCACGGCAAAATGCATCTGCTCCAGACGCGGTGCGGTACTGGCAGAAATCGCATCCCAGAATAGCTGTGCGTTGTCCGGCATTTCCCCTTCGCCATAGGTCGAGGTAACAATCAGCACATGGCGCATGGTGGCGAACACATCAAGATCGACATCGCCCAGCGCCTGAACCACCGGAACCAGCCCTTTCGCGCGGGCAGATTTTGCTGCGGTCTGCGCCAGCGCTTCGGCATTGCCGGTCTGCGAGCCATACAGAATGTGCAGTTGCGTGGTCGCGGCTGCACCCGTACCTGCGGCAGGTTGCTGTTTGTCTTCTAACACCAGCAAACGGGAGTGAAGCCCCGCAAGAAAGCCAGCCAGCCAGTACTTCTGATCGCCATTAAAAGGTGCATCTTCTGGAATATAAGGAATTTTCATGGGTACGTTTACTCAATCCCGTTCTCGCCCGATATCAGTGGCGTTGTCCGGTGTGACAGCCGTTCCGCTTTCCCGTGCCGCAGATTTTGCAGCAGGGGAGAGCGGTTCGGCATCTGTCCGGTACAACGATTAATCCGGGCAATGATCAATTAATAATATTCAGTTCAGCCTGATCAGTATCACTGTCAGGAGAGTTTACCCACCGCAGCGGCGATTTCCGGCAATGCCGCACGTGCAAACAGCTCTTCAAAGTCAGGCAGATGACCCAGCACTTCCCGGTTACAGGCATCCTGATACATGATCCAGCCGTAGGTTGCCAGGCTGTCCATGGAGCGGATATTACGTTGCGTCAGCGCCGCTTTGTAATCTGACATGCGTTTGGTCCCAATCAGACTCGCCAGTTCGTCATCGCTGTAACTCTCGATGGCGGAACGTGCATGACGCTGCAGCTTACTGACCAGCGAAAAGTCTTCCGTCATCAGCAGATTACGCACCGCTTTTTCTACCGCCGGATCTTCAACCGGCGTGCCTTTCGGCAATTTTGCCAGTGCCAGTTGCTGGGCAAAGCTCAGCACGGTGTAGTTGTTCAGCAGGACAAACATCTCCTGCGTATCGGTCGCGCCATAGGCTGGTACGGCACCGTTGGCGATGGTTTTACCCTGACGCCACGCGGCTTTAAACTTGGCAACCTGATGGCCTGCCAGCGCCGTTGATAGCTCTTCGAGCAGATCTTTACGGCTCTTGGCTTTCAGGATCTCACCGCCATCCTGATAGAGCAGCAGCGAACGTGGCATCACATAAACAAAGTGATGACACTCTGTTTCCCAGTTTTCCAGCAGCCAGGCAGCACGTGGCGATTTTGTTGCCTCAAGATGCCAGTTGAGCATGGTCAGTACCGCCTGCTTGTGCACCTGCGCCATCTCATCCTGATCGGCAATGGAGCCAAACCGCACAGAGTCCCCGGCAGCGTGGCTTGCCAGCGATCCATAGGGATCGTACTGGTAGGCAAAGCCGCCACTCATGCCGTTGCCAAATCCTTTACCAAAGGTGCCCAGGTTTAGAATGGCGCCGTTGGTCATATATTCACAGCAGAAGTCACCCACGCCTTCAACGACGGCCGTTGCACCTGAGTTACGCACCGCGAAGCGGTCACCGGCCTGGCCCTGTACGAACAGACGTCCGCCAGTTGCACCGAACAGCGCAAAGTTACCAATCAGCACGTTGCCATCGGCATCCTGCGCGCCGCCACCCGGCGACATCACAATCAGTTCGCCGCCACACTGTCCTTTGCCGACACCGTCATTACAGGTGCCATAGTGTGCCAGCTGCATGCCATCGTTGCAGAATGCGCCAAATGACTGGCCGGCAGAGCCGGTTGTGGAAATTTTTACGCTCTCAGGCGCCAGATAGCGGCGACCGCGATCGTCAGTCATGACAGCAGGCATCAGGTTTAACTGCTCCGCGCTCAACTGATGGTTCAGCATGCGTTCGATATCGATAGCCAGCTGACCACCGACACTTTTGTTGCGGTTATTCAGCACGATGCCATCGCCCAGTGCGACGTCAGGATTTCCCTGCTCCACCAGCGACAGTTTCAGCTGCTCAATCCAGCCATCATCCAGTTCAAAATCTTTTTCCAGATAAACCGGCTTGTCGATTTTCAGTTCAGGCACCACGGTGAGCATGGCGCGTAAGTCGAGTTTGCCCACTTCCAGCGGGTGATCCATCAGGTGCAGCAGGTCAGAGCGACCGCGCGCTTCACGCAAAGAACGCAGACCCATACGTGCCAGGATCTCACGCACTTCATGCGCCACGTTGAGGAAGTACTGCGCCAGCTGACGTGGATCGCCATCAAAGGCTTCGGCATTGGTGGTTAAGCCAGCCGGGCACTTCACATTACAGTTCTTCGCCATCACGCATTTCAGCATCATCAGCGCGGTCGTGCCGAACTCGAAACTGTCGCCGCCCAGCAGGGCAGATTTCACGACATCGCTGCCGGTTTGTTGCGCGCCAGAGCAGCGCAGCAGGACTTTATCGCGCAGACCATTGGCGCACAGCGCCTGGTGGACTTCAGCGATGCCGATTTCGGCTACACGTCCAGTGTATTTCAGACTGGTGACAGACGCTGCGCCGGTACCGCCGGTGTTACCCGCCACGTTAATCACATCTGCACCGGCTTTGGCTACGCCAACCGCGATGGTGCCGATGCCTTCAGACGAGACCAGTTTGACGATAACGCGCACCCGCGCGGCTTTACAGTCGTGGATTAACTGCGCCAGATCTTCGATGGAGTAGGTGTCATGGTGTGGCGGTGGAGAAACCAGCTCAACGCCAGGCGTGCCGCCACGCGCAGCCGCAATCTCTACCGTGACTTTGGCTGCCGGTAGCTGTCCGCCTTCGCCAGGCTTCGCACCCTGACCAATTTTGATCTCCAGCTCTTCCAGCATTGGATCTGCCAGATAGGCAGCCCAGACGCCGAAACGACCGGAAGCCAGCTGTTTGATACGGGAGGCACGAATAGTGCCATGGCGGGAGTAGTGCTCACCGCCTTCGCCGCAGTTACTCATGCCGCCGACCATATTCGTGCCGTGTGCAACCGCTTCATGAGCAGGCGCAACCAGCGCACCGTGGCTCATCGCGCCGGAGGCAAAAGTACGGGTAATTTCACAGGCTGGCTGTACATCGCTCAGCGGCAGTGAGGGCAGGGTGGTGAAGATACGTGACAGATAATCAGCCGCTTTACCGTACGCGGTCACTTTCAGAGCCCCTTCAACCACTTCGCTGCTCTCAATATCATCGCCGAAGCGGAATTTCAGGGCGCGTGACAGGTTCTGCAGGCGCTCACTCTCAGGCTTCAGCCCTTCAATGGCATCGGTCAGACGCAGCATGAAGTGATTCAGGCTGCCATCCACCGCTTCACACACCATGCCGCGAATCGCAAAGCCGTTGTTGGTCAGTGAGTAGCGTCCCAGTTTGCGACGGAACTCCGCTTCGCTGTCGATGTGTGTCAAATCAGCCGGGAAGGTCAGGATGTCGCGCAGGGCCGCCGGACGACGTTTACGCTCTTCGTACATCAGGCTTGAGAACTGACGATAATCGGCAGTAATGGCAAAATTGTTGATGACGTCATCCGGGATGCGCTCGAAGCTGCTGTCTTTGAACGTTTCGGGCTTGATGCCAAACGCGTTATCCAGTTTTGCCAGCGTCATCAGGCGGATAAAGTTGTCCTCTTCGCGCGCTTTGTCGGCAAAGCGAATCGGCTCTTCAGTCATGTCGATGAAAGTACGTACGGCGATGGTGCCGTAAGAGTGCCCCGCGCCTTCTGCACGCTCTTTAAACAGGCCCAGCAATGGCACTTCAGATTCACCCTGAATCTTCAGTGCGCTCTGGTGCCAGTCTACTGCCATCGCCGCAATTGCTGCGAAGCCTGCGCCGCCCACCGGTGTTCTGATATTCGGGAAATACTTTTTCAACACCGGATCATCGGTGTTGAGGAAGTTTGGCTCAAAGAACTCGCCGCTGCTGTAGCTCTCAACGGTACAGAGACCCACTTTGCCCATGGTTTTCATCAGCGCTTTTTCAGCCGCTTTGGCATAGCGTTTAAAGGCTTTGTTGCCTTCTTCACCTTCACCAAATTTCTCCTCTGCGCGCATCTGTACGCCCAGTGGGTAGATAGCGGAAGCACCGAAACCAAGTGTGGCGGCAATGTGGTGCGAGGAGATGCTCTGGCCGCTCTCTACCACCAGAGAGACATCCAGGCGCAGGCCTTCCTGCACCAGACGCTGGTTAATGGCGGATACCACCAGCAACATCGGGATCGCCGCGTGTTTCGACGAGATGTGGCGATCGGTCAGTACGGCAATGCCACCCTGAGAGCGGGCAAAATCCACAACCTGTTGCGCCAGATCATCAATCGCTTTTTCCAGCGCATTCGCGTTAGCCGTGGTGCTCAGCAAATCTTTACCGATCACGGGCTCATAGAGCATCTCAAAGCGGGCATAAGGCGCGATTTTCTGCTCACGTAAACGCAGCATATCAAGGTGGCTGAGGATGGGGCTCGGCACCACAATCTGACGGCCTTTACTGCGGCCCAGATGCGGTTTTGCGCCCAGCGCGACGCGCAGCGTCATACCGTCCACTTCGCGGATAGAGTCCAGCGGTGGGTTGGTTACCTGAGCAAAGCGCTGAGAGAAGTAGTGCGCCATGCCGCCTTCATGATCGGATAAGCCATTAATTGCGTTGCCGTAACCCATCGCAGAGATCTTCTCTGCGCCAGTGTTCAGCATCGGGTCCATCATGAACTTGAAGCTTTCCTGGTTGTAGTAGTAGGCAACAAAGCGCTGATAGGTTTTCAGGTCGCCGCGATAACGTAACGGTGAACCCTGCTGCTCTGCCGGGATCTCAGGCAGATCGTCAAGACCGACGCGCGCTTCGTGAAGCAACGCAGAATAATCTTTCTCTGCAGCCAGTTTTTCCAGCGCCTGCAGCGTGGTGTAGCTGCGTTTTTCACGATGATCGAAATAGAGCATGCCGCCCGCTTCGATTCGGCCACGACGCAACACGCTTTCAGGTGGAAACGCGATCTGCCCGGCTTCTGACATTGCACCGATATACTCAGCCGTTTCGACTGAACGCAGTGGACGCAGGCCAAGACGGTCCAGACGAGCACCAATGACTTCGCCATTGCCAAAGATTAATGCTGCAGGGCCGTCGTTCTTCTCTTCATACAGCGAGAAATACTCCAGCATGTCGCGCACTTCTGTCGGCAGTGAACTGTCGTTTTCCCAGGCGGGCGGCATCATCGAGACAACGGCCGTGATCAGATCGAGGTTATCTTCCATCAGACGGCTGTGGATGCTCTGATCCAGACGCGAACTGTCAGACTGGCCTTTTGGCCGGACGATTTTCTTGCCACGCGCCAGCGCCAGCGCCGACTCGGCGATGCGGTTTTTGCGGTCAGTGTTCAGTTCACCGTTATGCGCCATCAGGCGGAACGGTTGTGCCATGGTGGTATGCGGATCGGTGTTAGTGGAGAAGCGGGTATGGAAGAACAGCCCGCGTACCTGATGGTCCGGATCGGTCAGATCTTTGAAGTAAGGGATCACTTCATTGGAATTCAGACGGGCTTTAAACACCTGGGTGCGTGATGACAGCGACAGCGGATAAAGACCGCCAAATTCGCTTTCGGTAAACGCACGGGCTTCAATGGTCAGCAGGGCGCGGTAGATACGTTTTTCGAAGTCGTTCTGGTCGACCACGTCCTCTGGCGCAGTGAAAATCCACTGCAAAATCGGTAGCTGAAACTGCACGGCGGCCGGGCGCGTCACGCTACTGTCGAGCGGCATGTCGCGTTTCATGATCACCGGCAGGCCAAAGCTGCTGAGTGCCTCATCCACCAGACGTTCGGCATTCGCGCGCAGCCCGGCATCTTTTGGCACGAAGAAGTTGCCGACACCAAAGCGACCCGCTTCCAGCGGCTGGCCGGTAATTTTGCGGAAGAAGTGCAGCGACAGATCAACGTTGACCCCCGCACCATCGCCGACGCCTTCCGCGGACATACCGCCGCGGTGAGGCACGGTACACAGAGCGCTGTGTGCCATCTGCAGAATCTCGTGGGTCTGCTCGCCGTCCTTACGCGTAATGAAACCTACACCACAGCTGTCACTGCCTGCTGTCGGATCATACAAGCCATAGGATTGAGGTTTTTTAGTGGACATTGAGGGTCTCCTTAAACTGCTTTGACATTACCTGCACTGATTCAGGGTCTGGGCGCACTGGGGCGCTATCATTTTCATCGCCATGCTCTGTCGAGCGCGCGTCATAGCCCTGAGCATTTCTCTCCAGACATCGGTAAAACGTCCTTAATTGAGCTGCTCTCTGATTTCCGGTCTCTTAAAGGAGATGACTTAAACCACGCGGGAGTCTTCTTGTTGCATAGATATGCCGAGACAATGGCCCGTCTGGAAAGCTTTCAGCGGATTTCCAACTTATCGGGAAAGCGTAATCAGGTCAAATGGCGTGGTCAGACGGGGTAATCAGGTGTTTAATGTATATAACTTTATGAATTAAATGGTTTTTATGGTTTAAAATGTATCACTTTGGCACCCGTCGATCGGCCGATAAATGTGAACTGACTCACTGTAGTGCAGGCATCAGATCTCTGCACCATGCTGGTGACGGGGTGTTAGACAGCATTAAATGCTGTTCAACACCGTTGATGCATAGCATGTATCTGTTTTTCTTATGTCCGACTATTTGAATGAAACAGCCATTGGTTATAAGAAAAATTAATCAGGATGAGCGTGCGTAAAACATCATTAAAGATGAATGGGTATGCATATATGAAAGGTGTGCCTGCGCAGCAGGAGTCTGCCAGGATATTGAAAAAAGGCCGGACAGAGAAATCGGTGATTCGCTGGCGGCCTTACAGATTATTCATTTGGCACAGTCAGTCAAGGGTTTTAACCGCTTTGTCCTTAACGTCGCCGATCGGCCGCGCGGATGCACCATAACAGGGCGTTTTATCCCGCTTCTCCCTGCGACGTGCTGCGACGTCAGCAGGGTAACTGCGCTATTATGAGGCTGTTTCTCATCCAGGGAGTTGTTATGAAACAAATTCGTCTGTTGGCGCAGTACTACGTTGATTTAATGGTCAAGCTGGGTTTGGTGAGGTTTTCGCTGCTGCTGGCGTCTGCGCTGGTGGTGCTGGCGATGATTGTCCAGATGGCGGTCACGATGGTGCTGCGGGGCCATGTTGAGAGTATTGACGTGGTGCGTTCGGTCTTCTTCGGGCTGCTGATTACGCCCTGGGCAGTCTATTTCCTGTCCGTCGTGGTCGATCAGCTTGAAGAGTCACGACAACGACTGGCCAGGCTGGTGGACAAGCTGGAAGAGATGCGCACACGTGATCTGGAACTCAATCAGCAGATGAAAGAGACCATTACGCAGCTGAATCAGGAGATCAGCGACCGTAAAAAGGCGGAGCTGGCTCGTGAGCAGGTGATGGACAAGTTGCGTGAAGAGGTGACGCGTCGTGAGCAGGCACAGATTGAGCTGGAGCAGCAATCTTCCTTCCTGCGCTCATTCCTGGATGCTTCGCCAGACCTGGTTTTCTATCGCAACATCGATAAACAGTTCTCCGGCTGTAACCGTGCAATGGAATTACTCACCGGCAAAAGCGAAAAGCAGCTGATCGGCCTGACCCCGCGTGATATCTACGATGATGAAGCGGCAACGAAGGTGCTTGAAACAGACGAAAAAGTGTTCCGCCACAACGTCTCGCTGACCTATGAACAGTGGCTGCAATATCCCGACGGACGCAAAGCCTGTTTCGAGATCCGTAAAGTGCCTTATTACGACCGTGTGGGTAAGCGCAGCGGGCTAATGGGTTTTGGCCGCGATATAACCGAGCGTAAGCGCTATCAGGACGCGTTAGAGAACGCCAGCCGGGAGAAGACCACCTTTATCTCTACGATCAGCCACGAGCTTCGTACGCCGCTTAATGGCATTGTTGGCCTGAGCCGTATTCTGCTGGATACCGACCTTAATCAGGAACAGCTGAAATACCTGAAAACCATCCACGTCTCTGCCATCACGCTGGGCAACATCTTTAATGATGTCATTGAGGTGGACAAAATCGAACGCCGTAAAGTGCAACTGGATAATCAGCCGCTTGATTTCACCGGCTTCCTGGCCGATTTGGAAAATCTTTCCGGCCTGCTGGCACAGCCAAAAGGGCTGAAATTTGTGCTCGCGCCGCAACTGCCACTACCGCATATGATTTCCACCGACGGGACCCGCTTGCGCCAGATTCTGTGGAACCTGATAGGTAACGCCGTGAAATTTACCCAACAGGGTGAAATTGTCGTGCGGGTCACCTATGAGCAGGACGAGACGCTGCGCTTCGAGGTGCAGGACTCCGGCATGGGGATTCGCCAGGACGAGCAGGACAAGATTTTTGCCATGTACTATCAGGTTAAAGACCAGCATGGCGGCAAACCCGCAACTGGTACCGGTATCGGGCTGGCGGTATCACGCCGACTGGCGCAGGCGATGGGCGGGGATATCCGGGTTCACAGTGCACCAGGACAAGGTTCATGCTTCACCGTTGAAATCAAAGCCCCGCGTATTGCTGAAGAGGTGGAGGACGAAGGTGTGGATGACAGCCTGCCACTGCCTGCACTGCACGTACTGTTAGTCGAAGATATTGAGCTCAACGTGATTGTGGCGCGCTCAGTACTGGAAAAGCTGGGCTGTAGCGTTGAGGTCGCCATGACCGGCAGTGAGGCGCTGGCGATGTTTGACCCGCTGGAGTTTGATCTGGTGCTGCTGGATATTCAATTGCCTGATATGACCGGGCTGGATGTCTCGCGTGCGATTCGCCAGCAGTATCAGGGAACACATCTGCCACCGCTGGTTGCACTTACCGCCAATGTTCTCAAAGACAAAAAAGAGTACTTCGACGCAGGCATGGATGACGTTCTTAGCAAACCTCTTGCGGTGCCAGCACTGACTGCGATGATTAAAAAGTACTGGGATTATCAGGCAGAAGCGGAAGAAGAAACGCTTGATGTCAGCGATGACAAAAGTCGGATGCTGCTGGATGTTGCCATGCTCGAACAGTATATCGAACTGGTCGGCCCCGGTCTGATAACCCAAAGTCTGACGATGTTTGAAAAAATGATGCCAGACTATCTTGCGGTTCTGGAATCCAATCTGATGGCCCGAGATCAGAAAGGGATTGCTGAAGAAGGCCACAAAATTAAAGGTGCGGCGGGTTCAGTAGGGCTGCAGCGTTTGCAGATGCTGGCGAAACAGATTCAGAGTCCGGAGTTACCGGCATGGTGGGACAATGTTGTTGAATGGATCGATGAGTTGAAACAGGAGTGGCGACATGATGTGCAGGTACTGCGTGACTGGGTATCAGAGCAGGAGAAGTGATATCCCGGAAAAAAATGACCCCAGCCGAGGCCGGGGTGCGCGAATACTGCGCCAACACCAGGGAAATCATTGCGACCGCTATGATATGAATAATTAATGCAGCCGCAGGGTATTGGTTAACACTGTTATCACCTTAGCAAATTCATCTTCTCGTGCGACAAGATTCATTAAAATTTGTGATATTGAGCAGCGTTTAAATACAGAAAACATTAATTTGCCAACACAGTCAAGTAAGGAATCATTTTACACGCTGTATTGATGATGTTTTGACCATATTTGCTCTTTTTCGTGTAGTTTTAAGGCTGTCGGACAGGGAGGCAGAGTCTGCGCTGCAGTAAAGTGAAGCCGCGTTAACATTCACCTCTCCAGTGTGGCTAACGCGCTGATATTGCAAGCACACAGCCTGAAATGATACGAATTATCCAAAACGATTTGGAATGATTAAAAAGAATCTAAAACTTTCTCCTTTTCCCTGCTGGACACCTGAGGCTTTAAAGGAAGCTAACAGTGCCATAATGGCCAGGAGGGAGTCAGTTAAGCGCTGTTTATTTGAGCGTTATAACGAAGATTCTGATTAAGGTTTAAACTGCATCTGATTAAGAAAAAAATAATAGTTAAATGTAGCGAATGATTCAATCCGGCGCTTATTACTCTTTATTAACTGTTTATCTGGAAAGCGCCTAAGCAAAGGTAAGCAATGGAACCGATTCCTTTTTTACGGAAGTCCTTGAACTATTTCGAACTGTTGCAGCATTTTGATGCAAAATGATTGAATAAAGTCTGGAAACTGTCGTCCCGTTTTCAGCGATAATCGTAAAAAGCCTGTGTTAGTGGCAGTGATTACATGAGTGATTGATTAACGTCTGGAACAAGTGTGGGAAGATTGCATGAACAAGCATAAAGGAAGCGTCGGACAGCGTATCAGACGGATTGTCGGTCGAATCGTATTGGTATGGCTGGGCGCATGGCTGGCAGGTATTTTACTCTTTTCATTCCTGCCGGTGCCGTTTTCAGCCGTGATGGCTGAACGACAGATTGGTGCCTGGTTACACGGTGATTTTAGTTATGTCGCCCATTCAGACTGGGTCGGCCATGACGAGATGTCGCCCTGGATGGGACTGGCGGTTATCGCCTCAGAAGATCAAAAGTTTCCTGAGCATTGGGGCTTCGATGTTGCGGCAATTGAATCTGTACTGGATAACAGTGACAGCCGGATGCGCGGGGCGTCCACGCTGTCACAACAGACGGCGAAAAATCTGTTTCTCTGGGATGGCCGCAGCTGGATCCGCAAAGGTCTGGAGGCGGGTTTGACAGTCGGGATTGAGACGGTCTGGACTAAGCGACGCATTCTGACCGTCTATCTCAATATCGCGGAGTTCGGGCCGGGTATCTTTGGCGTTGAAGCGGCTTCACAGCACTATTTCCATAAACCTGCCAGCCGGCTTACGGCAGCAGATGCTGCTTTGCTGGCGGCGGTTTTGCCCAATCCGATACGTTATCGTGCTGCTGCCCCCTCAGGTTATGTCAGAGAGCGGCAACAGTGGATACTGCGTCAGATGCGCCAGCTTGGCGGAGAAGGTTTTTTACAGCGTAACAAACTCGACTAGGCCTTAATCTTCGTCGAAACCCGCTTCAAATAGCTCAATGACCGCAGCCAGCGCCGGAACTTCCTCCGGGCCGCTGGCTTCAATTTCGATGTGTCCGCCTTTGGCTGAGTCGAGCATCAGCAGCGCAATTACGCTGCTGGCTTCAGCTTCCGTGCCCGCTTCATTGCGCAGCAACACTTCGGCATCAAAGCTCTGCACCAGCTCAAATAACTTCATTGCCGGACGGGCGTGCATGCCCAGCTTATTTTTAATTTCTACAGTTTGTCTGACGGTCATGATTTGCGCTTTTCCAGCGTACGATGGCGTGACTGTACATTCTTACCACGCGAACGGAAGTAATCCGCAAGCTGTTCAGCGATATAGACTGAGCGGTGTTTGCCACCAGTGCAGCCAATCGCTACGGTAAGATAGCTACGGTTGTTGGTTTCCAGCATCGGCAACCAGAGTTCAAGGTAGCTGCGCGTCTGGTAGATAAAGTTATGCACTTCTGTATGGCGATCAAGAAAGGCCGCCACCGGGCGATCGAGGCCAGTCATCGGCCGCAGCTTGGGATCCCAATGGGGATTGGGCAGAAAGCGCACGTCAAACACATAGTCAGCGTCAATAGGGATGCCATGTTTGAAGCCAAAGGATTCAAACACCATGGTCAGCTCACGTTCACGTTTACCCAGCAGGCGGGTACGCAGCATCTCGGCCAGCTCGTGCACTGACATCTCTGAGGTGTCGATGATGAGATCGGCCCGCGAACGCAATGGCTCCAGCAGATCGCTCTCTTCGTCAATCGCGCTCTCCAGGGACAGATTCTTGCTGGAAAGGGGATGCAGACGGCGCGTATCGCTGTAGCGACGAATCAGCGTATTACGATCGGCGTCCAGGAACAGCAGCTGAGGTGAAAATGAGTCAGGCAGGTTATTCAGCGCGGTTTCAAAAATTTCCGGAGATTCTGGCATGTTACGCACATCAATGCTGACTGCTGCCGAAATATTACGCTCCGCCAGCGAGTTAGCTAACTCGGGCAGTAGCACGACCGGCAGGTTATCAACACAGTAGAACCCCATATCTTCCAGCGCACGGAGCGCCACTGACTTCCCCGAGCCTGAACGACCGCTAACGATCATCAGCACCATGACCTTTTCTCCCGTTTTAAAACCGGCACCTGGCCGGTAAAGACGTGTTACTGCTCTGTCTGGATTTCCGTAATAATGGCGTAGAGCTCTTCATCACTTTGGGCAGCGCGCAGACGACGGCAGACCGTTTTATCTGCCAGACGTTTCGCCACCAGTGACAGGGTGTGCAGGTGTGTTTTGCACTGGTCGGCCGGGACCAGTAAAGCAAACAACAGATCGACCGGCTGGTTGTCGACGGCATCAAATGCAATCGGCTGTTCGAGGCTGATAAAAACCCCAACCGCGCGCAGCGTATCCTCTTCCAGCTTGCCGTGAGGGATTGCGATCCCATTGCCAATACCGGTACTGCCCATGCGTTCGCGGGTCAGGATCGCTTCGAAAAGCGTCTGGTGCGGCAGGTTGAGCTGCTTAGCGGCCAGTTCGCTGATGATTTCCAGCGCACGTTTTTTGCTCTGGCAGTGTACGCCGCTGCGGGTGCAGTCTGGCGAAAGCACTGTGCTCAATTCCAGTGTAAGATCGTTGTTCATTATCATTTCACTTGCGTGTTCACCAGGCCATTCGCCGCCAGCGCGTCATTACCTCTGAGACAAGCTGCGCTTACTCAGATGACAAAACGGGGCGGATTATCCGCCCCATCCTGTCGGCTCTGCGCGCCAGGCGCGCGTTGCTAGCGTGAAGATTAGTGTTTTTTCAGTTTATCTTTGTGTTTGGTCAGCTGACGGGCCAGCTTGTCGATCAGCCCATCAATTGCCGCATACATATCTTCCGCTTCCGATGTAGCGTGCAGCTCGCCACCATTCACGTGAAGTGTTGCATCAGCCACCTGAGTGACTTTCTCAACTTTCAGGACAATATAGACCTGATTGATATGTTCAAAATAGTGTTCCAGTTTGGCAAATTTCCCGTTGACGAACTCACGCAGAGGCGGTGTGATTTCAACATGTTGCCCGGTCAGGTTCAGCTGCATAGGTCTTCCTTCTCATTTCTTTCAAACCAGTTGTTTACGCTGGTTCGATGGCGGGATGGATAAAGACTCACGATATTTGGCGACGGTACGCCGTGCCACCATAATCCCCTGATCAGATAACATTGAGGTCAGTTTACTGTCGCTCAAGGGTTTGGCTGGATTTTCCGCCGAAATTAATTTTTTCACCAGCGCACGAATCGCGGTTGAGGAGGCTTCGCCTCCACCTTCCGTATTCACATGACTGGAGAAAAAGTACTTTAGTTCAAAAATGCCACGGGGACTGTGCAGATACTTCTGCGTAGTCACGCGAGAAATGGTCGATTCATGCATCTCAACAGCCTGGGCGATATCTGCCAGCACCATCGGACGCATAAATTCTTCACCCTGCTCGAAAAACGCCTGCTGTTGCTCAACAATGCAGCGCGTTACTTTCAGCAGCGTATCATTGCGGCTTTCCAGACTCTTAATCAGCCAGCGGGCTTCCTGCAGATTACTGCGGATAAACTGACTGTCGCTGTCGTTGCGCGCTGAACTGCCCATTGCCGCATAGTGCTGATTGATCTTGAGGCGTGGCAAGCTGTCGGCATTGAGTTCAACCGTCCAGCGACTGCCAACTTTACGCACCAGGACATCGGGAATGACATATTCTGGCTCGCTGGTATTGATCGACTGACCCGGACGCGGGTCCAGCGACTGAATCAGCACCATCGCTTCTTTCAGTACATCCTCTTTGAGGCGCGTCACTCGCATCAGGCTACGGAAATCGTGATTGGCCAGCAGGTCGAGATGCTCGCTGACGATCAGGCGTGCTTCTGCCAGCATCGGTGTGTCGGGCGCATATTGCGACAGCTGCACCAGCAGACAGTCACGCAGGTCGCGCGCACCAACACCCATCGGGTCAAAACGCTGGATGCGTTTCAGCACCGCCTCAACTTCATCCACTTCGAGATCATCGTTGCCGATACTGTCCAGGATCTCCTCAAGCGAAACGGTGAGATATCCGGTGTCATCGATAGCATCGACGATAGAGGTGGCAATAGCGCGATCGGTATCACTGAAAGGCGTCAATCCAACCTGCCACATCAGGTAGTCCTGCAGTGACTGTGTCGTTTCACCCTGATAAACCGGTAACTCATCATCCTGATAATCGGTGCCAGTGCCGGAAGGCGTGCCCGCCGTGTAGATCTCATCCCAGGTGGCATCCAGCGGCAGTTCATCGGGCATCTCTTTCTGCTCAAGCGCTTCGCGTGTATCCAGCGCCTCAGACTCCGGCGATTCCCTGGAGTCGATCTCTTCATGCAGATCAGTCTGCTCAAGCAGCGGATTGCTTTCGAGTGCAAGCTGTAACTCCTGCTGGAGTTCAAGCGTAGAGAGTTGCAGCAGACGAATCGCCTGTTGCAACTGTGGAGTCATTGCCAGCTGTTGGCTGAACCTGAGTTGTAGACCTTGCTTCATAGACAGGATGGTAGTTCCCAGGTAAACATCGGTATTAACGACACCTTATCAGAGTCTGAACTCTTCACCCAAATAAACCCGCTTAACCTGCTCATCCGCAAGAATTTCATTGGGTGTGCCATGCGCAATCAGGTGTCCCTGGCTGACAATATAAGCCCGCTCACAGACCGCTAAGGTTTCACGCACGTTATGGTCGGTAATCAGCACGCCGAGGCCGCTGTCACGCAGATGCTCAATGATTTTCTTGATGTCGATAACGGAGATCGGGTCAACACCGGCAAAAGGCTCATCCAGCAGGATAAATTTAGGATTAGCGGCCAGTGCGCGTGCGATCTCAACACGACGTCGCTCACCACCCGACAGCGCCTGACCCATGCTGTCGCGCAGGTGCTCGATGTGAAACTCTTCCATCAGCTCACGGGCGCGATCCTGACGTTGTTCTTCTGTCAGATCGTCACGAATCTGCAGTACCGCCATCAGGTTATCGTAGACGCTGAGGCGACGGAAAATGGAGGCCTCCTGCGGCAGATAGCCGATGCCACGACGCGCACGGGCATGCAACGGCAGGATACTGATATCTTCATCATCAATAATGATACGGCCAGCGTCACGCGGGACAATACCGACCACCATGTAAAAGGTGGTGGTCTTACCGGCGCCGTTCGGACCCAGCAGGCCGACAATCTCGCCGGACTTTACCTGCAGACTGACATCTTCTACCACGCGACGGCCTTTATATGCCTTCGCCAGGTTTTCTGCGATTAATGTGGCCATAGCTATCAGTTACTCTTCTTTCCGCTGTTGGACGAACCTTTATCCTGAAGTTGCGACGGCACCAGGACGGTAGTGACGCGCTTGTTCTGGCCCTGGCTGTAAGCCTGCATTTTCTGCTCTTTTACCAGATAGGTAATACGATCGCCTTTGATGTTGCTGTCCTGCTGCTCAATGAACGCATTGCCGGTCAGTTCAACGAAGTCGTTAGCCAGTTCGTAGTGCAGCTTTGAGGCATGGCCCTGAACCGGCTTGCCGCTGTCCTGCATCTGATAGAACGTAGCGGGGTTGCCGTAGGCATCAACGATGGTTTTCTCGCTGTCGCCACCGGGACGGGTCACCACGACTTTATCCGCCGTGATTTTGATTGAACCCTGCGTCACGATGACATTGCCGGTAAAGGTCGCGACATTGCCCTGCAAATCAAGTGCCTGATTCTGCGAGTCAATGTTGACGGGCTTATCCGAGTCACCGGTCAGGGCAAGCGCCGGAACGCTGGTTGCCAGCAACATGCTGGCCATTAAAAGCTTCAGGCTATTTTTGTTCATTTTGAATTTCATATGAGGTTTTGACCTTCTCGATTAACTCGGCGTTCTTTGTCCGTAAATTGCCGCGCATTTTCATGCCGGTGGAGTTAAAACTGCGTCCATACAATGTTACCTGATCATCAGAGGTAACATCCTGAGTGACAAGGTTGATCTGTGCGTTATCAGTTTTAATGCGCTCAAGCTGAGAATCCTGCGTCAGCGTATTCAGCTCAACATGGCCATACAGATAAAGCATACGATCTTTGGTGAGCTTTGCTTTATCGGCGCGTAACGTCCAGGTAGGGATTTTATTCTCATCATAAGTGGTCATCACCGGATTTTCGAACCAGCTCAGCTCGTCATCCGAGAAATAGGTCACTTTGTCTGAGACCAGTTTATATGACAGCGCGCCCTGCGGGTTATAAACCACAGTGTGTGAATCAGCACTGGTGTAGGTCGGCGACTGACTGTCGGGCCCGACGGGCGTGCCATTGTCATCCTGGTTAGTAAGATTCCAGCCGATCAAAACCAGTGCAATCAAGGTCAGAATCAGCGTTATCCAACGCCTGCTTTTACTCATACTGATTGCCCTTTGGCATCCTCAAATTTGTTCTGCGCCATTAATATCAGGTCACATACTTCGCGTACCGCGCCGCGTCCACCGGCGATCCGCGTGACGTAGTGGGCGCGTGGCAACAGGATCGGGTGTGCATCCGCCACTGCCACACTTAATCCCACCTTCGCCATAACCGGCCAGTCGATCAGATCGTCACCAATATAGGCGACCTGGTCGTCGGAAAGAGACAGTTTATCCAGAAGTTCACGATAGGCCAAAAGCTTATCCGATTGTCCCTGATAAAGATGACGGATGCCGAGCGTTTTGCAGCGATCTTCCATCAGACGGGCATTACGGCCGGTAATAATAGCCACTTCTACATCAGAGGTCAGCAAACACCGCACACCATAACCGTCCCGCACGTTGAATGCCTTCAGCTCTTCGCCATTATTTCCCATGTAGATCACCCCGTCGGACATCACGCCGTCGACGTCGCAGATCAGCAGACGAATGTTGCTGGCGCGTGCCATAACATCAGCGCTGACCGGGCCATAGCAGGTTTCAATCGGGGGAGTTGCCTGTTGCATTTTCTCTTCCTGTTCAGACTACGCCAGCGCGCAGCATGTCATGCATATGTACCACACCGAGCAGACGGTCGTCATCGGCCACCAGAATCGAGGTAATGTTTTTGGTCTGCATCAGGTTCAGGGCTTCAACCGCCAGCATATTTGGCCGGACGCGGATGCCACCCGGCGTCATCACTTCGCCAATGGTGGCGCGCTGAAAATCGATGCCCATATCAAAAATGCGGCGCAGGTCGCCATCGGTAAAGATGCCTTCAATTTTCATCAGACCGTCGACGATCACCGTCAGTCCCAGGTTTTTGCGCGTAATTTCCAGCAGCGCATCGCGCAGTGAAGCATCCCGCGTGACGTGCGGCAGCTCATCGCCGCTGTGCATGATATCAGCCACATGCAGCAGCAACTTGCGGCCCAGCGCACCGCCAGGATGGGAGAGGGCAAAGTCTTCCGCCGTGAATCCACGCGCTTCCAGCAGCGAAACCGCAAGCGCGTCACCCATCACCAGCGTGGCCGTCGTGCTGGAGGTGGGCGCCAGACCCAGCGGACACGCTTCCTGCGGAACATGAACACAAAGATGCACATCGGCAACCCGTCCCATCGCGCTGTCAGGCCGTCCGGTGATGCAGATCAGCGAAATATGCTGACGTTTTAACACTGGGATCAGCGCAAGAATTTCGCTGGACTCACCGCTGTTAGAGATGGCGATGACCACATCATTTTTGCTCACCATCCCCAGATCGCCATGGCTGGCTTCAGCCGGATGCACAAAAAAGGCGGGCGTGCCGGTACTGGCAAAGGTCGCCGCCATTTTTTTGCCGATATGGCCAGACTTGCCCATGCCCATGACCACTACTTTTCCCTGACAGGCATAAATGAGGGCGCAGGCGCGGGCGAAATCGTCATTGATATATTGATCGAGTTGTTCCAGTCCTTCACGCTCGATGCGCAGGACAGTTTTTCCCGCCTGCTGAAAATCAAATGCTGTTGGTTGCTGATATGACATAGTGAGTCTGTCCTTGTTAACCGTCCATAAATGCCGGCTGCATCCAGAGCAGCGTCACCCAGACGAAGAAACCACAGAGTAAAATTAAGCCTGCCGTGCGACCAACCCGACGGCGACGAAGCAGGCAAAGCAGGGCGAACAGCACGCTGACGCCCAGCATCACCCAATAATCACGGGCAAAAGCGTGATAGTCGATGCTGCCAGGATGAATCAGCGCCGGCAGGCCCAGCACGATGGCAATATTATAAATGTTGGCGCCGATCAGATTGCCGATTGCGATATCATCTTCACCTTTCAGCGCGCCAGCAATGACCGTTGCCAGCTCAGGCAGGCTGGTTCCCACGGCGATAAGCGTCAGGCCCATGACCAGTTCACTGACGCCAAAGTAGTCGGCAAAAGCGGTCGCATTATCGATCACCATCCGCGTCGACATCGGCAGTATAATCAGCGCGACGGCCAGCCAGAGAAAGGCCACTGTATTTCCGCTCTCTTCGCGAGGCAGTTCGGCCAGCTGTTCGCGGGTCAGGGTGTCGTTATTGTCCTGTTCCGCTTTCCGTGCAATGCGAATCACCACCATCAGATAAATAGCGGCTATGGCGATCAGGCCAATTCCATCCAGTCGACTAAGCTGATTGTCAAACAGCATGAATCCGCTGAGCAGGGTAACCAGCAACATTAACGGAAGTTCGCGGCGTATCAGATTAGAATGGACGTAAAGCGGGTGCATGAGCGCAGCGGCACCGAGGATCAGTAAAATGTTGGTAATATTCGAGCCGAGCGCGGTACCCACAGCAAGATCCATCTGGCCATGCTGCGCCGCTGAAAAGGAGAGGATCATCTCGGGCAGCGAGGTGCCGATGCTGACAACGGTCATGCCGATAATCAGTGGCGGGATGCCAAAAGATCGACACAATATTGAGGCGCTAAACACCAGACGATCGGCACCATATGCCAGTAAAAGCAAACCGATAATCAGCAGTGCAGAAGCTAAGAACATGAAAAATCCTTGCGTAAAAACCCGGGCCGGCAATGCTTTTCCCGACCGGTTTAAGGTTCTGTTTGGCGAGACAGGCGCTGATTTTGACCGCCTGAACGGCAAAAGTAAATTTAATGACCATTTTCGCCAAATCTTAGCGGTAAGTTTCTGTAAAGCTATCGTGAATCAGGACCGAACAGGCTACCATCGTACCCCATGTTTACGCCCGATCCTTACAAGAGGTAATAATGATCCAGCAGCAAACGAATCTGGTTGAGGTTCGTGGCGTGAGTTTTTCGCGCGGAGATCGCACTATCTTCGACGACATTTCGCTGACCGTGCCGAAAGGGAAAGTCACGGCGATAATGGGGCCATCGGGGATAGGAAAAACCACTCTGCTACGCCTGATTGGGGGGCAACTTCAGCCAACCAGCGGTGAAATCTTTTTCCGTGGCGAAAACATTCCGTCATTGTCACGCGCTAAATTGTACGAAGCGCGCAAGAAAATGAGCATGCTGTTCCAGTCTGGTGCCCTGTTTACTGACTTAACGGTCTATGAAAATGTGGCCTGGCCGCTGCGTGAACATACCCGTCTGCCTGCACCGATTCTGCACAGCACTGTCTTAATGAAGCTGGAAGCGGTAGGCCTGCGCGGTGCTGCCCAGCTGAAACCAGCTGAGCTGTCGGGCGGGATGGCACGCCGTGTGGCACTGGCGCGTGCAATTGCGCTTGAGCCGGAGCTGATCATGTTCGACGAACCTTTTGTCGGACAGGATCCCATTACCATGGGCGTGCTGGTAAAATTAATCGACGAACTTAACCATGCTCTGGGCCTGACCTGTATTGTGGTCTCGCACGACGTACCGGAAGTACTGAGTATTGCGGACTATGCCTATATCGTGGCCGGACAAAAAATTATCGCACACGGCACCACGCCGGAACTGCGAGAGAATAATGACCCGCGCGTGCGCCAGTTTATTGATGGCCATGCGGATGGTCCGGTTCCCTTCCGTTTTCCTGCCGGCGACTATCTCGCTGATTTAACCGGCTCAGGGAGTAACTAAACAGATGGTCTTGAAGGCGCTGGCGTCATTCGGTCGTCAGGGAATTGAAACGTGCGCCAGTTTTGGACGCGCAGGATTAATGCTGTTTCACGCGCTGGTGGGAAAACCCGCGTTCCGCAGACATACGCCGCTACTGATCAAACAACTCTATAGTGTTGGCGTACTGTCGTTACTGATTATTGTGGTTTCAGGTCTGTTTATCGGCATGGTGCTCGGACTGCAGGGCTATCTGGTGCTGAACACTTATGGTGCAGAAACCAGTCTGGGTATGCTGGTGGCGCTCTCCTTGCTGCGTGAACTGGGGCCGGTTGTTACCGCGCTGCTGTTTGCCGGACGGGCAGGATCGGCACTGACGGCTGAAATCGGCCTGATGAAAGCCACTGAACAGCTCTCCAGTATGGAGATGATGGCGGTGGATCCGTTGCGCCGGGTAGTCTCGCCGCGCTTCTGGGCCGGTTTTATCAGCATGCCGCTACTGACCATGATCTTCACTGCGGTCGGTATTGCAGGCGGTGCACTGGTTGGCGTGAGCTGGAAGGGGATCGATCCCGGTTTCTTCTGGTCAGCTATGCAGAACGCGGTCGATTTCCGAACCGATATCGTTAACTGCATCATCAAAAGCGCCGTCTTTGCCGTAACGGTCACCTGGATTGCTCTTTTTAATGGCTATGACGCGATTCCCACTTCTGAAGGGATCAGTCGCGCGACAACGCGTACCGTAGTACATGCTTCACTGGCGGTGCTCGGGTTGGATTTTGTGCTGACAGCACTGATGTTTGGGAATTGATGCAATGCAAAGCAAAAAAAGCGAAATCTGGGTTGGCATTTTTATGATTATGGCGTTGATCGCCGCATTGTTTCTCTGTCTGCGCGTCGCCGATTTAAAGTCGATGGGCACAGAGCCGACGTGGAAACTCTACGCGACCTTTGACAATATCGGCGGCCTGAAAGCCAGTTCGCCGGTCAAAATTGGTGGTGTGGTCATTGGCCGGGTGACAGAAATAGCGCTTGAGCCGAAAACGCTGCTGCCGCGTGTCACCATGGAGATCAGCGATCAGTATGCGAATAAAATTTCAGATACCAGCTCGCTGGCTGTCCGTACTCAGGGCCTGCTGGGTGAGCAGTTCCTGGCGCTGAACTTAGGCTTTGACGATCCTGAGCTCGGCTCGGCGATGCTGAAAGATGGCGATACGCTGCGTGATACGAAGTCAGCCATGGTGCTCGAAGACCTGATCGGCCAGTTCCTTTATAAGAGCGGCGATAACAAACAAAAAACTGACTCCAAAGACGCGCAGGAAGGCGACAGTGCTGCGCCTGCGGCACCGGCTCAACCTTAAAGAAGAGGGTTTACCATGTTTAAACGTTTATTGATGATTGCCATGCTGGTGGTAGCGGTACCGCTGACGGCGACCGCAGCCGATCAGAGCAATCCTTACAAGCTGATGAACGAAGCGGCGCAGAAGACATTCACCCGTCTGAAAAATGAGCAGCCGAAAATCAAGCAGGATCCCAACTACCTGCGTGAGATTGTGCGTCAGGAGCTCCTGCCGTATGTGCAGATTAAATATGCAGGCGCGTTAGTGCTGGGACGCTACTATCGTGACTCAACACCTGCTCAGCGTGAAGCCTATTTCAGCGCTTTTGGTGATTATCTGGCGCAGGCGTATGGTCAGGCACTGGCACTCTATAACGGCCAGAGCTACCAGATTCAGCCCGAACAGCCGTTAGGCGACGCCCAGATTGTCGCTATTCGTGTCACCATTATTGACCCAAATGGACGTCCGCCGGTACGCCTCGATTTCCAGTGGCGTAAAAATAGCCAGAGCGGGAAATGGCAGGCTTATGACATGATCGCCGAAGGCGTCAGCATGATCACCACGAAACAAAATGAGTGGAGCGATTTGTTGCGTACCAAAGGTATTGATGGTCTGACGGCACAACTGAAGTCTTCTGCGGCACAGCCGATCACGCTGGATAAACAACAATAATGCACGAATCGTTACGCTGGGAGCGGGAAGCCAGCACGCTATTACTTAAAGGCGAACTGGATCGCGACACGCTGATGAGCCTGTGGCAGCAACGCGAGACGCTGATCAAAGATGTCGATACTATCGACGTCGCGGGGCTGGAGCGGGTGGACTCTTCCGGTCTCGCCCTGCTGGTGCACTTGCGTGAAATCGCGCGTGCACAGGGTATAACCCCATGCTTTACAGGCATCAGTGACAAACTGCGCTCGCTGATTACCCTTTACAATCTGCAACAGATTATTGTTTCTGCGGATAAAAGCGCCTGATTTCCGGTTGTTATGCTAAGCCCCTGTTTCCAGCAGGGGCTTTTGCGTATTTAAGAGTCAGCCGCTTTCCTCTACTATGTCAGCCTTATTATTATTAAGTGAAGTTAAGCCCAATGGAAAACAGTGAAATTCAGGCCGTGCTGATGGCCGCATTGCCTTTAGACGAAGTTCATGTGATGAGCAACGATGGCAGCCATTTTCAGGTGATCGCCGTAGGCGAACTGTTTGGCGAACTGAGCCGCGTGAAAAAGCAGCAGGCTGTCTATGCGCCGCTGATGGAATTCATCGCGGATAACCGCATGCATGCTGTCTCTATCAAAACTTATACTCCCGCTGAATGGGCACGTGACCGTAAACTCAACGGTTTCTGATCCTTCTGCGTGGTGAACTCGCCGTGAGCGAGTCCAATTTTTAGCTAGTTAATCGAGAGCCGTGTTGATGGAAAAATTTCGTGTGCAAGGCCCCACCCGTTTAAGTGGTGAAGTCACCATTTCCGGGGCAAAGAACGCCGCACTTCCTATTCTGTTTGCTGCCCTGCTGGCTGAAGAGCCGGTAGAGATTAAGAACGTGCCAAAGCTGCGCGACATTGATACCACCATGAAACTGCTGAGCCAGCTGGGTGCGAAGGTCGAACGCAACGGTTCTGTGCATGTCGATGCCAGTGCGGTAGATGTGTTTTGTGCGCCTTATGACCTGGTCAAAACCATGCGTGCCTCAATCTGGGCGCTGGGTCCGCTGGTGGCGCGTTTTGGTCAGGGTCAGGTTTCTCTGCCGGGTGGCTGCGCTATCGGCGCGCGTCCGGTTGATCTGCATATCACCGGTCTGGAACAGCTGGGTGCTGAGATCAAACTGGAAGAGGGCTACGTTAAAGCCTCAGTCAATGGACGCCTGAAAGGCGCGCTGATTGTCATGGACAAAATCAGCGTTGGCGCAACGGTCACTATCATGAGTGCAGCGACGCTGGCGACAGGTACCACTGTGATCGAGAATGCGGCGCGTGAGCCGGAAATTGTCGATACCGCCAACTTCCTTAACACCCTGGGTGCCAAAATCAGTGGCGCAGGTAGCGACAAAATCACCATCGAAGGCGTTGAGCGTCTGGGTGGCGGTGTTTATCGCGTTCTGCCCGATCGTATCGAAACCGGTACCTTCCTGGTGGCTGCTGCCATTTCAGGCGGCAAAGTGATGTGCCACAAAACCCAGCCAGATACCATGGATGCTGTATTGGCTAAGCTGCGTGATGCGGGTGCCGATATTGAAACCGGTGAAGACTGGATCAGTCTGGACATGCACGGCAAGCGACCAAAAGCGGTTAACGTGCGTACCGCTCCGCATCCGGGGTTCCCGACAGATATGCAGGCACAGTTCACCCTGTTAAACATGGTTGCGGAAGGCACGGGTCTGATTACCGAAACCATTTTCGAAAACCGTTTTATGCATATCCCTGAACTGATTCGCATGGGCGGACATGCTGAGATTGAGAGCAACACGGCAATCTGTCATGGGGTTGAAACCCTGTCAGGTGCGCAGGTGATGGCGACCGATCTGCGTGCTTCTGCCAGCCTGGTTCTGGCGGGTTGTATTGCGGAAGGCACGACGTTCGTTGATCGCATTTATCA
Source organism: Pantoea jilinensis (assembly GCF_019104105.1). NCBI lineage: Bacteria > Pseudomonadati > Pseudomonadota > Gammaproteobacteria > Enterobacterales > Erwiniaceae > Pantoea > Pantoea jilinensis. Next base: position 3,636,742 of record NZ_CP077746.1, on the reverse strand, counting down.
CATCGATCGTGGCTATGAGCACATCGAAGATAAACTGAAAGCAATGGGCGCGAACATCGAGCGTGTCAGCGAAGAGTAAGTCTGCTGAGGCACTCAAAAAGCCAGCCCCCTTCAGGGCTGGTTTTTTTTTCGCCTGAAAATAGCCTGCGGTCTCAGTTGCTGTCGGAATGCGCTGCAGGCGTCCGGATACGTTTTCTGCGATCCAGCAGGCGGTGGGTGTGGGGATCATAATATCGACTGGGCCAGATCTCACTCGGGTGAATCGTTAGCGCGTCGGCGATCAGCCATTCTCCTTTGGGCCACGGGCGCGTCAGCGCATTAGCCAGTGTTGACGAACTCAGACCCGATGCGCGTGATAGTGCTGCCAGCGTCATACCGCGTTTGTGCAGCGCCGCGATAATGTCAGCCGGATGCCAGTCTTCCTTTATTTTTTCCATAACCTGTTCTCCTTTTCCTTGTCATTGCGTCGTCCAGCAGGACGTTGGCTTTCCTTTTTAGTGCCATCTGGAAAGAACAGGGGTTTTATAGCAAAAAGTTTCCATTAATTTCCAGTTATTTTTAGATCCAGCGCCGGGTCTGTGGGATGACTCGCAAAAGGTGTGCAAATGCTTGCAGGAAATAAGAATAATGGGGACGGATGAGATGAAAACGGAGCCCGGAAGGCTCCGTGAGGGATCAAAAATCGCGCTGAACTGACATGTGCGCCAGCGACTCCAGGGCACTGCGCCATGGCGATTCCGGCAGAGTTCTCAGGGCTTCAATGGCTTTATCCGCTTCCTGTTCGGCACGACTGCGCGTCCACTCCAGTGAACCGCACTGATTCATCGCTTCCAGTACGGGTTCCAGCAGATGGCGGCCGTTTCCCTGTTCAATGGCTTCACGGATCATCTTCGCCTGTTCAGGCGAGCCGTGCTGCATCGCATGCAGCAGTGGCAGGGTGGGTTTGCCTTCACTCAGGTCATCGCCAGTATTTTTACCCAGCGTTTCACCATCAGCACTGTAATCCAGTAAGTCGTCAATTAACTGGAAAGCCGTACCCAGATAGCGCCCATAATCCTGCAGGGCTTTTTCCTCTTCAGGTGTGGCTTCAGCCAGAATTGCAGAAGCCTGCGAGGCGGCTTCAAACAGACGCGCTGTCTTGCTGTAAATGACGCGCATGTAGCTCTCTTCAGTGATGTCGGGATCATTGACGTTCATCAGCTGCAGGACTTCACCTTCAGCAATGACGTTTACTGCCTCTGACATCAGCGCCAGGATACGCAGCGAACCCATGCTGGTCATCATCTGGAAGGCGCGGGTATAAATAAAGTCACCGACCAGCACGCTTGCCGCATTGCCAAACGCCGCGTTAGCGGTCGCTTTGCCACGACGCATATCGGATTCATCCACGACATCGTCATGCAGCAGCGTGGCGGTGTGGATAAATTCGATCAGCGCCGCATTGGTCACGTGCAGGTCGCCCTTGTAGCCCATGGCACGTGCGGAGAGCACGGCAATCATGGGACGGATACGCTTGCCCCCACCACTGATGATGTAATAGCCCAACTGGTTGATGAGCGAGACATCTGAATTCAGCTGGTCGAGGATGGTCTGGTTAACGGCAGCCATATCCTGTGCGGTTAATTCATTAATCTGTTCTAAGTTCATTCGTCTTTTCAGCTATGACTCGTTATCTCTGCCATGGTAAGTGGTTTACTCAGCCAGCGTTCAGGTAATCTGTTACTGATTGTACTTGAATTTTGTGCCTGAGAAACGGTTGCATTCAGCCTGTGTTTTTTTTCTGCAAGAGTGTGCAAAGTGCTCTTGTCTTCTTCTGGAGTTTTGCGTAGAATTCGCGCCCTATTGTGAATATTTAGCGCGCCGCCTGATGAACTAAAAGGCAAGCGCAGAAGCGGAGTTTTATATGTACGCGGTTTTCCAAAGTGGTGGTAAACAACACCGAGTTAGCGAAGGTCAGACCGTTCGCCTGGAAAAGCTGGACATCGCAACCGGTGAAACGATTGAGTTTGACCAGGTTCTGATGATTGCTAATGGCGAAGACGTGAAAATCGGCGCGCCACTGGTTTCAGGCGGAATGATCAAGGCAGAAGTTGTTGCTCACGGTCGTGGCGAGAAAATTAAGATTGTTAAGTTTCGTCGTCGTAAGCACTACCGTAAGCAAGCAGGCCATCGCCAGTGGTTCACTGATGTGAAAATCACTGGTATCACGGCGTAAGAGGAGATCTGACAAATGGCACATAAAAAGGCTGGTGGTTCGACTCGAAATGGTCGTGACTCCAATGCAAAACGTCTGGGTGTAAAGCGTTTCGGTGGCGAATCTGTTCTGGCAGGTAGCATCATCGTTCGTCAGCGTGGCACCAAATTCCACGCCGGTACCAATGTAGGTTGTGGTCGTGACCACACCCTGTTTGCTACCGCAGACGGTAAAGTACAGTTCGAAGTTAAAGGTCCGAACAACCGTAAATACATCAGCATCGTTGCTGAGTAAGGTTGTCGTGACGCAGACGTTTAACGTCTGAACGCACGAATTGAAGGCCCCGCAGCTCCTGCGGGGCTTTTTACATTCTGCGGTCTGTTGCGGTAAAAGCGACGCATCACAAAAGTTTGCTGTACACTTTGTGTACGCACTGGCGAAAGCCAATCCTGATTTATCCGCCGCTGGTCAGCGCAGAAGACCCTGGCGGACCCGTCTGCAGAGTGCTGCAGACGATTGTGTGACGGAGATAGAAAATGAAGTTTGTAGATGAAGCGACAATTTTGGTCGTCGCCGGTGATGGCGGTAATGGTTGCGTGAGCTTCCGCCGCGAAAAATATATCCCGAGAGGCGGCCCTGATGGCGGTGATGGCGGTGACGGCGGTGATGTTTATCTGATCGCTGATGAAAACCTCAATACCCTTATCGATTATCGTTTCGAAAAATCTTTCCGGGCAGAGCGCGGACAGAACGGCCAGAGCCGCGACTGTACAGGCAAACGCGGTAAAGATATCGAAGTTAAAGTGCCGGTCGGCACCCGGGTTATCGATCAGGGTACCGGTGAGACACTCGGTGACATGACGCGTCACGGCCAGAAACTGATGGTCGGCAAGGGCGGCTGGCATGGTCTGGGCAACACGCGCTTCAAATCCTCAGTGAACCGCAGTCCTCGTCAGAAAACGATGGGTACTCCAGGTGAAAAACGTGACCTGCAGCTGGAGCTGATGCTGCTGGCAGATGTTGGGATGCTGGGCTTACCGAACGCCGGTAAATCAACCTTTATCCGTGCTGTTTCAGCTGCCAAACCAAAAGTGGCGGACTATCCATTTACCACGCTTGTGCCGAGCCTGGGCGTAGTCCGTATGGACAGCGAGCAGAGCTTCGTCGTGGCTGATATTCCTGGCCTGATTGAAGGCGCAGCAGACGGTGCTGGCCTCGGTATCCGCTTCCTGAAACACCTTGAGCGTTGCCGCGTATTGCTGCACCTGATCGACATCGATCCGATCGATGAAAGCGATCCGGTTGAAAATGCCCGCATTATTCTCGGCGAGCTCGAAAAGTACAGCGAGAAGCTGTTCAACAAGCCACGCTGGCTGGTCTTCAACAAGATTGATCTGATTAGCGAAGAAGAAGCGCAGTCACGGGCAAAAGCCGTTGCTGAAGCGCTGGGCTGGGAAGATAAGTATTACCTGATCTCTGCCGCAAGCCGTACTGGTGTCAACGAACTCTGCTGGGACGTGATGAGCTTCATCAATGCCAACCCGAAAGAAGCCGAGCTTGAAGAGAAACAGCCGGAAAAAGTGGAGTTTATGTGGGACGATTACCACAAAGAAACCATTGAAAACACGGTCGAAGTGGAAGATGAAGAGTGGGATGACGACTGGGATGATGAAGACGACGAAGGTGTTGAAATCATCTATCAGCGTTAACCGCGCGTCTGCTACAGCGTGATATAGGATGCCCCCTTTCAGGAATGAAAGGGGGCATTGTTCTTTCTGGAGCCTGCTCTTCAGGGCGACGCTGATATCTGCTTCTGAAGCGTTCAGCCATAAAAAAACGCAGCAGGTTGATCACCTGCTGCGTTTTTATTACTGCGTAATCAGTTGTTCTGATTGATATCGCGGTAGAGTCGGCTCTCGAAACGCACCAGGGGAATACGACGGGTACGTTGATCTTCCGGCGGTACCGCATACCCGGAAAGGAACTGAACGAACGCCACCCGCGCGCCACTTGAGGTAGTGATAAAGCCCGCCAGGTTATAGACGCCCTGCAGTGAACCGGTTTTCGCCGAGACTTTGCCATCCAGTCCTGCTTCATGCAGTCCGCCCCGATATTGCAGCGTGCCATCATAGCCAGCCAGCGGCAGCATCGAAATATAATCCAGCGTGTTGTCATTCTTCGCAATGAACTGCAACACCTGCATCATGGTTTGCGGCGAAATCAGGTCGTGGCGCGACAGGCCGGAACCATCGACCTGGATGCTGTTGCCCATATCGACGTTGGCTTTCGCTTTCAGGATACGACGAACCGCATCCTGCCCGGCACGGAAGGTTCCTGGTACGTTGAAGTAGTGATGACCAATAGTGCGGAACACCGTGTCGGCAATCATGTTGTCTGACTTCTTCAGCATGGTGTGCAGCAGCGTATGCAGCGGCGCGGACTGGGTCGATGCCAGTACGGTGCCTGGCTCCGTGACCTGCGTCTGACGCACCAGATGCCCGCTGTAATCAATCTCTGACGACCGCAGTTCCGCCTTGAGAATCTCGCCAGCCCAGGCCGCACCATCCTGCACGGCAAAGGCCAGCGGCAGCGGTTCGGCACGCTGACGCATACAGCCAGTCAGCGTGTAGCGGTTCAACTCGCCCGGCACCACATCCAGTTCACAATATTGCCCTTCGCCGCTGTTGCGGCCGATGGTGCGGACCTGGCTGTACATATGCGCCGGATAATAGGAGGCGATGCGAACAAAGGCATTTTCACCCGGCGTATTCGCGCTGTAGAGCGACACCGAGAAACAGTTCTTATCAACAATCGCTGCACCCGGCGGGGCGCTGAAGCACTGAGTCATATCGTTCCACGGCCAGCCCGGCGCCATGTCGTGACTGGCAAACACGGACGTGTCGATAACCAGATTGCCTTTGATATGGTTAATACCCTGCTTCTTAATCGCCGCGACCATGTTGCGCAGATCCTGACGGGTTAAAGTGGGATCACCGCCGAAACGTGCGACTAAATCGCCGTTCAGGGTGCCATCTATAATGGCGCCGCGAGTCTCAAAAGTGGTCTGAAAACGGAAATCGCCACCCAGTTCCAGTAATGCCGCCAGCGCCGTCACCACTTTCATGGTACTGGCGGGCAGGGCCATCTGTTTTCCGTGATAATCAATGATCGGTGTTGAAGCACCCACTTTCTGGACCATCAGCGCCAGATTGGCACCGTCTGGCAGGTATTGCATGTATTCATCAACTGGCGCTGCGTGTGCCTGCAGCATAAATGCACAGCTTAATCCGGTAACAAGTCGTGAAAATCGCATAATCTCGCGGTAACTGGCAGGTGAGGGCGTCAATACTACGTTGCCGGACGGTGCAAAGTAAACGATGACCCGCAGTGAACTCTGGGGTAAAATACGTATCAAATTGCAAAACTCTTTTCTGGCCTGGAAGCATCTCCGGGTCAGGATTCTTTTATTTGCAAAAACGGGCTAATGTGCCGCAGAACGCTTTTTTCTGCAGTCACCGGTCAGGATGACATCGTTAACAGGAAAGAGGGCGAGGAGCTTAAATGAATCAGATTCCGATGACGTTAAGAGGCGCTGAAAGATTGCGCGAAGAGCTGAACGAGCTGAAAACCGTGAAGCGCCCGCGCATTATCGCCTCTATCGCTGACGCACGCGAACACGGCGATTTAAAAGAAAACGCGGAATACCATGCTGCGCGTGAAGAGCAGGGTTTTTGTGAAGGGCGTATTCAGGAGATTGAAGCCAAACTCTCCAATGCGCAGGTGATCGACGTCACCCAGATGCCTAAAACTGGCCGCGTAATTTTCGGCGCAACGGTAACCGTACTGAATGTCGAGACCGACGAAGAGTCGACTTATCGTATCGTGGGCGATGACGAAGCGGACTTTAAGCAAAATCTGATTTCGGTCAATTCGCCAATGGCGCGTGGCCTGGTGGGAAAAGAGGCCGATGATGTGGCTATTGTTAAAACCCCAGGCGGCGACGTTGAGTACGAAATCCTGAAGGTGGAATACCTTTAAGATGTTGCTACGCTTTGAAAAGCGTTAAAGCACAATGTAAAGAAAAGAAAAAGGCCGCATCGCGGCCTTTTATCTGAGGTAAGAGCATGTCACTTTCTTTGCCCACTTAACGTGGCAGAGAAATTTTGCTCTCTTTAGAGGGGCGATACAGCACCAGCGTTTTGCCGATCACCTGTACGTTGCTGGCACCGGTCTCACGCACGATAGCCTCAACGATCAGCTGTTTCGTTTCACGATCTTCCGAGGCGATTTTTACCTTGATCAGTTCGTGATGCGCCAGAGCCTGCTCGATTTCGGCCAGCACGCCTTCAGTCAGGCCGTTGCCACCCAGCATAACCACGGGCTTGAGTGGATGGGCGAGGCCCTTGAGGTGCTGTTTTTGTTTGGTACTTAGATTCATCGTAGTTTTTTACTTACTCAGGGATTGAAAACGGTTCATTCTACCGCCATCTCGGGTATATCACCAAATCGACGCAACCCATTGCGTGCAGGTTTATCGCTACGATGACGATTTAGTTGGAAATAATATGACGGGTAAAAAGCGTTCAGCCAGCTCCGGCCGCTGGCTTCAGGAACACTTTAGCGATAAATATGTGCTCCAGGCGCATAAAAAAGGGTTGCGCTCGCGCGCCTGGTTTAAACTTGATGAAATACAACAGGGTGACAAGCTGTTCAAACCCGGTATGACCGTGGTAGATCTGGGTGCCGCACCCGGTGGCTGGTCGCAATATGTGGTACAGCAAATCGGGAACAAAGGGCGCGTCATTGCCTGTGATATCCTGCCAATGGATCCAATAGTCGGTGTCGATTTCCTTCAGGGCGATTTTCGTGAAGAATCGGTGATCAATGCGCTGCTTGAGCGCGTTGGCGATCAGAAAGTTCAGGTTGTCATGTCCGACATGGCGCCGAATATGAGTGGTACACCTGCCGTAGATATTCCCCGGTCGATGTATTTAGTGGAGCTGGCGCTGGAGATGTGTCGGGATATCCTGGCACCTGGCGGCAGTTTTGTAGTGAAAGTGTTTCAGGGAGATGGCTTCGATGAATACCTGCGGGAAATTCGCTCCCTGTTTACGAAAGTAAAAATTCGTAAGCCGGACGCTTCACGTTCTCGTTCACGTGAAGTGTACATTGTGGCGACTGGGCGCAAACTATAACCAAATTGCTGGAGAAGTCCGCAGCGTTGCTGCGATTCCATGTATGCAGGAACTATAGTACCCTACGCTATCTGTTAACACCGATGTAATATGAGGTTAATCCCTTGAGTGACATGGCGAAAAACCTGATTCTCTGGTTAGTCATCGCGGTCGTGCTGATGTCAGTATTCCAGAGCTTTGGGCCCAGCGAGTCGAATGGCCGTCGGGTTGATTATTCAACCTTCCTGTCGGAAGTGAACCAGGATCAGGTCCGCGAGGCACGCATTAACGGGCGTGAAATTAACGTTGTCAAAAAAGACAGCAATAAATATACCACCTACATTCCTGTCAATGATCCTAAGTTGCTCGATAACCTCTTGACCAAAAACGTCAAAGTGGTTGGCGAACCGCCGGAAGAACCAAGCCTGCTGGCTTCAATCTTCATTTCGTGGTTCCCGATGCTGCTGCTGATCGGTGTGTGGATCTTCTTTATGCGTCAGATGCAGGGCGGTGGCGGAAAGGGCGCGATGTCCTTCGGCAAAAGCAAAGCCCGCATGTTGACGGAAGACCAGATTAAAACCACTTTCGCTGACGTCGCAGGTTGTGACGAAGCGAAAGATGAAGTGGCTGAGCTGGTGGAATATCTGCGTGAGCCGAGCCGTTTCCAGAAGCTGGGCGGTAAAATTCCAAAAGGCGTTCTGATGGTGGGGCCACCGGGTACCGGTAAAACCTTGCTCGCAAAAGCGATTGCTGGCGAAGCGAAGGTGCCTTTCTTCACTATCTCCGGTTCTGACTTTGTGGAAATGTTTGTCGGTGTCGGTGCATCCCGTGTGCGCGACATGTTCGAACAGGCTAAGAAAGCGGCACCGTGCATCATCTTCATCGATGAAATCGATGCCGTTGGCCGTCAGCGTGGCGCCGGTTTAGGCGGTGGTCATGATGAACGTGAGCAGACGCTGAACCAGATGCTGGTTGAGATGGATGGTTTTGAAGGTAACGAAGGTATTATCGTTATCGCCGCGACTAACCGTCCTGACGTACTGGACCCTGCGCTGCTGCGTCCGGGCCGCTTTGACCGTCAGGTTGTTGTAGGCCTGCCCGATGTACGCGGTCGTGAGCAGATCCTGAAAGTGCATATGCGTCGTGTGCCACTGGCTACCGATATTGATGCAGCGATCATTGCACGTGGTACCCCAGGCTTCTCCGGTGCCGATCTGGCCAACCTTGTCAACGAAGCAGCGCTGTTCGCCGCCCGTTCAAACAAGCGTGTGGTGTCGATGGTTGAGTTCGAGAAAGCGAAAGATAAAATCATGATGGGTGCGGAACGTCGCTCCATGGTGATGACGGAATCGCAGAAAGAGTCAACGGCTTACCACGAAGCCGGCCACGCGATTATTGGTCGCCTGGTACCAGAGCATGATCCGGTCCATAAAGTTACGATTATCCCGCGCGGCCGTGCGCTGGGTGTGACCTTCTTCCTGCCTGAAGGCGACGCGATCAGCGCCAGCCGTCAGAAACTGGAAAGCCAGATTTCAACGCTTTACGGCGGTCGTCTGGCAGAAGAGATCATCTACGGTGCAGAACGTGTTTCTACCGGTGCGTCTAACGACATCAAAGTCGCGACTAACCTGGCACGTAACATGGTGACGCAGTGGGGCTTCTCTGAAAAACTGGGTCCGTTGCTGTATGCAGAAGAAGAGGGTGAAGTGTTCCTTGGACGTTCTGTCGCGAAAGCGAAACACATGTCTGATGAAACTGCCCGCATCATCGACCAGGAAGTCAAACACCTGATCGACAGCAACTACCAGCGTGCTCGCCGCATTCTGGGTGAGAACATGGACATCCTTCACGCGATGAAAGACGCGCTGATGAAGTATGAAACCATTGATGCACCGCAGATCGACGACCTGATGGCACGCCGCGAAGTGCGTCCGCCAGCAGGCTGGGAAGATCCAGGCAGCAACTCAGACAGCAACGGTACGCCAAAGGCGCCACGTCCGGTTGATGAACCGCGTACGCCAAACCCAGGCAATACCATGTCAGAGCAGTACAACAAATAAGACGCAACATCGTCAGACAAAACCCCGGCTGGTCCGGGGTTTTTTACATCCAGATATTGATCAGCAAGGAGTTTTCACCATGAAGTTGTTTGCCCGTGATTCCCATCTCGATTTATCTTTCCCGCATGTGATGGGCATTCTGAATGTCACGCCGGACTCCTTTTCAGATGGTGGTAAACATAACGCGCTGGTTGATGCGCTGACGCATACCAATGAGATGGTTAATGCAGGTGCCACCATTATCGACGTGGGCGGTGAATCAACCCGTCCTGGCGCTGATGAAGTGAGTGTGGAGGAAGAGCTGGAGCGGGTGATTCCGGTGGTCGAAGCCATCGCCCAGCGTTTCGAAGTCTGGATCTCAGTGGACACCTCTAAAGCCGAGGTTATCCGGGAAGCTGCGCGAGTGGGTGCTCACATCATTAATGACGTTCGTTCACTCACTGAACCAGGCGCGCTCGATGCTGCAGCCGCTACCGGACTTCCCGTCTGTTTAATGCATATGCAGGGCGAGCCGCGCACCATGCAGCAGGCACCGTTTTACGAAAACATCTTAAGCGAAGTGGACACTTACTTCGCTCAGCAGATTGCACGCTGTGAAGCGGCGGGAATTAAAAAAAAGCGGCTGATACTCGACCCGGGCTTCGGTTTCGGTAAAAATCTCAGCCACAATTATGAACTGCTGGCTCATCTGGGCGATTTTCACCACTTCGGTCTGCCGCTGCTGGTTGGGATGTCGCGTAAATCAATGATTGGTCAGCTGTTAAATGTCGGCCCATCACAGCGTTTAACCGGCAGCCTGAGCTGCGCGGTGATTGCTGCCATGCAGGGCGCGCAGATTATTCGCGCGCATGACGTAAAAGAGACGGCCGAAGCGATGCGCGTGGTCGAAGCGACCCGAAGAGCAAAAGGAGTATCATGAGTAATCGTAAATATTTCGGTACAGACGGCATTCGCGGCAAAGTCGGTGAAACCCCCATTACCCCCGATTTTGTCCTGAAGCTCGGCTGGGCCGCAGGTAAAGTGCTGGCGCGCCATGGTTCTAAGAAGATCATTATTGGTAAAGATACCCGTATCTCTGGCTACATGCTGGAGTCCGCGCTGGAAGCAGGCCTCGCTGCGGCAGGCCTGACAGCGGCGTTTACCGGCCCGATGCCGACGCCCGCCATCGCCTATCTGACCCGCACCTTCCGCGCAGAGGCGGGCATTGTGATTTCGGCGTCGCACAACCCGTTTGACGACAACGGGATTAAGTTCTTTTCCTCCGAAGGCACCAAATTGCCTGATGACGTTGAAGAAGCGATTGAGCTGGAGATGGAAAAGCCGATTACCTGTGTTGAATCAGCGCAGTTAGGCCGTGCCAGCCGCATCGTGGATGCCGCAGGGCGTTACATTGAGTTTTGCAAAGGGACATTCCCCAGCGAACTGAATCTGAATGGCCTGAAGATTGTGGTCGACTGTGCCAATGGCGCCACCTACCACATCGCGCCGAATGTATTGCGTGAACTGGGTGCGACCGTCATTGCTATTGGTGTCCAGCCAGATGGCATGAACATTAATAAAGAGTGCGGTGCAACCGATCTCAAACTGCTGCAGCAGCGTGTGCTGGCCGAGAAAGCTGATATTGGTCTGGCCTACGACGGCGACGGCGACCGTATCATGATGATTGACCATCTGGGCGACAAAGTGGATGGTGACCAGATCCTCTATATCATTGCACGTGAAGCATTGCGCCAGGGACAGTTACGCGGCGGTGTAGTGGGTACGCTGATGAGTAACATGGGACTGGAGTTAGCGCTGAAGCAGCTTGGCATTCCGTTTACCCGCGCCAAAGTGGGTGACCGTTATGTGCTGGAGAAGATGCAGGAGAAGGGCTGGCGTCTCGGTGCTGAGAACTCCGGTCATGTGATCCTGCTCGATAAAACCACGACCGGCGACGGTATCGTTGCAAGTTTGCAAGTACTTACTGCAATGGTGCGCAACCACATGAGCCTGCACGATCTCTGCAGTGGTATGAAAATGCTGCCGCAGGTTCTGGTCAACGTGCGCTTTTCAGGTGAACATGATCCGCTGCAAAGCGATGCCGTCAAAACCGTGACCGCGGAAGTGGAAAAAGCGCTGGCAGGTCGCGGACGTGTTCTGCTGCGTAAGTCCGGCACCGAGCCATTGATTCGTGTGATGGTCGAAGGCGAAAATGAGGCGCAGGTCACCGAACTGGCGAATCGCATCGCCGATCAGGTCAAGGCCGTTTAAAACCGCAACAGGCAGTCTGCAGAGTGTGGAACTGCCTGTAAAATCACCGGGATGGCGCTTTTTTCTGCAATCAGTTCGGGTAGTAAAAATTGCACTTGCAGAGATATGCGCCTTTGGTTAGTATTCACACCCGCTTCTGATGGGTGATGACGAGACTCCCCATCAATACTGGTGAAGCTTTAACTGTACGATTATCGTGCAAGGAACAGGTTGAATATGTACGAAGCTCTTTTAGTTGTTTTCCTTATTGTAGCTATCGCCCTCGTGGGTATGATCATGCTGCAGCAAGGCAAAGGCGCTGATATGGGAGCCTCATTCGGTGCAGGCGCATCCGGTACAGTGTTTGGTTCGTCGGGTTCAGGTAATTTCATGACCCGTACTACTGGCATTTTAGCGGCATTGTTCTTCATCATCAGCCTGGTTCTGGGTAATCTGAACAGCAATAAAGCGTCAAAAGGAAGTGAGTGGGAAAATCTTTCTGCGCCGGCGCAGTCTTCTCAACAGACTGAAAAGCCAGCTCAACCGGTTACACCGGGCAGCGATATTCCTAAGTAAGGTCGTCAGCACAACGAATCGTTGTGGTCAGTGCAGTGCCGTGGTGGTGGAATTGGTAGACACGCTACCTTGAGGTGGTAGTGCCCGATTGGGCTTACGGGTTCAAGTCCCGTCCTCGGTACCAAATCGTAGTATCACTTGCATTTTTTGCAGGTCTGGCGTATTATTCGCCACGTTTTCGGACGCGGGGTGGAGCAGCCTGGTAGCTCGTCGGGCTCATAACCCGAAGGTCGTCGGTTCAAATCCGGCCCCCGCAACCACTTTCCCTTTGAGTTCTTTTTCAAATATACTGTATGCATCGACGGACGCATTCACGGCTATTTTTTGAAAGAAAATTCTTTGGATGGAGTCCGGGCCGCATTGCGGCATACAGGGTCCAGTGATTAAAAGCCCCGAATATTCGGGGTTTTTTGTTATTAGCGAATCGTAATACTGGGCTATAGGCCCTTTTTTTATGTCTTGGGGGTGGGCTTGTCCACATTAGAGCAAAAATTGACAGAGTTGGTATCGGCTCCCGTAGAAGCGCTGGGTTACGAACTGGTTGGAATTGAATTCGTTCGTAGTCGCACATCTATCCTGCGCATCTATATTGATAGTGAAGATGGCATCAATGTCGATGATTGCGCCGATGTCAGCCACCAGGTAAGTGCGGTAATGGATGTTGAAGATCCTATTACTGTTCCTTACAACCTTGAAGTCTCTTCACCGGGACTCGATCGTCCTCTGTTCACCGCTGAACACTACACCCGCTTTATGGGTGAAGAAGTGAGCCTGGTGTTGCGTATGGCCGTTCAGAACCGCCGTAAATGGCAGGGAACCATCAAGTCAGTTGATGGCGAGATGATCACGGTGCACGTTGAGGGTAGCGATGAAGTGTTCGCGCTGAGTAATATTCAGAAAGCGAACCTGGTCCCCCACTTTTAAAAGTCCGGATTGAGGCTAACCAGGATGAACAAAGAGATCTTAGCTGTTGTAGAAGCCGTTTCTAACGAAAAAGCCCTGCCGCGTGAGAAAATCTTCGAAGCGCTGGAGAGCGCGCTGGCGACTGCGACCAAGAAAAAGTACGAGCAGGAAATTGAGGTACGCGTCAGCATTGATCGCCGCAGTGGCGATTTCGATACTTTCCGCCGCTGGGAAATCGTTGAAGAGGTAACACAGCCGACGCGCGAGATCACGCTGGATGCGGCCCGCTTCGAAGATGAAGCATTCAATCTGGGCGAATATGTCGAAGATCAGATTGAATCGGTCACCTTTGACCGTATCACCACCCAGACTGCTAAGCAGGTTATCGTGCAAAAAGTGCGCGAAGCTGAGCGCGCAATGGTGGTTGATCAGTTCCGTGAGCAGGAAGGCGAAATCATCACCGGTGTGGTGAAAAAAGTTAACCGCGACAACATTTCCCTCGATTTAGGCAGCAATGCCGAAGCGGTCATTCTGCGCGAAGATATGCTGCCGCGTGAAAACTTCCGCCCAGGCGATCGTATTCGTGGCGTACTCTACTCTGTACGTCCGGAAGCGCGTGGCGCGCAGCTGTTCGTCACGCGTTCCAAACCCGAAATGCTGATTGAACTGTTCCGGATCGAGGTGCCAGAAATTGGCGAAGAACTGATTGAAATTAAAGCAGCCGCCCGTGATCCGGGTTCGCGCGCTAAAATTGCAGTCAAAACCAACGACAAACGTATCGATCCGGTCGGTGCCTGTGTGGGCATGCGCGGCGCGCGTGTTCAGGCAGTTTCCAGTGAACTGGGTGGCGAGCGTATTGATATCGTGCTGTGGGACGATAACCCGGCACAGTTTGTTATCAACGCCATGGCTCCGGCCGATGTGGCGTCAATCGTGGTTGATGAAGATAATCACACCATGGATATCGCCGTAGAAGCTGGCAATCTGGCTCAGGCGATCGGCCGTAACGGCCAAAACGTGCGTCTCGCTTCGCAGCTGAGTGGCTGGGAGCTGAACGTGATGACCGTCGATGATCTGCAGGCTAAGCATCAGGCTGAAGCACATGCAGCGATCGATATGTTCACTAAACATCTCGACATCGACGAAGAGTTCGCCACCGTACTGGTGGAAGAGGGCTTCTCCTCGCTGGAAGAGCTGGCATACGTGCCAATCAACGAGCTGCTGGAAGTCGACGGCCTCGACGAAGAGACCATTGAAGCCCTGCGTGAACGAGCAAAAAATGCGTTAACCACCCTGGCACTGGCGAAAGAAGAGAGTCTTGGAAATCAGGAGCCCGCTGAGGATCTTCTGAATCTTGAAGGCCTCGATCGTGCGCTGGCGTTCCGCCTGGCGTCGAAAGGCGTTTGCACGCTGGAAGATCTCGCTGAGCAAGGTGTTGACGATCTGACGGATATTGAAGGCCTGTCTGATGAACAAGCCGGCGCGCTGATTATGGCCGCACGTAATATCTGCTGGTTCGGCGATGACGCGTAATAACAGGAAGGAACAGCATGACAGATGTAACCGTAAAATCGCTGGCCGCAGAAATTCAGACTCCGGTCGATCGCCTGGTACAGCAATTTGCTGATGCGGGTATCCCTAAGTCTGAAAATGACGCGGTGAGCCAGCAAGAGAAAGAAACCTTACTATCTCATCTGAACCGTGAACACGGTCAGGTCGGTTCAGCTAAGCTGACGTTGCAGCGTAAAACGCGCAGCACCTTGAATATTCCAGGCACCGGGGGTAAAAGTAAGTCGGTGCAAATTGAAGTCCGCAAAAAGCGTACCTATGTGAAAGGTGATGCAGAGTCTGAGCAAGCTCAGGCAGAAGCTGAAGCCGAGGCGCAGCGTGAAGCGGAAGAGCAGGCGCAACGCGAGGCTGAAGAAAAAGCCCGTCGCGAAGCTGAACAGAAAGCGCAACGTGAAGCCGAAGACAAAGCAAGGCGCGAAGCCGCTGATAAGGCCAAACGTGCAGCAGCGGAAAATGACAAAGTGACAAATCAACCTACCGACGAAGTGACAAAGGCTGCGCAATCAGACAAAGCCCGTCGCGAAGCAGAAGCTGCTGAACTGAAGCGTAAAGCTGAAGAAGAAGCGCGCCGTAAGCTGGAAGAGGCTGCCCGCCTCGTAGCCGAAGAAGCCCGCCGTCTGGCTGAAGAGAAATCAGCTGAATGGGAAAAACCGGAAGAAGAGGATAAAGGCGACTATCACGTCACCACTTCTACCCATGCCCGTCAGGCGGAAGATGAAAACGACCGTCAGGTTGAAGCAGGTCGTGCGCGTGCGCGGACGACTGCTAAAGCTGCGCGTCCGGCGAAAAAAGGCAACAAACACTCTGAAGCCAAAACTGACCGTGAAGAAGCGCGTGCGCAGGTTCGTGGTGGTAAAGGCGGCAAGCATCGCAAACCTAGCGCACTGCAGCAGGGCTTCAACAAGCCAGCGCAGGCTGTTAACCGTGATGTTGTGATTGGCGAAACCATTACCGTAGCCGAACTGGCTAACAAAATGGCAGTGAAAGGTTCTCTGGTCATCAAAGCGATGATGAAGATGGGCGCAATGGCGACTATCAACCAGGTGATCGATCAGGAAACTGCACAGCTCGTTGCCGAAGAGATGGGCCACAAAGTAACCCTGCGTCGTGAAAACGAGCTGGAAGAAGCGGTAATGGACGATCGTGATACCGATGCTGCGCAGGAGTCTCGTGCGCCGGTTGTCACCATCATGGGCCACGTCGACCACGGTAAAACGTCTCTGCTGGACTATATCCGCTCCACTAAAATCGCCTCTGGCGAAGCGGGCGGCATTACACAGCACATCGGTGCTTACCACGTTGAAACTGACAACGGTATGGTCACCTTCCTGGATACCCCGGGCCACGCCGCGTTTACCGCGATGCGTGCACGTGGTGCGCAGGCTACCGACATCGTTATCCTGGTGGTTGCAGCAGACGATGGCGTAATGCCACAGACTGTTGAAGCTATTCAGCACGCCAAAGCCGCGAAAGTGCCGGTTGTGGTTGCCGTGAACAAGTGCGATAAGCCAGAAGCGGATCCGGATCGTGTTAAAAACGAACTGACCCAGTACGGTATCATTCCGGAAGAGTGGGGCGGCGAAAACATGTTCGTGAATGTCTCTGCGAAAGCGGGTACCGGCATTGATGATCTGTTAAACGCTATCCTGCTGCAGGCGGAAGTTCTGGAACTGACCGCTATCCGTGAAGGTATGGCGAGCGGCGTGGTGATTGAATCGTTCCTCGACAAAGGTCGTGGTCCGGTTGCCACCGTGCTGGTACGTGAAGGTACGCTGAACAAAGGCGACATCGTTCTTTGTGGTTTCGAATATGGCCGTGTTCGTGCAATGCGTGACGAGCTGGGTCGCGAAGTCATGGAAGCGGGTCCGTCTATCCCGGTTGAGATTCTGGGCCTGTCCGGTGTACCGGCTGCGGGTGATGAAGCGACTGTGGTACGTGACGAGAAGAAAGCACGCGAAGTTGCACTCTATCGTCAGGGCAAATTCCGCGAAGTTAAACTGGCTCGCCAGCAGAAATCTAAGCTCGAGAACATGTTTGCTAACATGACCGAAGGCGAAGTATCTGAACTGAACATCGTTCTGAAAGCTGACGTTCAGGGTTCTGTCGAAGCCATCTCTGATTCTCTGCAGAAACTCTCCACCGATGAAGTGAAGGTGAAGATTGTGGGTTCAGGCGTCGGCGGGATTACCGAAACCGATGCGACCCTGGCGGCTGCTTCTAACGCCATTCTGCTTGGCTTCAACGTTCGTGCCGATGCCTCTGCGCGTCGCGTCATTGACGCAGAAAGCCTGGATCTGCGCTACTACTCTGTCATCTATAACCTGATTGACGAAGTTAAAGCGGCGATGAGCGGTATGCTGGCACCAGAGTACAAACAGCAGATCATTGGTCTGGCTGCGGTCCGCGACGTATTCAAATCACCGAAGTTTGGCGCCATTGCCGGTTGTATGGTGACGGAAGGTAACATCAAACGTCACAATCCAATCCGTGTCCTGCGTGACAACGTGGTGATTTACGAAGGCGAGCTGGAATCTCTGCGTCGCTTTAAAGATGACGTCAACGAAGTGCGTAACGGCATGGAGTGCGGTATCGGCGTGAAGAACTACAACGACGTTCGCGTTGGCGATATGATCGAAGTGTTTGAAATCATCGAAATTAAACGCACCATCGAGTAATAGACTGCTGATGTGTTGCAATTTGGGAGGCCTCTGGCCTCCCGAATTATTTGGGAGAAATAATGATGGCGAAAGAATTTGGTCGCCCGCAGCGCGTTTCACAAGAGCTGCAAAAAGAGATTGCGATGATCCTGCAGCGTGAGATTAAAGATCCACGTCTTGGCATGATGGTCACGGTGTCTGGCGTTGAAGTGTCACGCGATCTTGCCTACGCAAAAGTGTTCGTCACTTTCCTTAACGACAAAGATGAAGATGCCATTAAACATGGCCTGAAAGCGCTGAAAGAAGCGTCAGGTTATATTCGCATTCTGCTGGGTAAAGCGATGCGTCTGCGCATCGTGCCTGAGCTGACCTTCTTCTACGATAACTCGTTAGTTGAAGGGATGCGTATGTCCAATCTCGTCACCAGCGTTGTGAAGAATGATGCTGAACGTCGTGGTCCGGACGCCACTGGCGATGACGAGGAGGCGTAATGAGTCGTCCGCGTCGTCGCGGTCGCGACGTCCATGGCGTGTTGTTGCTGGATAAGCCACAAGGCGTCTCGTCGAATGATGTCCTGCAGAAAGTAAAGCGTATCTTCAACGCTAATCGCGCAGGACACACCGGCGCGCTTGATCCCCTGGCCACTGGCATGTTGCCAATTTGCCTGGGTGAAGCAACCAAGTTTTCTCAATATCTGCTGGATTCCGACAAACGCTACCGTGTGATAGCCCGACTGGGCGAGCGGACTGACACGTCAGACGCCGATGGCAACATCGTGCAGACGCGTCCGGTCAGCTTCAGTCAGGCCGAACTCGATAGCGCCCTGGAGAGCTTCCGCGGCGATACGCTGCAGGTGCCCTCAATGTTTTCGGCGCTGAAGCATCAGGGTCGTCCGCTGTATGAATATGCGCGTCAGGGCATTGTGATCGAGCGTGAACCGCGTCCGATTACGGTCTATGAGCTGCAGTTTATTCGCTGGCAGGATAATGAGCTGGAGCTGGAAATTCACTGCTCCAAAGGCACCTATATCCGCACCATCATTGATGATCTGGGTGAAAAGCTGGGATGCGGTGCGCATGTCACCATGCTGCGTCGTGTGCAGGTTGCCCGTTATCCCTATGAAAGGATGGTGACGCTGGAGCAGCTCAATACCCTGCTGGCGGAAGCCACTGACGCTGGCATCTCACTGGAATCGCAGCTTGATCCGCTGCTGCTGCCAATGGACAGCCCGGCCTCTGATTTCCCTGAAGTGAATATCCCGACTGCCGTGGCAGATTTGTTCCGCCTGGGACAGCCAGTACAGGCGAGTAATGCGCCTGCACAGGGACTGGTCAGGGTATCAGAAGGCGAAGCGCGTAAGTTTATCGGCATGGCAGAAATTGCCGCTGATGGGCGTCTTGCGCCGCGTCGTTTAGTGGTTGAGTATCAGGATTAAGTCGTGCGGCCACTTTTCGCTGATGGGGCATTTGCGTTGCTATCAGGCGCAGAGTAGAATAGTGCGGCTTTAAAGCGGGATGCTGAATTAGAGATCGGCACCCATACATTCATTTATTACCGGAGTTTATTATGTCTCTAAGCGTAGAAGCTAAAGCAGAGATCGTTGCTAAATATGGCCGTGGTGCTAACGACAGCGGTTCAACCGAAGTTCAGGTTGCCCTGTTGACCGCGCAGATTACCCATCTGCAGGGTCACTTCTCTGAGCACAAAAAAGACCACCACAGCCGCCGCGGTCTGCTGCGCATGGTATCTCAGCGTCGTAAGCTGCTGGACTACCTGAAGCGTAAAGACGTTGCACGCTACAGCAGCCTGATTGAAAGTCTCGGTCTGCGTCGCTAAGTCTGAAAAATCTGATCGTCGGGGCATTATGTGGTTTTTTGCACTGTGTGCAGCTTACGATCAGATTTGTGCGAGTTTCGTGAAGAGGGGGCCTTTATGGCCCCTTTTTTCGAGCAATCGGCAGCAATCCGGTCCAAACTGATGTATTGTTGCTTAGTGTGATCTTTAGTTTGCAGAATTTCGCGCGGCTAATGAGAGGCTTTACCGCAGAGGCGGTCGAGGGTTGTCATTAGTCGCGAGGATGCAGCTGAAGATTGGTAATCAATGGCGGGCTACAGATAGCCATGCCCCGAAGTTAAGGACTTTGACTTTGCTGAATCCGATCGTACGCAAATTCCAATATGGTCAACATACCGTCACGCTGGAAACCGGCATGATGGCTCGCCAGGCGACTGCCGCTGTAATGGTGAGCATGGACGATACTGCAGTGTTCGTCACTGTTGTAGGTCAGAAAAAATCTAAACCAGGTCAGGACTTCTTTCCACTGACCGTAAACTATCAGGAGCGTACTTACGCTGCTGGTCGTATCCCAGGCAGCTTCTTCCGTCGTGAAGGCCGTCCAAGCGAAGGCGAAACGCTGATTTCGCGTCTGATTGACCGCCCGATTCGTCCACTGTTCCCGGAAGGCTTTGTTAATGAAGTCCAGGTTATTGCAACCGTGGTTTCTGTTAACCCACAGGTTCACCCGGACATCGTTGCGATGATGGGTGCTTCTGCCGCGCTGGCGCTGTCAGGTCTGCCGTTCAATGGCCCAATCGGTGCAGCGCGCGTAGGGTATATTAACGATCAATATGTTCTGAACCCAACTGCAGATGAGCTGAAACAGTCTCGTCTGGATCTGGTTGTTGCGGGTACGCAGAATGCCGTTCTGATGGTTGAATCTGAAGCTGAGATCCTGTCAGAAGAGCAGATGCTGGGCGCTGTGGTCTTTGGCCACGATCAGCAGCAGATTGTTATCGAAAACATCAATGCCCTGGTTGCAGAAGCTGGCAAACCACGCTGGGACTGGCAGCCAGAAGCGGCTAACACCGCACTGATTTCTCGTGTTGCTGCCCTGGCAGAAGCGCGCATCAGCGATGCTTACCGCATCACTGACAAGCAGGAGCGTTACACGCAGGTTGGCGTCATTAAAGACGAAACCATTGCTGCTCTGCTGGCTGAAGATGAAACGCTGGATGGTTCAGAAATCGGCGATATCGTGCATAGCCTCGAAAAAACCGTCGTTCGTACCCGTATCCTGAATGGCGAGCCACGTATCGATGGCCGTGAAAAAGATATGATCCGCGGTCTGGACGTGCGTACTGGCGTATTGCCACGTACCCATGGTTCATCACTGTTCACCCGTGGTGAGACGCAGGCGCTGGTTACGGCCACGCTGGGTACAACCCGCGATGCGCAGAACCTGGATGAGCTGATGGGCGAGCGTACCGACAGCTTCCTGTTCCATTACAACTTCCCTCCGTACTCTGTCGGCGAAACCGGCATGGTAGGTTCGCCTAAGCGCCGTGAAATTGGTCACGGTCGTCTGGCGAAACGTGGCGTGTTAGCCGTTATGCCAAAAGCGGAAGATTTCCCTTACACCGTGCGTGTAGTGTCTGAAATCACCGAATCTAACGGTTCTTCTTCAATGGCCTCTGTCTGTGGTGCTTCACTGGCGCTGATGGATGCAGGTGTGCCAATCAAAGCCGCCGTTGCGGGTATCGCAATGGGTCTGGTGAAAGAAGATGAGAAGTTTGTGGTTCTGTCTGACATCCTGGGCGATGAAGATCACCTGGGCGACATGGACTTCAAAGTAGCCGGTAGCCGTGAAGGTATCACCGCGCTGCAGATGGACATCAAAATCGAAGGCATCACGCGTGAAATCATGCAGGAAGCGCTGAACCAGGCTAAGGGTGCGCGTCTGCACATCCTCGGCGTTATGGAACAGGCTATCAGCACACCGCGTACCGAGATTTCTGAATTTGCTCCACGCATCTACACCATCAAAATCAGCTCTGACAAGATCAAAGATGTGATTGGTAAAGGCGGCTCAGTGATTCGTGCACTGACCGAAGAGACCGGCACAACGATTGAAATTGAAGATGACGGCACCGTTAAAATTGCTGCGACCGATGGTCTGAAAGCGAAAGAAGCGATTCGTCGTATCGAAGAGATCACTGCAGAAATCGAAGTGGGCCGCGTTTACAGTGGTAAAGTGACCCGCATCGTTGACTTCGGTGCCTTCGTCGCTATCGGTGGTGGTAAAGAAGGTCTGGTTCACATTTCACAAATCGCTGATAAGCGCGTTGAGAAAGTGACTGATTATCTGCAGATGGGTCAGGAAGTGCCGGTTAAGGTGATGGAAGTTGATCGCCAGGGCCGCGTACGTCTGAGCATCAAAGAAGCGACAGAATCTAAGCCGCAGACTGAAGAAGCTGCAGCGGTGATTACACCTGACGCGGAATAAGACGTTGCTGGTTTGCCCCTCTTTGCCTGGCAGAGAGGGGCGTTTGTATCATCGCGAGGGCGGGAATCCTTGTGCACAGCAGGCGGATGACAGGATGGTTATCCCAATGTTTGTATTCGGGAGTGGGAAATGAAGCCTTTTCTGCGCTGGTGTTTTGTTGCGACAGCTTTGACGCTGGCAGGATGCAGCAACTCCAATTGGCGTAAGAACGAAGTTCTTGCAGTGCCTTTACAGCCCACACTGCAGCAGGAAGTGATACTGGCGCGCATGGAACAAATTCTTGCCAGTCGCGCTCTCACCGATGATGAACGCGCACAGCTGTTATATGAGCGCGGAGTGTTGTATGATAGTTTAGGTCTGCGGGCATTAGCGCGGAACGATTTTTCGCAAGCGCTGTCTATAAGACCAGATATGCCCGAAGTGTTTAACTACTTAGGCATATATTTAACGCAGGCGGGCAACTTTGATGCCGCCTATGACGCGTTTGATTCTGTACTTGAGCTTGATCCAACTTACAACTATGCGCATTTAAACCGTGGTATCGCCCTCTATTACGGCGGTCGATACAAGTTAGCGCAAGATGATCTGCTGGCGTTTTATCAAGACGATCCTAACGATCCTTTCCGCAGTCTGTGGCTCTATCTCGTTGAACGTGAGATGGATGCTGACAAGGCAAAAGTGGCGCTTCAACAGCGTTACGACAAAGCGGCGAAAGATCAATGGGGATGGAATATTGTCGAGTTCTACCTTGGAGATATCAACGAGAAAACGTTGATGGAAAGTCTCAAGGCGGACGCAACGGATAACACCTCGCTCGCTGAACATCTCAGTGAAACCAACTTCTATTTAGGTAAGTACTACCTAAGTCTGGGGGAGAAGGACGACGCGAAAGCGTTGTTCAAACTGGCGGTGGCCAACAACGTCAATAACTTTGTTGAACACCGATACGCATTGTTGGAACTGGCGCAACTCGGCCAGGCACAAGACGATTTATCAGAATCTGACCAGCAATAGCTGACGAACTTAATTTGCCTGTAAAACCTGTTAAGTCATCATCTTAAAGGATGAAGGCTTTTCTGTTCGTCAAAACTTTTAATTTGAGCCGGTTCACACTTTTTGATGAAAATGACTGAAAGTTTTCACGACGAGTTATGTAGACTGGCCGCCGCAATCTAAGAGGCACGTGTACTACATGACTGATATTCAAACCACTTTTGCTGACCTTGGCCTGAACGCCGACATCCTTGAATCACTGAATGGCATGGGCTACGTAAAGCCATCCCCAATCCAGGCTGAGTGTATTCCTCACCTGCTGGCGGGCCGTGACGTGTTAGGCATGGCGCAGACCGGGAGTGGTAAAACTGCGGCTTTCTCTCTGCCGCTGTTACACAACATTGATCCTACTGTTAAAGCGCCACAGATCCTGGTGCTGGCACCTACCCGCGAACTGGCGGTACAGGTTGCTGAAGCAGTTACCGAATTCTCTAAACACATGCGTGGCCTGAACGTCGTCGCCCTTTACGGCGGCCAGCGTTATGACGTGCAGCTGCGCGCACTGCGTCAGGGTCCACAGGTTGTTGTAGGTACGCCTGGTCGTCTGCTTGACCACCTGAAACGCGGTACGTTAGACCTGTCTAACCTGCGTGGTCTGGTGCTGGATGAAGCTGATGAAATGCTGCGTATGGGCTTCATCGAAGACGTTGAAACCATCATGGCACAGATTCCAGCGGATCATCAGACTGCGCTGTTCTCTGCAACTATGCCGGAAGCGATTCGTCGTATCACTAAACGCTTCATGAAAGATCCACAGGAAGTGCGTATTCAGTCAAGCCTGACCACGCGTCCTGATATCAGCCAGAGCTACTGGACTGCTTATGGTCGTAAGACCGATGCACTGGTTCGCTTCCTGGAAGCTGAAGACTTTGATGCTGCTATTATCTTCGTGCGTACTAAAAACGCGACGCTTGAAGTGGCAGAAGCGCTGGAGCGTAGTGGCTATAACAGCGCCGCGCTGAACGGTGACATGAACCAGGCACTGCGTGAGCAGACGCTGGAACGCCTGAAAGATGGTCGTCTCGACATCCTGATTGCAACCGACGTTGCGGCCCGTGGCCTGGACGTTGAGCGCATCAGCCTGGTTGTGAACTACGACATCCCGATGGATTCAGAGTCTTACGTTCACCGTATCGGCCGTACCGGTCGTGCCGGTCGTGCTGGCCGTGCGCTGCTGTTCGTTGAGAACCGCGAGCGTCGTCTGCTGCGTAACATCGAACGTACAATGAAGCTGACCATTCCTGAAGTTGAACTGCCTAACGCAGAACTGCTGGGTGAGCGTCGTCTGGCTAAATTTGCCGCGAAAGTACAGCAGCAGCTGGAAAGCAGCGATCTGGATCAGTACCGTGCTCTGCTGGCTAAAATGCAGCCTGAAGATGAAATGGATCTGGAAACACTGGCAGCTGCACTGCTGAAGATGGCACAGGGCGAACGTCCTCTGATTCTGCCACCAGAAGCACCACGTCCTGCACGTCGCGAATACCGCGATCGTGACGAGCGTGATGGCCGTCGTGACAGCCGTGAAGCGCGTGGCGATCGTGCTCCGCGTGAAAACCGCGAAAGCCGTGATGGCGACCGTCCACGTCGCGAACGTCGTGACGTTGGTGAAATGCAGCTGTACCGCATTGAAGTAGGCCGCGATGATGGTGTTGAAGTTCGTCACATTGTTGGCGCTATCGCTAACGAAGGCGACATCAGCAGCCGCTATATCGGTAACATCAAGCTGTTTGGCACCCACTCAACTATCGAGCTGCCGAAAGGCATGCCAGGCGATGTGCTGCAGCACTTCACCCGTACGCGTATTCTGAACAAACCGATGAATATGCAGCTGCTGGGTGATGCACAGCCAAACGAAGGCCGTGGTGATCGTCGTCCAGCTGGCGGTGAGCGTCGTGGTCCAGGTGCTGGCGGTCCGGGCGCAGCTAACCGTGAAGGTGGTCGTCGCTTCTCTTCTGAACGCCGTGAAGGTGGTCGTGAAGGCGGTGGACGTACATTTAACCGTGAAGGTAGCCGTGGTCCACGTCGTGAAGAAGGCGCAGCTGCCGCTCCACGTCGTCGTGATGCATAACGACTTAGCGTCGTAGTAAAAAGGGAAGCCACTGGCTTCCCTTTTTTTATGCCCGTCAGGCACCGCCGCTAATCATGACGCGCTCTCCGCTGACATAGGCGGACTCCTCAGAGGCCAGAAAAAGCGCCACCTGCGCGACATCCTCTGGCAGACCAAAACGCCCCAGCGGCGTAGCCGCCAGCAGCTGCGCTTTGAGCTGCGGACTCATCCTCTTCGCTGCCAGTAATCCCTCAGTCAGGATCATGCCAGGCGCCAGGGCGTTAACCCGTATGTTCCTGGCACCCAGCTCGCGCGCCAGTCCCTGAGTCAGGGTATCCACCGCACCTTTGGTGGCTGCCCAGAGTACGGAGCCCGGCGTGCTGTTTTTACTGTTAAGGGCGCTGAGGTTAATAATGCTGCCGCCGTGCGCGGGGAAGTGGCGAATCGCCTGCTGACAGACCATCAGCGTGCCGAGCAGGTTAACGTTAATTTGCTGCTGCATCTCCTCCTGTGTCAGCGCCTCAAACTCGCCGTGATGAAAGCTGCCTGCATTGTTCACCACAATGTCAGGTGCGCCGAAACAGTCTGCGGTGGTGGCGAACAGCCGTTCAACATCCCGCAGGCGAGAGATATCTGCCTGAACTGCCACGGCTTCACTGCCCAGGGTGACGATATCGCTGACTACGTCAGCGGCCCCGACTTCATCCTGACGATAATTGACCACGACGCGTGCGCCCGCTGCGGCAAAGGCGATAGCAATCGCCGCACCTATGCCTTTCGAGGCGCCGGTCACCAGTGCGATTTTGTTCTGCAGTGCTTTCATTATGTCATTCTCCGCCGTAATGATTGCGTCGAAAGACTATGCGCGCTGGTGCTGAGAAGCGGGTAGCGCAATCCTGCAAGCTTTTTGCACAATCCTGCAAAAGTGCCTTATCGCAACAGGTATTTGGCCGGAGGTCAGGTAATATCAGCACAGCGAGCAGGAGGGGGAAGAACAGAGTGACAGAGAGTGATAAGTGGCAGGCGCTGGCACAGTTAATTGCCCGTCATGCGCCGGAGGATGGCCGGCATTCCAGTGCCATCGATTGCTTGTTTTTTGGCCGGGTTTCAGCGCCCACTGAGCCCATGCACTTTGCTCAATGGGCCAGTTTTGCGCTGGTGGCGCAGGGCAGTAAAGCGCTGCGTATGGGTGATGAGGTGCTGCACTATGGGCCGGGTGATCTGCTGCTGGTGACTCTCGATATGCCGGTACGCGCCTGCGTGACTGTCGCCACGCCGGAAAAGCCGAATCTGGGGATTGGTATTGCCATCAACGAATCCCGGCTGAGGCGCTATCTTGAAAAGTTTCCTCCCGCGCTGCCGCTGGCGATCGCACCTGATGAACGCGGCGTCACCGTACACAAAGTCTCACCTTTGCTGGTGGATGCGGTCATTCGACTGGTACGCCTGCTTGACCATCCCGAAGATATTGATGCTCTGGCTCCGCTCATTGAGCAGGAGATTTTCTACCGGTTGCTGACCGGGCCAGAAGGCTCGCGGATTTTAAACATGGCGCTGGCTGAGCGGCCGGGCAGTCGGGTGGCACAGGCTGCACGCTGGCTGCGGGAGAATTTTCATCAGCCGCTGAAAATCGATCAGCTTGCCAGTAATGTCGGCATGAGTATCTCTTCACTGCATCATCACTTCAAAGCCGTCACTGCCATGACGCCGATGCAATACCAGAAACAGCTTCGGCTGAATGAGGCACGGCGTTTAATGTTGGTTGAAAAGCTGGATGCCGGTACGGCAGGTTATCGGGTGGGGTATCAGAGCGCGTCACAGTTCAGCCGGGAGTATCGCCGCCTGTATGGGCAATCACCGGCGAGGGACAGCCGTGAACTGGCGGTGAGCACGGAGACCCGCCGCCCACCGCAAAACTGATTAGAGGCTGTTTGCCGCTTCCATCGCAATGGCAAAGGATTTGAGGCGCGCATCGCGGTTAAAAATCTGGCCGTTGACCATAATCTCATCCGCCTGGGTTTCACGCATCAGTGAGGCCAGCCCATGACGCACTTTATCAATATCGCCGACCAGTGACATGCTGAGTGCCTGCTGAACACCATATTGTTCTGACGGTGACCAGAGGTTATCCATGTTTTCAACCGGTGCCGGTAGCGGGCCCGGTTTGCCGCGGCGCAGGTTAATAAACTGCTGCTGCATTGAGGTAAACAGGAAACGTGCATCCCGCTCATTATCAGCGGCAACCACATTAATGCAGACCATGGCATAAGGTTTGTCGAGACGCGCCGATGGCTTGAAGTTCTCGCGATAGACGTGCAGTGCCTGGAACAGCTGGTCAGGCGCAAAGTGGGAGGCAAACGCAAACGGCAGGCCCATTTTTGCTGACAGCTGTGCGCTGTAAAGACTGGAGCCGAGCAGCCAGACCGGAATTTTCAGACCCAGACCGGGCACCGGTTGCACTGGCAGCTGCGCATCCGCGTCAGCATCGAACCAGTTAATCAGTTCAGCGACATCTTCGGGAAAGGTGTCGATGTGCATGTTGGCCTGATGACGGCGCAGCGCCATCATGGTGCGCTGGTCAGAACCTGGCGCACGACCTAAGCCGAGATCAATACGCCCAGGATAAAGGGAAGCCAGCGTGCCAAACTGCTCGCCGATGACCAGCGGCGCATGGTTAGGCAGCATGATCCCGCCGGATCCCAGCCTCAGGGTCTCGGTATTCGCCGCCAGATAGCCAATCAGCACTGACGTCGCGGCGCTGGCAATCCCTGTCATGTTGTGATGTTCAGCCAGCCAGTAGCGTTCGAAACCCAGTTTTTCCGCCTGACGCGCCAGCGCCAGTGAATTATGGAACGCATCCCGTGCGGTCGCGCCCTGTGGAATCGGCGCAAGATCCAGTACGGACAGGCGAAGAGGTTTTTTATCAGACATGACTACTCCCGTTGAATGGCGCAGGCATTAAGTGAAGGCCTGCACCATTAAGTATTACGCATCATTCCTTCTATTAAAACTGCTAACCTGTGCAGGAATATAGCCGGTATGTGCTTTTACTCAGGAGACCAGCGTCATACCCGCCAGTTTGCGCCAGTAACCGTTACAATCGCTGCCTTTCGCGACCATTAACCGTGCCTGGCCGTTTTCATTGGCGCGGAAACGGTCGATCTCCGCCAGCGTCGTGACACCCTGCGGCGAGAGCCGGACACAATCAACCCGATCGCGCATACCGGCCAGATCGTTACCCAGGTTATAGCAGTAGCCGCTCATGGTCTGAATGCCATTGAGGACGAACACCTGCTGTCCCTCCTGAGAGTTAACGCGACGGCCTGCTGGATAGTTGATGCAGCAGGTTTCGCAGTCATCTTTCGCGCGGTTTTCCGAGCGGGCGGTGAAGCAGCGCGCCGAGAGCGCCAGCGGCAGATGACCGTAGCCCAGCACCTCCACCTCAAATTGCTGCCGGATACCTCGTCTCTCGCACTGCTCCAGCAGCTGTAGCAGCCAGTCACGGGACATCTCCACCGGCATACACCAGCGCGTCATGCCCTCTTTGACCAGCAGTTGTAGCGTGTCAGCGTTATAGACATTCAGCGTCGGGCCCGCGACAAAAGGCAGGTGACGTTCAGCGGCCATATTGACCGCGCCGATATCATTAGCTTCAATCAGAAACTCGCCGTTCTCAACGTAACGCTGCAGCTCTTTCAGCTCAGAGGGTGACTGCAGCAATGCCAGCGTGCTCAGCACTACCTGTTTGCCGCTGGCCGCGACTTCGCGGGCCAGATCCATCCAGCGCGCATAGGGCGTGGCGCGGCGTTTACTGCACACCGCTTCGCCGAGATAGATAATATCTGCGCGACTGCGGACAGCCTGTTGATAGAAATCTTCCAGCGTATCGGTTGGCCAGTACCAGAGCACCGGCCC
Organism: Pantoea jilinensis; assembly: GCF_019104105.1. NCBI lineage: Bacteria > Pseudomonadati > Pseudomonadota > Gammaproteobacteria > Enterobacterales > Erwiniaceae > Pantoea > Pantoea jilinensis. The sequence goes on along the minus strand of NZ_CP077746.1, from coordinate 3,608,083 downwards.
AAGGGCATATTGCATCATGACTCCTTATTGCCATTCACGGTGATAAGCACCCAGCGTGGTTTGCGTGCCTTCGGAGAGATCGCCCAGCGTCTGCATCCACTGCGGCGCGACGTCAAAGTGTTCCGGCTGCGCTTTGCAGCGATCGATGGCCTGACGCCAGACGCGCGCCACGTCAGCAACATAGGCGGGACTGCGCTGACGGCCTTCGATTTTCACTGAGGCGATGCCTGCCCGCAGCAGTTCCGGCAGCAGTTCCAGGGTGTTGAGGCTGGTGGGTTCTTCCAGCACGTGATAACGCTGATTGTTAACCTCATAACGCCCTTTACATAGCGTCGGGTAACCTGCACTTTCGTCCGGCGCGTAGCGATCAATCAGCACTTCATTGAGACGTGACTCCATGCCCTTTGGCGTCTGCTGCCAGCGCACAAATTTCGCCGGGGAACAGGCGCCCGCGCTGTTAGGTGATTCGCCAGTCAGCCAGGAGGAGAGGTAGCAGCGGCCTTCGGCCATAATGCACAGGCTGCCAAAGGCGAACACCTCCAGCGGCACCGGCGTGCTGCGCGCCAGCTGTTTAACCTGATGAATCGACAGCACGCGCGGCAGCACGACACGTTGCAGATTGAAGTGGCGATGGTAAAAGCGAATCGCCTCCAGATTGGTCGCGGAAGCCTGGACAGAGAGATGACGTTCAACCTGCGGATAGTGCTTCGCGGCATATTCCAGCGAGGCGATATCGGCCAGGATCAGCGCATCGGCGCCGTTTTGCGCCGCCACATCGATTGCCCGCTGCCAGCGCCCCATACCATCCGGATGGGCAAACGTATTAATCGCCACATGCAGTTTGCGCCGATGCTGATGCAGATAGCGCGCTGCTTCAGCCAGCTTTTTATCGGTGAAATTCAGGCCCGCAAAGTGACGGGCATTGGTGTCATCTTTCAGTCCCACATAGACTGCATCAGCCCCATTCTCTGTGGCGGTGCGGACGGCGGGTAAATTTCCTGCCGGACAGAGCAGTTCCATAGATGTTCCTCTCAACATGCGATGGGCGTCGAGTCTAGGCATCTGATCCGGGCAGTGTTTTGATTTGGGGCAGTGAAATTCCAGTTCATCGGCCCTTGCGGCACTTTTTTCCTTGCCACCGCAGCCGTTTTTATTGATCTCAGAGGAGGCGCGCAGAAAAGGATATGGCAATATACGTAAAATTTTCTAAAGGGAGTGACGAAAGTGTTAGAGCGGATACATGCCCATTTTGTAAAAAACGGCCCTAAAATCTTAGGGTTACCCGCAGCACTCACCCCATTTCCGGTCAAACAGTTGATTCTGCAACAACTCTTAAACTGGCAATTTCGCCATGCTTTGGCTGAAGGTGAGTTAGACTTTCTGAACGGTCGCCTGCTGGGTATCGAGATTGCCGATCTCAATCTGCACTGGATCACCACGCTGCAGGACGGCCGACTGGCGGTATTGCAACAGTCCGAAGCGGATGTCTGGTTTCGGGGCAATGCCAATGATCTGTTGCTGGTGGCAGCACGTAAAGCAGATCCCGATATGCTGTTCTTTCAACGCCGGTTGGTGATTGAAGGTGACACTGAACTGGGACTTGAGGTGAAGAACGTAATGGATGCTATTGAACCTGAGGCTATGCCCACCGCGTTACGCACGGCAATTGAACAGATGGCGAAATTTATCGATGCCGGTATGAAACAGGACGCGAAGGCCGCACGGGCGCGCGCGGGTGCCGCATGTTGATCCGTAGCGAAATTGGTGTTGATGCCGCGGGCATCGACGCATTGCTCAAACGCTGCTTCAGCACCCCGGTAGAAGCGGAACTGACTCAGGCGCTGCGTGAAGATGGTCTGCTGACGCTCGGCGTGGTCGCCACTGATGAGGAAGGACAGGTGCTGGGTTATGCCGCATTCAGTCCGGTCAGCGTTCAGGGTGAAGATCGCGGCTGGGTGGCTCTGGCACCGCTGGCCGTCGATGAGACGCTACGCGGCCAGGGTCTGGCCAGCAAGCTGATTTATGAGGGGCTGGATACGCTCAATGAATTTGGCTACAGCGCGGTCGTCGTGCTGGGCGATCCGGCGCTGTTCAACCGTTTTGGTTTTGAACCGGCGGCACGTTACGGTCTGCGCAGTCGCTGGCCGGGAACAGAGGCCGCATTCCAGGTCTACCGTCTGGCGGAGAATGCTTATGACGGCGCGGAAGGGCAGATAGACTACGCCGAACCCTTTAATCGCCAGCCGTAATACTCAGCCAGCTCTCCAGACTGATCGGCTGAGCCGCCACCAGCAGTAATTTCTGTTGGCGGGGCAGTTGCTTAACCTGATACTCCAGTCTGGAGGCGCTGGCACGATCGCCCGCTGCACAGTGAAACACCAGGTCCAGCGGACCTTTGCCGCGTAGCGCACGTGCGCCCCGTCCGCTCTGGTGCTGAGCGACCCGGCGCACCACATCCGTGGTGATGCCGGTGTACAGAATCCCTTTCGCCGTGCGGACGATGTAGAGTTGCCACTGCTGACTCATCGCAATCATTTCCCAAAAAAAGGTGCCGGGCAGTGTAGCGCGCTTCACGCTCTGGTGCACCGCCAGGAGTTTATCTTGTCCGATCACGCCCATCTGGTTCGCTACCTCAGAAAGCAGCATGTGCTTTCACTCTGCTGTACCGCCGACGATCAGCTGTGGTGCGCTAACTGCTATTACGTCTTTGATGAGACGCGCATGGTCTTCTGGATCATGACCGAACCCGATACCCGCCATGGCGAGTTGATGGTGCAGAATCCGCAGGTGGCGGGCACCGTCAATGGTCAGCCCAGAAGTGTGTTGCTGATAAAAGGGGTGCAGTATCGTGGCCGGATTAAAAGGCTGGAGGAGGCCACAGAGCAGATTGCCAGAGCCGCTTACCAGAAACGTTTTCCGGTCTCACGCAAAGTGTCGGCACCGCTGTGGGAGATTGAGCTGGATGAGGTGAAAATGACGGATAATGCGCTGGGATTCGGCAAGAAAATTGCCTGGGTGCGGGAAAAATAGAAACGCCCCTTTCAGCTGAAAAGGGCGTATCGGGTTTACAGCGCTTCGAGGATCCGCAGGGATTCACGATTAAAGGCCGGTAAATCGGCCGGCGTGCGGCTGGTGACCAGCTTATCGCCGTCTACCACCACTTCTTTATCATGGAAGTCAGCACCGGCATTGATCAGGTCAATGGCAACGGCTTTAACCGTGGTCATCTTGCGACCGCGAACGCCATTCGCGCTGATCAGCAACTGTGGCCCGTGGCAAATGGCAAAAATGGGCTTGCCGCTGGCAACAAACTCTTTGGTAAAGGCCACGAAACGATCGTCGCCGCGCAGGGCGTCAGGCGAGTGACCGCCTGGCAGAAGCAGGGCGTCAAATTCAGCCGGGCTGACGTCATCGATGCTGCGATCGATGGTCACTTCCGCTTCGCCTTGCTTGCCTTTAACAACATTACCGGCTTGTTTCTCAATGGTAACCACCTCAAAACCAGCGCGTTTATACACTTCCGCAGGTGAAGTAAATTCTGAGTCTTCAAATTCATCGGTAATTAAAACCGCAACTTTCTTGCTCATCTTTTTCCTCCTGAAATTTGTGGAGCGCGAGGCGCGCTTTCCGGATAACGCTGTAAGTCTGGTCGCTGAGAGTCAGAACGCAAGCCAGCCCGTGAAGATCAGCTATCTTTTAACCTATACGCAGTGAAATAAGGACGAATCTGAGATGAATCGCGTATTACTGACCGGTGCAACCGGCTTAGTCGGGTCGCATCTGCTGCGCTTACTGATTCAGGATCCGCGCGTCGATGAAATCATCGCGCCAACCCGACGGCCACTGCCTGTGATGCAGAAAGTCGTGAACCCGGTTGAAGCCGATCTCACCGATGTGCTGGGGCCGCTGGACTGTTCACTGGATACGGTGTTCTGCTGTCTTGGCACCACGCGTAAGCAGGCGGGCAGCAAACAGGCATTCATCCACGTCGATTACACTCTGGTCGTGGACAGTGCATTGTGCGGATTACGCTTAGGGGCGAAGCAGATGCTGGTGGTCAGCGCGCACGGCGCCAGTCGTCACTCACCGTTTTTATATAATCGTGTTAAAGGTGAAATGGAGAATGCGCTGCGTCATCAGGGCTGGCCGCGCCTGACGCTGGTGCGGCCTTCACTGCTGCTGGGAGAGCGCAAGCAGAAGCGCGGCGGTGAAAGCCTGGCGGGGCCGCTTTTCGCGCTGCTGCCGGGTAACTGGCGCGCCGTGCATGCGCGCGACGTCGCGCGCTGTCTGCACCAGCAGGCTTTCACCCAGGGAGGTGAGAGTGTCACTGTCATTGAGTCAGGCGATATCCCGCGTCACTCAGCGTAACGGCCAGATAATCTGATTACGACTGCCGCGCCATTGCAGCGTGGCATCTTTCTCTTCTTCGACAAAGCGGCCATCGATCAGTACGTCGAGATAGTCCAGCACAGCGCGCTGCGCGCTGTTCAGCTCCTGCATCCGGTAACCGGTCCAGAGCCAGATATCTTTATCGGGGCACGCCTGCCGCACCCGTTTTACCAGACGGCGGATGTGCGGCACGTTTTGCGGATGCAGCGGATCGCCGCCGCTCAGCGACAATCCCTGGCGCGGAATGCGCGTATCCTGCAAATCCGCCAGCAGTTGCTCCTCCATCTCAAGTGTAAAGGGCACGCCGGAGTCGAGCCGCCAGGTGCTCTGGTTGTAGCAGCCGCGACACTGATGTTCGCAACCGGCGACAAACAGTGTGCAGCGGGTGCCGGGACCATTAATAATATCGACATCATAGTAGCGATGGATATGCATCATCCCAGCGGTCCCTCTTCAAGATGTTTTACCCGACGCTGCACTTCCTGCTGCTTACCGGCGTTAAACGGCCGTGCATCCGGACTGCCCAGATAGCCACAGACCCGTCGGGTGACAGAGACGCGCGCCGGATCGTGGTTGCCGCAGTTCGGGCAGGTAAAGCCGCGGCTGGTACAGGTGAACTCGCCGTTGAAGCCGCACTCGTAGCATTCATCAATCGGTGTGTTAGTGCCGTAATAGGGCACGCGGTCATAGCTGTAATCCCAGACATCCTCCAGCGCTTTGAGATTGTGCTGCACATTCGGGTATTCGCCGTAACAGATGAATCCGCCATTCGACAGCGGCGGATAGGGTGCTTCAAAGTCGATTTTGTCGTAAGGATTGACCTTCTTCTCAACGTCGAGATGGAAGCTGTTGGTGTAGTAGCCCTTGTCGGTGACGCCCGGCACCAGGCCAAACTGCGCGGCATCAAGACGGCAAAAGCGGTCGCACAGATTCTCGCTCGGCGTGCTGTAAAGGCTAAAACCGTAGCGGGTTTCCTCTTTCCAGCGCTCGGTGGCATCACGCATACAGGCGATAATCTCCACACCTTTAGCACGCAGCGCCGCGTCATCGTAAGGGTGTTTATGACCGCCGCTGAGTGCGTTCAGCGTTTCGTGCAGGCCGATATAGCCCAGCGACAGCGACGCACGGCCATTGCGGAAAATAGGACCAACTTCATCATCCGCATTCAGCCGGACGCCACAGGCACCTTCCATGTAGAGGATGGGCGCGACGCGTGCTTTGGTTTTCTCCAGCCGCGCCACCCGCGTCATGAGCGCCCGCTTAGCCAGCAGCAGGCGCGCATCGAGCAGCGTCCAGAAACGCGCCTCATCGCCGCCTGCTTCCAGCGCAATGCGCGGCAGATTCAGGCTGATCACGCCGATATTATTGCGCCCTTCATGAATCTGCTCGCCATTCTCTTCATAAACGCCCAGGAAGCTGCGGCAGCCCATTGGGGTTTTAAATGAGCCGGTCACTTTCACCACCTGATCGTAATTGAGGATGTCGGGATACATCCGCTTGCTGGCACACTCCAGCGCCAGTTGCTTGATGTCGTAGTTAACGTCGCCCGCCCGGCGGTTAACGCCCTCGCGAATGCTGAACACCAGTTTTGGAAACACCGCTGTTTTGCGATTTTTACCCAGCCCCGCCAGTCGGTTGCGCAGAATTGACTGCTGAATCAGCCGCGCTGCCCAGTCAGTCCCCAGACCAAAACCAAAGGTGACAAACGGCGTCTGGCCATTGGCGGTGTGCAGGGTATTAACCTCATACTCCAGCGACTGAAAAGCGTCGTAGCACTCTTTCTCCGTACGCTGGCGTGCATACTCTTCTGCCTGTGGAATCTGCCACTGCTCAGCAATCGCCAGATGCCGGGTATAGCTCTGCTCAACAAACGGAGCGAGCACTTCATCAATGCGGTTTATGGTGGTGCCACCGTAAATGTGGCTGGCGACCTGGGCGATGATCTGCGCCGTGACGGCGGTGGCGGTGGCGATCGATTTAGGCGGCTCGATCTCAGCATTGCCCATTTTGAAGCCGTTGGTCAGCATACCTTTCAGATCGATCAGCATGCAGTTGAACATCGGGAAGAAGGGCGAGTAGTCGAGATCGTGATAGTGGATCTCGCCGCGCTCGTGCGCCAGCACCACATCGCGCGGCAGGATCTGCTGCTGCGCGTAGTGCTTTGCCACGATCCCGGCCAGCAGATCGCGCTGCGTCGGGATCACTTTGCTGTCTTTGTTGGCATTTTCATTCAGCAGCGCCGCGTTGGTCTGATCGACCAGGCCGCGAATGGCGTGATGTAACTGGCTCTGACGATCGCGAGCGACATCGCGATCGTGCCGGTATTCAATGTAAGCGCGCGCCAGCTGCGGGTATGGGCCCGCCATCAGCGTTTCTTCCACTGCACACTGAATCTCCCGGATATCCACTTCCGGACGATCGGCCAGCCGCAGGGCAACCTGCTCAGCGACCTGCGTGCACCAGGCCAGGTCATCGACCTCTGCTGCCTGTGCCGCCGCCGCGACGGCCTGCTCAATACGCTGCGCATCAAAACCCGTCCGACATCCATCACGCTTGATGACCACCGTCGCCATTTCTCTCTCCGTAAACTACATATAGGTGTTTGATGGATTCTATCCCCTACATGTAGTGATTGCTGCGAATTATTGCGTTCTGTTTTGACCTGAAACAAGGAAGATTCAACGCGGCAGGGCATGCCGACTGAGGTAAGAATCAGGTTTTGAGATCAGGTTTCCGGGTGATTAACTGGCGTATTGGCGTGCAGCAACTTTAATCAACGTTATGCCCTGTTAAAACGTTGACGTCACAAGGATGCCCGCCAATGTGGTTACCCCGTTCTCTGCTCCTGCTTTCAGCCTTTTGTCCACTCGTCCTGGCCAGTCCGCTGCCACTGATGCCCTGGCCGCAGCAGGTGGAGCAGCCCGCCAGTGGCGGTGCACTTACCCTGACGCCGCAATTGACGCTGCAAATCTCAGGTGATCATCTGGCAGGTGCTGAAGCACGCTGGCTGGCGCGAATCAGTAACCAGACGGGCTGGCCGCTGTTGCCTGCATCCCAGCCGGTGGCCGCGCCGACTATACGTATCGTCATTGCAAAGGCGGTGGACCCGCTGCCACTGCCCGACAGCGATGAGAGCTATCAGTTGCAGGTCGATGGCGACGGCGTCCTGTTAACTTCACCCAGCCGTTTTGGCGCGATGCGCGGTATGGAAACCCTGCTGCAACTTATCCAGAACGGTGCACAGGGCACGACGATTCCTTACGTGACCATCCACGATCATCCCCGCTTTCCGTGGCGTGGTGTGCTGATCGACACAGCGCGCCACTTTATGCCGGTAGAGACACTTAAACGTCAGATCGACGGCCTGGCCGCCGCGCGAATGAACGTCTTTCACTGGCATCTCACTGACGATCAGGGCTGGCGATTCGCCTCCAGCCACTATCCCCAGCTGCAGCAGAAAGCCAGCGATGGCAACTACTACAGTCAGCAGCAGATGCGGGAGATTGTGAAATATGCCACCGAGCGTGGGGTGCGTGTGGTGCCAGAGCTGGATATGCCGGGACACGCCTCAGCGCTGGCGGTGGCGATGCCGGAGCTGATAAGCAGACCGGGAAATTATCAGATGGAGCGCGGCTGGGGCGTCTTTAAACCGCTGCTCGATCCCAGTAACGAACAGGTTTATCAGGTGATCGACACGCTGGTGGGTGAGATGGCGGCGATCTTCCCCGATCCCTGGCTGCACATCGGCGGCGATGAAGTCGATCCCACCCAGTGGAACGACTCACCCGCGATTCAGCAGTTCATGCGCGATCACAATCTGAAAGATGCGCATGCGCTTCAGGCGTACTTCAATCAGCGGGTGGAAAAGATCCTGGAAGCCCATCACCGTCAGATGGTGGGCTGGGATGAGATCGCCCATCCCGATCTGCCGCGCAGCATTCTGATCCAGTCGTGGCAGGGCCAGGATACGCTGAGTGCGCTGGCAAAAGAGAACACGCGCGGCATTCTCTCCACCGGGTTCTACCTCGATCAGCCCCAGCCTGCCAGCTACCACTACCGCAATGAGGTCACGCCGCGCGGGCTCAACGGCCTGGATCGTCTGCGGCCCGGCGATCAGGCGCAGAGCTGGTCATTCACGATGCCGCGCCTCAAAGGCAGCCCGGTGAAGGGCAGCTTTACGCTCATTCAGGGCGAGTCGGGCTGGCGCGGTTTTATCGACTTCGACGGCAAGTCCCGGCGGATGGTTCGTGAGATCAACTGGCTCTCGACGCAGCAGGTGCAGTTCAGCGTGGATAGCTGGATGGGACCGTTCCAGCCGGTGTTCACGCTGCAGCAGCCGTCCCTCAAAGGCTATGTGCTGGTAGGCAACGTCCGTTATCCCACCAGCGGTCAGCGCCTGATGCAGCCGCCGGCGGGCATCGCGCCCGTGCTGCCCACGCCAGAACAGGTGCAGCACAATCTGCTGGGTGGTGAGGCAGCGCTGTGGGCGGAAAACATCAACAGCCAGATTATTGATACCAAATTGTGGCCGCGCGCCTTTGTGGTGGCTGAGCGGTTATGGTCGGCAGAGGATGTCACGAACATGGATTCAATGTATTCGCGGCTGTCAGCGATGGATCGCTGGAGCACTGTATCGGTGGGAACGCTGCAGCAAGCCCAGACGGAGCAGCAAATGATGCGGCTGTCCAACGGGCACGATATTGCCCCACTGCAAATACTGGCTGAGGTGCTGGAACCGGCGCAGTACTACACCCGCCAGCATCTGAAGTTTCAGGCGGGCCATTACGACTATCACGAGCCGTTAAACCGGCTGGCGGATGTGCTGCCTGCCGAGAGTGAGGCGGTGCGCCAGCTGGCGCAGCATGTCGCCGTGTTAATCGCCAACCGTAATAACCCGGCCGCTGCCTCCGCAGTTCGTGCGCCGCTGCAGCGCTGGCAGGCCAACACGACTGCGGTAATGCCGATCATCAACGGTAGCGCGACGCTGAAGCCGCTGGCACACAGCGTTCAGCAGATTGAGGTGCTGAGCACCATGGGCCTCGCGCTGGTGAATGCTTACGTCCGCAATCAGGCGTTTGGTGCCAGCGAAGTGGCGGAGATGCATGCGACACTCGATGCCGCTGCGCAGGTGCAGGATGAAACGGTGATTGCGCTGGTCAGGCCGCTGGAGACGCTGTTGCGCGCCTTTCAGTAAATGCGGTGGCCGGTGCGGAACCGGCCACCGTGGCATCAGGCCGGGCCGCTGACTGAATGGCGACGCACCAGCGTCGGGCTGAACATGTGGGTGACTTCTGGCAGCGGCAGATCGTTAGCCAGTGCCAGCGCAAGCTGGGCTGCCTGCTGCGCCATGGTGACAATCGGATAGCGGACGGTGGTGAGGCGCGGTCGCACATAGCGCGACACCAGCACATCATCAAAGCCGATCAGTGACATCTCTTCCGGCACGCGAACACCGTTATCGCTCAGCACTGCCAGTGCACCTGCCGCCATGGAGTCGTTGTAACAGGCGACAGCGGTAAAGTTCCTGCCGCGCCCCAGCAGTTCCGTCATCGCCTGCTCACCGCCGACTTCATCCGGTTCGCCCCAGGTGACCAGCCGGTCGCTGCACGGCAGGCCGTGCTCTTTCAGCGCATCGTAGTAACCCTGCAGGCGATCTTCGGCATCAGAGATGGTGTGGGTCGAACAGATAAAGGCGATATTCTGATGGCCGAGCTGGATCAGATGACGGGTGGCAAGCCAGGCACCGTAGCGATCGTCAAGCGCAATACAGCGCTTTTCAAAGCCTTTTATCAGCCGGTTCAGCAGCACCATACCGGGCACCTGCTTCATCAGCACTTCCAGCTCTGCGTCGGGAATTTTCTTGGCGTGAACCACCAGCGCCGCGCAGCGATGACGCATCAGCTGTTCAATCGCCTGCCGCTCTTTTTGCTCATTATGGTAACCGTTACCAATCAGCAAAAAGTTACCGGTATCGCCTGCCACCTCATCCACGGCTTTAACCATCGCGCCAAAAAAAGGATCGGAGACGTCACCGACAATCAGGCCGAGCGTTTCGGTCGATTGTTGCGCCAGCGCGCGTGCGTTGGCATTCGGGTGATACTGAAGCTGCTCCATCGCCTGGCCTACGGCCTGTCGGGAGCTGTCGCTGGCTTTGGGAGAATTATTGATTACACGTGAGACTGTGGCGACAGAAACGCCCGCCAGTCGCGCAACATCCTTTATGGTAGCCATGCGTTGACCTGCTTTGGGGAAAACGTTTACACATCACATCAGTGTTACGGAAAAGGGCGGACACATCAACCCGACAGAATGTCAGCGTCGTCGCAAAAAGGGGTGAAATCGGGCACTCAGGCACATCTTCTGCTCAGCCGCCGCCCCGTGTTATGCTCAATCTCCCACCTGGCTACCGTGAAAAACAACGATGAAAACCAAAGTGCCACATCTGGCTCACTGGGGCGCCTTTACCGCCGTCACTGAAAACGATCGCCTGATTGGCTGCGAACCCTTCTTCGCCGATGCCGATCCGTCACCGATGATCCACACCATTCCTGAACTGGTCTACTCCGACAAACGCATTCGCCAGCCGATGGTGCGTCGGTCGTGGCTAAAGTCACGCGAAAAGAGCGATCGCACGCTGCGTGGCCGGGAAGATTTTGTCGCCGTCGACTGGGAAACCGCGCTGGACCTGGTGGCGGAGGAGAATCGCCGCGTGCGCGAGCGTTACGGTGCCTCGGGCATTTTCAACGGCTCCTACGGCTGGTCATCGGCTGGACGCGTTAATCACGCCCGCACCCTGGTTCGTCGTTTCTACTTTCAGGGTGGCGGTGGCGTCGATCAGCAGGGCAACTACAGCTGGGGTGCCGCGCAGTTCTTCCTGCCCTATGTAATCGGCACGTATATGCCGCTGACCGGGCGTGTCACCGAATGGCCGCAGGTGGTGGAACACGCCGAAATTTTTGTCGCTTTTGGTGGGCTGGCGCTGAAAAACGCCCAGGTTGCCTCGGGTGGCGCAGGGCAGCACAGCCTGAAACCGGCGCTGATGCAGCTGGCGGCCAAAGGGACGCCGGTAATCAACATCAGCCCGATGCGCGATGACTGCCCGGAATTCGTTAACGCCGAGTGGATCCCGATTCGCCCCAATACCGACGTGGCGCTGATGCTGGCGCTGGGCTATGAAATCACCCAGCGCGGCGCGGTTGACGAAGCGTTTCTCGCCAGCCACTGCACCGGCTGGCCGCAGCTGCGAGCCTATCTGCTGGGTGAAACCGACGGCGTGGCGAAAACCGCTGGCTGGGCCAGTCGTATCACCGGCATTCCAGCGGATAGAATTGTGCAGCTGGCGCAGCAGCTGACCGGCAAGCGCAGCTTTATGACCTGCTCCTATTCCGTTCAGCGCGCCCATCGCGGCGAACAGCCTTACTGGATGATGATTGCGCTGTCGTCGATGCTCGGCCAGCCAGGCCTGCCGGGCGCAGGTTTCTCCTTTGGTCACGGTTCAATGAACAGCGTTGGCAACCCGCGTCAGGAGGGGCCAGCCCCGATGATGAGCACCGGCCCCAATCCGTCCGGGCTGTCGATTCCGGTGGCGCGCATCAGCGACATGCTGCTCAATCCCGGCCAGCCGTACCGCTTCCAGGGCGAAACGCTGCACTATCCTGACATTCACATGGTGCACTGGGCGGGCGGCAATCCGTTCCATCATCACCAGCAGCTGAACCGGCTGGTGGAGGGCTGGCAACGGCACGATACGGTGGTCGTGCAGGATATCGTCTGGACGCCTGCTGCGCAGATGGCGGATATCGTGCTGCCTGCCACCACCACGCTCGAGCGCAATGATATCGGTGGCTCCTCACGCGATCGCTTTGTGCTGGCGATGCATCAGGCGATCAAACCGCAGCACCAGGCGCGCAACGACTTCGATATTTTTGCGGACCTGGCCGAGCGCCTCGGCTATCGCGACACCTTCACCGAAGGGCGCAATGAGATGCAGTGGATCGCCCATCTTTATCAGCAGTGTGCGACCGCGCATCAGCGCAAAGGCATCGATTTCCCCGAATTTGATGCGTTCTGGCAGCGCGGCTTTGTGGAAATTCCGGAAGGCGGCAAGCCCTATCAGTTTATGGAGGCGTTCCGCGCCGATGCGCAGGCGAACCCGATTAAAACCGCCAGCGGCAAAATCGAGCTTTTCAGCCAGACCATTGCGGACTACCAGCTTGACGATTTTGCCGGTCATCCGGAGTGGCGTGAACCGCAGGAGTGGCTCGGCTCGCCGGTCAGCCACGACTATCCGCTGCACATGATCTCAATTCAGCCTTCGGACCGGTTACACAGCCAGCTGGATGCCACCGAAACGGTGCAGGGCAATAAAACTGCCGGACACGAAACGCTCTACATGCATCCACAGGATGCAGCAGCGCGCGGTCTGGTGGAGGGCGACGAGATTGAGGTGAGCAACGCACGCGGCGTGATGCTGGCGGGCGTGCGGATCACCGAGGGCGTGACGCAGGGCGTGGTCATTATCTCTACCGGTGCCTGGTTTGATCCTGGTTTTGGCAAGGCGTGGCAGCCGCACGATCGCGCGGGTAACCCCAATGTGCTGACGCTCGATATCGGAACCTCGTCGCTGACGCAGGGACCAAACGCCATGAGTTGCCTGGTGGAAATCAAAAAACATCAGGATTGCACAATAGCGTAAGGATCTCATGGCTGGTTACATTTTGCGGGTAACTGTTGCGTTTGAGAGATAGCAGCCGATTAATCCCTCTTGCTACATTCAGGGTCCCAGAGGTATTGATGGGTGAACATCAATAGATTTTCTTGATTACACCAACCTGCGCAGATGCGCAGGTTTTTTTTGCCCAAAATCTGCGGCCGATAACGAACTGATACACAGTTTTCCTGTTATACAGCCAGCGCTTTCTTTATAACTGCTGGCACCAGCCTCTTTCTCTTATTTTGCGCAGCGGAATGCCATGCCCCGGATTAAAAAACTACTGGGAAAAGACCAGATAAAAGCGCCATTTAACCCTTTTCGTTTTCGGCTGATCTGCCTGGGTGTCACGACCTGTCTGGTGGTGCTGCTGGCGCGCGTCGCGGACCTGCAGTTCCTGAATCAGCCGATGCTGGAGCACGAAGCCGATCAGCGATCGCTACGTACCGTCACGCTGCCGACCAGCCGCGGTACCCTGCTGGATCGTAACGGTGAAGCGCTGGCGCTTAGCGTGCCATCGCGCGATGTCATTGCCGATCCGCAGCGAGTGCTTGAGAGTAACCCCGATTTCACCAGCGCTAAATGGGCCTATCTTGCGGCGGCGCTTAACACCCGTCCTGAAGAGCTGGCGGCGCAGATCACTGCTAACCCGAAACGTCGCTTCCTCTATCTGGGCCGTAAAGTTGAACTGGGCATCGCGAAAGATATTAAAGAACTGAAGCTGAAAGGCATCAGCGAAGTCTACGACGACAGCCGTTTCTATCCGATGAGCGAGGCCTCTGCGCCGCTGCTCGGCATTGTGGGAGCGGATAACGTGGGTCTTAATGGCCTGGAAAAAGGCTTTGATAAAGTGTTGCAGGGCGAACCGGGCAAAGAGGTCTATCGTCAGGATGCGGCGGGCAATATCATCGCCATGATCAACTATCAGCCGCCGACTCAGCCGCCAACGGTGCAGCTCAGCATCGACAAATATGACCAGTACACGCTCTACAGCAAACTGCGTGACGGCGTGCTGATCAACAAGGCGGATTCAGGCGCCGCCGTGCTGGTGAAAATTGACACCGGCGAGATTCTGGCGATGGCCTCCTATCCGTCGTTCAACCCTAATAACTACGAAGGGGCGACCCCGGCGCAGATGCGTAACTCGGCCATCAATGACAGCTATGAGCCGGGATCGACTGTTAAGCCGTTAGTGGTCATGGAGGCGCTGGAGCGCCACCTGGTGCGCCCGGATTCCGTCATCGATACCACGCCTTATAGCGTGAACGGCCACCTGATCCGCGACGTCGGTCACTGGCCGCGCCTGACCATGACGGGCATTCTGCAGAAATCGAGTGATATTGGCGTATCACACCTCGCGCTGGCGATGCCTGCGGAAGCGCTGGTGAATACCTATCAGGCGTTTGGCCTGGGTAAACCCACCGGATTAGGGCTGACCGGCGAAAGCGTCGGCTACTTCCCGCTGCACCGTACCCGCTGGGCCGATATCGAGCGGGCCACTTTCTCCTTTGGCTACGGCCTGCGTGTCACGCCGCTGCAGATTGCCCGTGAATACGCCACGCTCGGCTCTTATGGCGTTTACCGTCCGCTGTCGATCACCCGCGTTACGCCACCGGTCATGGGGCGGCAGGTTGCCAACCCGGAAACGGTGAAAGAGGTGGTGCATATGCTGGAGAGTGACGTCCTGCCGGGCGGAACCGGGCTGAAAGCCGCGGTGCCGGGTTATCGTCTGGCGACCAAAACCGGTACGGCGGAAAAAATGGGCACCAGCGGCAAGTATGATGGCGGCTACGTCAACTACACCGCCGGTATTGCGCCAGCCAGCCATCCTGAAGTGGCGCTGGTGGTGATGATCAACCATCCAACGGCAGGCGATCACTTCGGTGGCTCGGTTGCCGCACCAGTGTTCGGTAATATTATGGGGCCGGTGCTGAAACACATGAACATTGCGCCAGATGCCATTTACACGAAACCGGCGACCAATACTTCGGATAAATCTTAGTGGAATCAGAGTGTAAGCGAGACGTGAAAGATATTCACACCTCGTTGCACTTCCCCGAATTCGGTTGCGTTTTCTCGCTGTCCCCGCGCGGTCAATCAGTGCGAGGATAGCAGTCCCAGAGGTATTGATGGGTGTGAAAACAACACCGCTTCGGCAGTGAGATCCCTGTTATTACACCAACCCACGCAGATGCGTGGGTTTTTTTTGCCTGCTCGCCGGACGCTCTCTTCCCCGCTGTATAACCGCCGTTAAATCATCATCGTTCTTAACGAAACCCTGACAGTTTGCCAATAGAAAGGCGCGTCGGCTTTCACCGATAATGGCCGCCGTGAACCCTGGCGTTTTTTTGCTCGCCTCAGCCGGTTCACACTGCCGCATTCCGCATGTTCCGGGATTTCTTTTTCTGCTTACCTGAAGAGTTTGACGATGACTCACCTTTCTCGCCCCGGGCGTACTTTTGGGCTCAAATGGCTGCTCCTGTTGCTGGTGGTTGCGATTGTCGCGGGCGTTATCTGGCGTCTGCTGACGGCGGGTCATGGGCCGGGTGAGGGGATGCCGCCGGGCAGGCATGGCGCGCATGGCATGATGGGCGGCGGGGCGACGCTGGTTCACAGCGGTATGGCCAGCACGGCGGATGTGCCGGTGTGGCTCAATGCGCTCGGCACGGTGATCCCCAACGCCAGCGTGACGGTGACCAGCCGCGTTGACGGCCAGCTGGAGCAGGTTTTCTTTACCGAAGGGCAGAAGGTCAGTGCCGGGCAGTTGCTGGCGCAGATCGATCCGCGCAGCTATCAGGCGACGCTGAACCAGTATCAGGGCGAACTCAGCGAAAATCAGGCGCTGCTGAACAGCGCCGAACTGACGCTGGCGCGCTACCGCAAACTGGCGGCACAGGATGCGCTGGCGCGTCAGGATCTGGACAGCCAGATTGCCACCGTCGGGCAGTATCGCGGTGCGGTCGCCGCCGATCAGGCGCAGATCGCCAGTGCGAAGCTGAGCATTGAATATGCCCGCATCACCGCCCCGATCAGCGGACGCGTCGGTTTGCGTCAGATCGATCCCGGCAACATGGTTCAGAGCGCCAGCAGCACGGGCCTGGTGACGATCACCCAGATGCAGCCCGCCGCCGTGACCTTTAGCGTGCCGCAAAGCGATATCCCGGCGCTGGTCAGCGTCCTGCATCAGGGCCAGAGCCTGCCCGCCACGCTGTTTGATCAGGACAACCAGCATCAGCTCGCCAGCGGCGAAGTAAAGTTCATCAGCAACCAGATCGACACCGCCACCGGCACCGTGGCGCTGAAGGCGGTGTTCGCCAACCAGGATGAGTCGCTGTTTGCTAACCAGTTTGTCAATCTGCGGCTGCAGCTCCGGGTGCTGAAAGGCGCGACGGTGATCCCGGCGCAGGCGCTGCAGCTCAGCAGCGACGGCAGCTTTGTCTTTGTGATCAATCAGGATCACACCGTCACGCGCAAAGCGGTCACCACCGGCCCCACGTTCGGCGACGATCAGCAGGCGATCCTCAGCGGCGTTTCGCCAGGCGATCGGCTGGTGACAGAAGGGATCGATCGCCTCACCAGCGGAAGCAAAGTCACGCTGGCCGATGAGACACCTGCTGCCGGTGCCGTGTCGAAATGAACCCGTCTCGCCTGTTTATCCTGCGTCCAGTCGCCACCATTCTGCTGATGGTCGGCGTGCTGATCTCCGGTATTTTTGCCTATAAATTTCTGTCGACCTCGGCGCTGCCTCAGGTCGACTATCCGACCATTCAGGTCACCACGCTCTATCCGGGCGCCAGCCCGGATGTCATGGCGTCGTCGGTCACGTCGCCGCTGGAGCGCCAGTTAGGGCAGATGGCCGGGCTGAGCCAGATGAGCTCCACCAGCGCCAGCGGCGCGTCGATCATTACCCTGAAGTTCAGCCTCGATCTCTCGCTGGATGTCGCCGAGCAGGAGGTGCAGGCAGCGATCAATGCGGCGAATAACCTGCTGCCCGACAATCTGCCCAATCCGCCGACCTATAAAAAGGTTAACCCGGCGGACAGTGCAGTGGTGACGCTGGCGGCGAGCTCCAGCACGCTGCCGCTGACCGAGGTGCAGGATCTGGTCAATACCCGGGTAGCACTAAAGCTGTCGCAGATCTCCGGTGTCGGGATGGTGACGCTGGCGGGCGGACATCAGCCCGCGATTCGGGTGCAGATGAATCCTCAGGCGCTGGCGGCGCATCATCTGACGCTGGAGGCGGTGAATACGCTGATTGGCAACAGCAACGTTAATGGCTCCAAAGGCGGCTTTGACGGGAAATATCATTCGGTCACCATCGATGCCAACGACCAGCTGCGCACCGCCGACGCGTACGGCAACCTGATTCTCACCTATGAAAATGGCGCGGCGCTGCGCCTGAAAGATATCGCCCATATTGAACAGGGCCCGGAGAACAGCTTCCAGTCAGCGTGGGCTAACAACCAGCCGGCGATTGTGATTAGCGTGCAGCGCCAGCCGGGCGCAAACGTAATTCAGGTGGTGGACAACATCAAGGCGCAGCTCCCCGCGCTGCAGGCGGCGCTGCCGGACGGGGTGAAGATGACGATTCTCTCCGACCGCACTCAGACCATCCGCGCCTCGATCAGTGATGTGCAGTTTGAGCTGATGCTGTCGATTGCGCTGGTGGTGATGGTGACCTTCCTGTTCCTGCGCAACGTGGCCGCTACGCTGATCCCCAGCGTGGCGGTGCCGCTGTCGCTGATCGGCACCTTTGGTGTGATGTATCTGGCAGGCTTCAGCCTGAATAACCTGTCGCTGATGGCGCTGACTATCGCCACCGGTTTTGTTATTGATGACGCCATCGTGGTGGTCGAGAACATTTCCCGGCGGCTGGAGCAGGGCGAGTCGCCGATGGAGGCTGCGCTGAAGGGCTCACAGCAGATTGGCTTCACCATCATCTCGCTCACCTTTTCACTGATTGCCGTACTGATCCCGCTGCTGTTTATGGGTGATGTGGTCGGGCGACTGTTTCGGGAGTTCGCGATCACGCTGGCGGTGGCGATTCTGGTGTCGATGCTGGTGTCGCTGACTCTGACGCCAATGCTGTGTGCGTATCTGCTGCGCCACATTCCGCCCGAACAGCAGTCAACTTTTTCCCGCAAGGGCGGCGAACTTTTCGATGCGCTGGTGCGCGGCTATGACCGGCTGCTGACCGTGGTACTTAACCATCAGAAACTGACGCTGCTGGTGGCGCTGGCGACCTTCGGGCTGACCGCGCTGCTCTATATGATGGTGCCGAAGGGCTTCTTTCCGACCCAGGATACCGGGCTGATTCAGGGCATTACTGTCGCCTCACAGGATGTCTCATTTAAAGCGATGGCCACGCGGCAGCAGGCATTGTCGGCTCTGATTCTGAAAAACCCGGCGGTGGAAAGCGTCTCATCGACGATTGGCATCGACGGCACCAACACCAGCCTCAACAGCGGACGGTTACAGATCAACCTTAAGCCATTTGGCTCGCGTGATGTGAAAGCGGATGAGGTGATTAAACAACTGCAACAGGCGACCGCCGATGTGCCAGGTATCCGGCTCTATCTGCAACCGGCGCAGGATCTCACCGTCAACGACCAGGTCTCGCCGAGTCAGTATCAGTTCACCCTGGACGACGCCGACAGTGAGAATCTGGTCAGCGGGTCGTCAAAAATGGTGGCAGCGTTGCAGCAGCGGCCCGAATTTAATGGCGTGGTAAGTAACCTGCAGGATCAGGGGCGCGTCTCATACGTTGAGCTGAACCGCGATAAAGCGGCGCGCTTTGGTATTACTGCGTCGGACGTGGACACCGCGCTCTATAACGCTTTTGGTCAGCGTCTGGTCTCGACTATTTTCACCCAGTCGAATCAGTATCGGGTGGTGCTGGAAGTCGCTCCGGCTTACCAGCAGGGTCCGGCGTCGTTTGATGATGTTTATCTGCAGCCCTCTTCCGGCAGCAGCTCGTCATCAACCACCAGCACGGCTTCATCCACGGCTTCGTCATCAACATCAACGTCTTCATCAACGTCGACGTCCAGCTCAGCTTCTGATAGCGACACGGCCAGCAGCGGCATGGTGAAACTTACCGCTATCGCCACTATTCATCAGCGCACCGGCTCGCTGATGCACATGCGGCTGAATCAGTTTCCGGCGGTGATGATCTCCTTCAACCTTAATCCGGGCTACTCGCTGGAGGATGGGCAGCGGGCGATCGCCGACGTGCGGCAGCAGTTGCACCTGCCAGAGAGCACCACGCTGCGTTACCAGGGCGAAACCTCGGCGTTCCAGAGTGCCACCGGCAACACGCTGTGGCTGATTCTGGCGGCGCTGATCACTATGTATGTGGTACTCGGCATCCTCTACGAGAGCTTTATCCATCCGGTCACCATTCTCTCAACGCTGCCGTCGGCGGCGGTGGGCGCGCTGCTGACGCTGTTGCTGGCAGGCACGGAGTTCAGCCTGATTGCGCTGATTGGGGTCATCCTGCTCATCGGCATCGTGAAAAAGAACGCCATCATGATGATCGACTTCGCGCTGGAGGCAGAACATAAGCAGCATCTCAGCCCGCGTGACGCGATTCATCAGGCCTGTCTGCTGCGCTTCCGCCCGATCCTGATGACGACCATGGCGGCGTTGCTCGGCGCGTTACCGCTGATGCTGGCTTCCGGCTCGGGCGCAGAGCTGCGGCAGCCGCTGGGGCTGGTGATTGTCGGCGGGCTGATTGTCAGTCAGGTGCTGACGCTCTTCTCCACGCCGGTGATCTACCTGCTGTTTGATGGGCTGGCGCAGCGCGGCAATGCCTGGGTGAAACGCCGTCAGCAGCAGGCGCGGAGTGGACAATGAATCTGACCCGGCTGTTTATCTTTCGTCCGGTGGCGACGCTGTTGCTGACGCTGGCGATACTGTTGCTCGGCGCGCTGGGCTACCGGCTGCTGCCGGTGGCACCGCTGCCGCAGGTCGATTTCCCGACCATCATGGTCAGCGCCAGCCTGGCGGGGGCCAGCCCGGAAACGATGGCCGCCACCGTCGCGACGCCGCTGGAGCGTTCGCTGGGGCAGATTGCCGGTATTAGTGAGATGACCTCCAGCAGTTCGCAGGGCTCCAGCACGGTCATCCTGCAGTTTGATCTGGACCGCGATATCAATGGCGCGGCACGCGACGTACAGGCGGCGATCAACGCGGCGCGCAGCCTGCTGCCGAGCGCGATGGCCTCGCTGCCCACTTATCGCAAAGCCAACCCGTCAGATGCGCCAATTGTCATGCTGGCGCTGACCTCCGCCACCCGCTCGCCCGGCGAGCTTTATGACCTGGCAGAGAGCAAAATCGAACAGGTGATGGGGCAGGTGCAGGGCGTCGGCGAAGTCTCGCTGATGGGCAGCGCTTTACCCGCGGTGCGCATCGATCTGCAGCCGCTGAAGCTGACGCATTACGGCATCTCGCTGGAGACGGTGCGCGCCGCTGTCGCCAACAGCACCACCAATCTGCCCAAAGGAATTTTGCAGAGCAGTGACCAGTCGTGGCTGGTGGACAGCAACGGACAGCTGGAAAAGGCCGCCAGCTACCGCGATCTGATCATCACCTGGCAGCAGGGCAAAGCGGTGCGGCTGCGCGACGTCGCCACGGTCTATGACTCGGTGGAAGATCGTTATCAGGCGGGATTCCTCAATGCCACGCCTGCGGTGATGATCGGCATTAAACGTCAGGCGGGCGCGAACATGCTCGAAACCATCGACGCGATCAAAGCGCAATTGCCGCTGCTGGAAAAGAGTCTGCCCGCTGACAGCCAGCTGAAAGTGGTGGTTGACCGTTCGCCCGGCGTGCGCGCCTCACTGTATGACACCGAAGAGACGCTGCTGATCGCGGTGCTGCTGGTGATTGCGGTGGTGTTTATTTTCCTGCGCAATCTGCAGGCGGTGATCATTCCGGCGCTGGCGCTGCCGGTGTCGCTGATCGGCACCTGCGCGGTGATGTACCTGCTGGGTTACAGCCTGGATAACCTGTCGCTGATGGCGCTGATCGTCTCCACTGGCTTCGTGGTGGATGATGCGATTGTGGTGCTGGAGAATATCACTCGCCATATTGAGCGTGGGCTGAGTCCGCTGCGGGCGGCGCTGCGCGGGGCGCAGGAGGTGAGCTTCACCGTGCTGTCGATGACCGTGTCGCTGATTGCGGTGTTTATCCCGATCCTGCTGATGGGCAGCATTGTTGGACGGCTGTTCCGCGAATTCGCCGTAACGCTCACCGTGTCGCTGCTGATCTCGCTGTTCGTCTCACTCAGCCTGACACCGATGCTCTGCGCACGCCTGCTAAAGCCCAAACCGCCCGTCAGCCAGCGACCACATCCGCTTTATCAGTTTATTGAAAATCAGCTGAACCGCCTGCTGGCTGCCTACGGACGCGGGCTGGCCTGGGTGATGCGCCATCAGAAGCTGACGCTGCTCAGCCTGCTGCTGACCGTGCTGCTGAACGTTTTTCTCTTTACCGTGGTGCAAAAGGGCTTTTTCCCCAATCAGGACACCGGGCTGCTGATGGGCGCGCTGCGTGCCGATCAGAACATCTCATTCCAGGCGATGAAGCCGAAAATGCTGATGTTTACAAAGATCATTCAGAAAGATCCGGCGGTCGAGAGTGTGATGTCGTCTATGGGCAGCGGGATGTTTGGCTCCCGCAACAGCGCCAACTTCTTTGTGCGGCTCAAGGATTTTAGCCAGCGCGATGCCACGGCTACTGAAGTGGCTAACCGACTGACGCGCAAAACCAGCCATATCGCCGGGGCGCAGATGTTCCTGATGGCGGCGCAGGATCTGCACATTGGCGGACGTAGCGCTAACGCGACGTATCAGTACAGCCTGCAGGCGGACGATCTTGCGCTGCTGCGGGTCTGGACGCCGAAAGTGCAGGCGGCGCTGGCAGCCATTCCCCAGCTTAACAGCGTAGATTCCGACTCGCAGACGGGCGGTCAGGAGGTGCAGCTGACGATTGACCGCGACCGCGCCACCCGACTGGGCGTCAACGTGAAAATGCTGGATACACTGCTGAATAATGCCTTCAGCCAGCGGCAGATCGCCACGCTCTATCACACTCTGAATCAGTATCACGTGGTGATGTCGCTGCAGGACAGCGACACCGCGAATCCGGCGACGCTACAGCAACTCTATGTGATTAACGACAGCGGTGATCGCGTGCCGCTCTCCGCCTTTGTCCGTTTCAGCGGTGGCAACGCGCCGCTGTCGGTAGCGCATCAGGGCCAGTCTGCCACCAGCACGGTGGCATTTAACCTCAATGATGGCGTTTCGCTGGAGCAGGCGCAGTTACTGATTAAACAGGCGATGGCGAAGCTGGGCCTGCCCTCGACCATTCATGCCGGTTTTGCCGGTACCGCCGCGGCCTTTTCACAGCTGACCGCCACCATGCCGTGGCTGATTCTGGCGGCGCTGGCGGCGGTCTACATCGCGCTCGGCGTGCTCTATGAGAGCTATATCCATCCGCTGACCATTCTCTCGACGCTGCCGTCAGCGGGCGTCGGAGCGATGCTGCTGCTGCTGCTGACCAACACGCAGCTCACGGTGATCGCGCTGATTGGCATCATCCTGTTGATCGGCATCGTGAAAAAGAACGCCATCATGATGATTGATTTCGCCATTGATGCGGAGCGGCGGTTGGGCATGTCGCCGCAGCAGGCGATCACCCAGGCGTGCCTGATGCGCTTCCGGCCAATCATGATGACCACACTGGCCGCCTTTTTTGGCGCCTTGCCGCTGGCGCTGGGCAGCGGCGGTGATGCCGACCTGCGCAGTCCGCTGGGGATAGCGATTGCAGGTGGGCTGGCGCTTAGCCAGCTGCTGACACTGTTCACCACGCCGGTTGTTTATCTTTGGCTCGATCGTCTGGGCCGTGCCACTCAACGTCAATGGCGTCGTTTGCGCCCTGCGGAATCCTGATCCATGAAACCTCTCATCCCGTTTGTTGTGATGCTGCTGTGCGGCTGTAGCGTGGGTCCTGACTATCAGCGCCCGTCTGTAGCGATGCCGGTTCACTATAAAGAGGCCCGAGGCTGGCAGCCGGCGACACCGCTGGATGCGCAAAGCAAAGGCGAGTGGTGGACGGTTTACCATGACGCCACGCTGAGCGGGCTGTTGAGCCAGGTCAGCGTGTCAAATCAGAACGTAGCAACCTATGCCGCGCAGTACCGGCAGGCGCAGGCTCTGGCGGCTGAGTCACGTGCAGCGCTGTTTCCCTCGCTGGACTATGACGGCAGCGTAACGCGCAGCGGCAGCCATGCCACCAACAGCAGCGTTCGCACCACCAGCAGCAGCCATCAGGCGGAATTGAGTGCCAGCTGGGAGCTGGATCTGTGGGGTAAACTGCGGCGCACGCTGGAGGAGAACCGCGCCAGTGCTTCGGCCAGCGCGGCAGAACTGGCCAACATCACGCTGAGTGCCCAGTCTGAGCTGGCGCAGGACTATTTCCAGCTGCGCATCATGGATCAGAAAATCGCGCTCTATCAGCAGAGCGTCGATGCTTATCAGCACTATCTGAACGTGATTATCAGCCAGTATCAGGCGGGCACCGCGTCGCGTGCCACGCTGGCCCAGGCGCAGCTGCAACGGGAGAGCGCCAGCGCCTCGGCGCAGGATTATCAGTGGCAGCGTGCGCAGATGGAGCACGCCATTGCGCTGCTGATTGGCAAAGCTCCGGCCGACTTCAGTCTGCCCGCTGCGCCACTGACGGCCACATTACCCGCGATTCCGGCAGCCCTGCCGGGCGAGCTGTTACAGCGCCGTCCCGATATCGCGTACGCCGAACGTAATATGGCCGCCGCCAATGCCGCCATCGGTGTGGCGGTAGCCGGTTACTATCCTGACCTGACTCTGAGCGCGAGTGGTGGTGTCAGCGCCTCCGTGCTGCATTCGCTCTTCTCGCTGCCGAACCGCGTCTGGTCACTGGGACCGGCGCTAAGCGGTACATTGCTCGACGCGGGTGCGACCTCGGCGAAGGTCGATCAGGCGCGGGCAAGCTGGGATGCCAGCGTGGCCACCTATCGTCAGACGGTGCTGACCGCGATGCAGGAGGTGGAAGATAAGCTGGTGGAGCTGAACACGCTGCAGGGCGAAATCGCCGCGCAGCAGCGCGCCACCGACGCGGCCCAGACTTCGGCGCGGGTGACGCGCCTGCAGTATGAGGCGGGCATGATTGACTACCTGGATGTGGCGACCACTGAGAACAGCAGCCTGAGCGCACAGCAGAGTTTGCTGACGCTTGCGACCACGCAGTGGGTGAGCAGCGTCGCGCTGATTGCCGCGCTGGGCGGTGGCTGGCAGGCTCCCTGAAGCCGCATCAGATTGCCGATAATTCGGTTGTCGAACCGCGTCAAATCCTGCATCGTGAGGGCTATTTTTCACGATGCTAAGGAGCTGGCATGGCTTTCACACTTTTACGCCTGATATTTCGCCTGTTATGGCGGGTCGAACTGCGGGGCGACGTCGCCGAACTGCATAAGCAGAAGGTATTGATCACACCGAACCATATGTCGTTTCTGGACGGCATGTTGCTGGCGCTATTTTTGCCTGTTAAACCGGTGTTTGCCGTCTACTCGACCATCAGCGAAAGCTGGTTTATGCGTCTGGTTAAACCCTTTATCGACTTTGTGCCGCTGGATCCCACCCGGCCCATGGCGCTGAAGCAGCTGGTTCGGCTGATTGATACGGGCCGTCCGGTGGTCATCTTCCCGGAAGGACGAATTACTGTTACCGGCTCGCTGATGAAAATCTACAGCGGGGCAGGCTTTGTCGCGGCGCGTTCCGGCGCTAACGTCGTGCCAATGCGCATTGAAGGCGCTGAATACACGCCGTTTGGTCGTCTGGCGGGCGTGTTTAAACGTCGCCTGTTCCCGCGCATCACTCTCACCGTTCTGCCCGCCACCCGCATTCCGATGCCAGAGGCGAAACGGGCGCGCGATCGCCGCGTGCTGGCCGGTGAGCATCTGCATCATGTGATGATGGAAGCGCGCATGGCAGTGCGTCCGCGTGAAACCCTGTTTGAGGCGTTTCTGGCGGCGCGGACGCGTTACGGCGCGTTTAAGCGCTGCATCGAAGATGTGAATTTCAAACCCGACAGCTATAACGGCCTGCTGAAGAAGTCGCTGGGCGTAGGCCGTATTCTGGAGCGTTACAGCCAGCCGCGTGAAGTGGTGGGGCTCCTGCTGCCTAATACCACCGTGACGGCGGCGGCGATTTTCGGTGCCACACTGCGCGGGCGCGTTCCGGCCATGCTCAACTATAGCGCGGGCGTTAACGGCATGCGTGCAGCACTGACCGCGGCGCAGATTAAAACCGTCTTCACGTCGCGGCAGTTCCTGGACAAAGGCAATCTGTGGCATCTGCCGCAGGGGCTGGACGATGTGCAGTGGATCTACCTGGAAGATCTGAAAGATACCGTCACGGGCAAAGACAAGCTGTGGATCCTTGCCCATCTGCTGATGCCGCATCGCGCCCAGTTACCTCAACAGCCGGAAGATGCCGCGATGGTGCTGTTTACCTCCGGCTCTGAAGGCAACCCTAAAGGCGTGGTGCATTCCCATAAAAGTCTGCTGGCGAACGTCGAGCAGATCCGCACCATCGCCGACTTCACGCCGCGCGACCGCTTTATGTCGGCGCTGCCGCTGTTCCATGCGTTTGGTCTGACCGTCGGGCTGTTTACGCCGCTGATGACCGGTGCTCAGGTCTTCCTCTATCCCAGCCCGCTGCACTATCGCATCGTGCCGGAGCTGGTTTATGACCGTAACTGCACCGTGCTGTTCGGCACCTCAACCTTCCTGGGTAACTACGCGCGCTTTGCCGCGCCCTATGATTTTGCCCGTCTGCGCTATGTCGTTGCGGGTGCGGAGAAGCTGCAGGAGAACACCCGTCAGCTCTATATCGAGAAGTATGGCATTCGCATTCTCGAAGGCTACGGCGTCACCGAGTGCGCGCCGGTTGTGGCGATTAATGTGCCGATGGCAGCGAAGACACACACTGTGGGACGCATTCTGCCGGGCATGGATTCACGCCTGATGTCAGTGCCGGGCATTGAGCAGGGCGGACGCCTGCAACTGCGTGGACCAAACGTGATGAAGGGCTATCTGCGGGTCGAAAATCCTGGCGTGCTGGAAGCCCCGGCCGCCGACGACGGCGAAGGTAATCTGGAAGCGGGCTGGTATGACACCGGTGATATCGTCAGCTTCGATGAAGGCGGTTTCTGCCAGATTCAGGGACGTGCCAAACGCTTTGCGAAGATTGCGGGTGAGATGGTGTCGCTGGAGATCGTCGAGCAGATCGCGCTGAAGGCGTCGCCGGAGAAACAACATGCGGCGTCGCTGCGTCCGGATGGACAGCGCGGCGAGGCACTGGTGCTGTTCACCACGGACGCTGAACTGGTGCGCGACAGGCTGCAGAAAGCAGCCCGCGAGCTGGGTGCGCCAGAGCTGGCACTGCCGCGTGATATCCGCGTCATGAAGCAGTTGCCGCAGCTGGGCAGTGGTAAACCCGATTACGTCACGCTGAAAAAAATGGCGGAAGAGGAGCAGGCATGAGCCTTGATCGTAATGCGCCGCTGATGTCGCGCGGCATGATTGCCGTGATTATCGCCCAGTTCTTTTCGGCGTTTGGCGATAACGCGCTACTGTTTGCCACGCTGGCGGTACTGAAAAGTCAGTTCTATCCCGACTGGAGCCAGCCGGTCTTACAGATGCTGTTTGTCGCGGCCTATATTCTGCTGGCGCCGTTTGTCGGTCAGGTGGCGGACAGCATGGCGAAAGGGCGGGTGATGATGCTCGCTAACAGCCTGAAGCTGCTGGGCGCGCTGGTGATCTGCTTCGGCTTCAATCCTTTCATTGGCTATACCCTGGTGGGCGCGGGCGCAGCGGCTTACTCGCCGGCCAAATATGGCATACTCGGTGAGATCACCCACGGCGAGAAGCTGGTGAAAGCCAACGGGCTGATGGAGGCTTCGACTATCGCCGCTATTCTGCTGGGTTCGGTGGCGGGCGGCATGCTGGCTGACTGGCATATTCTGGCGGCGCTGGGCATCTGTGCGCTGACCTACGGCATCGCTGTGGTCGCGAACCTGTTCATCCCGAAACTGCAGGCGGCACGGCCTGGTCAGAGCTGGCAGTTTGGCGTGATGGTACGCAGCTTTTTCAGTGCTGCCGCGCTGCTCTGGCGTGACGCAGAAACCCGCTTCTCGCTGCTCGGCACCAGTCTGTTCTGGGGCGCAGGCGTAACGCTGCGTTTCCTGCTGGTGCTCTGGGTGCCGGTGGCGCTGGGGATCAATGACAACACCACGCCAACCACGCTGAATGCCATGGTGGCAATCGGCATTGTGATTGGCGCAGCGGCGGCGGCGAAGCTGGTGACGCTGGAGACCGTGCGTCGCTGTATGCCGGCTGGTGTGCTGATTGGTGTCATGGTGGTGGTCTTTGCGCTGCAGCACTCTCTGCTGAATGCTTATTTAGTGCTGATGCTGATTGGTGCACTGGGCGGTTTCTTTGTGGTGCCGCTGAATGCGCTGTTACAGGCGCGGGGCAAAGAGAGTGTCGGTTCAGGCAACGCCATTGCGGTACAGAACCTGGGTGAGAACAGCGCCATGCTGATTATGCTGGGGCTCTATACGCTGGCGATTAAGGCGGGCGCGCCTGCGGTAGCGACGGGCGTCGGCTTTGGCGTGCTGTTTGCGCTTGCGATCGCCGTGTTGTGGCTGTGGCGACCTGCTAAGCGTTAAGTGATTCACCGCCGCTCTCCTGTATCCCCGGAGAGCGGCGGCTTACGCTTTAGCGACGAATCGCAATCGCTTCGATTTCGATTTTCACATCTTTTGGCAGACGCGCCACTTCGACACAGGAACGCGCCGGGAAGTGAGCTTCATGCTCGGTGAAAAACGCTTCATAGGTCGCGTTGACCGTGGCGAAATCATTCAGGTCCTTTACGAACACCGTGGTCTTCACGATGTCGCCAACCTTCAGACCCGCAGCTTCAACAATCGCCTTCACATTTTCCAGTGACTGACGCGCCTGTGCGGCAATGTCATCTGCCACCTGGCCGGTCGCCGGATCAACCGGAATCTGACCGGAGGTCATGATCATGCTGCCCAGATCGACACCCTGAACATAGGGACCGATAGCGGCAGGGGCTTTTTCAGTACTGATTTCACGAGACATCATGGCTCCTTTGATTACGTCGTCAGGCGGCGATGCCGCCAGTGTTGCCCATTATAAGGTCGGGCAGGGCGATTACCAGTGACCCAGCACCACATGGCGGGCGAACTCTTTCTCGCAATATTTGCACTTCAGATGCACATCGTCGGCGCGCTGCTTCACGGTAAAGCTGGAGAAGACCGGCTCACTTCGGCTGATACAGTTGCTGTTGGGGCAGGTCAGCACCCGTTCAACATGATCCGGTAGCGTCGGGGCGATCTTCGCCACTACTTCATAATCATCGATACGGTTAACCGTGGCATGGGGCGCATAGACCGCCAGCTGATTGACCTGATCGTCAGTGAGAAACGTATTTTCAATCTTAATCAGGTCTTTGCGGCCCATCTCACCCGACGGCAGATTCAGACCGATGGTAATGCGCTGATCGGTTTCGGTAAGCCGGAACAGGGAGAGCAGTTTAAAGCCAATCTGCGCCGGAATGTGGTCGATGACCGTGCCGCGTTTGATCGCTTCGACCTGCAATTTGTTGTCTTGCGTCATGGGAAATCTCCTTACAGGGCGAGTTCGCTGTTTAAAACCAGTGCCAGCAGAGCCTGGCGCGCATAGATGCCGTTACCCGCCTGCTGGAAATACCAGGCGTAAGGGGTTTTGTCGACATCGGTGGTGATCTCATCGATGCGCGGCAGCGGGTGCAGCACTTTCATGTTGTCACGTGCCGTCGTGAGATCGGTGGCGCGCAGAATAAACTGTGCTTTTACGTTGGCATATTCTGACGGATCGAGCCGCTCTTTCTGCACCCGCGTCATGTAAAGAATATCAAGCTGCGGCATCACTTCTTCAAAGCTGTCGTGACGTGACCAGGCGATATTCTTCTCATCCAGCATGTCAGTGATATAAGCCGGCATTGCCAGCGCATCGGGCGCGATAAAGAAGAAGCGATTGCCATCAAACTTCGCCAGCGCCTGCGTCAGAGAGTGCACCGTGCGGCCATATTTCAGGTCACCGACCATCGCCACATTCAGCTGACCAAGACGGCCCTGGGTCTCCTGAATGGTGAAGAGATCGAGCAGGGTCTGGGTCGGATGCTGGTTCGCGCCGTCACCGGCGTTGAGAATCGGAATGCCGCCAGAGAACTCCGTTGCCAGCCGCGCCGCGCCTTCCTGCGGATGACGCATCACAATCGCATCAACGTAGGTGCTGATCACGGAAATGGTATCGGCCAGGGTTTCGCCTTTCTTGCCCAGCGAGGTATTACTGCCGTCAGCAAAGCCTACCGCTGATGCGCCAAGGCGATGAATCGCGGTCTCAAACGACAGGCGGGTACGGGTCGAGGCTTCAAAGAAGCAACTGGCAATAACCTTGTGCTTCAGCAGTTCCGGCTGCGGATGGGCTTTCAGCCTGGCGGCGGTGTCCAGTGCCAGTTCCAGCTCTTCACGACTGAGGTCGTTGATTGAAATGATGTGCTTGCGATATAGCGGGTTAGGCATAGCTCTCTCCTCTGCGCGGCCGGATTGCGGACAAAAAAAAACCCCTCAATGAGGGGCTTTTTTTAAGATCGGTGACGCCAGGTAAGGAAAAACGACACTGCCCGCCTGCGGTGAGGCGCGTCTGGGCGACAATGTCAGCGGTGTTTAACAACATACTTCCTCCCGGCAAATCGCCGCAAAGTATACGCGGTTCCGCAGTGACTTCAAGACGTGATCCCGCTTCTTGTTGACATATCGGACCACGTTTCCTCATCTGCAGGGGGATTTAACAGTCTGAGGATCCGGCGATGCAACTGACGGGTTTGCTGCGTGTTACGTGGGGCAATCCAGATACTGTTGTTGGTGGCAACAATACCCAGTATCCCCGGCAGTTCGCCGTGTTCAATCACCCGGGCTATCGCACGGGCATATCCTGCAACCACATGAACTATAACAAAATTATCGTTAAAATCAGCGTCGATCACCATCGCGCAAAGCGGGCTGATTGCATCGGGTTTCGCCTGCGTTAACGGGTTTAAAGCGTAGATTCTCTCTCCTCTGGCATTGGCTATTTTAATCACGTCCAGCAAGGTTATCAGCTTTGAGATCGTTGACTGACTGATATCAGGCCAGCCACGCTGCTGGAAGGCCAGCCTGATCTCCTGCTGACTGTGAAAGCTGTGGTTGGCGATAAGCTGGCGGCAAAGTGCCAGTTGCTGCTGTTCTCTCTCTAATGTTGCCCTGGATTTTTTTACCATCGCATTATTTTACGCTGTGGTGGGTGGGGAATAAGGCCGTAGTGAATCAATAAAGTTTCTATTAATTATGAGGTTATAATGCTGCCCCGAGGCCAATTACCGCCATCAGCAGCACGAAGAGGATCAGCAGCAGCGGGGCGATCCATTTCACCCAGCGCACGTAGGGCACGCGAGCAATCGCCAGGCCGCCCATCACCACGGCGGAAGTGGGGGTGATCAGATTAACCAACCCGGAAGCTGACTGATAGGCCGTCACGACCAGATCCCGGTTGATACTGGCGAAATCGGCCAGCGGGGCGAGGATCGGCATGGTTAACACTGCCAACCCGGAAGAGGAAGGTACCAGAAATGATAAGATCACCTCGAGGAGGAACATCACGCTGATAAAAGCGACGGATGAGAGGCCGGTGACAATCTCTTCAGCAGCATGCAGAACGGTATGGGTAATCATCCCGTTATCCATGACCACCACGATGCCGCGGGCGATACCAATAATCAGTGCCACCCCCAACAGATCTCGCGCACCGTCGATAAAGGTGGTGGTCAGCTCTTTCTCGCTCATCCGGGCAATCAGTCCAATCATAATCGCAGCCACCAGAAACACGCCGGAGATTTGCGCCATCCACCACCCCTGCACGGAGACGCCATAAATCATGATGGCAAAGGCTAAAGCAAACAGCAGCAGGATCACTTTACGCACCGGCGTGAAGGCCAGCATGTTGCCGCTGGGTTGATTACGCAGGAAAAACGATCGGTGTTCTTCCTGCAGATCTGCCACAATCGACCTGGCTGGATCTTTACGGATACCGATCGCATAGCGCATCACCCAGGCGACGCAGATCAGCCAGCCGAGCAACAGAATGATCAGACGCAGCCCGATCCCGGCGGTAAATGGGATCCCCGCAGCATTGGAGGCTATTACGGTAGCAAAGGGATTGATCGTCGATCCCAGGGTGCCGATTCCGGCTCCCAGCATTACTACAGCAGCGGCAACCACCGAGTCGAAACGGGCGGTAAGCATCACCGGCACTAGCAGAGAATAGAAAGGTAGCGACTCTTCGGCCATGCCATAAATGGTGCCGCCTGCGGCAAACAGCGCCATCAGTATCGGGATCATCCACTCTTCTTTGCCCCGCAGGCGCTGCGTCACCCGCTCAATACCGGCATCAATTGCCCCGGTTTTGGTCACCACGCCAAGAAACCCGCCAATCACCAGAATAAATAGCGCGACATCAATCGCCCCGGCCTGGTCGGTCTTGTGATTATAAAAACCGTCGCCTGGGGCCAGTACTATTGCCACCAGCCCCTGTGGTTGCGGGGCCGTTGGCTGCCAGGTTCCGGCAATGGGCACCTCTTTATTCAGGGCCGGGTTCATCTCCATCCGGTATTGCCCGGCAGGAATAACCCAGGTCAGGCCAGCCACCAGGGCAATCAGCACCAGCAAAATGGTATAGGCCGAAGGAAAGCTGAATTTATGCATAACGTCTTATCCTTTGTCGTCAGCCAGCCGCCCCCGCACCAGGTACGGCGGCGGCTGAGGGAGTTAACTGCCCAGAGTCGCCACCATCACCGCTTTGATGGTGTGCATACGATTTTCCGCTTGGTCAAAAACAATCGAATGAGAGGATTCGAACACGTCATCGGTGACCTCCAGCCCCTTCAGCCCGTAAGCCATTTCGATTTCGCGACCTGTTTGTGTCTGCTCATTGTGGAAAGCAGGCAGGCAGTGCATAAATTTCACCTGCGGGCTTTGCGTGGCCTTCAGTACGGCAGCATTCACCTGATAAGGGGTCATCAGCGCCACTCGCTCGGCCCAGGCGTCCTTGCTCTCTCCCATTGAGACCCACACATCGGTGTAGAGGAAATCCACACCTGCCACGCCTTCTGCCACATCCTCAGTCAGTACGATCCTTGCGCCGCTCTCCTTCGCCAGCTCGCGACATTGCGCAACCAGCTCTTCCTCCGGCCAGAAGGACCGTGGGGCTACCAGGCGAATATCCATCCCCATCTTCGCAGCCCCCACCATCAGGGAATTTCCCATATTGTTGCGGGCGTCGCCGAGATAGGCAAAGGCGATTTGATGCAGCTGTTTGCCCGGCGCGTGTTCCAGCATGGTCATCAGATCGGCCAGGATTTGCGTGGGGTGAAATTCGTTGGTCAGGCCGTTCCAGACCGGCACGCCGGCAAAGGCGGCTAGCTCCTCGACGATTTGCTGCCCAAAGCCGCGGTACTCAATGCCGTCATACATCCTGCCCAGCACACGGGCGGTATCTTTCATCGACTCTTTATGGCCAATCTGCGAGCCGCTGGGGCCGAGATAGGTCACCTTAGCGCCCTGATCGAAGGCCGCCACCTCGAATGCGCAACGAGTACGGGTGGAAGTCTTCTCAAAAATCAGCGCGATATTTTTCCCAATCAGCTTCTGCTCCTCGTGGCCGCTGTATTTGGCTTTTTTAAGCGAGAAGGAAAGATCAATCAGGAACTGAATCTCTGTGCGGCTGAAATCAAGCAGCTTGAGAAAATGGCGGTTATGTAATGAAACAGGCATGATTTTTTCCTTTTATTTTGTTGAATGGGTGGCAATAAGGGTGCCTTTATGGCCCCGGAGAATCTCTGTGGCATCGGCGAGAGAGCCAATCCCGGCTATCCCTGCGCGTTGTGTCACAAACTCACAGGCGGCGGCGATTTTCGGACCCATCGATCCGGCATCAAACGGAATACCCAGCAAGTCGGCAGGCGTCACGTGATGCAATGCGCGGCAGTCAGCTTTTCCCCAGTTGAGGTACACGGCATCCGCATCGGTGAGGATCAGCAGAGCATCGGCGGAAAGTTGGGTCGCCAGCAGTGCGCTTGAGAGATCTTTATCAATAACGGCTTCGGCTCCGTGGCGCTGGCCTTGCTGGTTCCGGATCACCGGAATGCCGCCGCCGCCATTGCAGATCACCAGATGTCCCAACTCCGTCAGCGCGAGGATCGCTTCGTGCTCTACGATGTGAACTGGCAGGGGAGAAGGCACCACCCGGCGGACGTACTCGCCATCGGCTTTCATCGTCCAGCCCTGTTCTTTCGCCAGTTGCCTGGCCTGCTGAGGGGAATAAACCGGGCCGATATATTTGGTTGGGTTGAGGAAGGCGGGATCGCTGACAGCGATTTCGACCTGGGTAAGCAGCATACTGATTTGGACATCCGGCAGATGGTTTTGCAGCGCCTGCTGCAGCAGATAGCCGATCATTCCCTGGGTCTCGGCCACAAGAATATCCAGTGGATAGGGGGCTGCCGCATCGCAGGCACTGTTCTGCAGAGCCAGTAAGCCCACCTGTGGCCCGTTGCCGTGTACCAGAATCACCCGCCATTCAGCGGTGAGGGCGGCAATGGCTTCTGCCGCCTGTTCGATATTTCTGCGCTGAACATCGGCTTCCAACGGCTCGCCCCGCTTTAGCAGGGCATTGCCGCCCAGCGCGACTACCAGTAAAGGTTTTTTCATTGCTCTCTCCCTGTTCAAAGGTCGTCACGTTCCAGCGGACAACTCATACAGCGTGCGCCGCCGCGACCTCTGCCCAGCTCGTTGCCGGGAATCGGCAGCACCGTGATGCCTGCTTTGTCATATTTTTCATTGGTATAGGTATTACGCTCGTAGCCAATTACCACGCCAGGACGCACAGTCAGCACGTTGTTGGCATCGTTCCACTGCTCGCGTTCGGCTTCAAAGCGGTCGCCTCCGGTGGTGATCAGGCACAGCTGGTCGAGATGGAGTGCCTGCTCAATAGCCTGCATAAAACTGCTCTCTCCTTTGCGGTTCAGGCCACCGCGTCCGTTGCTGGTCAGGGTCCAGCAGCGGGTTTGCTGATCGATGACCTCCGGGTAGACGGAGAAAATACTATGGTCGAGCTGGGTCATCACGGTATCGAGATGCATACAGGCGCGGTGTTTTGGCAGCTCGATGGCAATCACCCTGCTGGCCTGTTTATGCTGAAAGAGCGAACAGGCGAGGAACTCGATGCCGCAGGAGGTAGTGCGTTCCGACATGCCAATCATTACCGTGCCATTGCCCAGAACCAGCACGTCGCCGCCTTCCAGTGTGGCATGCTCATAATTGGTGGTTTCATCGCCGAAATATTTAATAAAGTCGCCGTGGGAAAATGCGGGGTGCCAGCGATAAATCGCCCGCAGGTTATTGGTTTCCCGCTGGCGGGCGGTTTTCGCCATCGGATTGATTGAGACGCCGTTGTAGATCCAGCAAGAGGTGTCGCGGGTAAAAAGATGGTTGGGGAGAGGCACCATGATGAAATCATCCGGCGAATGCAGATCGATGGCCATATTGCTGAAAGCCGCTGGAATTTCACCGTAGGTCAGGCCGCCAGAGAGGTAGCGCGCTAGCTGGCGATGGTCGACATCTGCCAACCAGCCGCGGATATCGGCAGCGAAAGAGGGGCCGAGGTTATAATCTGAAACCTGATTATCCAGCAGCCAGGCTTTCGCCTGGGGAATGCCGAGCGTTTCAGCCAGCAGATCGGTAAAAAGCAGTACTTCAACACCCTGCTGACGCAGTGTTTTAGAGAACACGTCGTGTTCTTCTCCGGCTTTCTCTACCGAAAGCACGTCGTCAAACAGCAGCGACTGACAGTTGGAAGGTGTTAATCTTTTCAGGCTTAAATTGGGGCGGTGCAGCATCACGGATCGCAGCTGCCCAATCTCAGATCCGACATAATGTCTGTTCATCTTCAGTTCCCTACGTTTTAAGCAATAGTGGGCCCGGGTGAATATTTCTTTTCACCTTGTTTGACCCGCTTAGCGATTAAGTTTCGGGGGGATAATAAGCGTTGATGAAATGCTGAACGTGATTTTTATCACGTTACAAACAGTAGGGTGAAGGAATCTCAATGAAGTTGATAAACGTCATCAATAACAGATTTAAGTTTTATGCGTGAGTGAATATTTAAGGGTTATTGATGACTTATTTTAAGGTGCATTCCCTTTTTAGAGCCGTTTTTGCCTTTTTTATTTATCTTATGCATATGAATTTAATAGGATTTATTCTTGATTTGAATTTTTATATTTTATGACTGAGTAAATATTTTTAATTAAATGATGAAAGTACAATAGATATTCAATCGCGTTATGGGTAAACAGAAATCTATTCCTGTGACCCTCTCGTGGTTTTAATTTTTTTAAGTCGTGGTTCAAAGAGTTAAAAATAAAACCGAAGCGGGTAAGTCGGGAATATGTTCAGGTGATGAATAATTATTTTGAAATGAATTCAGCAGAAGTGGGGGGGCGGAGATAATTATATCGGATCAGAAACTGGGAGGTTACTGTGGGCCAGCCAGGCTGACCCACAGTTCTGCCGTTAATGTTGGTCCGAGAGCGTGGCCACCATCACCGCTTTAATGGTGTGCATCCGGTTCTCGGCCTGGTCGAACACAATGCTGTGCGGCGACTCAAACACCTCGTTGCTCACTTCCATGCCGTTGGGCAGATCGTACTGCTCTGCCATCTGCTGACCCAGCGTGGTCTGATCATCGTGGAAAGCGGGCAGGCAGTGCAGGAATTTAACCTGCGGATTGCCGGTCAGATCGAGCATCGCGCGGTTAACCTGATAGTCACGCAGCAGGGCGATACGCTCGGCCCAGACTTCTTTGGCTTCGCCCATCGACACCCAGACGTCGGTGTAGATAAAGTCAGCGCCTTTCACACCGTCGGCAATATGTTCGGTAAGGGTGATTTTACCCCCGGTCTGCTGCGCGGCGTGACGGCACTGCGCCACCAGTTCGTCCTCTGGCCAGCAGCTTTTCGGTGCCACCAGACGCAGATCCAGACCCACCTGTGCCGCCGCTTCCAGCATAGTGTTACCCATGTTGTTGCGCGCATCGCCCACATAAACCAGCGTCATCTCACTGAGCTTTTTGCCCGGCAGGTGCTCCTGCATGGTCAGCAGGTCAGCCAGCAACTGGGTCGGGTGAAACTCGGTAGTCAGACCGTTCCACACCGGCACGCCCGCATGTTCCGCCAGCGTCTCCACCAGCGCCTGACCGTAGCCGCGATACTGAATACCATCGTACATGCGTCCCAGCACCCTTGCAGTGTCGCGCATCGACTCTTTATGGCCGATCTGACTGCCGCTCGGGCCCAGATAAGTGACGTTTGCACCCTGATCGTAAGCGGCAACTTCGAAAGAGCATCGTGTACGGGTCGAGTCTTTTTCGAAGATGAGCGCGATGTTTTTACCTTTCAGATACTGCACTTCGCTGGCGCTTTTTTTCGCCTGTTTTAATTCAGCGGAAAGGGACAGCAGATGATCAATTTCGGCGGGGGTAAAATCCAGAAGTCTGAGGAAATGGCGCTGATACAGCTGACTCATACAACACTCCGGTAAGCATTAAAATGAATTAAAATTCAATTTAACCGTATGAATATTCATTTTCAAGTGTGAGCTGAATAAACTTTTCGTTTTGTGTAGTGGCGCGACAGGCAGTGTGGGAAAATAATTGATTATTGCCGAACTCAGAGAGGACATTGTCATGGCATATGAAGCATTACTGGAAGAGCAGCAGGAAGAGACGCGGCAGGTTATTGAAGAGCTGCTGGAGGATGGCAGCGATCCTGATGCGCTCTATACCATCGAGCATCATCTCTCATGCAATAATTTTGATTCACTGGAAAAAGCCGCGGTTGACGCCTTCAAGCTGGGTTATGAAGTGACCGAGCCGGAAGAGCTGGAGCTGGAAGATGGCACCACGGTGATGTGTGTCGATATTATCAGCGAATCTGCACTGAAGCCGGAGCTGATTGATGCGCAGGTTGAACAGCTGGTGAACCTGATTGGCAAGTACAACGTCGATTATGACGGCTGGGGCACCTATTTCGAAGATCCCGATGCCGAAGATGAAGACGAAGATGACGACGCCATCGAAGATGAAGATGATAATGGTATTCGCCACTAAGTAGCCGGGGCGGAGAGTTCTCCGCCTGTCACCTCTGCCACACCTGTTTTGACATCATGAACTACGCACCGTTACTTGAACCGATCTATCAGTTTCTGCACTGTCGCACGCCACAGGCCTGGATTGATGAGGCGCGCAAACCAGAAAATCTGACTCTGCTGTTAACCGACCATCTGGTGTGCGAACTGAAAGCCGCGCAGACTGCGGTGTGGTTGATCCGCAAATATGTCGCCGACAAACCCAGCGGCGACGCTATTCTGGCGTGGCTGAAGCCCTATGAAGATTTTATCTTCCGCGAAGATGGCGACAGCGACTTTATCAATGCCCATAAAAACCTGACGAAACGCATCATCGTGCGCAATGCGCTGCCCTGGGCGGATGAGCTGGTGGAGAAGATGGTGTTGCTGATTAAAGAGGAGCTGCATCACTTCTATCAGGTGTGGGAAATTATGCAGTCGCGCGGGCTGGTTTATCAGAAGATCACCTCCAGCCGCTACGCCAAATCGCTGCTGCGTGAAGTGACGACGCATGAGCCGGAAACCCTGGTGGATAAGCTGATTTGTGGCGCTTACATTGAGGCGCGCTCCTGCGAGCGCTTCGCCAGTCTGGCACCCTATCTTGATGACGAACTGGCAAAGTTCTATCTGTCGCTGCTGCGCTCAGAGGCGCGGCACTATCAGGATTATTTAACGCTGGCGGCGCAGATTGCCACTAAAGACATTACGCCACGCGTGCAGGCGATTGGGATAACAGAAGGGCGGTTAATCAGCGAACCTGACACCGAATTACGCTTTCACAGCGGCGTTCCGGCGTTCTGAACCAATCCTGGCAGCGGGGCTGGCAGCCCCGATTGTCATAGCTGTTTAAGCATCCGCACTTCGCAGTCGACATGGCCGGTACAACCCATCGCGCTATCGATATGCTCAAAGCCCAGCGACTCATAGAGTTTAATGGCCCGCGTCAGGCTGGCGGTGGTTTCCAGATAGCAACGACGGAAGCCGTGGCCGCGTGCATGCTCCATCGCCCTCAGCGCCAGTTCGCGCGCCAGACCCTGCCCGCGCACCTCCGGCAGAAAGTACATCTTTTGCAACTCGCAGATATCGGGCGCGCTGCAGGCGAGAGGCGCAACACCGCCGCCACCGACCACCTTGCCCTGATATTCAATAATCCAGTAGGCGCTCTGGTCGGCACTGTAGAGCTCAAACAGGTGATCCAGCTGGGGATCGGAGACGGTGTAGCCCTTGTCAGCCGTCAGGCCGAACTCCGCAGAAACGTCGCGAATCACCTGGGCAATATGCGGATTATCGGCGACAGTAATCGGCCGTATTATGAGTGAGGGCTGGGTTTCAGGGGTCATGGCAAAATAGCGTGGTTAAAATCGGTTAGACATTCACCAGAAATAGCATTATCGTCAGGGAAAAGCAATATTGATTGACGTGCATGGAGGCATTAAGTGATTTTCTCTCGATTTTTTAAAATCATCAAAGAGCTATTTCCTCTTTTTATTATCGCAGGTTTTATTAACGTATGGGGCTATTTAAAATGGATAGGCAGACTGGATGTTTTTCCGCTTATTATTAATAATGTGTCTGGCGTAATTGCTGTGTTAATTACTTCACTGCTTTTCTTTAGTGTCTTTTCTATGACGCTACTCCTGCCTTCTGGATTTTGCACACTTTCAGGCACGCTGAGTAAGAAGAAAACAAAACTAAAAATCAGATATAATGAGGGATGCTGCGCAATTAGCGCGCTGACCGCGATATTGGTTGCTTTTTTTGCACTTCTCTTTTTGGATAAATTATCTATCTGGTGGGTTGCAGGAGCGGCAGCTATCATCGCCTTTCTATTACATGTTTATGTTAATAACAAGTTCAATGGGCACAGACAACAGCATCGTCGTTTCCTGATAGCGCGTAGTAAAAGAATAAGAAGTTGCTCTGCGCCTCTGACGCCAAAAATCAGGTGGCGATTCATTTGGGAAAAGATAAAAGCGAGTAAGGCGTTTATTAATTTAATTTACACCCTATTTGCATTAATGGTCGCTCTTTTTTCCGTTTTGCCGCTTAGGTTTCTGGTGCAAGGAAATATCTATTTCACACATGAGAAACCGTGGGTGCAATATTTTATTGTAGTCGCAATTTATATTCTTCTTTTTATGCCGTCTTTACTTTCTCTTTTGACGAATAAGGTCAAAGCTCAGCATGGTTTTAAAGCTGTCATGGCTTTCTTTCCGGCGCTGGTAATTGCCATTTTCTGGCTATTTTCCGTTCAGCTTATACAGATTAATCAACGCGCGATTGAAATCGTCGGCATGGCTTCCTGGCATGATCAGGTTTTTGCTTTTAAAACGGAGAGCTTTCCAGCCTATTATTTCCCCCAGAATATTTGGGGAGTAAATAATATGAGGGGCACAGAACGCATGATAGTAGGGATCAAGGCTTTTTCAAACGGTGAAACGTATCTGATCTGCCCAAAACAGTTGGGCGCATTGAGGGAGATCGCATTAAAAAATAATGCCTTCACCTGGCAGGTCGATGAAAAAGCCAAAGCAGAACTTGTCGAAATGAGTCAGTACTGTTTGCTAGCGAAGAGCGATCAGGTCCGGTCTGGTGCCGCGATTAGCGCACTCTTTAGGTCGTTACCCTACACGTTACATTTTTATCCATAAAAAAACCCCGCGCCAGCGCGCAGGGTTTTTTTCAGAGCAATGAATTAATCAGAGCGCCGCAATGACCGCCTGCTGTTCAATCAGTTTTGCTTTTGATTGTTGCAGGTCTGCCACACGTTCGCGCTCTTTCGCAACGACCGCTTCCGGCGCGCGTGAAACAAAGCCTTCGTTCGCCAGCTTGGTCTCGATCTTCTCGATCTCCACATCCAGCTTAACCAGCTCTTTCGCCAGACGCTCCAGCTCAGCGGTTTTGTCCACCAGATCCGCCATCGGGATCAGCAGCTCTGCGCCTTCAACCAGCTTGGTCACCGACACCGGACCTTTCTCGCCCGCAGGCAGAATGGTCAGGCTTTCCAGACGCGCCAGGCGCGACAGGAAGTTGCGGTTAGCTTCAACGCGACGCAGCGCTGCAGGCGAGCAGTCACGCAGCAGCACATCCAGTGGCTTGCTCAGCGCGATGTTCATCTCGGCACGGATATTACGCACCGCGACGATCGCCTGCTTCATCCACTCAATGTCCGCTTTCGCTTCGGCATCTTCTTTCGACGCATCGTAGTGCGGGAAAGGCTGCAGCATAATGGTGTCGTCGCTGATATTTTTCAGTCCCTTCACGCGCTGCCAGATGGTTTCAGTGATAAACGGAATGATCGGATGCGCCAGGCGCAGCAGCGCTTCCAGCACGTGAACCAGCGTATGGCGGGTGCCACGCAATTCAGATTCACTGCCGCTGTTCATCACCGGCTTGGTCAGCTCCAGATACCAGTCGCAGAACTGGTTCCAGGTGAAGTCATACAGCAGGTTAGCCGCGATATCGAAACGGTAGCTATCCAGCGCTTCACGGTAGGCTTTTACTGTGTTGTTGAACTCGGTCAGAATCCAGCGATCCGCCAGCGACAGCGTCATATCGCCGCCGTTCTGTCCGCAATCCTGGTCCTCAGTGTTCATCAGCACAAAGCGGCTGGCGTTCCACAGCTTGTTACAGAAGTTGCGATACCCTTCCAGGCGCTTCATGTCCCAGTTGATGTCGCGACCGGTTGAGGCCAGTGCTGCCAGCGTGAAACGCAGCGCATCGGTGCCTGATGGCTCGATGCCGTCCGGGAACTGCTTCTCGGTACGTTTGCGGATCTTCTCAGCCAGCTGTGGCTGCATCATGTTGCCGGTGCGTTTTTCCAGCAGCGCTTCCAGCGAAATGCCGTCGACCATATCCAGTGGGTCAATCACGTTGCCCTTGGATTTCGACATCTTCTGACCTTCTTCATCACGGATCAGACCGGTCATGTAGACGGTTTTAAACGGCACCTGCGGTTTGCCGTTTTCATCTTTGATGAAGTGCATGGTCAGCATGATCATGCGGGCAATCCAGAAGAAGATGATGTCGAAGCCGCTGACCAGCACGCTGGTCGGATGGAAGGTACGCAGCGCTTCGGTGTTTTCCGGCCAGCCCAGGGTGGAGAAGGTCCACAAACCGGATGAGAACCAGGTATCCAGCACGTCGTCATCCTGACGCAGCGCCACATCGGCGGCCAGGTTGTTCTCAGCGCGGACTTCCTCTTCGGTACGGCCAACGTAGACGTTACCGTTGTCGTCATACCAGGCCGGGATGCGGTGACCCCACCAGAGCTGACGGGAAATACACCAGTCCTGAATATCACGCATCCAGGAGAAGTACATGTTTTCATACTGCTTCGGCACGAACTGGATGTCGCCATTCTCAACGGCTTCAACCGCCACTTTCGCCAGCGGCGCGGTACGCACATACCACTGGTCGGTCAGCATCGGCTCGATAACCACACCGCCACGGTCGCCGTAAGGTACGGTCAGGTCGTGCGGTTTGATCTCTTCAAGCAGACCCAGTTCATCGACGGCGGCGACAATCGCTTTACGCGCGGCAAAGCGCTCCATGTGCTGGAAAGCAGCCGGGATCTCATCGGAACA
Source organism: Pantoea jilinensis (assembly GCF_019104105.1). Taxonomy (NCBI): domain Bacteria; kingdom Pseudomonadati; phylum Pseudomonadota; class Gammaproteobacteria; order Enterobacterales; family Erwiniaceae; genus Pantoea; species Pantoea jilinensis. The sequence goes on along the minus strand of NZ_CP077746.1, from coordinate 3,566,014 downwards.
GGCATCGCTGGCTTCGCCGTTGGTGTCATACACCTGAGCGCGGTCGCGGATATCACCGTCGAAGGTCAGAATGTTGATCATTGGCAGTTTGTGACGACGACCGACTTCGTAGTCGTTGAAGTCATGCGCCGGGGTGATCTTGACGCAGCCGGTGCCTTTTTCCATGTCGGCATGTTCATCGCCCACGATCGGAATCAGACGACCCACCAGCGGCAGCATTACAAATTTGCCGATCAGATCTTTATAACGTGGATCTTCCGGGTTAACCGCCACGCCGGTATCACCCAGCAGGGTTTCCGGACGGGTAGTGGCGACCACCAAGTAATCTTTGCCGTCAGCGGTTTTTGCGCCGTCAGCCAGCGGATAGCGGATATGCCACATTGAGCCTTTGCTCTCGCGGTTTTCCACTTCCAGATCGGAGATCGCCGTGCGCAGCTTAGGATCCCAGTTTACCAGGCGCTTGCCACGGTAGATCAGGTTCTCTTTATAGAGGCGAACAAACACTTCTTTAACGGCATTGGAGAGGCCATCGTCCATGGTGAAGCGCTCGCGCTCCCAGTCGACGGAGTTACCCAGACGGCGCATCTGACGGGTAATGGTGCCGCCAGATTCTGCTTTCCACTGCCAGATTTTGTCGATGAATGCATCGCGGCCATAGTCCTGGCGCGTTTTGCCTTCTTCAGCCGCAATTTTGCGCTCAACCACCATCTGCGTGGCGATGCCCGCGTGGTCAGTACCCGCCTGCCACAGGGTATTTTTCCCCTGCATGCGCTGGTAACGGATCATGGTGTCCATGATGGTTTGCTGGAAGGCGTGACCCATGTGCAAGCTACCGGTGACGTTCGGCGGCGGGATCATGATGCAAAAGCTTTCCTGGCTGGTATCGCCATTCGGTTTGAAGTAGCCCTGCTTTTCCCAATGCTCGTAAAGCGGCTGCTCGATATCTTGCGGGTTATATGTCTTTTCCATTTCTGCTATGTCGTTTGCGGCTGTGGTGGCGCTGCCGTATTCAATTGGAATCCAACGCTGCGATACGCTTTATAGCGGTCGCGCGCCAGTTGTTTGAGAGCGTCTTCGTAAGGAACGAAGTCTATCACTTCATGGAAAGCAGTAGCAAAATCTGCGAAGTGGGGCAGCAGGCTAATCAGCAGGTCGCGCTGTGAACTGCCGCGACGCTGGGGCCAGGCCAGTTCGACCGGCGCACCGTAGCGCGGGCCTTCGCCCGCCAGGTTGTGCGGCACAAAGGCATTTGCTGGCCGTTGCCACAGTGCTTCATCAAGACGAATGGCTTGCTGCTCATCTTCGCAGGCGATCAACACCCGCTTTCCGGCCCGCCAGCGTGTTTCCGCCAGATTGCACACCAGCGCTTCAACGGCGCTAAGGCCATCGCTCGTTGCATCGGTTTCCAGCACGTAGAAGGTTGCGTTTTTCATCGGTTTGCTCATCAGAAGATCAAGGGCGGAATCAGATCCGCCCTTGCTGTCAGAAAAGAGGGCGCTTAGTCGTCGCCGTTCAATCCTGCCCGATTCAACAGAAACTGCGACAGCATCGGCACCGGTCGTCCGGTGGCGCCTTTGGCTTTACCGGAGCGCCAGGCGGTGCCGGCGATATCCAGGTGCGCCCAGTTATATTTGCGGGCGAAACGTGCCAGGAAGCAGGCGGCGGTAATCGCGCCACCAGGACGGCCACCAATGTTCGCCATATCGGCAAAGTTGGACTCCAGCTGCTCCTGGAACTCATCCGCCATCGGCAGACGCCAGGCGCGATCGCCCGACTGCTCCGAAGCGCTAATCAGCTCATGTGCCAGCGGATTGTGGTTCGACAGCAGGCCGCTGATGTGATGACCCAGCGCAATCACGCAGGCGCCGGTCAGTGTCGCCACGTCAATCACCACTTCCGGGTCGAAACGTTCGACATAGGTCAGCGCATCGCACAGGACCAGTCGGCCTTCGGCGTCGGTATTCAGCACTTCAACGGTCTGGCCAGACATGGTGGTCAGCACATCGCCCGGACGCATTGAACGTCCGTCCGGCATGTTTTCACAGCCCGCCAGCACGCCGACCACGTTCAGTGGGAGATTCAGCTCGGCCACCATACGCATCACACCATAGACGGCGGCTGCGCCGCACATGTCATACTTCATTTCGTCCATGCTGTCGGCAGGCTTGATGGAGATGCCCCCGGAGTCAAAGGTCAGCCCTTTGCCTACCAGCACAATCGGCCGCGCTTCCGCATCCGGATTGCCTTTGTATTCAATCACCGACATCAGCGATTCGTTTTGTGAACCGGCACCGACCGCAAGATAGGCGTTCATGCCCAGCTCTTTCATCTGCTGTTCGCCGATCACGCGGGTTGTGACATTTTTACTGAAAGCGTCCGCCAGCTGACGTGCCTGTGACGCCAGATAAGCGGCGTTACAGATATTGGGTGGCATGTTGCCGAGATCTTTCGCTGCTTTCATACCGGCTGCAACCGCTAAGCCATGCTGGATTGCGCGTTCGCCGCTGGTCAGTTCACGGCGGGTCGGCACGTTAAACACCAGTTTGCGCAGCGGACGACGCGGCTCTGCTTTGTTACTTTTCAGCTGATCAAAGTTGTAGAGTGCCTCTTTAGAGGTCTCCACCGCCTGACGCACTTTCCAGTAAGTATTGCGGCCTTTGACATGCAACTCGGTCAGGAAGCAGACCGCTTCCATTGAGCCGGTATCGTTCAGTGTATTAATGGTTTTTTGAATGACTTGCTTGTACTGGCGTTCATCCAGCTCACGCTCTTTACCGCAGCCAATCAGCAGAATACGCTCTGACAGGATATTTGGCACATGATGCAGCAGCAGTGTCTGGCCCACTTTTCCTTCCAGCTCGCCGCGGCGCAGCAGGGCGCTGATATAGCCGTCGCTGATTTTATCCAGCTGCTCGGCAATCGGTGACAGACGACGCGGTTCGAAAACGCCAACGACAATGCAGGCACTGCGTTGTTTTTCCGGGCTTCCGCTTTTTACACTGAACTCCATGCACTCTCCTGAATCTTAAAGACAACGGCCGCTGCTGCCGCTAGAATGTAGCGCGCTCATGACCCATTTATTCATTGTCGCAGCATGACATTCTGCCGCTGGAGGTCATAATGAATCAGGGTGACAAGATGTTGTTTTTTCACCACCCGGACGCGTTTTTCATACAAATTTAGCTACGGCGACGGCCATTGATGAAGAAAAATGGCTGATAAGCGTTGAAACTAGCGATTTTCCTGCAAAAAGACAAGTTTTCACAGGCGTACTAAGCGTGATCATCATTAGATATCTGGTTCGGGAAACGCTCAAAAGCCAGCTGGCTATCCTGTTTATCCTGTTACTCATCTTCTTTTGTCAGAAGTTAGTCAGGATCCTGGGTGCCGCGGTGGATGGCGAAGTGCCGACAAACCTCGTTCTGACATTGTTAGGACTCGGTGTGCCTCAAATGGCACAACTTATACTGCCCTTAAGTCTGTTTCTGGCAATTCTGATGACGCTGGGGCGTCTCTACACGGAAAGTGAAATTACCGTGATGCACGCCTGCGGCCTGAGTAAAGCCGTCCTGGTGAAAGCCGCGATGATATTGATGCTGTTCACCTCCGTGGTGGCAGCGGTTAATGTCATCTGGCTGGGACCATGGTCATCCCGTTATCAGGATGAGGTGACACAGAACGCCAAAGCCAATCCGGGTGCGGCAGCCATGGCCGCCGGACAGTTCCAGACCTCCGGCGACGGCAGCGCCGTACTGTTTGTCGAGAATGTGAAGGGCAACAACTTTGGTAACGTCTTCCTGGCGCAGTTACGGCCAAAAGGCAACGCGCGCCCTTCGGTGGTGCTGGCTGACAGCGGCCACATGGAACAGCGTAAAGATGGCTCGCAGGTGGTGACGCTGGATAAAGGCACCCGCTTTGAGGGCACCGCACTGCTGCGTGATTTCCGTATTACCGACTTCACCAACTATCAGGCGATTGTGGGCTATAAAGCGGCAACGCTTGACCCTAACGATTCAGAGCAGGCGAGCCTGAGCGACCTGGTCGCGAATAAAACACCTGATTTCCAGGCTGAGCTGCACTGGCGTCTGACGCTGGTGTTCGCGGTGCTGGTGATGGCGCTGATGGTCGTGCCGCTCAGTGTGGTGAATCCACGTCAGGGGCGCGTGCTGTCAATGCTGCCTGCGATGCTGCTCTATCTGATCTTCTTCCTGCTGCAGAGCTCGCTTAAATCGAGCGGGGCGAAAGGGCGGCTCGATCCGGCGCTCTGGATGTGGGTAGTGAATATCAGCTATCTGGTGCTGGCGGTGCTCCTTAACCTGTGGGATACGGTGCCGATGCGTCGGATTCGCGCCCGCTTTACCCGCGGAGGGTCGGTCTGATGTTTCGCGTACTTGACCGCTATATTGGTAAAACCATCTTCAATACCATCATGCTGACGCTGTTCATGCTGGTGTCGCTTTCCGGCATCATCAAGTTCGTGGACCAGCTGCGTAAAACCGGCCAGGGCAGCTACAGCGCGCTGAGCGCCGGTTATTACACTCTGCTGAGCGTGCCTAAAGATATTGAGATTTTCTTCCCGATGGCGGCGCTGCTGGGGGCGCTGCTGGGACTGGGCGCGCTGGCGCAGCGCAGTGAGCTGGTAGTGATGCAGGCGGCGGGCTTTACCCGTATGCAGGTGGCGCTGTCAGTCATGAAAACGGCGATTCCGCTGGTGCTGCTGACCATGGCGATTGGCGAGTTTGTCGCGCCGTCGGGCGAGCAGATGGCACGTAACTACCGGGCGCAGCAGCTTTACGGTGGCGCACTGGTCTCGACGCAGAATGGTCTGTGGGCGAAAGATGGCAATAGCTTCATCTATATTGAGCGCATTAAAGGCGACAACGAAATTGATGGCGTCAGCATCTACAACTTCAATGACCAGCGTCGTCTGCAGAGTGTACGTTACGCGGCGACGGCCACATGGGACAAAGACAAAAAACGCTGGTTGCTCTCCCAGGTCGATGAGTCGAACCTCACCGATCCAAAGCAGATTACCGGTTCACAGAGCCTGACTGGCGAATGGAAAACGAATCTGACGCCAGATAAGCTGGGTGTCGTCGCGCTGGATCCAGACGCATTATCGATTCGCGGTCTCCATAGCTACAGTAAATATCTGAAGCAGAGTGGTCAGGAAGCGGGAAGATATGAGCTGAATATGTGGAGCAAAATCTTCCAGCCGCTGTCCGTCGCGGTGATGATGCTGATGGCGCTGTCATTTATCTTTGGTCCGCTGCGCAGCGTGTCGATGGGTGTGCGTGTCGTCACCGGTATCAGCTTTGGCTTCCTGTTCTACGTGCTGGATCAGATTTTCGGCCCGTTAAGCCTGGTTTATGGCTTGCCGCCGATTCTGGGCGCAATTCTGCCGAGCTTTGCGTTCTTCGCGATCAGTATGTTTATGTTGATTAAGCGGCGCTAACAGTCAGCCGCAAAAAGGCCGCCTCTCAGGGCGGCCTTTTTCATGGCACGCACCCTGTGCCATTTCAGTCATCCCGCAGTGTCATAAATCCCTTCATTAATGCATCAACGCATCCAGTCGTTTATCACTGCACCATACAGCGTTTCCGCTTCTGCTAACCGGGTCAGCAGGCAATACTCATCGGTCTGATGTGCCATTGAGGGCTCGCCGGGACCCAGGATAATACAGGGCGGCGTGCCCAGCGCGGGCAGCAGTAATGATGCATCGGTAAAGTAGGGCACAATGCGCGGTGTCAGCGGGGCGTCATGTAATGCCTGACAGTGCTGATAAACCGACTGAATCCAGGCCTGATTCTCTTCGCTCAACACCGCTGGCAGATCCACCAGCGTCGTCACCGTGACGCTCTCTCCCAGTAATGTTGTCAATTGCTGACGAATTGCTGCGTGATGCAGATTGGGCGCGCTACGGATATCCACGTCAAACTGCGTACGATCGGGCACGGAATTAATGTTCAGACCGCCGGCAATGCGTCCGACGTTAATGGTTGGCTGCTTCATCAGCGGATGAGGTGCGCCGGGTGAGAAGTGCTGAATCTTGCCCAGTGCCTCCGCCGCCAGATAAATGGCATTAATACCCAGCTCAGGCATCGCGCCGTGCGCTGTTTTGCCCCGGGTTTCACAGCGTAGCCAGAGTGCGCCTTTGTGGCCGATAACCGGATAGTTGCTGGTAGGCTCGCCGACAATCAATGCGCCAACCTCGGGCAGGTCGGTGGTATCAATCAGTGCTTGCGCACCGTCGCACCCCGTCTCTTCCCCGCCTGTGATCAACAGGACAACACCCGACCCTTGCTGAATTGCCTGCTGGTGCGTCACGCAGGCGACGGCAAAGGCCGCGACGGCGGCCTTCATGTCACTCGATCCCCGCCCATATAGCCTGTCGCCCACAACTTCTCCAAACGGATCGTACTGCCAGCCGGCGTTGCCGAGAGGAACCGTATCCAGATGGCCGGTAAACGCTAACTTCGGTCCAGGCAGGCTGCCAGGCAGGCTGGCAATCAGGTTCAGGCGGTTTTCACCGAAGGTCGACAGGGTGACGTCGAAGCCACGCTGCGTCAGCCAGTCTGCCAGGAACTGCATGCAGGCTGCTTCATTGCCCGGGGGATTAATGGTGTCAAAACACAGCAGTTGCTGCGCCAGTATCAGGCTCTGGCTCATTCGCCACGCACCGTTAACCAGTCCAGACAGTTGATCCACAGCTGGCGATAACCCGGCCACTGTGCAAATTCCTGCGGCAGCCAGTGCGCCGACATATCACTGGTCCAGACCAGTGAACGGCCCTGCTGATATTCGCGCACCGCCAGCAGCGGATGTTCCGTGCCGGCAATGGTCGCCAGCAGTTTGCCTTCAGGGTGCATTTCCACCTCGTTATAACCCAGTAACCATGGCCATTCGTTGGGGATATCACTAAACAGCGAGTGAGATTCCGTGACGCTGGGATAAGCCCCTTCAGGCGTTTCAATGCGGTCATCCCAGGCCAGGCAGCGCACTGGCAAGACTTTCTCCACGGCCGTGTTGCGATAGCGCGCACCGCCATTGATACCCTGAAAACTAAAGTAGCCGCCAATCATCATCAGTGCGCCGCCTGCGGCCACATAGTCGTGGATCAGTGTCAGGCGGTTCGCTGTGCGCTGGCTCTTTAGCCAGGTATCCGGGTGCAGCAGCAACGTATTCGCACCGATGTCGGACAGAATGATCGCGTCCCACTGCGAAAGCCCATCAGGCGTGAGTGGAAACTCGGTGGCGGCAGCATGAGCGGGCATATAGGTGATGGCATAATCACTGTCGGCCAGCGCTGCCATAAAGTCGGTTGCGCCATTATGCCAGGTGGCAGTGGCAAACTGATCGAAGCCTTTGACGTGAACGGACGTGCTGGTCCAGGACTCGCCGACCAGTAAAATTTTCTTCTGCATTACGGTTCTCCCTTACCCACCAAAAACGCGCTGTGGGTTAGCAATCAGTAAGGTTTCAAGTTGTTCGCCGCTGACGCCATGGCGTTTCAGGCGCGGAACAAAATGTTTAAGGATGTAGCCATAGCCATGACCGCCGTAGCGGGTCAGCATGGTTTTCAGGAACACGTCCTGCGACAACAACACCTGTTCAATAAAGCCGTCATCAATCAGCTCGCGAATGGCGCGGGCATTCTCCTCATCGGACGGCGACTGCGCAGATTCATCGGCGTAGTAATAACTCATGCCGATCATGTCGTACTCCAGGAAGGCTCCGCGCTCTGCAAGCTCGCGCTGGTAACGCTTATCCGCAAAGCTGGGGTTCATATGGCACAGCACGACATGGCGCAGGTCAGCCCCTTCTTCTTCAAGAATATCCAGGACACGATGACCCAGACGCTCCCAGCCGGGCAGATGCACCTCAATCGGCACATTTGTCGCAGCGCTGGCGCGGCCTGCAGCCCGCAGGGATTTCTCTTCATTGGGGGTAAAGCGGCTGGAAACGCCGATCTCACCAATAAGACCTGCCAGCACGTCGGGTTTATCTTCTCTGCCGCCCAGGTCGTAAATCAGCTTGTCGGTCAGGGCTTCAATGCTGATCGTTTTCATCCAGTCAGGATGTGACGGTTCCAGATACAGCCCGGTGCTCATGATGATATTCAGCCCGGTCAGGCGCGCGATCCGCTGCAGGGCTTTGGGATCGCGGCCAATGCCGATATTCGTGGGATCCACCACCGTATCGCCGCCCAGCGCCCGGAACTTCATCAGCTCTTCAATCGCCAAATCCACATCAAACAGCTGACAGTTGTCGCGGCTGATAAGCGGGTTGAGTGACAGTTCGCCCAGGTTTTCAATGCTGACCGGCATTTCCGCCAGATGACGATCGCCGCAGCAGCAGGGCGGCACCCATTTGCCTGAGGCATCCAGCAGAATATGTTCGTGCATCAGCGTTACGCCCATTTCACTCACCGGCAATGGCCCGAGCACGGTCATCACATAGCCGCTACTGATACCCAGTGGCAGCGGATCGGGATGGCGAAAAATAGAATGTTTCATGCGCTATCCTTTCGCCGCCGACCGCGTCGGGTTGAGAATGCGGGTGTTCAGCCAGATGGCCAGCAGAATAATCGTACCGGTGGCGATCTGCGTATAAAACGGGGAGATATGCGACAAAATCAGGCCGTTCTGGATGATGGCAATCGACAGCGCGCCTAACAGCGTGCCAACAACGGTGCCGAAGCCGCCGAACAGGCTGGTACTGCCCAGCACCACCGCAGCGATGACCTGCAGCTCAAAGCCTTCGCCCTGGTTAGAAGAGCCGCTGCCCAGGCGAGCAGTGATGATCATGCCCGCCAGCGCCGCCGCCATACCGCTGATGATGTAAACTTTCATGGTGACGGCTTTGGTATTAATCCCGCTACGGCGCGCACCTTCTGCATTTGCACCAATGGCCGTGACATAGCGACCAAAACGCATATGGTTCAGCACGATATGGCCGACCACCAGCACCACGATGCCAATCAGCGCAGGCATCGGCACACCCAGCACCCATGCGCGTCCCATAAAGGCGAACAGGCTGTCAGCGGGGATGGGAATGGAGTAACCCTGAGTGATCAGCAGCGCCACGCCGCGCACCACCGCCAGCGTCGCCAGCGTGACGATAAAGGCAGGAATGCCTTCATAGGCGATAAAAAAGCCGTTGATAGCACCGACCAGCGCACCCAGCAGCAGGCCGCCCAGCAAGACCACCGGCCAGGGCAGGCCCCAGTTATTCAGGGCGATGGCGGACAAGGCGCCGACAAGGGCCAGTGTTGACCCCACGGAAAGATCGATCCCACCCGTGGTAATCACCAGCGTCATCGCCGTGGCGACGATCAGCAATGGCGCACTCTGACGGATGATATTCAGCCAGTTAGCGCTACTGAGAAAGTTGCCGGTGATCAGAGAAAACACCACGCAGCAGAATACGAAAAACAGCGCGATGCTGACTACGCCAGAGTGGTTATGCAGAAGGCGACGCGGCAGCGAGTGCTGTGCCATACGGGAACTGCTCAGATTCATAATAGTCATCCTGTTACCTCGCTCAGTGCGCTGCGGCCGAGCGGGCGACAAATTTTTCACCCACGATCAAATTGACGATCTCAGTCAGGTCCGTATCGGCCACCCGGCGCTCCGCCACGTTGGTGCCCTCGTACATCACCATGATGCGATCGCAGACCAGGAACAGATCCTGCAGGCGATGCGTGATCAGGATGACGCTCACGCCACGTGCTGACACCCGGCGGATCAACTCCAGTACCGCCTCCACTTCGGCGACGGCCAGCGCGGCGGTAGGTTCATCCATGATCAGCACTTTGGGATCGAAAGCGGCCGCGCGCGCAATGGCAATCGCCTGGCGCTGCCCGCCGGATAAATTGCGCACCAGCAGCCGGGTATCCGGGATAGAAATCCCCAGCCCTTTCAGCATCTCCCGTGCATCAGCGTGCATTTTCTCTTCATCCAGAAACGGAATGCCGAGAATGGACTTCATCGGCTCACGTCCCATGAACAGGTTGCCTGCCACATCGACGGTATCGCACAGCGACAGGTCCTGATAAACCATCTCGATATGGCAGCGGCGAGAATCCGCCGGGTTACTGAAATGCTGGTCCTCACCATCAATACGAATCGTACCGCTGGTTGGCACGACAGCCCCTGACAGCACCTTGGTCAGGGTCGATTTGCCCGCGCCGTTGTCGCCCACCAGCCCCAGCACTTCACCTTTAGCCAGTTGCAGGTTTACGCCGCGAAGCGACCGTATCGCGCCGTAGGTCTTGGTAATATTCACCATCTCTACCCGTGTCTGGGCAGTTTGTGCTTGCTGCATGTGATTACTCCCATCACCGCTAACAGGACTGTCAATCTGCATGTAAAAGGGGTTATCCGGCACGGTTTACACCCTTGTAAACCGGTTTACCTGCAGGATAAAACCTTTGTCTCAACACACAGAACAACACGCTACAACGATATTTGTTTGCCAGGTACGACATTGCAGCTTCCGTGCCAGCCTGTGAACAGGCGCTACACTCGCGGTCTAACTAACTGTAATAAAATGCATTTAACATTTTACTTTAGGTAAACCGGTTTACTTACTATAAACCTGAGAAATTAAAAAGCTCATTATTTGCGCCAAAGCTGTGCGCTTTTGCGCCATTCTGGGACGTTGTTAACAAATTTGGATCGAGTCACGCGCCACCCACTCTACCGGCAGGCGGGTTTCGGCGGGGATCGACAGGTCATCATTCAGAATACGCAACATAATCTCTACCGCCGTGCGGCCCAGCTCGCGTGCGGGCTGGCGGATGGTTGAAATACGGGGTAGGGTGAAGTCGGCATAGGTCGCGTCATCAAAGCCCACCAGCGACAGCGCTTCGGGTGCTTTGAGTCCGCGCGCGCGCAGGCCATCCATCAATCCCAGCACGAGAAAATCACTGGCAGCAAAGACGGCGGTAGGGCGCTCAGCGCAGCTAAACAGCCGTTCCAGCGCCTGTTTACCGAACTCGCGCTGGTATTCGCCATACATCACCCATTCAGGCAGGACATGCAGGCCAGCCTGCTCCATGGCGGTGCAAAAGCCCTGGTAGCGTTCACGCACACTCATCAGTTCATCCGGACCGCCGACAAAGGCAATGTGCCGGTGACCTGCGGCGATCAGGTTTTCGGTAGCAATCCGGCCTCCCTGAACGTTGTCGGCAAAGACCTTAGGCACCACGCTACCCGGAATATCTTCATCCAGCAGCACGATGCGCTGGTGGCGGTTAATTTCTTTACGTAACAGGCCGTTATCAGGATGGTTGGTGGTAAACAGCAGGCCGTCCACCTGGCAGGTATCCAGCCAGCGGATAAACTGACTCTCTTTGCCAGGGTGGTTTCGGGTAATGCAGAGCACCAGGCTGTAGCCATGGGCAGAGGCGGCTTCTTCGGCGGCATCCGCCAGTTCGGCAAAGAAGGGGTTGGTAATATCGGGTAGCACCAGCCCCAGGGTTTCACTGCCGCCCTTGCTCAGGCGACGAGCCAGGCTATTACCGCGATAATCCAGCTGGCGAATCGCCGCTTCAATGCGGTCGATCGTCTCCTGCGGCAGGATAATGCTTTGATTCATATAGCGGGAAACGGTCGCTTTTGACAGTCCGGCCAGCGCTGCAACATCGGATAACAGCACCCGTTTTTTACTCATATCATCTGCCATCTTGCCCGGAATCGGCTATCAGTAACACAGTTGCGCGCAGCGAATACAGTTTTTTCCCTGACCGCTGACGATAAAATAATCGCTTGACAAAATTTAAGCAGAAGCGAATGTTAGAGGCAGTTTACCGCATTACCCGGGAGTCACTCCCAAGCCCGATTACTCTCTTTCATATGTGCACCATAATGGACGGTGTGCAGAAAGTCGATTATTCAGGTCCTGGCTGAAGCAGCCATTCAGACGATATTTGCCCGCCAACAATAATCCCTCTGCATTTCGATGCGGAGATCGACTGGTTATCTCTCATTCCCGACGAGGAATTTTAAGATGATGGCATTTAACACCAGAAAACTGCGCGCTGTTGCACTGGCAACCGGCTTACTGTCTGCGGGTTCGTTATTTTCATTGGCGCAAGCCGCTTCCACATATGCGCTGGTTCAGATTAATCAGCAGGCCCTGTTTTTTAATCAGATGAACAAGGGCGCCCAGGAAGCAGCGAAAGCAAGTGGTAAAAATTTAGTGATCTTCAATGCCAACGATAATCCCGTGTCGCAGAACGATGCGATAGAAAATTATATTCAGCAGGGCGTGAAGGGCATTATGGTGGATGCAATTGACGTCAACGGCATTATGCCAGCCATAAAAGAAGCAGCGGCAGCTAAAATACCGGTGATTGCCATTGATGCGGTATTACCAGCGGGGCCGCAGGCAGCACAGGTGGGCGTGGATAACCTGGAAGGCGGCAAAATTATTGGTAAATATTTTGTCGACTACGTGGCGAAAGATATGGGCGGCAAAGCGCGGCTGGGCATTGTGGGCGCACTGAATTCGGCCGTACAGAACCAGCGTCAGAAAGGGTTTGAAGAAACCATCAAGAGCAATCCGGGTATCACCGTGGCGGATGTGGTTGATGGTCAGAACGTGCAGGATACTGCGATGACAGCAGCAGAAAACCTGATTACCGGTAACCCGGATTTAACGGCTATCTACGCGACCGGTGAACCCGCTCTGCTGGGTGCGATTGCTGCCGTTGAAAATCAGGGGCGCCAGAAGGAAATCAAAGTCTTTGGCTGGGATCTGACCTCAAAAGCCATCAGCGGCATTGATGGCGGTTATGTCACGGCCGTGCTGCAGCAGGATCCGAAAAAGATGGGTGAAGAGGCAGTAAAAGCGCTGAACGCGCTTACGTCGGGCAAAACGGTGGCAAAAACCATTCTGGTGCCGGCCACAGTGGTAACCAAAGCTAACGTGGACAGCTACCGCGCGATGTTTAAGTAATCGCTGACTCGCCGCCTGACTGGAGCAGTGCGGCGAGCTCTTCTGCAGTGGGAAAGGCCTGACGTGTGCCATAACGGCTGACGGTCAGCGCAGCAGCCTGACTGGCATGCGCGAGTGCTAATGCATCAATGTCACCCTCGCGCAGGATCGCGGAAGCCAGCATCACGGCCAGAAAAGTATCGCCTGCGCCGGTGGTATCTACTGCATCGGCGGGGTGCGCCGGGCAGAATATTCGCTGGTCGCCCTGAGTGAGCCAGACACCTGCACTTCCGAGCGTAGTCACCACTGTGTTTACTGCGTCGGGCTGTAACTGTTGCGCTTCGTGCTGATTGACCACGGCGATATCCACCAGCGACCAGCATGCGGCAAAACCGGCGTGCACTGGCGAGGGGTTAAAGACGGTAATCAGTCCCTGGGACTTAGCCAGACTGAACAGCGCATGGGTTTTCTCAGGGGAGAAATTGCCCTGCTGCACCAGCAGATCGCCCGGACGCGCGCTGGCAAGATGGTGGCGAAGCGTATCAATATCCAGCGCCTCGGCCGCCGCCTTACTGGTAATAATGGCGTTATCGCCATCGGCGCTGTGCAGAATAAGTGAGGTGTCGCTCAACGCGGTAATGGACTGCGTGGGCAATAACGTCACGGGCTCGTTCATGAGCTGCTGACGGATCCATTTTCCATTGCTGTCATGACCGGTCGCGGCAAGTAAACAGGTCTCGATGCCGCAGCGGGATAATACGATCGCCTGGTTCGCGCCTTTGCCGCCGATATCCTGCGAACGTTGATAACCGTGAACAGAGGCGCCCTTAGCTGGAATATCGGTAACAGACCAGGTTTCATCGACAGTAATATTACCAGCCACATAAACACGCATAGTGTTTTCCTGAACAGGATTAAGAAGCGATGGTTGCTATATCAGCAGAAAAAATTGATGCAATACAAGCGATATTTTCCCGTCCTAAAGCTGTTATTGGTGTTATTCACTGTGACCCTTTTCCGGGTTCGCCTAAATATCGCGGTAAACCCGTCAGCGCGATAATTGATCGAGCATTACGTGATGCGGAAAACTATATTCTGGGCGGCGTTCACGGCCTGATTGTGGAAAATCATGGCGATATTCCTTTTTCCAAACCTGAGGATATCGGCCCGGAAACGCCGGCGCTGATGGCGGTGATTACGGAAAAAGTACGCGAACGTTTCGGCGTGCCGCTGGGTATTAACGTGCTGGCGAACGCTGCATTACCTGCTTTTGCCACCGCGCTGGCGGGCGGGGCGGATTTTATCCGCGTCAATCAGTGGGCCAATGCTTATATCGCCAACGAAGGTTTTATTGAAGGGGCTGCCGCGAAAGCGCTGCGCTACCGCAGCCATCTGCGCGCCGAACATATTCGGGTGTTTGCCGACAGTCACGTTAAACACGGCAGCCATGCGATAGTGGCCGATCGCTCCATTCAGGAACTGACACGCGATGTTGATTTCTTTGAAGCAGATGCAGTTATCGCCACCGGACAGCGCACCGGTGACAGCGCCACACTGGAGGAAATCGACGAGATCCGCGCCGCCACCACCTTACCCCTGCTGGTGGGGTCGGGCGTCACACCCGCTAACGTCTGCCAGATTCTGGGCCGCACGCAGGCCGTAATTGTGGCCAGTGCACTTAAGGTGGATGGTGTCTGGTGGAACGATGTGGATCGCGAGAGGGTAAAACACTTTATGGCGATCGCACAGGCTGCGCTGGATCCGGCTTAACCACCGTTTATCACCTGGCGCAGACCACAAAAAACCCTGCTGATGAGGCGTAATGCTTGTCAGTTAAGCTTTTAAGAACGCCGCAGCGGGTAACGCTGCGGTTTCTTTTTTACCGCCCGCGGATAATGCTTCTTTAAGGATTTTCACTCAGCCACTGGATCGTTCAACCGATCATTTCTGTCTTAACTGATCGGCATTACGCGAAAGCGGCCTTTTTAGTTGGCTAACCGTGCCAGCTCAGGGAGCATACGTTTATTAGCCGTCTGCGAATGACGGTTTCAGCCGCTTTTCTCTATACCCACAGGCTGTTTATGCTTAGCGCCGGGTGGTCTCCAAAAGTGTCCTGATAAGTTGTTCTCTGCTGAGTGCGACACAATAGGCGGGTGTCGCACGCTCGAAACGCCAGCCTTCCGCTAACGCGCCCGCATCCACCGCATCAAACCCAAAGGCATCATAAAGCGCCGTGACGATAGCCTTTCCTTCGCTGTCATCTCCCGCCAGCGGTAGCGCCTGACGGTTCGCATCGCCCGGGGGCAGGCCCTGGGTTTCCAGATCGGTCATGCGGATGGCATTAAATGCCTTGGTGATCCGGCTGCCGGGAAACTGGCGGGCAAGCCGTTCACTGGTGCTGATGCCACCACTAAGTAGCTCTTCGATGTCGCCATCGCGGTCGGGATAGTAATTGACCGCATCAAGCACGATTTTTCCCCGTAACTCCGCTGCCGGAAGTTGCTCAGTTGCCGTGAGCGGCACAGCGATCACGACCACCTGACCGAAGTTTGCGGCCTCAATAGCGGTGCCGGTTTCGCAGCCAATCATCGGTTTCAGACTGAACAGCGTTCGTGGATCACGCGAGTTGCTGAGCATCACCTCATGTCCCGCTTTAATTGCCAGTTTTGCTATCGCCCGGCCAACAAAACCTGCGCCAATAATGCCTATTTTCATGGGTTGTTCCTCGATGAGTTTTCACGTCCTGACCTTAATTAAAAACAGGAGGTGAATAAACCGACAAACGGACGCAATATAAACAACCAACAGGAGGGAATGATGGATCGACTTACCAGCATGAACGTGTTTGTTACCGTCGCAGAATCAGGTTCGTTTGCCGCTGCTGCCGGGAAATTGCTCATCTCACCGCAAATGGTGGCGAAGCATATCGCCACGCTGGAGAAGCACCTTGGCACACTTCTTCTGCATCGAACCACCCGACGACAAAGCCTGACGGATGTGGGCCGCAACTATTATGAACGCTGCAAAATCGTGCTGGCTGAAGTGCAGGAAGCAGATGCAATTGCGCTGGATATGCAGCAGCGTCCGTCCGGTACGCTAAAGGTCAGCGCCCCGGTCACCTTTGGTTCTTTCAGCCTGGCGCCGTTTGTGACCCGCTATCTTGATCGGTTTCCTGATACGCAGGTTGATCTTGAACTCAGCGATCGGCTGGTTGATTCCTTTGAAGAGGGTTATGAGGTGGTGATCCGGATTGGTGCGCTGGCGGACAGTTCGATTATCGCCCATCCGTTAAAGCCCTATGAGCTGATAGCCTGCGCGTCACCCGCCTATCTGGCGCGGCACGGTTTTCCTGCCACGCCAGCAGATCTGGAGAACCACGCCTGTCTCGTTTATGGCATCTGGTCGCCTTCAAAACCCTGCCGCTGGGTGTTTACTCAGGCCGGGAAAGTCGAAGAAGTGCATCCGCAGGGAAGAATGCGATCGAATGACTGGAAGGCGCTCCTGCACGCAGCGCTGGAGGGCTACGGCATTACCCTGGGACCCGCCACCATTCTGTCTGAAGAGATCAGGCAGGGCAGGCTGGTCCAGGTGCTGCCCGATTATGCCGGGCCAGCACGCCCCATGCATGTCCTGATCCCGGCGGGCCGCCGTCAGACGGTGAAGATTCGTAGCTTTGTTAATGCCATTATCACCGGGTTTGGCCTCTATCCACCTGCATCCGGCTAAACCAGGCGGTTAGCGGCTCAGCAGCGGGATTAACTGGGGTAGCTGCGACAGCAGATAGAGAATCAACCCGATGGTGCCGCCCACCAGCGTGCCGTTGATGCGGATGAACTGCAGGTCTTTGCCGATATTGAGTTCGATCTGCTGCGACATGTCGCGTGCATCCCAGCTCTTGACGGTGTCGCTGATGTGACGCGTCAGGAAGCTGGCAAACTCCGGCGCCACGCTGCGCGCCGCCTGTTCCAGATGCTGATTCATCGAGTCACGCAGCGCCGGGTCGGCTGCCAGGGTTTCACCCAGCCACATCGCGGCACCGCGTACTTTCTCCTGCACCCGCGAATCATCACTGCTGAGATCGGCTTTGAGCCAGTTGCGCATGTCATTCCACAGCTCGCCGATATAGCGGTTGAATGAGGCATCCTCTTTCAGCCAGCCTTTGATCTCTTCGGCGCGCTGGGCCATTTCCGGATCGTTCTGCAACTTAACGATCAGCTTGTCTACCGCCCGGTTAAAGCCGAGACGCAGCTCATGGCCCTGATCCAGAGCCACATCATCCAGCAGCGAATCGACCGCGTTTGCCACCAGCTCGGCGCTGTGTTCACCCAGCCATTCGGTCGGCAACATTTTGGCTTTGATCGGATGCTCGCGTTTCAGCCAGCGTACCAGCTGCATGGCAATAAACTCGCGGGTCGCGGGTTTATGCAGCAACTTCAGCAGCTGTTCGATGGCCGCATCCAGCAGCGCCTGATGACGGTTATTTTTGGTCAGGCTCTCCAGCACCATGGCGCTGGTCTGGCTGAGGTCGACCTTGTCAATCGCACGATGCACGGCGCGGCGCATAAAGGTCTGGATCCGCGCGTCATCGGTCAGATCGAGGAAACCACGCATCACCTGCAGCAGATGGCGGCCGATGCGGTCCGCGTTGCCCGGCGCATTCAGCCACTGCGCCAGCAGGTTTGAAGGATCGTGACGGCGAATGAGATTCAGCAGTGAATCGGTATCAAGAAACTTCTCCTGCACAAAGCGCCCGAGGTTCTCGCCGATACGATCTTTGTTGCGCGGGATGATGGCGGTATGGCGTGAGATAAAGGGCACCGGCACGCGCCGGAACAGCGCCACCACCGCAAACCAGTCCGCCAGTGCGCCGACCATTGCGGCCTCCGTAATCGCTTTGACGCCGCTGACCCAAAAGCCAGGAGGCAGAAAAAGGGTGACGATAAAAGTGGCTGCGGCGAGCAGTAACAGCAACAGTGCCAGACGTTTCGTCCGTTTCAGTTCGTATTGTTTATCCATAACCTGATCTTAGCAGAGAGCCGGGTTCATCGGCGACGGCCACCCAGCAGGCTGCCGAGTACCCCACGAATGATCTGACTGGTGATCTGGCGGGTGGCGCTTTTCGCCATGGTTTGCACCACACCGTCGTGCTTACCGCCGCGCGGACCGGTTCGGCCAAACAGGATCTCTTTCAGACCACCGATAATGCCATCGTCTGCCGCAACCTCGTCGCCTTTGGCTGGTGGTGCACCGGCTTCATCGCTGGCGGCCTGGACGCCTTTTTGCAGCTTTTCAAATGCCGATTCGCGATCGATTTCAGTATCATATTTGCCATACAGCGGCGAATGGTTGATTAAGCCGTTGCGTTCATCGCCGGTAACCGGACCCATGCGCGAGCCGGGCGCAATCACCATGGCGCGTTCCACTACCGACGGGCTGCCTTTGGCATCCAGGAAGGATATCAGCGCTTCGCCGGTGCCCAGTGCCTGAATCGCCTCAACACTGTTAAATGACGGGTTGGCACGCAGGGTGTCGGCGGCGGTTTTTACTGCTTTCTGATCTTTGGGGGTGAAAGCACGCAGGGCATGCTGCACCCGGTTGCCGAGCTGCCCCAGCACCCGATCCGGAATATCTCCTGGGTTCTGGGTGACAAACCAGACGCCGACGCCTTTGGAGCGGATGAGCCGCATCACCTGTTCGATTTTCTCCAGCAGCACCGCGGGTGCATCGGTAAACAGCAGATGGGCCTCATCAAAGAAGAACACCAGCTTTGGCTTATCGAGATCGCCCGCTTCCGGCAGATGCTCATAAAGCTCCGACAGCAGCCACAGCAGGCTGGTGGCATAGAGTTTTGGCATTTGATAAAGCTTCTCGGCGGAAAGGATGTTGATCACCCCTTTGCCATTGCTGTCGACGCGCATCCAGTCGGCGATATCCAGCATCGGTTCACCAAAGAAGTGTTCCGCGCCCTGTTGCTCCAGCGTCAGTAATCCGCGCTGGATCGCGCCGACCGAGGCGCTGTTGATGTTGCCGTAATGCGTCTGGAAACTTTTGGCGTTGTCACCAATGTACTGAGTCATGGCGCGCAGATCTTTGAAATCCAGCAGCAGCAAACCCTGGTCATCGGCGATGCGGAAAATAATCTGCAGCACGCCGCTCTGTACTTCATTGAGGTTCAGCAGACGCGCCAGCAGCAGTGGCCCGAGATCGGAGACAGTGGCACGCACCGGATGACCTTTCTCGCCGAAGATATCCCATAGCACCACCGGACTGCTTTGCGGCTGCCAGTCGGTGACGCCGATTTTCGCCAGCCTCTCCTGCAGCTTTTCGCTGGACTGACCCGCCATTGCCACGCCGGTCAGGTCGCCTTTGACGTCGGCCATAAAGACCGGTACGCCACTGGCAGAGAACGATTCGGCCAGCTTCTGCAGCGTGACGGTTTTACCGGTGCCGGTCGCGCCGGTGATCAGGCCATGGCGGTTGGCCATTTGCGGTAACAGATGAAGTTCAACGTCTGGCGTACGGGCAATCAGTAGCGGGGAAGTCATGATTTTCCACTCTCAGGCTGAAGGTTATGCCTGAAGGATAGCAAGCCAGAGCGGCACAGGAGGAGAACTATTGACCAAAAAAGCCGTTGCTGCGTGAAGCAACGGCCTCAAACCAGGACTTACTTCTGCACCTCTTCAAAATTCAGCAGGCTGACACCGATGCCCTGCTGCAGGTGATTAAGGTTGCTGCGTACCGCCACCTGGACGGCACCCTGTAGCAGCACAACAAAGGGTGAATCCTGCTGAATGCGGGTTTGCAATCCGGTATAGAGGTTGCGGCGTTTCATGGCGTCGCTCTCTCCGGCGGCGGCGCGGGTCTGGGCGCTGAGTTCCGGAATGGACCAGCCGACGCGCCATGCCAGGGTTTTACCGCCGCCTGGCACGTTAGAGGCAAAGGTGCTGGCATTACTGTTAGGGTCGATGTAGTCCGCGCCCCAGTAGGTGAAGATTGCCTGAAAGTTGCGACTGCGCATTTTGCTCCACAGCTCTGATTCCGCCACCGGCTGGATATCGAGATTCACATCCGCTTTGGCAAAACTCGCCTGCAGCGCCTGCGCCACATCAATATAAGGCGGCTGGTTCACTACTGTCAGCGCGATATGCGTGCCGGGTTTAATGCCGCCTTTTTGCAGTATCGCCTGCGCCTTTTTCAGATCGTAATGGAACGGCGTGCTGTTCAGCGCACCGTCAAAGCCGTCCGGCAGGAAGCTCTGATGGATGCGGTACTGACCTTTCAGCAACTGGTTTGCCAGGCTGTCATAGTCAACCAGCCAGCGAGCCGCCTGCCACAGCGCCGGGTTCCCCAGCGCCGGTTGCTGCGGACTTTGGGTGTTAAAGCCAAGGTAATAGATCAGGCTGGACGGAAAAGCATCGACCCGCACATTGGCAGTATTTCTCAGTGCGGCAATTTGATCCGGGCCGAGCTGACAGGCGACATCCACATCACCCTGCTGGAGCAGCAGACGCCGGGATCCGGGATCGGCCACACCTTTCAGTAATACGCGCTTCAGATGCGGCTTCTGCGTGCTGTGGGGGTTGGCCTCCAGCACCAGCGCCTGCAGCGGCACAAACTGTTTTATGGCATAAGCCGCACTGCCAGCGGAGTGGTTCTTCAGCCAGGCATTGCCGTAATCGTTGCTGCTGGCGTGTTCCTGCGCCAGTTTACTGTCGACGATGGAGGCGACCGGCGCGGTAAGCAGGCGCAGCGCCAGATCGCTGCCGATCTCCGCGGGCCAGCGCAGCTCAAACTTGTGGTCATTGATCACCGTGAATTGCTGATCGATATTTTCCGGCGTCCAGCCAAACTCGCCCAGGATAAAAGAGGGCGCTTTATTGAGTCTGACGGCGCGGGTTAAGGAGAAAACAACATCCTGCGCGGTGAGCGGATGACCGCTGGCGAAATGAGCCTGCGGGTTGAGGTCAAACACCAGGCTGTGGGGCGTTTTCCCGGCCTGCCAGCGTGTGGCAGCCAGTGGCGAGAGCTTCTGCGGGTTCTGGTGATCCGGCTCCAGCAGCGTCTGGTAGATATTGCGCAGGCTGCTGGTACTGACGGTTTCAAAACTTTCCGCCGGATCGAAACTGATGATGCCATCGAGTGGCACAGCGACCACCAGAGTGTCAGCAGGCGTGGCGGCATGTGCCGGGTGAACCAGTGCCAGAGCAGTAACCAGTGACAAGAGTGTTTTGCGCATTGAGCATTATCCTGAGCCGTTGATTGCTCTACTCTATCGGGCGCCTGATAATCTCAAAATGCCGGTTTGTTATGAGCTTTGCACAAATATTTGCGCAGCGATTCGGGCAAAGAGACAAAATAAGATAGTGTCTGTCAGTAATTATTTCGTCGTTACTTTAAAATGCACAAAATTAATACGTTTTTACTCATACGATCACAAATTGCGCACTGTCTGATTGTGCGGCTGATAAAGCCACTATAGTGTTAGCGATAAGAAACGCTTTCTTGTATGGAAGTATGATTTTTTTTTATCGGTTAGCAGACGTGATGATGACAGAGCGAAAATAACACCCTCCATTCTGCGTCGTAACAGCCAAATGCCCGATGTTTATGCGGTTTTATCCCCGATTTCAGCGATGTAAATCTTTTACCTCTCGATAACCCTTCTGCAACACCATGATAAACTTTCACTTAGACATCTTTTTAATTCAATTTTTACATTCAGAAATATTTATATCCCTAATATTGCCAGGTTATTAACCGATAAGTTCCGTTAGTCACCGAACCATAATTTTACCCGCCCTTGTCTGTTTTGCCGTCGTCAGTGCTGTATGCATTTATCTCTGTGGAGAGTTTCCTGACTCTATTCAGCCTTTCAGCGACATAACAAATTAAACGGGTATTTAGCAGATGAGAGTCGTGCGGATATGCTTTTAGAAAAACCCACCACCAGGCGTAAATTTTTGCTCGGTTCACTGCTGGCGTTGCCATTAAGTGAGCTGGTCCTGAAAGGCATGACTGCGGCACAGGCTGCAGAGATGGCTGCACCCGAGTTAACCGATTACAAACCGATCTTTTTCAGCGCCGATGAGTGGCAATTCATTCTGGCTGCTACCGACCGCCTGATTCCGGCGGGCGGCAAAGGCAAAGCGCCGGGCGCGCTGGAAACCAACGTGCCAATCTTTATCGATCAGCAGCTGCACAGCGAGGCGTTTGGCAGCGAAATCTACCTGCAGGGGCCTTTTAATACCCAGGCGCCGGCCACCATGGGTTATCAGATTCCGTTCCGCCCACAGCAGATGTATCAGACCGGTATCCGGCTGATTAATCAGTGGTCGCAGAACACACATCAGAAAGCGTTTCATGCACTGACGCTGGAAGAGAAAGATGCGGTGCTGACCCAGGTCAACAAAAACGAGATCGATTTTGTTGACCTGGGCGAAGCCGATCTTAAACCTTCCCATTTCTTCAGCCAGCTGCTTTCAGATACCAAGCATGGCTACCTGGCCGACCCGATGTACGGCGGTAATAAAGGCATGAAAGCCTGGATCGCCATCGGATTCCCGGGCGCCCGTGCCAGCTTCACCGAATGGGTGAAACAGCACAACGTGCCTTATCCGCTGGGCCCGGTCAGCATCAAAGGTGAACGCGCATAACGCGCTTCCACATCAGGTATTTGAAACAGGATTATCATGGCACAGGTTACTAAAAAAGAAGTCGACGTCGTGGTCTGCGGCCTCGGCTGGGCAGGCTCGCTGATGAGCATCGAGCTGGCGCTGGCCGGTCTGGACGTGCGCGCGCTGGAGCGTGGCGGCGATCGTGATTACGACGAGTTCGCCTATCCAAAACCGGCGGATGAATACGCCTATGCGGTGCGCAACAAAGTGTTTGCGACGCCCGCCGAAGTGGCGGTCACCGTGCGCTACAACAGCAGCCAGACCGCATTGCCCACCCGTAAATGGGGCGCGTTTGCACCGGGCACGGGCGTAGGTGGTTCTGGTCTGCACTGGACAGCGGTACTGATCCGTCCGACGCCAACCGATATCAAACTGAAGACCTATGTCGACGAGGCGTATAAGCCGGGCATTCTGCAGGATGATATGCGGGTAATGGACTTCCCGTTCAGCTGGGAAGAGATCGAACCTTATTACTACAAATTCGAACTGATTTGCGGCCAGTCGGGCAACACCGGCAACCTGCGCGGCAAAATCATGGAAGGCGGCGATCCGTTTGAAGGCCCGCGCTCTGAGCCTTATCCGCTGCCTGCACTGGATGACACGTTAAACAACGTAATGTTCAAAGAGGTGGCGACCAAACTCGGTTACCATCCGTTCCCGAACCCGTCAGCCTGTGTGTCGCGTGCATGGAAAAACCCGTACGGCAACCAGATCGCCCCGTGCAACTACTGCGGCTACTGCAGTAAATATCCTTGCCTGAACTACTCCAAGGCGTCGCCGCAGACCGCAGTCATGGATTCGCTGAAGCGCATGCCGAACTTCTCGTATGAAGTGAATGCAGAAGTGATCAAGGTGGTGCTGAACGATGATAAGAAAACCGCGAAAGGCGTGATCTACATCGATGCGCAGGGCAACGAGTGCTTCCAGCCCGCGAAAATCGTGGTGCTGAGCAGCTTCCAGCTCTACAACGTGCGTCTGATGCTGCTCTCCGGCATCGGCAAGCCTTACAACCCGATTACCGAAGAGGGCGTGGTAGGGCGTAACTACGCGTTCCTGTCGAACGGCGGCGCGACGCTGTTCTTCAAAGATAAAAACTTCAATCCGTACGCCACGGCGGGCGCGACCGGCCAGATGTTTAACGATATCTCGCCAGGCAACTTCGACGGTCCTTCGCTCGGCTTCCTGGGCGGTGCGAAGATCCACAGCTCACAGGCGACCGGTACGCCAATCAGCACCGCGCTGCCAAAAGGCACGCCATCCTGGGGCATGGGTTACAAGGAAGGCCTGGAAGAGTGGTACGGTCATTCGATGAAGATCAGCATCACCACCACCTGCCAGTCTTACCGCGATATCTATCTGGATCTCGATCCCAACTACAACGATCACCGTGGGCTGCCACTGCTGCGCATGACGTTTAACTGGAAAGAGAACGAGCTGAAGTTGCAGCAGCATCTGAAAGGCATCGTCGGCAACATCGCCAAAGAGCTGAACCCGGACAGCATGAGTATGAGCTTCCTGCCGATGGGCGCGGATTTCGATCTCACTAAATATGTCTCTACCCACAACGTGGGCGGCGCAGTGATGGGCGATAACCCGAAAACCTCGGCGCTGAACAAGTATCTGCAGAGCTGGGATGTGCATAACGTCTTTGTGCCGGGCGGTAATGCCTTCCCGCAGAACTTCCAGGCGAACCCGACCGATACCATCGGTGCAATTACCCTGATGGCGGCGCAGGCGATCAAAGATCACTACCTGAAAAATCCCGGCCCACTGGTACAGGCATAAGCGCATGAATAAGCTGAAACTGAAGTCTTTTATTTTTGCCAACGCGGTGCTGCTGGCCAGCGGATTTGCGCTGCCTGCTCACGCCGAAGATGAAGCGCAACTGATTAAGCAGGGCGAATATCTCTCCCGGCTGGGCGACTGCATGGCGTGCCACTCACTGCCCGGCAAGCCTGCTTATTCAGGCGGACTGGCGATTGAGTCGAACCTCGGCACCATCTTCTCCACCAACATCACCCCGGATAAGCAGCACGGTATCGGCAACTACAGCGAGCAGCAGTTCTCTGATGCGGTGCGCAAGGGAGTGTTACCGGATGGATCGCATCTCTATCCGGCGATGCCATACCCGGATTACGCCAAAATCAGTGATGCCGATATCCACGCGCTTTACGTCTACTTCATGAAAGGCGTGCAGCCGAGCGCAGAACAGCCGCCGGAAACCGATCTGAGCTTCCCGTTCAGCCAGCGCTGGGGCATGCGCTTCTGGAACTGGGCGTTCGCGTCAGATAAGCCGTTCCAGCCGATTGGTGGCGCATCAGCCGAGGTTAATCGCGGTGCCTATATCGTGGAGAGTCTGGGCCACTGCGGCAGTTGCCATACGCCGCGCGGTCTGGGCATGAACGAGAAAGCGCTGGACAGCGGTGATGATAAATTCCTGGCAGGCGGCAGCCTGAACAACTGGGATGTGCCGTCACTGCGCGGTGTGCCGCACTGGAGCGAGCAGGAGATCGTGGATTACCTGCAGACTGGCCGCAACGATAAAGCGGCAGTGGGCGGTGAGATGACCTCGGTGGTTGAGCACAGCAGCTCACACATGACTGATGCCGATCTGAAAGCCATCGCGGCCTACCTGAAGTTCCTGGGCGGCAATCCGCCATTGCAGGCGTTCAGCGTGCAGGCGCAGCAGGCAACGGAAGCGAAGCTCACGGCGGCGAAGAACCTCAGCGAAGGGGAGCGTCTCTATCTGGATAACTGCGGTGCCTGTCACTTCGTGACCGGCAAAGGCGCACCCGCGATCTTCCCGGAGCTGGATGGGGCAACCATCGTGAATGCGAAGGATCCAACCGGTCTGATCCATACCATTCTGGCCGGTGCGCAGCAGCCTTCTACAGCGAAAGCACCGTCTAAGCTGGCGATGCCGGGCTTTGCCCAGCGTCTGAGCGATGATGAAGTCGCGCAGCTGGCGACTTTTATTCGCCAGGGCTGGAGCAACACCGCGCCAGCGGTGAGTAAAGATCAGGTTGCTGAGGTGCGTAAAACGCTGAAGTAATCAGGCAGTCCCCTCTGCCAGTCAGGAGAGGGGACATTCCGGATCAGTGAAAGGTGCGCACCACTTCCAGCACGCCGTTAATGATGAACTGCACGCCCATGCAGACCAGCAAAAATCCCATCAGGCGCGAGATCGCCTCAATGCCGCTTTTGCCCACCAGCTTCATGATGGCGCCCGAACTGCGCAGAGAGATCCAGAGGATCAGGCTCACCAGCAGGAAGGTCAGCACCGGCGCCACGCTAATCACCCAGGCGGGAAAATCAACGCCACTTCTTACCGTCGAGGCGGACGAGATGATCATCGCAATGGTCCCGGGTCCCGCCGTGCTCGGCATCGCCAGTGGCACAAAGGCGATATTCACCGGCTCTTTGGCTTCATCCAGCTCATCCAGTTTCTGCTTAGCTTCAACCGAATGACCCGCAGGCTTGGCCGGAAACAGCATCCGAAAACCGATAAAGGCAACGATCAGCCCACCGGCCATACGCAGGCCCGGTATCGAGATGCCAAAGGTATGCAGCACCGCGCTGCCTGCGTACCATGCCACCACCATGATGGCAAAAACATAGATTGACGCCTGGCGCGCCTGCCGGTTCCGCTGCTGGTAATTCATATCACCCGCCAGCCCTAAAAACAGCGCCACGGTGGTGAGCGGATTGGCGAGCGGCAGGATCACGACAAGCCCCAGACTAACGGCTTTAATCAGCTCCAGCATGTCTGCACTCCCTGATTAGTGTTTCGGGCGCTCCAGCGCCTCAAGCAGCTCCGGGAAGAAGTCCTGCAGGATTTCCGGCGTCATCAGTTCGGGATACTGCATCAGATGTTCGCGGATACGCTCGTTGACGTCCGGCAACAGACGCTGAGCCGCAGCACTGGCGGTGATTTTGTGCTTCTTCATGGCGCGCAGCAGATCGCCTGGCAGCGTGTCTTCGTCGTCGGCGTCATCGACCATCTCCAGTGCATCGAGCTCGTCGAACATCTCCATCAGTGCTTCAGTCTGCGGCGTGCGCGACTCATA
This sequence comes from Pantoea jilinensis, assembly GCF_019104105.1. NCBI lineage: Bacteria > Pseudomonadati > Pseudomonadota > Gammaproteobacteria > Enterobacterales > Erwiniaceae > Pantoea > Pantoea jilinensis. Next base: position 3,539,331 of record NZ_CP077746.1, on the reverse strand, counting down.
TTCACGCGGATGTTCATCTTCCAGGAAGCGCAGCATGGCGCGCATAGGCGTGCCGTCTGGCGTGGACGGCGGCTCGGTGGCGAACCAGCTCAACAGCTGATGCATGGTGACCTGATGGACGCGGAATCCACTGTCGACCAGCTCATCGGCCAGCAGTTCGGCCGTTTCGTTCTCAATCAGGCAGATGTGCGTGCGTTTGGGTTCATACTGCTCCAGCCACTGGTAGATCTCTTCTATCACGCCATCGTCATACTCGAATTTTTTGCTGAGATAGCTGTCATCCTGTTCGTGAACGCAGGCCTGAATCTGATCGGGGTCGAAGTAAAGTGCGATGTTGATGCCTTTCATGCGTGCTGTCCTGTAGAAACCAAAACAACACTATAGCGCTCAACCCCAGGTTATGGGAATGTCAGGCATCACAGCATGGCGGGGTTTAATGCTCCCCTCAGTGCTGCGAGGGGAGAGATGAATAGGGGGATCAGGAGATAAAGTTTTTACCCTGCTTCAGTACCACGTCGCAGGCTTTGGTTTTGAGCTTCTCACCCATGGGTGAGTTGCTCAGGCTTTGCAGATTCAGCTGCTGGCCATTTCCGGTGTTCAGCAGACCTGCCACGCCCTGGGTGTAATCGGTTTTCTGTTCCTGCGCGGTGGTGGTATTCAGACCGAGCTTGCTCAGCACCTGATCTTTCACCGACTGCACATTGTTTTTCACCACGTTGTGTTCGACGCAATACTGCATCACACCGGCCGCGTTGGTCATGCTGTTGGCGCTGACCGCTTTGTCGCCGCCGCCCAGCATGCTGGTAATAGAAGAGAGCGACAGACCGCCATTCTGCTGCGTGGTGCTGGTGGTGCTACCGTTGTTCTGCTGGCTGAGCTGCGACGCTGCACTGCTCAGCTGATCCTGCCAGCTTGCCGCTGATGCACTGCCTGCCACCAGAAGTGTCGCCACGCCCAAAACCCATGCACTGCGTTGTGCCTGCTTCATCTTAACCTCAGTATCTTCTTATTCAGTTTTGCTAAGAGAGGCTGACGAGCAGAAAGTTCCTGACTTCCTTTTATAAATAGCGTCTTAAATAGCACTTTGGGAATATTCTGTAATAGAAGCGATAAAATATTCAGATGCTTGTTAGTGTTATTATTCTGTGAAGTGATTTGCTGAAGGCAGTAATAAGTGCCTCTCGCTGAAACATTATTTAATATCCTCACGTTTTTTATCAGGAATCGTCCTGGTTTAAATTAAATTTACCGCTTTGCTTATAGAGTGCTTTCTAAGCGCTTGCGTCTGGGCTGTTAATATTTACCTGAGAAACTATTTTAATATAACATCATGTGTTTCATGTAATTTTTATATTTAACGTAGCGGTAATTTAAACCGGGGTGCTTGTTTTTGATGCAAGTGTCTGTGCCGTAATTAAATTGAGTTAGCGGAGTTTTTTATTATTCCGGCTTGCGAAATCAGCCAGAGTGTTCATGCTTAATCACTGTGTCAGGCAGTTGTGGTAATTATTTAATTTAACGGGAGCGATATTATGGCTGGACAGCCAGAGCACAATAATAATGCAGACGTCACGCTTAAACTCGCTGAAGAGCAAATAGCCCTGACGAAGCAAAAGATTGTGGATGGACATGTCCGTGTTACCCGTTCCACAACTGAGCATGACGAGGTCATCAGTACACTGCTTAACCGGGAGAAGGTTGAGATTGAGCATGTAGCAAAAGCGCATCCCGTTGAAACGATGCCCGAAATCAGGGAAGAGAACGGTGTACTGATTGTCCCGGTAGTAGAGGAAGAAATCCAGATTGTCAGAAAGCTGGTGCTTAAAGAGGAGATCCACATCCGAAAAGTGCAGGAGAATGTTCCTTTTCAGGAAGTGGTAACCCGACGTAAGCAGCAGGTGAACGTTGAAAGAGATGACGATCAAATTAGCTAACAGAGAGGAACCTATCATGGCACAGGAAAAAATCGTAACACTGTTCGATTCTGCAATTCAGGCAGAGGCCGCGAAAAGAAATCTCGTGAAAGCAGGCTTTTCTGATCGGGACATCAGTCTTATCAGTGGAGAACGTTTGCAGCAGGAAGGGCAGTCTGTCCGCCATCCGAGCCTGTGGCAGCGTCTGTTTGGGCACGACGTCGATAAAGATGAGGCGGATGTCTACACCAGAGCTATGGATAAGGGCGGCGTCGTGCTGACCATCCGTACTGAGGAGGAGAAACTGGCCCGCGCCATGACGATTCTCTATTCTCATGACTCAGTAGATGTGCCATCACGTCTGCAAAGCTCAGTTAATAATGGCAGCAGCGCGCCGGGCATCAACCCGACAGCCGGTAAGCAGTTTGCCGGTGAGACCAACGACCGCCAGGTTGAACCGCGACGCACCTCACTGACCGGTGACGAGAGCGAAGCTGACATTCTGCGTCTGGCCGAAGAGCAGGTGGAAGTGGGTAAACGTCTGGTAAGCGAAGGCTCCACCCGCGTTCGCCGCTATACCGTAACGGATACCGTCTCTGAAGATATCTCATTGCATGAGCAGCACGCTGACATCTTCCGTCGCTCGGTGAATGAACCTGCGCTGGCCGGAGAAGTGGACTGGTCCGAGAAAACCGTCGAAGTTGCTGAGACCCATGAGCAGCCGGTGATCAACAAAACGACCCACGTGAAAGAAGAAGTGGTGGTGCGTACCGACGGCAGCGATCGTACCGAGACCATTAATGACACGGTGCGTCGTCAGGAAGTGGATATCGACCATGCACGAGGCGGTCTGGAGCGCGAACTGCCGGGTACCACAGCAGCGGGCAGACCTGCCGCAGCGGGTGCAGCGACGCAGTCACCCGGTGCGCATAATCGCGACCACAAAGAGAGCCTGACTGAGAAGGTGAGCGAGAAAGCCAGCGAAGTGAAGGACAAGGTTGAAAGTAAGTTGCATGATCACTCACATTGAGGCGCTCATCCTGACAACAACAGATGATGATGATGGGCATTGCTGATGCCCGATGCTGAGCATGCAAGATGCAAGAAAGAGCTAACCGTGAGGTTGGCTCTTTTGCGTTTGGGGGGGAGCGGTTATGGTTGCGGCTTGTAAACGTGGTGCTGCCTTTACACGCGGTCGCCTCAATTCTGTTTCTGGCCTGCCTGCCATTTACCGGACTGGCGATCATTCCAAAGCTTTTTTAGCCGCCACACTGTTGTTGACCATGACGCTTCTGATGCTGGCATTGAGCGCTATCGCTGGCGAAAGCTTACTGAATGTATCGCGCTGGCAGATCCGTGCCTTATCCGAGTGGCCCGCGCTGATTGAGGCCGGGCTGCCTGCTGGTGATAGAAGAGAGCGATATACCGCTATTCTGCTGTGTGGTGCCGGTGCCGGTGCTGAGCTGCGACGCTGTACTGCTCAGCTGATGATCCTGCCAGCTCGCCGCTGATGCACTGCCTGCGACCAGAAGTGCCGCCAGTCCCCATCCCCACGGACGGCGTTGTGCTTGTTCCATCGCAACCTCGTTATGTGCTTATTCAGTTTTCCTAAAAAGCTGAGGAGCTGAACGTTCCTGACTTTCTTCATTAAATAGCACTTTGGGAATCTTCAGTAATAAAAGTGATAAGATATTCAGGTGGTTGTGGGTGTTATTATTCTGTGAAGTGATTTTCTGAAGTCAGTGATAAGGACGCCCATATAATAAATTTTTTAATATCCTTGCTGCTTCTATCATGGATTATACTGGTTTAAATTAAATTTTCCGCTTTTCTTACGGTATATTTTATTAGCGATTGCCTGGGGTTGGTTAATGTCTATCTTTAAAATTATATTTGCCGAACTGTCTTCATTGTTTTTTTAATTTTATCATCACGGAAATAATAATCGCGTTGATGAATTTAATGCCGTAATTAAATTGAGGATGGAAGGTTTTTACTATCCAGCCTTGCAAAAATCGCCATATTCACGTCCTGTCTGACCTATTGTGCAAGAGGCAAAGACAGCGTGTTCGTTAGGTATCTGGTCTGAACTCATGACGACTTACGCTTGTTGTCCGGGCTGAAGTCAGTGCGGGGTTAACGACGGTCTGGCTTTTCAGCAATCAACCAGGTCAGGCCGTAAACCACCAGTCCAGCGACAAGAACGAGCAGCGGAACAATGATGCGCATGGCACCTTCATTCAGCGTGGCTGCCAAAAATATGCCCACGACCATAGCCATTAATACCAGACCGCCGGACACTTCGGCGATGAGCTTACGAAGAAGTCTAATAAGTTTCGATAGCATTAATAAATTCTCTGGAGGCTGAGGGGTTTTTACGTAACATTTCACCCATTTTGATGAAGTTCTGCAGGGGTTCTTCAAACATGAAATAGAGCATGTCGTAGTCGTTAACCCGCAGTTTTCTCCACAGTTCAGGGTTTTGCATCTGAAGTCGTCTGGAGGCTTCACAGGCGCGGGAAATTACGCCCTGAGGGTTCGCTCCAGCCCCAGATAAATCCATCGGTACTGAAACCATGCCCGATAAGACTGAGCTGGGGAACATTGTTGCGTCCGTTGCTTTTCCCCGGAAATCGCGTCCATTGATGAATTAACTTTAAAATATTGTAATGGTCATGGCAAATTTTTGGCAGTGCAGGCTGAACTGAAAGGACAGCTGCTAATGATTTTATGTAAAAACTTTCTGTAAAGTTTCTACGGATAACCGTGACCTGTTTTCTTCGATATAGTCACAAAATATCCGTGCTAGCCGGAAAGAAATACAACCCGAGAGAATAAAGTGAACTGTAAACGGGCACCGCTGATACTCGATGCTGAGCATGCAAGATGCAAGAAAGGGCCAACCGCGAGGTTGGCTCTTTTGCGTTTGGGGGCTGGGTGAGTGATTAAGGTTGTAGCAGGAGTCAGGGATTTCCCAGGCCAGCTATCAAATTAAACTTTTCCTGATAATCGCATTCAGCCAGATCTCATTGCTGCGTCCCGCACGTACATCACCGGTCTGCCAGATTTTTGCCGTTTCAAAAGCGAACCTGTTCCCCGTTGCGTCCTTAGATCCAGCCTCTTTTATGATCCCCAGCTTATTTTTAGCCAGGGGGGCCCTGCCGGGAGTATTCATTCCTTCAACCAGTTTCTGAAACCCAGTTACATCCATATCAGTAAATCTGCGCCCGTCCTTTTCCCGTTCGCCGTGACCATGCTTAAAGGAGAGATACCAGACGCCACCAGGCTTTAGCGCTGTGGCCAGCTTTGCCATGACGTCAGGGAGTTCAGTGTGGGAAACATGCAGCACCGATGCGCAGCACCAGATACCGTCATATTTTTCAACCGCATCAACATCCTGAAAGCGCATCTGCGCTACAGGCTTTCCGGACCACTGACGAGCCAGCGCAACCAACTCTGCTGATGCATCGAAGGCTTCGACGTCAAAACCCATTTCACTAAAGGCTTTGACGTCACGACCTGAACCGCAGCCTGCATCAAGAATGCGAGCGCCTGGCGGCAGGTAACCGGTAAATGTCAGGTAAAGCGCAGACATATCCACACTTGCCGTGTCGGTAAAAAACTGTTGAGCGTTCTGACGGTAATAATCTTCGTTGCTCAAAACTGGCTGCCTCCCTGTGCCGCTGGCTGCCACTCGTGGAGCAGGGAAAATTTTGCCGTATCCCAACTGTTTTGCAGGAAGCTGTGCCGTAGTATCGGCGTTGCGCCGGTCTGGCGGAGTAACGTCTCCCGCAATGGCAGATGGCTGTTAATAAAGTATTCGTTTCGATCATGCAGTCGCTGCAGCAGCGCTATTGACGTGATGCGCGCAAACTTACCCTGAGCGCCACGATTACAGGTCTGGCAGGCCAGCACCAGATTCCAGACGCCGTTGAGGTTGCCGATTTGCTCGCTGAGTATCAGCGGCAGAAAGTGATCGACATCCGCCAGGTTCTCTTCGCCGCCCGTCACGCCAATGGCGCGGAAGCAGTAAAAACACAGTCCTTTCTGGTAGCCGTTCAGGCTGCTGCGACAGCTGGTAATATCGACGCGGCGACCACTCTGGCGGCTGAAAAGCATTTTGTCATTATCGTCATAATCAACCGCAATCAGGTTGCGTGAAACATTCATCGCCCAGGCTTCTTCAACCAGCCGCCATCTTGCCTCCGTTTCCGCTTCCAGACTGGCGAACTGTTCGTTTTCCGTCAGCTGATAAAAATTATCCGTAAGTCGTATGCCTTTATGACTTCGCCGTTCATCCAGGAAAAAGCGTTTGTCGATCTCGGCATGATTCACATTATGAAAAGCATCGATGACGTTAGCAAAACCGCGCTTAACGGTAATAGCGATTAACTGTTCTTCGTTGATTTCGCCTGCGTTGAATTGCCTGCACGCCTCCAGAAACTCGCTGCTTTTGCTGGTAATCTGCTTTGGCGCATGACGCAGGTGAGCGCACAAATGCCGGACAAAAGGCACGGCCAGCGCTTCCAGCGTAATCAAATCGTTGTCCGGCTGCTTCAGGTCGTATAGCGCATGGGCAAGAGCAAATTTATAGGACGCGACGTTTTTGCCAAAAAGAATAACGCCGCGCCAGTAGTTTTCGAGGCGGGGATCGGCCTGGTAAAAGCGCATGCAGGATCCTGTTTTGCGAGACAGCTCGAGAAATTCATGTAACAGGATCACATAACAAATGCAGGTAAATGTAAACCGTAAAGGTGGGGAGGGATTTGGGAGTTTTTAAAGGCGAGCAGGCGCTGTAAGACAATCAAGACAACATCAGCGTAAGAGATAAGTTGAGGGAGGATGCTCAGGTTAAAACGTTGGGCCATAGCCGGATTTATTCAGGCAACTCAGTTGTGGGGCTGGCGCTCGGCACTGCCTGTCTCTGGCACTCGCCAGACAGATCGTAGTGCACTGAAAGATGAGCTGGCAGGGCAATAAAAACGGATAACGGCGTCATATCTTCTTCGATATAATCAGGAGCTATCCGAACAGATCGGGTCATTTAAATGCATCAGTTTGTTTATTTTATTTTCTCACTGCTGTCGTTAGTTTTCTTCATTTTGCTCATCTGGTATTGCTTCAAGCCTTTGCCCCTCAAAAAAGGGCTCCCTCCTTCTCCAGGCGAGATGAAAAAGATATCGGCTAATACGCCGATATTGAAAAAATTGGGCATGAACACGGAAGATTATTACTATGACTGCGACTTCCTGTATCAGCAGCGCGAAGGCGAAACGATTTGCAAAGTTCCGCTGAAGAATATTATCAGGATAAAAGTTACCGGAACTGAAGTCAGCAATCGCCGGGTATGGCTTGTTCGTTACGTCACCGGGTCTTATAGCACCGAAAGGGAGTTCAGAGTCCTGAACAACTACACCCTTTTTAATCGGGATTTTGTCGGTTTTCTTGCCGCCGTGAAAGAGGCCAATCCAGCGGCTGAGGTGCAGGAAATGACCTTAGGACGACTGTAAATTGGCAGGATAGCGCGGAGCGCTTTAGCATGAGCAATCATATGGAACCCTCAATGGCGGACGTTATCGCTTTTGTTCGCGAGTTTGCAGGATGTAAACGTGAAACCATCAATGAAAATACCTGGTTGGAAAAGGATCTGGGGATTACCGGCGATGATGGTGTTGAGTTGCTGGAGGAAGCGGAAAAAATTTTCGACGTGAGTTTTTCTACAGAAGAAGAGGATTTCCGTAAGACGTTCTCTCTGAAAGAAAACGAATATCTTTTCCATAGTGAAGGCATCGACTTCTTGGGCATTGTTTATCTTTGCAGACGTCTGCGCGGCATTCCTGCGCCCGTTATCCGCGACCTTTCAGTCGGCCAGTTGCACCGTGTGCTGGTTGAAGCGCGTAACAAAAAAGAGAGAGTTACCCTATAGCTGCATCGCCCAGGAACGTGGCTCAGCCTTTCGTTAAAGCCTGGCGGCAATTAACAATGGCTGTTGGTTTTCTCGCACTCGTGATGTAAGAGTGATACCAGTGCTGATGTCAGAAATAAAACATAAGGGAGTAAAGTGAACTGTAAACCGATGCTTTTCATGCTGGCGATGCTCTCCATCTCGGCTCAGGCCGCGCAGAGCGCAAGAACGCTTGAGCACAAAGATTGGGAAGTTGCCTGCGATAACACGCTGACCTGCCGCATTGCCGGTTATGGCAAAGAAGAGGATCCCTCCGGCTCCATCCTGCTCACCCGTGACGCGGGTCCTGGAACCGAGCCAACAGGAGAAGTGACGCTGGGCGACACCGAAGATGACAGCGAACCGGCGGAAAAGCTGACGCTCTGGATCGACGGTAAACCAGCGGGCGATCTTCTGGCTGCTGATGACAACTGGCAAATGTCGGCCAGCCAGACCTCTGCGGTAATTAAGGCAGTGAAAGGCAGCGGTAAAGTGGAATTTAAAGGCGGTTCCAAACCTTTCATGCTTTCCAATGAAGGCGCTTATGCCGTGCTGCTAAAAGCGGACGACGTGCAGGGCCGTATCGGCACGCCAGGCGCGCTCACCAAAAAGGGCAATAAACCGGAAAGCAGTGTGGCTAAGGCTGTGCCCGCACCCGTAATACAGGCGGCAAAAACTCTCAGCGGTGAACCCCGTTTGTTGACCGATCCAGAAATCGCTGCGCTGAAAACCCGACTGCTTTCGACTGTTAATCGTAATGACGATGACACGTGCGACAGCCTGTTTACATCGGCAGAGAACATCGACCCGGAAACCGACGGACCCACGCTTACGCCACTGGATGACAGCCACGCGTTACTTTCGGCGCTCTGCTGGCGAGCTGCGTATAACGAAGGCTATGGCTACTGGGTTATTGATAACCAGCTTAAAGGTCAGCCGGTGCTGGTGACCGTTTCCGGGTCCGATTACGACAAGGGCGAGATCACCAGTGTGCAGAAAGGCCGGGGCATCGGCGACTGCATGAGCCAGGAAAGCTGGGTATGGGACGGTCAGGCATTCCGCAAAAGCTATGACGGCGGGACCGGCATGTGTCGTTATATCCACGCGGGCGGCACCTGGGATTTACCTGTGTTCGTAACGGATGTGAAGCCTGTTTCAGGTTAGATGGTTTGTAATGTGAGTAGAACCTGAGAGCCAAAAGGCGTTTTTTTCAGCAGTTGCACCGTCGCCTGCGGATAAGGGTTGCGGAAACAGGGGGTAACGGTATAATCCTCAACGTTTTCCGCATACCCTTCAGTGCCGAAGTGGCGAAATCGGTAGACGCAGTTGATTCAAAATCAACCGCCGCGAGGCGTGCCGGTTCGATTCCGGCCTTCGGCACCACGTATGCAAATTAAAGTCGCTTAAGGGCGGCTTTTTTTGTGTCTGGAATCTGTGCTAAACAAAAATTTTTACACATTTTTTCTCCATCTAAGTCAGAGTCTGCCTCTTTGAATCAGGCCACCAATGCTAGTAAATTCGTGGCTATCTATTGTTTGAAAACTATTTTCACCTGTCAAAAATGCTTCTTCAACTAACTTAATTTCATTTCAGATTGAATTTTTTTTAGCATTTTGGGATACGATTTGCATCGTGAAGCACAACCAGAAGGGCCATTATGATCCGCTGCCATCTTGCTCGGCTCATGGGCGAATATAAGATGCGAATTGCCGATATTGTCAGGTGAAACGGACTGAGTCACAACGCTATCACTTTGCTTTGCAAAAAGACGGCTCAGAAAGTTCACCTGGATACATTAGAAAGGCTTTCCGAGCTTTTTGACTGTGAAATACACGATTTACTGCAAAAGGTTCCTGCTTCGCAGAATCGTAAAGAGAAAAATTAATGACACTGATTAACCTAAAAGATCTCGAGGCCCATCTTTGGCATGCAGCCCATATTATCACTGGGCCTATTGATGCGTCAGATTACAAAACGTACATTTTCCCCATCCTTTTCTTCAAACGCATTTGTGATGTATATGACGAAGAATTTGCCGATGCGATGGAGAAGGTTGGGGATGCAGAGCTTGCCAAGGGGAAGATGTTTCACCGCATTCAGATACCAGAGAATTGCCACTGGCGCGATGTTTTCGCTGAGACTAAAGACATCGGTCAGGCCTTAAAGGACTCCTTCCGTGGTATAGAACTGGCAAACCCTAAACTGCATGGTATTTTTGGCGATGCCAGCTGGACCAACAAAGAACGCCTTTCTGATGAGTTACTGGCTACGTTACTTAATCACTTCAACAAGGTGAATCTCGGCGTTGCCAGTGTCCGTGACGATGTCATGGGCCGTGCATACGAGTACCTGATCAAACGTTTTGCTGATAAAGCTAACAAGAAAGCTGGTGAGTTCTACACCCCAAGAACTATTGTTCGCTTGATGGTTAATATTCTTGATCCAAAAGCCGGTGAGAGCGTTTACGATCCCGCCTGTGGTACTGGTGGTATGCTGCTTGAGACTATCCACCATGTAAAAGAAAACGGTGGTGATCCGCGCTTGCTAAAAATTAAAGGTCAGGAAAAAAACCTGACCACCGAAGCCATTGCGCGAATGAACCTGTTCCTGCATGGTCAGGAGGATTTTGATATTGTTCGCGGGGATACGCTGCGTGAACCTAAGTTTTTGCAAAGCGATCGTTTAGAAACTTTCGACTGCGTTGTTGCCAACCCACCATTTAGCTTGAAGGAATGGGGATACGATCTGTGGTCGAACGATCCCTATGGTCGTAAGCAATATGGCCTGGCGCCTAAAACAAACGGTGATTTTGCCTGGGTGCAGCATATGTTTGCCTCACTTAACGACAATGGACGTATGGCTGTCGTGTTACCTCATGGTGTGCTGTTTCGTGGCGGCGCAGAAGGAGTAATACGAACCAAATTGCTGAAAGAAAATTGCATCGTGGCAATTATTGGTGTCGCATCCAACCTGTTCTATGGGACTGGGATTCCTGCGTGTATTTTGGTGCTGCGTAAATCACGCCCGGCAGCGCATAAAGATCATGTATTGATCATCAATGCTGAAGAAATCTATACCAGAGGGCGAGCACAGAATACGCTGTCCAACAAACAGGCTGATGACATATACCAAATCTATCATGAGCAGGCGCAACAGGGGCCAGATGCAAAAGAAATCGAAGGCGTTGCACGCTGGGTACCTCTGAAGGAGATTGAAGAAAATGACTTCAATCTAAATATTGCTCGTTATGTGCAAAAGCCACTTGAAGAAGAAACTATCACTGTGGAAGAGGCGCTCAAAGATTTTCAACGGAAGCTGGCTGAGCTGGAAAAAGCAGAAGAGGAGCTGGAAGCCCTGCTTCTTAAAGAAGGGTTCGAGGTATGAGTACTATGAGTAATAAAAAACTGGAGGATCTGCTCTGGGGAGCCGCCGAATTTCTTCGAGGCCAAATTGACGCATCAGACTACAAGCAGTATGTCTTCCCGTTGCTGTTTTACAAACGCCTGTCAGATGTCTATCTGGAAGAATATAACGAGGCGATGGAGCTCCATGAAGGCGATGCCGACTATGCCGCCATGCCGATGTTTCACCGTTTCAACATTCCAGTTGAAGCCAGTTGGGAAAAGGTCCGCAATACCAGTAAAAACATTGGTGAAGCGATCCAGAATGCGCTTCGAATAATTGAAGCCAATAACCCGCGTTTACATGGCGTCTTCGGTGATGCACAGTGGACCAATAAAGAGCGCCTGCCCGATCATCTGCTGGCTGATCTGATTGAACATTTCAGTAAAATTCCGCTCGGTATTAAATCTGTCGCCCAAGATGATCTTGGTGAAGCTTATGAATACCTGATTAAAAAGTTCGCTGATGATTCCGGCCATACGGCTGCAGAGTTCTACACCAACCGAACAGTCGTGCATTTAATGACGCGAATTATGGGCTTAAAACCGGGTGAAACCGCCTATGATCCGACATGCGGCACTGGAGGGATGTTGCTAAATGCAGTGATGGATCTTCGAGCAAGAGGAGAAGAGTGGCGCTCTGTGCACCTTTATGGCCAGGAAGTGAACCTGCTGACTTCCGCTATCGCCCGTATGAATATGTTCTTGCATGATATTGAAGAGTTTGATGTGCTGCGTGGTGATACTTTGGCTGAGCCAAAGTTTATTGAAAATGATCGTCTCAAGCAGTTTGATGTGATTTTTGCTAACCCGCCGTACTCCATCAAAAAATGGAATCGTGACAAGTTTGCTGCCGATCCGTATGGTCGAAACCTTTATGGCGTGCCACCGCAGGGCTGTGCTGATTATGCGTTTTACACCCATATCATTAAAAGCCTGAAGCCAGATACCGGTCGCGCTGCCATGCTCTGGCCACACGGTGTTCTGTTCCGTGATTCTGAGCAGGCCATTCGTAAACAGGTGATTGAATCGGACATCATTGAAGCGGTGATTGGGTTAGGCCCGAATTTATTCTACAACTCTCCGATGGAGTCTTGCGTGGTGGTGCTTAATTGCAACAAACCCGCAGAGCGCAAAAATAAAATACTGTTTATTAATGGTGTTGAGCATGTCACGCGAGAGCGTGGTCATAGCCGCTTATCGGATAGTGATTTGGCAGTCTTATGCGAAGCTTATTTTAATCTTGAAAACCAAAATAACATTACTGCTTTAGTGGACATGAAAGTTATTAAAGATAATCTCTATAACCTTTCAATACCACTATATGTTGAGGCACATACTAATGATGAAGATTATGACATCCAGCATGCTATTGAGACATGGAAAGTCAGCCGACTGCAATTAAAGAAACAGTCTGATGGATTATTTGAGGACCTTATGCAGTTAGGTTATAAGGAAGGAACAAATGCTCGATAAGCAATTAGTAAAATTTGGCGATATATGCCGCGAAGTTAAACTATCTACTAAAAATCCATTTGTTGATGGTTATGATAGATTTATTGGTTTGGAGCATTTAGATTCTGGTTCGCTCAAAATAAAACGATGGGGTGTTATTTCTGATGACAACCCAAGTTTTACTCGGGTATTTAAGAAAGGGCATCTTTTATTTGGTAAACGTCGTCCTTATCTTAAAAAAGCTGCGATTGCAGAGTTTGATGGAATTTGCTCTTCCGATATTATTGTTATAGAACCTAAAAATGAAATGTTGAGGACTGATTTTTTTCCGTACATTTTTTTATATGAATCGATTTGGAACAAGGCTATCAATACCTCATCTGGTTCACTCTCTCCGCGGACAAAATTTAAATCATTAGAGTCATTGACTTTAAGTTTGCCAGCAAGTAATAGGCAAAAAAAACTCGCCTATATTTTTGGGGAAATTACTAGAAATCAATCAATAATCGAGGAGTTGCTATCTGCTTTAAAACGAGTAAAAAAATGTATAGTTGAAAAATTTAATCGTGGGGAGTATAGCAACAGCAAAATTTTTAAAGAGAGCTTAATAGGTAGAATCCCTTCAAATTGGGAAGCTAAAACATTGGGTAGTTTGTTTAATAACAAAGATAACCTACGTATTCCTGTTAAATCATCAGATAGATCCAAAATCCAAGGGAATATACCTTATTATGGTGCGTCTGGAATAATTGATTATGTCGATAAGGTTATTTTCAATGAAAACTTGTTACTTTTAAGTGAAGACGGTGCAAATTTAGTTGAAAGAAAGACACCTGTTGCTTTTAAAGTTTCAGGTCCATGTTTTGTAAATAATCATGCACATGTTTATGGTGATAAAGGGATTTATGAAATTGAACTAGCAGTTGAATTGATCGAAAACATGGATTTGTCAAATTATATAACAGGAACGGCACAACCTAAGTTAAATAAAGCAAAGGCTGATGGTATTTTTCTTCCTGTACCACCTGAAAATGAAAGGAAAATAATTTTAGAGCAACTTGAAAATATAAATAACCTCATTGTGTTGCTAGGAAAACATCAATTAAAACATGGCAACTTGTTAAAGTCTATCATAAATAGAGAGTTATCATAATATGTTTAACGAACAAACCGTCACAGAAAATGGAATTATTGACCGTTTAAAAGGTTTAAGCGGGGTCAAGTGGACATACTGCCACGGCGAAAACGTGCCTAAACAAGCGCAGGATATCTTCGTTGATGAGTGGGTAAAAGACGCGCTTTGTTCGTTAAACCCCGATATCGGTAGACAACCTGACTATGCCGATGAGGTCATTTACAAACTGCGAGGAGTGGTTTTAGAAGCCCGTCATACCGGTTTGGTAAAGGCCAATGAAAACTTCCAGGAATGGTTGATGGCTGACAAAACCTTGCCGTTTGGCGAGAATGGCGACCATATCACCATCAATCTGATTGATTTTGAAAATATAGAGAACAACCACTTTGTGGTGGCGAAGCAGGTCCACTATATCGCGGCCACTGAAGTCTATTTTGATATTGTCCTTTATGTGAACGGTATACCACTTGTAGTAGGCGAAGTTAAAACCGCCACACGCCCTAGCGTGACCTGGCAAGACGGTGCCGCCGATTTCATGGGTGGCAAAAAGTACTACTGGAAAAACGTTGAATCTTTCTTTGTACCTAACCTGCTGTGCTTTGCCAGTGAAGGAAAAACCTTTGCCTATGGCGCAATTAATGCCCGAGTTAAAGACTGGGGGCCCTGGCATAATACTGAGCTTCGTGATGAGATTCTGCCGGGATTAGCATCGGTACTCAACAGCTGCGAGAATTTGTTAAATCCACAGACCTTATTGCAGCTACTGGAATCTTTTGCATTATTTTCAACCGTCAAAACGGGCAAAAATACTCCACCTAAACGAGTTAAAATCCTGCCGCGTTATCCGCAATTTGAAGCAGCAAAACAAATCGTTGAGCGTGTTCGTAGAGGCTATCCAAAAAAAGGTCTGATTTGGCATTTCCAGGGATCGGGTAAATCCTTGTTGATGCTTTACGCCGCTAAAATGCTGCGTGCCGACAATACGTTGAAAAACCCAACAGTACTCATCGTAGTGGACCGGCGAGATCTGGACAGCCAAATTAATGAAACCTTTGGTGGCGCCGACGTTAAGAATCTGATTAAAGTGCAAAGCTGCAAAAAATTAGGTGAATACATTGAGCAGGATAGCCGTGGCATTTTAATCACCACCATCTTTAAATTTAAAGATATCGAAATTGACGATAACAACCCTAATGGCCTGAATAACCGTGACAATATCATTGTGTTGGTTGACGAAGCCCATCGTACCCAAGAAGGTGGATTAGGCGAGAAAATGCGCTGGGCATTACCCAATGCCCACTTCTATGGCCTGACGGGTACTCCGATTTCTGGCATTGATCGTAATACATTCAAGTTGTTCGGTGCCGAAGAAGATCCGGGTCGCTATATGAGCCGCTATAGCTATAAGCAGTCGATCCGGGATGGCGCAACTAACCCGGTCAAGTTCGAACCTCGGCTGGCGGAACTCCGAGTAGATCGTGATGCCATCAACGAAGAGTTCGAGCAACTCGTTAATGAAAACAATCTGGATGAAGAAGAAAAAGCAGCATTGTCCAGACGCGCCGGCAAGCTGGCTATTATGCTGAAATCTCCCAGACGTATGGCTGCGGTGAGTAATGATATTGTTGAGCATTTTACCAGCCATGTTATGCCGAAAAAGATGAAAGGCATGGTGGTAGTGTATGATCGCGAAGCCTGTGTGCAGATGTATTATTTGCTCGGTGAAAAGCTCGGTTTTAATGCAGTTGAAGTGGTTATGAACGTTGACCAAGCTCCGGTTAAAGTTGAAGAGGGTGGCAAAAAAGATAAGCTCAATAAGGACTGGCTCAAATGGCATGACGAATTGGAACTACCTGTTAAACAAGCCGATTTCGAACGCTGGCAGCACATCGATGCGGAAGAGCAGGTACAGAAGGATCTGATTGAATGCTTTAAAGATCCTGAGCATCCATTACAGCTTATCATCGTTACCGCCAAGCTGCTTACGGGCTTTGATGCGCCAATTTGCTACTGCATGTACCTCGATAAGCCTCTACGTGATCATACCCTTCTGCAGGCTATGTGCCGAACCAACCGGCTGTACGAAACCGATGCTGTACGCAAGGACATGGGATTAATTATCGACTATCTCGGCGTTTTCGAAAATCTGCGTACCGCTCTGGCCTATAATCCTCAAGAAATTGAAGGGGTTGTGGAAGGAATTGAGGCATTTAAAGAGTTATTGCCGTTACAACTGAATAAATGTCTGTCCTTCTTTCCTGGTGTGGATCGGTCCATAACTGGTTTTGAAGGTATTATGGCCGCGCAGGAATGCCTGCCGACCAACGAGAAACGCGATGAATTCGCTGCCAGTTTTGGTGTGTTATCCAAGTTATGGTCAGCTATCAACCCAGACTCTTTTTTGACCCCTTATCGTCAGGATTATAAATGGCTGGCGCAAATATATGAATCAGTACGTCCAGTGGGACAGACTGGTGCGCTTGTTTGGGCTGCCCTTGGCCCCGAAACAATTAAGATGATCCATGAGCATACTGATATCAATCGTATTCGCGATGATATTGACGAGTTGGTTATGGACGAGCACGCTATTTTTACCCTGACCGCTAAAGAGCAGGAACAACGCGCCAAACGCCTGGAAATTGATCTTATGGGGCGTTTGCGCGGCAGTCATGATCCTAAATTTGTGGCTTTGGGCGAGCGTTTGGAAAAACTGCGTCAGGACTATGAAGCTGGTGTTATCAAGGCCATCGACTGGTTGAAAGGCCTATTGGATGCTGCGAAAGATACTGTACAAGCTGAGCGCGAAACGGGTGAGCGCCCAGTAACTGAAGCTGATAATAAACAGGCGTTGACCAAGCTTTTCCTGGAAACATGCCCGGAAACTACCCCTAAGTTAATCGGTGATGTTGTTGAGCAAATTGATAAAATCGTCAAAGCTACCCGCTTTGATGGTTGGCAAAACTCTAACAGTGGCCCACGGGAAATCCAAAAAGCGCTTTTGCTGACCTTGGCTCAGTTTGGTCTTGGGAAAGATAAAGAGTTGTTCCAGAAAGCGTATGGATACATTCAGGAGCATTATTGAATTTATTCAATGAATTAACCTTATTTATTGACCTGATCCCCGTTGATAAAAATACACCAATGTTAGTCATGTCTTCATAAGCCACATGAGGACATCCCCATGAAGAGGCGTTTTTCCGACAAACAGATCATCAGCATCTTTCGCGAGGCCGAAGCCGGTGTTTCTGCCCGGGAACGCTGCTATAAGCATGCTACTTCAGACGCTACTTTTTACACCTGGCGCAGGAAGTTTGGCGGCATGGAAGTCCCTGAGGTAAGGCTTAAGTCACTTGAGGAAGATAACGCCAGACTCAGAAAGCTGCTCGCCGGAGCCATGCCGGGTGAGGAAGCGCTTCAGGTGGCTCTGGGTCGAAAGTTCTGACGACAGACCAGAAGCGGAAAGCCGTGGAAGCCAATACAGAACGGATTTATTGAGAGTTTTCACGGAGGCTTTCGCGATGAATGCCTGAATGAGCATTGGTTTAGCGACATCAGCCATGCCAGGAAAACCATCAGTGAATGGCGTCAGGATTATAACGAATGTCGCCCACACTCCACGCTGAATTATCGGACTCCGTCTGAATTTGCAGCGGACTGGAGAAAGGGTAATTCTGAGAGTGAAGGATCCAACAGTACTAACTGAGTTTTGTATCTAATACTGAGGCAGGTCAATGAAAGGATGTAATTGAATATTTATTTTAAAAGTGCTTATATACGGACTTTGTAATTTTTAAAGGTTGTAGAATGCCACATAATAAAGAATCGACTAAGAAATCATTACTGACTATGATCATTGGCGCAATAACCATTACAGTTGGTATAGTGGTTGCGTGGTTAGGAGCATTAAATGGTTTTTTTGAGTTATATAATAATATTGCTGATAAGTTTTCTCAGCGCCAGGCAGAAGATAATTTAAACGCAATTTATACTGGCTCATCTATAAGATATATAGAATCAGTATTTGGCGTGCCTATACAAGAAAGCCATTCCGATGATGGTAAAGTAAACGAATACATATATTCATTTAAGAAATTCTATCTTCAAGTTGTTTATGATGATAAAAATAAAGTAATATTATACTCAGTAACAAGTAAAGATAAAAACTTCCATCCAAAAATCCCTTATCTAGGCTCCACTCTAGGCAATAATTTTGATAGTTATGGAAAAGATATCCAGGATTTTGAATCTGGGTATTCATCAAAGTTTTATCAGTATGAAGAAGTACACTATTTAGGAAATCCGGGTAATTACAGGCATTTCTATCTTACTTATAATCCTGCCGGGATAGAATACGCGGACTTAAATGCGCTCCCAGATCTGCACAATGACAACAACTTCCCGCCCAAAAAAGCTGATTTAGATCATTTCAGGCAGAACAACACACCAAATACATTTGCTATAGGTGACATCATGGGTTCTCCCAAAGGGCCTGAGCTATATTATGGAATTGGAATTGATTACTTTGTGGCGCGGGATATACCTGATAAAGACTAGTTCTGCACTATGCTTGTGCCTGTCAATTTGTTCAGGACGTTTAGAACGTTCTTACATATTGAAAATAGAACTCTTGTGTTCAAAAAGGGATTCCTTTTCTGGTTTGAGAACGTCCTGTTGCGATAGATATAGCCATTTCAACTCGTTATCGTTCCTGGTATTTCTATGTAATTTTGGGCGAAAAACGTACTGCTAATCCCGTTACTGTCTGACATGATGATAAACAAACCCGGACTTATGGCCTGCATCAAAAACCGGCAGATCCCGAAAACCACATCGCCTGCGAGGCCAACAGCAGTCTTATTTTTAAATGTAGGAGGGAAAGTTATCCTCAAAGGGATTTTCTGGTTTATCTAAAATCATATAGTTACACTATTGGTGTAACTATAACAAAAAAAGTAAACTACCTTAGCCATTCTGTCATGACCTTTTCCAGTTTATCCAGCGACTGCACGCGCTTTTCCTCATTCATCCGCCCTATATTTCGCAGCTTCCATTGAACGGCTGGTAAATTCTGAATGTGGGATTCTGGTGCTAAATTCCAGTCAGGTTCTCCGCGTTTAAATGACATCAGGAAGTCGAAATCCTGTTGAGTGAAATGCGCTTTCAGCGCGCTAAGCATTCTTTCCGGGACCTCTCCCAGCGCTTCCAGTGAGACCTCCTCAAGGGTCATGTCGCTGAATTCATTTTGAAAGGGTTCGTTAATATCTTTCCAGCGTGGGCTAAGCACTTCGGATAAGGGGCGATTATGGCTAAGCAAATAAGCGATAAAGCCATTGAATATTGCGCGGTCGATTCCTTGTGTATCAAGGAGCATTTTAACGTCGTAGAAATCTCTGGGATGTTGTCGATCTAACGCAGCACATAGCTTGCCGCCATATAGATCAGGCAGTGAGACTACCGGGATCGCGGCAAAACCAAACTCTTCTTCCACAGCTTCCACGACGTCGCGTTCTTGCGGTGGATACAATGTTCCCCGGGCAACGGGTGAAACCTCGATTTTAATTTGCGCGTCGTCCGTAGTGGCTATGATACGCATCTCATCGGGATTATGGGTTTGCAGCACTGCACTGATCTCGGCTTGTGTTTCCATTCAGCGGCGATGCGGCTTAGCGCTTTCCGCACATTGGGTAAGGCGACCTCTCTGCTTTCCAGTGGGATATAAGCCAGATCGATATCAACGGACAATCGGGGAAAATCGCGAATGAATAAGTTGATCGCGGTTCCCCCTTTCAGCGCAAAACAGGTCTCGTTAGCGACATAGGGTAATGCTCTAACCAGCAGGGAGACCTGGCGGTAGTAGGAGGAGGTTTTATCCATGGCTTATTTCCTTCCTGGTAAAATTTTCGGGCACAGTAATCATGTACTGCGTGTCCAGCTTGCCATTAACAACAACTTGTCGGTTGCCCGATCCCAGGTCGATTTTGCTGGTATCTACGCGCCTGAACCAGGCATGATCATAAAAACTGGCGAAAAAAAGATACAATCGCTTTGTTTGTACGGACTGACTGAGCGTAAGTAGCTTCTCGACTTTACGTGGATTGAGATTGACCAGTCCCTGAAAAAGCTCGGCAGCGTGCTCGAATGAGATTACCTGAGGAACTGCGCTTAACAGCTCATAGGCTGCCAGCTCTGGTACGCTGGCAGTTAATTTTTTTCCTTTAACGTCGAGCTCGGTTCGGAACTTCTCATCCAGTTGAGGAAGCTTCAGAGCTGATACTATCAGCCACTCAACGCCGGGAAATTCTTTAAACCATTTAGGCAATATTGTTTTGTTTTCAACGCTAAGCCAGCATTGACTCTGCTTAAGTTGCAGGTAATGGGAACGGCCCTGCCAGGAGAGGCTGCTCAGTCCGGCCAGATGCACTGGCGCGTCAAGCTGGCTTTGAAAACTCCATAGCGCATCACTCCAGTCCGGTTCTCGTCCTGCGCGCGCATAAACGCCAGCCCGCAGTTTTTTCAGCCAGCCACTTTGCGCGTATTTATAGGCCAGAGAAGGCGATATGTTGTTCCGGGTTAGCCAGGATTGCAAAACCAGGCTTCCTGGAGAGGTGTTTTGCAACAGCCAGTTTATTTTTGATGGCATAGATCAACTCAGAGTGTAACTATAATAAAAAAAGTAAACTATCTGGGGAGTGAAAAGTCAACGTATAGTGTTTTTCACAGCATAAATGTTGCCAGCGAAAGTTATTGATAGCCTGCTGGTAAATCCTGAACAGATTGTTTCAGTCAGGCTGTAAATGATTGCATCACGTGTATTTTTTGATAGATCTGCCCGTAATCGATACTGTCAGCCGAATCCCTGCCGCCGCTGCTTTAGACACATACTCTGGTACAAGAAAAATCTGCTCCGCCAGCCACATTAGTCCCTTCACTATCAAGCCAGATCAAATGATAAGCCTGGCGTGGTACCTGGACCCATGGTTTGCGCCGAATCGCCGTAAGCCGCGACTATCAGTCCGTCAATAAACCCGACAACTAATCCTGGCGAAAGCATTCCAGGGGGAACTCACCGTGCAGTGGCGGCAGTAAACCCTGAATTAATCAGCGGAGAAAACAGCGCTGCCGCATTACTGGAAAAAATT
This sequence comes from Pantoea jilinensis, assembly GCF_019104105.1. NCBI lineage: Bacteria > Pseudomonadati > Pseudomonadota > Gammaproteobacteria > Enterobacterales > Erwiniaceae > Pantoea > Pantoea jilinensis. Next base: position 3,518,344 of record NZ_CP077746.1, on the reverse strand, counting down.
AAATCCGAACGTACAGTCTGAACAGGTAAAAAGGCCCGCGTAGAAAATCCTGGTTATTATTTTAGTGCGGGCCTTGCCGGTGCGCGCCTTATTATTTACCGCCAGATAAATATTAATATTTATATTCAAATGATTTTATAAAAAAATTATTTCACGCTGCTTTCAGCTGGACTTTTTGTCGCTTTACTGATGATGTATACAGGTATTTAGCGCGGTGCGAATGTGCGCCAACACACCCGCGCCGCTAATCACAATCACTATTTATAGGGAATAGTAATCATGACTGACGCCCATTCTATTGCACAACTGTCGGAACCAGAAGTCTCGCCTTCAAATAACCGCCAGCTGACGGTTGGCTACGCGAGCCGCTATCCGGATTACAGCCGGATTCCCGCCATCACTATTAAAGGACAATGGCTGGAAGCAGCCGGCTTTGTCACTGGCACAGCCGTAGAGGTAAAGGTAATGGAAGGCTGTATTGTGCTCACTGCCCGGCAGGAGAGCGAACTAGTGCAGTCGCTGCGCCAGGTATGCAAGCTGTCGGCGCGGAAACAAAAGCAGGTTCAGGAGTTTATTCAGGTTATATCCGGTAAACAGAAAGTCGTTTGAATGGAAAGCCGCTCCCGAGATCGCATCGGGAGCGGTTAAATATCAAGGTGAATAATGTAGAGCGAGGGAATTTCAGGCTGCATTTTCGCGGCGCCGCTCGGCGTGTCTTTAGGCTACATCACTTTACAACACCGAACTGATTTCATGGCTATTCGGCAGACATTACTCTATACCCCACAGGTAAAATTACGTAACGGGCTAATGTCTTTTGCACAATTGAGTTGGTGTTAAATGGAAGCGAAACGTGTCCCGGCAAGGGATGGAATCCTTATCGCCGTCACCTTGCTCGTAATAACTTTCCTTCTGGTAAAGCCATCAGATCAATCTACAGAGGGAGAGCAGAATTTTTGGACAGCGTTAGCAAAGCTATACAATCAACGCGATATTGAAGGTTTGTGGGGGTTACGCTAATAGTCATCAGAACAGTGGTAACCCTCAACGGTTATCAGATCATAGTCAGAGTGATTGAGAAGAAGATGAATAAAAAAAACGAATTTTATAATAAGTGAAGTAGTTTTTTGCCCCTCGCATTGCCATAAAGTCGTAACAGGGAAGGAGCGTTGAACATGAAAAACAAAATATTGCTGGGTGTCGTATTTCTCTTAACGGGATGTCCTGGGCCTGGCGATCGAATGGTGGGGCGCGTATCTACAACGGCGTTTCTCAAAGACAATCGAGTTTGTGTAGTGTCGCTACTGGAGCCACAAGAAAGTATCACTGCCATTCAAATCAACAGCGATAAAAGTGACTCCTTTCACAGGGTTTTTGATGACAAGCCTGTTTATGTTCCAAAAGGTGAGTGCCTTCCTGTGTTCGGATTTAAATTCACAACGGGAGAGCGATACTATTTCGCCTATGAGGTTCAATCTGCTAAGTCAGTTTCGCATCTAGTCACAGCTGATTTCTCTTATCACAAAGAATAAGAAGGCGGAGCGCCCGCTTTGTTGCCCAAACCGGCATGCAGCACACCTGGAATATTAATCAATGGTAAGCAGGCTAATGAAACAGCTTCCCGGCTGGACTGTCTGAAAAATCATCTATACCATTCACGAGCAAACTACATAAGGAGATGTAAGTATGAGCACCCGAAGAGAAATTAAGGATGGGGCATCCTTTGACGTACTCGACAGAGGCATAGTTTACACCGAGGTGTTGGGCTGGATTGATATGGGCCATGCCCGTGGCAATGACGTGGCTGCGTTGAGGCGTCAGTTCGCTGAAGGTGAGCGTAGCAGCAAGCCATCTTATCCAGTCATGTACCGGCAGGATATGGGCGTTTTTAAGTTCAAATCGCGGTTTGGCGTCGGGAAGTTTTCTCACTGGGAAATCAAGCGAGGCCGGGACACCGATGAGATTAACAGAATCATGCTGGCGATGATGATGAACACCGCATCCAGATTCGAAAGCCTGCAAAGTCTGCGTTCATTCTCATGGTATACAGACAGCGGTTTCAGTGGTGAGGATTTGGTTTCCGATCTGTTTGGTTTTTATCGGGCTATCATACCGGGTCGATATGGCTATCGTCTCAAGCCAGTCAGCTATGATTCAGCTGTTCGGCGCTGGGACTACTATGGGGCTATCGGTTCCCATAAAAATCATGGATTCCGACCGATTCTTTTTCCCGACCCGGATGATAAATGCCTGCGACATTAGCCGTATAAAGTATATCTTCCGCATTTTATGACCTGGCTCAGGCCGTGGAACGATTTCACATCTGGAATTGTTAAGGTCGTTACCAATGATGGGACATCACTCTCATTCATGGGGACGAAGCAATGAAAAACCTGTTTAAGTGGTCCGCGCTTATGGTTGCTACCGTGCTTATTTGTGGCGGTCTGTTTGTCTGGTTTGTTGCAGCGTGCTCAAATGAGGCGACTGTTTACACACAACATGATTTTTTTAAATACCATACACTGACAGACTCAGATATCGAAAAAGCACCACGTATAACGGACGAGTTCTATTTCGAGTCGCACCCTGGTGACGGTTATTCTCCTACAAATAGCATCGTATTTAAAGGAGCTGCAGATACTGCATCGCTGCGCGCTTATCTCGAAAAGCTGGGATACGCGAAGCAAAAGCGCAGTCTGGGTGAGAAGGAAATATGGGCAAGGCCTGATCATTTGGATGGGGATCAGTTCTATCTATACTTTAATCCCATAACCCATGAGGTTGAGCTGACCAAGGTTCTGAATAATTGAGTCGCCGAGGTTACGACTTTGAAAAACATTAACATAGCCGGACTGGATAGCCTTATCGCCATCTATTTTGGACAGGATTATGACCTGTTCGGTAGTGGTGAAAGTGTAGATGCTCAAATCAACGCATGGATTGCAGATTCTACTCCCGCCTCCCGGCATGGCTTGATAGGTGATATTGAACAATTTATGAGGGAGACTGACAATCTGGAGCAGGATTTCGAAAGCTGCTATGGCGCGGAATTTTCTACAGATTTATGGGAAACGACGCCTGCAGAATTCCTGAAGCTTTTGAAGCAAAAGGTGAGTGCATCTCTTTCTGAATGCTGATTTGCCATTCAGCTAAACACTTCCCTAATACAAACCCTTGCTGATGAGGTTATACCTGCATTGAGTCTCCTGAGCGGACGGAATCCACTAAACGGGAAATGGTTATGGCGATGCCGGCCTCTGCCGCTGGTCATCGCGCTGCTGCTAACAGGATGCGCCCGCTCTGACGCATTGTGGACGGTCACGCATGATCTCTGCATGAATAACTATCATTACCGTCGCGATCCGGCTCCCTGCCAGCAAGTCTATCTTCCGCAGGACGCCACACAGGGCTACAGCATCATCCAGAATCCCCGCCACAAGTTGCACTTTATTCTGGTGCCCACAGTGGCGATGTCTGGCATTGAGAGTATTGCGCTGACGCGGCCTGGACGTCCCGATTATTTCGGCGACGCCTGGTTAATGCGTTATCGTCTGATGGCGGCCTATGGTGCTGAAGTGCCTGAGGATCGGCTCGGCATGGCACTGAATTCCGCTTATGGCCGCAGCCAGAATCAACTGCATATTCATCTGACCTGCCTGCGGGAGGATGTCTATCGCCAGCTTCAGGCCGAGCGCCCCTATATTGGTGATGACTGGCGACCCTTGCCCGACCGTTTGCTGAATCACACCTACTATGCCCGACGCGTTATACAGCCCACGGCGATGGGGATCTATCCTGTCTCCTCCGTGGCAGACCATTTCCATCTGTCGCCGCCGCAGCTGGCGGAGTCTGGTGTGGCGCTCATCCCCACGACGTTCTCGGGAGAAAAAGGATTTATCCTGCTAACCACCCGGCGCGGCTGGGATAAGGGCAATCGGGCATCCGTTGAGTCGCTACTGGATAAACGCTGCGCTATTCTTTCAGCGCCGCCGGCTGACGTTTCAGTCAGGGAGTAACCAATCTTCATCACCCTGAACCTTCAACCAACCCAACCGCACTGCTGTAATTAAGCCCTCTGATAGCATGAACCCGGCTGAAGAGGACGAGATCACCCGCGCAGAAAAACCAGCTCATGGCTCACGCATGAATAAAGACCAGCGGCCCCGCGCGCTGCCAGTGGCATCCTGTCATGCACACGCTGTAAACCCTCCCTTTTTTAAACAGAGTCATCGACAGCGGAAAACTTCTGGTAGAATGCCATTAAAATGAAACAGTGTTTCATTTATTGAAAATCATCGGAGGCAATATGTCCAAAAATGCAGCATTACTCCTGGCCACAGGATTTGAAGAAGCAGAAGCGTTTATTACTCTCGATATCCTCAGCCGGCTGGGCATCACTGTCACCACCGTTGCCTGTCAGCCTCAGCGCGAGATCGTCAGTTACCACGGTGCTGTCATTAAAACAGATACGCTGATTGAAGAATTAGCGGACGCACATTTATTCGATGCGCTGATCATGCCGGGCGGGCCTGAAGGTTCTAAGAACCTGGCCGCCAGCTCTGCTGTTGCTGCCTTAATTCAGCGGCATGATGAAGCCGGTATGTTGATTGCGCCTATCTGCTCTGCCGCCGCCCGGGTGCTGGGTGGCAATAACCTTCTGAAAGGCCGTCGCTATACCTGTTCAGGCGAGCTGGGGCTGGAGGTCAAAGATGGCGAGTATGTAATGGAGGATGTGGTGGAGGATGGCAATCTGCTCAGTGGCCGGGGGCTGGGTGTCGCCTTCGATTTTGCATTAACGCTGGCTCAGCGTCTCACCGGTAATAAAGGCGCGGTCGATTTCCAGGCTGAACACATTTATTACCGTCCGTGGCTGAAGAGGTCGCTTCGCTAAACGCCCCTGAATTTTAGTCAGCCGCACAGAGCGCTGAGTGTTGTGATAGCAGCAAAAGAGACACCGAATCCTCAGTGTCTCTTTGAATCGCAGCCGTGTTCCACTAGTCATTGGCGACTGGCTTACCGATACAGCGCCGCTTTCCCCACTGAATTAAACAGCGCCATCTTCGCAGTGACCACTTCACCTGCCGCCTGCATCGGTTTAACGAAGAGTGAATTAGGCTCGTGTCCACCCTGTTTCAGTTCCTGTTCCAGCGCCACGAAGAAGGCCTTCTTCATATCGCTGGAGATATTGATTTTACCGACGCCATAAAGAATGGATTCCGCGACCTCGCTGTCTTTGTTGCCTGACCCGCCATGCAGCACCAGCGGGATATCCACCACCTTACGGATCTGCTGCAGACGTTCGATATCCAGCTTCGGCTGCTTCCCTTTGGGATAGAGGCCATGCGAGGTGCCGATGGCGACGGCCAGCGTATCGGTGCCGGTCTCGCGCACAAAGGTCTCCGCCTGCTGCGGATCGGTATAGAGAATCTCGTTACTGCCGCCTTCACCGCTGCCTTCCGCCACACCGATGGTGCCCAGCTCCGCTTCCACGGAAACATTAATCGTGTGCGCTATCTCGACAATCTTCTTCGTCAGCGCAATGTTCTGCTCAAAAGGATGAGACGAGGCGTCAATCATTACAGAGGTAAAACCGGCGTAGATCGCTTTCATCACCTCTTCCAGCGAGCGGCCATGGTCCAGATGGATCACCACCGGCACCCGTGCCTGAATCGCCAGCGTCCGCAGATAGCCAATAAATTCCGGGCCGGTGAAGGCCATCTCCTCAGGATGGATCTCCAGAATCAGCGGTGAATCCAGCCGCTCGGCAGTCTCAACCGCCACCCGTCCAAATTCCGCGCTGGCGATGTTGAATGCACCGACACCAAACTGATGCTGTTGTGCAACGCTGAGCAAGTCTTTCATGTTGTAAAGCATAGGTTTTATCCTTGTTGTTCAGGAACGGAGATATCTTTTTTCAGAAACAGCAGGATCAGCGCTGTCAGCAGACTGCCTGCAGCGATCGCAAACAGATAAGCCATGACATGGCTGATCACGTTAGGAATGAAGATGACGAAAATGCCGCCGTGCGGGGCGCGGGAAGCGCAACCCAGCATCATCGACAGGGCGCCTGCGAGGCCGGAACCCGCCACAATGGCCGGGATGACGCGCAGTGGATCGGCGACCGCATAGGGGATCGCGCCTTCGGTAATAAACGACAGACCGAGGATGTAAGTGACTTTGCCGGTCTCACGCTCCTGCTCTGTGAATTTGCGGCGGAAGAGGGTAGTTGCCAGCGCGATGCCCAGCGGCGGCACCATGCCCGCCGCCATACAGGCGGCAATCGGTCCGTAGATCCCGCTCGACATCAGGCCAATCGCAAACATACAGACGGTTTTATTTAGCGGACCGCCCATATCAAAGGCCACCATCATGCCGAACAGCAGGCCGAGGAGGGCGGCGTTAGCGTTACCCAGAGAACTCAGGAAGTCGGTCAGCCAGCCGAGCAGCATTTTGATCGGCTCACCAATCAGCAGCGCCATCAGTGCACCGGTCAGCAGCACACTCAGCAGAGGCACAATCAAAATCGGTTTCAGGCCGGCGACGGCTTTAGGCAGGTGAATATGGTTATTGATCAACAGCGTGATATATCCGCCCAGGAAGCCGGCAATCAGCGCGCCGAGGAAGCCGGAACCGGTGTGAATCGCCATCATCCCGCCCACGGCACCCGCCACGATGCCCGCTTTGCCGCTGATCGACTGGCTGATCCCCAGTGCCAGAATCGGCAGCATCAGGGCAAAGGCCGAACCGCCGCCGATGTCAGAAAGCATCTTCGCTATCGGGCTGAAATTCGCGTCCCCTGGTGTGGCCGCGGTAATCCCGAATGAAAAGCTCAGGGCGATCAGAATGCCGCCCGCCACGACAAACGGAATCATCAGGTTTACACCGGTGATCAGATGCACATAAATCTCAGACATCCAGGAGCGGGAACCTGACGTTTCACGGGCACTGTTAGCCGGTTCAGACGCATTCGTCTGCGATGCTGAATCCACCAGGCGGGGAGCCAGCTCACCGTTCACGATGGCGTTTAACAGGCCTTCGGCATCTTTTGCGGCTCGGGTGACGGGCACCTCAATCACGTTTTTGTGCTGGAAGCGCGCCATCTCTACTTTCTTATCCGCGGCAATTAACACCACGTCGGCCCGATGAATATCGTCGTCGCTGAAAATATATTCACTTTCAATCGCGCCCTGGGTTTCAACTAATACATTCAGGCCCAGTTTTTTAGCCGCTTTTTTCAAATTACTTTCGGCCAGGTAGGTGTGGGCGACACCTGTAGGACAGGCGGTAATGGCAATAATGTTCATAAACGTTCTCCAGTGAAAATTTTATATTTATGTTTTTCGGTCTGAAGGAATGGCTACAACCTGGAATACCTCCTTAAGCTTTTTATCTCATTACACTCTCCGGTTTATTCAGGCTCCCGAGCGGGATAACAGCAAATGAAACATCTCTTCACGATGCGGGACAGTCAGTAACTGTTCGACGACATCTTCATCGCCCAGCGCAATAGATATTCTGGCGAGCATTTTGATATGGCCGACATCTTTATCAGACTCTTTTACCGCGAAAAGAATCACTAAACGAACACTGGTGCCATCAATGGTTTCCCATGGAATATCGCGGCGTAAACGGCCCACGGCAATCCGGGTTTTGGCTACGGCAGCAGATTTACCGTGCGGAATCGCAATATGATTTTCAAATCCGGTAGAGCCCAATTCTTCACGCAGATAAACATCCTTTAGGAATGCTGCTTTATCAGTGACCGCGCCGGTCTGGCAGAGCAGGTCAGTCAACTGAGAAATAATCTGCTCTTTCGTCTGGCAATCGACATCGAGAATAATGCACTCTTCTTTCAGCACTTCATTAATCGCCACGGCTGTTGTCATGTTACTTCTCCATTATTAATTAATTGAATTCGATACCAGACACTCTGTGACTCTTGCGATATCTTTCGCCGAAAACAGGGCTGAAACATAAACCACTGGTTTTTCCAGCGGCTCCAGCCGGATAGTAGAGATCACCACATCACACTCATGGCGTTTCAGGGAGTCCGCGATATTTTTTCCAGGTACGATGTCGATGATCTTCCAGTCGGGAAAGGCGCGGATAATCCTCCCGTAAAGCAGCTGCGACGTGCCCAGACCGCTGGAGCAGACCAGCAGTACCCGCTTAACTTTGATGCTGTTTTCAATGGCCGCCTGAATATGCACCGTCAGGTACGCCACCTCATCGTCACTGATTTCATCCAGGCTGTACTCCTGCGTCAGCTGGTTGATCACCGCTTTGACGGCGGTAAACACCGTTCCCAGTTCGGTCTGGATATCATGCAGCAGCGGATTTTTAATCCGGATGTGATATCTCAGACGGTTCAGCATCGGCTTGATATGCGAGGACAAGGACGCCTGCAGGTTCTGGTCGGTCGTGATTTCAATGTTGATGCGCTGCGCCACCCGGCTAATCAACTCCTGCGCAAAGCGGGTTTCACGTTCCGAAATCAGTGACTCATCCTGCAGTGGTACCTCACCGCCCGCTTTACCGGAAGAAACAAGATATTGATAGATAGAGTGAGACTCCTCAGCCACCAGCACCGTGTTACAGGCGGTCTCGATACGCTCTACCACCGCCAGCGAAACCTGCCAGGCGTGATGATCGCTGACCCGGCTCATGGTCACGGCGCGCGCGTCGGTCCTGGGCATCGGCGAGTGACTGCGGTGAATCAGCACCAGAATATGAGTAAACAAATTAATGTAGTAAGGATCGCTAATCGTATAGTGCAGTTGCTGTTCAATAAAATTGATTAATTGCAGAGTAAAATGGACAGCCTGCTGACCAAATTTTTCTGAAAGCTCCTGCAGCGTGCTTTCATCCAGGCGGCTTTCCATCATGTCCTGACGGTTATAAATCGATTTTAATACCAGCGCTTTCATCGCCATGCGAATATTCTGGTCACTACCTTTGATACTGGTGCCGACGCGACTTTTCAATAACGTTAAATTAAACTGATGCAACCAGACTTCCAGTGTTTTTAAATCATTCACTATCGACGCACGGCTGATAAAGTATTTATCCGCAAGTTCGCTAATGGATGAACTTTTTGGTGAAAGCATTAATAAATCAGATGCTATTTTTAGCATTCTGAAGTTGCTGCTGAAATCATCTATCTCGGTTGAAAAAATCCGGCGCGCAGCTATTTCTGCCTGGGCATCAGAGAATTTAATTGTGATCCCTCTCCCACTTTTTCCGCTGATATTGATCCCCAAGTCAGCCAGTTTTTCATTAATGTCAGCGATGTCGCGGCGTAAGGTTCGGCTGGTGATAGCTGTTTTTTCAGAAATAAATTGCAGGCTCACGTAACTGTTATGAGAAATAAGCTGTCGCATAATCGTCAGTTGCCGCTCAGTCAGCGCCTTCATCATCATCAGGTTCCGCTTAATTTTTTATTCGAGGTGTCAGTTATCATCTAAACAAAGGCCCTCAGCCATGTAAATATTAAAACATGGCCACAACCTGGTGGTCAGACTGACCACCTGACAGGTAATTTTCGAAATAATCGGGGACGAGGTGAAAGAATATGTGAAAGGGGATGGGAGGGTTTCCGGGCTGACTGGCAGTGATCAGATTGGTGGGGCTACATCAATTGCTGAGGGCAGAACCTGGCGGGAAAGCCCAGCTTACGCCGGGCCAAGTTTTATCTTTACACCATCTTCAGACGCTGTAGTCGTTTCTCGCGGCGAATCTTGCGTTCTTCCATCACCGCAACCAACGCCATCAGGCAGATACAGGCGATAGCGGCAGCATCCAGTGCGGCAAAGGTACCCGCCCAGCCGGTCAGGCCAAATATTGGTGTGCCGTCGGCAATCATGCCCAGGCCCAGTTTGGCAAAACTGTCACCAATCAGGTAAGCGAAAGTGCCTTTGATCCCATCCGCTGCGCCAATCGCTTTTTTCGGCACAAAGCCGACCGCGGCAACGCCGATTAACAACTGTGGGCCAAAGACCAGAAAGCCCAGTGCGAACAGCGAGGCCAGATAGACATACTGGTTGCTGGCATGCTGATAGATCCCGAGCGTGGCGATAATCAACGCCAGTGCGACGCAGGCCACCAGCGCACGACGGCCATTGGCCAGATCGGATAGCCAGCCCCACATCAGCGTACCCACCAGTGCACCCACTTCAAACAGGGTAAAGCCCTGAATCGCCACCTCTTTAGAGAGCTTCAGCTCCTGGAAGGCGTAAACCGTTGACCACTGATCGATCCCGATGCGCACCACATAGAGGAAGATGTTTGCGAAGCAGAGCAGCCAGATCACCTTGTTCTTCAGTACGTACTCGACAAAGATCTGCCATTTGGTCATCGACTCATCTTCAGCTTCTTTATCCTCATCGCTTAGCTCTTCGTCAAACAGCTCTTCGGCCTTGCCCAGGCCATAAGACTCCGGGGAATCGCTGCCGTAGCGCAGGCCGATAAAACCAACAATCAGCGCGATAATAGACGGGAAGATAAACATCCCAATCACATGGCCGTTGAACAGCACATTGGCACCAAACAGCGCCACGCCTGCCGCACCGGCACCGCCGAGGTTGTGGGAGATATTCCACATCCCCAGATAGGTGCCACGCTTGCGGCGCGGCGTCCACTTCGTGATGGTGGAGTAGCTACAGGAGCCGCCGGTACTCTGGAAGAATCCGCTTAAAGCATAAAAGGCGATCATCAGGAACAGGCTGACGGAACCTGTGCCCATGCTGGCGCTGAAACCCAGCATACAGATGGCCGAAAGAATCAGCATAAACGGCAGGAACTGCTTGGTGTTTTTGCCGTCAGCATAATAAGAGACCAGGGTTTTCCCGACGCCATAGGTGATGGAGAAACCCAGACCGATCATCCCCAGCTGCGTCATGCTCAGTCCGTAGGTGGTGATCATATCGTTCTGCGCGATATTGAAGTTTTTGCGGATTAGATACATGGTCAGGTAGCCGATAAAGACCACCAGATAGGACTGCATAAACGGCTTGAACCACATCTTGCGCCGCAGTTCGATTGGCAGATCCAGCGTTGGTCTGCGCACCTGTTTGAGGAATGCCAGCATGTAAGGGGATTCTCCTGGTTGGAATAGCTGCAATGGGCAGCTAATGGCTGGCATTGTAAAAACTTGCCGCCAGACTGGCCTGAGACAGCATCCAGGCGAAACCAGGAAAATTTCTTAGTTTTGTCCCACCTGGGGCAAAAAGGAGAGGCGTATCACGCTTCAGGCAGGGATCTCGGCGCCTGAGCATTTAAAAACGGCAACAGCAGCAGGGCGGATATCCCCGCCGCCGTGGCAATCACCGCAAAGAAGCCGCTCCAGTGCCAGACGTCGATTACCCACGCCAGCGGCCAGCCGGAGAGTGACGCGCCGAGATAGGCGAAAAGACCGACGAAGCCGGTTGCCGCGCCCGCCGCCTCTTTATGCGAACACTCGGCAGCCGCCATGCCGATCAGCATCTGCGGGCCGAAGACAAAGAAACCGGTAGTAAAAAAGCAGGCGGCCTGCATCACGTAACTGGTAAAGGGCATCAGCCACAGTGAGCCGACGGAAAGCAAAATCCCGGCTGCAAAAATCAGGTTCATGGGGCCACGGTTGCCATTAAACAGCTTGTCCGAGCCCCATCCCGCGACCAGCGCGCCTATCACACCGCCCAGCTCAAACAGGGTGACTACCGAGTTGGCCGTCACCAGATCCACCCCCAGCGTGTCGGAGATGTAAAGATTCCCCCAGTCATTGAGCGCGGCGCGAACCACATAGACCAGCACGTAACACAATGACAGCAGCCAGATATAGGGATTGAAAAGCACGTAGCGGGTCAGGATCGCTTTGCGACTCAGACCTGCGCCTTCCTGCTGCTGCGCCATCTCCATCTCATCCTGTCGCCAGTCGCCTACAGTGGGCAGGCCGACAGTCTGAGGCCGGTCGCGCAGACGCCAGCAGAGAAACAGTCCGGCGAGTATCGCTAAACTGCCCGCAATCATCATCCCGGTTCGCCAGCCATAGTGCAGTGCCACCGCGCCGATAACGATCGGGATAACCGCACCGCCAACGTTGTGCGCGGTGTTCCATAATGCCCACCAGCCGCCGCGCTCGTTACGCGAATACCAGTTGGTCAGCAGGCGCGCGCAGACCGGCGCGCCCCAGCCCTGGAAAAAGGCGTTGATGGTCCACAGCAGCGCAAAAGCCCATAGCGAGGTGGAGAAGCCAAACAGGATATTGACCACGCCGGTAGCGATCAGCCCCAGTCCCATAAAATAGCGGGCATTGGAGCGGTCACTGACGATACCGGAGAAGAACTTCGACAGGCCATAAGTGATGTAAAACAGCGTCGCCAGCAGGCCGATATCGGTTCGCATCATCACACCGCTGGCGATCACTTCAGGTGCTGCCGCGTTGAAGCTTTTGCGGGTAAAGTAGAACAGGGCATAGCCGATCCAGATGGTTGACATGATGTGCCGTCGCCAGTAGCGATAGCGGCTATCAATCTCACCTTTGTCCTGCAGCGGGGCGGCGTTAGCGGGCGTTTTCAGGAAGTTAAACACGGTGATTCCTCAGGCCGAACGCAGCGGCAGATGCACGCTGACGCGGGTTCCATGGGTGCAGGAGATCGTCAGGGAGCCGCCCAGCGCACTCACGCGTTCGCGCATCCCGACCAGACCAAAGCTTTGCTGACCGGAACCTGGCGGCAGACCGCAGCCATCATCTTCAATCACCAGCAAAACGCGACCATCCTGTTGCCAGCCTTTCAGCATCACGGCGCTGGCGCTGGCGTGTTTTACAATGTTGTTCAGCCCCTCCTGACAGACGCGAAACAGCGTGACGCGCTGCGCTTCGCTCAGCAGCGTCTCATCAATACGCCACTCAAGGTGACTGACGATGCCGCAATCCTCCAGCTCCATCTCACGCATCAGGGAGCGGACTGCCTGTTCAAGTGACAGGTCATCTAACTGGCGGGGTCGCAGACGTCCCAGCAGTCGCCGCACTGAATCGTAGACACCGAGTGAGAGCTGCTCAATATGGACGCCGCTCTGGATCACCCGGCCATTATCCGGCGCAAGGCGCTGCACAATGCCCGCCTGGGTGCGGATTGCCGTAATCGTCTGACCGATATCATCGTGCAGTTCGCGCGCCACCTCCTGGCGTACGTTCTCTTCTGTTTCGACCAGCCGTTCCGCCAGCAGCCGGTTGCGCGCCAGCTCGCTCTGCAGCGACTGATTCAACTCGCGCAGCCGCTGGATACCCGCACCCAGCAGCAGTCCGGTCAGACTTTGGGCCAGTAGTGAGAGGAGAAGATCGACCGGATGATCGTGCCAGGTCTGGCTGGCGATCAGCGCGATTGCATTCATCAGCGTCGCGATCAGCGCACCCTGCCAGCCGTAGTGCCAGGCCAGAGCAATAATCGGCAGCGCCAGACAGAATGGCGTAAAGCGCGACAGTTCAGCGGGCAGGCCAAGCTGCAACCAGAGACTGATGACAAACAGCAGCAGATACCAGATAAGATGCCGGGCGCGCCAGTTGACCGGGTGTGAGACCAGCGACGGCCCCAGCGGCTGCCAGCGGGTGCTGGTGAGATAGTGCCAGATGACCAGGCAGGTCGGGGCCAGCGTCAGACCACCGGTGAGCGTCAGTAGCAGGGCGTTCAGCATCTCCTGCTGTCCCGCCCACGCCAGAGATTGCAGCAGCGCCGCGGCGATCAGTGCCGCACCCTGGCTCAGCAGCGTGCGCCAGTCACGCTGATGGCGGTAATGGGAGATCAGCGCCACTGGCAGCAGCGTCAGTACACTGCCCGCCATTAACAGCGGCAGATGCGCCAGCGCGACCACCTTCGCCAGCCAGACCAGCATGATCCACTCAGCTGCCAGCAGCACCGGCCAGTAAGCGCGTGGACATTGCAGCATCAGCCCCAGACGCAGGCCAAACGGGAATAGCAGCACCGCCAGTTCCGGGCGTTCCACCAGATGCAGGCTGATACTCCACAGGCAGAACCAGGCCGCCGAAAAGATAAAAAAGCTGGCGACAACGGAGATCAGCCGCGAAACAAAAGGACTCATTGCCAGCCATCAAACATGCGGCGCGCCAGCTCCACATCATTGCTGACGCCGAGCTTCTCCATCAGATTCGCGCGATGGACATGTACGGTTTTCGGTGACAGCGCCAGCTCAACGGCAATTTCCTTAACCGCCATGCCCTGTGAGAGTTTTTCCGCCACCTGACGTTCACGTCGGGTAAGCGGGTCCTGCCGACCGGTGGACAGCTTGATCGCAATCTCTGGCGTCAGATAACAGCCGCCTGTGGAGACCGTGCGCACCGCCGCGATCAGCTCATCGGGACGACAGCGTTTGGAAAGAAAGCCACGCGCACCGGCATTCAGCGCCTGCTCCACCAGTGCCGGGCTGTCATGGACAGAGAGCATGATAGTGGCTATTCCCGTGGGCAACAGGCTCAGCAGCTCCAGTCCGGAAAGGTCCGGCATTGAGATATCGCAGATGCAGACCTGCACGCTCCTGCCGGGCAGACCCGCCAGCGCCTCACGGCCGGAACCAAATTCCGCCACCACCTGGAAATCAGATTCCAGGCTCAGCAGCTGGGCAAAGCCGGAGCGGACGATGAGGTGATCGTCAATCAGCGCGATGGTGATCATGGTTATTCCTGACGGGTAAAATCGCGCTTACCTTAGCGATAAGCGTGAAGCTGTTCAAGTCGTGAGCAGTCTATTCAGGTAAGGGGATGGGTAGAGTGATGCAGGTCAAACTGTCGTGGATCGTGAGAGAAGCATGCCGGGCCAAATAGCCGCCCGGCAGAGCGTGAGGCTAAGCAGTCAATCAATGCAGACAGCACTGCTTATATTTTTTGCCGCTGCCGCACGGGCAGGGATCGTTGCGGCCAGGCAGTTTCTCTGCCGCGACCGGTTTCTGAGGCACGGGAATCGCTTCCGGCTGAGAGATCCAGTGATCGTGCAGCGCCAGGGCGGCAGGGCGGATCGCCTCAATGCTGGCTTCCATTTCGTCTGGCGTCATGGCGTCGATCTTTTCGAGATTCTCTTCCACGCCGTGCAGAGCGATAGCGTCCAGCGCAGGCTGCAGATCCGCAGGCAGGGCAGACCAGTCGGTCAGCGCGACACCGCGCATGTAACCGAAGCACCACTCTTCCACCACGGTAAATTCCAGACCTTCCATCTCGCGGATGCCAAACAGCGGTTCAAACTGCTCCGGGAACTCAGATAAACGATCAGCCACATCATTCATATGCTGGAAGCACAGCGACATAAAGCGCGTCATTTCACGCTCGTTGCTCCATTTTGGAATCTGCTTCTCGCCGCCCCAAAGGGCCACCAGCCACTGGCTGGGTTCAACGGTAGTGGGGCCGGAGAGAACGGCAGTCAGCAGACCATCCAGCTCGGAGACATCAATAATCGACGCTTCGCTGCCATATTTTTCCAGCATATCTTCCAGCCATTGCAGCTCTTTCTCGGACAGTGGGCCTTCTTTCATGCGGTTGCCTCCCGGGCATGTGAAAATTTCAGCGCGGCGTTGAGCCTTAAAACCGCAGCAGTGTACACCCTTGTGGGCGTTCAACACAGCTAACCCTGTCCGGCGCTGGCATGAGGTTAAACCGCGTTTAACACCATTTTGACCCCATTATGCAGGCGATAGCCTGCTGCACTTTGTGGTACATTTTTGCGCTGCAGAGAGGCTGCTGCGTAGTAAATAAAATTAACCTGATGATTATTAAATGAAAAGTGGATTTTCCGGCAGCCAGGCTTTAGCTGTATACCTCGCACGGCTGGCCGATAGCAGCCACGGGATCGGCAGAGTCATAATGCGATTTATGCCCGTCATGATCTTCCTGCTGGCGGGCTGTGGAACCCTGTCGCAAACCTCCGCGCCGGTAGGCGACCGCGTTTATCTGACGCACGCCACCTTTCACGAAAATGTCGATGACATCGTGCATCACTACATGCAGCAGAAGCAGGTTCCCGGCATCAGCATTGCCGTTATTCATCACGGCGGCCCGACCCGCTATTACCCGTTTGGCGTCACTGACAGGGTGCATCACTATCCTGTCACGCCCGATACCCTGTTTGCGCTGGGATCGCTGAGTAAAGGCGTGACGGCTGAAGTGATTATCCAGCTGGTTGAACAGGGTAAGCTGCGCTGGAGTGATACGCTGGCCGACCTGCTACCGAAAGAGGTTCATCTTAGTGCTGATGCGCAGCGCATCACCCTGCTGCAACTGGTGACGCATACCTCAGGCCTGCCGCGTCAGGATATGGACCTGCCGATGCTGTTGCAGTTCGTGGGTTATCTGGGCACTGGCGAGAATTTCTATGGCAATCTCGACAGTGACAGGCTGCTGACTTATCTGGCGGACTTCTCTGCACCTGCGGTACGCATGCCACACTACTCCAATCTCGGCTATGCGCTGCTCGGTTTTATCATACGCACCCGTTTTCATCAGGAGATTCAGACGCTGGCGTCACAGCTTATCTTTACCCCGCTAAAGATGAGTCAAAGCAGTTTTGTCCCGGAAACACTGTCGGGCTATCCGCTGCGTGCGCTGGGCCATGCAGGCGATCAGCCGAAATTTATCCGCCGTGGCACGCTGACGCCTGACTGGCATTTTCACGGCAACATGGTGGCCGCGGCCAGTCTTTATAGCAATGCGCGCGATCTGAGTGCCTATCTGCGCGCGCACCTCAATGCCACCGATGATACGGCGCAGGGTCGGGCTTTTGCGGCGGTGAACCGGCCGTGGTATCAGCAGGGCGCGCAGGCGCAGAATATCGCCTGGGTCACCGACACCATTGAAGGACAGCAGATCACTTATCAGGTGGGCTATATTGGCGGCTATGCCAGTTTTATCGGCTACGATATACGTCATGGCAATGCGATTGTGGTGCTGCAGAACGGCTTTAACTGGAGCAACTATTTAGGCATTGCGTTGTTGGTCGATTTGGCAACTCAGGATAAAGTGGTCGCACAGTGATCCGTTACCTGAGCTGTGCGCAGTAAAGTGAATCGCGCTGTTTTGCCTTACACATAGCATTAGCGTACCGGAACTGAAGTGCGATAAATTTTAGCCTGACTGTCAAAATTCAACGTGGAAATCATTATGCGCAGGACTCAACGTGTACTTTTATCAATGGGATTACTGGTTGGCTCACTGAGCCTGATCCCCGCTGTACAGGCTGCTGGCGAAGCAACGGATAGCGTTCCGCCACCACCGCAGATTCAGCCTGCAAACCCGGGTGCCCAGCCCGCTACGCCTGATACGGGCAGCGCTCAGCCGGACACCGGTGCCGCGCAAAACCAGCCGCAGACCAGCTCACAATCTAATGATGGCATTACGCCGACGACGCCGACTTCTCCGGCACCGTCCAACGGCGCACGCCCTAATTACGAACTCAGCACCATCATCATCGACTACAAAGAGTACAAAATCGGTGACATCGTGCCAGAGAAGTACACCGATAAAACGTACACCATCACCGAGTGGCAAAAGCGTAATCTGCCCGCCCCGCAGGCAAATACCCACTGGGCCTATATCAACGCCAACTACATTCTTATTACCAATGACACCGGCAAAATCGTCATGGGTAAATCAGGCGATATCTTCTTCCGCGGTTAAATAAAATCAGCCGGTCGCAATGACCGGCTTTTTTTAGCTGAAACGCTCCGCACCAAAGCTCGCCAGCATCGGATGCTTCTCACCGCTTACGATCTCTTCCGCCAGTAATTCTCCGACAATCAGCGCCAGCGTTGCGCCCGAATGCGTGAACGCGACAAAACAGCCCGGCACCTTCTGCAGTTGGCCCAGAACCGGATCGCCATCACCGGGAATCGGCTTCAGGCCAATTTTCCAGCTCTGGACGCTGAGCGACTCGCTGCCACGTAATAGCCTGCTCGCTTCGTCCGCCAGCTTCACCACCACCTGCTTATCAATATGGTAATCGCCTCCGGCCAGTGGCTGGATATCTTCCTCATACCAGTCATGATCCAGAGCGTAACGGTTGCCAGGGTTGGGCCGGATAGCGGCGCGTGGCGTGTTCAGCACCGCTTTGAGTTCATGTTGGCTTGGTTCAGTGATCACCAGCATTGAGACGGGCGATCCGTTGGGGATCGATACGCCCAGTGGTGCAACCACATCCGGTGTCCAGGGGCCGCAGGCGACTACCACCGCATCAGCCCGCAGTTCTCCCAGATCACTGCGGATGCCGCAGGCACGGCCATGCCCGGTGATCACACTGGTTTTACCGGCGTGCTCTATCACTTCACCCCCGCGCGCCCGGAACTGATTCACCAGATAATCGGTCAGGTGTGGCAGGCTGACCCAGCCTTCACCGGGATTGAATATCGCCTGTGACGGCAGCGCATCGGGATCGATCGTCGCATCTGCCTGCGCCACGGTATCCGCGGTTATGAGCTGTGAGTCGTAGCCGTGTGCTTTTTCATAGGCATGCCGCGCCTGCGTTCCGGCCTCATCGTCGCTAAACCAACAGACCCCGCCATCAAAACGCAGCCAGTCGAGGTCAGGATGCTGAGCAAATAAGGTGCGATAGCGATCAATGCCCGCCATACGCAGCGCGTGATAGGGCAAGGAGCGTTCACCCGCCGAGTTAAGCCACGACAGCGAGCGTCCCGATGCCCCGGAACAGAGCGCGGCTTCGGTCACCAGTGTGACGGTGGCACCGCGTTTTGTCAGCTCCAGCGCCGTCGACACACCGATGACGCCACCACCCAGTACCACCACGTTCATTTCAGTTTTTACTGCCATTATCAGGTTCCTTACTCAGTTACAGCACTTCAGAGAGAAAACGTTGCAGACGCGGTGACTGCGGTGCATCAAAAATGGCGCCCGGCGGCCCGGCTTCAACAATCTCGCCTTCATCCATAAACACCACCTGATCCGCCACTTTGCGCGCAAAGCCCATTTCATGTGTCACCACTACCATCGTCATGCCGCGACGACAGAGATCCGCCATCAGCGTCAGGACACCTTTCACCAGTTCGGGATCGAGCGCGGAGGTCGCCTCGTCAAACAGCATGACTTCGGGATCCATCGCCAGCGCACGGGCAATCGCGACACGCTGCTGCTGGCCGCCGGAGAGATCGCGTGGCCGGTGGTCTGCGCGCTGACCCAGCCCGACCTCTTCCAGCCGCTGACGCGCTATCGCCATCGCCTGCGCTTTGGGCAGGCCTTTGACCCGCCACGGGGCCAGCGCCACGTTCTCCAGCGCGCTGTGATCGGGGAAGAGATTGAAGTGTTGAAACACCATGCCAATCCGCAGCCGCAGCGTATCGGGCTTGTCGTGCAGCACGGATCGGTCAGCCAGCAGGACATCTCCCGATTGCGGCTCATGCAGTCGGTTGATGCCGCGCAGCAGTGTCGATTTACCTGAGCCGGATGGCCCGATGATGCAGGTGGTGCTGCCAGGCGCAACCCGCAGCGAGACCTTACGCAGCACCTCAATCGGGCCATAGGCCAGCGTCAGCTCGCGCAGCTCCAGGCTGGCACCGTGCCAGGTCGCGTCCGTTGTGCTGCTCAGGTTATTCATGGTTGCCTCCGATGCGGGGATGCGTGATCAGTGCGCCGCTGGGCGGCCTGACTTCATCCACCTCTTTTAAGCCGCTTTGCGGAACCGTCAGGCGACGGCGACCAGTGCGATAACGCACATCGACATAGTTGACCATGTGCGTCAGCGGTACGGTGATGATCAGATAGAACAGTCCGGCCAGCATCAGGGGCGAGAGATTGCCGGTGAGTACCGCCGCATCCTGACCCACGCGGAACAGCTCGCGCTGCTGGGTCATCAGGCCCAGTAGATAGACCAGCGAGGAATCTTTGATGATGGCGATAAACTGGTTAACGATGGCGGGCAGCACGCGGCGGATCCCCTGCGGGATCACCACCAGTCGCATTGCCCGTCCATAACTCATCCCCAGCGCGCGGCAGGCTTCCATCTGGCCGCGTTCAACACTCTGAATACCGGCGCGGAAAATCTCGCCCATATAGGCGCTGGCGATCAGGCTAAGCGCGAAGATCCCCAGTGGGTAGGGTGTCGGACCGAACAGCTGATAGCTGAATCGCGCCAGGCCCTGACCAATCAGAAGAATAGTTAGAATAGAGGGCAGACCTCGAAACAGATCGGTATAGAGCCGGGCAGGCAGTCGCAGCCAGCGTGAAGGCGAGATGCCCATCAGCGCCAGCAGAAGACCAAACAGCGTGCCGAGCAGCGTTGCCGCCAGCGAGATAATCACCGTGTTGACCAGTCCGGTGGCCAGCATCTGCGGCAGCACTTCCATCATTGATGGAAAATCAAAGAAGGTGCGGGAAAGAATGGTGAGCAAGTCCATCGCCGTCTCCATGCAGGGCGGGGGTTCCCCCGGTTAACTCAGGACGCGAACGTCCGCCTCTTTACTGGCCGCCAGGCAGATACTGTTTTGGCATCGGCGATCCGGGAAACCATTTCTCATAGAGCCGTTGCCAGGTGCCATCCTGCATGGCGGCTTTGATGGCCTTGTCCAGTGCGGCCTTGAAGGCGGGCTTGCCTTTGGCAATGGCAATGCCGGCCGGTGCATCAAACGAGGGGATGTCGGCGGCAGAGACCAGCCTGAAGCGTTCGGCATAGCTTTTTGCCGCCTCATAGTCGAGGAAGATGGCGTCTAACGTGCCGTTGTTGAGTGCGGAAACGGCGCTGTTGTTATCCGGGAAGCGGACAAGATCGGTCTGGGTGAAGTGTTCGACGGCATAGCTCTCCTGCAGCGTGCCCTGAACGACGCCAAGCCGGTGTTTCGCCAGGCCGGCGACATTCTTCACGCCGCTGTCAGCGCGGGTGAGAACGGTGAGAAATCCCGCCAGATAGCCGGTTGAAAAGTCGACCGTCTTTTCCCGCGCCGGGGTGATGCCGATAGCCGCCACCGCCGCGTCATACTGACCATTGGCCACTGCTGGCATAATCGCCGAGAAGTCTTGACCAATAAAATCGACCTTATCGATTCCGATTCGGTGGGCGACATTTCTGAAGAATTCGACGTCGAAGCCGGTGAACTGACCGCTGGCATCCGTGAAGGTATAGGGTTTGGAGTCGCCGACGCTGGCGATGCGTAGCTGGTCGGGTTCGATCAGCCCATAAGGATTGTTATCGCTGGCAGCCAGCGTACAGAACGAAAGTGAACAGAGTGCGAGCAGTGTGCCCAGCAGTTTGCCCCGGGGGGTTTGCGATTTCATAGCTCATCCGTTTTTGCAGGTTTAAACATCAGAGACTGTTGAGCCAGCGATTATAATTGAGACCGGTCTCAACACAGGTGGCACCTTAAGACATGGGCATTGTGAGACCGGTCTCAAGGGGTTACAATGAGTTTAAGCACAGCCTTTTTTCGGCGTCAATATTCCTGTCATCAACCTGTGATTCAAAATAATTATGACGAGTCAGAAACGGCAATCGAAAGCGCCTACCGTGGCGGATGTGGCACGCGCAGCAAAAGTCTCTAAAGCTCAGGCGGCGCGCGCGCTGGGAGGCTATGGGGCAGTCAGTGATGAAGTGCAGGAGCGGGTCAACAGCGCCGCCACCGCGCTGGGCTACCGTCTGAATGCTCTGGCCCGCAGCATGAACACAGGACGTTCCAATACCATTGGAGTGATTGTCGGCGATATCGAAAATCCCCACTTTGGCCTGGCGCTGCGCGGCATGGCCGATGTGGCGCGCACGGCCGGTTACCATCTGCTGCTCAGTAACAGCGATGAAAAGCTGCAGGCTGAGCAGGATGCGGTGCGGGTGATGCTGGAAAAGCGGGTTGACGGCATTATCGTTGCGCCCTGCTGTTCAGAGCACCATCTCAACAGTCACCTGACTCAGGTTCTGGAGGAGGGCAGAGCAGTGAAATTGTTTGATCGCGCTGTGAATGGCCTTAAAGTAGAGGCGATCTGCTGCGAATTTACTGATGTCGCCGCAGACGCCACCGCCCAGTTACTGGAGGCAGGCCACCGTTATATCGCCTATATCACCAGCATGGCATTGGCAACCGACTACAGCACGCCAGGCGATTTTGGCCTGACGCCAGTCGCCCAGCGCGTCGGCGGCATGATGCAGGCCTTTGCCGCCGCGGGTGTGGAATTTGATCCGACGCTGGTGAAAGTGAACGCGCTGGATGAAGTGGAAATCGCCCGTATCGTGGCCGAGCTGTGGCAGCGTCCGCAGCCGCCCACGGCGCTGGTGGCCTCTGACAGCGTGGTCGCGATGTGGCTGCTGCGTGAAGTGACGCAGCGCGGACTGCGAATCCCTGCCGATCTCTCATTTGTTATGTATGACAATTTTCCGTGGAGTGAGATTGTCACCCCGCCGCTGACGGTGGTGGCACAGCCAGTCTATGAGATGGGCCGTGAAGCGGCACGACGCCTGATTGCAGAGATACGCGGCGAAGCCGTCGGGCCGATGCCGCGCTTTGATGCCCGTCTGATGATTCGCCAGTCGATTGCCGCACCGGCCAGCCTCATCAGCGCGAAATGATCACGTTAGCCGGGCCAGCCAAGTAATCGACTTAGCTGGCCTGTGGCTGCGGTAATCTGTGTGTCTCTGCAGTTACCATATCCAATAACCAGCCCCTGCTGCACCGGTTCAGTCAGATAGAAAGTCGAAAGAGCACCAGGCGCGTAGCCAGCCTGGTGCAGCTTGCGGGTAATGGCGACGTCATCCCGATGAGGCTCGAGTGGCAGCACCAGATGCATACCGCTGTTACCGCCCAGCAACGAAATCGCCTGACCCGCAGCGCGCTGTAGTCCGGTTCGCAGCAATGCCTGTCGCTGACGATAGAGACGACGCATTTTGCCCAGATGGCGACGATAATCACCATTGAGAATAAAACGGGTCAGCGCCTGCTGCTCCAGACGGTTTCCGCCGCGCAGGATCTGATGCAGTGCCGGTCGAAGACGCTTGACCAGCGGCGCGGGCAGCACCATAAAACCGATACGCAGCGCAGGGAACAGGGTCTTGCTGAATGAGCCGAGGTAGATAACCGGGGCATTATCTGTCATGCCCTGCATCGCCATAATAGGCTCACCGTGGTAATGGAAGTCGCCATCATAATCATCTTCAATAATCCACGCCTGATGCTGTTGCGCAGCAGCAATCAGCGCCAAACGACGGGACGCACTCATTACTGCTCCGGTGGGATACTGATGGGTGGGCGTCGTGTAGATCAGACGGGGCGGGGTCTGTTCCCAGTGTATCGGCTGAGGGGCCAGCCCCTGGTGATCGGTGGAGATGGGGATCACGTTAAGTTCCCCGCCCTGCAGAGCCGCTTTGGCACCGCGATAACCCGGATCTTCAATCCAGCCATGGTCGCCCGGATTGCTTAGCAGGGCGACGCACAGCGTAAGCGCCTGCTGCACACCTTCGGTAATCACAATCTGTCCGGCATCACAACGTACACCGCGTGTGATCCGCAACTGTTGCGCCAGTACAGCACGCAGTTCGGGATCGCCGAGCGGATCGCCATAGCCGAGTAGCTGCGGTGGTGTGTGGTGCGTTACCTGACTCAGCGCTCGTCGCCATGCCGCCATCGGGAAATGGTTCAGGGCGGGTATGCCGGGACGCAGGGGTAGTGAGCCGGTGTCGGCCCACTGACTTAGATAAAAGGGATCCATCCGTTTTGCCAGCGGCCAGCTGGCTAACGTGTCGTCATCCGCCTGCCGGGCCGGCAAAGCCAGTGAGCTGATACGGCTGCCATGCCTATCGCTCATCAGATAGCCCTCTGCCTGAAGCTGTGTCCAGACGTTAAGCACCGTATTACGTGAAACCTGTAGCTCAAGTGCCAGCTGACGTGTGGAAGGTAACCCTGTTCCTGCAGCAAGCTGACCCTGCAAAATGCCCTGCTTTATCCGCTGATAAAGTTGCTGCTGCAGCGTTGTCCCGCCGGCTGGTATCAATGGAGCCAGCAGCAAAGGGGGGATCTGTGGCTTCATCGTCTGCTCCCGTGGATCTATCATTTTTCATGATTGTGGTACTTTTTAACCCACCATGATAGTGGCAATCTGCAGATATCATCTGTAGCCGGGAGGCAGCATGTCACAACATACTAATCAATATGGTCAGCCGGTCGGTCAGCCTCTATCAGACTGGCAACCCCGTCCATTACCGCAGCATCAGATTTTCACTGGGCAGGCGTGCCGGCTGGAGCCTTACAGCGTGGCACGGCATAGCGATGCCCTGTTTGAGGCGTGGTCGCAGGCTGAGGATGGGCGTGACTGGACTTACATGTTTATGGGGCCATTTAGTGACCGGCAGGCATTTCAGGATTATGCAAAGCAACTGGAGGCCAGTCGCGATCCACTGCATTTCGCGGTGATCGATCTTGCTACAGAGCAGGCGGTGGGCACTCTATCTTTAATGCGCATCCAGCCTGAACATGGCGTGATGGAGGTCGGGCATGTCGCTTTCTCACCCCGGCTGAAGCAGACCCGCATGGCAACGGAAGCGCATTTTTTGCTGATGCGTTATGCCTTTGAGACGCTAGGTTATCGCCGTTATGAATGGAAGTGCGACAGCTGTAATGCCCCTTCACGAAAAGCGGCGGCACGGCTTGGTTTCCGTTTTGAAGGCGAGTTCCGTCAGGCCATCGTCTATAAAGGGCGTTCGCGTGACACCAGCTGGTTCTCGATTATCGACAGCGAATGGCCACAGGTGAAAAAGGGGATGCAGCGCTGGCTGGCCGAAGATAACTTTACCGCCGACGGTCAGCAGCGCGAGAAGCTGGAAGCGCTGCGCGACAGGCCCTGAGCGGGGAACTGACCCGGTGAAGTCAGACAGGATTTCAGGTGATGGGCCTCTGCGGGAATCCGCAGAGGCGTGACCAGAAAAATGGGCGTTATGACTGTGGCACGATTTTAATTTCAACCATACCAATGCCTAATTTGCGCGGATCCTGACCGGTGATATTGCCGGTGTTACTCAGTTGCGGCTCCGGTGGTGCAATCACCAGACGATGGCTGGCAGTTGGATTGTCAAAATGCAGGGTATGCGTCGAAACCTCTTCACCCAGCGACAGCAACTGTTGCTGGTCGCCGACCCGAACCGGAATGGCCCGGTGTGCGTTAGGGCCATACGCGCGCGCGGTGATCACCAGATCGAACTTTGCGGGCAGCGCATCGACATAGTCGATATGCACTTCTGGTGCGAGATTGGCGTTAGACCAGCGTCCCCAGATTTCTGGTCGTGAGATGCCGCTAAAGCTTTTAACACTCTCCGGTGCGCCGGGCACGTCGAGTCGAAAGCTGTCGGCGCTGTAGCGAATATTGTTATCTTCAATACGAAGCTGCGCCAGGTTCTGCTGGTAACGCGCATCGCTGACGGCGCCGTCCGGGAACTTCACTTTGCCTTTCCACTGCGCTTTATCGACGTGCGTCACCGACGGCGTGCCACCGAACTGCCCCATCGCCACACAGAGATCGCCGGAGAGGGCCAGCGAAGGCTGCCAGAGCCGCGCCATTTTAAAACAGCGATCGACCCAGAGAAATTTATCAGCGGCGGCGAAATCGGCCAGCTGATAGCGCAGCGGAGCCGAATATTCTCCTTCCGGCATCGGCTCTACATGCTTGTCACTGATACGGAACAGAATCGGCAATTTAAAGGTGGTACCTGAGAAGCTGAAGGTATTCTTCGCCTGATTCACCGTGAAGTTGTCTATTTTCTTCGGGAAGTTCCACAACTGGATGATGTCGGGTTTCCAGCTCGTCACCTTACTTTTCATATCGTCGAACTGGGTGGAGAGCGAAATCGAGGAGAGGCTGCTGCGGCCCAGCCCAATCGCATTGTCACCACCGAGAATATCCAGCAGCGTGGCGCCATTATCCAGCGTGCTGCGCTTCGCCTCCATCAGCTCCGCCTGCGGTTTATCGCCGCGAATCACCATAAACAGATTGCGACGAGGCTGTTTAACCAGCCACGCATGCGCCGTGTTGTTCATCGCCAGATGATCGGAACTCACCACAATCACGGTATTTTTGAACCACGGTGACGCCTGTATGCGCGAAATCAGACGCGCAACATGCTCCTGCGAACAGGCGACTGCACTGAATGACTGGTTTGGTTTGCCCTCAATGCTATAACTCCGGCGATCGCAGCTGCGCGAGATAAACCCGTCAGGATGATGGGTGTCGACGGTCAGGGTAAACAGCGCAAAAGGTTTACCGGCCTGTGAGAGTTCCTGATATTTCTCAAAGACTTCATCCAGCACGGTGTCGTCGTAATAACCCCAGTTATTGCGGTAGGTGGGATCGGCAACGCGGCTTTTCAGTTCCTGCGAACCATACAGGTTTTCGGGATCGAAACCGTGCGATTTCAGGAAGATATCTTTACCGGCAAAACGCAGATCGGCGCCCTGAATAAACCAGTTCTGGTAGCCGGAGTTTTTCAGGATGTCGCCCAGACAGACGTTCTGGGGATAGAAACTGGAGAGTGACGCCGATGCATTGCCGTCAAACGGCGCAAACAGCGGAATGCCACACTGTGAGGCAACCATGCCCGCGATAGTGTAATCGGTGCCAGGCAGCTGTTCGGTTTCGCTGAAGTCGATGCTCTGCTCTTTCCGCCGGCTTAACTCCGGCGCTAAGCCAGGAAAAGCGAT
This sequence comes from Pantoea jilinensis, assembly GCF_019104105.1. Classification (NCBI taxonomy): domain Bacteria; kingdom Pseudomonadati; phylum Pseudomonadota; class Gammaproteobacteria; order Enterobacterales; family Erwiniaceae; genus Pantoea; species Pantoea jilinensis. The sequence continues at coordinate 3,491,698 of NZ_CP077746.1, read as the reverse complement.
GGGGTTAAAATAGGTGCGCTCTAAGCTTTCACCATAAATGTAAACCACGTTGAGGTGCGGTTGCTCAATGCGATTACGCGGCACTCTGTAGAAGTTGTCGAAGTCAGAATCCGCCAGTTGGGTATGCGACACAATCAGCGTTGCGACCTGGCGAAAAGCCGGGGTGGTCTGCACGGAGCCAAGCGCGCAGACAGCCGCCAGCAGCGACCAGCCCATGTGATGGGGACGCTTACGCCGACGCAGAATCCACGACAGCAGACAGAACAGCAGAAACAGTACGATGATCAGCCCAATCGCCGGCACCACATATTTACTGACGCCCGCGCCGGTCAGGCTATTGGTCAGGGTATACAGCACCGCATCGTTGATGCCGTCACCCGTAAAATAGTTGCTGGCATAGAGCGTGGCGTTCAGCACAACGAAAAGCACCAGCAGAATCAGAACAACAATAAACCAGAATTTGTTACGCCCGGCTTTACAGGAATAAATGGCAATAGCGGCCAGAAACAAGGCGACGGACACCAATTCGGACAATGGGAAATCCTCTTTTCAGGGTTACGCGAGGCTTCACGCAACCAGCCATCTTCGGGGGATGGTTTTTCGACAATCTATATTGGCTGTCATCCGGCTGCAACATATCCGGCCCGAATTGTGCGGTGGAGAGCAGATTGGTTTATTGTCATTCCAGAAGGGAGGTTATCAGGCGTGACGGTGGCTGGCGCGCACCGTCGGCAGAGCAGAGGTCAGGACGTTTTTCAGAGTTTGCCGGTGAGATATTGTGCTTCGCCGTCGGCAAAACTCCAGTCACCTTTGTCGTTGGTGATAAAGCTGATCATTAAATCGTTGCCCTGCACACCACAATGTTCGCGCAGCTCACGTGCCAGCTCCGCCATAAAATGCTGTTTCTGTTCGCTGCTGCGTGGGCTGGTATAGACCCGCACCATCACCAGATTATCGCTGCGTGTAAATCCCAGTCCGGTATCCTGAAACACCATCTGATAGCGCTTGTTTTCCTGAACAATCTGGTAGCGATCGCGTTCAGGCACGTTAAAGGCCGTAAGCACAGCGCGGTGCGCTGCATCCAGTAGTGTACGAAGTTCGGATTCTGAACGACCCTGAATAACATCAAATTGCAGCAGTGGCATAGCGAATTCCTCATCATGATTAATAACGCTATGGTGACCGCTTTATCCGGCGGGAAAAAGCGCGTAGCCTGAAATAATTATTCGCTATAGTGAACAATCACAATGAAAGAGATGAAAACGGATGCGCTGTGGGATCATCTGCACTGGCTAACCGTACTGGCAGAGCAGGGCAGTTTTACCCGCGCGGCAGAGCGGCTCGACGTCAGCAAAGCGGCGATGAGTCAGAAAATCAAAGAGCTGGAAGAGATGGCGGGTGTGTTGCTGGTACAGCGCACCACGCGCAGTGTGCGACTGACGTCAGCAGGCGAGAAGCTGGTGGAGGAGCTCCGCGAACCGTTTTCCCGCATCGAGCAGAGTTTTTTCAGCGTGCGCGATACCGCCGGACCTGTGCGGGGTCTGGTGCGGATGACCGCGCCAGTGGCGTTTGCCCGTCAGCAACTGGTGCCAATCATTGGCGAGTTTCTGCGTGACTATCCGCAGGTGCGTCTGCAGCTGGATGTGACCGACCGCATCGTGTCACTGAGCAGCGAAGGCTTTGATCTGGCGATTCGACACAGTGACACGCTACCGGAAACCCATGTCGCGTTGCCGCTATGCGATACCCGGACGTTGCTGGTGGCCTCACCCGCCTATCTCAGCCTGCAGGGTGTACCGCAGTCGCCACAGGATCTGAAACAGCACAACTGTCTTTACTACCCACGTGGCATCGAGTCACCGCGCTGGCGGTTTGAGACGACAACGGATAGCGAACAGGTGCAGGTGCGGATTCAGGGCAGCTTTGCCACCAACAACAGCGAGTCAATACGCGATGCGGCGCTGCAGGGACTGGGGATTGCGATGCTGCCCGATTTCAGCGCCCGTGAGGCGCTGGCAGCCGGTACATTGCGGCAGGTGCTGCCGGCGTGGCAGCCTGTTGAGGCCTTTGCAGCCCGCCTGTGGATCGTTCGGCCCTGGGCGGCGCAGGTCCCCCGCGCGGTCACCACGTTCACGCAGTGGCTACGCGCGCGCTTTGACCGCTGAGGGCAATGCCAGCGCAGGCGGTGTGGTCTGCATCATCTCGCCGATCAAACTGCTGCGGTTATACAAACCAAGCCGCAGATTGAAATCGAGATGTAGCCGCTCGTTGCCGGTTAATTTGATAATCGGCGGTGGCGTCTGTGGCCGCTGATGAAACATCACGGATTGCGCAAAGGCGCTGCTGCTGTCGGCATGTAAACGCTGATAGTACCAGGCGCTGGCTTCGCCTTTACGCAGATAGAGATTGGCCCGCCGGTATTCACGCATTGCAACCTGCTGTGCCAGCGACAGGAGCTGGCGCGAGGGATTATCAATATTCTGCACAATCAGCGGAAAATCATCGCGCTTCTTCAGTTCATGGAAATAGTTGCGGATACCGACGTTTTTAACCGGCGCCAGTTGTTTCAGCCATTCGCGAATAAACGGGTTTTGCGGTGGCGCGGCCAGAAACCAGCTCTCAGTAACCGGCGCCAGCAGGTTCATCGTTGACTGCTCGCGGTAGTAACCGATGAGATCCATTGGCCGTGCCTCGTGCGCGCGATGCACCCAGGCGAGGTTCTCAAACAGCAGGGTGCTGCAGTCGATGCCGATGCCACCATAACGGTGAATCAGCTCAAGCCGGATAATTTCACTTTTATGGGCCAGCGTCAGATCCGAAGAGATAAAGCTGAGTTCGGGCAGCCACTGCGACAGCGTGCGCTGTGTAATCAGATACACCTGGTGATCGGGATTATCCCGCCGGATTTTACTGATGTTCAGCGCCATTGAGGTGGGCAGGTGATCGTTATGCCAGACCATCCAGACAATTTTTGGAATCTCCGGCAGATCTTTCTGCTGCGAGACCAATACGACATTATCTTCCTGTCCCGGATCATATTCCGGTGCCTGACAGAGTCTCTGCTGTTTCTTATTCCATAACATCTGGCTACTGAACGATATTCTTTTCCAGTTACGCCAGATTTTATGCGCTGGACGTTGGCGATGTGAAGTCATGGTGCACCTGTTATTTTTATTTTCCCGTCACAGTACAGGCTCTGCCCGTTCCGCGTGCGGCGGCAACGGCTGGCATTGCATACTGGCTGCAATTCCGATGAGTGCGGGAATGAATGAATGGTTTTCCCTGGTGGCGACGCAGTGGTTTAGCGCGCGGAAGTTTCCTCACGGCTGTTTAATTGCACTGCACCTTTTTAATAAAACATTATTTACACATTAGCTATGTCTTTTTTTGATTTTAGGATAATACGGAAATAATCCGGTCATCTTGTCGAAATAATAATATGGTCGCTGTTAATCATTTATTTAAATATAACGAAACCCTTAATTAAGGAATATCTTAATATCATGCTTTATTATCGGGCTGACATAAGGCCTGGTCACCGCAGTCGTGAATATTGCACTTAATAGGTGGGGTAAGCCCGGCTCATCAATCCGCAGCATCAGACAGGCTGAAGAGGATTGTCTACGCTTAAGAAGAACTTACTGAGAAAGGAGTGCGCATGCAGAGTGAAGCTTACGGTTTACTGGCGGTCGATAAACAGGGTAATCGCGTCCTGTTTCTTAATCCGGAAACCTTCGCGGTCGAGCGGGAACTCAACGCTTTTCCACCGCGGCCGCATGAACTCCTGATGCTGGCCCCCTGGGGTAAGGCCTATGTGCCTATTTATGGCGACGGCGTTCATGGTAATAACCCGCATCCGGGTCATAAAGTGGCGGTCATTGATTTACAGCGTCGCGAGATCAGTGGCTTTATCGATCTGTCGCCGCTGCGGGCACCCCACAGCGGACAGCTGGGGCGCGATGGCAAAGTCTATCTCTGCTGTGAGCAGAGTGCCGCCGTGGCGGTGATCGATCCGCAGACTGACAAAGTAGAAAAAATTATCCCGATTCCTTCTCACAATGCGCATCGCCTGACGCTGTCACCCAGTGGCCGCAAGCTGTTCACGGATAACGAAGAGGATGCGACCATCACCGTTGTGGATCTCTGTGAAGCGGAAGGACGGGTGATCGATACCATCCTGCTTCCTGGCCCGATTGCGGGCATTGCCGCATCACCGAAACACCCTTATCTGGTCGCCAGTGCCGCTGACGCGCCGCTGCTCTATCTGATCGATCGGCAGAGCCACCGTATTCGCCAGCGCATTACGTTGCCGGGTCATCAGCAGCCTTGTCAGGTGGTTCGCTTCAGCGCCGATGGCGAACAGCTGGTGGCAATAGGGGATCAGGAACCGCGGGTGACACTGTTTGACGATCTGCTGAATCCGCTGGGCGATATCAGCGTGGGTAACATGCCGATGGATGGCTGCTTCACGCCCGACAGGCAACAGCTGCTGATTGCCAATCAGGATGATGGCACGCTGAGTGTGATCGATCTGGCACAGCGTAAAGTCATTGCCACGCCGCGTGTTGGCACGGGCTGTGAGGTACTGGGCTATTTTCCGCTCGGTCAGATAAACGGACGATGATAGATCGCAGTGCTCCAGTGCCGGCTGCTGGCATGCTTCTCTGCCTGCCAGCCGCGTTTTCGTAACTCACGCGCAATCATTTTGTTCATGATGCCGTGGCCCAGCAGCAGTACCGTGCCTTGCTGTGAATGATCGATCAGTTTTTCTGCCGCCGCCGAAGCGCGGCTGCGTGCATGTTGCAGCGACTCCGCGTCGCCTGCATAACCGCAAAACCACAAAAGCCGCAGCAGGGCCAGCCAGCACACGGTCGGTAATTGTACCTCACCGGTTTTCACCAGCGGCACGGCGACTTCGCTGAACAGCGCATCAACCTCATGGGGTTCCAGACCGAGCTGGCTCAGTGAGGATTGCGCGCGGGGCAGGGGACTGCAGACGATAAACGTAGCCTGACGGGCAATTTCGATGCTGCGCGGCGGCGGTCCGTCACTGACCTGTGACAGATCGTACGCTTCGCACCAGTCAGCCAGTGCCTGCACACTCTGGCGACCCGCCGCCTGGTGGTCAGGTTTACCGTGTCGCATCAGAATAATTTTCATCGTATTTCTGTCCGGCCTTTTGGTCAGGGTAACGCATTGCCTGTGTTTACGGTGATTTTTCAGAATAAACAGCCAGTGTCATTTGCAGGTAATCTGCGCGTGCGATAACTGAAAATGATGAAGGGAACGTTGCCCCTTTTATCGTGCTTAATGATTAGTGAATCAGATAACTTACAGGCGCTGATGACTTTTTTTGTGCAATAAGAAGGCGGTTAACTCGCTGAATTTGCGCAAAAAATGGGTGATGACGGAATGTTATAGTGAAGTTTTTCTAACAAATATCGTCAGGATCTATTGATTTATCTACGCGCGTAGATACACTAAGTCCCCAGTGATTGCTCACGGTGCCCGATGCACAGTAGGCTCCATCGATTGTTAAGTTATATTCGCTCAGTTTAAGCGACCGGTGAAAAATACACCGGCGAAAGGGGGCGATGAATACGATTCCAACACCAGGGAATCCTTTAACCTTTCATCATGGTTCGCCCACTGAACGTCGTCACCGGGGGATTCCGCTTTCATCAGGGAATCGACCCATGGACGGGCGTTTATCGATCTGCATACTCATTCAGGGATAGGGTTATGACGGCACACAATTCCGTTAAGCAGCAGGCATCACTGTCATCCACTTCAGCCGCCGATGAGCGGTTTGACACCCCTTCAGGCCGCAAAGATTTCTGGCGCGCCACTTTCTCATGCTGGCTCGGAACGGCAATGGAGTACGCGGATTTCGCGCTCTATGGCCTGGCTGCCGGTATCATCTTTGGCGACGTCTTCTTTCCCGAATCAACCCCAGCCATGGCGCTGCTCTCCAGCTTCGCGACCTGGTCAGTCGGCTTTGTTGCCCGGCCCATCGGCGCGTTGTTTTTTGGCTGGCTCGGCGATCGCAAAGGCCGAAAGGTCGTCATGATCTCCACCATTATTCTGATGGGTGCTTCCACAACCTTTATCGGCTTAATCCCGGGCTACGCCTCTATTGGCGTATGGGCGCCTGCCTGCCTGGTTCTGCTCCGCTTTACACAGGGATTCGGCGCCGGTGCGGAGTTATCGGGCGGCACGGTGATGCTGGGCGAATATGCGCCGACAGAGCGCCGCGGACTGGTCTCTTCTGTGATCGCGCTGGGTTCCAATAGTGGCACGCTGCTGGCTTCGCTGGTCTGGCTGCTGGTGGTGCAGATGGATCAGCAGAGCCTGCTGGAGTGGGGCTGGCGTATTCCTTTCCTCAGCAGTGCGCTGATTGCACTGGTTGCATTGTGGATTCGCCGTCATTTGCGAGAGACGCCGGTGTTTGAGCGCAGAAAAGCGGAGATGGAAGCGGAACGTGCTGGCATGAAGGCAGCGTCGGTGGTCGATCAGCGGCCTTTCTTCCAGCGTACCCGCGCTTTCTGGACCATGGTTGGCCTGCGCATCGGCGAAAACGGCCCTTCCTATCTGGCGCAAGGCTTCATCGTGGGTTACGTCGCAAAAGTGCTGATGGTGGATAAGTCTGTACCGACCACCGCCGTGTTTCTCGCGTCGCTGCTGGGCTTCCTGATCATTCCTTTAGCGGGCTGGCTTTCTGACCGCTTTGGTCGCCGGATCGTGTATCGCGTTTTCTGTCTGTTGCTGATGTTTTACGCCTGGCCTGCTTTTACGCTGCTGGATACCCGTGAACCGATGCTGGTGATTCCGGTAATCGTGGTCGGTATGGCGCTGGCGTCACTGGGTATTTTTGGCGTGCAGGCGGCCTGGGGTGTCGAGATGTTCGGTGTTCATCATCGCTATACCAAAATGGCGGTGGCTAAAGAACTGGGCTCGATTTTGTCCGGCGGCACCGCACCGCTTGTTGCCGCTGCTATGCTTTCTTATACCGGTCACTGGTGGCCGATTGCAGTCTATTTCTCGGCAATGGCCGCCATTGGATTCTTTACTACCTTTGTCGCGCCTGAGACGCGAGGGCGAAATCTGAATCTGCCTGAAGATGCCATCTAGCAGTACCTGAGGATCTCATCTGCCAGAAGAGAGCGACAACCAGCAGGCCGTGTAAAGCGGCCTGTTTTTATGGAGGGACATGATGTGCCTAAGTCATTAACGGGAAAAGTGACCCGCAGAGAAGTTGCGAAAGCGGCAGGCACCTCAGTGGCAGTCGTCAGTTATGTCATTAACAACGGGCCGCGTCCGGTCGCTGAGGCTACCCGTCAGCGGGTACTTGAAGCGATTAAAGCGACGGGTTACCGGCCAAATGCCGCAGCACGCGCACTGGCATCCGGTAATACCAAGACCTTTGGATTGGTGGTGCCTAATATCGGCAATCCTTTTGTCGCCTCCATGGCGCACATGTTGCTGCAGGAGTCGATGAACCACGGTCACGTTATGCTGCTGGGAGATGCCGGTGATGACCGCAGGCGAGAACTGGAGTTAATTCAGGGACTGCTTAACCGTCAGGTGGATGGGCTGTTTTACAACAGCGTCGATCGTCATCCTTACATTGATTTGATTAAAGCCAGCGGTACGCCGCTGGTGATGCTGGAGCGGGTTGAGCCACAGCCGGGCGTTAACATGCTGCGGGTGAATGAACGTCAGGCCGCCTGGCAGGTAACGGCGCATCTGTTAAGTCACGGCTATCAGCAGGTCGGCATTATCAGCGGTCCGGTCGATATGCTCAATGCACAGGATCGCATCCAGGGCTGGCGTGATGCAATGCAGGATCGTGGCCTGCCCATTGATGAGTCGCTGATTTTTCCCGCCAGCTACACCCCTCAGGGTGGCTACGAGGCAGCGCAGGCTATGATCGCGCGGGGTTGTGTGCCGCGTGCACTGTTTACCAGTAACGAAGGTCAGGCGATTGGTGCGCTTCGCGCCTTTTCCGAACATCAGATTCGGGTGCCACAGGATGTGGCGCTGGTCTGCTTTAACGGAACCAATCACTCGTCATTTCATGTCCCGACATTAACGACTGTGCGCCAGCCACTGCGTGACATGGCCCGCTCTGCGATTCAGATGCTGAAAGAGGGCGAGAGCGAAGCGCAATTGAAGGAGTTTCCACACTATCTTGAAATCGGTGAATCCTGCGGTTGTCAGCCGCAAAGTCAGAGTTAACGTATAAAAAATATGAAAAGAATCATTATTGATTGCGATCCCGGCAACGGTATCGCGGGTGCCAACACCGATGATGGGCTGGCGATTGCGCTGGCATTAGCTTCACCTGCACTGTCGCTGGAATTAATCACTACCGTGGCGGGCAATACACCCAGCGACGTGGGCGCGCGCGTCGCCAAAGATCTGATTGTCCGGCTGGGATCGTCTGTTCCGGTCATCCAGGGTGCGACGCAGGCGTTACAGGAAGATCCTGCGCCGTGGCGTGAAACGCTGGATAATCGGGTCAATCAGCTTGCGCTGAGTGAGCTGTGGAAGGCCGTGCGTCAACCAGCAGATGTTGCAGCGGATGCGTTTGATGCTGCTGACGCGATGGGCAAACTGATTTGCGACAATCCGGGCGAAATTACCCTGGTGGCGATTGGCCCGCTGACGAATGTGGCGCTGGCAATGCAGCGCTATCCTGCGATGGCAGACTCTGTGGCAGAAATTGTCATCATGGGTGGCGTGTTTACGCTGGATGATTATATCAAAGACACCAATTTTGGCCTGGATCCGGAGGCTGCGCATCAGGTATTGCACAGCGGTGCCGCCGTGACGCTGGTGCCAATGGATGTCACCACGCAGACGCTGCTGACCCAGCAGGATCTCACCCGTCTTACTGCTGTCGATCATCCGCTGGCCGATTTTGTGCGAGACACGCTGCGTCCATGGATCAACTATTCCATGGAAACGCGTCAACTGGCGGGATGCTGGATCCACGATGCACTGGTTGTGGCCTGGCTGCTGAACCAGCGGGTCGCGTCTGGCATCGATTACCGTGTCGATATCGAGCTACGTCCCGGTGCAACGCGCGGTAAAAGCTGGCGTTATCGTCAGCCGCTACGGCTTGCTGTCGGCGTACCTGAGCACTGCGGCGCATGGGTTCATGTGCTGCACCGCGTCGATAACACGATGCTGTTGTCGATCATCGAAGAAGCCTTTAAGCGGCTGACTGCGATGGGCGATTAACTCACCCGCTTACTGGCGCGCCTGATAGGTTTGCATGATGCGGCAATGACCCTCAAAGGCTGATAAACGCTGTCAGGAGGTGTGCAGCATCAGGGCTGGATCAAGAGATGCAAAGCATTACATCGCTTCGCACACGTCGATCCAGCGGGCGTTGGTCAGCTCAGCCATCTGCTGTGGCGAGATGCGGACGGCACTGTGGATAGCGCCAGCGGCGGGTAACACTTCGTCGAAACTGCGCAGTGAGACATCACAGTAAACGGTCAGCGGATTCTCCAGACCGAACGGACAGACGCCGCCAACCGGATGGCCGGTCCAGTTAATAACCTCATCAACGCTCAGCATCCGCGCTTTTGCGCCTAGCGCGGCTTTCAGCTTGCGATTGTCCAGCCGGGCATCGCCGCGTGTCACAATCAGCACGACGTCGTTTTTCACTTTCAGTGACAGGGTTTTCGCAATCTCTCCTGGCGTCACGCCATGGGCGCGCGCAGCCATTCCGACCGTTGCAGTGCTTTCTGCCAGTTCGATAATTTCAATTTCAGGGGCGTGTTCGGCAAAGAACTGGCGCACGGACTCCAGACTCATCTTTCTCTCCAGGCTGATCGAAGGCGTAAAAATTGCCACAAGCCTCAGTGCCTGTAAACGAGATAAACGGAGAATTCGTGGTAATTACGTCTGTTTAGCTGCCGCTCAGGGTGCAATTGCCGCATTGTTCGACATCAGGAATGCGATAACGCTGGCAACAGCTGCGACGGACCAGTTCGCCATTACGCATGATCATGGTGCGGTAGAGCGGATTTTCGCTGCCATCCAGCAGTTTCTGGTTAAAGAATAGCGCCTGCTCCAGTTGCAGTACCAGCGTCTCATCGATCTGACTTTTCAGCTCACCCAGAAACCACTGCAATGAGTAGCCCATGTTGTTCCAGATGAGTCGGGCGTTGATATCACCATGCTGAGTAATACCATTAACCACCGGGATCAGATGCTGCTGAATCAGCCGATCAATACGCTGCTGAGGGTTAAGATAGCGGGCTTCTTCATCCTCCTGCACATCAATCCAGAACGTGGCCGGATGACCATTCTCATGAAAACCGACACGAATATGCTCTGGTGAGCAGTCCAGCGCGCGCGACTCCTGTAACAACGCCATGATCATCGGGGGCAGCAGCAGGCCAAAATACCATTGCGCCCACAGAGAGAGCACCGGCTTTGCTTCACGAACCGCATCAGGATGATCGCGATAGAGATAATCGCTGTAGCGCTGGATAAGTTGGGCAAAAGCCTCTGATTGTGACCAGGCAACGAGTGTCTGCGTGTCGTGCGGAGCGGGCTGGCTGAATTTAACAGAATCAAGCAGATAACTACGCTGTTGCTGCAGCCGCTCGTGCAGACTTTCCGCCAGTGGACGGTCATTCTGCCGAAAGATCATCGACTGAGCGTTGAAACGCTGTTCCTGAGCTGAAACGGTTGCCATGACGACTCGCGAAAAGTGTAGATAAGAAAGCAAATGATAATCGTTATTGATTAACTCTACAAGTCGCGTAAAAAAACGTCGCTGCCATCGGGGATTGGGTGGGGAATGCGATCAGCGAACAAACCCGTCTGCGCAATGCAGAACCGGCCATAGCGCGGCAATGTCAGGGTTATTACCAGCCGAGTTGTGCTTAATCAGGCTGGTTCACTTAAGGTCTCATGCTGTTTTCGCGGAAGATCTTCCCAGGCAAGAATAGTATTTCGGCCCTGATTCTTAGCCACATATAATGCGCTGTCAGCATTGGCTACCGCCTGATCAAAATCATTATCGTAGATAGGCGCAATGCCGGCGCTGATGGTGACGTGGGTTGAAACAGTCTCATTAAAAAGATGGGGTATTTCTAAATCCAGCACATACTGACGGATGCGCTCTGCCAGTTTCATGGCGATGGAGCTGTTCACATTGGTCATTAACACCAGAAACTCTTCGCCGCCATAGCGGGTGACGACATCGCGTGAACGGACTGCATCCCGAATAGCCACAGAGACCCGCGCCAGTGCCTGATCACCCATCGCATGCCCATAATTATCGTTGTAGGCTTTGAAATGATCGATATCCAGCAGCAGCACATAGTGGCTGCCAGCATGGTTTTCCAGAATATTGTCCAGTCGGTTCTTCAGGCCACGACGGTTATACAGTCCGGTCAGTGGGTCGAGCATGCTGAGGTCACTGAAGGTCTCTTTCTCTTCATAGAGTTGGTGCATCAGCCGCAGGGTAAAGTTGTCGGCACGGCGACGCATAAGATGCTGGAGTGAGAAACCAATCAGCGGCAGCATAATGGTCAGCAGAATCAGCGGCAGGTGCTGCCCATTATCAAGCAGTAATACGGTGAGCACCGGTGGCGCGACATGGAGACAAAAAGCCCCCAGATAATCGCTCAGGGCGATGGCACTAATAAATAACACACTGATCAAACTGATAATAAGAAAGCCGCCATCAAAATAGAATACCTGATGAAAACGATAATTAATGTGCCAGGCCCAGAGCGCGCCCAGCACCAGCGCGACAGGATTTAAAAGGGGGAGTTTTACTTTAGACCATATTAAATGTGCAATTAACATTATGCCGCTAAAAGACGCGACACAAATTACCGGCAACGTGGTATCGATTTTCTCATTGCTCATTATTGGCAGCAGATAAAATAGCGAAACGGCGATATTTAAAAACAGAAAAAGCATCACTGAAAGCCGGTATTTACTCTGTTTCAGTTCTTCATATGATTGTAATTTCATTATAAATACTCGTGACGACCCTGAAATACCAAAGCGCAAGCCGGCATAAACAGGTTGTGCCAGACAGTGAGCAAATTATTGCTGGTGCTGTTATTAAAGGTGTTATCGGTCGCAATCTAGCATTTTCCAACTGGTCTGTCATCTTCGTTGCCAGGCGTGACAAAAACAGGCTGCAAGCAAAGCAAAACTGACATATGATAATGGGAATGCTTATCATTTGAGGTTTGCGTCATGGGAATAGCGATTATTGCGGCCTGCGGTTTGTGGTGCGTCAGTTGGGCGCTGGGTAAAAAACTGGATAGTGCGTGGGGCGTATTGTTGCCCTGCATCGCGCTGCCGCTGTTCGCGTTATGGGAACCCAGCTTCAGCCAGTGGCGGCTGGTGATGACAGTTGCGCTGCTGCTGACTGTCGTCATGCTATTTAACCAGCGTCTGCGTCACTATCTGTTATTGCCTTCGTGTCTGGCGTTAGCAGGTGGACTGGCGGCGATCTCTGTGAATTTTCATCTGAGTTAATACAGGCGTAAAGGCGTAAAGCGGGTGTTCAGGGTGTCGCGACCGGGAAAGTGAATGCCACGGGAAGAAAACAAAACAGGAAAGGGATAAAGCGACGCTGCAACAATGCAGCTGAGACCAGCAGGAAAGCCAGAGGATGACAACGTTGGTGCGAAGAGAGGGACTTGAACCCTCACGTCCGTTAAGACACTAACACCTGAAGCTAGCGCGTCTACCAATTCCGCCACCTTCGCATCGAGTTGTCTGTTCATATCACCGCAATGGTGCGAAGAGAGGGACTTGAACCCTCACGTCCGTTAAGACACTAACACCTGAAGCTAGCGCGTCTACCAATTCCGCCACCTTCGCGCAGTGCTCGCGATATGAAACATGTGATTTTGGTGCGAAGAGAGGGACTTGAACCCTCACGTCCGTTAGGACACTAACACCTGAAGCTAGCGCGTCTACCAATTCCGCCACCTTCGCATACCCGTAACATCCTGAGAATGTTACAACCACGGAGGCGCATTCTAGAGATTTTACTCTTTGCGTCAACAACTATTTCGTCGGGCTGAAACGATCGCTGTAAAAAGCAACGTTTTCAGCCCGGCAACGCGATTAATGACGTTAAAAGCCCTTATCGTGTTTTGGCACCACGACCATAGACGGCGCGATAAACTTTAAAGCGGCCGGTCTGTGCGATGACTTCGTGGCTGCCGAAAGCTTCATCCAGCACCTGCGGATAAGGCAGGAACGTGTTCGCAACAATACGCAGTTCGCCACCGGTGTTCAGGTGCTTTACTGCTCCCCGGATCAGCGCCTGTGCGGCGTCGAGGCTGGTCTGGGTGCCTTCATGGAACGGCGGGTTAGAGATAATCATGTCGAAACGGCCGGTCACGTCAGAGAAGACGTTGCTGGCGAAAACTTCGCCCTCGATGCCATTGGCGGCCAGCGTCAATTTACTCGCTTCAATGGCTGCGGCATGCACGTCGCACAGCCACAGGCGTACTTTAGGCGAACGGGCAGGCAGTGAGGCGGCAATCACGCCTGCGCCACAGCCCATATCCAGCACTTTACCTTTAGTGTGCGGGGTAAAGGTCGACAGCAGCAGGGCGCTGCCGCTATCCAGACCGTCACGGCTGAAGACGCCAGGCAGAGTGTGAATGGTCAGACCATCCAGCTGATACTGATGACCAAAGGTGCTGGCATCAAACGCAGGCTGTTTGTCGAGGCGACCATGATAGAGACCACAGCGACGCGCGCTGTCGATCTTCTCCAGCTTCACCCACGACTCCAGCATGCCTTCGGCACTGCGGACGCCGCTGCGATTTTCACCCACCACGAACACGTCGCAGCCCACTGGCAGCATCGAGAGCAGGTTCTCCAGCTGGAACTGTACTTCCGGCTTATTTTTGGTCCAGAAGTAGACCAGGGTATCGCATCCCTGCACATCTTCCGGCTGCGCAACCATTCCGTAACGCGCCTGCTCGCCCATACGGCGGCTCAGGTTTTGCCAGTGATGATATTGCTGGGTGTGAACGCGCGATGAGGCGGTTTCCAGCTGAGCGGGCAGGTCATCCTGCAGATCGCCAGCAAATAAAACATGGCGGGCGGTAAATTCATCACTGTGGCGCAGAATGACTTCGCTGGCCGGGGTAAAAGCAGACATGTAGGGCTCCTGTAAGATCTGAGCGGGGATTATAGTGGTTTGTTGGCGCATGTTCGATGGGTTTGCTAGCATAGCGTCGCATTCAGCTAGCAGAACAGGTAACACCATGACGTCCAGGCGCGACTGGCTTTTACAGCAAATGGGAATTACGCAGTATCAGCTGCGCCGCCCGCGCGTGCTTCAGGGCGAAATTGCCGTCACGCTGGCACCGGACACGCAGTTAATTATTGTCGCTGACGCGCCACCCGGTCTGCATGAACCGCTGATGCGCGATGTGCTGCATACCCTCAATCTGCAACCCGCTCAGGTAATGACCGTGACGCCGGATCAGCTGCAGATGCTGCCGGAAACGCTGAACTGCGCGGGCTGGCTGCTCGGCGTAGAGAGCGAACAGACTTTTAATGGCGTGGCATTAACCAGCGCCTCTTTCAATGAACTGATCAGCAGCGGCGTCGCCAAACGCGCGCTCTGGCAACAGATGTGTAACCATGACAGCCATCTCTTTACTCACCCCTGACGACCTGGCGCAGGCCTTTGCCATTGAGCGTCGTAGCCACGCGTTTCCCTGGAGTGAAAAGACGTTTGCCAGCAATCAGGGCGAGCGCTTTATTAATTTACGTCTCGACGCCGACGGCAAAATGGTCGCCTTTGCCATTACTCAGGTGGTGCTGGACGAAGCCTCGCTGTTTAACATCGCGGTCGATCCTGACTTTCAGCGCCGGGGATATGGCCGCCAGCTGTTGCAGCATCTGATCGATGAGCTGATCAAACGCAACGTGCTGACGCTGTGGCTGGAAGTGCGGGCCTCGAACCTGCCCGCCATTGCGCTCTATGAGCAGCTTGGATTCAATCAGGTCAGTCGTCGCCCCAACTATTATCCCACCGCCAGCGGCCGTGAAGATGCCATTCTCATGGCCCTGACGCCGTAGTGGTGTTAAGGAGCTTTAATGATTGATAACTGGGACTGCATCCTGTTTGATGCGGACGATACCCTTTTCCATTTCGACGCCTATGCCGGTTTGCAGCGCCTGTTCGCCGGCTATGATGTGCAGTTCACCGACCAGGATTACAGCGATTATCAGGCGATCAACAAGCCGCTGTGGGTCGATTATCAGAACGGCGCCATCTCAGCGTTACAGTTGCAGACTCAGCGTTTCAACCACTGGAGCGAAAAGCTCAGCGTGGCACCAGAGATCCTCAACAGCGGCTTCCTCAGCGCGATGGGCGAGATCTGCACGCCGCTGCCGGGCGCGGTCAGCCTGATGAACCAGCTGCATGGCAAGGTAAAGATGGGGATCATCACCAACGGCTTTACCGCGCTGCAGCAGACGCGTCTGGAGCGCACCGGCTTCCGTGATTACTTCTCGGCGCTGGTAATCTCTGAGCAGGTTGGCGTGCCAAAACCGGCGGCCGCGATTTTTGACTACGCGCTGGAGCTGATGGGCAATCCGGATCGTGAGCGAGTGCTGATGGTAGGGGATACGCCAGAGTCAGACATTCTGGGCGGCATGAACGCGGGAGTGAAAACCTGCTGGCTCGATCATGGCACCCGGCCGCTGCCAGAACATATTAAACCCACCTGGCAGGTTAAATCGCTGGGTGAGCTGGAAGCGTTGTTGATTGGCTAACGGAACACGCCTCGCAAATCCACATTTTTCCACTAATAAGGCCGCATTGCATGCCTTCAGACTGCTGAAAAACTCAAATCAAGGCACATCTGGCAACGATTGATTAGCTCAATACGCAGGGAACCGGGTCAGAGGAGGAAAGCGTCCCGCGCCATGGAGGGCGCGGGCCGAGCGGGCCAGGGACTGGCGTAAGCGACTTTCCGATCTGACCCGCTTTCCTGCGCAGGCTCGGTCTCACAGCGATCAGGCCAGGGTTTGTCAGCAGTCTGAGGCCCACACAGCGGGCCTTTCTCGTTTTATCTTTACCGCAGCGCAGAACACTACTCTTTCTTCTCGTCGTCCTCATCCCGGTCCTCTTTCACCGGGGTGCTGGCGGTAAGCAGGAACGGCGACTGCTGCCAGCGGGTGCGGCGATGGCGCAGCAGGGTGCGGGAGAGAATAATGCCGATCGCCAGTGCCAGCAGCATCATCAGACGCAGAATATTGGTGGTGTTATCGACCTGATGCGAGTCGGTGACCAGCACGTGGGTATCCAGCGTCACGCGCAGGAAGCCCAGCGGGCCATCGCTCCCGGCCAGCGGCTGCACAATCTGATGGTTGAAATAGCTGCCTGCGCGCTGACCATCGAGCGCCAGCCGATCACGCACATTAATATTTTCACCGCTGTGCGCCACCAGACTGCCGTCGCCGTCATACACCGACGCATCCAGAATACGGCTGTTAGCCGTCATCTGATTAAGAATGGCTTCTATCTGAGTGCGGTTATTTTCACTGTTGTCCATCAACGGCTTAAGACTAAACGCCACCTGGCTGGTCAGTGTATGTGCCAGCTCCTCGACCTGTTCAGAACGCGCCGCCTGATGACCAAGACTGAACCAGGATGCGCCCTGCATCAGCACAACCAGCAGCGCCATGGAGATCAGAACGATCACGGTCCGATGTAAGCGAAATTTCAGTGCGGTTTTAGCCATTACTCATCCGGGTCATATCACAACAGAAAGCCTGGAGATTATGTTGCCAGAAGCGGCGCAGACAAGGTAGCCTCTTGCGTGGTTTTGTTGTCCCTACAGGAGCTCTGATGCCAAATCGTTTAACCTGGTGCGATCTTCCCGCCGATGTTTCCCACTGGCCGGGTTTGCCCCTTTCTCTTAGCGGTGATGAAGTGATGCCGCTGGATTATCGCGCTGGCCGCACCGGCTGGCTGCTGTATGGCCGCGGGCTGGACAAGCAACGGCTCACCGATTACCAGCACCAGCTGGGGGCCGCGATGGTGATCGTCAGCGCCTGGAACGTCGATGAGTATCAGGTGATTCGTCTGGCAGGATCGCTGACGCCGTTTGCCAGCAAGCTGGCGCACGATGCCGGGCTGGATGTTGCGCCGCTGGGCAAAATCCCGCATCTCAAGACGCCAGGCCTGCTGGTGATGGATATGGACTCCACCGCGATTCAGATCGAGTGCATCGATGAGATTGCAAAACTGGCGGGCTGCGGCGAGCAGGTGGCGGAAGTCACGGAACGCGCGATGCGCGGCGAACTCGACTTCACCGCCAGCCTGCGTCAGCGCGTCGCCACGCTGCAGGGCGCAGATGCCAATATTCTGAAACAGGTACGTGATGCTCTGCCATTAATGCCAGGCTTAACGACGCTGACGCAGAAGCTGCAGGCGCTGGGCTGGCAGATTGCTATCGCCTCCGGCGGCTTTACCTATTACGCCGAATACCTGCGCGACAAGCTCCATCTGTCGGCGGTGGTGGCCAATGAACTCGAAATTCGCGACGGCAAACTGACCGGCAACGTGCTGGGTCCGATTGTCGACGCACAATACAAAGCCGATACCCTGAAGAAGCTGGCGGAGCGTTTTAATATCGCGCCGGAACAGACGGTGGCGATCGGCGATGGTGCCAATGACCTGCTGATGATCAAAGCCTCAGCGCTGGGCATTGCGTTCCATGCTAAACCTAAGGTGAATGAGCAGACCGCGGTCACCATTCGCCATGCCGATTTAATGGGGGTGTTCTGCATCCTCACCGGCAGCCTGATCCACGAAGAGCGTTAACTGAGGTATTGATTTGGCCAAAGCGGCAAAACGCGCATTTGTCTGTAACGAATGTGGCGCAGATTACCCACGCTGGCAGGGGCAATGCAGCGCCTGTCACGCCTGGAACACCATCACCGAGGTGCGCATTGCTGCCTCGCCTGCTGCTGCGCGTAACGAGCGCCTGAGTGGCTATGCCGGCAGCGCCGGAACCAGCCGGGTGCAGAAGCTCTCTGAAATCAGCCTGGAGGCGTTACCGCGCTTCTCGACCAGCTTCAAAGAGTTTGATCGGGTACTGGGCGGCGGGGTGGTGCCGGGCAGCGCCATTCTGATTGGCGGCAGTCCTGGTGCGGGTAAATCCACGCTGCTGCTGCAGGTGATGTGCCGGTTGTCTGAGGGGATGAAAACCCTCTACGTCACCGGTGAAGAGTCACTGCAACAGGTTGCGATGCGCGCCCATCGTCTGGGATTACCCACCGAAAATGTGAATATGCTGTCGGAAACCAGCATTGAGCAGATCTGCCTGATCGCCGAACAGGAGCAGCCGCAGCTGATGGTGATCGACTCGATCCAGGTCATGCACATGGCAGAGATCCAGTCATCACCCGGCAGCGTCGCGCAGGTGCGTGAAACCGCCGCCTACCTGACGCGCTTCGCTAAAACGCGCGGCGTCGCGATCATCATGGTCGGTCACGTGACTAAAGATGGCTCGCTGGCCGGGCCGAAAGTGCTGGAGCACTGTATCGACTGTTCGGTGTTGCTGGATGGCGATGCCGACTCCCGTTTCCGCACCCTTCGCAGCCATAAAAACCGCTTCGGTGCGGTCAATGAGCTGGGGGTGTTTGCCATGACAGAGCAGGGCATGCGTGAAGTCAGCAACCCGTCCGCTATCTTCCTGTCACGGGGCGAAGAGGTTACCTCTGGCAGCTCGGTGATGGTGCTGTGGGAAGGCACGCGTCCACTGCTGGTGGAGATTCAGGCGCTGGTCGATCACTCCATGATGGGCAACCCACGCCGCGTGGCGGTGGGTCTGGAGCAGAACCGCCTGGCGATACTGCTGGCCGTTTTACATCGTCATGGCGGATTGCAGATGGCGGATCAGGATGTATTCGTCAACGTGGTTGGTGGTGTTAAAGTCACCGAAACCAGTGCGGACCTGGCGTTGATGCTGTCGATGGTGTCGAGCCTGCGCGATCGTCCGTTGCCGCAGGATCTGGTGATCTTCGGCGAAGTGGGACTGGCCGGTGAGATCCGTCCGGTGCCCAGCGGTCAGGAGCGCATCTCTGAAGCGGCGAAGCATGGCTTCAAACGCGCCATTGTACCGGCAGGGAATGCACCGAAAAAACCGATTGCCGGGATGCAGGTTTTCAGCGCGAAGAAGCTGGCCGATGCGCTGGCGATTCTGGACGATCTGTAATGCGCCTGCGGCCTGCCAGCCTGCGTCGCGGGCAGGCCGCTCCCACCTTAACCGCATTGATGCAGGAGGCACGACATGTCGTCGTTTGATTATCTGAAAACGGCTATTCGCCAGCAGGGCCATACGCTGCAACAGGTCGCTGATGCCAGCGGCATGACCAAAGGCTATCTGAGCCAGTTGCTCAATGCCAAAATCAAAAGCCCCAGCGCGCAAAAACTGGAGGCGCTTCACCGATTCCTGGGCCTTGAATTTCCGCGCCGCGATAAAACGGTGGGCGTGGTATTTGGTAAGTTTTATCCGCTGCACACCGGCCATATCTATCTGATTCAGCGCGCCTGCAGTCAGGTGGATGAGCTGCATATCATTATGGGTTATGACGAGCCGCGTGACCGTGAACTGTTTGAGAACAGCGCGATGTCACAGCAGCCTACGGTCAGCGATCGCCTGCGCTGGCTGCTGCAGACCTTTAAGTATCAGAAAAATATCCGCATCCACGCCTTTGATGAGGAGGGGATTGAACCCTATCCGCATGGCTGGGATGTCTGGAGCAAGGGCGTCAGCGCGTTTCTGAGCGAGCACGGCATTGCACCTGATTGCATCTACACCAGTGAAGCGCCCGATGCGGAGATGTATCAGCAGCACCTTGGCATTCAGACCGTGCTGGTCGATCCCAACCGATCCTTTATGAGCATCAGTGGCGCGCAGATTCGTCAGGATCCGTTCCGCTTCTGGGATTACATTCCTACGGAAGTGAAGCCGTTCTTTGTGCGCACCGTGGCGATTCTCGGCGGCGAGTCGAGCGGTAAATCGACGCTGGTGAATAAGCTCGCCAACATCTTTAACACCACCAGCGCCTGGGAATATGGCCGCGACTATGTCTTCTCCCATCTGGGCGGTGACGAAATGGCGCTGCAATATTCCGATTACGACAAGATCGCGCTGGGTCAGGCACAGTACATCGATTTTGCCGTTAAATACGCCAACAAAGTGGCGTTTATCGACACCGATTTTGTGACCACGCAGGCATTCTGTCTGAAGTATGAAGGGCGCGAACATCCCTTTGTGCAGGCACTGATCGATGAATACCGTTTTGATCTGGTGATTCTGTTAGAGAATAACGTGCCCTGGGTCGCAGATGGATTGCGCAGTCTGGGCAGTTCCGTGGATCGGCGGGAGTTTCAGTCGATGCTGGTGACAATGTTGCGTGAAAACAACATCGAATTCCTGCACGTGCAGGAAGATGATTATGATGCGCGTTTCCTGCGCTGCATTGAGCTGGTCAAAGCGATGCTGGGCGAGAAAAACGCCCAGCCGTAACGCCAGCTGTGACCCGGTCTGCCGCACGGCAGCCGGGTCAGCGCATTAATAGACCATGACCACTTTGCCGCGCATGTGGCCTTCCAGCACACGCTGATGGGCGGCAGTTAACGTCTCAACGCTTAAGCCGTGCAGCGTTTCGCTCAGCGTGGTTTGCAGTTTACCTTCATCCAGCAATGCTGATACCGCATCCAGAATCTCGCCCTGACGCGCCATATCCGGGGTATTAAACATGCTGCGGGTGTACATCAGCTCGAAGTGCAGTGCCGCACTCTTCAGCTTCAGTTGATCCATCGACAGCGGATGTTCGTTTTCCACGATGGTGCAGATATGACCCTGTGGTGCGATCAGCTTCGCCATCGTCTCCCAGTGACCGTCGGTATCGTTCAGGCAGAAAATATAATCAACCTGCTTAATGCCCTGTTTCTCCAGCTCACCGATCATATCTTTGTAATTGATCACCACATCGGCTCCGCGATCGCGGCACCACTGGGCGGAATCTTCACGCGAGGCAGTCGCAATGATCTTCACTTTGCTGCGCAGCTTCGCCAGGGGGATCGCCAGTGATCCAACACCACCTGCGCCGCCAACGATCAGCAGAGTCTGATCTTCCGATGCCGTCTCCAGGTTCAGTCGTTCAAACAAACCTTCCCATGCGGTCAGGGCCGTCAGTGGGATCGCGGCAGACTGTGCCCAGTCCAGACTCTCTGGCTTATGGCCGGTGATGCGTGAGTCCACCAGCTGCTCAGTGCTGTTGCTGCCTGGACGGGTCAGATCGCCGGCGTAGAAGACTTCATCGCCAGGCTTAAAGTTGCTGACTGAGCTGCCCACTTCCAGCACAACGCCGCTGGCATCCCAGCCCAGGATACGTGGCTGCTGTAAGCCGTTCTTCTTCGCCCCTTTGTGCACCTTGGTATCAACCGGGTTGACCGAGGCGGCTTTGACCTCGACACGCAGGTCATACTCGCCTGGCGTGGGGGTTTCAGGGAAAATTTCAGTAAAGTGTTCAGGATTTTCGGGATTAATTGCGATAGCGCGAATAGACATAACGTTTTCCTGTGTAGTTAAGCAAAGAGTCTGGCTCTTTTCTCTGACAGCCTGGTCGGGAGTCGGTGTACATACTCTCTATGGCAAGACCAGCTGTAATGATGAAGACAGGCCTTAAGTGTAGAACCTGATTTTAACGGTGATAAGATGGACAATCTTTCATAGAGTGTTCGTCTGAGGTGAACAATGGCATTTCGTCAGTGGCAGGACATGGCGCTGTTTGCGCTGGTGGCGGAGTGCGGCAGCTTTACCGGCGCGGCAGAACGCGCAGGCCTGCCTAAATCCAGTGTCAGTCAGCGTATCAGCCAGCTGGAGCAGCGGCTGGGGATTCGTTTGCTGAATCGCACCACCCGCCAGCTCAATCTGACTTTTGCCGGTGAGCGCTATCTGCTGCATTGTCAGGAGATGATGCAGGCCAGTGAACGCGCCGATCAGGCTATCGCCAGCCTGCGTGAAAACCCCAGCGGGCGTCTGCGCATCACCAGTCCGGCGGGCATTGGTGCCACACTGCTGGCGCGCTGTAACGCGGCATTTTTGCGTCTCTATCCTGATGTGACGCTGGATGTCTCGATTTCCGATGAGATGCGGGATCTGGTACAGGAGGGCTTTGATGTGGCGCTGCGCACCGGTCAGCCGCAGGAGTCCTCGCTGATTGGCCGCCGGATAGGCAACTGCCCACGACTGCTGGTGGCTTCGCAGCACTATCTTAATCAGCACCCGCCGCTGCTTCACCCGCAGCAGCTGTCAGCTCACCGCTGTATCGCGCATCGCGCATGGAATGAATGGGTATTGCAGCGCGATGGTGCGTTCTACCGCTGGCTGCTGCCGCCTGGCCATCTCACCGACAATTTACTCTATGCGCGCGAATCGGCGCTGGGCGATGCAGGCATTACGCTGCTGCCGCACTTTCTGACCGATGGGGCGATGGCGGATCCCCGGCTGGTGCCGGTGCTGCCGGAATGGGAAGTCGAGGGAAATGAGCTGTGGCTGGTCTATCCGGGCCGTAAACTGAATTCGCCTGCGCTGGCACGCTTTATAGAGTTTGCGCTGCAGTCTCCGGTGTTCAGGGAGTTTTATCGCTGAGTGAACCATCAAAAAGGGCGGCATCGCTGCCGCCCGTTTATTCGATTACTTCGTCATACGCTTGTACTTGATGCGCTTCGGCTCCAGTGCGTCGGCGCCGAGAGTACGCTTCTTGTACTCTTCATATTCGGTAAAGTTACCTTCGAAGAATTCGATATTACCCTCATCCTGGTAATCCAGGATGTGCGTCGCGATACGGTCCAGGAACCAGCGGTCATGCGAGATGACCATGGCACAGCCCGGGAACTCCAGCAGGGCGTTTTCCAGCGCGCGCAGGGTTTCGATATCCAGGTCGTTGGTCGGTTCATCGAGCAGCAACATGTTGCCGCCAACCTGCAGCAGTTTCGCGAGGTGCAGACGACCACGCTCACCACCCGACAGTTCGCCAACGCGTTTGCCCTGATCGACGCCTTTAAAGTTAAAGCGGCCAACATAGGCGCGGCTTGGCATCTCGGTGTTACCGATACGCATGATGTCCTGACCACCGGAAACTTCTTCCCAGACGGTTTTGGAGTTATCCATGCTGTCGCGGAACTGATCGACGGACGCCAGTTTCACCGTCTCGCCCAGCACAATGCTGCCGGAATCAGGCTGTTCCTGACCGGACATCATGCGGAACAGCGTCGATTTACCCGCGCCGTTAGGACCGATAATCCCGACAATTGCCCCTTTTGGCACGGAGAACGAAAGATCGTCAATCAGCACACGGTCGCCATAGGACTTACGCAGATTGCTGACTTCCAGCACTTTGTCACCCAGACGGGCACCAGGCGGAATAAACAGTTCGTTTGTTTCGTTACGCTTCTGGTAGTCCGTGTTGTTCAGCTCTTCAAAGCGAGCCAGACGGGCTTTGCCTTTAGACTGCTGGCCTTTTGGCCCTTTGCGCACCCACTCCAGCTCTTTCTCAATCGACTTACGACGCGCGGCTTCAGAAGAAGCTTCCTGCGCCAGACGCGCATCTTTCTGCTCCAGCCAGGAGGAGTAGTTGCCTTCCCACGGAATACCTTCACCGCGGTCAAGTTCCAGAATCCAGCCTGCCACGTTATCCAGGAAGTAACGGTCATGCGTAATCGCGACCACAGTGCCTTCGAAGTCATGCAGGAAGCGCTCCAGCCAGGCGACAGATTCGGCGTCCAGGTGGTTCGTCGGTTCGTCCAGCAGCAGCATGTCTGGTTTTTCCAGCAGCAGGCGGCAGAGGGCGACGCGGCGACGTTCACCACCGGAAAGGGTGGCGATCTTCGCGTCCCAGTCTGGCAGGCGCAGCGCATCGGCAGCACGTTCCAGTTGGGTATTCAGGTTGTGACCATCGTGCGCCTGGATGATCTCTTCAAGACGGCCCTGCTCAGCGGCCAGCTTGTCGAAGTCTGCATCCTCTTCGGCATAGAGCGCATAAACTTCGTCGAGACGTTTCAGTGCGCCAACTACTTCTGACAGCGCTTCTTCAACCGACTCGCGCACGGTGTGTTCAAGGTTAAGCTGCGGCTCCTGCGGCAGGTAGCCAATCTTGATGCCTGGCTGCGGACGCGCTTCCCCTTCGATATCTTTATCGATGCCGGCCATGATGCGCAGCAGGGTAGATTTACCCGCGCCATTCAGGCCGAGTACGCCGATTTTTGCGCCGGGGAAGAAGCTGAGCGAGATGTTTTTCAGGATATGTCGCTTCGGCGGAACCACTTTGCCGACGCGATGCATGCTATAGACGAATTGAGCCACGTTGGATTGAGCCTCTGGGTCTGTTGGTCGTTGGAATGATGTCGAAGTTTAGCCTTTTTCACCGTTTAATCCCAGCCGGGGGGCGGCGAATAATGCCCTGAGGGCGGTGATGCCGGACAACGTATGAAATAACTGTCTGATTTCCGCGCGTAATCGCTGAAATGACGGCAGAGGCAGGCTCAGGGCAGGCGAAGCGGTATCGCCTGCTGCGCCAGCCAGTTCTGTAACGCCTGATCGGGTGCGCTGTCACTCACCAGCAGGTCAAAACGCTGCAGCCCGGCAATGCGGGCAGGCAGCACCTTGCCATATTTACTGCTGTCAGCCACCAGTACCGACGTTCGGGCACGCAGCATGGCGTGATGTTTCATCATCAGTTCATTGGTGTTGTAGCAGGTCGCCCCCTGATCTTTGTCGATACCCGCCGCAGAGATCAAAGCCAGCGTCGGACAAAGATCGTCCAGGATGGTGTGCACGCCAATCGGTGTAAACAGAGCGTTGTCAGCATGAAATTCACCGCCGCTGAGAATAACGTTACAGCCAGGTTTCTCTTTCAGCGTCAGAAAGGTGTTCATAGCACAGCAGATGGCAGTGAACGACAGCGTGTCGGGAATCGCATCAACGATATAGGGCAGGGTAGTGCCGCAATCGAAAAAGACCGTATCGTTTTCGTTAATCAGGCTGGCCGCCGCCTGCGCCAGTCGCTGCTTTCTGGCCGCATTCTGCCCATGCTGATCGCTGACAAAATAGTGGCCGGTATGACTTTTTGGGTCGCTGACAATGTAGCCGCCCAGTAACACCACGCTGGAGCCCGGTTCGGTTAAATCGCGGCGAACCGTCATCTCTGAGACACCCAGCAGCTGGGCCGCGTCTTTGAGATGCAGTTTATCGGTGCGTTTAAGCGCCTGTGTCAGCTTGTGAATGCGTTCGTCGCGCCGGGTTTCCATGGTCATCTCTGTTTACCTATCCTGCAATGCGGAGGAAAGACGCCGGAACCGACGTCAATACGCGACAAACCTCACAGATTTTAATGAGTTGCGTCTCATCCGCCAGGCTGGCAACCAATCTTACCCGCATTCTGAAAGGCCCGCAAACCTCCGCTGTGCGGTGACTACCGCTCATCGCCGCAGGCGTTCACATTGCTCAGCCAGCAGGCTCAATGATGTTATCTTGTTATAATAGTAACACTTAAAATCCCGCTCCCTGTCGCATATTGTCGATTTTGCGCACTCATGTTGTGGTTTTTGTCACATATTTAACTTTTAAGAAAGGTTATTGTGACTTTAATAACATTTGAAGTTTGCAAAATATCCAGGAGAAATGGTCATGACAATTGCGGTCATCGGCTCAAACATGGTCGATTTGATTACCTATACCAACAGCCTGCCGAAAGCGGGCGAAACCCTTGAAGCGCCTGACTTTGCGATTGGCTGCGGCGGTAAGGGCGCTAACCAGGCGGTTGCGGCGGCGAAAATGGGCGGCAGCGTGATGATGGTCAGCAAAGTTGGCGACGATCTCTTTGCGCCCAACACCGTCGCGAACCTGCAGCAGCAGGGCGTGGACACGCGATTTGTCACCACTGCACCAGGCACCTCCAGCGGTGTGGCACCGATTTTTGTCGATGACCAGTCGCAAAACCGCATTCTGATTATCAAAGGTGCCAACCAGCAGCTGAAACCGGCTGATATCGACGACGCGGCAGAGGCGCTGAAAGCCTGTGAGCTGATCATCCTGCAGCTGGAGATCCCGCTGGAGACGGTCTATTACGCCATCGATTTTGCCCGCCAGCATCAGATCAACGTGATCCTGAATCCGGCACCGGCCGTCGCTTCGCTGGATATTCACTACGCCTGCAAATGCGACTTCTTTATGCCGAACGAAACCGAACTGGAGATCCTCACCGGCCTGCCCGTCAGCACCGATGACGAGGTGATCCTGGCGGGGCAGTCGCTGCTGAAGCGCGGCCTTAAAAATCTGATCATTACTCTGGGCAGCCGGGGCTCGGTCTGGATGAGCGGCGACAAGGTGCATCGCGTGGCCGCGACGCCGGTTCAGGCGGTCGATACCAGCGGCGCAGGTGATGCCTTTATCGGCTGCTTTGCCTATCTGCTGGTGAAAACCGGCGATGTGGCCGCCGCCATGACACAGGCGTCGGCCTATGCCGCCTGCAGCGTCACCGGGCGCGGCACGCAGCGCGCTTATCCCGACGCAGAGACTTTCCAGCGTTTTCTCAACCGTAACTGAGGTTCTGCTATGCAACAGAAAATTGTTCAGCAATCTGATGGCTATCTGAATAAAACGCCGCTGTTCCAGTTCATTCTGCTGTCGTGCCTCTTCCCGCTCTGGGGCTGTGCAGCGAGTCTCAACGATATCCTGATTACCCAGTTTAAAAGTGTGTTTGCCCTGAGCGACTTCGCCAGTGCGCTGGTGCAGAGCGCCTTTTATGGCGGCTATTTTCTGATTGCGATCCCCGCCTCGCTGGTGATCCGCAAAACCAGTTACAAGATGGCGATTATGATCGGTCTGGCGCTCTACATTGCCGGCTGTATCGCCTTTTATCCTGCTTCGCACATGGCGACCTACACCATGTTCCTCGCGGCGATCTTTGCGATTGCCATTGGCCTGAGTTTCCTGGAAACGGCGGCCAACACCTACAGCTCGATGATTGGTCATCGTGATCATGCGACGCTGCGCCTCAACGTCAGCCAGACCTTCTATCCGATCGGTGCGCTGATGGGGATTGTGCTGGGTAAATATCTGGTGTTCCAGGATGGCGACAGTCTGGAGAGTCAGATGGCAGCCATGACGGCAGAGCAGGCGCATGCTTTCCGCCTGACAATGCTGGAGCACACGCTGGAGCCTTACAAATATCTGGTGATGGTGCTGGTGGTCGTGATGCTGCTGTTTATGTTCACCCGCTATCCGCGCTGCAAACCAGAGAGTAATGAGAAATCCCGGCCGTCACTGGGCGAGACCTTCCGCTATCTGGCGGCTAACCGTCACTTTAAACGCGGCATTGTGACCCAGTTCCTGTATGTCGGCATGCAGGTGGCGGTCTGGTCATTTACCATTCGTCTGGCGCTGACGCTGGGGGCGGCCAATGAACGTCACGCCTCTAACTTTATGATCTACAGCTTCGTCTGCTTCTTTATCGGCAAGTTCGTGGCGAACTTCCTGATGACCCGCTTCCGTGCCGAGAAAGTGCTGATCGCCTATTCGGTGCTGGGCGTGCTGACGCTGGCTTATGTGATGCTGGTGCCGAACTTTACCGCCGTCTACGCCGCCGTTTTTGTCAGCGTGCTGTTTGGGCCCTGCTGGGCAACGATCTACGCCGGTACGCTGGCGACGGTCGATAATAAATACACTGAAGTGGCAGGCGCGTTTATCGTGATGGCGATTGTTGGCGCGGCCTTTGTCCCGGCGCTGCAGGGCCTGGTGTCTGACACGCTGGGTTCAATGCAGCTGGCGTTTGGTGTCTCGCTGCTCTGCTTCGCCTGGGTCGGATTTTACTTCTACGGCGAACTGCGCCATAAAAAACAGCCGGTTGCGGCCGGTCGTCTGGTGGAGGAGTTACCATGAGAACCCGTTTACCCTTAGCGCGTGACCAGTTTCACACCACGCCCTCGCTGCTGCTGGAAAGCGATGACTTCCGGGTTGAGGTGTTTCGCTATCCGGCAGGAATCGAGGCAGTGCGCATTCATAACCGGCGCGGCAGCGTGACCGTGCTGCCGTTTCTCGGGCAGATGATCTGGGACGTGCAGTTTGACGATCATAACCTGACCATGGGCCACAGCTTTAAGCAGCCGCTGCCCGCGAATTCGATCATAGATACCTATGGCTGTTTTGCCTTTCATTCGGGGCTGCTGGCTAACGGCTGTCCCGCGCCAGAGGACAATCATCCGCTGCACGGGGAAATGGCCTGCGCCCGCATGGATAGTGCCTGGCTGGTGCTGGACGATCAGACACTGTCGCTGGAAGGGGAGTGTGAATATGTTAAAGGCTTCGGCCATCATTATGTTGCGGCACCCGCCGTTCGCATTCAGGCCGACAGGCCCCGTCTGACGATAGAGATGATGGTGACCAATCTGGCGGGTGCACCGATGCCGTTGCAATACATGTGTCACCTCAACAGCGCGTGGATCGATCAGGGGCGCTTCCGGCAGTCGATCCCCGAAGGGGCATTCCAGCTGCGTCGCTCGATCCCGGCGCACCTTCGACCAACGCCCGCCTGGCGGGATTACACGGATCAACTGGCGCGCGATCCGCAGGCGTTACAGCAGCTCGATCAACCGCAGCTCTGCGATCCCGAGATCGTCTTCTTTGCGGACGATCTGCCGCAGTATGGTGATGAGGTACAGTTTGAGTTGCATGCGCCGCAGGGCTACGCGCTGATGACGCGCTTCTCTACCGCGCAGTTCCCGCACGCAACCCGCTGGCTGCTGCACAACCATGACCAGCAGGTGGCGGCCTATATTCTGCCCGCCACCTGTCGGCCAGAGGGTTTTCTTGCCGCGCAGCAGGCCGGCACGCTGATCACCCTGGCGAGCGGCGAGCAGCGTCACTTCTCTGTGGAGACCGGCCTGCTCTGAGTCGGGTTTAAATCGCCACCAGGCCGCGCACACCTTCTGCTTCCATGGTGTCGCCGCGGCCACGCTGCACAATTTCACCGCGCGACATCACCAGATAGCTGTCCGCCAGTTCTGCCGCGAAGTCATAAAACTGCTCAACCAGCAGGATCGCCATATCTCCCCGTTGCGCCAGCTGGCGGATTACCGCGCCGATCTCTTTGATCACCGAGGGCTGGATCCCTTCGGTCGGCTCATCAAGGATCAGCAGCTGTGGCCGACAGGCCAGCGCCCGGCCGATCGCCAGCTGCTGCTGCTGACCACCCGAGAGATCGCCGCCCCGGCGTGACTTCATCGCCAGCAGCACCGGAAAGAGCTGATAGATCTCCTCCGGCACTTCACGCGCCTGCGCCGCCGGAAAGCGCGACAGGCCCATCAGCAGGTTCTCTTCGACCGTCAGACGCGGAAAGATTTCCCGTCCCTGCGGCACATAGGCGATGCCCGCCTGCACCCGCTGGTGCGGCTTGCGGCCATTCATCCGCTGCTGCTGCCACTGAATCTCGCCTGACTTCGCCGGGATCAGCCCCATCAGGCACTTCAGCAGCGTGGTTTTTCCCACGCCATTGCGCCCAAGCAGACAGGTGATTTCGCCAATTTTTACCTCAAACGACAGGCCGCGCAGAATATGACTGCCGCCATAATATTGATTCAGTTCAGTAACCTGTAACATTTTAGCGCCCCAGATAAACGTCGATAACCTGCTCACTGGCCTGAACCTCGCGCAGCGAACCCTCGGCCAGCACCTGCCCCTGATGCAGCACCGTGACATGGTCGGCGATGGTCTCGACAAAGCCCATGTCATGCTCCACTACCATCAGGGAGTGTTTGCCCGCCAGGCTGCGGAACAACTCGGCGGTGTAGGCCGTCTCTGCGTCAGTCATGCCTGCCGCCGGTTCATCCAGCAGCAGCAGATGCGGCTCCTGAACCAGCAGCATGCCAATCTCCAGAAATTGCTTCTGGCCGTGCGATAGCAGGCCCGCACGGCGCTGGCGTTCGCCACCCAGCCGCAGCAGTTTCAGCACCTCATCAATTCTGTCGCGCTGTTCGCTGCTGAGACGAGCGCGCAGGCTGGCCCAGACCGATTTATTGGCTTTAAGCGCGATCTCAAGATTCTCAAATACGGTTAATGCCTCAAACACAGTAGGCTTCTGGAACTTACGGCCAATGCCGGCGCGGGCGATCTCTACCGGCGACAGACGGGTCAGATCGCTGTCCTGGTCGTAGATCACCCGGCCGGCGTCGGGGCGGGTTTTGCCGGTGATCACATCCATCAGCGTAGTTTTGCCTGCGCCGTTGGGGCCGATCACGCAGCGCAGTTCCCCGATGCCGATCTGCAGCGAAAGATCGGTCAGCGCCCGGAAGCCGTCAAACGAGACGCTGATCTTCTCCAGTTGCAGGACGGGATCGCGCTGCGCCCGATGGCGATCCGCGAGCTGAGGCTGGGTAAACAGGGCATCACTCATTTTTTCCTCCGGCGCAGCAGGCCAATCACGCCGTGCGGCAGAAACAGTGTCACCAGGATGAACATCAGTCCCAGGAAAAACAGCCAGTATTCAGGGAAGGCGACGGTGAAGAAGCTGCGTGCGCCGTTAACAATTGCTGCGCCCAGCAGCGGGCCAATCAGCGTACCGCGTCCACCCAGCGCCACCCAGATCGCGGCTTCTATTGAGTTGGCTGGTGACATCTCTCCCGGATTGATAATGCCGACCTGCGGCACATAGAGCGCCCCGGCAAGACCGCACAGCACGGCGGAGAGCGTCCAGACTAATAGCTTGAAGCCGCGCGGATCGTAACCACAAAACATCAGACGGTTTTCGGCATCCCGCACCGCAGTCAGTACCCGGCCAAACTTGCTGCGCGCCAGGGTGAAGCCAATCACCAGGCTCAGCAGCAGCAGCAGTACCGTGGCGATAAATAGCCCGATGCGGGTTCCGGTCGCCGTCACCGAAAAGCCGAGCAGGGTAGTAAAGCCGGTGAAGCCGTTGTTGCCGCCAAATCCGGTTTCATTACGGAAGAACAGCAGCATACCGGCGTAGGTCAGCGCCTGGGTCATGATGGAGAAGTAGACGCCTTTGATCTTTGAGCGAAAGGCGAAGAAGCCAAACAGCAGCGCCAGCAGGCCCGGCACCAGCATGCTCAGGCAGAGCGCCCAGGCGAAGTATTCGGTGCCGGTCCAGAACCAGGGCAGCTCTCGCCAGGAGAGAAAGGACATAAAGGCGGGCAAGCCTTCGCCTGCGGCCTGGCGCATCAGGTACATGCCCATGGCATAACCGCCGAGGGCAAAGAACAGCCCGTGGCCCAGCGACAGCAGTCCGGCGTAACCCCACACCAGATCCAGCGCCACGGCGACCACCGCATAGCAGAGGATTTTGCCGACCAGCGTCAGGGTATAAGTGGAGATCGCCAGCGGATGGGCGGCGGGCAGCAGCGCCAGAAACGGCATCACCAGTAACGCCAGAGTGATCGCCACGCCGATGCTGATCGCCAGGCGCGGCGCGGTGCGCGCCATGCGAAGTGTGATGGGTTGCGTCATCAGTCAGTCACCCTTCCTTTAACCGCAAACAGTCCCTGCGGACGTTTCTGAATAAACAGCACGATAATCACCAGAATCAGGATCTTACCCAGCACCGCGCCAATCTGCGGCTCCAGCACTTTGTTCAGAATGCCCAGGCTGAACGCGGCAACCACGGTGCCTGCCAGCTGGCCGACGCCACCCAGCACCACCACCAGGAACGAGTCAATGATATAGCCCTGACCCAGCTCCGGTCCGACGTTACCAAGCTGCGACAGCGCCACGCCTCCCAACCCGGCAATGCCCGAACCAAGGCCAAACGCCAGCATATCGACGCGACCCGTTGGCACGCCGCAGCACTCCGCCATGGCGCGGTTCTGGGTCACGGCGCGCACGTTCATGCCAAGGCGGGTCCGGTTCAGCAGCAGCCAGGTGAGCGCCAGCACAAACACCACAAACAGGATCACCGCGATGCGGTTCCACGGCAGCACCAGGTTGGGCAGCAGCTGCAGGCCACCTGAGAGCCACGACGGATTCGCCACTTCCAGGTTTTGCGCCCCGAACAGCACCCGTACCAGCTGGATCAGCATCAGGCTGATTCCCCAGGTAGCGAGCAGCGTCTCAAGCGGACGGCCATAGAGATGGCGGATGATGGTGCGTTCCAGCGCCATGCCGATGGCGGCGGTGACCATAAAGGCGACCGGCAACGCCAGCAGTGGATACCAGGCTAAATAGTCCGGTGCAAACTGCTGAAACAGGCTCTGCACCCACCAGGTGGCGTACGCGCCGAGCATCAGCATTTCACCGTGCGCCATGTTGATCACCCCCAGCAGCCCGTAGGTGATCGCCAGGCCCAGCGCGGCCAGCAGCAGGATGGAGCCCAGCGACAGGCCGCTGAAGGCCTGCCCCAGCAGATCGCCCCACATTAGCCGTTTCTGAATCTGTTGCAGGCTTTCGGCCGCTGCCGCCCGTACCGTGACATCTGGCTCATTCGCGGGCTGGGTCAGGCGTTGCAGGCTGGCCTGCGTATTGGGATCGCTGGACTCACCCAGCAGTTTCACCGCCCGCAGGCGCACCATCGGTTCGCCATCCGCCAGTTGCAGATTCGCCAGTGCCAGCGCTAATGCAGCATGTACCCGGCTGTCCTGTTCAGCGGCCAGCCGCTGTTCCAGCAGCGGCAACTGGTCTGCGGCACCCTCATTTTGCAGCTGCTGCGCTGCGCGCAGACGCAGGGCCGCATCACTGCTCACCAGCTGGTGCGCAGCCAGCGCGTTGTTTACCAGCACGCGCAGGCGATTGTTCATAAATAGCTTTTTCAGGTTACCCGTGGGCTGTGCCACCGCATCCAGCGGCTGCAGCGTCGATCCCTGCTGGCTGAATGGCTGTTTGTTCTGGTCGATGACCACGGTTTCTGCTTTTAACGCTTCCAGCAGCGGCAGACGCTGACTGTCCGGCGCGGCAGCCCATTGTTGCAGCAGCGTGGCCTGCTGGCTGCGGCTGGCGGCGGCAAAGTCAGCCGCCGGTCCGGCGCTGGCAAACAGCGGCAGCAACAGAAGCAGGCTGAAAAAACAGCGACATAGATTCATAAAAGGAGCCTCGTTTGGGGAGGTCAGCACGGCAGTCGAATGACCACTGCCGTGCTGCCGCTTTACAGCGGGTGACGCTTTCTTATCAGCAACGAAAATTACTGCGCAGTCTTCACCGGGTAATCGGGCTTCTTGTCGTTACCGGCAATGTACGGGCTCCAGGGCTGGGCACGCACGGGTTTATCGGTCTGCCACACCACGCTGAACTGGCCGTTCTCTTCCACTTCACCAATCATGACGGGCTTATGCAGATGGTGGTTGGTCTGGTCCATGGTCAGGGTAAAGCCATCCGGCGCTTTAAAGGTCTGACCGGCCATTGCCGCCCGCACTTTGTCCGGGTCCGTCGTGCCCGCTTTTTCCACCGCCTGCGCCCACATATGGATGCCGACATAAGTCGCTTCCATCGGGTCGTTGGTCACCACGGTGGCGGCGTTCGGCAGGTTATGTGCTTTGGCGTAAGCGCGGTAATCGGCAACAAATTTCGCGTTGGTCGGATTATCGATCGACTCGAAATAGTTCCAGGCCGCTAACTGACCCACCAGCGGTTTGGTGTCGATGCCGCGGAGCTCTTCCTCTCCCACTGAGAAGGCGACCACCGGAATGTCAGTGGCTTTGATGCCCTGGTTAGCCAGCTCTTTGTAGAACGGCACATTGGAGTCGCCGTTGATGGTGGAGACCACCGCCGTTTTACCGCCTGCCGCGAATTTTTTAATGTTGGAGACAATGGTCTGATAGTCGCTGTAACCAAACGGCGTGTAGACCTCTTCGATATCTTTATCTGCCACGCCTTTGCTGTGCAGGAAGGCACGCAGGATCTTGTTGGTGGTGCGCGGATAGACGTAGTCGGTGCCCAGCAGGAAGAAGCGTTTTGCACTGCCGCCATCTTCGCTCATCAGGTATTCCACTGCCGGAATCGCCTGCTGGTTAGGCGCCGCGCCGGTGTAGAAGACGTTAGGTGACATCTCTTCCCCTTCATACTGCACCGGATAGAAGAGCAGGCCGTTCAGCTCTTCAAACACCGGCAGCACCGATTTGCGTGATACCGAGGTCCAGCAGCCAAACACCACCGCCGCTTTATCCTGGGTCAGCAACTGCCGTGCTTTCTCGGCAAACAGCGGCCAGTTAGAGGCGGGATCGACCACTACCGGCTCCAGCTTTTTCCCCAGCAGGCCCCCTTTGGCGTTGATCTCA
The DNA here is from genome assembly GCF_019104105.1 of Pantoea jilinensis. NCBI lineage: Bacteria > Pseudomonadati > Pseudomonadota > Gammaproteobacteria > Enterobacterales > Erwiniaceae > Pantoea > Pantoea jilinensis. The sequence goes on along the minus strand of NZ_CP077746.1, from coordinate 3,457,374 downwards.
TCGATGGTCATCAGCGCCACATCTTTCAGCGGCGTTTCAGAGATCGCCATGGTGCCGGAGAGCGAATGCATGATCCCCACTTTGATGGTGTCAGCCGCCTGCGCACTCCAGGCGAAACCCATACTGACAACGGTAGCGGAGAGGGCGAAAGCCTTGATCAACGAACGTCTTTTCATCATTTAAACCCCTGAGTGGTTGTTATGTTATTCGGTGAGCTGGAGCCGGGCCTGCTGGAGGCGGTGCAGTGTGATCTTCCTGACCTCCGCCTTACTGACAGCGATGTGATCGGTCAGGATGCGTTGCGCCTCATCTGTCTGCTGCGCAAAAATCGCCTGTAAAATCTGAGCATGTTCCTGATAAGTCGCACAGATGCGATCATCGCGGGTGAAGTCGAGCCGACGGATGATGCGGATCTTCTCGGTGAGTTCGGCGTGTATGCGCGCCATCTCCGGGTTACCCGCGGCCGCGACCAGCGCCATGTGAAACGCTTCGTCATGCTGCGACACCACCAGACCTTCGGTGAGCGCCTCCGCTTCACACCAGAACTGGTTGAGTTCGTGTAACAGCGCGGCACACTGAGGCGCGGGCAGGGCGCAGAGGCGTTTTACCGCCTCGCACTCCAGCACGGTGCGCAGGTCATACAGCGATTCGAACCAGGCAAAATCGAAGTTTTTAATCTGCCAGCCGCTGCGGAACCAGACTTCGACAAAGCCTTCGCGCTCCAGCCGGAATAGCGCCTGGCGAACCGGCGTGCGGCTGACCGCCATCCGTCCGGCGATTTCGCTTTCGCTGAAGCGATCGCCCGGCATCAGGCGAAAGGCGAAAATATCGGCCTTCAGCGCCTGATAGACCCGTTCGGCCAGCGCTTCCGGGCGCGCTTTAGGGGATTGAGGTTGGGTTGTCATCGGCGCTCCTTATTCCAGCCACAGCAGGGTATCGCCAGGGCTGACCGGGCGGCCCGCCTGGCAGGCGATCCGCGTCACCCGACCGGCCTGCGGCGCGACAATCGCCAGCTCCATCTTCATCGCCTCGACGATAATCAGCGTCTGTCCGGCGCTGACCTCGTCGCCCGGCTGCACCAGCACTTTCCAGATGTTGCCATTGAGGTCGGCCTGCACCGCGAGTCCGCCTTCATCCACTTCACCCACGCTGTCAGGCACTTCATCTGCCGCCGGTGCGTTCTGTTCTTCCTGCGCCCATAACTGCACTTCCTGTTCAAAGGCGGTCGCCTGGCGCTGACGGAAGTCCGCAATCTCAGCGGCATGGTCGGCGAGGAACTGCTGGTGCGCGGCAAAATCAAACTGCGTCTCTTCGATGCGCAGGCTGGCGCGGCCTTCACGGAAATCTTCGCGCAGCTGGTTGAGCTCGGTTTCACTCACCGGATAGAAGCGCACCTGATCGAAGAAGCGCAGCAGCCACGGCGCATCGGCTGTGAACTGCGGATTCTTCAGGAAGGTGTTCCAGATGGGCAGCGTGCGGCCTACCAGCTGATAGCCGCCGGGCGAATCCATGCCGTAGATGCACATGTACATGCCGCCAATGCCGACCGTGCCTTCGGCGGTAAAGGTACGTGCCGGACTGTATTTGGAACTCAGCAGGCGATGGCGCGGATCGATCGGCACGGCGCAGGGCGCGCCGAGGTAAACATCGCCCAGCCCCAGCACCAGATAGCTGCCGTTGAACAGGGTGTCGCGCACCTCATCGCGGCTGCTTAAGCCATTAATGCGCTGGATAAAGTCCACGTTGTTGGGCAGCCAGGGCGCACTGGCACGCACCGTCTCCTGATAGCGGCTGACCGCACCCAGCGTGGCGCTGTCTTCAAACGCCATCGGCATCCACACCACGCGCGACGGGACTTTCAGCGTGCTGACATCGCCCAGCGTCGCTTCCAGCGCCAGCAGCAGCGACATCAGGGCGGACTGTGAAATAATGCGGCTGTCGTAGCGTACCTGCAGTGAGCGCACGCCTGGCGATAGCTCCTCAACGCCTGGCTCCGCCTGCGCCGTCAGCGCATTCATCAGCAGGTGCACGCGCAGACGCAGCGCCAGATCCAGCACGTTGTCGCCATACTCAATCAACACATATTTGTCGCCGGCCTGACGATAGACCACTTTCGGCGTGCTGCCGGTGGCCTCGATGGCGGACAGAATCGTGGCGGAGCCGTGGGCGGTTTCAGCCAGCGACGGCACGGCAAAGGTCGGGGGATGATCCGGCCGCAGGGTATCGATCAGGTGCATCTGCGCTTTTTCCCGCGCCAGTGCATCGTCTGCGGTAATCGGGTGGAAGCGGATGGTGTCGCCCGGTTTGACCTGGCCCACTTTCCACAGCTCGGCTTTGGCGATGGTCACCGGACAGACGAAGCCGCCCAGGCTCGGGCCGTCGTGTGTCAGGATCACCGGGAAGTCGCCGGTGAAATTGACCGCGCCGATGGCATATTCACAGTCGTGAACGTTGGAGGGATGCAGGCCTGCTTCGCCACCGTTGGCGCGGGTCCAGGTTGGTTTCGGACCCACCAGCCGTACGCCGAGGCGGTTGGAGTTGTAGTGCACCTGCCAGTCGCTGGCAAAGAATTCGTCGATGGCGGCCTGGGTGAAGAAGTCCGGTGCGCCGTGCGGGCCATAAAGCACGCCGATGCGCCATTCGCTGCCGTAGTGGGGAATCAGCGTCGCATCAAGCGGCTGCGGATCGCTGACCGGGGCCGGTGTAGTGCAGGCTGCCCGTTCAGGCCGGGAGATTGCCAGCATATCGGCCACCCGCAGGGTGCGTCCGGCGTGACCGCCAAACTGGCCCAGTGAAAAGGTGCTGCGGCTGCCCAGATATTCCGGCACGTCGAAGCCGTTGCGCACCGCCAGATAGCTGCGGCAGCCCTGCCGGGCGCGTCCCAGTGCCAGGGTCTGTCCCGCTTTCACCGCCAGCGGCTGCCAGGCGCTGACCGGTTCGCCATCAAGCCGGGCGTCGCAGTCCGCGCCGGTCAGCGCCAGAATGGCATCACAGTGGAAACGCAGCGTCGGCCCCTGCAGGGTAAACTCCAGGCCTGCTGCTGCCTCGTGGTTACCCACGATTCGGTTTGCCAGACGGAACGCGAAATCATCCATCGGGCCGGAAGGCGGCACGCCGATATCCCAGTAGCCGAGGCGGCCGGGATAGTCCTGCACCGAACTGAAGGTGCCGGGTTGCAGCACTTCCACCACGGAGGCGGCAGGCACAACGCTGTCGAGATAGCGCGTCCAGACGTTGCCGCTGCGAAACGCGTCGCTGCGGGTGATCTGGCGCAGATAGTCGAGGTTGGTGGCGATGCCATGCAGCTGAGTCGCATCCAGCGCATGATGAAGTTTTTCCAGTGCCGCCTCGCGCGTGTCGGCATGCACAATCAGCTTGGCGATCATCGGGTCGTAGAAGCTGGAGACCTCGCTGCCGGTTTCGATGCCGCTGTCGACCCGCACGCCGTCAGGAAAGGTGACACCGGTTAACAGGCCGGGGCTGGGCTGAAAGTTCTTCAGCGGATCTTCCGCGTAGAGCCGCACTTCAATCGCTGCGCCCTGCGGCGCCTGCTGCAGACGTGACCAGTCCACTGCATCGCCCGCCGCCACCTGCAACATGCACTCCACAAGATCGAGGCCGGTGACGCATTCGGTGACCGGATGCTCCACCTGCAGGCGGGTGTTCACTTCAAGAAAGTAAAAGGCCTGCTGGCTGACGTCGTAGATATACTCCACGGTGCCTGCGCTGCGGTAGTTGACCTGCTCGCCAAGCCGCACCGCCGAGGCGAGCAGGGCGTCACGCGTGGCCTGCGACAGGCCGGGCGCCGGTGTCTCTTCCACCACCTTCTGGTTGCGGCGCTGCAGTGAGCAGTCGCGTTCGCCCAGCGCCACCACGTTGCCTTTGCCGTCTCCAAAAATCTGAACTTCAACGTGGCGGGCGCGATCGATACAGCGTTCCAGAAATACGCCTGCATCACTGAAAAACTGCTCACCAAGACGGCGCACGCTCTCCCAGGCGCTGGCGAGCGCATCGGCGTCGGCGCAGCGCGTCAGGCCAATGCCGCCGCCGCCCGCCGTGCTTTTCAGCATCACCGGATAGCCAATCTTATCAGCTGCCTGCATTGCCTCTTCCAGCGAGGCGAGCAGGGGTGTGCCGGGCGTCATCGGCACACCCGCGCTGGCGGCCAGTTCACGAGCGCGGTGCTTCAGGCCGAACTCACCAATCTGCTGCGCGGTGGGGCCGACAAAGGCGATACCTGCCGCATTGCAGGCGTCGGCAAACGCCTGGCTTTCAGAAAGAAATCCGTAGCCGGGCCAGATAGCCTGCGCGCCGCTCTGCTGCGCTGCTGCCAGAATTTTGTCGATGCGCAGATAGCTGTCGCTGGCCTTCTCGCCGCCCAGGGCGATGGCGATATCCGCCTGCTTAACGTGCTGCGCGTTGCGGTCAGCGTCTGAATAGACCGCGACGCTTTTCACGCCGAGGCGCTTCAGGGTCCGAATGGCGCGGCAGGCAATTTCGCCGCGGTTGGCAATCAGTACGGTAGTGAACATGATCAGTGACTCCCCTGTGATGCCAGCCAGTTGCGCCAGCCGCCCGTCTCAGTGATTTCCAGCGCACTCTTCAGCGCTGAGCCTTCGCAGATAAAGCCTTTAACAACGCGGCCATCGGCCAGCGTCAGGCTGCCGATCCCCAGTGGGGCCGGAATCTCCGCCACAAACTCGCCGAAACGGGCCAGTGGGATATCCCACAGCTCAACGGTGATCGCCGCTCCCTGTTCGTCACGCATCAGGCCCGGTTTTTTGATTGCACCTTCCAGCAGGGCAAAGAGGCGGTAGTGTGGCGCGGTCTTCGTCTCTTCCACCCAGACGGCATTGCGTTCGGTGAGCTGGAAATTGAGCGGCATGCCGGTGAGATGCGCGCCCACTACCGCCAGCCGGACGTGGTCAGGTGAGACAGGTAAGGTTGTGGATCGGGTCGGCCACGGCTGACCGGTCGCGCCCAGCGGCAGGGCGAGCTGCTGCTGCCAGCGAAGGCCGAATTCCGCCAGCGCCCGATCGTGCCAGGCGGGTGCAATCAGCGTGATGCCTGCCGGAAGATCGTCGTTGCGGAACGGTGCGGGCAGCGCCAGGGCAGAGAGGTCGGCGAGATTGGTGAAGTTGGTGTAGGTGCCGAACTGTGAGTTGAAGTAAATCGGCTCCTGTTTCATCTCCTCCAGGGTGTGAATGGTGGGTGAGGTCGGCACCACCAGCGCATCAAACTGTGCCAGCGTCTCCTGAATCTGACGCGTCAGTTCGGCCCGCAGATACTCCGCCTTGTAGGCGTCCACCGCGCTGTATTTCAGGCCGCTGGTGACGATCTCATGCACTACCGGGTCCATCTCCGCCGGACGGTCAAGCATCTCACCCACCGCCGCTGTGCGTTCGGCAACCCAGGGACCGTAGTAGAGCTGTTCAGCGAGCGTCCGGAACGGCGTGAAGTCGATGGGGTGCAGCGTCGCGCCGCCCGCCTGCAACGCTTCCAGTGCCTGATCCCAGGCCGCTTCAGCGGCAGCATCATCAAAAAACGCCGGGTGCGCCGGAATAGCGAAACGGGGATGACGCGGCAGGCTGGCTGGGGCGGTGCGCGGATTAATACGCGAATAGGCATCACCGGCATCGTAGCCACCCATGATACTGGCGACGCTAAACGCATCTTCTGCCGTCAGCGCAAATACCGAAATGGTGTCGTTAAGGCGACAGGCGGGCACCACGCCGCGTGCAGAGAACCAGCCCTTGGTCGGCTTGAGTCCGACGATATTATTAAAGCCCGCCGGCACGCGGCCCGATCCTGCGGTATCGGTGCCCAGTGAAAAAGCGACCAGTCCGCGCGCCAGCACCGATGCCGAGCCAGAGCTGGAGCCACCGCTGACGTAATCAGCGTCAAAGGTATTACTGACCGCGCCATAGGGCGAGCGGGTGCCGACCAGGCCGGTTGCGAACTGATCGAGGTTGGTTTTACCGATGACGACTGCGCCAGCGGCTTTCAGCCGGGCGACGGCGACCGCATCTTCGCTGGCGGTATAGGTAAACGCAGGGCAGGCGGCGCTGGTCGGCCAGCCTGCGACATCAATGTTATCTTTTACGGCGAAGGGCACACCAAACAGCGGCAGCGACGCGGGATCGCGTTCATAGTCTGCCAGCAGCGGTTCAATCTGTGCCGCTAACTGGTCAGGTGTCGCCAGATAGATCCAGGCATTATCGTGTGTGTCGAGCGCTGCCAGGTGCGCACTCAGCAGCGAACGGATCTGTTGTGGTGCCTGCTGAGTGCGCTGCTGCCAGGCGGGAAGCGTCAGGCCGAAGGTAGAAGTCATACGAAGAATTCCAGCTGGTATACAAGATGGAATTCAACAGAGCAAAGCGTGTGCCAGTTTTTAACGCAATGATTCAACAGTTTAAATCGCTGGGTAATAAGATTTACTGATGATAATTTGCACAATCACGGCGCGTACGCTGAGCGATGACGGTGCGTTAACTGTCTGTATGCGTAAATTTTGTGAAGAACATGGCAAGAGTGCGGTGGCCCGGTTAGCATGAAGACTGTCTGGCAAGTTGCCGGCCCCAGCAACAGAGGAGATTTACGTGGTGAAGTGGCGTAACTGGATGATAGGGATCTGCCTGGTCGGTTCGGCCAGCAGCGCATGGGCCGATTCGCTTGATCAACAACGGCAACGTTATCAACAAATTAAACAGGCCTGGGACAGTAACCAGATGGCCACCGTGGATCAGCTGTTGCCTACGCTACAGGACTATCCGCTCTATCCTTATCTGCAATATCGCCTGCTGGCTCAGGATCTCGATCAGGAGACCACCCTGGCCGTGCAGAACTTTATTCGCCAGTACCCGACATTGCCTCCCGCGCGATCGCTCAGCACCCGCTTTATCAACGTGCTGGCTTACCGACAGGACTGGCAGGGCGTGCTGAACTTCAGCCCGACCGAACCCAAGCCGGTGCAGGCGCGTTGCAACTGGTATTACGCCAAATGGGCCACCGGGCAGCAGCAGGCCGCGTTTGATGGCGCGAAGCAGATCTGGCTGCGTGGCACGGCGCTGCCTGCGGATTGCGATAAGCTCTTCTCGGTCTGGCAGGCGTCCGGTCAGATTTCGCCGATTACTATCCTGGAACGTATCCGGCTGGCGATGAAAGCCGGTAATGACAACCTGGTGAGCTATCTGGCGAAGACGCTGCCTGCCGATTATCAGACCATGTCTGACGCGATACAGGCCCTGCAAAAGGATCCGTTAACCGTCAGCACCTTCGCCAGTGCCGTGGGGCCAACCGACTTTACCCGTCAGGCCACCATTTACGCCTTTACGCGTGTGGCGCGGCAGGACATGGAAAATGCCCGCAGCCTGATTCCGATTCTGGTCCGGGCCCAGAAAATGGGGCCGGAAGATGAGCAGGCGCTGAAGGAGATTGTGGTCTGGCGCATGATGGGCAGCGATCTCACCTCTGAGCAGGCACGCTGGCGCGATGCAGTAGTGATGAACAGCGAGTCTACCGCGCTGGTGGAACGCCGGGTGCGGCTGGCGCTCTCTCAGCATGACCGACGCGGCCTGAACACCTGGATTGCTCGTCTGCCGCTGGAAGCCAAAGAGAAAGATGAGTGGCAGTACTGGCAGGCCGATCTGCTGTTTGAGAAAGATCGTAAAGAGGAAGCGGAAGAGATCCTGCGCAAGCTGATGAAAGAACGCGGCTTCTATCCGATGGTGGCTGCTCAGCGGCTGGGCGTAGACTATCCGTTGCAGATTGATGAAGCGCCGAAGCCTGACAGCGCCACCCTCCAGGGACCCGAGCTGGCCCGCGTTCGCGAGCTGATGTACTGGGGGCTGGATAACCTGGCCCGTAGCGAATGGAGCAATCTTATCGGCAGCCGGACGCATACGCAGCAGCAGATGCTGGCGCGCTACGCCAACGAGCAGGACTGGTGGGATCTCAGCGTGCAGGCGACTATCACCGCCAAAATGTGGGACAGCCTGAAAGAGCGTTTCCCGCTGGCGTGGCGGAGTGTCTATGAGCGAAATACCGAGGTGAAGCAGATCCCACCGAGCTATGCGATGGCGATTTCGCGTCAGGAGAGCGCCTGGAACCCGAAAGCGCGTTCGCCGGTCGGCGCCAGTGGTCTGATGCAGATTATGCCTGCCACGGCGGCGCATACTGTGAAGATGTACGATATACCTGGCTACAGCAACACCAGCCAGCTGCTTGATCCGGAAACCAATATCCAGATTGGTACGCAGTATCTGGAGTATGTCTATCAGCAGTTCGACCAGAACCGGATTTTCGCCTCAGCGGCCTATAACGCCGGGCCGGGCCGGGTGCGAAGCTGGCTGAAAACCAGCGCGGGCAATCTCGACGCCGTAGCATTTATTGAGACCATTCCGTTCTCTGAAACGCGCGGCTACGTGAAGAGTGTGCTGGCGTATGACGCCTACTATCGTTACTTCATGGGCAAGCCTGACAAGATCCTGTCAGATGCTGAGTGGAATCGCCGTTACTAGCTGTGCTAAGCTTCCGTACTCTTTAGCGAGTACGGAAGCCTCTTCATGACCCATTCTGATTCCCTCTCTACCGATGCACATCCGGCAGAAGATAGCTGGCAGCGCTTTGTCGTGCTGATGCAGCAGGCCTTTGCAGATGGCCACGCACTGCCTCTGATGCAACTGATGATGACGCCCGATGAGCGGGAAGCGTTCGGCACCCGTCTGCGGATTATCGAAGAGTTAATGAATGGCGAGATGAGCCAGCGCGAGCTAAAAAATGAGCTCGGCGTCGGCATCGCGACGATTACCCGTGGGTCTAATAGCCTGAAAGAGGCGCCGCCGGAGCTGAAACGCTGGCTGGAAGCGCGTCTGGGACGCGCCTGATTACTGTTGATAGAGCGGATGAACGAACGGGCAGAGCGCCAGAATCAGTGCCTGATGATAGACACTGGATCGGCTGAGCAGGCCGTTCGTAAACGCCCCGATTGCGCCACCCTTGTGTTTGATATTGTCGATGCCGGTTAATCGCGCCATCTCTTCGCCGAGTTCACGGCCTTCACGCAGACCCGCCAGCACCACCGGAGGCAGGGTGAAACTGGCCGAGCGCGACTCGCCACGCTGTTTCTGATTTTCCACCACCATCCAGGCAAATGCGCTGTCATCTTCGATGCCCGCCTCAATGGCGACCCAGAATGCCGCTTCTGGTCGGACCTGCCGGGCATTCATCACGCGCTGACGTGCGCCAGTTCGCGTTTCGAGATGGGTTAACGGTTGTGCAGCAACGCCGCTATCGACCTCGACCCCTTCAATATGGCAGGATCCCTCGCCGAAAACGTCGCTGAAAGCCTGAGCAATCGCGTGAATCTTCGCTGGGTTGGTTGTGGCTGCGACAACATGGTACATAATTGATTAAACCCTCAGATGATTAAGCGCCTGACCCATCCGGCTGTTTTCGTTGTCATTCTGAACCCGGGCTGTGCTGACAACCCTCACGTACTGCGTGTACGCCGGATTGTTCCGCGCTGCCTGTGTCTGGAATGTCTGCAACAATGACGTTTGATGGAACAGGGTCTAAAGCGATTTTTGTCGCAGTATAACGGAAACTAACATGCTACAGGTCTATCTTGTTCGTCACGGTGAAACGGTATGGAATGCGGAACGCCGTATTCAGGGTCAGTCCGACAGTCCGCTGACGGAAAAAGGTGAGCAACAAGCCTGGCAGGTGGGTGAGCGCGTGAAGCATTTGGGCATCACGCACATTATTGCCAGCGATCTGGGGCGCACGCGTCGCACCGCCGAGATTATCGCAGATGCCTGCGGTTGCTCAGTGACGCTTGATGCGCGCTTGCGTGAACTGAATATGGGTGTGCTGGAGAAGCGTCCGCTGGATGGCTTAACGACGGAAGAGGAGCAGTGGCGCGCTGCACTGGTCAACGGGACCGAAGGTGGCCGTATCCCTGAAGGAGAGTCGATGACGGAGATGGCGACGCGCATGCACGCCGCGCTGAATGCCTGTCTCGATCTGCCTGCCGGAAGCCGTCCGCTGCTGGTCAGCCACGGTATGGCGCTCGGGTCTCTGGTCAGTACAATTCTGGGTTTGCCCGCCTATGCGGAACGTCGCCTGCGCCTGCGTAACTGCTCTATTTCACGTGTGGATTATCAGCAGAGCGCCTGGCTGGCAGAAGGCTGGATTGTAGAGACGGCGGGGGATATTTCCCATCTGGATGCGCCTGCGCTCGACGAGCTGCAACGCTGATTGCTTAAGGCTGCCGTCACGATGACGACAGCCTTAAACTTAGCTGGCTTCAGCCTGCTGGCGGCGAATCGGAATCAGATATTCGCAACGGATCTCAGTCGGTGGCTCCGAGCGCTTTTTACCGCCATGGGTATAAAAGCGTTCGATATCCTGCCCTTCACGGCGGGTCAGCCCCAGCGTTGGCATGCAGGTACCGTAAAGCAGCAGGATAAATTCCTGCAAATTGACACGCGGACCGTTAAAGGTGAACTGCACATAGTCGCCACCTTCCAGAATAACCTTCTGGCCAGAATGCAGGTTCACCGCGCTGTCAGCAGGCACCGCAGTGGTATAAAGAATCTCCTGCTCGTCATCTTTGTCCTGGCTGGCACGCACCTGATGCAGGCCATACAGCACCGGCGGAATCGTGTCCGTTTCCAGCAGGAACTGCTTCCAGAAGTGCATTCGCATTTCATCGCGGTAGCTGGAAATCTGCTCCAGAATACAGGTGTAGTTCTGGGTTTGTCCCACCAGCACCGTTTCCGGCAGGCTGACGAAAGCCGGTTCCGGCTGCGTCTCATCATCCAGGCGAATCGGGGGACGGATACCGAATGAATTCCATTCGGAAGAGCGACGATACCAGGCCGGTGTCTGTGCAAACTGTTTTTTGAATGCACGCGTAAAAGTCTGTTGTGAATCAAAACGATACTGCAGTGCGATGTCCAGGATCGGGCGACTGGTCAGGCGCAGCGCCACGGCGGCTTTAGACAAACGACGGGCACGGATATAGGCGCCGATTGCGTGCCCGGTCACGTCTTTGAACATCCTTTGCAGATGCCACTTAGAGTAACCCGCTTTCTGGGCAACATTGTCCAGTGAAAGGGGTTGATCCAGATGGCTCTCCAGCCAGACAAGCAAATCGCGAATGATACCGGCTTGGTCCATAAAACATCCTCTACTCTGGTGGTGCAGCTAAACGCATTCGAAGAATATTAGCACTCATTGCTCAAAAGACGTGGGACGTTTCTCGGGGAAGGTTGTGCTAAATCAGTACGGGCTAAAACCCGTTTTGGTTTGGTCATTGTATCGATTAACAGTACATTACATTCTCATCTATTCCATTTGCAATGGTAACTCCATGACAATATCCCGACTTATGATCGCTGCGCTGACTACGCTGACCTTTTCCAGCCCGCTTTTTGCCGAACAGATTGGCTCTGTTGATACGGTCTTCAAGATATTCGGGCCTGACCACAAGATTATTGTTGAAGCTTTCGATGACCCGGACGTTAAAAATGTAACCTGCTATATCAGCCGGGCAAAAACCGGGGGAATCAAAGGCGGATTGGGGCTGGCAGAGGATACCTCTGATGCCGCCATTTCCTGTCAGCAGGTCGGTCCGGTTGAAGTGAGTGATAAAATTGCACAGGGCAAAGCAGAGGGGGAAGTGGTATTTCGCCAGCGCACCTCTTTAATCTTCAAAAAGCTGCAGGTTGTCCGCTTCTACGACAAAAAGCGCAATGCGCTGGTCTATCTGACCTATTCCGATAAAGTGGTTGATGGCTCACCGAAAAATGCGCTCAGCGCCGTGCCGATTATGCCGTGGCACTGATAATGTTGTGGCATTCATAATGCCGTGGCACTGAACATAAAAAAACGCCCCAGGAGGCGTTTTTTTATTTGCTGCATCAAACAAGCACTTACTCGTGCAGGTCGCCGCAGAAGCGATAACCTTCACCATGAATGGTGGCGATGATCTCTGGCGTATCCGGCGTGGATTCGAAATGCTTACGGATGCGACGAATGGTGACATCGACGGTGCGATCGTGCGGCTTGAGGTCGCGGCCGGTCATTTTCTTCAGCAGGTCGGCACGGGTCTGAATTTTGCCCGGATTTTCGCAGAAGTGCAGCATGGCGCGAAACTCACTACGTGGCAGTTTATACTGCTCGCCGTTTGGATTGATCAGAGAGCGGCTATTAATATCCAGCTCCCAGCCATTGAATTTATAGCTTTCTACCTGACGGCGCTCTTCCCCTGGCATAGCCAGATTCATGGTGCGCGACAGCAGGTTACGGGCACGAATAGTCAGCTCACGCGGGTTAAACGGTTTGGTGATGTAATCATCAGCGCCAATTTCCAGACCGAGGATTTTATCGACTTCGTTGTCACGGCCGGTCAGAAACATCAGGGCGACATTGGCCTGCTCACGCAGTTCACGGGCCAGCAACAGACCGTTTTTGCCAGGCAGGTTGATGTCCATGATGACCAGGTTAACGTCATTGTCGGTCAGCACCTGATGCATTTCAGCACCATCAGTCGCCTCATACACCACATAACCTTCCGCCTCAAAAATACTCTTGAGGGTATTACGCGTGACCAGTTCGTCTTCAACGATAAGAATGTGCGGGGTCTGCATGTTTAGCTACCTAAAATTTGCCAACAAATTGAAAACAGGGCGTACAGCGGTATGGCGTTCTCCATCATCGAGAGCGGCGGGCCGCGCAGAACCGTTGTACGAAATCATATTTTGATAAGCCATCTATCAACGTCAACAACAGTATTAGCTCAGCCAGTCAGGATGAAAATTGCATGCCCCGGGCGTTAATGATAATGGCGCATATCCTAACTGTATTAACAGCAACCTAACAGCACCAACTACAACCGATAAGCATAAAAACAACGCTTCGTTGACTTATATCAAATGCAATTGTAGCACGTTAACACTTTTGTGAAAAACTTCTCGCAGAATGCCTGTTTAGCTCACAAAAAGCATCATTTTCGTTACATTTTCAACTCATGCAGGCCAGAATTGAACCGGCTGGGAATCACATTTTATCTTATTGAATTTAAATGGATAAATAACGTTTTTTTTAATAAAACGCCTTCTGCCCATAAAAAGGTTCAGGCCATCAGTTTTAACCAGTTTTGACATCATTAATCCACAATTTTCTTATTACCTTCTGGCACCTGAATCTTTAAGAGCCATGTTAATATGACGTTAGATAAATTGACCAATGGATTAAATATGCTTTTCCCACTGATTCTCGTCTCGCCTGCGCGGCCAGAAAACATCGGCGCTGCGGCGCGTGCCATGAAAACCATGGGGTTCAGCCAGCTGCGCATCGTGGCCAGCGACGCCTGGCAGGATCCTGCTGCGCGGCGTGTGGCACATGGTGCTGGCGACATTCTTGATAACATTCAGACCTTTGCTACCCTTGCTGACGCGTTAGCGGATATCGATTTTTCTGTCGCAACCACTGCGCGCAGCCGGGCAAAGTTTCGTTACTACGCCACACCTGAACAGGTTGAAACGCAACTGCTGGAGAAGCGTCAGTGGGTCAACAGTATGGCGCTGGTATTTGGCCGCGAAGACAGCGGGCTGACTAACGAAGAGCTGGAACAGGTCGACCTGCTGACGGGCATCCCGATGGCGAATGACTATCCTTCACTGAATCTCGGTCAGGCGGTGATGGTCTATTGCTATCAACTCTCGACGCTGAATCAGGTTGAGGCGCCTGTTGCGTCTGCCGCCGATGGTCAGCAGTTACAGGCGCTGCGCCAGCGATTCCATCAGCTGCTGGCGCAACTGGAGGTCAGTGATGATGAGAAGCTGTCAGACTGGATCGATCAGCGGGTAGGTCTGCTGGAACAGCGCGACAGTGCGATGCTGCACCGTCTGCTGCACGATATTGAAAAAAAACTCACAGATAAATCCTCGGCAAAAAGCTGATTTTACAGCAACAGATCGCAGAGGATTTCAGCATGGCAAACGATCGCATAGCGTTTTACGGTTTCAGCGGTGGCTGTGCGCAGTGGTTGAAATCTGTCCACCGGACAAATCGGGTTGACTTAACGTGCGCTTTGCTTTACTTCTGGACGCAAGACGGACAGACAAAAACAGACAGACAATAAATCTAAATGCGTAAAATCAGCCTGAACACCACAATTATTACCACCACCATTACCACAGGTAACGGTGCGGGCTGACGCATACAGGAAAAACAGAAAAAAAGCCCGCACCTAACCAGTGCGGGCTTTTTTTTCGGCTTAAATTCAGGAGAGTTTATATCATGCGAGTGCTGAAATTCGGCGGGACCTCGGTAGCGAATGCGGAACGTTTTCTTCGCGTCGCTGACATTCTGGAAAGTAATGCGCAACAAGGACAGGTTGCAACCGTGCTCTCTGCGCCAGCAAAGATCACTAACCATCTGGTGGCGATGATTGAAAAAACCATCAGTGGTCAGGACGCTCTGCCGAATATCAGCGACGCCGAACGCATTTTCAGCGAGCTGCTGCAGGGACTGGCTGATGCACAGCCGGGCTTTGAGTTTGATCGACTCAAAACCCGCGTTGACCTTGAGTTTGCGCAGTTAAAACAGGTTCTGCACGGTATCAGCCTGCTGGGACAGTGCCCGGACAGCGTTAACGCAGCGATTATCTGTCGCGGAGAAAAACTCTCGATTGCGATCATGGAAGCGCTGCTGCAGGCACGCGGCCATGAGGTCAGCGTGATCGACCCGGTGGAGAAATTGCTGGCAATTGGCCACTACCTGGAATCCACAGTTGATATTGCCGAATCGACCCGCCGCATCGAAGCCAGTCAAATTCCACCACAAAACATGATCCTGATGGCGGGTTTTACGGCCGGTAATGAGCGTGGCGAGCTGGTGGTGCTGGGCCGCAACGGTTCAGACTATTCAGCCGCTGTGCTGGCCGCCTGTCTGCGCGCCGACTGCTGTGAAATCTGGACCGATGTAGATGGCGTCTATACCTGCGATCCGCGTCAGGTGCCGGATGCGCGTCTGCTGAAGTCGATGTCCTATCAGGAGGCGATGGAGCTCTCCTACTTCGGTGCCAAAGTGCTGCATCCCCGCACCATCGCGCCGATTGCCCAGTTCCAGATCCCTTGCCTGATCAAAAATACCGCCAATCCACAGGCACCCGGCACCCTGATTGGTGCCGAAGGCGAGCCGGATGAAAGCCCGGTAAAAGGCATCACTAACCTGAATAATATGGCGATGGTGAACGTCTCCGGTCCCGGCATGAAAGGGATGGTCGGAATGGCGGCCAGAGTCTTTGCGGCCATGTCGCGTACCGGCATCTCTGTCGTGCTGATCACCCAATCCTCTTCCGAATACAGCATCAGTTTCTGCGTGCCGCAGAGCGAGCTGGCGCGGGCGCGTCATGTGCTGGAAGAGGAGTTCTATCTGGAGCTGAAAGATGGGCTGCTCGATCCGCTGGATATCATTGAAAACCTGGCGGTGATCTCGGTAGTGGGTGATGGCATGCGCACCCTGCGCGGCATCTCAGCAAAATTCTTCTCGGCACTGGCACGCGCCAATATCAATATCGTGGCGATAGCGCAGGGCTCCTCTGAGCGTTCTATCTCGGTCGTGGTGAATAATGACGAAGTGATCACCGGCGTGCGCGTGGTGCATCAGATGCTGTTCGCCACCGATCAGGTAATCGAAGTGTTTGTGGTGGGTGTCGGCGGAGTCGGTGGTGCGCTGCTGGATCAGTTGCATCGCCAGCAGGCGTGGCTGAAGAAAAAGCATATCGACCTGCGTGTGTGCGGTATCGCTAACTCGCAGGCGTTGTTAACCCACGTTCACGGTATTGATTTAAGCAACTGGCAGTCGGCATTAGCCGAAGCCAAAGAGCCCTTTAACCTGGGCCGTCTGACCCGTCTGGTAAAAGAGTATCATCTGCTCAATCCGGTGATTGTGGATTGCACCTCCAGCCAGGCCGTTGCCGATCAGTATGCTGACTTCCTCAGCGAAGGCTTCCATGTGGTGACGCCGAACAAAAAGGCCAACACGTCATCCTGGAATTACTATCAGCAGATGCGTGCCGCCGCGGCCAAATCGCGTCGTAAATTCCTTTACGATACCAACGTCGGTGCCGGACTGCCGGTGATCGAAAACCTGCAGAACCTGATGAACGCGGGTGATGAACTGCTGCGTTTCTCCGGCATCCTCTCTGGCTCACTGTCGTTTATCTTCGGCAAGCTGGATGAAGGCGTTTCGCTGTCGCAGGCGACAAACATGGCGCGTGTGATGGGCTTCACCGAGCCCGATCCGCGTGACGATCTGGCTGGCACTGATGTGGCGCGTAAGCTGCTGATCCTGGCGCGTGAAGCGGGTCATCAGCTTGAGATGAGTGATATTGAGATCGAGCCGCTGCTGCCCGCCAGTCTGACCGAAATTCAGGATGTTGAGCAGTTTATGCAGCGTCTGCCCGAGCTGGATAACGCCTTTGCCGACCGCGTTGCACAAGCGCAGAATGAGGGCAAAGTCCTGCGCTACGTGGGCGTGATCGAAGAGGGTGGCGTCTGTAAAGTGAAGATTGACGCCGTTGACGGCAACGATCCGCTCTATAAAGTGAAAAACGGCGAGAATGCCCTGGCGTTTTACAGCCGTTACTATCAACCGATTCCGCTGGTGCTGCGTGGATACGGTGCAGGAAATGATGTCACAGCGGCCGGTGTTTTTGCCGATCTGCTGCGTACGCTGTCATGGAAGTTGGGAGTTTAATCATGGTAAAAATTTACGCACCGGCCTCGATTGGCAACGTCAGCGTCGGCTTCGATGTGCTGGGCGCGGCGGTGTCGCCGGTCGATGGCTCCCTGCTGGGTGACTGTGTCTCTGTGGAAGCAGCTGAGCAGTTTTCTCTGACCAACGCCGGACGTTTTGTCAGCAAGCTGCCCGCCGATCCGAAAGAGAATATTGTCTATCAGTGCTGGCAGCTTTTCTGCGAGACGGTGGGCAAAGCGATCCCGGTGGCGATGACTCTGGAGAAGAATATGCCCATCGGCTCCGGTCTGGGTTCCAGCGCCTGCTCGGTGGTGGCCGGATTAATGGCGATGAACGAATTCTGCGGCAAGCCACTCAGCGACAGCACATTGCTGACGCTGATGGGCGAGCTGGAAGGGCGGATCTCCGGCAGCGTGCATTATGATAATGTCGCTCCCTGCTTCCTCGGTGGCATTCAGCTGATGCTGCAGGAAAATGAGATCATCAGCCAGGCGGTGCCGGGCTTTGACGACTGGCTGTGGGTGATGGCCTATCCGGGCATCAAAGTTTCAACCGCAGAAGCGCGCGCTATTTTACCGGCGCAGTACCGCAAAGAGGACTGTATCAAACATGGCCGTTTGCTGGCCGGCTTCATTCACGCCTGTCATACGCGTCAGCCGCAGCTGGCCGCTAAACTGATGCAGGATGTGATTGCAGAACCCTACCGGACCCGACTGCTGCCTGGCTTCGCCGAGGCGCGGCAGGCCGCGAAAGATATTGGCGCACTGGCGTGCGGTATCTCAGGCTCTGGTCCGACACTTTTCGCCGTTTGCAATCAGATGGAAACGGCACAGCGGATGGCTGACTGGCTGAGCCAGCACTATCTGCAGAATGATGAAGGCTTCGTCCATATCTGCCGTCTCGACACGGCTGGCGCACGACAATTGGGATAACGCATGAAACTCTACAATCTTAAGGATCACAACGAGCAGGTCAGCTTCGCCCAGGCGGTGAAACAGGGTCTGGGGTCGCAGCAGGGTCTGTTCTTTCCGCTGGAACTGCCAGAGTTTGAACTGACCGACATCGACGCGATGCTGGAGATGGATTTTGTCAGCCGCAGCAGCAAAATTCTCTCGGCTTTCATTGGTGACGAGATTCCGGCCCAGCAGCTGCAGGAGCGTGTTAAAGCCGCTTTTGCCTTCCCGGCCCCGGTAAAAGCTGTCAGCGAAAATATCGCCTGTCTGGAGCTGTTCCACGGCCCGACGCTGGCATTTAAAGATTTCGGCGGCCGTTTTATGGCGCAGATGCTGTCGTATGTTTCAGGCTCTGATGAGCAGATCACGATTCTGACCGCCACCTCTGGTGATACCGGTGCGGCTGTGGCGCACGCGTTCTACGGCATGAAGAACGTGCGTGTGGTGATCCTCTATCCGCAGGGCAAAATCAGTCCGCTGCAGGAGAAACTCTTCTGTACGCTGGGCGGCAACATTGAAACCATCGCTATCGACGGCGACTTTGATGCCTGCCAGTCGCTGGTCAAACAGGCGTTCGATGATGAAGCGCTGAAGCGGACGATTGGCCTGAACTCGGCTAACTCCATCAACATCAGCCGCCTGCTGGCGCAGATTTGCTACTACTTTGAGGCGGTCGCACAGCTGCCACAGGAAAAACGCAATCAGCTGGTGGTCTCTGTGCCGAGCGGCAACTTTGGTGATTTGACGGCCGGTCTGCTGGCGAAATCACTGGGTCTGCCCATCAAACGCTTTATCGCTGCCACGAATGCTAACGATACGGTGCCGCGCTTCCTCGGCAACGGCGAGTGGCAGCCTAACCAGACGGTCTCTACGCTGTCGAACGCCATGGATGTCAGCCAGCCTAACAACTGGCCGCGTGTGGAAGAGCTGTTCCGCCGTAAAACCTGGCGCTTAACCGATCTCGCCTGTGGTGCGGTTTCTGATGAGACCACGCGCGCTGCCATGCGTGAACTGGCGGAAATTGGCTACGTTTCCGAGCCACATGCTGCCATCGCCTGGCGTCTGCTGCGCGATCAGCTGCAGGAAGGCGAATACGGTCTGTTCCTCGGCACTGCGCATCCGGCGAAATTCCGCGAAAGCGTGGAAGCGATTCTTGAGCAGACCCTGACGCTGCCGCCGGAGTTAGCGGAGCGCGCCGATCTGCCGCTGCTGTCGCATCAGATGAAGGGTGACTTCGCCTCGCTGCGGGCGTTCCTGCTGAAGTAATGCGGTGAAAGGCTTCCCGGATTACGGGAAGCCTGTTTATGGCAGGTAGAGTGCGTGGGCGTTACTGCTCCGCGCGCTTGTTACTGCTCCGCGCGCTTAAAGACCAGCTCGCTCTCGCTGCTGCTGATCGCATCAAAACGATAGCCATCCACATCAAACGCCTTAAGCTGTTCCGGCGTTGTCAGACGCTGCTGAATCACATAGCGACTCATCAATCCACGCGCCTTTTTGGCATAGAAGCTAATGACTTTATAGCTGCCGTTCTTCTCATCAAGGAACACCGGCTTAATCAGCTGTGCCTGCAGTTTCTTCGGCTTAACCGCCCTGAAATATTCGTCTGACGCGAGGTTGATCAGCACCTCATCACCCTGTTTTGCCAGTGCGGCATTCAATGTTTCAGTGATGAGATCGCCCCAGAAGGTGTAGAGATCTTTACCCGCCGGATTCGCCAGACGAATGCCCATCTCCAGCCGGTAAGGCTGCATGAGATCGAGCGGACGCAGCACGCCATACAGGCCCGACAACATGCGCAGATGCTGCTGAGCAAAATCGAAATCCTGTTCGCTGAAGGTGTCGGCCTGCAAACCGGTATAGACATCACCTTTAAACGCCAGGATAGCCTGACGGGCATTCTGAGGTGAGAAGTCGGGGTGCCAGCTGTTAAAGCGATCGGCATTGAGGTGCGCCAGTTTGTCACTGATGCCCATTAACGAGGCGATGCTGGCGGGTGACAGATCGCGCGCAATCTCAATCAGCTGTTGTGACTTTTCTAACAGCGCAGGCTGGGTGAAACGCGTTGTCGCCAGCGGGCTTTCATAATCCAGCGTCTTGGCAGGAGAGATCACCATCAACATAGTTGCTTCCTCGGTTAATGCCTGGTTTAACAGGGCATTGGCGGCTTATCAGGCTTCGCAGTGTACCAAAAAAGCCGCAAAGAATGACGAATCACTCCTATTTGTTCGCGCTATCGTAAACGGCATTCCCTGACCTTGCGCCACCGTTGACGCGTGATATTATCGCAACAGCTTTTTTCACACTGACAGTTAACTAAGAGAAAAGAACATGACGGACAAACTTACCTCCCTGCGTCAGCTTACTACCGTAGTCGCCGACACCGGTGACATTGCAGCCATGAAGCTGTATCAGCCACAAGACGCCACCACCAACCCTTCTCTGATTCTCAACGCCGCACAAATCCCTGAATACCGTAAACTGATCGATGAAGCGATTAGCTGGGCGCGTGAGCAGAGCAGCAACAAAGAAGAGCAGCTGCAGCTGGTTTCTGACAAGCTGGCCGTTAACATTGGTCTGGAAATTCTGAAACTGATCCCAGGCCGCATCTCGACTGAAGTCGATGCGCGTCTCTCTTACGACACAGAAGGCAGCATCGCGAAAGCCCGCAGCCTGATCAAACTCTACAATGATGCCGGTATCAGCAATGACCGCATCCTGATCAAACTGGCGTCTACCTGGCAGGGCATCCGTGCTGCAGAGCAGCTGGAAAAAGAAGGTATCAACTGTAACCTGACTTTGCTGTTCTCCTTTGCTCAGGCGCGTGCCTGTGCCGAAGCGGGCGTGTTCCTGATCTCTCCGTTTGTTGGCCGTATCCTCGACTGGTATAAAGCGAACACCGATAAGAAAGAGTATGCCGCGCACGAAGATCCAGGCGTGGTTTCAGTTTCTGAAATCTACAACTACTACAAGCAGCACGGCTATGAAACCGTCGTGATGGGCGCGAGCTTCCGTAACGTCGGCGAAATCATCGAGCTGGCTGGCTGTGACCGTCTGACCATTTCTCCTGCGCTGCTGAAAGAGCTGGCAGAGAGCGAAGGCACCCTGGAGCGTAAACTGAGCTACAGCGGCGAAGTGAAAGCGCGTCCGGCCCGCATGACCGAGTCTGAGTTCCTGTGGCAGCACAACCAGGATCCTATGGCCGTTGCGAAGCTGGCAGAAGGTATCCGCAACTTTGCCGTTGATCAGGGCAAACTTGAGAAGATGCTGGCAGAACTGCTGTAACCGGCTGACCGTGGCGGCGCAGGCTGCCACGGTTTTCCCTTTTCCGACCCTTTCACTTTATATTATCCTCTCTGCTATTCCCCTTTTACTCCACCGCACCGCGGTAAATCACAGCGAAGCTAATCATGAATACATTACGCATTGGCCTGATCTCGGTCTCCGATCGCGCCGCGAACGGCATCTATCAGGATGAGGGGATTCCCGCGCTGGAGAGCTGGCTGAGTCGCGCACTCAGCAGCCCGTTTGAGATTGAGTCCCGCCTGGTGCCTGACGAGCAGCCGATGATTGAGCACGCGATCTGCGAGCTGGTCGATGAGCGCTTTTGCCACCTGGTATTAACCACTGGCGGCACCGGTCCGGCCCGGCGCGATGTGACGCCGGATGCCACCTTAGCCGTTGCCGAGCGGGAAATGCCGGGTTTTGGTGAGCAGATGCGCCAGATCAGCCTGCAGTTTGTGCCGACCGCGATTCTGTCGCGTCAGGTTGGGGTAATCCGCAAACAGTCGCTGATACTCAACCTTCCGGGTCAGCCGAAGTCGATCAAAGAGACGCTGGAAGGGCTGAAGGATGAGCAGGGCAACGTAAAAGTGCACGGCATTTTTGCTTCCGTACCCTATTGTTTACAGCTGCTGGACGGGCCTTATGTCGAAACACATCGCGAGGTCGTAGCAGCTTTTCGGCCTAAAAGCGCGATACGTGAGATAAATAACTAAATATTCCCCATTTCAGGCATAAGCTATAGCCTGGCTGGTGTGGCAAAAGATTGACGGTATAGTAAGGCTATCTTTACAACGTTCTCTCTTTGCCTCTGGAATATTATGAATCCGACTCACACACAGCGTCTGACCGGTAAGGATTATAAAACCCTGGCGCTGGCCGCGCTGGGCGGCGCGCTGGAATTCTACGACTTCATCATTTTTGTCTTCTTCGCCACGGTGATTGGCGAGCTCTTCTTCCCCGCAGATATTCCGGAGTGGCTGCGACAGCTGCAGACGTTTGCCATTTTTGCCGCAGGCTATCTGGCACGTCCGCTGGGCGGCATTGTGATGGCGCATTTTGGCGATAAACTCGGGCGCAAGAAGATGTTCAGCCTGAGTATTCTGCTGATGGCGCTGCCAACCTTAATGATGGGCGCTTTACCCACCTGGCAGACGATTGGGATTGCAGCGCCACTGCTGATGTTGCTGATGCGAATGTTACAGGGCGCGGCGATTGGCGGAGAGGTACCCGGCGCGTGGGTGTTTGTCGCTGAACACGTGCCTTATAAACGTATCGGCATCGCCTGTGGCACTCTGACGGCCGGGCTGACCATCGGCATTTTACTGGGGTCGCTGGTGGCGACACTGATCAATACCTCGATGTCGCAGCAGGCCATTCATGACGGCGGCTGGCGCATTCCATTCTTCCTGGGCGGCGTATTTGGGTTGCTCGCGATGTTCCTGCGCCGCTGGCTGCATGAAACACCGGTCTTCATTGAGATGCAGCAGCGTAAAGCGCTGGCTGAAACCCTGCCGCTGAAAACCGTGCTGGCGGAGCATAAAAAGTCGATTGTGATCTCCATGCTGCTGACCTGGCTGCTCTCCGCCTGCATCGTCGTGGTGATCCTGATGTCGCCGGTCTGGCTGCAGAAGCAGCAGGGCATCGCGCCCGCACTGACTCTGCAGGCCAACAGCATTGCCACCGTGATGCTCTGCGTTGGCTGCATTATTGCCGGACTCGCTGCGGATCGTTTTGGTGCCAGTCGTACCCTGTGTGTCGGCAGCCTGCTGCTGGCGATCTGTAGCTGGCAGTTTTATCACCTGAGCGCCCTCTATCCGCAGCAGCTCTTCCTGCTCTATGGCGTGGCGGGGCTCAGCGTCGGTATCGTCGGCGTGGTGCCGTTTGTGATGGTGCGTGCCTTTCCGGCAGAGGTGCGTTTTACCGGACTCTCATTCTCCTACAATCTTTCCTACGCGATCTTTGGCGGCCTGACACCGATCCTGGTGTCGCTGCTGATGAATGTCTCCGTGATGGCACCGTGCTGGTATGTGATGGCGCTGGCGCTGGTGGGATTGCTGACAGGGATCTGGCTGCGGCGTGATGTCAGCCACGAGCCGGGACTGAATCAGGGGATTAAGTCGTTGTAAAGGAGGAACGCGGAGCCTGGCTCCGCGTTTTTTATGGCTGAAAATATGCTTAACGCATTTTTGCGCCAATCGGCAAAAGGGTGCGGCCAAAGGTTTCATTCAGCACCTCGCCCATCGCCAGATAGCAGGCGCTGGCACCACAGATGATCCCGACCCAGCCCGCAGAGACCACCAGCGCAGGCAGGTGCATGAGATGAGCCAGGGCCAGCAGCAGAAACAGCAGCGTAAGCGAGCCGAAAACAAACTGCAGCATCCGCGTACCTTTTAGTGTGCCGATAAACATGAACAGCGTGAAGATGCCCCACAGTGCCAGCCAGACACCCAGGAAGCGTTCATCAGGCGCGTTTGCCAGACCCATTTGCGGTAACAGCAGGATCGCCACGAAGCTTAACCAGAACATGCCGTATGAGGTAAAAGCCGTCAGCCCAAAGGTATTGTTCTTCTTAAACTCCAGCAGACCGGCCAGCACCTGCGCGATCCCGCCATAAAAAATCCCCATCGCTAAAATTGCGACATCCAGGGCAAACAGGCCCGTGTTGTGCAGGTTCAGCAAAATGGTTGTCATGCCAAAACCCATCAATCCCAGCGGGGCAGGGTTAGCCAGCGTTGAATTCGCCATAATTCCTCGGCAGTGAAAGAGTGTTGATTACATAAACGGATTCCATCCTGCTCCCCGGGAGGAGCAAGGGGACGCATCATATTCAGCGTTGTGTCAGCGTTCTTTGATCCCGGCAGGGCCAGCGATAAAAAATTTTTTTTGGTTTAACCCTTGATGCGCATCGAAGCGGCCCCATTTACTTGTCATCGAGCGTTGTGAACGTTGGAAAAAAAGCATGTGCTGGCAGGTTGAATGCAAACAACTCGCCCACATAAAAGGTTCACAACCCAAATTGGCAACGAATTTAAGTGGGAGATGTTTAGATGGGTAAGATTATTGGTATTGACCTGGGTACAACCAACTCTTGTGTTGCGATCATGGATGGCACCAAAGCACGCGTGCTGGAAAATGCCGAGGGCGATCGCACCACGCCTTCAATTATTGCGTATACACAGGATGGCGAAATTCTGGTCGGTCAACCGGCTAAACGTCAGGCAGTGACCAACCCGCAGAATACCCTGTTCGCAATTAAGCGTCTGATCGGTCGTCGCTTCCAGGACGAAGAAGTACAGCGTGACATTAAAATCATGCCGTACAAAATCACCGGCGCTGACAACGGCGACGCATGGCTGGAAGTAAAAGGTCAGAGAATGGCACCTCCGCAGATCTCTGCTGAAGTGCTGAAGAAAATGAAGAAGACCGCCGAAGATTACCTCGGTGAGCCAGTGACTGAAGCGGTTATTACCGTACCGGCCTACTTCAACGATGCGCAGCGCCAGGCGACCAAAGATGCCGGCCGTATCGCAGGTCTGGAAGTCAAACGTATCATTAACGAACCGACTGCAGCAGCACTGGCATACGGTCTGGATAAAGGCCAGGGCAACCGCACCATCGCGGTTTATGACCTGGGTGGCGGTACCTTCGATATCTCAATCATCGAGATCGACGAAGTTGACGGCGAAAAAACCTTTGAAGTTCTGGCGACCAACGGTGATACCCACCTGGGTGGTGAAGACTTCGATAGCCGCCTGATTAACTATCTGGTTGCTGAATTCAAAAAAGACCAGGGTATCGATCTGCACAACGATCCACTGGCGATGCAGCGTCTGAAAGAAGCCGCAGAGAAAGCAAAAATCGAGCTTTCTTCTGCACAGCAGACCGACGTTAACCTGCCATACATCACGGCAGATGCGACCGGTCCTAAGCACCTGAACATCAAAGTGACCCGTTCTAAACTGGAATCACTGGTTGAAGATCTGGTTGCACGCTCAATCGCGCCTCTGAAAGTTGCGCTGCAGGATGCCGGCCTGTCTGTTTCAGACATCAACGACGTTATCCTGGTCGGTGGTCAGACACGTATGCCACTGGTTCAGGCCAAAGTGACTGAGTTCTTCGGTAAAGAGCCACGTAAAGACGTGAACCCGGACGAAGCGGTTGCTGTGGGTGCTGCGGTTCAGGGTGGTGTACTGGGTGGCGACGTGAAAGACGTGCTGCTGCTGGACGTTACCCCGCTGTCACTGGGTATCGAAACGATGGGTGGCGTGATGACCTCGCTGATCAGCAAGAACACCACCATCCCAACCAAGCACAGCCAGGTCTTCTCGACGGCTGAAGATAACCAGTCAGCCGTGACCATTCACGTGCTGCAGGGTGAGCGTAAGCGTGCCAATGACAACAAGTCACTGGGCCAGTTCAACCTCGACGGTATCCAGAATGCGCCACGCGGTATGCCGCAGATCGAAGTGACCTTCGACATCGATGCCGACGGTATCCTGCACGTATCAGCGAAAGACAAGAACAGCGGTAAAGAGCAGAAAATCACCATCAAAGCCTCTTCAGGTCTGAGCGATGATGAGATCCAGAAAATGGTGCGTGATGCGGAAGCGAATGCTGAATCTGACCGTAAGTTTGAAGAGCTGGTTCAGACGCGTAACCAGGGTGACCAGATTGCCCACAGCACGCGTAAGCAGCTGGAAGAAGCAGGCGACAAACTGTCAGCTGATGACAAAGCGCCAATCGAAGCCGCACTGGCCGCGCTGGAAACTGCGCTGAAAGGCGAAGACAAAGCGGAAATCGACGCCAAAATGCAGGCGCTGATGGAAGTGTCTGGCAAACTGATGGAAGCAGCACAGCAGTCTCAGGCGGGTGCAGCAGATGCCGGTGACGCGTCAGCGAAGAAAGATGACGACGTTGTCGATGCTGAATTCGAAGAAGTGAAAGACAACAAGAAATAATTGCCCCTGACCGGGCGCGACGGTTGGCCTGACAGCCGTTGAAACCAGCACGGGCGTAGGAGATCTCTCCACGCCCGTGCGATCATGTTAAGGGCTAAATAAACATGGCGAAGAGTGATTACTACGAGATTTTAGGCGTCGCCAAATCCGCGGACGAGCGTGAAATCAAAAAGGCTTACAAACGCCTGGCAATGAAATTTCACCCGGACCGCAATCCAGGTGATAAAGAAGCCGAAGCTAAATTCAAAGAGGTCAAGGAAGCGTACGAAATCCTGACCGATGCGCAGAAGCGTGCGGCTTACGATCAGTATGGTCATGCAGCCTTTGAACAGGGCGGCATGGGTGGCGGTGGATTCGGCGGCGGCGGCTTTGGTGGCGGCGGTGCAGACTTCAGCGATATCTTTGGCGACGTGTTCGGTGACATCTTTGGTGGTGGACGCCGTCAGCGCGCATCCCGTGGCGCCGATTTACGCTACAACATGGAGCTGTCGCTGGAAGAAGCGGTACGCGGCGTGACCAAAGAGATCCGCATTCCAACGCTGGAAGAGTGTGATGTCTGCCACGGCAGCGGCGCGAAAGCGGGCACCCAGCCACAAACCTGTTCAACCTGTCACGGTGCAGGCCAGGTGCAGATGCGCCAGGGCTTCTTCACTGTTCAGCAGGCCTGTCCGACCTGTCATGGTCGTGGCTCGGTGATTAAAGATCCGTGCAACGCCTGTCATGGCCACGGCCGCGTTGAGAAGTCGAAAACGCTGTCAGTGAAAATCCCGGCAGGGGTCGACACCGGCGATCGCATTCGTCTGAGTGGCGAAGGTGAAGCGGGCGAGCAGGGCGCACCAGCGGGCGATCTCTACGTTCAGGTCTCGGTGAAGAAGCACCCGATCTTCGAACGTGAAGAGAACAACCTTTACTGTGAAGTGCCGATCAACTTTGCAATGGCGGCGCTGGGCGGTGAGATTGAAGTACCGACACTGGATGGTCGCGTGAAGCTGAAAGTGCCGTCAGAAACCCAGACCGGCAAGCTGTTCCGCATGCGCGGACGTGGCGTCAAATCTGTCCGTGGCGGCGCGGTCGGCGATCTGCTGTGCCGTGTTGTGGTGGAGACACCGGTCAGCCTGAACGAAAAACAGAAAACGCTGTTGCGTGAACTGGAAGAGAGTTTTGGCGGCCCAAGCGGCGAGCATAACAGCCCACGCTCAAAGAGCTTCTTCGACGGTGTGAAGAAATTCTTTGACGATCTGACACGCTAAACCGTATCAGACTAAAAAACGGAGCCGCGGGCTCCGTTTTTTTTGCTGGATGCTATACGCCATCTGTTATTAGCATCAACCGGCTTTTCGCCCTTAATTCGGTTAAACCGAAGGAAAGGCGAGGCATAAGCTGCTTTTAACGAACTATATGAGCCGCTAAACTCTTTATCTTTCTATCGCTGATCAGGAAGATAAACGTTGAATAAGCCTCGTAGTCTCAAAAACCTGCTTAAAAGCTTCATTGAAAGTGACGCCAGTAATGGCATGGTGTTAATCATGGCAGCTGTGGCGGCCATGATTCTCGCCAACTCTGCCGAAACCGCTCACGGCTATCAGGCGTTTCTCAATGAACCCGTTCAAATCCGCTTCGGTGCACTGGATATCAGTAAAAATCTGCTGTTATGGATCAACGATGCGCTGATGGCGCTGTTTTTCCTGCTGATTGGTCTGGAAGTGAAGCGTGAGCTGATAGTCGGCGAACTCGCAAGCCGTGACAAGGCGATCTTTCCCGTCATTGCGGCATTAGGCGGTATGGCGCTGCCCGCGCTTGTTTTCCTCGGCTTCAACCATGGTGATGAGATAGCACGCAACGGCTGGGCTATCCCAACGGCGACCGATATCGCGTTTGCTCTGGGTGTCCTCGCCCTGCTTGGCAGCCGTGTTCCTGCTGCACTGAAAGTTTTCCTGATGGCGCTGGCGATTATCGATGATCTCGGGGCTATCGTTATTATCGCCCTGTTCTACACCAGTGGCCTCTCAATGCTCTCCCTGGGCGTTGCGGCAGGAGCGATTGTTGTGCTGGCACTGCTCAATTACTTTAATGTCCGTAAAATCTCGGTCTATATGCTGGTTGGGATCGTGCTCTGGACCGCCGTGCTGAAGTCCGGCGTCCATGCCACGCTGGCGGGCGTCATTGTGGGCTTCTTCATACCGCTGGAAAAGAGAGAAGGGCATTCGCCCGCAGAACATCTGGCGCACGGTCTGATGCCGTGGGTGAACTGGTTGATTCTGCCGCTGTTTGCCTTCGCGAACGCCGGTATTTCACTGAGCGGTATTACGCTGAGTGATGTCTTTTCACCGGAGCCGTCTGGCATCATCCTCGGCCTGTTAATCGGTAAACCTTTGGGCATTACCCTGTTCTGCTGGCTGGCTGTCAAACTGCGGCTGGCGGTATTACCTCACGGCACCACCATCCGCGATATCATGGCGATTGGCGTGCTGTGCGGCATCGGTTTTACGATGTCTATTTTCATCAGTTCGCTGGCCTTCGATTCGGCACATGAGCAGCTTGTGACCTTCTCTAAACTGGGGATCCTGACGGGTTCTGTGCTGTCAGCGGTTATTGGCTATACCCTGCTGCGGATTAAACTGCGTTAATGGAGAGGAGGCGAAAGCCTCCTTTTTTCGATGAATCAGCTCAATTTTAACCATCTCTATTACTTCTGGCAGATCTGTAAAAGCGGCTCTGTGACAGCGGCAGCAGAGGTACTCTCTCTGACTCCCCAGACCATTACCGGGCAGATTAAGACGCTTGAGGAGCGCCTGCAGGGCAAGCTGTTCCGTCGTCAGGGCCGGGGACTGGTGCCGACTGAACTGGGGCAACTCGTGTTCCGCTATGCTGACCGCATGTTTATGCTGGGTCAGGAGATGCTGGATATCGTGAACTACCGCAAGGAGTCCCACCTGTTGCTGGATGTCGGAGTCGCCGATGCGCTCTCTAAGCAGCTGGTCAGTAAGGTGCTGGAAACGGCGGTGGTTGCAGAGGAGAAGACGCATCTGCGCTGTTTTGAGTCAACCCACGAAATGCTGCTGGAGCAGCTCAGTCAGCATAAGCTGGATATGATTATCTCTGACTGCTCCATCGACCCCACTCAACAGGAAGGGCTGTTTTCGGTGAAGCTGGGGGAGTGCCCGGTCAGTTTCTGGTCTGCTCAGCCGCTCACCGGTCTCACTTTTCCTGCCTGTCTGGAAGCGCGTCCGCTGCTGATTCCAGGACGCCGCTCAATGCTCGGCCGGAAAATCCTCAACTGGATTACGACTCAGGGGCTGCAGGTGGAGATTCTGGGGGAGTTTGATGATGCGGCACTGATGAAGGCGTTTGGTGCGCGTAAGAATGCCATATTTGTCGCGCCAGTGCTGGATGAGCAGGATAGCGGGCAGCGTGATGCGGTTACAGAGGTCGGTCGGCTTGATACCGTGTCAGAGGAGTACCATATTATCTTTGCCGAGCGGATGATTCAGCATCCGGCGGTGCAGCGTCTCTGTCACGCAGACTTCAGCGGACTCTTTCCCCGCCAGAGTACAGACGAAAAAAAACCGGCGTAAGCCGGCTTTTTCAACAAAGCGATTAACAAGCGGCGATTAAGCCAGTTTGTTGATCTGTGCAGTCAGGTTAGATTTATAACGTGCAGCTTTGTTTTTGTGGATCAGACCTTTAGCGGCCTGACGATCCACAAGTGGTTGCATTTCATTGAATGCGTTCTGCGCAGCAGCTTTGTCGCCTGAAGCGATCGCCGCGTATACTTTCTTAACGAAGGTACGCATCATTGAGCGGCGGCTAGCGTTATGCTTACGGCGTTTCTCAGATGTTACGGCGCGTTTCTTAGCTGATTTGATATTAGCCAAGGTCCAACTCCCAAATGTGTTCTATAGAGACAAATCAAAGGCCGAGGACTATGCCCTTCTAACCTGATTTTGTCAATGGATTTGTGCAAATAAGCGTCGCTCTAAGAACGGCACTCGATTACGTATTTGATGGCGCAAGATTCTACCAGCTTCCCCTCACTGAATACAGTATTTAGCGACAAAATTCTTAACATGCACATCTGCAACAGGAAATGCAGCCGCTAAAGCATGAAAGGCGTGCAGACGGGTTAACCTGAGCCGCTTTCAAGGGTATAATCCGCCGATTTCCACCGGTTTGGGCCAGCCATGAAGTTTATCCGCGGTATTCATAATCTTAACGAGCAGCATCGCGGCTGCGTTCTGACCATTGGCAATTTCGATGGTGTACATCGCGGGCATCAGGCGCTGCTGTCGCGACTGTGTGAAGAGGGACGTAAGCGTAACTTGCCCGTCGTGGTGATGGTGTTTGAGCCACAGCCGCTGGAGCTGTTTGCCGGTGATAAAGCCCCGGCGCGCCTGACACGCCTGCGTGAAAAACTGCGCTATATGGCGGAAGCGGGTGTGGATAAAGTGTTGTGCGTGCGGTTTGATCGTCGCTTTGCGGCCTTGTCTGCACAGCGCTTTATCAGTGACCTGTTAGTCGACAAGCTGGATGTAAAGTACCTTGCGGTAGGTGATGATTTCCGCTTCGGCGCTGGTCGCCAGGGGGATTTCCTGTTATTACAGAAAGCCGGTGTGGAGTATGGCTTTGAGGTCGTCAGCACCGAAACCTTCTGTGACGGTGGTAAGCGAATCAGCAGCACTGCCGTGCGTCAGGCGCTGGCTGCGGATGATTTAGCGCTGGCGCAGTCGCTGTTAGGTCATCCCTTCACTATTTCCGGCCGCGTCGTGCACGGTGATGCACTGGGACGCACGCTGGGTTTCCCGACTGCGAACCTCCCTTTACGCCGCAGCGTCACGCCGGTGAAAGGAGTGTATGCCGTGGAGGTACAGGGTCTGACGCCCGAGCCACTGCCGGGTGTTGCTAATATCGGCACCCGTCCGACCGTAAAAGGTTTACGCCAGCAGCTTGAAGTTCACCTGCTCGACATCAATATCGATCTCTATGGTCGTCACATTGATGTGGTGCTGAAACAGAAAATACGAAACGAGCAGCGCTTTGCCTCACTGGAGGCGTTGAAAGAACAAATTGCGAACGATGTGGTAACGGCCCGGCAGTTCTTTGGGCTGCTTTAACCTGAGCGAAAAACGGAATCGAGAATCTGATGAGTGACTATAAATCTACCCTGAATTTGCCGGAAACGGGATTCCCGATGCGTGGCGATCTGGCCAAACGCGAACCGGGAATGTTGCAACGCTGGTATGCCGACAACCTGTACGGCATCATCCGCGAAGCCAAAAAAGGGAAAAAAACCTTTATCCTGCATGATGGCCCTCCTTATGCGAACGGCAGCATTCATATTGGTCACTCCGTTAACAAGATTCTGAAAGACATTATCGTTAAGTCGAAAGGCATGGCGGGTTATGACTCGCCGTATGTGCCCGGCTGGGACTGCCACGGTCTGCCAATCGAACACAAAGTTGAGCAGATGATCGGCAAGCCAGGCGAGAAAGTCACCGCCGCGGAATTTCGTGCCGCATGCCGCAAATATGCTGCTGAACAGGTTGAAGGCCAGAAAGCGGACTTTATCCGTCTGGGCGTGCTGGGCGACTGGGATCGTCCTTACCTGACCATGGATTTTGGTACCGAAGCCAATATCATTCGTGCGCTGGGTAAAATCATCGGTAATGGCCATCTGCACAAAGGCGCGAAGCCGGTGCACTGGTGCCTGGATTGCCGTTCTGCCCTGGCAGAAGCGGAAGTGGAATATTACGACAAAACGTCACCGTCGATTGATGTGATGTTTAACGCCATTGATGCCGACGCGGTGCGTGGGGCGTTCGGCGTATCCCAGGTTAATGGCCCGATCTCACTGGTTATCTGGACCACGACGCCGTGGACATTACCGGCTAACCGCGCGATCTCCCTGCATCCTGAATTTGAATACCAGCTGATCCAGATCGACGGCCGCGCCCTGATCCTGGCGAAAGAGCTGGTGGAAAGCGTCATGAAGCGCGCCGGTGTCAGCGAATGGCAGGTGCTGGGCGAATGTCAGGGCGCTGCGCTGGAGCTGCAGAAGTTCCAGCATCCGTTCCTGGCGCTTGAGTCGCTGGTCGTACTGGGCGAGCACGTGACCCTGGACGCGGGTACCGGTGCCGTTCACACCGCGCCAGGCCACGGCCCGGATGACTATGTTATTGGCCAGAAATATGGCATCGAAACCGCGAATCCGGTAGGACCGGATGGCGCCTATCTGCCAGGCACGTATCCGACGCTGGATGGGGTCAATGTCTTTAAAGCCAACGACATGATCGTTGAACTGCTGAAAGAGAAAGGCGCGCTGCTGCACGTTGAGAAACTGCTGCACAGCTACCCGCACTGCTGGCGCCATAAAACGCCGATCATCTTCCGCGCCACGCCGCAGTGGTTCATCAGCATGGATCAGAAAGGATTGCGTGCGCAGTCGCTGAAAGAGATCAAAGGCGTGCAGTGGATCCCGGACTGGGGCCAGGCGCGTATCGAATCGATGGTGGCGAACCGTCCTGACTGGTGTATCTCTCGTCAGCGTACCTGGGGCGTACCGATGGCGCTGTTCGTTCACAAAGAGAGCGAAGAGCTGCACCCTGACACGCTGGCGCTGATGGAGAAAGTGGCGCAGCGTGTTGAGCAGGAGGGTATTCAGGCCTGGTGGGATCTTGACCCGCGTGAACTGATGGGCGACGACGCCGATCACTACGTTAAAGTGCCGGATACGCTGGATGTCTGGTTTGACTCCGGCTCAACCAGCTATTCTGTAGTGGATGCGCGTCCGGAATTTGGCGGACATGCGCCAGACCTCTATCTGGAAGGATCCGATCAGCATCGCGGCTGGTTTATGTCCTCGCTGATGATCTCCACGGCAATGAAGGGCCAAGCGCCTTATCGTCAGGTACTGACGCACGGTTTCACCGTGGACGGTCAGGGCCGTAAAATGTCGAAATCAATCGGCAACACGGTCGCGCCGCAGGATGTGATGAACAAACTGGGCGCCGATATTCTGCGTCTGTGGGTGGCCTCAACCGACTACTCGGGTGAAATGGCGGTCTCCGATGAGATCCTCAAGCGCTCTGCCGATGCCTATCGTCGCATCCGTAACACCGCGCGTTTCCTGCTGGCTAACCTTAGCGGCTTCAACCCGGTCACCGATCTGGTGAAACCGGAAGAGATGGTCGTGGTCGATCGCTGGGCAGTGGGTCGCGCACAGGCGGCACAGGCTGATATCGTTGCCTCATACGAGAACTACGATTTCCATGAAGTGATCCAGCGTCTGATGCAGTTCTGTTCGATTGAGATGGGCAGCTTCTATCTCGATATTATCAAGGATCGTCAGTACACCGCGAAAGGTGATGGCCTGGCGCGTCGCAGCTGCCAGACCGCGCTGTGGCACATCGTCGAAGCGCTGGTGCGCTGGATGGCACCGATCATGTCCTTTACAGCGGATGAGATCTGGGGCTATCTGCCAGGCGAACGTGCGCAGTATGTCTTCACCGAAGAGTGGTATCAGGGTCTGTTTGGCCTGGCGGAAGATGAAGCGCTGAATGATGCCTACTGGGCCGAGCTGCTGAAAGTGCGTGGCGAAGTGAACAAGGTGATCGAGCAGGCACGTGCGGATAAACGTATCGGTGGTGCACTGGAAGCAACGGTGACGCTGTATGCCGATCCGGAGCTGGCCGCTAAACTGCATGCGCTGGGTAATGAGCTGCGTTTTGTGCTGCTGACTTCTGGCGCACAGGTGGCGGATTACGCACTGGCGAACGATGAAGCGCAGCAGAGTGAACTGCTGAAAGGTCTGAAAATCGCGCTGCACAAGGCGGAAGGCGAGAAATGTCAGCGCTGCTGGCATTACACTACCGACGTCGGACAGAATCCTGAGCATGCTGAGGTCTGTGGTCGTTGTTACACTAACGTAGCCGGTGACGGCGAACAGCGTGAATTTGCCTGATGCGTAAACCTATTTTATCAACCGGATTGCGCTGGCTGTGGCTGGTGCTGGTGGTGATTGTTGTCGACTTCGCCAGTAAGCAGTGGGTGATGAACAACATGATGCTGCATGAAACCCAGCCGCTGATGCCCTACCTGAACCTGTTCTATGCGCACAACTATGGCGCGGCGTTCAGTTTCCTGGCGGACAAAGGCGGCTGGCAGCGCTGGTTCTTTGCGGGTATCGCGCTGGCTATCGTGATCTCACTGGTGGTGATGATGTATCGCAATCATGCCAGTCAGAAGATGGCCAATATCGCCTATGCTCTGATCATTGGCGGCGCGATCGGCAATTTGTTTGATCGCTCGTACCATGGCTTTGTGGTCGATTTTATCGATTTTTATGTCGGTAACTGGCACTTCGCTACATTTAATATCGCTGACTGCGGCATCTGTATTGGGGCTGCACTGGTGGTGCTGGAGGGCTTTTTCAGCCCGAACGGCAAACAGGCTAAACAGAAAGGGTAAGTGATGACTGAGTTCGTGCAGCGCGAAAGCGCGGTGTTGGTGCATTTTACGCTGAAGCTTGAAGATGGCTCGACGGCGGAATCGACCCGTGCAAACGGCAAGCCCGCGCTGTTCCGTCTTGGTGATGGCAGCCTCTCTGCAGCGCTTGAGCAGGCATTGCTGGGGCTGAAAGCGGGTCAGACTAAACAGTTTACTCTGGAACCGGAAGACGCCTTTGGTGGCGTCAGCCCTGACCTGATCCAGTATTTCTCGCGTCGGGACTTTATTGATGCAGGCGAACCGGAAGTGGGTGCCATCATGCTGTTCAGCGGCATGGGCGGCAGTGAAATGCCAGGCGTGATCCGCGAAGTCTCCGGTGATTCTATCACCGTCGATTTCAACCATCCGCTGGCGGGTCGCCGTATTCAGTTTGATGTAGAAGTGCTGGAAATCGATCCGGCACTGGAGACGAACGATGCAAATCCTGTTAGCTAATCCGCGCGGCTTCTGCGCTGGCGTTGATCGCGCCATCAGTATTGTTGAGCGCGCGCTGGAGATGTATGGCGCGCCCATCTACGTCCGTCACGAAGTGGTGCATAACCGTTACGTGGTGAACAGCCTGCGTGAGCGCGGTGCCATCTTTATTGAAGAGATCAGCGAAGTGCCGGATAACGCCATTCTGATCTTCTCCGCGCACGGGGTTTCACAGGCGGTGCGTGCCGAAGCTAAAGCGCGCAATCTGACCATGCTGTTCGATGCTACCTGTCCGCTGGTCACCAAAGTTCATATGGAAGTCGCACGCGCCAGCCGTAAAGGCGTGGAAGCGATTCTGATTGGTCACGCGGGTCATCCGGAAGTTGAAGGCACCATGGGGCAATACAACAACCCCAATGGTGGCATGTATCTGGTGGAGTCGCCGGAAGATGTCTTCAGACTGACCGTCAAAGACGAAAACAATCTGAGCTTCATGACGCAGACCACGCTTTCTGTGGATGACACTTCAGACATCATTGATGCCCTGCGTCAGCGTTTCCCGGCGATCATCGGGCCGCGTAAAGATGATATCTGCTACGCCACCACCAACCGTCAGGAAGCCGTTCGTACACTGGCGAAAGATGCGGAAGTGGTGCTGGTGGTCGGTTCGAAAAACTCCTCGAACTCTAACCGTCTGGCCGAGCTGGCACAGCGTGCCGGTAAACTGGCGAAGCTGATCGATTCTGCCGATGATATACAGGAAGAGTGGGTAAAAGGCGTGGCCTGCATCGGCGTTACCGCAGGTGCTTCAGCCCCCGATATTCTGGTGCAGCAGGTGATCCAGCGGTTACGTGAGCTGGGTGGCGAAGCGGCGATTGAGCTGATTGGCCGTGAAGAGAATATTGTTTTTGAAGTGCCTAAAGAGCTGCGCGTCGACGTACGTAACGTGCAGTAACGCTTCGATATGACTGATAAAAAGGCCGACTCTGTTCGGTCTTTTTTGTTTTTATAGCCCGGCTGAAATGCCGTTGTTCACTGCGATGATTGCTTTTACTGATAATCACAGGCGGCTGGCATAAAATTCTTATTATCATGGATTATTAGTGGCGTGACTGTTAACTCACCGTTAACCTGATGACGCTTTGGATGCATAGTTTTGTTTTAGGAATGAATAAATATGAACACTATCCGGATTGCTATTGTGGGCGCGCCGGGCCGTATGGGCCGTAATCTGATTCTGGCGACGCAGCAGGCAGAAGGCGTTGAGCTGGGTGCGGCACTGGCCCGTCCAGGCTCATCGCTGATCGGCAGCGACGCTGGTGAATTAGCGGGCATCGGAAAGAATGGCATCCTCATCGCTGACGATTTACGCGCGGTGACTAACGACTTTGATGTGCTGATCGACTTCACCCGTCCGGAAGGCACGCTGGAGTATATGGCGATCTGCCGTGAGCACGGAAAAGCGATGGTGATTGGCACCACCGGTTTTGATGAGGCAGGCAAAGCAGCCATTCGCGCGGCGGCGGAAGATATCGCCATTGTCTTTGCCGCTAACTTCAGCGTGGGGGTTAACCTGGTGCTGAAGCTGCTGGAGAAGGCTGCCAAAGTCATGGGTGAATATGCGGATATTGAGATTGTCGAAGCACATCATCGTCATAAAGTGGATGCGCCGTCTGGCACCGCACTGGCGATGGGTGAGGCGATAGCCGATGCCATGCAGTGGAAACTGGACGAGCATGCGGTTTATACGCGTGAAGGCTACACCGGTGAACGCCAGCCACAGACCATTGGTTTTGCTACGGTTCGCGCGGGTGACATCGTGGGTGAGCATACGGCGATGTTTGCAGATATCGGTGAGCGTGTAGAGATTACCCACAAGGCCTCAAGTCGCATAACCTTTGCAAATGGCGCCGTTAAGTCAGCTTTATGGCTAAAAGATAAGAAATCTGGTTTGTTTGATATGCGTGACGTGCTGGATTTGTCGATGTTGTGAGTGTTGTGAACCATCGTGATGTGGTTATTTCAATCGTTAATACCTTGATTGAAAAGGGGCAATGTTTTCATTGCCCTTAATTTTATCTTAAAATATCCATTCTTATTCAAAATTACTTTCTGGTTGTTGTTTTCCCATCTTTTCTTCATTTATTTTCCATGATGGACGCCGTTTTTGACCATTTGGTCAAAAATAAGGGGCCGCTTAAGCCGGTTTCGTTTTTATGTCGCCTGGCAAACGATTATTCTGCCGGGTTTTCCTCTCTTTTTGCCGCTCATACCTGTTTTTTACCTCATAAGGCAGATAAGTGTGAAAAAATCCCGCTGCAGGGTAGACAATGACCAGGGCTGTCATTAGAATGCGCGCAATTTGCCAAAAATCGACAATTCAGGCGGTTTTTGCATTGATTCAGGCGGCTATTTTGAATTAATATGCAGATATATTGACTGTTTATTCCCTGGAGGATGTTTTGATAAAGTCAGCAATCCTGGTTCTGGAAGACGGAACCCAATTCCACGGTCGGGCCATCGGGGCAACAGGATCGGCAGTGGGAGAAGTCGTTTTCAACACTTCAATGACCGGCTATCAAGAAATCCTCACTGATCCTTCCTATTCCCGCCAAATCGTTACTCTCACTTATCCCCATATCGGTAATGTCGGTGCCAATGCCGCCGACGAAGAATCCAGCCAGATTCATGCGCAGGGCCTGGTTATTCGTGACCTGCCGCTGATTGCCAGCAACTTCCGTAGCGAAGAGGGCCTGTCGGCCTACCTGCAGCGCAACAACATTGTGGCGATTGCCGATATCGATACCCGCAAGCTGACGCGCTTGCTGCGTGAGAAAGGGGCGCAGAACGGCTGCATTATTGCCGGCGACAATCCGGATGCCGCACTGGCGCTGCAAAAGGCCCAGGCATTCCCGGGACTGAAAGGAATGGATCTGGCGAAAGAGGTCTGCACCACTGAGACTTACAGCTGGCAGCAGGGCAGCTGGACACTGGACGCAGGTCTGCCAGAGCAGGCTGCTGCGGAGTCGCTGCCATATCACGTGGTGGCTTATGACTACGGCGCCAAGCGCAACATTCTGCGTATGCTGGTCGATCGCGGCTGCCGTCTGACTGTGGTTCCGGCACAGACGCCAGCTGAAGAGGTGCTGAAGCTGAATCCGGATGGCATTTTCCTCTCCAACGGTCCTGGTGACCCGGAGCCGTGCGACTACGCGATCAGCGCGATTCAGGACTTCCTGAAGACAGATATTCCGGTGTTCGGTATCTGCCTGGGTCATCAGCTGCTGGCGCTGGCCAGCGGTGCTAAAACCGTGAAGATGAAACTCGGCCACCATGGTGGTAACCATCCGGTGAAAGATCTCGAAAATAACCGCGTGATGATCACCGCGCAGAACCACGGTTTTGCGGTCGACGAGAACAATCTGCCAGCGAACCTGCGTGTGACCCACATTTCGTTGTTCGATAAAACCGTGCAGGGCATCCATCGCACTGACAAGCCAGCATTCAGCTTCCAGGGTCACCCGGAAGCCAGCCCGGGGCCGGGTGATGCTGCGCCGCTGTTTGACCACTTTATTGAATTGATTGACGCATTCCGTCTGCAAGCGAAGTAATCAGGAGCTAATTCATGCCAAAACGTACAGACCTAAAATCCATCCTGATTCTTGGTGCCGGTCCGATTGTGATCGGCCAGGCCTGCGAATTTGACTATTCCGGTGCGCAGGCGTGTAAAGCGCTGCGTGAAGAGGGTTACCGCGTCATTCTGGTGAACTCCAACCCGGCGACGATCATGACTGACCCGGAAATGGCTGATGCGACCTACATTGAGCCGATTCACTGGGAAGTGGTGCGCAAAATCATCGAAAAAGAGCGCCCGGATGCAGTACTGCCCACCATGGGCGGACAGACGGCGCTGAACTGTGCGCTGGAGCTGGAACGTCATGGCGTGCTGGAAGAGTTTGGCGTCACCATGATTGGTGCGACTGCTGATGCGATCGACAAAGCAGAAGATCGTCGTCGTTTCGACGTGGCGATGAAAAGCATTGGTCTGGATACGGCGCGCTCCGGCATCGCACACACTATGGAAGAAGCGCTGGCCGTGGCAGAAGATGTTGGCTTCCCGTGCATTATCCGTCCTTCCTTTACCATGGGCGGCACCGGTGGCGGCATCGCTTACAACCGCGAAGAGTTTGAAGAGATTTGTGAACGCGGTCTCGATCTCTCTCCCACCAATGAGCTGCTGATTGATGAGTCGCTGATTGGCTGGAAAGAGTATGAGATGGAAGTGGTGCGCGATAAAAACGATAACTGCATCATCGTCTGCTCAATCGAAAACTTCGACGCAATGGGGATTCACACCGGTGACTCCATCACGGTAGCGCCTGCCCAGACGCTGACTGACAAAGAGTATCAAATCATGCGTAACGCCTCGCTGGCGGTACTGCGTGAGATCGGTGTTGAAACCGGCGGCTCCAACGTGCAGTTCTCCGTTAACCCGAAAGATGGCCGACTGATTGTCATCGAGATGAACCCGCGCGTGTCACGCTCCTCAGCGCTGGCGTCAAAAGCGACCGGCTTCCCGATTGCTAAAGTGGCGGCCAAACTGGCGGTTGGCTATACCCTCGACGAGCTGATGAACGATATCACCGGCGGTTTAACGCCTGCCTCGTTCGAGCCTTCAATCGACTACGTTGTTACCAAGATCCCACGTTTCAACTTCGAAAAATTTGCCGGTGCCAACGATCGCCTGACCACGCAGATGAAGTCGGTCGGCGAAGTGATGGCGATTGGCCGTACCTTCCAGGAGTCCATGCAGAAAGCGCTGCGCGGCCTGGAAGTAGGCGCTAACGGCTTCGACCCGAAAGTGCACCTCGATGACCCGGAAGCGTTAACCCGCATCCGTCGTGAGCTGAAAGATGCCGGTTCAGACCGTATCTGGTATATCGCAGATGCTTTCCGTGCAGGCATGTCCGTCGATGGCGTGTTCAATCTGACCAACATTGACCGCTGGTTCCTGGTGCAGATTGAAGAGCTGGTTAAACTGGAAGATCAGGTCGCCCGCGAAGGCGTTAATAGCCTGGATGCGAATTTCCTGCGCACGCTGAAGCGTAAAGGCTTTGCCGATGCACGGCTGGCGACGCTGGCGGGTGTGGCGGAGAGCGAAATCCGCAAGCTGCGTCAGCAGTTTAATCTGCACCCGGTTTACAAGCGCGTAGATACCTGTGCCGCAGAGTTCGCGACGGACACGGCCTACATGTACTCCACCTATGAAGAAGAGTGCGAAGCCAATCCGAGTCCGGATCGTGAAAAAATCATGATTCTGGGTGGTGGACCCAACCGTATCGGCCAGGGTATTGAATTCGACTACTGCTGCGTTCACGCCGCACTGGCGCTGCGTGAAGATGGCTACCAGACCATTATGGTTAACTGTAACCCGGAAACCGTTTCGACCGACTACGACACCTCCGATCGCCTCTACTTCGAGCCGGTTACGCTGGAAGATGTGCTGGAGATTGTGCGCATTGAGCAGCCAAAAGGCGTGATCGTGCAGTATGGCGGTCAGACTCCGCTGAAACTGGCGCGTGCGCTGGAAGCCGCAGGCGTACCGGTTATCGGCACCAGCCCGGATTCCATTGACCGTGCTGAAGACCGTGAACGTTTCCAGCAGGCGGTTGATCGCCTGAATCTGAAGCAACCGGCTAACGCCACCGTCGCGACGCTGGAGCAGGCGGTGGAGAAAGCTGCTGGCCTGGGTTATCCGCTGGTGGTCCGTCCTTCTTATGTGCTGGGCGGCCGTGCCATGGAGATCGTCTACGATGAAATCGACCTGAAGCGCTACTTCCAGACGGCGGTTTCGGTTTCCAACGATGCGCCGGTGCTGCTGGATCGCTTCCTGGATGATGCGGTCGAAGTGGATGTGGATGCGATCTGCGACGGCGAGCGGGTGCTGATTGGTGGCATCATGGAACACATCGAGCAGGCTGGTGTTCACTCCGGTGACTCCGCCTGTTCACTGCCGGCCTATACGCTGAGTCAGGAGATTCAGAATGTGATGCGCCAGCAGGTTGAGAAGCTGGCATTCGAGCTGAATGTTCGCGGCCTGATGAACGTCCAGTTCGCGGTGAAAGACAACGAAGTCTACCTGATTGAAGTCAACCCACGTGCGGCGCGTACCGTTCCGTTCGTCTCTAAAGCGACGGGTGTACCGCTGGCGAAAGTGGCCGCGCGCGTGATGGCAGGTAAAACGCTGGCAGAGCAGGGCGTCACTGAAGAGGTGATTCCGCCTTACTACTCCGTTAAAGAAGTGGTGCTGCCGTTCAACAAGTTCCAGGGCGTTGACCCGATTCTGGGACCAGAAATGCGCTCTACCGGTGAAGTCATGGGTGTGGGCCGCACGTTCGCTGAGGCGTTCTCGAAAGCGATGCTAGGCGCACAGAGCAATATGAAGAAGTCGGGCCGTGCGCTGTTGTCGGTGCGTGAAGGCGACAAGAAACGTATCGTTGACCTGGCGGCTAAGCTGCAGAAGTTCGGTTTTGAACTGGATGCGACTCACGGCACGGCGGTGGTACTGGGCGAGGCGGGCATTAATCCGCGCCTGGTTAACAAGGTGCATGAAGGTCGTCCGCATATTCAGGACCGTCTGAAGAATGGCGAGTATAGCTACATCGTGAATACCACAGCGGGTCGTCAGGCGATTGAAGATTCGAAGCTGATTCGCCGTAGCGCACTGCAGTATAAAGTGCACTACGACACTACGCTGAACGGCGGTTTCGCGACTGCGATGGCGCTGAATGCAGATCCGACGGAACAGGTTATCTCCGTTCAGGAAATGCATGCCCAGATAAAGGCGATGTAATGTGAAAAACGGCTCCTCCGGGAGCCGTTTTTTTTGGCCCTCTTACTGGCGATAATCTGAAAGTCAGGTCCGGTAAGGGGTTGGAGTTTGTGTTAAAGTGACTGATTTGGCTTAATTTTTTAGCTTTAGGTGCGAATGGGGCTGGTTCGCACAAATTTATAATATAAACACTTCCTGTACGGATTTTTCGCCAGTACTATGCCTGCCGCTCATCACTGGAGCGTATCAGGACATAATTAAAAAATGAAAATGCGTACTTTTTCTCTGAGTGCAGTGGCTGCACTGATGGCTATTCTTCCTTTCGCCAGCCAGGCGGAAGTGACGTTGTTAAAGCAGGATCCGCAGGCGGGCGATCCGCTTAGCCGTCTTAATTTTAAGGTTGGCGGCAGCATTCGTGCTCAGTTCAATCATCAGACCGGCGTGGATGACAAATCTTACAAGCGTGACGGTTTTGATGGCGGCACCCGTTTCCGTTTCGGTGCTGACTATTACCTGTTTGATGACGTGAGCTGGATCAGCTATTACGAGCTGGGCGTTAACGTCCCG
Source organism: Pantoea jilinensis (assembly GCF_019104105.1). Lineage (NCBI taxonomy): Bacteria > Pseudomonadati > Pseudomonadota > Gammaproteobacteria > Enterobacterales > Erwiniaceae > Pantoea > Pantoea jilinensis. The sequence goes on along the minus strand of NZ_CP077746.1, from coordinate 3,415,096 downwards.
GCAGTTTTCGGCTGGGATCGCCACTATGCTGACGGTGCCAATAACACCACGCGTCGCCAGCTCTACACCGGTCTGAAAAGCAAAACCTGGGGTCAGCTTACCTTTGGTCAGCAGAACAGCGTGTATTATGACACTGTGGGCGCCAAGACCGATATCTGGGATTACGACATGATCGGCCAGGCACCGGGCAACGGAATCAACGGTGACTACGACGGATCTTACCGTTCACGCAAGCAGCTGAAATATAAAAACACCTTCGGCGATGCGGATATTTACGCCTCTTATCTGTTCGACGATAACGAATATCTGCCAGGCAATGGCCTGCGCTATAAGCGCAAAGGCGGCGGTTCGCTGGGCGTGGATTACCATATCTCTGATGAACTGAGCTGGGGCACGGCGTGGAACTACACCCGCGCGGCGATGCGTAACCCGAACAATGGCGACAGCCGCGATTACGATCAGAACATTTACGGCACTGCACTGAGCTGGACACCAGGCAACTGGACGCTGTCAGCCGGTGGTGGCTGGTATCAGAACTTCATGACGACCAAACGCAAAGACGCGCGTAACTACTTTGCTGGCGATGCGTGGGGCGTTGAATATTTCGCCGGTTACAAAATCCCGGTGGGGCAGTATGGTCTGAAAGCGGTTCAGCCTTATGTTATGGGTGATCGCATTGAGGTCATGACCGGTCGTGATTACCAGCGCATCGACAACGGTCTGGGTGTGGTGCTGTTCCTCGACTACGGTTTCCGTGTTGACTACGAACATGTATTCACCTCCAGCACCGATAACCTGGGTGATATGAATCTGGTGCGTCTGCGCTACGACTTCTGATCATCCTGACGAGCCTTAATCAGGCTTGCAGCGATAAACGATCTTAACGGGCAGGGAGCACAGGCAGAGGAGGAAAGCGTCCCGCGCCATGGAAAAAAACGCCGGGAGCGTTTTTGAACAACGCAAAGCGTTGGCCCGTATACGGGCGCACCTCAGGGATGAGGTGCGTAATCGCGCGGGCCGAGCGGTCATGGATAACAGCTTTTGCGTCTTTCCGATCTGACTGCGTTCCCTGTGCTGCACCGATCTTACCGCTAGCCAGACCAGGCTTTACGGCTCCTCCGGGAGCCGTTTCCTTTTGCGCACGCTTTTTGTGCCAGCCTGAGGCCTGTCGCTGGCGAGCTGCGGCAAACTGACGCGATTACGCGGTGAAAAACGCTGCACAGGGCATGAAAAGCGGCATCATGAAAAGCTTTACGCAAATAGACCTTTTCCCCTATCGACGAAAGTTTCACCTTTACGTATCATGGCGCCAATTTTTTCAGTGAGTGGTTAACATGATTAGTCTTATCGCGGCATTAGCAGCAGATCGCATTATTGGAATGGAGAACGCCATGCCGTGGGACCTGCCTGCAGATCTGGCGTGGTTCAAACGCAATACGCTGAAGAAACCGGTCATTATGGGTCGACTGACCTTTGAATCTATTGGTCGTCCGTTACCTGGCCGGCTGAACATCGTGGTCAGCAGTCAGCCGGGCACCACGGAAGGCGTCACCTGGGTCACCTCACTGGATGAGGCGATACAGGCAGCCGGTGATGCTGAAGAGATCATGGTGATTGGCGGTGGACGCGTCTATGAGCAGATGCTGAAGCGCGCCGATCGTCTCTATCTGACGCACATTGATGCAGAAGTTGAAGGTGATACACAGTTCCCGGATTACGAGCCGGATGAGTGGCAGTCTACGTTCAGCGAGTTTCACGATGCTGACGAGCAGAACTCCCACAGCTACTGCTTTGAGATCCTTGACCGTCGTCGCTGATCCTCCCTTTGCCAGACTGTAACCTGGCTGTCATCTCTGTTCATTAGCATTGCTTCTTTTCTGGGATCTTCATGAAGGAAGCAATTAATAATGAAAATCGAACTCTCCGCATTAAGCACTGACCGTCTGCGTGATCCTCTGCGTCGTAAATTCATTGCCGGTTCCGGCGCTCTCGGGCTGACCGGCTTTCTCAGCGGCGGCCTCACACTCTCAGGAAGCGCACTGGCGCAGGAGAAGCCAGCGGGAAGCCCATTGCTGGGCTTTCAGGGGATTGCCGCATCCACCGCCGATGAGGTTGTGGTGGCCCCCGGCTATCGCGCAGACGTGCTGATCTCCTGGGGAGATCCGCTGGTAAATGGCGCCGTCGCCTTTGATCCGCACGGCAACAATAGTGCGGAAGATCAGGAAAAGCAGTTCGGGGACAACAACGACGGTATGAGCTTCTTCGCCATTAATGACCAGCGTGGCGTCATGGCGATCAACAATGAATATGTGAATGAGCCGACGCTGTTCGCCCACGGCGGCAGCAAAGCGACCAGCCTGGAAGATGTGAAAAAGTCGCAGGCGGCGCACGGCATCTCCATCGTTGAAGTCAAACGGGGTGAGGACAATCGCTGGCAGGTGGTGCGTCCTTCTGAGTTCAACCGCCGTATTACCGCCAATACTCCGATGCGCTTTTCCGGTCCGGCAGCGGGCGATAAAGCGCTGCAGACCGCCGCCGATCCACAGGGAATGCATGTCCTTGGCACCTTTGGTAACTGCGCCAACGGTAAAACGCCGTGGGGGACTTATCTCACCTGTGAAGAGAACTACGACACCTACTTTGGTACCCATCAGGCGGACTTTACGCCAACGCCGCAGCAAAAGCGCTATACCCTGAATGCCGCCGAGCCAGAGCGTAACTGGGCCGACTTTGATCCCCGTTTCGACATCGCCAAAAACCCCAATGAATTTAACCGCCACGGCTGGATTGTCGAAATCGATCCCTTTGATCCTCACTCCGTGCCGGTAAAACGCACTGCACTGGGGCGCTTCAAGCACGAAAATGCCGCCGTTACGGTCGCTAAAACCGGTCAGCTGGTGGTTTACATGGGCGACGATGAGCGCGGCGAGTATATCTATAAATATGTCTCAGACGACAAAGTCATCCCGGATGATGCCAAAGCCAATCACGGACTGCTGGATAAAGGCACGCTCTATGTGGCGCAGTTCAATGGCGATGCGCAGGGCACGCCGCTGAAAGGTACCGGCCGCTGGCTGGCGCTGAAGTGGGGTGAAAATGGACTCACCGCTGAAAAGGGGTTTAACAGTCAGGCCGATATTCTGATTAATGCGCGTGCGGCGGCTGATGTGGTTAACGCCACGCGGATGGACCGGCCAGAGTGGATTGCTGTTAACCCGCATGATGGTCGTGCTTACTGCACGCTGACTAACAATAACAAACGCGGCAATGAAGGCATGCCGGTTAATGCGGCGAATCCGCGTCCTGAAAATATCTACGGCCAGATTATCCGCTGGGATGAAAAGGGCGATGCCACGGCGCAGGCGTTTGAGTGGGATATCTATGCGTTGTGCGGCAATCCGATCGCGCATCCTGAAGGGATCTATCGCGGTACACCTAACATCACCGCTGAAAACACCTTTAACAGTCCCGATGGTCTGGGGTTTGATGCGCACGGGCGGTTATGGATCCTGACCGATGGCAAGTACAGTAATAAAGAGGATTATCAGGGGCAGGGGAACAATCAGATGCTGGTAGGGGATCCGGATAGTGGGGAGATCCGCCGGTTCATGGTTGGCCCCAAATCATGCGAGCTGACGGGCATCACCTTCACGCCAGATTACAAAACGCTGTTCGTCAATGTGCAGCATCCCGGCGAAGAGGGTGACTCGCACTTTCCCGATAACAGTCCGCGTCCCCGGTCGTCAGTGATCATGATCACCCGCGAAGATGGCGGCATTATCGGCGCATAAGAGAGGATGCTGGCCTTGCCGGCCAGCATCGCCGTTATAGCGCGGGCGGTGCCAGACTTTCGCTGGAGGCCAGCGCTTTTTCGCGATTGGAGGGCTGCACCATATAGCGCTGCGTTTCCCAGTGCAGCAGCGTCAGCGTTCCGCCCCAGCAGCAACCGGTATCCAGACCGATGATTCCCTCAGGCGTCCCTTTGCCTTCCAGCGAGGCCCAGTGACCGAACACAATGGTGTAGTCACGTGCGACCGGACCTGCAATGTTAAACCAGGGTTTTAGCGGAGGAAGGGCAGATTCAGGGGCATCTTTGCAGATCATATCCAGCTGACCATTGGGAAAGCAGTAACGCATGCGGGTCAGCGCGTTGGTGCTGAAGCGCAGACGTGCCAGACCAGTCAGATCTTCACTCCAGTTATTCGGCATGTCGCCATACATCGCATCCAGAAACAGCGGATAACTGTCACTGGCAAGTACCGCTTCAACTTCACGCGCACACTTTTTCGCGGTCTCGATATCCCATTGCGGCGTGATACCGGCGTGTCCCATCACCAGCTTTTTCTCTTCATCAACCTGTAACAGCGGCTGACGACGCAGCCAGTTGATCAGCTCATCCGCATCGTCCGCTTCCAGCAACGGTGTCAGGCGATCTTTGGGCTTATTACGGCTGATTCCAGCGTAGACCGCCAGCAGATGTAAATCGTGATTGCCCAGCACCAGACGCACTGCGTCGCCCAGCGATTTTACGTAGCGCAGAACCTCAAGTGAGCCCGGACCCCGCGCCACTAAGTCGCCGGTCAGCCACAGGGTATCCTGCTCAGGATTGAAATCAACCTGTTGCAGCAAGGCACGTAATTCGTCGTAGCAACCGTGAACGTCGCCAATCAGGTATGTGCTCATAAGGTTTTATCCATCAGGAAGCTGCCCGACTAAACGGGCAAAAAGCGTATGAATTAATGAATGTGGGTCTGAATGGCGAGGCGGAACACCGGGATCTCGACATGGAAGGTGTCACCCTGTTCGTCGACCATCACATAGTGTCCCTGCATGGTGCCCATCGGTGTTTCGATCACGGCTCCGCTGGTGTACTGAAACTCATTGCCTGGCGCGATAAGCGGTTGTTCACCCACCACGCCTTCGCCCTGAACTTCCGTTTCGCGGCCGTTACCGTTGGTAATCAGCCAGTAACGTCCCAGCAGTTGCACTGAGGAACGGCCCAGATTGCGAATCGTAATGGTATAGGCGAAGACGTAACGATCATCATCCGGTGAGGATTGTGAGGCAACGTACTGGCTTTGCACATGGACGGAGACGCGGGCCGTTTCACTCATGACTTACTCCTGCGATTTTCCCTGATGATTCGCCAGCCAGTTCGCCAGCTGACAATATTGCGCGACGGAGACGTTCTCGGCACGCAGGGTTGGATCTATGGATAACTCCTCCAGCGCGCCGGCAGCCACCATGTGGCTCAGGCTGTTGCGCAGCGTTTTACGACGCTGGCCGAACGCTTCAGTGGTAATACGGCTCAAAATACGCACATCGCTGACCGGATACGGCGGCTCGGCATACGGCACCAGACGCACCACGGCAGAGTCCACTTTCGGTGGCGGCGTAAAGGAGTGCGGAGGCACTTCCAGCACCGGAATGATCTGGCAGTAGTACTGCGCCATCACCGTCAGACGACCGTAGGTTTTATTACCCGGACCGGCGACCAGACGATTAACCACCTCTTTCTGCAGCATGAAGTGCATATCTTTGATCGAACCAGTATAGCTGAAAAGGTGGAACATCAGCGGGGTCGAAATATTGTATGGCAGGTTACCAAATACCCGCAGCGGCTGGCCTCTCTCCTGCGCCAGTGCGGCGAAGTCGAACGTCATGGCATCCTGCTGGAAGATAGTCAGTTTCGTGCCAAGGAACGGATGCGTTTCCAGACGCGCAGCGAGATCGCGGTCCAGTTCTATCACCGTTAATTTATCGAGGCGTTCGCCTACCGGCTCGGTCAAGGCACCCAGGCCTGGGCCGATCTCTACCAGCGCTTCATCGCGCTGTGGATGGATGGCGGAGACAATGCTGTCGATAATGTACTGATCGTTCAGGAAGTTCTGCCCGAAACGTTTACGGGCGTAGTGCCCCTGATGGACGCGATTATTCATTACTGCTCTTGATCATAGTGATGGCGAGGTTAAGCGCCGTGATGAAGCTGCCCGGTTCAGCCTGACCCAGACCGGCGAGTTCAAGCGCGGTGCCGTGGTCAACTGAAGTCCGGATAAAGGGCAGGCCCAGGGTGATATTTACCGCCCGGCCAAACCCCTGAAATTTGAGTACCGGCAGACCCTGGTCGTGATACATCGCCAGCACCGCATCGGCATGTTGCAGATATTTAGGCTGGAAAAGGGTATCCGCAGGCAGCGGGCCGGTCAGTTTAATGCCCTGCTGACGCAGTTCATTAAGGGCTGGCGTGATGGTCTCAATCTCTTCCCGACCCATGTGGCCGCTTTCGCCCGCATGAGGGTTAAGACCACAGACGTAGATATGCGGCTCGGCAATGGCAAACTTCTGCTGCAGATCACGATGAAGAATCGTGATCACTTCATGCAGACAGTCGCGGGTCACCGCAGCGGGGACATCTTTCAGCGGCAGATGGGTAGTAGCCAGCGCGACGCGTAGCTGCTCTGTCGCCAGCATCATGACGACCCGATGGCCGCCTGCGCGATCGGCGAAGAATTCGGTATGGCCAGTAAAGGCGATGCCGGCATCATTAATGACGCCTTTGTGCACCGGGCCGGTAATCAGGGCCGCGAATTCACCGCCGAGACAACCGTCACAGGCACGCGCCAGCGTGGCCAGCACGTAGTCACTGTTGGCGACGCAAAGCTCGCCGGGCGTGACCGTCGCGGCCGTTTCGACTGGCAGGATAGTCAGCGTTCCCGCCTGCTGTGGCTCAGCGGCCACGCCAGGCTGATAGGGACGCAGGGTCAGCGGTAAACCGAGTTGCGCCGCACGCTGCTGCAACAGGGCAGGCGAGGCGCAGACGACCAGTTCAACCGGCCAGGAGTGCTGAGCCAGCTGAACGGTGAGATCGGGACCAATCCCGGCAGGTTCGCCGGGCGTGATCACCACACGGGGATTACTGCGCATTGCCATCCAGAATCTTCACGTAGGCGCTGGCACGTTGTTCCTGCATCCAGGTCTGTGCTTCTTCCGCAAACTTACGGTTAAACAGCATACGGTAAGCACGCTCTTTCTGGGCCGCATCGGTTTTGTCCACCTGACGGGTATCCAGCAACTGAATCAGATGCCAGCCGAAAGAGGAGTGAACCGGCTGGCTGGTCTGGCCTTTTTTCAGGCGCAGCAGCGCGTCACGGAAGGCCGGATCAAAGACTTCCGGGGAGGTCCAGCCAAGATCGCCGCCCTGGTTCGCTGAACCCGGATCATCAGAGTACTGCTTAGCCGCCGCCGCAAAGGTGGTTTTACCACTGCGGATATCGTTAGCAATCTGCTCCAGCTGTGCGCGTGCCTGCTCATCTGTCAGGATTGGCGATGGCTTCAGCAGAATGTGACGTGAATTAACTTCAGTGACTGAGACATTTTTGTTCTCGCCACGCAGATCGTTCACTTTCAGGATGTGGAAGCCCACACCCGAGCGAATCGGACCGACGATATCGCCTTTTTTGGCGCTCGACAGGGCCTGAGCAAACAGGGTCGGTAACTCTTCGATTTTACCCCAGCCCATGTTGCCGCCTTTCAGCGCCTGCGAATCGGCAGAGTAGGTCACGGCCATTTTGCCGAAGTCAGCGCCATTTTTCAGTTCGCCAACCAGCTGTTTCGCCAGCGTTTCCTGCTCATCAACCTGCTGTTGTGTCGGGTTTTCCGGCAGTGGCAGCAGAATATGGCTGACGTTCAGTTCGGTGCCCTGACTGTTCTGAGAGCCAATCTGTTTCGCCAGCGTATCGACTTCCTGCGGCAGAATCGTGATGCGACGACGCACTTCGTTGTTGCGCACTTCAGCAATGGTCATCTCTTTACGAATCTGAGAACGATAAACGCTGTAGTTCATGCCGTCATAAGCCAGACGGCTGCGCAGCTGATCAAGGCTCATCTTATTCTGCGCCGCGATGTTCTGAATCGCCTGGTCCAGCTGCTCATCGCTGATCTGAACCCCGGCTTTATCACCCATCTGCAGAATGATGTTATCCATGATCTGACGTTCCAGAATCTGATGGCGCAACGTTTTATCATCCGGCAACTGCTGACCAGCCTGCTGGGCCTGAGATTTAACGGTGCTCATCATGCCATCCACGTCACTCTCAAGAACCACGCCGTTATTGACCACGGCTGCAACTTTATCAACGACTTGTGGTGCTGCGAACGCGGTGTTAGCACTGATTGCCACACCAAGAATCAGCATTCTCCAGTTCTTCATACTTTATCCATTGTTGGTTCCGCACTGCGGGATTGCCTGTCAAACATCACAACATCAGAAAGCAGGCTGGTAAGGGATAATGCCCTGACGCAGCATATCGTTGGTGCCTAAGCCATAGTTAGGACTCAGACCACGCAGCTCAATGTTGAATGAGATTTGGTTGTCGTACTTACTGTCGTCGTTTTCCCAACCGTTAATTTTGCGCTCGTAACCGACCCGGAGAGCGTAACAGCATGAGCTGTATTGCAGGCCAACCAGCTGCGACGCCGGACGCTTGTTGCGGGTATCGTAGTAGTAAGCACCTACCACAGACCATGCATCGGCAATCGGCCAGCTGGCCGTGGTGCCCACCTGTGAAATCCCATTTTTGTAGATAGGATTGGTCACCAGGTTGCTGTCATTTAACGCTGCCGCGATATATTCCGGGCTGCTGTAGCGGTAGCTCAACTGCACCATACGGTCGGCATCACGACGGTACTCCAGAACAGTATTGCCCTGGGAGACGTTGTCGAGTTTGGTGTCATATTGCAGCCCGCCCCGAACACCCCAGCGATCGCTGATTTTCCAGTATGTATCGCCAGCCCAAATCAGACTGCCGGTATCATCTTCTTTATTGGTTTGATTCACACCAGTACGAGAAGGGGTAAACGAGTAGATTTGACCCACAGAAACGTTAAAACGTTCAACCAGATCGTTATCATAAATACGCGAGGTAACACCGGTTGCCACTTCATTGGCTGAAGCGATGCGATCCAGGCCGCTATAGGTACGATCGCGGAACAGACCGGTGTAGTCGGTTTGCAGCAGCGTAGAGTCGTACGGATAGATATTGCTTTGGTCGCGGTACGGGATATAAAGATACTGCACGCGTGGTTCCAGCGTCTGGGTATAACCCACTGCGGAGTCCATATCGCGGTCAAACACCAGCCGGCCATCCACTTTAAACTGCGGCAGGGTGCGGTTTACCGATTCATCCAGTTCGCCGCTATTGCTTCCTCTGAAGCCATTGGCCGTATTGTTATAATAATCAACGTCAGTCTGCTGATAGTGGGTCGCCAGGAACTTCGCTTCGGTATCCAGGCTGGCCCAGCCGTTGGAGAGCGGCAGGTTCAGGGTTGGCTCAACGTGTAAACGGGTCGCTTCAGGAAGACGACTGTTGACGTTGGTGAATTTCACCGCCTGAGCATAAACCCGGCCATCAAACGGGCCGATATCATTCTGATAGAGGTTAACATCCAGCTGCGGCATCGCGCGGTAGACGTTATTGCTGGTAGTACTGCCAAACACCTGGAAATCTTTGGCTGAGAGTGTGGCGTCCCAGTTGGTGTCCGCATAACCAACGCTGAATTTCTGCGTGGCGTAGTTGTCGGTGGAGCTGTAGTACTTCGAGTCGAGATCGTTGAAGTAATACTGATCGCTGACTTTGGTGTAGTTGGCGTTGAAACGCCAGTGCTGTTCATAGACACCGGCATGCTGCCAGTAGAACAACCAGCGGTCGGAGCTGGAATCCTCGGCGATGCCACGAAGTGCTTTGTCGTTATCGTACTGTTTATCGGAGCCAAGGTAGTCGAATTCTACCAGGCCGGCACCCAGCGTCGTCAGATAACGGAATTCGTTTTCAAATTTCATGCCGCGCTTACTGATGTAGTGCGGCGTGATGGTCGCATCGGCCTGCGGCGCAATGTTCCAGTAATAAGGCAGCACGAACTCAAAGCCGTTGTTGCTGCCAAATTTTGCATTCGGGATCAGGAAACCGGATCGACGACGATCGCCAATCGGTAACTGCAGATAGGGACTGTAGAACACCGGAACCGGACCCAGCTTAAAGCGGGCGTTCCAGATCTCCGCCACTTCCTCTTCGCGATCCTGGATGACTTGTGAACCGACCACGCTCCAGCTGTTGGAACCGGGCAGACAGGACGTAAAGGTGCCGTTCTCCAGAATGGTGTAGCGGTTATCGCCGCGCAGCTTCATCTGGTCGGCGGTGCCGCGTCCCTGACGATCCACCATCTGATAATCACCGTTCCAGACGTTGGTATCTTTGCTGTTGAGGTTTGACCAGGCTTTCGGACCTTTCAGGATGACCTGGTTGTCATCGTAGTGCACATTACCCAGGGCATCGACGGTACGCACTGGCGCCGTCTGGCCTTCCTGCTGACGCTGATGAAGCTGAACTTCATCCGCCTGCATACGGCTGTTGCCCTGCTCAATATTCACATTGCCGGTAAAGACCGCATCATTGGGATAGTTCCCTTTGGCGGCGTCGGAGTGAATAGTGACAGGCAGCTGGTTGGTATCACCGTTGACCAGCGGGCGGTTATAACTCGGCACGCCTAACATACACTGCGACATCAAATCGTCGGCAAAGGCTTGCTGGCTAATGGCTGCGCCGATCAGTGTGGCCAGCAGGGTAGGTATATGTTTTTTCATACGCGGTATCGAGAATTCCATGAAAACTGGCATCATGCCGACAATCGGGTCAGAGACTAACTTACTGCCCGGCGTTGCGCCAGTGTTAATCCTGGTCTGTCAGCGTTGCCGTTAGGCGCTGAGATAAATGACAGGTATGATAATGCAATTTTCAGCCGCAAGCATGGCGAATTGAGGAGTTTATGCGCTACTGGGGAAAAGTTATGGGTCTGGCGGTGGGATTACTTTCCGGCGCAGGCTTTTGGGGTATTGTGATCGGTTTGATCATTGGCCATATGATTGACAAAGTACGTGGCGCACAAGGCAAGGCTTACTTTTCAAATAATCAGACCCGGCAGACGCTGTTTTTCAGCACCACCTTTCAGGTGATGGGCCATCTGACCAAGTCAAAAGGGCGGGTTACGGAAGCGGATATCCAGATTGCTTCACTGCTCATGGAGCGGATGCAGCTGCACGGTGACTCACGCACGGCTGCTCAGCGCGCGTTCCGCGAAGGTAAGCAGGCGGATTACCCGTTGCGCAGCAAGCTGCGAGAACTGCGCAGCGCCTGTTTTGGCCGGTTCGATCTGATTCGGATGTTCCTGGAGATTCAGATCCAGGCCGCCTTTGCCGACGGCTCACTGCACCCCAATGAGCGACAGGTACTCTACGTGATTGCCGAAGAGCTGGGCATTTCGCGTGGTCAGTTCGATCAGTTCCTGCGCATGATGGAGGGCGGCCAGCAGTTTGGCGGCGGGCAGCGCAGTTCAGGCGGCTTTCAGCAGGCGCAACGTGGTCCAACGCTGGAAGATGCCTGTAGCGTTTTGGGCGTGAAGAGCAGTGATGACGCCACCACGATTAAACGTGCTTACCGCAAGCTCATGAGTGAGCATCATCCTGATAAGCTGGTGGCGAAAGGGTTACCGCCAGAGATGATGGAGATGGCGAAGCAGAAAGCGCAGGAAATTCAGGCGGCTTACGATCTGATTCGCAAAGAGAAAGGCTTCAAGTAATGCGTCGCTCCTGTGGCCTCTTCTGCAACAGAGGAGGCCACGGCGACAGTCCTGCCGTAAACCTTAAAAGTCCGCGGGCTGACGAAACGTCATGGCATTACCAAATGCCGGATGGGTAATGGTAAGTGACTCCGCATGCAGCAGTAAACGGGGCGCCATCGCTTTCGCCTCCGGATGTGCATAGAAGTTGTCCCCCAGAATCGGGTGGCCCAGCGCCAGCATATGCACCCTTAGCTGGTGCGAGCGGCCAGTAATCGGCTTAAGCGAAATCCGCGTACTGTTGTCCGCCCGATACTCCAGCACCTGATATTCTGTCTGTGCGGCTTTGCCGTTCTCGAAGCAAACCATCTGCTTTGGACGATTTGGCCAGTCGCAAATCAGCGGCAGATCAACCAGCCCCTCTTCCTTCTCCGGATGACCCCAGATGCAGGCCACATACGTTTTGGAAGGCTCCCGCTCACGGAATTGTCGTTTCAGCTCACGCTCCGCCGCCTTGGTCAGCGCCACGACCATCACGCCACTGGTCGCCATGTCCAGTCGGTGCACAGATTCCGCCTGCGGGAAATCACGCTGTATCCGCGTCATCACGCTATCTTTGTGCTCATCCAGACGACCGGGTACCGAGAGCAGACCGCTGGGTTTGTTCACCACCATGATATGCGCATCCTGATAAAGGATGTGCAGCCAGGGTTCACGCGGTGGGTTGTAAGGTTCCATGGGGCTTTCCAAAAATAAGGGGCCATGCGGCCCCTGAGCTTACTGGTGTGTCACCACAATCAGGCGCAGCGCGTCAAGACGCCAGTTGGCCTCATCCAGACTTTGCAGCACCTGTTCACGATTGCTTTCCAGCGCCTCAACTTCGTCGTCGCGGATGTTCGGGTTGACGGCTTTCAGCGCGTTAAGACGCGAAAGCTCGGCACCCAGCTTCTCATTCGCCTCGGTCCGTGCCGCCTCAATCACGGCACGCGCTTCGCTGACGACGCTCTCTTCGGCCTGAGTCAGAATCGCATGGACATCCTGCTGCACCGCATTCACCAGTTTACTGGCGGTGTGACGGTTAACGGCATTCAACTGACGGTTAAAGCTTTCGAACTCCACTTTGCCTGCCAGGTTAGTGCCTTTCGTATCCATCAGCAGACGGATTGGCGTTGGCGGCAGGAAGCGGGTCAGTTGCAGATGCTTCGGTGCCTGGGCTTCAACCACATAGATCAGCTCGACCAGCAGCGTCCCCACCGGCAGCGCCTTGTTCTTCAGCAGTGACAGGGCGCTGCTGCCGGTGTCGCCCGACAGAATCAGATCCAGTCCGTTGCGAATCAGCGGATGCTCCCAGGTAATGAACTGAGTATCTTCACGTGACAGCGCCTGATCGCGGTTAAAGGTGATGGTGCAGCCATCTTCCGGCAGGCCAGGGAAATCGGGCACCAGCATGTGATCGGAAGGGGTCAGCACAATGAGGTTATCGCTGCGATCTTCCTGATTGATACCGACAATATCAAACAGGTTAAGCGCGAAGTTCACCAGGCCGGTGTCGTTATCCTGCTCGCTGATAGCGTTAGCCAGCAACTGAGCCGATTCACCGCCGTTTGAATTCAGCTCCAGCAGGCGATCGCGACCCTGTTCCAGCTGCAGTTTCAGCGCGTCATGCTGTTTGCGGCAGTCGGTGATAAAGGCATCAAAGCCTTCGCTGTTTTCCGGTGCGGCCAGATAGCCGATGAGCTGCGAATGGACGCTGTCATAGATTGTCCGGCCGGTCGGACAGGTGTGTTCAAACGCATCCAGTCCTTCGTGATACCAGCGCAGCAGCACGGCCTGTGCGGTCTGCTCCAGCCACGGCACCAGAATCTGAATATCGTGCGCCTGACCGATACGATCCAGACGACCAATACGCTGCTCCAGCAGGTCCGGGTTAAACGGCAGATCGAACATCACCAGACGGCTGGCAAACTGGAAATTACGGCCTTCTGAACCAATCTCAGAGCACAACAGCACCTGCGCGCCATTCTCTTCTGAGGCGAACCAGGCGGCAGCACGGTCACGTTCAATGATCGACAGACCTTCGTGGAACACCGCTGCACGAATACCTTCGCGCTCGCGCAGTACCTGCTCCAGCTGCAGCGCGGTGGCCGCTTTGGCGCAGATCACCAGCACTTTCTCTTTACGGTTAGTGGTGAGATAGCCCATCAGCCATTCCACGCGCGGATCGAAGTTCCACCAGGTGCCGCTGTCGCCTTCAAATTCCTGATAAATCTGCTCCGGATAGAGCAGGTCGCGCGCCCGCTCTTCTGCGCTTTTGCGCGCGCCCATAATGCCGGAGACTTTAATTGCCGTCTGATACTGCGCAGGCAGCGGCAGGCGGATCTGATGCAGTTCGCGTTTCGGGAAGCCTTTAACCCCATTACGGGTGTTACGGAACAGCACGCGGCTGGTGCCGTGGCGATCCATCAGCATGGAGATCAGTTCCTGACGCGCTTCCAGCTTGCCTTCGCGGTCGCTGTTGGCAACCTGCAGCAGCGGCTCGATGTCCTGCTCGCCGACCAGATCGTTGATCCGGTTCATCTCCGCCTGGGAGATCGCTTTATCCGCCAGCAGCGCGGTAACGGCATCGGCGATGGGGCGGAAATGCTGCTGCTCTTCAACAAAGGCGGCAAAGTCATGGAAACGGTCCGGGTCGAGCAGGCGCAGACGGGCGAAGTGACTCTCCATGCCCAGCTGCTCTGGCGTCGCGGTCAGCAGCAGAACCCCGGCAGTTTTTTCAGCCAGCTGTTCAATAACCTGATATTCACGGCTTGGCTCGCCTTCTGACCAGGCCAGATGGTGCGCTTCATCGACCACCAGCAGATCCCATTCGGCATCGGCCAGCATTTCAAGACGCTGTTTGTTGCGACGCACGAAGTCGAGTGAGCAGATAATCAGCTGCTCAGTTTCAAACGGATTGTCGCTGTCGTGTTGCGCTTCGGTGTAGCGGTCGTCGTCAAACAGCGCAAAGCGCAGGTTGAAGCGGCGCAGCATCTCAACAAGCCATTGATGCTGCAGGGTTTCAGGCACCACGATAAGTACGCGCTCGGCACGGCCAGCCAGCAGTTGCTGCTGGATGATCATCCCGGCTTCAATGGTTTTACCCAGGCCAACTTCATCGGCCAGCAGCACGCGCGGCGCATGGCGGCGGCCCACATCATGGGCGATGTGCAACTGGTGAGGGATCAGGTTAGTACGCATACCGCGTAAGCCGCTAATCGGCAGGCGGTATTGCTCACTCTGGTATTTACGGGCGCGGAAGCGCAGGGCAAAACGGTCCATCCGGTCGAGCTGGCCGGCAAACAGACGATCCTGCGGCTTACTGAATACCAGCTTGCTGTCGAGCATCACTTCGCGCAGCATCACGTCGCTTTCTTCGGTATCCAGACGGGTACCGATATAGGTCATCAGGTCATTTTCGTTGCGTACTTCATCAACGCGCATCTGCCAGCCTTCGTGGCTGGTGATGGTATCACCCGGATTAAAGATGACGCGGGTAACCGGCGAATCGTTGCGGGCGTAAAGGCGGTTTTCTCCCGTAGCGGGGAACAGCAGGGTGATCATACGTGTATCGATCGCCACCACGGTGCCCAGTCCCAGTTCACTTTCCGTATCACTAATCCAGCGCTGACCTAATGTAAAAACCATATATTGTTTGCTCGAATTTTAACGTTTTTAAAGGTGTTCCCAAAGCTCAGGCAATAGCGCTACCACCAGACAACAAGGTCTGGAGCGGGCTTTAAGAGCGGTGAGTTTCAGGAAGGGCGCTATGGTACTGGATGGCAGGGCATTCGTCACCTGTCAAAAAAGCCCCAGTTGCCCGGTAATAAGTGTAGCAAAGTCCCCTTCGACAAAGGGCAGAATCCCCTCCGCGACCGGTTGAAGTTGCTTCGTAACGTAGTGGTCGTAATCCAGCGGCGTACTGCGTGCCTCCAGTGGCTCGGGGCCTGCCGTGGCAATGACGTAACGAATCCGGCCTCCATTCTGATACTGCAATGGCCGGTTTAATTTACGATTCTGCTCATCCGCCAGCCTGGCGGCACGCACGTGCGGGGGCACGTTTCGTTCATATTCTTTTAACGGACGTCGCAGACGCTTTTTGTAGATCAGCTGATCGTCGAGTTCACCCGCCAGCAGCTGCGCGACGGTGGTGCGAATGTAATCCTGCCACGGCTCACGGTGGAAGATACGGTGGTAGAGCTGCTGCTGAAATGCTTTTGCCAGTGGCGTCCAGTCCGTTCGCACCGACTCCAGCCCCTTGAAAACCATGCGTTCACCGGCGGCGTCACGAATCAGTCCGGCATAGCGTTTCTTGCTGCCCTGTTCCGCGCCGCGAATGGTCGGCATCAGAAAACGACAAAAATGATTTTCATACTCCAGCTCGAGTGCGCTGGTCAGCCCGTGGGTCTGCTGCAGGTGGTCGCGCCACCAGGCATTCACTTTCTGCACCAGTTGCTGACCAATCGCGGCGGCCTGCTCTTCACTGTGGGCGGACTTCAGCCAGACAAAAGTGGAGTCGGTGTCGCCATAGATCACGTCATAGCCTTCCGCCTCGATCAGCGCGCGTGTCTGCTGCATGATGGCGTGACCGCGCAGGGTAATTGAGGAGGCGAGGCGCGGATCAAAGAAACGGCAGGCGCTGGTGCCCAGCACACCGTAAAAGGCATTCATGATAATCTTTAGCGCCTGAGACAGCGGCTGGTTTTTCTGCTTTTTCGCCGCTTCACGCCCCAGCCAGATCTGCTCGACGATCGCAGGCAGGCAGTGAGTGTGCCGGGAGAAACGCGCTTCGCGAAAACCTTCGATTGAATCGGCATCATCAGGATGAGCCAGTCCTTCTACCAGACCCACCGGGTCGATCAGGAAGGTGCGGATAATCGACGGATAGAGACTTTTATAATCCAGCACCAGCACCGAGTCATACAGACCAGGGCGCGAATCCATCACATAGCCGCCCGGACTGGCTTCCGGCGCCACATCACCCAGGTTCGGTGCGACAAATCCCGCGCGATGCATCCGGGGAATATAAAGATGACCAAAGGCGGCCACCGAACCGCCGTGGCGATCGACTGCCAGGCCATTCACCGCCGCGCGTTCCAGCAGAAACGGCATTATCGCCGTTTTATGAAAAATGCGCGTCACCAGCTCGCAGTCTTTGAGGTTGTAGCGTGCCAGCGCCGGTTTATCGTTGGCAAAACGCCAGTTGATCTCCTCCATGCGCTGCCAGGGATTATCGATTGCTTTACCTTCACCCAGCAGTTGTTGCGATACCGACTCCAGGCTGAATGAGGGAAAATCCCAGAACGCTGATTTCAGCGCGTCAATGCCATCAATAATCAACCGCCCGCTGGCCTGCGCAAAATAAACGCCGGGCTTAAAGCCATGTTCACGCCACTCCAGCGCGGCCTGCTGGCGACCAAGACGAAGTGGAATGCCGTAACGATCGGCATGCTTTTGCAACACCCGCAGGTCAAACTGCACCACGTTCCAGCCAATCAACACATCCGGATCGTGATCTGCAAACCACTGGTTCAGCGCTTCAAGCAGCTGTGGTCGGCTGTCGAGATAGATCAGCTCGAAATCCAGCGTGCTGGCATCACCGTTGGCCGGGCCGAGCATATAAACCTGACGCTGACCGCAGCCCTCCAGCCCGATGCAGTAGAGCTCGCCATGCTGTGTGGTTTCAATATCCAGCGAGACCCACTTCAGTGGCGGGCGATAGTCGGGATGGGGTTTGAGCCGCGCATTGACCACGCTATCACCGCGCTGCTCGCCCTCAAACCAGACCGGCGCGGTAATAAAACGCTCCATCAGGTAGCGCTCCGGCGGGCGAATATCCGCTTCATACACCGGAATGCCCTGTTCACGCAGCCGTTTTTCAATGCGCTGCAGCTGACGATGCTGCGGGCAGTAGAGGCCAAAAACCGGGCGGCGGCGGAAATCTTTCAGCGCCAGCGACTGAATCCGAAACTGACGTTCATCTTTGAGGAGCTCGCTGACCTGCGCCTGAAATTCTTCGGGAATAAACGCGACAGACTCCTGCACGGGCAGCACCACGCGCTGCGCACCGGCATCAGTGGCGAGCCAGAGGATAATTTCGGTGCCATGCGGGCTGTCGCGCCAGTGGCGGGTGAGCAGAAAACCTGCGCGGGGCATATTCAGATGTTCTCCGGACTCAGTATTTAAGGGGTGAGAAAACGGCTTAAGTATACCATGGATATTTATACAGTTCTCGTCACCGGTTTTGTCAACATTGTCCTACAATTCTTGCCTTGACGCTGTGTGGCTGGCTCTGGACAATCCAGCCTTCTGCTTTTACTTAGGATGATTATGGAAGCCTGGATTCAACAACTGATTACGCAGTCTCTGGAATGGGCTCTGTTTGCCGTTGCGCTGGTGACGTTTCTGGAGTCGCTGGCGCTGGTCGGCCTGTTGCTGCCAGGTACAGTGATGATGGCCAGCCTGGGCGCGCTGATCGGCAGTGGCGAGCTGGGCCTTTACCCGGCCTGGGCCGCGGGTTTTGCGGGCTGCCTGATTGGTGACTGGGTTTCTTACGGTATCGGCTGGAAATTCCAGGGGCCGCTGCACCGCTGGAAGTATCTGCAAAAGTACAAAGGCCTGCTGGATAAAACCGAGCACGCCCTGCATCAGCACAGCATGTTTACGATTCTGGTCGGGCGCTTTGTGGGACCTACGCGTCCGCTGATCCCGCTGGCGGCCGGTATGCTGGAGCTGCCGGTGCGTAAATTTCTGCCGCCGAACCTTATCGGCTGCATCCTCTGGCCACCGCTTTATCTGCTGCCTGGTATTCTGGCAGGCGTGGCGATCGATGTGCCGAAAGCCGCGCAGGGCGGCAGCTTTAAATGGCTGTTACTTGGCGCAGCACTGCTGATATGGCTCGGGGGCTGGTTATGCTGGCGCTGGTGGCGCAGTGGCAAGAGTCGTGACTGGGCGACTGCCTGGCTGCCGCCGGAGCGTTTGCGCTGGGCAGGTCCGCTGGGGCTGGTGATCGCCGTCGCAGCGTTTGTCGGCATTCAGTTCCATCCGATGATGCCGATTTTCCGTCATCTGCTGTGGCAGGTTTTCTTCGCGTAACGCTTAACGGCGCGGGATGCCGAGGACCTCGGCCTCCCGCGTGTCACCCGACAGCAGCTGTCGGGTCTCGCCATCCCAGTAAACCCGTCCATCCACAATCACTACGCTGCGCGGCGCAATCTGCCGGGCATCTTCCAGACTGTGCGACACCATCAGCAGTGTAATGCTGCGCGCTTCGCACACTGAACGCACCAGTTGCAGCATCTCGCCGCGCAACGCGGGATCCAGTGCAGAAAAAGGCTCATCCAGCAGCAGCACCGGACGATCACGCAGCAGACAGCGCGCCAGCGCCACACGCTGTCGCTGTCCGCCCGACAGCTCGCCCGGCAAACGGTTTAGCAGATCGCCTAATCCCACCTGATCGGCCAGTGCAGCCAGTTGCTGACGCTGCTCAGCGCTGAGTTTTAATCCCGGATGCAGCCCCAGCGCCATGTTCTGCTGTACGCTGAGGTGCGGAAACAGATTGTTCTCCTGAAACAGCATCGAAACCGGTCGTCTGGCTGGCACGCTGTGGGTGTGATCCTGCCCGTCAATCATCAGGGTGCCCTGTTTCACCGGCAGGAAACCGGCAATCAGGCTCAGCAGGGTGCTCTTCCCGGCTCCGCTGGGGCCGAGAATGGCGATGCGCTCGCCACGTGTGGCCTTGAGGCTGAAGCGCATCGGCAGATGCTGATAAAGGTAAGTGAGGTTATCAAGAGTCAGCATGGCGGCCTGGTAATTTTTCCATTAGCGTGAACAGCAATAAGCAGAGCAGCAGTAATAGCAGGGCGGTGACCGCGCCATCTGCGCCGCGATAGGCACCAATCTGCTGATAAAGGTAGAACGGCAGTGTGCGGAAGTCAGCGTTGCCAAACAGTGCCACCACGCCGAAATCACCAATCGACAGTACGCAGGCAAAGGCCAGCGCCTGGGCAAGCGGACGTTTCAGCGCCCGCAGCTCGATCAGCCGCAGCCGGTTCCAGCCGTGGATATCCAGCGAATCGCAGAGCCTGCCGTAACGCTCTGCGACATCCCGCATCGGGTTTTCCAGTACTTTCAGCGCATAGGGAATGGCGATCAGCGCATTGGTAAAGATCACCAGCCCTTCTGCCGAATCAGGCAGGCCAATAGTGGCATTGAACAGCAGGAAAAAGCCGGTGGCGAGCACAATGCCTGGCATCGCCAGAATCAGCATGCCGCTGGTGTCGATCAACTGTGCCGCCGCCGGACGCTGGCGCAGACGCAGTTCCCGACTGCTCCACAGCAGCATCATGGTCAGCACCACACAGATCAGACCGGCACCGATGGCGATACGCAATGACGTCAAGGTGGCCTGCCACAGTGCAGGCTGCGCCAGCGCGCCACGCAGTCCGCCGTGCAGACCATCGACGATGACCGCCGCCAGCGGGGGCAGCAGCAGCATCAGCGCCAGCAGAATCAGCAGCGCATCCATCAGCTGTGCTCCACGCGAATCCTGCGGATCACGCCAGCCGTTCAGCTGACTGGTTCCGGCGGGAATCGCCTTGCTGAAACGCTGGCTGAGCAGCACAAGCGTCAGACAGCAGCCGAGCTGGATGAGCGCCAGTAGCGCTGCGCGTCCGGGATCGTAGTCATAACTCAGCGCCTGGAAGATCGCCAGCTCAATGGTAGTGGCCTGCGGACCGCCGCCGAGTGACAGTACGGTGGCAAAGCTGGCGAAACAGAGCATGAAGATCAGCGCACCGGTCGGCAACAGCTGACGCCGCAGCCATGGCCACTCCAGCAGACGAAAATGATGCCAGCCGCGCAGGTCGAGCTGTGCCGCCAGCTGACGCTGTTCCGCCGGAATACTCTCCAGCGCCTGCAGCATCAGGCGGGTCGCCAGCGGCAGGTTAAAGAAGACGTGCGCCAGCAAGATGCCTGGCAGACCATACGGGGAGAAGTGATAACCCATCCCTGCCAGCTGGCACAACTGCGCCAGCCAGCCATTGCGACCATAGACGGTCAGCAGACCGAACACCGCGACCAGCACCGGCAGCACCAGCGTCATGGCGCACAGGCGCAGCAGCAACAGACGACCCGGAAAACGGCGTCGATAGAGCGCCCGCGCCAGCGGCACCGCAGGCAGCAGTGACAGCAGGGCGGAGAGCAGAGCCTGACCGAAAGAGAACGCGATAACGTGATGCAGGTAGTCATCCTGCAGCACGCTACGTAAGTCCGTGTCCGGTGCGGCGCTCCAGAGTGCACCGAACGCCATAAATGCCACGATGGTCAGCAATATCGTGGCGAGCGAACCGGGAATCAGCCAGCGCGGCATCAGCGGCTGACGGCGCGTTGCCACTGGCTAATCCAGCCTGAACGCTGGCTGGCCACCTCTTCCGGTGAGAACTGCAGAGCGGTGGAAGGCACGTTGAGCGCCGCGAAACCTGCTGGCAGCGGCGTATCAATCACCGGATACATCCAGTTGCCGGTGGGGATGGTGCGCTGGAAGTCAGGTGAGACCATAAACTTCATAAACTGCTGTGCCAGCGCCGGCTGTTTGCTGCTGGCTAGCTGCGCGGCAACTTCGACCTGCAGATAATGACCCTCTGCAAAGGGTGCAGCGGCGTAATTCTCTTTCTTCTCTTCGATGATGTGGTAAGCCGGAGAGGTGGTGTAGCTCAGCACCAGATCGCCTTCGCCCTTGAGGAACAGGCCATAGGCTTCACTCCAGCCTTTGGTGACCGTCACGGTTTTCTGCGCCAGCTTTTGCCACGCCTGCGGAGCCTGATCGCCATAGACTTTCTGCATCCAGAGCAGCAGACCTAAGCCGGGCGTGCTGGTTCGGGGATCTTCGTAGATCACCCGCCACTTCTCCGGGCTGTCGACCAGCTCTTTCAGGCTTTTTGGCGGATTTTTCAGCCGGGTTTTGTCATAGACAAACGCGAAGTAGCCATAATCGAACGGCACGAAGGTGGTGTTGTGCCAGCCATCGGGCAGTTTTAATGTCGATGTGTCGACCTGACTTTCGGCAAACAGACCTGTTTTCTGCGCGGCCTGCACCAGATTGTTATCCAGCCCCAGCACCACATCGGCTTTACTGTTTTTGCCTTCCATCCGCACGCGGTTCAGCAGCGACACGCCATCTTCCAGCGTGACGAATTTCAGCTCGCAGTCGCACTGTGCTTCAAAGGCTTTTTTAACCGCCGGGCCAGGGCCCCAGTCGGCGGAGAAGGAGTCGTAGGTGTAGACCGTGAGAACCGGCTTAGCCGCCAGAACGGGGGCGGAGAGTAACAGCAGCACCGGCAGAACTTTGTTTAACACTTTGCGCTCCTTCAGGAGAATAGGGGATGAGTCGCAAAGGATCTGAGCACAGAGGCCTCTCAAATCCCTACGTCGGTATTAACCGAATCAGGTTCGACGGGTCTCTCTCAGCGGCTTGCTTGTGGCAGGCCGCACCCCGTTGAGAACGTCACATTCTAGTCATTTCAGCGCCGGGGCGAAAGCGTCACAGCGCGGGTGGGGCGAACCAGGCCGATTTAAAATCAAACCAGCCCAGCGTATTCATCCGGACGCCGCGCATACTGCGCTGCCCTTCAAGCAACAGCCAGTGATGAAACAGCGGATGCAGGCCGGCTTCGTCGACCAGCTGTTTGCTCCATTCGGCCAGCGGCAGCGCTTTCTCGCGCCAGCGGGCCGCATCGCCGTGCCAGTCGATAGCAAGGCAGTGATGCAGCAGCGGGATCTCATAAAGCTGTGCGAACAGCGAATAATTCAGCGGCAGGGTAAAGTTCACGCTTCCCAACCAGATATCACTCTCCGTTTCGCCCTGATACCAGCTTTCGTAGCTGATCTCACGGGTCTCCAGCGTGACGCCATGCTCTGCCAGCAGCGGACGTAGCGCATTCGCGATGCCTTCATGCTCCACGTGCTGGCTGTACCAGGTCAGCGTCAGATGGGTTAAGTCGGGCGGTTTTTCTACTGGCGTCAGGTCACGGCGATGATGCCAGCGTGGCAGCAGACCATACGCCGGAAACCAGTAGCGCTGATAGCCGACACCAGCGTGATTGAGCAGGGCGATGGGGTTAAACAGGTAGCTGACCCAGCGCCGGACCGCTTCGTTTCGACCCTGCTCTGAACGCTGGTCGAACAAAAGATAGTAGCAGCCTTCTTCAAGGCGGCTCTCCTCCTGAACTTCATCGGTGCTGTCGCCCTGCAGACGGACACCCGCATAGACCAGCTCATCGCTGATGTCGGGCAGTACCCAGATAGAGACATCATCAATCAGCGCGCGAAAACCGAAGTAGTCATCAAACGCTTCGATCTTCAGCTGGCTCTCCTGATTGCGGATCACCCGGTAAGGACCGGTGCCAACTGGCTGGCGAGCAAAGTCGTGCAGCGTCGGCCATTCGCGCGGCAGGATCATCGCACTGACGCTGCCCAGCAGCCAGGGCAAGCCCTCGTCGGGCTGGCTTAAACGGATATCCAGCGTCCAGGGGGCAGGTGAGTCGATTTGCGCAATATGGGAAAAGAGCGGATGGGGGCGCTGACGCTCCAGCGTGGCGAGCACATCCTCCATCTCCAGTTCTCTGCCGTGATGGAAGCGAATCGCCGGACGCAGGAAGAAGCGCCAGTGAAGTGGAGACGTCTGCTGCCAGTGGTGCGCAATATCGGGTTCGATTTCCCCGTTTTCCTCATTTATCCGCGTCAGACCGTTGAAAATCTGTCGGGCAATGTGGGTTTCCGAGCGCCGCAGCGGCGAGCCGGGCAAAAGGTTGAGCAGCGGACGATAGTAGAGCACCCGCAGGATATGCTTGCCCTGCCGGAAACTGCGCCCCAGGTGCGCGCTGATCATCTGCCGCACCTGGTTTTTATCGCCTACCAGCTGGACCAGCTGATCGATGCGATCCTGTTCCAGCAAATCCTCGGCACGCTGCTGCTGCAGGGCCAGGCCCGTGTAGCAGAAGATAAGCTGCGATCGCTTGCCGCGTCCGGCTTCAGCCTGCCAGGTCAGCCAGCCTGCGGCCTGCATCCGGTTGAGCAGATTGCGCATATGGCGGCGCGAGCAGTGCAGCAGATCAGCCAGTTCGCTGAGCGTAATCTCCTGCGTCTGGCCCTGACAGCTCTGCCACAGGCGGATGAACTGCTGCTTCAGACGTGATGAGGACATAAAAGGGGAACTCCCTGTGAAAAGCGCTCTGTTTTTCCTGCCCCATTTTAAGAGCAAACTTTACGCTATGGGAAGAGCGGGAGGCATTCAGCAGTGAATGGCGTTCGACCCTCACTTCGCTGTTCAGCGGAGTGCTTTTCTGAGTAGGGTGCATTTACACCGCCAGCAGATGATCTCTGCTGGCTTTTTTCATGTTGCGCGGTATCGTCTACCCTTCTTTTTTCCCCTCTGTTTGTTCTGTAAGGGATTTCGAATGAAATCGCTGTTATCGCGGCAGCGCCGCATCAACCCGGTTTACCTCGCTTTTATGGTCGCCTCGTTCATGCTGGGCATCGCGGGTGCTCTGCAGGCACCGACGCTCAGCCTGTTTCTGACGCGCGAGGTACAGGCGCGGCCCTTCTGGGTCGGGCTGTTTTTCACCATTAATGCGGTGGCCGGTATCGTAGTGAGTATGCTGGTGGCAAAGCGCTCAGACAGCGTCGGCGATCGTCGTCATATCATTCTTTTCTGCTGCCTGATGGCGCTGGTGAATGCGCTACTGTTTGCCTTTACCCGCGACTATCTGACTCTGATGACACTGGGTGTACTGCTGTCAGCGCTGGCCAGTGTTTCTATGCCGCAGCTGTTTGCGCTGGCACGAGAGTATGCCGATCAGTCGGCGCGTGAAGCAGTGATGTTCAGTTCTGTGATGCGTGCGCAGCTGTCGCTGGCGTGGGTGATTGGGCCGCCGTTATCGTTCGCGCTGGCGCTGAACTACGGCTTTGTGACGCTGTTTATGGTGGCCGCGGTGCTGTTTCTGCTGTGTATTCTTCTGGTCTGGTTTACCCTGCCGTCGGTGCCACGTTCGCAGCCACTGATGCAAAGCGGCGGGCTGCCGTTGAGCGGCTGGCGCGATCGCGATGTGCGTTTGCTGTTCCTCGCCTCGGTGGCGATGTGGACCTGCAACACGATGTATATCATTGATATGCCGCTCTATATCAGCACAACGCTGGGTCTGCCGGAGAAACTGGCCGGTCTGCTGATGGGAACGGCGGCCGGGCTGGAAATCCCGGTGATGCTGCTGGCGGGCCATTACGCGCGTCGCATCGGCAAGCGGCGGTTAATGCTGATCGCGGTGGCTGCGGGCGTCCTGTTTTATCTGGGGCTGGTGCTGTTCAACTCCCGCACCTCGCTGATGGTGTTACAGCTGTTTAATGCGGTGTTTGTCGGGATTATTGCTGGCATAGGGATGCTGTGGTTCCAGGATCTGATGCCAGGACGACCCGGTGCGGCGACCACCATGTTCACCAATTCGATCTCAACGGGCATGATTCTGGCTGGGGTGATTCAGGGAACACTGAGTGAGCGGCTTGGGCATGAGGCGGTTTACTGGCTGGCATTCGGGCTGGCGATAGCGGCGCTGGTGATGTCGGCGCGGGTGCGCGACGTATAAAGAAGAAGGGCGACGGGATGTCGCCCTGCTTTAACGCAATCAGCGCAGGAAGGCGGGCTGATTCTGCTCATACTGCGAAATCGACGCTTCATGCTGCAGCGTCAGGCCGATGCTGTCGAGGCCATTAATCATGCAGTGGCGACGGAAGCTATCGAGTTCAAACGAATAGACTTTGTCGCCTGCCGTCACCGTCTGTGCTTCCAGATCGACTGTGAAGCTGATGCCTGGCTGGGCTGCAACCAGTCTGAACAGCTCATCCACTTCCTCTTCGCTTAATTTCACCGGCAGCAGCTGGTTATTGAAGCTGTTGCCATAAAAGATATCCGCGAAGCTCGGCGCAATCACCACGTGAAAACCGAAATCGGTCAATGCCCAGGGGGCATGCTCACGTGAGGAGCCGCAGCCAAAGTTCTCGCGTGCCAGCAGAATGCTGGTGCCTTTGAACTCCGGCTTGTTCAGCACAAAACCGGGCGTCGGCACCGTACCGGCGTCATCTTCAAAGCGCCAGTCATGGAACAGGTGCTGACCGAAACCGGTGCGGGTTACCTTCTGCAAAAACTGCTTAGGAATGATTGCGTCCGTGTCGACGTTTGCGGCATCCAGCGGCGCAACAATACCGGTATGCTGAGTAAATTTATTCGCCATGACTTAAGCTCCTGTCGTCAGTTCACGGATGTCGGCAAAGTGGCCGGTCACGGCAGCCGCCGCGGCCATCGCCGGGCTGACCAGATGGGTACGTCCACCACGGCCCTGACGGCCTTCAAAGTTACGGTTGCTGGTCGATGCGCAACGCTCGCCCGGATTCAGACGATCATTGTTCATCGCCAGACACATTGAGCAGCCTGGCAGACGCCATTCAAAGCCCGCTTCCAGGAAGATTTTATCCAGACCTTCCGCTTCAGCCTGCGCTTTTACCGGGCCGGAACCTGGCACCACCATGGCAACCACGCCAGGCGCGACTTTACGGCCTTTAGCAATGGCGGCGGCGGCACGCAGATCTTCAATGCGTGAGTTGGTGCAGGAGCCGATAAACACTTTATCAATCGCAACATCGGTCAGTCTGATGCCCGGTTGCAGGTTCATGTAGGCCAGCGCTTTTTCCGCTGAGGCGCGCTCAACCGGATCGGCGAACGAGGCCGGATTCGGGATCACCTGATCAACGGCAATCACCTGACCCGGGTTGGTGCCCCAGGTGACCTGCGGTGCGATCTCTTCGGCATGCAGCGTGACCACCGCATCATACTTCGCGCCTGCGTCAGACTTCAGGGTGCGCCAGTATTCCACTGCCTGCTCCCATTTCTCACCCTGAGGCGAGAACTGACGACCTTTCAGATAGTTGAAAGTGGTCTCATCCGGTGCCACCAGGCCCGCTTTTGCCCCCATCTCAATCGCCATATTGCACAGCGTCATACGACCTTCCATGCTCAGCGCCTGAATCGCAGGGCCGCAGAACTCCACGACATAGCCGGTGCCGCCTGCGCTGCCGGTTTTACCGATGATCGCCAGCACGATATCTTTTGCTGTAATGCCGGTGGATGCCTGGCCCAGCACTTCAATCTTCATGGTTTTCGCCCGACCCTGTTTCAGGGTCTGCGTTGCAAACACATGTTCCACCTCAGAGGTGCCGATACCAAAGGCCAGCGAGCCAAAGGCGCCGTGCGTCGCCGTGTGCGAGTCGCCGCAGACAATGGTCATTCCCGGCAGCGTCATACCCTGCTCAGGGCCGATAACGTGGACGATGCCCTGGAACGGGTGATTCAGGTCATAGAGCTGTACGCCAAACTCTGCGCAGTTCTTCATCAGCTCCTGCATCTGAATACGCGCCATCTCGCCTGACGCATTAATGTCTTTGGTCTGCGTGGAGACGTTGTGATCCATGGTGGCAAAGGTTTTGCCCGGCTGACGGACTTTACGTCCGTGCGCACGCAGACCATCAAAGGCCTGGGGCGAGGTCACTTCATGGATCAGATGGCGATCAATGTAGAGTAATGGGGTTTCTTCTGGCGTTTCATGGACGACATGTGCATCAAATAACTTCTGGTATAAGGTTTTCATTTTTTTATTTTTCCTCGGCGATAAAGCGGGCAATGATGCTGCCCATCTCATCTGTGCTGACCGCTGGGCCATCACCGGCTAAATCTTTGGTGCGGTAGCCCTGTTCCAGTGCACGACTGATGGCGCGTTCGATACTGTCGGCTGCCGCATCGGCATTCAGGCTGTAACGCAGCAGCAATGACAGCGACAGAATCTGGGCGACCGGGTTAGCAATATTCTGACCGGCGATATCCTGCGCTGACCCCCCCGCCGGTTCGAACAGGCCAAAGCCCGCTTCATTCAGGCTGGCTGACGGCAGCATACCCATCGAGCCGGTGATCATGGCGCACTCATCAGACAGAATGTCACCAAACAGGTTGGAGCAGAGCAGCACGTCAAACTGCGACGGGTCTTTGATCAATTGCATGGTCGCGTTGTCGATGTAGATGTGGCTCAGTTGCACGTCCGGGTACTCTTTAGCCACTTCGTTGACGATTTCGCGCCACATCACCGAGGTCTGCAGCACGTTAGCTTTATCAACCGAGGTGACTTTGTTGCGACGTTTGCGCGCCGATTCAAACGCGATACGGGCAATGCGCTCGATTTCGAAACGGTGATAGACCTCGGTATCAAAAGCACGTTCTTCCGGGCCGCTGCCTTCACGTCCTTTTGGCTGACCAAAATAGATGCCGCCAGTCAGTTCACGCACGCACAGAATGTCGAAGCCTTTAGCTGCGATGTCGGCGCGCAACGGGCAAAATGCTTCCAGACCGCTGTAGAGCGCCGCCGGACGCAGGTTACTGAACAGCTTAAAATGTTTGCGCAGCGGCAGTAGCGCACCGCGCTCCGGCTGTGATGCGGGCGGTAAGTGCTCCCACTTCGGACCGCCAACGGAACCAAACAGGATCGCGTCGGCCTGCTCGCAGCCTGCAACCGTTGCCGGTGGCAGAGGCTCTCCATGCTGATCGATAGCGATGCCGCCGACCGCATATTCCTGAGTAGTGATCTGCATATCAAAGCGCTGACGAATGGCATCAAGCACCTTCATCGCCTGCGCCATCACTTCCGGGCCGATACCATCACCGGGTAAAACTGCGATATGAGATGAACTGGACATGGTTATACGGTTTCCTTCTGGTCTTTAAATTTGCGCTGCAATTCTTGTTCAACCTGACGGGCACGCCAGATATTGTTCAGGGCGTTGACCATCGCTTTAGCGGAGGACTCCACAATATCGGTCGCCAGACCAATTCCGTGGAATTTGCGGCCGTTGTAGCTTACGACAATATCGACCTGGCCCAGCGCATTCTCGCCGTGGCCTTTAGCGGTCAGTTTGTAGTTAACCAGCTCAGCGTCAAACTGGGTAATGCGGTTAATCGCCTGGTAAACCGCGTCAACCGGGCCGTTACCGGTAGCCGCATCAGATTTAGCAACATCGCCGCAACCCAGATTAACCGAGGCTGTGGCAGTCATGCTGGAACCGGTCTGGACGTTAAATTCGTGCAGCTGGAAATGCTCCGGCTCTTCATTCTGTTTGTTGATGAAGGCCAGCGCTTCCAGGTCGTAATCGAAAACCTGCCCCTTTTTGTCGGCCAGCTTCAGGAAAGCGTCATACAGCGTATCCAGATTGTAATCCTGCTCGGCATAGCCCATCTCTTCCATACGATGTTTTACCGCCGCACGGCCGGAACGAGAAGTCAGATTGAGCTGAATTTTATGTAAGCCGATCGATTCCGGTGTCAGGATTTCGTAGTTCTCGCGATTCTTCAGCACGCCATCCTGATGAATACCGGAAGAGTGGGCGAAAGCATTGGAGCCGACCACGGCTTTATTCGCTGGGATCGGCATGTTGCAGATCTGGCTGACCATCTGGCTGGTACGGTAAATTTCCTGATGATTGATATTGGTGTGTACGTTCATGATCTGCTGGCGGGTTTTAATCGCCATGATCACCTCTTCCAGCGCACAGTTACCAGCACGTTCTCCCAGGCCATTCATCGTTCCCTCAACCTGACGCGCGCCTGCCTGGACAGCAGCCAGGGCATTACCGGATGCCATACCCAGGTCATCGTGGGTATGCACAGAGATAATCGCTTTATCGATGTTAGGAACGCGGTTCATCAGTTCACTGATAATGTGCGCATATTCGCCTGGCAGGGTGTAACCAACGGTATCCGGGATGTTGATGGTGGTCGCACCGGCGTTAATCGTGGCTTCCACCATACGGCACAGGTCATCAATCGGGGTACGGCCGCCATCTTCACAGGAGAACTCAACGTCACTGGTGTAGTTACGCGCACGCTTCACCATATGTACCGCACGCTCAATCACTTCTGGCAGCGTGCTGCGCAGTTTGGTTGCGATGTGCATTGGGGAAGTGGCGATGAAGGTATGAATACGGAAGGCTTCGGCAACACGCAGTGACTCATAAGCTGCGTCGATATCTTTTTCTACACAGCGCGCCAGTCCGCAGACGCGGCTGTTTTTGATGGTACGCGCAATGGTCTGAACAGACTCAAAGTCGCCCGGTGAGGAGACCGGGAAACCGACTTCCATTACATCCACGCCCATGCGCTCCAGCGCTAACGCAATCTGCAATTTTTCTTTCACACTCAGGCTGGCCTGTAATGCCTGCTCACCGTCGCGCAGAGTGGTATCGAAAATAATGACTTGCTGGCTCATCGTATTCATCCTTATGCTTTTTCTGGCCTGGCAACGAGCATAAAAAAACCCGCGACAGGCGCGGGTTTTTAACTTTCAGCAGGTTTGAATCAGTGTTTGATTCCGCCCACAAGTCTACCGCGCAAGCTGAGTGCGTTTAGTAGTAGACCGAGAAGGCGAACAGAACGAAACATGGATTCAAACCTTATAAAATGTTGTGCTGTACATATTGGTACTGGAATCATTCAGGGATGTCAACCTTCAATGCAGAGGTATTCTCCTGGGCGCCAGAGGAAGATATTCTGTTATTTATCGGTCAGGCAGCGTAATGAACAGCGCGACCCTCACTGTGGACGCAATCAGCGCGGGAATGCGGGGCGCTGGGGCGCGATTTAAATTCTATTTAATTGAATTATAAGTATTTTGTTTGCATGGTGTTATGCGGGAACACAGCATTTATCACCTGCTGGTTAGCATAATCCAATGTGCTTTAGTGATTTCCTGGTTAATTACGCCAGAAAAGAAAAATGTCAGACGATAGTGGGCTATTGCAGCCGGTAATAAGTTTTCGTTATTTCTTAGATCACGCTGAAAATAATTTCATACCCAGCATTTTCCTCTGCGGTTCTGCCGCGTAATTAGTTTAATCCGCGTAGCCAATTCTTATCGGCCAGAGGCTTTACGTCCCTGCCTTTTAATTTACGCGGGTTTGCGGTTTGCCTGCCCGTGTAACTGCGGTTATGGTAATCGACCTACTCTCAGAAAAATAAACGCAACAGATTTCTCTGTAACCGGACAGCGGCTGACGTTTCCGCTGTCGTGCATAAACATAAGATTTTGATTGGCAAAGCAGGCACCGGGGCAACGTGATACGCATAAACGGGCGCATTCACAGAGCCGGGTCCGCAAGCCTGGAGGCAGAAGATGGAGATGTTGTCAGGAGCCGAAATGGTCGTCCGTTCGTTAATCGATCAGGGCGTGAAGCAGGTATTCGGTTATCCGGGTGGCGCAGTCTTAGATATCTATGATGCGCTGCAAACCGTCGGAGGTATCGATCACATTCTGGTGCGCCATGAGCAGGGTGCGGTGCATATGGCTGATGGCCTGGCGCGCGCGACGGGTGAAGTCGGCGTGGTGCTGGTCACCTCCGGACCTGGTGCAACCAATGCGATTACCGGTATCGCCACCGCCTATATGGACTCGATTCCGCTGGTGATTCTGTCGGGTCAGGTTCCGTCGTCGCTGATTGGCTATGACGCCTTTCAGGAATGCGACATGGTCGGCATCTCTCGTCCGGTGGTGAAGCACAGCTTCCTGGTGAAAAACACCGAAGAGATCCCAAGCGTGCTGAAAAAGGCATTCTGGCTGGCCTCCAGCGGCCGTCCGGGACCCGTGGTGATTGACCTGCCAAAAGATATCCTGAACCCGGCGAACAAATTGCCTTATCACTGGCCGGAGTCAGTGAGCATGCGCTCTTACAATCCCACTATTCAGGGTCATAAAGGGCAGATTAAGCGCGCGCTGACAACATTGCTGGCGGCGAAGAAGCCGGTGATCTATGCGGGTGGCGGTGCCATTACCGCAGGCTGTGAAGCGGAGCTGTTACAGCTGGCAGAAAGCCTGAATATTCCGGTGACGACCTCGCTGATGGGCCTGGGCGCGTTTCCTGGCACCCATCGTCAGTGTGTCGGCATGCTGGGTATGCACGGCACCTATGAAGCTAATATGACGATGCACAACACCGACCTGATTTTTGGGATCGGTGTTCGCTTTGATGATCGCACCACCAACAATCTGGCGAAATATTGCCCCAATGCCACGGTGATGCACATCGATATCGACCCGACCTCTATTTCCAAAACGGTGTCGGCGGATATCCCGATTGTCGGCGATGCAAAACAGGTGCTGCAGCAGATGCTGGAGTTACTGACGCAAAGCGACACGCCATCACGTGCTGAAAGCCTGCACGACTGGTGGCAGGAGATTGAAGGCTGGCGCAGTCGTCACTGTCTGGAATTTGATCGCACCAGCGACAAAATTAAGCCGCAGGCCGTGATTGAAACCATCAGCCGGCTGACCAAAGGCGATGCCTATGTCACGTCAGATGTAGGTCAGCACCAGATGTTTGCTGCGCTCTATTATCCTTTCGATAAACCGCGCCGCTGGATCAACTCTGGCGGTCTGGGCACCATGGGCTTTGGCCTGCCCGCGGCGCTGGGTGTGAAAATGGCGCTGCCGGAAGAGACCGTCATCTGCGTAACGGGCGATGGCAGTATCCAGATGAATATTCAGGAGCTTTCAACAGCATTGCAGTACGATCTGCCGGTGCTGGTACTGAACCTGAATAACCGGGTGCTGGGCATGGTGAAACAGTGGCAGGATATGATCTACTCGGGTCGCCACTCCCAGTCTTATATGGAATCGCTGCCTGACTTCGTGCGTCTGGCGGAAGCCTACGGTCACGTCGGGATCGCGATTGAGCATCCGGCTGAGCTGGAAGAGAAGCTGACGCTGGCGCTGGAAACCCTGGCGAAGGGACGTCTGGTCTTTGTGGATGTCACCGTTGACGGTAGCGAACATGTCTACCCAATGCAGATTCGCGGTGGCAGCATGGATGAGATGTGGTTGAGCAAAACGGAGAGGACATAATTATGCGTCGTATTTTATCAGTTCTGCTGGAGAACGAATCCGGCGCATTATCCCGTGTCGTCGGCCTGTTCTCACAGCGCGGCTATAACATTGAAAGCCTGACCGTGGCGCCAACCGACGATCCCACACTGTCGCGGATGACCATTCAGACGGTGGGCGATCAGAAGGTACTGGAGCAGATTGAAAAGCAACTGCACAAGCTGGTGGATGTCCTGCGCGTCACCGAGCTGGGGCAGGGCGCCTATGTTGAGCGCGAAATCATGCTGGTGAAGATTCAGGCCAGTGGTTATGGTCGCGAAGAGGTGAAGCGTAACGCCGAGATCTTCCGTGGTCAGATCATCGATGTAACGCCGACGCTGTACACGGTTCAGCTGGCAGGCACCAGCGACAAACTGGACGCCTTCCTGAGCACCGTCCGCGATGTCGCTGAAATTGTTGAAGTGGCGCGCTCCGGTATCGTCGGCGTTTCACGCGGCGATCGCATCATGCGTTAATCACGCTGCGTCATCATCAATCCTCACCTAACCCGGCGAAATGCCGGGTTTTTTTATTTTTTATGCGCCAGGCGGATTACATTCAGAAAAGCGGTTGCTCCGCGCACTTTTCTGCTGTTAGATGATAGACATGAGTTATCCATAGCTTAACTGCGGCTATTTCTGCCGTAAAAGCGGATTTGATGGTGGGGTTATTGTGAAACTGGATGAAATTGCGCGTTTGGCAGGCGTGTCGCGCACCACGGCCAGTTATGTGATCAACGGCAAAGCGCGGCAGTATCGTGTCAGCGACAAGACCGTTGAAAAAGTCATGGCAGTGGTACGTGAACATAATTATCACCCTAATGCGGTGGCTGCGGGGCTGCGCGCCGGGCGTACGCGATCCATTGGGTTAGTGATCCCTGATCTGGAAAATACCAGTTATACGCGTATTGCAAACTATCTTGAGCGACAGGCACGTCAGCGCGGCTATCAGCTTCTGATCGCCTGTTCTGAAGATCAGCCTGAAAACGAGATGCGCTGCATTGAACATCTGCTGCAGCGCCAGGTCGATGCAATTATCGTTTCCACCTCATTACCGCCAGAGCATCCCTTTTATCAGCGCTGGATCAACGATTCTCTGCCAATAATTGCGCTGGACCGTGCGCTGGATCGTGAACATTTTACCAGTGTCGTCGGGGCCGATCAGGACGATGCCCAGACACTGGCTGCTGAACTGCGTCAGCTCGACGTTAAAAATGTGCTGTTCCTCGGTGCGTTACCCGAACTGTCAGTGAGCTTCCTGCGCGAAATGGGTTTCCGCGATGCCTGGAAAGACGATCCCCGTCCGATTGATTATATCTACTGCAACAGCTTCGAACGCACTGCTGCTGCTGCACTGTTTGAGAAATACCTTGAAGATCATCCGATGCCAGAGGCGCTTTTCACCACCTCTTTTGGGCTGCTGCAGGGTGTGATGGATGTGACGCTGAAACGAAACGGCCGCCTGCCGACGGAGCTGGCGATTGCCACCTTTGGCGACCACGAATTACTGGACTTTCTTGAGTGTCCGGTCCTGGCCGTTGGTCAGCGTCATCGTGACGTGGCAGAGCGCGTGCTGGAATTAGTTTTAGCCTCACTGGACGAACCCCGAAAACCAAAACCAGGCTTAACCCGTATCCGGCGTAATTTATACCGTCGCGGACAATTAAGCCGAAGAGTTAAATGAGTAACGGGCAGTATTATACTGCCCCTTTTATTTCGCGATTTACTGATTAAATAAACAGGTCGACGTAAAAAAGGGTAAATTCTGCTCATCAAATCTAACAAAGCAGAAAGCCCGATACCTATTATTTGCTTACAACTTCAACAAACCTTCTTTCCCGTCTGCCCTGAAGCCGCTGGGCTTCCATTCAGAAATCCCCTAAAATGCCGCCGCTGTCTCAGAAATCAGGATAAATATTTAACCCTTTACATTGTTTCATTTTTAGTCTTTTTTCCCCAAGCCATTTTTTTTATTCAGTTATTCATTGGCTTAATTTTTAGTTTCTCCTTTTATTCGATTATATCGTCGCCAGACTTTAATTTTGCGCCTTGTAAAGAGTGATGTTCAACTGCCGCTCCGGCTTGACAAGGATTTCATGGGATCCTTAAACTCGTTTCGTGGTAAAAAGTGGGATAAAGTGGCGTAAATGGGTGATGAGGAGAAGAGACTGGCATGTTCCGCGGAGCAACGTTAGTCAATCTCGACAGCAAAGGGCGGCTCGCCGTACCCACGCGATATCGCGAATTGCTGATTGGGGAGTCTCAGGGGCAGATGGTCTGTACCATCGACCTCCACCAGCCATGCCTGTTGCTTTACACCCTGCCCGAATGGGAAATCATTGAAAAAAAGCTGGCACGCCTTTCCAGTATGAATCCACTTGAGCGCCGCGTGCAGCGTTTGCTGCTGGGACATGCCAGTGAATGTCAGATGGACAATGCAGGCCGCCTGCTGCTGGCGAATACGCTTCGGCAGCACGCAAAATTAACCAAAGAAGTGATGCTGGTTGGACAGTTCAATAAGTTTGAGCTGTGGGATGAACAGACCTGGTATCAACAAGTCAGGGACGATATTGACGCAGAACAGTCGGCTCAGGAACCTTTATCTGAGCGGTTGCAGGACTTGTCGCTATAGCTATGCAGGAAAATTTCAAACATACCACCGTGCTGTTGGATGAGGCGGTTAACGGCCTCAATATCAGGGAAGACGGTATTTACATCGACGGCACATTTGGTCGTGGTGGCCACTCACGCCTGATTCTTTCGCAACTGGGAGAGAAGGGAAAACTGATCGCCATCGATCGTGATCCGCAAGCTATCGCCGCTGCTGCTGAGATTACCGACCCGCGTTTTTCAATTATTCATGGCCCTTTTTCTGCGCTGGCAGAGTATGTTTCTGAACGGGATCTGGTCGGAAAAATTGACGGGATTTTGCTGGACCTGGGGGTTTCATCGCCGCAACTGGATGACGCTGAACGCGGCTTCTCCTTTATGCGTGACGGACCGCTGGACATGCGAATGGACCCGTCGCGTGGTCACTCAGCCGCAGAATGGTTGCTGCACGCGGAAGAGGCAGATATCGCTTTCGTCCTGAAGACTTACGGTGAAGAGCGATTCGCTAAACGTATTGCCCGGGCCATTGTCGAGCGCAATCGCGAGCAGCCGATGACCCGCACCCGTGAACTGGCTGAAGTCATCTCCATCGCTATGCCAGTGAAAGATAAGTTTAAACATCCGGCTACACGCAGCTTCCAGGCCATTCGCATCTGGATTAACAGTGAACTGGAAGAGATCGATATCGCACTGAAAGGCGCGGTTCAGGTACTCGCACCGCAGGGCCGTCTCTCTGTGATCAGCTTCCATTCACTGGAAGATCGGCTGGTTAAGCGCTTTATGCGCGATCAGAGTCGTGGACCACAGGTGCCGGCCGGAATACCGATGACTGAACATCAGCTGCGAGCCCTGGGTGGCCGTGAACTGAAGTTGCTCGGCAAAATGTCGCCGGGTGACGCTGAAGTCTCTGAGAACCCACGCGCGCGCAGCTCGGTTTTACGTATCGCGGAGAAAACCGACGCATGATCGGTAACGAGCGTCACAGTCTGCCTGCCGTTATCGGCGGGGATCTGCTGCGAAAGGGCAAGATTCCGGTGCTGTTGCTGATCGCTGTCGTGGTTTCTGCCGTGCTGGTGGTCACCACCACGCATAAAACACGACTGTTAACGGCACAGCGTGAACAGCTGGTGCTGGAGCGTGACGCGCTGGATATCGAGTGGCGCAACCTGATTCTGGAAGAGAATGCGCTGGGCGATCACAGCCGTGTTGAACGCATCGCCACCGAGAAGCTGCAGCTGCAGCACGTTGATCCTTCACAAGAAAATATCGTGGTGCAGAAATAAGGACTTAAGTTAGCGAATGAGCGGCACAGGCAGAACGCTGAAATTGAAGAAACCGGAAGATAAAGCCAGCTTTGTAAGCTGGCGTTTTGCGTTGCTGTGCGGCTGTATTTTACTGGCGCTGGGTGGATTGCTGTCACGTGTTGCCTGGCTGCAGGTGATCAATCCTGGCAAGCTGGTCAAAGAGGGCGATCTGCGCTCGCTGCGCGTTCAGGCGGTGCCAACCTCGCGCGGGATGATCAGCGATCGTGCCGGACGACCGCTGGCAGTGAGTGTCCCGGTTAATGCCATCTGGGCGGATCCAAAAGAGCTGCACGCCGGTGGTGGCGTCACGCTGGACAGCCGCTGGAAGGCACTCTCTGATGCGCTCTCTATCCCCCTTGACCAGTTGGCCGCGCGCGTAAATGCCAATCCTAAAGGCCGCTTTGTCTATCTGGCGCGTCAGGTCAATCCGGCCATCGGCGACTACGTCAAAAAACTCAAACTTCCCGGTATTCATCTGCGCGAAGAGTCGCGCCGTTACTATCCTGCCGGGCAGGTTACCTCTCATCTGATTGGCTTTACCAACATCGACGGGCAGGGCATTGAAGGCATTGAGAAGAGTTTTGATAAATGGCTGACCGGTGCGCCGGGCGAGCGGACGGTGCGTAAAGATCGCTACGGTCGCGTCATCGAAGATATCTCCTCTGTGGACAGCCGGGCCGCGCATAACCTGACTCTCAGCATCGATGAGCGCTTACAGGCGCTGGTCTACCGTGAACTGAATAACGCCGTGGCCTTTAACAAAGCGGAATCGGGCACGGCAGTCCTGGTGGATGTGAATACCGGCGAAGTACTGGCGATGGCCAACAGCCCGGCTTACAACCCGAATAATCTTGGCAACACGCCGAAAGATCTGATGCGTAACCGCGCCATCACCGACATTTTCGAACCTGGCTCGACCGTGAAGCCGATGGTGGTCATGGCGGCGCTGCAACGCGGCGTGGTCAGAGAGAACAGTGTCCTGAATACCGTGCCATATCGCGTTAATGGTCATGAGATCAAGGATGTGGCGCGCTACAACGAATTGACCCTGACAGGGGTTTTACAGAAATCGAGTAACGTCGGTGTTTCACGTCTGGCGTTAGCGATGCCTTCCTCAGCGCTTGTAGAAACTTATGCGCGCTTTGGACTGGGCAAACCGACCAATTTGGGGCTGGTCGGGGAAAGCAGTGGCTTATACCCTAAAAAACAACGGTGGTCTGACATAGAGAGGGCCACCTTCTCTTTCGGCTACGGGCTAATGGTAACGCCGTTACAGTTAGCGCGAGTCTACGCAACAATTGGCAGCTATGGCATTAATCGCCCGCTGTCGATTACCAAAGTGGATCCGCCCGTCGCGGGACAACGCGTTTTCGATGAGTCACTGGTGAAAACCGTGATGCATATGATGGAAAGCGTGGCGCTGCCTGGTGGCGGTGGGGTCAAAGCGGCCATCAAAGGTTATCGGATTGCGATAAAAACCGGTACAGCGAAAAAAGTCGGGCCCGATGGTCGCTACGTCAACAAATACATTGCCTATACCGCAGGCGTTGCGCCTGCCAGTCATCCCCGATTCGCGCTGGTGGTGGTGATCAACGATCCCCAGGCCGGCAAGTATTACGGTGGTGCGGTTTCTGCCCCGGTGTTTGGTGCCATCATGGGCGGCGTACTGCGCACCATGAACATCGAGCCGGACGCGTTACCGACCAATGACAAGAATGAGCTGGTGACTAACAGAAGTGAGGAAACAAGTGACAGATCGTAACCTGCGCGACTTACTCGGCCCCTGGGTGCCAGGCGCGCCGGCGCGCCCACTGCGCGACATGACACTGGATAGCCGCATTGCGGCTTCTGGCGATCTGTTTGTCGCTGTTGCAGGCCATCAGGTCGATGGACGCCGTTTCATCCCGCAGGCGATTGCTCAGGGCGTCGCCGCCGTGGTGGCCGAAGCTGAAGGCGAAGCCGCCGACGGCGAAATCCGTGAAATGCACGGCGTACCGGTTATCTATCTGGCCCAATTGCCTCAGCGTCTTTCAGCCTTAGCAGGCCGTTTTTATCAGCAGCCGGGTGAGAAACAGACGCTGATTGGCGTTACGGGTACAAATGGTAAAACCACCACGACCCAGTTGCTGGCGCAGTGGGCAACGCTGCTGGGTGAAACCAGCGCGGTCATGGGCACCGTCGGGAATGGGCTGGTGGGTCACTTGTCCGCGGCAGAAAATACCACCGGCTCAGCAGTTGATGTTCAGCATCTGCTGAACGATCTGGCGGAAAAAGGGGCGACCCTGACCGCAATGGAAGTCTCGTCACACGGACTGGTTCAGCATCGCGTCGCGGCGCTGCCGTTTGCCGCAGCGGTCTTTACCAATCTCAGCCGCGATCACCTCGATTATCACGGTGATATGCAGAGCTACGAGTCAGCCAAATGGCTGCTGTTTTCTGAGCATCAGGTCGGGCAGGCGATTCTTAACGCCGATGATGAAGTCGGTCGTCGCTGGCTGGCGCGCTTACCGGATGCGGTGGCAGTCACCATGGAGAATAACCTCCAGCCTGGCTGCCATGGCCGCTGGCTGAAAGCCGATGCGGTGGAGTACCACGATAACGGCGCACACATCCGTTTCAGCTCCAGCTGGGGCAACGGAGAAATCAACAGTCCATTAATGGGCGCGTTCAACGTCAGCAATCTGATGCTGGCGCTGGCGACGCTGCTGTCACTGGATTATCCGCTGGCGACGCTGATCAACGTTGCACCGCAGTTGCAGCCGGTCAACGGGCGTATGGAAGTGTTCAGCGCCGCAGGAAAACCGACGGTCGTGGTGGATTATGCCCATACGCCGGATGCGCTGGAAAAAGCGCTGGAAGCAGCCCGCCTGCACTGCAAAGGCAAACTGTGGTGTCTGTTTGGCTGCGGTGGCGATCGTGACAAAGGCAAGCGCCCATTAATGGGCGCGATTGCTGAGCAATATGCGGATGTGGTGGTGATTACCGACGACAATCCGCGCAGCGAAGATCCGCAGGCGATTGTTAACGATATTCTGACCGGTTTGCTGGATCCGGGCCGCGCCCGGCTGGTGTCTGGCCGCGCGCAGGCCGTCACTAACACCATCATGCAGGCTCAGCCTGACGATATCGTACTGGTGGCCGGTAAAGGCCACGAAGATTATCAGATCATCGGCAACCGTCGTCTCGACTACTCCGATCGTGCCACGGTTGCGGCACTGCTGGGAGGCGCAGCATGATTCCGGTTTCATTAAAAACGCTTGCGGAGATCACCGTCGGAACGCTGCACGGCAGTGATTTAACCCTGAATGACGTAACGACGGATACCCGCAAAGTGACAGCAGGCAGTCTGTTTGTCGCGCTGGTGGGCGAACGTTTTGATGCCCATGACTTCGCTGAAGAGGCCATTGACAGTGGCGCACAGGCGTTACTGGTCAGTAAGCATTTACCTGTCTCTGTGCCTCAGGTCGTCGTGGAAGATACCCGACTTGCTTTTGGCCGACTGAGTGCCTGGGTTCGTCAGCAGTCCACTGCCCGCGTCGTGGCGCTGACCGGCTCGTCCGGCAAAACGTCGGTTAAAGAGATGACGGCAGCGATTCTGCGTGAGTGCGGTGAGACGCTCTACACCGCAGGCAATCTCAACAACGATTATGGCGTGCCGATGACGCTGCTGCGTCTGACCGCAGAGCATCAGTATGCGGTAATTGAGCTTGGCGCTAATCATCAGGGCGAAATCGCCTACACCACCGACCTGGTTAAACCGGAAAGCGCGCTGGTGAATAACCTGGCAGCGGCCCATCTGGAAGGCTTTGGTTCGCTGGCGGGTGTCGCTAAAGCCAAGGGCGAGATTTTTCAGGGCTTACCGGCGAATGGCATTGCGATTCTCAACGAGGAGAGCAACGACTGGCCAAACTGGCAGACCACGCTGCAGGACAAAACCGTGTGGCGCTTCTCGCCGCAGGCGGCAGCGTGTGATTTCTCTGCCCGTGATATCCGCATTGCGCAGGACGGCACTCATTTTGTGATGAAGACACCGCGTGGCGAGGCTGAGATTGTGCTGCCGTTGCCGGGTCGGCATAACATCGCCAACGCACTGGCTGCGGCGGCTCTGGCCCTGTCAGTGGATGCCCCGCTTAGCGCCGTTCAGCAGGGGCTGAAAAACCTGCAGTCGGTGCCAGGTCGCCTGTTCCCGGTGCGCCTCTCTGCGCATCAGCTGCTGCTGGATGACAGTTATAACGCGAATGTCGGATCGATGACCGCCGCCGTCCAGGTCCTGTCAGAGATGCCGGGCTACCGGGTGCTGGTCGCCGGCGATATGGCGGAACTGGGTGATGAGACCGAAAAATGCCACCGCGAAATCGGGGATGCGGCACGTGATGCAGGTATTGATCGCGTACTGAGCTGCGGAAAATTTAGCCATTTTATTAGTGAAAACAGCAAAGCTGGCGAACATTTCAGCGATAAGACAGCGCTGACTGAACGTTTGCGTCAATTGTTGTCCGAACACTCAGAAATTACCGTCCTGATAAAAGGCTCGCGTAGTGCCGCCATGGAGCAGGTAGTACAGAGCTTAAAGGAGAAAGGAACATGTTAGTTTGGCTGGCCGAGCATCTGGTCGCTTTTTATTCGGGCTTCAACGTCTTTTCCTATTTGACGTTTCGCGCCATTGTCAGCCTGCTGACAGCACTCTTTATCTCTCTCTGGATGGGGCCGCGCCTGATTGCGTGGCTGCAGAAATTACAGATTGGTCAGGTTGTCCGTAACGATGGCCCGGAATCGCATTTCAGTAAGCGCGGAACGCCAACAATGGGCGGGATTATGATTCTGACCTCCATCACCATTTCGGTGCTGATGTGGGCATATCCGTCGAATCCCTATGTCTGGTGCGTGCTGTTCGTGCTCATCGGCTTTGGCATCATCGGCTTTGTCGATGACTACCGCAAAGTGGTGCGCAAAGATACTAAGGGCCTGATTGCCCGCTGGAAATATTTCTGGATGTCGGTGATTTCTCTGGGTGTCGCGTTTGGGCTTTATGCAGCAGGTAAAGATACCCCGGCGACCCAGCTTGTGGTGCCCTTTTTCAAAGACATCATGCCACAGTTAGGCCTGTTTTATGTGCTGCTGGCCTACTTTGTGATTGTCGGAACGGGTAACGCGGTCAATCTGACCGATGGTCTCGATGGTCTGGCGATCATGCCCACCGTCTTTGTCGCCGCAGGCTTTGCGCTGGTTGCCTGGGCCACCGGTAACGTGAAGTTTGCTGAATATCTTCATATTCCTTATCTGCGTCACGCCGGTGAGCTGGTGATTGTCTGTACCGCCATCGTCGGGGCAGGGCTGGGCTTCCTGTGGTTCAACACCTATCCGGCTCAGGTCTTTATGGGTGATGTCGGCTCACTGGCGCTGGGCGGCGCGCTGGGAACCATCGCCGTGTTGCTGCGTCAGGAATTTTTACTGGTGATTATGGGTGGCGTGTTTGTGGTTGAAACGCTGTCGG
The DNA here is from genome assembly GCF_019104105.1 of Pantoea jilinensis. NCBI lineage: Bacteria > Pseudomonadati > Pseudomonadota > Gammaproteobacteria > Enterobacterales > Erwiniaceae > Pantoea > Pantoea jilinensis. Next base: position 3,373,047 of record NZ_CP077746.1, on the reverse strand, counting down.
TAATCCTGCAGGTGGGATCGTTTAAGTTGCGCGGCCAGCGTATTTTCCGCATGGCGCCGATCCATCACCACTATGAACTCAAGGGCTGGCCGGAACCGCGCGTCATTGTGCGCTTCTGGATTATTTCGCTAATGCTGGTGCTGATTGGCCTGGCCACGCTGAAGGTGCGTTAATCATGGCTGACTATCGGGGTAGAAAAGTTGTCATTATCGGGCTGGGCCTTACCGGGCTCTCCTGTGTTGATTTCTTTTTAGCGCAGGGCGTAACGCCCCGCGTGATGGACACCCGTGTCTCGCCGCCGGGGCTGGATAAATTGCCCGGGCAGGTTGAACGTCACCTGGGCGGCATCAACGGTGACTGGCTGCTGGCGGCCGATCTGATTGTTGCCAGCCCTGGCGTCGCGCTGGCGCATCCGATTCTTAGCGAAGCCGTCGAAGCCGGAATCGAAATTGTCGGTGATATTGAGCTGTTCTGCCGCGAGGCGCAGGCACCTATCGTGGCGATCACCGGTTCCAACGGTAAAAGCACCGTTACAACGCTGGTGGGTGAAATGGCGAAAGCCGCGGGCTGGCAGGTGGGCGTTGGCGGGAATATCGGTCTGCCCGCACTGAGTCTGCTGCAATCACCAGCACAACTTTATGTACTGGAACTTTCCAGCTTCCAGCTTGAGACCACATACAGTCTGAAAGCGGCTGCGGCAACCGTGCTCAACGTCAGTGAAGATCATATGGATCGCTATCCGCTGGGTATGCAGCAGTATCGCGCCGCCAAGCTGCGGGTTTATGAGAATGCACAGATCTGCATCGTTAACGCCGATGACGCACTGACAATGCCGGTCCGCGGCGCAGATACCCGCTGTGTCAGCTTTGGTGTCGATTTTGGTGACTATCACCTGAATAAGCAGCAAGGCAGCATCTGGCTGCGGGTGAAGGGCGAGAAAGTCCTGAACACCGCTGAAATGAAGATGGTGGGACAGCACAACTATACCAACGCGCTGGCGGCACTGGCGCTGGCCGATGCGGTCGGTCTGCCACGCGCTTCAAGCCTGGCGGCCTTAACGCACTTTAACGGTCTGGCGCATCGTTTCCAGCTGGTCCATGAACATCAGGGCGTGCGCTGGATCAATGACTCCAAAGCGACCAATGTCGGCAGCACCGAAGCGGCGCTCAATGGCCTGCAGGTTCAGGGAACGCTGTGGCTGCTGATGGGCGGTGATGGTAAGTCAGCCGATTTTACGCCGCTGATCCCCTGGCTGCAGGGCGACAACGTGCGTCTTTACTGCTTTGGCCGCGACGGTGATGCGCTGGCCGCGCTGCGTCCTGATATCGCCGTGCGCACAGAAACCATGCGGCAGGCGATGGAGCAGATCGCGCCGCAGGTTAACGCAGGCGATATGGTTCTGCTGTCGCCGGCCTGCGCCAGCCTTGACCAGTTCCGTAACTTTGAGCAGCGCGGTGAGCAGTTCGCGCAACTGGCGAAGGAGTTGAGCTGATGCGTATTCCTGGTGCCGGACTGGCGGGATATTTCTCAGGACGCCTGAAAGATTGGGTCATGGGCGCACGTGAAAGTGATGACTCTTCACTGGTGCTCTATGACCGCACACTGCTATGGCTCACGCTGGGCCTGGCGGTGATTGGTTTTGTGATGGTGACGTCGGCATCAATGCCGGTGGGTCAGCGTCTGAATGACGATCTCTTTTACTTCGCCAAGCGTGATGCTTTCTACATCGTGCTGGCATTAGGTATGGCACTGGTCACGTTGCGGGTGCCGATGGATTTCTGGCAGCGCTACAGCAACGTGATGCTGATGGTCACGGTGGCGATGCTGCTGATTGTTCTGGTAGTTGGTAGCTCGGTAAACGGTGCATCGCGCTGGATTGCACTGGGTCCACTGCGTATCCAGCCGGCTGAGTTGTCGAAGCTCTCTCTGTTCTGTTATCTCGCCAGTTATCTGGTGCGCAAAGTGGAAGAGGTGCGTAACAACTTCTGGGGCTTCTGTAAGCCGATGGGCGTGATGGTCGTGCTGGCCGTGTTACTGCTGGCACAGCCGGACCTCGGTACGGTGGTTGTGTTGTTTGTGACTACGCTGGCGATGCTGTTCCTGGCCGGTGCCAAGCTGTGGCAGTTCATGGCAATTATCGGCTCCGGCATTTTTGCGGTAATTCTGCTGATCATTGCAGAACCCTACCGTATGCGCCGTGTGACGTCGTTCTGGAATCCGTGGGAAGATCCCTTTGGTAGCGGCTACCAGCTGACTCAGTCGCTGATGGCATTTGGTCGCGGTGAATTCTGGGGGCAGGGGCTCGGTAACTCTGTGCAAAAGCTGGAATATCTGCCGGAAGCCCATACCGACTTTATTTTCGCCATCATCGGGGAAGAACTCGGCTACGTCGGTGTGGTATTGGCACTTTTAATGGTATTCTTCGTCGCTTTTCGTGCGATGTCGATTGGCCGTCGTGCTCTGGAACTGGATCAGCGTTTTTCCGGCTTTTTAGCCTGTTCGATTGGTGTCTGGTTCAGCTTCCAGGCGCTGGTTAACGTCGGGGCTGCCGCGGGTATGTTACCGACCAAAGGTCTGACCTTACCGCTGATCAGTTACGGTGGGTCGAGTCTGATCATTATGTCGACCGCCATCGTTTTTTTATTACGCATAGATTATGAAACGCGCCTGGCGAAAGCGCAGGCGTTTACCCGAGGTGGTCGATGAGCGGTAAGCGATTGATGGTGATGGCAGGTGGAACCGGCGGACATGTCTTTCCCGGTCTGGCTGTCGCCCATCACCTGATGGAACAGGGCTGGCAGGTTCGCTGGTTAGGCACCGCCGACCGTATGGAAGCCGATCTGGTGCCGAAGCACGGCATCGAAATCGACTTTATCCGCATCAGCGGACTACGCGGTAAGGGCATGAAAGCGTTGCTGCTGGCACCGCTGCGCATCTTCAATGCATGGCGTCAGGCGCGTCGCATCATGAAAGCGTGGAAGCCGGATGTCGTGCTGGGCATGGGCGGCTACGTTTCCGGTCCGGGCGGCTTAGCGGCCTGGAGCTGCGGTATTCCGGTTGTGCTGCATGAGCAGAACGGTATTGCCGGTCTGACCAATAAATGGCTGGCGAAAATCGCCACCAAAGTTTTGCAGGCGTTTCCGGGCGCGTTTCCTGCCGCCGACGTGGTAGGAAATCCGGTTCGCACTGACGTTCTGGCACTGCCTTTACCTGCGCAACGTCTGGCAGATCGTCATGGCCCGATTCGGGTGCTGGTGATTGGTGGAAGTCAGGGCGCACGGATACTGAACCAGACGCTACCGCAGATTGCGGCGCTGGTGGGTGATGAGATCACCCTATGGCATCAGACCGGTAAAGGGGCGTTGCCTGAAACAGAGAAAGCGTATCAGCAGGTCGGTCAGACGCAGCATAAAGTGGCCGAATTTATTGATGATATGGCTGCTGCCTATGCCTGGGCTGATGTGGTGGTATGCCGCTCCGGTGCGTTAACCGTGAGCGAAGTTGCTGCCGCTGGTTTACCGGCCATTTTTGTGCCGTTTCAGCACAAAGATCGCCAGCAGTACTGGAACGCGCTGCCGCTGGAAAAAGCGGGCGCCGCCAGAATTTTTGAGCAGCCGCAATTTACTGCGGAGGCTGTAGCGGATCTGCTACGCCACTGGGATCGTGCAACACTGCTGACGATGGCTGAACAGGCCCGTCAGGTGGCTATCCCCGATGCGACTGAACGAGTCGCTCAGGAAGTGGCTCGCGCCGCAAAGTAATCATTCCGGTCAGCGCGTCTGACCTGTACCCGGACTGGGTACAAACTGAAATAGCAGGTAACAGAGAGCGATGAATACACAACAATTGGCAAAACTGCGTTCTATCGTGCCCGAGATGCGTCGCGTCCGGCACATCCACTTTGTCGGCATCGGCGGTGCTGGCATGGGCGGTATTGCCGAAGTGTTAGCAAATGAAGGCTACCATATCAGCGGTTCAGATCTGGCCCCTAACCCGGTGACGCAGAATCTGATTGCGCTGGGTGCCACTATTTATTTTAACCATCGCCCTGAAAACGTGACCGATGCCAGCGTGGTCGTGGTCTCCAGCGCCGTTTCGCAGGATAACCCTGAACTGGTAGCGGCACGTGAACAGCGCATTCCGGTGATCCGTCGCGCGGAGATGCTGGCTGAACTGATGCGTTTCCGTCACGGCATTGCCGTTGCAGGGACCCATGGCAAAACGACGACGACGGCGATGGTGTCGAGCATTTATGCGGAAGCGGGTCTCGATCCGACCTTCGTTAACGGCGGACTGGTTAAAGCAGCTGGCACCCATGCCCGTCTGGGTAACAGCCGGTATCTGATTGCTGAAGCGGATGAGAGCGATGCGTCGTTTCTGCATCTGCAGCCGATGGTGGCGATTGTGACCAATATTGAAGCTGACCATATGGACACCTATCAGGGCGATTTTGAGAACCTGAAGCAGACCTTTATTAACTTCCTGCACAACCTGCCGTTTTACGGTCGTGCGGTGATGTGCGTGGATGATGCAGTTATTCGTGACCTGATTCCTCGCGTGGGCCGTCATATCACCACGTACGGTTTCAGTGACGATGCGGATCTGCGCATTGAAAACTACGAGCAGAGTGGCGCGCAGGGGCATTTCACTCTGATTCGTCAGGACAAAGCGCCACTGCAGATTACGCTGAACGCGCCAGGTCGCCACAATGCCCTGAACGCAGCCGCCGCTGTCGCCGTCGCCAGTGAAGAAGGCATCGAAGACAATGCGATTCTGGCCGCACTGGAGAGCTTCCAGGGCACAGGCCGTCGCTTTGATCTGCTGGGTGAATTCCCGACCGAGCCGGTCAATGGACAACCGGGCACCGCGATGCTGGTGGATGATTACGGTCATCACCCAACCGAAGTTGACGCGACGATTAAAGCCGCGCGCGCAGGCTGGCCAGATAAAAAGCTGGTGATGGTGTTTCAGCCGCACCGTTATAGCCGTACCCGCGATTTGTTTGATGATTTCGCCAACGTACTGTCGCATGTCGATGTGTTGCTGATGCTGGATGTGTACTCCGCTGGTGAGACCGCGATTCCAGGCGCTGACAGTCGTTCGCTCTGCCGTGCCATTCGTAACCGGGGCAAGGTCGATCCGATTCTGGTGCCGGAACATGACGCACTGCCGGAGATGCTTGCACCGCTGCTGTCAGGCAATGACCTGATTCTGGTACAGGGTGCCGGGAACGTCGGCAAGGTTGCCCGCAAGCTGGCGGACACGAAGCTCCAGCCGGAACGCAAAGCGGAGGATCGTCATGGCGGATAAAGTTGCAGTATTAATGGGTGGCACGTCGGCAGAGCGCGAGGTTTCGCTCAACTCGGGTCAGGCCGTGATTGCCGGATTGCGGGAAATGGGTATCGATGCACATGGTATCGATACCCGCGATGTCTCCGTGCTGACGCTGAAAGAGCAGGGCTTTACCAAAGCCTTTATCGCGCTACATGGTCGCGGCGGTGAAGATGGCACGATGCAGGCGGTGCTGGAATTCCTGCAACTGCCTTACACCGGCAGCGGCGTGATGGCATCGGCGGTGACGATGGATAAGTTGCGCACCAAACTGCTGTGGCAGGGGCGTGGTTTACCATCAGGAAAATTTGTCTGGCTGACGCGTCAGCAGTTTGAGGGCGGGCTGGATGAGGAGAGCAACGCGGCGATTGCAGCGCTTGGCCTGCCACTGTTTGTGAAGCCAGCCTGTGAAGGCTCCAGCGTGGGCATCAGCCGTGTTAACGATCTGCACGCGCTGCCAGCGGCACTGGAGATGGCGTTTAAGTACGACAATGACGTACTGGTCGAGGCGTTTCTCAGCGGCGCGGAGTATACCGTCGCGATTGTGGGCGATCGTATCCTGCCCTCAATAGAAATAAAGAGCGCCAGCGAGTTCTATGACTATGAAGCTAAATACATTTCTGACGATACTCAGTACGTCTGTCCGGCCGAGTTAAGTGCTGGACGTGAAGCTGAATTGCAGCAGCTGGTGCTGGCGGCCTGGCGTGCGCTGGGCTGTCGTGGCTGGGGACGGGTTGATGTGATGACCGACGGGGAAGGGCGCTTTCAGTTACTGGAAGCCAATACTTCACCAGGCATGACCAGCCACAGTCTGGTTCCTATGGCAGCAAAACAGGCGGGTATGAGCTTCCCGCAGCTGGTAGCCCATATTCTGGAGTTGGCCGACTGATATGTCACAGGCGGCGATGAGAGTTCGAAACCGTGAACCGCAGGAGCGTATTCGCACCGGGCGCAGTAACGGTGCCCGACTGTTCGGCATTTTTTTCCTGCTGATCGTTATCGGGATTATGGTTGCCGGCGGGCTGGTGGTGCTGAAGTGGATGAACGATGCGTCCCGGCTGCCGTTGTCAAAACTGGTGGTGACAGGACAGACGCATTACACCACGCACGACGATATTCGACAGGCGATTTTGTCGCTGGGTCCGCCCGGCACGTTTATGTCACAGAATGTGGACATTCTGCAGCAGCAGATTGAGCGGCTGCCGTGGATTAAGCAGGTCAGTGTGCGTAAGCAGTGGCCGGACGAACTGAAGATCCACCTGGTGGAGTACACGCCGGTGGCGCGCTGGAACGATTTGCATATGGTGGATGCAGAAGGTAACGCCTTCAGCGTACCCGCCAGTCATGTCGGCAAAGAGACACTGCCGATGCTGTATGGGCCAGAAGGGAGTGAGAAAGAGGTCCTGGCAGGCTATCACAGCATGGATGATGTGCTAAAAGCCCGGAAGTTTACCCTGAAGGTGGCGTCAATGACGGCCCGTCGTTCATGGCAGCTGGTCACCAGTGATGATGTACGTATCGAACTGGGACGCAGCGACACCATGAAACGACTGAATCGCTTTATTGAGCTCTACCCGGTACTGCAACAGCAAGGTCAGAACGAGAGCAAACGTATCAGCTACGTGGATTTGCGATATGACTCGGGCGCTTCTGTTGGCTGGACACCGGTCGTGATGGAGCCACAGGACAGTAATCAGCAACAGAACCAGGCACAGGCTAAACAACAATGATCAAGGCAACGGACAGAAAACTGGTAGTTGGACTCGAAATCGGCACTGCGAAAGTTGCCGCCCTGGTTGGGGAAATTCTGCCCGATGGTATGGTCAACATTATTGGGGTGGGCAGCTGTCCTTCCCGTGGTATGGATAAAGGTGGCGTAAACGATCTTGAGTCGGTGGTGAAATGCGTTCAGCGCGCCATCGATCAGGCTGAGCTGATGGCGGATTGCCAGATCTCCTCCGTCTACCTTGCTTTATCGGGCAAACATATCAGTTGTCAGAACGAAATCGGGATGGTTCCGATTTCAGAAGAGGAAGTGACTCAGGATGATGTAGAGAATGTCGTACATACCGCTAAATCGGTGAGAGTGCGCGACGAGCATCGCATCCTGCACGTTATTCCTCAGGAATACGCGATCGACTATCAGGAAGGGATCAAGAATCCGGTTGGGCTTTCTGGCGTGCGTATGCAGGCGAAAGTGCACCTGATCACCTGCCACAACGACATGGCGAAGAACATCGTTAAAGCCGTTGAGCGTTGCGGACTGAAAGTGGATCAGCTGATTTTTGCCGGTCTCGCCTCCAGTTTTGCCGTTTTGACTGAAGACGAACGTGAGCTGGGCGTGTGTGTTGTCGATATTGGTGGCGGTACAATGGACATAGCCGTATATACCGGCGGCGCTTTACGGCACACTAAGGTTATTCCGTATGCAGGCAATGTCGTCACCAGCGATATCGCCTATGCGTTTGGCACACCGCCAACGGATGCTGAAGCGATTAAAGTGCGTCATGGTTGCGCGCTGGGCTCGATTGTCGGCAAAGATGAGAACGTTGAGGTACCGAGCGTGGGCGGACGTCCACCACGTAGCCTGCAACGTCAGACGCTGGCGGAAGTGATTGAGCCGCGTTATACCGAACTTTTGAATCTGGTTAATGACGAGATTCTGCAGTTACAGGAACAACTGCGTCAGCAGGGCGTAAAGCATCACTTAGCCGCAGGCATTGTCCTGACCGGTGGTGCAGCGCAAATTGAAGGACTGGCGGCCTGTGCGCAACGCGTATTCCATACGCAGGTGCGTATCGGACAGCCGCTGAATATTACCGGCCTGACTGACTATGCGCAGGAATCGTACTACTCCACTGCCGTGGGACTGTTGCATTACGGCAAAGAGTCGCACATGAACGGTGATGCAGAGACCGAAAAACGGGTCTCAGTAGGTAACTGGTTCAAGCGTATTAACAGTTGGTTAAAAAAAGAGTTTTAATTTTTGTGAAAGGGGATCATGCTGTTTTCTTTAGTGATCTCCAGGCGACAGGCACATAACGGAGAGAAATCATGTTTGAACCTATGGAATTAACCAACGACGCGGTGATTAAAGTCATCGGCGTCGGTGGCGGCGGCGGTAACGCCGTAGAGCACATGGTACGCGAACGTATCGAAGGTGTGGAATTCTTTGCTGTGAATACCGACGCGCAAGCGCTGCGTAAAACAGCTGTCGGCCAGACCATTCAGATCGGTAATAACATTACCAAAGGTCTGGGTGCGGGTGCGAATCCGGAAGTAGGCCGTAACTCAGCAGAAGAAGATCGCGAAGCACTGCGGGCTGCGCTAGAAGGGGCAGACATGGTCTTCATCGCAGCAGGCATGGGCGGCGGTACCGGTACCGGTGCAGCCCCTGTAGTTGCTGAAGTGGCTAAGGATCTCGGTATCCTGACGGTGGCCGTTGTTACCAAGCCTTTCAACTTCGAAGGCAAAAAGCGCATGGCGTTTGCTGAGCAGGGGATCGCTGAACTTTCTAAGCACGTCGATTCACTGATCACTATTCCCAACGACAAGCTGCTGAAAGTGCTGGGCCGTGGTATTTCCCTGCTGGATGCATTTGGCGCTGCTAACGACGTGCTGAAAGGCGCAGTCCAGGGTATTGCCGAGCTGATCACCCGTCCGGGCCTGATGAACGTCGACTTTGCTGACGTGCGTACAGTGATGTCCGAAATGGGCTATGCCATGATGGGTTCAGGCGTTGCGTGCGGTGAAGATCGTGCGGAAGAAGCGGCTGAAATGGCGATCTCCAGCCCACTGCTGGAAGATATTGATCTGTCAGGCGCCCGTGGCGTGCTGGTCAACATTACTGCGGGCTTCGACCTGCGTCTGGATGAGTTTGAGACCGTGGGTAACACTATCCGCGCCTTCGCCTCTGACAACGCAACCGTTGTAATCGGTACCTCTCTGGATCCGGAAATGAATGACGAACTGCGCGTCACTGTCGTGGCAACCGGTATCGGCATGGACAAACGTCCGGAAATCACGCTGGTCACCAACAAGCCAGCCAGCCAGCCAGTGATGGATCATCGCTATCAGCAGCACGGTATGTCACCGCTGCCGCAGGAGCAAAAACCAGCTGCCAAAGTCGTTAACGACCAGGCTGCGCAGTCGAACAAAGAGCCTGACTATCTTGATATTCCGGCCTTTTTGCGTAAGCAGGCCGATTAGGATTAACCCTATAATTGGGATTATCCGCTCTTTGTGCTAAAGTGTCTGTCCGCTGGTAAAGTATACTGGCGGTCGGAAAGGTGATACTGCGAGATAATGCGATGATCAAACAAAGGACATTAAAACGTATTGTTCAGGCGACGGGTGTCGGTTTACATACCGGCAAAAAAGTCACACTGACATTACGCCCTGCGTCGGCTAATACCGGGGTCATCTATCGTCGCACCGACTTGAATCCACCGGTAGATTTTCCGGCTGATGCAAAATACGTGCGCGACACCATGCTGAGTACCTGCCTGGTGAATGATGAAGGCGTGCGTATTTCAACGGTTGAACACCTCAATGCCGCCCTGGCGGGTCTGGGTATCGACAACATTATTGTTGAAGTCGATGCGCCGGAAATCCCGATCATGGATGGCAGCGCAGCACCGTTTATCTATCTGCTGATGGATGCGGGTATCGAGCAGCTCAACAGCGCGAAGAAATTTGTGCGTGTTAAGCAGACCGTGCGTGTGGAAGAGGGTGACAAATGGGCCGAGATCAAACCGTACAACGGTTTCTCGCTTGATTTCACCATCGACTTCAAACACCCGGCTATCGACTCCAGCTCACAGCGCTATGCGATGAACTTCTCTGCTGACGCCTTTGTTCGTCAAATCAGCCGGGCGCGTACATTTGGCTTTATGCGTGAAATCGAATATCTGCAGTCTAAAGGCCTGTGCCTGGGCGGTAGCTTAGATTGTGCGATAGGTCTGGATGATTTCCGCGTACTGAATGAAGAAGGTCTGCGTTTTGAGGACGAGTTTGTTCGTCACAAAATGCTGGACGCGATTGGCGACTTGTTTATGTGTGGTCACAACATCATTGGCGCATTCTCTGCGTTTAAATCGGGTCACGCGCTGAATAACAAGTTGCTGCAAGCGGTTCTGGCTAAGCAGGAAGCCTGGGAATGGGCAACCTTCGAAGACGAAGCTGAACTGCCAGTGGCATTCAAAGCACCGAATCTGGTTCTGGCTTAACTACCCCAGAACGTGAAACGGCTGGTTATGCTGACACCCTCTCCGGTCAGCGGCGCCAGCCGTTTTTTTATGGCTTTCTGTCATACTCCTGACGATTGCGACGTCGCTCGCAACACATTGTCTGTTCTGCTGAATTGCTGAACAATCACACGCGTTTTCTCACGCCGCCACTTTAATCCCAGGTGTGGATGCCCCACATTAATGTTACTATCTGTGGCGCTTTTACAGGCCGAAATCCGTTGCGGCTCGCGGCGGGTACACGAAAACAAGAGCGCAACAGAGCGTGCGCGATGGAAAGGTTGTGATCGGGATTCTTCAGCGCTGGCGACAATTAGGTAGACGCTATTTCTGGCCTCATCTCCTGTTAGGGATGGTAGCGGCCAGCTTTGGCCTGCCAGCCTGTGCGCAAAGCGCCGAACCCAACGCGTCCTCTGAATCGCCAGCCAGCAGCCTCTTTCTTGGCAATGCCACACGCTTTGATCATTTAATCCGGCTCCAGGAAGCGTCACGGCGCCCGAGCTTCAGCGTGGATTACTGGCATCAGCACGCCATCCGCACCGTTATTCGTCACCTCTCTTTCACGCTTGCTCCCCAGGCGCAGGCGGAACAACAGCAGTTACCGCTGGCGGCCCAAAAGCTGGCGCTTATTGACTCACTGCATAATTTACTGACATCGCATTCTGCGCTGCATACCGCACCGCAGCAGATGGCAACACCGCCTCTCTTCATGGCCGTTACTCGTTCATGGGTAGAATGGCATGCCAGTGTGCATGGCATCCGCGCCGGACCCGCCCGATTGTTCTGCTAATAGTATTGGTTTTACTCACTCTGTTTAGATTTCGCAGTCCGGAATACTCCGGCTGAATTGAGAATATATTTATTATGTTTAGCAAAATATTAACCAAGGTTTTTGGTAGCAGTAACGATCGTACGCTGCGTCGTATGCGCAAGGTGGTGGATGTCATCAATAAGATGGAGCCTGATTTTGAGAAGCTCTCTGACGATGAACTGAAAGCTAAAACCGACCTGTTCCGCGAGCGCCTGAAAAAAGGTGAATCGCTGGAGAGTCTGATCCCGGAAGCGTTCGCGACCGTGCGTGAAGCGAGTAAACGTGTGTTCGGTATGCGTCACTTTGATGTGCAGCTGATCGGCGGCATGGTGCTGAACGACCGTTGCATCGCTGAGATGCGTACCGGTGAAGGTAAAACCCTGACTGCAACGCTGCCAGCCTACCTGAATGCGCTCTCTGGCAAAGGCGTTCACGTGGTGACCGTCAACGACTATCTGGCACAGCGTGATGCGGAAAACAACCGACCACTGTTTGAGTTCCTGGGTCTGACGATTGGTATCAACATGTCGGGCCTGCCGGCTGTGGCGAAGCGTGAAGCTTATGCAGCAGACATTACCTACGGCACCAACAACGAGTATGGCTTCGACTACCTGCGCGACAACATGGCGTTCAGCCCGGAAGAGCGCGTACAGCGTAAACTGCACTATGCGCTGGTGGATGAGGTCGACTCCATCCTGATCGATGAAGCGCGTACACCGCTGATCATCTCCGGTCCGGCAGAAGACAGTTCTGATCTCTACACGAAAGTGAACAAGATCATCCCTCATCTGGTTCGCCAGGATAAAGAAGATACTGAAACCCATCAGGGTGAAGGCGACTTCTGGGTCGATGAGAAAGCGCGTCAGGCTCATATGTCTGAACGCGGTCTGGTGAAAGTGGAAGAGCTGCTGGTCAGCCAGGGCATTATGGAGGCGGGCGAGTCACTTTACTCGCCGACCAACATCATGCTGATGCACCACGTCACTGCGGCACTGCGCGCGCATGCACTCTTTACCCGCGATGTTGATTACATCGTGAAAGATGGCGAAGTGGTAATCGTTGATGAACACACCGGCCGTACCATGCAGGGTCGTCGCTGGTCAGATGGTCTGCATCAGGCGATTGAAGCGAAAGAAGGCGTAGAGATCCAGAACGAGAACCAGACGCTGGCCTCTATTACCTTCCAGAACTACTTCCGTATTTACGAAAAGCTGGCCGGTATGACCGGTACTGCTGATACCGAAGCGTTCGAATTCAGCTCTATTTACAAGCTCGACACCATTGTCGTGCCGACTAACCGTCCGATGGTGCGTAAAGATCTGGCTGACCTGGTCTACATGACAGAGAAAGAGAAGATCGATGCGATTATCGAAGATATCCGTGAGCGTACAGCCAATGGACAGCCGGTACTGGTGGGCACGATCTCGATTGAAAAATCAGAAGTGGTCTCTAATGAACTGACCCGCGCCGGTATCAAACATAACGTCCTGAACGCCAAATTCCACGCCCGCGAAGCGGACATCGTGGCGCAGGCCGGCCAGCCGGGCGCGGTCACTATCGCGACCAACATGGCCGGACGTGGTACGGACATTATGCTGGGCGGTAGCTGGCACGCTGAAGTGGCCGAACTGGAAGAGCCAACTGAAGCGCAAATCGAAGAGATTAAAGCGGCCTGGCAGATTCGTCATGACGCGGTGCTGGCGTCAGGTGGTTTGCACATCGTGGGTACCGAGCGTCACGAATCGCGTCGTATCGATAACCAGCTGCGTGGTCGTGCAGGTCGTCAGGGTGACGCCGGTTCTTCACGCTTCTACCTGTCGATGGAAGATGCGCTGATGCGTATTTTCGCCTCAGACCGCGTGTCAAATATGATGCGTAAACTGGGCATGAAGCCAGGCGAAGCGATTGAGCACCCGTGGGTGACTAAAGCGATTGCCAACGCGCAGCGTAAAGTCGAAAGCCGTAACTTCGATATCCGTAAGCAGCTGCTGGAATATGATGATGTGGCTAACGACCAGCGTCGTGCGATCTACAGTCAGCGTAATGAGCTGCTGGATGTGTCTGATGTGAGCGAAACCATCAACAGTATTCGCCACGATGTCTACAAAGCCACTATCGATACCTACATTCCGCCACAGTCGCTGGAAGAAATGTGGGACGTGCCTGGCCTGGAAGAGCGTCTGCGCACTGACTTCGATCTTAACCTGCCGATTGCAGAGTGGCTGGACAAAGAGCCCGATCTGCATGAAGAAGTGCTGCGTGAACGCATCATGACCCATGCCATGGAAAGCTACGCAGAGAAAGAAGAGATCGTGGGCGCGGAAATGATGCGCAACTTCGAAAAAGGCGTGATGCTGCAGACGCTGGACTCTCTGTGGAAAGAGCATCTGGCAGCGATGGACTATCTGCGCCAGGGTATCCATCTGCGCGGCTATGCGCAGAAAGATCCAAAGCAGGAGTACAAGCGTGAATCCTTTGCCATGTTCGCCGCAATGCTTGAATCACTGAAGTATGAAGTGATCAGTACGCTGAGCAAAGTTCAGGTGCGCATGCCAGAAGAAGTTGAAGCGATGGAGCAACAGCGTCGCGAAGAAGCTGAACGTCTGGCACAGCAACAGCAGCTGAGCCATGTGGAAGAAGATCTGCTGGCAGCTGAGCCTGTGGCTGAGCAAAGTGGAGAACGCAAAGTGGGCCGCAACGATCCCTGCCCATGTGGTTCCGGTAAAAAGTATAAGCAGTGTCATGGCCGTATCGCCTGAGGCTAAATGCTGATAAAAAAGGAGCCGCTGGCTCCTTTTTTTATGGCCTTTGCCACTACGATGACTATGCCCATGCTGAGCTAAAGCGGTTAACTTCCGTTACGGCATGCTCTAAAATCAGCCTTCATTCACCATTACTACCGGATAGTCTTCATGAAGCACCTGCAGGTTGCAGTTGGCATCATTCGCAATGCCAATAAACAGATTTTCCTTGCCCAGCGCGCATCGACCTCTTATATGGCAAATAAGTGGGAGTTTCCTGGCGGTAAGATTGAAGCGGGCGAAAGCGCCGAACAGGGACTCATAAGGGAGCTCCAGGAAGAAACCGGGATCGATGTCACCGAGGCTCGCCCGATTGGTCATGCAGATCACAGCTATGACGATCTGCGCGTAACGCTGCACTTCTTTCTGGTTGAAGGGTGGAAAGGGGAGCCGTGGGGCAAAGAGGGGCAACCGCAGCGCTGGGTTGATCAGCATGCGCTGGTCGCGGAGGAGTTTCCGCCAGCGAATCATCAGCTGATTGCGCGTCTGGTCGCCGGCGAACTCTGAGTGGATGGGGCAGCGCGCCCCATCCTGTTATCAGCGCTCTTCTTCACTCCAGTTGTCACTGTCGTTCATATCGTCGCTGCTGGGAATGCGTTTCTCTTCTGCGGCCCACTCGCCTAAATCAATAAGCTGACAGCGCTTACTGCAAAAAGGGCGCCACGGGCTGAGCTCATCCCAGATGACATCTTTGCCGCACTGCGGACAGGAAACGGTCATGACTTCTTGCTGCATGTTTACCTCTAACAACAGGCCAACTGGAAGTTAAGGCGGGCCGGAACTTCACCGCGCTCACTATCAAATGGCATAAAACGAATGGCGTAGCGGCTTTTATGTCCGGACACCTGTGGATAGAGGGCATCGTCCAGCGATAACTGCAATCGCAGCAGATCGGCACCCTCGGCATTATCCTGATAAAAACCGTTCAGACTGGTCTGCATATGGAATGCGCCGGACTGGCGGATCAGATCCAGTACCATCGCCAGCGCATGATGCAGGGGCGCGAGCGTCTGCATCCAGGCTTCGACCTGCGCATCGCGTGTTTCCTGCGGCAGATGGAGCCAGATGTGCAGGCCTGGCAAATCAAAGCTGCAGCATCCGCCGGGAATGCTGAGTCGCTGGCGCACCAGGGCAATCAGACGATCTTCACGGAGCTGTTGCCCCATACGCGGGGCATTCATCAACTGCGTTGACTGAATTTTTAGTTTATCGTGCAGAGCATCCACCAGCGTCATGTCGACACCCGGCACATCAGCCCAGGCACGTAATTTTTGCTGCTGACGCTCCAGCTCTTTCAACAGTTCAGTCCGCATATCGCCGCGCTCGAAAATGTCGAGCAACTCGCCAATCAGGCGAAAAAAGGTCAGCGCATTAACGGTTTTATCCAGTGGCGTGGTTTCATCTAACTGATTAATCAAAAATTCAACCCGCAACCAGGTTCGCATTTTTTCATTCAGTGGGTGTTCAAACAGAACGGGTGTACTCATGGTATTAATCCTGTTTCGTTGCCGCCAGCCTGAGATAGCGCTGATGGAGTTCGGCAACCTGTGGCAGGGCGTCGTCGGGCTCGCCGCTGTTATCAATAATGTCATCGGCACAGGCGAGGCGTTGCTGGCGCGTGGCCTGTGCGGCAAGAATACGTTTCGCCTGTTCGACGGAAAGATGGTCACGCTGCTGAGTCCGCGCTAACTGCGTTGCCTCATCAACATCCACCACCAGTACCCGATCAGCCTGGTGCTGTAATTGATTTTCCACCAGTAATGGCACTACCCAGAGCACATAAGGTGAGGTGGCCTGGGCGATCAGCTGTCGCGTCCGGGCGTTTATCAGCGGATGAAGCAGTGCGTTTAACCAGCTTTTCTCTTCCGGCTTCTGGAAAATAATGTCGCGAAGCTGTTTACGATCAAGCATGCCCTGCTCCGTCACTATCGACGCGCCATAGCGCCCCTTTATAGCCTGCAAAGCGGGCGTGCCGGGTTCAACAACTTCACGGGCAATCAGGTCAGCATCAATAATGTCCACGCCAGACGCGGCGAATGCCTGGGCAATCGTACTCTTTCCACTGCCGATCCCCCCTGTAAGCGCGACGATATAGGGCATGTTTCTCACCTGACTTCTTTTACGACATGGGTTCAGGGTAATGATCTGACTAAAAAAGGCAAAAAATGGGTGTCAGATCACACCGATAAATCACAACTAAATTTAACGGATTGTAGCGTAAATAAAGTGAAATTCGCAGTCTTGTCGCACAGCGAGAGGCGCGTATCATAACGCTACTGGAGCTGTGCTTACTTCGCGAACGACGATTCGTTGCCACTTACCAGGACACTATTTATGCGTATTGAAGAAGATCTGAAACTGGGCTTTAAAGATGTCTTAATCCGTCCCAAACGCTCCACGCTGCAAAGTCGCTCACAGGTTGAGCTGGAACGCAGCTTTACCTTCAGACATTCGGGCCTGAGCTGGAGCGGCGTACCCATCATCGCCGCCAATATGGATACCGTCGGCACATTTTCGATGGCCGAGGCGCTCGCCAGCTTCAATATCCTTACTGCAGTCCACAAACATTACAGCGTTGATGACTGGCGCGCGTCCATTCAGCGCGTGCCTGCGACATGCCTTAAACATGTTATGGTCTCCACCGGCACTTCAGAGTCCGATCTCAGTAAACTGGTCGCCATTATGGCGCTGTCAGACGATCTGCAGTTTATCTGCATCGACGTGGCCAACGGTTACTCACAACATTTTGTCGATTTTCTGCAACGCGCGCGTGAAACTTTCCCCTCTAAAACAATCTGTGCCGGTAATGTCGTCACGGGCGAAATGGTGGAAGAGTTGATTCTTTCCGGCGCGGATATTGTCAAAGTGGGCATTGGCCCGGGTTCGGTCTGCACAACCCGGGTAAAAACCGGTGTAGGTTATCCGCAGCTTTCTGCCGTTATCGAGTGTGCTGATGCGGCGCATGGTTTAAGCGGACAGATTGTCAGTGATGGCGGTTGTTCAGTGCCGGGGGATATCGCCAAAGCCTTTGGCGGCGGTGCTGACTTCGTGATGCTGGGTGGCATGCTGGCGGCACATGATGAGTGCGAAGGGCAGGTTGTTGAAGAGAATGGCGAAAAATCCATGCTCTTTTATGGCATGAGTTCCGAATCGGCGATGAAGCGTCACGTTGGTGGTGTTGCGCAGTACCGTGCGGCAGAAGGCAAAACGGTCAAGCTGCCCTTAAGAGGTCCGGTGGCTGAGACAGCACGCGATATCCTGGGTGGGCTGCGTTCCGCCTGCACTTACGTAGGGGCCGAGCGCCTGAAAGAGCTGACCAAACGCACGACCTTTATTCGGGTTAACGAGCAGGAGAACCGGGTATTTAACCGATAGCCATCCGGGGCGCAGCGTGCGCCCCTAATGCATCGCATCACCCAGCCCGAAGACCGGCAGATACATGGCAATCACCAGTGTGCCAACAATGCCGCCAATCACCATCATCATCATCGGTTCCAGCGAAGCCGCCAGTGTGTCAGCGCGCTCTCGCGTTTCGGCCTCATGCCATTCAGCCAGACGTGCCAGCATCAAATCCAGGGCGCCCGCCTCCTCACCGACGCGAATCAGCTGACCACATAATGGCGTGAACAACGGATGCTGCATCAGCGCCTGATGCAGAGGACTTCCCTCAGCAATATGTTGCTGCAGTCCGGCTATCGCGTCCCGCCAGAGCAATGAGGAGAGTGTTACCTTAACGGCGGATAGCCCCTGTAACAGCGTTAACCCGGCGCTCTGTGTGAGATGCAGAATGGTATAGATCTGCGTCAGTTGTGTGCCGCGCCACAATCCGGAAAGCAGCGGGATGCGCAGGAAAAATGCCTGCTCACGGCGTTGCCAGCCCTCAGAGCGTCGTCGCAGCTGATGCCATCCAGTCAGCATCAGCGAAATACCCAGGGCCAGCACGCCTCCCCATTCCTGAAGCGCGGCAGATAACTGCATTACCGCTGCGGTAAAGGCGGGCAGGGGCGCATCAAAGGCGTCATAAACCGTAACGAACTCCGGCAGCACGAACAGCAGCATGCCGCAGGTGACAGCCATCGCCACCAGCAGAATAAAAAGAGGATAGCGCAGCGCTTTACCCACCTGATGCCATAACTGCTGCTGGCGGATCTGCTGCTGAGCCAGTTCGCTGCAACAGACATCCAGCTGACCGGTGAGCTCACCTACCTCCATCAGGGACGGATAGAGTGCCGGAAAGATCTGCGGCCATTCACGCAAAGCCTGTGAAAAAGGCGCACCGCTGAGTACCCGATGATGCAGAGCTAGCATCAGGGCCCGCCAGCCAGCATGCGGCTGCCCCTCCGCCAGCAAAACCAGACTCTCTGCCAGCGGCAGGCCCGCTTTGAGCAAGGTGGCCAGCTGGCGAATGAGATCGGTTTTGTGCTGCCACTTCCAGTCCCTCGGACGCCAGACTTTTTCACGCTTCCAGCTCACCGGCAAAAGATCACGCTGCGCCAGCATCAGCAGCAGATTGTCACTGTCGATAGCCAGTAGCTGACCGCTGAGTAACTGACCCTGACTGTCGACCGCCTGCCAGCTGAATAAAGAGGCATTAGCCATCGTCCAGCCCAATCACCCGTTGCATCTCCTCCAGGGAGGTATCGCCCCGACTTACCGCCTCTAAACCGGAAACCAGCAGGGTGCGCAATCCCTGCTGTTTCGCCAGACTCAACAGATTCTCCAGCGGCATCTCGGCGGCGATCGCATTTTGCAGTCTGGCATTAATGGGCAGCAGTTCAAACAGCGCCAGCCGGCCAAAATAGCCGGAAAAGCAGTGGTCGCAGCCTGGGGCACGCCAGGTTTGCAGGGTGCCAGGCCAGAGTTCCGGAGGATAGTGTGCCACTGCCTGAGCAGGCTGACGGCAGTGAGGGCAGAGGCGTCTGACCAGACGCTGAGCAACGATCAATTTCAGTGCTGACCCAAGCAGATAACCGGGAATTCCCATCTGTCGAAGCCGGGTCAGCGTCTCGGCGGTGGAGTTAGTGTGCAGCGTGGAAAGGACCAGATGTCCGGTTTGTGCTGCTTTAACCGCAATCTCTGCCGTTTCGGCATCGCGAATTTCGCCCACCATGATGACGTCGGGATCCTGTCTCAGCAGCGCCCGCAGCACGCGGTTAAAATCGAGCCCGTTTTTAGCATGGATCTGCGTCTGATTGATGCCCGGCAGTGGGATCTCAATCGGATCCTCAACGCTGCAGAGATTTTTTTCAGGCTTATTCAGCGCACTAAGCCCGCTGTAGAGCGTGAATGTCTTGCCGCTGCCGGTGGGGCCCGTCACCAGAATCAATCCCTGCGGCTGGGCCAGCGCAGCGCAGAACAGACGTAGCTGCGCAGTGGGTAAACCGAGCTTATCCAGTGACAGCGCCGCGCTTTCACTCTGCAATAGCCTGACTACGGCTTTCTCCCCGCCGTAGATGGGCAACGTGGCCAGACGAAACGAGGCGGGTTTACCGGCGATCTCCATGCTGAACTGCCCATCCTGCGGTAACCGTCGTTCGGCGATATCCAGCCCGCCGAGAATCTTCAGTCGTGCCAGCAGCGCCGCAGGTTGAGTGGCAGGTAATGAAGAGAGCGGATGCAGTACGCCATCAATGCGCAGTCGCACGCGTAAACCCTCGCGGCAGGGTTCGATATGCACATCGGAGGCGCGGCGTTCGAGTGCCTGACGCAGGATCAGCTGTGTTGCCTCAATCGCTGACTCTGCGGGCGCCTCTTCACGCGCCACCAGCGGTGTGTCGGCATGCCGAAGCTGGTCGAGCCGGGCCTGCGGCCAGCATTCGATCTCAATCTTACACTGGCTGGCAAAATGAAGCGCTTCAGACAGTCCGGGCGGCACGCTTTCTGCGACGGCCACACGCAGCTGACTGGCATCATGGTGTAACACCAGGGCGCGATAGCGCTGACATAAAGCCGCGATCGCTTCATCAGGCTTGTTCATCGCTGGCCCCTTTATCTGCAAAGCGGAACTGATCCTGACAATTGTCGCGCAGGCTATTGTTGCTACTGGTGCAACTGCGTTGCCATCTGATGCCGCCATCCGTGCTGTCCCAGACCGGCAGCATTTCAACGCTCAGGCCATTGAGACTTTCCTGGCCAGTCAATGCAATCACACCGTTGGTCACGCTCAGTGCCGAGACATAGCGCGATCCTCTGGCTGCCGGAATGCCCGCTTCTCCTGCATGACACTGGGTTGGGCCACCACGCTCCATGGCGCAGAGCTCTACCGCAGTTTTAAACGGCACCATTGTTTGCAACATGTCGGTGAGGGCAGCGCGCTGCAGATAATTTTGATAAGCGGGCAAGCCGATGGCACTTAAGATCGCCACAATACCGACCACAATCATCAATTCAACCAGCGTAAATCCACGTTGATGATTCATCACATCGTCTCCTGATTAAGAAGGCGACAGGTTAAAAATCAGTAGCAGTAAAAGACAGTCAGAGAGGGGAAAACTGGAAAGTGTGGTGTGAACAGATTTCAGGATTGCAGCGCAGTCGAAACTGCGCCGGAAGCGGGGTCGCAAAATCGCCGGGCCGGGTTACGGTAGCGCAGGCTACTTTTGTTTGAAACGCATCGAGAGATCCAGCGCCCGCACATGCTTGGTCAGTGCGCCAACAGAGACATAGTCCACGCCGGTCAGAGCGATCTGTGGCAGGGTTGTTTCGGTAACGTTACCGGAGACTTCCAGCAGCGTCCTTCCCTGGTTGAGTTCGACAGCTTCACGCATCGCTTCCAGGGTGAAGTTATCCAGCATCACAATATCGGCTTCGGCTTCCAGCGCCTGACGCAACTCCTCCAGTGATTCCACTTCAACTTCAACCGGCACATCGGGTTGCAGCCATTGCGCTCTTTCCACTGCCTGCGCAATCGAGCCGCTGGCAATAATATGGTTCTCTTTAATCAGGTAGGCATCTGAGAGACCCAGGCGATGATTGCTGCCACCGCCACAGAGCACGGCATATTTAAGCGCGGTCCGCAATCCGGGCAGGGTTTTACGCGTGTCCAGCAGCTGTGTCTGGCTTCCCGCCAGCAGTGCGACATAGCGGCTGACTTCGGTGGCAACGCCCGAGAGTGTTTGCACAAAATTAAGCGCGGTACGCTCCGCAGTCAGCAGCAGTCGGGCAGGACCCTCGATTTCAAACAGCAGCTGGTCTGCCTCGATCTGATCACCATCTTCGACATGCCAGCTCAGTGTCGCGTGCGAGCCGAGTTGAATGAAGACTTCTTCCACCCAGCGTTTACCACAGAAAACACCCGCTTCACGGGTAATGACCTGCGCATGAGCCTGGATATCGGCAGGTAACAACTGGGCAGTAATATCCCGGTCAGCGTCGATCTCTCCACCAAGATCCTCTTTTAACGCCAGTGCAACCGCATCCGGGATGTCACTTTCAATGCGTTTGATGAGTGCCTGACGGCGGCTGTCAGGATCATAACCACGAGATGACATAGGTGTTTTACTCCAGAACGAGAAATGACAGAGGGTGACACAATAGCCTGAACCGCCATCAGGTTCCAGCAACGAATCGTATTTTGTTTAGTATCCTTAACACGCAGCGTTGTCATGTGACCCAACCGGCACACTAAGAGGCAAGAATCCTTTATTATTCATGCTATTCTCAGCCAGCTGAAACAAGGAAAATGGGTATGAAAATCGAACAGGGCTGGCTGACCGGAGCGCGTCACGTGCCGTCAACGCATTGCAATGAACGGCCAGACAATGAAGCGCCTTCACTGCTGGTGATTCACAATATCAGCCTGCCACCCGGTGAATTTGGCGGGCCGTGGATCGACAAGCTGTTCACCGGCACACTTCCGCCGGATGCTCATCCCTATTTTGCGGATATCGCCGCGCTGAAAGTCGCGGCACACTGCCTGATTCGTCGTGACGGGGAGATCGTGCAGTATGTCCCTTTTCATAAACGTGCCTGGCATGCAGGCATTTCGCAGTTTGAAGGACGTGAAAACTGCAACGACTTCTCTATAGGGATTGAGCTGGAAGGAACAGACAGTGAGCCCTATAGCGAAGCGCAATATCGGGCCCTGCAGCAGGTAACCCTGTTGCTGCTGCAGCATTACCCGTTAACGCCTTCACGTATCACGGGGCACAGTGACATCGCGCCGGTACGAAAGACCGATCCCGGATCTGCTTTTGACTGGGACTACTACAAACAGCTGTTAACGCAGCAAAAATCCTGATTTTTGCGGAGTCAGTATGACGTTGTTTACCTTGTTGTTGGTTTTAGGCTGGGAGCGCCTGTTTAAACTGGGCGAGCACTGGCAGCTCGAACACCGGCTGGAGCCGATTTTTCGGCATCGCCGACATTTCTCCATGATGCGTACTCTGCTAATGACTGTGCTGGCGATGGCGCTGACTGCGCTGGTCATCTGGGCGCTGAAAGGGCTGCTGTTTGGTATACTGCAATTACTGTTCTGGATCGTCGCCGGCTTGCTCTGCATCGGTGCCGGTTCGGTGCGTCAGCACTACCATAGCTATCTGAAAGCAGCCAGTCATGACGACGACGCGGCGCATCAGGCGATGGCGGCTGAGTTGACGCTGATTCATGGCGTGCCGGTAGAATGCAGCGAACGCGAGTTCCTGCGTGAACTGCAGAATGCACTGATCTGGATAAACTTCCGCTTCTACCTTGCGCCGATGTTCTGGCTGGTGGTGGGAGGGCCGTGGGGTCCGGTGCTGCTGGTGGGTTATGCGTTTCTGCGAGCCTGGCAAGGCTGGCTGGCAAAACATGGTACACCGATGGCGCGTTCGCAGTCTGGCGTGGATGCGATACTGCATCTTCTCGACTGGATCCCGGTGCGGCTGGCGGGGGTGGCTTACGCGCTGCTGGGCCACGGCGAAAAAGCGCTGCCTGCGTGGTTTGCTTCGCTGACTGATCGTCACCGTTCTCAGTATCAGGTGCTGACGACGCTGGCGCAGTTCTCCCTGTCACGCGATCCGCACACCGATAAAGTAGAAACGCCACGGGTTGCCGTGGCGTTAGCGAAACGCACTTCACTGGTGCTGGTGGTTGCCGTTGCGTTGCTGACGATTTACGGCACGCTGGTGTAATCGGCAGGTGGCACGCCAAAATCGGGCGTGCCATCTTCCCGCCAGCTGAAATATTTCAGTCGGGTGTGGCGGTTCGGATCCCACAACGGATCGCCCTCAATTTCAGTGTAGTTACGCGCGTGATAAACCAGCACGTCGCGTCCCGCCTCATCCTGGGTAAAACTGTTGTGGCCTGGCCCATACTGATGGTTGTCCCAGCTGGATACAAAGACCGGGCGTGCCGATTTTTGCCAGGCGGTGACATCAAGCGGATCGGCATCAGCGGCAATCGACAGTATCCCCAGACAGTAATTTTCATCGGTAGCGCTGGCGGAGTAGGTCACGAACAGCCGATCGCTGTGACGAATCACCGCCGGACCTTCGTTCACGCTAAACCCTGCGCACTCCCACTCATATTCTGGCCGACTCAGCATCACCGGTGTACCTTTCAGCGTCCAGGGATTCAGCAGCTCAGCCAGGTAGAGATTAGAGTTGCCGGGAATCACGGGATCTTTTTGCGCCCAGAGATACCAGTTTTTGCCCTGATGTACGAAGTGCGTGGCATCCAGAGAGAAGCTGTCGAGCTGGCTGAAAACCCGGCGGCAGGGCTGCCATTCGCCCTGCAATGGATCTGCCGCCTCACACACCAGCGCATACATCCGGTGCTGAAACAGTCCCTCTTTGATCTCCCGCGTCGGCGCTGCTGCGAAATAGATAACCCACTGGCCGTCAATGTAGTGCAATTCGGGTGCCCAGATTAACTCGCTACAGGGGCCGCTATCAGGCTTGCGCCAGACCACGACCGGCTCGGCGCTGCGCAGGCCAGCCAGCGTTGTGGCGCGTCGGATCTCCAGCCGGTCATACTCCGGTACTGATGCCACAAAGTAGTAGTGCTGTTCATGGCGAAGGATAAAGGGGTCGGCGCGCTGCTCAATAAAAGGATTCGGCAGGATTGCAGTCATTTAACATCTCCGGTTGGCGTAGCAGCACCGTCGCGCAGGCGAACAGCGTGTAACTCGTGGAAGTTTTCGCGGCGCAGCGCGAGATCCTGCTGGATGGTAATCATCATTTTGCGGTCGACCTTCATCAGCCGCACCACGCCGGCGGTAATCAGATAGCCGACGCCTGGAATGATGGTGAAGAGCAGCATGATGCCGTTAATCGCTTCAGGGGACTGCTGTTTAGCACCCGCATTGTAGCCATAGATCGACAGCAGAAAGCCGACCATTGCACCGGCCACTGCCAGTCCCACCTTGAGGAAGAACAGGTTGCCGGAGAAGCTGATGCCGGTGATGCGCTTGCCGGTTTTCCACTCGCCGTAGTCATCCACATCCGCCATCAGCGACCAGTGCAGCGGAGAAGGGATCTGATGCAGGATATTCAGCACAAAGTAAGCCACTACGACCATCACCGTGGCGTGAGGATCGATCCAGTAAAAGCCGCAGGAGAAGAGCGCCAATGCGATATTAGTCCAGAAGAAGACTTTGAGTTTGCACCAGCGATCGGTGAGCAGTTTCGCCAGCGTGCTGCCGAACATCATGCCAATCACGCCCAGGCTGATAAACAGCGTGGCGAAGTGCGTGGACTGACCCATGACCCAGGTGACGTAATACATGGTGGCTGCCATGCGGATGAAGCCAGGACAGACGTTACAGAAGGTCAGCAGCAGAATGCGCACCCACTGGTCATTCTTCCAGACGTCACGCAGATCTTTTTTCAGGTCATCATTGCTCGGTACAGCAGGGCGGATACGTTCACGAACTGTGGCAAAGCAGAACAGAAACATCGCCAGACCAATCGTGGCCAGCACCGCCATCGCCATCTGGTAGCCGCGCGCTTTATCTTCCCCACCAAACCACTCCGCCATCGGCAGCAGCGACAGAGAAAGTATCAGCGTGGCGATACCGACCATGACAAAACGGTAGGACTGGCAGGAGACGCGTTCACCAGGGTCGTTGGTAATCACGCCACCCAGCGAGCAATAAGGAATATTAATCGCGGTATACGTCAGTGACATCAGGAAGTAGGTGACGAACGCCCAGATGACCTTGTTGTGATAGGTCCAGTCTGGTGTGGTGAACATCAGAACGCTGAAGACCACATAGGGAACGGAAACCCACAGCAGCCAGGGACGAAAACGGCCCCAGCGACTCTGGGTGCGATCGGCGATGGCGCCCATAATCGGATCGGTAACCGCATCCAGCACCCTGACCGAAAGCAGCAGGGTTCCCACCAGCGCCGGAGCAAGGCCGAAAACATCGGTATAGAAGTAGTTCAGGAACAGCATGATGGCACCGCCAATCATGTTGCATCCGGCATCACCCATGCCATATCCCAGTTTTTCCCGAAACGGGAGAGCTGTACCTTTCATGGTTTATTCCTGCGCATCCAGTGTGAACAGGAAGTATTGTCAGGAAATCAGTGAGATGAACGGGAGAAATTCGTCATGAAGATGGACAAAACAGGTGCGGGAAGAGAAGTGTGAGCTGGATCGGGCATCAGAGGTACGTGCTGCAACCTCCCTGAGAGGTCGCAGCACGTAGTAGAGCATCAGGCTTTCTGCGTCTGGTTTTTAATAAAGTAACCAATACCCAGAATGACCAGCCAGACCGGGATCAGCCAGACGGAGATCGCCATGCCCGGCGTGGTCGCCATCAGTACCAGAATCCCTGCCAGGAAGATCAGGCAAATCCAGTTACCTGCCGGATAGAGCAGCGCTTTAAAGCGGGTTGTGACGCCCTGCTGATCTTTCTTACGACGGAACTTGAGGTGCGCCAGGCTGATCATCGCCCAGTTGATGACCAGTGCAGAGACCACCAGCGACATCAGCAGGCCAAACGCTTCGCCCGGCATCAGGTAGTTGATCAGCACACACAGCGCAGTAGCCACAGCAGAGACCAGAATCGTTAACACCGGTACACCGCGACGATCGACTTTCAGCAGTGCTTTCGGCGCATTGCCCTGCTGTGCCAGACCAAACAGCATGCGGCTGTTACAGTAAACGCAGCTGTTATAGACCGACAGGGCAGCCGTCAGGATCACCACGTTAAGCGCATTCGCCACCATGGCATCGCCCAGTTCGTGGAAGATAAAGACGAACGGGCTGACTTCTGAGGTGACGCGGGTCCACGGCATCAGTGACAGCAGGACCGCCAGCGAACCAATGTAGAAAATCAGGATACGCCACAGCACCTGGTTGGTCGCTTTTGGAATGCTCACTTCCGGGTTATCCGCTTCAGCTGCGGTGATACCCACCAGCTCCAGACCCCCGAATGAGAACATGATAATCGCCATGACGGTGACCAGGCCGCCAATGCCATGCGGGAAGAAGCCGCCCTGTTCCCACAGGTTGCGTACTGTCGCCTGCGGACCGGCATGACCACTGAACAGCAGCCAGCCGCCGAACAGGATCATGCCAATGACCGCAACCACTTTAATGATGGCGAACCAGAACTCCATCTCACCAAACACTTTCACGTTGGTCAGGTTGATAGCATTGATCATCACGAAGAAGAGGGCAGCCGACGCCCAGGTCGGAAAGTCAGGCCACCAGAACTGGACATATTTGCCGACGGCAGTGAGTTCTGCCATGGCAACCAGCACATAGAGCACCCAGTAGTTCCAGCCCGAAGCAAAACCCGCAAAGTTGCCCCAGTATTTATAGGCAAAGTGGCTGAAGCTGCCGGCAACCGGCTCTTCCACGACCATCTCACCTAACTGGCGCATGATTAAAAAGGCAATAAACCCGGCAATCGCATAGCCCAGAATAACGGCCGGTCCGGCGGATTCAATGACCGATGCACTGCCCAGAAACAGGCCGGTTCCCACTGCACCACCCAGCGCGATGAGCTGAATATGGCGGTTCTTAAGACCACGTTTCAGCGCTTCGCCTTGCTGCTGTTCCATACAAACCTCGTGATGTTTTTATTCTTCGTTCGCAGCGCAATCCGCTGTAATGAAGGAGTTACAATAACGTATTGATTATTTTACGGTATCTGGCGTGCTGAATGCGGCCATTTGCTACCCTGGCGACAAGAATAGTGATAAGCGATTCGCTTTGCACCTGCTTTCGCCTTTCGTGCTGAGACTTGACTGAAAAAACGCCGTCCTGGTCACGTCTGCCTGTCGAAACTTCTGCCATGAAATTCGGGTAATGACGAATAGCTTTCACTTATGGCTGCCGCACTCATCAGGCGCTAAGCAGGTGTAAGGTTTGGTAAAAGTGCAATTGTTTAACATTTGCCGTAGCGGATTTTTTCATTTTTTTAACCGCGAGTTAGCGCCAGGACAGGCTTTAAGGCGAGGTGAATGTCGCAGACACCATATAGACACAAGGTGAATACTTTGTTACTTTACCGGCACCTCATTGCAATTGGTATTACCAATTTACTCCGGACGCCTGGCTTAATAAGAAGGGATGATGGCTTACAGTAAGATTCGCCAACCTAAGCTCTCCGATGCTATCGAGCAACAGCTCGAATCCCTGATTATGGAAGGCACGTTGCGTCCGGGAGAGAAGCTGTTGCCTGAGCGCGAACTCGCCAAACAATTCGATGTCTCACGTCCGTCTCTCCGCGAAGCGATCCAGCGCTTAGAAGCGAAAGGATTATTGCTGCGCCGACAGGGTGGCGGAACGTTCGTGCAGGAGAATCTCTGGCAAAGCTTAAGCGATCCACTCGTTGAGCTGCTCGCCGGCCATCCGGAATCCCAGTTTGATCTGCTGGAAACGCGCCATGCCTTAGAGGGCATTGCCGCCTATTACGCGGCACTGCGCGGCACAGAGGAAGACCTGCGGCGCATTCGCGACTGCCATCTGAATATCCAGCAGGCGCAGGACAGCGGCGATTTAGACGCCGAAGCGGACGCAGTGATGCAGTATCAGATCGCTGTCACAGAAGCAGCCCATAATGTTGTGCTTTTACATTTGCTACGCTCAATGGGCCCTATGCTGGAACAAAACGTTCGTCAGAATTTCGAATTGCTCTACTCGCGCCGGGAAATGCTGGCAAAAGTGAGCGGTCACCGCGCCAGAATCTTTGAGGCGATTGTGGCCCGTGAGCCAGAAAAAGCGCGCGAGGCTTCACACCGTCACCTGGCGTTCATAGAGGAAATCTTGCTGGACAGAAGTCGGGAGCAGAGCCGTCGAGAACGCTCCCTGCGTCGTTTACAGCAACGTAAGGAATGACGTGCGACAAAGATCGTACTGATATCAGACGAGCCTGCCTGCATCTGCTTTAACAGGCTCCCGATTATTCAACGTATTAGACACAGATAAGGAACACACCCATGTCAGAACGTTTACACAATGACGTGGATCCGATTGAAACTCGTGACTGGCTACAGGCGATCGAATCGGTCATCCGTGAAGAAGGTGTTGAACGTGCACAGTATCTGATTGATCAGGTACTGGGTGCAGCCCGCAAAGGCGGCGTAAACGTGGCTGCAGGATCTTCTGCAATCAGCAACTACATCAACTCTATTGCCGTTGAAGATGAACCCGATTATCCGGGCAACACCTCTCTTGAACGTCGTATCCGTTCCGCAATCCGCTGGAACGCCATCATGTCGGTGCTGCGCGCATCGAAGAAAGATCTGGAACTGGGTGGCCACATGTCCTCCTTCCAGTCTTCTGCGACAATTTATGAAGTGTGCTTTAACCACTTCTTCCGCGCGCGCAGTGAGAAGGATGGCGGCGATCTGGTCTATTTCCAGGGCCACATCTCTCCGGGTATCTATGCGCGTGCGTTCCTTGAAGGCCGCCTGACCGAAGAGCAGATGAACAACTTCCGTCAGGAAGTTGACGGTAAAGGCCTCTCTTCTTATCCGCATCCGAAATTGATGCCGGAATTCTGGCAGTTCCCGACCGTATCAATGGGCCTGGGTCCATTGTCAGCGATCTATCAGGCGAAGTTCCTGAAATATCTGGAACACCGTGGCCTGAAAGATACCTCTGCGCAGACCGTTTACGCCTTCCTGGGTGACGGCGAGATGGATGAGCCAGAATCTAAAGGTGCGATCACCATCGCCACCCGTGAAAAACTGGATAACCTGGTCTTCATCATCAACTGCAACCTGCAGCGTCTGGATGGCCCGGTAACCGGTAATGGCAAAATCATCAACGAGCTGGAAGGCATCTTTGCCGGTGCTGGCTGGGAAGTGATCAAGGTCATCTGGGGCGGTCGCTGGGATGAGCTGCTGCGCAAAGATACCAGCGGCAAGCTGATTCAGCTGATGAACGAAACGGTCGACGGTGACTACCAGACCTTTAAATCCCGCGATGGTGCCTATGTGCGTGAGCACTTCTTTGGCAAATATCCGGAAACCGCCGCGCTGGTTAAAGATATGTCCGATGATGAAATCTGGGCATTGAACCGTGGCGGCCACGATCCGAAGAAAATCTACGCGGCACTGAAAAAAGCGCAGGACACCAAAGGCAAGCCAGTATTGATCCTGGCGCATACCATCAAAGGTTATGGTATGGGCGACACCGCGGAAGGCAAAAATATTGCTCACCAGGTGAAGAAGATGAACATGGATGGCGTGCGCTATATCCGTGATCGCTTCAACGTGCCGGTTGCTGATGACAAAATCGAATCACTGCCGTACGTGACCTTCGAAAAAGGCTCAGAAGAACATGCTTATCTGCATGGTCAGCGCGAGAAGTTAGGCGGCTACCTGCCAACGCGTCAGCCGAAGTTCACTGAAAAGCTGGAAATGCCAGCACTCGAAGAGTTCAGTGCGCTGCTGGAAGAGCAGAACAAAGAGATCTCGACCACCATCGCCTTTGTGCGTGCCCTGAATGTGATGCTGAAGAACAAGTCGATCAAAGATCGTCTGGTTCCAATCCTCGCCGATGAAGCACGTACCTTTGGTATGGAAGGTCTGTTCCGTCAGATCGGTATCTACAGCCCGAACGGTCAGCAGTACACCCCGCAGGACCGCGAGCAGGTTGCATACTATAAAGAAGACGAGAAAGGCCAGATTCTGCAGGAAGGGATCAACGAGCTGGGCGCAGGTTCTTCCTGGCTGGCTGCGGCGACCTCTTACAGCACCAACAACCTGCCGATGATCCCGTTCTACATCTATTACTCGATGTTCGGCTTCCAGCGTATCGGCGATCTGATGTGGCTGGCGGGCGACCAACAGGCGCGCGGCTTCCTGGTCGGCGGCACCTCGGGTCGTACTACCCTGAACGGCGAAGGTCTGCAGCATGAAGATGGTCACAGCCACATTCAGTCTCTGACTATCCCGAACTGTATCTCTTACGATCCTTCATACGCTTATGAAGTGGCTGTCATCATGCATGACGGTCTGGTGCGTATGTATGGCGAAGCGCAGGAGAACGTGTACTACTACATCACCACGCTGAACGAAAACTACCATATGCCAGCCATGCCGAAGGGCGCGGAAGAGGGTATCCGTAAGGGTATCTACAAGCTGGAAACGGTAGAGGGCAGCAAAGGTAAAGTACAGCTGCTGGGCTCAGGTTCTATCCTGCGTCACGTTCGTGAAGCCGCCCAGATTCTGGCGAAAGATTACGGTATCGGCTCTGATGTCTACAGCGTCACCTCGTTCACCGAACTGGCTCGTGATGGCCAGGATTGTGAGCGCTGGAACATGCTGCATCCGACTGAAGAAGCGCGCGTACCTTACATCGCTCAGGTGATGAATGACGCACCTGCTGTTGCTTCAACCGACTACATGAAACTGTTCGCTGAGCAGGTTCGTAGCTATGTCCCAGCCAGCGATTATCGCGTACTGGGTACCGATGGCTTTGGTCGCTCTGACAGCCGTGAGAATCTGCGTCATCACTTTGAAGTTGATGCATCTTATGTGGTGGTTGCCGCGCTGGGTGAGCTGGCTAAACGCGGCGAGATCGAGAAGAAAGTGGTGGCTGACGCTATCACCAAATTCAATATCGATGCCGATAAAGTTAACCCGCGTCTGGCTTAAGAGGTAATAGAGTAATGGCTATCGAAATTAAGGTACCGGATATCGGGTCTGACGAAGTTGAAGTCACCGAGATTCTGGTGAAAGTTGGCGACAAGGTGGAAGCCGAGCAGTCGCTGATCACCGTGGAAGGCGACAAAGCCTCAATGGAAGTGCCGTCGCCACAGGCTGGCGTAGTCAAAGAGATTAAAATCTCTACCGGTGACAAAGTTGAGACCGGTTCGCTGATCATGGTGTTTGATGCTGAAGGCGCTGCGGAAGCAGCCCCTGCCGCCGCCGAAGAGAAGAAAGCGGACGCGGCGCCTGCGCCAGCCGCTGCTGCGGCCACTGCCAGCAAAGAAGTGGCTGTGCCGGATATCGGCGGTGATGAAGTTGAAGTCACTGAGATTCTGGTTAAGGTTGGCGACAAAGTCGAAGCCGAGCAGTCACTGATTGTTGTCGAAGGTGACAAAGCGTCAATGGAAGTTCCGGCTCCGTTCGCGGGTGTGGTCAAAGCGATCACCATTGCGACCGGCGACAAAGTCAGCACCGGTTCAGCCATCATGGTCTTTGAAGCAGAAGGTGCAGCACCGGCCTCTGATGCGAAGCCAGAAGTGAAAGAAGAAGCGGCATCGGCACCTGCCGCGGCTGCGGGCGCAAAAGACGTTAACGTTCCGGATATCGGGGGAGACGAAGTTGAAGTCACCGAGATCCTCGTTAAGGTTGGCGATAAGGTGGAAGCTGAGCAGTCACTGATCGTGGTTGAAGGCGACAAAGCCTCTATGGAAGTGCCGGCACCGTTTGCGGGTATCGTCAAAGAGCTGAAAGTCGCGACGGGCGATAAAGTCAGCACCGGCTCACTGATCATGGTGTTCGAAGTCGAAGGTGCTGCTCCGGCTGCCCCTGCGGCTGCGAAACAGGAAGCCGCACCGGCGCCTGCTGCCAAATCTGAAGCGAAAGCCGCAGCAGCACCTGCCGCCGCTAAAGCAGAAAGCAAAGGTGAGTTCGCAGAGAACGACGCTTACGTTCACGCTACCCCGGTGATTCGTCGCCTGGCGCGCGAGTTCGGTGTTAACCTGGCGAAAGTCAAAGGCACCGGCCGTAAAGGTCGCATTCTGAAAGAAGACGTGCAGACTTACGTGAAAGAGGCCGTGAAACGCGCTGAAGCAGCACCTGCTGCGGCCAGCGGCGGCGGTCTGCCTGGCATGCTGCCATGGCCGAAAGTTGATTTCAGTAAGTTTGGCGAAATCGAAGAAGTCGAACTGGGCCGTATCCAGAAAATTTCTGGCGCGAACCTGAGCCGTAACTGGGTGATGATCCCGCACGTTACGCATTTCGACAAAACTGATATCACCGACCTGGAAGCTTTCCGTAAGCAGCAGAATGCTGAAGCAGAGAAGCGTAAGCTGGATGTGAAATACACCCCAGTGGTGTTCATCATGAAAGCGGTCGCTGCGGCGCTTGAGCAGATGCCACGCTTCAACAGTTCGCTGTCTGAAGATGCGCAGAAACTGACGCTGAAGAAATATATCAATATCGGTGTGGCGGTTGATACGCCAAATGGCCTGGTTGTTCCGGTCTTTAAAGACGTGAATAAGAAAGGCATCACCGAGCTGTCCCGTGAACTGATGGCGATTTCGAAGAAAGCGCGTGACGGTAAGCTGACAGCGGGCGACATGCAGGGCGGATGCTTCACCATC
This sequence comes from Pantoea jilinensis, assembly GCF_019104105.1. NCBI lineage: Bacteria > Pseudomonadati > Pseudomonadota > Gammaproteobacteria > Enterobacterales > Erwiniaceae > Pantoea > Pantoea jilinensis. Next base: position 3,340,140 of record NZ_CP077746.1, on the reverse strand, counting down.
TCCAGCCTGGGCGGCCTGGGCACTACCCACTTCGCGCCGATCGTTAACGCGCCGGAAGTGGCTATCCTGGGTGTCTCTAAATCGGCGATGGAACCGGTGTGGAACGGTAAAGAGTTTACTCCGCGTCTGATGATGCCGATTTCTCTCTCCTTCGACCACCGCGTGATCGACGGTGCTGATGGTGCGCGATTCATCACCATTATCGGCAATATGCTGTCTGATATTCGTCGTTTAGTTATGTAAATGTTAAGAAGGCCGGCGAATGCCGGCCTTCCTTTAACGATTCGTCGCGCCGCTGTTGGCAGTTTGTTAACAATTCTGTAAACTCTTGCGGTGAAAGTCCCGGTGGAACAAGGGCATTATAAGAACGTCTGACCCGCCGGATATCAATTAAGAGGTCATGATGAGTACAGAGATGAAAACCCAGGTCGTGGTACTTGGGGCAGGTCCTGCAGGTTACTCTGCAGCCTTCCGTTGTGCGGATTTAGGTCTGGAAACCGTACTGGTAGAGCGTTACAGCACCCTCGGTGGTGTTTGTCTGAACGTCGGTTGTATCCCATCTAAAGCGCTGCTGCACGTTGCTAAAGTGATTGAAGAGGCGAAAGCCCTTGAAGAGCATGGCATTGTGTTTGGCCAGCCATCTACTGATATCAACAAGATTCGCAGCTGGAAAGAGAAGGTTATCAACCAGTTGACTGGCGGCCTGTCAGGTATGGCAAAAGGTCGTAAAGTCACCGTGGTTAATGGCCTGGGCAAATTCACCGGTGCTAACACCCTGGTGGTTGAAGGAGAAGGCGGCGCGACCACCATCAACTTCGATAATGCCATCATCGCTGCGGGTTCACGCCCAATCGAACTGCCATTCATTCCACATGAAGATCCACGCGTCTGGGACTCTACCGATGCGCTGGAACTGAAAGAAGTGCCGAAGCGTCTGCTGGTTATGGGCGGCGGCATCATCGGTCTGGAAATGGCGACGGTTTATCATGCGCTGGGTTCAGAGATCGATGTGGTTGAGATGTTCGACCAGGTTATCCCGGCTGCGGATAAAGACGTGGTGAAAGTCTTTACCAGGAAAATCAGCAAGAAATTTAACCTGATGCTGGAAACCAAAGTGACCGCCGTTGAAGCGAAAGACGATGGCATTTACGTTTCAATGGAAGGCAAAAAAGCACCAGGTGAAGCGCAGCGTTATGACGCGGTGCTGGTAGCTATCGGTCGTGTGCCGAACGGTAAAGGTCTGGATGCTGGTAAAGCGGGCGTGGAAGTGGACGATCGCGGTTTCATCCGCGTCGACAAGCAGATGCGTACCAACGTGCCACACATCTATGCTATCGGCGACATCGTCGGTCAGCCAATGCTGGCGCATAAAGGTGTGCATGAAGGCCACGTTGCCGCCGAAGTGATCTCCGGTCTGAAGCACTACTTCGATCCGAAAGTGATCCCTTCAATTGCCTATACTGAGCCAGAAGTTGCCTGGGTCGGTCTGACCGAGAAAGAAGCGAAAGAGAAAGGCATCAGCTACGAGACCTCCACCTTCCCGTGGGCTGCTTCAGGCCGTGCTATCGCTTCTGATTGTGCAGACGGTATGACCAAACTGATTTTCGACAAAGAGACGCACCGTATTATTGGTGGCGCGATTGTCGGCACTAACGGCGGTGAGCTGTTAGGCGAAATCGGTCTGGCGATTGAGATGGGTTGTGATGCGGAAGATATCGCGCTGACCATCCATGCTCACCCGACCCTGCATGAGTCAGTGGGTCTGGCTGCAGAGATCTTCGAAGGTAGCATCACCGATCTGCCTAACGCGAAAGCGAAGAAGAAATAAGTTTCTGCCGCAGCTATTGAGAAAGCTCCCGTAATGGGGGCTTTTTTTTGGCCTGGATTCTGGTGGTGGGATTAGGTGTGATGTTGGGTAAAATCAGAGCGTTAAATTTGGTGGAATTTTTGAGTGCGAATAAGTATTTAGTAATCAGGCAAATAAATTTAGAGTGCTCCACGCGTTAGCAGGGGATAAACCGCCTGTAAATCATGGTTATCCCACGTGACACGTTTTATTGCAGCGGCAGATCTGCTGAATGAACGTGTACTGTCAATTTATGCGTCTCAGGGCCTGCCAATTCTAAGAATACTGACCGAAGGAGGCATAGAGTACTGTGGCAAAGTGGAGCAGCATGATTATCAACTTTGTCTGGCAATAAATGATATAGACCATACGAAGACCAAAGCGATGTCACCATAGACGAACGGCAACTGCGATGCGGTTCCACATCACGATATTGCAGGAATTATATCAGGTGACGTTCCACAAAAAGCTGTATGGTGAACCCGACACATTAAAATCTGATCTTAATGACTGGCTGGCTCACTTAATAATTAGCGAACTCATCAGGGGAAAATGTGCCCTGGCCGGACGCTTATGGAAATATTACTTGATGGAAAACGCCTCTGGGCTGAGAAGAATTCAATCCAAATATACTCTGATAGATACCTGTATAAATAACGGGTAACTTTCAGATGAGGCCTGAGCTGATAAAACTTAGTATAGCCCCATGAGGGGCTTACTGATTTGGCCGTTCAGGTAAGACCTTACCTATCAGATAGACAACCCCTATAGATAAGCCAATCGCTATAAGCCTCTCATGCCACGTTTCATAGTGAAAGAACCAGTAGCAGCATAGTAAGAGCAAGAACCCGCCTATGATCGCACCTGACGCCTCTATAAGGCTATACATGATGCGTTTACCTAAGCTCAACTTAGCCGGCCCATTATCTCGCATTAGCGTTTACCTCCTGGTCTACCATCTCAATGATCTTCTCAAAAGCCGGTTGTCCCTGAGTTCGCTTTACATTCAGAGCTTCTAAGAAGGGGTTCAGAGCTGGCTCAACTAAGAAGTAAAGTAAATCATAGTTCCGCACGCGTAGCGCGTTGTAGACTTCTGGGTTGTTCTTTTGAAGCTTTTCAGAGGTGTAGACACATCTCTCTGTCATGCCACCGATCAGTAAAGCATTACCAATCAGGCCACCTCTGACCGCAACAAGGAAGGAGCTACGCTGCGCAATGGTAGTTGCTAATCTTCCGGCTATTAGTGAGTTCGTAAGCGTCCGGCCAGCAACTGAAGCCATCGTTTTGCTATAGATAGCGTTCTGCTTGAATTCAGGCACATTCTTGTTGAAGATATTGAGCACAGTCTCGATTGTCTTCATGAAGTTGTGATTTTCAAGAATGCCATGCCTGATGGCACTAACCATCCTTATTTTCTCTGTTTCACGTTGATAGCGGCTGTCTGTATCAAGAAATCCATAGGCAAGATAGCCAATGTCTGTAGGCACAGACAGGACTCCATGCATTAATCCTATCGCTGACTCAGGCGATATAATGATTTTGGCTATACGCTTTGCGATCTCACTGTAGCTACGCATCCTGAAGGTCCTTATCCTCGCTTACTTTGACTACATAGTAGTCCCTTGCTTCCGGCACTATCCTATCAACCTTGATGCCGACTGTGCCATTGCTTACCTCATCGTAAGGAACACGGTCTATCTCAATGCTTTCAATATTGAGTAAGTGCCAATGATTCTCACTGTGCTGTATTGCGATTTTATCAAACCTTGAGACAGTAAAGTTGCTGTCGGCAGGGATTATAAGGGAGTAAACCACCGCTCGATCATAGCAGTGATTGAAGTCGAGCCGGTGAAGGCTGTGTCTGAAGTCCATGAGGCATTCTTGCTTGAAGGCTTCACGAGCAGCCTCTTTGCTGATAACCCCTGATTCTATCATGTGATAGATGTTGAAAAGCTCATAGGTGAATGTCATACCTCGATTAGCTATCTCAGCATCAGTAATTTGGTTTTCGTTAAAGGGGATCGGCTCTCGTTCTTTAGGCGCTTTGTATCGACGGTGATTGACTGTGTAGATAGCTTTAGTGCCGGATAGACCAAAGATTACCGCTTTGGGCCAGCAATCTGATCGTATGAGAACGTTTGGTATATTAAGATATAGATTACTATAATCTATACATAATGATTGCGATTACTTGAGCAGCGTTCCGGCCTTCACCACAGCCTTATATAACCACAATCAGGGGCCTGCCAATGATCGCCAATCTGGTGTTCCACGCTTGAGGGGGATAAACCGCAGCTTAATCTTTGGAATGCGTGTTTTTTGCGTGTTCCCCGCGTCAACGGAAACAATCTCAGCCTCTTTAGCGCTCAGCTATGCGCTTCTCCTGCGCCACCCGTTCAATAAACATCTGCGCCAGTGCCGCAATGGCGCTATTGGCCGGCAGTCTCTCTTCGTTTATATGCATCACCAGTGAACTGCTGCGTCGGCGGCCCTGCAGTAGCGGCAGGGGACGAAGCTCACCGCTCTCTAAAAGCGCGGCGATATTCTGTTCCGGCAGCCAGCCATAACCTAACTGGTGCTGGACCGCCTCAATCGCGGCCGACAGTGTTGTAAATGACCAGTTTTCCGCTTGTTCGCCATTCACCTCTGACTGCTGCTGTTGCTGACGATCCAGTATGGTAATGCAGGGCCAGCGAGCCAGCGTGGCCGCATTAAGCGGGGCGGGTTCGCGGTGTAATGGGTGGTCGCGATGGGCAACGGCGACGAAATCGACACTCATCAGGCTTTCGCCTGCAAATTGCGTATCGCCCTGCTGCGCCACCAGCCAGAGATCGGCCTGATTTTCCGCCAGTCTGTCAGGCGTTTCACTTCGGACGATTTCGCTGAACCAGATACGCACATGGGGATAGCGCTGCTGAAAGGTCTGGAGCACATCAAACAGCAAAGGTTTGGGCAGCGTCGCATCGACCATCAGATCGATGCGTGACCGCTCGCCGCGTTGTAGTGCATTAGCCTGCGCCTCAAGCGCACTGAATCCCGCCAGCAAAGGACGCACCTGCGCGAGCAACTGATGTCCCTCTGCACTCAGCATCGCACGGCGGCCCTCCTGCTGTAACAGCGTCAGCCCCAGCCGCTGCTGAAGCAGGCCCAGCTGGTAGCTCAATGAAGACTGGCTGCGATGGTTCTTCTCCGCTGCCAGCGCAAAACTCCCTTCATTGACTACTGCATCGAGCAGATACCACTGTTCCAGCGTTGTCCTGTACATGTTGACTCATCTAAAAAATGAATTATTTAGCGCTAAAAATAGCGTTATTCATCGCTTTTGTAACGCGCAATAATCCTCTCAACGGAAACAAATGAGGAGTTAATCATGAGTACTTTTGATAAACATGACCTGTCTGGCATCGTCGGTAAACATCTGGTTTATACCTATGACAATGGCTGGAACTACGAGCTCTACATCAAAAATGCCAGCACCATCGACTACCGTATTCACAGCGGCATGGTGGGAAATCGCTGGGTTAAAAATCAGCATGTCTATGTCGTTCGTCTGGCGCAGGATGTCTATAAAGTCTCCTGGACCGAACCTACCGGCACCGATGTCAGCCTGGCCGTTAATCTGGCCGATAAAATCTTCCATGGCACCATCTTCTTCCCTCGCTGGGTAATGAACAACCCGGAAAAAACCGTCTGCTTCCAGAACGATCATCTGGAAGAGATGGCAAAATTCCGCGAAACGGGTCCGGCTTATCCAACTGAGATTATCGATGAATTCGCGACGCTGACCGTTATCCGCGAAGTGGGCGAAAATAATGAAAGCGTGATTGATTGTCCGCCTGACCAGCTGCCTGCCTATTGGCCAGCTAACCTGCAAAATTAACGCAAAACAAAAACGGTCATGGCGTCCATTTGTTAAAAATGGATTGCCCAGGCAGGCAGTGCAGGTATTAAAAGAGAATTGAGCCCTCTTGCCATGACGCAAAGGGAAGAGGGCGCGTTCTGGCGGCGGGACCAGCCACTATCACTGCAGGAAATGAAAACTACGCTGTAATCCTCTGACGCCAAAAGAACCTCACACTTCGCTCTGGTGTTGAGATTTTGTCAAACTCACCGCTGTTTTACACCCGATTCACACCGCGTTCTATTCCTGTCGGTTATCTATTTCACTGAATCATTTCGCTTAAACCGCTGCAAAGCTGACCTTATCGTGTCGCCATTTCACTGGAATACGGTAAGCTGCTGTGAGACCAAATCGGCTCACTCAGGAGCCTGATGCGGGGAGATAAGCGGGCAGAATGGGCGTAGTGGATTATGTTGTATTTTTGTAAACAGATTAACAAACAGACGGAATCCTGCTATTCTGCCCTCCGCGAAACCGGGCACCTCAACCTGGACGAGAAAGGGAAGTGTGTTCTCCATAAGTGAGCAAGGTGGTCGGAAAGCCCTACATAATGAGAGCGAGGATAACGTCGTGCTAGAAGAATACCGTAAGCACGTTGCCGAGCGTGCTGCCCAGGGAATTGTACCTAAGCCTTTAGAGGCTTCCCAGATGGCCGCGCTGGTTGAACTGCTGAAAAATCCACCTGCGGGTGAAGAAGAATTTTTGACCGATTTATTGGTCAACCGAGTCCCACCTGGCGTCGATGAAGCGGCGTATGTCAAAGCCGGTTTCCTGGCGGCTGTCGCTAAAGGCGAAGCAACCTCTCCTCTGATATCTCCTGAAAAAGCGGTTGAACTGCTCGGCACCATGCAGGGTGGTTACAATATTCACCCGCTGATTGAAGCGCTGGACGATAGCAAGCTTGCCCCAATCGCGGCGAAAGCCCTTTCACACACCCTGCTGATGTTCGACAACTTCTATGATGTTGAAGAGAAAGCGAAAGCGGGTAATGAATACGCGAAGCAGGTGATGCAATCGTGGGCCGATGCGGAATGGTATCTGTCACGTCCTGAACTGGCTGAGAAAATCACCGTTACGGTGTTCAAAGTCACTGGCGAAACCAACACCGACGATCTCTCTCCAGCCCAGGATGCCTGGTCACGTCCGGACATTCCACTGCACGCCCTGGCGATGCTGAAAAATGCCCGTGAAGGCATTGAGCCGGATGAGGCAGGCAACATCGGTCCGATCAAACAGATCGAAGCGCTTAAGACCAAAGGCTTCCCGCTGGCCTATGTCGGCGATGTGGTCGGAACCGGTTCCTCGCGTAAATCTGCCACCAACTCGGTGCTGTGGTTTATGGGCGACGACATCCCGAACGTGCCAAATAAAAAAGGCGGCGGCGTGGTGCTGGGCAGCAAAATTGCGCCAATCTTCTTCAACACCATGGAAGATGCAGGCGCACTGCCGATTGAAGTTGACGTCAACAACCTGAACATGGGTGATGTCATCGACATCTATCCGTTTAAAGGCGAAGTCCGCAATCACGAAACCAACGAACTGCTGGCCAGCTTCGAACTCAAAACCGAAGTGGTGATTGACGAAGTGCGTGCCGGTGGCCGTATTCCGCTGATCATCGGTCGTGGACTGACCACCAAAGCGCGTGAGTCACTGGGTCTGCCGCACAGCACCGTATTCCGTCAGGCGAAAGATGTTGCGGAGAGCACCCGTGGCTTCTCACTGGCGCAGAAAATGGTGGGCCGCGCCTGTGGCGTAGCCGGTGTTCGTCCAGGCGCCTATTGCGAACCGAAGATGACCTCGGTTGGCTCGCAGGATACCACCGGTCCCATGACCCGTGACGAGCTGAAAGATCTGGCTTGCCTGGGCTTCTCGACCGATCTGGTGATGCAGTCCTTCTGTCACACTGCCGCGTATCCTAAGCCGGTGGATGTGAGCACGCACCACACGCTGCCAGACTTCATCATGAACCGTGGTGGTGTATCACTGCGTCCGGGTGACGGCATTATCCACAGCTGGCTGAACCGTATGCTGCTGCCGGATACCGTGGGCACCGGTGGTGACTCCCATACCCGTTTCCCTATCGGCATCTCTTTCCCGGCGGGTTCAGGCCTGGTGGCGTTTGCCGCCGCGACCGGCGTTATGCCGCTCGACATGCCGGAATCGGTGCTGGTGCGCTTCAAAGGTAAAATGGAGCCAGGCATTACGCTGCGCGATCTGGTTCACGCCATCCCGCTGTATGCGATCAAACAGGGTCTGCTGACCGTTGAGAAGAAAGGTAAGAAAAACATCTTCTCTGGCCGTATCCTGGAGATTGAAGGTCTGCCGGATCTGAAGGTCGAGCAGGCGTTTGAGCTGTCTGATGCGTCAGCAGAGCGTTCCGCTGCGGGCTGTACCATCAAGCTGGATAAAGCACCGATTATTGAATACCTGAACTCCAACATTGTACTGCTGAAGTGGATGATCGCAGAAGGCTACGGCGATCGTCGTACACTGGAGCGTCGTGTTGAAAGCATGCAGAAATGGCTGGCCGATCCTCAGTTGCTGGAAGCAGACGCCGATGCTGAATATGCTGCGGTGATCGAAATCGATCTGGCTGACATCAAAGAGCCGATCCTCTGCGCACCAAACGATCCGGACGATGCACGTCTGCTCTCTGACGTTCAGGGCGAGAAGATCGACGAAGTGTTCATCGGCTCATGCATGACTAACATTGGTCACTTCCGTGCCGCCGGTAAACTGCTGGATAGCCACAAAGGTCAGCTGCCAACGCGTCTGTGGGTGGCACCGCCAACCAAGATGGATGCAGCACAGCTAACCGAAGAGGGCTACTACAGCGTATTCGGCAAAAGCGGTGCGCGTATCGAGATCCCAGGCTGTTCACTCTGCATGGGTAACCAGGCACGTGTTGCAGACGGTGCGACGGTGGTTTCCACCTCGACCCGTAACTTCCCGAACCGTCTGGGTAATGGCGCTAACGTCTACCTGGCATCTGCGGAGCTGGCTGCGGTCGCGTCTCTGCTTGGCAAACTGCCAACGCCGGATGAGTATCAGCAATTCATGGAGCAGGTTGATAAAACAGCCAGCGACACTTATCGCTATCTCAACTTTGACCAGCTGGCGCAGTACACTGACAAAGCTGACGGCGTGATTTTCCAGACTGCGGTCTGATTCTTCACCTGGCAGTAACAGAAAGGGGCGATGATTCGCCCCTTTTTTTCGTCCCGGCATTGGCCAGAGAGACGATCAAAAGCTGGATTTCGCCAGACAGCCTGTAATAATGCGCGACGTGTCACACTTTGCCGCGCAGGCAGCGCTGACACTCATTTAGTGACGCGATGACGTTAAGAGGAACGGGCGATGGAATATGAATTTTTACGCGATGTGACCGGACAGATTAAAGTTCGTATGTCGATGGATCATGAAGCGGTCGGCCACTGGTTCAACGAAGAGGTGAAAAACGATCCAGGATTGCTGGATGAAGTCGAAGCCGCAATCGAAGACGTCAAAGGCAGCGTGCGTCAGTGGCAGCGCGTCGGTAGCGAGTACACCATCCTGCTGGATGAGGAAGAGGTAATGATTCGCGCCAACCTGCTGGCTCTGGAAGATGACGGCATGGAGGAGGGGATGAACTACTACGACGAAGAGAGCCTCTCCTTCTGCGGCATTGAAGATTTTCAGCTGGTGATCGCCGCCTATCGCCAGTTTGTGAACCAGTACGGTAAACCCGTACGGTAATTTTTACGCTGATACAGGCCGGGCTACCCGAGTCGCCCGGCCTGTTCATCAACTCAGCGACGCACCGCCGCACATCACCAGCTGCTGACCGGTGATTGTCGCGGCCGCAGGCGAAAGCAGGAACCCGACCAGTCCGGCGACTTCCTGCGGCTGAATATAGCGGCCTATCGGTGGCAAGCGCGGCGGGGAACTGGCCCGGCCCGGCTGTTGTAGCATCGGCGTTTCGGTGGCACCTGGCGCCACGATATTGGCTGTAATGCCGCGCGGTGCCAGCTCTGCCGCCCAGCTGCGCACCATGCCGATCATCGCCGATTTAGTGGCCACATACTGACTACGGCACGCCGCACCGCCTGACGTGCGACTACCCAGCAACACGATTCTGCCGCCCGCGTTCATCCGGGGCGCAAAATGGTTGGCCAGCTGTTCTGCGGCGGCAACATGCAGTTGCCACAGGCGTGTGCTGGCGTTCAGATCCAGCTCCCCGAGCGGCGCGGCCTGCATCATTCCCGCTGCATGGATCACCGCCTGCGGCACCGGCAGTTTGTCCAGTAAAGCCTGCAATGCCGCACTGTCGCTGATATCGATCTGATGGCTCTGCCAGCCCGCGTCTGACCGGTTTATCGCCGATCGGCTCAGGCCAATCACCTGCCAGCCCTCATCCAGCAGGCGATCCACAATCGCCTGACCGATGCCGGAACTTGCGCCGGTCACCAGCGCCATCTTTTCAATCACGCGTCACCTCCCTGCACCCAGGACTCCCCGACCCGCACATATTTAATTGCCTGGCGATACCAGGTGTAGGCGATATGGAGTTCGCCGTTCACACCCTGCTTGATGCTGGGGTAAGAGAACTCACGGTTTAACTTCTGCTGAGAGTTATTGGTCATGCAGTAGCCGTCGCCTTCATCCAGATTGCGCTGCAGCGGCCAGCTTTTGCCGCCATCTGTTGAGATCGCCAGCGTCATTGGCGCTCGTGGCGCGCCCCAGAAGGCGGTGCGCCCGCTGTGCACCACCGGCTCGGCGGCAACCGCAACGTCACCGTCTTCTTCATCATCTTCAATTTCGTCATACAGCGACAACCGGCGCTCGCTGGCCCCTTCGGCGCTCATCGCATTGAACACCAGCGCCAGATGACCGTTGCGCAGCGTCGTGACCTGAATGGAGGAGTTATTGTTGGGCAGCGACAGCGGCTCGGGCGCACTCCAGCTTTCACCCTGATCAAACGAGCGGCTCTGGTAGATATGGTCGGCCCAGCGACTGCGGTAGAGTGCCAGCAGCGAGCCATCATCCAGCAGGGTCACGTTCATATGAACGCAGCCGGTGCTGTCAGGCACGCTGACGTCGCGCCAGCTCTGGCCTTTATCTTCTGAGATTTTTACCGCGCTGACGTCATAGCTGCCGACCCACTTTTCGCCGGGCTGCGTCAGGCAGTAAAACACCGGCAGCAGCCAGTTGCCGTTGGGCAGCACGACAATCGGCTGACGAATAAAGGTGCCGGGCTTATCCAGCAGGGTTTTGATCTCGCCCCAGCTTTTGCCCATATCGTGAGACTGGCGATAGCGCACGATCGCGGTGTCCTGATTACCTGATTTCTGCGCCGTCCACAGCAGCCACAGTACCTGGTCGGGATCGAGAAACAGCACCGGATTCTGTTCTGAGCGACCCGGATCGTCAGAAAGCTTCTGCGCGTCACTCCAGCGATCGCTGCCTTTTGTCAGCCGGGAACACCAGACTGAGATATCGGCAATCCCTTCCTGCGTGCCACCAAACCAGACGCAAAGCAGATCGCCATCGGGCAGCGGCAGCAGGTTAGCCGCATGGTTTTGCGGGCAGGAGGAGGGCAGCATCGCAATCTGCTGGGCGCTATCCTGCGGGTGCGGCGCAACCAGGCCGGTGCGTTCTGCGGTGACGGTTTCCTGAGTCATATTAGGCTCCACTATTTTGTGCATTGTGTTGCGGTTGAGGCTGAGACTGGCGTGACGGGATACAGCGGTCAATCACCATAATGATGGCCGGCGTAATCAGCGCCAAATACATATTGTCGATACCGAACGGATTACCCATCAGGAACCAGACGGACGTGACCACGCAGGCACCAATCAGACCGGCGTTGGCACCGCGCGTGCTCTTAAACCACGGCAGATAGAACGCCATGATCGCCACCACGGTGATCGACAGGCGAATCGCGCGGGTAAAGAACGAGAGCTTCAGCACTTCCGGGAAGAACAGGACAAACAGCAGCGGGAAGAAGCCGATGCCAATCGAGATCCAGCGCGTCACTTTAAATTCGCGCTCCGGCGTCGGATTACGATAAGGCACGTAAAAATCTTTCACCACCAGCGAGGCGATGGCCAGCGCAACGGTGCCGACGCTGACGAAAATCGAGGCCACCAGCGAGGTGGTGACGATACCCGCCAGCCACGGTGACATATCCTGCAGAAACACTGGCAGCGCATAGAGGCTCTTGATATCGGGATGCGCAAACTTCGCCGCCACGCCAATCAGCGCCATCGCCAGACCGATCGGCAGGCAGAAGATGAAGGCGACCCAGGTAGCGCGCTTCGCGGACTTCACATCTTTGGTGGAGGAGATCGCCTGGATCACAAACTGCGTACAGAAGATCGAACCCACGGTCCCGATCAGCCAGGCCACAATGGTACTGGCACCGACGTGACCATCCCACGTCCAGTAGAACGCCGGCATTTTCTCGATCATCGGGGCCACGCCGCCGGTCATTTTCAGCGCCACATAGAGGATAATCAGGATCCCGATGTACTTGATGGCGCTGTGCAGCAGCGTAACCCAGGCGACGCCTTTCATGCCGCCAAACGCAAAGTAGAAGGTACTGACCACCGCGGTGATAAAGGCCGCCTGCGTCAGGTCGATCTTCAGCACAGTGGAGATCGCCGCCGCACCGCTGATGTAGTTCCCGACGTTCACCAGCAGCAGCGCATAGATCATAATCAGCGAGATAATGTTCTTGGTTGAGCTGCCATATTTCTCGGCGATGGCACCGGAGATCGTGATTTTTCCGGTGTTGTAGATGCGTTTGACCAGAATCAGGCCAAACAGCGGGAACCCAATCGCCGCGCCAATCACCGACCAGGAGGCGGCGAAGCCATCCTCAAAGGCTGCCTGCGCCGTGCCAATGGTCGATTTTGCCCCGATATACTCTGACATCAGCATAATGCCAACGATAAAGGCGGGCATGGCGCGGGAGCCTTCCATGAAGTCGCCGCTGGTTTTACTGCGCAGCCGCCAGGTCAGCCAGGTGGTGAACAGGATATAGGCGACCACCATGCCGACGATCAGTAAGGTGCTCTCAGTTGAAAATGCTTTCATCATGACCTCGATTGTTCTGGCAGATGACGACCATCAGGTTCGTTCTCATCTGACCGATAGGGTACAAAGGCGATGGACGTTATTGCAGGTAGTGGTTCACGATTTGACGGATCTGCTGCTGCTCGTCGGCGCTGAACTGCACCGCATAGCGGCTTTCACCCACCTCAAAGCCCTGCAGGCTGACCGCTTTTTTCACGGCGGCCGGTGAGAAACCGATGCTGTACAGCGCGGTGCGCAGGCCGGTGACGTTCTCCTGTGCCTGATGCGAACCGGCAATATCGCCGGCACGGAAGCGCGCCCAGATGGCGTTAATCGCCTCCGGTGCCACGTTTGCCAGCCCGGAAATGGAGGCGGAGCAGCCATCAACGAATCCCTGATGAATCAGCGAGTCAGGGCCGTTCAGCACATCAAAGCCCTCACAGTCGGCGGTGGCCTGCAGAAATCCGCTCAGACTTTCATAGCTGCCTGCGGAGTCTTTAATACCGATGATGTTCGGGTGCACGGCCAGCGTGCGAACGGTCTCTGGCTGCAGGGTATTGCCGGTTCGCGCCGGGATGTTGTAGAGGAACAGCGGCACTATCAGCGCGTCCGCTACGCGCTGATAGTGGTCGATCAGCTCCTGCTGTTTCAGCGGCACAAACCATGGGGTGATCGCCGAGACGGCATCCACGCCCAGGCGTGCAATCTGTTTGCCGAGCCGGATCGTTTCGCGGGTCGAAATTTCGCCGATGTGCGCCACGACAGGCGCGCGGCCGTTGATCTCATCGACGCAGGTGGTGGTGACGGCGATCTTCTCCTGCTCGTTCAGCACAAAGAACTCGCCATTGGTGCCGCCACAGAAGATGCCGTTTCCGGCGTTGATCTGGCGTCTGACCTGCTCACGCTGTTTCATCGGATCAAAGGCACCTTCACGGTCAAAGGTGGTGACGATGGCGGTCAGTACGCCGTTGATTTTCTTATTCATGACAATCCTCATTACGCCTGGCAGGAAGGGAACAGCGTCAGGTAGACGGCGCGCACATCGTCGGCGGTGACCGCCATCGGCACGTTTTTCATCAGGCGCTGCACGTCGAGCGCCGCTTCCACTAAATAAGGCAGGTGATTCGGGCCGATGCCCAGTGCTTCCAGGCTGGCAGGCAACTGCAGCCGTGCAACCAGCGCGGTGAAGTAGTCGACCAGCGCGTGTGATTTCTCTTCATCGCTTAAACGGACGTCGGCGTCGGGCAGCAGGTCATAGGCCTGAGCGAATTTGCTCACCGCGGCCGGACGGACAAAGCGCATGCAGGGGGCCAGCAGAATGGCGTTGGCAACGCCGTGAGGCAGGTGATATTTGCCGCCAAGCGGATAGGACATCGCATGCACCAGATGCGTCCCGGCATGGGCAATCGATGCGCCGCCATAATAAGAGGCCCAGAGCATCTCCAGCCGTGCCTGCAGATTCTCCGGCTCGCGCAGCGTGGTTTCGAGATTCGCGAACAGCTTCTTCATCCCAATCAGCGCATAGTTGTCGCTGACCGGATTGGCCACGTTGGCGGTGAAGCACTCGATCAGGTGACACAGGGCATCAATGCCGGTAGACGAGGCGATGTGCGGTGGCATGCTGGTGGTGAGTTCCGGCACCAGCGCCACCACATCGGGCAGCATCACTGGTGAAATAATGCCGACTTTGGTCTCTTTCTCCGGGATCGCCAGAATCGCATTTGGCGTCGCTTCCGAGCCGGTGCCGGCAGTGGTGGGAATTAACATTGAACTGGTGCGGCGCACCGGTTTTTCGCCAGCCAGCAGGGCGTCCAGCGCGGGTGCCGCGTCAATGCACAGCACTGACAGCAGCTTCGCTACATCCAGTACGCTGCCACCGCCGATGCCAATCACCATGTCGACCTGGCCCTGGGAAAGCGCTGAGATAATCGTGGCTACGTCATGCTGGCTTGGCTCAGGAGGAACGCTATTTACCAGGCTGATGCGCGGAATCAGATCCCGCAGTTGACCCATCAGAGCCTGTACCGCCGGAATCGCCTCAATGTTCCGGTCCGTGACCACCACCGCTGTCGATACGCCTTTCAGCAGATAGCGCATGTCGTTTAACGCCTGATATCCGCTGATCACCGTGCTGTTAATGTTCATTTCATACCCTTATCTCTGTCATGTCTGAGTAAATGATTAATTTTGCTCAGCGCAATGCGAAGTCAGTCACTCTCTGTGGCTAATTTTATAAGGCATATCGATTTCGATTAATTTGAACTTGCTCACATATAATCAATCATGATTGAATATAATCAAATGCAGCGGCAATAGCCTGACAGGAGTGAGGATGGGCTCATCAATATGGAAAACACCGGTGCTCGTCATCGCTGACGACTTTACCGGTGCCAACGATGCAGGTAGCGGACTGGCACAGGCCGGAGCCCGTGTACATGTGCTGTTTGGCACCGGAGCATCGCTGTCAGATACGGCGGCAGATGTGTTGGTGATCAGCACCGACAGCCGGGCCATCAGCACCATCCAGGCCGCAGAGCGCGTCAATCAGGTGGTGCAGCACTATGCGAAACAGCTTCAGCAGGGCTGGCTGTTTAAAAAGATCGACTCCACGTTGCGTGGCAACGTCGGCGCTGAAACGGTGGCTGCGCTACGCGCCAGCGGCAAAAAAATGGCGCTGGTGGCACCGGCCGTACCGCGACTGGGCCGCACCACACGCGACGGCAAGGTGTGGGTCGATCAGCGTTTACTGACGGACACCGAATTTGCCAGCGATCCCAAAACCCCGATCCTGAGTGCCCGCATCCTCGATCAGATGCAGATCGACGGCACGGAGATCGATCTCGCGACGCTGCGCAGCGATCGGCTTGATGCGGTATTAGCGGCGTCGCAGGGCGTGGTGGTGGTGGATGCTGAAACGGAAGGCGACCTGACCCGACTGATCACGGCTGCGGCGCGTCTGAGCGAAACGCCCCTGCTGGTGGGGACTGCCGGGTTAAGCGATGCGCTGGGTGCTGCGCTCTCCGTTTGCCCCGCGCGACCTGTGCTGGCTGTGGTGGGATCGATGAGCCGTCAGGCAGAGCAGCAGATCGCTGCGCTGCGTCATCACCGTGCCGTTGAGATAGTGGATGTCGATATTCGTCAGCTGTTTCAGCAGCCCGCCTGGCCTGATCGGAATCGCTGGATCGAACAGGCGACCTCCGCATTGCGTGCCGGTCGCCACACGGTGATCCGCACTTGCCAGCATGCATTCCAGCGACACGAGATCGAAAATCTCTGCCAGCAATATAGCCTGACGCGCCAGCAGCTGGGCGAGGCGATCTGTCAACTACTGGGCGAAATGGCCTTTAGCCTGTGCCGGGCGCAACTACCGCATGCGCTCTATCTGTCAGGAGGCGACGTGGCGATTGCCGTCGCTCAGGCTCTCGGGGCCAGCGGGTTTAAAATTCAGGGTCTGGTGGCGGGCTGTGTGCCGCACGGGATTCTGCTTAACAGCGAATTTACTCTGCCGGTAATGACCAAAGCGGGTGGCTTTGGTGATGAAAATACCCTGGTAGCAGCCATTGGTTTTATTGAGGAGAAGTCGAGTGAGTAAAATTATTGCGATCACCATGGGCGATCCGGCGGGCATCAGCCCGGAAATCATTATCAAATCGCTCTCTGAAGGTGAGCTGAATGGCATCCCTGCCGTGGTGATTGGCTGTGCCAGTACACTGCGCCGCATTATGGCGATGAACATTACGCCACAGGCCGAGCTGCGGGTGCTGGACCGGGTGCAGGATGCACGGTTTGCGCCCGGCATCATCAACGTGATTGATGAGCCGCTGGCCGACCCCAATGCGCTGAAGCCTGGCGTCGTGCAGAAAGAGGCGGGGGATCTGGCGTGGCGCTGCGTAAAGCGAGCTACCGAACTGGCGCTGGCGGGCGAGGTACATGCTATTGCCACCGCGCCGCTGAACAAAGAGGCGATGCATGCGGCGGGCCATCTCTATCCGGGTCATACCGAACTACTGGCGCACCTTACCAATACCAAAGATTACGCCATGGTGCTCTACACCGATAAGCTGAAAGTCATTCATGTCACGACGCATATTGCGCTGCGTAAGTTCCTCGACACGCTCAACCAGACACGCATCAAAACCGTAATTGGTATGGCGGACACCTTCCTGCGTCGTGTGGGTTACAGCGCCCCGCGTATCGCCGTGGCGGGCGTCAATCCGCATGCCGGTGAGAACGGGCTATTTGGCGATGAGGAGATCACCACCGTCGCCCCGGCGATTGAGGCGATGAAAGCGCAGGGAATTGATGTCTTCGGGCCTTGCCCGCCGGACACGGTGTTTCTGCAGTGCCAGGATGGACGCTATGACATGGTGGTAGCGATGTACCACGATCAGGGGCATATCCCGCTTAAACTGCTGGGCTTCTATGATGGCGTGAACATCACCGCAGGCCTGCCATTTATCCGCACCTCAGCTGACCACGGCACGGCATTTGATATCGCCTGGACAGGTAAAGCGAAGTCTGACAGCATGGCGATCTCTATTAAACTCGCGATGCAGCTCGCATAGGGAAATATGAAGGGACAGAGCCGTCTTGACCAGATTATGGATTACCTGAAAAGCCATAATCTGGTGACTGTTGAGCAACTGGTCAGTGCGATTTCCGCCTCACCCGCCACGATTCGACGTGATTTGATTAAGCTGGATAAAGAGGGCGTGATCAGCCGCAGTCATGGCGGCGTTACCCTGAATCGTTTTATCCCTGCCCAGCCAACCACACTGGAAAAAATGCAGCGTAACCTGGCCGAGAAGCAGGCGATCGCAGAATGCGCCGCCAGCTTTGTCCGGGCAGGGGATGCGGTGGTGCTGGATGCGGGCACGACCATGCTGGAGCTGGCGCGTCAGCTCACCCATCTGCCGCTGCGTGTGATTACCGCCGACCTGCACATTGCGCTGTTTCTGTGTGAATTTAAGCAGATCGAAGTGACAATTATTGGCGGCCGGATCGACGACTCCAGTCAGTCCTGTGTGGGTGAACATGGACGGCGGTTGCTGCGCAGCATCAATCCCGATATTGCGTTTGTCAGCTGTAACTCCTGGAGCCTTGAGCGCGGTATTACCACGCCGACTGAAGAGAAAGCGGGGCTGAAACATGACCTGCTGGCCAATGCGGCGCGTCGGGTTCTGCTGGCGGACAGCAGTAAATATGGCTCCTGGTCGCTGTTCTGCGCGTCACCGGTGGATGATCTGACCGATGTAGTGACCGACAGCCGGTTAGACGAGGATGTCTGCCGCACGCTGCGCGAGCGCGGTATTACGCTGGCGCTGACCTCTGCCTGAACTGAACGCGCCGTGCTTCTCTGACCTCATCGTAAAGCAGGGTGAGAGCAGCGCTGCGCGTTTATCTTCTGCAGTCGCCGTTAACGCGCGTAGGCGTCATGCTCTTCGCGCGTTAACGGCGCGTCTACCGTAACCCGCTCAAACCTCAGATTCGTTACGCCCGCTATTTTGCCAAACTCCTGCGCCTGCAGCGTAATATCGCTGAAACTCAGCTGTTCGATTGGGTTTTCCGGCGTGCCTTCAACAAAAAAGGCGCGGGAAAACGCCGCTGGCTGAGTCAGGCTGCTGCTGATATGACTGATACTGATATTCTCAACCCGCGTCAGGCCAGCATCACCCGTGACGCCTGATGCCAGCTTACGCCAGTGTGGCGGCTGTTTGGTGTCGGCGGGCTGTTCGCTGTAGCTGTACTGCGGGAACCAGTTCAGCTGCAGCATAAACGGATAACAGACATCCTCCATCTTCAGATGGCGAACCACGATGTTTTTGATCCAGCCGCCGCGATTTCGGGCGGACTTGATGCGAAAGCCGACGCCAGTGCCGGAAAAACGGTTGTGTTCGATGATGACATTTTCGATACCGCCAGAGGTTTCGCTGCCCAGGGTAATGCCCGAACCTTTCAGCAGAGTGCAGTCGCGAATAATGATATCGCGTGCGGTTCTGCCGAGCTGCTGTGCTTCCGCGCCGCGACCCGATTTCACGCAGATATTGTCGTCATTGCAGGAGACCGTACAGCTCTCCACACGCACTAACTGGCTGGAATCAATATCAATGCCGTCGGTGCTGGGGCCGGTGGCGTTCATGACACGTAGCCTCTGCAGATTCACCTGTTTCGAATAGCAGACGTGCAGGTTCCAGAAGCCGGAATCCTGTGAGGTGAAGTCCTCCAGCGTCACGCATTCGCTCTCGTAAACCACTACGTTACGTGGACGCCTGCAGTCGTAATCCACCACCCAGCGCAGGCCGCGACGGGTATAGTCCGCCAGCATCCCGCTGTTCTCGTCGTCGCCCCAGAATTTATGCCACCAGACGGCACCCTGTCCGTCGAACGTGCCGCTGCCGCAGACGGTGACGTTGCGGCAGTGATTAATGTTAAGCATCGCCGCGGGCCAGACCATATCAATTCCCGCCACGCGCGTAGGGATGTCCGGGTAGTCCTCCAGCCGCTGGCTGCCGAGCAGCATGGCATCTTTCGCCAGCTCCAGCGTCATCTCACTTTTCAGAAACAGCGCACCGGTCAGAAAGCGGCCAGCCGGGATCAGCACCGTGTCGCCTGCTGATGCGCTATCAATCGCGCGCTGTATCGCCTGAGTGGAAAGTGAGGTGGCGTCCGGGACGGCAGCGAAATCAATAATGTTAATTCTTGCCATTTTTTTTGCCTGTAGTGGTTGAGAAATGAGCGTTCAGCGCTGAAAGTAGCACGCTCTGGCAGGCAAATTATTGCTGGCGATCAGGGAATTACGGCGGTTGCCGTGATGAAAAGTCGGAGGGATAAGTGGGAAGAGACGCGCAGGTTATGGGGTGTCACGCTGCGCGCCGGATCATCAGAGGGTTTTCAGGCCCACTGAGGGGATATTTCTGCCGTAGTAGATCTCACGCATCTCTTTCCACAGCAGGTCAGTAATACGCTTATGCTCCTGCGGGCTGAGATCTTCCGGGCGGGTGTTAAACAGGTAGTGTTTCAGGTCGAACTCTTTCAGCAACATCTTGGTGTGGAAGATGTTCTCCTGATAGACATTCACATCCACCATGTCATACATCGCTTTCATATCGTCAGACATGAAGTTCTGAATCGAATTGATCTCGTGATCGATAAAGTGCTTCATCCCTTTCACATCACGGGTAAAACCGCGCACCCGGTAATCGACGGTAACGATGTCTGACTCCAGCTGGTGGATCAGGTAGTTCAGCGCCTTGAGCGGTGAGATCACGCCACAGGTTGAGACTTCAATGTCCGCACGGAAGGTGCAGAGCCCGCCTTCAGGATGGCTCTCCGGATAGGTATGCACGCAGATATGGCTTTTATCGAGATGCGCCACTACCGAGTTTGGCAGCGGGCCTGGATGCTCGGAGTTATCGATATCTTTGGGATCGATCGGCTCTTCACTGACCAGAATCGTGACGCTGGCTCCCTGCGGTTCATAATCCTGGCGTGCAATGTTGAGCACGTTAGCCCCGATAATTGAGCAGGTCTCCGTCAGGATTTCCGTCAACCGGTTAGCGTTATATTGTTCATCAATGTAGGCGATGTAACCATCGCGTTCAGCTTCAGTATTCGCGTAACAGATATCGTAAATACAAAAACTCAGGCTTTTCGTCAGGTTATTGAAGCCATGTAGTTTTAGCTTTTGCAATTTTGTTAACCCCTTAAAAATGCCCGATCAGCACGCGGCAGATAAAGCATTTAACAGATATTGAGGCAGAGCAAAGCTGCCGGTATGAATCGCTGGTGTGTAATAACGGCAGGTCAGGCCAGCAGCCTTGAAACGTGTCTGCAGAGTGGCGGTATCAAGCTGGCGCAGCGCCGGATTATCACTCGCCCAGGCAAAGGTCATAATACCGCCGTAGTAGGTCGGAATCGCCGCCTGATAGAAACTGACATCGCCAAAATAGTGGCTCAGCTTGCGATGGCTGTTGACGGCTTCATCCTGCTGAAGGAAGCAGACGCCATTCTGCGCCACGAAGATGCCATTTTCATTAAGGGACGCTTTGCAACCCGCATAAAATTCGGAGGTAAACAGACTCTCGCCCGGACCAATTGGATCCGTACAGTCAGAGATGATGACATCGAATTTTTCCTGGGTCTGATTGACGAAATTAACGCCGTCATCAATCACCAGCGTAAAGCGTGGGTCGTCATAGGCGCCTGCACTGTGGTTTGGCAGATACTGGCGACAGAAGGTTACGACGCCCGCATCGATCTCCACCATAGTAATCTTTTCGACTTCAGGATGACGTGATACTTCACGCAGCATTGCGCCATCGCCGCCGCCGATAATCAGGACGCTCTTCGCCGCGCCATGCGCCAGCAGTGGAACGTGAGTCATCATTTCATGATAGATAAATTCGTCGCGTTCGGTGGTCTGAACAACGCCGTCCAGCGCCATAACACGGCCCATTGCGGCATTTTCGAAAATGATTAAATCCTGATGCGCAGTCTTTTCACGGTAAAGCTCTTTGTCTACCGTGAAATACTGGCCAAAACCAGCATGAAGGGTTTCATACCACGTTTCATTTTGGGCCATGGTGCTCTCCTCTGATGACATCGCCATGAAGATGGGCGGCACATGATAGCTAACACTGACCGCCGTTGCACGGTCAATGTCCGGCTGCAGAGGGCAGAGCTGTTACCTGACGTAGGCCAGCAGGCTCAGGGAATCGCGGGCCAGTGACTTACATTTTTTATCGTTGGTGATGGCGATGCCGCTGAGATCGCGATAGCTATCTTCGCCCAGCGCCTTCATGTTGTAGTTGCTGTAATTACTTAAATCCCAGCGGTTCTGCTGAGCAAAAAAGACCAGCGCTTTGCGAATCTGCGCGTCCGGTAAATCCTGATAGCCACAATCATTTTTCAGATAGACGAAAACCGCCGTGAGATCAGCCAGATCTTCCGCTTCGGATTCACTCAGGGCAAAACTGGTGGAGGAGAAGCCAAGGAGTCCCGTCAACAGCAGGATCCTGATACTTTGCTTCATAGTCTTTCTCTTCAATGGATATTGCTCATGACGTTAGCACAGTTATTCTCAGATTTTCGATTAATTTGGCGCTGCAGGGCGCTGTACCGCCTTTTTTCGTCAGATTCTCACGGGTAAGACTTGACCTTCCCATAAGGTCAGGGTTTAGGCTGTCTGCACTGATGCCACAAGGATGATCACCATGCAACGTCGCCATTTCCTGAAACTCACCGCCACACTGAGTGCAGCCGGAGCTTTGCCGCTCTGGAGCCGTTCGCTGATGGCGGCCACCCGTCCACTGTTGCCGATCCCGTCGCTGCTGGAACCTGATGCCAGGGGAAGCTACAGCCTCACCGCGATGCAGGGCACCACCCAGTGGAACGGCAAAGCGGTGCCGACCTGGGGCTATAACGGCAGCCTGCTGGGACCGGTGCTGAAGATGCAGAGTGGTAAACCGGTTACGGTCAACATCTATAACCGCCTCAATGAGGCGACCACCCTGCACTGGCACGGTCTGGAAATCCCCGGCGCCGTCGATGGCGGCCCGCAAGCGGTGATTGCGCCTGGTGGTTCGCGTCAGGTCTCTTTTACGCCCGATCAACCCGCCGCCACCTGCTGGTATCACCCGCATTTGCACGGTAAGACCGGGCATCAGGTGGCACAGGGGCTGGCGGGCCTGATCCTGCTGGAAGACAAAGAGAGCGGAACGCTGCGCTTGCCTTCGCAGTGGGGCGTGGATGATGTGCCGCTGATTTTCCAGGATAAGCAGCTGACCAAAGATGGCAGCCATATTGATTATCAGCTCGACGTGATGCGCGCCGCGGTGGGCTGGTTTGGCGACATGATGCTGACCAACGGCGTGCAGTATCCGCAGCATGCAGTACCGCGGGGCTGGATGCGTCTGAGGCTACTCAATGGCTGTAACGCCCGTTCGCTGAACATTGCCGCCAGTGATAAACGTCCTCTTTATATCATCGCCAGCGATGGCGGTCTGCTGGCTGAGCCCGTCAAGCTCGACGCGTTACCGCTCCTGCCGGGCGAACGTTTTGAGATAATGATTGATACCTCTGATGGCAAGGCCTTTGATCTGGTCACGCTGCCGACAGAGCAGATGGGCATGACGCTACCGCCGTTTGACCAGCCGTTGCCATTGGTGCAGATCCTGCCGCTGCGGGTGATGGCCAGCGCCACGCTGCCGGATCGGCTGGCGACGCTGCCCGCGCTGCCGGCCACCGACGGACTGACGACACGCTGGCTGCAACTGATGATGGATCCGCAACTGGACCAGCAGGGCATGCAGGCATTGATGCAGCGCTACGGCGAGAAAGCGATGGGCAAGGGCGGTCATCATTCGATGCCGCAGACGCCGAAGAAAAAGGCGGCAGAGCCGATGGACGGTATGGAAGGTATGGAAAACATGGAAGGTATGGATCACAGCATGCACGGCAATGCGCCGCCCGCCGGTTACGATTTCCACAACGGCAACAAGATCAACGGCCAGGCCTTTGACATGAAAAAACCGTCGTTTGCGGTGAAACTGGGTGATTATGAAAAATGGACGATTTCAGGGGAGGGCGATGCCATGCTGCATCCGTTCCACATTCATGGCACTCAGTTCCGTATTCTCTCTGAAAATGGCAAACCGCCCGCTCCGCATCGGCAGGGCTGGAAAGATATGGTGAATGTCGACGGCTGGCGCAGTGAAGTGCTGGTACGCTTCAATTATGTCGCCGCCGCCGAACACGCTTACATGGCCCATTGCCATCTGCTGGAGCATGAAGATACCGGCATGATGCTGGGCTTTACCGTGAGCTGATTACACCTGATCGAGCGCCAGTTTGATGTCTTCAATCAGGTCGCCGGCGTTCTCGATGCCAATCGACAGCCGCACCGTGGCGTCAGTGATACCAATACGCTGACGCACCGCCTGCGGCACGCCGGAGTGGGTGGTACTGCCAGGATGGCTGGCCAGCGACTCGGTACCGCCCAGGCTCACCGCCTGCTTAAACAGTGACAGCGCATTGAGAAAACGGAACGCCGCAGCCTGGCCGCCGGTGATATCAAATGAGAAGGTTGAACCCGCGCCGCTGCACTGTTCACGATAAGTCTTACCTTCGGCGCTCTCCGCATCCAGATAAGGTAGCCAGTGCAGCTTCGCCACTTTCGGGTGATCGCGCAGAAACGCCGCGACCGCTTCCGCATTTTGAAAAGCTTTCTCCATCCGCAGCGACAGGGTTTCCAGCGAGCGGCTAAGCATCCAGCTTGAGTGCGGATCCAGCTGCGTGCCGATGGCGCTGCGCAGGGCGCGCACTTTCGCCATCAGCGCCTTATTGCCCATTGCGGCACCCGCAATAAGGTCAGAGTGACCGCCTACATATTTGGTTAACGAATAAAGCGACAGGTCAGCGCCCAGCGTCAGCGGCTGCTGGAACAGCGGGCCGAGCAGGGTGTTGTCACAGGCGATAATGGGTCGTGAACCCTGCTGCTGGTCAATCTCATCGGCAATACGCGCCATCAGGCGGATATTGACCAGGCTGTTGGTGGGATTCGCCGGCGTTTCAATCAGGATCACCGCCACCCGGCCCTGCGCCATCGCCTGCTGAGCGGCATCCCGCACTTTGACTTCATCATTACCGTCGCTGAAACCCACGGCCTGAATATCCAGATTGTGAAGCGTTTTGCTGAGCAGCGTTTCGGTGCCGCCATAGAGCGGCTGGGAGTGCAGGATCACCTCGCCTGGACGGGCAAACGTCAGCAGAGCAGTGGAAATGGCGGCCATGCCGGAAGAGAAAAGCGAACAGCTTTCTGCCTGCTCATAAACCGCCAGCCGATCTTCAACAATTTCGCTGTTAGGGTGATTAAAGCGGGAATAGACCAGACCACCAGATTTGCCTTCCGGTGGCTCACGTCGGCCAGAAACGTAGTCAAAGAAGTCCCGCCCCTCTTCGGCGCTGTCGAAGACAAATGTTGACGTCAGAAACACGGGCGGCTTCACCGCACCTTCAGAGAGGCGGGGATCATAGCCATAGTTCAGCATCTGAGTTTCAGGGTGAAGTGGCCTGTCGCCAATATGCGTTTTTTTGCCTGAATATGAAGTCATTGTGATCTCCGGCCAGCGGCGCGAGTAGAGTAACGATCTGTTGGATAAAGGCTACCATGCAGCGAATCATGCTGGTAAATGCCAGAATGTTCTAAGGTAATGCGCAATTCTGTGACCTGCAGACCCTGTGTGATAAATTTCTCGACGTAATCGTTTGCTTTGGGTGCCGCACAGCCGTCGCGGCTGCGTCTGTGATAGACTTCGGGGCTTTCTGACGTAACCGGGCTGAACGCAATGAAACACACTGTTGAAGTGATGATCCCTGAACAGGCAATCGCCACGCGCATCGCTGAACTGGGCAAAGAGATTAACGAGCACTACCGCGACAGCGGCAGCGATATGGTGCTGGTAGGGCTGCTGCGCGGCTCATTCATGTTCATGGCTGATCTCTGCCGCGCCATTGATGTGCCGCATGAAGTCGACTTTATGACGGCTTCCAGTTACGGCAGCGGCATGTCCAGCACACGTGATGTGAAAATCCTGAAAGATCTGGATGAAGACATTCGTGGCAAGGATGTGCTGATCGTCGAAGATATCATCGACTCGGGTAACACCCTGAGCAAAGTACGTGAGATTCTGCAGCTGCGTCAGCCAAAATCACTGGCGATCTGTACCCTGCTGGATAAGCCAGAGCGCCGTGAAGTCGATGTAAACGTTGAGTATGTCGGCTTTGCGATTCCGGACGAGTTCGTGGTGGGCTTTGGTATCGACTATGCTCAGCACTATCGCCATCTGCCTTATATCGGCAAAGTGGTGCCGCTGGAATCCTGATCCCGCTCTGACCGCACATTCTTCCAAGGCCTGCACCGGTTAGCTGGTGTAGGCTATGTCGCGCTTTACGCCGCGATCGGCTCAGGATTCGCCGTTCATCCGCAGATTAGCAATGCCATTACGGTAGCGCTGTTCGAGGATCTCCCGGCTGTTTGCCGTGACATTAAGGTTACGCAGGCAGCCGTCCTGAATGCCATAGACCCAGCCGTGCAGGGAGACATCTTTGCCGCGTTTCCAGGCAGATTGCAGCACGGTCGAGTGACCCAGGTTATAGACTTGTTCAATAACGTTGATTTCGCACAGTTTGTCCAGGCGCTTATCCGGCGGGAGTTCCCCCAGCAACACGCTATGCTTGTACCAGAGGTCGCGGATGTGCAGCAGCCAGTTGTCGATTAATCCCAGCTCCGGGTTATCCATTGCCGCCTGCACACCGCCGCAGCCGTAGTGGCCGCACACGATAACGTGTTCCACTTCCAGCACTTCAATAGCGTACTGCACCACGGACAGACAGTTCAGGTCAGTGTGGATCACCAGATTGGCAACGTTGCGGTGAACAAAAAGTTCGCCAGGTTCCAGTCCGGTCAGGCGTTCGGCAGGGACACGGCTATCAGAGCAGCCAATCCACAGAAAGCGCGGTTTTTGTGCCTGGGCGAGACGCTCAAAAAAGCTGGGATCTTCTTCAACCAGTAATTTTGACCATTCGCGGTTGTTTCTGATCAGGGTATTAATGTCTGTCATGGCGTTGAGCGACCGGTTACTGCGCAAAGTGCGCGCGCGTACTATATGCCAAGGTCTGATAAATTTAAACGGCATTGCAATGCCACCAAAACAGGGTATGGATGCAGAATGACTTATGCACTGGAACTTTCCCGGCTGACCAAGACCTATCCCGGCGGCGTGCAGGCGCTGAAGGGCATCGATCTTAACGTTGAAGCGGGTGACTTTTATGCACTGCTGGGGCCAAACGGTGCCGGCAAATCCACCACCATCGGCATTATCAGCTCGCTGGTTAATAAATCCGAAGGCAGCGTGCGGGTGTTTGGCTACGATCTGGAAAAAGATGTGGTGAATGCCAAACGCCAGCTCGGCCTGGTGCCGCAGGAGTTTAACTTCAACCCGTTTGAGACGGTGATGCAGATTGTCGTGAGTCAGGCGGGCTACTACGGCGTTGAGCGTCGTGAAGCCAATGAGCGTGCGGAGAAGTATCTGAAGCAGCTTGATCTGTGGGGCAAACGCACCGAACGTGCGCGCATGCTCTCCGGCGGCATGAAACGTCGTCTGATGATCGCCCGCGCGCTGATGCATGAGCCTAAACTGCTGATTCTGGATGAGCCGACCGCTGGCGTGGATATCGAACTGCGCCGCTCCATGTGGGTGTTCCTGAAAGATCTTAATGCCAAAGGCACCACCATCATTCTCACCACCCATTATCTGGAAGAAGCGGAGATGCTGTGTCGCAACATCGGCATTATCCAGAGCGGTGAGCTGGTGGAGAACACCTCGATGAAAGGGCTGCTGTCCAAGCTCAAATCAGAAACCTTTATCCTGGATCTGGCACCGCGCAGTCCGCTGCCCTCGCTGGAAGGGTTTCAGTACCGGCTGACTGACACCTCAACGCTTGAAGTGGAAGTGCTGCGTGAGCAGGGCCTCAACAGCGTCTTTAGCCAGCTGAGCGCGCAGGGAGTGCATGTGCTGAGTATGCGTAATAAAGCCAACCGTCTGGAAGAGCTGTTCGTTGGCCTGACGACGCAGGGAAAAACAGGAGCAAAAGCATGACACATTTGTACTGGGTGGCGCTGAAAAGTATCTGGGCCAAAGAGGTTAACCGTTTCGCCCGCATCTGGATCCAGACGCTGGTGCCGCCGGTCATCACCATGACGCTCTATTTCATCATCTTCGGCAACCTGATTGGTTCGCGTATCGGTGAGATGCATGGCTTCAGCTATATGCAGTTCATCGTGCCGGGATTAATCATGATGGCGGTGATCACCAACGCCTATGCCAACGTGGCGTCGTCGTTCTTCAGCGCCAAGTTCCAGCGCAACATTGAAGAGCTGTTGGTTGCACCGGTGCCGACCCACATTATTATTGCCGGTTATGTTGGCGGTGGCGTAGCGCGTGGTGTCTGCGTGGGCATTCTGGTGACGGCGATCTCGCTGTTCTTTGTGCCGTTTCAGGTGCACTCCTGGTCGATGGTCGCGATCACGCTGCTGCTGACCGCCATTCTGTTTTCACTGGCCGGCCTGCTGAACGCCGTGTTTGCCCGCACCTTTGACGATATCAGCCTGATCCCGACCTTTGTGCTGACGCCACTGACTTATCTGGGCGGCGTATTCTATTCACTGAGTCTGCTCCCGCCAATCTGGCAGGCGGTCTCTAAACTGAATCCAATCGTTTATATGATTAGCGGATTCCGTTATGGCTTCCTGGGCATTAACGATGTGCCGCTGGTGTTTACGCTCACGGTACTGGTGGCCTTTATTCTGGTGTTCTACTGGCTGGTCTATGCGCTGATACAGCGCGGGCGCGGATTACGCACCTGACGTTAACCTGAATCATAAGGGCCACGCTTCGATAAGGGCGTGGCTTTTTTTTGCTGAGTAAAAAACATCCATACCTGCGGTTCTGGCTGGCCTTAAAATTCCCCCTGAAACCCACCCTGACGTTTCTGTTATGTCACTGAAGCCGCCTGGCGCCTCGCTTACATCCTTTCTCACAAAAAATAACCCTAAGTATTATCTGATAATAATCTGACACCTTTCTCTATCTTAATGATTCTTAACTGTTAAATTTTTTTTAAGAATAGCCTTAAGTTCTGACTGTTGTTTATTTTATTACGAATTATCAAAATACCGCCGGAATAAGGTTATTCCTCTGCTCAGGGATGAAAGGGTGGGCTTGGGATGTTCTCAATAAGAAAAATGGCATCGAATTCAGGGCCAGTTTTTAATAAAAGGCAGGAAAAGATGAATCGTATAACGTGGATCGATAATCTGCGGGGATTAAGTATTCTCGCAATCATTTTTTTGCACAGCACTATCGCCGTACATAATAACGCCGGACATTTTACCGCCTTTAGCAGCCTGTTGAACGAGATGCTGGCACCGGTAAGACTGGGGCTGATGTTCTTTGTTTCGGGTTTATTTGTCGATGCAGGGTTGAGAAAAGGCCTGGGGCCTTTTTTTAATAACAAAGTACGCAGTATTCTCTATCCTTTTGTGGTCTGGGTAGCCGTCTACGGCGGATTAAAAATCCTGTTCAGCTCAATGGCTAATACGCCGCAATCACCGATGAATATTATTCTCTCCCACCTGACCGGTGGCGGTGATATGACCTGGTTCCTGCATTCACTGTTTATTTTCTTTATTGTGATTATCTTTGCGCGTCACCTGCCATTCCTGCTGGTGTTTGCCATCTGTATGACGCTGAGCTGGGCGCTGCCGGCGATTGAGGCGGATGGCGTGTTTGCCAGCTTCGACAATACGCACATCAACAAATCGCTTTATCTGTTTGTCTTCTTCTATCTCGGCGATTACGTAGTGAGAAAGCAGGTGGATATTGCAGAGAAAGTGCAGCATGGTCCGACGCTGCTGATTTCAGTAGTGAGTTTTGTACTTCTTTCCTGCCTGAATATCTTTATACTGGAACGTCATTCCCAGGCGTTATTATCACCGCTGGCACTATTGTCGGTTCCGTTTTTTGTCTGGATTGCGCTTAAGCTGAAATCTGACCTGGTTTACTACATTGGCGTCAACTCTATTGTCTTCTACCTGTCGCATTATCTGGCGATTCAGTTCTTCAGTAAGATTGTGAAGTTTGAAAGCCCGTCAGCCTGGGTAAATGACCTGAAGTTTATTTCAGCGTTTCTGGTGGCGCTGGCATTGCCGTGGACATTATGTCTGATGAGAAAACACGGCTGGTTTAATTTCCTCTTTACGATGAAAAAGTCATCAAAGCCGATGACAACCAAACCGGTTTAATTGCTGGAGCAGAATTGAAAAGGGCCACCGTTTTATCGGCGGCCCTTTTTTTAGATAAACGATTAATCAGGCGATCTGTACTGGCAGTGCTTTCGCCAGACGTTTCATCTGGTTGTCACCTTCAAAATAGGCGACTTTAGGCAGCCACTGACGCGCTTCGGCATCCTCAACCTGCACATAGGAGCAGATAATTAATATATCGCCCTCGCAGGCGCAGCGGGCTGCTGCACCGTTGACTGAAATGATTTTCGATCCGCGCTCAGCCGCGATAGCGTAGGTGGAAAAGCGCTGGCCATTGGTGACGTTATAAATATCAATCGCTTCATATTGCAGAATGCCGGAAGCATCCAGGAAATCCTGATCGATAGCGCAGGAACCTTCATAGTTGAGGTCCGCCTGCGTCACCTTGACGCGGTGCAATTTGCCTTGCAGAACAGTGCGAATCATAGCCAGAAACCTTGTCAGAGAAATAAAACAACCTGCCGCAGAAAGAGTTACAGCGTCAGGTCAACAGTTTGATTATCAATCAGGCGGGCTTTACCCAGCCAGGCGGCCATCAGTACCACCGCGCGCTGACTGTCCACCGTCAGCGGCTGCAGTGTGTCCGCATCACAAATCGCCAGGCCATCAGGACGCAATCCCTGCGCCAGCAGTGCCTCGCTGGCGGCCTCGATGATCTCGTCAATCTGACGCTCGCCATTCTCCAGCCGTGTCGCCATCTGACGCATTACCTGGCTCAGCAACGGTGCCAGCTTACGCTCATCGGCTGTCAGGTAGCCGTTGCGTGAACTCAGCGCCAGGCCATCTTTAGCCCGCACGGTGTGCACACCCACAATCTCAATGTCAAAGCCCATATCGGCCACCATCTTACGAATGATAGCCAGTTGCTGAAAATCCTTTTCACCGAAACAGGCAATATCGGGCTGCACCAGATTAAACAGTTTGCTGACGATGGTCGCCACGCCGCGAAAATGGCCTGGTCGCATCGCGCCTTCCAGCAGGGAAGAGAGCACCGGCACCTCAACAAAGGTCTGATTCTGGGTACCCTGCGGATAGACTTCAGCCGGTGAAGGCGCAAAAACCACATCCACCTGGTGACGGTTCAGCTTTTCACAATCTTCCTGCAGCGTGCGCGGATACCGCGCGAGATCATCTTCGCGATCGAACTGCATGGGATTGACAAAGATCGAGACAATGACGATGTCGCCGCGGGCGCGCGCTTCATCCACCAGTGTCAGATGGCCTTCATGCAGGTTGCCCATGGTCGGCACCAGCGCAATGCGTTTACCCTGCTGACGCCAGCGACGGACTTCCTGGCGCAGCATCAACAGCGTTTCAATGATCAACACGGTGACTCTCCTGGATTACTGGAAACTGTGCTCTGCCGCCGGGTAAGTACCGGCCTCGACTTCGGCGATATAGTGGCGAATCGCCGCGCGAACATCGCCGGTCTCCGCCAGGAAATTTTTAGCAAATTTGGGAATGTGACCGCCAGTCACGCCCAGCGCGTCATGCATGACCAGAATCTGACCATCGGTGACGTTACCGGCACCAATGCCAATCACCGGTATCGTGAGTGCGTCGGTAATCTGCTGCGCCACCGACACCGGTACGCACTCCAGCACCATCAACTGCGCGCCAGCGGCTTCCAGTGCCAGTGCATCGGCCAGCAGCTGCTCTGCGCCTGCTTCATCACGACCCTGTACTTTATAGCCGCCAAAGATATTCACCGACTGTGGCGTCAGGCCAAGATGACCACACACCGGCACGGCCCGTTCGGTCAGCATCTGCACGGTCTCAGCCAGCCAGCTGCCGCCTTCCAGTTTCACCATATTGGCGCCGGCACGCATCAGCCGTGCGGCACTCTCGAAGGTCTGCTGTGGCGTGGCATAACTCATAAATGGCAGATCGGCGAGCAGCAGTGCCTGCGGCGCACCCCGGCGTACGGCGGTGGTGTGATAAGCGATATCGCTGACCGTGACCGGCAGCGTGGAGTCGTGCCCCTGCACCGTCATTCCCAGTGAATCACCAACAAGCAACACCTGAATACCTTCATCGGCAAACAGACGGGCAAAACTGAAATCGTAGGCGGTCAGCGTCGCGAACTTTTTACCGCTGGCTTTCGCCTGACGCAGATGTGAAATCGTGGTGGGTTTCATGGCGCTCTCAACTCAGGAATTCTGATGGGCGCAGTTTACTGGATAGCGTGAAAGAGCGGAATCAGAGAGTTGCGTTTGTCTGATCAGCCGTGCCACAGCACGATGCTGCTACTGTCGAGGGCGGCAAGAAAAGTGCTGAGTGCGCGGCCGTCGGGCAGGTGGGCATCCGGGGCAATCGCCAGCAGCGGCACCAGCATAAAGGCGCGATTCTGCAGATCATAATGCGGCACAATCAACCGCTCCGTGTTGATCACTGCATCGCCAAACAGCATCAGATCGATGTCCAGCGTGCGGGGACCCCAGCGTTCTGCCTTGCGCACCCTGCCATGCTCCAGCTCAATCCGCTGGGTATGGTCAAGCAGCGCGTCTGCGCTGAGATCGGTTTCAAGTGCCACTGCGGCATTGAGAAAATCGGGCTGATCGGGTGGGCCATAGGGCGGCGTGCGGTAGAACGGAGAGGTCGCGATGCGTTGCGTCTGCGGCAACGCATCCAGTGCGGTCAGCGCTGCATCAACCTGATGCAGCGGATCGGCCAGGTTACTGCCTAACGCGAGATAAACCCGTGTCATGAGGCGTTTTGATTGTCACGACGCGGCGCGGAAGGACGGCGGCGCGGACGACGCGATTTATTGCGTGGCACCGGATCATCACCCAGGTTATTCAGCATGTTTTTCTGATGTGGCGGCGCAGCCACCTGGAATTCACCCCACCACTGGCTCAGGCGCAGCAGTTCAGGGTTATTTTCCACTTCTGCCCGCAGCGCCAGCAGATCGTAAGCGGCGCGGAATTTCGGATGCTCCATCAGTTTCCAGGCACGTTTACCGTGACGGCGTGACATGCGTAACTGCAACAGCCAGATATCGCGGATAAGCGAAGTAATACGCTTCGGAATCGCCAGCGCACGGCAGGCTTCATCCAGCGTATCGTTCATCGCCATCGCAAAAGCTTCGAAGTAGGTCAGGCCACTTTCCTGCGCGATGCGTTCGGCCGCTTCAAGCTGCGGATACCAGAACATCGCGGCAAACAGAAATGCCGGATTAACGCGCATATCGTTGTGAATGCGGTTATCGGTATTTTTCAGCACCTGAGCCAGCATCCGCTCCATGTGACTGTCGCTGTTTTCCGTGAAGTTGCGTGCCAGCGTCGGGAACAGCGGCTGGAACAGCTGATATTCACACAGTTTAAGATAGGTGCTGTAACCGTATCCGGCCTGTAGCAGTTTCAGTGACTCTTCAAAAAGGCGTGCAGGCGGGATATCACGCAGCAGCGAAGCGAGACGCGGAATCGGCTCGGCGGTCTCCGGCGCAATACGCATATTGAGCTTGGCGGCAAAACGCGCAACGCGCAGCATCCGCACCGGATCTTCACGGTAGCGGGTTTCCGGATCGCCAATCAGGCGGATAATGCCCTGTTCGAGATCGCTGATGCCGCCGACATAGTCGCGCACGCTGAAATCAGCCACGCTGTAGTAGAGGCTGTTGATGGTGAGATCGCGACGCTGGGCATCATCTTCGATAGAACCAAAGATATTATCGCGAAGCAGCATGCCACTCTGGGCGCGCTGCGAACTGTTACGATCTTCTGCAATCTCTTCCACCTGATGATGGCCACGGAACGTTGCGACTTCGATCACTTCCGGGCCAAACATGACGTGTGCCAGACGGAAACGACGACCGACCAGGCGACAGTTGCGGAACAGCTTACGCATTTGCTCTGGCGTGGCGTTGGTGGTCACGTCGAAATCTTTGGGTTTTTGCCCCAGTAGCAAATCGCGCACGCCACCGCCTACCAGATAGGCTTCATAACCGGCTTTGTTCAGGCGATAGAGCACTTTGAGGGCATTTTCGCTGATGTCTTTACGTGAGATGGTATGGCTTTCACGAGGGATGATGGTCATCAGACGCTCTGGTTCAACCTCTGCTGGGGCTTCCTCTTCATCACGCTTCAGGACTTTCCGGCAAAAATTAGCTACTCGGGTAAAAATGGGACACCTCGACAGTGGCAATTAGGGTGTAGGTAAAATCAGCGGCTAATCATAGCCTGTTG
Organism: Pantoea jilinensis; assembly: GCF_019104105.1. NCBI lineage: Bacteria > Pseudomonadati > Pseudomonadota > Gammaproteobacteria > Enterobacterales > Erwiniaceae > Pantoea > Pantoea jilinensis. The sequence goes on along the minus strand of NZ_CP077746.1, from coordinate 3,306,271 downwards.
AGAACCGTTTGAGAATGCTGTTGTCTATGCATCCGGTTTCAGGGCGTTCTGTTGCGGCATCAAAGCGATATTCCACTGCGACACCGCATCAGACAGCAGTTTGTCCTGCGTTAAGTCCTGCCAGCCGTCTGAAACAGGCTGTCCAAGGAAACGCAATGCTGCCACCAGCAGCGGTCTGGCATCGCCATCCGGCAGCGAAGGTGCATGATTCTGCTTTGATAACTTATTGCCATCATGGTTAAGCACTAGCGGCAGATGTAACCAGGCAGGCACCGGCCAGCCAAATTGCTGATAGAGCGCAATCTGTCGTACCGTCGGCTCAATAAGATCTGCGCCGCGAACCACTTCGGTAATACCCTGAAAATGATCATCGACAACCACCGCCAGGTTATAGGCAAACAGGCCATCACGACGGTGAATGATAAAGTCTTCCTGTGCCAGGCGTCGGTCCGCCTCCACATGGCCGCGCAGTCGATCGTCAAACGCAAAGACCGGCGCATGCTGTCGCAAACGTAACGCGGCATTTGCGGGTCCGCGTTGTCGTTCCCGGCAGTAACCATCATAGAAACCGCCAATCTCCTGGATGCGACGCCTCGGGCAGGTGCAGAAATAGCTCTGGCGATGCTGCTGCAGCCAGGCCAGCGCCTCCCGGTAGGCTTCATGACGCTGTGACTGCCACAACACATCGCCATCCCAGGTTAAGCCGTAATGTTCCAGCTGATGCAGGATACGGCTGGCGGCACCGGATACTTCCCGTGGCGGATCGATATCTTCAATTCTTACCCGCCAGATGCCGTTTTGCGCGCGTGCGCTCAGGTAACTGCCCAGGGCAGCAATAAGCGAGCCAAAATGGAGTTCACCAGAGGGAGAAGGGGCGAAGCGACCGACACAGGAGGATGGCATAGGATTCAGAAGTGACCACGCAGCGGACAAACAAACATTTGTTCCGCTGCGTGGTAACAGGCTGGACGCGGCATTAGCCGGCCATTTGTTTCTCACGAATTTCTGCTAACGTCTTACAGTCGATGCAGAGATCGGCAGTAGGACGCGCTTCGAGACGGCGAATACCAATCTCAACGCCACAGGAATCGCAATAACCGAAGTCGTCATCTTCGACTTTCTTCAGCGTCTTCTCGATCTTTTTGATCAGTTTACGTTCGCGATCGCGGTTACGCAGCTCCAGACTGAATTCCTCTTCCTGCGCGGCACGGTCAACCGGGTCCGGGAAGTTAGCGGCTTCATCCTGCATATGCGATACAGTACGATCGACTTCGTCCCGCAATTGATTACGCCAGGCTTCCAGAATCTTGCGAAAATGGGTCAGCTGCGCGTCGTTCATATACTCTTCGCCTGGCTTCACCTGATAAGGTTCAACACCAGCGATAGCGAGAATACTCAGGGACGATGTTTTACGGTTTTGACCTTCTTGCATGTTGCTTCTCCTGGATAACACGCACTATACCCTCTGACTTCCGTCTCGCAGTGGCGTTGCTGCCAGCCTGCATTTAACGTCTGCGGGGTACATCGATCCCCCATTGGGGAAAAAAACAGGCCGCTATAAATAACAGAAGCAGTCAGGGTTGGCAATTCTTCATGAACACACCTTGACAAGCCTGTGAGGAACAGCGTATTCAGCCCTTAGCTCAGAACATTCTTAACACATAAAATTGCAAAAGATATTACAAGGTTACGTTGATCGGCGATTTAAGAAACATTCCCTCCGCCGATAAGTCTGCCTGATACGCTAAAATCTCTACGCCTTCCTGTTGCGCCTGAGCCAGTTGTTCTGCATACACCGCATCAATGTGGCGTGCCGGGGAAACGTCCTCAATCCCCGAGTGCAAAACGGCAAACAACAAAACGGCCCGATGACCCTCTGCTGCAACTGTCGCCAGTTCACGCAGGTGCTTCTGTCCTCGAATCGTCACCGCATCCGGAAAATAACCTTTTCCTTCATGGAGAAGGGTTACGGATTTCACCTCAATATAGCAGTTGCGCCGGGCATCTGCCTTGAGCAGGAAATCAATTCTGCTTTTTTCACTGCCATATTTTACTTCCGCCTGACGCTGGGAATACCCCGCCAGCGCGGGCAGCCTGTTTTGATCCAGCGCTTCAGCCACCAGCTGGTTAGCGCGCAGAGTATTGACACAAATCCAGTGGCCCTGCTGCGTTTCGGTCAGCTCCCAGCTGTGAGGGTATTTGCGGGTCAGGCTGTCGGACGTTGAATACCAGACCCGATCGCCCGGCGTAGCACAGCCCGTCATGGCGCCGGTGTTGGCACAGTGGATCGTCAGAACCTCACCGTCCGGCGTCATAACATCGGCAAGGAAACGTTTGTAACGGGCAATCAGGCGGGCGGGTTTAAGAGGAGGAGAGAAGTGCATGCGGATCCTGAGACGTTAATGGCCAGCTGGCCAGAGCGCGATAGCGGGTGCGGCCCCGGGAATATTCAGAGGCAAACAGGGAAAACGTGGAGACGTGAAAACGCCAGTGAAAGCCGCGTGGCGGTAACGCAACCGGCTGAGTGGCATGGCGTAACAGCGTGATATGTGGATGAAACGGCTGCGGACTCTGGTAACAGCCATGTCGGGCGGCCTGCGCACGGAGCAGGCTGGCGAGCTGCAGCAGACCCCGTGGTGCGCGCTGGCAACCCAGCCAGACCACGCCCGGACGTGGCCAGTGTCCGGCATCATCCAGGTCGAGATCAAAACCGGGCTGGATAATGCGGGAAGCCAGCGTTTGCAGTTGCTGGGAGGTTTGCGGCGCGACCTCACCCAGAAATGCCAGCGTCAGATGCAGATTCGCTGCGACCACTGGCTGGCCCGCCTCGGCAGGAAAGTTGTCTGCCCGCCAGTGCACCAGCTGCTGCTGCATCTCGTCAGGCAGGCTGATGGCAAAAAATAAGCGTTGTGTCGGCATGGCGCTCTCCGGCAAATATCACGTGCTACAATGCGCGCCATCTTAGCACAGGCAGAAGCGGAGTTTGCTGTGAGCGATTTACCGGTCAGCGTGGTGCTGCCTGACATCCTGGCGGCGCTGCGTGACGCCTCTCAAATCCTGCTGGCCGCGCCCACCGGCGCGGGAAAATCGACCTGGCTGCCCTTGCAGTTACTACAGCATGCAGCCTTGCCGGGACGAATCATTATGCTGGAGCCACGCCGGCTGGCGGCGCGTAATGTCGCGCAGCGGCTGGCGGAGCAGCTCGGTGAGCAGCCGGGAGCCACGGTGGGGTTCAGGATGCGTGGCGAAAGCTGCGTCGGGCCACAGACCCGGCTTGAAGTGGTGACCGAAGGCATGCTCACGCGCATGCTTCAGCACGATCCGATGCTGGAGGGCGTGTCGCTGGTGATCCTTGATGAGTTTCACGAGCGCAGCCTGCAGGCCGATCTGGCGCTGGCGCTGCTGCTCGATGTGCAGCAGGGGCTGCGCGACGACCTTAAAATCATGCTGATGTCCGCCACGCTGGATAATGCCCGACTGGCGGCGCTGCTGCCGGATGCGCCATTGATTGTCTCAGAAGGGCGCAGCTATCCGGTTGAGCGTCGTTATGCGTCGCTGAATCAGAACGTGCGTTTTGAAGAGGCGGTCGCGCGTGAAGTCGCCCAGCTGCTGCGCGATGAAGCCGGATCACTTCTGCTGTTTCTGCCGGGCGTGGCGGAAATTGAACGGGTGAAACGCGAACTGGAATCACGCATCAGCGACGACGTGGACCTGACACCGCTCTATGGGGCACTGCCGCTGGTGGCGCAGCGCCGGGCGATACTTCCCGCTGCTGCCGGACGCCGCAAAGTGGTGCTTGCCACCAATATCGCTGAGACCAGCCTGACCATTGAGGGGATCCGGCTGGTGGTCGACAGCGCGCTTGAGCGCAGCGCTCTGTTTGACGCCCGCAGCGGCGTGACGCGGCTGCAGACCCAGCGAATCAGCCAGGCATCCATGATCCAGCGTGCAGGTCGCGCCGGGCGACTGATGCCGGGACTCTGTCTGCATCTGTTACCGCAGGAGCAGGCATCCCGTGCGGCGGCGCAGAGCGAACCGGAAATTGTGAACAGCGATCTCTCGTCGCTGTGGCTGGATCTGCTGCAGTGGGGCTGTACCGAGCCGCACCAGTTACAGTGGCTGGATCAGCCGCCCGCCAGAAATCTGGATGCCGCAAAACAGCAGCTGACTCGCCTGGGTGCGCTGGACAGCAACGGCCTGCTCAACACGCTGGGACGGCGCATGGCGCAGCTGGGCTGCAATCCCCGACTGGCTGCTATGCTCTGTGCCGCAGGCGATGAAACGGATGCGGTTGCCAGCGCCGCGCTGCTGGTGGCGATTCTGGAAGATCCTCCGCGTAGCGGCAGTCCCGATCTGCGGGATGCCCTGCATCGGCCACAGTCTCCATGGCAGCGACGCGCGCAGCAGTGGCAGCAACGACTCAAAATTCGTGGCGGACGGGTCGATGAAGATCGTTTCGCTGGCTTGCTGGCGGCAGGTTTTGGCGATCGGCTGGCGCGGCGACGTGACCAGAGTGGCCGTTATCAACTGGCCAACGGCCTGGGTGCCAGACTGGATGAGCAGGATGGCCTGACACGCAATGAATGGCTGATTGCGCCTGCTCTGTTACAGGGCAGTACCACGCCGGATGCCCGGATGTTGCTGGCGCTACCGGTCGACATTGAGACGTTGTGCCAGCAGCAGCCCGCATTGATTGAGCGCCGTACTGAAGTGGAGTGGGACGAAGAGAAAGGCACACTGCGCGCGTTCAGACGCGAGCAGATTGGCGCGCTGATACTGAAGACCCAGCCGATGGCGCGCCCGGAACCGGCGGTGCTGCACGCAGCCATGTTGCGCTGGATTGCCGAAAAAGGTCTGTCGGTGCTGGGCTGGACGCCGGATGCCGAACAGCTGCGCCTGCGCATCCAGTGTGCGGCGCAGTGGTTGCCGGAAGAGAGCTGGCCCGCCACAGACGATGAGAGCCTGCTTAAGAGCCTGCCACAGTGGCTATTGCCGCAGATGTCAGCAGTGCGCGATCTCCGCAGCCTGCAGGCGGTGAACCTGACGACGGCACTCTTACATTTACTCACATGGTCGCAACGTCAGCGGCTGGATACTGTGCTGCCAACTCATTACACTGTGCCGACCGGAAGCCGGCTGCCGATCCGCTATGATGCGGACAAGCCGCCCGCGCTGGCGGTCAGGATTCAGGAGATGTTTGGTGAGGCGACGAATCCTGCCGTGGCGGAAGGACGTATTCCGCTGGTGCTGGAGCTGTTATCGCCCGCCCAGCGCCCATTGCAGATCACCCGCGATTTGGCGGCGTTCTGGCGCGGTGCCTGGCCTGAAGTCAGGAAAGAGATGAAGGGGCGTTATCCTAAACATCCCTGGCCAGAGGATCCGGCCAATGCCTTGCCAACAAGGCGAACCAAAAAAATGTCCCCGCAGGGTTGAGTCCGCTGGATCGAATTCAGAGGGTTCTGCCATGCGGCACGCGAGAAAGCAGTTAGAGTAGCGGCGCTGCCGTAAGCACTGCCTGGAGAAAAAAAGTCATGTCTGGGAACGATCGCGAACCAATAGGGCGCAAAGGTAAACCGTTGCCGCCGCGCAGCAGTGCGGGCCGGGGACGACGCAGGGATATCGAACAGGATATCGATCAGGACGATTTTAATGATGACGAGGAGGAAGCGCCGGTGCCACGTAAAGGTAAAGGTGGAAAACCGCCGCGCGGCAAACGCCGTTGGCTGGGATGGTTAATTAAACTGTTCCTGGTGTTTGTGGTGGTCATGGTCGCATGGGGCATCTACCTCGACTCAGAAATTCGCAGCCGTATTGACGGTAAAGTGTGGCAACTGCCCGCGACCGTCTATGGTCGCATGGTCAGCCTGGAACCGGGTATGGCCTACAACAAAAGTGAAATGGTGGCGCTGCTGGAAGGAACCCAGTATCGCGAAGTCTCCCGAATTACCCGCCCTGGCGAGTTTTCGGTGAAGGGCAACACCATCGATCTGCTGCGTCGCCCGTTTGATTTCCCCGACAGTAAAGAGGGACAGATCCACGCGCGCATGAGCTTCACGAAAGATGAGCTGAGCGAGATTAAAAACCTCGAAACCGGCCGTGATTTTGGCTTTTTCCGCCTCGATCCACGCCTGATCACCATGCTGCAGTCGCCGAATGGTGAACAGCGTCTCTTTGTGCCACGCGCCGGTTTCCCGGATCTGCTGGTCGATACGCTGATCGCTACCGAAGATCGCCATTTCTATGAGCACGATGGCATCAGCCCGTACTCCATTGGTCGCGCCTTCCTGGCGAACATCACGGCCGGGAAAGCGGTGCAGGGCGGCAGTACGCTGACCCAGCAGCTGGTGAAGAACCTGTTCCTCACCAACGAGCGTTCACTGTGGCGTAAAGCGCGTGAAGCCTATATGGCGGTGATCATGGATGCGCGCTACAGCAAAGATCGCATTCTGGAACTCTATCTGAACGAGGTCTATCTCGGTCAGGCAGGGAGTGATCAGATCCGCGGCTTCCCGCTGGCGAGCCTTTACTACTTTGGCCGCCCGGTGGATGAGCTCAGTCTGGATCAGCAGGCGATGCTGGTTGGCATGGTGAAAGGTGCGTCGCTCTATAACCCGTGGCGTAACCCGAAACTGGCGCTGGAACGACGCAACCTGGTGCTGCGCCTGTTGCAGCAGCAGAAAGTGATCGACCAGGAGCTGTATGACATGCTGTCGGCGCGTCCGCTGGGCGTGCAGCCGAAAGGGGGTGTGATCACGCCGCAGCCTGCCTTTATGCAGATGGTGCGTAACGAGCTTCAGGCGAAACTGGGCGATAAGATTAAAGATCTCTCCGGCGTGAAAATCTTCACTACGCTGGATCCGGTGTCACAGGATGCAGCCGAAAAAGCCGTTATTGATGGTATTCCGACGCTGAAAAAACAGCGTGGCCTGAAAGATCTGGAAACCGCGATGGTGGTGGTTGACCGCTTTAGCGGTGAAGTCCGCGCCATGGTCGGCGGTGCCGATCCGCAGTACGCCGGTTACAACCGTGCGTTACAGGCGCGCCGCTCTATTGGTTCACTGGCGAAACCCGCCACCTACCTCACCGCGCTGAGCCAGCCAAACAGCTACCGGCTGAACAGCTGGATCGCCGATGAGCCGATTGCGCTGAAGCAGCCAAACGGCAGCGTCTGGAAACCGATGAACGACGATCGTCGCTTCAGCGGAAAAGTGATGCTGGTGGATGCGCTGACCAACTCCATGAACGTGCCGACGGTTAACCTCGGTATGACGCTGGGGCTGGATGCGGTGGTGGATACCTGGAGCAAGCTGGGTGTGCCGAAAGATCAGCTGCATCCGGTTCCGGCGATGCTGCTGGGTGCCATGAACCTGACGCCGGTTGAAGTGGCGCAGGCGTTCCAGTCAATCGCCAGCGGCGGTAACCGCGCATCGCTCTCTGCAGTACGTTCGGTGATTGCGGAAGATGGTAGCGTGCTCTATCAGAGCTATCCGCAGGCAGAACGGGTTGAACCCGCGCAGGCGGCCTATCTGACGCTCTACACCATGCAGCAGGTTGCTGACCACGGTACCGCCCGTGCACTGGGTGCGCGCTTCCCGAATGCGCATCTGGCCGGTAAAACCGGTACCACCAACGACCTGGTCGACAGCTGGTTTGCCGGTATTGATGGCAAAGAAGTCGCGATCACCTGGGTGGGGCGCGATAACAACCAGCCGACCAAACTCTATGGTGCCAGTGGCGCGATGCAGCTTTATCGTCGTTACCTCGACATTCAGGCACCGATGCCGTTGCAGCTGACGCCACCGGAGGATGTGTCGATGATGAATGTCGATTCAGCCGGTAACTTTGTCTGTGGCACGGGCAGCAGCACCTGGCGTTCTCTGCCGGTGTGGGCGCTGGATCCGAATGCGCTGTGTCAGCAACAGCAGCAGCAGGTTCAGCAGCAGCAACAGCTGTTTGATCAACAGCAGCAACAGCAGCAGCCGCAACAACAACCGGCCCAGCAACCGCAGGAGCAGAAAGACAGCGACGGCGTAGCAGGCTGGATCAAAGATATGTTTGGCAAATAAATCAGTCAGACAGGTTTATAAGGGCGCTTCGGCGCCCTTTTTTTGTTGCTGATTAATACGCATCAATCGCCCTGCAAACGGCGTCACGACTGGGATTTCTTCTTGCAGTGTCCGCTGAAGTTCGCATATTATCTAATCCGTTATAATAATCATTATCGTTTCGATTCGCCCTTAAGGGCCTATTTTCTGAGACACATTTATGAATGCGCGAACGACTTTTGCAGCCGACACCAAAAAAACATTTTCCCGACCGCTTCTGGGCATCATGATCTCTCTCAGTCTGAGCACCTCACTTTACGCCGCACAGGCGGAGACGATGGTGGTTTCAGCGGATGGCGGCAGCGGCGCCGAGGCGGAAAGCGCCTGGGGCCCGGCACCCACTGTGGCAGCCAAACGCAGCGCCACCGGTACGAAAACCGATACGCCGATTGAAAAAAATCCGCAGTCTGTCTCCGTGGTCACCCGCGAAGAGATGGAAATGCGCAATGTCACCAGCGTGAAAGGGGCATTTAACTATACGCCTGGCGTACTGACCGGTAACCGTGGCAGCTCAGATGTGATTGATGCGTTGTCGATTCGCGGCTTCAGCGAAACTAATACCAATCAGTATATGGATGGCCTGAAACTGCAGGGGGATAACTACTCTGAGTTTGCCATCGATCCTTATTTTCTGGAGCGCGCCGAACTGCTGCGCGGTCCGGTGTCGGTACTCTACGGCAAAAGCAATCCTGGCGGTGTGGTCTCGCTGGTGAGCAAGCGTCCGACCCAGGAAACTCTGCGTGAAGTGCAGTTCCAGATGGGCAACGATAACCTCTTCTCAACGGGATTTGACTTTGGTGGGGCGCTGGATGATGACGGCGTCTACAGCTATCGCCTGACCGGCCAGGCGCGCAGTCAGGATGCGCAGCAGGCGATGAACAAAGAGAAGCGCTACACCATCGCGCCCGCATTTAGCTGGCGTCCCGACGATCGCACCCGCGTTGACCTGCTGACCTATTTCCAGAACGAACCCGAAACCGGCTATTACGGCTGGCTACCGCGTCAGGGCACGGTCGTCCCCATCACGCGTGCCGATGGCAGCCAGTATAAACTGCCGACCAACTTCGATGAAGGCGAGCAGAGCAACAAGATTTCACGCACCACCAAAATGATCGGCTATAACGCCGAGCATAGCTTCAATGACACCTGGACGCTGCGCCAGAACCTGCGTTACGCCGACCTGCGCACCGATTACCGCAGTATTTATGGTAACGGTTTCCTGCCGGAGACGCAGCAGATCACGCGAGGTTCGGCCGTTTCAGAAGAGAAGCTCAATCAGTTTGCGGTGGATAACCAGGCGCAGGCGAAGTTTGCCACGGGTCAGGTTGATCATACGCTGTTGCTGGGCGTGGACTTCCAGCGGACCCGCAATGATATCGACGCACAGTTTGGCTCGGCATCGAACCTGAATGCGGTAAATCCGCAATATGGCGATAATAGCGTCACGCCATTTGCCAATCCCTATCAGCACCTCAACAAGCAGCGTCAAACCGGCCTCTATGCACAGGATCAGATGGAATGGAACCGCTGGGTGCTGACACTGGGCGGCCGCTACGACTATGCCATGACTTCGGTTTACGATCGGGTGACGGACACCGTTGATCGCCAGAACGATCAGGCCTTTACCTGGCGTGGTGGTCTGAACTACGTGTTTGATAACGGCATCGCGCCTTATTTCAGCTACAGCGAAGCCTTTATTCCAAATGCCGGATCGACCTTTGATGGCCAGGCATTCGATCCGTCGCGCGCTAAACAGTATGAAGCGGGCGTGAAGTACGTACCTAAAGATCGTCCGGTTGTGCTCACCGCAGCCGTTTTTCAACTGACCAAAACCAAAAACCTGACGGCCGATCCTGATACGTTCAATCATCCGTTTGCCAGCGTGCAGAGCGGTGAAATCCGGTCGCGCGGCGTAGAGCTGGAAGCGAAAGCGGCGCTGAATGCCAACGTTAACCTGACGGCGTCCTACACCTATACCGATGCGGAATATACCGAAGATACGCAGCTGAAAGGCCGAACGCCGGTGAGCGTCCCTAAAAATATGGCCTCACTCTGGAGTGACTACACCTTCCACGAGACAGCCCTGTCGGGTGTGACAGTGGGCGCGGGTGTGCGTTATGTCGGCGAGAGCCAGGGTCTCTACAGCACCGGCACCGAGCAGAACCAGAACTTTAAGGTTGCCGGTTACACCACGGTAGATGCGGCGCTTAAATATGACCTCGGTCGTTTCGGTCTGCCGGGCTCAACGGTGGGCGTTAACGTCAACAATCTGTTCAACCGCGAGTATGTCGCCAGCTGCTACCGGGAATACGCCTGCTACTGGGGCGCGGAGCGTAAGATTGTCGGCACCGCGACCTTCAGATTCTGATTTAACCGGGCGCTTCGGCGCCCGTTCGTTCACAGGGATAACCATGCCGCATCCGCACGCAGAAGAGGCGACTTTTACGCTGGCAAACGCCAGTTTTGAAGTGCCCGGCCGAACTCTCCTTCAGCCCCTCTCGCTGACCTTTCCACCTGGCAAAATGACCGCGCTGATTGGTCATAACGGTTCCGGTAAGTCGACGCTGTTGAAAATGCTGGGCCGTCATCACGTGGCCAGCGGCGGAGAGGTGCTGCTGAATCAGCAGCCGGTCGGGCGCTGGAACAGCAAAGCGTTTGCCCGCGAGGTGGCCTATCTGCCGCAGCAGTTACCGGCAGCCGAAGGGATGACGGTGCGTGAACTGGTGGCGATTGGTCGCTATCCCTGGCACGGCGCGCTGGGCCGTTTCGGGCAGGACGATCGGGACAGGGTAGAAGATGCGATTGCCCAGGTCGGGCTAAAGCCCTTTGCCGGGCGACTGGTGGACAGTCTGTCGGGCGGTGAGCGTCAGCGCGCCTGGCTGGCGATGATGGTGGCGCAGAACAGTCGCTGTCTGCTGCTGGATGAACCGACGTCGGCGCTGGATATCGCTCATCAGGTTGAGGTGCTGGCGCTGATAAAAGATCTGAGCCAGCAGCGCGGCTTAACCGTAATTGCGGTGTTGCACGATATCAATATGGCAGCCCGCTACTGCGATCATCTGGTGGCGCTGCGTCAGGGCGCGATGATTGCCGAAGGTAACGCGCAGGCGATTATGCAGCCTGAGGTGCTCGGCGCGATTTATGGCATCCCGATGGGCATTTTACCGCATCCGCAGGGCGGCGCGCCGGTCAGTTTTGTTTGTTAAGGAAAGGATGATGCCCGATCTTTATCGCCGCCGACTGTTGCTGGCACTCGCGGCCTCGCCACTGTTTTGTGCACTTCCCCTGCGTGCTGCCACGCCCAATCCGGGCCGGATTATTGCACTGGAGTGGCTTCCCACCGAACTGTTGATCGCTCTGGGCGTTACGCCCTGGGGCGTGGCTGATCTGCACAACTACAACATCTGGGTCGGGGAGCCGCCGCTGCCTGCGGACGTGATCGATGTGGGTCTGCGCACCGAACCTAATCTTGAGCTGATGGCACAAATGCAGCCGTCGCTGATCCTCTGTTCAAATGGCTATGGCCCGCCTGAAGAGAAACTTACACGCATCGCACCGATCATGGGCTTTGACCTTCACAGCGGCGACGGGAAACCCTTCACCGCCGCGCGGGCATCGCTGCGTAAGCTGGCGGCGAGACTTGGATTACGCGATCGCGCTGAGCAACATCTGCGCGAGGTCGATGCGCAACTGGCACAGGCGCGTCAGCGGCTGGCGCCCTATGCCGGACGCACGATTCTGCTGATGTCGCTGCTTGACAGCCGTCACGCCATCACCTTTGGTAAAAACAGTCTGTTCCTGGAAGTAATGACGCTGCTGGGCCTGAAAAATGGCTGGCAGGGCGAAACAAATTTCTGGGGTAGCGCGGTAATCGGCATCGAGCAGCTGGCGCAGGCTGGAAATGTGGATGTCATCTGTTTTGATCATGACAATGACGCAGAGATGCAGCAGTTGATGCGCAGCCCGCTGTGGCAGGCCATGCCGTTTGTTCGCACCGGACGCTTTCAGCGCGTCCCTGCAGTCTGGTATTACGGTGCTACGCTTTCGGCGCTGCACTTTGTTCGCGTGCTGGAACGCGCGCTGGAGACGCACTGATGCGCCATGCTCTGTTTCCCGCAGGTCTCCTCAGCCTGCTGTTTCTGCTCTCACTCAGCCTGACGCTGGTTAATCTGCACCATGCGCTGCCGCAGCATGAGTGGTGGCAGGCATTCTGGTCACCGACGGTCGATAGCCTGCCGCAGATGGTGTTTCACTACAGCCTGCTGCCGCGCACGGCGCTGGCGCTGCTGGTGGGCGCCGGGCTGGGGCTTGCCGGTCTGCTGTTTCAGCAGATATTGCGGAACCCGCTGGCCGAACCCACCACGCTGGGTGTCTCTTCCGGCGCACAGCTGGGCATTACCGTGGCGACGCTGTGGCATCTGCCGGGCGGCGCGCTGACACAGCAGTTTGCCGCGCTTGGCGGAGCGTTGCTGGTGGCCGCGCTGGTGTTTGGTGTGGCCTGGGGCAAACGTCTGTCGCCGGTGACGCTGATTCTGGCCGGGCTGGTGCTGAGCTTCTACAGCGGTGCGGTAAATCAAATCTTCGCTATCTTCAATCACGATCAGCTGCAGAACATGTTTCTGTGGAGCACCGGCGCGCTGAATCAGATGAGCTGGGAAAATGTGCAGCAGCTCTGGCCGCGCCTGCTGCTGGCGTTTCTGCTGGCGCTGGCGCTGCTGCGTCCGCTGACACTGATGGGGCTGGATGATGGTGTAGCAAAAAATCTGGGGCTGGCGCTCTCGGTGGCGCGTATCGGTGGCCTCGGGCTGGCAATCCTGCTTAGTGCACAGCTGGTGAATGTCGCCGGTATCATCGGTTTTATCGGACTGTTTGCGCCGCTGCTGGCGAAGCTGCTGGGTGGTCGACGGCTCCTCAGCCGGATGCTGCTGGCACCGCTTACCGGCGCGCTGCTGCTGTGGCTGGCCGACAGTTGCGTGTTATGGCTTAGCGCACACTGGCGCGATATCCCGACCGGAACGGCCACGGCACTGCTCGGTGTACCCATTTTGTTGTGGCTGCTGCCGCGACTGCGTACGGGTTCAGTGCCGCCCGCCCTGAATCAGGGCGACAACGTACCCGCCGAGCGACAAAACCTGTTGCGCTGGACGCTGACGGGTCTCGCGGTGCTTGCCCTGCTGGTGTGGGGTGCGCTGGCGTTTGGGCGTGATGCGCTGGGCTGGGTCGGGTCATCGGGCGAGATGCTGCACTCTTTGCTTCCGTGGCGTGCACCGCGCGTGCTGGCTGCGCTGGTGACCGGCCTGATGCTGGGCGTGGCGGGGAGCCTGATCCAGCGGCTGACCGGTAATCCTATGGCCAGCCCGGAAGTGCTGGGCATCAGTTCAGGTGCCGCCTGTGGCGTCGTCGTCATGATGTTCTTAGTGCCGGGCGATGCGATGGCATGGCTGCTGCCCGCCGGTGCGATGGGGGCCGCGCTGACGCTGCTGGTGATCATGGCGGTAGCCAGTCGTGGCGGCTTCTCACCTGAGAGAATGCTGCTGGCGGGTATGGCGCTTAACAGCGCCTTTGTCACCCTGCTGATGCTGCTGCTGGCAAGTGGCGATCCCCGCATGGGCGGGCTGCTGAGCTGGATCTCCGGCTCAACCTATAACATCAGCGGCAGTCAGGCGATCCAGAGCGCACTCTGTGCGCTGCTGCTGGTCTCGCTGGCACCACTGGCGAGCCGCTGGCTGACGCTGCTGCCGCTGGGAAGTGCTACCGCACGCTCGGCCGGCATGGCATTAACGCCCGCGCGGCTGAGTCTGCTGCTGCTGGCAGCCGCGCTGACCGCCAGCGCAACGCTGACTATTGGTCCGCTGAGTTTTGTTGGATTAATGGCGCCGCACATGGCGCGCATGTTGGGATTCCGGCGTGCCTTGCCGCAACTGCTGTTGTCGGGATTACTGGGGGCGGGACTGATGGTGCTGGCTGACTGGTGCGGGCGAATGCTGGCATTCCCGGATCAAATTCCTGCCGGGCTGATGGCGACATTTTTAGGTGCACCTTACTTTATCTGGTTGCTGCGTCGTTCAGGTTAAAAAAAAGACCAGCGCAAGCCGGTCTTCATCTTTAACGTTACCGAAATTACAGCTTCGCGAAACAACGACGCGCGGCATCAACCGTGCGCTGAATATCCTCTTCGCTGTGCGCCAGTGACATGAAGCCCGCTTCATAAGCTGATGGCGCAAAGTAAACGCCTTCCTCCAGCATCAGATGGAAGAAGGTTTTAAAGCGTTCCACATCGCAGCGGGTCACATCGGCGTAACAGGTCACGCTGTCAGCATCGGTGAAGAACAGGCCAAACATCCCGCCAACATGGTTAATCACCAGCGGAATATTTTGCTGTTGTGCGGCTTCGCGCAGACCCTCTGCCAGCTTGCGGGTCAGGGTATCGAGCTTCTCGTGCGTGCCCGGCTGCGCGATCTGCGTCAGGCAGGCAAAACCGGCAGCCATCGCGATCGGGTTACCGGAGAGCGTTCCTGCCTGATAAACCGGGCCGGTCGGCGCCAGTGCAGCCATCACGTCGCGACGGCCACCGAATGCACCGACTGGCATCCCGCCACCGATAATTTTTCCGAGGCAGGTCAGGTCAGGACGTACATTGTAGTGAGCCTGCGCGCCACCCAGCGCCACACGGAAGCCGGTCATCACTTCATCGATAATCAGCAGTGCGCCGAACTCATCGCAGAGCGCGCGCAGGCCCGGCAGGAATTCTGGCTGCGGCGGGATGCAGTTCATATTACCGGCAACCGGCTCAACGATGATGGCAGCGATGGCATCAGGATATTGCTCGAAGGCGCTGCGCACGGAGTCGAGATCGTTGAAAGTGCAGGTCAGGGTATGTTTAGCGAAATCTGCTGGTACGCCCGGCGAGTTTGGCTGACCCAGCGTCAGGGCACCGGAACCGGCTTTCACCAGCAAATGATCGGCATGGCCGTGATAGCAGCCTTCAAACTTAATAATTTTATCGCGGCCGGTAAAGCCTCGAGCCAGACGGATTGCGCTCATGGTCGCTTCGGTACCGGAGTTAACCATCCGCACCATCTCCATGCTCGGCACCAGCTCACACACCAGCTGCGCCATGGTCACTTCCATTTCGGTCGGTGCGCCAAAGCTCAGGCCGCGCTGGGCTGCTTCGATCACCGCATTACGGATCGCCGCGTTGTTATGGCCCAGCACCATCGGTCCCCATGAGCCGACATAGTCGATATAGGCTTTGCCATCAGCGTCATACAGATACGCACCATCAGCATGTTCAATAAACAGTGGAACGCCACCCACACCGGTAAATGCGCGTACTGGCGAGTTTACCCCACCCGGAATCAGGCGTTGTGCCTCGGCAAACAGTTGTTCGGACTTACTCATTTTCGGCTCCAGCGTTTCAGAAAAATATTGCGCCATTCTACGGAAGAGCAGCAGCAGACGAAAGGTGGATTCACCCACAGCGTCCTGAACGGAGGGGAAAGCGGCACAGAGTGCGAAGGGCAGAGCTTGATTGCGCTGAGGTGCTGACTGATAATAGCGTTATTAAGGTCGTTTTCTGACCTGGGCGTTTACCGGAGTAAAACATGAGTGATGAAGTAGTAGCACTGCCGTTGCAGTTTACCGACGCCGCAGCCACCAAGGTGAAAAACCTGATTGCCGATGAAGAGAACCCGGCGCTGAAACTTCGCGTCTATATCACCGGTGGCGGTTGCAGTGGTTTCCAGTATGGCTTTACGTTTGACGACCAGCTGAACGATGGCGATATGACAATTGAAAAGCAGGGCGTCTCACTGGTCGTTGATCCAATGAGCCTGCAATATCTGGTGGGCGGTTCGGTTGATTATACGGAAGGCCTGGAAGGATCGCGCTTTATCGTGACCAACCCGAATGCCAAAACCACCTGTGGCTGTGGCTCATCCTTCAGTATCTGATCGCGCAGGCCGTCACTCCGACGGCCTCATTTACCACTCTATTGTGACCAGCCGGTTACTCTGCTTCAGGCTTCCCTGCGATTGAATCTGACTTTGGGTTACGCGTGGCTGCGCGCTTGCCTGTCTGCCACAGTTGATTTGCGGCAAAAGCGGACCGTTAGCCGTGTTGATTTCACAGCGTGAATAGATGACAAGCCTGGCGCCTATAGAGCCATTTATCGATCCCGCAAAAGCAGATCCGGTGATCAAAAGCCCTATGGCCAGCAGCAGTGCTCTGGTCATATAAGGTTCCTGGTGTTTTAAAAAGCGCCGCGGCGCTAAAAGGACGGTGAGCATACGTGGCCCGCTCGTCTCTGGTATTGATTAACGGCAAAAAAGGCTGTTTCTTTAATCGATGCGTGGACTTATTGTGCGGGATGCAACGCCGAACAGAGTTGCTGCGCCGCCAGCAGCAGCCGCGGACCCGGCCGGCTTAACCAGTCCTCGTTAATGGCGATCACCGGCACCGTGAGCTGTGGCCGCCAGTAAGTACGAATGTTCTCCGCCTGCTGTGCACCTCCGGCTATAACCACGGCCTGAGGATGGCGCATCAGCACCTGCTCACGGCTGACCTGCGGCCAGCTGACGCGGCTGTCAGCAAAAATATTCCTGCCACCACATAACGTAATAACTTCATTTTGCAGCGTGGCTCTGGCGGCGGTAAAAAGCGGCTGCTGACCAAACTGCAAAAAAAGCGGAACCGCAGTCAGATGAGTATAGCGCTGTCGCAGCGCCGCTGCCTGCTGTCGTAGCGCTCTGGCCGCGCTGGCGGCCTGCTCTGGCCTGGGACTCCAGCGGCCCAGATCGGCCAGTGCCGTGAACATCTCATCCAGTGTCAGTGGATCAATCCATTTAATGGGTACGCCGAGCTGCTGCAACTGCTCAATCTGCCGCTGCGGATTACCGCCGCGCCAGGCCAGGACCAGATCCGGCTTGAGCTGCAGAATACGCTCGGTTTTGATGCCCTGCCAGTTGGCGACCTGTTCAATCTGTTTCGCCTGCGGCGGATAGTCGGACCAGGCGCTGACTGCGATCGGCGTAATCCCGGCAGCAAAGGCGAGTTCGGTAAGGTGTGGAGCGAGGGTGATAACACGCGGTGGGGAAGCGAGCAGGCTGCCGCTTAATAGCAGCAGCCAGCAGAACAGCAGCGTTTTAGCCACGCGCCAGATGCGCCAGCAGGTTCTCCACCATCAGCGACGATTGCGTCGCTGCAACGCTCAGGAATTCATCAAAGCTAAGGTGCGATTCTTTATCGGCCACGTCTGAAATCGCGCGGACCACCACAAACGGCACCTGGAACTGATGACAGACGTGACCGATAGCGGTCGCTTCCATCTCAACCGCAATCGCCTGCGGGAACAGACTCCGAATGCGCGCCAGCGGCTCAGCGCCATTGATAAAGGCATCACCGCTTACCACCAGACCGCGTACAGCATTCAGGTCCAGCTGCTTAATGCAGGCTTCGGCAGCCGCGATAAGCTTGCTGTCTGCCACAAACGCAGCAGGGCAACCCGCCATCTGGCCTGGCTCATAACCAAAAGCGGTGACGTCAGCATCGTGATAACGCACTTCATCTGATACCACGATATCGCCGACGCTCAGTGACGGTGCTAAACCGCCTGCCGACCCGGTGTTGATCACCACATCCGGCTTGCAGAGCTGCAGCAGCAGCGTGGTACCCAGCGCGGCAGAGGTTTTACCAATGCCCGATTTCAGCAGTGCCACTTCAACGCCCTGCAGGGTGCCGGTATAGATTTCACAACCCGCCAGTGTCAGCGTTTGACGGTTTTCAATTTTGTCACGCAGCAGTGTGACTTCCTGCTCCATCGCGCCAATAATGCCTGCTTTCATAGTGAGTTCCGCTAATGTAAAGAATCAAAATTTAGGGCATAGTCTACCATGGCATTCAGGGGATTAATTCACGAAAAAGTCAGGGGTAATTCATGTCGGCGATCAATTTCAGGAAGAAGATCAGCTTCTCACGCCCTTATAACAGCCGAAAAGATCCGGAAGGTGAATATTACATTACCCGCCATTTTGAGAGCGACCGTGGACGAATTATCAACTCGGCCGCTATCCGGCGTCTGCAGCAGAAAACGCAGGTCTTTCCACTGGAGCGCAACGCCGCCGTTCGCTCCCGCCTGACGCACTCGCTGGAGGTGCAGCAAACCGGGCGCTACATCACCAAAGAGATTCTGCAAACCCTGAAGATGCAGGGCGGGCTGGCGCAGTATGGACTGGATGAGATGGAAGGCGCGTTTGAAAGTCTGATCGAGATGGCGTGTCTGCTGCATGACGTCGGTAATCCGCCGTTTGGCCATTTTGGCGAGGCCGCCATTAACGACTGGTTTGAAGAGAACCTCTCTGCCGAACTGGTGGATCCGCTGGTAGCGGGCGTTGAAGGAGAAGAACAGCGGAAGGCTTTTGATCAGCTGAATGCCATGATCCGCCAGGACCTCTGCCATTTTGAGGGCAATGCGCAGGCCATTCGTATGGTGCATACGCTGCTGCAACTCAATCTCAGTTATTCTCAGGTCGCCTGCATCCTGAAATATACCGCACCCGCCTGGTGGCAGGGTGAAAAACCTGCCGAATTTAGCGTCTTAATGAAGAAACCCGGCTTTTATCTCTCTGAGCAGGAGTATATTGCGGATTTACGTGCTGCCACCAATATGGAAGAACACCATCGCTTTCCGCTTACCTATATAATGGAAGCGGCGGATGATATCTCCTATTGTATTGCCGATTTGGACGACGCTGTAGAAAAAGATATCTTTAATGTTGAGAGTTTGTTTGAGTTTCTCAATAAAGCCTGGGGGCCGGTTAAAAATAATGACGCCTTCAGCCGGACTATTGGTGAAGCCTGGCGCGAAGCCTGCAGTAAAAAACGGCGAAGCCGCAGCGATCAATTTTTTATGTCATTACGCGTAAATGTTCAGAGCGTGCTGGTAAGTTATGCCGTGAAACGTTTCGTTGATAATCTGCCTGCTATATTCGATGGCAGTTTCAATCACGCGCTGCTGGAAGATGAGGGTGAAGAGGGCCGGTTACTGCAACTGTTTAAAACTGTTGCGCGCCAGCAGGTCTTTAATCACTCTGAAGTCGAGCAGCTGGAGTTGCAGGGATACCGCGTAATCAAAGGGCTGCTGGAGATCTATCAGCCGCTGATGCGCCTGAACTATGAGGCTTTCACCACGCTGATAAATGAAGACTTCCTGCGTCAGCATCCGATTGAAACCCGGCTTTTTCATAAGCTTTCTGGTAAACACCGTAAAGCCTATTTGCAAAAGATGCGTACCCTTGTGGTAGAGCATAAATATCAGCGGCTGCTGTGGGAACGTTATTATCGCTTCCGGCTTATTCAGGATTATATCAGTGGAATGACCGATCTCTATGCCTGGGATGAGTATCGCCGACTGATGGCTGTAGAATAAGCCGGCGTTTGTAAAGGCCGCGAATAAATTTTTACCTTTGACTTAAACTTTTAAAGAAATTTCGCGCTAAAACATTTATCTCACCTTTCGACCACAGCAATGGTCTGAACAGTAATCTTATCGAGAAATGAAAAATGAAAAAAAAGACTTTAGTGTTAAGTGCGCTGGCGTTGAGCCTGAGCATGGCGCTCGCCCCAGTTACTGTTTTTGCTGCGCAAACGGCCTCTTCCGATAGCCAGCAACTCCCTAGCCTGGCGCCTATGCTGGAAAAGGTAATGCCGTCTGTGGTCAGTATCAGCGTTGAGGGTACCACCACCGTGAAAACCCCGCGCATGCCGCAGCAGTTTCAGCAATTCTTTGGCGACAACTCGCCCTTCTGCCAGGACGGTTCCCCGTTCCAGGGATCACCCATGTGTCAGAGCGGTGACGGCGCGGGCGGTAACGGTGGCGCGCCAGGCCCTGATACCCAGCAGGAAAAATTCCGGGCTCTCGGGTCGGGCGTCATCATCAACGCTGAAAAAGGCTATGTGGTGACGAACAACCACGTGGTGAACAACGCCACTAAAATTCAGGTGCAGCTCAGCGATGGTCGTCATTATGACGCCAAAGTCATTGGTAAAGATCCCAGCTCTGACATTGCACTGATTCAGCTGAAGGACGCTAAAAATCTGACTGCTGTGAAAATCGCTGACTCCGACAGCCTGCGCGTCGGTGACTACACCGTGGCGATCGGCAACCCGTATGGTCTGGGTGAGACCGTCACCTCCGGGATCGTCTCGGCGCTGGGACGCAGCGGCCTGAACGTGGAAAACTACGAAAACTTTATCCAGACGGATGCGGCAATTAACCGGGGTAACTCCGGTGGTGCGCTGGTTAACCTTAATGGTGAACTGATAGGGATTAACACCGCTATTCTGGCGCCGGATGGCGGCAACATCGGTATCGGCTTTGCTATCCCAAGCAACATGGTTAAAAACCTGACGGCTCAGATGGTTGAGTTTGGTCAGGTGAAACGTGGCGAGCTGGGCGTGCAGGGGACTGAACTGAACTCCGAGCTGGCAAAAGCGATGAAGGTTGATGCACAGCGTGGTGCCTTTGTCAGCCAGGTGCTGCCAGACTCTGCGGCGGCTAAAGCGGGTATTAAAGCGGGTGACGTGATTGTTTCAATGAATGGCAAACCGCTGAGCAGCTTTGCTTCTCTGCGTGCGGAAGTGGGTTCGCTGCCGGTTGGCACCACACTGAAACTGGGCCTGCTGCGCGACGGCAAACCCGTTGATGTCTCGGTTACCTTGCAGCAGAGCAGCCAGGCGAAAGTGCAGTCCGCCACCATTTACAACGGCATTGAAGGGGCTGACCTCAGCAATGTTGAAACCGGTGATAAAGGTGTTCGCGTGGATAATGTGAAACCCGGCAGCGCCGCAGCGCGTATCGGCCTGAAAAAGGGTGACGTGATCCAGGGAGTTAACCAGCAGCCGGTAACCAACCTCGGTGAGCTGCGAAAAGTCCTCGACACCAAACCAGCCGTTCTGGCGCTGAATGTGAAACGTGGTGACAGCAGCATCTATCTGCTGATGCAGTAACGGTATAACAACTGTTCATGAGGCGGACTGCGGTCCGCCTTTTTTATGCCCGCCTTCCGCGCCGCCAGAGTGTGATGCTCTCCGCAAATTCGGTAAATGATTGCCCGGCTCTGTGCAGTTGCACAATGCTCTGTGCGCAACCCATGCGTATTCTGTTTCTCACCCTCTTTTCCAGGAGTAATGGATGGCTACCTATCACCTTGATGCCCGGCTGGCGCAGGATATCGTGGCACGCACCATGAAAATTATTGACAGTAATGTCAACGTGATGGATGCGCGGGGCCGGATCATCGGCAGCGGTGACCGGGAGCGTATTGGGGAGTTGCACGAAGGTGCGTTGCTGGTGCTCTCTCAGGGGCGTGTTGTCGATATTGATGAGGCGGTGGCTAAACATCTTCATGGTGTGCGGCCTGGCATTAATCTGCCGCTGCGCATCGACGGTGACATTGTCGGGGTCATTGGGCTGACGGGCGAGCCACTGGCGCTGCGACATTATGGCGAACTGGTCTGCATGACCGCAGAGATGATGCTGGAACAGGCGCGATTGCTGCATATGCTGGCGCAGGACAGCCGTCTGCGTGAAGAGCTGGTGCTGAACCTGATCCGCAGCGATACCCTGTCGCCACAACTGACTGAATGGGCACAGCGCTTGGGCATCGATCTCAATCAGCCGCGTGTGGTCGCCGTGCTGGAAGTGGACAGCGGTCAGCTCGGCGTCGACAGCGCGATGTCAGAGTTACAGCAGCTGCAAACGCTGCTGACCACGCCGGAGCGCGATAATCTGATCGCTATTGTGTCGCTGACCGAAATGGTGGTGCTGAAGCCCGCACTGAATGGACATGGACGCTACGACCAGGAGGATCATCGCCGCCGCGTGGAACAGTTACTGCAGCGGATGAAAGAGAGCGGACATTTACGGATGCGTATCGCACTGGGCAACTTCTTTAGCGGGCCTGGCAGCATTGCACGCTCTTACCGGACCGCACGCACCACAATGATGGTGGGCAAGCAACGTATGCCCGAGTTACGCAGCTATTTTTATCAGGATCTGGTGTTGCCGGTGCTGCTCGACAGCCTGCGTGGCGGCTGGCAGGCCAACGAACTGGCCCGGCCACTGGCGAAGCTTAAGAACATGGATAACAACGGCTTGCTGCGACGCACGTTAATCGCGTGGTTCACCCATAATGTCCAGCCAAGCGCCACCGCGCGTGCGCTGTTCATTCATCGCAATACGCTGGAATATCGGCTAAACCGGATTTCTGAACTCACCGGACTGAATCTTGGCCATTTCGATGACAGGCTGTTGCTCTATGTGGCTTTACAGCTGGATGAGCAGGGATAGGAGCCGAATTCAGGGCATAAAAAAGGCCAGCAAAGCTGGCCTCTCTCGTCGGACAAAAAATTAACGGCTGTTACGGGTTAATTTTTCCAGATCCGATTCAATTTCAGTGATCTTGTGGGAAACCACGCTTTCCAGGTGACGCAGGTCATCCAGAATTTTGCGTTTCAGATCCACTTCAACCTGGTCACGCTGGCAAATCTGGTCCAGTTCATCGATGACATAACGCAGATTCGGGCTGATTTCCTGAACTTCTTTGTAGCCCTGGGTTGCGTGATCGGCAACAACAGTTTTGCGCTGACGCGGATATTTGAATTTGACGCTCTTTGCGAAAAACTCGCCTTTATCTTTGCGGAAGTAAATCTTCAGAATGTCGTTGTTGGCTTCCTGACGCAGGCTGTAGCGGTCAATGTCGTCCGGGTTACTGATACCTAAGCTTTTCAGATTGTCATACATAGCGTTGTTTCCATCAAAAGTGAGAAGCGCGCAGACTTGTTCATGACGTCCGTCAACTTTAGACATAAATAAGCGGGATGAACATTGCGCGACAGGATTTAACTGGCGCGGATTATGACCTGGATGAAAACTAAACGCACCAGTTAATTCGCGACGCGAAGCATGTTGTTCAGGAATAGCTGTAAAGAAAAGATGACGGGCTGCTTTCCAGCCCGTCATTTTACTCAGTCGATGGTGCGCAGCAGTTCGTTAATGCCGGTTTTACCCAGCGTCTTCGCATCCACTTTCTTCACGATCACGGCACAGTAGAGGCTGTAGCTGCCATCTTTAGACGGCAGGTTACCTGAGACCACGACGGAACCGGCAGGAACACGGCCGTAGTGGACTTCACCGGTTTCGCGGTCATAGATTTTGGTGCTCTGACCGATGTAAACGCCCATTGAGATCACTGAGCCTGCTTCAACAATCACGCCTTCAACGATTTCAGAGCGTGCACCGATGAAGCAGTTGTCTTCGATAATGGTCGGGTTTGCCTGCAACGGTTCCAGCACACCACCGATACCCACGCCGCCAGAAAGGTGAACGTTTTTACCAATCTGCGCACAGGAGCCGACAGTCGCCCAGGTGTCCACCATAGTGCCTTCATCCACGAAGGCGCCGATGTTGACGTAAGAAGGCATCAGGACCGTGTTGCGGGCGATATAAGCACCCTGACGAACAGCTGCAGGCGGCACGACGCGGAAACCCGCTTCTTTGAAACGCGCTTCATCCCAGCCAGCAAATTTCATCGGGACTTTGTCGTAGAAGCGGGTTTCTGAACCTTCCATTACCTGATTGTCATTAATGCGGAAAGAGAGCAGCACTGCTTTCTTCAGCCACTGATGCGTTACCCACTCGCCGTCGATCTTCTCAGCAACGCGCAGCTCACCGCTGTCCAGCAGGGAGATAACCTGGTTGATGGCATCGCGGGTTTCGCTGTCGACGCTGGCAGGGGTAATATCAGCGCGACGTTCGAAGGCGGATTCAATAACGCTCTGTAACTGTTGCATATTTTTTTCCTGATCTGTCATGTGCGGTGCCGGACAAAAGCCCGACACAAGTAAATAGAGTAATGTCTACAAATTGAATCTGGTCACACTTTATCGTTTGGATTAAGGGCCTCTGTCAACCGTTGTTGCAACGCTTTGCGCATTTCTTCATCCAGTGCCTGACGTTCGCTGTTGGCCAGAATAAATAAATCTTCGACCCGCTCGCCGATGGTGCTGATGCGTGCACCGTGCAGTGAGACACCCAGATCGGCAAAGACTTCGCCGACCCGCGCCAGCAGGCCTGGCTGATCCAGCGCCACCAGTTCCAGGTAGCTGCGACGGTCAGTGTGCGTTGGCAGGAAATTCACTTCGGTATCCACGCTGAAATGCCGCAGTTTGGCCGACGGACGACGGGTACGCGGCGGCACCCAATCTGACTGAGTGATTGCCTGTTCCAGCGCCTGAATGATCATCGGATGGCGATCGGGGGAGAGCGGGCTGCCATCCGGTTCCAGCACAATAAAGGTATCCATTGCCATGCCGTCCCGGCTGGTGAAGATTTGCGCGTCGTGAACGCTGAGGTTACGACGGTCGAGTTCACCGGCCACAGCAGCAAACAGATGAGGCCGATCGGGACTCCAGATAAAAATTTCGGTCCCGCCACGGGTGGCCTGCGGGCTGACCAGCACCAGCGGTTTTTTCAGATCGTGAACCAGCAGGTGGCGGGCATGCCACGCAATCTGATTCGGCGTATGGCGCAGGAAGTAGTCCGCGCGGCAACGATTCCAGATCTGGTGCAGACGCTCTTCATCAATGTTATCCATCCGCAGCAGTGCCAGTGCCTGCAGGCGATGATGACGCACCCGTTCCCGCAAATCCGGACTGTTTTCCATACCGCGTCGTAACTGCTTCTCGGTGGCGAAAAACAGCTCGCGTAACAGGCTCTGCTTCCAGCTGTTCCACAGACTTTCATTGGTGGCGCAGATATCGGCCACGGTCAGACAAACCAGATAGCGCAGCCGGTTCTCATTCTGCATCACCTCAGCAAACTGCTGGATCACCGTCGGATCCTGAATATCGCGACGCTGCGCCGTGACAGACATCAGCAGGTGATGACGAACCAGCCAGGCCACCAGTTGAGTTTCACGCGAGTTAAGGCCATGCATTTCAGCGAACTCAAGCGCATCCTGCGCGCCAAGAATAGAGTGATCGCCGCCGCGCCCTTTGGCAATGTCATGCAGCAGCGCAGCCATCAGTAACAGCTCCTGCTGCGGCAGGCGTGGCCATAACTCGACACACAGTGGATGCTGAGGACGGGTGGCTTCATTGGCGAAGCTTTCCAGCTTCTGCAGGACACGAATAGTATGCTCATCCACGGTGTAGGCATGGAACAGATCAAACTGCATCTGTCCGACGATATGCCCCCACAGCGGTGTATAGGCCCACAGCACGCTATGACGATGCATCGGCACCAGCGCCCGGCTCACCGCGCCGGGATGGCGCAGAATTGACATAAACGTGCGTCGCGCTTCCGGAATCTGACACAGCGGCTGTTTAAGATGTCGACGTGCATGGCGCAGGTGACGCAGGGTGGTGGAGTAGATCCCTTTGATACTGTCGTTACGTACCATCACGTAGAACATACGCAGAATCGCCTGCGGCTCGCGGGTGAACAGCGTTTCGTCGCGCAGGTCGATCAAATCACCCCGCAGCTGGAAATCGTCGTCGATAGGCCTGGGTTTTTCACTGGTGGAGAGCGCCAGAATCGCCTCATCAAACAGCTGCAGCAGCATCTGGTTCAGTTCACCGATACGCCGTGTGACCCGATAGAAATCCTTCATCATGCGTTCGACCGGCTCATTGCCTTCGCCCTGGTAATTCAGGCGCTGCGCCACACTGAGCTGGCGATCGAATAGCAGGCGGTTATCGTAGCGGGGGAGGGAAAGATGCAGGGCAAAGCGGATGCGCCAGAGAAACTCCTGACATTCGTTGAGTTCGCTGCGCTCAGCGTCAGTGAGGAAACCAAAGCCGACCATCTCATCCAGGGTAGTGGCACCAAAATGGCGTCGGGCAACCCACTGCAGCGTATGGATGTCTCGCAGGCCACCGGGACTGCTTTTGATATCGGGCTCGAGGTTATAACTGGTGCCGTGATAACGCTTGTGGCGCTCCTGCTGCTCATCAATTTTGGCGGCGAAAAAGCGGGATGAGGGCCAGAAACCGTCGCTGAAGATATTTTTCTGCAGTTCCAGAAACAGCGCCACATCGCCAGTCAGCATCCGTGATTCGATCAGGTTGGTGGCGACGGTCAGATCAGACAATCCCTCCAGCAGACACTCTTCCAGCGTGCGGACGCTGTGGCCCACTTCCAGTTTAAGATCCCACATCAGCGTTAAGAGATCGCTGGTGCGTTGCGCAGCCTGTTCATCCAGCGGCTGGCGGCTGAGGATCAGAACATCGATATCAGAGAGCGGATGCAGTTCAGCACGGCCATAGCCGCCAACGGCGACCAGCGCGGTAGACGGCATTTCATCAAAGCCAAAGAAGTGCCACAGGCGACGCAGCAGCCGATCAATAAACAGCGTGCGGGCATCGATCAGCGGCTCAACGGGTTCACCGGCATCAAACGCGGCAGCCAGATGTTGCTGAAACAGCTCCAGCCTCGGCTTCAGAATGTCGCGGGTCAGCTGGTCGTCACCCCATTCGGCTGGCGAATCAACCAGACCGTTTTTCACATCTTCCGACAGACTCACGCTCATGCAGTTCTTCTCTTTTTTAGCCAAAAAAAAGCCGGCTCAGCGCCGGCTTGATCTGTTTTGGGGGAATTACCCTTCGGCGACGAGCACAGCGGGCAGCGTGTCGTCTTTGCGCAGGGTTAAAATCTCACAGCCGTTTTCCGTCACCACAATAGTATGCTCATACTGCGCGGACAAGCTGCGATCTTTGGTTTTTACCGTCCAGCCATCTTTCATGGTGCGGATGCGGTAATCCCCGGCATTGACCATCGGTTCTACTGTAAAGGTCATACCCGCCTGTAACACGACGCCGCTATCATCGGCATCGTAATGCAATACCTGAGGCTCTTCGTGGAACCCCTTGCCGATGCCGTGACCGCAATATTCGCGTACGACAGAGAAGTCGTTTGCTTCAACATACTTCTGAATGGCACGACCCAACTCGCGCAGGCGGATGCCGGGCTTAATCAGACGCAGGGAAAGATAGAGGCTCTCCTGCGTGACGCGGCACAGGCGCTCACCCTGAATAGTGGGTTTACCAACAATAAACATCTTTGAGGTATCACCGTGGTACTCATCTTTAATGACGGTGACATCGATATTGACGATATCGCCATCTTTCAGAGGGCGATCGTCACTGGGAATCCCGTGACAAACCACTTCATTCACCGAGATGCAGACTGATTTCGGAAAACCGTGATAGCCAAGGCAGGCAGAGACGGCCTGCTGCTTCTGCGTGATGTGTTCGTGGCAGATACGGTCCAGCTCGCCGGTGGTGACACCCGGTTGAACATGAGGCTCGATCATCTCCAGCACTTCGGCGGCCAGCCGGCCCGCGACGCGCATTTTTTCGATTTCTTCAGGGGTTTTGATTGAAATTGCCATTAAATTAATCCGCAGTTGTCGAAATTTTCGACAATAATAAGGTCTGTGCTGTCATGTTAGCAGCCAGTAAATGGGCTGCCAAATAGAGAACGCGCTGGCGCTTATCAGTGATGATTTATTGGCGTCCCATGGCGGTTTGTGGTATAAAGCGCGCCGACGATTCTCTGTATGGCTGTTTCGGTCAGCAGGAAACGCATAACTCTCATTATGTGTAATAAAACACACATGTATCGACACATACGCCGGGGTGCCTTGAAAGAGGTCGGTCGTATGGGATACATGGAGGCCCAACCCCAATCAAACTTTAGAGGTTTTATCATGGCAACTGTTTCCATGCGCGACATGCTCCAGGCTGGTGTTCACTTCGGTCACCAGACCCGTTACTGGAACCCAAAAATGAAGCCATTCATCTTTGGTGCACGTAACAAGGTTCACATCATCAACCTGGAAAAAACTGTACCTATGTTCAACGAAGCTCTGGCTGAACTGAACAAGATCTCTTCCCGTAAAGGTAAGATCCTGATCGTAGGTACTAAACGCGCTGCTGCCCAGGCAGTAAAAGAGTCTGCACTGAGCTGCGACCAGTTCTTCGTAAACCACCGCTGGTTGGGTGGCATGCTGACTAACTGGAAAACCGTGCGTCAGTCAATCAAGCGTCTGAAAGATCTGGAGATTCAGTCTCAGGATGGCACTTTCGACAAACTGACCAAAAAAGAAGCGCTGATGCGTGCGCGTGAGCTGGCCAAGCTGGAAAACAGCCTGGGCGGTATCAAAGACATGGGCGGTCTGCCAGACGCACTGTTTGTTGTTGATGCTGATCACGAACACATCGCAATCAAAGAAGCAAACAACCTGGGTATCCCGGTATTTGCTATCGTTGATACCAACTCAGATCCAGATGGCGTTGATTTCGTTATCCCAGGTAACGACGATGCGATCCGTGCTGTAAACCTGTACCTGACTGCCGTTGCGACTACCGTTCGCGAAGGCCGCTCTCAGGACCTGGCTGAGCAAGCTGAAGAAGCGTCTTTAGAAAACGCTTAATTAAGGTTTGCTCTGCATAAGAGCCCTTAGCATTCAGATGTGATCTGTAAGGGGCCTATACTGGCCCCTTTATTTTATCTAAGTCTGTCACGCCCCCAACCGGACGGCGGGACAGAGTAAATTTTCCGCAAATAAGTGTCTGCTGGTGCAAACGTACTCAGGCACGAACCGAGGATTCTGGAATGGCTGACATTACCGCTGCATTGGTAAAAGAACTGCGCGAGCGTACTGGCGCTGGCATGATGGATTGCAAAAAAGCGCTGACTGAAGCGAACGGCGACATTGAGCTGGCGATTGAGAACATGCGTAAGTCTGGCGCAATCAAAGCAGCGAAAAAAGCAGGCAACGTTGCTGCTGATGGCGTAATCAAAACCAAGATCGTTGGCGACTACGGCGTGATTCTGGAAGTGAACTGCCAGACTGACTTCGTTGCAAAAGATGGCGGTTTCCAGGCGTTCGCAGACAAAGTTCTGGAAGCGGCTGCCGCTAATCGCGTTACCGACGTTGAAGTTCTGAAAGCGCAGTTCGAAGAAGAGCGCGTTGCACTGGTTGCTAAAATCGGTGAGAACATCAACATCCGTCGCGTTGCAATCCTGGAAGGCGCAGAGCTGGGCAGCTACCTGCACGGCGCACGTATCGGCGTTCTGGTTTCAGCGAAAGGCGCTAACGAAGATCTGATCAAACAGATCGCAATGCACGTTGCAGCAAGCAAACCTGAATTCGTTAAGCCAGAAGACGTTTCTGCTGACGTGGTTGATAAAGAGTACCAGGTTCAGCTGGACATCGCGATGCAGTCTGGCAAGCCAAAAGAGATCGCAGAGAAGATGGTTGAAGGCCGTATGAAGAAATTCACCGGCGAAGTCTCTCTGACAGGTCAGGCTTTCGTTATCGACCCAAGCAAAACCGTTGGCCAGGCTCTGAAAGAGCAGGGCGCTGACGTGATTAACTTCATCCGCTTCGAAGTGGGTGAAGGCATCGAGAAAGTTGAGTCTGACTTCGCTGCAGAAGTTGCAGCAATGTCCAAACAGTCTTAATGCTTTGAAAGAACCGCCATCCGGCGGTTCTTTTTTGTCTGTGAATCGCAACAGACACGTTTTCAGTTTCATCCCAATAGCATTTTCTTTGCGGTAAGCGGATGATCGATCAGAATTTACTTCTCCTTTACACCCAATCTTCCAGGAAGAACTGACCATGGCGACCAACGCAAAACCTGTTTATCAACGTATCCTGCTTAAACTCAGCGGCGAAGCTCTGCAAGGCGCTGAAGGTTTTGGTATCGACGCGAGTGTGCTTGACCGCATGGCACAAGAGGTA
This sequence comes from Pantoea jilinensis, assembly GCF_019104105.1. Classification (NCBI taxonomy): domain Bacteria; kingdom Pseudomonadati; phylum Pseudomonadota; class Gammaproteobacteria; order Enterobacterales; family Erwiniaceae; genus Pantoea; species Pantoea jilinensis. Next base: position 3,276,360 of record NZ_CP077746.1, on the reverse strand, counting down.
AAAGAGCTGGTTGAACTGGGCATCCAGGTTGGCGTAGTGATTGGCGGAGGGAACCTGTTCCGTGGCGCAAGCCTGCAGCAGGCAGGGATGAACCGCGTCGTGGGTGACCACATGGGTATGCTGGCAACCGTGATGAACGGCCTGGCGATGCGTGATGCACTGCACCGCGCCTATGTGAACGCACGCCTGATGTCAGCGATTCCACTGAATGGCGTCTGCGACAACTACAGCTGGGCAGAAGCGATCAGCCTGCTGCGTAACAACCGCGTGGTGATTTTCTCCGCCGGTACCGGTAACCCGTTCTTTACCACCGACTCTGCGGCGTGTTTGCGCGGCATTGAGATTGAAGCGGACGTGGTGCTGAAAGCGACCAAAGTTGACGGCGTCTACTCTGCCGACCCGGTGAAAAGCCCGGACGCAACGCTTTATGAGCAACTGAGCTATGCTGAAGTACTGGATAAAGAGCTGAAAGTGATGGATCTGGCGGCCTTTACCCTGGCGCGTGACCACAAATTGCCTATCCGTGTTTTCAACATGAATAAACCTGGCGCACTGCGTCGTGTAGTGATGGGTGAAAAAGAAGGGACTCTGATTACGCATTAATACCCGAGGCGAGATAAAATAAGGTATATTCTGTCAGCGCGATGAGAATGCATCGCGCACCAGTCAGGATTATCGATGATTATCGATCCCGCTTCCGGTTATGCCGGAACTGGCCAGGTCAAACCGAATCCAAGGGTTTCAACGTGATTAACGACATCAAAAAAGATGCTGACACGCGCATGGAAAAATGCGTTGAAGCATTCAAAACTACCATCAGCAAAGTGCGCACCGGTCGTGCTTCACCTTCGCTGCTTGACGGCATCGTCGTCGAATATTACGGCACGCCGACGCCACTGCGTCAGCTGGCTTCTGTCACTGTGGAAGATTCACGCACGCTGAAAATCAACGTGTTTGACCGTTCACTGAGTCCGGCAGTCGAAAAAGCGATCATGAAGTCTGATCTCGGTCTGAACCCAAGTTCAGCCGGTACCGACATCCGTGTTCCGCTGCCTGCCCTGACAGAAGAGCGTCGTAAAGATCTGATTAAAATCGTGCGCGGCGAAGCCGAGCAGGGCCGTGTGTCGGTACGTAACGTCCGTCGCGATGCCAACGATAAAATCAAAGCGCTGCTGAAAGATAAAGAGATCAGCGAAGACGACGAACGTCGTGCGCAGGATGAAGTGCAAAAAATGACCGATGCGTACATCAAGAAAGTTGATGCCGCACTGTCTGAAAAAGAGTCGGAGCTGATGGATTTCTAATCCCATCACTGCCGGACAAAACGCCGTACAGAGAGGTATTCGTATGAATGCGACATCTGGCGGCGTTTTACATTGTGCCTGAGGGCACGCTGACTTCACACGGATAGCCTCATGAAGCGATTAACTCTGCTGGGATCCACCGGCTCGATCGGCACCAGTACGCTGGCAGTGGTTCGCGCCAACCCGGCGCTTTATCAGATTACTGCGCTGGTCGCTGGCCACAATGTGGCGCTGATGGCCGAACAGTGCGCGGCTTTTACGCCGCGCTACGCCTGCATGGCAGATGAGGCATCCGCCGCTGCGCTGCGTGAGCGACTGAGAGCAATCAGGATCGATACTGAAGTGCTCTCCGGCGTTCAGGCAGCCTGTGAGCTGGCTGCGCTGGATGACGTGGATCAGGTGATGGCGGCAATTGTCGGCGCATCCGGTTTGCTGCCGACGCTGGCAGCCATTCGCGCCGGAAAAACGGTGCTGCTGGCCAACAAAGAATCGCTTGTCACCTGCGGCCGTTTGTTTATGGAGGCGGTGCGTCATCATAACGCGCAGTTACTACCAGTCGACAGTGAGCATAACGCCATTTTTCAGAGTTTACCGGCTACCATCCAGCATCAGTTAGGTTACGCTGACCTGCGGGATAATGGCATTGAGTCGATTATCCTTACGGGATCGGGTGGTCCTTTTCGTGACACAGATTTAGCTGATCTTAGCGCCATGTCGCCGGATCAGGCCTGTGCACATCCGAACTGGTCGATGGGGAGAAAAATCTCTGTTGATTCGGCCACCATGATGAATAAAGGTCTTGAGTACATTGAAGCCCGTTGGTTGTTTAATGCCAGCGCAGCGCAGATGGAAGTGATACTTCACCCACAGTCGGTGATTCACTCCATGGTGCGATACTGCGATGGCAGCGTGCTGGCTCAGTTAGGTTCTCCCGATATGCGTACGCCTATTGCCCACAGCATGGCCTGGCCATCGCGCATCAATGCAGGTGTGACGCCGCTGGATTTTACCCGCATGTCGGCGCTCTCTTTTGCAGAACCTGACTTTAGTCGCTATCCCTGTCTGAAACTGGCCATTGATGCCTGTGAGGCAGGGCAGGCGGCGACCACCACGCTAAATGCTGCCAATGAGGTTGCCGTCGCGGCTTTCCTGAATCACCAGATCCGCTTCACCGACATTGCCGCGCTTAATAGCGCAGTGATGGCGGCACAAGTGTGTCCGGAGCCGGATTCGGTGGACGCTGTCCTTGACATCGATCGCACTGCGCGCGCGCTGGCAACAGAAATGTTGCCGCGCTTCACGTCGTGAAACCGATCGTTATGAGGCCATTTGTTCGCTTCAGGTGAAAATGGTATAGTCGCTGGCTCGCGTTTCACGGTCTGTCACCGAATTCGGTGTAGCCCGGCACTAAGCGTGTGCCGGGATTTGAATCGGGCGCAATGTATTCAGAAAACACAGCATTTCTGATGAAAGGAATTGGTTAAGCGTTATGTCGTCTAACAATCACAACAACACTGATGACCAGCAGGGAAACGGTCCGCGCCACGTCGCTATCATCATGGATGGCAATGGTCGCTGGGCCAAAAATCAGGGAAAATTGCGTATTTCAGGCCACAAAGCCGGTGTTAAATCGGTGCGTCGTGCCGTCAGCTTTGCGGTCAATAACAATCTTGAAGCCCTGACGCTTTATGCCTTCAGTAGTGAAAACTGGAGCCGTCCTGCGCAGGAAGTCACCGCGTTAATGGAACTGTTTGTCTGGGCACTCGACAGTGAAGTAAAGAGCCTGCATAAACACAACGTTCGCTTACGTGTCATTGGCGATACCAGCCGTTTCAGCCCCCGCATTCAGGAACGTATTCGTCGTTCTGAGACCCTGACTGCAAATAATACCCGTCTGACGCTCAACATTGCTGCCAACTATGGCGGCCGTTGGGATATTATCGAAGGCGTGAAAAAACTGGCTGAACAGGTTCAGGAAGGATTACTGCGACCTGACCAGATTACCGAAGAGAGCCTGACGTCGCAGCTCTGCATGCAGGAGCTGGCGCCAGTGGATTTAGTGATAAGGACCGGGGGAGAGCATCGGATTAGCAACTTCCTGCTGTGGCAGATTGCCTATGCTGAATTCTATTTTACCGATGTGCTCTGGCCGGATTTCGATGAACACGTTTTTGAAGGTGCACTGAATGCATTCTCTCTGCGGGAGCGTCGTTTTGGCGGCGCTGCACCAGGCGGCGCCTGAGCAATCTGGGGGTAACCTTTGCTGAAGTCTCGTCTTATTACCGCGTTGATATTAATTCCGCTGGTAATAGCTGCACTATTCTGGTTACCGCCTGTTGGCTTCGCCCTGACAACGATTGTTATCTGCATGCTGGCAGCCTGGGAATGGGGTCAGTTTGCAGGCATGGCATCACGGCAACAGCGTGTCTGGCTGGCTGTACTTTGTGGTCTGTTGCTGGCGCTGATGCAGTTTACGCTGCCACCTTATCAACACACGGTGCATCTGCCACAGATTGCGACATCGCTTTGGGCGTCGCTGGTGTGGTGGGTCGCGGCACTGCTGCTGGTGCTTACCTACCCCGCTTCCGCGGCCTTCTGGCGTCATTCGCGTCCACTTCGCTTACTGTTTGGCGTATTAACGCTGGTGCCCTTTTTCTGGGGCATGGTGGCGCTGCGCCAGTATCACTATGAAACCGACCACTTCGCCGGAGCCTGGTGGCTGCTGTTTGTGCTGCTGCTGGTGTGGGGAGCGGATTCCGGTGCTTATATGTTTGGCAAGATGTTCGGCAAGCACAAGCTGGCGCCGAAAGTCTCACCAGGCAAAACCTGGGAAGGCTTCCTGGGCGGCCTGGTTTCATCGGCGCTGATTGCGCTGCTGTTTGCCACGCTGGCGCCGCTGACGGTCTCCACCGGTACGCTGGTGATTTGCGCGGTTATCGCGACACTGGCCTCTGTTCTGGGTGACCTCACCGAGAGTATGTTTAAACGTGAAGCGGGCATTAAAGACAGTGGTAATCTGATTCCCGGTCATGGCGGCATGCTTGATCGTATTGATAGTCTGACTGCGGCGGTGCCGGTGTTTGCCTGTTTATTGCTGCTGGTGTTCCGCACCCTTTAAGGACAGGCAAAGATGTTGAGCATAATCTGGAGTTTCTTCGCCTTTATCGTTGCGCTGGGCGTGTTGATTACCGTGCATGAGTTTGGCCACTTCTGGGTCGCTCGTCGCTGTGGTGTCAAAGTTGAGCGCTTTTCCATTGGATTTGGTAAGGCGCTCTGGCAGCGCCGTGACCGCCACGGCACCGAATTTGTCATCGCGCTGATCCCGCTCGGCGGCTACGTTAAAATGCTCGACGAACGTGTCGAAAGCGTGCCCGCCGAGTTGCGTCATCAGGCTTTTAATAACAAAGCCGTCTGGCAACGCGCCTCCATTATTGCGGCAGGGCCTGTCGCTAACTTTATCTTTGCCATCTTTGCCTACTGGGTTGTGTTTATTCACGGCGTACCAGGTGTACGCCCGGTAATCGGTGAAATTTTAAACGGTTCGGTCGCTGCAGAAGCGCAAATTACGCCCGGCATGGAACTTAAGGCTGTTGACGGTATCGAAACGCCTGACTGGGATGCTGTGCGTATGGCGCTGGTGGGTAAAATCGGCGATAGCAGCACCACGTTAACCGTGGCCCGATTTGGCGAAGATGCAACCCAGCAGAAGCAGCTGGATTTGCGTAACTGGCAGTTTGAGCCTGATAAGCAGGATCCGGTCGTTGCATTAGGGATTCAGCCACGCGGTCCGCAAATTGAGACCACACTGGCAGAAGTGCAGGCGAACTCGCCAGCGAGTGAAGCCGGTTTGCAAGCAGGCGACAGGATCGTTAAAGTCGATGGTCAGCCATTATCGCAGTGGCAGACTTTTGTCACGCAGGTCCGGGATAATCCCGGTAAAAGCATGGCGCTTGAAGTGGATCGCGGCGGTGAATCAATTGCGCTGACGATGACGCCAGAAGCGAAAAATGGCAGTAAGGCGGGCTTTGCGGGAGTGATTCCGCGTATCGTCCCGCTGCCAGAAGAGTACAAGACGGTAAGGCAGTATGGCGCATTTGCGGCAATCGGTGAGGCCAGTGTAAAAACCTGGCAATTGATGAAGCTCACTGTTTCCATGCTGGGCAAGTTAATAACCGGTGATGTGAAGCTGAACAACCTGAGCGGGCCAATTTCGATTGCGCAGGGTGCAGGATTGTCAGCTGAGTACGGGTTGATTTACTACCTGATGTTCCTGGCGTTGATTAGCGTCAACCTGGGCATCATCAACCTGTTCCCTTTGCCGGTTTTAGATGGTGGGCACTTGCTCTTCCTTGCGATCGAAAAGATCAAAGGTGGACCGGTGTCCGAGCGAGTTCAGGACTTTAGTTATCGCATCGGTTCGATTTTACTGGTGCTGTTAATGGGGCTTGCACTTTTCAATGATTTCTCACGTTTGTAACCGCTGGAACGCGAACATTCGAGGGATGTGTTAGGAAAACGCATAACAACGATGGCGATGAAAAAGTTGCTCATAGCGTCGCTGCTGTTTAGCAGCGCCACCGTTTACGGTGCAGACGATTTCGTGGTGAAGGATATTCATTTCGAAGGGCTGCAGCGAGTCGCCGTCGGCGCGGCTCTGCTGAGCATGCCAGTACGGGTTGGCGATACGGTGAATGACGATGATGTCAGAAATACCATTCGCTCGCTGTTCGCTACTGGCAACTTTGAGGATGTTCAGGTCCTGCGAGACGGTACAACGCTGATTGTCCAGGTCAAAGAACGTCCTACCATTGCCAGCATTACCTTCACCGGTAACAAAGCGGTGAAAGAGGATCAGCTCAAACAAAATCTGGAAGCCTCAGGTGTGCGTGTCGGCGAAGCGCTGGACCGCACCACTATCTCTTCTATTGAGAAAGGCCTTGAGGATTTCTACTACAGCGTCGGTAAATATACTGCCAACGTGAAAGCGGTGGTGACACCCCTGCCGCGTAACCGTGTCGATCTGAAGCTGGTCTTTACCGAAGGTGTCTCTGCCAAAATTCAGCAGATCAACATCGTCGGTAATAAAGCCTTTAGCTCTGATGAACTGATCTCCCGTTTCCAGCTGCGTGATGAAGTGCCGTGGTGGAACGTGGTCGGCGATCGTAAATACCAGAAGCAGAAACTGGCAGGTGACCTTGAGACTCTGCGCAGCTTCTATCTGGATCGCGGCTATGCACGCTTCAATATCGATTCGACGCAGGTCAGCCTGACGCCAGATAAAAAAGGCATCTACATCACGGTGAACATCACCGAGGGTGACCAGTACAAAATTGCTGGCGTAATCGTCAATGGCAGCATGGCGGGTCACTCCGCAGAAATTGAACATCTGACCAAAATTCCGGCAGGCGAGCTCTATAACGGCGCCAAAGTCACGAAAATGGAAGATGACATCAAGAAACTGCTGGGCCGCTACGGCTATGCCTATCCGCGTGTAGTCACACAGCCAGAAATCAACGACGCCGACAAAACCGTGAAACTGCACATCAACGTGGATGCGGGTAACCGTTACTACGTGCGTAATGTTCGTTTCGAAGGTAATGACACGTCAAAAGACTCGGTGTTACGTCGCGAAATGCGTCAGATGGAAGGCGCATGGCTGGGCAGCGATCTGGTTGAACAGGGTAAAGAGCGTCTGAACCGCACCGGTTACTTTGAAACCGTGGATGTGGATACCCAGCGTGTACCAGGCTCGCCTGACCAGGTTGACGTGGTCTACAAAGTTAAAGAGCGTAACACCGGTACTTTCAACTTCGGCGTCGGTTACGGCACTGAAAGTGGTGTGAGTTTCCAGGTTGGCGTAACGCAGGATAACTGGCTGGGCACCGGTAATACCGTGGGCATCAGCGGGACCAAAAACGATTACCAGACCTATGCTGAATTCTCGCTTACTGACCCTTACTTCACCGTTGACGGTGTGAGTCTGGGTGGTCGTCTGTTCTACAACGACTTCAAAGCAGACAATGCTGACCTTTCTGACTATACCAACAAGAGTTATGGTCTGGATGGCACACTTGGCTTCCCGGTTAACGAAAACAACACCCTGCGTGTCGGTCTGGGCTATGTCCACAATGACCTGTCAAACATGCAGCCGCAGGTTGCGATGTGGCGTTACCTTGACTCGGTTGGTAAGCCGCAGCAGCTTAATGACAAAGGCGAATTCTCAGCAGATGACTTCACCTTTAACTACGGCTGGACTTACAACACCCTGGACCGCGGATTCTTCCCGACATCCGGTAACCGCACTAACCTGAATGGTAAAGTGACGATTCCTGGTTCAGATAACAGCTTCTATAAGGCCACGCTGGATAGTCAGCAGTATGTGCCGATTAACCAGGATCGTACCTGGGTGCTGTTGGGACGTGGTCGTATCGGCTATGGCGATGGACTCGGCGGCAAAGAGATGCCGTTCTACGAGAACTTCTATGCCGGTGGTTCAAGCACGGTTCGCGGCTTCCAGTCCAACACCATTGGACCGAAAGCAGCCTACTTTAATAACAACTCGTCGAACTGCCGAATTGCCGATCCAAATGGCGTTTGTAAGTCTGACGATGCGGTGGGCGGTAACGCCATGGCGATCGCCAGCCTTGAGCTGATCACGCCAACGCCGTTCCTGAGCGAGAAGTATGCTAACTCGGTGCGTACCTCGGTGTTCGTCGATGCCGGTACCGCGTGGGATACCCATTGGGAAAATACAGCGGAAACGCGTGCGGCAGGCATTCCTGACTACAGCGATCCAAACAACATTCGTGTATCAAGCGGTGTTGCGTTGCAGTGGATGTCACCGCTTGGCCCGCTGGTGTTCTCTTACGCCCAGCCGTTCAAGAAAGTCGATGGAGACAAGTCAGAGCAGTTCCAGTTTAACATTGGTAAAACCTGGTAATGTTCTGAGCAAGGATGCATAGCTGAAGTATTGCTGCCGGGCAGCACCTGTTGCTGTTCCGGCGCAAACACTGTGTCGCTGACACAAACGTTGATGGTAAGGAGTTTATAGTGAAAAAGTTGTTGTGTGCCGCAGGTCTGGGTCTTGCTTTAGCGGTTTCCGCTGGTGTTCAGGCTGCTGACAAAATTGCAGTGGTAAACGTGTCCAGCATTTTCCAACAGTTACCGCAACGTGCGACTGTTGCTAAACAGCTGGAAAACGAGTTCAAAGGCCGTGCAACTGAGTTGCAGAGCCAGGAGCGCGATCTGCAAACTAAAATGCAGCGTCTGCAGCGTGACGGTTCTACCATGAAGGCAAGCGAACGCAGCCGCATGGAAAAAGATGTCATGTCTCAGCGTGAAGCGTTCTCTTCAAAAGCACAGGCTTTTGAGCAGGATAACCGTCGTCGTCAGATGGAAGAGCGTAACAAGCTGCTGAGCCGTATTCAGGATGCCGTTAAGAAAGTCGCTGACAGCGATGGTTACGACGTCGTGATCGACGCCAACGCGGTGGCTTATGCATCAAACGCAAAAGACATCACAGCTGACGTGCTGAAACAGGTTAAATAATTCATGTCATCTATTCGACTGGCTGATTTAGCCCAGCAGTTGGATGCAGAATTGCACGGAGATGGCGATATCGTCATCTCCGGCATTGCTTCTATGCAATCCGCCACAACTGGCCAAATCACTTTTCTTGCAAACAGCCGTTACCGCGAGCAACTCGCCCTGATTAAGGCCTCAGCCGTGGTGCTGACGGAAGCGGATCTGGAGTGGTGTAATACCGCAGCGCTGGTAGTGAAAAATCCCTACCTGACTTATGCGCGTATGGCACAAATACTCGATACCACGCCACAGCCGGCGCAAAATATCGCCCCCAGCGCGGTAATTGACCCCTCAGCCCGACTCGGCAACAATGTCGCCATTGGCGCCAATGCAGTGATCGAAGCGGATGTTGAGCTGGGTGACAACGTAGTTATTGGTGCGGGATGTTTTGTTGGCAAAAAAACCCGTATTGGCAGTGGCACCCGTCTCTGGGCCAACGTCTCTGTTTATCACGAGATCGAAATTGGCCAGGATTGTCTGATTCAGTCAGGTACCGTCATCGGTTCTGATGGTTTCGGCTATGCCAACGATCGCGGTAACTGGGTGAAAATCCCGCAGTTAGGCGCGGTAATTATCGGCGATCGCGTCGAAATAGGGGCCTGCACCACCATCGATCGCGGTGCGCTTGATAACACTCTGATCGGCAATGGTGTTATCATAGACAACCAGTGCCAGATCGCTCACAACGTAGTTATTGGCGACAATACTGCGGTTGCAGGCGGTGTGATCATGGCGGGTAGTCTGAAGATTGGACGTTACTGTATGATTGGCGGTGCCAGCGTCATTAACGGCCATATGGAAATCTGTGACAAAGTAACGGTGACCGGTATGGGTATGGTCATGCGTCCTATCACAGAGCCAGGCGTTTATTCGTCAGGCATTCCGCTGCAACCCAACAAAACCTGGCGTAAAACTGCAGCGCTGGTGATGAACATCGATGATATGAGCAAACGCTTAAAAGCCATCGAGCGCAAGGTCGGCAAAGACGACTAACCGCCATCCCAAAACTGACCGGCTTTCATAATAAAAATGTTAAGCAGGGAAGCCCGGCGCCACAGTACCTATTTGCGGCCTGCGGAAGATCATTTTGATCTGTGCAGGCCGTGTTATTGATGTCATCAGATTTTTAGGACAGGAAGAGTATTTTGACTACTGAAACTCATACTCTGAAAATTGAAGAGATTTTAGAGCTGCTGCCGCATCGCTATCCGTTTCTGCTGGTAGACCGTGTGCTGGAATTTGAAGAGCACAAATACCTGCGTGCAGTGAAGAACGTTTCTGTTAATGAACCGTTTTTCCAGGGGCACTTCCCTGGTAAACCGATTTTTCCTGGCGTTCTGATCCTGGAAGCGATGGCGCAGGCCACCGGTATTCTGGCGTTTAAAAGCGTAGGTAAACTGGAGCCAGGCGAACTCTATTACTTTGCCGGTATCGACAGTGCCCGCTTTAAGCGTCCTGTGGTACCAGGCGATCAAATGATCATGGAAGTCACTTTCGAGAAAACCCGCCGTGGTCTGACCCGCTTTAAAGGCGTGGCGACTGTTGACGGTAAAATCGTTTGTGAAGCGACCATGATGTGTGCCCGCAGCCGGGAGGCATAATTCGTGATTGATCCAACCGCCACTATCCATCCCAGTTCTGTCATCGAAGAGGGCGCTATCATTGGCGCCCGTGTTCACATTGGCCCGTTTTGCTTTATCGGCGCGAATGTTGAGATTGGTGAAGGAACAGTACTGAAGTCACACGTTGTGGTGAATGGCCACACGCGTATCGGTAAAGATAATCAGATCTACCAGTTTGCCTCAATTGGCGAAGTGAATCAGGATCTGAAATATGCCGGTGAGCCAACACGGGTTGAGATCGGTGATCGCAACCGTATTCGTGAAAGCGTGACGATTCATCGCGGCACCACGCAGGGTGGCCATGTCACCACAGTGGGCAGCGATAATCTGCTGATGGTCAATGTCCACATTGCGCATGACTGCGTGATTGGTAACCGCTGTATCTTCGCGAACAATGCCACCCTGGGTGGTCACGTGACGGTCGATGATTTCGCCATTATTGGCGGCATGACAGCGGTACATCAGTGGTGCATCATCGGTGCACACGTGATGGTTGGTGGCTGTTCCGGCGTGGCGCAGGATGTTCCGCCTTACGTTATTGCGCAGGGTAACCATGCGACGCCGTTCGGTATCAATATTGAGGGTCTTAAGCGTCGTGGCTTCAGCAAAGAGTCGTTGCATGCGATTCGCAACGCTTACAAGCTGCTCTATCGCAGTGGCAGAACGCTGGAAGAAGTGAAGCCGGAGATCGAAGCCATTGCGCAACAGCACAGCGAAGTGCAGCCTTTCTACGACTTCTTTACCCGTTCAACCCGTGGATTAATTCGTTAATCCATGTCAGCGCGTCCTTTAACGATTGCCCTGGTCGCCGGAGAAACCTCCGGCGATATTCTTGGTGCAGGTCTGATTCGTGCCCTGAAAGTGCGCCATCCTGATGCACGCTTTGTCGGTGTGGCGGGCCCACTGATGCAGGCTGAAGGGTGTGAAGCCTGGTATGAGATGGAAGAGTTAGCGGTAATGGGCATTGTCGAGGTGCTGGGTCGCCTGCGACGCCTGCTGACAATCCGCCGCGATCTCACCCGACGTTTTAGCGAGCTCAGACCCGACGTTTTTGTCGGTATTGATGCGCCCGATTTTAATATCACGCTGGAAGGCAATCTCAAACGTACGGGCATCCGTACGATCCACTATGTCAGTCCTTCGGTGTGGGCATGGCGGCAAAAGCGCGTGTTTAAGATCGGCCGAAATACCGATCTGGTGCTGGCCTTCCTGCCGTTTGAAAAAGCCTTCTACGATCGTTATAACGTTCCCTGCCGCTTTATCGGTCACACCATGGCGGATGCCATGCCGCTGCAACCTGATAAGCAGGCTGCGCGCCGTCATCTCGGCATTGCGGACGATGCGCTCTGTCTGGCACTGCTGCCGGGCAGTCGTGGTGCGGAAGTGGAAATGCTCAGTGCTGACTTCCTGAAAACAGCCCAATTATTGCGTCGTCACTATCCGGCGCTGGAAATCGTGGTGCCGCTGGTTAACGCCCGTCGCCGTGAACAGTTTGAGAAGATTAAAGCTGACGTTGCGCCTGAACTGCCGATGCATCTGCTGGATGGACAGGGTCGTGAGGCGATGATTGCAAGCGATGCCGCACTTCTGGCATCCGGGACTGCCGCACTGGAGTGCATGCTGGCAAAATGCCCGATGGTCGTCGGTTATCGCATGAAACCGGCCACTTACTGGCTGGCGAAACGGCTGGTGAAAACCCCTTACGTCTCGCTGCCAAACCTGCTGGCAGGGCGTGAGCTGGTCAAAGAGTTACTGCAGGATGCGTGTCAGCCCGACGCCCTGGCTGCAGCGTTAGATCCGCTGTTGCATGCCGGGCCTGAGCGCGAAACTTTGCTGCAGACGTTTCATGAATTACATCAACAGATCCGCTGGAACGCCGATGAGCAGGCAGCGGATGCAGTACTGGAGCTGGTGAATGCCTGATTTTATCTATCCTGTCGCCAGACTGATTGCCGGTGTGGACGAAGTGGGGCGCGGTCCGCTGGTTGGCGCGGTGGTCACTGCTGCGGTGATCCTCGATCCGGCAAATCCGATTACCGGCCTGGCGGACTCGAAGAAACTGTCGGAAAAACTCCGCCTGGCGTTGTACGACGAAATCAAAGAGAAGGCGCTGGCATGGAGTCTGGGACGCGCAGAACCTGAAGAGATCGATCAGCTCAACATTCTGCACGCTACCATGCTGGCGATGCAGCGTGCGGTAGCTGGCCTGAGTATCCAGCCCGACTATGTGCTGATTGATGGTAACCGTTGCCCGGCATTGCCTATGCCTTCACAGGCCGTCGTCAAAGGGGATAGCCTGGTTGCCGAAATCAGTGCAGCATCGATCATCGCCAAAGTCTCGCGGGATCGTGAGATGGCCGAACTGGATCTGCTGTTCCCGCAGTATGGTTTTGCACAACACAAAGGCTATCCAACGGCGCTGCATATGGAAAAGCTGACACAATATGGCGCCACGCCGCACCACCGTCGTAGTTTTGCGCCCGTACGTAATGCGCTGCTCGATGCTGAAGTACTGGCTGCCCGCCAGACCCTTACGCTTTAATAGCCTGACGCTGTTTTAACCGGAAACTGATATGGCTGAACCCCGTTTTATACATCTGCGTGTCCACAGTGACTATTCGATGGTTGATGGCCTGGCAAAAACCGGGCCGCTAATCAAGAAAGCGGCTGCCCTTGGCATGCCGGCGATAGCGATTACCGACTTCACTAACCTCTGTGGCCTGGTGAAATTCTACGGTGGCGCGCACAGCGCAGGGATAAAGCCGGTCATTGGTGCCGATTTCAACGTGGCCAGTGAGCTGATGGGGGATGAGCTGACACAGCTTACCGTACTGGCGTCCAGTAATACCGGATACCAGAACCTGACGCTGCTGATCTCCCGCGCCTATCAGCGCGGTTATGGCGTGGACGGACCCATTATCGATCGCGACTGGCTGATCGAATTGCAGGAAGGATTAATACTGTTGTCGGGTGGGCGACGCGGCGATGTAGGTCGTAGCCTGCTGCGCGGTAACAATGCGCTGGTGTCGCAGTGCCTGTCGTTTTACCAGCAACATTTCCCCGATCGCTACTACCTGGAGCTGATCCGTACTGGCCGACAGGACGAAGAGAGCTATCTGCATGCAGCCGTTGAACTTGCGATTGCAGAGGGAATACCGGTCGTTGCCACCAATGAAGTCTGCTTTATCAATGCAGAAGATTTCGATGCGCACGAAATTCGCGTTGCCATTCATGAAGGCTATACGCTGGATGATCCCAAGCGTCCGCGCAACTACAGTCCTCAGCAATATATGCGCAGCGAAGAGGAGATGTGCGAGCTGTTCTCGGACATCCCGGAAGCGCTGGAGAACAGCGTAGAGATTGCTAAGCGTTGTAACGTGACGGTGCGACTGGGCGAATATTTCCTGCCACAGTTCCCGACCGGTGATATGACTACCGAAGATTATCTGGTGGTGAAATCCCGCGAGGGGCTGGAAGAGCGCCTGGCGTTCCTGTTCCCGGACGAAGCTGAGCGCGCAGAAAAACGTCCGGAATATGATGAGCGTCTGGAGATTGAGCTCACCGTTATTAACCAGATGGGATTCCCCGGCTACTTCCTGATCGTGATGGAGTTCATCCAGTGGTCCAAGGATAACGGCGTGCCGGTGGGCCCAGGTCGTGGCTCCGGTGCCGGTTCGCTGGTGGCCTATGCGCTGAAAATCACCGATATCGATCCGCTGGAATTTGACCTGCTGTTCGAACGTTTCCTGAACCCGGAACGCGTCTCGATGCCCGACTTCGACGTCGATTTCTGCATGGAGAAGCGCGATCAGGTCATCGAACACGTCGCTGATATGTACGGACGTGAAGCGGTTTCCCAGATTATCACCTTCGGTACCATGGCGGCGAAAGCGGTTATCCGCGATGTGGGCCGCGTGCTGGGTCATCCTTACGGCTTTGTTGATCGCATTTCAAAACTGATCCCGCCCGATCCCGGCATGACGCTGGAAAAAGCCTTTATTGCTGAACCGCAGCTTCCTGCGATGTATGACGCAGATGAAGAGGTGAAGGCGCTGATCGATATGGCGCGTAAGCTGGAAGGGGTCACGCGAAACGCCGGTAAACATGCGGGTGGCGTGGTCATTGCGCCAACGAAAATCACGGATTTCGCGCCGCTTTACTGCGATGAACACGGGCAGTTCCCGGTCACTCAGTTCGATAAAAATGATGTGGAATATGCCGGCCTGGTGAAGTTCGACTTCCTGGGTCTGCGTACGCTGACCATCATCGACTGGGCGCTGAAGATGATCAACCCGCGCCGGGAGAAGCAGGGGCTGGAGCCGATCGATATCGCCTCAATCCCGCTGGATGATAAGAAAAGCTTCGATATGCTGCAGCGCTCGGAAACCACAGCGGTATTCCAGCTTGAATCGCGCGGCATGAAAGATCTGATTAAGCGTCTGAAGCCCGACTGCTTCGAAGATATGATCGCACTGGTGGCGCTGTTCCGTCCTGGCCCACTGCAGTCCGGCATGGTAGATAACTTTATTGACCGTAAGCATGGCCGTGAAGCGATCTCTTATCCCGACATTCAGTGGCAGCACGAAAGCCTGAAGCCGGTGCTGGAACCGACTTACGGCATCATCCTCTATCAGGAACAGGTGATGCAGATCGCCCAGGTTCTCTCCGGTTACACCCTGGGCGGCGCAGATATGCTGCGACGCGCCATGGGTAAAAAGAAACCCGAGGAGATGGCCAAACAGCGCTCCATATTCCGCGATGGTGCCGAAAGCATGGGCATCGACGGCGAACTGTCGATGAAGATCTTCGATCTGGTAGAAAAATTTGCAGGTTATGGCTTTAACAAGTCACACTCTGCGGCTTACGCACTGGTCTCCTATCAGACCCTGTGGCTGAAAGCGCACTATCCGGCCGAGTTCATGGCGGCGGTGATGACCGCCGATATGGATAACACCGAGAAAGTGGTGGGCCTGGTTGATGAGTGCTGGCGGATGGGGCTGAAAGTCCTGCCGCCCGATATTAACTCGGGTCTCTATCCCTTCCATGTTAATGACGCGGGCGAGATTGTTTATGGTATCGGCGCGATCAAAGGCGTGGGTGAAGGCCCGATTGAAGCGATTATCGACGCCCGTAATGAAGGTGGCTATTTCCGCGAACTGTTTGATCTCTGTGCCCGTACTGACACTAAAAAGATCAACCGTCGGGTGATGGAAAAACTGATTATGTCCGGGGCTTTCGATCGCCTTGGACCGCACCGCGCCGCCCTGATGAGTTCACTCAGTGACGCGTTAAAAGCCGCCGATCAACACGCGAAAGCGGAGGCGATTGGCCAGGCAGATATGTTTGGCGTGCTGGCGGAGGAGCCGGAGCAGGTTGAGAAATCGTACGCCAGCGTCACGCCGTGGCCTGAGCAGGTGCAGCTGGATGGTGAGCGGGAAACGCTGGGGCTATATCTTACCGGCCACCCGATTAATCAGTATCTGAAAGAAATTGAGCGTTATGTTGGCGGGGTGCGTCTGAAAGATATGCATCCTACCGATCGGGGTAAAATTACTGTGGCGGCTGGTCTGGTGATCGCCGCGCGGGTAATGGTCACCAAGCGCGGCAACCGAATTGGTATCTGTACTCTGGACGATCGCTCCGGTCGTCTTGAGGTGATGTTATTTACCGATGCGTTAGATAAATACCAGCAGTTGCTGGAGAAAGACCGAATCCTGATCGTCAGCGGACAGGTCAGCTTTGATGACTTCAGTGGCGGGCTTAAAATGACCGCGCGTGAAGTCATGGACATCGACGAAGCTCGCGAAAAATACGCGCGCGGACTTGCTATCTCGCTGACGGACAGGCAAATTGATGACCAGCTATTAAACCGGCTCCGTCAGTCCCTGGAACCTCATCGTTCAGGGACTATTCCGGTGAATCTCTACTATCAGAGAGCCGACGCGCGAGCGAAGCTGCGCTTTGGTGCAGCGTGGCGAATTTCGCCCAGCGATCGTTTACTTAACGATCTGCGCTCGTTGATTGGATCGGAGCAGGTGGAACTGGAGTTTGACTAGAACAGGAACATTATGAGTCTTAATTACCTGGATTTTGAACAGCCAATTGCAGAACTGGAAGCGAAGATCGATTCGCTGACTTCAATTGGTCGTCAGGATGATAAACACGTTAATCTGGATGAAGAAGTTCAGCGTCTGCGTGAGAAAAGTGTTGAGCTGACCCGTAAAATCTTCGCTGATTTGGGCGCATGGCAGATTGCTCAACTGGCGCGTCATCCGTTACGTCCTTACACCTTTGACTATGTTCGCAACGCCTTCGACGATTTCGATGAGCTGGCGGGCGACCGTGCTTATGCGGATGACAAAGCGATTGTGGGCGGGATTGCGCGTCTTGATGGACGTCCGGTGATGATCATCGGGCATCAGAAAGGCCGTGAAACCAAAGAGAAGATTCGCCGTAACTTCGGCATGCCAGCACCGGAAGGCTATCGCAAAGCGCTGCGCCTGATGGAGATGGCTGAGCGTTTCAAAATGCCAATCATCACCTTCATCGACACACCGGGTGCGTATCCTGGCGTGGGCGCGGAAGAGCGTGGGCAGTCTGAAGCGATCGCCCGCAACCTGCGTGAAATGTCTGGCCTGAAAGTACCGGTTATCTGTACGGTTATCGGTGAGGGCGGTTCTGGCGGTGCGCTGGCGATTGGCGTGGGCGATAAAGTGAATATGCTTCAGTACAGCACCTATTCAGTGATCTCGCCGGAAGGCTGTGCCTCCATTCTGTGGAAAAGCGCTGACAAAGCGCCGCTGGCTGCTGAAGCGATGGGCATTACCGCTCACCGTCTGAAAGAGCTGAAGCTGATTGACTCAGTGATCCCTGAGCCGCTGGGTGGTGCACATCGCCGTCCGGTTGATATGGCGCAGTCTCTGAAGCAACAGCTGCTGGCTGATCTGGCCGATCTCGATGGATTAAGCACTGAAGAGCTGCTGGATCGTCGTTATCAGCGCCTGATGAGCTACGGCTACGCCTGATTCAGGCTCAGCCAATCAGGAAGCGGACTTCGGTCCGCTTTTTTTATGCCATGGGTTTAACGCGGTACGCTGCCTGATGCCTTTCAGCCTCATCTGATCGTCCCCTTGCTACACCTTCCCCTGGTTAGCGGTTATGCTTGTCCGGTTGCACAACAATCACGGAGATGGGCATTGAATATTCTGGCGATCATGGGCGCGCACGGCGTGTTTTATAAAGATGAACCGTTACGCGAACTCGACGCGGCGTTAAATCTGCAAGGCTTCCAGCTGCTTTACCCAAAAAACAGTGACGATCTGCTGAAACTGATCGAACACAATCCGCGTATCAGCGGCGTCATCTTCGACTGGGACGCGCACAACAGCCCGGAACTGTGCGGTGAGATTAATCAGCTCAACGAATACCTGCCACTGTATGCCTTTATCAACACCCACTCTCAGATGGACATCAGCATCAATGAGATGCGCATGCCACTGCACTTTTTTGAATATGCGCTGAATGCCGCCGACGATATTGCATTGCATATCCGGCAGTATACCGATGACTATCTCGACCACATTACGCCACCACTGACTAAAGCGCTGTTCACCTATGTGAAAGAGGGCAAGTACACCTTCTGCACGCCGGGCCATATGGCGGGTACCGCGTTTCAGAAGAGCCCGGTAGGCTGCCTGTTTTATGATTTCTTCGGGGCCAATACCCTGAAGTCAGATATCTCAATTTCCGTTACCGAGCTGGGTTCGCTGCTGGATCACACCGGTCCACATCTTGAAGCGGAAGAGTATATCGCACGCACTTTTGGTGCCGAACAGAGTTACATGGTGACCAACGGCACCTCAACGTCGAACAAAATTGTCGGCATGTATGCGGCACCGTCGGGCAGCACCGTGCTGATCGATCGCAACTGCCACAAGTCACTGACGCATCTGCTGATGATGAGCGATCTGATCCCCATCTGGCTGAAGCCGACCCGCAATGCACTGGGGATTCTTGGCGGGATTCCAAAGCATGAATTCACCCGCGAGAGCATTACGCAGAAAGTCGCGACGACCGATCGCGCCACGTGGCCGGTTCATGCGGTAATCACCAACTCCACTTACGATGGGCTGCTCTATAACACCCAGTACATTAAAGAGACGCTGGATGTGCCGTCGATTCACTTCGATTCAGCCTGGGTGCCTTACACCAATTTCCATCCGATTTATGCCGGGAAAAGTGGTATGAGTGGCGAGCGCACCCCGGGCAAAGTGGTGTATGAAACGCAATCGACCCATAAACTGCTGGCGGCGTTTTCGCAGGCATCCATGATTCACATTAAAGGCGACTACGACGAACAGACGTTTAACGAAGCCTATATGATGCACACCACCACGTCGCCCAATTACGCCATCGTCTCCTCTATTGAAACTGCTGCTGCAATGCTGCGTGGTAATCCCGGCAAGCGGCTGATCAATCGCTCGGTTGAGCGTGCGCTGCACTTTCGTCGTGAGGTTCAGCGCCTGCGTGAAGAGTCCGACAGCTGGTTTTTCGATATCTGGCAGCCGGAACAGGTCGACGAAGCGCAATGCTGGGCGATCCAGCCCGGCGACGAGGATTGGCACGGATTTACGCAGGCCGATCGCGATCATATGTACCTCGATCCGATCAAAGTCACTATCCTGACGCCAGGAATGAGCGAGCTGGGAGAGATGGCAGACGAGGGGATCCCGGCAGCGCTGGTGGCGAAGTTTCTTGATGAGCGCGGCATCGTGGTGGAGAAAACCGGCCCCTACAACCTGCTGTTCCTTTTCAGTATTGGCATCGACAAAACCAAAGCGATGAGCGTGCTGCGCGGTCTGACTGAGTTCAAACGCGCCTACGATCTCAATCTGCGGGTAAAGAACATGCTGCCGGATCTCTACGCTGAAGATCCCGACTTCTATCGCAATATGCGCATTCAGACGCTGGCGCAGGGGATTCATCAACTGATCCGTCATCATGACCTGCCGCGACTGATGCTGCAGGCATTTGATGTCCTGCCCGAAATGAAGATGACGCCGCATCAGGCGTTTCAGCAACAGGTGAAGGGCAACATCGAAACGGTGGATCTCAGCGAACTGGTCGGGCGGGTGTCGGCCAACATGATTCTGCCTTATCCACCAGGCGTGCCACTGGTGATGCCAGGAGAGATGATTACGGAGAAGAGCCGTGCCGTGCTCGATTTCCTGCTGATGCTGTGCAGTATCGGCCGGCATTATCCGGGCTTCGAGACCGATATTCACGGTGCCAGTCTGACGGAAGAGGGCGAGTATCGCGTCCGCGTGCTGAAAAACGATCCGGCATAAATCTTTAAACGACTAATAGCGGCAGGGTGTCTGGGGACAGCCTGCCCGAATCAGGATATTCAACATGTTGCAGTTAACCGCTATTCACCACATCGCCATCATCGCTTCCGACTATCAGCGCAGCAAAGCGTTCTATTGTGACGTGCTGGGCTTTCGTCTCATGGGCGAATATTACCGTGAAGCGCGCGACTCCTGGAAAGGCGACCTGGCCCTGGAGGATCGCTACACTATTGAGCTGTTCTCTTTTCCTGAGCCGCCGGCGCGCGTCAGTCATCCCGAAGCGTGTGGCCTGCGTCATCTGGCCTTTACCGTGCCGGATGTGGCCGCCGCTGTCGCAACGCTGGCCAGTAAAGGCGTAATCTGCGAGCCGATTCGCATCGATGAACTGACGGGTAAACAGTGTACGTTCTTTGCCGATCCGGATGGTTTGCCGCTGGAGCTTTATCAGGCGTAAAATAGCGCGCTCAGCGGGCGACATTCAGTGGCCCGACTTTCTGGATCCTGCCATGCCTTTGCCCGCTTTTGACGCCATGTTGCAACCTGATGCCGCGCTGGTGGTTGCCTTCAGTGGCGGACTCGATTCAACCGTGCTGCTGCATCAGCTTCGCGGCTGGCAGCAGCAGCATCCCGAATCCCATCTGCGGGCGTTACATGTTCATCATGGGCTTAGCCCGAATGCCGATTGCTGGGCAGCGCACTGCC
Source organism: Pantoea jilinensis (assembly GCF_019104105.1). Lineage (NCBI taxonomy): Bacteria > Pseudomonadati > Pseudomonadota > Gammaproteobacteria > Enterobacterales > Erwiniaceae > Pantoea > Pantoea jilinensis. The sequence goes on along the minus strand of NZ_CP077746.1, from coordinate 3,255,801 downwards.
TGTCGGTATGCGAGCAGTGGCAACTGCCATGTGAGGTACTGCACGTTACCGTGGATGGCAGGGAAAACGGCATTGAAGCCGCCGCCCGCACCGCCCGTTATCAGGCGCTCAGTGCGGCACTGTTGCCGGGTGAAGTGTTACTGACCGCGCAGCACCTCGACGATCAGTGTGAAACCTTTATGCTGGCGCTGAAGCGCGGCAGCGGTCCGGCCGGGCTGGCGGCGATGCCTGCTGCGCGTGCGCTGGGTTCGCACCAGCTGCTGCGTCCACTGCTGAATCAGTCGCGGCTGTCGCTTGAAGCCTATGCCAGAACCCATCAGCTGGTGTGGATCGAAGATGAAAGTAATCAGGATCTTCGCTACGACCGTAACTTCCTTCGTCAGCGGCTGCTGCCGGCGCTTTACCAGCGCTGGCCCCATTTTGCTGAGGCGACAGCCCGAAGTGCGGCGTTGTGCAGTGAGCAGGAGCAGTTACTGGATGAACTGCTCACCGGACAACTCAATGAGCTCATCCAGCCAGATGGCAGCCTGCACTTTCCGCCCTTGATGGTCATGAGTGAGTTGCGTGCTAATGCGTTATTGCGCCGCTGGATCGCCGGGCAGGGCGGCAGGATGCCCTCCCGTGAAGCGCTGAAACGTATTCGCGATGAAGTCATGGCGAGCCGGGAGGATGCGCAGCCGAAGCTGCGATTCGGTCAGGCTGAACTCCGCCGCTACCGTCAGCAGCTCTACTGGCTGCCGTTGCGCAGTTCACTGCGTGCCACCGAGCTGGCATGGCCCGATCTCAGCCAGCCGCTGGTGTTACCACAGAATCTCGGCACGTTACACGCCAGCCAGGCGCAGAGCCTGTTGCGTTATCCTCAGCCGGATGAGCAGGTCAGCGTACGCTTTCATGCGCAGGGTCACGTTCATCTGGTGGGCCGTCAGGGTGGAAGGGAAATGAAAAAGTTGTGGCAGGAGTTGCAGATACCTCCGTGGCAGCGAGAACGGCTGCCGTTAATCTTTTATAACCAGACGCTGATCTGTGTTCCGAATCTGTTTGTCACCCACGCTGGCGCAGCTGTTGATCAACAGGGCTGGCAGATAGTCTGGGACAGGGCATGCAGCGCAGGGGAACAACAATAATGAAGCAATGGTTTATCGCCTTTTTAGTGGGCGCCGTATTACCAGCGTGGGCTGCGGGCGATGCGCAACGCGGCGCACAAAAAGCAGGGAGCTGCATGGCCTGCCATGGTGCAGCAGGTAAAGCGGCTGTGCCCCTCTATCCCAATCTGGCCGGGCAGCACGCACCTTATCTGGAACAGGCTTTGCACGCCTACAAAAAGGGCGAGCGCACTGGCGGCCAGGCTGAGGTGATGAAGGCATTTGTAGCGGGATTGAGTGACGGTGATATAGCTGATCTGGCGGCGTACTACAGTTCGTTGCAGCCCTGAGGGTTAACAGGGCGGGAAGGTCCCGCCCGTGATGCGTCTATTACTCAGCGCTGACAACCACCGTACCCAGTTCGGGATGGGTAAAGCTGGCAATATGGTCGAGACGTAATTCGCGATGTTCACCGGAAAGATCGATAGCCAGATATTCCACGTTCTTGCGTGAAAAAATCTCTTTGGCCTTTGCCTTGAGCTGTTCGCCATCTTTCATTTCCAGCGACAGCATCCAGGTGTTCTGGCAGGCGAGTTCCAGATTATCGTAGTCATCACAATTGATAGGTTGGTACGCTTCATTTATCAACATAGTCGCTCACCAATAAGTTAGCAGCGGCGTAGGCCGCCTGTTCCCTGACAGAAGAGTTTAGCTCAGTATTTGCGGCAATATCATTAAGTGCCTTCAATGCGCAGCCAATCGCATCCGGAATGTAACCTAAGTCTCCGCTGCCGATTTCGGCATATTTCCGGCGAACTAACTCACAATAATTTTGCACATGGCCCCCCTCAGCAGAGCGTCGATACTCTGGTTAACTGGCGACTATATCATAGCCATTTAGAGGAAATCAGCCTGCGTAAAGCAGGAACAGTGCGCGAATCACTGCTAAAGTGACAGATTCCGCTGTCTGGGACGGAATGAATCAGAGCACAAAAGGTTAATTTGATGAACAGGTTATCGGAGGTCAACGTGATTAAGGTGTGGGGAGCAAGCTGATGATTATGCTATCCCGTTCGGTTGAGATTCCGGAGAGTGAGATCGAGCTGACGGCTATTCGCGCTCAGGGCGCTGGTGGACAACATGTCAACAAAGCCAGCACGGCCATTCATCTGCGCTTTGATATTGCTGCTTCTTCGCTGCCCGCGTTTTATAAAGAGCGGCTGCTCACTGCCAGTCATCATTTGATTACCGGAGATGGCGTGGTGGTGATCAAGGCGCAGGAGTATCGCAGTCAGGAGATGAATCGTGAAGCGGCGCTGCAACGTCTGGTCAATCTGATCCAGGAGCTGAGTACCGTGGAAAAAGCCCGGCGCGCTACGCGGCCGACCCGCGCCTCGAAAGAGCGTCGTCTGGAAGGAAAAGCCCGTCGCAGTTCGACGAAATCGATGCGCGGCAAGGTGCAATAAAAAACGCCCCGCAGGCGGGGCGTTTGAGTACTGATCAGGCAGCTCAGCGTGACTCTGGCAGCAACGAATAAGCGCATGGCGAAGGGAACAGGGTCAGAAGAGGAAAGCGTCCCGCGCCATGGACAAAAACGCCGGGAGCGTTTTTGAACAACGCCATGCGTTGGCCCGGTCAGGGCGCACCTCATGGATGAGGTGCGTAATCGCGCGGGCCGAGCATGCCATGGATGGCGGCTTTTGCGTCTTTCCGATCTGACCCTGTTTCCTGAGCAGATACGGAATTACAGCAACCGGGCAAACTCTTAAGCTGTTAGAGGCCACACAAGCAAGTTATCTGACCTTTCCTTCACAATTTACTTGTTCAGTGCTTTCAGCAGGAACTCAACAATTTCATCCTGCTTAATCATCTGCTTCTCACCGGCACGACGTGATTTGTATTCAATCTCCTGGTTGTCGAGATTGCGATCGCCGATGACGATGGTGTGTGGTACCCCGATCAGTTCCATATCGGCAAACATCACGCCCGGACGCTCTTTGCGGTCATCCAGGATAACTTCAACGCCTTTGGCACGCAGCGTGGCATATAACTCTTCTGCCAGCTCTTTAACACGGAACGATTTCTGCATATTCATCGGCAGAATCGCCACCTCGAACGGTGCCAGTGCGGCTGGCCAGATGATGCCACGATCGTCATGGTTTTGCTCAATGGCTGCCGCCACCACGCGAGTGATGCCGATGCCGTAGCAGCCCATGCTCATCACCTGATTACGGCCATCTTCACCCTGAACGGAAGCTTTCAGCGCGTCAGAATACTTAGTACCGAGCTGGAAGATATGACCGACTTCAATACCACGTTTAATCTGCAGCGTGCCTTTGCCATCCGGGCTTAAATCGCCTTCGACCACATTACGGATATCCGCAACGCTGGCCAGCGGCAGATCGCGCTCCCAGTTAATGCCGAAGTAGTGTTTACCATCGACGTTGGCACCGGCGCTGAAATCGCTCATCTTCGCCACGGTACGGTCAGCAATGATCGGCATCTGCAGACCCACAGGCCCGATTGAACCCGGACCCGCACCCACTGCGGCGCGAATCTCTTCTTCCGTCGCGAACACCAGCGGCGATGCAACGATGGCTGACTTCTCTGCTTTGATCTCATTCAGCTGATGATCGCCGCGAACCAGCAGGGCAACCAGCGCGTGACCGCTCTCTTCTGCACCTTTAACAATCAGCGTTTTCACTGTCTTTTCGACAGGTACATTGAATTGCTCAACCAGCTCCGCGATGGTTTTTGCGTCTGGTGTTTCGACCAGCTGCATCTCCTGAGATGGTGCGGCACGTTCACCGGCCGGTGCGACGGCTTCGGCCAGCTCAATGTTAGCGGCGTAATCAGAATCGGTAGAGAAAATCACATCATCTTCACCGCTCTGCGCCAGCACCTGGAACTCATGTGATGCGCTGCCGCCGATAGAGCCGGTATCGGCCTGCACAGCACGGAAATCCAGTCCCATACGGCTGAAGATCTGACTATAGGCGCGGTACATCGCGTCATAGGTTTCCTGCAGCGACGCCTGCGACGTATGGAACGAGTAAGCATCTTTCATGATGAACTCACGTGAACGCATCACGCCAAAACGTGGACGCACTTCATCACGGAATTTGGTCTGAATCTGATACAGGTTGAGCGGCAACTGCTTATAAGAGCTCAGTTCGTTGCGGATCAGGTCAGTGACCACCTCTTCATGCGTCGGACCCAGCACGAACGGACGCTCGTGGCGATCGGCAATACGTAACAGTTCCGGGCCATACTCCTCCCAGCGACCGCTCTCCTGCCACAGGTCGGCGGGCTGCACAACCGGCATTAAAATCTCAACAGCGCCCGCGTTGTTCATCTCTTCACGCACGATGTTTTCGACTTTTTTCAGCACGCGAACCCCGGTCGGTAACCAGGTGTACAAGCCAGAAGCCAGTTTGCGGATCATACCGGCGCGCAGCATCAGCTGGTGGCTGATCACTTCAGCGTCGGAAGGCGTCTCTTTCTGAGTAGAGAGCAGATATTGAGTAGTACGCATTGATTACGGTTCCAGTTGATCGGAAAGTCACAGACAGAATTTTGCTGGCGGCTAGTGTACCAGTGAGATCACCGCCTCAAAAGCGGGTTTTAACGCGGGTCGATAGCGATCACTTCAGTACCGGCATCATCAATGCGCCAGCGGACATTAAAATCCATCAGCCAGGCCGCATATTCCCGCGCCTGCGTTTCGCCCTGACGATAAGCCGGACGGGGATCCTGTGCCAGCACTTCACGGATAAAGCGTGCCAGATTGGGGTAGCGCGACTGCTGCTGAAGCTGCTGCTGGGCCAGTGCGGAGAAGCGAACCGGCATATCAGCCGCAGGGGCAGCCTGAGCAAAACCTGCCTGGGCATGAGGCAGCGCTTCGGCAAAAGGCAGATAAGGTTTGATATCCACTACCGGAGTACCATCGACCAGGTCCAGACTGCCAAGCTGCAGAATCACCTGCTGCTTCTCAATTCTGACACCTTTCAGTTCAACCAGCGACATCCCAATGGGGTTGGGACGGAACGTGGAACGTGTCGCGAAAACACCCATGCGCGCATTGCCGCCCAGACGGGGAGGGCGAACCGTGGGACGCCAGCCACCTTCCATCGTCTGATGGAAAACAAACAGCAGCCAGAGATGGCTGAACGCTTCCAGTCCACGTACCGCTTCCGGCTGATTGTAAGGTGGCTGCAGATGAAGCTCGCCGCCGCCATCCTGCACCAGGCCTGGCTGACGCGGTACGGCAAACTTCTCCTTCCACGGCGAACGAATTACCCCAATTTGCGCAAAGGCGAATTCACTCATTGATTGCTGACTTTCAGCGCTGAACCCTGACACACCGCCTGGCGATAACAGCCTGGTGTGCCGGTAACGATTTCACACTGATGCAGCAGCACTGCATTGGCTTTCATCTGTGATGCTTTGATCTGCAGACGTTTCCGTGCTGTAGCGATATTGGCCGGGGAGTTCTGATTGCTCATCTGGCAATCTTCAGCGGAGACTTCACCCAGATCGCGGAACGGCTTACTGACCAGATCGGCGGCATCGGTATAGAGCTTAACGGGTGCGGGTCGTGCCACAGGCTTATGGGTCGGTTCACTGGATTGCTGCGGCCGGGACGGTGCGCTGCTTATCGGGTGATACTCATGAACACACCCTGTCAGCATCAATGCTAACAAGCAGAGCGGTAAAAAACGCATGGCAACATCCTCAGGTTTCAAAAAGTGGCGTTATTGAAACAAGGACAAGAATAAATAACAAGTCGGGCAGGGCACCCAATAGCAGAAAGGGCGGCATAGCGCCGCCCTTAGGGAGATCACGGACTGAATTACCAGCCTTTAACCGCGCCGCCGTTAAAGACTTTATTAGCTTCTGCGTTAACTTCGTCAGACTGGTAAGCCTTAACGAATTTCTTCACGTTTTCCGCATCTTTATTATCTTCACGCGCGACAATCAGGTTCACATAAGGTGAATCTTTATCTTCGACGAAAATGCCATCTTTCGCGGGTGTCAGGCCAATCTGGCTCGCGTAAGTGGTGTTGATCACTGCCAGAGCAATCTGCTGATCGTCCAGTGAACGTGGCAGCTGTGGCGCTTCCAGCTCAACAATTTTCAGATGCTTAGGGTTCTCAGTGATATCCAGTGAGGTTGGCAGCAAGCCCACGCCATCTTTCAGTTTGATCAGACCGACTTTCTGCAGCAGCAGCAGTGTACGGCCCAGGTTGGTCGGATCGTTTGGAATAGCAACCTGCGCGCCATCCTGCAGCTCATCCAGTGATTTGATCTTCTTCGAATAGCCCGCGATTGGGTAGACGAAAGAATTACCCACTGAAACCAGCTTGTAGCCACGATCTTTGATCTGCTGATCAAGGTAAGGTTTGTGCTGGAAGGCGTTAACGTCGATATCGCCTTTGCTCAGCGCTTCATTCGGCAGAACGTAATCGTTGAAAGTGACCAGCTCAACGTCCAGACCATACTTATCTTTAGCCACTTTCTGCGCGGCTTCAGCAACCTGCTGCTCAGCACCGACAATCACGCCCACTTTGATGTGGTTAGGGTCTTTCTCTTTTTGATCGCAACCTGCCAGCGCAATCGCGCCAATCAGTGCACCCACAGCGGCAATTTTCTTGAATCTGAAAGACATATCCTTTCCTTCTTAATAATGTGATATTGCTTACTTATGGGACACAGCATGCACGATGCGGTCGCCACAGAATTGAATGAGATACACTAAAACCACTAACAACACTAATACCGTATTCATCACAGTGGCGTTATATCCGATATAACCATACTGATAACCGATCTGGCCCAGGCCACCGGCACCCACCGCGCCACCCATGGCGGAGTAACCGACCAGCGTAATCAGCGTGATGGTCGCCGCGTTCACCAGGCCCGGCATCGCTTCCGGCAGCAGAACTTTACGGATGATCTGCATTGGCGTGGCACCCATGGCACGTGACGCTTCAATCAGGCCGGTTGGCAGTTCCAGTAAGGCGTTTTCAACCATACGCGCAATAAACGGCGCAGCACCGACGGTCAACGGCACGATAGCCGCCTGCAGTCCGATTGAGGTGCCGACGATCACGCGGGTAAAGGGAATCATCCAGACCAGCAGGATAATGAAAGGAATCGAGCGGAAGATATTTACCAGCGCGGAAAGCACGCGATAAAGACCCTGATTCTGAAGAATCTGTCCTGGACGGGTCACATAGAGTAAAACGCCGACCGGCAGGCCCAGCACAAAACCGAAAAAACCTGAGACGAAGGTCATCATCAGCGTTTCCCACACGCCCCGTCCCAGCAACCACATCATCGCTTCAGACATAACCTAACACCTCTACTTTCACATGATTCTCCTTCAGCCAGGCAATCGCCTCGCGGGTATCGCTCTCTGTGCCGTGCATTTCTGCCAGCATAATGCCGAACTTCACGCCACCGGCGTAATCCATCTGCGCACTGATAATGTTGTTATTCACGTTGTAACGGCGGGCCGCTTCGGAAAGCAGCGGCGCATCAACCGATTTACCGGTGAATTCCAGTCGCAGCAGCGGCACGGTATTTTCAGATGCGGTGGCAGAAAGACGCTGCTGATAGTCATCCGGGATATCCAGATGCAGCGTGGACTGAATAAACTGCTGCGCCAGTGGCGTTTTAGGATGAGAGAAGACTTCGCTGACACTATCTTTCTCAATCAGCTCACCGTGACTGATGACCGCAACCTGATCGCAGATGCGTTTCACCACATCCATCTCATGGGTAATCAGCAGAATCGTCAGCCCCAGGCGGCGGTTGATGTCTTTGAGCAATTCCAGAATTGAACGTGTGGTCGCGGGATCCAGTGCGCTGGTCGCTTCATCACACAGCAGGACCTTGGGATTACTGGCCAGGGCACGAGCAATCGCGACGCGCTGCTTCTGTCCGCCCGACAGATTGGCGGGCCAGGCATCATGCTTATCGGATAATCCCACCAGTTCCAGCAACTCAGTGACGCGAGCGTTGATCTGCGCACGCGAGAGATTACCCAGTTCCAGTGGCAGAGAGACATTGCCCGCAACCGTTCGTGAGTTCATCAGGTTAAAATGCTGGAAGATCATGCCGATCTGGCGGCGCGCCTGGGTTAACTGGCGTTCGTTGAGTGCGGTTAAATCCGCCCCATCGACCAGTACGCGGCCCGAGGTTGGGCGCTCCAGCAGGTTAACGCAACGAATCAGTGTACTTTTACCGGCACCGGAAGCGCCGATAACGCCATAAATCTGTCCGGCAGGCACATGCAGGCTCACATCCGTTAATGCCGGAATAGTCCGCGAGCCTTGCTGAAACACTTTGGTGATATTTTCAAGTTTAATCATTATGTTATTAATTATCGTATTGCGTTGTCCGTGGTGTGGGAAACCTCGTCGCTTTTGTTCATTATAAAAGCTGGATGGATGTTAAGGCATCCAGACGTCTAAATCAATGAAAGTGATTCAATCTGACATTCTCCCTTTTATAGCAATCATGCGATACTGATCGGCAATTTTTACAGCAGGAGTTTCTACGTGGCGAATAAAGTCCCCGCTATTTTTCTTGATCGTGATGGCACCCTTAATGTCGATAATGGCTATGTCCATGAGATTGATGACTTCCAGTTTATTGACGGCACCATTGAAGCGCTGCAACAACTGAAGGCAATGGGATATGCGCTGGTGGTTGTGACCAATCAGTCTGGTATCGCGCGCGGTATGTTTACCGAAGATACCTTTATGCGGCTGACTGAGTGGATGGACTGGTCGCTGGCCGATCGCGACGTTGATCTTGATGGCATCTATTTCTGTCCTCACCATCCTGAAGCAACAGTTGAAGCGTTTCGTCAGGAATGTGACTGCCGTAAGCCGCAGCCAGGCATGCTGCTGACGGCACAGGAAGAGCTGCACATTGATATGGCTGCTTCTTATATGGTGGGTGACAAGCTGGAGGATATGCTGGCCGGGCAGGCTGCCGGTGTCGGCACCAAAGTGCTGGTGCGCAGTGGCAAACCGATTACCGCTGAAGGTGAAGCCGCAGCAGATTGGGTAATTAATAGCCTTGCAGAGCTGCCAGGACGCATTAAAAAGGGTTAAAACGGCGCTTTTGTGCAAATTTCAGGCGAACAGTGAAAAAGTTGTAATTTGCACTTGCGCTATCTCAGCCGTTCCCTATAATGCGCCTCCACTGACACGGCAAACCGGCAACGGAAAACGGGTTGAGAGGCACAGGAGACTGCGCCGCCGGAGAAAAACTTCTGAAATAGAGGTTGACTCTGCAGGAGGAAAGCGTAATATACGCCACCTCGCGACAGGACGCTAACGCACTGTTCGCACTGCTCTTTAACAATTTATCAGACAATCTGTGTGGGCACTCGCAGGATTGATATCAGCGTCTTAGGACGTAAAAAAATATCAAAGCCTCACGAGTGAACACATAATGAAATTCATTATGACGTTTTACAGATGAGCACCGCTTAACTTGTTTAAGCAAATCAAACTTAAATTGAAGAGTTTGATCATGGCTCAGATTGAACGCTGGCGGCAGGCCTAACACATGCAAGTCGGACGGTAGCACAGAGAGCTTGCTCTTGGGTGACGAGTGGCGGACGGGTGAGTAATGTCTGGGGATCTGCCCGATAGAGGGGGATAACCACTGGAAACGGTGGCTAATACCGCATAACGTCGCAAGACCAAAGAGGGGGACCTTCGGGCCTCTCACTATCGGATGAACCCAGATGGGATTAGCTAGTAGGCGGGGTAATGGCCCACCTAGGCGACGATCCCTAGCTGGTCTGAGAGGATGACCAGCCACACTGGAACTGAGACACGGTCCAGACTCCTACGGGAGGCAGCAGTGGGGAATATTGCACAATGGGCGCAAGCCTGATGCAGCCATGCCGCGTGTATGAAGAAGGCCTTCGGGTTGTAAAGTACTTTCAGCGGGGAGGAAGGCGATGTGGTTAATAACCGCATCGATTGACGTTACCCGCAGAAGAAGCACCGGCTAACTCCGTGCCAGCAGCCGCGGTAATACGGAGGGTGCAAGCGTTAATCGGAATTACTGGGCGTAAAGCGCACGCAGGCGGTCTGTTAAGTCAGATGTGAAATCCCCGGGCTTAACCTGGGAACTGCATTTGAAACTGGCAGGCTTGAGTCTTGTAGAGGGGGGTAGAATTCCAGGTGTAGCGGTGAAATGCGTAGAGATCTGGAGGAATACCGGTGGCGAAGGCGGCCCCCTGGACAAAGACTGACGCTCAGGTGCGAAAGCGTGGGGAGCAAACAGGATTAGATACCCTGGTAGTCCACGCCGTAAACGATGTCGACTTGGAGGTTGTTCCCTTGAGGAGTGGCTTCCGGAGCTAACGCGTTAAGTCGACCGCCTGGGGAGTACGGCCGCAAGGTTAAAACTCAAATGAATTGACGGGGGCCCGCACAAGCGGTGGAGCATGTGGTTTAATTCGATGCAACGCGAAGAACCTTACCTACTCTTGACATCCAGAGAACTTTCCAGAGATGGATTGGTGCCTTCGGGAACTCTGAGACAGGTGCTGCATGGCTGTCGTCAGCTCGTGTTGTGAAATGTTGGGTTAAGTCCCGCAACGAGCGCAACCCTTATCCTTTGTTGCCAGCGCGTGATGGCGGGAACTCAAAGGAGACTGCCGGTGATAAACCGGAGGAAGGTGGGGATGACGTCAAGTCATCATGGCCCTTACGAGTAGGGCTACACACGTGCTACAATGGCGCATACAAAGAGAAGCGACCTCGCGAGAGCAAGCGGACCTCACAAAGTGCGTCGTAGTCCGGATCGGAGTCTGCAACTCGACTCCGTGAAGTCGGAATCGCTAGTAATCGTGGATCAGAATGCCACGGTGAATACGTTCCCGGGCCTTGTACACACCGCCCGTCACACCATGGGAGTGGGTTGCAAAAGAAGTAGGTAGCTTAACCTTCGGGAGGGCGCTTACCACTTTGTGATTCATGACTGGGGTGAAGTCGTAACAAGGTAACCGTAGGGGAACCTGCGGTTGGATCACCTCCTTACCTGAAGATACCTTCCCGCGCAGTGTCCACACAGATTGTCTGATAAAAAGTAATGAGCAGGACGGCTGCGAAGTCGTGACACTATCGTGTCCCCTTCGTCTAGCGGTTAGGACTCCGCCCTTTCACGGCGGCAACAGGGGTTCGAATCCCCTAGGGGACGCCACCTGCTTGGTGACAGGTGAAAGATGTCTCCATACAGTATCTCAAAACCGTTCTGGTTGCGTAAGCAGCCGTGGCGCGTTTGAGATATTTGCTCTTTAACAATCCGGAACAAGCTGAAAATTGAAACGACGTGTCGTTTTCATTCTCCGTAATAAGAATGAAAAGCGCGACACGTTCGAGTCTCTCAAATGCTTGCAGCTCGCAGCGTTGTAAAACGCCTGTGGGTTGTGAGGTTAAGCGACTAAGCGTACACGGTGGATGCCCAGGCAGTCAGAGGCGATGAAGGACGTGCTAATCTGCGTAAAGCGACGGTAAGGTGATATGAACCGCTACAGCCGTCGATGTCCGAATGGGGAAACCCGGTGCACTCTGTGCATCATTGCAGCATGAATACATAGTGCTGCAAGGCGAACCGGGGGAACTGAAACATCTAAGTACCCCGAGGAAAAGAAATCAACCGAGATTCCCCCAGTAGCGGCGAGCGAACGGGGAGCAGCCCAGAGCCTGAATCAGCATGTGTGTTAGTGGAAGCGTCTGGAAAGTCGCAGGGTACAGGGTGATACTCCCGTACACAAAAGCGCATATGCTGTGAGCTCGATGAGTAAGGCGGGACACGTGGTATCCTGTCTGAATATGGGGGGACCATCCTCCAAGGCTAAATACTCCTGACTGACCGATAGTGAACCAGTACCGTGAGGGAAAGGCGAAAAGAACCCCGGCGAGGGGAGTGAAACAGAACCTGAAACCGTGTACGTACAAGCAGTGGGAGCCTTCTTTATGGGGGTGACTGCGTACCTTTTGTATAATGGGTCAGCGACTTATATTCTGTAGCAAGGTTAACCGTATAGGGGAGCCGCAGGGAAACCGAGTCTTAACTGGGCGTTAAGTTGCAGGGTATAGACCCGAAACCCGGTGATCTAGCCATGGGCAGGTTGAAGGTTGGGTAACACTAACTGGAGGACCGAACCGACTAATGTTGAAAAATTAGCGGATGACCTGTGGCTGGGGGTGAAAGGCCAATCAAACCGGGAGATAGCTGGTTCTCCCCGAAAGCTATTTAGGTAGCGCCTCGTGAACTCATCTCCGGGGGTAGAGCACTGTTTCGGCTAGGGGGCCATCCCGGCTTACCAACCCGATGCAAACTGCGAATACCGGAGAATGTTATCACGGGAGACACACGGCGGGTGCTAACGTCCGTCGTGAAGAGGGAAACAACCCAGACCGCCAGCTAAGGTCCCAAAGTCATGGTTAAGTGGGAAACGATGTGGGAAGGCACAGACAGCCAGGATGTTGGCTTAGAAGCAGCCATCATTTAAAGAAAGCGTAATAGCTCACTGGTCGAGTCGGCCTGCGCGGAAGATGTAACGGGGCTAAACCATGCACCGAAGCTGCGGCAGCGACACTATGTGTTGTTGGGTAGGGGAGCGTTCTGTAAGCCGTCGAAGGTGTGCTGTGAGGCATGCTGGAGGTATCAGAAGTGCGAATGCTGACATAAGTAACGATAAAGCGGGTGAAAAGCCCGCTCGCCGGAAGACCAAGGGTTCCTGTTCAACGTTAATCGGAGCAGGGTGAGTCGACCCCTAAGGCGAGGCCGAAAGGCGTAGTCGATGGGAAACAGGTTAATATTCCTGTACTCGGTGTTACTGCGAAGGGGGGACGGAGAAGGCTATATCAGCCGGGCGACGGTTGTCCCGGTTTAAGCGTGTAGGCGGAGGGTCCAGGTAAATCCGGTCCCTTATCAACGCTGAGGCGTGACGACGAGGCACTACGGTGCTGAAGTGATAAATGCCCAGCTTCCAGGAAAAGCCTCTAAGCATCAGGTAACACAGAATCGTACCCCAAACCGACACAGGTGGTCAGGTAGAGAATACCAAGGCGCTTGAGAGAACTCGGGTGAAGGAACTAGGCAAAATGGTGCCGTAACTTCGGGAGAAGGCACGCTGGCGCGTAGGTGGAGGGACTTGCTCCCCGAGCCGAAGCCAGTCGAAGATACCAGCTGGCTGCAACTGTTTATTAAAAACACAGCACTGTGCAAACACGAAAGTGGACGTATACGGTGTGACGCCTGCCCGGTGCCGGAAGGTTAATTGATGGGGTTATCCGTAAGGAGAAGCTCTTGATCGAAGCCCCGGTAAACGGCGGCCGTAACTATAACGGTCCTAAGGTAGCGAAATTCCTTGTCGGGTAAGTTCCGACCTGCACGAATGGCGTAATGATGGCCAGGCTGTCTCCACCCGAGACTCAGTGAAATTGAACTCGCTGTGAAGATGCAGTGTACCCGCGGCAAGACGGAAAGACCCCGTGAACCTTTACTACAGCTTGACACTGAACATTGAGCCTTGATGTGTAGGATAGGTGGGAGGCTTTGAAGCGCGGACGCCAGTTCGCGTGGAGCCAACCTTGAAATACCACCCTTTAATGTTTGATGTTCTAACGTAGGCCCGTGATCCGGGCTGCGGACAGTGTCTGGTGGGTAGTTTGACTGGGGCGGTCTCCTCCTAAAGAGTAACGGAGGAGCACGAAGGTCAGCTAATCACGGTCGGACATCGTGAGGTTAGTGCAATGGCATAAGCTGGCTTGACTGCGAGAGTGACGGCTCGAGCAGGTGCGAAAGCAGGTCATAGTGATCCGGTGGTTCTGAATGGAAGGGCCATCGCTCAACGGATAAAAGGTACTCCGGGGATAACAGGCTGATACCGCCCAAGAGTTCATATCGACGGCGGTGTTTGGCACCTCGATGTCGGCTCATCACATCCTGGGGCTGAAGTAGGTCCCAAGGGTACGGCTGTTCGCCGTTTAAAGTGGTACGCGAGCTGGGTTTAGAACGTCGTGAGACAGTTCGGTCCCTATCTGCCGTGGGCGCTGGAGAATTGAGGGGGGTTGCTCCTAGTACGAGAGGACCGGAGTGAACGCACCACTGGTGTTCGGGTTGTCATGCCAATGGCATTGCCCGGTAGCTAAGTGCGGAAAAGATAAGTGCTGAAAGCATCTAAGCACGAAACTTGCCCCGAGATGAGTTCTCCCTGACTCCTTGAGAGTCCTGAAGGGACGTTGAAGACTACGACGTTGATAGGCCGGGTGTGTAAGCGCAGCGATGCGTTGAGCTAACCGGTACTAATGACCCGTGAGGCTTAACCTTACAACGCCAGAGGCGTTTTTGAGAGACACGATTTTCAGCCTGTACCGGATATATCTGCGCGGCCTTAAGGGGCGGCGCGGAGAACAGAATCTGCCTGGCGGCTTTAGCGCGGTGGTCCCACCTGACCCCATGCCGAACTCAGAAGTGAAACGCCGTAGCGCCGATGGTAGTGTGGGGTCTCCCCATGCGAGAGTAGGGAACTGCCAGGCATTAAATTCGTTCCTTTTCCCCTGACAAGGAAAGCAACAGGAACAGACGGTTCTCAGCCGGTTGCTGAGAACCGTGAAAGAATCGGTGGAGCGGTAGTTCAGTTGGTTAGAATACCTGCCTGTCACGCAGGGGGTCGCGGGTTCGAGCCCCGTCCGTTCCGCCACTTAATTGGAAAGCCCTGACTTAACGGTCAGGGCTTTTTCCATTGCAGCTAAATCAGCCCGGGAAGTTCGCGCACTGATTCCCATCGATCTGCAGGATCATGTTAACGACAGCTGATAATCTGAACATAAAGCAATAATCCCGTTGTCGATTCCACCATTACGAATGTGTTCGGTTAAACGCCGACAACGCCAGCCTCTAAAGCGTTCATATACGCTGTCGCTGCTCAGCTGTCCAGTCAGTGAGAAAATCGATAAAGCCCGCACCCAGGCTGGCTCACCCCAGTGTTGTAGCAGTCAACCGCATTAAGGCGCATCCCGACCGGCAAACGTAGTGGCTGCACAGGTGCTCCCTCCGCCACTTCACAATCGATCATAAAGTTCGAAAGACGGCTAATATCCTTACCCCTAAAACAGAGCTGTTTAATTGTCTGCCCACTGTCAGGGCTCAATGATGATAAAGACAACATCGCCTCCCGATCTGCCTCGATTTGCTTAGCGAGCGAAAAAGGGCTGCTTTATGCTGGAAATGCGTGATGAATTCCGACATTCACCTGCATCCATTGAAACCCCGGTCTAGAATCCCTATAACAGACAGGTGTTAACTGTATTTTTGAATCATCAGCCAGGCGGGAAAGTGCGCAAAAAAACTTATGCAATGCGATATGTAGCAGGACAACCAGTGGAACAGATCTTTCCACCTGGCGCGATGCTCCATCTCGGTCAGGCACTGCCTCCCGGCGCCCCGTTGCCAGCGCATCCAAACCTCAAGGTCCTGGTATGGAACATCTTTAAGCAGCAACGCGCGGATTGGATGTCAGTACTGGAAGGATTTGGTAAGGATGCACATCTTGTATTACTGCAGGAGGCGCAGACCACACCTGAACTGGTGGAGTTTGCGACCAGTAACTATCTGGCTGCCGATCAGGTGCCCGCGTTTGTGCTGCCTCAGCACCCCTCTGGAGTGATGACACTTGCCTCTGCGCACCCGGTCTATTGTTGTCCGTTACGTGAGCGAGAACCTCTGCTGAGGCTGTCAAAATCGGCACTGGTCACGGCTTACCCTCTGCCGGCCGGTGATATGCTGATGGTCGTCAACATCCATGCGGTTAACTTCAGCCTCGGTGTGGACGTTTACAGTAAACAGCTGGGACCTATTGGTGAGCAGATTATGCACCACCAGGGACCGGTAATTATGGCCGGTGATTTTAATGCATGGAGCCGTCAGCGCATCAATGCGCTCTACCGGTTTGCACAGCGGATGAAACTGGAAGAAGTCATGTTTACTGCCGACCATCGTCGTAAAGCGTTTGGCCGCCCGCTGGATTTCGTCTTCTATCGCGATCTCAGAGTGAGCGAAGCATCCGTACTGGTCACGCGCGCGTCCGACCATAATCCGCTACTGGTGGAGTTCAGTTCAGGACGTTAGTAAGAGACATTAAGGCTGCCAGCAGAAGGCAAGGGAAGGGGAGGGGAATGCGTAAACGGCGGCAGATGCATAAAAGAAAAAGGCTGACAATTGTCAGCCTTTTCAACGTATCAGGTATCAGGGGTTGCGTTATTATTCACAAACAGCGTTAAGTTATCGCCGGGTTGAATATCTTTCGCATTGTCCAGCACACTGTTCCAGCGCATCACGTCTTTAATATTGACGCCGTGATGACGGGCAATACTGTCAAGAGAATCACCCTTACGAACACGGTAGGTGATGCTGTTGCCGTTATCAGCCAGTCGGGTGCCATTCGAACCGATAGTCAGAGTCTGACCCGGTCGGATATCAGCACCGCGCAGGTTGTTTTCCTGCTTCAGTGTCGAGACGCTGACGCCAAGTTTAGCGGCGATACCAGAAAGCGTATCCCCGCGTCGCACTTTATACCCGCCACTCGCGCTGGCTTTTGCAAGCTGCGTCGGCTGTACTGCTGCGATGTCACCGGAAGCCAGTGAGTTACGCAGTTTAGCGACGTTCGACTTCGGCACCATAATATAGTGCGGGCCGTTTGGCGCTGTTGCACCGCCTTTGTAGCCGGTATTGAAGCTCTTCAGTTTCGTGAGCGACATACCTGCCATTTCGGCAGCCTGCGTCAGCTGTATCTGCTGACCCACTTCCACTCGCGCCAGAGCACGACTTTCATTAGGTGTCGGCAGTTTGATACCGTAACGCTTGTTATTTTTGAGCAGTTCACTCAGAGCTAACATTTTAGGCACATACACGGTTGTTTCGCGTGGCAGCGATAAATGCCAGAAGTCAGTCGGCTTACCGCGCGCCTTGTTTTGCTTAATCGCTTTAAGCACACGTCCTTCACCACTGTTATAGGCGGCGATGGTTAATAACCAGTCACCGTCAAACATAGTGTTAAGACGCTGCATCATATCCAGCGCAACTTTCGTGGATGCGACCACATCACGTCGCCCATCGTAATACTGGTTTTGTTTCAAACCATAGTTTCGACCCGTAGCTGCAACAATCTGCCAGATGCCAGCGGCATTGGCGGATGACGTTGCCCGGGGGTCAAAAGCGCTCTCCACTATGGGTAGCAGTACCAGTTCCATCGGCATTTTACGTTTCTGTATCTGCTCGACTATCCAGTACATGTACGGCTCTGCCCGTAATGTTACATCGTGGAGATAGCTCTTATTTTTTAAAAATTTTCTTTTTTGTTCGCGGATTGCCGGGTTTTCCGGAATCCCCATCTTCAACTCGTCACTAATGAAACTCCAGAGATCTGCGTCTGCTGCGAGGCCAGTTCCATCTTCCTGCCATCGCGGCGACAAAAACTCGTCTCCGTACTTTCCATTTTCACCTTGACCAGCTGAAGACAGACTCTGTGCATGCTGTTCGGGAATATTGGCATCGTTCCTGGACGCCTGACATCCCACCAGCAAGACTGAGGCGAGTAATATCGCTTTAGCCTTCATATGTGTGTCAATAGTTCGCTTAAAAGACGAGCAACTATACGTGACGACTTTTCACAACACAACCCGAAAAATCAAAAAGCGTCTTTCTTCTCGCGTAGAACAGCAAATGTATGCCATAGCGGTTCATCAGAAACATTAACGTTTAAAGCGCGTTGTAAATCAACGTCTTGCGAACGGAGAAATAAATTAATTGACCGTTCGTGCGCCAGTTTTACAGGCAGACTAATGCCATTTTCAGCGCGTAAGTCCTTAATTTTCTGATATTCGGCCATTATTTGCGGGTCATGAGGCAGAATAGCCGCAGCAAACTTCAAATTGGATAAAGTATATTCATGCGCGCAACAGACTAAGGTTTCTCCTGGTAGCTGATTAAGCTTTTGAAACGAATCATACATTTGCTCTGCTGTGCCCTCAAAAAGGCGTCCACAGCCACCTGAAAAGAGGGTGTCTCCGCAGAAAAGATAAGGGGCGCTGTAATATGAGATATGTCCTAAAGTGTGACCAGGGGTATGAATCACGTCGAAAGTCAGCCCCAGAACCGTGACTTTATCCCCTTCGCTGACGATCGTTCTGGCTCCTTTGGCCTCGGTTTCCTGAGGGCCGTACACCTCCAGTTGCGGGAAATGCTCACACAGGGTTTTCACTCCACCGGTATGATCGTTATGGTGGTGAGTCAGCAGGATGGCGACCGGCTCCCAGCCGTTGGACGCCATTTTTTCTAACACCGGTTGGGCTTCGCCGGGATCGACAATCAGGCATTTACCTTGATCATCCGTCAGTGCCCAGATGTAGTTGTCCTGCAACGCAGGAATACTGGTAAGATTCATCATCACCTCTCGCAGGTCGTAGTAAAAGGAAGAGCGTAAAGCATGAAGCCCGCTAAATCACGCCAGATTCTGAACGCTCCGCTGTCATGGCGCGATATGCCGTGGGGAGAGTATTTCCGCGACGCGTTAACGCAGCAGCTTCAGCCTTACCTCGGAAAGCTATATGGCTTTCATATGCTTAAGCTTGGCAATCTCAGCGCAGAAATCAACACAGAAAATTGTGCTATTTCACATCAGGTCAATGTGGGCAGTAAAGGTGAGCAGTTGCAGGTGCTGGCCGACCCGATGCAGTTGCCGTTTGAGTCGAAGTCGGTGGATGCCTGTCTGATGGCCCATACGCTCGCCTGGAGCCAGGATCCTCATCGGGTATTGCGCGAAGTGGACAGGGTGTTAATCGATGATGGCTGGATGATCATCAGCGGTTTTAATCCCTTCAGCCTGCTTGGCGTGAGCAAAATGGTGCCGGGATTAACTCGCAAGGCGCCGTGGAGCGGACGGATGTTCAGCCAGATGCGGTTGCTCGACTGGCTGGGGCTGCTGAATTATGAAGTGGTTTATCGCACCCGGTTTCAGGTGCTGCCGTGGCATCGACAGGGCGGGAAACTGATCAGCGCCCACTTACCGGCGCTGGGCTGCCTGAATATTGTGGTGGCACGTAAACGCACCTTCCCGCTGCTGCCGACACGGGCAAAGAAGAGCCTGAGTACCAGCAAGATCCGCCAGACGGTCAACGCGACGCGTCAGTTCCGCAAGGCAGAGGATCAGGACTCGGCTTTATAACCGATATCTTCAAAGGCAGGGTTTTCAGCTGCAGTGCGGGCCAGCACGTCGCAGCGTTCATTTTCCGGATGTCCGGCATGCCCTTTAACCCACTCCCACTGAATTTTGTGGGTGCTGAGTGCTAAGTCGAGACGCTGCCAGAGATCGACATTCTTTACTGGCTTTTTATCGGCGGTTTTCCAGCCACGCTTTTTCCAGTTATGAATCCAGCTGGTGATTCCCTGGCGCACATACTGACTGTCGGTGCTGAGCACCACATCGCAGGGTTGAGTCAACGCTTCAAGCGAAACAATCGCCGCCATCAACTCCATCCGGTTATTGGTGGTAAGGTGATAGCCCGCGCTGAACGTCTTTTCATGCTGACCGTAGCGTAAAATCGCACCATAACCGCCGGGACCGGGATTTCCGAGGCAGGATCCATCGGTGAATATTTCTACCTGTTTGCGCATCTCTGGTAGACTTCCTCTCAAAAACGCTAAGTCTGACATAAAACGGGTCTTATGAGCACTGCAAATAACCGCCAGATCGTTCTCGATACTGAAACCACCGGCATGAACATGATCGGGGTACATTATGAGGGGCACCGCATCATTGAGATTGGTGCGGTGGAGGTGATTAACCGTCGCCTGACCGGCAACAATTTTCATATGTATCTCAAGCCCGATCGGCTGGTCGATCCTGAAGCCTTTGGTGTCCACGGGATTGCAGATGAATTTCTTGCCGACAAGCCCGCGTTCAGCGACATCGCTGATGAGTTTCTCGACTACATTCGCGGTGCTGAATTAGTCATTCACAACGCACCGTTTGATATCGGCTTTATGGACTACGAGTTCTCAAAGCTGAACCGTGGCATTGAGAAAACCGAAACCTTCTGCAAAATTACCGATAGCCTGGCGCTGGCGCGTCGTATGTTTCCCGGCAAGCGTAACAGCCTTGATGCGCTCTGCTCGCGTTATGAAATAGACAACACCAAGCGTACTCTGCACGGCGCACTGCTCGATGCCGAGATTCTGGCGGAAGTCTTCCTGACCATGACCGGTGGTCAGACGTCGCTCTCGTTCTTATCGGAAAGTGAAAGTGCCCGTGAGGCGCAGGGAGAGAGCATTCAGCGCATCGTCCGTCCCGCCTCTGCACTGCGCGTGGTCACGGCCAGCGAAGAGGAAGTGGTTGCCCATGAGTCCCGTCTGGATCTGGTGATGAAAAAGGGTGGCAGCTGTCTGTGGCGTGGCTGAATGGCCTGTTTTTGTGGATAAAATCAACGCCAAGCTGAAAAAAACAGCAAACGATTTATTCACCTGGAAAAAGCGTTGACGCCGTAACAACCTGCCATTACTATGCGCCTCGTTCCCGACGGGGAACAAAGCGCGGAGCGGTAGTTCAGTTGGTTAGAATACCTGCCTGTCACGCAGGGGGTCGCGGGTTCGAGCCCCGTCCGTTCCGCCAATCTCTTTAAAAAAGCCGATTCAGAAATGAATCGGCTTTTTGCTGTCTGCTATTCAGCGACGGCTTGATTCTTCTGCGCCACTACCTCGCCATGCGCGCGGGTCACATCTTCAGCTTCACGATCTTCACGGGCGATAAAGCGATAGCAGCCCGCCGCCAGACCAGCACCAATGAACCAGCTGAAGTTCGCCACCTGATGCAGGGAAGGGATAAAACTAATCACCAGGCAAATCGCTACCGACGGCAGCAGCGCGCCAATTGCTTTGGGGTTAAAGCCACCGCGATACCAGTAACGACCAGATGGCGTGTCATTAAACAGATCGTCGACTGAGATACGGCCACGCTTAATCAGATAGAAATCGGTTAACAGAATCCCGAACAGCGGCCCGATAAAGGATCCCAGCACATCCAGGGTGTAGTGAATCAGCTCAGGCGACTGGAACAGGTTCCACGGCGTTAACAGCACTGAACCAACGGCGGCGATCATCCCACCGGTGCGGAAGCTGATTTTCTGTGGGGAACAGTTCGAGAAGTCAAACGCGGGTGAAACGAAGTTCGCCACGATGTTGATGCCGATGGTGGCGGTAATCATGGTCAGCAGACCAATCGCGACCGCCAGATCGTTGCCGACCATGCTCACGGTTTCGATAGGATCGGTAATCATTTTGCCAAACAGCGACTGGGTGCCCGAGACAATCACCACCGTCACCACAGAGAACAGCAGGAAGTTAAACGGCAGGCCCCAGCGGTTGCCGCGACGAATCTCGGACATATTCTTGCCGTAGCGTGAAAAATCACCGAAGTTTAACAGCGGCCCGGAGAAGTAAGAGACCACCAGCGCCGTGGCCGTAATCATCTGCCAGGTCTGTTCGCCTGCGGTCAGCGATTTGCTGGCGAGGGTAAAGGAGATGCCATCGAAACCGGTCTTGTATACAATCCAGCCCGCCAGTGCCACCATCACCACATAGACCGCCGGTCCAGCGACATCAATAAACCGCTTAATGGCGTTCATGCCGTGCCAGAACACCATCGCCTGCAGTAACCACATAATGCCGAAACAGCACCAGCCCAGCAGCGACAGGCCCAGCCAGTGTGGCACGGTCATTGATGTCAGCGACGGCGCAAACTTCAGCAGCACCAGCATCAGGGCATTCGCCGCCAGATAGGTCTGAATGCCATACCAGGCGAACGCGATCAGCCCGCGAATCACCGCCGGAATATTGGCGCCAAACACGCCAAACGCCTGACGGCAGATCACCGCATAAGGGACACCCGCCATCTGGCTCGGTTTCGCCACCAGGTTGGCACAGATTTGCACGATGCAAATCCCGGCCAGCAGGCAGAGCAGCACCTGCCAGCTGGCTAATCCCAGCGTGAAGAAACTGGCGGCTACCACATAGCCGCCCATGCTGTGCACATCGGACATCCAGAAAGAGAAGATGTTGTACCACGACCAGTTCTGATTGCGAGTCGGTGCCAGGTCTTCGTTACAAAGCCGTGGGCTGTAACGTGCACTGGCTTCAGAGGCCGCGCTGGCCACCGTTGATTGTTTTGGCATGAAACCTGCTCCTGTACCTGAAAGTGGAATGAATAATCTGGTAAGACGGTATTGCAGGATTCAGGCCAGATCTGTTTTGTTGTATACAATATTTATTTTTCACGTATACGATAGTGGCACACAGCGAGCGACCGGAGCAGGTAATGACGAGTAAAACAGGCCAGCGAGACGCCACTCATCTGCAGGACAAAGATGAAGGGATTTACCAGGCGTTGATGAACGCTATTGTTGAGCACCAGCTGCCGCCGGGCAGTAAATTGCCGGAAGAGGCACTTTCCGCGGTCTTTGGGGTGAGTCGCACCGGCATCCGCAAAGTGCTGCAGCGCCTCGCGGCGGTGCAGATGGTCACCCTGACGCCCAAACGTGGTGCGCAGGTGGCGACACCCGGCGTTGAAGAGGCACGTGACATCTTCTCAACCCGCAGTTTAATGGAGTGCGCCAATCTGCCTGCGGTACTGGCGCATCTGCAGCCTCCGCATCTGGCGGCACTGGAGCAGCTCATTGCACAGGAAAACCAGGCGCACGCCGATCATGATGGTCCGGCAGCCATCCGGCTTTCCGCCGCGTTTCATATTCAGCTACAGGCGATCTCCGGTAATCAGGTGCTCACCGGCATGGTGACCAGCCTGACTCAGCGCTCCTCACTGGTAATTGCCGCCTGGGGCGCGCCCTGGCAGCGCGGCTGTCGCTGTGACGATCACGCAAATCTTCTGGCGTTACTGCGCGCTCGTGCGCTGGAACCGCTGACTCTCGCGCTTCAGCATCACTTTGAGCACATCGTTTCCAGCCTGCACTTTGAGCGCAGCGGAGAAACCCTGCCCGATTTCTCCCGACTGTTTGCCTCAGTCTCTGGAGTCGCTTCATGAGTCTGATTCAGGTCATTAATCCCAACACCAGTCTGGCGATGACCGAAACTATCGCTCAGGCCGCGCGTGCGGTCGCCGCGCCGGGCACCGAAATTCTGGCGGTTTCGCCGTCGCAGGGTGTGCCCTCCATTGAAGGGCACTTCGATGAGGCGATCGCCGCCATCGGCGTGCTGGAGCAGATCAAGCTAGGCAGGGAGCAGGGTGTCAGCGGACATGTCATTGCCTGCTTCGGCGATCCGGGTTTACTGGCCGCACGCGAGCTGGCCAGCGGGCCGGTAATCGGCATTGCGGAGGCGGCGATGCACACCGCCACGCTGCTGGCGACACGTTTCTCCATTGTCACCACGCTGCCGCGCACGCTGGTGATTGCGCGTCATCTGTTGCAGCAGTATGGTTTTACCCATCACTGTGCCGCGCTGCATGCCATCGATCTGCCGGTACTGGCGCTGGAGGATGGCAGCGGTCTGGCGCAGGAAAAAGTGCGGCAGCGCTGTATTCAGGCGAAACGGGAAGATGGCAGCGGGGCGATTGTGCTGGGTTGTGGCGGAATGGCGACGCTGGCGGCTTCGCTGACCCAGGAGCTGGGCCTGCCGGTGATTGATGGCGTCAGCGCAGCGGTGAAAATGGTCGAGTCGCTGGTGGCGCTTGGTTTTGGCACCAGCAAACATGGCGATCTGGCCTGGCCTTTGCAGAAACCTCTCTCAGGTGCGTTTCAACATCTAAACTAACGGAACTTTCCCGAATCAAAACAGGTGGAGTAATGACTGACGCTGCAGAGAAGAAAGAGTACAGCTTTAACAAAAACTATCCGCGCGATTTAATCGGTTATGGCGCCAATCCGCCGCACGCCGCCTGGCCCAATAACGCCCGTGTGGCAGTGCAGTTTGTCCTGAATTACGAAGAGGGTGCAGAAAACAGTGTGCTGCATGGCGATGCGGGCTCAGAGCAGTTCCTCTCCGACATCATCGGTGCAGCCAGCTATACCGATCGTCACATGTCGATGGAGTCGCTGTATGAGTACGGCTCCCGCGCCGGCTTCTGGCGCATCCACAATGAATTTCAGAAACGTGGTCTGCCACTAACCGTGTTTGGTGTGGCGATGGCGCTGGCGCGTCATCCGGAAATTGTCGAGGCGATTAAACAGGCGGACTACGATGTGGTCAGCCACGGCTGGCGCTGGATCCACTATCAGGGCATGGATGCAAAAACTGAACGTCAGCATATGCAGCAGGCAGTGGATGTGCTGGTGGATCTGTTTGGGAAAGCGCCAACAGGCTGGTACACCGGGCGCGACAGCCCGAACACCCGTCGGCTGGTGGTGGAGCAGGGTGGGTTCAGCTACGACAGTGACTACTACGGCGATGATCTGCCGTTCTGGACGCAGGTTACCTGCCAGGATGGCACGGTAAAACCGCACCTGGTTATTCCTTACACCCTTGAGTGCAACGATATGCGCTTTGCCTCGCCGCAGGGGTTTAACACCGCCGAACAGTTCTTCACCTATCTGCGCGACACCTTCGATGTGCTGTATGAAGAGGGAGAGACGGCGCCGAAGATGATGTCGGTCGGCATGCATTGCCGCCTGCTGGGTCGCCCTGGCAAATTCCGCGCGTTGCAGAACTTCCTCGATCACATCCAGCAGCACGACGACGTCTGGATCTGTACCCGCCAGCAGATTGCTGACCACTGGATCGCAACTCACCCGGCACCTTAAGACAGTTCCGGCGCTTGCCCCGTTCTGAACGGGAGCAGCGCCGGATGCCGTCAGCTCATCAGACTGACCTGCGCCGCCACGATGCACCAGCCGTGGGGCATTCGCACCCAGGTCTGCTGCTGACGGCCAATCTTATCGCTGCCAGGGCGGGTAAATTCGGTGCTGCAGACCGCATAATCCTCGCCAAAAGTCGTAATCACGGTGTTCCGTAGCGTCCTGTTCAGACCGGCTGAAGGACGCGCGGCACGGAAGGCCCGAATTTCATCAATGCCATACAGATTCTCACCCGCCCCAAGACGCACGGTTCGCGGGTCATGCCAGAACAGCGCATCCAGTTCTTCCACGTCATTGCTTACCAGCGCCTGCTCGTAGCGATAAAACTGCGCCGTTACCTCGGTGAGCACCTGCGGTAAATTAATCTCTCTGTTCATCAGGCTCCTGCCATATTCATTTGCGGCATCGTAATGCCCTGTTGTTCCAGTGCCCAGGCGGCGCGTAGTACTGCCTCTTCATTAAACGGACGGGCGATAAGCTGTAATCCAATCGGCAGGCCACTTCGGGTCGCCAGCGGCACGGTACAGACCGGCAATCCCAGGAAGGAGATCGGCTGCGTCAGCATTCCCATGCTCGCCTTGGCGGGCAGCGACTCACCCTGAATCGTCAGAGTTTGCTGACCGATAGTAATCGCGCTGCAGGGCGTCGCTGGGGCGATCAGCACATCGAACCGATCAAACAGCGGTAACACCTGCTGCTGAAAATGGCGACGGAAACGCTGTGCCTGCACATACCAGGCACCAGGCATCATGGCACCGGCCAGCAGACGCTCACGTGAGTTCGGTTCAAACTGCTCCGGCATCTGGCGCAGGGCAGGCAAATAGTGATTGCCGCCCTCGGCAGCGGTCATGATAAACGCCGCCGAGCGGGCCAGCTCCGCCTCCGGCATCAGCACCTCTTCCTGAGCCTCAAGCGCGGCTGCAACTGCCGCGACGGCCGCGCGGGCATCCTCATCGCACCAGCGGGCAAAAAAACCACCCAGTACGCCACAGCGCAATCCTTCGCTGCCCTGTGACAGCCCTGGCAGCGTCTCG
Source organism: Pantoea jilinensis (assembly GCF_019104105.1). Lineage (NCBI taxonomy): Bacteria > Pseudomonadati > Pseudomonadota > Gammaproteobacteria > Enterobacterales > Erwiniaceae > Pantoea > Pantoea jilinensis. The sequence continues at coordinate 3,229,782 of NZ_CP077746.1, read as the reverse complement.
GCCAGTGGACGGTCAGCCTGAAACGCGTCAGCGTGGTCTGCGCCCTGCAACAGGTCATACACCAGTGCCAGGTCCTCAACCCGGCGCGCCAGTGGGCCGATGTGATCAAGGCTGGCGACAAACGGATGGCTGCCGCTGCGTGACAGACGACCAAAAGTTGGCTTAAGACCAAAAATACCGCACAGCGACGCGGGCACCCGAATCGAGCCGTTGGTGTCGGTGCCCAGTGAAAAGTGGACCAACCCGGCGGCCACGGCGGCGGCTGAACCGCCTGAAGAGCCGCCCGCCACGCGGCTCAGATCGCGCGGATTGTGCGTCGCACCATAGTGGCTGTTTTCGGTGGTAAAACCATAGGCATAAGCATCCATGTTCAGCATGCCCGACAGCAGCGCGCCTGCGTGACGCAGTTTCTCCACGGCAAACGCATCTGCCTGTGCCACGGGGCGATCGCGGAACAGGCTGGCACCGGCCAGTGTGCTGTGACCCGCCACATCAAACAGGTTTTTCACCGCATACGGGATGCCCGCCAGCGGTGGCAGGGTTTCGCCGCGCTGCCGCTGCGCATCAATCGCGCTGGCCTCTTTTAACATGCGCGGCCCGGTCACTTCCGTCCAGGCATTCAGCGCCGGATTATGCTGCTCAACGGCCTGCAGCGTGCTCTTCGCTACCTCCACCGCGCTGATCTCACCCTGCTGGATCGCCCGCTGCAGGCTCTGAATCGAAACATCACCTAATCTCATGCCTGGTATACTCCTGCCACTTCCAGCCGATCGTCCAGCGGAAACGCCATCAGCGGTGCCGCCATCTCCGCGATACGCGACAGCTGGATCAGCAGTTCAGCGCGGCGGGCGTCATCCAGTTCCAGTTGCAGTATCTGCTCCATATGGCCGATGTAGCTGGCCCAGTCGTGTTGATTCATGATTCGCTCCTGTTAAAAACCGGCAGCGCTGCCGTTACTGCGCGGATCGCTTGCGCCCTCAAACATGCCGTTGCTGTGACGCACGATGGCGCCCGCATGGCCAACGGATTCACTGAAGTCCGGCAGCAGCTCCACCTCATGTCCCCACAGACGCAGCATCAATACCGTTTCGTCGTCAAAACGGCCTTCCAGTTTCAGTGAGTCGGACGATTGACCCCAGGTCCGGCCCAGCAGCCAGCGCGGCGCACTGACCGCCTGCTGTAACGGCAGGCCCTGAATGACATGGCGGGTAAAAATCGCCGCCTGGGTCTGCGGCTGTCCATCTCCGCCCATGGCGCCATACACCATTGTCCGGCCATCTTTCAGGCATGCAGCGGCGGGATTCAGGGTATGAAACGGCTGCTTGCCGGGCGCAAGGGCGAGTAAGTGGTCAGGATCCAGGCTAAACGCCGCGCCACGGTTCTGCCAGGTAATACCGGTGCCGGGCAGCACCACACCACTGCCAAACTCGTGATAGATGCTTTGAATAAAGGAGACCGCCAGACCGCTGCTGTCCATCACGCCCATCCAGACGGTATCGCCCGGGCCGCGTCCGCTCCCCCAGGCTGCCGCCTCACCATCGGTGATCTGGCTGGCGAGTGTGGCAAGGTGATCGCTATCCAGCAGCGCCTGCAGATCTTCGGTAACGTGACGCGGATCGGTGATGTGTTTGTCCCGCAGCGCAAAGGCTTTCTTGGTGGCTTCAACGATGCGGTGCACCGTCTGCGCGTCATCAGCCTCCGCCATCGCCAGCCGGTCGGTGATGCCGAGGATGGCCAGCGACACCATGCCCTGCGTCGGCGGGGCGATATTCCAGATGTCGCCTTCACTGTGTGCGAGGTGCAGTGGCGTTGTGCGGCGGGCGCGATGCTGCTGCAGATCGTTCAGCGTCACCGGCATGCCCAGTGTCGCCATCTCGTCGGCCAGATGATGAGCCAGCGGGCCGCGATAAAAACTGTCGAGTCCCTCTTCGGTGAGCTGACTCAGGGTGTTCGCCAGTGCGGGCTGGGTAAAACGGCTGCCGGGCTGCGGCACCTCGCCGTCAGGCATAAACGTGGCGCTGAAGCCGGGCTGATGCTGCAACTCACTGCGAAACGTCGCGGTGGCGGCGCTCTGTGAAGCGGTCACCGGAATGCCGTCGGCGGCGTAGCGAATGGCATCACGCAGCAGACGAGCCAGCGGCAGCGGCGGGGTGCCCATCTCCTTAGAGAGCATCAGTGCCTCCTGCCAGCCACTGACTGTACCGGCTACGGTCAGCGCCGCTTTCGGTCCGCGATGTGGAATTTTCGGGTGATCGGCGTAAAAATCGCGGTGAGCCAGTGAACCTGCTGCGCCGCTGGCGTCGATAGCGACAGGATCACCACCGGGCGGCAGAATCAGCCAGAAACCGTCGCCGCCCAGTCCATTCATGTGTGGATAGACCACCGCGATAGTTGCGGCGGCGGCCACCATCGCTTCAATGGCATTACCGCCATCACGCAGTACCGCGAGTGCGCTTTCACTCGCCAGATGGTGCGGCGTCACCGCCATCCCCTGCGGGGCCATATTGCTTTGAATCATCGTTTTCTCATTCTTCGGGTGACAGAACCCATAACAAAGCAAGAGCTGTTCCAGTTTTCACCCTGCGATGACAATGCGCCGGTTAACCTGGCGTAAATTGTGCTAGGTTTTGCTAAACAAAAGTGCTGAAACAAAAGTTACAGGACGCCTTATGCAACAGCTTGATGAACGACTCAGAAGTCACTATCCCCAGCTCTCGCCACAGGAACAGCGCATTGCTGACTTCGTGTTTGACCATTTCGATGACCTGATCAGCTACAACAGCGCCGAGCTGGCGCGGCTCAGTGGTGTGTCGAAAGCCACGGTCAGCAGGCTGTTTAAGCGTCTGGGCTACGAGAAATACAAAGATATGCGTGATGAGTTACGCATCCTGCGTCAGAGCGGCATGCCGCTGACAGATAATCGTGATGCCGTGCAGGGCAATACCTTGCTGGCACGCCACTATAAGCAGGAGATGGCGAATCTGACGCAGTGGGTTAACAGCCTGGATGCACAGCACTTTAACGAGGTTATTCAGCAGCTGTCGCAGGCAAAACGCATCTTTATCATCGGTATGCGCAATGCCTACCCGGTGGCGCTGCACCTGCGCCAGCAACTGGTGCAGGCGCGTTCACAGGTGCATATTCTGCCGCAGCCGGGCCAGACGCTGGCAGAGGAGCTGGTGGATATCACACCGGACGACATGGTCATCGTGATGGCCTTTCGTCGTCGTCCACGCATCATTCGCCCGCTGATGCAGCAGTTGCAGGCAGCCGGTATCCCGCTGCTGGCGCTGTGTGAGCCGCAGGCGCAGACGGTGATTGCGCTGGCGCGCTGGCAACTCTGTACGCCGCTGGACAGCGTCTCCGCCTTCGACAGTTACAGTGCCGCCATGAGTCTGGTTAACCTGATTGCTAATTCCCTGCTGCATGAAATGCTGGCTCAGGGACGTCAGCGGATTCATCAGATCGCTGACCTGTATCAGCAGTTTGACGAACTGGAGCACCGTTAACAGGCACCGTTTTGGTGCTTTGCCCCATTTCAGAACACATCTTTCCCGGCGTAATCGTTCCGATTACGTCCAGTTTCAACGGAACTCTCTGCCGTCTAACCCTTTTTTAATTGCCACCCGCATTGGCACATTAGTTGCAGAATGCATCCCAAAGAATCTTTTGTTTCATGTTAATCTCACCGGGGTGCATAATGAAAAAAGTTTTAATGGCGGTAGCAGCTGCAGCATTACTGATGGCTCAGGCGGGAAGTGCGCTGGCCGATCAACTGCAGGACATCCAGAAGCGCGGTGTCATCCGCGTCGCTGTGCCGCAGGATTTCCCACCCTTTGGCTCGGTCGGCACTGACCTGCAGCCGCAGGGGTATGACATCGACACGGCGAAATATCTGGCAAAGCAGATGAAACTTAAGTTGCAGCTGGTGCCGGTCAGCAGTGCCAACCGCGTGCCTTATCTGCAAACTGACAAGGTCGATCTGGTTATCTCCAGCATGGGTAAAAATGCCGAGCGTGAGAAAGTGATCGACTTTACCCGCGCCTATGCGCCGTTCTTCCTGGGCGTATTTGGTCCGAAAGGCGATGAGATCAAAGCGGCGTCGGCGCTGAGCGGCAAGTCGATTGGCGTCACGCGCGGTGCGGTAGAAGACATGGTGCTCAGCGACGTTGCGCCGAAAGATGCGCAGATAAAACGCTATGAAGATAACAACACCACGTTGTCTGCCTATCTCTCCGGTCAGGTGCAATATGTCGCCACCGGTAACCTGGTGGTCGCCGCGATTGCACGCCAGAATCCGGCTAAAGCGCCTGTCGCGCAGTTTATGCTGAAAGATTCCCCCTGCTTTATCGGCCTGAAGAAAGATGAGCCTGCGCTGAAAGCGAAAGTCAATGCGCTGATTGAGCAGGGCATCAAAGATGGCACCCTGAATAAACTGTCAGAAGAGTGGCTCAAAGCGCCGCTGCCCGCCAACCTCGGCGCCTGAGGACGGATTCATGACCGGGCAACTTAACTTTCCCGCCCTGTGGCCCTACTGGCCGGAGCTGCTCTCCGGTCTGTGGGTCACCCTCCAGCTGACGGTGCTGGCGACGACCGGTGGTGTGGCGCTGGGCATTGCGGGCGCGGCGCTGCGCAGTGGCAAACCCAGCTGGATGAGCCGCCTGTGGGGCATCTATGTCGAGCTGATCCGCAATACGCCGTTTGTGGTGCAGCTGTTCTTTATTGTTTTCGGTCTGCCTGCGCTGGGGCTGAAACTCACCGCTGGCGAGGCGGCGCTGCTGGCGATGCTGATCAACCTTGGCGCTTACAGTACCGAGATCATCCGTGCCGGAATTCAGGTCACGCCCAAAGGGCAGTGGGAAGCAGGCCGGGTGCTGGGATTAACCCGCAGCCAGACATTTTTGCGGGTGGTGTTGCCACCTGCGCTGCAGCGCATTTACCCGGCGCTGGTCAGTCAGTGCATCATCGTGATGCTGGGGTCGTCGGTGGTGTCCCAGGTTTCTTATGAGGAGCTGACCTTCGCCGCTAACCTGATTCAGTCGCGCACCTTCTTAAGTTTTGAGGTCTATCTGGTGACCACGCTGATCTACCTGGCGTTGTCGATTGCGATGCGCCATCTGCTGCTGGCAATTGGCCGTAAATGGTTTGGAGTGCAGCCATCATGATGACGACCTTTACTGACTGGGACATCCTGCGCAACCTGCTGCTGGCGGCGCGCTGGACCCTGTTACTGTCGCTGGTGGCCTTTGCCGGCGGAACGCTGGTAACGCTGCCACTGCTGTTTCTGCGTCTGCTGCAACGCAAGTGGCTGACGCGCGTGATACGCGGTTACACCGCGCTGTTTCAGGGCACGCCGCTGCTGATGCAGCTGTTCCTGGCATTTTTCGGCGTCGGGCTATTCGGCATTGATGTCGCGCCCTGGACCGCAGCTTCGCTGGCATTGACCTTCTACACCAGCGCCTTTCTGGTGGACATCTGGTACGGCAGCATTCGCGCCCTGCCGAAAGGGCAGTGGGAAGCGTCGCGCTGCCTCGGCCTCACCTTTGGTCAGACGCTATGGCGGGTGGTGGCACCCCAGGCGATCCGCATCGGTATCGCGCCGACCGTGGGCTTTGCCGTGCAGGTGATCAAGGGGACCGCGCTGGCCTCAATTATCGGCTTCATTGAGCTGACTAAGGCGGGCACCATTCTGAACAATGTGACCTATCAGCCGTTTAAAGTCTTTGGGCTGGTGGCGCTGGGCTACTTCCTGATGTGTTATCCGCTGTCTCGCTACAGCCAGTATCTGGAGAAAAAATTCAATGCCGCTCATCACCATTAATCAGGTGCAAAAATATTACGGCGACAACCATGTGTTGAAAGGCGTGGATCTGGATATCGACATGGGCGAGGTGATCTCGATCATTGGTCGTAGTGGATCCGGCAAAAGCACGTTGCTGCGCTGTATGAACGGGCTGGAAGGCTATCAGGAGGGCAGCATCAAGCTCGGCGGGATGACGATTACTGACCGTGATTCGCAGGCGCGTGAAATCAGCCGCTCGGTCGGAATGGTATTTCAGAGCTTCAATCTGTTCCCGCACATGACGGCGCTGGAGAACGTGATGCTGGCGCCGCGCCGGGTGCTGAAGAAAAGCGAGGCCGAGTGCCGTGCGCTGGCGGCGCAGATGCTGGAGAAAGTCGGGCTGGGTGAACGTCTTAACTACTATCCTGCCAGCCTCTCTGGCGGTCAGCAGCAGCGCGTGGCGATCGCCCGTGCGCTGGCGATGACGCCGAAAGTTTTACTCTGTGATGAGATTACCTCCGCGCTCGATCCTGAACTGGTGGGCGAAGTGCTTAAAGTTCTGGAGCAGCTGGCGGCAGAGGGAATGACGCTGATCCTCGTCACCCATGAAATGAGCTTTGCCCGCGACGTGGGCGATCGTGTGGTCTTTATGCATCAGGGGCGCGTCTGGGAGCAGGGCGACAGTAAAACGCTGTTCGCCCAGCCGCAGACGCCGGAGCTGAAGCAGTTTATCTCTTCGGTTCGTCTCTAAATGTTTAGTTTGACAGGCGTTTATTGTTGCAGACAGTCTGACCACGGACAGCGCGGAACAACCGGAGCGTACACGAAGTACGTGAGGATGACTCGCTGTGCTCGCCCCTTCAGGGCCGCCCTTACGGGCGTTCAGGTTGCTAAAGCAGCCTGTGTGAGCACTGCTCGGGGCCAGAATGGCAAATAAAATAGCCTGTCGGGCATCAGAAAAGGAAATGATGATGGATATAACACAATACCCGCAACTCAATCCGCCACAGCGTCTGCTGATGGGACCGGGACCGATCAACGCCGATCCCCGCGTGCTGCGCGCCATGTCGAGCCAGCTGCTGGGTCAGTACGATCCCGCGATGACCCACTACATGAACGAAGTGATGGCGCTCTATCGCGGCGTGTTCCGCACAGAGAACCGCTGGACGCTGCTGATTGATGGCACCTCTCGTGCCGGCATCGAATCGATACTGCTCTCCGCTATCCGCCCTGACGACAAAGTGCTGGTCCCGGTGTTTGGCCGCTTCGGTCATCTGCTGTGCGAAATTGCCCGCCGCTGTCGTGCGGACGTTCACACCATCGAAGTGCCGTGGGGCGAAGTCTTTACCCCGGACCAGATTGAAGATGCGATCAAAAAAGTGCGGCCACGCCTGCTGCTGACCGTGCAGGGCGATACCTCGACCACCATGCTGCAGCCACTTGAGCAGCTGGGGGCGATCTGTAAACAGTACGGCGTGCTGTTCTACACCGATGCCACCGCGTCGCTGGCGGGCAACCCGCTGGAAACGGATGCCTGGGGACTGGATGCCGTATCGGCGGGGATGCAGAAATGCCTGGGCGGCCCATCGGGCACGTCGCCGATCACCCTGAGCGCAGAGATGGAAGCGGTGATCCGCAAACGCAAATGCGTGGAGCAGGGGATCCGCACCGAGGCGCATCAGGATGGAGATGATGAAATGATCTACTCCAACTATTTTGATCTCGGCATGATCATGGATTACTGGGGGCCGGAGCGGCTTAACCATCACACCGAAGCGACCAGTGCGCTGTTTGGCGCCCGCGAGTGTGCCCGTCTGATCCTGCAGGAAGGGCTGGATAACGGCATCGCCCGTCACAAACTGCATGGTGAAGCGATGCTGAAAGGCATTCAGGGAATGGGGCTGGAGACCTTTGGCGATCTGAAAAACAAGATGAACAACGTGCTGGGCGTGATGATCCCGTCAGGTGTCAACGGCGATCAGGTGCGCAAACTGATGCTGGAGGATTTCGGCATTGAGATTGGCACCTCATTTGGTCCGCTGCATGGCAAGGTGTGGCGCATCGGCACCATGGGTTACAACGCGCGCAAAGATTGCGTGATGCAGACGCTATCGGCGCTGGAAACAGTGCTGACTCATGTTGGTTATCGCACGCCGCAGGGCGCGGGTGCGCAGGCCGCCTGGGATCACTACGGGAGCCAGGCATGATGATGAGTGCCAGCGAAGCTCAGGCCGCTGCACAGCGCGTGATGGCGCGCTGTGATGCGCTGGCAGCGATCAGCGAAACGGCTGAGGGCCTGACCCGCGTCTACCTGTCGGCGGAACATCTGCGCGCCAACGCCTGCGTCGGTGAGTGGATGCAGGCAGCGGGGATGCAGGTGTGGCAGGATGAAGTCGGCAATATCTGTGGGCGCTATGAGGCGGCAGAAGCGGGTGCGCATGCGCTGCTGCTCGGCTCCCATCTCGACACGGTGCGCAACGCCGGCCGCTACGACGGGATGCTGGGCGTGCTCAGCGCCATTGAAACCGTACAGTGGCTAAATGAACATCAGCGCCGCCTGCCGCTGGCCATTGAGGTGATTGGCTTTGGCGACGAAGAGGGCACCCGTTTTGGCATTACGCTGCTTGGCAGTCGCGGGATTACCGGCAGTTGGCCGCAAAGCTGGGTGACACATCCCGACGGCAACGGCATTACTGTCGCGCAGGCGATGGCCGATGTTGGTCTCGACAGCGACAGGATCGCATCTGCGGCGCGGCGGGTTGAGGATATCGTCGGATATCTTGAGCTGCACATCGAACAAGGCCCCTGTCTGGAGCAGGAAGATCTGGCGCTGGGTGTGGTCACGGCGATTAACGGTGCGCGCCGCCTCAACTGTCGTTTCACCGGCGAAGCGGGCCATGCGGGAACGGTGCCGATGACGCATCGCAAAGATGCGCTGGCCGCCGCCGCCGAGTGGATGGTGTTTATCGAGCAGGCCACCCGTGAGCAGGATCCGCAGCTGGTCGCGACTGTGGGCACGATTAACTGCGCGCCGGGTGCAGTGAATGTGATCCCCGGCGAGGTATCGCTGTCGCTGGACGTGCGCGGTCCGCTGGATAATCCGCTGGAGACGCTGCTCTCCAGCCTGCTAACGCAGGCTGAGGCGATTGCGCTGCGTCGTGGACTTCGCTTCGAGTCGAACGAATATTATCGCATCGGTGCTACCGCCTGTGACTCCGCGCTGCAACAGGCGCTGAGCCATGCGGTGGAAACGGTGCAGGGTCGCAGTCTGTCACTGCCGAGCGGGGCCGGGCATGACGCTATCGCTATCGCTGAACGCTGGCCGGTCGGCATGTTATTTGTGCGTAACCATCGCGGCATCAGTCATCATCCGGCAGAGTCGGTGGCGGTTGACGATGTGGCTCCTGCGCTGCAGGCTTATCTGGAAGCGGTCTCGCTGATTGCCGGACGGAGTTAAAATATGGAGTTAGCCACATTTAATCAGCTGTCAGCTGACGAGGCGCAGTCGGCCATCCGGCACTGTGTGGCGATCCCGCACTGGCAGCAGTCGATGGTGGCGGGCCGGCCTTTTGCCACCATTGAGGCGCTACTGGCCACTGCCGATGCGCTGGCTCGCCAGTGGCAGCAGCCCGAGCTGGAAGCGGCCTTGTCGGCCCATCCCCGCATTGGCGAACGCGCGAACGGCGCGGACAAAGAGTCTGTACTGTCGCGTGGGGAGCAGTCCGCGATGCAGCAGGCCGATTATGCTCTGCAACAGGCGATGCAGCAGGGGAATAAGGCGTATGAAGCGCGTTTTGGCCGGGTGTTTCTGATTCGTGCCAAAGGGCGCAGCGGCGAACAGATGCTCGCAGAGTTGCAGCGTCGGTTGCAGAATAGCGATGTTACCGAGCAGCAGGAGGCGCTGGATCAACTGCGTGAAATTACCCTGTTACGCCTTAAGGAGACGATTCAATGAGCACTGTGACCACCCATATTCTCGACACGGCGCTGGGTAAACCGGCCAGCGGCGTGGCGATTTCACTGGAGCAGAACAGCCCGGAAGGCTGGTTTCCGATTTCACAGGGTGAAACGGACAGCGACGGGCGTCTGAAAGATCTGACGCCTGAGCCGCTGACGCCGGGCCACTACCGTTTAACGGCGGAAATCGGCGACTATTTTGCCGTCGCCGGTCGGGATGCGCTCTACGTCAGTGCACAGATCGATTTTATGATCGCCGAGGCGGGCAGCCATTTTCATCTGCCATTTCTGATTTCGCCCTGGTCCTGGTCAACTTATCGCGGCAGTTAGCCGGCGGTGGTTTACAGCGAAAACCGGTCTGCATCCTGCCAGGCCGGGAAGCGCTCGCGGTAAGCCTGAAGCGCGTCCAGTGACAGCTCGGCATCAAGCCGGGCGCGCTGATGCTGCTCGGCCGCGCTGAGGATCTCCCCCTGCGGTGAGATAATCTGGCTGTCGCCACTGTAGTGATGCTGATTGCCATCGCTGCCAACGCGGTTACAGCCTGCCACGTAAGCCTGATTTTCAATCGCCCGCGCTAACAGTAGCGCCTGCCAGTGCAGCGCACGTGGCGCAGGCCAGTTGGCGACATAGAGCGCCAGATCGTAATCATTGCGGTTGCGCGAGAAGACCGGGAAGCGCAGGTCGTAACAGATTTGCGGCAGAATGCGCCAGCCGCGCCACTCAAACACCTGCCGCTGTTCGCCGGGCTGATAGTGGTGATGCTCGTCCGCCATACGGAACAGGTGACGCTTGTCATACTGATGCAGCGTGCCGTCCGGTTCGACCAGCAGGAAGCGGTTTACCGCGCCGTGTTCTGTCTGAATTGCCGCGCTGCCGCCGACCAGGGCATCGGTGCTGCGGGCATGCTGGTGCAGCCACTCAACCACCTGCGCCTCTGGCAGCGAGCTTTTCGCCGCCTCCATCGCAAAGCCGGTCGTAAACATCTCTGGCAGGATAATCAGATCGCGTCCGGTAAGTCCGGCCAGCTGCGCGTCAAAATGGCGCAGGTTGGCCTCGCCATCCATCCAGCTCAGCGTCTCCTGCAATAGCGTGATTTTCAAAGCTGACATAAGCGCTCCGCGGCGGCATCTAATGTCGCCGGCTGTTTGGCAAAACAGAGGCGGATCAGTTTATGGGGGAAAGCATCGGCGCAGAACACCGACAGGGGTATCGCGGCGACGCCGACTTCACGGGTCAGCCACTGGCAGAAACTGACATCATCCCGATCGGAGATGGCGCTGTAATCGACCAGTAAAAAGTAGGTCCCTTCGCAGGGCAGAACCTTAAAGCGGCTGTTGCTCAGCGCCGTGGCCAGCCGATCGCGTCGATCGCGATAGAACGCTGGCAGCTCAAGATAGTGTTCCGGATGCTCACGCAGCATATCGGCGATTGCCAGCTGCGCCGGGGTATTCACCGAGAAGGTCAGGTATTGATGCACTTTGCGCAGTTCAGCGCTGATCGCCGCAGGCGCAATGCAATAGCCCACTTTCCAGCCGGTCATGTGGAACGTCTTGCCAAACGACGACACCGCGATGGCGCGCTGACGCAAATCAGGATGGGCCAGCACACTGGCGTGGCCCGCCTCATCGAAGCAGATGTGCTCATAAACTTCGTCGCTCAGCACATAAACCGGGTGCGCCGAAATCGCCTGCCACAGCGCGGCGAAATCGGATTGCTGCCAGACGGTAGCGGTAGGGTTGTGCGGCGTATTCAGAATCACCAGCCGGGTTTTGTCACTCAGCAGCGCAGCAAACGCCTGCCAGTCCACCCGAAAAGCGGGCGGCTGCAGCGTAATGCGTTTCATCACGCCGCCAGACAACTCCACCGCAGGCGCATAGCTGTCGTAGCTGGGATCAAAGCAGATCACCTCATCGCCCGGCCGCACCAGTGCGGTAATCGCCGCATAGAGCGCTTCGGTCGCGCCCGCCGTCACCGTAATCTCCGCGTCAACATCAGGACGGTAATCATAAAGTCGCGCGGTTTTCTCCGCTATCGCCTCGCGTAACGGCAGCGCACCGGTCATCGGCGCATATTGATTCGCGCCCTGGCTGACGTGATACGCCAGCCGCTGCTGCAGATAGTCCGGGCCGCTGAAATCGGGAAAGCCCTGAGAGAGATTGATGGCGTTATGCTGCTGCGCCAGCGCACTCATCTGGCTGAAAATCGTGGTGCCGAGTAGGGGAAGTTTACTCTCGGGGATCAGGTTGTGCTGCGTCATGGTGTCAGGCCTTAAGCGCGAAAATTGATGCGGTGTCACCCGGTGTTTGTGCCACTATAAACAGGATGGTAGTATTTGGCAATCAAGACGCTTAGACGGCTAAATGCGTCATGCTCCGCGCGTCAGCGGTGTTGGCTGCACTTGCTTACCCCGGTCACTGACGAGTGTCAGCTCCCGGGGATGCGCGCACTTGCCGCCTTGTCCTGCCGACATGCTCCGCGCGGCAGCGGCGTTGGCTACGCTTGCTTACCCCGGTCACTGACGAGTGTCAGCTCCCGGGGATAAGCGCGCTTGCCGCCTTGCTGACACACGGATCATTTGGCAGGACCCGGAGAAGATGATTCGAAAGTCACGTACGCTTGCTTGCTGTTTAACATTTTTGAGCTGTTGTATTTTCATTATCATTATCTGAGCCACCTGTGATCTCATTTCACCGCAAGGAACCTTTATGTCGCAGAGTCTTCCGTTAGATCAGCTGGTCGCCGCCTGTCACTGGATTGGCGAAAAAGGCTGGGCACCGGCCACCGGCGGAAATATGTCCGTGCGCCGCGATGAACATGTCTGCCTGCTGAGTGAATCGGGCAAAGATAAAGGCACGCTGACGCGGGATGACTTTATTGAGGTCGATATCGCCACCAGCCAGTCGCTCTCTGGCCGTAAGCCGTCGGCAGAAACCGGCCTGCACACGATGATCTATCGCCTCTTTCCTGAGGCGGGCGCGGTGCTGCACACCCACACGGTGAATTCGACCGTGCTGTCGCGGGTGGAGCAGGGTGCGGCGCTATTGCTGCACGGCTATGAGATGCAAAAATCGTTAAGTGGTCAGCATACTCATCTGGATACGCTGGCGATTCCCGTGTTCGACAATAGCCAGGATATCGCGGCGCTGGCGTCAGAAATTGAAGATTACGCCGCACGTTTTCCGCTGCATTACGGCTTTCTGCTGCGCGGCCACGGCTTAACCTGCTGGGGCCGGGATGTCAGCGAAGCCCGCCGTCATCTGGAAGGTCTGGAATTTTTATTTGAATGTGAACGTCAACGTCGCCTGCTGGAGAAAGCATGATTCGCGCCATTGTTACTGATATCGAAGGCACTACCAGCGATATCCGCTTTGTACATAACATCCTGTTTCCCTATGCCCGCAAGCATCTGCCGGATTTCCTGCGTGAAAATGCGCACCAGCCGGACGTGGCGGCCGCACTGCAGTCGGTGCGCGAAGAAGCTGGTCAGCTGCAGGCCGATCTGGCTGGCGTCACAGATATTCTGCTGGGCTTTATGGACCAGGATCGCAAATCGACCGGCCTGAAGGCGCTGCAGGGCATGATCTGGCGTGATGGCTACGTGAACGGCAGTTTTACCGGTCATCTCTATCCCGACGTCGTGCCTGCGCTCAGCCGCTGGAAGGCGCAGGGCATTGAACTTTATGTATATTCCTCCGGCTCGGTTGCGGCGCAGAAATTGTTATTTGGCTACAGCGACGAAGGTGATATTACTGGCCTGTTCAGTGGCTATTTTGACACCCACGTCGGCGCCAAACGCGACGTCGCGGCTTATCGCACTATCGCTGCTGACATTGGCCAGCCAGCGGAGCAGCTGCTGTTCCTCTCCGATATTCATCAGGAGCTGGATGCCGCCGCAGAGGCGGGCTGGCAGACGTTGCAATTACTGCGTGGCGATGCGGACAATGAGAGCCGCCATCGTCAGGTGACGGATTTTTCCCAGATTAACCCGGAGTCGATTTAGCATGAGCGCACTGACTATTTTTACCGACCGTGAAGCCAGCCAGCCGGTGTGGCACAGCACTGACGCGGAAGCGATTCGTGACCGCCTGAATGCCAAAGGTGTCCGTTTCGAGCGCTGGGAAGCCGATCGTGATTTGGGTGAAAATCCGGATCCCGAAACGGTGATCAACGCCTATCAGCATGCGATTGATCGGCTGGTGGCGGAAAAGGGCTATCAGAGCTGGGATGTGATCAGCATGCGTGCTGATAACCCGCAGAAAACCGTGCTGCGGGAGAAATTTCTCAATGAACATACGCACGGCGAAGATGAAGTGCGTTTCTTTGTCGAGGGGGCCGGGCTGTTCTGCCTGCATCTGGATGGCGAGATCCTGCAGATCCTCTGCGAAAAAAACGATCTGATCTCAGTGCCAGCAGGAACGCCGCACTGGTTTGATATGGGGTCGTCACCCCATTTCACGGCTATCCGTATTTTCGACAATCAGGAAGGCTGGGTGGCGAACTTTACCGGCGATAAGATAGCGGATGCCTATCCGCGTCTGGCGTAATCTGTCAGCCTGTTATGCGAGGCGTCTGCCATAGCGGCAAACGCCTCGCAGACCATTACTGCGGCTGGAAGATGCCGTCCTGTACCTGGTCAGGCGTCACCACGCCGGTGTCCAGCACCCAGCCGCTGATCAGCGCCGCTGGCGTCACGTCAAACGCCGGGTTATAAACCCAGGCTGCTTCTGGCGCCCACTGCACGCTGCCAAAACTGCCTGCAACGCCCGTCACTTCGCTGGCGGCGCGCTGCTCAATGGGAATCGCTGCGCCGTCAGGGCAGCTGCGATCCAGCGTGGTATGCGGGGCCGCCACGTAGAACGGGATCTGATGATAATGCGCCAGCACCGCCAGGCTGTAGGTGCCGATCTTATTGGCGACATCGCCATTGGCGGCAATGCGGTCAGCGCCGACCCACACCGCATCTACGTCGCCACGGGCCATGAGGCTGGCGGCCATGGAGTCGGTAATCAGGGTGTAGGGAACCGCCAGCTCGCCCAGTTCCCAGGCGGTTAAGCGGCCGCCCTGTAACAGCGGACGGGTCTCATCAACCCAGACATTCTTAATCAGGCCCTGCTGATGGGCGCGGGCAATGACGCCCAGCGCGGTGCCTACACCCGCCGTTGCCAGCCCGCCGGTATTACAGTGAGTCAGCAGCTGGCTGTTGGGTTTCACCAGCGTGCAACCCGCATCAGCGATGGCATCACACAGTTGCTTATCCTCCTGCACCAGCCGCCAGGCTTCCTGAGCCAGCGCAGGAGCAAAGTCCGGCTGGGCCAGCGCCCCTTTCATTCGGTCAAGATTGTTCATCAGGTTGACGGCGGTAGGGCGCGCAGCGCGCAGGGTCTCCAGCGCCTGAGCCAGTTCAGCGCGCGGCTGCCCCTGTTCTGCCAGCAGCGCCAGCAGCAGTGAGGCAGAGAGGCCGATTAGCGGCGCACCGCGCACCCGCAGTGCATGAATATGTTCAATCAGTTGAGGCACGCTGTGTGCGGGCAGCCAGTTCTTCTGCTGCGGCAATGCCTGCTGATCCAGAATCCAGAGCTGATTGTCACGAACCTGTAAGCTGGTGGTTTGAAGTGTCTGCATTGTGGGTGAAATCCATGTTGCGTTAATGATGCGTATTGTGCCAACATGCTGAACGGATGTATAGACGTCTGAACGGCTTATTACACCTGAGTGACCCCCTTCGAATGATGAGGAACAGGCAATGTCGCAATACCGTACCTTTACTGCTGCTGATGCTGTGGAATATGCCCGACAATTTGGCGGCGTGGACAATCCTGCCGCGCTGAGCAGCGCAGAAGAGATTGGTGATGGCAACCTCAACCTGGTGTTTAAGATTTATGACGATCAGGGCATCAGTCGCGTTATCGTCAAGCAGGCACTGCCTTATGTGCGCTGCGTGGGGGAGTCCTGGCCGCTGACGCTGGATCGGGCGCGGCTGGAAGCGCAGACGCTGGTCGAGCACTACAAATATTGTCCGCAGCACACGGTGAAGATCACCCATTACGATGCGGAGCTGGCGGTGATGGTGATGGAAGATCTCTCCAGCCATCGCATCTGGCGTAGCGAGCTGGTGAAGGGCGCTTACTACCCGGAAGCGGCTCAGCAGTTAGGCAACTATCTGGCGCAAACCCTGTTTCATACATCCGATTTCATCCTGCATCCGCATCAGAAAAAAGCGGAAGTGGCGCGTTTCATCAATCCGGAAATGTGTGAAATCACTGAAGATCTTTTCTTCAACGATCCTTACACCAATCATGAGCGCAACAGCTATCCTGAAGCGCTTGAACCGCTGGTCGCCAGCCTGCGTAATGATGATGCCCTGCGCATCGCGGTGGGCGGTCTTAAGCATCGTTTCTTTGCTCACGCCGAAGCACTGCTGCATGGGGATATTCACAGCGGCTCGATTTTCGTTGCTGACGGCAGCCTGAAAGCGATTGATGCGGAATTTGGCTATTTTGGTCCCATCGGTTTTGATGTTGGTACTGCGGCAGGCAACCTGCTGATTAACTACTGCGGCCTGCCAGGTCTGCTGCCTCCGCGCGAAGCCGCCGATGCCCGCGAGCAGCGCCTCAGCGATGTGCATAAACTCTGGACGACGTTTGCTTCAGGCTTCCTGGCGCTGGCGGCAGAGAAAACCCGCGATGAGGCGCTGGCTTATCCAGGCTATGCGGAAGCGTTTCTGCGTAAAGTATGGGCCGATACCATCGGTTACTGCGGCACTGAGCTGATTCGCCGCACGGTGGGAATGTCACATGTGGCGGATATGAAGCTGATTGCCGATCCGGCGATGCGCACTGACTGCATCCGTAATGCGATTAACCTGGGTCGCACGCTGATTCTGGCAGCCGATCACGTCGAAGATGTGGATGCGCTGATTGCCCGCATCCGTCAGGCAGGATAAAAAAAGCCGACATGATGTCGGCTTTCAGGTAAATCAAAAGCTGGCTATAAGAGTGTGCCCGCGCCGGTAACAGGGACAGATCGGAAAGTCGCTAAAGCCATCCCTGGCTCGCTCGGCCCGCGTCGTCCTGACGCGGGACGCTTTCCTCTTCTGACCCTTAATTATTGCGGCCAGATTTCCCCTGATTTGGCATAGTGCCGCCCTACTGATGAAGAGCGCTGAACTTCAAGCGATGGGACCATACGCCTGGAATAAAGCATCGCGGGCCATGGATGGCCCGCGCTGAGCATGCAATGGATGGCGTTTTTGCGTCTTTACGGAAGGCGTATGCTCCCTGAGCCGATGCAACGCTAACCCTATGCCGCCTCACTCGCGCGTGATGCAGGCTGAGGGGCTTTCTCTGGCACCGGTACTGCCAGTGCCTCCGGCTCAAACTCATCGACGTTAATCGAACGCAGACGGCTGACTTCGGCACGCTGCAACACTTCCGCCTCTTTGGCATCAATCCAGCCCTGATCCAGCGCACGCTTCGCCAGCGCGTCCAGACGGGTAAAGGAGAGGTGCTGCTTCGTCTGTTTGCACAGCCTGTCATGAATCCCTTCTGCCGCCATCACATCCTGCAGCGCCTGTTCCAGCTGACCGGCAGGGTTATGTTTACTCGGCGTCAGGTACATGCCACGGCCCAGTCGGCTGCGGGTGGCTGACGGCTGCTGCAGCATTTTTGCCAGCTGATGATCAAGACGGTCAGACGGAGCAGGGCAGTGATGACCGCCAGCGAAAATCGTCATCCGCAAGGCGCCCGCCACCAGACGGTTCGGGAAGTTACGCAGCAGATCGTCAATAGCCACTTCTGCCTGATGCAGTGCATCCTGTACGCCCCAGTGAACCAGCGGCAGATCGGCTTCGTTGCGACCTTCATCGTCATAGCGTTTCAGGGTTGCGGAGGCCAGATAGAGCTGACTCAACACATCGCCCAGACGCGCCGAGATACGCTCGCGACGTTTCAGGCTGCCACCCAGCACCGCCATCGACACATCAGAGAGCAACGCCAGGTTGGCACTGATGCGGTTCAGGTGCTGGTAATAACGGCGGGTGCCATCGCGGGTCGGGCTGGCGCTGGTGCGTCCGGCAGTTAAGCCCAGCCACAGGCTGCGCATCGTGCTGCTGCCCACATGACCGATATGGCTGAACAGCGCCTGATCAAACGCATTCACATCGTTGCTGGCTGCCGCCGCCATCTCCTGCAGTACATAAGGATGGCAGCGAATCGCGCCCTGACCAAAGATAATCATGCTACGCGTCAGAATGTTCGCGCCTTCCACGGTAATAGCGATCGGCGCACCCTGATAGGCACGGGCCAGGAAGTTACTGTTCCCGAGCATAATGCCTTTACCGCCGGCAATATCCATAGCGTCGATAATGGCGCGCTGACCGCGATGGGTGCAGTGATATTTCACAATCGCCGACAGCACCGCCGGTTTTTCACCCTGCATAATGCCGGCTGTGATCAGCGTAGCGGCCGCATCCATCACATAAGCATTACCCGCAATGCGCGCCAGCGGCTCTTCAATCCCTTCCATCTTACCGATTGAGACGCGGAACTGGCGGCGGATATGGGCATAAGCACCTGTTGCCAGCGCCACACTTTTCAGGCTGCCGGTTGAGTTCGATGGCAGCGTAATGCCGCGACCCACTGACAGACATTCCACCAGCATCCGCCAGCCCTGGCCGGCCATTTCCGGACCGCCGATAATATAGTCAATCGGCACAAAGATATCGTTGCCGCGTGTCGGCCCGTTCTGGAAAGGCACGTTAAGCGGGAAGTGGCGATGGCCAATTTCCACACCGGGCGTGTTGGTCGGAATCAGCGCACAGGTAATACCAGGATTCTCATTGTCGCTGAGCAGATGATCCGGGTCGGAAAGTTTAAACGCCAGGCCCAGCACGGTGGCGATCGGTGCCAGTGTAATGTAGCGCTTGTTCCAGGTCAGGCGCATACCCAGCACCTGCTGACCTTTCCATTCGCCCATGCAGACGACGCCAGTATCGGGGATCGCGCCGGCATCTGAACCTGCTTCCGGGCTGGTCAGCGCAAAGCAGGGGATCTCATCGCCGCGTGCCAGCCGGGGCAGGTAATGATTTTTCTGCTCTTCGGTGCCGTAGTGCTGCAGCAGTTCGCCCGGACCCAGTGAGTTAGGCACACCCACAGTAATCGCCAGAATCCCGGAGACGCCCGACAGCTTTTGCAGCACACAGGCTTGTGCATAGGCAGAGAAATCGAGGCCGCCATACTCTTTTTTAATGATCATCGCGAAGAAACGATGCTCTTTCAGATATGCCCAGAGTTCCGGCGGCATATCGGCCAGCTCATGGGTGATCTGGAAATCGTTGGCCATGCGGCACGCTTCTTCGACCGGGCCATCAAGAAAGGCCTGCTCCTCGGCAGTCAGGCGTGGCTGAGGATAGTTGTGCAGCTTCTGCCAGTCCGGTTTGCCCTGGAACAGATCGCCTTCCCACCAGGTGGTACCCGCATCGATGGCCTCTTTCTCGGTGCGCGACATCGGCGGCATTACTTTCTGGAAGCGCTGAAAGATCGGCGTTGAAAAGAGGCTGCGGCGCAGCGACGGCAGGTTAAACGGCAGCAGAATGATCGCCAGTGGCAGCAGCAGCCATGGCGTCCAGAGATGCGCAACAGCCATCGCCGCAGTCCACAGCAACAGAATGGCGCTGCTGAGCCGTAACGACAGGCGGTGGTAGAACAGGGCGCCAATCAGCGCCACCGTGGCAAGTATCGAAACAACCATCATAATGAACCGCTCCAAGTAGTAAGAGGTCTGACCTGTTATACAGAGAGGTTTAGAGCAGTTGAGAGCATTTATCAATTTGTTTACATCGCAATTACAACCTGCCTCACAAAAACCTGTTTTAGCCCATTTTTGCAGCACCTTCGGCAACAATATTCCGCGTTAGAGTCCGGACCGACGTGGCATGACGCTTTGCGCTGACCGGCCATTCCGTTAAACTTGCTGCGATTAA
This sequence comes from Pantoea jilinensis, assembly GCF_019104105.1. Classification (NCBI taxonomy): domain Bacteria; kingdom Pseudomonadati; phylum Pseudomonadota; class Gammaproteobacteria; order Enterobacterales; family Erwiniaceae; genus Pantoea; species Pantoea jilinensis. The sequence continues at coordinate 3,210,064 of NZ_CP077746.1, read as the reverse complement.
CCTCTCCTAAAAAAGGACATCCCTATGTACCAGGACATCATCCGCTCTGAGCTCAATGAAGCTGCTGATACGCTGAATAAATTCCTCAGCGACGATGCCAATATCCATGCGATCCAGCGTGCTGCGGTACTGCTGGCTGACAGCTTTAAGGCTGGCGGAAAGGTACTTTCGTGCGGTAACGGCGGTTCACATTGCGATGCGATGCACTTCGCCGAAGAGCTGACCGGTCGCTACCGTGAAAATCGTCCTGGCTATCCGGCGATTGCCATCTCTGACGTCAGCCACCTCTCCTGCGTCAGTAATGATTTTGGTTATGACTATGTCTTTTCGCGCTACATAGAAGCAGTAGGGCGTCCGGGCGATGTGCTGCTGGGCCTCTCAACCTCCGGTAACTCTGCCAATATCATTAAAGCGATTGAAGCTGCCCGTGCGCAGGGAATGAAAGTGATCACCCTGACCGGTAAAGATGGCGGTAAGATGGCAGGCAGTGCCGACATTGAAATCCGGGTGCCGCACTTTGGTTATGCCGATCGCATTCAGGAGATCCACATTAAAGTGATCCACATCCTGATGCTGCTGATCGAAAAAGAGATGGTGAAGTAACAGCGCTGGCCTCCCACAGGCGGAGGCCACTTAATCAGAGGCGGTGGCTATGTGCGAATTGCTCGGGATGAGCGCCAATGTTCCCACGGATATCTGTTTCAGCTTTACCGGACTGGTTCAGCGTGGCGGTGGGACCGGGCCTCACAAAGATGGCTGGGGCATTACCTTTTACGAAGATAAAGGCTGCCGTACGTTTAAAGATCCGCTGCCGAGCTTTAACTCACCGATTGCGCGTCTGGTGCAGGAATACCCGATAAAATCACATTCGGTGGTGGCGCATATCCGCCAGGCGAATCGTGGTCAGGTGTCGCTGGAAAACACCCATCCGTTTACCCGTGAGCTGTGGGGCCGTCACTGGACCTATGCGCACAACGGACAGCTCAAGGGGTATCGGCAACTGGAGACCGGCACATTCCGGCCGGTAGGCGAAACGGACAGCGAGAAGGCGTTTTGCTGGATCCTGCATCAGCTGGCGACGCGCTATCCACGCACGCCGGGCAACTGGCCTGCGGTGTTTCGTTTTATCGGGGAGCTGGCTGGCACGCTGCGGCAGAAGGGCGTGTTTAACATGCTGCTGTCAGACGGGCGATATCTGATGGCCTTTTGCTCCACCAACCTCTTCTGGATCACCCGTCGTGCACCCTTTGGCCGGGCGCAGTTACTGGATCAGGATGTGGAGGTTGATTTTCAGCAGCACACCACGCCGCATGACGTGGTGACGGTGATTGCTACGCAGCCACTGACGGCCAATGAAACCTGGCAGCGGATTGCGCCAGGTGAATGGGCGTTATTCTGCCTTGGAGAGCGCCAGGAATGAACGGGAGGCCGCTTCGGGACTGGCTAAAACCGGTGCCGGGCTGCTGTTCATCACATATTTACCGCTGGCGACGTTGACCGTCGGCGGCTGGTGATATTTAGCAAAATAAGCGTATCCGGGCTGGAGCTGCTGCCAGAAACTGGCATCGCTGGAGTAGCGGTGACGCTGCATGTTGCTGTCAGTCATGCGGAACGGATAGATGCTGATGCTGACATCCTGCTGGCCATTACGCAGCGCCGCGTTCACATAAGTAAAAATCTCATCCATATAGGCGTTCGTCATGGCATAGCAGCCAATTGACTTACAGTCGCCATGAATCATCAGGTAGTTGCCGCTGTAGCCCTGATTACGATCGAACTGATTCGGGAAGCCAATGTTGATCGCGCGATAAAAACGGCTATCCGGCTTCAGCTGATTCAGCTTCACGTTGTAAAAACCTTCCGGGCTTTTGAAATCGCCTTCACGGCGTTTCGGGCCGAGGCCGCCAGAAAAGTTACAGATGCGGTAGGTATCCAGCAGGCGGTATTCATTACCGATTTTGCCGTAGAGTTCGAGGGTGCGTTCTTCCTTGAAGATCTGGATATAGACCGGGGTACCCAGTAACTGTTTCTTTAATTCTTTGCTGACCGGTGCCGCTGTCTGGACGGGTTCGGGTGTCATTGCCATGCTGAGGGCTGGCAGTAAAATCATCGCAAACAGGAGTGCGATTTTGCCCATGCTGTGTATACCTTGAGGTGAATAGAACATGACGCAAATTGTGCGTCTCTGTTTGCATTATCGGAACTGTCCGCTATCGCAGCGCAACATTAAACATTGTCTGTTTTTTTAGCAAGACGCTGGCAGCCAGATTCGCGATTTACTGAAGGATATTCGGCCACAAATTTGTAAACTTTAATTGTGGGCGCGACAAATATTGCAGTTACCCCTGCCAACTGTATACTTATCCAGTGCCGGAGGGGGTATGCGTAAAATCATTCATGTCGATATGGACTGCTTCTATGCCGCGGTGGAGATGCGTGATAATCCCCAGCTGCGCGACATCCCGATCGCGATTGGTGGCAGCCGTGAACGTCGTGGCGTCATCAGCACCGCCAACTATCCGGCCCGCAAATATGGCGTGCGCAGCGCGATGCCAACTGGCATGGCCCTCAAGCTATGCCCGCATCTCCGTTTGTTGCCAGGACGTTTCGATGCCTACAAAGAAGCCTCCGCACAAATTCGCGACATCTTTACCCGCTACACCCCGCTGATTGAACCGCTCTCCCTTGATGAAGCCTATCTGGATGTCACCGACAGCCCGCACTGTCACGGCTCTGCCACACTGATGGCGCAGGCGATCCGCGCCACCATCTACCGTGAAACCGGGCTGACCGCTTCAGCGGGCATCGCGCCGATTAAGTTTCTGGCAAAGATTGCCTCTGACCTGAATAAGCCCGATGGGCAGTTCGTGATTACGCCGCCGGAGATGGCCGGTTTTTTGCTGACGCTGCCGCTGGCGAAGATCCCCGGTGTTGGCAAAGTCTCGGCCAAAAAGCTGGAGGAGATGGGGCTGGTGACCTGCGGTGACGTGCAGAAGGCCGATCTGGCGCTACTGTTAAAGCGCTTTGGTAAGTTTGGCCGGGTGCTGTGGGAGCGCAGCAATGGCATTGATGACCGCAGCGTCATTGTGGAGCGCGAGCGTAAATCGCTGGGGGTGGAACGCACGCTGGCGGAAGATATCAGCGACTGGGATGCCTGCCTGGAGATTATCGATTTTCTCTATGCCGAGCTGGATCGCCGGCTGACGCAGATCCGACCCGACAGGCAGGTGGCGCGTCAGGGCGTTAAACTCAAGTTCAGTGATTTTCAGCAGACGACCCAGGAGCATATCTGGCCGGTACTGAATAAAGAGGACATGATTGCCATCGCCCGGAAAACCTGGGATGAGCGTCGTGCCGGGCGCGGCGTGCGGCTGGTGGGACTGCATGTCACCATGGTCGATCCCCAGCTTGAGCGTCAACTTCTGCTGGGTCTGTAACGGTCAGCCTCACCGTTCGGCAAGGCTGACGCCGGATTATTTCTTATATTTCGCCGCCAGGGTAGCAAACCACGGCGCGACGAAATCCTCATTGCTGCCCCAGCCCGGAATGATCTTGTTCAGCGACGCGACGTTCACTGCGCCAGGCTGGCTGCCGAGCTGCTGCTGAGAGATCGATGCCGCTTTAAACTGGTAAGTCGCAGGCGTCTCTTCACCGGCAATCTTCTTCGCCACCAGCCGCATATTCACCGCGCCAATGGTTTTAGGGTCGACTGCTACCGTCTGCACCCACGGGCTGTTCTTCTCACGCATCAGCTGCAAATCCTGATTCGAGACATCAATACTGTAGAGCTTGATCTCGGTCCTGCCATTCTCCTGCAGCGCTTTGTAAGCGCCCTGGCTGAAGGCATCCCAGGCACCCCAGATTGCGTCGATTTTGCCTTTCGGGTATTTCGCCAGAATCGCACCAATTTTGTTGGCGGTGTCGCCCTGCACGTCTGTTGAAACTGCGCCAATCGACTCCAGCTGATGAATGCCCGGATTCTCTTTCAGCAGCTTTTCATAGACCACCTGGCGGCGTTCCATCGGCGGAAAACCGGCAACCCACAGCTTGACGATATTCGCCTTGCCGTTGAAATCATGGATAAGCTGACCCAGCGACAGCTGCGCCAGTGAAGCGTCATCCTGCGCGGTGACGGTGACGCCCGGAATCGGACTATCTACCGGCGTATCAAATACTGACAGCTTGATGCCCGCGTCGGCAATGCGCTTCACCAGGCCGCTGGCGTAGGGCGCTTTACCGTGCGACAGCACGATGCCGTCATATTTCTGGCTGATCGCCTGATTCACGAAATCCTGGAAGCGCGCATCGTCGCCGTTGCTCAGGAAGGTGCTGACTTTAAAGCCCAGCTGGCGACCCTGCTGAATGGCACCGGCCACAAACTGGGTGGTGTTGTCATCAGAGCCAAGGTTGCGGATCACCGCAATACGGATCGGACCATCATGGCTGGCGATAGCCGCAGGTACCGGCGTGACGGTCTCCGCGAAGGCAGCGCTGGCGTTCAGCAGGCTCAGGGCCAGCAGCGAGAGTGTTATTTTTTGCATTGTTATCAACTCCGGTAAACGCGCCTCAGCGGCGCTGGATATAGGTAATCGCCAGTGCTAAAGCCAGCACCAGTCCTTTAATAATGTCCATGGCGTAGTAGGGAACAGAGAGCATCACCAGACCGTTCTGCAGCACGCCGAGAATCACCGCGCCGACCAGCGTGCCCAGCGCATTGGGCTTGCCGGAGCCAGCCAGCGAGAAGCCGATCCATGCCGCCGCGACAGCGTCCATCAGGTAGCCGCTTCCGGCGTTAACCTGCGATGAACCAATACGCGAGGCGAGCAGGATGCCGCCCAGACCGGCCAGCAGTGAGGCGATCACATAAGCCAGGACCCGATAACGGGTGGTGCGGATGCCGGAGAGGCGCGCCGCTTCCGGATTGCCACCCAGCGCGTACATCCGGCGACCATGTTTGGTCAGAGACAGCGCCAGCTGCGCGGCGACGGTCACCACCAGCATGATGATGACAATGGTTGGCACCTGGCCGAGCAGGCCAAACGTCGCCGGAATAGTGCCTTCCGCCATATCACCGCTCGGCAGCACCATGTTTTCAGTGATCGATCCGCCAAAACTGTAGGTCATCGCCACACCCTGAATCACAAACAGCGTCGCCAGCGTCGCCAGCATGTCGGGGATACGCAGGATCACAATCAGGAAGGCGTTAAACAGACCGACCAGCGTGCAAAGCGCCAGGGTAATCAGGATCGCGGTGGTGGTGCCGAAGCCGTACCAGACAAACAGTGAAATCACTAACGCATTCGCCAGTGAGGCGGTCGAGCCGACCGACAGATCAAAGCCGCCCACGGTCAGTGATATCGATACGCCAATCGCAATCACCGTAACAATGGCAATCGATCGCAGAATATTGATGATGTTATTGGGTTCAAGGAAGCTGTCGGAGGCCAGGCCAAAGGCGGCAATCAGGATCACTACCGTGAGCAACATGCCCCATTTGTAGAGAAAGTCGAACAACTGGTGACGCCATGGCGAGGGGGTCAGGTTCAGGCTGGTTTCTTTGCTGCTCACGCAGGGGTTCCTCCGGTGGAATAGAGCAAAAGCGTCTCTTCAGTGACGTCGCGTGCAGCCAGCTCGGCCACGATGCGTCCATCCCAGAGCACGCAAATCCGGTCGCATAAACCGACCAGTTCAGAAAATTCACCCGACGCGTAAATAATGCCTTTCCCTTCGCGCGCCAGGTTATCGATCAGGGTGAACAGCTCGGTTTTGGCTTTAATGTCCACGCCTTTGGTCGGCTCATCGAAGATCAGCACATCCGCGTTGTTGCGCAGCCATTTGCCAACGGCCACCTTTTGCTGGTTGCCGCCGGAGAGACGTCGCAGTGTCTGTGCCGGACCGGTGGTGCGCACCTGCAACTGCCGTATAACCTGCTCTGCCCAGCGCCATGCCTGGCGATGACCAAACAGGCTCCAGCGCGAAAAGCTGTCGTCGGCGCTGACGCTGAGGTTCATTGCGACGGATTCATCAATAAAGATCCCCTCTTTGCGACGCTCTTCCGGCACCAGCGCCATACGACGACTGACCGAGTCGTGCGGCGAACGGGGTCGCCACGGCTGACCGTGCAGTTCACCGCCACTGACGCGGCTTTTGCTGGCACCAAACAGCGCTTTGCAGAGCTCGGTTTTGCCGGCACCGGCCAGTCCGGCAATCCCCAGAATTTCACCTTTATGCAGCCGCAGCGAGATATCCTGCAGCAGCTGCTCATCGTGCAATCCTTCCACCGCCAGCAGCAGTGGCTGTGCCTGTTGTTCGCGGCGGGCCGGAAAGATATCGGTCAGCTGATGGCCCAGCATCTTCTCCACGATCTGTTCACCGCTCAGCGCCGCCATCGGGCCGGTTTCGATTAACCGGCCATCACGCAGCACCGTCAGCTGGTCGCAGATCGCTTTGAGTTCATGGATACGGTGAGAGATAAACACCACGCCGATACCGCTGGCCTTAAGACGACGCACCACGGCAAATAGCCGCTCGCTTTCGTGCTGATCCAGCGGGGCAGTGGGTTCGTCGAGAATCAGGAAGCGGCAGTGATGCGACAGCGCCCGCGCCAGCAGAATTTGCTGTTTTTCCGCCAGGGTGCAGCGCTCCACCAGCCGGTTAACGTCCAGCGCCACGTCGAGCTGAGCCAGTAAGGCCCGGGCCTGACGGCGAATCTCGCCCCAGCGATAGCGGTGGCCTGGCTCTGCCAGCCGATCCAGCAGAATGTTTTCCGCCACGCTGAGCTGCGGTACCAAGGCGACATCCACTTCCTGCTGAACCAGATGGATACCCAGCTGTTTCGCGTCACGCGGTGTACGTATGGAGACCCGCTCGCCGTCCAGCAGGATCTCGCCGCTGTAGTGACTGTGCGCGCCGGAAAGGATCGCCATCAGCGTAGACTTGCCCGCGCCGTTAGCGCCGGTCAGCGCATGAACCGAATGGCCCTCACTGCGGAAATCCACCGACGATAGCGCGGAAAAACCGCCAAAAGCGATGGAGATATTACGCATCTCAAGGCAGTTTACCCCTGGCATGTGATGATTCTCCTGAAGAAACACTGGCCGCATTTTTTCCTGAACCTTCAGGCGCGGCAACAGCCGAAAGCGCATAAGCTAGCACGAAATCTTATTAGCCATCCAGACATCTGGACATAATGGCGGCTGTGACCAGCGAAGCGTGAGAACGTGGCGGAATAGTAGGGGAAAGCGCGAAAAAGGTAGCGAATTATGCTGGTGAAAAGTCACAGGCATAAAAAAACCAGGCCGGAGCCTGGTTGACTTTTTTTGTGACAGAATTACTTTTCTGGCACCACATTCAGCAGGGTGGTCAGCAGTTTCCAGTAAAGACCCACGCTTTCGATGTGAACCTGCTCATCCGGCGAATGCGGCCCGGTGATGGTTGGCCCAATCGAGACCATATCCATGTCCGGATACGGCTTTTTGAACAGACCACACTCCAGACCGGCGTGAATCACCTGAATGTTAGGGGTTTTATCAAACAGCGCGATGTAGGTCTGACGGGTCAGCGCCATGATGGCGGAGTCTGCATCCGGCTGCCAGCCTGGGTAGCCGCCTTTCGCTTTCGTCTGCGCGCCGGCCAGCTGGCCCAGCGAGGTCAGCATCTGCACCACATAATCACGGCCGGTGTCGATCAGCGAACGAATCAGGCAGTTAATCTCTGCGTGATCGGCTTCCATCGTTACTACACCGATATTCAGTGAGGTTTCGACCACGCCTTTCGCCACGTCTGAATTGCGGATCACGCCGTTTGGCGTGCTGTTCAGCAGGTTCAGGAAGCGATCGCGGCTGTCAGTGCTCAGGGCATCGCCCTGATGCGCCAGCGGCTCGGTGACCAGTGCAATGTTCGGCTCTTTGATGCCGTGCTCGTTTTTGATGGCGCTCAGGAACTGCGCTGCCGCTGATTTCAGCGCATCCGCTTTGTGGCTTTCTACCGCGACGGTAGCGAAGGCTTCACGCGGAATTGCATTACGCAGCGTACCGCCGCTGAACGCCAGCAGACGCAGATCCAGTTCAGCCGCGTGGGCTGCCAGGAAACGCGCCAGCAGTTTGTTAGCGTTGCCCAGGCCCATATGAATATCGGCACCGGAGTGACCGCCACGCAGCCCTTTCAGCGTCAGTTTCAGGGTCTGGAACTCAGCAGGCACGGCTTCACGGGTCAGCGGTAGGGTGGAGACGAAATCGATACCGCCTGCGCAACCCATATAGATCTCACCTTCCTCTTCAGAGTCGGTGTTGATCAGGATCTCAGCCTGCAGCCAGTTGGGTTGCAGACCGAAAGCGCCATCCATGCCGGTCTCTTCGGTCATGGTCAGCAGCACTTCCAGCGGACCATGCGTCAGGCTGTTATCAGCCAGTACCGCCAGCGCAGAAGCCATGCCGATGCCGTTGTCGGCGCCCAGCGTGGTGCCGCGCGCTTTCACCCACTCGCCATCAATCCACGGCTGAATAGGATCTTTGGTGAAGTCATGAACGGTGTCGTTATTTTTCTGCGGCACCATATCCAGATGCGCCTGCAGCGCGACCGGAGTACGGTTTTCCATGCCTGCAGTGGCGGGCTTACGAATCAGGATGTTGCCGACCTGATCGCGCTCACACCAGAAGCCCTGCTCTTTAGCCCAGCCAGTGATGTAGTTCGCCAGCGCTTCTTCGTGAAAAGAGGGATGGGGAATAGAGCAGATCTTAGCGAAAATATCCCACAGCGGCTGTGGAGAGAGTTGAGACAATTCAGACACGACAGGTCTCCTGTGTCAGTGTACCGGCGAGGCCGGACATCGCGAGTTTCCAGTGAAAAATCGCCGTCAGAGAATCTGACGAGCCAGTCCTGAGAATATCACTGTTTTTTACCGGGTGCGCTCTCAGACGCGCTAAAAAGCCGCAACCGGCGCACGGGTGCTGGTTTTTAGTGCGTCAACTCCTTATAATCTCGCGCAACCTTTTCCCCGTTGCACATTTTTACGCCACCTCGGTTGGCTGGGATTTCTATTTATGAGCGAAAAATACGTCGTTACCTGGGACATGCTTCAGATTCATGCCCGCAAACTGGCCCAGCGTCTGCTCCCTGTTGAACAGTGGACAGGCATTATCGCGGTGAGCCGCGGCGGTCTGGTACCGGCTTCGCTGCTGGCACGTGAACTGGGTATCCGCTACGTTGATACCGTCTGCATCTCCAGCTATGACCACGATCATCAGCGTGAAATGAAAGTCCTGAAGCGCGCAGAAGGCGACGGTGAAGGCTTTATCGTAATCGACGACCTGGTCGATACGGGCGGCACCGCGCAGGCGATTCGCGAAATGTATCCGAAAGCGCGTTTCTGCACCATTTTCGCTAAACCCGCCGGTCGTTCACTGGTTGATGATTACATCGTCGATATTCCGCAGGATACCTGGATCGAGCAGCCGTGGGATATGGGTGTCGTTTATATCCCGCCGATTGTAAAAAACTGATTGATATACATCAGACAACGCCCGGTTTTCCGGGCGTTGTGCATTCTGAGCCTCGCACCCCGAATTGCCGTACAGTACACTTAGCCATCGCCGTTCTGTTGCAGGAGAAGTGAGTATGTCGAGCAAAAATCTCAGCGAGGAGCTATTCAAGCCGCGCTTTAAACATCCTGAAACCTCTTCCCTGGTTCGCCGCCAACATCACGCTACCCCGAATGTCCACTCTGCCCTGGAGGGTGACAGCCAGCGCGGCTGGTATCGCATGCTGAATAAGCTGATGTGGACATGGCGAGGCCTGACGCCGCAGGAGATCAGTGAAGTGCTGGCACGTATTGCCATCAGCAACGCTGAACATACTGATGAGACGCTGCTCGACACCGTGATTGGTTTTCGCGGCGGCAACTGGCATTTCGAATGGTCTAAGCAGGCGGGCATCTGGCAGCAGAAAGCGCTGGAGGCATCCGACGACAGCGAGGCGGGCGACGACTGGCTACATGCGGCCCATCTTTATAGCGTTGCGGCTTATCCCTATATAAAAGGCGATGAACTGGCTGACCAGGCACAGACGCTGGCCAATCGTGCCTATGAAGAGGCGACTCAGCGGTTGCCTGGCGAACTGAAAATCCTGACGTTTGCTATTCCGGGCGGCAGTCCGGTCAGCGGCTTTCTGCATATGCCGCCGGATGTTGAAGCGCCTTATCCCACCGTACTGTTTTGCGGCGCACTCGACTCGTTACAGAGCGATCACTATCGCCTGTTCCATGATTACCTTGCCCCGCGTGGCATTGCTATGCTGACAATTGATGTGCCGTCAGTGGGCAACTCGGTGAAATGGACGCTGAATCAGGACACCAGTTTTCTGCATCAGCAGGTGCTGCGCGATCTAATCAATGTGCCCTGGGTCGACCATACCCGCGTGGCGGCATTCGGTTATCGCTTTGGCGCTAACGTGGCCGTGCGGCTGGCCTATCTGGAATCGCAGCGGTTGCGTGGGGTCGCCTGTCTGGGCCCGATTGTGCATGCTCTGCTGACCCAGACGGCGTTGCAGGATGCGATCCCGGATATGTATATGGATATGCTGGCGAGCCGGCTGGGTATGGCCACCGCCTCCGACAGTGCGCTGCGCACTGAACTCAACCGCTATTCGCTTAAAACCCAGGGATTACTGGGCCGCCGGACGCCCACGCCGATGCTGTCGGGCTACTGGCAAAACGATCTCTTCAGCCCGGAAGAGGAGAGCAGGCTTATCGCAAACTCTTCCTCAGACGGCAAAGCGTTGCGAATTCCGGTGAAGCCGGTGATGGCCAGTTTTGATAAGGCGCTGAATGAAATTTGTGACTGGCTGGAGAAGCGTTTAAAAAGGTGACTGGCAAAATTTACAGTATTTGCTACAACTAGTAGCGGAATTCTTCCGGGCTGCCGCTAAGTGAAATATGACGTCATCGGGCCCATGCGGTGTAGCGTCGTGCTGGCCGTCCGGAAATCAAGGCTGTATAGCGGTCAAAACCTATGGAGAATCAGCATGACGTTACCAAGTGGTCATCCCCGCAGTCGCCTGCTTAAGCGCTTTACGGAGCTTGGGCCTTATATTCGCGATGGGAAATGTGGCGAAACCCGTTTCTTCTTCGACTGCCTGGCTGCCTGCGTCAATGTGAAACCGGCACCGGAATTGCGAGAGTTCTGGGGCTGGTGGATGGAGCTGGAAGCACAGGCTGACCACTTTACCTATGTCTACCATATCGGTCTGTTCGATAAAGAGGGTGACTGGTCGGTGGCAACCATCAAAGGGAAAGAGAACACGGCGCGCGTGGAAGAGACCTTACGGAATTTCCATACCCGTCTGAAAGCGATGCTGAAAGAGTTCGAGCTGGATCTGATCCCAGCCAGCGATTTTGATGAGAAACCGGTGAAGCTGAGCGCCTGATAGGGTAGTGTAGTGAAATAAAGACGAAAAAAATGGCGAGTTTAAAAACTCGCCATTTTTGTTGAAGTCTGACCCGCTGTTGGATCGAGCCTTCTCAGAGAACACGGTCAGATCGGAAAGACGCAAAAGCCGCCATCCATGGCACGCTCGGCCCGCGCCGTCCTGGCCGGGACGCTTTCCTCTTCTGACCGTGTTCCCTGCGTGTTGAATTTATGCGTTGCTGCCAGCTCCAAATCTGCCCGGTTTGCGAGCCTGAAATCAGAACTGGTAAGTCACACCCATCGCCACAATGTCGTCGTTGTTAAGCGACAGCGCATTGTCGTCATCCAGCTGGTTGATTTTGTAATCAACGAAGGCGGACATATTTTTGTTGAAGTAGTAGGTCGCGCCCACATCGATATATTTCACCAGATCCGCATCGCCGATACCGTTTTCGATATCTTTGCCTTTGGTCTGTACATACCCGATAGATGGACGCAGGCCGAAATCAAACTGATACTGCGCCACCAGTTCAATGTTCTGCGCTTTGTTGGCTGCGCCCGCAACGGCTGCGCCGGTGGTACGGTTGGTGCCGCTGATTGGCGTCATGTTGCGGGTATCAGTGTAGATTGCGGCCAGGTAGACACTGTTAGCATCATACTTCACGCCTGCGCCCCAGGAATCCGCACGGTCACCGCGGCCATAAGCGCGCGCCTGCTGCTGGTTGGTGCGGTCAGATGAGGTGATGGCACTCATCAGGCTCACACCAGAATCACCCAGAGCATAGCCGAGAGACGCACCGTAGCCGTCGCCATTCTGACGGTTAATGTCAGTACGGGTGTTGGTACTGGACGCGTCATTTTTGCCCTGATACTGCAGCGCAAATTTCAGGCCATCGACCAGACCAAAGAAGTTATTGTTACGATAAGTCGCAACACCGGTGGCGCGCTGTGTCATAAAGTTATCAGAGCGGGCTGTACCGTCACCGCCGAATTCCGGGAAAACGTCAGTCCAGGCTTCAACGTCATACAGCACACCGTAGTTACGGCCATAATCTACCGAACCGTACTGAGAGAATTTCAGACCAGCAAACCCGAGGCGGGTTTTATTGCCGTTGTTGGCGTCACTGCCTTCGGAGTTGTTAACGTTGTACTGATATTCCCACTGACCATAACCGGTCATCAGGTCGTTAATCTGTGTCTGACCCTTAAAGCCGATACGGGTATAGGACTTGTCTCCATCCTGGCTGGCATTATCGCTGATGTAGTGCTCAGCTTTAACTTTGCCGTACAAATCCAGTTTGTTGCCATCTTTGTTATAGATTTCGGCAGCCTGCGCGGCAGAAGCCAGCGTCAGCGTGGAGAGGAGCATGGCCAGTGTGCTTTTCTTCATTTGCTATCAATCCCAATGTGAACACCGTAAAAAAATGAAAGTTTTTGTAAAACACGGACTTTTTACCCGTCAGTGATGAACTTTTTATGACACTTTTCATGATTTCTTGTTAACCATGAACTTTTGGTCTACCTCCTTGTCCGCGTAATTTCGTGCTTTTCCCCCGCTGGCTGTTGGCTTCCTTATCGACTCCTGTTAAAACGTCCTTTCGTAAAAATTTTTCTCTACGGCAGGAAATATGAGTGGCAGTCAGACCTTAGTGGTCAAGTTGGGTACCAGCGTTCTTACCGGCGGATCTCGCCGGTTGAACAGGGCGCACATGGTGGAACTGGTTCGTCAGTGCGCGCAGCAGCACGCCGCAGGCCACCGCATTGTGATCGTGACTTCTGGCGCAATGGCCGCCGGACGCGAGCACCTGGGCTACCCCGAACTGCCACCGACCATCGCCTCAAAGCAGCTGCTGGCTGCGGTGGGGCAGAGTCGTCTGATTCAGCTGTGGGAACAGTTATTTTCTATCTACGGTATTCATATTGGTCAGATGCTGTTGACCCGTGCCGACATGGAAGATCGCGAACGCTTTCTGAACGCCCGCGACACGCTGCGTGCGCTGCTGGATAACCATATTGTGCCGGTGATCAATGAGAACGATGCTGTCGCCACCGCTGAAATCAAAGTGGGCGACAACGACAATCTCTCGGCGCTGGCGGCCATGCTCGGCGGCGCCGACAAGCTGTTGCTGCTGACTGATCAGCAGGGACTGTTCACCGCCGATCCCCGTAACAATCCTGAGGCTGAGCTGATCAGTGATGTGCATATCATTGATGATGCGTTGCGCGCCCTGGCAGGTGACAGCGTTTCCGGGCTCGGCACTGGCGGCATGTCGACTAAGCTTCAGGCGGCGGATGTTGCCTGTCGTGCCGGTATCGATGTGATCATCGCCTCGGGCAGCCGCAGCGGCGTGATCAGCGATGTGATTGATGGCAAGCCGGTCGGTACGCGCTTCCATGCGCAGCAATCGCCGCTGGAAAACCGTAAACGCTGGATTTTCGGTGCGCCTCCGGCGGGTGAGATTACCGTCGATGACGGTGCACTGGCAGCCATTATCGAACGTGGCAGTTCGCTGCTGCCGAAAGGGATCCGGGCGATCCAGGGGAATTTCTCTCGCGGTGAAGTGATCCGCATTCGCAGCCTGCAGGGCCGGGATATCGCTCACGGCGTTTCACGCTACAACAGCGACGCGATGCGAATGATCGCCGGTCATCATAGTCAGCAGATCAGCGAGATCCTGGGATATGAATATGGCCCGGTGGCGGTTCACCGCGACGACATGATCGTCAGTTAAGGAGCGGACAATGCTTGAAGAGATGGGAAAAGCGGCGCGTGCCGCAGCGTATACCGTGGCCGATCTGTCAACGGCAGAAAAGAACGATGTTCTGATGACGATTGCTGACCGGCTGGAAACCGAGAGCGCTGACATTCTGGCGGCTAACGAGCTGGATTTAGCCGATGCGCGTCAGAACGGCATGAGTGCCGCGTTATTAGATCGACTGACGCTTAATCCGCAACGCCTCAGCAGCATCGCCAGCGATGTGCGCCAGGTTTGTCAGCTTGCCGATCCGGTAGGGCAGTTAATCGACGGTGGTCAGCTCGACAGCGGGCTGCGCATTGAACGCCGTCGCGTGCCGCTGGGCGTCGTTGCGGTGATTTATGAGGCGCGCCCTAATGTGACGGTTGACGTCGCCAGTCTGTGCCTGAAAACCGGCAACGCCGCTATTCTGCGTGGCGGCAAAGAGACCTGGCGCACCAATGCGGCCACCGTTCGGGTCATTCAGAACGCGCTGAAGCAGCACGGTTTACCGGTAGCCATTGTCCAGGCGATTGAAAATCCTGACCGCGAGCTGGTGAATCAGCTGCTGAAGCTGGATCGCTACGTCGACATGCTGATCCCGCGCGGCGGAGCCGGGCTGCATAAACTGTGTCGCGAGAACTCCACCATTCCGGTGATTACCGGCGGCATTGGCGTCTGCCATATCTACATTGATGAGACGATGGAGATTGAACCGGCACTTGATGTGATCGTCAACGCCAAGAAACAGCGTCCCAGCGCCTGTAACTCACTAGAAACGCTGCTGGTGGACCAGGCGATGGCCGAACGTTTTCTGCCAGCTTTCAGCGCGCGAATGGCGCAGGAAGGAATCGCGCTGCATGCTGACAGCAACGTGCTGGCACAACTTCAGCATGGCTCCGCCCCGGTTAAACCCGTGAGTCCTCAGCAATACAATGACGAGTGGCTGTCGCTGGATCTTAACGTTAAATTGGTGGCGGATATGGATGAGGCGATCGATCACATTCGTACGCACGGCACACAGCACTCAGATGCTATCCTCACCCGTAATACGCGTAATGCCGCGCGTTTTGTTCGTCAGGTCGACTCGTCAGCGGTTTATGTCAACGCCAGCACCCGCTTCACCGATGGGGGTCAATTTGGCCTGGGCGCGGAAGTGGCGGTCAGTACACAGAAATTGCATGCCCGTGGCCCCATGGGGTTAGAGGCGCTGACCACCTATAAATGGATAGCGTGGGGAGACGATACGCTCCGCCCATAACGACGATAATTTTTAACAAAGCGGGAGTCTTTCAAAGGCTCCCGTTTTTTTTATCCCGATTTTTCGGACCAGTGAAAGATAGGATTTTCTGCGCATCAGATCATTTTCTGTTCTGTTCTCGTCATCCCTGGCAATTATGCTGCCTGATATTCACGCAATTTCTTACGGAACATTCCTGAAAGCCGGGGCTGCAAGCGGCCTGAGGCAATATTTTTTGTTTAGCCGCAGGCTGAAGCGGATAATGATAGTTAGCATTGCTTGATAAAGCGGTTAGGTAGTAAACGAGCGGTAATATAAAATGAACTGGTAGCAATAACGAAAATAACATCCAGTATCTCTTCTATGGCTGATTATTAACTAATGGTTAAAAAAGAAAGTACAAGACAAGCTTTCACCGCCAGGCTGATAGCGGCCTGTGAGAGTGCCGGCATTGTCGGACATGGACGAAACAAACAGGTTGCCAGAGCTCTGCAGCAGCAAGGCTGTAAAATTTCAACGCCAGGCGTGTGGAAGTGGTTTAACGCGCAGTCAGTGCCTGATGGCGGCAATTTACTGGCACTCAGTCAATTGCTAGGCGTCAGGGTAGAGTGGCTCCAGTACGGCATGGAGCAATCCACTGAACCTGTAGCGATGAGTACACTCACTGGCCAAAAGAGTGTGTTTCGTATTGATAGCCTCGACATTGGTCAGCGCAGTGCTGCGGGCCTGCCCGCGCGCGATGAGTTTGTCGAGACTATCCAGGCGATTGAATATGGTCTGGATGAGGCACGGGTTCTGTTCAACGGCCGTCCGGCGGAAAACATTCGGTTGATCGCTATCAACAGTGATTCTATGGCTGACACCTTTGCACCGCGCGATCAGCTGTTTGTGGATATCAGCGTGCGGATGTTTGACGGCGATGGTATCTATATTTTTACCCTCGACGAGCAGCTCTACCTTAAACGCCTGCAGCTGCAGCATAAAAAAATTGCAGTGATATCAGATAATAAACGCTATGAAACGTGGTATCTCAATCGTGATGAGGTCACCAGCCTGAAGGTGCTCGCAAAAGTGATTATGAGCCAGGCGCGACACTATCAAATTCTCGGCTAAAGCCGTTTCTGCCGCTTTTCTCCGGAGAGCTGCAAAAAAATAATCGGCATAAATTCATAAATTTAACCAGCAGTAAATAAAAAATTAACCAACAGTGTTTGATAAAGCATAAGAACCTGTTAATAATTTGGACATGGATGAACGAAGACGTTCTTTTCAGGGATGACCCGCTCTTAAACAATTCAGGCGCTGCACAAGCGCGAATCATACCACCCAAAAGTCAGTGAACTTTGGGATGGGGTGGATGCGCAAATGCAGCGTCGTCAGATGCCGTTTATTTCCCCTCGCTTACTTTCCACCTGGCTGCTTACGCAGCCGGGCGGTGAGCGTGCGACCGCGATATACGACATTCGGGTCCGTTCGGTTTCCCGAAAGCTCGCGCCTGCCACCCCATCGCCAAATACTCATTCACAGGAGGAGTTATGGCGATTATTCACTATGGCAAAAGCGTTTTCACTGGCAACGCACGTACGCGTCGCCATCGGCGGCGCCAGCCTCTCAGCAGCCTGCAACAGAGCATCGATCAGGCATTGAACTTTCCAGCTGAACCACCAACCCTGAGGCGTGCAGAGCAAATCTGCCAGCGTCAGGTCGCCCCGCGCGTTGATCGCGCAATCACAACACCCCGCGTGACCAGTCAGGAAACACCCAGTTTCGACAATTGCTGTCTTCCGCATGTTCATCTCTACGCCGTGAGCTGAAGCGGAAGCGCGCGCCGTTTTTCGTTCCGGCTAACGCTTTGTTATCTCCAGCTCTCATTGGGCGCAATCTGCTGAATTACTGTTTAGTTTTGCTGCAGCTTCAGCAAGGCCCTTTGCTGTGCCGGGCTTGTTAATGATCAGCGGGCGTTATGTATTTATTTTCACAAGGCTGAAGGCCTTAATTCGTCATTGAGGAGTCCGTATGAGCCAGATCATCGCAGTACTGAATTTTGAAGAGGGATATGTCGACACACCTTATCTCGACACGCTGGGTTTCCCCACGGTGGCGGGCGGCATACGCATTGGGCCAAAAGGGGCGTCGCTCAGTAATTACACTTTCCGCGTGCCACGGCGCGTCGGTGATGTCTGGAAGCAGTGCATTCTGGAAAACAAAGTTCAGGAGATGCAGGGCAGGGAGCTGCTGCGCGATGCGCTGACAAAGTGCAATGACGCTCGCACCGATGTGTTGCTGAGCATGACGTATCAACTGGGCGTGGAGGGCGTCCTGCAGTTCAAAAACATGCTCACCTCCATCATCGCTGAACAGTTTAGTGATGCGGCTGACGCGATGATGAACAGCCTCTGGGCGCGTCAGACGCCGGGCCGGGCCCGGCGTCATGCGGAGATGATGCGCACCGGCACCTATGCGATTTACAGGGGGCTGCTATGAGATGGCTCATGTTTCTCATTGCCGTGCTGACGGCAATCATCATTCTGCTGCTGCTGCAGCGCTTTACCACCCTGCAGTTTGTCTCTCATGCCCGCCTGCTCTTCAAAACCTGGTCTGTCTGGCTTGCGTCGTTGGGCTCCATGCTCAGCGCCTGGGCGCAGTCATTCCCCTCTGCCGCCGTTGATGCCTGGAACGTGCTGCCGGAAGACGTGAAATCGATTCTGCCACACAACTACCTGGGGCTCGTGGGCGCGTTCATGGTGGCGATGGGGGTGATTGCCCAGTTTGTTCGTCAGAAAAACCTGCTCACCGCGAAGGAGCAGGCGGGAGGAGCGAAACCATGACTCTCATTACCACCTTACTGGGCGGCAGCTGGCACTGGCTGGCCGCACTCGCTGGCGTGATTGCGGCGCTGGGCGCCAGTTATTTCGGCGGCAAAAAAATCGGCAAAGTGCAGCAAAAAGCACGTTCTGACGTCGATAACGCGCAACAGGAGGCGTCTCGCGTTAGCGCGGTGGCGCACCAGCAACAACACAACCGCGAGGAGGCTAACCGTGTGGCGACCGACAACCATAGCCTTGATGACGCTGCTGCTCGTGACAAGCTGCAGCAGTCGAAATACCACAAACCCTGAGCCGGTAGCGATTACCGACTCTGCCTGCGTACTTTTTTCCCCTCTTTATACCTACGGCGATGACGCGCAAAAAATGGACGTTCGTACGGTGCGCGCCATCAACACCCACAACGACATGTGGGACTCCCTTTGCGGCCATCCGGCTGCGGCTAAGTAGTGCGCTGATTTCAGCGCGATATCTCTGTGATCCTGAGGAGGATTCTATGATCGAAGTTAACTCTTTTGCTGAACTGCGTACCACTGTTCCACCAAAATCAGGTGAAGTCGCCAGCCTTAAACGCTATTACGATAAGGACTCCAGCTTCCGGGGTGGCGCAGACTTTGTCGGTTTCCTGAGTACGACACCGCTGAAAGATGATGGCGGTACGGTGGCGATAGGCAACGGTTTCTACTGGAAACGCACCATCAACGATCCTACGGAAGTGAACATTCTGCACTTCGGTGCGAAAGGGGATGGCGTCACCGATGATACTGATGCTTTCAAGCGGATGCTGGCATGGACCCAGACCTACAACACCTACGTGAAAGCGATGCCGGTGCGATTTCCGGGTGGCCGCTTCCTGATTTCACCCATCGATCTCACCGATACGGAGTTGCCGTTCTTTGGTATCAGCGGTGATGATACCGAACTCGGATCGTCACCCCGCACCACCATTGTCTCTGACAAAAGCGCGAATACGGTATTCAAGGTGAATGCGCGCAAAATCGTCATTAAAGGCATTTGCTGGCACGGACAGGCTAACGCCGGAACTGTCGACACCTCTCTCAAAGTCACCGTCACGCCTGAACAGTGCAGCAACGTTCAGCCATTCTTTGAAAATACGATTGTTGGAGGCCAGATCGTCAATATCTTCTGCTTCAAGGCTCAAAGCACCGGGGGAACTGTCTTTAAACTGCAGGATACGCTCGACAGTAAATTCGATCAGATCTACAGCTCCAGTACCTATTCCCGTGTGTTTGATGTCGGCTGGTCAAATACACCAAAGGGAAACTGGGACCACTCAACAGCGATTGAGCTGTGTAATGCTAACTTCCAGTCGGGCTATGGGGACGCCACGCTCTACATGCCGCGCGTCACACAGGGAGTCATGCGCAACGTCTGGATTGAGCACACGACTAACCCGGGTGATCTGTCGGACGGGGGCTGGAACATCGAAACGCTTAACATTGAAGATTGCGCCACGCCGCTCAATCTCAACAATGCCCGCGTGGTGATGCGTCATATCAACCTGCAGGCGGGGGCGAAAATCACCAATGATATAGCCGGAAACAAATGGCTATCGACTTTTGAATATGGCTACCGTCGGGATGAGAACTACGGCACGTTCATGACCGGTTCACTGCGTGCCGGCTATTACAGTGGCTATAAAGTGGTGAACAACACCGCTACCGATAACTGGTATCGGCTGGGGCAGCTCTATTTCCCGGCGCCTAACCAGCAATGGGTGATGGAGCTGATCGGTAAAGCGGATGCCACCACGCCGTCCGGCACCGCCGGTTCACCGGTAAATATGCCGGCCACAGGTAAAACCCTGATCAACCTGCAGCGACTGGAGACGGTCTGGGCCGATGCTTACCATATGGGACAACCTTCTGTGCTGGACATTCGTTATGGCCGGGTAGGGACCACCTATGCCGTAATCTGGGTCAAGCTGAAAGCCAATAGCGGCGAGACCATGTTCAATCTGAAGACCACGGGTCCCACCCGGTTTGATACCGGTTCCTGCTCGCTGTTCCAGTCAGATATGACGATGGTTGATGACATCACCAAAATCAGCAACCTGAAACCCGCTGCACGTTTCGGCATGCACAATGGGCTGGCGGGTATCGGTGCCAACGAGAAAGGGGTGGTGACGCTGGCGACTGCGGCGGGTACACCGACTAACAAGACCGCGCCGACCGGTTTTGTGCTGATCAATATCAACGGCGTGGATCGTAAGGTTCCTTACTACGATTGATGATCGGCATATTTTGGGCGAGGTGTGAGCCTCGCCCTTTTTTTGCTCTGTGGGTATCTCCACTTCTCTTTATGTCGGCAGGAACGCATCGCTGCAGAGCCCTGCCAGGCTGCTTCCCTGAGAGAGTCTCGCGCTTTCATGTTCTCCAGTCGACGGATTACGATTAATTTGAATTAGGAGTTGCGTCACTGTGAGAAGTGTGGCCTAATGAATCGTCGGTTTGATTAACAGACACTATCAAAGTAAGTAACCAAAGCAGTTCTCATCTCTAAGTTTGTCGCGAGACATCCCTTCTTTTTGAGTCTTCTCTTACGTTCTGATTAAAATCTGTTCTCAGGCCATTATGCCGGAAGGCTCGATATATTAAGGATTTAAGCATGTCTAACAAAATTCGCGGTACCGTTAAATGGTTTAACGCAGAGAAAGGCTTCGGTTTCATTTCTCCTGCAGACGGCAGCAAAGATGTATTCGTACATTTCTCTGCAATCCAGGGCACCGATTTCCGTTCATTAGATGAAGGTCAGCAAGTTGAATTCACAGTAGAAAATGGCGCCAAAGGCCCAGCTGCTGCGAACGTTGTTGGTCTCTAAGGACTGAAAATTACTTTTAAGTGTCCTCACTGTAATGGCTCACAGTTTCGTACATCACATTTTGATGTTACAAGAGCCAATCCGCATGGAGCGAAATGCATTTTCTGCAAATCTGTCGTCGTTCAGGTGAACATGGCAAGGATTGCAACTCAGAGCCAGCTTCGCGCGCTCTGATAAAGGCTAGTGAGCTTTATAGCGTTGTTGCATTTATAGTAATAAAAGGTCGCCTCTGGCGGCCTTTTTTGTGTCCGCTATTCCTGTCCTCAAACCTCAAACCTCAAACCTCAAACCTCAAACCTCAAACCTCAAACCTCAACCCTCAACCCTCAACCCTCAACCCTTAACCCTTAAACCCTTCCTGCACGCGTCGGGTGGCGTCAGCTTTCTTTGTCTCGGAACAGTGTTAACCGCCTGAAATCTATCCGCTCTCCATCATCGCGTAAAAAAAGACCCGCCGGGGCGGGCCGTTAAGAAGGATTAACGCAGTACGGGTTGCAGAGAAAGCTTGCCGGTATTGAACACGCTCATCGCCTGTGCCATGCGCTCGGCTTGATCCTGCAGTGCCTGAGAGGCGGCTGATGCTTCCTGTACCAGCGCGGCATTCTGCTGCGTTACCGCTTCCATCTGAGTAATTGCCTGATTGATTTCATGGATGCCGCTGCTCTGTTCGCTGCTGGCGATCGTGATTTCGCTCATAATGTTTGCCACGCTCTGCACGCTGTTCACCACTTCACCGATGGTTGAACCTGCATGCGTCACCAGTTTGCTGCCTTCATCGACTTTAGCGACAGAATCTTCAATCAGCACCTTAATCTCTTTGGCTGCGGAAGCTGAGCGCTGTGCCAGATTACGCACTTCACTCGCCACGACGGCAAAGCCACGACCCTGTTCACCCGCGCGCGCGGCTTCTACGGCGGCGTTAAGGGACAGGATATTGGTCTGAAAGGCAATCGAGTCGATAACGCTGATAATATCGACAATTTTGCGTGAGGAGAGGGCGATGGCTTCCATCTTCTCGATGACCTGCTCCATGACCACGCCACCTTCACGTGCCACGCTTGAGGTGGTGGAAACCAGGTGATTAGCTTCACGCGCGTTGTCGGCATTGTGTTTCACCGTCGACGTCATCTGCTCCATCGCAGAGGCGGTCTCTTCCAGGGAGCTGGCCTGCTGCTCAGTTCGGGTTGAGAGATCAAGGTTGCCGCTGGAAATCTGCGTTGATGCAACCGCGATAGTGTCGGAGCCGGTACGCACTTCCGTCACAATTGACAGCAGGTTATCGTTCATCCGCTGCAATGCCTGCATCAGAACACCTGTTTCATCGCGTGAGGTCACCTGCATCTGGGTACTCAGATCGCCGGCCGCCACACGTTCAGCGACATCAACAGCTGCAACCAGTGGACGCACGATTGAACGGGTCAGGAAGTAGCCCAGCATGATAGAAGCAAGAATGGCCAGTGCGGAGAAAATCAGCGTGATGGAGATAGCAGACTGGCCGTTTTCCACAATACCCTGACCTTCAGTCCGCAGCTGTGCATCCTGAGAGTTGGCAAAATCCACGGCATCCTGCAGGAATTTATTCTGGGTAGCCGTCATTGATTTCAACACATAGATGCTTGCTGCATCAAAGTTGCCCGCTTTTACCAGGGTAATTAATTCGGCTTTGACCTTTTCAAATGCCTGAGAAGAGGCCAGCAGACCGGCGATCTTTTTCTTACCGATTGGCGTGACCTGAATGTCTTCAATCCTTTTCATGGCGCGGTTGGTACGTTGCGTGGCTTCATCCAGCTGACCATAACGTTTCACATTATTTTCCGGATGTGTCGTGTCGATCACCATGCCGCGCAGGTATTTGATCTGATCGTTGACGCCATCGCGCACATCAAATGCCAGTCGTACTTTCACATAGCGATCATCAACGATCGACGAGATCGCCGTATTGATATTGTTAATTCTGGTAATAGATGTCACACCAATCACTATCAGTAACGTCACAATAATGCCGAAGGCTGCTGCAAGCCGCATTCCGACCTTCATATTCCTGATGCTGAACATGTTCTTTTCCCCGTTATTGTATTAATCAATTTATTAGCAACACTCAGATTCCCTGCTGTTGTACGCAAAGCCGTGCTGAAGTCTGTGGTCACAGCCGCAGGCAAAATGTGATCTCGCGCATACAGTTATCGGAGTGCGGAGTTGTATCTTTAATAATTTTTAAGTAATCACGCAGCGTGAATAAATAATCAGTGAAAAGCATCAGAAAAGGTTAACAAACGAGCGGAGGCGGAATTCAGGCAAAAAAAAGGGCTGTCAGCAGTGGTGCTGACAGCCCGATCCAGACAAACATGAATGGATTCAGAAAACTAAAAAGTAGAGGCCTACCCAGAACGCGACGCTTAAACTGACGGCGCTAATCCAGGCCAGCTGACGTAAACGGCCACGTAATACCTTTTGAGGAGAAGGCGTCGCAGGTGCGGGCGTAACAGGTAAAGTTTCAATGTGCATAGTCGTTTCCTGGTCAGGTCAGCGATTCCGCTGATCAAAAAAGTAAAAGTGTGCCGGGCATTCTTTGCGGCCCGTGTTTACTTAACGGGCGGTATCGAGAACGTTGAAAATCACGTCTGAAAGTTCATTCAGCTCAAACTTTGCCACATAGCCGTCGGCTCCCACTTTACGCACGTGGTCTTCGTTGGCGCTTCCAGAGAGTGAGGAGTGGATCACGACCGGCAGCGTTTTCAGAATCGGGTCACGCTTGATGTTGCGGGTCAGCGTAAAGCCATCCATCTCAGGCATCTCCAGATCGGTCAGTACCAGGGCAATTTTGTCGTGAATCGACTCGCCTGAAGCCTGCACTTCCTGGCTTAGCTGCTTAATTTTTTCCCAGGCATCAAGGCCGGTGTTAAACATCAGCGCCGGAATGCCCATGCTCTTCAGTCCCTGCTCCAGCAGCTGACGCGCGACTTTGGAATCTTCTGCCACAATTGCAACCGCACCCGGGCGATAGTTGAAGGCGCGCGGTTTGGCCGCTTCAGGCTCGACGCCGCGTGACGACGGGATGATGTCATACAGGATTTGCTCAACGTCCAGCACCATCGCCAGCTCGCTGCCCTGCTTATCGGTGTCCAGGCAGGCGATGCTGGTAATGTTGCGACCGCCGATACCGGCTTCAGCGGTATGGACCTGGCTCCAGTCGAGACGCACGATGTTATCCACGGATTCCACGGCAAATGCCTGGGTGTTACGGGCATACTCGGTGACCAGCAGCAGGTTAAGGCCCGTTTCGGGTACGCAACCTGCCACAGCAGGCAGGTCGATGACCGGAATGAACTGACCGCGAATACTGGCCATACCCAGCAGCGGCGAACTCATTCCCGCGGCTTTGGTGATGGTCTGCATTGGTACAATTTCACGCAGCTTGAAGACGTTAATGCCAAACAGCTCAGACTTGCCTTTCAGCTGATCAGAACCTAAGCGAAACAGCAGCAGCTCAAACTTGTTCGATAATGCGAGGTTCGCTCTCTCATCGATCTCTTTCTGAAAATTATCCATGGTTGCCTCTGCATTAACGCAGCTGGTGAAATAGGGTGTGAACAGGTTATCGGCAGCAAACGGAAAAAGGTGAGAAGAGAAAGGTGAAATAAAACGGACGCCAATTATTGTGCCAGGCTTAACCCTGAAGGTTCAACATGGACACCTTTCCAATAAAGGAGTGTGAAATGAAAAAAGTGATTTTAGCGTCGTTGCTGGTGATGATGAGCGCGGGTGTGTCGGCTGAAGAGGGCGGATACAAAGCGGGTGATGTGCCACCGCCGCAGCACAAGCAGGATGCGGGCTATAAAGGCTCAGAAGATACCGGTCAGACACATATTGATCAGATCCGCGACTTCCGTCAGGGCGGGTATGTGACGCTGGAAGGTTACATCGTGAAGAAAGAGCAGGGCGAGCGCTATCAGTTCCGCGACAACACCGGTACGTTACCGATTATCGCACCGAAGAAGACCTTTGATGGTAAAACCTACACCGCGG
Organism: Pantoea jilinensis; assembly: GCF_019104105.1. Lineage (NCBI taxonomy): Bacteria > Pseudomonadati > Pseudomonadota > Gammaproteobacteria > Enterobacterales > Erwiniaceae > Pantoea > Pantoea jilinensis. Next base: position 3,184,995 of record NZ_CP077746.1, on the reverse strand, counting down.
AAGACAAAGTACGTGTCAGTGGTAAGGTACAGGGCAAAGGGGATAAAACCACGCTGCATGTGACACAAATCGAAGAGCCATAAGAAATCGGGCGAGGTAATAACCTCGCCCGATTTTATTCAGTCCTTCAGCAGAATCGCCCGGCAGGTTTTGCCTTTGATTTTGCCCTGCTTGAGTTTCACCAGTGCCGCTTTAGCGTGGTTCGCTTCAATCGCCACGTAGGCATGGGTTGGGGTCAGAACGATTTTACCGATCTGATCGGCGCGATAACCCGCTTCACCGGTCAGCGCACCCAGAATGTCTCCCGGACGCATCTTGGCTTTACGACCACCATCAATACACAATGTCATCATGGCGGCAGGCAGAGGCTTGCTGCTGCCTTTTTTCAGCGTGCTGGCAGAAACCCACGGCAGTTTTTGCTGCAGGAAATCCTCCAGTGCATGTGCGCGCGCCATTTCATCGGCAGCAACCAGGCTGACGGCAACGCCATGTTCGCCTGCACGTGCGGTACGACCGATGCGGTGCAGGTGGATTTCAGGATCCCAGGCAAGCTGGTAGTTGACCACCATCGCCAGTGATTTGATATCCAGTCCGCGCGCGGCGACATCGGTGGCAACCAGTACGCGTCCACTGCCGTTAGCAAAACGGATCAGCACACGTTCGCGATCGCGCTGTTCCAGGTCACCATGCAATGGCAGGGCGCTGATATCACGCGCGTTAAGCGCCGCAGCGACATCGTCACATTCACGTTTGGTGTTGCAGAAGACCACACAGGATGAGGGCTGACGGTCGCTAAGCAGCGCGATGAGCAGACCCAGTTTTTCATTGTGGCTGGCTTCAAAGAACTGCTGGTCAATTGAAGGCAGTTCGCTGACTTCTTCAGTTACCACGCTCAGCGCATCACGCTGGAAGCGGGTACTGATGGCGGTGATGCCGTCGGGCCACGTAGCGGAAAAGAGCAGCGTCTGCCGCGAGGCGGGCGTCGCCTCAATGATAGTTTCCATATCATTGAGGAAACCCATCTCCAGCATCCGATCTGCCTCATCCAGTACCAGCGTGTTGAGCTGGTCCAGTTTGAGGTTTTCGCGGTTGATGTGGTCGAGGATACGACCCGGCGTGCCGACCACGATATGCGGTGGATGCACCAGCGAGTCACGCTGTGCACTCATCGGTTGTCCGCCACACAAGGTGAGGACTTTGATATTTCGGGTGAAGCGGGCCAGCTGGCGCAGCACGTTGCCCACCTGATCGGCCAGTTCCCGGGTTGGACACAGGATGAGTGCCTGAGTCTGAAAGCGGGTGCTGTCAATATGGTGCAGTAAACCAATACCAAAGGCAGCCGTTTTACCGCTGCCGGTTTTCGCCTGCGCACGCACGTCGCGTCCCTGCAGAATGGCGGGCAGCGTAGCAGCCTGCACGGGCGTCATGCTGGTGTAGCCCATCTCGCGCAGGTTATCGAGCTGGCTGTCGGGAAGCGAATTGAGGGTAGAAAAAGCGGTCACGGGCGCGGCCTCTGAGGCTGAAAGTGTAGGGCATTATTGCGGGGCAAGTCTGGCAGAAAGCACGCCTGACAGCAACGGGAACCTCGATGGTTAACGGTATGAAACTATCTCTGCCGGTACGCTTAGGAATAGACTGAAGTTTGCCTGGAAAAGACGGTTTTTTTTAATCGATTCGCTGAATGTAAAGCTTTTCATTTCAAAGCGATAATTTACCAGGACCATGCATTGTTTTATAACCCTCCGTTTTTAAATATTTATTTCATTGTTAATCAGATGATTCCTTAATAATCACTCCAGTAATAGAATTAATCATTAAAAAATATCACTCTCCGTGCCGATAAAAATCCTGAGCTAATTGCTTTATATTTAGCGCGCCATATTCCTGGTACAACGACCGGTAGAGGGTATTTGCATTGAGTAAACGCATCCAGGGACCACATGAAAATGTGCTTAAAATAGTAGGCCGCGCCGTACTGACACTGCATATTCATGGAGAGGGCTTATCGGCTGATAAGATCGCTTCGATGATTGCGTGTTATGCGGAAGATGAGCCCTGTGATCAGGAAGATCGTCGCTTATACGCGCTGGCAATGGAACTAATGTCGAATAATCAATGGGCCAAAAGCGCGTAACCCGCACTTCGCTCAGGTAAATGCAGAGCCTCCCTTGTGGAGGCTCTGTTGTTTTGGGGGAGGGCTGGCTCGCGGCCGATTGAGTCTGGCTCAGTGAAACGGGTGGTGGCCCGCGATGCTTTGCTTCAGGCGCAGGCTCCCATCACTTCACGTCAGTTGGTCGTCTGTGAACCCAATGCGGTTTTGCTGTGTCAGGCTGAGGCCAGTGCAAACACCGGTTTACCGCGCGAGAAGGTCGCGACGACGGGCGAAATTCGGGCTACGGCTTCGGCGGAACAGCTTGCCGCCACCAGCATCATACTCGCGTCATCGCCCGTCACGGGCCACTGGCGTTGACCCTGAGCAGAGAGTGGCAGCCGGTCGCCTGTGGCAATCGCCAGCGCCCGCGACAGCGAGAATTCATCCGAGCCGCGATAGAGTTGTGCGTAAAGATTCGCTTTTTCCAGCATGCTGCCCGTGCCAAAGGGTGACCAGTGATCGATGACGCTGTCTGTGCCGGTCATCACTTTCACACCCGCTTTCTGTAGCTGTGGAACTGGCATGGTGAGCTTGCCGATCGGCAGCGTGGAGGCGACGCTGAACTGCTGCTCCGCCAGCCCTTCGATCATCCTGTCCAGCGCACTGCCGGTCAGGGTCGCCAGCGCGAAACCGTGGCTCAGCGTCACTTTGCCTTTTAGCACCGGATTCTTCGCCACGGTGTCAATCATGTACTGAATCGCCGCCACGCCAGCAGGGGAGGTTTCATGCAGATGAATATCCACGCCGCGCTGGTAATCGAGCGCAATCTGGAACATCGCATCCAGCGACCTCTCCATCGCACCATCGACATTGGTGGGATCCAGCCCGCCGACATACTCAACGCCGTGCTGCATTGCTTCGCGCATCAGCCCGTCAACCTGCGAGTGCAGCAGGCCGTGCTGCGGGAAGGCAACGATCTCGCAGGGAAAATCGGGGTGCCGGGCTAATGCCGCCTGCAGATGTTCCAGGCTCCTAAGGCCGCTGACCGGATCAATGTTGCAATGGCTGCGGGCGCGGGTGGTGCCTTTGGCGTGGAGCAGAGCGATCAAGGTTTCAGCGCGCGCCTGAGAGTGCGGCAGCAGTTGCGGAATGAGGACTTGTTCGCGCGCAATCATATCCATGATGGTTTTGCCCTGACGGGGACGCGGAGCCTGCCACGGGCCGCCGTAGAAGGTTTTATCCAGGTGAATGTGCATATCCTGCGTGGCGGGCAGCAGCAGGGCATCCTGTGCGTCCCAGGACGGCAGCGTGCTGTCGCCCTGGCCTGCGGGCACCAGCTGGTCAATTTTACCGTCGCGTACGCTGATGTCGTAACGCCCGGTCCGGGTCGCGACGATTTCGTCATCCTCGCGAATAAACCCTTCTTCCAGCCTCACATTGCGCAGCAGGTAGTGATCCTGCTGTGGCAGGGCGGTGGACTGGTCGGGATTGATAGCGGGTGAAGGTGAGGACGTGGCGGCACTGGCCTGCCCGAGACCGGCGGCCAGTAAGCCGCCTGCGGCGGTCCAGCGAACACCTTGTCCAAGGAAATCGCGGCGGCTCGGTGAAGAGGAAATAGGCATCAGAGGCTCCTGCAAAGTGAACAAGACATTAATCTGACAAACGACGCTTCACCCTGCTGCGTTATTTTCCACTGACGACTATTCGATATCTCACTGCCAGCGCAGCTGGCCAAAGGCCGCCAGTGACTCTGCCAGTTCGCGCTGCAACGGATCCTGCGGCTGGCGGCAGAACAGTGCCAGTTCAAAGGTATCAATCAACGGCAGTCCCTGCTCAGGACCCAGCACCCGATGTTGCGGCAGGCGGCAGCTGGCGGGCAGTAACGTGAGTCCCAGTCCCTGCGCACTGGCGGCGGCCAGCGCGACCAGGCTGGCGCTGCTGTAGCTAATGCGCCAGCTTCGACCCAGCGCATCCAGCGTCTGGCACACCTCGTCACGATAGAGCCCCTGCTGGGGAAACAGCACCAGCGGCACCGGCGTCTGTTCAAAGCAGGGCCACTCCGCGCTGTCGAGCCACAGCAGGGGTTCGGGACGCGACGCCATCGGACGCTCGCCGTAAGGCTGCTTGATCAGCATGATGTCGAGCTCTTCACGCTGCCAGGCGCGACGCAACTCCACCTGCATGCCACTCATCACATCCAGCCGCAACTGCGGATGGTCGCGGCTGAAGTGCGCCAGCAGGCCGGCAGTGGGTGCAGCGAAATCCTCCGGCACGCCAAGGCGCAACACGCCGTCGCGCCACTGGTCACTCAGCACATCGTGCGCTTCGCCATTCAGAGCAATAATCCGGCGGGCGTAGCCTAAAAGTTTTTCGCCCTCTTCGGTGATCTGCACCTGATGCGAGGTGCGAACCAGCAGTTCCTTTCCTAACATCTCTTCAAGACGCCGCACCTGCTGGCTGACAGTGGATTGCGACAGGTGCACTCTGTCGGCGGCGCGGGTAAAGCTGAAGGTTTCGCACACCGCCACAAAGCTAAGCAACTGCTGCGGGGTAAACATGGGCTGACGATTCATTTTTCCACTACCTGGCAGAGTAATATTTCATTTCCAGATAGTAGCGACTGCTGCCAGGCTGGCAACCTTTAACTGCTTGGATCTCAGATGAAGAGAGAGAACAATCTGCTGCTGGCGGCGCTGGTGCTGGCAGGACTCAATATGCGGCCACTGATGACTTCGGTCAGTCCGTTACTCGGCCAGTTGCGGCAGAGCATTGGTCTGTCGTCACTGGCGGCATCGCTGCTACCTGCGGTGCCGATGATGATGATGGGCGCGATTGCGTTAATCAGCGCCCCGCTGATGCAGCGTTTTGCGGTGCGCAGACTGCTGCTCGGCGGTCTGGTGCTGCTGTTGCTGGCGCTGGTGAGTCGGCTGTTGGTTACTGATGGCCGCTGGCTGGTGCTGACTGCCGTGCCGGGTGGGGCAGGCATTGGCATTGTACAGATGGCGATGCCGGGATTGATCCGTCAGCGTTTTGGCAGCCGGAGCGCCGGCGTGACCGGACTCTGGGCCGCCGCGCTGATGGGGGGCGGCGGAATTGGCGCGGCTATCTCGCCGTGGCTGAGCGCACATTTTGGCTGGCAGGGCGCGCTGAGTAGCTGGGCGCTGCCGGTGGTGCTGGCTATTCTGGTCTGGCTGTTTATCACCACCGCGCCACCCACAGCCCGGACAGAGGCAGCAGAGATGCCTTCGCTGTGGCGAAAAACCCGTGCCTGGACGCTGGCGCTGAGCTTTGGACTGGTGAACGGAGGATATGCCATCTGTGTTGCCTGGCTGCCTGACTTTTATCATCAGCTCGGCTGGAGCACACAGGCGGGCGGTTCACTGCTTGGTATGATGATCGCCTGTCAGGTCTCGGGTGCGCTGCTGTTGCCGTTGCTGGCTCGAGGCCGCGATCGTCGTCCGCTGTTGCTGTTCACGCTGGCGATGCAGCTCAGCGGCATGCTCGGCTTTCTGCTTGCGCCACAAGGGGCGCCGTGGCTCTGGGCGGGGATTGCGGGCGTCGGACTGGGCGGGGCGTTTCCGCTGGCACTGGTGCTGGCGCTGGATCATCTTGAAAAACCCCAGACTGGCGCACGGCTGGTGGCCTTTATGCAGGGCGTCGGCTTTATTATTGCGGGCAGCATGCCGTTTATCGCCGGTCAGCTGCATGCGTTCACCGGCCAGTTCGCCAGCATCTGGATTCTGCAGGCGGCGGTTACGCTGCTGCTGGTCGTCCTGACTCTGCGTTTCCATCCACGCAGCTATCAGCGGGCCTTTCCCGGCGTGAGTAGCTGATTTTGGTCGGACCAATCAAAGCAATAATTTTCTCTGGTTCACACTCCAGAAATATTCGCGCAACTTCTATTGCCACGGATTAACAATAAATTAACTATCTCTTGCCATAAGCCCCGATAAAGCATTTTGGTCTGACCAATTCGGGGCACAGGGCATGCAGCGCTGCGGCTACATGCTTCGTCACCTCTTCCTCTGGAGATACTGGCATGCAGATCTGGCAACAAAACTACGATCCGCTGGGTAATATCTGGCTCTCAAGCCTTGTTGCTCTGATCCCGATTCTCTTTTTCTTCTTTGCGCTGATTAAGCTGAAGATGAAAGGCTATCTGGCGGCTACCACTACAGTGGTGCTGGCGCTGTTGGTGGCGTTGTTTCTCTATCAGATGCCGGTTGCACAGGCGCTGGCCGCCGTGGGTTATGGCTTTCTCTATGGATTGTGGCCGATTGCCTGGATTATTGTCGCGGCGGTATTCGTCTACAAGATCTCGGTCAAAACCGGCCAGTTCGATATTATCCGCGCCTCTATCCTCTCGATTACGCCCGATCAGCGTCTGCAGATGCTGATTGTCGGCTTCTCATTCGGGGCCTTCCTGGAGGGCGCTGCAGGCTTTGGTGCGCCAGTGGCGATTACTGCCGCGCTGCTGGTGGGACTCGGCTTTAATCCACTCTACGCCGCCGGCCTCTGCCTGATTGTAAACACCGCGCCGGTCGCCTTTGGTGCGATGGGCATTCCGATTATAGTGGCGGGCCAGGTGACCGGGCTGGACAGTTTTGCCATCGGTCAGATGGCCGGACGCCAGCTGCCGCTGCTGACCCTGATTGTGCTGTTCTGGATCATGGCGATCATGGATGGCTGGCGCGGCGTGAAAGAGACCTGGCCAGCGGTGGTTGTCGCGGGCGGATCCTTTGCCATTGCCCAGTTCCTCAGCTCTAACTTCCTGGGTCCTGAACTGCCCGATATTATCTCGTCACTCGCCTCGCTGGTTTCGCTGACGCTATTCCTGCGGGTCTGGAAACCGGTGCGTATCTTTCGGTTTGCCGATGCAGAGGCGAAGCAGGGCGATCCGCTGCTGCCTCCGCAGAAGTATCGGCTGGGCCAGGTGATCCGTGCCTGGATGCCGTTCCTGTTTCTTACTGCCACCGTCACGCTCTGGAGCATTCCGCCGTTTAAAGCGCTGTTTGCCAAAGGCGGTGCGCTCTATGACTGGGTGCTGGCTGTGCCGGTTCCGATGCTGAATGAGCTGGTGGCGCGGATGCCACCGGTCGTCAGCAGTGCGACGCCTTATCCGGCAATCTATAAACTGGATCTGGTTTCCGCCACGGGTACCGCCATTTTAATCGCAGCCATCATCGCTATGCTGTTCCTGCGCATGAAACCAAAGGCGGCGTTGCAGACCTTTGGTGAAACGCTGAAAGAGCTGGCGCTGCCAATCTACTCCATCGGAATGGTGCTGGCGTTTGCGTTTATCTCCAACTATTCCGGCCTCTCTGCGACGCTGGCACTGGCGCTGGCACACACCGGCCACGCATTTACCTTCTTCTCGCCGTTCCTCGGCTGGCTGGGTGTCTTCCTGACCGGATCAGATACCTCATCGAATGCACTGTTTGCCGCGTTACAGGCCACCACTGCCCAGCAGATTGGCGTCTCCGATATTTTGCTGGTGGCGGCGAATACCACCGGCGGCGTGACCGGTAAGATGATCTCGCCGCAGTCGATCGCCATCGCCTGTGCAGCGGTCGGGCTGGTGGGGAAAGAGTCCGACCTGTTCCGGTTTACCGTTAAACACAGCCTGATTTTCACCTGTATGGTCGGTGTGATTACCACACTTCAGGCCTATGTCTTCCCGTGGATGATCCCATGAACAGCCATGTCGATCCGCTGGTGATGCGCCTCCGGGCGTATATCACCGAACATCAGCTTGAACCGGGTATGCGACTGCCCGCCGAACGTCAGCTCTCTGCGGAGCTTGGCGTCTCCCGCTCCTCGCTTCGGGAAGCGATACAGCAGCTGATCAGCAGCGGAATGCTGATCAGCCGACGTGGCGGCGGCACCTGGCTCCGTCAGCAGCTGGCTCCCTGGTCGGAGCAACGCATCGTCGAGCCGATTCGTCAGTTACTGCGCGACGATCCCGACTACCGCTACGACATTCTGGAAGCGCGCCATGCCATTGAGGCCAGCACCGCCTGGCATGCCGCACTGCGCGCCACCGACAGCGACAAAGAGAAGCTGCAGTTCGCTTTCGACGCCACCCTGAAACTCAAGGAGAGTGACGATCCCGATCTCGCCGCGCAGGCGGATGTGCGCTTCCACCTGGCGATTGCCGAGGCGTCGCACAATGTGGTGCTGCTGCAGACCATGCGCGGTTTTTTTGAGCTGCTGCAGTCATCGGTGATGCAGACCCGTCAGCGCATGTACACCCAGCCTGCGATTTTCGGCCGCCTGACGGAACAGCATCAGGCGCTGCTTGATGCAATCCTTGCGGGCGACGCCGAAACGGCCCGTCAGGCGGCGATGCACCATCTGGGTTTTGTGCACACCACCATGAAAAGCCTGCATGAAGATGAAGCGCGTCAGGCGCGCATCACCCGTTTACCGGATAACGACATACGCAACCCTAAGGAATCTGACTGATGATTATCTCAGCTGCCAGTGATTATCGCGCCGCCGCGCAACGTATCCTGCCGCCGTTCCTGTTTCACTATCTTGATGGCGGTGCCTACGCCGAGCATACCCTGCGACGTAACGTGGAGGACCTGTCTGACGTAGCGTTGCGTCAGCGCATCCTGAAGAACATGTCGGAACTGAGCCTTGAGACAACATTATTTAATGAAACGTTGTCGATGCCGGTTGCGCTCGCACCGGTCGGTCTGTGCGGCATGTATGCCCGTCGGGGTGAAGTACAGGCCGCGCGCGCTGCCGCCCTGAAAGGCATTCCGTTTACGCTGTCGACAGTCTCGGTTTGCCCGATTGAAGAGGTGGCCCCGCAGATCAACCGCCCAATGTGGTTCCAGCTCTATGTGCTGCGTGATCGCGGGTTTATGCGCAATGCGCTGGAACGCGCCAAAGCCGCCGGTTGCTCAACGCTGGTGTTTACCGTGGATATGCCGACGCCGGGTGCACGCTATCGCGATGCGCACTCCGGGATGAGCGGTAATCATGCGGCGCTGCGTCGATACTGGCAGGCGGTTACTCATCCACAATGGGCACTGGATGTGGGCCTGCAGGGGCGTCCACACGATCTGGGGAATATCTCCGCCTATCTGGGTAAGCCGACCGGGCTGGAAGATTATATCGGCTGGCTGGCGAACAACTTTGATCCCTCGATCAGCTGGAAAGATCTGGAGTGGATCCGCGAGTTCTGGGACGGACCGATGGTGATCAAAGGTATTCTCGATCCGGAAGATGCGCGGGATGCGGTGCGCTTTGGCGCAGACGGCATCGTGGTCTCGAATCATGGCGGACGTCAGCTGGATGGTGTGCTCTCTTCGGCGCGGGCGCTGCCCGCGATTGCCGATGCCGTCAAAGGTGACATCACGATTCTGGCGGACAGTGGCATTCGTAACGGGCTGGATGTGGTGAGAATGATCGCGCTGGGCGCAGACAGCGTGCTGCTGGGAAGGGCCTTTATTTATGCGCTGGCGACCCACGGTCAGCGCGGTGTTGAAAACCTGCTGAACCTGATTGAGAAGGAGATGCGCGTTGCCATGACACTGACCGGCGCAAAATCCATTAGTGAAATCACCCGCGATTCACTGGTCCAGGCGGAGGCGTTGCTGGCCCCAGCAAGCACAAGCCACGTCCGCGTGCGGTGAATTAGCCTGCGAAAATGAATGCATTGTCTATACTTAGCTTCTTTACCAACAGGAGGAATGACATGACCATTCACAAGAAAGGTTCGGCGCACTGGGAAGGCGATATCAAAGGTAAAGGCACCGTCAGCACCGAGAGCGGCGTGCTGAGCCAGCAACCTTATGGCTTTAATACCCGTTTTGAAGGCGGTAAAGGCACCAACCCGGAAGAACTGATTGGTGCAGCGCATGCAGCCTGTTTCTCTATGGCGCTGTCGCTGATGCTGGGTAACGCGGGTCATCCGCCGGAAAGCATTGATACCACGGCCGACGTGTCGCTGGACAAAAAAGGCGACGGCTTTGCCATCACCAAAGTGGCGCTGACCAGCACCATCTCTCTGCCAGGCATTGATGCGTCAACTTTCGACGAGATTATCAATAAAGCCAAAGCAGGCTGCCCGGTTTCTCAGGTTCTGAATGCGGAAATTACGCTGGATTACACCCTGAACAACTGATGCCGGCGACGGGTCGCCTTTTGGTGGCCCGGACGTTATGCTATCCCCTCGGTCCTGTTACTGACCGAAACTGATGCGCCTTCTGGCGCATCTTCGCTTTCTGATGAGAGGAAACCGAGGTGACAAGATACCGGGCGGCCAAAAAGTACTGGAAGATGGTGCTGGTTCTTTTATGCATTTGCGGTGGTCTGCTGTTGATTCGCTGGGCCGCCATGATCTGGGCATGAGTCGATGAAGGGGACCGGGCGTCACACGCCGTGCAACGTTTTGATGGTGATGATTGCGCTGGAAGGGGAGCTCTGCCGGCTCACAGCCTCATGTCTGCCGGGATAATCGTGTTATTCAGACAAAGGCATCTTCACGCCGTTGTTTAGCCCGCACGTCACTGCGCGCAATGCGATACGCTTTGCGGGGATCGCCCACCACAAATTCAAAGGTTGGCGTGTAGTAAAATGGCAACCAGCCGCCATAGCTGCTCTCCCACTCCCATCGGACGGGGCAGGGCCACAGAATGCCATCATACAAAAGATAGTATACCCAGCGTCCACCAGGACGACGGGGGCGTGATGTTTTCATGGGATTCACTACGGTAATGGTTAACAACAGCTTATATTTTGTACGCTAAAGCGCCAGCTTGCAATGTTACAGCGCCGCTTTATTGAACCTGGTCCTGAATTAGCGATGGACCTCTCCGCAAAGCAGGACCACATTCGGCCTGACTTTATGAATGCGGTTCGCCATCGTTTCGCAGTCGACCTTTGTCGGATAGATGCGCTCCGAGACCGGCAGCGCTTCGCAGGCATCGTAGCCGCACGCGCTCACTAACAACACAAATCCTATCAACATAGTTCCTCTCCTTTGCACGGTCTGGTGGTACGGACTGCGGTGCTTTTTATCCCTTTTTAACATCCAGTATAGACAAACGTGACGGTGCGGCATTGTCAGTGTGAGCTATGGTCCGCCCGCAGGGTCATGCCGGCGTCTGTCAGCGTGTAAGAAGAGGAGTGATGCCTGCATTAACCCGCGAAATACCAGGCGGGCAGCAGCGCAATCAGGTTATTCAGGGTGTGGAGGAAGATGGGCAGCGCCAGACTGTTGCTCCGCAGCCGGGCATAGCAGAGCAGCAGTGAAAACAGCGTCAGGGCGATAAGCGTCTGCCAGTGCACATACTGCGTATGCATTACCGCAAACAGCAGCGAGGTGAGCAGCATACAGGCAAAGCGGCTGCGCGGCGCCCACAGCAGAAACCCCTGTAACAGAAAACCGCGGAACAGCACTTCTTCAAAAACCGGCGCCAGCAACACGGCGGTCAACAGCAGGATAAGCAGCGAATTACGTCCCTGCTGCGCCTGCATCACCAGCCAGCCTTCCGGCTGCATAAATTGCATCTGTGCTGCCATCAGGACAAACAACGCGCCGGTAAAGAGCAGGGTTTGCAGGGTATAAAGTTCACCCAGCGGTAAATCGGTACGGCGCTGGCAGTAGAAGCGATAAAGCGGGTAGATCACAGCAAATTCAAACAGACAGAGCACGGGCACCAGCAGGCCGTCATTACGCAGCACGCCGTAATTAGGGAACAGGGTGATCAGCATGGTAACCAGGTAATAGACCACAAAGCTGCCGACGTAGAACAGCGTCAGGGTCACTCTGTCGGAATTGATGTTCATAGGCGACTCAGCCAGCGAAGGTAAGCGCATAGTAGCAATGCCCCCGATCGCTGTCGAGTCAGCCTGTAACACAATATTTAAGCGCAAAATGTTTATCGCAGACTAAACACCCGAGTGCCCGAGCCGATAACTGAGGAAACTAATCGGGTCAGCACCCTGTGTGGTATTGCCGGCCTTTCATCTCAACCCCTGGTTGTGTAGTGGGCACTCTTAATGACTTTTAATCCTCCGGCGCCACCCGCGTTGCCATTCAGACATGTTGCTGAAGATCGCACTGTCCGCTTTACGCGGCGCAGCCTGCGTGTCCTTTCGCTGCTGCTGTTTGGCGTGCTGGCGCTCTCGATGCTGATGGTGCTGACGATTGCGCAGCGGCAAAACAGCGTATCGGTTGAGCATGACCGGCTGCTGATGCAGCAGGCGTGGAAAAGTCGTCAGGAGGCGATGGTAACGGATATCCGGGATTATGCGTTCTGGGGCGAAGCCTGGCAAAATCTCCATGTCAGTGTGGACAAAGTCTGGGCGTTTGACGAAGAGAACTTTGGTCCAGGCCTGTATGAGGAGTATCACTACGAGGGTGTTTTCGTGGTCGATGGTAAAGGCAACACCCGTTATTCAGTCATTAACGGCAAACTGGTGGATACGCCGCTGGAGGCCTGGCTGGGCAAAGAGACCTCTGCATTTATTGCGGCGGCACGTCAGCTTAACAACAAAGCGATGCATCGTGATGTGCTGATCAATCATCTGCCCGCCATCGTGGTTGCTGCCCCTATCACCAGTGGCAAAGTGAGGGCGGTGACGCCAGTGGCGGGGCCTCCGTCCATCATGATATTTGTGAGTCTGTTTACGCCTGAAAAATTAAAGGCGCTGGGAACATCGCTGGATGTACGCGAACTGCGCGTGCCAGCCAGTGAGGAGGATGCCCTGCGTGAACCCCGGATGATGTTAACGTTGCCGATGGGCGACCCGATTGTGCTGCGCTGGACCTCAAAGATGCCTGGCATGGGCCTGATCTGGTTTTTGCTGCCACTGCTGATGTTGATGGCGATCATCATCGCCATAATTACCCGTCGCGTCAGTCGCCATGCGCTCTCAAATGCAATTATCTCTGATCGGCGTTTCGCTATGCTGGCGATCAGTCAGCAGGAGCTTGCCAACAGCGAAGCGCGGTTTCGCGATCTCGCTGAGGCGGCGTCAGACTGGATCTGGGAGACGGATGCAGAGGGCCGGCTAATCTATCTGTCAGCGCGCTTTCATACCGTTACCGGCCATGACATTACGCACTGGCTGGGGCGTCACATCGATCATCTGCTGACGCATCCCAGCCATTCGCTGGTTGCCTGGCTGCGACGTCAGGAGGAGGACGGACAGCAGATGCCGCTGCGCTGTCAGTTCATGTCTGCGCACGGCAATCGTCGCATCGGCCAGCTGGTGGCAAAAACCATCTGGCACGACGCGAAACGCATCGGGTTTCGCGGTACGGTATCGGATATCACTCAGGGTATGGAAGCTGAGGCGCGCATTCAGTTCCTGTCGCGTCACGACGTCTTAACCGGCCTGTCGAACCGCATGCAGCTGCTGGAGTTTCTGACGCTACACCTTGCAATAACGGATGGCTCCGCGCCGCTGACGCTGGTCACACTCGATCTTGATCAGTTCCGGCCGATTAACGAAACCTGGGGTCATGCAGCAGGCGACGAGGTGCTGAGCCAGATAGCACAGCGACTGAAGCGCTGTATTGGTCCGCAGGAGCTGGTGGCGCGGCTGAGTGGCGATGAGTTTGTGCTGGTATTACGTGAAGCGAACCGTGAGCGGGTCGATCAGCGTTGTGCTCAGCTGGTGCATGAGGTTCAGCAACCGATCAGCACCGGCCAGCATGTCCACTATCTTACCATCAGCATGGGGATTGCCTGCGCACCTCAGGATGCCAGCCACCCGGAAGCGCTGCTGGAAATGGCAGATATTGCGCTGAATGAAGCGCGTGACGCGGGACGCAATCAGTGGGTCTGGTATGCCAATGAGATGACCAGCCAGCGGGAAGATAAACGTGAAATGGCGCGGCGGATTGAGAAAGCGCTGAAGAACAATGAGTTTCGCCTGCACTATCAGCCACGCTATCAACTGCTGACGGGGCAGCTGGCGGGCGCTGAGGCCCTGATTCGCTGGCAGATTGCCCCGGATCAATGGATAACGCCCGACCACTTCATTCCACTGGCGGAAGAGAGCGGTCTGATCGCCACCATCAGCGACTGGGTGCTGATGCGCGCCTGTGAGGATGCTCTGGGGTGGGGCGGCGAACGCTATGTTTCAGTCAATATATCGCCAATGGAGTTTCGCACCAGCGACCTGGTGCAACGAGTCGCGAACGCGCTCGAGAAAAGTGGCCTGCCGGCAACCCGGCTGGAGCTCGAAATTACTGAGAACGTTACCTTTGAACACCCACAGCATGCGCTGGAAATCATGCAGGGATTACGTTCGCTGGGTGTCCGGTTGACTGTTGATGATTTCGGCACCGGCTATGCCGCGCTGGGCTACCTGAAAACCTTCCCGTTTAATGGCCTGAAGATCGATCGTTCCTGGATGAAAGATTTCCCGGAGTCGCAGCAGGCACAGTCGGTGGTCGCGGGGATTATTGCGCTGGCTCGCGCCTTTGCCCTGACGATCACAGCAGAAGGCATTGAGACAGAAGCGCAGTTAAACCAGCTAAAACAGCTCTCATGCGAAGAAGGGCAAGGTTACTTCCTTGGCCGGCCGATGCCACTGGCTGCATTCAGAACGCTGCTGGAAAGAACGGCGCAAAATCAGCCTGAGATGGCTTAACGCACTTTGACCGCGAGGGCGGTCATTAGCATTGCGCAGACAACAAAAATAATCAGTTCCATTATGACCTCCACGGGGCTGGGTAAGAAAATTCTTAAGAAATTGTAGGGGTTCACGGTGACTTTTTTTGGCTGAAAATGCGATTAATCTCAAAAGGACGCCTGCCCAGCAGTTGGCTTAATCCTGCTGTAACAACTTTACCTTTTAAGGGTTCAGGTCTGCCGGCGCGTTTTGCTACTCTTGGGCAAGGTGTTACACGTCCAACAGGAGAATAAACGTGAGATTTTATGGAAAAGGGCTGCTGGTAGTCGGTCTGTTCGCATTAACCGCCTGTCAATCTGCCTCTCAACCCGACACTGCCCGTGTGGCGCAGGATCCCGACGCTGACCGCTGCGGCGCCTCACAGTTTCAACACTATATCGGCAAACCGTTGACCGCACTGCAGGGTCAGCACTTCGAACAGCAGGTGCGTCCGATCCCCTATAATTCAGCCGTCACCATGGACTTTAATCTCAACCGGCTTAATTTCCTGGCCGATAAAAATGGCAATATCAGCTCAGTTTATTGTGGCTAATGGCCAGAATGTCATAGGCTTGTCATAACAGCAGGCGAGGATAGCTGCGCGTTTGAGAAACTTCCTCGTCACACAATAGATAGTGCTCGTCTTGTTTATTCCCGCCCCGGCGGGAATTTTTTTAGCGTCCGCGGACCGGAACAGGAGCGAAGAAGAAGATGAAACGCATAGTGGCATTTCTGCCCACGTTGTTACTCAGCAGCACACTGGCGCATGCGTCCAGTGAAGACGCCTGGAAAAAGAGCCGCGAGGTGATGGTTCAGGCGTGCGTCAACGCCAGCCACCTGAGCAAAGTCAGGGTGCTGGGCGAACCGATCGAATATGACGACAACACAGGTTACAGTGCACTGTTGCTGGAGGGACGCTACCCGCAGCAGCACATGAAAAATAAGCGGGGACGGGAGCTCTGCCTGTTTCAGCGCAGCAGCGGACGTGCCAGCGTCAGCGAAGCGGATAAGTTACGCTGGGTGAAGTAGACGCCGGTTGATTTACGGCTCCGGCTGCGTGTCGATCAACTGAGCCAGCAAGGTGCGATAACGCTGCAACTGCATCTCGTCGCCCTCTACTTCCAGTTTATCGATCACCCGCGCAATCAGCACTTTACTGGTAGCGGGCTCGCCCGCTTCCATTATTTCACGCAGGATCACCGCCAGCAGATCGGACTCTGGCGGTGTCCGCCAGGCCGGGCTTTTAAAATAGTCGCTGATTGCACGGCTGGCGCTATTTGGTTGTACTCTCATTTCCCCACCTCCGCTGAAACACGCCACTGCCCCTTACTGCTGAGTAAGGGCGTATCTGTATGAAATAAGCTGGTTTGCCTCAGCGTAGCCGGATGGTCTGCACCGTTTTTTGCGGAGGACGTCGCACCGATAAGAATGATCGCCACACCGCCACGGCTGGCGGTTTTTTAAACATAGAAGCGGGGAGCGGGGTTGTCAGTAACAGAATGACATATTTTTCCATATTGATGAGGGGGCGTTTAAGAAGCGCATTTCAGTGCCGTCTGTCATCCGCGCGCTTCGCACTCTGAATTCCTGCGTCGGTGAAATTTGTGCCGGTAATTGAGCCGAATCAAAGCAGAATCCGTTCTTTCACTCTCTGTGCCATGTTTTGTCGGTCACGCTGAGAATGCGCGCGTTAGACTGAGCCTACCCTCTCTTTATATCGTCTGCTCATGCCACGCACTATTGAACCCTGGAAGATAAACCTGATCTCGGTCTGGTTTGGCTGCTTTTTTACCGGACTGGCGATTAGTCAGATTATCCCGTTTCTGCCGCTCTACCTTGAACAGCTAGGCGTAACCGGTGGCGAATCACTGAGCCTCTGGTCGGGTCTTACCTTCAGTATCACCTTTGTGGTCTCGGCGGCGGTGGCGCCGCTATGGGGCAGCCTGGCCGATCGCAAAGGTCGTAAACTGATGCTGCTGCGTGCGGCTTTTGGCATGGGCGTGGTGATCCTGCTGCAGGCTTTTGTCACGGAGGCCTGGCAGTTGCTGCTGCTGCGTGCCCTGATGGGGCTAACCTCCGGATATATCCCCAACGCCATGGCGCTGGTGGCGGCTCAGGTTCCGCGTGAACGAAGCGGCTGGGCGCTGAGCTGTGTCTCAACCGGTCAGATTGGCGGGGTGATTCTGGGGCCCATGCTGGGCGGGCTGCTGGCCGACTGGGTCGGTTTGCGTACGGTGTTTATTGTCACTGCGGTGCTGTTGATGGTCAGCTTTCTGGTGACGCTGTTCCTGATTAAAGAGACCGGTTATATCCCGGTCAGTAAAAAAGATAAGCTCAGCGGACGCGAGGTTTTCCGCTCGCTGGATAACCCAAAGCTGATGCTCTGCCTCTTTTTTACCACCATGGTGATTCAGATGTGCAACGGGTCGGTGAACCCGATTCTGACGTTGTTTGTGCGTGAACTGGCACCGACTGCGGAGAATATCGCTTTTCTGAGTGGCGTGATTGCCGCGCTGCCAGGCGTCTCAGCGCTGCTGGCGGCACCCCGGCTGGGGCGACTCGGCGATCGCATCGGCACGCAGCGTATCCTGCTGGCGACAATGGTTATCTCGCTGCTGCTGTTTGTTGCGATGTCGTTTGTGACCAGCACGACACAGCTGGGGATATTGCGGTTTCTGCTGGGCTTCGCCGATGGCGCAATGATGCCTGCGGTGCAGACGCTTCTGGTACGTCATTCGCGCGACAACATCACCGGGCGAATCTTCGGCTATAACCAGTCGTTTATGTATCTCGGCAATGTCGCAGGCCCGCTACTGGGGGCTGCGGTGTCGGCGGTGGCAGGTTTCCGCTGGGTCTTTTTTGCCACCGCCGTGGTGGTGCTGATTAATGTGCTGTTTCTGAAGCGTTTTTACCGGCGTCCGAAGACCGAGCTGCCGCTGGCTGAGAAATCGTCAGCTCAGCCTGCCAGCGCTGCTGAGTCAGTAAAAACTCAGGACTGACGCTGGGGCTCCAGGAGTCATCGCCGCCAACGCCCATGTGAAACGCATCCAGATGCAGCCAGCAGCCCGTTTCAGGACGCAGAAGGTGGCGGTGTGAAGTCTCCCGCAGCTGCTCCAGACTGAAGCGGCTTAGCGAGAAAGCGAAGTCGCCGCTGACCTGCCAGCTGCCGCTGTCGAGCTGACGCGTACCGCCACGCTGACCATTCTCGCTGGGGAAAACGTAGGGCGTTGAAAGCTGATCCAGCGGCAGCTGCCAGCGGGAAAACTGCGCGGCCAGCTGGCGGTCGGGATAGTTTTCATGCGGACCCAGGCCCAGCCAGCTAACCTGCTGCGGGATGTGTGCCAGCTCACAGCGCAAGCCGATGCGTGCGGGCGGTGGCAATCCGCGCGACTGCTCAACCGACAGCTGTAGGTGTAACTCACCCTGCACGTTGATCACATAACGTTTACGGCTGATGAACGCGAGCTCACCGTTGGCGAGCCAGCCATGCAGCGTCTCAATCTGCACTGCCTGCGACAACGTATTCGCCGTGATCGATACCAGACTGCTGCTCATCTGGTCATAACCCGCCGTTTTCCAGCGTTCAACCCAGGCATCAGGATCAACCCGTTCCGCTTCGCTGGTGCCGATGTCATTGTCCAGCGGCGCGCGGATAAAGCAGTCCTGAAGAGGGGAGAGCAGCGTCGGCTCCTCATTGACAAACCACTGCGTCAGTTCGCCGCTGTGGCGTGAAAAATGCCAGCGTTGCTGCTGATGAGTGACAACAATGTCACTGGCATCATTGTGCAGCACAGGTGCTTCGGCAGCCTCTGGCTGTAATGGCATCGCCAGCGCCGAGGGCAGCGCCCACTGGTGCCAGGCGACGCGCCAGCCAGCAACGCTCCAGGGTGTGGCGTTGATCTGATGAATCGCGACGTTCAGCCAGCATTCGCCGTATAACGCGGGCGGTGTAGGCAGCGTGATCCGCTGCTGACTCTGCGCGGTGATATCCAGCACTATTTCGCCTTCTGTCACCACCTCTCCTTCCTGCTCAATGGACCAGCGCAGCACTTCATTATCACTGTGGCGGAACAGATAGTCGCTGCTGATCGTAACGCTCAGCGGATCGCGGGGATCAACGGTAAACTGATAAAACTGCTGGGCGCGCTGCGCTTCATAAAGCGCTGGATGTGGCGTGCGATCGGCAAACACCAGCCCGTTCATACAGAACTGACGATCGTTAGGCTTATCGCCAAAATCACCGCCGTAAGCCTGCCAGGAGTTGCCCTGTTCATCATGGCGGGTCAGGCTCTGATCCACCCAGTCCCAGACGAAGCCGCCCTGCAGTCGCGGGAACTGACGGAAGGCCTCCCAGTACTTCGCAAAACCGCCGAAACTGTTGCCCATGGCATGCGCGTATTCACACAGGATCAACGGACGCGTTTCGCCCGGCAGACCGATCCACTTCTTAAGCGACCATTTCGGCACTGCCGGGAACGGCTGATCTTCATCAACCCTGGCATACATCGGGCAGATAATATCGGTTGCGGCGGTATCTGCACCGCCGCCTTCATACTGCACCGGACGGGTTGGATCGCTGCTTTTCACCCAGCGGTAGAGCGCGTCATGGGTGGCGCCATGTCCTGACTCGTTGCCCAGCGACCAGATGATAATGCTGCAGTGATTACGATCGCGCTGCACCATGCGCGTGACGCGTTCGCTGTAGGCCGCGAACCAGCGGGGATCATCGGAGAGCCGGTTCATCGGCTGCATGCCGTGGGTTTCGATATTGGCCTCATCCACGACATAAAGCCCGTACTGGTCACACAACCGGTACCAGAGCGGATGATTAGGGTAGTGCGAACAGCGGACCGCATTGAAATTGTGCTGCTTCATCAGCTCGATGTCACGGCGCATCGTCGCCTCATCCACTACCTGACCGTGCTCCGGATGGTGCTCATGGCGGTTGGTGCCCCGGATCAGCAGCGGTTTGCCGTTGAGGCAGAGCAGGCCGTTGTCGATGGTGACCTGACGGAAGCCAACATCGTAAGCTTCCACTTCGACCAGCTGCTGATCGCCATCCAGCAGCGCCAGCGTCGCACGATAGAGGTGGGGCGTTTCGGCGCTCCACAGCGCGGGCTGTTCAACCGGCAGGCTGAGCAGGGCGCGTTCAGGATAGTGACCCCGTTCGTCAATGATCGCGCTGCCCAGCGGCTGCTGACACTGCGCAACCTGCTGTTTACCCTGCCACAGCGTCAGGCGCAGCTGATAGCGCGAGGTGGCGTCCGGCGGTAAGGCGACGCGGACCTGGGCGCGTAGCTCGGCACGGGTAAACTCCGGGCTGAGCCGGGTTTCCAGCTGAACGTCGGCCAGATGCACCTGCGGTTTATGCAGTAATGTGACATCGCGGAAAATGCCGCTCATCCGCCACATATCCTGATCTTCCAGATAGCTGCCGTCGCTCCAGCGCAGCACCATCACCGCCAGCCGGTTTTTGCCCGGTCGCAGATGAGGACTCAGGTCAAATTCGGCGGGCAGGCGGCTGTCCTGAGAGTAGCCAATCCAGCGCCCATTGCACCACAGGTGAAAAGCCGAATTTACGCCGTCAAAAATGATGCGTGTCTGTCCCGAATCGAGCCAGGCTGTGTCAGTCGTGAATGTGAGCGAGTAACATCCGGTGGGATTCCCGGCGGGAACCAGCGGAGGATTAACGGGAATCGGATATTGTACGTTGGTGTAAATGGGCGCATCGAAGCCGTGCATCTGCCAGTTAGCCGGGACCGGAATCGTGCTGGCATCCGGCAGATCCTGCAATAACCAGCTGGCAGGCACCGCTTCAGGCTGAGCAAAGTAACTAAATCCCCACTCTCCGTTGAGACATTGCCGTGACGCCGAAGGATGATCATCGCGCGCCGCCGCTTCATCGCGCCAGCTGGCGAATGGCGGATGGGCATCCAGACGATGCAGCGAGGTCACGACCGGGTTCTCCCAGTCGCGCCGGGAGAGGATGTCACTGAAAGTAGCCAGAGAGAGAGTCATGATTTTATCCTGTAAATGTAATGCGCTCACAATGCGCAAAATTCGTCAGTCTGTAAAGTGTTCACCCTCCCGATTTACACAAATAGTCCTGTTAACAAACTCACCGGGATGTTGAGAATACGACGACATACTGGCGGTAAAACGTTAAGTCTGGTCAGCAAAGATGAATAGCCGCCTGAAGCAGAGGAATCTCACTTGTCGCCATGCCAGCGGCTTCATACACTCAGCCCGATTTTTTCACTCTGAGGTAGATAGGGTACGAATCATTAAGCTGGTGGCTGTTGTGGGATTAGTGACTGCATTAAGTGGATGTATTTTCCCGCCTCCCGGCGGCGGTTGGGGCGGACACGGTGGCGGGCCGGGTCACGGATTCGTAAATCCTCGTTAAGCTTCTCTGTTTCATTTCAGGCAAGCGACATTTAACCGCGGCAGTGCAACCCCACAAAACGTTTCGCCAGCAAAATAACCGTAAATGGCTGAACAGATGGGATAAATGTGGGCTAAGCCACTGAAAAAATGGCTGTCGCCCTCTGTTTTTTTAGCCAGCGTGGTGATAATTTCAGCTTTTCTCCACCGCTGAGACAACAGCATGAAAAACCTGATTGCTGAGTTACTGGTAAAGCTGGCTGAAAAAGAGGCGACAGCGAAAGAGCAAATGGCGCAGATTGAAGCACTGGAGATCGTTGTCACTGCGCTGGTTCGCAAGCTGGAGCCGCAACAACATCTGGCAATCACCACCAGCATTGAAAGCGCTATGGACAACGTGGCTGATGCTGATGATAACGATGCACGCCTGCTGCGCAATTACATTGAAAAGCTGCTCCATCATCCCCGCCAGTATTGATCCCGGAACAGGTCGGGAATGGGATCTTCCCATCACTTTGACCTCAAACATTTTCTGCTTTGCTTATTCGCTGCCAGAATAATAGAGGACAATCCACTGTGGAGTTATCAAGATGAAAGTCGGTTTAATGGCGATGATGATGGCAGGCCTGCTGGTCAGCGGGCTGGCAGGTGCTGCGGAGAAAACTCCGCAGCAGGAGAAAATGACGATGTGCAACCAGCATGCGAAATCACAGGATCTCAAAGGGGATGCGCGCAAAACCTTTATGAGTGAATGCCTGAAAAAGGACAGCAAGATGTCGCAGATGTCACCGCAGCAGATGAAAATGAAAAGCTGTAACGGTGAAGCCGGTGATAAAAAACTGGCAGGCGATGCCCGTAAAACCTTTATGAGTCAGTGCCTGAAAAAGAGCTGATGATGCCCACGGCCACGCAGGTGGCCGCTTCTATCTGCCGCCCGATGCGGATTCACTTCCCCTTCAACGCCGATTAAATTACCTGCCACAACAGCAGGTTATCTTTCTGAAACAGATTCCTCATCAGGCTTCCCGGTTCCTTTGCCACACTTACTGTTTGTAGGGGATTGCGCAGCGGGCTTTTTTGCCGTGCAGCATAAGACCAGAAACAGTGAAAGGAGCCATGCCGTGAACTATCAATTTACCGTCGACCTGAACGATCTGCCGCAGCGACAGCCGGTTAAAAAGACGCTCGGCGATGTTGATCTATTATTGATTCGCGACGGTGACAACGTCCGTGCTTTTCAGGCGAAATGTCCACACGCTGGCGCACCGCTTGAACAGGGCGCGATTTGCGGCGATCGGCTGGTCTGCCCGTGGCATAAAGCCGCGTTTGATATCGCCGATGGCAAAATGTGTGAACCGCTGGCGTTAGCCGATCTCAAACAGTACCCGCTTCGCATTGAAGAGGGCCGGGTACTGATAAACCCCAAAGCGATGTCACCCGCAGCACCCATTGGCAGCGGGGCAGATGCACCGGTCTATGTGGTATTAGGTGGCGGCGCGGCGGGTAGCGCAGCGCTATGGCGTCTGCGTCATGAAGGTTTTAAAGGCCGCCTGATACTGGTCGAGCGTGAAGCCGATGCACCTTATGACCGCACGGCGCTGACCAAATTTGTGCCGTCGGGAAAAATGGATATTAACGAAGTGCCGCAGCTGCTGAAAGCGGATGTGATGGAGCACGTTGAACGACTCCAGGCTACAGTGAGCCGGCTGGATGCACAGCAACAGCGGTTAATCTTCGGCGATGGCGGGACGCTTGCGTTCGACAAACTGTTGATCGCCAGCGGCGCGACGCCTGTTCTTCCCGATTTGCCGGGCAGCGATCTTGACGGGGTTCATCTGCTGCGTAGCAAAGCGCAGACCGATGAGCTGCTTCAGGTGGTGGATGCCAGCCATAAAATCGTGATTATCGGCAACAGTTTTATCGGTACCGAACTGGCGTCGGCACTGCGTAACCGCGATATTGACGTCACAGTCATTGCCCGCCAGGCACTGCCTTTTGCTAAACGGTTTGGCGAGCAGATTGGTCGCTATTTCTACCAGCTTCATGAGCAAAACGGCGTGAAGTGGGTGCAGGGCGAGATCGAAGCACTGCAGGGTGACCAGAAGGTAAATGGCGTGCAGCTGAAGGGCGGACGCAAGCTGGATGCTACCGTTGTGCTGTTCGCGACCGGGGTTAAACCGGCCACCGACTTTATTCACGATCTGCCGCTGGCAGAGGATGGCAGCCTGCAGGCGGATGATCAGTTGCGGGTCGCTGATAATATCTGGGTGGCGGGGGATATCGCCACCTATCCGGCGGCACAGGGGCCGCTGCGTATTGAGCACTATCGCGTTGCACATCAGCAGGGACAGACTGCCGCATGGAATATGCTGGATCAAAACGTCGCTTTTGATCGGGTGCCGTTCTTCTGGACGACCCAGTATGGCACTCGTTATGAGTATGTTGGCCACGCGGCAGAATGGGATGAATTCCAGCTAATCGGTTCGCTGGAGGATAAAAAGTTTATGGCGTTTTATGGTCAGCAGGGGCAACTGGCGGCGATCTGCTCATGCGGTATGTATACGCTGACCGCTGAGCTGGTGGAGCAGATGCAGCACCCCATGACGCTTTCTGACGCGGTGGCGCGCTGTCAGGCGAAAATCAGTTAAGCTGCACGCAGGGCGGACCAGGCTGACGGGCCGCCCTGCGTACTTTCTCACCGGTTAGCTGCGACTCAGTTTCTCTGACTTCGCCATGCACTGCTGCATCGCTTCCATCACTGCCGAGCGCATGCCTTTTTCTTCCAGCACTTTCACCGCTTCAATGGTGGTGCCGCCTGGAGAGCAGACCATATCTTTGAGTTCAGCCGGATGTTTACCGGTGGTCAGCACCATCTGCGCCGCGCCTTTCACCGCCTGCGCAGCAAACTGATAGGCCTGAGCACGCGGCATGCCACCCAGTACGGCTGCATCCGCCATCGCCTCGATAAACATAAACACGTAGGCCGGTGCAGAACCGCTCACGCCGACCACAGAGTGAATCAGATATTCATCCACTACGGCCGCTTTGCCGAAGCTCTCAAAAATCGCCACGACTTCGTCGATCTCCGCCTGCTCAACCAGCACGTTAGGCGTTACCGAGGTCATGCCTTCGCTCACCAGTGAGGGCGTATTCGGCATTGCGCGGACAATTTTGCGATCGTAACCCAGCACGGATGAGAGCGAGTCCAGCGTCACGCCAGCGGCAATCGACACCACCAGCGCCTCTTTTTTCAGGCTGCCTGCCAGCTCTTTTAATACTTTCAGAATGACATTCGGTTTTACTGCGCCGAACAGGATGTCCACTTCACGCGCCAGCGCATCCGCGCTCTCTGCTGCGTTGATGCCATACTGCTCTGCCATCGCCTGGTTGGTCTCAGCTTTGCGATCGTAAACGAAGATATCAGACGGGGCGATTTTGCCGCTGTTGACCAGTCCGCCGATAATGGCTTTCGCCATGTTTCCCCCGCCGATAAATCCGATTTTCTTTGCCAGCATCGCCATCTCCTTAGGACATTATTCGTTTTTCTCAGTGAGCTAGCTTACTTCAGCCAGCCCGAATAACAAGTCAGCTGCAAGCGCGCTGGAAAGCGTGGCGCAAATTAAATTTGCCATTTAAGAGGAACCCGGCAAGATCTCAGGCTTCTCTGACTGTAAGGAATCATGATGTTTATCTGGGTCGATGCCGATGCCTGTCCGAATGTGATCAAAGAGGTGCTCTACCGTGCGGCGGATCGTACCGCGACCACGGTCACTTTTGTGGCGAACCAGTTTTTGCGCGTGCCGCCATCGCCGTATCTGCGCACGCTGCAGGTGCCTGCTGGCTTTGATGTGGCGGACAATGAGATTGTCAGACGTTGTCAGCCCGGCGATCTGGTGATCACCGCCGATATTCCGCTGGCGGCTGAGGTGATTGAGAAGGGGGCAGCAGCGCTGAATCCGCGCGGCGAGCGTTACTCACCGGCGACGATACGCGAACGCCTGACGATGCGTGATTTTATGGATACGCTGCGGTCAAGCGGCGTGCAGACCGGCGGCCCCGCGACGATGAGTCCGCGTGACCGCCAGCAGTTTGCGAATGAACTGGATAGCTGGCTCACCCAGCAAAAACGCTCAACTTAAACGAAGCTGTCGTCGTCGTCGAAATCGTTGCCGCCAAAATCGTTGAGATCGCTGTTGTCGGCATAATTGCTGTCCCAGCCCGTGTTCTGGTCGAGGAAGGCGCTGTCGTTACCGCCGTTAAAGTTATCGGCATTGTCATCGCCACCGTTGAAGGTGTTGAGATTATCATTCACCTCCGGCAGCGGCGGCTCATTGATGATATTCACAATCTCTTCCGGCTGTGAATGGTGGAACATGCTGGTCAGCATGTCGGCCATCACGACACCACCCGCGACGCCCACGGCAGTTTGCAGAGCGCCGCCAAGGAAACCGGTGCCGCGTGGCGCGGGTGCCTGGGCAGGGGCATACTGCTGCTGTGCCGGTTGCTGCGGCGCACTGTTCCACGGCGACTGTTGCTGCGGCTGCTGAACGGGAGGCTGCTGACGCGAACCGCTGCCAAACAGTCCCGACAGGAAGCCGCCGCTGCTCTGTGCAGGCTGCTGCTGTTGTTGTTGCTGCAACTGTGCCACCTGGCTTTCCAGCGCTGACACTTTCTCATTGAGTTTTTTCAGCGCCGCTTCCTGAATCAGGATTGCCTGCGTCATGTAGTAAGGCGCGCCTGGCTGCGCCTGAAGATGCTGGTTAATCAATTGTTCGGCAGCGGCATCGCGTGCCACGGCCTGGCTTTCGGCCTGTTTCAGACGGCTGAACAGCCCATCAATCAGTTGTTGTTCTTCGCGTTGCATGATGACTCTCCTGTGGCGATTGTTATCAGTATATGGGGTCGTCAACACGAAAAGTAAAATCCGGGCGGTAAGCAAATATTGCCAGCCCATTTCAGCCGCCGTTTTATGCGTTTTTTAGCGCCCGGTTACTCACCTGATGCACAAAACGTGCATGCATTTCCCCTTGAAAATAGAGAGATTATCGCTGTTCATGTGAGGAAAAAGCGTAAATCATGCCTGACAGGTGGAGGCCATAATAATTTCCAGTTATGATGCGTCGCATTAATCAGCTAACCATGCAGCCGCATCGCGCGGTCAGGCGGAGGAACGGCCCTGATGTCACTACCCATCTTTTTGATTGGCGCTCGCGGTTGCGGCAAAACCACGGTCGGCGAGGCGTTATCGCAGGCGCTGGGCTACGCCTTTACGGATACCGATCACCATCTGCAACTCAGCACGCAACGCAGCGTGACGGAGATTGTCGAGGCGGAAGGCTGGGAAGGTTTCCGCGCCCGTGAAACGGAGTCGCTGAAAGCAGTCACGGCCCCCAGGACGGTCATTGCCACGGGCGGTGGCATGATCCTGGCTGAAGAGAACTGCCGTTTTATGCAGGAGCAGGGGCAGGTGATCTGGCTCAGCGCGTCCCCCGAAGTGCTGGCAGAGCGACTGGAAAGCGAACCTGAAGCGGCCCAGCGTCCGACCTTAACCGGACGTCCGATTGCTGACGAGATGAGTGATGTACTGCGTGAACGCGCGCACCTTTACCAGGCGGCGGCCCATCATCAGGTGAATGCCATGCAGGCACCGGAGTGTGTGGTGGAAGAGATTCTGCTGTCACTTTCTCTGGCGCGCGCCAGCTAACCCTCAGATTTTTCCCGCTTTGATCCCGCTTCAGATGGCATTGTCTATACTTATCCTATGACAGGCAGCAGCCTGTCCTGTGGAATGTTGTTCAGACAAGAGGGACACAGTATGCCTACCAGACCGCCGTACCCGCGTGAAGCGAAAATTGTGACTGTTGAAAAGGGGCCTGAAGGTAATAAGGTAACCTTTTATGAATTGCGTGCTGATCATCCCAAACCGAATTCATTAATCAGTGAGCATGAGACGGAAGAAGAAGCGCACGATGCTAAAGCGCGCTACGAAGACGTCGAAAAAGAGTGAAGCATTGCGGCTGGCAGGGAGGCCAGCCTGATATTCAGCGTCATTTCGCCGTTTGTCAGTACGTTGCCTGAGTTATGCCCATCGCCTCTTTATTCCCGACATCCCCTTGCCGACGCACAACAAAGCTGCCTGGAATACTGGCTTAACGCTTTTTCGCTCTGCGCGTCTGATCTCTCCCGCCGGAACAGATCACAAACGACTATCATTTCGCGTGACAGATCAGCGGGTTCCCTTCTACACTGCCAGACACACAACATGTGCTCTGGAGAACTATTATGCTCAACGTTAGTGAGTATTTTGACGGAAAAGTTAAATCTATTGGTTTTGACAGTGCGAGCACCGGTCGTGCCAGCGTCGGCGTGATGTCTGAAGGTGAATACACATTTGGTACCGGCCAGCCGGAAGAGATGACCGTCGTTAGCGGCTCGCTTAAGGTGTTGCTGCCAGGTGAGACCGAGTGGAAATGGTTTGAAGCGGGTTCGGTGTTTAATGTGCCGGGTCACAGCGAGTTTCATCTGCAGGTTGGCGAGCCAAGTTCCTATCTCTGCCGTTACCTGAAAGATAAAGATTAAAAAAAGGGCCGCTAAGCGGCCCTTTTTTCTAGCGAATAATCTTCACATCACTCAGGGTGATAGCGCCCATCGGTTTATCACCTGTTTTTGCCCTTAGTGGCGCTAAAATCCGCAGGTCTTCAAGCCAGGCACTCTCTATGACGGTGACAGGCTGTTTGTCTGTCGCAATGGTACAGGTTACCTTCAGATAGCGTCCGCTAAATGCCAGGTTAATCTCTCGCGCGTCGCCACCGCTGGAGACGGCACAGGTTTCCCGCTGATGACTGTCTTCATCCTTGCCCACGCTACTCTCACTCACCGCGTCGTTCTGATAGTGCTGTCCGGCGGTTAGCGGATAACGCAGCGTCGAACTAAGTTGTTTTAACCGCGAAGGGGAATAGGAAATCGACATGGTATAGGCGAGCTGGATATCATTGGCAATCGTCAGACGCTGCACTTTCCAGATACCGTAATCCTCCAGCTTGCGAATAAATCCAGCGTCATCCGCCACCATATGCACGCTGACGCGACCTTCCCGACTATTTTCGACCCAGCTGAGCTGCTGAAAACGCGGTGTGGCCCAGGGATGGACCAGGGTTTTCAGTTGTTGCTGCAGGGCAGGGGCAAGCGGGACGGCGGCCAGCACCGAGGCCGGATTGCCATTCAGGTCGGGTAGCATCTGTTGTGCCATCGAACCGGGCGATTTATGCGAAGCGGGTCTGAAGTGGCCCAGTGCATGAAATCTCTTAACATCTGGCAGCGTACAGAGCTGGGCAAAAGTTTTTTGCAGCAGAGGCGTCAGATCAAAAGCGGTTTTACGGCGCGCCAGCTGGCCTCCATCCAGTGAATCGGTTACGTAACCGTTGTCATCAATATCAAATGCGGATAACGGTGTACTGACACCGGTTTCGCAGTTAAAACGGTAATTTTCGACCTTTAGACTGTAGGGCGCATCATAGGGTGGATCGAAATCGCTGGCCGCATAATCAGTGCCGACCCGGACCCGCAATATCTCTGCCTCACGCTTCAGGCTGGCAATGTCAATCAGTGTCGTGGCACCATACTTATCAGCAGATTCAATTTTTTCCCATAGCACTGACCTTTCGGGTAATCCGCAGATTTTTTTCAGAACAGCCGGATCCTGATTTGAGCCAGGCTGAGGTGCGCTGTAGCGGCCATATTCATTGCCGTAAAACCGGCCTTGTGGGCTGCCTTCTGCATCGACCATGTGGCGGTAAAGCGCTTCGGCATAAGGTTTTTGGCAATCATAAGCCTGCCAGACCTGCATTGCGCCCCCGTTTTTACCGGGAATAGCCACCATCACATTCAGGCGATCGTTGATGCGCACCGCATCGAAACGGCTGACGCTGGGCGGATCATCCGAGGCGGGCTGACTGCGTGCAGAGAGTGAAAGAAGCGACAGTGTGCAAAATAAAAACAGGTGCCGAAATAAGCGGGACATAAGTGGAATTCCTTTGCCAAAGACCCGGTTATCGACAAAGTATGCCAAAACTTCAGGGCGGAACGGCGCCGCCCTGATAATGCTTAACGCTGGGCTTCGCCGCCTAACGCTTCCACCAGATTACTGGTCAGTGCTGCCAGTTCGCTGGTCATCAGAATAAAGTCCGCATCAAAGCGCTGCGCGAAATCTTCACGGTCGATATCGTCGTTCTGGTCGCGCAACGTGTCGCTGAACTTCAGACGCTTCACTGAACCGTCATCGGCCAGCACGAACTGAATACGCTCCTGCCAGTCGAGTGCCAGTTTGGTCACGACCTTGCCGGCTTCGATATGGTTGGCGATCTCATCGCACACCAGATCCTGCTTCTTGCAGCGGATGACGCCGCCATCTTCCAGCAGGGCTTTCAGCTCCGCTTCATCCATCAGCGCAAACCCGGCTGGCAGGTCGCCTGAACGCACCCATTGGGTCAGCGTCAGTTCAATCGGATTTTCCAGCGTCAGTGGCACCACCGGCAGTGAACCCAGGCTTTTGCGCAGCAGCGCCAGGGTATCTTCCGCTTTTTTCGCGCTGGCACAGTCCACCATAATCAGGTTATTGACCGTGTCGATCCACAAATAGGTCTGGCTGAAACGGCTGAAGGCGCGCGGCAGCAGGCTATGCAGCACTTCATCTTTCAGCGAATCTTTTTCGGTCTTTTTGAGCTTGCGGCTCTGCTCAGATTCCAGCTTGTCGATTTTTGCTTCCAGCGCCTGTTTCACGACCGGCGAAGGCAGGATTTTCTCTTCTTTGCGGGCGCAAATCACAATCTGGCCTTTATTCTCGTGGGTCAGCGCGTCGCTGCGGTTACCCATCGGCGAGACCCAGCCGGTCTTGCTCATATCCTGACTGCCACACGGTGAAAAAGTGAAGGCGTCGAGCTGTTTTTCCATCTCATCTGCGGACAGCGGAATGTCACGATTCAGACGATAAACCATCATATTTTTAAACCACAACATCGGGATTCCTTACCGTGGCGCGATCGGGCGCACAAGTCTGCGAGAGTCAGCGCGCATGATAGCGAAACATCGGAGTGGTTTCATTGCCTTTAAGGCAGCCGCCTTTTACTGTATCTCTCACCTGAACGAATAACGAGGAAGTAACCTTGCGCATAGGCATAGATCTGGGTGGCACCAAGACAGAAGTGATTGCATTGTCAGATAAGGGACAGGAGCTGTTCCGTCACCGCGTGAATACCCCGCGTGACGACTATCAGGCAACGGTGCAGGCAATTGTTGATCTGGTCACGCTGGCGGAGCAGAAAACTGGCGAGACCGGCACGGTCGGCCTGGGCATTCCCGGCTCGCTTTCGCCTTTCAGTAAGCGGGTGAAGAATGCGAACTCCACCTGGCTTAACGGCCAGCCGCTGGATAAAGATCTGGCTCAGGCGCTGAACCGGGAAGTGCGCATCGCCAACGACGCGAATTGCCTGGCCGTATCGGAAGCGGTCGACGGTGCCGGTGCCGGACAGTCGCTGGTGTTTGCCGTGATTATCGGTACCGGATCGGGTGCAGGTGTCGCGATTAACGGTGAATCGCGCATCGGTGGTAACGGTAATGCCGGTGAGTGGGGCCACAATCCGCTGCCGTGGATGGATGAGGATGAGCTGCGTTATCGTCAGGAAGTGCCCTGTTATTGCGGGCAGCAGGGCTGTATCGAAACCTTTGTTTCAGGCACCGGTTTTGGTATCGACTATCAGCGGCTGAGCGGCGTACATCGCAAGGGCGCGGAGATCGTCTCACTGCTGGCACAGCAGGATCCGATCGCCGAACTGGCAATGAGCCGCTATGAACTGCGTCTGGCAAAATCGCTGGCGCAGGTGGTGAACCTGATCGATCCTGACGTGATCGTGCTGGGCGGCGGGATGAGTAATGTGGATCGGCTCTATCAGACCGTGCCGGTGCTGATGAAGCAGTGGGTGTTTGGCGGGGAGTGTGAAACGCCGGTGCTGAAGGCGCAGCATGGCGACTCCAGCGGCGTACGCGGTGCGGCGTGGCTCTGGCCGCTTAACGGCTGAGTGTCCCGCACATCCGCTGACGTTCAGCGCCTGGATTTCAGGCGCTGAACGTAACCCACAGCGCGGCACCTTGCCGCGCCGCGTTTATTCGCCCACCAGCATCGTGTCCTGTGGCGCCCGGTCGCGCTGCGCTTTGGTGGCGAGGAAGTAAATATAGCCGACCAGCATGATGGCAAAGAACAGTGCGCCAATCACCGGGTTAAACCACAGCATCGCCAGCAGACAGACCACCGACAGCAGCAGGGCGATGCCCGGAACAATCGGATAGCCCGGCGCGCGGAAACTGCGGGGCATTTCCGGCGCGCTGCGGCGGAGTTTAAACAGGCTCAGCATGCTCATGATGTACATCACAATCGCGCCAAACACCGCCATGGTGATCATCGCCGCCGTCAGCGTCATTCCCTGCAGATTAATCACGCCATCGCTGTAAATCGCCGCGATGCCCAGTACGCCACCGAGAATAATCGCCCGATGCGGGGTCTGGAAACGTGACAGTTTTGCCAGAGAAGGCGGCAGATAGCCCGCGCGTGCCAGAGCAAAAAACTGCCGTGAATAGCCGAGAATAATGCCGTGGAAGCTGGCAATCAGACCAAACAGGCCAATCCACACCAGCATATGCATCCAGTTAGAGTGTTCGCCGACAATCATTTTCATCGCCTGCGGCAGCGGATCGTTTATGTCCGAGAGTTTGCGCCAGTCGCCCGCGCCGCCTGCCATCAGCATCACGCCAATCGCCAGCACCACCAGCGTCAGAATCCCGCTGATGTAGGCGCGGGGAATGGTTCGGGTGGGATCTTTTGCCTCTTCGGCGGCCATCGCTGCACCTTCAATGGCAAGGAAGAACCAGATGGCGAAGGGAATGGCGGCGAAAATACCGGAGAAGGCGGGCATGCCGAAGGTGTCGCTGCCTGCCCAGCCGTGCGCAGCAAAATTCGCCAGGCTAAAGCCGGGTGAGACCACGCCCATAAACACCAGCAGCTCAATGACAGCCAGCACGGTGACAACCAGTTCGAACATCGCCGCCAGTTTTACACCCAGAATATTCAGCGTCATGAACACCAGGTAAGCCCCGACCGCTGCGGTTTTTGGGTTGAGCTGGGGATACTGCACATTGAGATAAGCCCCAATCGCCATGGCGATCGCCGGTGGCGCAAAGACAAACTCAATCAGCGTCGCCAGACCGGCAATCAGTCCGCCGGTTTCGCCAAAGGCGCGACGACTGTAGGCAAACGGCCCGCCCGCATGAGGGATCGCAGTGGTCAGTTCGGTGAAGCTAAAGATAAAGCAGGTATAGAGTGTGGCGATCAGCGCGGTAGTGACCAGAAATCCCAGCGTGCCTGCCACAGCCCAGCCGTAACTCCAGCCGAAATATTCGCCTGAGATCACCAGGCCAACCGCAATCCCCCACAGGTGCAGGGTGCCCAGCGTGGGCTTGAGTCTGTTTGTCATACTGTTATCCCCGTCGTTGTTGGTCGCACGCGGCGTTACACCGCCATTACGACTAAAGTAAGGTGATAATGCCGTTGCATTACTCACCACGACTTGACGCGGGCGCAGTGACTTCTGTCCTCCACGGTCAACTCACAGGCAACAACCGGGCCGGATGCACGCTGCGGTCAACTTTGTCTCTTCTGAGGTCAAGCAGCTCACCTTCTGGCAACGCATGCTGAGATAACGCAAGTGAAAAGGAGCCGGACTGATGAGCGCTAAACAATATGACAACCTGACTGATTCCCAACTCACCCTGATGGCGCAGCAGGCGCTGGCCTGCTATCCCGCCGCGCTACAGGGAGATCTCAGCCTGCTGTGCCGCTCAGAGAATGCCACATTCCTCTTGCAGGCAGCAGGCCGGCGTTATGCACTGCGGCTGCATCGCGGCGATTACCATCAAAAAGCGGACATTGTCAGTGAGCTGCTGTGGCTCGATGCGCTGCGTGAAACCGGCATTATGGTGCCGGAAGCGGTGCCGGACAAAGAGGGTGAAACCGTACTGACGCTGCGACTGCCGGATGGCGGTGAGCGGTACGTAGTGTTGTTTCACTGGATTGATGGCGAGATGCCAACCACCGACGTCGATCCCCGCGCTTTTCAGCAGCTGGGCAGGATTACCGCGCGGCTGCATCAGCACAGTAAACAGTGGCAGCCGCCTGCGGGTTTCCAGCGGATTATCTGGGATCACCACACCATGACGAGTAGCGAGAGTCACTGGGGACGCTGGCAGGATGCGCCTAATCTGAATCCCGCCGATCACGGCGTGGTCGAGCAGGCGATAAGTCAGGTGGGTGCGTCGATGGCGCAGTTTGGCAAAGGACCTGATCGTTATGGCCTGATCCACGCCGATCTGCGACTCACCAATCTGCTGCTGCACAAGGGTGAAACGCGGGTGATCGACTTCGATGACTGCGGACTTGGCTGGTATCTGCACGATCTGGCGGCGGCGATCAGTTTTGTTGAGCATCATCCGCGCGCGCAAGAGTGGATCGATCACTGGATTCGCGGTTACGAGCAGGTGGCGCATATCAGCGACGCGGAAATGGCCATGTTACCCGCGCTGCTGATCCAGCGTCGCATCCAGCTCACTGCATGGGTGGGATCCCATGCCGAGACTGAAATGGCGCACAGTCTGGGTCCGGAGTGGGCCAGCCATTCGATTCGTCTTTGCCGCCGCTATCTGGACGGTCAGCAGCTGCCGGTTGGCGTCTAATGCACCAGCGGCGGGCGTGACTGCGCCGCCGCAGTGCCCGATGCCATGCCCGCGCGCAGCCTGACGCCCCCACAGGCGGCGTGGCAGGCATCGGGGACCTGGTATGGAATTTGCTCTGATCATGTGACGGGTGATCCACCTGAATTCTGACAGAGGCGACCATGAATCCGACACTGATAAAGCCTGATGCCTTTGCGGCCTGTTCTGCAGCGGCGGGCGCAGGCAATCACGGCGTGCTGGCAGCGGCGGCGACCGGCTTAAGCGACTTTATTCATACCCAGGGCGGCGATGTTGATCGCATCTTCGGCATCAGCGGCATTGATCCGGAGCGCCTGGCCAGCCCGACGCTGAGTCTGGGACTGGTTAATTACTGTCGGGTACTGGAAGAGGCGGCGCGTCACTCTGGTTTTGATAACTTCGGTTTGCACTACGGCAGGCAGTTTAAACCGCAGTCATTAGGCCTGATTGGCTACATCGGCTTGTGCTCCGACACGCTGGAGCAGGCGCTGCACAATGTGGTCAATGCGTTTCCCTGGCATCAGCACGACACCTTAACCCGGCTGGTGGATAAGGGGGAGTGCTGGCGGCTCGACTACCAGGTGCGACACGGCGCAATCCTGTCGCGCCGTCAGGATGCCGAGCTGACGCTTGGCATGTTTATGAATCTGATCCGTCACGTGGCAGGCAGGCACTGGGCACCTCGTGAAGTTCACTTTGAACATCCGCGTCCCGGCCAGTGGCACGATCACTGTAAAGTGTTTGATGCGCCGGTCTGGTTCGATCAGCCGTTTAATTCGCTGGTGATCCCGAAGCGCGATCTGCTACGCGCAATGCCAGAGAGCGATCCGATCCTGTTAATGGTGATGCAGGATGCGATCCGGCGGCTTAATCGTGGTACGTCACAGCAAAGCATGATTGAACAGGCGCGATCGCAGGTTAATTTATCGCTGATGCAGGGTGAGCCTGTGCTGGAAGAGGTGGCGGATAAACTCGGGCTGTCGAGCTGGTCACTGCAGCGGCGGCTGCGCGAAGAGGGCAGTAGCTTTACCGCGCTGGTGGATCAGGTGCGCTGCGAAATGGCGACATATTATCTGCAGCAAAAGCAGCTGCCGATCTCAGAGATGGCGCTGCTGCTGGGCTATTCGGAAGTCAGTGCGTTCTCACGCGCGTTTCGCCGCTGGTTTGGCATCAGTCCGCGCCAGTGGCGTCAGGAAGGTCTGGCCAGCTAACCGCGCGGCGCAAAGCCGAACCACGCCGGTTGCCCGGGCTCCGGTGGCGGCGGCAGATCGCGGGTCTGCGCCACCAGCTGCCAGGCACGCAGGCAGAGCGCTTCATCACCCTGAGTCTGGGTCACCGCATAATGTCTGCTGTGCGCCTGCCACTCCATCCGTACCAGACATTGCTGGCCCGCATAACGCGCCGCATCCGTGAACTGCCTGTTGAGCACCGGCTGCATTTGATTAGTCCAGTGACAGGATTTGCTGTCCGGATCTTTCGCAGGCTGACAAAGATTTGCCACACTATCCTGTTGCTTTGTCACAGGTTGCTGACAGGCGCTGAGCGACACTGCAATAATCATCCCCAGCAATATTCTCATCTTCATATTAATTAAATTCATTTAACTGGCCAATTTTCCTTAAAGATCTTCCTGTCTGCTGCCGACAGTCTACAGACCGGCATCATGAATGCTATGGCATTACTCCGACTGTCGACAGAACCAGAATTTACCGCCCTGGCGCGGATTACGTCTCTTTTACTTCATGGATTAGAAATGCAGAAAAATTATGCCTTTGCGGCACTCTCCCTGTTAATGGCGTCGCTGATCAGCGGCTGTGCCACCGAATCTTCCCGCGCTATTCAGGCCCCGCAGGTTCGCGCAGCCAGTCAGCCGGTTTACCAGGGCGTGCGCAGCCCGATTGCGGTAGGCCAGTTTGATAATCGCTCCTCGTACATGAACGGCATCTTCTCTGATGGCGTCGACAGGCTGGGCAATCAGTCGAAAACCATTCTGATTACCCATCTGCAGCAGACCAATCGTTTCAGCGTGCTGGATCGCAGTAACCTGAAAGAGCTGCAGCAGGAGTCGGATTTCAAACGCAGCCAGCAGAATATCAAAGGCGCGAACTACATCATCACCGGTGATATCACCGAATTTGGCCGCAAAGAAGTGGGCGATCAGCAGCTGTGGGGCATTCTGGGCCGCGGCAAAACGCAGGTCGCCTATGCCAAAGTGAATCTGAACGTGGTGGATGTCACCACTTCTGAAGTGGTCTACAGCTCCCAGGGCGCAGGCGAGTACCAGCTTTCGGCGCGTGAAGTCATCGGCTTTGGCGGCACCAGCAGCTATGACTCAACGCTGAACGGCAAAGTTATGGATCTGGCGATTCGTGAAGCGGTCGATCATTTAGTGGATGGAATCAACAACGGCGCATGGCGTCCGGCTAAATAAGGAAGCAGTAAATGAAGATGATGACACTGAGCAGCCTGCTGATTGCCGCAGCGCTGCTGGCCGGCTGTGCGCCAAAAGCGCCGAAGACGATCTACTACTGGGGCGATTATCAGCAGCAGGTCTACAGCTACTATCAGCCGGGCAGCGATCCGCTGAAGCAGATTGATGCGCTGAATCTGGATATCGAAAAAGCCCGTGCTGTTAACCAGCCGGTTGCGCCTGGCCTGCATGCCCAGCTGGGTCTGCTCTTTGCCAAAACCGGCGACACCAATAAAGCCTTTGAGCAGTTTGCCATCGAGAAGCAGCTGTTTCCCGAATCGGCACCTTACATGGATTTTCTGATGAGTAAAAAACAAGGAGTGGTTCAGTGAAAAAACTGATTGCCCTGAGCGGCGCGCTGATGGTGTTGTTGCTGACCGGCTGTGCGCACCCGAAAAAACCTTATGATTACAGCGCGTTTCGTGCCAGCAAGCCCGCCTCAATTCTGGTGTTGCCTGCGGATAATAAATCACCGGATATCAACGCTGCTCACAGCCTGAACTCGCTGGTGACGCGTCCGCTGGCCGAAGCCGGTTACTACGTCTTCCCGGTGGCGGTTGTTGAAGAGACCTTTCAGCAGAATGGCGTGACCAGCGCCACTGATGCCCAGGCGGTCAGCGCGAAGCGTCTGAATGAGATTTTCCATGCCGACAGCGCGCTCTATGTCTCGATCAGCGAATATGGCAGCAGCTATCGGGTCATTGACAGCGTGACGACCGTGACGGCCCAGGCACGGCTGGTGGATCTGCGCAGCGGCAAAGAGATCTGGCAGGGTAAGGCCACTGCCAGCGACAGTGAAGATAACAACAATAACAATGGCGGACTGGTGGGGATGCTGGTGAACGCGGCGATCAAACAGATTGCCAGCAACGTCACTGATAAAGCGCACACCGTGGCCGGACTGACCAGCAATCGACTGCTGTCCCAGAACGAGCAGGGCGGGTTACTTACCGGCCCACGCTACACGCTGGTTAGCGCCCGCTGATCAGACTCAGACGGGCGCGCTGGCGCCCGTTATCCCTGCGGAAGTTCCAGCTGGCTGTAGCCTAACCCATTCATCTTACGCACTTTAATCTGCACCGGAATACGCTCTTTCATCGCTTCCACGTGGCTGATCACCCCAATGGTTTTACCGCTGGCGTTAAGCGCGTCCAGCGCATCCAGCGCGGTATCCAGCGTCTGAGCATCCAGCGTGCCGAATCCCTCATCCAGAAACAGCGATTCGATACGCGTTTTATGACTGACCAGATCCGATAGCGCCAGCGCCAGTGCCAGACTCACCAGGAAGCTCTCGCCACCCGACAGCGTGCGGGTGTCGCGTGCCGCATCAGCCTGCCAGGTATCGACCACATCCAGCTCCAGCAAATCCTGCGCCCGGCGTTGCAGCAGATAGCGGCCATGCAGCCGATCAAGCTGCCTGTTAGCGAGCGACACCAGATGATCCAGCGTTAAGCCCTGGGCGAAGCGCCGGAACTTGTCGCCGGTCGCGGAACCGATCAGATCGTTTAGCCGGCTCCACTGCGCCAGCACCACACCATCCTGTTCAATCTGCGTCATCAGGCTCTGCTGACGGGCGCGAAGGCTGGCATCGCTGTGCAGCTGCTGCTGAACCTGGCCCTGCAGGCTGGCGTTGTCGCGCAGTGCCAGCCGTAACTGCTCGAGCTGCTGTGCCAGCGCTTCGGCGGATTCCGGCATCGCGTCAGGCTTCGCCTGCTGATGGACACTGAGCCGCTGACGCAGATCTGCCCGTCGCGCCTGCTGCTGCTGGCATTGCTGGTCGAGCTGCTGCAGCTGCTGACGCAGTTGCAGCGCGGTCTGCTCATCCAATAGCGCCGCGCGCAGGCTGGCTTCATCCGCGAATCCGGCGCTCTCCAGTGACTGCTGCAGTGCACTTTCCGCCTCTGTCAGTTTGCCGCTGAGCGTCTGACGCTGATTTTCCAGTCCCGACAGCTCACCCTGCAGGCGACTGACTTCAGCCTGCGCCTGCTGCAGGGCAGCGAGCTGCTGCGCCAGCTGTTCATCAGACTGCTGAATGCGGGCCTGCATCTGCTGACGGGCGAGGGTGACTTCGCGATCGCCAAACAGCGCCTGACGCTGCTGACGCATTTCACCTAACTGTGTCTGGCTCTGCTGTTGTTGCTGTTGACGGATGGCCAGTTGCTGCTGTTCCTGCTCTGCCTGCTGTTGCAGGGCGGTGAGCTGGGTTTCGCCTTTTAACAGTTGCGGCTGCAGGTTAGCGAGCAACTGCTCACTCTCCTGCCAGCGCTGCCAGCGCCTCTGCTGTTCCGCCAGCCACGTGTCGCGATTCGCGGCATCCGGAAGGGCAAGGTTGTGGTCACTGAACTGTTGAGCTAAACGGGATTGCAATTGCGCCATGGCCTGCTGTTCCTGCTGCTTCCGCTGGTGCAGCGCATCCAGCGCCTGCTGCAGGCTGATCAGCGACTGCTGCGCCAGTTGCTGTGCCTGCAGATGTTGCTGCCAGGCCTGCAACTGCTGAAGATGGTGATCTTTCGCGGCCTGACGTGCCTGTTCGGCGGCTTCCTGTGTCTGTCGCTGTTGCTCAAGCTGGCTTTCGTGTTCGCTTTGCTGCTGCTGCCACGCGGCTAACGCTTCGCGGTCGGCAAGGGTGAAGGTAAGTGCCAGCTCACCGCTTAGTGCCTGCCATTGCTGCTCAAGCTGGTCAAGCTGACGCTGCATTTCCGCGATTTCGTCACGCAGGGTCTGCTGCTGAACGGCAGATTGCTTTAGCTGTTCGCTTTTTGCCGTTCCTGCTTCACGCAATGTCTCAGTTTGCTGCAGCAGCGCAGCCCGGCGCTGCTGGTTAGCACTCACTTCCAGCGTGCTGTAGGTTTCAATGGCCGGATGGGTGCAGGAGCCGCACAGCGGGCACGGCTGATCGGGGGGGAGCCGGGCGCGGTAATCGCTGAGATCGATAATCTGCTGCTCCAGCGCACAAATTTTTTCAACGTCATCCAGCTGCTGTTTTTCGCGTTTCCACGTTTCACGCAGAGTCTGAAGTTCCGCTTCGCTCTGCTGTTGCGCTTTTTCAAGCGCGGTCAGCCGCTGCTGGCGCTGATTCAGCTGCTGATGCAGTGGCTGCCACTGCGTGGAGAGCAGCAACAGTTGCTGACGGGCCGGACGGCTGGTCTGCAACTGGCTTAATGCCTGCCGCAGTGCAGCGGGCGGATGCTGTTCATGAAGCGAAGTGAGTGCCTGCTCCGCCTGCAACAACGCCTGGTGCGCCTGTTGCTCCGCCTGCTGGCGCGGCAGGGCCTGCTGTGCCTGCTGTTGCTGTTTCGCCTGCTGCGCGTCGATCTGTTTTTGTTGCTGTTCGCACTGCTGCTGCAGTTCGGCCAGCGTCGCCTCACGCTGTGCCAGCAGGGCAAAGTTCTCCTGCCATACCGGCAGTGAAGCGCCCCAATGCGCCAGATCGGCAAGCTGCTCACGTAACTGATGCTGTTCAGTCATCGCCTGCTGCACTGACGTGACCTGACGCTTCTGCTCCGCCAGTCTGGTCTGCGTCTGGTCAGCCTGCTGTTGCTGGCGGGCATTTTCCTGCTGTTGCTCTGCAAAGTGCTGCTGCAGCGTCATGATTCGCTGATCCAGCGGTAATACCTGTTCCGTCAGCAGGTTCT
This sequence comes from Pantoea jilinensis, assembly GCF_019104105.1. NCBI lineage: Bacteria > Pseudomonadati > Pseudomonadota > Gammaproteobacteria > Enterobacterales > Erwiniaceae > Pantoea > Pantoea jilinensis. The sequence continues at coordinate 3,144,977 of NZ_CP077746.1, read as the reverse complement.
CCTGCTGCTGCTGTTCCTGAAGCGCCTGCTGGCGGACCGTCTGAGCAGCAGCGTAATTTTGCTGATGCTGCTGCTGTTGGTTCTGCGCCTGCTGCGCCGATGCGGTCAGTTGCTGGCAGTGGCTCTCGATCTGCTGCTGTTCGGTGCGTAATGCATCACGCTGCTGCAGTTTTATCCGCAGCTTTTCAGCCGGTTCGCTGCGAGCCAGCCGCTGGCGGTCCGTCTCTGCCGCCTGGGATGCAGACTGAGCCTGCTGCAACGCGGCATCAGCCTGCTCACTCTCCTGCTGTAACTGCTGCGCCTGCTGCTGCCACTGCTGCTGCTGCTGCGCCTGTTGATAGTGCGCGCTGAGCCGCTGTTCCGCGTCGGTCAGATCGGTGAGCTGCTGTTGCAGGGCGTCACGCGCGTCACTATCCAGCAGTGCCATCGCACCCGCCTGACTGCGCAACATATCCAGCTGCGTTTTCGCCTCTTTGTGACGCTCGTAGATAGCGGCGGAGATCAGGCCGTAAATTTCGGTGCCGGTCAGCTCCTCCAGCAGTTCGGCACGCTCACTGGCTTTAGCGTTGAGGAAGGCGGCAAACTGGCCCTGCGACAGCATCATTGAGCGGGTAAAACGTTCGAAATCAAGCCCGGAGAGGGTTTCGATCATCTTCAGCTTGTCACCGACTTTATCGGCAACAATGGTGTTGTCGGCGCAGCGCGCCAGCTCAACGCGCGGGGCCTGCAGCTTACCGTCGGCGGTGCCACGCGCACGGTTCTGGCTCCAGAAGGCGCGCCAGGCTTCGCCTTTGATCTCAAACTCTACTTCAGCCAGACATTCGGCACAGTCGCGCGTCATCAGCGCATTCTGGCTCTGGGAAATCGCGCCCAGGCGCGGCGTCTGGTGATAGAGCGCCAGACAAATGGCGTCCAGCAGGGTGGTTTTACCCGCGCCGGTCGCGCCGGTTATGGCGAACAGGCCATTGCTGGCAAAAGGCTCGGCGCGGAAGTCGATGAACCATTCACCGCGCAGAGCATTGAGGTTTTTAAACCGTAGCGTGAGGATCTTCATTGGGTCTCTTCCATGGCGGCCAGCGTCTGGCGGAACAGGGTGGTCATCTCGTCGATTTGCGCAGGCTGCAGCTCCTCATCCAGCGCGAGCCGGCGGGCAAAGACCTCTTCCACTTTCAGCTCACTCAGGGTTTCGTTGTCGAGCCGCGCCAGGCTCTGCTGCCGCTGCTCGCGGCTGCGGCGCAGCAGCAGGACTTCAACCGGCAGCGTGGCGGTCAGGGTTTCGACCTGATGCTGCAGATCGCTGAGGTACTCCTGCGTGGTGACTTCGATGTCGAGCCAGGTTGGCTTCTCCTGCTCAGCCGTGCTGAAGGCGTGTAACTGTTCCGCAATCTGTGCCAGCGATCCTTTCAGCACCTGCATCGGCTGCGCCTGCGGCACCACCAGCGGCGTAACGGATTGCAGGCCGCTTGCCGCAAGCTCCAGCAGAAAGACGCTTTTTTCGCTGCCCAGCTCATCAAAACTCAGCGGAATGGGCGAACCGCTGTACCGGATATGCTCGCTGCCCGCCACGCGCTGGGCGCGATGAATATGGCCCAGTGCAATGTAGTCAGCGGCCGGAAAGGCACTGGCGGGGAAGGCATCAAGCGTACCGATGTAGATGTCACGCACCGAATCGCTCTGGCTGACCCCGACGGTGGTGAGATGTCCGGTAGCGATAATCGGCAATGCATGACCCAGCGCCTGGGCGGCGGCGAAGCGTTGCTGATAGTGATGGGCAATCGCCTCCAGCAGCGAGGTCTGTTTATCGCGCCCTGACTGACCCGCCCGGCTGCGCAGAATATCGCGCGGTCGCAGATAAGGAATGGCACAGAGCAGCGCGCCCGGTTCGCCCTGGCGGGTGTTCAGCAGCAACACATCATCCTGCTCCTGGGGGGTGGCGATTACCCGGGTGTTGAGACAGGCGAGCAGTTCGCGCGACTCATTCAGCGTCGCCACGGAATCGTGGTTGCCCGCCAGCACAATCAGCTGACAACCGGTGGGCTGCAGCGCCACCACAAAGCGGTTAAACATCTCGCGGGCGTAGCTGGGCGGCGTGCCGGTATCAAACAGATCGCCTGCAATAATCAACGCATCCACCTGATGCTGTTCAATCTGGATCAACAGCCAGTCGAGAAACGCCTGATGTTCGGCTGCCCGACTTTTGTTGTAAAAGAACTGCCCCAGATGCCAGTCCGCAGTATGAATGATGCGCATGATGAGTCCCTGCCGTTGTGATTCGCCCGGCGATTATACTGGCTCTGCGGCCAAAGCGAAAAATTGTCGCTGCGCTGTCATAAATGATTACCAACGGCGTTACAGGCAGGTTATGTTTTTCATAAAAGTGTCACAAATCTGACGCATAATGGCGCCGCGAATCTCAGTGACAGCCGTCATAATCAGCAGGAGTAATAATGGCTAAGCGCATTTTGGTTGTGGAGGATGAAGCCCCCATCCGTGAAATGTTGTGTTTTGTTCTGGAGCAGAACGACTATCAGCCAATTGAGGCGGAAGATTATGACAGTGCCGTGGGCAAGCTGATTGAACCCTGGCCCGATCTGATTTTACTGGACTGGATGTTACCTGGAGGCAGCGGTATTCAGTTTATCAAGCATCTGAAACGCGAGGCGATGACACGGGATATCCCGGTGATGATGCTCACCGCGCGTGGCGAAGAGGAAGATCGGGTGCGTGGCCTGGAAGTGGGCGCCGATGATTACATTACCAAGCCCTTTTCACCCAAAGAGCTGATGGCGCGAATTAAAGCGGTGATGCGCCGTATTTCACCGATGGCGGTGGAAGAGGTGATTGAGATGCAGGGACTGAGTCTGGATCCTTCTTCACATCGCGTGATGTCCGAAACCACGCCGCTGGAGATGGGCCCGACCGAATATAAGCTGCTGCACTTCTTTATGACTCACCCGGAACGCGTATACAGCCGCGAACAGCTGCTGAACCACGTCTGGGGCACCAATGTGTATGTGGAAGATCGCACTGTTGATGTTCACATTCGCCGTTTACGTAAAGCGCTGGAAGTCTCCGGCCACGATCGCATGGTACAAACCGTCCGTGGAACAGGGTATCGTTTCTCTGCCCGCTACTAAACGGAGCCTTTACCGTGCTGGAACGCCTCTCCTGGAAGAGATTACTGACAGAACTGCTGCTGGCCTGTCTGCCTGCGGTGCTGCTGGGCCTGCTGTCTGGCGGTTTGCCCTGGTGGTTGCTGCTGAGCGTGGTCATGGTGCTGTTATGGCATTTCCACAATCTGATGCGGCTGTCGCACTGGCTGTGGCTCGACCGCACCATGACGCCACCCGCCGGGCGTGCCAGCTGGGAACCGCTGTTTTATGGTCTTTACCAGATGCAGCTGCGCAACCGGCGGCGGCGACGTGAACTCGGTAATCTGATCAAACGTTTCCGCAGCGGTGCCGAGTCGCTGCCGGATGCGGTGATCCTGACCACGGAAGAGGGCACTATTTTCTGGTGTAACGGTCTGGCGCAACAGCACCTGGGTCTGCGCTGGCCGGAAGATAATGGCCAGAACATCCTCAATCTGCTGCGTTATCCGGAGTTCTCACGCTATCTGCGCCAGCGCGATTTTGACAAGCCCCTGACGTTGGTGCTGAACAACAAACTTCACATGGAATTTCGCGTCATGCCCTACAGCGAGGGGCAGTGGCTGCTGGTGGCGCGTGATGTGACGCAGATGCATCAGCTGGAAGGGGCGCGCCGCAACTTTTTTGCCAACGTCAGCCATGAGTTACGTACGCCGCTCACGGTGCTGCAGGGCTATCTGGAGATGATGAACGACTCGGTGATGAGCGAGCCTTCGCGCAGCAAAGCGCTGCACACGATGTCGGAGCAGACGCGTCGTATGGACAGCCTGGTCAAACAGCTGCTGACGCTGTCGCGCATTGAAGCCGCGCCTGCCATCGATCTGAAAGAGAAGGTGGATGTGCCGGTCATGCTGAAGCTGCTGCAGCATGAGGCGGCGACGCTAAGTGGCGGTCGTCACGATATTCATTTCCATACCGATCCCCATCTGAAAGTGTTCGGCAACGATGAACAGCTTCGCAGTGCTATCTCCAATCTGGTTTATAACGCGGTAAATCACACTCCGGATGGCACGCGGATTGATATCAGCTGGCTGCGCGGCAAACAGGGCGCCACCTTCCGGGTTTGCGACAACGGGCCGGGTATTGCTTCAGAACATATTCCCCGTCTGACCGAGCGTTTCTACCGCGTCGATAAAGCGCGTTCACGTGCCACTGGTGGCAGCGGGCTGGGTCTGGCGATAGTGAAACATGCGCTGAGTCACCACAACGCGCGGCTCGACATCACCAGCGTGCCGCACAAAGAGACCTGTTTTACGTTTACGCTGCCCGCGAGGTTGATTGTCAGCAGCGTGATGCAGGAGAATGCCGTTCATTAATGGCTGCCGGATCTTCCTGATGCGCATTCTTCTTGTATTGATTGTTACGCTGCTGCCGGGCCTGGCGCTGGCCCAGCACGGCACGCTCTCCGGCAATCTCAGCAGTGTCGGCTCAGATACGCTTGGCTATCTTATGACCCTGTGGGGCGAGGATTTTAGTCGGCAGGCGCCGGGCGTCAATGTGCAGGTTCAGGCCTCCGGTTCCTCAACCGCACCGACCGCGCTGGCAGCAGGTGCCGCACAGCTCGGTCCGATGAGCCGCCCGATGCAGGCCGATGAGCGGCAGGCTTTTGAGGCGCGCTACGGTTATCCGCCGCTGGCGGTGCCGGTGGCGATGGATGCGCTGGTGGTGGTAGTGAATCAGCGTAACCCGCTGCAGCAGATTGAACCGCGTCAGCTCGACGCCATCTTCTCCATTACCCGTCTGTGTGGCGCACACAGTGTGCCGCTGCGCTGGGGCGATCTCGGTTTAACCGGCGCGCAATGGAACAAACGCCCCATTCAGCGCTATGGACGTAATTCCGCCTCCGGCACCTGGGGTTTCTTCAAACAGCAGGTGCTATGCAAAGGCGATTTCCGCAGCGACGTAGCGGAGTTTCCTGGCTCGGCCGCGGTGGTGCAGGCGGTGGCCGGTAATTCGCGCAGCATCGGCTACGCCAGTTTTGGCTTTCATCTCAGCGGCGTAAAAATGCTGGCGGTGACGAATGATCAGGGCCAGGCGATTGCCCCGGATGCCGATGCTATTCGTAGCGGCCGTTATCCCTGGGCGCGTCCACTCTATCTCTATGTTAATAAAGCACCCGGTAAACCACTGCCGCCGCTGGTGGCGGCATTTCTGCAGCAGGTTCTTTCACCACAAGGACAGCGGCGGGTCAGCGAAGCGGGCTATCTGCCGCTCTCAGACAGCCAGATGGCAGAGGCGCGCGCCGCCCTGCGTTAATCCCGGTTGAATTTTTTTCATCATCCCTGAATTTTCTTCAGTTGCAGATGCATGCCACTCATGACACTCTGTTTTCAGACATGTAGCCATCCAGATGGCTATTTATTTCGGAGTGCAATGATTTCCTGTCGTTATTACCGGCAGGAGAGACAGGAGTGATCATGCAAAGAGAAACCGCCCCGTTCCGTGCCGACACCGTTGGCAGTTTTCTGCGTCCCGCTGCGATTAAGCAGGCGCGCGAAGCGTTTGCTGCCGGAGAGATTGATGCGGCGGCCCTGCAGCAGGTAGAAGATGAGGCGATTCGCGATGTGGTAGCGAAGCAACGTGAAAATGGCCTGAAGGTGGTCACCGATGGCGAGTTTCGTCGCGGCTGGTGGCACTTCGACTTCTTCTATGGCCTGAATGGCGTTGAGCGCTATGAAGCGGAACAGGGCATCCAGTTTAATGGCGTACAGACCAAAGCGCATGGCGTGAAAGTGGTGAGCAAACTCGGTTTCCCGGCGGATCATCCGATGCTGGCGCATTTCCGTTTCCTGCAGAGTATTGCCGGGGATGCGGTGCCAAAAATGACCATTCCCAGCCCCAGCGTTTTACACTTCCGCGGTGGCCGCAAAGTGATTGATGCAGAGGTCTATCCCGATCTGGCGGACTACTTCGAGGATCTGGCGCAGACTTACAAAGCGGCGATTCAGGCCTTTTATGATGCGGGCTGCCGCTATCTGCAGCTGGATGACACCGTCTGGGCTTATCTCTGCTCTGAAGATCAGAAGCGCGATATCCGCGAACGCGGCGACGATCCGGATCAGCTGGCACAGATTTACGCTCAGGTACTGAATAAAGCGCTGGAGGATAAACCTGCCGATCTGACGGTGGGTCTGCATGTCTGTCGCGGGAACTTCCGCTCCACCTGGATCTCAGAGGGGGGCTACGGGCCGGTGGCAGAAATCCTGTTCGGCAGCGTCAACGTGGATGCGTTCTTCCTGGAGTATGACAATGCCCGGTCCGGCGGCTTTGAGCCACTGCGTTACATTAAACCGGGTCATCAGCAGGTGGTGCTGGGTTTAATCACCACTAAGGTGGGTGAACTGGAAGATCCGGCGCAGGTGAAAATCCGGCTGGAAGAGGCGGCGCAGTACGTCAGCCTGGATCAGATTTGCCTCAGCCCGCAATGCGGTTTCGCCTCAACTGAAGAGGGCAACAGCCTGAGTGAAGCGCAGCAGTGGCAGAAAATTCGTTTGGTGGTGGATATCGCGAATCAGGTCTGGTAGTGCTGTAACGTTGTGCAGACAGGCGCGTAAAACGCGCCTTTTGTGTATCTGAAACCCCGTTCATGCGGGGATTTCTCACGCTCTGTCTATTATTTAGGCACATCATCTTGTGTCCCTGCAGCAAAAATTAACGCTATCCACTGCCTTTGGGAAAAATGGTGGTATAACCTTCTGGTTTTCCGATCCCGTATTGCCTTTCACCGCTATAAACGTTTTACTTAGCGCCGTTGTCGATCCATCCCTCTGTGAACAGAATAAAAGCAGCTTAAATCACCTGCGCTTTACCCTGCGACGAGCATAATGCGCTGACATTGTCAGCCAGATCGCGGTTTACACGCAGCGAGGGGACAACACTAACCCAACTTCCACCGCAACATCAGTGACAGGCCGTATGACACATCGTTTAACTTCGAAGGACATTCTCGCGCTGGGCTTTATGACATTCGCCCTGTTTGTTGGCGCGGGCAACATCATTTTCCCGCCAATGGTCGGTATTCAGTCTGGTGAACACGTCTGGACCGCCGCAATTGGTTTTCTGATTACCGCAGTCGGGTTACCGGTGATGACCGTGATCGCGCTGGCTCGCGTCGGCGGCGGCGTGGATGCACTCAGCACTCCGATTGGCAAGGTCGCGGGCATTGTGCTGGCTACCGTGTGCTATCTGGCTGTTGGGCCGCTGTTTGCCACCCCGCGTACGGCAACGGTTTCATTTGAGATGGGTATTGCGCCGCTGACCGGCGATGGTGCGCTGCCCCTGTTTATCTACAGCCTGATCTACTTCGCGCTGGTGATTGGTGTATCGCTTTATCCGGGCAAACTGCTCGACACTGTAGGTCACTTCCTTGCGCCCTTGAAAATTATCGCGCTGACCGTGCTGGGCGTGGCTGCACTGGTGTGGCCGGCGGGTGGCACCATTCCCGCGACCGTTGATTATCAGCATGCGGCGTTCTCAAGCGGTTTCGTTAACGGCTATCTGACGATGGATACGCTGGGCGCGCTGGTTTTTGGCATCGTGATTGTCAACGCCGCCCGTTCGCGTGGCATCGACAATGCCGCGCTGCTGACGCGCTATACCGTGCTGGCAGGCCTGATCGCGGGTCTGGGCCTGACGCTGGTCTACCTTTGCCTGTTTAAGCTGGGCGCGGGCAGCGGTGCGCTGGTTGATCAAAACGCCAACGGCGCAGCGATTCTGCATGCGTATGTTCAGCACACCTTTGGCAATATGGGCAGTCTCTTCCTGGCCGCACTGATTTTTGTTGCCTGCATGGTGACCGCCGTTGGCCTGACCTGTGCCTGTGCGGAATTTTTTGCGCAATACCTGCCGTTATCGTATAAAACGCTGGTGTTTATTCTGGGTCTGTTCTCGATGGTGGTGTCGAACCTCGGCCTGAGCCACCTGATTCAGATCTCCATCCCGGTACTCACGGCGATTTACCCGCCTTGTATCGTGCTGGTTGTACTGAGTTTCACCCTTAACTGGTGGAACAAGAGCAGCCGGATTATCGCGCCAGCGATGCTGGTAAGCCTGCTGTTTGGCATTGTTGATGCGATTAAAACCACCGGGTTTAAAGATTTGCTGCCCGCTTTCAGTCAGCATCTGCCGCTGGCCGATCAGGGTCTCGCCTGGTTGCCGCCGTCGCTGGTGATGCTGCTGATTGCCGCTGTTGTTGATCGGGTGAAGGGGCCGGAACAGGTTGCCGTTCACTCGTAACAGAACGCACTGATTTTTCTTTAACCACGGGCCTGCCCGTGGTTTTTTCATTTCACAGGTACAGGTTGTTATGCAAGAAACCAACAAGCTCAAACGCGGACTGAGCACGCGCCACATCCGTTTTATGGCGCTGGGATCGGCGATTGGCACCGGGCTGTTTTACGGTTCCGCCGACGCGATAAAAATGGCCGGCCCGAGCGTGCTGCTCGCCTATATCATCGGTGGGGCCGTGGCTTACATCATCATGCGTGCGCTGGGTGAGATGTCCGTTAATAATCCTCAGGCCAGTTCCTTTTCACGCTATGCGCAGGACTATCTTGGGCCGATGGCGGGTTACATTACCGGCTGGACCTACTGTTTTGAGATCCTGATTGTCGCGATTGCAGATGTCACCGCGTTCGGCATCTATATGGGCGTCTGGTTCCCCGAGGTGCCGCACTGGATTTGGGTGCTGAGCGTGGTGCTGATCATCGGTGCCGTCAATCTGATGAGCGTGAAAGTGTTCGGTGAAGTGGAGTTCTGGTTCTCCTTCTTCAAAGTCGCCACCATCATTGTGATGATTCTGGCCGGTTTCGGCATGATCATCTGGGGGATTGGCAACGGCGGCCAGCCGACCGGCATCCATAATTTATGGACCAATGGCGGCTTCTTCGCGCACGGCGTGGTCGGCATGCTGCTGTCGCTGCAGATGGTGATGTTCGCCTACGGCGGCATTGAGATTATCGGGATTACGGCGGGTGAAGCGAAAGATCCGGAGAAGTCGATTCCGCGTGCGATTAACTCAGTGCCGTGGCGCATTCTGGTGTTCTATGTCGGTACGCTGTTTGTGATTATGTCCATCTACCCATGGAATCAGGTAGGCACGTCGGGCAGCCCGTTTGTGCTGACATTCCAGCATCTTGGCATCGCCGCCGCCGCCTCTATCCTCAATTTTGTGGTGCTGACCGCGTCACTCTCGGCGATTAACAGCGATGTGTTTGGTGTGGGTCGCATGCTGCACGGAATGGCGCAGCAAGGCCATGCGCCTAAAGTCTTTATGAAGGTCTCTTCACGCGGAATTCCGTGGGTGACGGTTGTCGTGATGATGTTTGCCATGCTGATTGCGGTCTATCTCAACTACCTGATGCCCGAAAAAGTCTTCCTGGTGATCGCGTCGCTGGCGACCTTTGCAACAGTATGGGTCTGGATCATGATTCTGCTGTCGCAGATCGCGTTCCGTCGCAAAATTGGCAAAGAGGCGGCCAGTAAGCTGAAGTTTGCACTGCCAGGTGGCAGCTGGACGGCGGGTGTCGGCGTTGCCTTCCTCTGCTTTATCATCGGGCTGATTGGATATTTCCCCGATACCCGTATTTCACTCTATGTGGGTATGGTGTGGATAGTGGTATTGCTGCTGGGTTATAAGCTGGTGCGTAAAACCCGCTAATCCTCTGTTCTGCTCTCCCGATTTATGGGGGAGCAGAACACGCTATTTCCCCTCTCAAATTTTCCCCGCATCTGATTATTTATGTGATCCCCGCCACAACACGAACTCCTTTTATTCGGCACTTATTGTGTATCAGCGAAATAAGGTCATGCATCACATTATTTCAGCAAATAGTTCCGGGAATGATTATTTCAAAGAGCAGTGAATATCACGGAGGATGCAAACCGGGGACAGGGACACAAGAGAGCCTGAGCAGGAGAGGGTGCAGCTAATCGGGCACGAAGGGTAATAAAGGCAGAAATAAAAAACGGCGAAACCAGTCGCCGAAATACTCAAGGATTACAGGAAAATAGTTAATAAAGGGATGATTGACGTAACTATCGTAAAACAAAACGGGTAGCGCTGATAGTCAGTCGTTTTAAATAAGAATAGGTCGGAGTGGCGTTAATTAACCGTGGTTAACATTAATAAGGCCGCATTGAGACTGCGGCCTTAATTTCATTAGCCACAGACTCAGGGCAATATAACCGAAACCGGCAACACAGCGCTGTTATCCAGGTTTTTCCGCAGCTGAGTCAGCGTGGATTGATAAGGGCAGAGTACGCCGACATGGGTAACTCTGCAGTCTGACTGATGCCATTCCTGATGTAATAACGGATGTTTATCATCAATTGGTTGCAGCTGTCGGATACCATCCAGACTCTGCGCCTGAAAATAGAGTCGCAAAAAACGTTTGCCACTGTGAGTGTCGCGCCAGCGCTCCAGCACCAGACTGCTGCCCGGCGGAATGTTGCCGCGTGAATAGCCGGGTAACTGCCAGCTAAAGTCCATCAGAGTGCGCACCATTGCGATGTTGGTGTCATGCGCCACCAGAATCAGCCAGCGGGTTGGCGAGCTGTCAGACGCAATTTCTGACAGCAGGGCGTTAAGCAGTATTGAGCCACGGTGCTGAGCCAGATAAAGGATATCGTTGCTCAGATCGTAGTTTGCCGTCAGCAATGGAAGCAGCGAGGTGATCTGCGCGGCCGAGGTGATGTGTCCCCAGGCGAGCTGATCAAACGGCAGGTTTTCGCTGTAACCCAGTCGCAGCGTCTCCACCATGCTCGCCATCACACTCAGCCCGTAAACGTAAGTATTGCCGTTGCGCGTCTGCCGAAACGCCCAGGGCGCATCAAACAACGGGCAATCTGTTGCGGGCGGGCAGACGGCGGCTTTCAGTTGCTGAATCGCCGGCTGCAGCTGCTGTTGTAGCCGGGCCAGATCGCCTGCTTTCTGCTGTTTCGCGGCGAGCTCCTGAGCGGGATCGGTCCGGGTGATGGTCAGCTTTTCGCTCTGAAACAGGGGATCGGCATCGCCTGCTACGTGATGCACGGGCACGCCGCAGCCGGGAAATGCGCCGTCCGTCAGCGCCGCGGCGGTGGCGCGGGTGCGCTGAAGCGGACTGGCGCGAACGTAGACCTCAGCCGCGTCAGGACAGCCCGTGCTCAGCAGCCCGAGCTGACGATAGCGATCGCCTTCCCAGCGTCCTTTATTCACCACAGCGCTGTAGCCATGGCCGGTCAGCTCACCATCGGCAGTGGTCCACTGCGTCCAGGTTTGCTGGCTGGCGGCTTCGATCTCTTTGCGATTGCCGGGCGTGGGCGGACGAACACCGTGACGGCTCAGTTCGACTACTTTCTCCAGCTGGTAATCCGCCGCCTGTGACGCCGGGCTTAGCAGCCAGAGAGAACTGAGGATCAGCGCGCAGCGGTACAGGGCAGGCATCGTCATTTATTCCTCCAGCGCCAGATTGCCGGTCAGCGCTTTTATTTTCGGGTAAAGGGCTGCATTGGACAGCAACACCGGGTTGCCGTTTTTCATTCCGTCATTACGCAGGTAATCATTGGTGACACCGCCTGCTTCACGCATCAGGACGATGCCCGGCAGACTGTCCCAGGGATGCATATGCGCTTCATAGTAGCCAATCAGCCGCCCGGCGGCGGCCCAGGCGCTGGTAAGCGCACCAGAACCGATACGAATAAACATGCCACCCTGTTCTGTTAAGCCGCGAATCAACCGCGAGGTATTTTCACCCGGTGTGCGGCTGGAGTTGCTGATGCCGAGTAACCCCTCGTTGAGATGCTGCGCGTCATGGGCCTGCAGACGGCTCTCATTAACCCACGCGCCCTGGCCCGCTCGTGCATGAAACAGCTCCTGATGGTTAGGATCGCAGACCACGCCGATCACCGGTTCGCCCTCACAGACGACTGCCAGCGAGACGCACCAGTTAGGCAGGCCATTGACGAAGCAGGCGGTGCCATCGATCGGATCAACGACCCAGATAAAAGGCGCGCCCTGGACCTCGCCACCGCTCTCTTCGCCATAGACGGCATCCTCAGGAAAACGCTCGGCAATTAACGACTTAATTAATGCCTCAACGTTACGATCAGCCTCGCTGACCACATCCTGCAAATCCCTTTTGTGTTCCACTACCAATGTCTGACGCTGTTGATACCATGACAAAGCCCGGCTGCCCGCAGCACGGGCAATGTCGCAGGCGTAACGATAACGCGCGTCTATTTCAGAATGCGAAGCGGATGACATCTTTTCCTCTTATGATTTTTTTGCCATAACGAACGGAAGGTGCGCCTGAGCAGGCGGTCTGGCTGTAATGTTTTCTTAGCTATTGTTAAGAAAGGCTTCATTAAGCCGCAGATAAGCAGCAATGGCAAGATGGCGGGAAGTCAGGAAAGCGGCTTTTTATTCAGACGAAAGCTGGCATCCGCCAGCCCGGCAGCAGAGGATCGGGTTTTACAGGGTTCTGCTGGTCGCCAGCGCCATTAAACGCGGATAAAAAATAAAAAACAGCGCTTCCAGCTGATCATAATGTTCGGTGAAATCATGGTAGGAGTCGCGCAGTGCCGCCAGGCGTGGACGGCGGCTGGCCATGCCGTGCAGCACCCGCTCAAGCCGTGCAGGCTGGGCATAATGCTCAAACCAGCGCTCACGCCACATCACAGCATTGAGTTCCTGAAATTCAGTGGGGGTATCTGGCAGTTGCGGCAGGATTTCGCGCTCGGCGGCGGCAGAAAACTGCACCAGCGTCTGCTCGGGTGTGAAACGCTGCCAGTGACGCGCCAAAAAATGGTCCCAGATGACATCCAGTGTGATGGGTGCCACGCGATACGTTTCCGCACGGAACAGCTGACGGGCGCTGCGCACTTCCGGCAGCCCATCGGTCATCACATCCAGACGACGATGCATCAGAATGCCGTCTGCAACAGGTGCAGACCAGTGCTGGTGCGGGTTGCCACGCACAAAGTCGGCCATTAAATTGCCGAGTAAGGAGCTGTTGGCCAGCTTAGCCAGATGGAGATGCGCAAGAAAGTTCATGCCGCATTATAGGCTGAACTGCCTTAGCGCAGCCAGTTGTTCAGAATTGGTCGTTTTTCCGCTAAACTGTGCCGCCTGTTTTTGCCTGAGAAAGAACATTTCAATGCGTGTCGCTGATTTTGCTTTTGAACTGCCCGAATCCCTGATTGCTCACTATCCCCAGGCGCAGCGCAGTGGCTGTCGCCTGCTGTCGCTCGATGGCCCCAGCGGGGCCTTGTCGCACGGTGTTTTCACCGACGTGCTGGATAAGCTGAATCCAGGCGATCTGCTGGTGTTCAACAACACCCGCGTGATTCCGGCGCGCGTCTTTGGCCGTAAAGCCAGCGGTGGCAAAATCGAAATGCTGGTAGAGCGGATGCTCGACGATAAGCGCGTACTGGCACATGTGCGCGCCTCGAAAGCACCAAAGCCGGGCGCAGAACTGCTTCTGGGTGAAGATGAGAGCGTGAAAGCGACGATGGTGGCACGCCACGATGCGCTATTTGAGATTGTCTTTGATGATGAGCGCGCGGTGCTCGATATTCTCAACAGCGTCGGCCATATGCCGCTGCCGCCCTATATTGACCGTCCGGATGAAGAGGCGGATCGCGAGCTTTATCAGACGGTTTACAGCGCCCGTCCGGGTGCTGTCGCGGCCCCGACCGCCGGTCTGCATTTCGATGAACCGCTGCTGCAGGCGCTGAAAGAGAAGGGCGTTGAAATGGCGTTTGTGACGCTGCATGTTGGGGCGGGGACTTTCCAGCCGGTGCGTGTCGAGACCATCGAAGAGCATCACATGCACGCAGAATATGCCGAAGTGCCGCAGGAGGTTGTTGACGCGGTGCTGGCCTGTAAAGCGCGCGGCAATAAGGTGGTCGCCGTCGGCACCACCTCCGTCCGTTCGCTGGAGAGCGCCGCCAAAGCGAGTCAGGATGCTCTGATTGCGCCGTTCTTCGATGATACCCAGATTTTCATCTATCCGGGCTATGAGTATCAGGTGATTGATGCGCTGATCACCAACTTCCATTTGCCCGAATCGACGCTGATTATGCTGGTCTCGGCGTTTGCCGGTTATCAGCACACCATGGCGGCGTATCACGCAGCCGTGGCTGAGCAATATCGTTTCTTCAGTTATGGTGACGCGATGTTTATCAGCAAAAATCCGCAGGCGCCGCTGGAAAAAGTGGGCGACTGATTTATTAACCGATAGCCGGAACCGCCTTAATAGCGTGAAGGTTGTATACATTGGACTGTTTCTCCAATGGGGGCTTTGTGAAATTTGAACTTGATACTACAGACGGGCGCGCACGCCGTGGCCGTCTGATTTTTGATCGCGGTGTGGTGGAAACCCCTGCGTTTATGCCTGTCGGCACCTATGGCACCGTGAAAGGCATGACGCCGGAAGAAGTGCAGGAGACTGGCGCACAGATCATTCTGGGCAATACCTTCCACCTCTGGCTGCGTCCGGGCCAGGAGATCATGAAACTGCATGGCGATCTGCATGATTTTATGCAGTGGAAAGGGCCGATTCTGACCGACTCCGGCGGCTTCCAGGTCTTCAGCCTGGGTGACATCCGCAAAATCACCGAAGCGGGCGTTCACTTCCGTAACCCGATCAATGGCGACCCGATCTTCCTCGATCCGGAAAAATCGATGGAGATTCAGTATGATCTCGGTTCCGACATCGTCATGATCTTCGATGAATGTACGCCCTATCCGGCGGACTGGGACTATGCCAAACGCTCCATGGAGATGTCGCTGCGCTGGGCGCGACGCAGCCGTGATCGTTTCGACAGCCTGGGGAATAAAAATGCGTTGTTTGGCATTATCCAGGGCTCGGTTTACGAAGATTTACGAGATGTCTCGGTGAAAGGTCTGGTAGAGATTGGCTTTGATGGGTACGCTGTGGGCGGCCTGGCGGTGGGTGAGCCCAAGCAGGACATGCACCGTATTCTTGAGCACGTCTGTCCGCAGCTTCCGCAGGATAAACCACGTTATCTGATGGGTGTCGGCAAGCCAGAAGATCTGGTTGAAGGCGTCCGTCGCGGTGTCGATATGTTTGACTGCGTGATGCCTACCCGTAATGCCCGAAATGGTCACCTGTTTGTGACTGAGGGTGTGGTGAAAATCCGCAACGCCCGATACAAAGATGACACTGCGCCGCTAGATGCGGAGTGTGATTGTTACACCTGTCGCAATTATAGCCGCGCCTACTTGTATCATCTCGACCGTTGTAACGAAATACTGGGCGCGCGTCTGAACACTATCCACAATTTGCGCTATTACCAGCGTCTGATGGCAGGTTTACGCCAGGCCATTGAAGAGGGTAAATTAGAACACTTTGTAACTGAGTTTTACCAACGGACGGGCAAAGAAGTTCCGCCATTAACGTCTGATAATTCATCAATGAGGGAAATTTAATGAGCTTATTCATTTCTGACGCCGTGGCTGCAGCTGGCGCACCGTCTCAGGGAAGTCCGTATTCTCTGGTGATCATGCTGGTGGTGTTTGGTCTGATTTTCTACTTCATGATCCTGCGTCCGCAGCAGAAACGTGCGAAAGAGCACAAGAAGCTGATGGATTCCATCTCTAAGGGTGATGAAGTGCTGACCAGCGGTGGCCTGGTAGGCCGCGTAACGAAAGTCTCTGACACGGGATACGTCGCTATCGCGCTGAATGACACCAATGAAGTCGTCGTTAAACGTGATTTCGTCGCTGCCGTGCTGCCTAAAGGCACTATCAAGGCGCTGTAATTCTTTCTTCCCTAAGGGAACTGCCGTGTTAAATCGTTATCCTTTGTGGAAGTATGTGATGCTGGTCGTCGTGATTCTCGTCGGCCTGCTCTATGCGCTTCCCAACCTGTATGGTGAGGATCCGGCCGTTCAAATCACTGGTGCGCGCGGAAGCGCCGCCAGTGAGCAGACGTTGGATCAAATTCAGTCCGCATTAAAACAAGACAATATCCAGAGCAAATCTGTTGCGCTGGAAAATGGTGCGATTACCGCGCGCTTCAACAATACGGATGTGCAGTTACGCGCCCGTGAAGCCATCATGAAAGCGCTGGGTGAGAACTACGTTGTCGCGCTGAACCTTGCGCCAGCCACGCCGCGCTGGCTGAGCATGCTGTCAGCAGAGCCGATGAAACTCGGTCTCGACCTGCGTGGTGGTGTGCACTTCCTGATGGAAGTGGACATGGACACCGCGCTCAGCAAGCTGCAGGAGCAGAATGCTGACACGCTGCGTAACGATCTGCGCACCAAAAATATCCCTTATACCACCGTCAACAAAATCGCGAACTACGGCGTGGAAATTCGTTTCCGTGACGCTGCCAGTCGTGATGCGGCGATCTCCTGGCTCTCCTCGCGTCATCAGGATCTGGTGATCAACAGCAGCGGCAGCGATGCGCTGCGTGCCACCATGAGCGATGCCCGTCTCAGCGAAGCGCGTGAATATGCGGTTCAGCAGAACATTACGATTCTGCGTAACCGTGTAAACCAGCTTGGCGTGGCGGAACCACTGGTTCAGCGTCAGGGCTCCGATCGCATCGTGGTTGAGCTGCCGGGTATTCAGGATACGGCGCGTGCCAAAGAGATTCTGGGCGCAACCGCGACGCTGGAATTCCGTCTGGTGAACACCAGCGTAGATCCTACTGCGGCGGCCAGTGGCCGTGTTCCGGGTGACTCAGAAGTTAAAGACATGCGTGATGGCCAGCCGGTCGTGCTCTACAAGCGGGTGATCCTGACCGGTGACCACATCACCGACTCGACGTCCAGCATGGATGAGTACAACCAGCCACAGGTGAACATTTCACTTGATAGCGCAGGCGGTAACATCATGTCCAACTTCACCAAGGACAACATCGGCAAGCCGATGGCGACCCTGTTTGTGGAGTATAAGGACAGCGGTAAAAAAGATGCTAACGGCCGTTCAATTCTGGTGAAACAGGAAGAGGTGATTAACGTCGCTAATATCCAGTCTCGCCTGGGGAACAGCTTCCGCATCACCGGTATCAACAACCCGAACGAAGCGCGTCAGCTGTCGCTGCTGCTGCGTGCCGGTGCGTTGATTGCGCCCATCCAGATTGTGGAAGAGCGTACGATCGGGCCGACCATGGGTCAGCAAAACATTACTCAGGGTCTGGAAGCCTGCCTGTGGGGTCTGCTCGCCTCGATCCTCTTTATGGTGGTGTTCTACAAGAAGTTTGGTCTGATTGCGACGAGTGCGCTGCTGGTTAACCTGGTGCTGATTGTCGGCGTCATGTCCCTGCTGCCTGGTGCGACCCTGACCATGCCGGGTATTGCCGGTATCGTGTTAACACTGGCGGTAGCAGTCGATGCTAACGTACTGATTAACGAACGTATTAAAGAAGAGCTGCGTAACGGGCGCTCGGTTCAGCAGGCAATTCATGAGGGCTACAAAGGCGCCTTCTCCAGTATTGTCGATGCGAACGTGACCACCCTGATCAAAGTTATCATTCTTTACGCGGTCGGCACCGGTTCGATCAAAGGCTTTGCTATTACCACCGCAATTGGTATCGCGACCTCAATGTTCACCGCGATTATCGGTACCCGTGCCATTGTTAACCTGGTTTACGGTGGCAAACGCATCAACAAGCTGTCTATCTGAGGAGTGCGTTGTGGCACAGGAATATAACATTGAGCAGTTAAACCACGGGCGTAAAGTCGTCGACTTTATGCGCTGGGATAAGCTGGCCTTCATCATTTCAGGACTGCTGATTCTTGCCGCGATTGCGATCGTGGGTGTGCGTGGTTTTAACTGGGGCCTCGATTTCACCGGTGGTACGGTGATTGAGATCGCGCTGGAAAAACCGGCCGACCTTGAAGTCCTGCGTGGTGATCTGGTGAAAGCGGGCTTTGACGAGCCGCTGGTGCAGAACTTTGGCAGCAGCCGTGACGTCATGGTGCGTATGGCACCGGTGACCGGCCCGGCGGGTACTGAGTTAGGCAATAAAGTGGTGTCGGTGATTAACCAGACTACCCAGCAAAACGCGACCGTTAAGCGCATTGAGTTCGTTGGCCCGAGTGTGGGTAGCGACCTGGCGCAGGCGGGTGCGATGGCGCTGCTGTCTGCACTGATTGCGATTCTGATCTATATCGGTTTCCGCTTTGAGTGGCGTCTGGCGCTGGGTACCGTGCTGGCGCTGGCGCATGACGTGATCATCACCTGCGGCCTGCTGGCGCTGTTCCGCATTGAAATCGACCTGACAATTGTTGCCTCGCTGATGTCGGTGATTGGCTACTCGCTTAACGATAAAATTGTGGTCTCTGACCGTATTCGTGAAAACTTCCGTAAGATCCGTCGCGGCAGCTCTTACGATATTACGAACGTGTCACTGACACAGACGTTAAGCCGTACCCTGATTACCTCGCTGACGACGCTGGCGATGATCCTCATCCTGTTCGTGTTTGGTGGTGCGTTGCTGAAAGGCTTCTCACTGACCATGCTGATTGGTGTGACGATTGGTACGATTTCATCCATTTATGTCTCTTCGGCGCTGGCGCTGAAGCTGGGCATGAAGCGTGAACATATGATGGTGCAGAAAGTCGAGAAAGAGGGCGCCGATCAGCCTTCTATCCTGCCTTAATCACGCGTCAGAAATAAAAACGGGCAGCCAACAGGCTGCCCGTTTTTTTTGCACCGCGGCTATGGGTTAGCGGGTGCGGCAGGGGAAGTCTGAGTCGGCGCATCCCCGGTTACGTTGTGCACGCGGACATAACCCAATTGCTCCGGTGTCAGGCCACTGA
Organism: Pantoea jilinensis; assembly: GCF_019104105.1. Classification (NCBI taxonomy): domain Bacteria; kingdom Pseudomonadati; phylum Pseudomonadota; class Gammaproteobacteria; order Enterobacterales; family Erwiniaceae; genus Pantoea; species Pantoea jilinensis. The sequence goes on along the minus strand of NZ_CP077746.1, from coordinate 3,126,054 downwards.
GCCGCAGCGGGATGCTGGTCGAATGCTGGGGCAGCAACGAGGCCGGCACCGTGACGGTCTGGCTCAGACTGTCGCTGTTCAGAGGTTTACCGGTCGCCGGGTCGAGCTCACCCCAGATCACCGTCGCATGCAGGGCGGGCAGAGGGCGGTCGTCCATTGAACGCACAGTCAGGGTTGCCCGCGAGCCGCTGGCTTCAGCGGTCACAGGCGACAGCGTCAGTCGCAGTGTGCCGAGCTGGGTTTGCAGAGCCACTGGCGTTTTCGCCTGCGGCACCAGCCATGCGCCTTGTTGCAACTGACTGTTAAGCTGTCCCTGGATTTCCAGTGCACTGGCCTGCGTGGTCAGGTGCTGCATCTGCTGATTTAGCTGACTCACTTCCTGATGCAGCTCTCTGACCTGCGGATTGCCTGCCGTGGTGCTGCAGCCGCTCAGCGTTACCAGAGAGAGCGCCACCGGAATCCAAACCATCCTGCTCATAAGTTATCCTTGTCCGTTATTTTGGAATACGTAAAACCTGGCCAGGATAGATCTTATCAGGATGCGAGAGCATTGGCTTATTCGCTTCGAAAATCTTGTTATATTCGTTAGCGTTGCCGTAAACCTGTTTGGAAATCGCGCTCAGCGTATCGCCTTTTTTCACGGTGTACAGCTCTGACTCGACTGCGGTATCTGTCACGGTCACCTTGTCTTCAACTTTCGTAATGCCTGCAACGTTACCTGCAGCAATCAGAATCTTTTCTTTCAGCTCCTGGGACAGGCCATCACCGGTCACGGTCACGGTGTCGCCATTGACCTTGACGTCGACCTTGTCGCTGTCAGGCAAGCCGAGCTTGTTAATGTGATCCTGCAGCTTTTTATTCTGGTCATCTCCGCCGTTTACCGCGTCCCAGAGTTTTTCTCCGGCTTCTTTCACAAAGTTAAACAGACCCATACAACCTCCAGAGTGTTAGTGGAAAATTTTACTTGCAGCTCTTAAAGCGTAGTCCCTTTTGCCGCAGACGAAATTTAGCCGCGTTTATCCTGCGATGAGAAGCCCGGTAAAGGCACGGAAGAGATTTTGTTGATTCGCAGTTCGCGCTACACTGTCAGACCCATCACTCTCGCGTCAGGAAACGTCATGCATTGCCCATTCTGCTCCGCTGTGGACACCAAAGTGATTGATTCTCGTCTGGTTAGTGAAGGCTCTTCGGTGCGTCGCCGCCGCCAGTGCCTGGTGTGTCATGAACGCTTCACCACCTTTGAGGTGGCGGAACTGGTGATGCCACGCGTGGTGAAGAGCAATGATGTGCGCGAGCCTTTTAATGAAGACAAAATGGCCAGCGGGATGATGAAAGCGCTTGAGAAACGTCCGGTGAGTGCCGATGCGGTTGAAAGCGCTGTGAACCATATTAAAACGCAGTTGCGTGCGACTGGCGAACGTGAGATCCCCAGTAAACTGATTGGCAATCTGGTGATGGATGAGCTGAAGAAGCTCGATAAAGTGGCCTATATTCGCTTCGCCTCAGTTTACCGCAGCTTTGAAGATATTCGTGATTTTGGCGAAGAGATCGCCCGGTTACAGGATTAAACCATGGATGAACTTTACATGGCGCGCGCGCTGGAACTGGCGCGACGCGGTCGTTTTACGACCATGCCGAACCCCAATGTCGGCTGCGTGATTGTGCGCGATGGCGAAGTAGCAGGCGAGGGCTGGCATCAGCGTGCCGGTGAACCGCATGCCGAAGTTCACGCCCTGCGCATGGCGGGCGAAAAAGCCCGTGGTGCAACCGCCTATGTCACGCTGGAGCCCTGCAGCCATCATGGTCGCACACCGCCCTGTTGTGATGCGCTGATTGCTGCTGGCATTAGCCGTGTTGTGGCTGCGATGCAGGACCCCAATCCGCAGGTCGCAGGACGCGGGCTGCACCGTCTGCATCAGTCAGGCATTGCGGTCAGCCACGGCCTGATGATGCCGGAAGCGGAAGCGCTGAATCGCGGCTTCCTCAAGCGGATGCGCACCGGCTTTCCCTGGATTCAGCTCAAGCTGGGCGCGTCACTGGATGGCCGCACGGCAATGGCCAGCGGTGAAAGCCAGTGGATAACGTCGGCTGCGGCCCGCCGGGATGTCCAGCGTCTGCGTGCGCAAAGCGCCGCCATCCTCAGCAGCAGCGCTACGGTGCTGGCGGACGATCCCTCGCTGACGGTGCGCTGGTCTGAACTTGATCCGGAGAGCCAGTCACTGCTTGATGAACAGCAACTGCGTCAGCCGGTGCGGGTGATTGTTGACAGTCAGAATCGCGTCACGCCGCAACATCGGCTCATTTCTCAGCCGGGCGAAACCTGGCTGATGCGTCATCAGCCGGATCAACAGCACTGGCCCGCTGAGGTGACGCAGATTGCCGTACCGCTGCGCGAACAGCAGCTGGATCTGGTGGCGATGATGATGCTGCTGGGACAGAAACAGATTAACAGCGTCTGGGTTGAAGCGGGTGCCTCACTGGCCGGGGCGCTGTTGCAGGCCGGGCTGGTCGATGAACTGATTGTTTATCTGGCACCTAAGCTGTTGGGTCATGAAGGACGTGGCCTGTGTCAGCTGCCGGGGCTCAGCTCGCTCGCTGACGCGCCTGCCTTCCGTTTCAGCGACGTCCGGCAGGTCGGTGACGATTTACGCCTGACCCTGACACCCCAATAACACGGTCGGAAAAGCGAGAGCACGCCGCCCAAGAGTATGATAGAATCCGCCCCCCTGCGCGGGGCTAACCAAACCCCTGAAAGGATAAGTATGAAAGTTATCGAAGCTGCTGTTGCAACGCCTGAGGCCAATGTTGCCATCGTTATTGCGCGTTTTAACAACTTCATTAATGACAGCCTGCTGGATGGCGCAGTTGATGCCCTGAAACGTATCGGCCAGGTCAAAGATGACAATATCACCGTAGTCTGGGTGCCAGGTGCCTACGAACTGCCTCTGGCAGCCCGTGCGCTGGCTAACTCCGGCAAATATGATGCGATTATCGCACTCGGCACCGTCATTCGTGGAGGCACTGCCCACTTCGAATATGTGGCGGGTGAAGCCAGCTCCGGTATCGCCAGCGTTGCCATGAACAGCGAGATTCCTGTCGCGTTTGGCGTGCTGACCACGGAAAGCATCGAGCAGGCCATTGAGCGTGCCGGCACCAAAGCGGGTAACAAAGGTGCTGAAGCGGCTCTGACTGCGCTCGAAATGATCAACGTATTGAAAGCCATTAAAGCCTGATTTTTGTAAGGGGAATTTTGTGAAACCTGCTGCTCGTCGTCGCGCCCGTGAGTGCGCTGTTCAGGCGCTTTACTCCTGGCAGTTGTCGAATAACGACATTGCCGATGTGGAATACCAGTTTCTGGCGGAACAGGACGTCAAAGACGTCGACATTACCTACTTCCGCGAACTGCTGTCCGGTGTGGCGACCAACAGTGCGTATCTGGATGGACTGATGAAGCCCTATCTGTCGCGTCAGCTCGAAGAGCTGGGCCAGGTAGAAAAAGCTATCCTGCGCATCTCGCTGTATGAGCTGAGCAAACGTAACGATGTGCCTTATAAAGTGGCCATCAACGAAGGGATTGAGCTGGCGAAAGTCTTCGGTGCCGAAGACAGTCATAAATTTGTTAACGGCGTGCTGGATAAAGCCGGTCCACAAATTCGACCCACTCGCAAATAAACAAAAAGGCCGGCTTGCCGGCCTTTTTTCATTAAGGGTTAAGCGGAACGCAATTATGTCTTGTGGTGAATTTGAACTCATCGCACGCTACTTCAACCGCAGAACACGCAGCCGCCGTGATGTCGAACTCGGCATCGGTGACGATTGTGCGTTACTTAGCGTGCCGGAAAAACAGACGCTGGCGATCAGCACCGATACCCTGGTCGCGGGTGTGCACTTCTTACGGGATATTCATCCTGCCGATCTGGGTTACAAAGCCCTGGCTGTGAATCTCAGCGACCTTGCTGCTATGGGCGCCGATCCCGCCTGGCTGACGCTGGCCTTAACGTTGCCGCAGGTCGATGAAAGCTGGCTCTCGGCCTTTAGTGAAAGCCTGTTTGAACTGCTGGAATATTACGATATGCAGCTGGTGGGTGGCGACACTACACGTGGCCCGCTGAGTCTGACGCTGGCGATTCACGGTCTGTTGCCGCAGGGCCGCGCCCTGAAACGATCCGGCGCGAAGCCGGGCGACTGGATCTTCGTGACCGGTACGCTGGGTGACAGCGCGGCGGGTCTGGCGTTGCTGCAGCATCACTGTCGCATCAGCGATCCGGCAGTGCATGAAGCGCTGATTAAACGTCATCTGCGTCCGATGCCGCGCATTCTGCAGGGTCAGGCACTGCGTTCGCTGGCTTCCTCTGCGGTGGATATTTCCGACGGTCTGATTTCCGATCTCGGCCATGTGCTGAAAGCCAGCGGCTGCGGCGCGCGGCTTAACCTAGATGCGTTGCCGCTGTCGGCGGCCCTGCGCGACCACTTCGAGCCTGAGCAGGTACTGCGCTGGGCGCTGAGTGGCGGCGAAGACTATGAACTCTGCTTCACTGTGCCAGAGGTTAATCGCGGCGCGCTGGATGTGGCGCTGGGGCATCTGGGCGTGCCTTATACCTGCATCGGACAAATAGCACCGGAGTCGGAAGGCTTGACGCTGCTGGATAATGGCAAGCCCGCCACCTTCCGTCACAAAGGGTTTGATCACTTTGATGCTAAATAACGACGTGGCCAAACGTCGCCTGCGGATGAGCAATCCCTGGCATTTGCTGGCGACCGGTTTCGGCAGCGGATTAAGCCCGGTTGTGCCGGGCACCATGGGATCGCTGGCGGCCATCCCATTCTGGTGGCTGATGACTTTCCTGCCGCAGGATCTCTATTCGCTGGTGGTGCTGGTGGGTATCTGCGTCGGCGTTTATCTCTGCCATCGCACCGCCAAAGATATGGGCGTACACGATCACGGCAGTATTGTCTGGGATGAGTTTATCGGCATGTGGATTACGCTGATGGCGATTCCGGTCAACAGCTGGCAATGGGTGCTGGGGGGCTTTGTGCTGTTCCGTATTCTTGATATGTGGAAGCCATGGCCGATTCGCTGGTTTGACCGCAATGTGCATGGCGGCATGGGCATTATGGTTGATGACATTATTGCTGGCGTGATTTCCGCTGCCATGCTCTATGGAATCGGGGTCTGGCTGGCGGCTTAACCGCCATGCTAAACGCCTGATAAGAGGTGACGCCCGGGAAGGGCGTCACGTCAGGTTTACTCGAATCCTACCGCCTGATGTGGCTGATAGACCTCTTCCAGCAGGGTAATTTCCTCGTCACTCAGCGTGACATCCACCGCCTTCACCAGATCGTCAAACTGCTCAGCACGCGACGCGCCAATAATCGGTGCCGTGACGGCAGGTTTGCTCAGCAGCCAGGCCAGGGCCACCTGCGCCCGCGTTACGCCTTTACCTTCCGCCACCAGCGCCAGTCGTTCTGCAATCGCGGCATCGTTCTCTTCGGTGTTGTCATAAAGCTTTGCCATTACCTGGTCAGAGGCAGAGCGCGCGGTGTTTTCACCCCACGGGCGGGTCAGCTTGCCGCGCGCCAGCGGACTCCAGGGCAGCACGGCGATCTGCTCCTTCAGACAGAGAGGATGCATTTCCCGTTCCTCTTCGCGCTGAATCAGGTTGTACTGATCCTGCATGCTGACAAAGCGGTGCCAGCCCTGTTCAGACTGCATCTGCAACGCCTGAGCAAACTGGCTGGCGTGCATTGACGAGGCACCGATGTAGCGGGCTTTGCCAGACTGCACGACGTCATGTAGCGCTTCCAGCGTCTCCTCCAGCGGGGTGTTGTAGTCCCAGCGGTGAATCTGCAGCAGATCGACATACTCCATGCCGAGGCGCTGCAGGCTGTCATCAATGGATTGCAGGATATTCTTGCGCGACAGGCCCTGTGAAAGATTAGTCAGGGGGAAATAGACTTTGGTGGCGACAACAACCTCTTCACGGCGGGCAAAATCTTTTAGTGCCCGGCCCAGAATCTCTTCGCTGCTGCCATCAGAGTAGCTGTTAGCCGTATCGAAGAAGTTGATACCTGCATCCAGTGCCTGCTGAATCAGTGGACGGCTGCTCGCTTCTGGCAGCGTCCAGGCGTGGTTGCCGCGCGTTGGCTCGCCATAGGTCATACAACCGAGACAGAGACGAGACACCTGCAGATCGGTGCTACCGAGTTGAATCGTATTCATGGTGAAGGCTCCTGCGAAAGTGCAAAGGTTACAGCATAGCAGGATGTTGCGCTCCCTGAGGGGGAGCGCAGCGAAGGGAGGTTACTGCGCCAGCCAGCGGGCGATCTGTTGCTGAATGCCTTCCGCGTCAAGCAGATAGTCATGACGCACTTCATCCTGCGTACCCTGCGGGATAAATTCATCCGGCAGACCGATGTTCAGCACCGGAACAGCCAGACGTTTCGCCATGATAAATTCATTCACGCCACTGCCTGCACCGCCTTTGATTGCGCCTTCTTCCAGCGTAATCAGTGAGTCGTGCGTGGCAGCGAGCTCAGCAATCAGCGCTTCATCCAGCGGCTTTACAAAGCGCATATCGACCAGGGTCGCATTCAATGCTTCCGCTGTGGCGGCAGCTTCTGGCAACAGAGTGCCGAAGTTCAGAATTGCCAGCTTTTCACCCTGGCGTTTCACGACCGCTTTACCCAGCGGCAGGCTCTGCAGGGGTGCCAGCGGCGTACCGACACCGGTGCCGCGCGGATAACGCACTGCACTTGGGCCAGCCTGATAGTGATAGCCGGTGTAGAGCATCTGCCGACACTCATTCTCATCGCTTGGGGTCATGATCACCATATCCGGCACACAGCGCAGATAGGCGAGATCAAACGCGCCCTGGTGAGTCTGACCGTCCGCACCCACAATACCACCGCGATCAATGGCAAACAGGACCGGCAGTTTCTGGATGGCGACGTCATGAATCAGCTGATCATAGGCACGCTGCAGGAACGTCGAGTAGATGGCAACAATCGGTTTATAGCCGCCAATCGCCATACCCGCTGCAAAGGTCACCGCATGCTGCTCGGCGATTGCCACATCAAAATACTGTTCCGGGAACTCACGGGAGAAGGCCACCATGCCGGAGCCTTCACGCATCGCCGGGGTAATCGCCATCAGCTTCGGATCGTCGGCAGCCATTTCGCACAGCCAGTTACCAAAGATTTTGGAGTAGCTCGGCAGACCTTCCGCACTTTTTGGCAGTTCGCCAATCGCCGGGTCAAATTTAGGCACGGCGTGCCAGGCAATCGGATCTTCCTCTGCCGGCGCGTAGCCTTTGCCTTTCTTCGTCATGATATGCAGGAACTGCGGCCCTTTCAGGCTGCGCATGTTGCTCAGCGTATTGACCAGCGTCAGCACATCATGGCCGTCAACCGGGCCGATGTAGTTAAAGCCCAGCTCTTCAAACAGCGTACCCGGCACGACCATGCCTTTGAGGTGTTCTTCAGTGCGTCTTACCAGCTCTTTAATCGGCGGCAGGCTGGTCAGCACACGCTTGCTGCCTTCGCGTAGTCGTGCGTAGGTTTTACCTGACAGGATTTGCGCCAGGCGGTTATTCAGCGCACCGACGTTTTCAGAGATCGACATCTCATTGTCGTTGAGGATGACCAGCATATCCGGCTTGATATCACCGGCATGATTCATCGCTTCAAACGCCATGCCCGCCGTGATGGCGCCATCGCCGATAATACAGGCGGTGCGACGGCCCTGGCCTTCACGTTCAGCCGCCGCGGCCATGCCGAGACCGGCACTGATCGAGGTCGATGAGTGTCCGACGCTTAAGACGTCATATTCACTTTCACCGCGCCACGGAAACGGGTGCACGCCATTTTTCTGACGAATGGTGCCGATGCGATCGCGGCGACCGGTCAGAATTTTATGCGGATAAGCCTGATGACCCACGTCCCACACCAGATGGTCAAAGGGGGTGTTATAGACATAATGCAGCGCGACCGTCAGTTCGACTACGCCCAGACCCGACGCAAAATGGCCGCTGGAGCGGCTTACGCTGTCTAACAGATACTGACGCAGTTCATCACACAGCGCAGGCAACTTCTCTTTGGGCAGGGCGCGCAGCTCCTGAACCGTGTTTGCCAGCGCCAGTGTCGGGTATTTAGCAATATCAAAACTCATCAGAGACTCATTATGGAAGTTATTTGTCGCGTTCAATTATGAAGCTCGCCAGCGCCTGCAGTGCTGTAGTGTTATAAGAGTGCGCAGCGAGCAATTCTAAAGCATCAAGAGCTTCCTGATACAAATCCCGCGCTTTTGCACGGGCATTTTCAAGGCCTAACAATGAAGGATAGGTGCTTTTTCCCAGATCCTGATCGGCACCCTGGCGTTTTCCGATCACGGCCGTATCACCGACCACATCGAGAATGTCGTCCTGCACCTGAAACGCGAGACCAATAGCCTCAGCATAGCGGTCAAGCAGCGGCAGCGCTTCACGGCCCGCATCGCCTGCCGTTAAGGCACCTAAACGGACTGCTGAGCGGATCAGCGCGCCGGTTTTGTGGCGGTGGATCTGTTCAAGCTGGTCCAGATCGACAGATTTGCCTTCCGCCGCTAAATCCAGCGCCTGTCCGCCACACATCCCGGCTACGCCGCTGGCCTTAGCCAGTTCGGAGAGCATCATCAGACGGTATTCGGCACTGACACCCGGCATCGCTTCATCTGCCAGGATAGAGAAGGCCAGCGTCTGCAGGGCGTCGCCCGCCAGAATCGCCGTATCTTCGCCATATTTAATGTGACAGGTTGGCTGCCCGCGACGCAGTGCGTCATCGTCCATCGCAGGGAGATCGTCATGTATCAGAGAGTACGCATGGATGCATTCAACCGCGGCGGCGGGCGCATCCAGACTCGCCGGGTCGGCGTGGAGCATTTCACCGGTAGCGTAGACCAGAAAAGGACGCAGGCGTTTACCGCCTAATAATGCCCCATAATGCATGGCATTCACCAGAGGAGAACTCTGAAAAGGAAGTGGCTCTATAAAACGCGTCAGGGCAGCGTTCACCTGCTGCTGATAAACGTCGAGTAATCGGGCGAAATCCATTAGTCGTTTTCCGGCGTGAAAGCGGTGAGGTCGGCCTCTTTATCATCGTTCAGCAGAATACGAACCCGCTGTTCAGCCTGCTGCAGCGTCTGCTGGCCATTTCGCGCCAGCTGCACGCCGCGCTCAAATTCGTTCAGGGCTTCTTCAAGCGGCAGTTCACCACTTTCCAGACGGCTGACAATCTGCTCCAGCTGCTGCAATGACGTTTCAAAGCTGGCTGGCTGTTCGGCTTTTTTCGGCATATTTCGTGTCGACTCACGGTTGGGACATTATCTCGCAATCGGTCATGGTAGCTGAGACCCAATGATTAGCAAAATAATCAATGCGGCGGCTGATGAAGAAGCAGTCACCTGACAAAGGTGATATACTCCCGCGCCTCGGATGCGGTTGCGCCTTGCAGCCCGCAATTTTGTGATTTTACCAGCTAAGTGCCGCCTGTTTTAGCACTTATTTGCCCAACGAAGCTGTGTCGCCATGAAGTTTATCATCAAGTTATTTCCTGAAATCACCATCAAGAGTCCGTCGGTGCGTTTGCGTTTTATCAAGATTCTTGCCAGCAATATTCGCAACGTCCTGAAAACCGTCAGCGACGATATCGCCGTTGTGCGCTACTGGGATCACATTGAAGTGCGGTCAAAAAATGCAGCGCTGGCGGATATTATTCCCGATGAGCTCGCCCGCATTCCCGGTATTCATCACGTTTTAGCGGTCGAAGATCGCGAGTACACGGATATTCATCACATCTTTGAACAGACGTTAGCGCAGTATCGCGACAGTCTGGAAGGAAAGAGTTTCTGCGTGCGTGTTAAGCGTCGTGGCAAGCATAGCTTCAGTTCGCAGGATGTGGAGCGCTATGTAGGCGGCGGTCTGAACCAGCATATCGAAAGCGCCCGCGTGCAGCTTAAAAATCCGGACGTGACGGTGAATCTGGAAGTTGAAGAGAATCGTCTGACGCTGGTGACTGCGCGCTACGAAGGCCTGGGTGGCTTCCCGATTGGCACGCAGGAAGATGTGCTGTCGCTGATTTCCGGCGGTTTCGACTCCGGCGTCTCCAGCTATATGCTGCTGCGTCGCGGCAGCCGTGTGCATTACTGCTTCTTTAACCTTGGTGGAGCCGCCCATGAGATTGGCGTCCGTCAGGTTGCGCACTATCTGTGGAATCGTTTTGGTCGCTCACACCGCGTACGCTTTGTAGCGATCAATTTTGAGCCGGTCGTCGGTGAGATCCTCGAGAAAGTGGATGACGGCCAGATGGGCGTAGTGCTGAAACGCATGATGGTGCGGGCTGCCTCGACGATTGCTGAGCGCTACGGCGTACAGGCACTGGTCACCGGTGAAGCGGTAGGCCAGGTGTCGAGCCAGACGCTGACCAACCTGCGTCTGATCGATAACGCGTCGGATACGCTGATTCTGCGTCCGCTGATCTCTCATGACAAAGAGCACATTATCCGAATTGCCCGTGAAATCGGCACCGAAGATTTCGCCAGCACCATGCCGGAATATTGCGGCGTGATCTCAAAAAGCCCGACCGTGAAGGCGGTGAAAGCGAAGATTGAGGCGGAAGAGCAGAATTTCGACTTCACGATTCTCGATCGGGTTATCGAAGAAGCGACCAACGTCGATATCCGCACCATCGCTGAGCAGACAGAAGAGGAGGTGGTGGAAGTTGAGACCGTCGCCTTGCTGAGTGAGAACGATGTGGTGCTGGATATCCGATCTATCGATGAGCAGGAAGAGAAGCCTCTGACGCTAAACGCGACGGAAGTGAAATCGCTGCCGTTCTATAAACTCAGTACGCAGTTTGGCGATCTCGATCAGAATCGCACCTGGCTACTCTATTGCGATCGCGGTGTGATGAGCCGTCTTCAGGCGCTCTATCTGCATGAGCAGGGCTTTAAGAACGTTAAAGTTTACCGCCCGTAGTCACGTTTCAGAGCCAGTCAGTACCTGTTCAGGACTGACTGGCTTTCTCGTTTTAAGCCTTAGTATTTAAGCCTGATAGTCATAAATGCCGGGAGCCAGCACCAGTTGTGCGGCAACCTCGCGCGCCATCTCTTTTCCCACCAGCAGATCAATCAGCTTCAGCGCAAAATCCATTGCCGTGCCGGGTCCCTGGCTGGTCAGCAGATTAACGCGCGGATCCCAGACGACACGGCGCTCCATCCACTTATCTGCCGGAATGGTCTCTTTTAAGCCGGGGAATCCGGTCATGTTACCGACCGGGAAGAGATCGTGGGGGATCAATACGGTGCCTGCCGCTGCGCATATCGCGGCGACAATTTTCTCATTGAGATGAAACTGACGCACCGTTTCGACTAACAGCGGACTGTCACGGAAAGTCTCAGCCCCTTTAAGGCCACCAGGCAGGACGATGGCGGCGAAGTCATTGTCGGCGACTTCAACCAGTGTGACGTCAGCCAGCAGACGCACACCGCGAGAGCAGACGATCTCCCGGCTGCCATCGCTTTCGACGCTGGCGGTAACAACGTTTAGCCCGGCCCGAACCAGCAGGTCGATAGTGGTGACAGCTTCGGTTTCTTCACTGCCATGTGCCAGGCAAACCAGCACCGATGCGTTCGCGGTCATAATGGGACTCCTTGCGTTTTACAATGTCATACAGACGGGTGTTCTCCGTCAGCACCAGGCCGTGCGTCCGGGCGCGGCGCAGCAGAAAGCCGCTGATATAGTCGATTTCGGTGAGCCGTTGCGCGCGAACATCCTGCAGCATTGAAGAGGTGTTGGCCGCAGTGCTTTCAATCACGTCGAAGATGATGTCCTGAAGGCTTTCACTTGCTATGCTCTGGCCTTCGCGCTCCATGACCCAACTGATCTCTTCACACAGTTGCGCGATCTGTTCCGGATAAGCACGCAGTGCACCGTTCTGACACGCATATTCCACGCTGAGCGGGTTGATGACGCAATTGACGGCCAGTTTGCGCCAGCAGGCGGCCCGGATATTGTCATGCCAGGCAACGTCGGGCAGGGCAGGGTGCAGGATATCGGCGAGATCGCTATAAGCGGCGCTTTTACGGTTGCCGGGGCCGATATGGGTGATACCACTGGCAATGTGTTTGATGACGGTGCCATCGCGCATCGCCGCATGGGTAGTGACGCCGCGCAGCAGTGGCTGAGTCAGCCCTTTCAGCTCTTCAAGCGTCCCCATGCCGTTGTGCAGCAGCAGCACCGGGCAGTTCTTCTGCAGCACGCTCTCCAGGTTTTTCACCGCAGGCGAGACCTGCGGGGCTTTGAGCGTGACGAGCAGCAGCTGGCTTTCCGCCAGAAAGAGCGGATCATTGGCAATAAACGTGCGGTTCGATATGTTGCCTTGTGGGTCAACCACATTGGCTGAACAGTAGGGCTGTGGCACCCGCAACCATCCCTGTACCTCATGTCCCTGGCGGGCCAGTGCTGTCAGCCAGACCTGTCCCAGCGCACCGCAACCTAACACGGTAATTTTCATGCTGCCTCCCGCTGGCGGGCTATCCATCTATTATTCATTGTCACACTTTCATTATAGCGTTGTGTGCAGCCTGATTTTATTTAGCACCTTAAGACGCGTATTATGCATGTCACTTTAGCGTCAGGAGAAGAAGAGATGCCATCTTTCGATATCGTTTCAGAGGTCGATCTGCAGGAAATTCGCAATGCGGTGGAGAATGCCAACCGTGAAGTGTCTACCCGCTTCGATTTCCGCAACGTGAGCGCCGAGTTTGAGCTCAACGAAAAGAATGAAACCATCAAGATCACCAGCGAGTCTGATTTTCAGGTTAAGCAGCTGGTCGATATTTTGCGTGAGAAGTTACTGAAGCGCGGGATTGAAGGCGGCGCCTTAGAGGTGCCCGAAGAGATTGAGCATAGCGGCAAAAGCTGGGCGGTCGATGCCAAACTGAAGAAAGGCATTGAAAGCGACGTCGCGAAGAAGCTGGTGAAGCTGATTAAAGACAGCAAGCTGAAAGTGCAGACCCAGATTCAGGGTGAAGCATTGCGTGTGACCGGCAAAGCACGTGATGATTTGCAGGGCGCGATGGCGATCGTGCGCGGCAGTAATCTGGGCCAGCCGTTCCAGTTTAAAAACTTCCGCGATTAAGCGGGATTGGCTGAGTTTTCAGCATGAATGCAGTGATATAAACCCGGCTAATGCCGGGTTTTTTGTTTTCTGGCAGGAGCAGCGCTGCATCGAACCAAATTTTTGAGCCGTCTGAATAAAGGCGTGGTTTGTGACGTCAGTGGCATCGTGTGCTGGCTTGCATCTCTTTGAAGAAGTGGGTGTGAGCTGTAGGGCGTCTGTGCGATCACGCACTTACTCAGGGAGCCTGTGCCTTTCGCAAAGACGCAAAAGCGCCATCCATGGCGGCTCATCGCGGGCCATCCATGGCCCGCGATGCTTTGCTACAGGCACAGGCTCCCATCGCTATGAATTTCTGAGTTGTCTGTAAGAATGGTTATGCGGGTTGGAGGTTGCTTAGAAACTTAAATGCGGGTGAACCATTCAGCAACTCAAAAGCTTAGGAGACGAAGGGAATACGGCCAGAGGAGGAAAGCGTCCCGCGCCATGGATGGCGACATTTGCGACTTTCCGATCTGACCTTGCCCCCTGCGCCAGCTCGATCCTGAAGCGAAACGAGCTGACGTTATCACCAAACTTTTTTAAGCTAGCAACTCCCCAGCAGCGCTTCCAGTTCAGGGCGGCTGGTGACCTTACTATCAATTTTGATATACGCGCTTTTCTCTTCCGGCACGATAAACACGGAGTTAACGCCAGGCTGCGCTTTCAGGCGCTGCTCCAGATTTGGCACAGCCAGAGCCGCATCACTCAGCACGATGCGCAGGCTACTGACATAAGGCGGCTCCTGCATCGTCATGCTGACAAACAGCCAGGCCGCAGCCACCATCGCGCCAACCAGGAACACGGTCTGAGCATCGAAATGACCAAATACCCAGCCACCCATACTGCCACCAACGGCCACACCCAGGAACTGGCTGGTGGAGTAGATCCCCATCGCCGTACCTTTATAACCTGCAGGGGACTCTTTACTGATCAGTGAAGGCAGGATGGCTTCCATCAGATTGAAGGCGAAGAAGAAGAGCTGAACACCCACGACCAGCGTCCAGAAATGACCTTCCGCGCCCCACAGTACAATCTCAGCAATGACAATCATCCCGACGCAGCCGACAAACACGCGCTTCATACGACGCTTCACTTCGGCATAAATAATAAACGGCACCACGCCGGCAAAGGCGATAAGCATAGTGGAAAGATAAACTTTCCAGTGCTCGGGGGCCGGGAATCCAGCCTGCTCAAACTGTCCGGGTAACGCCACAAAGCTCGACATCAGCAGAACATGCAGGCAGAAAATACCGATATTGAGCTTTACCAGACGCGGGTTAGCCAATACTTTGCGGAAGCTGCCTTTCACCATACCCGATTCACGGTTCAGGACATGATGTGAAGCGGACGGCACCACAAGCAGGGTAATCACGATACCCAGCGACGCCAGAATCGCAATCATCCAGAACAGCGCATGCAGACCCAGCGCGTGCGTAACAATCGGGCCGACGACCATAGCAATCGCGAAGGTCACGCCAAAACTGATGCCGATAAACGCCATTGCTTTGGTGCGGTTCTGCTCACGGGTTAAATCGGATAACAGGGCCATTACGGCAGCCGCAATCGCGCCTGAACCCTGCAGCGCACGACCCAGAATAATGCCCCAGATGGAGTCGGTGCAGGCGGCGATAACGCTGCCCAGAACAAACAACAACAGTCCGCCGACAATTAACGGCTTACGGCCGATGCGGTCGGAGAGCAGACCAAAAGGAATCTGAAAGATTGCCTGGGCAAGGCCATAGATGCCAATTGCCAGACCGATTAAGGTTTCACTTGCGCCCTGTAATGCCATGCCATAAGTGGTCAGTACCGGCAGGACCATAAACATTCCCAGCATGCGCAGGGAAAAGACCGTACCGAGGCCCCATGTGGCGCGCAGCTCCACCGGAGTCATTTTATTATCGTTCATTCCAACCTCTGTTAATGTGCTGCTTTTATTCTAGGTGGCGGGGCAGGGCGGGTAAAACAATAGTTTTTAAGCAGTGGTAACAAAAAGAAAGGGCGCGATAATCGCGCCCTTTTCATGCTGTATCGGTGCCAGTTACCAGACGTAAGTCAGCAGGTCCTTTGAAGCCGGAGCCAGCGAATCTACCGACATCATCACGCTCAGCGCGGTGATGGTCACGATAGAAAAGACAAACAGCTTGCGTGCCCAGACACGGTCATCTGCGGTTTTGTAACCCGATAACGCCATGCCCAGCCACCAGACGCTGACCGCAGCAGCCACAACCAGATATTTGTAACCCGCGTAGCCACCCAGCGTCAGCATCAGCGTGGCAATCATAAACGCCAGAATATAGAGCGTAATATGATTCTTAGCCACGGAAATGCCTTTCACCACCGGCAGAACCGGGATGTTCGCTGCCTGATAATCTTTAAAGCGGAAGATAGCAATCGCGTACGAATGCGGCATCTGCCACAGGCTAAAGATCGCCAGCAGGATTAACGCACCAGCATCAAACTGGTTAGAGACTGCACAGTAGCCGATAACCGGCGGCGCAGCACCTGACAGACTGCCAATCAGCGTTCCGTAAACGGAATTACGCTTCATGTAGAGACTGTAGATACCCACGTACACCACGAAGCCCATCACCGCCAGCCACATGGCCAGCGGATTAGCACCGAAGTAGAGCAACGCAAAGCCGGCAATACCCAGCACAGTGGCATAAACCAGGCTTACTTTCGCGGAGATGAGGCCTTTTACCAGCACCCGATTCCTGGTTCTCTCCATCTTGATGTCAATGTCGCGGTCAATCACGTTGTTGAAAACACAACCCGATGCAACCACCAGTGACACGCCCACCAGGGTGATGAGAAACAGGGCGTAATCTGTGTTGCCTTTGGAAGCCAACAGAAATCCGCCGATCACAGAAATTAAATTCCCGAAAATAATTCCTGGTTTTGTAACTTGCAGGTATTGCTTAAACATTACGCGTGACTCTTTAGTGAGGCATCATGTTGTAGTTGAGGTTCCACATGATCCACAGTGAGCCCACTACGACAATCAGGATGATGATGGCCGAGAAAACAATGGCTACCATGTTCCAGCCACCCTCAGATTTGCTGTCTAAGTGCAGGAAGTAGACCAGGTGAACCAGCACCTGGATTATCGCACAAACCAGAACAACACCGAGGATAGTACCGTGAGATGCACTGCCATCCATTACCATCCAGAACGGGATGGCCGTCAGGATGATAGAGAGGATGAAGCCGATCATGTAGGACTTCACGCTACCGTGTGAAGCGCCATGTTCGTTAACAGAATGACTCATTACATGGCTCCCATCAGGTAAACAACGGTGAAGACGCAAATCCAGACCACGTCCAGGAAGTGCCAGAACAGGCTCAGACACATGATACGGGTGCGGTTAGTCGCGTTCAGGCCACGTTTAGAAACCTGGAACATCAGAACCAGCATCCAGATCAGACCGGAGGTCACGTGCAGACCGTGAGTACCGACCAGCGTAAAGAAGCCAGACAGGAAGCCACTGCGATCCGGACCAAAGCCTTCAGCAATCAGGTGATGGAATTCATAGATTTCCATCCCGATGAAGCCCAGACCGAACAGGAAGGTCAGCGCCAGCCAGCCGATAACGGCACCTTTTTGCTCCTTGTTCATGGAGATAACAGCCATGCCGTAAGTGATCGAACTCAACAGCAGCAGGGCGGTTTCTACCAGAACAAACGGCAGCTCAAAGATATCTTTACCTGCCGGGCCACCGGCAGTGTTGTTGACCATGACAGCATAGGTCGCAAACAGGGTTGCGAAGATAATGCAGTCACTCATCAGGTAGATCCAGAAGCCAAAGACTTTATTGGCTCCTGCATCGTGATGCCCATGCTCCGCATGGGCGTCGTGGTGATGTTTAAGAGTTTCAGTTGACATTATTTCAGACCTGCTTTGCTGATTTCGTCAAAGTGCTGGTTTTCAATCTTCTGAACTTCAGCAACCGGAACGTAGTAATCCACGTCTTCGTCGAAGCTCTTCACGATCCAGGTAACGATCATGCCGAGGAAGGAAAGACCAGCCATCCACCAGATATGCCAGATCAGCGCGAAGCCCATTACAGTAGCAAATGCGCAGATGACGATTGCAGCACCACTGTTTTTCGGCATATGAATCTCTTCATAAGATGCCGGCTGTTTGTACGCTTCGCCTTTCTCTTTCATTTCCCAGAAAGCATCACGCTCATGCACATGTGGGATGACAGCAAAGTTATAGAACGGTGGTGGTGAAGAGGTTGCCCACTCCAGCGTACGACCGCCCCACGGGTCACCTGTCACATCACGGTTCTGATCACGGTCACGTACTGAAACGTAGAACATGGTCAGCTGACACAGGATACCCATTGCAATCAGACCAGCACCGACCGCCGCAACCACCAGAAGAGGGTGGAACTGTGGATCGATATCCTGGCTCAGACGACGGGTCATGCCCATGAAGCCCAGTGCGTACAGCGGCATAAAGGCAACGAAGAAGCCAATGATCCAGAACCAGAATGCGCGCTTACCCCAGGTTTCGTTCAGGGTGAAGCCGAATGCTTTCGGGAACCAGTAGGTCACGCCTGCCATACAACCGAAGACCACACCACCGATGATAACGTTGTGGAAGTGAGCAATCAGGAACAGGCTGTTGTGCAGAATAAAGTCAGCGCCCGGAACGGCCAGCAGTACGCCGGTCATACCCCCTACAGAGAAGGTTACCAGGAAGCCAACGGTCCACAACATGGCAGAGTGCATCTGAATGCGGCCCTGATACATGGTGAACAGCCAGTTAAAGATTTTAACCCCGGTCGGAATCGCGATGATCATCGTCATGATACCGAAGAAGGCGTTAACGTTGGCACCTGCACCCATGGTGAAGAAGTGGTGCAACCAGACGATAAACGACAGCACGGTAATGGCGATGGTCGCCCACACCAGAGAGGTATAACCAAACAGACGTTTTTTGGAGAAGGTCGCGGTAATCTCTGCGAACACACCAAACACCGGCAGTACCAGGATATACACTTCCGGATGGCCCCATACCCAGATCAGGTTGACGTACATCATCATGTTCCCGCCCATTTCATTGGTGAAGAAATGGAAGCCGAGATAACGATCAAGGGTCAACAGCGCCAGGGTCACGGTCAGAACCGGGAACGCAGCGATGATCAGGACGTTGGTGCACAGCGCGGTCCAGGTAAAGACCGGCATTTTGAACAGGCTCATGCCCGGTGCGCGCATCTTCAGGATAGTCACGAAGAAGTTAATACCGGTTAAGGTCGTACCAATACCTGAAAGCTGAAGGCTCCAGATCCAGTAATCGACCCCGACGCCGGGACTGTACTCCGCGCCGGAAAGCGGCGGATAAGCCAGCCAGCCGGTCTGTGCGAACTCGCCCACGCCCAGCGACAGGTTAACCAGGATCACACCGACCGCAGTAAACCAGAAGCTCAGGTTGTTCAGGAACGGGAACGCGACGTCACGTGCACCAATCTGCAACGGAACGGCGATGTTCATCAGGCCAACCACGAAAGGCATCGCCACGAAGAAGATCATAATCACGCCGTGCGCGGTAAAGATCTGGTCGTAGTGGTGCGGTGGCAGAATGCCCGCTTCACCGGCCGAAGCCATAACCTGCTGGGTACGCATCATAATGGCATCAGCGAAACCACGAATCAGCATGACGAATGCCATGATGATGTACATGATACCCAGGCGTTTGTGGTCGATTGACGTCAGCCATTCAGACCACAGATATTTCCACTTACCAAAATAGGTAATCGCAGCGACCAGCGCCGCACCACCTATCAGGATAGCGGCAACCGTAACCATGATAATCGGCTCATGGTACGGCACTGCATCAAGTGTTAATTTTCCGAACATCGTATTATTCCTCGGCTCCCGCGGAAGCGGCGTGACTCATGTCCATACCTTCATGCTGTGGCATGTCCATTTTCCCGTGGCTCATCTTGAACTTGTCGATGACTTGCATGAACAATTTAGGATCAGCTGAAGAGAAATATTCCACCGGGTGATTTTCGCTTGGCACAGCCACTTTCTCGAAATCATCCATAGTAGTCAGCGTGTTAGGGGCTGCTTTAACTTTAGCCACCCACTGCTGGAATTCCGCATCGTCTTTGGTTGCAATGGCTTTAAACTTCATGCCAGAGAAACCACGACCACTGAAGTTCGCAGAGATACCGTCGAAAATTCCCGGCTCATTCGCAATCAGATGCAGTTTGGTCTGCATACCAGCCATCGCATAAATCTGGCTGCCGAGCGTTGGGATGAAGAAAGAATTCATGACGGAGTTAGACGTAATTTTGAAGTTCACCGGAGTGTTTGCCGGGAAGGCAATCTGGTTCACGGTCGCAATACCCTGCTCCGGGTAAATGAACAACCATTTCCAGTCCAGTGCAACCACATCGATCTCAACCGGTTTCACATCAGATTGCAGCGGTTTGCTGGGCTCCAGTGCGTGGGTCGATTTCCAGGTCAGCACACTGAGGAAGATAATGATCAGGATCGGAATGGTCCAGACCACGGCTTCCACTTTGTTAGAGTGTGACCAGTTAGGGCTGTACTTCGCATTCGTGTTGGATGCCCGATATTTCCAGGCAAACACCACGGCCATCAGGACTGCGGGAATCACGACGATCAACATCAGGCCAAAGGCAGTCAGTATCAGCGAACGTTGCTCCAGTGCAATCTGTCCTTTGGGATTTAACAATGCACTATCGCAGCCACTCATTAATAAAGTGCCTGCAATTAATGACAAAATCCCCAAACTTTTATTGTATTTACTGAGTCTCATTTAACGACCTCAATGACAAAGGGCTCTATTGTCGTTTAAGTGTGCGCGCATTTTACGGGAAGGTTTATGCAGTGTAAACCAGCTTAAGGATGTGTCAGATACGTGTTGACACCTTTTGCTAAGGGTGTCACAGATGTTGCGCCAGGTGACAAATAATTAACGCAGACAAGCAGTTGGCATCAATATAACAAAAACCAATGGAAGTAACCGTAAAAAAATCAGGGAAAGGAATAACCCTTACTTTTAACTCCCAAATATTTAACAAGTCTGCATCATTTGCGCGATGAAATTTAACTAAAGTAATTGCTCACCGGTTTTTAGTATTTCCGCTACGCCTCCTCAGGTCATATTCTTATTTTTTAAAAATAACACGCGATGATAAATGATGGCGACTTATCGGCATGGCATAAAATAAGTCGCCGCTCGTTAACCTATCGATTTTACTTAAGCATCTGATGCAGGTAACACCGGCGTTTTCTTCAGCGCCCGGTAGTCCAGCAACACCCCGGCAAGCACCGCCAGTAAGGAGAGGGTCATGCCCAGCTCGAACAGGCGGGTCAGCAGCGGTGCCAGCGCAGTCAGTCCCAGTGCATTCAGTGCCAGCGCTACCAGCCAGAGAGCCAGTACGCCGCATCCGGCTGCAAACAGACGATTAGTCCAGCGATAACCATGAGGATAGTAGCTTCGTGTGAGGAAATTGCCACTTTGCTCGACCTGATTCAGTGTGTGTCGACAAAAAGTCAGCAGTAGCAGCCCAGGCAGTCCCGCAAATACCGTAAAAGCATAAAATGTTGGCCAGCCCCAGAGTTCAACCAGCCAGCCCGCAGCCGGGCCAACATAGACCCGACCAACGGCTGAGAGCGCCGACAGCAGGGCAAACTGTGTTGCAGAGAAGGATTTGTTGCAAAGGGTCATTAACAGGGCCACGAAGGCCGCCGTGCCCATGCCGCCGCACAGGTTTTCAACAAAAACCGCGCTGGCCATACTCCACAATTGTTTGTCGGTCACCGCCAGCAGCCAGTAACCAAAGTTTGAGACTGCCTGCAGCACGCCGAAAATCATCAGTGCCCGGAACAGACTCAGACGCTGCATCAGAACACCGCCATAGAGCGCCCCGATAATCGTCGCCAGCAGGCCCAGCGTCTTGTTGACCAGGCCGACGTCACCGGCGTTGAAGCCGACGCCACGAATCAAAAAGGTGGTGGTCAGCGAGGCGGCGAATGCATCGCCCAGCTTGTAAAGAATAATCAGGGTAATCAGCAACCAGGCGTTGTTACGCTGGAAAAAATCCTTAAGGGGATCAACAACCGCCTGACGCAGCGAATGTGGGGTAGAGATGCGTGTGTCGGGCTCGCTGGCCGCAAGCGTCGCGATAATACCCGGCACCATCATCAGCGCCATCAGCCAGTAGGTTGCCTGCCAGCCCAGATAGCGGTCAGCCAGCCACAACGCCAGTCCGCCTGAAATCAGCATCGCCAGACGATAACCCAGCACGGTAATCGCGGCACCGCTGCCACGTTCTTCAGGTGGCAGGATATCCGTTTTCCAGGCATCAAAGACAATATCCTGAGAGGCGGAGCAGAAAGCGATCAGCACCGCCAGCGCGGCCATCAGGGTCAGATCGCGTCCTGGTTGCAGAAATCCCATCGCGAAAACCCCCCCCACCAGCGCCAGCTGACTGAGCAGCAACCAGCCGCGGCGGCGGCCCAGAAACGGCGGCGTATAGCGGTCCATCATGGGTGACCAGAGAAATTTAAAGACGTAGGCCTGGCCGACCAGCGAAAAGAAGCCAATGGTTTTTAAATCGACATTTTCCACCGTCATCCACGCCTGCAACGTGCCCGATGTCAGTGCCAGCGGCAATCCCGAAGCGAACCCAAGGAGCAACAATACGGCGGCGTTTTTCTGGCTGAAGAGGCGAAGGTAGTGGTTCATGCGGATCCTGCAGATAACAAAATGCCCTGCTCAAGGCAGGGCAGAAGAGAGAGGGTGTTAACGGGCGTTTTGCTTGATGAAGTCGTTGACGCTGGTGTCCTGCGCCATATCCGCGATCACATCGCTCATGGTGGAGTTAACCGCGTTGGTGATCTTCTGGTTACTGGCGTTGAACGCGCCTTCTACGCTGTAAGTCTGGCGGTAGTTTTTAACCTGTTTGTTGCCGTTTTTTGCGGTCGCAATGATCGAGATGTCCGCTTTGGTGGTGATGCTATAGCGCACATTGCCCTGCGTCACGTCAGCATAGAGGTTGTTAACCACAATCTGAAGGTCTACCGCGCCATTAGGACCAACCATATAACCGCGAGCGGTCATCTGCTTCTCCAGCACTTCCTGCAGCAGGAAACGCAGATCGCGCGAAGGTGTTAAGGTCACTAGCTGACCATCACGGTTTACTTTTGCCAGCGCCTGATCTTTACGCTGGTCGGCACCGTTGATGCTGACGGTTACGCCCATCAGGCCCGGGTCCTGCTGTGGCAACTGAATTTTAGGCTGGATTGTCAGGGTATTATTGCTGGTTGCACAGCCGGCTAAAATGAACGCAGCCAACAGTGGGAATAACAGTTTTTTCAACATACTTTTTCTCGTTGGTGTCAGGGGGTTGGTTTGCAAAAACTGGAGGCATCATAGCATTGCCCGGCAGTGAAAAAAGCCCTGTTGCCGGTGAAATTGTGTCTGAAACCGTTTTAAGCCCCTTCTCTGACAGGTTAGTTTGCTGTTCGTTTCAGCTAGGTTATTATGCGCGTCGGAGGCGGGCTGACATAAAATGCAATATTTAGCCTCTGCTGACGGGTAAGCGCACTAAAAGCGACTAAGATTGAATGAGATGGGGCACAGCGCTCGCCATTGAGGAGTAATAGCCATGATCCGCGAACAAATAGAAGAAAAGCTGCGTGTGGCATTTCAGCCAGCTCATCTGGAAGTGCATGACGAAAGCTACCGGCACAACGTTCCTGCCGGCTCAGAAAGTCACTTCAAAGTGGTCATTGTCAGCGACTGTTTTGCAGGCCAGCGCTTTCTGGCGCGTCATCGCTTAATTTATGGCGAGCTGGCGGCTGAATTAGCGGGCAGCGTTCATGCCTTAGCCCTGCATACTTACACACTGAAAGAGTGGGAAGGATTGCAGGATACCGTACTGGCTTCGCCTAACTGCCGCGGTGCCGGTACACTCGCCTGACCTCCCTTCTCCAAAACGGCCTGCGGGCCGTTTTTTCTTTTATTTAGTGAAAAACGCGATCCCTGGCTCAAAAAAGCAGCAAACCTGCTGAAAAGTGGTGAGTTAGCGTCCTCGACTCATTCCAGCGATGCCGCTATAATGCTGCGTCTATTTTTCCGGAATGTCTTCGGGACGCTTCTGGTAACAGGGATCAGGTTCTCTTCACGGAAGCCGTCCCGGTTGTTGGATACGGCGCATTTCACTATGTGTGGTGTCTGAAGTTGACCGAGCACGTGATTTTTTGAGGTAACAAGATGCAAGTTTCTGTAGAAACCACTCAGGGCCTGGGCCGTCGCATTACGATTACTGTTGCAGCTGACAGCATCGAAAGTGCAGTAAAAAAAGAACTGGTTGACGTTGCCAGGAAAGTCCGTATCGATGGTTTCCGTAAAGGCAAAGTGCCGATGAACATCGTTGCGCAGCGTTATGGCGCTTCTGTCCGTCAGGACGTGCTGGGCGAGCTAATGACGCGCAACTTCGTTGACGCCATCATCAAAGAAAAAATTAACCCGGCTGGCGCACCAAACTACGTGCCAGGTGAGTACAAAGAAGGTCAGGATTTCACTTACGCGGTTGAATTCGAAGTTTATCCGGAAGTTGAGCTGAAAGGCCTGGAAAACATCGAAGTCGAAAAACCAGTCGTTGAAGTCACTGACGCTGACGTTGATACCATGCTGGACACGCTGCGTAAGCAGCAGGCCAACTGGATCGAAAGCGACGCTGCTGCAGGCCCGGAAGATCGTGCCACTATCGATTTCAACGGTTCTGTTGACGGTGAAGAGTTCGAAGGCGGCAAAGCCACTGATTTCGTTCTGGCCATGGGCCAGGGCCGCATGATCCCAGGCTTTGAAGAAGGCGTTGTGGGTCACAAAGCGGGCGAGACTTTCACTATCGATGTGAAATTCCCGGACGACTACCACGCAGAAACCCTGAAAGGGAAAGATGCGAAGTTCGAGATCGTGCTGAAGAAAGTTGAAACGCGCGAACTGCCAGAGCTGACTGAAGAGTTCATCAAACGTTTCGGCGTTGAAGATGGTTCAGTTGCCGGTCTGCGTACCGAAGTGCGTAAGAACATGGATCGCGAGCTGAAAGGCGCTATCCGTAACCGCATCAAAACGCAGGCGATCGACGGCCTGGTTGAAGCTAACGAAATCGACGTGCCAGCTGCGCTGGTTGACAGCGAAATCGACGTTCTGCGTCGTCAGGCTGCACAGCGTTTCGGTGGCAACGAACAGCAGGCGCTGGAACTGCCACGCGAACTGTTCGAAGAGCAGGCTAAACGCCGTGTTGTTGTCGGTCTGCTGCTGGGCGAAGTGATTCGTACCCATGAGCTGAAAGCTGACGAAGCACGCGTAAGCACCATGATCGAAGAGATGGCTTCTGCGTATGAAGATCCGCAGGAAGTGATCGAGTTCTACAGCAAGAATAACGAGCTGATGAACAATATGCGCAACGTCGCGCTGGAAGAGCAAGCGGTTGAAGCAGTCCTGGCGAAAGCTAAAGTGACTGAGAAAGAGACCAACTTCCAGGATCTGATGAATCAGACCGCTCAGGCCTGATCTCACATTTAACCGTCTGTGCTAAGCCCGTGACTGAAAAGTCACGGGCTTTTTTGTGTTTTGCGTACAGAACGGCACTCTTCGCTGCTATTTGTTTAATTAATCGGCAAATTATTCACGCATCGCTTTTTCCGGGTTAGCGAACAGGGAAAAGATTGTTATGCTTGAAACATGCGTGCAGCATCCCAAGATAGTGGGAGTATGCAGAAATGAGAGTGAGGCTGGCTGATTAACCGTCCTGAAGGTGTCGGAAAAGGTGCGACGTGGAGTTTCCCGCGCGTCTTACGTAGAATCGGTACAGAATGTTGCCAATGAAATTTATCCAGGAGACGGTAATGTCATACAGTGGCGATCGTGAATATACTGCACCGCACAATGCGCTGGTGCCAATGGTGGTTGAACAAACTTCGCGTGGTGAGCGTTCATACGACATCTACTCCCGTCTGCTGAAAGAGCGTGTCATTTTTCTGACCGGCCAGGTTGAAGACCACATGGCAAATCTGATCGTGGCGCAGATGCTGTTTCTGGAAGCTGAAAATCCGGAAAAAGATATCTATCTGTACATCAACTCACCTGGCGGTGTGATCACGGCCGGTATGTCGATCTACGACACCATGAAATTTATTAAACCGGATGTCAGCACCATCTGTATGGGACAGGCCTGTTCAATGGGTGCGTTCCTGCTGACGGCGGGTACCAAAGGTAAACGTTTCTGTCTGCCAAACTCACGTGTAATGATCCACCAGCCGCTGGGCGGCTATCAGGGCCAGGCGTCAGATATTGAGATCCATGCGCGCGAGATCCTGAAAGTTAAGCAGCGTATGAATGAGCTGATGGCTGAGCATACCGGTAAAACGCTGGAAGAAATTGAGCGCGATACCGAGCGTGATCGTTTCCTCTCTGCAAGTGAAGCGGTAGAGTATGGATTAGTCGATTCAATTCTGACGCATCGCCAATAAGACCCGACTTACCGTTGTCCCTGGTCTATAGTTAACAGGGTAACGGTACTATTATGGGTTGAATGAATTTCGGCCGTCTCTGCACGGCCTGAGCCGTACGCGTGTATGGCCTGAGAACTAGAAGAGGTTAACTGATGACAGATAAGCGCAAAGACGGTTCAGGAAAGTTGCTGTACTGCTCTTTTTGCGGCAAAAGCCAGCATGAAGTGCGAAAGCTGATTGCCGGGCCGTCAGTGTATATCTGCGATGAATGTGTTGACCTGTGCAACGACATCATTCGCGAAGAGATTAAAGAAGTTGCGCCGCATCGTGAACGTAGTGCGTTGCCAACCCCACATGAAATTCGCCATCACCTTGATGATTATGTCATCGGCCAGGAAAGAGCGAAGAAAGTGCTGGCGGTTGCCGTTTACAACCACTACAAGCGTTTGCGCAACGGCGATACCAGCAATGGCATCGAACTGGGCAAAAGTAACATTCTGCTGATTGGTCCCACCGGTAGTGGTAAAACGCTGCTGGCAGAAACCCTTGCACGCCTGCTGGATGTGCCGTTCACCATGGCTGACGCCACTACGCTGACTGAAGCCGGTTATGTGGGTGAAGACGTTGAAAACATCATCCAGAAACTGCTGCAGAAGTGTGATTACGACGTTCAGAAAGCACAGCGCGGCATCGTTTATATCGATGAAATCGACAAAATCTCACGCAAATCAGATAACCCGTCGATTACCCGTGACGTGTCAGGTGAAGGCGTACAGCAGGCTCTGCTTAAGCTGATTGAAGGCACCGTCGCTGCCGTTCCACCGCAGGGTGGACGTAAGCATCCGCAGCAGGAGTTTTTGCAGGTTGATACCTCGAAAATTCTGTTTATCTGCGGCGGCGCATTTGCCGGCCTGGACAAAGTGATTTCCCAGCGTGTTGAAACCGGATCCGGTATCGGTTTCGGCGCCACCGTGAAAGGGAAGTCGCAGAAAGCCAGCGAAGGCGAATTGCTTTCACAGTGTGAACCCGAGGATTTGATCAAATTTGGTCTGATTCCTGAGTTCATCGGTCGTCTGCCAGTGGTTGCCACCCTGAGCGAACTGAGCGAAGAAGCACTGATTCAGATTCTGCGTGAACCTAAAAACGCCCTGACGAAACAGTACCAGGCGCTGTTTAACCTGGAAGGCGTTGAGCTGGAGTTCCGTGACGAGGCGTTAACTGCCATTGCGAAGAAAGCGATGTCACGTAAAACCGGTGCACGTGGTCTGCGTTCCATCGTAGAAGGCGCATTGCTGGAAACGATGTATGATCTGCCTTCCATGGACGACGTGGAAAAAGTAGTGATTGATGAATCAGTTATTGAAGGTCAGTCTGAGCCCATGTTGATCTATGGTAAGCATGAAGCGCAGGCGTCTGGCGAATAATTAAACAGATCGTCCATGTTGTCATAATAAAAAAGGGGAAAATGTTTCCCCTTTTGCTTTTCTCGCCTCTGTGACGTTGAATGTCGGATAAGCATCCCCATATACTCAGATACCTGTGGGTTTAACTGCATACCTGCCTGATGCGGTTCCCATCACCTGGCGGACATTAAACAAAGAGAGAGCTCTATGAATCCTGAGCGTTCTGAACGCATTGAAATCCCCGTGTTGCCGCTGCGCGACGTGGTGGTTTATCCGCACATGGTAATTCCGTTGTTTGTTGGCCGGGAAAAATCAATTCGGTGCCTTGAAGCCGCAATGGATCATGATAAAAAAATCATGCTGGTCGCACAGAAAGAGGCTTCAACGGATGAACCTGGCATTAACGATCTCTTTTCAGTAGGGACCGTTGCCTCAGTATTGCAAATGCTGAAACTGCCGGACGGCACCGTCAAAGTTCTGGTCGAAGGTTTACAGCGCGCCCACATTACCACGCTGGCCGATAACGGTGACCATTTTGTGGCACAAGCTGAATATCTGGTTTCGCCAGAGATCGAAGAGCGCGAGCAGGAAGTGCTGGTGCGCACGGCGATCAATCAGTTTGAAGGCTACATCAAACTCAATAAAAAGATCCCACCAGAGGTTTTAACCTCGCTGAACAATATTGACGATGCGGCCCGCCTTGCCGACACCGTCGCAGCACATATGCCACTGAAACTGGCAGACAAACAGTCTGTGCTGGAGATGTCCGACGTCAACGAGCGTCTGGAATATCTGATGGCGATGATGGAGTCTGAAATCGATTTGCTGCAGGTTGAGAAGCGTATTCGCAACCGTGTTAAGAAGCAGATGGAGAAAAGCCAGCGCGAGTACTATCTGAATGAGCAGATGAAGGCGATTCAGAAAGAGCTGGGCGAGATGGATGACGCGCCTGACGAGTACGAAGCGTTAAAACGCAAAATCGACGCGGCAAAAATGCCGGAAGAAGCGCGTGAGAAAGCAGAAGCTGAGCTGCAGAAGCTGAAAATGATGTCCCCGATGTCCGCTGAAGCCACCGTGGTTCGCGGCTACATCGACTGGATGGTTCAGGTTCCGTGGAACGCGCGCAGCAAAGTGAAGAAAGATCTGCGTAAAGCGCAGGAGACGCTGGATACCGACCATTATGGCCTGGAGCGCGTGAAGGATCGTATTCTTGAGTATCTTGCGGTTCAAAGTCGCGTCAGCAAAATCAAAGGGCCGATTCTCTGCCTCGTCGGACCGCCAGGGGTAGGTAAAACTTCTCTGGGTCAGTCGATCGCGAAAGCGACCGGACGTAAATATGTGCGTATGGCGCTGGGTGGCGTGCGTGATGAAGCAGAAATCCGTGGTCACCGCCGTACTTACATCGGCTCTATGCCGGGTAAATTAATCCAGAAAATGGCGAAAGTGGGGGTTAAAAACCCGCTGTTCCTGCTGGATGAGATCGACAAAATGTCTTCTGACATGCGTGGCGATCCTGCGTCTGCCCTGCTGGAAGTGCTTGATCCTGAGCAGAACATTGCGTTCAACGACCACTATCTGGAAGTCGACTATGACCTCTCTGATGTGATGTTTGTGGCAACGTCGAACTCAATGAACATTCCGGCACCGCTGCTGGATCGTATGGAAGTGATTCGTCTGTCGGGTTACACCGAAGATGAAAAGCTGAATATCGCTAAGCAGCATCTGCTGACTAAGCAGATTGAACGTAACGCCCTGAAAGCCAGCGAAATTACGGTTGAAGACAGCGCGATTGTCGGCATTATCCGTTACTACACCCGTGAAGCCGGTGTGCGTAGCCTTGAGCGTGAGCTGTCGAAGTTGTGTCGTAAAGCGGTGAAATCACTGCTGATGGACAAGACTAAGAAGCACATCACCATCAATGGCGAAAACCTCAAGGACTTCCTGGGCGTACAGCGCTTTGACTATGGCCGTGCTGACAGTGAAAACCGTGTTGGTCAGGTTACTGGCCTGGCCTGGACGGAAGTGGGTGGCGATCTGCTGACCATTGAAACCGCCTGCGTGCCGGGTAAAGGCAAACTGACTTACACCGGTTCTCTGGGTGAAGTGATGCAGGAGTCGATTCAGGCTGCACTGACCGTAGTGCGTGCCCGTGCCGAGAAGCTTGGCATCAATGGTGACTTCTACGAAAAACGTGATATTCACGTTCACGTGCCAGAAGGCGCCACACCGAAAGATGGTCCAAGTGCCGGTATCGCCATGTGTACTGCGCTGGTTTCCTGTCTGACCGGTAACCCGGTTCGTGCAGATGTCGCCATGACCGGTGAAATTACCCTTCGTGGTCAGGTACTGCCGATTGGTGGGCTGAAAGAAAAACTGCTGGCAGCACACCGTGGCGGTATTAAAACTGTGCTGATCCCGGACGACAACAAGCGTGATCTGGAAGAAATTCCACAGAACGTGATTGCCGATCTGGAGATTCATCCGGTGAAACGCATTGAAGAGGTGCTGAATCTGGCACTGGAAAATGCGCCATACGGCATGCAGGTCGCGACAGCAAAATAGTGATTAACGGCATAAACCGTTAAAAAGCGGAGCTGGCAAGGCAATTGGCGCTTGCCAGCTTTTTTTTGTGCCGCTAATTTAGGTGGCTGCCGACGCGACGTTCTCAGAGAAATTACGTTGTTTCGGCGTCACTGGCTTGATATAACTTGCTGCGCGCTCGGACCTGGCTGGATGCAGGGTGCGATGTGAAATAATAAAAGAGGGGATGAATAGAGTGAATAAGTCACAATTGATCGACAAAATTGCTGCCGATGCTGATATTTCTAAAGCTGCTGCAGGACGTGTTTTAGATGCATTTATGGGCTCAGTTTCAGATGCGCTGAAAGAGGGTGATGAAGTGGCTCTGGTGGGTTTCGGCACATTCTCTGTGCGTGACCGCGCTGCACGTACCGGTCGTAATCCGCAAACCGGTAAAGAGATCACCATTCCGGCCGGTAAAGTTCCCGGTTTCCGTGCTGGTAAAGCATTGAAAGACGCTGTCAATTAATAACAACGAATAGATTCATTGACGCATTTTCTTCAGTGGATTAGAGGACGATTAACCCGTTCTCATGTAACATACGGGCACATCAATCTGATGTGCCTTTTTTTGTTTTAACCGGTGAGAATCGGGCCGTAAGATGGACCTGGACCGGATTGAGACTGCCAGCTAAGCCTGCAGTTGCGTGAGTCGCCAGCGAGTGGCGAATTGCGACCGAGCTTTACATTCACACTACAGCGGAGTGTTGCCATACCATGATGGACAATTTACGCGCGGCGTCGAACAATGTCGTGCTCAAGATTATTCTGGGACTGATTATGGTCTCCTTTGTGCTGACGGGCGTTGGCAACTATCTGATTGGCGGCAATAACGATTATGCGGCCAAAGTTAATGGTCAGGAGATCAGCCGTGGACAGCTGGAGCAGGCGTTCAACAGCGAACGCAGCCGTCAGCAGCAGATGCTGGGCGACCAGTTCTCGCAGTTGGCCAGCAACGATGGCTACATGCAGCAGATCCGCCAGCAGGCGCTGTCGCAGTTAATCGATCAGGCGCTGCTTGACAGCTACATCAAAGATCTCCACCTCAGCATCAGTGACGATCAGGTTAAGCAGGCTATCTTCAATCAGCAGGCTTTCCAGACCAACGGCAAATTCGACAATGCGAAATATCTGGCTCTGATCGGCAACATGGGTTTCAGTGCTGACCAGTACGCTGAAGCATTGCGTAAGCAACTTTCTAATCAGCAGCTGATTAATGCCGTTGCTAACACCGATTTCACGCTCAAAGGCGAAGCCAGTAAACTGGTGGACCTGGTTTCACAACAGCGTGACATTCGTCAGGCGACGCTGGACGTCAACGCGCTGGCGGCGAAGCAAACCGTCACCGACGATGAAATCAGTCAGTATTATCAGCAGCATAAAACCAGTTTTATGGCGCCGGAACAGTTCCGTGTCAGCTATATCCTGATGGATGCGGCCAGCATGCAACAGGATGCCAGCGAGGCGGATATTCAGGCCTGGTACGACCAGCATAAAGCAGACTATACACAGCCGCAGCGTACGCGTTACAGCGTGATTCAGACTAAAACTGAAGCCGATGCCAATGCGGTACTGGCCCAGCTGAAAGGTGGCGCCAGCTTCGCGGATGTGGCGAAAGCCAAATCAATCGACCCTATTTCTGCGCGTAAGGGCGGTGATATGGGCTGGCTGGAACCTTCAACGACGCCGGATGAGCTGAAAAATGCGGGTCTGACTCAGAAAGGCCAGATGTCAGGCGTGATCAAATCCTCAGTGGGTTTCCTGGTCGTTCGTCTCGACGATATTCAGCCAGAGCAGGTTAAGCCGCTGAATGACGTTCGCAGCGCCATTGCCGCGAAAGTGAAGCAGGAAAAGGGCGTTGATGCCTTCTACAAACTGCAACAGAAAGTCAGCGAAGCAGCCAGCAATGACAATGAGTCACTGGCGGGTGCGGAGCAGGCTTCGGGTCTGAAAGCGAAAGAGACCGGCTGGTTCAGCCAGGATACGCTGCCAGACGCACTGAACTTCGATGCGGTGAAGCAGGCGATCTTTAATGGTGGCCTTGTGGGGCAAAACGGCGCGCCGGGCAACAACTCCGATATCATCACTGTTGATGGCGATCGTGCCTTTGTGCTGCGTATCAGTGAGCACAAACCAGAAGCGGTAAAACCGCTGGATCAGGTTAAGGCGCAGATCACGGACACGCTTAAGCATGATAAAGCGACGCAGCAGGCGAAAGCCCAGGCGGATAAACTCCTGACCGATCTCAAAGCCGGTAAGCAGGATGCGCTGACTGCCGCGGGTCTGACCCTGAGCGCCAGCAAAACTGTTGACCGTAACGCGCAGGATCCTGTTGCACAGGCGGCCTTTAATCTCCCTCAGCCCGCGGAAAATAAACCTTCATGGGGTGTGAGCGAAGATATGCAGGGCAACGTGGTACTGGTGGCGGTTGATAAAGTTAAAACGGGTAGCATGCCGCAGGCGCAGATTGACGAAATGGTCAAAGGCGTCACGCAGAATAATGCACAGCTGACGTTTGAAGCGTTGCTGCAAAACCTGCGTAAAGAAGCCAAAATTAAGTACGGCGCTGCTGCACAAATGCAGTAAGCCTCGCAGAAACAGTGCAACAACAGTAACAATCAAAGGCCGCATTCGCGGCCTTTTCCATTTCTGCAATTCCACTTTTGTGCCTTGTGCGCAGCGGTGACACGCTGTCGCTGCTGTTTAAACACAAGGAGAAACACAGCATGGCTAAACCTAAACTCGTTGCCCTTTATCTTTCCCTCGCGCTGGGTGGTGCACTCTGTCATACCAGCGTCTCTGCGGCCCCTGAATCTGCCAGCGACGCTGTCACGCAGAGCGCACTATCCGCGTCAAAGCCGGCATCACCCTTACAGCCACAGCAGGAGCAGGTCAGTATCAATGACGCGACAGCGGAACAGCTCACTGCCGTCATGAATGGCGTAGGGTTGAAAAAAGCCCAGGCGATTGTGAGCTATCGCGAACAGTACGGGCCCTTTAGCGCAATTCAGCAACTTAGCGAAGTGCCGGGCATTGGCAACGCGTTGATAGAGCGGAATGCGGGCAGGCTGAAATTGTGAGGCAGTACACATCTGTGATGCTTAAGCCGCGCTGAGCAGGCGACTCTGCTAAAGTGAACAGGTCCAACCAGTTAACTTACAGTAGCAGGAGAGCATGACCATGCAGACCACCATAAAAGTGCGCGGCTATCATCTGGATGTCTATCAGCACGTCAACAATGCACGCTATCTTGAGTTTCTTGAGGAAGCTCGCTGGGAATGGCTGGAAGAGGTTGAAGCATTCCACTGGTTGCAGGAACAGAAACTGGCTTTTGTGGTGGTCAACATCAACATCAATTATCGTCGCCCGGCCGTGCTGGGCGACGTACTCACTATCGACAGTGCAATCACGCAGTTGAATGGTAAAAGCGGCATTATTGCGCAGCGGGTTTTGCTGGCAGGTCAGGAAACCGTCGTGGCGGATGCTGCACTCACGTTTGTCTGTATTGATTTGCGGACCCAGAAGGCGGTTGCGCTGGAAGGAGAATTACGCGAGCGACTGATGCGTCTGATGGCATAAACCGGGTAAAGGCGGCAAACTAAATTCTCTGCCGCCACGCCAGAGTGCCTTAACTAAGGCCGCTCTTAGCTTTCATCGCGGCCATTACCCTATCACGATCGTTGAGATACCCCTGCAAGCCATTAGCCCTTAAATTGCAGGCAGCACACTCACCACATCCGTCACCTTTCACGCCGTTATAGCAGGTCAGCGTCTGCTCACGTACCAGCGAAAGCTGCTGCCAGTAGTCCGCCAGCGCCCAGGTTTCCGCTTTGTTGAGCCACATCAGCGGCGTCTCAAAACGAACCTCGCGCGCCATGCCAAGCGACACCGCATTGTTCAGCGCTTTAACAAACTCATCACGGCAATCGGGATAGCCAGAGAAATCGGTCTCACAGACGCCAGTGATCACCGCTTCCGCTTCAACCTGGTAGGCGTAAACCGAGGCCAGCGTCAGAAAGAGAATATTGCGGCCCGGCACGAACGTACTGGGTAAACCACTGGCCTCAGGATTGTAAGCCGGCACCGGAATGTTATCCCGTGTCAGGCTGCTGACGGCGAGTTCGTTCAGCATGGTCACATCCAGTACTTTATGCGCGCGCGCGCCCAGTTTACTGGCCAGATCCCGGGCAACCTCAATCTCTTCCCGGTGGCGTTGTCCATAATCGAACGTGACGCAGTGAACCTCATCATATTGCTCTAAGGCCTGAATCAGACAGGTAGTGGAGTCTTGTCCACCGCTGAAAACTACAACAGCGCGTTTCATGGTGTTTTCCTGGTCATTAATTTTGCGCTTATGGTAATGCCTCAGTCCGCTGCTGAACAGCTGCAAGGCGGATCAATGGGCGGTGGAATCCAGGCGCGACTGAAATCGAACCAGCCCAGGGTGTTGAGCTCAATGCCTTCAACGCCAGGCGGTGCGTGGATTTGGTAGCGATAATTGAACAGCGGCAGCAGAATGCCCTTCATCATCAGCTGATGATAAAGCTGGTGAAGCGTGTGAGTACGAATGTTGCTGTCCGCGATCTGCTGAATAGCCAGCAGTTGCGCCTGGACGTCTTCGCCCTCTGGTGTGACCCACAGCGGCCGCCATAGCGGATCGCTCTGCAACCAGTTGGCCAATGTAAAGACCGGCGCATCGCCAATCAGCCTGTCACCCATCACGATATCTGCTTCATCGAGTTGCTCAATGCGGTGCCAGTTTTTTACCGGGTGAAACACTACGTTCAGGCTGCAACCGTGCCGTTTTAACAGGGCAACCAGCGCCTGTGACATCTGGTGTAATTCAACCGGTAACTGATAATGCAGCGTCAGTGTCGCCGGCAAGGGGACCGAGACACGATTAATCCGCGGCACATCCCAGCCAGGTAACAGTTCGCTGCTGGGCGTGATTAATCCTTCATCCAGTGGCAACCGGCTGACGATGCCGCTTTGCTGAATTAGCTGAAAAAGCGTACGTGCCTGATCGCGCGTAAATCCGGCTCGTGGTCGGCAGACCAGATAACAGAAGCCCAGACTGATGCTGCTGCTCACCGGTTGTAACGTCCTGAGCTCATTGGCATCCCCTATGGCAATTTGCACCGGATGACGACAGCTACTGCCGAGAGCAGGATCAAACAACTGAGGCGTAATCCAGTACTCAACGGCTTGCAACAGCGGCCGCTGCAGATGCCAGCGGGAATGACTTTCAATCCTGACCAGTTCAGGACTAAAGTGCGCCAGTTTCCATGGGCCGCTGCCAATGACAGCATCATCAGGATGGGGCAACAGGCATAACAGATGGGCAAGGCGATGAGGCAGCCAGAAGTCAGGGCGTCGCAGGATAAACCGCAGCGCAAGCGGATGGGGGGCATCCACGCTAATCACATCAGCCAGCAATACACGCACGCGGGTATCGTGCAATAGCTGACGGAATTGCGTCACCAGTTGTGCGGCCTGCACTGGCTCGTCGTTGTGCCACATTAGCTGAGGCCGTAACCAGAATAACCAGCTACATGATGCCTCATCATGTTGCCAGTGGTGTGCCAAATCGCCCACCGGCTCATCCTGTTCAAACCGGGTCAGTCCTGAGTAGATCTGGCGCACCAGATGCTGTTCAGCCCGTCCGGCAATCTGGCGCGGCTCAGTGCTTTCCATCGGGCGATAGTAGGGAATACGCAGAACCGGCGTATCGTTCTGCCACTGACCACCCATGAGTGGCCGCAGCATATTGATCAGCCTTTCCGGTGCCAGATCCAGCAACTGCAAAGCCTCCGCCGCCTCTCCGGCATCAAGCTGGCGTTGCAGCAACTGCTGTCGTAATTGTTCAGGCGTTTGCAGAAACGTTAATTTCCCCTGCTTGCCACGGCCTGGCTCGCCATGCCAGCGAAGCCAGCCTGCGTGCTGCCACTGTGACAGCAACGTTCGCAGATGGCGTTCGCTGCAGATGCAGTGGCGCGCCATCTCTGCCACGCAGGTCTGCTGAGCGGCGCCCAGACTCTGCTGCCACAGACGTTGAAACTGATTAAGGCGATTAAGTTGGCGCATGCTAAACCCGGAACAGTTTTTTTTAAGTATTCACTATTAGTTCCGCAATTTACAGGCAATAGTAAAGCCATCTTTCAGCAGGAGGGGAATCATGGTGCGTTTAGCCGCGTTCGATATGGATGGCACATTGTTGCTGCCGAATCATCAGTTGGGGCAGCAGACTCTGGAGAGTTTGCAGGCATTGCATCTGCGTGGTGTTAATCTCGCGCTGGCAACGGGCCGCCATCTGCAGGAAATGCAGATCCTGCGGGAAAAAATGACACTTCCCGCATGGCTGATCACCGGTAATGGCACCCGCGTACACGATCGGTCTGGCAATCTTATCTTCGCACGTGATCTGCCTCCTGCCGTCGCTGAAGAGGTCATCCACCGCCACTGGGATACCACCGCGACAATCCATATTTTCAACGATCAGGGGTGGTTTACCGATCGACCTGCTCCGGAGCTGCTGGTGGCCCATCAGATGAGCGGATTCGGTTATCAACTGTGCGATCTTAAAAAGCTGCCTGCGCATCAGGTGACAAAAATCTGCTTTATTGATCAGCATCAGAATCTGTGTCGGCTAAAGATCTCGCTGGATGCCGCATTGGGCGAGCAGGCTACGATCTGCTTCTCTGGGGTGGACACGCTGGAGGTCTTGCCCGCTCACTGCAACAAAGGCAGCGCGCTGGCGCTGTTATGTGATCACCTGTCGCTGACAATGGCGGAATGTATGGCGTTTGGTGATGCGATGAACGATCGCGAGATGCTGGCGCAGGTCGGGCAGGGCTTCATCATGGGCAATGCGATGGCGCAATTGAAAGCCGCACTTCCGCATTTACCCGTATTAGGGCATTGCGAGACACAGGCAGTGTCTCACTATTTAAATCACTGGCTGGCTACACCTGACCTCGCGTATTCCCCCGAATGCTGAGGATTGCCGTGCACCGGACAGGATGTCCGGTTTTTTATTTCAGCTCGCGCTGCCACGGCGTGATATCGCCAATATGTTTTGCTACCCACTCTGGCTGATAGTAGCTATCGGGATAACGTTCGCCACTGTCGCAAAGCAGTGTCACCAGCGCCCCTTGCTGATTTGCCGCCCGTAAGCGTTTCGCCACCTGCATCATGCCCCAGAAATTAGTGCCGGTAGAGGCGCCAGGTTTGCGTCCCAGAATCTTTTCCAGTTTCAGCATGGCGGCCAGCGTCGCACCATCCGGCACTTTTATCATTTCATCGATCACGTCAGGCATAAACGAGGGTTCTACCCGTGGACGGCCAATCCCCTCGATCATGCTGCCGCGCGTGCTGGTCAGAGTGGCATCACGCTGCCTCCAGTAGTCGAAAAAGACAGAATGCTGCGGATCCACTACCAGCATTTTCGTTTCCAGTCCCTGGTAACGAATATAGCGGCCCAGGGTCGCTGAAGTGCCGCCGGTGCCTGCACTCATGATGACAGTATGGGGAATGGGATAGGGCTCGTGCTGCATCTGACGAAAGATGCTCTCTGCAATGTTGTTATTGCCACGCCAGTCTGTCGCGCGTTCAGCGTAAGTAAACTGATCCATAAAATGGCCATTCAGCTGCCGCGCCAGCCGTTCAGACTCTGCGTAAAGCTGGCAGGGATCCTCGACAAAATGGCACTGTCCGCCATAAAACGCGATCTGCTCAATTTTACGCTTCGCTGTACTGGCGGGCATCACTGCAATAAACGGCAGGCCCAGCAGCCTTGCGAAGTACGCCTCAGAAACGGCAGTGCTGCCTGACGAGGCTTCTATAATCGGCGTATCCTGTTTAATCCAGCCATTAGAAAGGCCGTAAAGAAAAAGAGATCGTGCCAGCCGATGTTTAAGACTGCCACTGGGATGGGTGCTCTCATCTTTCAGATAGAACCAGATGCCGGGAAAATCCGCCAGATCGAACCGGATCAAGTGGGTCTCTGCCGATCGTTGAAAGTCAGCATTAATTTCGTTGATAGCGTGACGAATCCAGCAAGTGTGCATCTCAGGCGTCCGATAAAAAATAATGAGACTATTTTATGGCACGTGCAGGAAAAAGAGATTGCAAAATTACCGCTAAAATCGCGGTAATGGAGAAAATGATTCTCTCGGAGCCCCGAATGTTAGATAAAACTGACCTCAAATTGCTCGCGCTACTGCAGCAGGACTGTACCCTGTCACTGCAGGCATTGGCGGATGCCGTCAACCTTACCACCACACCCTGCTGGAAGCGCCTGAAAAAACTGGAAGATGATGGCATTATTCGCGCTCGGGTAGCGTTGCTGGATGGTGATAAAATCGGACTGTCACTGACGGCATTTATGTTTGTGAAAACCCAGCAGCACAGCCGCGACTGGTATCAGACTTTTGTCTCCGTGGTGAGTAGCATGCCGGAGGTCATGGCCTTTTACCGCATGGCAGGGGAGTATGATTACCTGCTGCGCATTCAGGTGGCCGATATGAAAAGCTATGATGCTTTTTACAAGCGAGTAGTCAATGGGGTGCCCGGCCTGATTGATGTGACATCCAGCTTCGCCATGGAAGAGATTAAATACACCACGGCTTTACCTGTCGCCCTCTGAGGGCCTGAGATTGAGAGCAGCGTTGTGCGATTATTCAGTCAGTTAAGTTGGTATTTCCTGCGGGAGTGGCGGCGCTATCTGGGCGCGGTCATCCTGCTTATTGTTATTGCTATTCTGCAGTTGCTGCCGCCGCATGTAGTCGGCGTGATTGTCGATGGTGTAACACGTGACAACATGAGTTCCAGCCGCATCATGATGTGGATTGGGATCATGCTGGCAACGGCAATCGTGGTCTATCTGCTGCGCTATGTCTGGCGCGTCCTGTTGTTTGGTGCCTCCTACCAGCTGGCGGTTGAACTGCGCGAAGATTTTTATCGCCAGTTGAGTCGTCAGCAACCGGCATTTTACCTGCGTCACCGCACCGGCGACCTGATCGCGCGCGCCACCAACGACGTGGACCGCGTGGTGTTTGCGGCCGGAGAAGGGGTACTGACGCTGGTCGATTCGCTGGTGATGGGATGTGTGGTGTTGCTGGTGATGAGTACTCAGATCAGCTGGCAACTGACGCTGCTGGCGCTGGTGCCGATGCCGATTATGGCTATCGTGATCCATCGTTACGGTAATCAGTTGCACCACCGCTTTAAGCTGGCACAGGCGGCCTTCTCCAGCCTCAACGATCAGACGCAGGAGAGCCTGACCAGCATCCGGATGATCAAAGCCTTTGGTCTGGAACAGCATCAGTCGCAGCAATTTTCCGACATCGCCCGTGATACCGGGGAAAAAAACCTGCGCGTCGCGCGGGTCGATGCCCGTTTCGATCCCACAATCTACATCGCGATCGGTTTCTCAAACCTGCTGGCGATTGGCGGCGGCAGCTGGATGGTATGGCATGATCAGATGACGCTGGGACAGCTCACCAGTTTTGTGATGTATCTCGGCCTGATGATTTGGCCAATGCTGGCGCTGGCGTGGATGTTTAATATTGTCGAACGCGGCAGCGCCGCCTGGAGCCGCATCGGTGCGCTGCTGGCAGAAGCGCCGGCGGTGGAAGATGGCGATAAATCTTTACCCCCTCAACCCGGCATGCTGCAGGTCGCTATTCGCGCCTTTCACTATCCGGCCAGCACAGGTCCGGTGCTAAGCGATATCATCTTCCAGTTGAAACCCGGTGAAATGCTGGGACTGTGCGGGCCAACCGGCAGTGGCAAAAGCACACTGCTCAGCCTGATTCAGCGTCACTTTGATATTCAGCAGGGTGACATCCGCTACCATCAGATCCCGCTGCCGCAGTTACGGCTGGACAGCTGGCGCAGCCGTCTGGCCGTAGTCAGCCAGACACCGTTCCTGTTCTCAGACAGTGTGGCGAACAATATTGCATTGGGGAAACCGGGCGCAACCCAGCTGGAGATAGAACGTGCAGCTATGCTGGCCTGTGTTCATGACGATATCCTGCGTCTGCCGCAGGGTTATGAAACGGAAGTCGGGGAGCGCGGCGTCATGCTGTCCGGTGGACAGAAGCAGCGTCTTTCAATTGCCAGGGCACTCCTGCTGAATGCCGAAATCCTGATTCTGGACGACGCACTTTCTGCAGTGGATGGACGTACCGAACACGAAATCCTGCATAACCTGCGCATCTGGGGGCAGGGCAAAACACTGATTATCAGCGCACACCGCCTGTCAGCGCTGACAGAAGCCAGTGAAATTCTGGTGCTGCAACAGGGCAGCGTGATGCAGCGAGGCGATCACGATGCGCTGGCCAGCAGTGCTGGCTGGTATCGTGATATGTACCGGTATCAGCAACTCGAAGCGGCACTGGATGATGATGAAAATGAGAAAGGAGTGCCGCATGGCTAAGTCTGCACGCTTGTGGCCAACCCTGAAGCGTCTGCTGAGCTACGGCAAGCCATGGCGCAAATCTCTGTCGCTGGCGGTTGGCATGCTCTGGATTGCTGCCGCAGCGGAAGTGACCGGCCCGGTGCTGGTCAGCTATTTTATTGATAACCTGGTGGCGAAGCATCAGATGCCCTGGGGTATCGTTGCCGGACTGGTGGTGAGTTTTATTCTGCTTCAGTTACTGGCCGCCGGGCTGCACTACTGGCAGGCGCTGTTATTCAACCGTGCCGCAATTGGTGTGGTCCAGCAGTTGCGCTGTGACGTGATGAATGCAGCACTCTGTCAGCCGCTGAGCGCCTTTGATACCCAGCCGGTCGGTCAAATCATTTCGCGTGTGACGAACGACACCGAAGTCATCCGTGATCTCTACGTCACGGTGGTCTCCACTGTACTGCGCAGTGCTGCACTCGTTGGCGCCATGATGGTAGCGATGTTCAGCCTTGACTGGCGCATGGCACTGGTGGCGATGATGATCTTCCCGCTGGTACTGATAGTCATGTTTATCTATCAGCGCTACAGCACGCCGATTGCCCGACGGGTTCGTAGTTATCTGGCAGACATTAACAACGGCTTTAACGAAGTGATCAGCGGCATGAGCGTGATTCAGCAGTTTCGCCAGCAGGCGCGATTTGGTGAGCGTATGGGCGAAGCGAGTCGCTCCCACTATCTGGCGCGAATGGAGACGCTGCGTCTTGATGGCTTTCTGCTGCGCCCTCTGTTGAGCCTGTTTTCAGCGATGGTACTGTGTGGGTTGCTGATCCTGTTCAGCTTCTCGGTGCCTGGCGTGTTTGAAGTCGGGGTGTTGTATGCCTTTATTACTTACCTGGGCCGCCTGAATGAGCCGCTGATTGAGCTGACCACGCAGCAATCGATGCTGCAACAGGCGGTGGTTTCTGGTGAGCGTATTTTCGAGCTGATGGATGCTACGCAGCAGCAATATGGCATCGACCCGCATCCACTGGCTTCAGGTCGTATCACCCTGAACAATCTCAGTTTTGCCTACCGTGAAAACCGCGATGTACTCAGTGATATCAATCTTGACGTCGCACCGCGTGAATTCGTGGCACTGGTGGGCCATACCGGCAGCGGCAAGAGTACTCTGGCTAATTTGCTGATGGGCTACTACCCGGTGACGCGCGGCGAAATCCGGATTGATGACCGGCCTATTGGTGACCTGAGTCATGCCGTGCTGCGACACGGTATCGCGATGGTGCAGCAGGATCCGGTCGTCCTGGCCGATACGCTGCTGGCCAATGTCCGGCTGGGCCGCGACATCAGCGAAGAGGCTGTCTGGCAGGTGCTCCAGCAGGTACAGCTGGCGCCACTGGCGCAGGCTTTACCAGAGGGAATTCATACCCGGCTGGGCGAGCAGGGCAATAATTTGTCGGTCGGACAGAAGCAGCTGCTGGCGCTGGCCCGGGTACTGGTTGATCTGCCGCAGATACTTATCCTCGACGAGGCAACAGCCAATATCGACTCCGGTACCGAACAGGCGATTCAGCAGACACTTGCGACGCTTCGTCAGCACAGTACGCTGGTGGTGATTGCGCACCGACTATCAACGATTGTGGAAGCGGACAAGATTCTGGTGCTGCATCGCGGTCGTGTGGTGGAGCAGGGTACCCATCAGCAACTGCTGGCGATGCAGGGACGCTACTGGCAGATGTATCAGCTACAACAGGCAGGTGAAAATCTGGCGTCGGGCGTGCCTGTAACATCTGAAGGTTGAGCTGCACCTTTTTTGAGCATGTTTATCAGAATAATCTGTACAAATGCACTCCTTTGACGCCTTAAGCACCAAAGGAGTGCAGTCCCTGGCAGTATTCCCCTTCATCCAGGCTTCAGGTTTCCGCTACGGTTAAAACCATGCCTTGCCGCGTCTCGCCTGACTCACTGATTAATGTCAGTTTTACACTCTGGCACAGGCTTTGCTTATATCTCTTCGTGTCCATAAACGTTACCAATTTACTCGCTGGAGGGGATCCAATGAAGCTGGTCACCGTCGTAATTAAGCCATTCAAGCTGGAGGATGTACGTGAAGCTTTATCCTCTATCGGCATTCAGGGACTGACCGTCTCCGAAGTGAAGGGGTTTGGCCGTCAGAAAGGCCATGCAGAGCTTTATCGTGGCGCAGAATACAGCGTAAATTTCCTGCCAAAAGTCAAAATTGATATCGCGATTGCCGATGATCAGCTGGACGAAGTGGTGGATGTCATCAGTAAAGCGGCTTACACCGGCAAAATTGGCGACGGTAAGATTTTCGTGGCTGAACTGCAGCGCGTCATCCGTATTCGTACCGGCGAGACCGACGAAGCCGCTCTGTAATCAAGACTCAGTACTGTGATGGGATGGAATAAAAATGAATAAAATGTTAGCTAAGTTGGGCCTCACCAGCCTGGCACTGTTACCCTCACTCGCGATGGCTGCGCCTGCCGTTGCGGACAAGGCTGATAACGCATTTATGATGATTTGCACCGCGCTGGTGCTGTTTATGTCAATTCCAGGTATCGCGCTGTTTTACGGTGGTCTGATTCGCGGCAAAAACGTTCTGTCGATGCTGACCCAGGTCGCGGTGACCTTCTCGCTGGTTTGCGTATTGTGGGTGGTCTACGGCTACTCCCTGGCGTTCAGTGAAGGCAATGCTTTCTTTGGTGGCTTTGGCTGGGCCATGCTGAAAAACATTCAACTTACCGCCGTAATGGGCAGTTTCTATCAGTATATCCACGTCGCTTTCCAGGCCTCATTTGCCTGTATCACCGTGGGCCTGATTGTCGGTGCGATAGCTGAACGTATCCGCTTCTCTGCAGTACTGATTTTTGTCGGTGTCTGGCTGACGCTCTCCTATTTACCAATCGCGCACATGGTGTGGGCGGGCGGTTTCCTGGCTCAGGATGGTGCGCTGGACTTTGCTGGCGGTACAGTAGTGCATATTAACGCCGCAGTAGCAGGTCTGGTGGGCGCTTATCTGGTAGGCAAACGTGCTGGCTTTGGTAAAGAGGCCTTTAAGCCACACAACCTGCCAATGGTCTTCACCGGCACCGCGATTCTTTATGTTGGCTGGTTCGGCTTCAACGCCGGTTCTGCGTCTGCAGCAAATGAAATCGCGGCATTGGCCTTCCTGAACACCGTCGTCGCAACCGCGGGCGCAGTCCTGGCATGGACCTTTGGCGAGTGGGCGGTACGTGGTAAGCCTTCTCTACTGGGTGCCTGTTCAGGCTTTATTGCCGGTCTGGTAGCGATTACCCCAGCCTGTGGTTACGTTGGCGTGGGCGGATCCTTGATCATCGGTCTGGTTGGCGGCCTGGCAGGATTGTGGGGTGTGACCACCCTGAAGAAATGGCTGCGTGTGGATGATCCCTGCGATGTGTTCGGCGTACACGGCGTCTGCGGAATTGTAGGCTGTATTCTGACTGGCGTGTTTGCTTCCTCTTCACTGGGCGGCGTGGGCTATGCACAGGGCGTTACCATGGGCCATCAGGTCTGGGTGCAGCTGTTCAGCGTCGGCCTGACTATCGTCTGGTCGGGTGTTGTCGCCTTTATCGGCTTCAAGCTGGCTGACCTGATTGTTGGTCTGCGTGTACCGGAAGAGCATGAGCGTGAAGGTCTGGATGTAAACAGCCACGGCGAGAACGCTTACAACCAGTAATGTGTCAGTACGGAAAAGATTAATCGGGGGCGAGAAATCGCCCCTTTTTTTATTCGCTGCGCTGACGCATCACGCCTTCCTGAACCGTCGACGCCACCAGCACACCTTGCTGATTGTAAAACTCACCCCGGACAAAACCGCGTGCGCCAGAAGCCGAGGTACTGACTACGCTGTAGAGCAGCCATTCAGT
The DNA here is from genome assembly GCF_019104105.1 of Pantoea jilinensis. Taxonomy (NCBI): domain Bacteria; kingdom Pseudomonadati; phylum Pseudomonadota; class Gammaproteobacteria; order Enterobacterales; family Erwiniaceae; genus Pantoea; species Pantoea jilinensis. Next base: position 3,082,054 of record NZ_CP077746.1, on the reverse strand, counting down.
GAAGTCGAACGGGCGATGGAACCACATGGAATGGTCGATCGTGGCGACCTGCATGTCCGGTTCTAAAAAGCCTTTGCCGTGCGGCTGAAGCGCGACCGGCAGGAAATTGAGATCGGAAGCATAGCCGAGCAGGTACTGATGAATACGTAAGTCGTCAGGTAGTGGGCCAGTGGCACGGATCCAGACCTGGCGCTCAGGCTTAGCCACATGTCCCCGCAACGGGTTGTGAATCTGTACCGGACGGATCTCCAGCGGACGTTCAGCAATGAATTTCTCGCGTAGCTTTTCTGGCAGAAGATGTGCCATTTTCTGCGCCATCGCCTGTTCAGTTAACAGGTTTTCAGGCCCGACGACTTCAGGCATCGGATTTTGATGTTCAAATCCGCTTTCCGGCGACTGAAACGATGCGGTCATGTAAAAAATCGGCTGTCCATTCTGAATGGCACTTACCCGCCGGGCACTGAAACTTTTGCCATCACGCAGCGTTTCAACATCATAGATAATCGCTTTCTGGCTATCGCCGGGCCGCAAAAAGTAGCTGTGGAAAGAGTGGATAACGCGATCTGGCGGAACGGTTTGCTTAGCGGCATAAAGCGCCTGACCGACCACCTGACCGCCAAAAACCTGGCGCAGACCCAGATCTTCGCTCTGGCCGCGATATAAACCCTCTTCGAGTTTTTCCAGATTTAACAGATTCAGCAGATTTTGCAGTGCCTGACTCATGGCGCATTCCTCAATAAAGTGACCTGCTCAGTGTGAAAGATCGGACCAGTTAACGTCAATCAGACTTTCCGCTTTAGCTGAGCCAGGCAAAATTTCATTTTTGTGCCAACATTAAGGACATACGGCGAGTGAAACGCTGTAAGCAGGATTCGCTGCCGACAATCATTTTGATCAAATGGAGACGACATCAATGAAACTCAGGCATGTGTGTAGTGGTGTAATTATGGCGCTTGCTGTTGCGGGATGCGCCGATAAGAGTAAACCCGTTCCGACCCCCACTCTGGGTTCTGCGGTTGCAGGCCAGACCGCGGCAATTGCGCAGCCTAACGTAAGTGGCTCTGTATTTATCCGCCAGCGCATTGCGCTGCCGCCGGATGCGGTGTTAACGGTAACCCTGTCTGATGCCTCTGTATCCGATGCACCATCAAAAGTGCTGTCGCAACGCGTGGTGCGTACTGAAGGTAAACAGGCACCGTTCCAGTTCGTGCTGCCGTTTAACCCGGCCGACATCCAGCCTAATGCGCGCATTCTGTTAAGCGCAGCGATCTCAATCGACGGCAAGCTGGCTTTTGTCACTGAAGGCGTGAAGCCGGTGATCAACCAGGGTGGCACTAAAGCTGAACTGCTGCTGGTACCCGTGCCATCAATGGCGATGCCAACCCAGCCGGGGGCAGCGACCACCGTTCCTTCGACCTCACCGACTCAGGTGACGCCGTCTGCAGCTGTTCCTGCACCAACCCATATTTAATCACTTTTCGGGGCGACCTTGTCGCCCCTTTTACTGCCTGAAATCCCAGCGATACGTTCCGATATCAAGCTGTCCCTCATCACTTACCTCTATGCCTTCGGCTTCCAGTGCATCGCGCTGTCTGAACAGACGGTCGCCCTGCAGTGAAATTTTACCGTGACGATTGACGACGCGATGCCAGGGAAGGGTAGTGCCTTCAGGTAACCGACTGAGCACGCCGCCGACCTGACGTGCCGCCCGCGGAGAACCTGCCAGCAGCGCCACATCGCCATAGGTAGTGACATGGCCATACGGAATAGCGGCAACAATTTGCCAGATGCGTTGCTGGAAGGTGTCAGGCTGATCCATGTGTTTATTTCATCTGCTTATTTCATCAGGAATAGGGTCTTAACTTTAGCATGGGGAGAAAGCAGTGAAAGCGTTATAGCGGCGGTTGTTCAAGAAAACAACGGTTGTCCCGACTACGCTTGCAATTGCACCCTCCTTCCCAGATAATGCCCCCGCTCTCGTAAAGAGGGCTTGTCAATGGGGGCCCTGTTGGTTCTCCCGCAATGCTAGCTTGTGAACTCGGTCAGATCCGGAAGGAAGCAGCCGTAGCAGGTGACGCGTGTGCCGGGATGTAGCTGGCAGGGCCCCCACCACTTTCTCCCTCGCAATATCCCTTCATAGAAACTGCAGACAGGCAAAACCCGCCTGGCCGATTGGTTTGACGGCAGGCAGGAATATCCGGTACTAAAAAGTGTAAAGCTAAGTACTAATCAATAAAACTAGCGGACAAATTTCCAGACTGAACCCGGGACTTTATCGTAAAGCTTGTTCATCGTCAGTTCTGCCAGACGATGGTCAGCTGCCGAGTAAAATACCGCTAACTCATCTTCAGGTAATTCATACTTATTTTTTTCAATGACCCTTTCCAGGGTATCCAGTGAACGGCAACGCCGTAGTCGCATCAAATAATCAGTTTTAGTCAGGGTTTTGTTCATAAATAAACCGTTCTCATGTCTGTACTATAATGAATGGCTCGGTTGCTGGAGAAAAGCGCACTCTTCAGTGAACAGATTAAATAAGCGTTTAGCTGAACGTTGCCACCGTTGAAGATCCGGACTATTGACACCATAGTTGCTGAATAACATAAAGGTATCATCAAGATATTCATCGATTTGCGAAATCAGCGCTTCATCTTCAACGTGCTTAATTTTGTAATTCATGGTGAAAGAGGCGATGTGCTCAATCAAATCGTTAAGCTGCAGATTGCTTTCAGAAGTGGGATCATTTACCCAGCCATGATGGCTGTCGGTTAATGTTGCCATGCTGTCGTCAAACAGGCTTTCACATAGGTATTTAAGCTGGGCAATATCATGCCGTTTCGGTGAGTATTCGTCCATCTTTTTCCCCTCCATAGCTAGCACAGTTGCCGCAGGGCAGCGAGTCACGATAACGCCGCCGGGAAGCGATTATTCGGGCAGTTATTAAACGGGATATCTTAAAGATAGTGTAAAACCATTAGTTCTGCTCACCTCCATTACTAAATATTACAATTCATCGCTGGGGGAGGGTTGTGCATTGTCAATCGCATCAAACTCAAGTGCACCGGGCACAATGCGAAACTTCACCTGCTCCGATTGCGTTACTGTTTCATTTAAATCCTGACAAGGACTAAATAAATTCCAGTCAAAATCGTAAAGTAATTTAAAACTATCCAGATCCTGATATTCAACACAAATAATTTTTAAACTGCCAGGAACTAACTGCGCATTCTGCGAATACCAGCGTAAATCCCCTACCAGCAAATCTGTTATTTTGAGAATATTCCGCTGAACAATCTCCGCTAATTTTGTGCAGTCTGATTCGCCTACAGCAATATCACATTCAATTCGTGACAACATATCTGGTCCGCTTATAACCGTTAATAAACCTATCATTGGATTTCTGCAACCAGTTTGCAAGCCAGCAGAGCACAAAACCGTTAATTGTTAACCTGCGCCAGTGGTGTGAGCAGGCTGCATCGCATGTCTGCGACTGCCAGTGACACCTGGTGTTATTTATCTTTTGATACACATTCGCGCATAGGTGCAACAACAATATCCGATATATTATTGTTATGTTATAACATATTGGTGAAGTGATGCGTCAGAGTGGATTACTTATGTCATTAGGTGGGCGACTGGCTATCGCACTGCTGTTCATTGCGCTGCTTGCTGTGGCGATAAAATGGGGGATCAGCGCATGATCCGGTTCAACGCACTTCGCGCGGGCTATCAGGGACAGGCTGTTACCCCCGCCATCAATGGTCAGCTCAGCGCTGGCTCGATGACAGCCCTGGTCGGCGCGAATGGTAGCGGCAAATCAACACTGTTAAAAACCATCGCGGGCTTGCTGCCACCAATAGCGGGGCGCTGCGAGCTGCAGGTTTCGCGGCGGGCTATTGGCTGGATGCCACAGCGTACTGAACTGGAGACGCGCTTTCCCCTGACGGTATTTGAACTGGTTTCAATTGGCTGCTGGCCTCGCTGCGGCTGGTTCGGCGGCATCAACCGGGAACTGCGTCGGGAAATCTGGCAGGCGCTGGAGGCGGTTCAGATGCGTGATTATGCAGATGCGCAGCCCGCGACCTTATCGGGCGGACAGCTTCAGCGCGTCTTGTTTGCGCGACTGATGTTGCAGCGCAGCCAGCTCTGGCTACTGGATGAGCCTTTTAACGGCATTGATAGTCAGACGGTAACATTACTGATGTCGATACTGGAACAGCAACAGCAGGCTGGAACAACGCTGCTGGTGGTGCTGCACGACCGTCCACTGGTCGCTCGCTACTTCAGTAATGTGATGTCGATGGATGATACGGAGGTCAGTTGCACCTGGCTCCCTGATCCCCCTCTGCGGAGTTATGCGCCGTGACGTTGATACAGCCTTTTATTGAGTTTGGGTTTATGCGGCGCGCACTGGTTGCCTGCGTCGCGCTGGCTATCAGTGCCACGCCACTCGGCGTATTTCTTTCGCTGCGCCGTATGAGTCTGATTGGCGATGCATTATCACATGCCGTGTTGCCGGGTGCGGCTATTGGCTATCTGATCTCCGGACTGTCACTGGTCGCGATGGGTATCGGCGGCCTGATCGCAGGTTTAGCCGTGGCGCTGCTCTCGGGCGCGGTGAGTCGATACACGCCCTTAAAAGAGGATGCCAGTTTTGCCGGGTTTTATCTCGGTTCGCTGGCGCTGGGCGTCACGCTGGTCTCACTGCGCGGCTCAAGCGTGGATCTGCTGCACGTGCTGTTTGGCTCGCTGCTGGCGGTGGACAACGCTGCACTGTTGCTGGTTGGCGGCATCGCCGCCTTTACGCTGATTATGCTGGCGATCATTTATCGTCCGCTGGTCATCGATGCCTTTGACAGTGACTTCCTGCGGGCGCAGGGAAAATGGAGTGCACCGCTGGTGCATGGTCTGTTTTTAATGCTGGTGGTGCTGAATCTGGTGGCGGGCTTTCAGGTGCTGGGCACGCTGATGTCGGTGGGATTAATGATGCTGCCCGCTGCCAGCGCCCGTTTCTGGAGTCGCCATCTTGCCGCGATGCTGGCTATCGCCATTTTCATGGCAATGCTTTCAGCCCTGGCTGGCCTGATGCTCTCCTGGCACTTTTCATTACCGGCCGGTCCCGCTGTGGTGCTGAGCGCCGCCATGCTGTTTTTTTTCTCCATTCTTGCAGGGCCATGCGGCGGGATTTTGCGCCGCCATTAATCTTAAGGGGTATCTATGAAAAAATTACCGGTTAGCCTGGCGCTCGCTGCGCTGTTTGCCACGCCATTTGCAATGGCAAAAACGGTGGATGTCGTGGCCAGTTTTACTGTGCTGGCAGATATCGTCAAACAGGTCGGCGGCGATCATGTCAACGTAAAAAGTCTGGTGGGACCGAATGGCGATCCCCATACGTTTGAACCTACGCCACAGGACAGCCAGGCATTGGCGAAGGCCGATCTGGTGTTTGTCAGCGGACTGGGGCTGGAAGGGTGGATGGATCGCCTGGTCAGCGCGTCGGGATATCGCGGGCAGCCCGTGGTCGCTTCAACGGGTGTGACTACCCGCAGCATGGAGGAGGAGGGCAAAACGGTGACCGATCCACACGCCTGGAACAGCATGCAGAACGGCGTTATCTACGCGACCAACGTGATGAATGCGCTGGTCAAAGCCGACCCTGAAGATGCACCAGCAATCCGCAAGCGTGGGCAGAATTACATACAGCAACTGCAGGCGCTGGATAGCTGGGCAAAAACGGCCTTTGATGCTATTCCAGTCGACAAACGTAAAGTGCTGACCAGTCACGATGCGTTTGGTTACTTTGGACAGCGATATGGCGTAACGTTTCTGGCACCCGTCGGATTCTCTACTGAAGCAGAAGCGAGTGCCAGCAACGTGGGGAGCTTAATCAACCAGCTCAAACAGCAGCACATTAACCGCTATTTCATCGAGAATCAGACGGACCCGCGGTTAGTGAAACAGATAGCCAGCGCGACCGGTGCTGAGCCAGGTGGTGAGCTCTATCCGGAAGCGTTATCCACGGCTTCTGGCCCGGCGGCGACTTATCAGGCGGCCTTTAAACATAACGTGAATGCGATGCTGAAGAGTATGCAATAGGCATAAAAAAGGCCGGGCGAGCCCGGCCAGTCATCACGACACAAACTAGCGTTTCTTCTTCCTTCCCTGTACAGCCTTAAAGCGTGGATTTGTTTTACAGATGACGTAAACACGTCCTTTCCTGCGCACCACTTTGCAATCCCGATGGCGATTTTTGGCGGAGCGCAGAGAGCTTAATACCTTCATGAGTTACCTCTTCTTTGCGGCCAGGAAAGAACCGAAACGCTGGTTAAAGCGTGCGGTGCTGCCTTCTTTAGCAAAATCTTTCTGTTTGCCGGTGTAGAAAACATGCGAGGCGGATGACACGTCCAGAGTGACGTAGGGCAGTGTTTCGCCTTCGAACTCAACTGTGCGATCGGTTTTAATGGTGGATCCGATTTTGAACCACACATCCGCGGATGTGTCATGGAAGACCACGTGACGATAGTGAGGATGAATATTCGCTTTCATAATGCACGCCTATGTAATGTTATAATATAACATTATTATGCGCCGCACCTTTTGAGATTGCAACTGTCGTAGCGCTGGTTCAGGTGAAGTGGCAGGAGAGAAGGAGGGTGGAATCGCAGGCATAAAAAAGGCCGCTTGCGCGGCCTCAGATGATTTACAGCTTAGTGAGTCTGGTTATGTTCAACCGGATGACTGTTCGCTGATTCTTCTTTTTTCTTGCCAAAGCGGCGGCGTACTACCACAAAGAACACCGGCACAAAGAAGATTGCCAGGATGGTCGCGGTAACCATACCACCGATTACGCCTGTACCTACCGCGTTCTGCGAACCGGAGCCAGCACCGGTACTGATCGCCAGCGGCAGTACCCCGAGAATAAACGCCAGTGACGTCATCAGGATAGGACGCAGACGCATACGACACGCTTCCAGCGCAGCTTCAATCAGCCCTTTGCCCTCTTTATCCATCAAATCTTTAGCAAATTCGACAATAAGGATGGCGTTCTTGGTCGAGAGGCCGATGGTGGTCAGTAACCCGACAACAAAGTAGACGTCATTACTTAAGCCACGCAGAGTGGTAAAGAGCAGTGCACCAATGACCCCGAGCGGGACAACCAGCATAACCGAGAAGGGAATCGACCAGCTCTCGTACAGTGCGGCGAGACACAGGAAGACCACAATCAGCGAGATAGCATAGAGCGCAGGAGCCTGATTACCGGACAAGCGTTCCTGATAGGACATGCCAGTCCAGTCATAGCCGATACCGGCAGGCAGTTTCGCCGCCAGCTCTTCCATCAGATCCATTGCCGCACCCGAACTTTTACCGGGAGCTGCCTGTCCCAGGATTTCCATCGCAGGCAGGCCGTTGTAACGCTCAAGGCGCGGTGAACCATACTGCCATTTCGCTGACGAGAAGGCAGAGAAGGGCACCATGGTTCCACTGCTGTTGCGCACGAACCATTTACCAATGTCGTCCGGCAACATGCGAGAGTCCGCTTTACCCATCACGTAAACTTTTTTCACACGACCGCGGTCAATGAAGTCGTTCACGTAAGAGCCACCCCAGGAAGCCGCCAGCGTAGTGTTGATATCACTGAGTGATACGCCCAGTGCCTGCGCTTTTTCCTGATCGATGGTCAGCTTGTACTGCGGTGTATCTTCCATACCGTTCGGGCGCACGCCAACCAGCGTATCAGGATGCTGTGCAATCATACCAAACAGCTGATTACGCGCTTCCGTCAGCTTATCGTGACCCAGGTTATTCTGATCGATGAGCTCAAAATCGAAGCCAGTCGCGTTACCCAGTTCAATGATAGCGGGCAGGTTGAACGGAATGACCATCGCATCTTTGATTGCGCCCAGCGCCTTCATGGCGCGGCCAGCAATCGCCGGAACTTTCATGTCTGCGCCGGTACGCTCATCCCACGGCTTGAGACTGACGAAGGCGATACCGGTATTCTGTCCACGACCAGCAAAGCCGAAGCCGTTAACGGTGAACACCGATTTAACCGTGTCTTTCTCCTGCGTCAGGAAGTAGTCCGTCACCTGATCAAGCACTTTCTGAGTACGCTCCTGCGTTGCGCCCGCAGGCAGCTGCGCCTGAGCCAGCAGCAGACCCTGATCCTCTTCCGGTAAGAATGAAGAGGGCAGTCGCATAAACAGAAACGCCATTCCGACCACGATGACCAGATAGATCAGCATGTAGCGACCCGTACTGCGAACCATGTGGCCGACACCATCCACATAGTGACTGGTGCTTTTGTCGAATATACGGTTGAACCAGCCGAAGAAACCGGTGGTTTTCCCGTGATCGCCTTTTTTGATCGGTTTCAGCATGGTGGCACAGAGTGCCGGCGTCAGAATAAAGGCGACCAGCACCGATAGCGCCATCGCCGAAACGATAGTAATGGAGAACTGGCGATAGATAACGCCGGTCGAGCCACCAAAGAACGCCATCGGAATAAATACAGCGGCCAGTACCAGCGCGATACCGACAAGTGCGCCCTGAATCTGCTCCATTGAACGCTTCGTTGCTTCTTTTGGCGGTAATCCTTCTTCCGCCATCACGCGCTCAACGTTCTCAACCACCACGATGGCGTCATCCACCAGCAAGCCGATGGCCAGCACCATCCCGAACATCGTCAGGGTGTTTATCGAATAACCAAACGCGTTGATAACGGCAAACGTACCCAGCAGTACCACGGGCACAGCGATAGTTGGAATGAGCGTGGCGCGGAAGTTCTGCAGAAACAGATACATCACCAGGAACACCAGCACAATCGCTTCGATCAGCGTTTTCACCACTTCGAAAATCGAGATCTTAACGAAAGGTGTGGTGTCATACGGATAGACCACTTTCAATCCGGCCGGGAAGGTCGGCTGCAATTTGGCCAGTTCTTCTTTCACCGCATTGGCGGTATCCAGCGCATTCGCACCGGTGGCCAGCTTGATACCGATACCGGACGCAGGCTTGCCATTATAACGGGCAACGATTTCGTAGTTTTCTGCACCGAGTTCAATCCTTGCCACATCACGCAGACGAACCTGAGAACCATCTTCGTTCACTTTGAGCAGGATTTTGCCGAACTCATCCGTTGAGGTCAGACGGGTTTGCGCAATGATTGAGGCGTTGAGCTGCTGTCCTGGCACCGGCGGCGTACCACCTAACTGACCGGCAGCGACCTGGGTGTTCTGAGTGTTCAGCGCACTGATCACATCAACCGGCGTCAGGTTGTAGTTGTTCAGCTTGTGCGGATCCATCCAGATACGCATCGCGTACTGCGCACCAAATACCTGGGTATCACCCACGCCTTTGGTACGGCTGATCGGATCTTTGATTGATGACGAAATAAAGTCAGAAATGTCATTCTGCGTCATGTTGTCATCGTCGCTGATGAAGCCCGCAACCATCAGGAAGCTACTGGACGATTTCTTAACCTGAATCCCCTGTTGCTGCACTTCCTGCGGCAGCAGCGGCGTCGCCAGCTGCAGTTTGTTCTGCACCTGAACCTGCGCGATATCTGCATCTGTACCCGACTCAAAGGAGATGGTCAGGGTCAGCGTACCGGACGAGTCGCTGCTCGAGGACATATACATCAGTCCATCGATACCGTTCATGTTTTGTTCGATAACCTGGGTCACCGAGTCCTGCAGCGTTTTAGCATCCGCACCAGGGTAGGTGGCCTGAATCTCAATCGCCGGCGGGGCAACATTGGGATATTGCTCGATCGGAAGTTTGAGAATCGACAGCGCACCGACCAGCATGATGATGATGGCAAGCACCCACGCAAAGATGGGTCGATCGATAAAGAACTTAGCCATGAATCAACGGCTCCTGTTATGACGGTGACTTGTCAGACTGCGGCTTTGAATCGGGTGCCGCTTTCGCATCGTCTGAGACTTCTTGTGGGGTCACCTGTGCGCCCGGCTTGGCACGCTGCAGACCGGTGCTGATCACACGTTCACCCGCTTTAACACCGTCAGTGACTAACCATTTGTCGCCAATCGCCTGAGAGGTGGTGACCTGACGCGCTTCAACTTTGTTATCTGCACCTACGACCATGACCGTTGCCTGACCCGTTGGGGTACGGGTTACCGCCTGTTGCGGAACCAGCAATGCATCAGGATTGGTGCCTTCATCCAGACGCGCACGAACAAACATGCCCGGTAACAGGGTATGGTTCGGGTTCGGGACAATGGCGCGCAGGGTGATAGAACCGGTGGTTTCATCAACGGTGACGTCAGAGAACTCCAGCGTACCAGGCTGTGGATAGCTGCTGCCGTTCTGCATCAGCAGTGTCACGTTGGCTTTGCCCTCGCTCTGCTTCAGCTGACCCGACTCCAGTTCTGAACGTAAGCGCATAAAATCTTCGCTCGACTGGGTGACGTCGACATACATGGGATCAAGTTGCTGCACGGTGGCCAGTGCGGTGGTTTGTGCGCTTTGTACCAGCGCACCTTCCGTTACCGACGATTTACCGATGCGGCCACTGATAGGCGAGGTGACTTTGGTGTAAGCCAGATTAATGCGGGCCGTTTCGACATTGGCTTTTGCTACCTGAACTGCAGCCTCGTTTTGCGCGGCTGTAGCAACAGCGGTGTCATAATCCTGCTGACTGATATATTTGGTGCCGAGCAGAGGTTTATAACGTTTGACGGTCAGCTGAGCGATATGTGCGTTAGCCTGCGCCTGCGTTAAATCACCTTTGGCGCTGTCATAGGCTGCCTGATAGGTAGCCGGATCGATCTGATAGAGAGACTGACCTGCTTTAACGTCGCTTCCTTCAATAAAGTTACGCTTCAGAATAATACCGGACACCTGCGGACGGACTTCAGCCACACGGTATGCCGAGGTGCGGCCTGGTAATTCAGTTGAAATCTTAAGGGGTTCCGTTTTCAGTGTAACAACACCTACGGCTGGCGGTTGCTGCTGGGCGGCTTGTTCGGATTTATTGTTGTCACATCCTGTTAACAAAAAGCTGCCTGATAGCATCAGGGCGGCCGCCAGAGGCGATAATCCTCTGATTTTATTCATAAATAAACCTCTAGTGTCCGGTATCAATTGGTCAATGGATCACAAACTGAAAAACCCATTGCTGTGGCAAGGCGCAGGTCATGCTATGGTACATACATTCACAAATGTATGTAAACTTACCTGTTTGTAAAAAAAGCCCACTATGGCACGAAAAACCAAAGCGCAAGCACTTGAAACACGGCATCAAATTCTTGATGCCGCTATTGTTCTCTTTTCGCAGCAGGGCGTCTCAGCAACCTCACTGGCAGATATCGCCACCGCAGCCAGCGTTACGCGCGGGGCAATCTACTGGCATTTCAAAAACAAAGCCGATGTATTACACGAAATATGGCTTCGTTGTGATGCGGGTCTGGACGATGTGGAACTTGAGTATCAGACAAAATACCCTGGCGATCCACTCTCTGTGTTGCGCGCAATGCTGGTCTATATCTTTGAAGCGACTGCAAAGGATCCACAGCGACGCGCGTTGATGGAGATCATTTTCCATAAATGCGAGTTTGTGGGCGAAATGTCAGCACTGAAGAATATGCAACAAAGCTTACTGCTGGAATGCTACGATAAAATTGAAGATGTCCTGCGCCAGTGCATTGACGCCGGACAACTTCCGGGCACTCTCAGCACGCGTCAGGCTGCCCTGATTATGCGCGGTTACGTCAACGGTATGATGGAAAGCTGGCTGTTTTCGCCGGACAGTTTTGATTTAGCCGCAGACGCACCCGTTCTGACCAACGCCTTTATCGATATGCTGCGCCTCAGTCCGACGCTGGCGGCGTCCTGTTAGGTCGGCTGGCTATCGCGCTTGTTCTCGAAATCGCGCTGCACCATAGCCAGCGCGGAGAGCACGGTCTCAACCGGCAATTGATGCTCTTCCAGTAGCTGAATCAGATCAACAGCCAGTTTGACGTCGTCAGGGGCGTTTTCCAGTGACATCTTGTCTCCTAAATACGTAATCGGGCCGCGACCAGCAGCATCAGTAACGCGCCGACAATCGCTATGCCCAGGGCGCCAGCATGCAGCGTTGCCAGCGAGCCCAGTTCAAAATAGGCGGCGATATAGCCGCCGATCAGTGCGCCGATCATCGACAGCGTCAGGGTCGCCATCAGGCCACCGGGCCGACCCGGTATCAGCAGACGCTTTAACAGGCCCAGCAGTAGCCCGCAAATTAGCCAGCTCAGTAAACCCATGGTTCGTCTCCAGGCAGAATTGCACTCAGTATAGAAGCGCTTTTCTCACGCTGCGCTTTATTCGCTGTGCTCACCGCCGCGCAGGGAAGCGCCCCATTCGACAGAGCGAATCGCCTGACGACAGCGCGCCAGTCTTCCCTCTAGTGTTTCCAGATCCTGCTTCAGCTGACGCTGGACCGCCAGCGTTTCGGCCAGTGCCAGCCGCTGTTCACGCTGATCGATCATCGCCAGTAAGCGCCGTTCAAATTCACGGTACTCCTGATATTTTGAGGCGCGTGGGTTCTTAACCGGCTGTTCACGTTGGGTACGCAGCTTTTGGGTACTCGCCTCGCGTTGCAGGGCAGCAATCTGATCCACCAGGTGTTCAGCCAGCCAGGCACTGCGCGCCAGATCGTTAACGCTGTCGCACAGTCGGGCGAAATTCTGTTCCACTTCCAGCAGGTAATCTGCCAGCCGCGTGCCTTTGGTGCGAAAAAGCTGCGAGTCAAAGCGTGGCATACGGCACTCACCATCCGGATGACGCGCAATCTCCTGACGCAGGTCGATCAGAAGCTGTTGCAGGCGCTGTTGCAAAGCGATCGCACTCATCGCGTGACGTCCGGTTGTGCTAACGTAGTCGGATGAGGAAAGAGCTGGGCGGGATTCATGCAACGCATTCTGTTATTAACCCTCGGCTGGCTGGCGATTGTGCTGGGGACGCTGGGCATTGTATTACCTTTATTACCTACCACGCCATTCATGCTGCTTGCGGCCTGGTGTTTTGCGCGGTCATCGCCACGCTTCCATCACTGGCTGCTGTGGAAATCGCCATTTGGCCGCTATCTGCGCCACTGGCAACAGCATCGCGCAATGCCGCCGGGCGCCAAAGTCCGTGCTATCTGCCTGATAGTCGCAACATTTAGTCTTTCGCTTTTCCTGGTGCATCAGCTCTGGGTACGCATCATGTTGCTGATCATGCTGGCGGCGCTGCTGCTGTTTATGTGGCGTATTCCGGTGGTGGCAGAAGCAGCGGACGCACCCAAGTCGCCGCGATAAAGTTGCATTTAGCCGGTCATTTGCTTAGATTTGGGCGTCTTCGTGCGTGGCTTCCCTTTGTGAATTGACTTCCGCTGAGCCTTTTACCAGGTATTAGCGCTTTTGAAGCTGCGCGAAACAGAATTTCTTACCAGGCGTATCATTATGACCGACACTGCGCAGCAGCTTGAATTCATTAAAAACAGCATTAAAAGTATTCCCGATTATCCTAAGCCAGGCATCCTGTTCCGCGATGTCACCAGCCTGCTGGAAGATCCCAAAGCCTATGCCGCGTCGATTGCGCTGCTGGTTGAGCGTTACCGTAATAAAGGCATCACTAAAGTGGTGGGTACGGAAGCGCGCGGTTTCCTGTTTGGTGCCCCGGTGGCATTAGGCCTCAATGTCGGTTTTGTTCCGGTGCGTAAGCCCGGCAAACTGCCGCGTGAGGTTTACAGTGAAGCTTATGAGCTGGAATATGGCACCGATCAGCTGGAATTGCACAAAGATGCCATCCAGCCGGGCGATCTGGTGCTGGTGGTTGATGACCTGCTGGCGACCGGTGGGACCATTGAAGCGACCGTTAAACTGATCCGTCGTGCAGGCGGTGAAGTGAAAGACGCGGCTTTCATTATTAACCTGTTCGATCTGACCGGTGAATCGCGTCTCAATGCCCTGGGCGTTGAGAGTTACAGCCTGGTCAAATTCCCCGGCCACTAAGCCACTCTTTCGGCCTTGCCACCCGGCGAGGCCGTCACGCCTCTGGCGTCAAGATAACGAGTGCCAGCCAAAAGCGTAGCTGATAGACTACTGCAATCTTATACAGGGGTTGCAGAGCGTCTGCGCTCATCTTTCCATCCAACTTCGTCGAATCCACATGAGCTATCAGGTACTTGCGCGAAAATGGCGTCCCCAGGCTTTTGCTGATGTTGTCGGTCAGGAACATGTTCTGACGGCGCTGGCGAATGGATTGTCTCTGGGACGCATCCATCATGCTTATCTCTTCTCCGGCACCCGCGGCGTGGGGAAAACCACCATTGCGCGTCTGCTGGCCAAAGGCCTTAACTGCGAAACCGGTATCACCGCCACGCCCTGTGGTCAGTGTGATAACTGCCGTGAAATTGAGCAGGGCCGCTTTGTCGATCTGATCGAGATTGACGCCGCATCGCGTACCAAGGTTGAAGACACCCGCGATCTGCTCGACAACGTGCAGTACGCCCCGGCCCGTGGACGCTTCAAAGTCTATCTGATTGATGAAGTGCATATGCTGTCGCGTCACAGCTTCAATGCGCTGTTAAAGACGCTGGAAGAGCCGCCTTCACACGTTAAGTTTCTGCTGGCGACTACCGATCCGCAGAAACTGCCGGTGACGATTCTTTCGCGTTGCCTGCAGTTCCATCTCAAAGCGCTGGATGTTGATCAAATCCGCCAGCAGCTCGAGCATGTGCTGAAGCAGGAACAGATTGAGAGCGAAACCCGGGCGCTCCAGCTGCTGGCGCGCGCCGCCGATGGCAGTATGCGCGATGCGCTGAGCCTCACCGATCAGGCGATTGCCATGGGGCAGGGCGCGGTGACCAGCAACACGGTCAGCGTCATGCTCGGCACGCTGGATGATGAACAGCCGCTTGGGCTACTGGAAGCGCTGGTGGACGGTGACGGTCAGCAGGTCATGACACTGCTGAGCCAGGCGGCTTCACGCGGTGTGGAATGGGAGGCGTTGCTGGTGGAGATGCTGCGCCTGCTGCACCAGATTGCAATGGTGCAACTGCTGCCGGCTTCGCTCAGCGATGATGACGAGAGCAACGCTCTGCGACTGCGTGAACTCGCTCGCGTGGTGCCACCCGCCGATCTGCAACTCTATTATCAGACGCTGTTGATGGGCCGCAAGGATCTGCCGATTGCGCCCGATCGCCGCATGGGCGTGGAGATGACGCTGCTGCGCGCACTGGCGTTCCACCCCAAAGCGGCGGTGGCAGAACCGATTGCCCGTCCCGCGTTAACTCAGCAGATGGCACCTGTCGCGCCGGCGCAGACGGCACCGGCACCTTCCGGGCCTTCGCCTTCAGCACGACACACGGCAGCACAGCCCGCCACAGCGTCACCTGCTCAGACAGCGTCACCTGTGGCGCAGCAGCCTCAGCCGCCGATGCCTGCGCCGCAACAGCACGTTGCCGCTCAGCCGCAGATGGCCGCGCCTGATGCGGCTCCGCAACCCGCGCCTCCGCCGGATGCGGCACCTGAAGCGCCACTTTCAAGCTCCACCAGCCAGCTCCTCCAGGCGCGCACGCAGTTGTTGCGTCAGGGAGCGAACAAACCAAAAAAGAGTGAGCCGGCGGCGCCAGGTGCGCGGCCGGCCAACTCGGCACTGGAGCGGCTGGCTTCGGTTACCGAGCGCAGTCAGCAGCGTATCCGCGATCGCGAGCCTGCCGCGCCGGTAAAAGAGGAAGCTTACCGCTGGAAAGCCGTTAATCAGCAGGTTGAAGTGGCAGAGCCGGTCGCGACGCCGAAGGCCTTGCGTTCTGCGCTGGAGCATGAGAAAACCCCTGAGCTGGCGGCGCGACTGGCGGAAGAAGCGCAACAGCGCGATCCCTGGGCCGCAGAGATTGCGACCCTGCCGCTGCCAAAACTGGTGCAGCAGCTGGCATTAAATGCCTGGAAAGAGACCACCGAAAACGGGGTCTGCCTGCATTTACGCAGCAGTCAGCGTCAT
Organism: Pantoea jilinensis; assembly: GCF_019104105.1. NCBI lineage: Bacteria > Pseudomonadati > Pseudomonadota > Gammaproteobacteria > Enterobacterales > Erwiniaceae > Pantoea > Pantoea jilinensis. The sequence goes on along the minus strand of NZ_CP077746.1, from coordinate 3,066,073 downwards.
CTGAATTCACCGTCGGCGCAGCAGGTGTTATGCGATGCACTGAGTGAGCGTGCCGGGCAGAAAGTTGAACTCTCGGTCGTTGAAGACGATAATTCATCGGTGTTGACGCCACTGGAGTGGCGTCAGGCCATTTACGAAGAGAAACTGGCGCAGGCGCGTCAGTCGATCACCTGTGATACCCACATCCAGACGCTGCAGCGATTTTTCGATGCTGATCTGGATGAGGAGAGTATCCGACCTGTTTGAACACGCTGCTGCTATCGTAACGATAGCGTTGTAGCCTTAGCTGAGAGAGAAAACTATGTTTGGTGGTAAAGGCGGATTGGGCAACCTGATGAAACAGGCCCAGCAGATGCAGGACAAAATGGCCAAGGTTCAGGAAGAGATCGCCGCGATTGAAGTGACCGGCGAATCGGGTGCTGGCCTGGTAAAAGTGACCATTAACGGCGCGCACAACTGCCGTCGCGTGGAAGTCGATCCCAGCCTGCTGGAAGATGACAAAGATATGCTGGAAGATCTGATCGCTGCGGCGTTCAACGATGCGGCACGTCGCATTGATGAAACCCAGAAAGAGAAGATGGCGTCTGTCTCTTCGGGTATGCAGCTGCCACCAGGCTTTAAGATGCCGTTCTGATGCAAACCAGTCCACTGCTTGAATCATTGATGGAGTCGCTGCGCTGTCTGCCCGGCGTTGGGCCGAAATCGGCACAGCGCATGGCTTTTCAGCTGCTGCAGCGCGATCGCAGCGGTGGTATGCGCCTGGCGCAGGCGCTGACCCGGGCGATGTCGGAGATTGGTCACTGTGCTGATTGCCGGACATTCACCGAGCAGGAAATTTGCACCATCTGCGCCAATCCACGGCGTCAGCAGAATGGTCAAATCTGCGTAGTGGAAAGCCCGGCAGATATTCACGCCATTGAGCAGACCGGCCAGTTTGGCGGCCGCTACTTTGTGCTGATGGGACATCTGTCGCCGCTCGACGGCATTGGTCCGGCAGATATCGGCCTGGATCGTCTGGAACAGCGACTGGAGAGTGAAACGCTGCAGGAAGTGATCCTCGCGACCAATCCGACGGTGGAAGGCGAGGCGACCGCAAACTACATTGCGGAACTCTGTGGTCAGTATGGCGTTGACGCCAGCCGTATCGCGCACGGTGTGCCGGTGGGCGGAGAGCTGGAGATGGTCGATGGCACCACGCTGTCCCACTCGCTGGCAGGTCGACAGAAGTTTAAATTTTAATCACTTGCCGGTGTTGTGAAAGACACCGGCTTGAAAACCCCCGCGTCATCCCCACATCAACCTCAACAACGTTTGTTCAACCTGTTTTGTTGAGGTAGCAATGACCATGAAAGGACAAGAGACCCGTGGCTTTCAGTCGGAAGTAAAACAACTTCTGCACCTGATGATCCATTCTCTCTATTCAAACAAAGAGATTTTCCTGCGTGAGCTGATTTCCAATGCCTCGGATGCGGCAGACAAACTGCGTTTCCGCGCGTTGTCAGATTCCAGCCTGTATGAAGGTGACGGCGAGCTGCGCGTTCGTCTCTCTGTTGATAAGGACAACCGTACCCTCACGCTCAGCGACAATGGTATCGGTATGCGTCGCGATGAGGTCATTGAGAACCTCGGCACTATCGCCAAATCGGGCACCAAATCCTTCCTGGAATCCCTCGGCTCCGACCAGGCTAAAGACAGCCAACTGATCGGTCAGTTCGGTGTGGGCTTCTACTCTGCCTTTATCGTGGCAGATAAAGTCACCGTTCGTACCCGCGCTGCGGGCGCATCTGCCGATGAAGGTGTGTTCTGGGAATCTGCGGGCGAGGGCGAATATACCCTGGCTGAGATCGAGAAAGCCGATCGTGGTACTGAGATCACGCTGCATCTGCGCGAAGGCGAAGATGAGTTCCTGGACGCATGGCGCGTTCGCAGCATCATCAGTAAATATTCCGATCACATCGCGCTGCCGGTTGAGATCGAGAGCAAAGATGAAGAGGGCGAGGGAACTCACTGGGAGAAGATCAACAAAGCCCAGGCGCTGTGGACCCGCAACAAAGCTGAGATCAGCGACGACGAGTACAACGAGTTCTACAAACATATCGCCCATGACTACAGCGACCCGGTCGCCTGGAGCCACAATCGGGTGGAAGGTAAGCAGGAGTACACCAGCCTGCTCTACATTCCGGCGCGTGCGCCATTTGATATGTGGAACCGCGATCAGAAACATGGCCTGAAACTCTATGTGCAGCGCGTCTTTATCATGGACGATGCTGAGCAGTTTATGCCGAACTACCTGCGCTTTGTGCGTGGTCTGATTGACTCCAGTGATCTGCCGCTCAACGTCTCCCGCGAGATCCTGCAGGATAGCCGCGTGACCCAGAGCCTGCGTGCTGCGCTGACGAAGCGTACTCTGCAGATGCTGGAAAGACTGGCGAAAGATGACAACGAGAAATACCAGACCTTCTGGAATGAGTTCGGCCTGGTGCTGAAAGAGGGTCCGGCGGAAGATAACGCCAACCAGGAAACGATTGCGAAACTGCTGCGCTTCGCCACCACCCAGAGCGAAGGTTCAGCACAGACCATTTCACTGGAAGATTACGTCAGCCGCATGGTGGAAGGTCAGGAGAAGATTTACTACATCACTGCTGACAGCTATGCCGCTGCGAAGAGCAGCCCGCACCTGGAGCTGTTCCGCAAAAAAGGCATCGAGGTGCTGCTGCTCTCTGACCGCATCGACGAATGGATGATGAGCTACCTCACTGAGTTCGACGGTAAGACCTTCCAGTCGGTCAGCAAAGCGGATGAGTCGCTGAGCAAACTGGCGGATGAAGAGACCGAAGAGCAGAAAGAAGCGGAAAAAGCGCTGGAGCCATTTGTTGAGCGTGTGAAAAATCTGCTGGGCGAACGCGTGAAAGAGGTGCGTCTGACCCATCGTCTGACCGACACGCCAGCGATTGTGACTACCGATGCCAACGAGATGACCACGCAGATGGCGAAGCTGTTTGCGGCGGCTGGACAGGAAGTGCCGGAAGTGAAGTACCTGTTTGAAATCAACCCGGATCACCCGCTGGTGAAACGTGTTGCGGATACGCAGGATGAAGCACGCTTCGGTGAGTGGATTGAGCTGCTGCTGGATCAGGCGTTGCTGGCAGAGCGCGGTACGCTGGACGATCCAAACCAGTTTATCCGCCGCATGAACCAGCTGCTGACCGCATAACGGCAACAGGCCGGTGGTTTTCACCGGCTTTTTTTATGGCTGTGCGGCCTCACGCAGCCAGTCACGAAACACACGGATCTCTGTATCCTGACGACGGCTCTGCTTCGTCATCATCCAGGTCGCACGCTCCACGGGAACAAAGCCCAGCGGGGCGATCAGCGTGCCATCTTCCAGCTCTTTGCGAACCAGCAAACGCGGTGCCATCAGAACACCCAGACCACTTCGTGCGGCCTGAATGCCCAGCGACAGCGTCTCAAAATGTTTACCGCTATTAAAGCGACCCCTGACTCCGGTCTGGACCGCCCACTCTGACCAGGCGTGCCGTCGGGTATCTGCATGGAGCAGAGGCAGTGCTACCAGATCCTCTCCGACCCGCAGTTGCGTGGCAAAATGCGGTGCGCAAAGCGGTCCAATCTCATCCTCGCTGACCAGCGTGGCGTCTAAATCGGGTTCAGGTGGATCGCCATGGCTGAGGATCAGTACATCCACATGTTCGCTGCGCAGTTGCGCGATCTCAGCGAGCGGCAGAAAGTGAACTTCAATCTCCGGATAGCGTTGGTAAAAGCTGGCGATTCGGGGGATCAGCCATTGTGACAAAAAGCTGGGAGCACAGGAGACGCGGATTTGCTGAAGCAGGCCGGTGCGAATAGTCTCGCAGCTGCTGCGTAACTCACTGAATGCCTGCTGACAGCTCAGAAGCAGCCGGTCGCCGTGTGCGGTCAGTTTCACGCGGCCATGACTACGGACAAACAGCGGCTTACCCATCCAGCTCTCCAGCTGGCGAATCTGATGGCTGATGGCGCTGTGGGTCACATGCAGATGTTCAGCCGCCACACTAAAGCTGCTGTGTAAGGCTGCCTGGTGAAAATAGTGCAGCGCTCTGAGTGGTGGCAGTCCGTTCATCCCTATCTCCTGTGCAGAAACCTAACAGGGATTGTTAATTTATATCATTTTAATGTCCAGCCGCATTCCTCTACTCTGTAAAGCAAATTCTGGCGGGTTGACTCAGCCTTATATCTGTGTTTTTTTTCACCGATATTCCGCCTCGCTTAACCTGCGCTCACGCCGCACACTCCCTGAAGCGAGACAACCATGGCTCACAGCCCTTTATCCTCTGAAACGTCAGCAGAGGCGCGCCATCGGTTACGCCTGGCGCTCTCACGCTTTTACCGGCTGGAGCAATTCGATCTCTTCTTCGCGCCCTCACTGCATGTAGCGCAGGTCCTGCTTTCTCAGCTTTTTCTGCGTCAGGAGCAGGCACGTAATCAGCAGCGCTACGCCTCGCGTTATCCGATCACCGAACTTAGTAACCTGCCAGCGGTTCCGCTGATAGCAGGCAGCATTATGCTGGTTCCTCATATCGAATTGCCGAATGGCCGCGTGCGTCCCTTACAGGATTGCCAGAATCAGGGCGTGACTGAGGCGAGCGAGAGCTTCGCCAGCGTGCTGCATCAAAGACTGATCGATGAATCCCATTTGTTTGTTACCCGGCTGGATCGCCACGCTGAGATCTGCAGCGATCTGGTGCTCGTAGCGTTGCGGACCCATGACTTCAGTACGCTGGTGCGCAGCGAACTGCGGCTATTTGAACAGGGACTGACTCTTAACGCCACGTATGAGGCGCTGCGCCGCTTCGACGATCCGCTGTGGCGCCCCTACAATGCTGCCACCGTCGATGCGCTTTCCCTGTCATCCCCACTGCCGCTGAACTCCTGTCATCAGCCTGGTTTGCCGTTCGCCAGCTTTAATGTTCCGGCCTCGCTGATCTCTGCGCTGTCAGATGCGGACGATGTGGTGAAATGGCCGCAGCTGGCGAGGCTGCAGCTGAATGCTAACGTGCGGGGCAGCGGCAAAAAAAGCGTGAATATGACGCATCATCTGAGTCGGCGACTGCAATTTCTGCTCAGCGCAGGTGGTAAATCTGAAAAAGCGTCAGTCAGGCCGGGCGGGTCGGGGTCAGGGCCAGAAAGCCGCTAAAGTCACCCTGCGCGATCCGCGCCCTTCCTTGTGATGAGCGGGTCATAATGGTATGTTCTTCCGCTTCTAAGATAGATCAATGCGATTCGCAAGGGGATTTACGCAATGCGTATTATTCTGCTCGGAGCTCCGGGCGCAGGTAAGGGGACTCAGGCCCAATTCATCATGGAGAAGTACGGTATTCCGCAAATCTCCACCGGCGACATGTTGCGTGCAGCAGTAAAAGCAGGCAGCGAGCTGGGCAACCAGGCGAAAGCCATTATGGATGCTGGCAAACTGGTGACCGATGAGCTGGTGATTGCGCTGGTCAAAGAGCGTATCACTCAGGAAGACTGCAAAAACGGTTTCCTGCTGGACGGTTTCCCGCGCACCATTCCTCAGGCAGATGCAATGAAAGAGGCCGGGATCAAGGTTGATCACGTGCTGGAGTTTGCCGTACCGGACGAACTGATTGTTGAACGCATCGTGGGCCGTCGTGTTCACACCCCATCTGGCCGCGTTTATCACGTCACCTTTAATCCACCGAAAGTGGAAGGCAAAGATGATCTGACCGGCGAAGAGCTGACCACGCGTAAAGACGATCAGGAAGAGACCGTGCGTAAGCGCCTGGTGGAATACCATCAGATGACCGCGCCACTGATTGCTTACTACAGCAAAGAAGCGGAAGCGGGCAACACCGCCTATCACAAAATCGACGGGACCCGTAAGGTGACCGAAGTGAGTGCTGAGCTGGCTAAGATCCTCGGCTAAGCTCAACGGGGCCGGTATTACTGGCCCCTTTTGCAGTAATCGATTTTACCTCCCACTAATTCCGCTACAATTTCCCCGTTTTCACGCATCCCCGCTGTCATCAAGGAACTCCAATGAGGCAAGATAAGCCCGGCGTGTTATTGGTAAATTTAGGTACGCCAGACGCCCCAACCACACCTGCAGTTAAACGCTATCTGAAACAATTTTTAGGCGATCCGCGCGTGGTTGATGCGCCGCGCTGGCTCTGGTGGCCGGTTCTCAATGCTGTCATTCTGCCGTTTCGCTCGCCACGCGTCTCTAAACTCTACGCATCGGTCTGGATGGAAGGGGGATCACCGCTACTGGTTTACAGCATGCGTCAGCGCGATGCCCTGGCGGCCCGTGTTGATATGCCCGTCGAGCTGGGCATGAGCTATGGTAACCCGAGCCTGAAAAGTGCAGTCGATAAGCTGATGGCGCAGGGCGTGACCCGCCTGATTGTGCTGCCACTCTACCCGCAATTCTCCTGCTCCACTGTGGCCTCAGTGTGGGATGGTCTGACCGCCGTATTCAAAGATTACCGTTCGCTGCCTGACGTGCAGTTTATTCGCGACTATGCCGAGCATCCGGCCTATATCGCCGCGCTGAAAGCGACGGTGGAGCGCTCATTTGAGCGGCACGGTCAGCCCGATCTGCTGGTGTTATCGTTCCACGGCATTCCGCAGCGTTTTGCCAACGAAGGCGATGACTACCCGCAGCGCTGTGCGGATACCACTGCGGCCCTGGTTAAAGCACTGGGTCTGCGTGACGGTCAGTACATGATGACCTTCCAGTCACGTTTTGGTCGTGAACCCTGGCTGATGCCTTACACCGACAAAACCATGGAAAGCCTGCCCGCCAAAGGGATCAGGCATGTTCAGGTGATGAGTCCGGGCTTCTCCTCTGACTGTCTGGAGACGCTTGAGGAGATCAGTGGCGAAAACGGCGAGATCTTCATGCATGCCGGTGGTGAGAAGTTTGAGTATATCCCTGCGCTGAACGCCGATGAGGCGCATATCGACATGATGGCGCAACTGGTCGACGCACGCCGTTAAAGCGCAGGCGGAGAGTGTGATATCATTCTCCGCCTGTTTTTCCAGACGGCACCTCCCGATGAAATTTCCCGGCAAACGCAAATCCAAACACTACTTTCCCGTCAGCGCACGCGATCCCCTGTTACAACCCGCACAACACGACGTTGATGCCGGCAGCTGGGTGGTGGGTATCGACCAGACGCTGGTGGATATCGAAGCAAAAGTCGATGACGCTTTTCTTGAGCGCTACGGCCTGAGTGCCGGGCACTCGCTGGTCATCGATAATGCCGTCGCGGAAGCGCTCTATAACGAGCTGATGCGCGAAGCGCTGATCACCCATCAGTTTGCCGGTGGCACCATCGGTAACACGCTGCATAACTTCTCGGTACTGGCTGATGACCGCTCGGTGCTGCTGGGTGTTATGTGCAATAACATCCAGATTGGCGGCTACGCCTATCGTTATCTCTGTAACACGTCAAGCCGGGTCGATCTCAACTATCTGCAGGGTGTCGATGGCGCTATTGGCCGCTGCTTTACGCTGATTGGTGAACATGGCGAGCGAACGTTTGCTATCAGCCCAGGCCAGATGAACCAGTTACATCCGGATAACGTGCCGGAAGAGGTGATTGCCGGTGCCTCTGCCCTGGTACTGACCTCTTACCTGGTGCGCTGCGCCGAAGGTGAGCCGATGCCGCAGGCGACGTTACGGGCGATTGAGTATGCCAAACGTCACAACGTGCCGGTGGTGCTGACGCTGGGCACCAAGCATGTGATTGGCGATAATCCTGAGTTCTGGCGGGACTTCCTGCGTGATCATGTCAGCATTGTGGCCATGAATGAAGAGGAAGCGCTGGCGCTGACCGGCGAAGCCGATCCACTGCTCGCTTCCAATATGGCGCTGGATTGGGTGGATCTGGTGCTCTGCACCGCCGGCCCGATTGGGCTTTACATGGCGGGCTACACCGAAGACGAGTTCAAACGTAAAACCAATCATCCGCTGTTGCCGGGTGCGATTGCTGAGTTCAACCAGTACGAGTTCAGCCGCGTAATGCGCCAGCAGGATTGCCAGCAGCCGCTGCGTGTTTTCTCGCACATCGCGCCTTATATGGGCGGACCGGAAAAGATCATGAACACCAACGGTGCCGGTGATGGGGCGCTGGCGGCGTTACTGCATGACATCACCGCCAATAACTATCACAGCCTGAATGTGCCTAACTCCAGCAAACATGCGCGTCCGTATCTGACCTATTCGTCGCTGGCGCAGGTGTGTAAATATGCCAACCGTGTCAGCTATCAGGTGCTGAATCAGCATTCGCCGCGTTTAACCCGCGGCCTGCCGGAGCGGGAAGACAGTCTGGAAGAGTCTTACTGGGATCGGTAAAGCGGGTCGCCACAGGGCGGCAGACAGTTTGCAAACTTAAATGAGGGTGAATCTGACAGCAATGGATTAATTCAACGCGCAGGGAACAGGGTCAGAAGAGGAAAGCGTCCCGCGCCAGGACGGCGCGGGCCGAGCATGTCATGGATGACGGCTTTTGCGTCTTTCCGATCTGAACCTGTTCCCTGTGCCGTCTCGGTATCACAGCTATACGGGCCAGACTTAATCAGCGCACTACGTCGCAGGCCTGTAAATCCTCGCCCTGCGTCATCTCATCCTGCAGAATTTGCAGCATACTGCTGGCAATCTCACGCTCACCCATCACCACGCGAGTGGCGCCACGTTCCATGATGTACTCCACTTCATCGTCATAGTGAGCGCGGGCGATAATCTCGATATTCTGATGTTTTTCACGCGCGGCGGTGACCACTTCTCCCGCCTCATATCCATTCGGGATGGTCAGCAACAGCCAGCGGGCGCAGTCGAGTCGGGCCAGTTCCATGGTGTCCGCGCGAGCCGCATTTCCCAGCACGGCTTTGATGCCTTGCTCGCGCAGTGCTTCAACACGCGTGCGGGAATTCTCAACCACCACCAGCGGAACATTGGCTTCAAGCAGCTTCTGGCCAATCAGGCTGCCAACACGGCCATAACCCACAATCACGGCGTGATTGCAGAAATCGACCGGGATCTGCTTCTCTTCTTCAATTGCTTCTTCCAGCGTCTGCTCTTCCATCGTCTCCGTTTTCGCCAGGAAACGCTCAAGCAGGGTAAACAGAATCGGGTTAAGCATAATCGACAGGATGGCGGCGGCCAGCACCAGATTGCGGCCCTCATCATTCAGCAGCCCAAGTGAGATACCCAGGCCGGCCAGAATAAAGGCGAACTCACCAATCTGCGCCAGGCTGACCGAAATGGTCAGAGCCGTACGACGCGAATGGCCAAGCAGCGACACCAGCAGCCAGGCAGCGACTGACTTACCCACCACAATAATGACCAGCGCGCCCAGCACCGCCAGCGGCTGCGTGACCAGAATCGACGGGTCAAACAGCATGCCGACCGACACAAAGAACAGTACGGCAAACGCATCGCGCAGTGGAAGGGTATCGCGCGCAGCGCGGTGGCTCAGTTCCGACTCGTTCAGCACCATACCGGCGAAGAAAGCGCCCAGCGCAAACGACACATCAAAGAATTCAACCGCACCAAAGGCGATGCCCAGTGCCAGTGCTAACACCGCCAGTGTAAACAGCTCGCGTGAGCCAGTGGCGGCGCTGCGGGCGAGAATCCAGGGCACAGCACGGCGTCCCACCACCATCATCAGCACCATAAAGGCGGCGACTTTGCCAATCGTCCACAGCAGGTCCCAGACCAGCAGTCCGGCGCTGGCGTTACCCTGTTCCATCATGCCGGCAATCGCAGGCAGCAGCACCAGCGTCAGTACCATCACCAGATCTTCAACGATCAACCAGCCAATCGCTATCTGTCCACGCTGGCTGTCGATCAGCTGTCGCTCCTCTAACGCGCGCAGTAACACCACGGTACTGGCGGTAGAGAGGCACAGACCAAACACCAGGCCCGTCATCCATGACCATCCCATCGTCCACGATAATCCCATTCCCAGTAACGTCGCGACCGCGATCTGTGCGATGGCACCGGGAATGGCGATCGACTTTACCGACATCAGATCTTTCATCGAGAAGTGCAGGCCGACACCAAACATCAGCAGGATAACACCGAGTTCTGCCAGTTCAGGGGCCAGATTTGTATCTGCAACAAAGCCGGGAGTAAAGGGACCGGCCAGCACGCCAGCTATCAGGTAGCCGACCAGGGGAGAAATTCGCAGGCGATTTGCCAGCATCCCAAGGAGAAATGCCAGAACCAGTGCTCCGACAATGGTAGTGATCAGCGGTGTGGTGTGATGCATGCCTGTCTCCTTGTATACAAATGTGTCCGCTTGTAACAAATGAGTTTAAAACAAAATCTATTCTTTCGCTGAGCAATTTGCGGGAATACCTTAAAAAACCACGAAAAAAAGTCAAATGTACAGTTGAGTGGGTGTTTTTATTCATTATCCGCAATATTCACTGATTTGACGCTTCAGACCAGGGGATGAGAAATAAATATCAGATGCAGTAAATGATGCCGTTCTGGCGTGAAAAAGAGATAAATGTGTGTGCAGAGCAGTTAAATTCTGTCAGCGGCACTTTTTACAGCAGTCAGCAGGGAGGTCAGCAATAGCGTTTACTGCCTGTATCTGCACTCTCCACCAATAACCGGACAGGGTCACTGGTAAAGCGCGTTATCGCACTAACGCCGCTTTGCAGGGCTGTCCTGCTCATCAAAGGCGGATCAGAAATAAAAGAACAGGGCGTGTCAGGCAGATGAATGTGCATTGGCCTTGAGTTCGCCGGGGGAATGTGCGACACAGTGGGGCAAAGCGGCAGAAAATCGGGCCAGACGATAAATTAAGGAGAGTCACAGTGTTGTTATCTAAATGGACAGGGGTGGGCATGGCACTGCTGGTGGCCGTGATGCCGCTGTTTTCACAGGCCGCCCAGGCCGATCGCACCTATCGTTTCAGTCTGCTGCACACCAACGATGAGCACGGTCACTTCTGGTTTAATGAACAGGGTGAGTATGGTCTGGCCGCGCAGAAAACCCTGATGGATACTATGCGCTACGATGTTCAGTCCCGCGGCGGCGGCGCATTGATCCTCTCTGCCGGTGATGTGAACACGGGCGTGCCGGAGTCCGATGAGCTGGACGCTGAACCCGATTTCCGCGCGATGAATCTCATTGGCTATGATGCGATGGCGCTGGGCAATCATGAATTCGACAAGCCGATCGCGGTCCTGCGTAAGCAGGAGAAGTGGGCGAGATTCCCGCTACTGGCCGCCAACGTGTATCAAAAAAGCACCGGTCAGCGCCTGTTCAAACCCTGGGCGGTATTCAACCGTCTCGGATTAAAGATCGCGGTGGTCGGGCTTATCACCCCGGACACGGCGAAACTGGCTAATCCGGCCGGACTGACAGATACCGAGTTCCGCGATCCGGTCGCAGAAACGGTGAAAGCGGTGGCTGAATTGCGCGCCACCGAGAAGCCGGACGTGATTGTCGCGCTGACCCATCTGGGCCACTATGACGACGGTAAACACGGCAGCAACGGCATAGGTGATGTCACGCTGGCGCGCAGCCTGCCTGCCGGAACGATCGACCTGATTGTCGGCGGTCATTCGCATGATGCGGTCTGCATGGAAAAAGAGAACGTCAGCGTAAAAAATTATCAGCCAGGCCAGCCGTGTGAGCCGGATAAGCAAAATGGCATCTGGATTATGCAGGCCGACAAGTGGGGCAAATATGTCGGCCGCGGTGACTTCACCTTCCGTAATGGTCAGGTGACGCTGGAGGCTTATCAGCTGGTGCCGGTTAACCTCAAACATAAGATAAAGAATGCAGATGGCAGCGAAACCTGGCTGACCTGGCAGGAAGAGATCCCGAAAAACACCGCCATGATGAAGTTGCTGATGCCGTTCCAGAAACGTGCAGAGGCGAAGTTAATCATGAATGTTGGCAGCGCTGACGGCAATTTCAGTGGTGAAAAAGAGCAGGTTCGCTTTGAGCAGACGAATCTGGGCCAGCTGATTCTGCGCGCCCAGATGGCGTTCACCAAAGCCGATTTTGCGGTGATGAGCGGTGGCGGTATTCGTACCTCACTGAAAGCAGGCAAGCTGAACTGGCGTGACCTGTTGCAGGTTCAGCCATTTGGCAATCAGGTGGTTTCGGTCACCCTGACCGGTGCGGAGATCAAAAAATATCTGGATGTCGTTGCTAATATTCAGCCTGATTCAGGCGGCTACGCGCAGTTTGCCGGCATCAGCCTGACCACCGACGGTAAGCAGGTCAGCAACGTCAGCATTAACGGTAAACCGCTGCAGGACACGCAGATTTATCGCATGGCGACCAACAGCTTCAATGCAGCAGGTGGCGACGGTTACCCGCGTCTGGATAATCACCCCGGGTATGCCAACAGTGGAGCCGTTGATGCGCAGGTGCTGCGCGACTTCATTAAGGCGCATTCGCCAGTGAAAGCCAGCGACTATGAGCCGAAAGGGCAGATCGTGCATTTGACGGATGAGCAGATTAAGGCGCGGGATGAGGCGGCGGAAAAAGCGCGGAAGCGTAATTATCCCAAAATGATTCTGGCGTGGATCTGGCCGTGGGGGAACCAGACAGCCGCCACGCATTGAACTCACCGGGAGGCGCTTGCGCCTCCCTTTTTTCTTACGCCTGGCAGGAGTGACGTCTAATCCAGCGCTCGCGCAGTTTGTCCCATACCCAGTTGTAGGCCATGGTGTAGGGCAGGAAGAAGAGGAAAAAGGCCACTTCTACCAGCAATGCCTGACCCAGGGAGATATCCAGCATCCAGGCGGCAATCGGCAGACCAATCAGGATAAATCCGCCTTCAAACCCCAGTGCATGTAACACACGCACGCCGGGTCCGCGTTTCTGGCCCGGCGCATAGAGCCTGTCAAATCCGCTGTTATAAATCATGTTCCATAGCATCGCGACCGTTGAGAGCATAATCGCCAGCGATCCCATCTGAAACAGCGGCTTATTCATCACCCATGCCGCCAGCGGCGAAACGGTCAGAATCGCCAGCGTTTCAAAGCAGACAGCATGAAGAATACGTTCTTTAATTGAGCGGGTACGCATTGTTAATTCTCCTTGAATAATGCGGCGCATTTTCACACGTCAGAATGCTAAGATAAAATGAACACCTATCGAAAAAAGCGATGGTTCAGATGCGTTACTCCCCGGAATCCCTTGAGGCTTTTATGCAGACCGTGGCGAGCGGTTCTTTCTCTGCGGCGGCGCGCGCGCTGGGTAAAAGTCAGTCCACCATCAGCGCAGCAGTGGCAAATTTAGAAGATGATCTCGGTTTCGTGCTGTTTGATCGCGCCGGTCGTCAACCCATCCTGACCGAGCAGGGACGCCGTGTTATTCCTCAGGTTCAGCAAATCCTCGCCGCCAGTGAGCGGCTGGATGCGCTGGCGATACGTCTGTCGCAGGGCGTTGAGCCCCGGCTGAGTTTTGCTATGTCCGATTTCTGGCAAACCGATCACCACGAGCATCTGCTCAGGCAATTTGATGCCCGTTATCCGGAGATTGAACTGGAGGTCATGATTGCCGAGGATGGCGATGTGCTGGATCTGCTGCAGGCCGGGCGGGTCCATCTGGGTGTGGTGCGGGCACAGCCTAATCTGCCGGTGGATATTGCGGTAGCACGACTGCAGGTTGAAGCGCAGATGGCCGTCTTTTTACATCGCGATCATCCGCTGGCGCAGCTTAGTACCGTCAGCGAAAGCGAGCTGGAAGGCGTTCGTCACCTGCGGCTAAACACCTGGGTTGAGGCCTCTGAACCCGCGCCGATGGGACGAATCTGGTCGGCACCCACGTACTTACTGCTGTTAGAGATGGCGGAGCAGGGATTTGGCTGGACTGTTTTGCCGCGCTGGCTGGTGAAGCAGTTTGGACATGACGTCCTGAAAGAGCTGTCGATGCCGGGCTGGCCGCAGCATATCGCCATTGAGGTGGTGTGGTCGCGACGCACGCCACCTGGCCCGGCGGGCCGCTGGATGATCGATCAGCTTTGCGCCCAGCCACGGGTTTAATCGTGGCGGGCGATATCCGCAAACGGGGCGTCCAGCAGCCGCGAAAGATCCTGTGGTGCCAGTTCGATATCCAGTCCACGCTTACCGCCTGAAATAAACATGGCGTCAAATGCGCTGGCAGAATGGTCAATCACCGTAGGCAGCCGTTTTTTCTGCCCCAGTGGACTGATACCGCCCACCAGATAACCGGTAACCCGCTGCGCCAGTTGGGGATCGGCCATATCTGCTTTCTTCGCGCCCAGCGCTTTTGCCACCTTCTTGAGATCCAGCTGTGTCGAAACTGGCGTAATCGCCACCGCCAGCTGTTTCGCCTCGCCATTCAGCGCCACCAGCAGCGTTTTATACACCTGCCGCGCATCCAGATTGAGTTTGCGCACGGCTTCATCACCAAAATGCGTTTCGTGACTGTCATGCTCATAGGGGTGCAGGATGAAGCTGACTTTTTGTTTTTCCAGCAATTTTACGGCGGGCGTCATACGGGCTCCTTACTAAGAAAAATCTTATTGCGCGGATCCATTGAAAAAGGTGGCGAAATTTTGTTCTTTGCGTAAAATTGGCCTCGCGCCCGCAATCTGATTGCTGGCGATAACCAAAATCATAAACAAATTCCTCTTTGACGGGCCGATAACATTATCGGCTCTCTTTTTTTCAGGGCTTCTTCAGCATCTCAGGCAGATTAGCTTCGCCGTACAGATGCAGCGCGCCGACCGCGACCACATAGTTTCCTGCCGCGAGCCCTCGCAGGCTGTGACACCATTGCGCATTGCGCTGACCGATCAACGTATCATTCAGCGCCTGACTAAACGTGGCGGGCAGGGTAATTTCCGGCTGGCGTGGCGGCGTATCGAGCCACCAGCTCACCATCATCTGCAGCAGTCGCGCATTGGTATGCCAGTGCAGCAGCGTATCCTGTAACAGCGCCATACCGTCATCCGGCAGTGCGGTCAGCAGGGCGATCTGTGCATCTGCGCCTTCCAGTTCAATCACCGGCTTGTTCAGATCTTTTGCTGCCTGCAGCAACTGATAATCGATGCCGTAGTCAGGTCGCAATCCCAGTCTTTGCGCCTGCTGTGCCTGTAACATCAGCGCCACCTGCCAGGCGGGCAGGTTATCCAGCAGGCTCAGGTTGAGACTCATCTCCTGACACATTGCGGTGAGCGTTTGCATCGTACTGCTCTCCAGCCGTGTCGCGAGTGCTGGACGATCGCCCCGGTGATCAAAGGGTGATCCACCCTGCGTAATATCCGCTTCCACTATGAGCGCATCCGCCTGCTGCAACCGATGCAGCAGGCGCGGCGGCAACGGTTGCATGTCGCGCGTTCCCATATGGATGCTACCCACCAGATGCAACTGACGATCGCCAAGCCGGACATCCATCGCAGGCCAGCGGTAACTGGCGGGAAAAAGTTGGCTGATAAAGCCGCGCAGTGAGCGCCAGATGTTGCCTGTCATTCCCAATCCTTGCGGTTCAAAACGCCATGCTAGCGACTTCAGAGAACGAAAAACAGCGCTGAAAAGGCGATTACTGGCGCGGCGGTTGGTAACGCAGCAGGCGGTTTGCATTGCTGACCACCGTTATAGAGGAGAGCGCCATCGCTGCACCCGCCACAATCGGGCTAAGCAGAGTACCGGTCAGCGGATAGAGCACACCCGCAGCCACCGGAATACCGATGCTGTTATAGATAAATGCGCCAAACAGGTTCTGCCGGATATTGCGCAGTGTCGCAGAAGCGAGCGCTAACGCATCCGCCACGCTGTTCAGGTCGGCACGCATTAATGTAATGCCTGCCGTTTCCACGGCGACATCGCTGCCGCCGCCCATGGCAATGCCCACTTCGGCCTGCGCTAGCGCAGGCGCGTCATTGATACCATCACCGACCATCGCAACGCGGCGGCCCTGTTGCTGTAAGGCTTCAATGGCAGCCGCTTTGCCATCCGGCAACACGCCAGCAATGACTTCATCAATACCGGCTTCGGCTGCAATGGCGCGCGCGGTATTTTCATGGTCACCGGTCAGCATAATCAGGCGATAACCCTGCTGATGCAGCCGCTTCAGGGCGGCGCCACTTTCTGGCCGAAGCTGATCGCGGAGCGCAATCAGACCGGTTAGCTGGCCCTGTTCCGCCAGTAACACCGGCGTTGCCCCCTGTTGTGTCAGGCGCGCAATCTCTGCTTCTGCCACCTGATAATCAATGCCGCTGTCGTGTAACAGTGCAGCATTACCCAGCAGCAGCGTTCTGCCATCCAGAATACCGCTGACCCCTTTACCGCGTATTGTACGAAATTGCGCTAACTGAGGCGGTTGCGTCAGTTTCGCTTCAGCGACAATCGCTTTCGCCAGCGGATGACCCGAGGAAAACTCCAGCGCGGCCGCAGTCGCTAACACGGATTCACGGCTGGCATCACCCCAGACCAGCACCTCGCTGACCTGCGGCTTACCGGCGGTGAGAGTACCGGTTTTATCAAACACCAGCGTGTCGATTTGGCTGGCGCGCTGCAGGGCATCGGCGTCGCGGACCAGCACGCCCAGTTCAGCGGCACGTCCAACACCGGCAATAATTGACATCGGTGTCGCCAGTCCCAGCGCACAGGGGCAGGCAATAATCAGAACGGTAGTCGCGATTACCAGCATGTAAGCGATGTGTGGCTGTGGCCCGAACAGATACCACACTGCGCCGCTGAGCAGTGCAATCAGCACCACGACCGGAACAAAAACAGCAGAGATACGATCGGCCAGACGTCCCACATCCGGTTTGCTGCTCTGTGCCTGACGTACCAGCCGGATAATGCGCGACAGGGTGGTGTGATTCCCGGTGGCCCGGGCGGTAAATTCAACCGAGCCGTCCTGCACCAGCGTGCCGGCGAAGATCGCCGCACCCGGATTTTTGCTTTGCGGCACCGCTTCGCCGGTAAGCATCGCTTCATCAAACCAGGCTTCACCCGTGACGATTTCACCATCGACCGGAACCCGATCGCCGGTGACCAGGCGCAGCGTCATGCCAGGCTGGACGTCGCTTACCGGGATCAGCCGGTCACCCTGTTGATCGACCAGCCGCGCTTGGGCCGGCGTCAGATCAAGCAGGCGTTCCAGCGCCTTAGACGATCGCTGACGCGCCCGCTGCTCCAGCGCATGCCCCAGATTGATCAGTCCCAGAATCATGACGCTGGCTTCAAAATAGAGATGGCGTGCCTGCGGCGGGAAAAAGTCGGGCCACAGCACCACGCTAAAGGAGTAGACCCAGGCGGCGCCTGTGCCGAGTGCCACCAGCGTATCCATGGTGGCACTGCCATTGCGTAAACTGCGCCAGGCACTGCGATAAAAGTGGCTGCCGGTCACGACCATGATCAGCAGGGTTACGACGCCCAGCGCCAGCCAGGTGGTGTGGTTGCTGTCGGTGAGCATCATGTTGTTGCCCACCATACCCCAGATCATCAGTGGCACGCCAAACGCCAGGGCGACAGCAGCCTGCCAGCTGAAACGCCGCATGGCACGGCGAGCGCTGTGCTGCTGTTTTTCACGTCGCTCCTGCTCGTCATCAACGACCTGTGCGCCGTAACCTGCGGCATCGACGGCAGCCACAAGCTGGTGCGGGTCAGCATTACCCAGCACCAGCGCGCTGCGTTCACCGAGATTGACCCGTGCCTGGCTGACACCGGTAACCTGCTGCAGCGCTTTTTCAACACGACTGACGCAACTGGCACAGGTCATGCCTTCAATCAGCAGCATATGGGCAGGCAACGCTTTTTCTGCCGGATGAGAAGCGGTCTCCGTTGTCAGCGCCTCCGGCGGCGGCTCCGATGCTGTCAACGGTTCAGACTTTGGGGAGGCGTCTGCTGTTTTCAGCGTGGCGTGATAACCCGCCTGTTCCACAGTAGCAATCAGCGCGGCCGCATCCGCCTGACCAGAAACCTGCGCTTCCTGTTGAGTGACCTCAGCCAAATCAACATCGTCGCGTTGTTCCAGTGCCTCTTTGACGCGTTTGACACAGTGGCCGCAGGATAAGCCGTCGAGTGCCAGGGAAATAGTGTGTGACATAATCAACTCCTTCTGTAATCCCATTTGACGAATTGGTCAGTTCCGATTCATGCTTAAGCATAAACCTTCCATCAAGGGGAAGGTCAAGGGGACGCAAATGAACATCAGCGATGTGGCGAAAAAGACCGGGCTGACCAGCAAGGCGATTCGCTTTTACGAAGAGAAAGGCGTGGTGACACCGCCGTTGCGCAGTGAAAATGGTTACCGCACGTATAGCGGTCATCACATTGACGAGCTAAACCTGTTACGTCAGGCGCGTCAGGTGGGGTTCACGCTGGATGAGTGTCGTGAGCTGGTGGCGTTTTTCAATAATCCCTCGCGCCACAGTGCTGATGTCAAAGCCCGCACGCTGCAGAAAGCTGATGAAATCGCGGCCCACATTGAAGAATTGCATACGATGCGCGCACGCCTGCTGGCGCTGGCGGACGCCTGTCCCGGCGATGACAGTGCCGAGTGTCCCATCATCAATAATCTGGCCGGATGCTGCGGTCAGCGTGGCTGAATACGCAGTGTGATGCCCTCAACACCCACCACGACCACCGCTGTGCCCGCAGGCAGATCCCGATCTGCCTCAACACGCCAGCTGCTGTCCCCGATGCGCACATGGCCGGTGCGGTTGTGCAGGGCGGTATCCAGTGTAAGCTGCAACCCGATCATCTGGCTGCCGCGCTGGTTCAGAGCGTTGGGTTTTTGATGCGCCTCACGGTGGCGCATCCAGCGATACCACAAAAACACACACACCAGCGTCATCGCGGCAAACAGGGAACCCTGCGTCGTCCAGCTCACCGGCACAAACCATTCAATGAGGCCGACAATAACCGCCGCCAGACCGCTCCACAGAAGATAACCGCTGGTGCCCAGCATCTCAGCCGCCAGCAGTAATCCACCCAGCGTCAGCCAGAACCAGTGAGGGTGCGCGATAATGTCGGCCAGCATCAGCGTTTCGACTCAGTGCGTGAGTCCTTCAGCAGTTCACCGATGCCTGCAATTGAACCCAGCAGACTGCTTGCCTCCAGCGGCATCATGACGACTTTGCTGTTATTCCCCTCACCGATTTTTTGCAGCGCATCGGTGTATTTTTGTGCCACGAAGTAGTTGATCGCCTGAATATCGCCTGCTGCGATCGCTTCAGAGACCATTTTCGTGGCGTTAGCTTCTGCCTCAGCCTGACGCTCACGCGCCTCTGCCTGAAGGAATGCCGACGTACGTTCACCTTCGGCTTTAAGGATTTGCGACTGCTTTTCCCCTTCAGCGCGCAGGATTGCCGCCTGCCGTACACCTTCGGCTGTGAGAATGTCGGCGCGTTTGGTTCGCTCCGCTTTCATCTGCGCATTCATCGCGCCAATCAGTTCCTGCGGCGGACGCACGTCACGAATCTCGATGCGGGTGATCTTAACGCCCCACGGATTCGTCGCTTCATCCACGATGTGCAGCAGGCGGGTGTTGATGCTGTCGCGCTGTGACAGCATTTCGTCCAGCTCCATACTGCCAAGAACAGTACGCATGTTGGTCATGGTGAGGTTCAGGATAGCCTGCTCAAGATTGCTGACTTCATAGGCGGCACGCGCAGGGTCAACGACCTGAATAAAGCAGACGGCGTCGATGGTGACGTTGGCGTTGTCTTTAGAAATGATCTCCTGCGAGGGAATATCCAGTACCTGTTCCATCATGTTGATCTTACGACCGACACGATCCATGAACGGCACTACCAGGCTTAATCCTGGCTGCAGGGTGCGGGTATAACGGCCAAAGCGCTCGACCGTCCATTGAAAACCTTGTGGCACGATTTTAACGGTCGCCCAGACCGCTACCAGTGCCAGGATAATCAGGGCAGGAATAACACTAATCATACAACCTCCGCATTGTCAGATTAACGGGCCGAGTCGCTTCGGCCCGTGGTACTGCTGTTTAATACAGCAGGGAGTATAGCTGGCGACGATAGCGCGCAGCCAGTGCATCGCCGGTTCCCAGCGCGGCCAGAATTTCCTGTAGCATTTTACGCGCCTGGCCATCAGCGGCATTAAGATCAGATTTCAGGAAACTGAACAGCAGTTCCAGTGCTTCTTCATTACGACCCACCTGATGCAGCTGTAACGAGAGTTTAGCAGCCAGTCCGGCGTTAGTCGGGTCCGCTTCCAGCTCGGATTGCAGCTGCTGAATCTCCGGCGTATCCGCAGCCTGTTTCAGCAGATCGATCTGTGCCATCAGGCTCTGATAACGGGTATCCTGGTCCTGCAGCGGCACCACTTTCAGCACTGCCTCCGCTTCATCGCTGCGGTTCAGGGTAATCAGCACCTCCGCCAGCAGGAAACCAATTTCGCTGGACTGGTTGCTCAACTGCCACGCATCTTTTAACAGTGGCAGCGCCTCCAGCGGTTTCTCTTCCTGCATCAGCGCCATCGCCTGTTGCGCTTTCAGCTCTTCTTCGCGCGGCAGCACTTTTTCCAGCAGGGCGCGGATCGCTTCTTCTGGCTGTGGTCCCTGGAAGCCGTCGACCGGCTGGCCATCCTGGAACAGGTAGACGGTCGGAATTGAACGCAGACCAAACTGCGAGGCCACCCGTTGCTCTTTGTCACAATCCAGCTTTGCGAGGATAAACTGACCCGCGTACTCCTGGGCAAGACGCTCCAGCACCGGCGTCAGCTCCAGACAGTGCTGGCTGCGCTCAGACCAGAAGTAGAACAGCACCGGCAGCTGCATCGACTGCTCAAGGGTCTGCTGCAGGTTAGATTCGTTGATGTCGATGATAGAAGCTTGTGGTGACATGGATAAGTCTCTTTGCAAAAAGTGTTCTAAGAATATGGGGCCAACTGGCCCGGCTTCAAGCGCTATTACGCAGGCCTGATTAATGGCTGCGCAAAATGCGATCCAGCATCCAGCCAGGCAGTAACCGTTTCAACAGGCTCATTACGTGTGCGACCAGTGTCACCGGGTAGCGTAAACGTGGATGTTTACTCTCGAGTGCGTGACGAAGTTTAGGCAGAATGGCTTCCGGTGGCAGGGTGAAGCGTGCCGCGATGCCGGGGTTACGCACCGGATTATGCTGTTCGCCCTGCGTCACATTATCGGTAAAGCGCGTCTCAATCGGTCCCGGTTCTATCAGACTGACCCGAATGCCACTGCTGCGCACTTCCAGCCGCAGTGCATCGCTCCAGGCTTCCAGTGCATATTTACTGGCAGCGTACGCGCCCCGGCCTGGCGTGGAGATCAGTCCCAGCACCGAACTGGTATTCACAATGCGGCCATCGCCGCTGGCTTGTAACGCAGGTAACAGCCGCAGCGTTAATTGATGTACACCGAAAAAGTTGCTGGAAAACTGCTGTTCAAGTTGCTGACGGGAGAGGGTACGAAGCGGTCCATAGAGGCCAAACCCGGCGTTGTTAAACAGCGCATCCAGACGGTTATCGCATAACGCGAGTATCGCATCTGCTGCCTGATCCACGCTCTGCGGATCGTCCAGATCGAGCTGTAGCCCGGTAAAACCCAGCGTGTTCATACGCGCGACATCGTCGGCTTTGCGGCAGGCGGCGATCACCCGGTAACCTCGCGCCAGTAAATCGTGGGCGGCGACCAGGCCAATGCCGCTTGAACAACCTGTAATCAGAATAGTTTTTTGCATTTATTTACCCTATTTGCGCATCCTGGCGCGTTACGGCTGCTTAACTAAGGGGGCCAGTTCTTTTGCCATTAACGCAGAGATAAACGGCTGAGCATCAGGATTCGGATGAATACCATCCTGCTGCATCCATTCGGGTTTCAGATAGACCTGCTCCATAAAAAAGGGCACCAGAGGGATGGCATGCTGCTGTGCGAGCTCCGGATAGATGCCGCTGAACGCCTCGGTGTAGCGGCGGCCATAGTTGGCGGGCAGACGGATCTGCATCAGCAAGGGTTTCGCATTAGCGGCTTTGACATCGTCGATCACTTTACTCAGATTCTGTGCGATAGCGTCGGGCGGGAAACCGCGCAGACCATCGTTACCGCCCAGTTCGATTAACACCCATTGCGGCTTATGCTGTTTTAATAGCGCAGGCAGGCGCGCCAGTCCCTGGGCAGCAGTATCACCGCTGATGCTGGCGTTGACCACTTTCGGTTTCTGCTGCCACTGCTTATCAAGCAGGCTGGGCCAGGCCGCAGTGGCAGACATGCGATAGCCCGCACTCAGGCTGTCGCCCAGCACCATCAGGGTATCTGCAGCAGCAAGACGGGATACCAGCAGAAGAATCAATAACAGGAAGGGATAATGCCAGCGGAAAACATTGTTGAAGTTCATCATCTTACTAAGTCCGTCGGTCAGGGAGAGCATCAGTTAACCATCCTCACCGGAGTTGAGTTGGTTGTCAAACCAGCCGAGACCATTGCGCTGATTGGCGAGTCGGGTTCCGGCAAGTCTACCCTGCTGGGCATTCTGGCCGGGCTGGACGATGGCAGCAGCGGTGAAGTGCATCTGCTGGGTCAGCCGCTGCACCAGATGAATGAAGAGCAGCGTGCAGCACTGCGTGCCCGGCAGGTTGGTTTTGTGTTTCAGTCATTTATGCTGGTACCGACTCTGAATGCGCAGGAAAACGTTCAACTGCCATCACTGTTGCGCGGCGACAGCGATCGCCAGAGCCGCGAACAGGCGCGTGAACTGTTGACGCTACTCGGGCTGGGTGAGCGTCTGCATCATCTGCCCGCCCAGCTGTCCGGCGGCGAACAGCAGCGGGTCGCGCTGGCCCGCGCCTTCAGCGGTCGTCCGGGCCTGCTGTTTGCCGATGAGCCCACCGGCAATCTCGATCGTAAAACGGGTGACCGTATTGCCGACCTGCTGTTTTCTCTTAATCGCGACTTCGCCACCACGCTGATTCTGGTGACGCATGATGAACAGCTGGCAGCGCGTTGCGACCGTCGATTGCGGCTGCGTGACGGAAAATTGTGGGAGGAGCAATGATCTGGCGCTGGTTCTGGCGCGAGTGGCGCTCCCCCTCACTGCTGATCGTCTGGCTGGCTCTGACGCTGGCGGTAGCCTGCGTACTGGCGCTGGGCTCAATCAGCGATCGCATGGAAAAAGGGCTGAATCAGCAGAGTCGTGATTTTATGGCGGGTGACCGCACGCTGCGTAGCACTGATGCTGCCCCGGAAGCCTGGCTGGAAAAAGCGAAGGAAAACGGCCTGACGGTCAGTTCTCAACTGACTTTCATGACCATGACCTTTGCCGGGCAGTCGCCACAACTCGCCTCAGTCAAAGCGGTCGATGATCGCTATCCGATGTTTGGCACCTTACAGACGCAACCTCCGGGGCTGAGACCGCAGGCAGGCACCGCGCTGGCAGCACCGCGCCTGATGGCGCTGCTCAATCTGAAAGTGGGCGATACGCTGGAAGTGGGAGACACCCAGCTGCGCATCAGCGGCGAGGTAATTCAGGAGCCGGATGGCGGCTTTAACCCGTTTGAGATGGCGCCACGTCTGCTAATTAACCTGGCAGATGCGGCGAAAACCGGTGCAATTCAGCCGGGCAGCCGCATCACCTGGCGCTATAAATTCTCTGGTAATCCTGACCAGCTGACCAGCTATGACCGCTGGATTGAGCCGCAGCTGAAGGCGGATCAGCGCTGGATCAGCGTTGAGAACACGGAAGATGCGCTGGGCCGTTCGATGCAGCGCGCGCAACAATTCCTGCTGCTCTCGGCCTTGCTGACGCTGATGCTGGCGATTGCAGCCGTGGCGGTCGCCATGAGTCACTACTGCCGCAGCCGCTACGATCTGGTGGCGGTGCTGAAAACCCTGGGTGCGACGCACGGCGCGTTGCAGCGCTTAATCATCGGTCAGTGGCTGGCGGTGCTGCTGCTGGCGGCGATTGCCGGTGGCCTGGTGGGGCAGGGTGTGGAAGCGATCCTGATGGCGATGCTGAAACCGGTATTGCCTGCCAGCTTACCGGCAGCCAGCGTCTGGCCATGGATCTGGGCAGTGGGTTCATTGTTTGTAATTTCGCTGCTGGTGGGACTGCGTCCCTATCGTCTGCTGCTGGCAACCCAGCCGCTGCGGGTGCTGCGGCGCGATGCGGTGGCAAATCTCTGGCCGCTGAAGTTCTATATTCCGGTAATGATCGTGGTGGTCGTGACGCTGTTAGCGCTGCTGGTCGGCGGCAGTAAAATGCTCTGGGCGCTGCTGGCGGGTGTGGTGGTGCTGGCAGGATTACTGGCGTTACTCGGCTGGGGAACTCTGCTTCTATTGCGTCGGCTGGTGGTGCGCAATCTGGCATTGCGACTGGCGATCAACCGGCTGCTGCGCCAGCCCGGCATGACGCTGAGCCAGCTCGCCGCTTTTTCACTGTCGTTTATGCTGCTGGCGCTGCTGCTGGTAATGCGTGGCGATCTGCTGGATCGCTGGCAGCAGCAGTTACCGGCGGATAGCCCGAACTTCTTCCTGTTGAACATGACGGCCGATCAGGTGCCGCAGGTGCGTGACTTCCTGCAGTCGCATCAGATCACGCCCGGGACCTTTTACCCGATTGCGCGGGTACGGCTTAGTGAACTCAATGGCAAACCGGCCGATCCGAAGCTGGATAACGCCCTGAACCGTGAGCTCAACCTGACGGAACTGGCCGATCGCCCGGATCACAATCCGCTGGTGGCAGGCAACTGGCCACCAAAAGCGGGTGAAGTGTCGATGGAAGTGGAACTGGCGGATCGGCTGGGGCTGAAGCTCGGCGATACACTGACGTTCGACGGCGATACGCAGACGTTCAGCGCGCGTATTACCAGCCTGCGTAAAGTGGACTGGGAAAGCCTGAAGCCGAACTTCTTCTTTATCTTCCCGCCGGGTGCGCTCGACAGCCAGCCGCAGACCTGGCTCACCAGCTTCCGCATGGAGGCGAACCCGGATCTGCTGGCGCAGCTGAATCGTGCTTTTCCGGCGCTGAGTCTGCTGGATATCGGCAGCATCATGCAGCAGATCGGTCAGGTACTGACGCAGGTCAGCCGGGCGCTGGAGATCATGGTGGTACTGGTCACTGCCTGCGGTGTGTTACTGCTGCTGGCGCAGATTCAGGTCGGAATGCGGCAACGCAGGCAGGAGCTGGTGGTCTACCGCACGCTGGGTGCGGGCAAAAGACTGCTACGCACCACGCTGTGGTGTGAGTTTGCCCTGCTCGGCGTCGTCTCGGGCGTGGCGGCCGCGATGGGAGCAGAAGCGGCGCTATGGGGATTACAGACAAAGATTTTCGATTTCCCGTGGCAGCCTGACTGGACATTATGGCTGGCACTGCCGTTATGCGGCGCGTTGCTGTTATCGCTGTGCGGTGGCTGGCTTGGGATTCGGTTACTGAAAGGGAAGGCGTTGTTCAGGAAGTTTGATGCGGCATAAGGCAGGGCTGACTAAGGCGGCATGAGGCCGCCTTTAACCTTTATCCGGAACGCCCCAAGAACCCGCAAGCGGGTAACGGGAAACTACAGCTTTTCAACGGCCCAGGCGATGCCGCTGGCGTACTCTTCCGGGAGCAGGGGCACCAGCGCATTGAGTGCTGTTTTGAGCCGCCTTGCATCGCTGTCGGTCAGATTCAGATGACCCACTTTACGGCCCGGTCGCACCTCTTTGTCGTACCAGTGCAGATGCACCAGCGGCTGCTGCAGCCAGCTGAGATTCACATCGGTGCCGATCAGATTAACCATTACCGACGGCGCAAATACCATCGGCTGTGGCAATGCCAGACCAAGAATGGCGCGCAGATGCAGCTCAAACTGGCTGATCGACGCACCGTTCTGCGTCCAGTGACCACTGTTGTGCACGCGGGGCGCCAGCTCATTAATCAGCAGCCCATCAGGCGTAACGAAACACTCCATTGCCATTACGCCAACGTAATTCAGTGCCTGCATAATGGCGCTGAGCATCGATTCAGCCTGCTGCTGCTGAGCCTGGTCTGCCTGCGGAAACGCTACACTGGTGCGCAGAATGCCATCCTGATGCAGGTTATACGTCAGCGGATAGAATACAACGGTGCCATCGTGACCGCGTGCGCCCACCAGTGAGACTTCACCGGAAAAGTTGATGCCCTGCTCAACGATACATTCGCCGTAACACGCTTCGGGTAGCTGATGCGTCTCATCAGCACGCAGACGCCACTGACCTCGCCCGTCGTAACCGCCGGTGCGGCTTTTCACGATGGCCAGTTCGCCCAGCGAGTCAAACACTGCCGGCCATTCGCTTTTATCGGCCAGCAACTGCCATGGCGCGGTGGCAAGCCCCAGTTGGTCCAGCAACTGTTTCTGCGTCAGACGATCGGCCAGACGCGGAAAAATATCACGGTTAACAAAGGCCGGATGGCTCGCCAGTTCGCGCGTCAGCGCGGTCTCCGGCCAGCGTTCGATTTCGGCGGTGATCACACTGTCAGCGATGGGCAGGGAAGCAGGATCCGCCTCCAGACCCACCGGATAGACCGCGATCCCCAACGGTTCACCTGCCTGACGCAGCATACGACCCAACTGGCCGTTGCCCAGTACGCAAACCGGCTTCATGCATCCACCCGCGGATCAGGATGGTTCAGCACCTCATCGGTCTGACTCTGACGCCAGGTCGTCAGGCGTGACGCCAGCCCACTGTCATGCAGCGCCAGAATCTGTGCGGCCAGCAGCGCGGCATTGGCTGCGCCTGCTTTGCCAATCGCCAGCGTTCCGACCGGAATGCCGCGCGGCATCTGCACAATTGAATAGAGGCTATCCACGCCGCTTAGTGCAGCGCTCTGCACCGGTACACCCAGCACTGGCACCAGAGTTTTTGCCGCCAGCATACCTGGCAGATGTGCTGCGCCACCTGCGCCAGCAATAATCACCTGAAAACCGTTATCGGCTGCCGTTTCGGCAAAGCTGAACAGTTTATCCGGGGTACGGTGCGCAGAGACTACTTCAACATGAAAAGGGACGTCCAGGCTGGTGAGGATCTCAGCGGCGAACTGCATGGTGGCCCAGTCACTTCTGGAACCCATAACAATGGCGATGCGGGCCGGGGCGTTGGATGACATGCGGTCAACTCCTGTGAATAGACAAACAGACCTGGCCGGGCGGACAGGTTTTGAAGGGCACCGAGAATAGCATGAGAAGCACGCAAGGAAAACGGTTGCGTCCCGCTAACGTCCGCGAATTAACCGCAGATTAGAAGTCGAAATCGATGAGCTGAATGCCGCTGGCGTCGAGCTGAATCATGGAACCCCGGCTGTGCCAGGCACCCAGCACCGCGCGTTCCGCCGTTTCACCCTGCAGGTTCAGCGTATGAATGGCGGGGCGATGGGTATGACCGTGGATCAACAGCGGCACCTGCTGGCGCAGCATAGCGGCAGTGACTGCCTCCTGGTTTACATCCATGATGGTCTGGGATTTGTGCTGGTTTGCCTGTTTACTGTCGGCGCGCATCCGGGCCGCAATGCGTTTGCGGATCCTCAACGGCAGCGCCAGGAACAGTCGCTGGATCCACGGATTGTGCACTTTGGCACGAAAGCGCAGATAACCCGCATCGTCGGTGCAGAGCGTATCACCGTGCATGATGAGCAGCCGATGGCCGTAGAGCGTCAGCACCTGCTCTTCCGGCAGCAGCGTCATGCCGCTTGCGCGCGCAAAGCGTCGGCCAATCAGGAAATCCCGATTGCCATGGATGAAGAAGACCGGAACCGGGAGGGCGCGCAGGGCGCGGGCAATCTGCTGATGCAGAGGATTGGGATCGTCGTCACCAATCCAGGCTTCGAAGAGATCGCCAAGAATATAGAGCGCGTCGCAGTGGGGCGCTTCGCGCTGTAAAAAATGCAGAAAACCGGCGGTAATCGCCGGTTCTTCCTGACACAGATGGAGATCTGCGATAAACAGCGTGCGCGACATTACTCGCTGACGGTCACTTTCTGGATAACGACGTCATCTTTTGGCACATCCTGATGCATGCCGCTGCGGCCAGTAGAGACTGCTTTGATTTTCTCGACCACATCCATGCCTTCAACCACTTCAGCGAACACGCAGTAGCCCCAGCCCTGAACGCTTTCGTCACGGAAGTTCAGGAAGTCGTTGTCAGCTACGTTGATGAAGAACTGTGCGGTGGCAGAGTGCGGCGCAGAAGTACGTGCCATTGCCAGCGTACCTTTGGTGTTTTTCAGACCGTTGTTCGCTTCATTCTGAATTTCGGCTTTGGTTTCTTTCTGCTTCATGCCCGGCTCGAAGCCGCCGCCCTGAATCATAAAGCCGTTGATTACGCGGTGGAAAATGGTGTTGTCGTAAAAACCTTCACGGCAGTAATCCAGGAAGTTCTGTACGGTTGCCGGCGCTTTATCATCGAAAGTTTTGATTACGATATCGCCATGGTTCGTCTGGAAAGTTACCATTTTTGTCGTCCTGTAAAGGTTGTCATCAGTTGCTGAGGTCGCGGTGTCGATTGGCGTACCTCTTTTTGTCGACCGTTCTTATATCATAATTTCCAATGACGCGTCAGCAGCACGGCGCAGTTGGCTTGCTTTGCGTCGCGCGAGCGATAAAAATACGGCACAATGTCTGGATACTTAAAAGTGCCAACCACACGCGAAAACGGAACCGTTCAATGCTTAAGATTTATAACACCCTGAGTCGACAGAAAGAGGAATTCAAACCCATTCATGCCGGTAAAATCGGGATGTATGTTTGCGGCATCACGGTGTATGACCTCTGTCACATTGGTCATGGGCGGACGTTCGTGGCATTTGACGTCGTGGCGCGCTACCTGCGTTACCTCGGTTATCAGCTTAATTATGTCCGTAACATCACTGACATTGATGACAAAATCATCAAACGCGCCAACGAAAACGGCGAGAGTATCGAAACCCTGACCAACCGCATGATCGGCGAGATGCACAATGACTTCGCTGCGCTGGGGATCCTGCCGCCCGATGAGGAGCCGCGCGCGACCCGTCACATCGCTGAGATTATCGAGCTGGTGGAAAAACTGATTGCTCGCGGTCACGCCTATGTAGCGGACAATGGCGACGTGATGTTCGATGTGCTCAGCGATACCGATTACGGCGCGCTGTCGCGTCAGGATCTGGAGCAACTGCAGGCGGGCGCACGTGTTGAAGTGGCCGATGTGAAGCGCAACCCGATGGATTTCGTGCTGTGGAAAATGTCCAAAGCGGATGAGCCAGCCTGGTCATCGCCGTGGGGCAACGGCCGTCCTGGCTGGCACATTGAGTGTTCTGCGATGAACTGCAAACAACTGGGTACGCATTTCGATATCCATGGCGGCGGTTCAGACCTGATGTTCCCGCACCATGAAAACGAAATCGCTCAGTCGAGCTGCGCCCATGACGGCCCTTACGTCAATTACTGGATGCACTCCGGCATGGTGATGGTTGACCGTGAGAAGATGTCCAAATCACTCGGCAACTTCTTTACCGTGCGTGACGTGCTGCAACATTACGATGCGGAAACAGTGCGTTACTTCCTGATGTCCGGTCACTATCGCAGCCAGCTTAATTACGGCGAAGATAACCTGAATCAGGCGCGTGCGGCGCTGGAGCGTCTCTATACGGCGCTGCGCCACACCGACAGCAGCGTACCTGCAAGCGGCGGCGACGCGTTTGAAGCGCGTTTCCGCAGCGCGATGGATGATGATTTCAACACCCCGGAAGCCTACTCTGTGCTGTTCGATATGGCGCGTGAAGTCAACCGTCTGAAAAGCGAAGATGGTGCTTCAGCACATGCGCTGGCGTCTAAACTGCGCGAAATGGCTAACGTGCTGGGTATCCTGCAGCAGGATCCTGAGCTGTTCCTGCAAAGCGGCGCGCAGGTAAATGACGAAGAAGTTGCCGAGATTGAGCATTGGGTGAAGGCTCGTGCCGATGCACGCGCTGCCAAAGCCTGGGCAGAAGCGGATATCGCGCGTGACAAACTTAACGCGCTGGGTGTCATCGTCGAAGATGGGCCACAAGGGTCCAGCTGGCGTCGAAAATAAACCGGAGAGGGCGAGCAATCGCCCTTTTTTATTATGGCGATTGAACAGATTCAGATCCGCGGCTTCCGCTCAATACGGAACCTGACGCTATCGCTTCAGCAGCTGAATGTGGTGAGCGGTCCCAACGGCTGCGGTAAATCCAACCTCTATAAAGCGGTGCGGTTGCTGCATGAGGCTGCCAGCGGTCGTCTGGCGCTGGCGCTGGCTGAAGAAGGCGGCATCCAGAAAGCGATGTGGGCCGGTGGTTTACGCCGGGGCGATCGCCGACACGATCCAAAGCGACTGGAGCTGGCGGTGGTGATGGATGATATGGATTACCAGCTGGAGATTGGTTTTCCCGAGCCACTGTCGACCAGCCTGTTCAATCTGGATCCGCTGGTGAAGCAGGAGCGGCTCTGGCTCAGCGGCCAGCGACGTCGTCCTTCTGCCTGCATCATGCAGCGCGAAAACCAGACCGCCTTTCTGCACAACGTTGAAGGTGAGCGCGTCGCCTATCCGGCAGTATTGCATCCGGAGGAGTCGCTGTTTGGTCAGCTTGGCGAACCCCATCTTTATCCGGAGCTTTCGCAACTGCGTGAACGTCTGCAGCAGTGGCGCTTCTACCACGAGTTCGCGGTCTGGCCCGGCTCACCGATTCGTGCGCCGCAGATTGGCGTGCGTGCGCCGGTGCTCGCTCACGATGGCCGCAATCTGGCAGCGGCCTGGGCGACCATCGTGGAGCGTGGTCATTCAGAACTGTTGTTTGAGGTTATGGCGCAGGCGTTTCCCGACTGCCAGTTTGACGTCGAGGTGCAGAACGGCCGTTTTCAGATGCTGATGTCCCGTCATGGCATTCTGCGTCCGCTGGAGAGCGCGGAGTTTTCTGATGGCACGCTGCGGTTTCTCTGTCTGGTTGTGGCGCTGCTCAGCCCGCGTCCACCCGCCTTTATGGCACTGAATGAACCGGAAAACAGCCTGCATGAGGATTTGTTGCCTGCGCTGGCGCGGTTAATCGCCGAAGCCAGCGAGTACAGTCAGCTCTGGATCACCAGCCATTCACCCCGACTTGCAACGCTGATTGCGCAGCATACGGCGGTGAATCATATTGCACTGGAGCAACGGGAAGGGGAGACGCGTGTGAAGGAGGATGAACCGCTGTAATAGCGTCCCCGCAGGGACGCTCCGGAATTACTCGACCACAGTGATGCGGAAACCGGCAAATTCCACGGTCTGACCGGCTACGATCTTGCAGCGCTTACGGGTTTCAACCGCGCCATTCACCTTCACTTCACCCTCGGCAATCACGACTTTCGCCTGTGCACCGCTCTGAACCCAGCCTTCCAGCTTTAACAGGTCACACAGATCGACATGCGGGAATTTACCCAGTGAAAAACTTGTCATTTAAAAAACCTCTTTATCATGAAACTCTTCGCACGCCTGCAGCGTGTTTTGAATCAATGTTGCTACTGTCATTGGACCCACACCGCCCGGCACCGGGGTAATGTAAGATGCGCGCGCTGATGCGCTGTCATAGTCAACGTCGCCTACGACTTTGCCGCTCTCCAGACGGTTAATGCCCACGTCGATAACGATGGCACCGGGTTTGATCCAGTCGCCCGGAATAAAGCCTGGCTTGCCCACAGCAACGACCAGCAGATCGGCGTGCTCAATGTGATGACGCAGATCTTTGGTAAAGCGATGGGTAACCGTTGTCGTACAGCCCGCGAGCAAGAGCTCCATGCTCATCGGACGACCAACGATGTTGGATGCCCCGACCACCACAGCGTTCAGGCCATAAGTGTCAATGTTGTAGCGCTCCAGCAGCGTGACGATACCGCGTGGCGTGCAGGGACGCAGGGTTGGTGCACGTTGACACAGGCGGCCGACGTTATAAGGGTGGAACCCATCGACATCTTTGTCAGGCGTAATCCGCTCCAGCACTTTCACGTTATCGATGCCCGCTGGCAGCGGCAGCTGTACCAGAATGCCATCGATTTCATCATCCTGATTGAGCTTATCGATCAGCTCCAGCAGCTCAGCCTCGCGGGTGGTGGCAGGCAGATCGTAAGAGCGGGAGTGGAAACCAACCTCTTCACAGG
Source organism: Pantoea jilinensis (assembly GCF_019104105.1). NCBI lineage: Bacteria > Pseudomonadati > Pseudomonadota > Gammaproteobacteria > Enterobacterales > Erwiniaceae > Pantoea > Pantoea jilinensis. The sequence continues at coordinate 3,033,985 of NZ_CP077746.1, read as the reverse complement.
CGCGGCGTTTGCTGGCCACATAGATCTGCGAAGCCGGATTTTCACCCACCAGAACCACTGCCAGACCTGGGGCACGTTTTCCGGCCGCCAGACGCTGCTTCACTTTTTCCGCAACCTCAACGCGCACCTGCTGCGCAATCGTTTTACCGTCAATAATTTTTGCTGCCATCAGAGAGGAAATCCACTGTGTTGTGTTGAATCGGGGAAGGGCGCTATTTTGTCAGAAGCGTGGGCTGCTGTCAGTTACAGTTTCAGCCGTGTATGCGCTTTCCGATGTTTTCGTCGCGACGATGCCAGCCTGCATGCGTATGATATCTGCAGGACAATCCGGGGACGATGTAATGATTTGGATAATGCTTGCGACTCTGGCGGTGGTATTTGTTGCTGGATTTCAGCTGCTCACCGCGGGCTCACGCCACGCCGCCCAGCGGCTCAGCAAACGACTGCAGCTGCCACCGGTACAGGTGGAATCAATGATCTCTATGATGGGAAAAGAGGCCGCGAAAGAGTTTACCGACTATCTCAGCCACGATAATGAAACGCATCTGCATAATGGCGCAGCGGTACTGCTGATCTGGCAGGTGTTGATTGTTGATGGCAGCGAGGAGAACAGCCAGCGCTGGCATACGATTCTCAGTCGCGCCGGTTTTTCACCGCTTATCAGCCGCCAGCAGCTGCTACTCGCGCTGGGCTTTCTGCGCCAGCTGGAACCGGACAGTCAGGAACTGCACGCACTTCGTGAGCAATACAACGCGCGCTTCACATCACAAGGGATTGAGCTGGAAGGAGAATTGACCGGCAGCAGTAAACTCGTGTCGCTCAGCGAATGGCGCAGTCGTCACTGACGCCAATTGGTTATTCCCGCAGCACTTCGCTGCGGGGAAACGGCAAAAACGTTGACGTACCCGCTTCCCGACGTATAATCCGTGCCATCTCCATGCGCCCTTAGCTCAGTTGGATAGAGCACCGGCCTTCTAAGCCGTAGGTCACAGGTTCGAATCCTGTAGGGCGTACCAAATTCTCTCCTATTTTTTGCATACTGAGACTCTTTTTTCTCTATTGTCAGTTTGATACCTCAACATTTTACTCTTATTTATGTTCAAAAAACGAATTGCCCGCATTACTCGCATGGCTGTTTGGATAGGTTAGTATTTTTCTGTGCTTACGATCTGCTTATTGTGCATGCTGTTTTTTGCATATAGCATTTTAATATCATGCGCAATTGCATGGATATGATGTTCAGGCAGAGCCTTCTGAGGTGAGGAAACGTTGATACCAGTGCTGGCCAGGTAAGCAGGTTGGTTAGCATGTGTCTCGTTCACTGTGCTATATTTCGCACGTATCGCAACGTTATTCAGGATGAATCAGATGAACGAATTTGAGCAAGAACTCTATAATAACGGCTTCTCTGCTAAAGATATCGGTAAGCTCAAGAGCATCATTAAAAAAGACGAATCAAAAAAAGATACACTACAAAGCCTCGTTATTGATTTGAGTAAACGCTTCTGGGGCGGTGTCATTGCTCTTGTTATTTTGCTACTGATTGGACTGGATGGCATTTTCAATGCGGATGCTTCAAATGCCATTCCATATATTATTGTTCTGACGTTTGCATTTCTTGTGGTCTATTTTGTGACTCCTCTGAACCTCTCCTGGAAAGCTAACAGGTTTATCAGAAAAACCAGAGGTTAGTTTTGTGCAGGGCTATTTTGCATTTGGTATAGGTTCAAACCTACTCCAGCCCCCTTATAGGCTGCTCCAGCGCCTTTTAAGGCAAGTGCTGGTTTACTCATAACCTGAACCTTGCGGTAATAGTCTGTTGGCAGATATTTGTATAGCCGCCATGCTTCTGGCTTTAAAGTCAGTTTGAAAATGCCATAGTATGATGTTGTCAAATCAACTACCTGATAGGCTAACAAGCCGAGTCGCTTATCAAAACCAAAAAAATCTGCAACATCTTCATATTTATCTCTTATTGGGTTCGATGGGTGAGGCACACCGCTGAGTTTTCCTATGCTCTCAATCCCTGATCCCACTCCATTCATCACCAGGGTCGAACCCGCTACAACACCTAAAATATTACCTGTAGTGACAGAACCTACAATCAGACCGACACCAGCCACGATTTGCAAGCCACTTAACACCACGCCGATCCCATTGATGACATATCCAATGACCTTTTCATGGTCATGATAAAACTGCACGGAAGACGATACGACAGCTTCACCGGTCCTAAGCATTCTGTCCTGAATCTTGAGATGCTGACTTTCCTGCTTAAGATTCTGAATGCACTCCTGACACTGATCGTCAGAATTTGAAGTACGAATGGTATGGATCTGTAAACGAGCGAACTCGCGCACCTCATCCTGGAATTTCAGTTTTACAAGAGCATCCTTGAGGTGAAATTGAGAAAGTGAAGTAGCTATGTTAACTAAATGATTAGCTTCAAGATTTGCCATCGTCAGAAAATAGTTTGAGAGTCTTTTTGTGTCCCAGTAGTTGTCCATAACAGTGCCTCTGTAAAAACGTGGTCTCACTAAACGTGATTTTCAGATCCTAAAATAGCTGGAGTTGTATGGGATCACAAATTGAGGTGTGCAAGTTTTGCAATGCTGAGCAATTTATCGATGATTGACCTGCTGACCTGCTGACCTGCTGACCTGCTGACCTGCTGACCTGCTGACCTGCTGACCTGCTGACCTGCTGACCATGAATAGTGATGTATTCATAAGTCACTGGAGAAGATCCTTTGAAGAAGTATTTTTCCTACACACCAATCTTCAGTATTCTCCGCGAGACAGAAGCCGGTGTTTTGGCCCGGGAGCGCTGCCACAGGCTGTATACCGGAAGTCTCATCAGCTGCTAACCGTACTCAGGATTTCGGTCAACATACCATCAATATGTAGCCTGCATAAATTTATAAGGCAGAAGCTATTATAATCAGGGGTTAAAACTATTTTTTAAAATATACGAATATTTTTTAAGGTGATTTTGTTCATTTTTATTCAGGAGCTGGCTGTAAAAATAACATATTCTTTTCATGTTGTATGATTTTCAATTCTTTGTTGCTGGTCATTTTTTCTGTGTAATCTGATTATACATGCTCGAAAGCTGTTCTTCAGTGAGTGATGCGCCAACCTTTATTTAACATTAATTTAAAGTTGGTTCATTTTTGATTGTGTCTTTGTTTAAGGTTCCTGAACTTAAAGGTGGTGTCAGGAAAAAAATTTAGTTACATTAGTTTCGCATTAACGAGATGATGAATGAAATTACATAATATGGATCCGGCTGGTAATAATGATTTTTTGGGTGGATGGCTGGTTTTTTATTAGGGCGTTTAAAGGAAGGTAATAAGCAGGTGATTTTTTTAATTATTCCTTTTATTCTTGCTCGCAGTGTGAAATTGCTTCGCTTAATACGATAGGTGAAGGTTGTGACGTTAACATGCTTTTTCAGGGCGAAGTGAGCTATTAAAGTTATCTGTTTAATTTTATCCTCTGGCTTGCGGGCATGATAAATGTCAGAGAACTAATACATGCTGGGACACCCACTGCAGTGGAACCAAATGTCCTCTTCAGGAATCTGATCATGTTAATAAACCAGAGCAAAGTGACAGCGAGGATTATGAACGTCAACACTGAGCGTGGGTAAAATTAAAAAGCGAGGTTAATAAGCCGAATTCAACTTATTTGAGATGTCACCAAATTCCATTATCTTTTCTATGGGGCTGTTTTTAGCTTGCTACCGATTTTGCTGGTGAACTGAGCGGATTTTTTAAATATTAAAAATCTAATTTTCTCTTGAGATCTTAATGTCTGTGAGTTTAATTCATGTCAGAAACCCAAAGTAAACTGGGCAAGGCCCGGCCGCCACGCGTGCATATTACCTATGACGTTGAAGTTGGTGGCGCGGAAACCCAGAAAGAGTTGCCACTGGTTATTGGTGTGATGGGCGAATTTTCGGATGAAAAAAAGCCCCTTCGTGAGCGACGCTTTGTTCAGATTGATAAAGACAATTTTAATGAAGTGATGCAGGGCATGAAGCCTGAAATCGAAATGCTGGTTGATAATGAACTGAATAATGACGATGGAAAGCTGTCGGTCGCACTGCGTTTCAATTCTATTGAGGATTTCGCTCCTGAAAATATAGCTCTACAGGTGGAGCCTCTGAAAAAACTACTTGAGCTGCGGGAGCAACTGAGTGATTTACGCAACCGTACAGCCAGTAATGATCGCCTGAAAGAACAACTGGCGGAACTGCTGGCCAATCAGCCTTCAGAAACGAAAGTTGATAATGTGGGAGAAGAGGCAGAATGAGTGCTGAGGAAATGCAGGCTGCAGTCACAGAGGCGGTCAGTGCCGATTACCTTGATCAGATAATTGACAATACCCAGGCTATCAGGCGTGAGTCTGATCGCAGCAAGCTGAGGTCTCAGCTTGATAGTTTCCTCAGTGAGGTGGCAACAGGCGCTGTTGTTGTAAGTAATGACCTGGTGGGTAGCATTGAGGAGCGCATCACAGTCATTGATGCCCTTCTTTCGGCGCAGATCAGCAAAATCATGCAGGCGCCAGCGTTTCAGAAAATGGAATCTTCGTGGCGGGGTCTGCAGAAGCTGGTTCAGAGCAGCGTTACGGAAAACACGAAAGTCCGGGTGTTGAATTGTACCAAAAAAGAGCTGATCCGCGATTTTAAATCTGCCTCTGATTTTGACCAGTCAGTCCTGTTCAAAAGCGTCTATGAGAGCGAATACGGCACTTTTGGTGGAGAGCCGTACTCCGCATTTGTGGGCGATTTTGAATTCGACGCCATGCCGGAAGATTTATATCTGCTGGAGCAGATTTCTCATGTGGCGGCGGCGGCTCACGCCCCTTTCCTCACGGCAGCGGATGCCGGCATGTTTGGTATGAATAACTTTCAGGAGATGCCGCGTCCCCGGGATCTCGGCAAGCTTTTTGACACGTCAGACTATATCCGCTGGCGTTCTTTCCGACAGAGCGACGACGCCCGCTACGTTGGACTCACACTTCCCCGGGTTATAGGTCGCCTGCCTTATGGTGCCAAAACAACACCAGTAGAGATGTTCAATTTCGAAGAGAAAATCGACGAGAGCCGTGAGGGAGCCAGCTATCTGTGGATCAATGCCGCCTATGAACTGGCCGGCCGAATGATTTCTGCTTTTGAAGATCATGGATGGTGTGCGGCTATTCGCGGTGTTGAAGGTGGTGGTCTGGTGAAGTCGATGCCGGTGTATAACTACATTTCGCATACCGGCGAGAAGGTATTGCAGTGTCCAACGGAAGTGGCTATCTCCGACCGCCGTGAAAAAGAGTTAGCAGACCTCGGGTTCATTCCTCTGGTGTACTGCAAAGGAACGGATTATGCCGCCTTTTTCGCTGTGCAGTCGGCAAATAAACCGCGGAAATATGACTCCAACCTTGCAAACGCGAATGCGCGGTTATCAAACCAACTGCAGTACATTATGACCACATCAAGGTTTGCTCATTACCTTAAATCGATTGTGCGGGATAAAGTCGGCAGTTTTATGTCCAGAACAGAATGTCAGAACTTCCTGCAAAACTGGATTAATCAATATGTGGTGGGCTCTGACAATGTCGGCCTGCATATTAAGGCCAGCCATCCGCTGCGCGAAGCCCGGATTGAGGTAGTGGATGTCCCGGAAGCTATCGTGCCGTGGCCTATCTGAGGCCTCACTTCCAACTTGAGGGACTGACGATGTCGCTTCGGCTTGTAGCTGAATTACCTGCATCGGCAGGCTGATAAAAAACGTATTATAACCAGGAGAAGATATGTCCAGTGCAAGTAATCTATTTATGCAAATCGACGGTGTAAAAGGAATTGTAACTGATAAACAGTATAAACAGTGGATTGCTATCGGTCATGCATCAATGGGCGTGCATAGCCAGGCCAGTATTGATAATGGCAGTGGGCAACTGAATAGCAGCGGCGTGCATTTTGAAGATATTTCTATTGCGAAGGCGCTGGATGCCACATCAACCCAACTGGTTGATATGGTTGCGCAGGGAACCAACGTTAAAAAAGTGATTATTGCGCTGAACGTCAAAACTGACAATAAAGATAATGAAATTTGCCGCTGGGAATTTGAGAATTGCATTTTTACCAGCCATAACATCAGCCTGCATAATTCAAACGGTATACCTGATGAGCAGCTTGCCATGGTATTTGGCTCGGTTAAGTTCCAGACCAGTATGATTACGTCTGAAGGTTCAACCAGTAAACAGGGTCCTGTTGGCTGGAATCAAGTCACTAATACCAAACTTTAAGTTAAGCGGCAGCGCGCTTTATAGCGTGCTGCTTATGGGAACATTATGCTTTTACAGCTGCTGTCTGATGATAATCCTGTCGCCCAGGATGAAATCCCGGAAATTATTTCGGATGACGGGGTGCTCGCAGCGGAGCTATTGATGCTGCTCTCATCCAGGCCTCGGCACTACCACGTTTCAGACATGCCTGAAATATGTCAGTCGGTCATTAACTACGGTATCAGCGATGTGTTTCCGGGAGGGATATCCAGAAGTGATAGAAATATTATTCTTGAATCCCGCATTTTACGTGCGCTTCAGCTTTTCGAACCGCGTTTAAAAGACGTCACGGTGTCCGCCGGAAACGAAAGTTATGGATGCAGTTCCTTTATTATTGAGGCTGAAAAAAATAATGCTCTCATCCGTTTTTATCTGGAATGGGATGACGTCCTCAGCCATTTCTCATTACGTTAACAGTGGTTTCTGACATGCTGTCAAAGAAGTTGCTTTCTTATTATCAGAATGAGTTGAGCTATCTCAGAAAATACGGAAAACGGTTTTCCCGTCATTTTCCGAAGGTTGCCCGACGTCTTGGCATGTCAGATGGACTGTCCGAGGATCCGCACGTTGAGCGGATCATCGAGTCTTTTGCACTTGTTACTGCGCAAATTCAGCAGCGTCTGGATGAGGATATGCCTGAAGTAACCGAAGCTCTGCTGACCGTTCTGGCTCCTCAGTTTCTCCGGCCGTACCCGTCGGTATGTATTGTACAGATGCAGCCTGACAAAAGAATCAGCGGACTGACCACTGGCTGTGAGGTTGAGGCCGGGACAATGCTCTATACCCGACAATCAGAGGAGCATGTCTGCCATTTCAGGACGCTTTACCCGGTCATTATGGAGCCCATGACGCTTGAGGAAACAAGTCTCAGGTTTGATAACAGCACTCTGCGCTGGCAACTGGAATTACGGCTTCAGGTCTGGCCGGGAGCAATCCTGAATTCACCCTCACTGCGCTTTTATCTTAATGGCAGCAGTCTGGCAGTGAATATACTTTACACACTGATAAATGATGAGATTGAAGCCTTTTCACTGGTTTGCGGAGAAAAGCATTATTTACTTTCTGAATCTGATATTCAGGTCGTGGGATTTAACCGTGCAGAGAGTATTCTCGAATGCGATCCCCGTATATCACCGGTCTATGCTCTGCTTCAGGATTATTTTTATTTCCCTCAGAAGTTCCATTTTATTGATTTCAGCCTGCCCGCAGGACTCACTGTGACATCGAATGAGGTCATGTTGTTCAGGCTGCGTTTTCGCCAGTGCGCGATGGTTGCAATGCTGGATAAAATTGCTTGCTCGGTTGACCGACATTTTTTCCGGCTGCACTGTACGCCGGCAGTAAACCTTTTTCCAATGCGCGCTGAACCTCTGGTTCCGCACGATGATACTGCGGAATATCCTGTGAGACCCGATATCCGTCATGGTGATGCTATAGGAATATGGTCAGTGAACCGCGTTTGTGCCACGCACAAAACGGGTAATGAAATCAGCACAAGGGATATCGCGCCGCTGTTTGGTCTGTCGCATTCCGTTACAGGGGGAGAGCAGGGGACATACTGGCAGTGTATGCAGCGTGAAACCGTTGATGAAAGTGGCCCTGCAAACCGCCTGTTTATTGCTTTTTCCGACCGCGGTGAAAAGCCTCTGACGCCGAAGAATGACTTGATTAATATAGAACTGACCTGCTATGACCGGGATATACCCTCCAGCATACGCAATGGTAATCCTGAAGGGGATTTCGAGTCGGATCTGGCAGTAGCGGGAGTGACCATTACGGCACTCACGCGGCCCACGCGAACCGTCTCTCAGCCGGTAAAACAGGCTTCACGCTGGCGGCTCATCTCGCATTTATCCCTCAATCATATGCTCATCAGCGGCGATAACGGGGTTCAGGTCCTTAAAGAAACATTTGCGCTATATAACATTAATGATAATCCCGCTATTCAGCAGCTGATCGGATTAATCAGACATGTCGTTGTAACACCTGTGACCGCTCGTCTGGTGAGCAACGATCCCCTGTCAATGGCGCGTGGGGTTGAGATCTGTGTGACTTTCCAAAGTTCCGCCGCAGAAGAACCTGAGTATTTTCTATTCTGTCGTTTTATTGAGCACTTTCTTTCGCTTTATGCACCAGTAAACAGCTTTTCACAGGTCGTAACCTGCATCGAATTTCATCAGGAAAGCCGGCGAGTGTGGCCTGTGCGGAGCGGGAGGCTGTCGTGGATTTAAGTACGATTTTCAGCCGATATAACTTTTTCCAGCAGGTTCGCCTGATGTTGCGGCGCCTGAAGGAACGACCTGAGAGTAACGGAACAAAATCGCTGACCAGTGATATCAGTTTTGTATCGCCTCTTTCACTTGACGCTCCAGCAGGCGAAGTGGGTCAAATTATCAGAACGGAAGAGGGAGTATGGCAGGTTGAGGTTCTGATGTATGGAATGACGGGTGCTCTGGGAGCACTACCCACGACGTATACAGAATGGATGCTGGAGCGCTATTACCGATACGGTGATAAAACGGCGAAAGCATTTATTGATATCTTTAATAACAGATTGCATGCCCTGCGTTATCTGGCCTGGCTTAAATATCACTATTACGCCTCGTATGAGTTGAACAGTCAACGCCCTCTCAGCGAGGCGTTGCTGGGGCTGGCTGGCGTCATGCAGTCTGCTCCTGCGCTTCAGAATGAAGCCTTCGCAGGTCTTTTTATGCACCCTGTGCGGTCAGCCCTGAACCTTGAAACATGGCTGGAAAACCTTTTTTCCGTTCCCGCCCGAGTGCGTTCTTTCACCGGAGGATGGCTGAAGGTTCCTTCTGAGCAGTGTTGTCATCTTGGTCATGTCAGGCTGACTCTGGGACAGGCCCCTATGCTGGGTCAGATGCGCAGAGACAGGGCTTCCGGCTTTACAGTGGAATTGGGCCCGTTGCCATTAAGTCATGCGCCACAGTATCTGCCTGGCGGAAAATTCTATGCCGACCTGTTAAAACGCATTCGCGAATATGTTGGTCCCGGACTGGCATTCTCGGTCGAAATAATTACAAAACATGATCGCCACGGCGTCCCGGGGGGATGTCTCGGTGTGGATCTATGTCTCGGGCAGCCCGGACCAGGTTTTCATCGTGTTTATTTACCCGTGTGCCGTGAACAGGAATAAATAAATGTTATCAGGTCAGGAAAATCGCTTTATCCGTTTTGTCGGACAGTCTGCATCGTCTCTGGTTCTGTTGTCCCTGGAAGGTAAAGAACAGTTGTCTGCGCCGTACGACTTCACAATCCGCTTTCGTTCAACACTGACATCGTCAGAAACGGCGAGTTTGCTGGGTGAGGAACTTGCCTGCCATGTTGGTTCAGGACAGCGCTCGCGTTATGTGCAGGGGGTCGTAACAGAAATGGAAGAAGAAAGCGATGACAGGGGGATCTGTACCTGGCACGCACGGTTACAGCCTCGCCTGGCTCTGCTGAAAATGGGCCGTAATCTGTCCGTATATCAGAATATAACGGTACCCGACCTGGTGTGTCGTTTGTTACGCGGGAATAACATCACCGATATTGACCTGCGGTTACATGGCAGTTATGCACCGCATGAATACTGTATTCAATACCGTGAATCGGACTTTGATTTTATCAGCCGACTTCTTGAGCAGGAAGGAATTTACTATTTCTTCTGCCAGACCAAAGATCGACATACGCTTGTCCTGGCCGATCATCCATCCGGTCACTACCGTGCAATAACACCTGAGCTGGCCTATCAGCCTGAAGCGGGAAAGGGTGAGGATGGCGGCATTTCGAGCTGGTCATCCCGTGTAAGTCTGGCAGTGTCTTCTGTTCATTATAAAGCGTTCAGTTTCGAACAGGCGGCTACCGCAGAGGGCGAATGTCTGTGTAATAACCTGGAATACAGTGCTCAGGGGATCAGTTTCGTTGATGCGTATGACCTGAGTGACCGGGAGACGCTGCAAAGCGCTGCACGGCTGAAAATGGAGCAGCTTGAAGCGCAGACCCGCTATGCGCATGCCCGCATTCAGGCATGGTGGCTAAGTTGCGGCGAGACGTTCTGTCTCACGTCGCTGCCTGATCAGGCAGGCGAATATATTATGCATTCCCTGACATTTCAGGCTGTCAGCAACCTGGATGATGGTTTACCCGATTTTAAGTGTAACGCGTCAGTTTTTGATACCGCCAGAGTGTGGCGGCCTGAGTGTGTCACGCCCGTACCTGACATACCCGGAGTACTTACGGCGACTGTGGTCGGTCCTGCCTCTGAAGATGTGCATACGGATGAGTACGGCCGCATAAAAATACAGTTCCCCTGGGACAGCGAAAATAAGAATGATGACAGCAGTTCCTGCTGGGTCAGGGTATCTCAGCCCTGGAGCGGCGCGCGCTTCGGTGCCATGTTCATCCCCCGCATCGGCAGTGAGGTGGTGGTTAGTTTCCTGCTCGGCAATCCTGACAATCCGCTTGTTACCGGCACCGTCTCCAACGGCAGGAACCTTCCTTTGCTTAACCTGCCCGGTGAGAAAGAACAGGCGGGATTTGTATCAAGAAGTTCTCTCAATGGTTCAGTGGAAGAGGGGCATCAGCTCCGTTTTGACGACAAAAAAGGAGAAGAAAAGCTAACTCTCGTCGCCCAAAAAGATATGGATGTGGTGGTCAAAAATAATCTGACGACGGCCGTTACTTCTGCGGTTAAAGAGACCATCGGCTCTGATCGCTCCACGGAAATCACCAAAGGAAACGATGCGCTCATTCTGCATCAGGGAAATTGTAACCTGACCCTGGAACAGGGAGATTTTAACACCCTCCTTCAACAGGGAAACATGGCGCTGGGTCTGCAGCAGGGGAATTACAGCCTGAAAATTAATGGTCACCTGCAGCAAAATCTGAAAGACGGAAGCCATTCACTCAGCATATCCGGGGGAGGCAGCACAATAAAGGCAGATAAGCGCTGTGTTATCGAGTCAACCCAGGCGGTTGAGCTGAAAGTGGGCAGCAGCAAAATCTCCATTACCCCGGCCGGAATAACGCTGAGCGGCACCACCATCAAAATTGAAGGGACAGCCACGGCAGAACTGGGTGGTGCAATGGTCACGATCAAAGGAAGCGGCATGACCCAGGTCAAAGGTGGCGTGGTCATGATTGGCTGAGGATGACAAAAATGACTGTGTCTAAGATTTTATCCCCGGAAGGGGTTGCGAAGATTCGGGATTCGGCGTCCTGGCATGAAAACATGCATAGCCTGCTGACCGCTTTGCACTGGGAAGACGCGCTTGGGTACTGGGTAAACGCGTGTACGGCTGAGAAATTGATTGCCTGGCTGCTACCGCATTCAGTCAGCACGCTGCCGCCGGGTGAATCCACCCATGCATTTGAAGCCGATATCAGTAACTGGCTTAAAACCTACGAGGATAACTACCGCTGGCGTATTTTTCATCAGGCTGAATCGCTGGGTTTTTCCACACCTGCAGGTGCTCTTGGCCTGGCGATTTTCTGGACGGGAAGCCTGACGCAGCCGGAATATGAAGCTGTATATGCTGACGAACATCTTACGCCCCTGATGCTCTGTACCGTGTTGCGACTCCTGAGCATCAGGCTTGCCGGACCCGATACGCCGGATTTTGGCGCACGGCAACTCTATTCTCTTTGGCTTCCGGTGCAGGAGAACGAATGATGGGACAGCCAGCAGCACGAGTCGGCGATATGCATATCTGCCCGATGGTCACTCCGGGAGTGCCGCCAATTCCTCATGTGGGAGGGGCGGTATCAACGCCCGGTACACCCACGGTGCTGATAGGCGGCGTGCCTGCAGCGACAGTGGGATCGCTTGCCATCTGTGTGGGGCCACCAGACAGTTTAGTGGCGGGAAGTACCTGCGTATTCATTGGTGGTAAGCCAGCGGCGCGTATGGGGGACATCTGTGCCCATGGTGGAACGGTTGTCGCAGGTTGCGTCACAGTGCTGATTTCATGAAAGGGCATAGGGATGAAAATTGATTTAGACGAGCTTCTCTTGCCCCTGCCCGGAGGGCAGCCAGCGGGCAGATGCATGGAATATGAATCTGTATATGAAGAGATCCGTCAGGCGCGTGAGAGCGATCCGGACTTTCTGCCACAGGACGAATGGCGGACACCCCTGCGTAAAGCCGACTGGCCAAAAGTAATACGTCTTAGCGCATCAATACTGCGTGAAACCAGTAAAGACTTGCAGGTCGCCTGTTGGCTGGTTGAAGGGACCAGCCAGCAATACGGGATTGTCGGTATCAGGGAAGGCCTTGCTTTTCTGCATCGTTTTGTTGCCCGTTACTGGGACAGTGGCTGGCCCAGGAAAGACGATGACGATGGCCTGTTGATTAGTCATGCCATCGTCAGCCGGCTTGATCGGCAACTGTCTGATCTGATTATTCAGCTTCCTTTGCTCAGTCAGCCTGAAAGCACGCTCGAATACTGGCGGAAGGTACTGGCTTATGAACATCAGGCGTCAATGGCTCCGGGTGAACGCGGCAGCGAGGATTTTTCAGCCGAAACGTTTCACCTTTGGGCCTCCCGGCAGTCAGCGGAAAAGTTAGCACGACTGTCTGATGAATTGTTACTGCTGTCAGTATGTCTTGCAGATTTTGAAGCCACATATCAGACGCTGAATCCGCAAAAAGAAGGACCAGCACTAGGGCAGACAGCTCAGGGAATTAATGACCTGCAGGCATTTTCACAACGACTGGCCGGGTTAGTGACACCAACCAGCGAAGATGTCATGTCGCTTAATGTTCTCGCACGGAATGACGAACAGCCTGTGTTAAAAACCAATGAGCTGGCTTCAGGATCAGGCAATCAGCAAATGTCTCGCGATCTGGCGATCACCCAAATGTTAACGATTGCTCATTTTTTTCGTCAGTCTGAGCCCTCGAGTCCGGTTCCATTTTTAATGGAGCGAGCTGCCCGCTGGGCTGACATGACGCTGACGGAATGGCTGGAAGAGATGCTGAGTGATAACAACACTCTTCAGGATATTAATAACGTGCTAACGGGGCCAGGGAAGGAATGATTATAAAAGGGAAAAATCTGTGCTTTTTCAGCCTGATATGGATGTTGTCAGGTTGTGCGGGACATCAGAGCAGTTTGCAAAATTCAGCGAAACCAGATCTGTCAGCGCCGTTTTCAGCTGGAGCCATTAGCGTAACGCTAAATGCCAGGCCTGACCTGAATCTGGTCAACGGCATGGCCAACAGTTGCACTATTTTATTGCTTCAGGCTGCAAAAGCCGAAACGCTTGAACAGATACTCATCAATCCTGTGAAAGTAAAGAGCCTGTTTGCGGGGGCAGGAGTCGGGACGGATGCGGCAAACGGCCACGCAGTTTTACAGATTGATCGTTACACCATGATGCCGGGACAGACAACCACGTTGCATGTCGACAGGGCAATGCACACGCGATACATGGCGCTGATTGCAGGGTACTACCCATTCCCGGGTAAACAGCACCAGATCCAGGAAGATATTCCTGTAAGGAAATACAAGACAGGATGGCTGAATCCCGTCTGGCATCGCGAACTTTCACCATTATCTCTGGCAATCACGCTGGGAAGTGAGGGAATTATCAGCACACAGAAAAACGTTCAGAAAAGCCAGGCTCCGGATGTCAGCCTGCCTGACATTGATCTGACTGAGACAAAAAATAGCGGAGCAGATAAACAATGAACGCTGAAGAACAACAGATCTATTGGCATTCTGGACTTTATCTGCAACCTCAACATTTACAGTCGCTCGATCTCCATTATGCATGGTTGCATGCCCGTCATCGGCAGCAGGCGCAACCTTATAACTACGGGATTAGTGAGATGTCTGTGAACAGGGCTGCTCTGAACGATTATGTCATGAGTGTTGATAGCATTAGTTTCTTTCTTCCGGGTGGAGATTATCTGACGTACCCCGGAAACTGTCGTATTCAAAAAAGAAACTTTCGTGATGCCTGGAAACTTCGCGATCATCCTTTAACGTTATGGCTGGCATTACCGCGGTTTGACGCTGCCCACTGTAATGTGACGTTGCCAGAAAAGGAAAACAGCCATGTGGTAACTCGCTGGCTGAGTATGGCAAACGCTCCTCTGATGAAAGACGTGCATGGTAGCGGTCCTGAAACTGAAGTAAACCGTATCTTATATAATGTTTTGTTGCTGACGAGCGAGGAAAAAGAGGCCGCAACCAACTGTGAATGCATCCCATTGGTAAGGTTGTGTCATGAGGGTGAGCAAGTGGTCTTTGATTCAATGTTTTCACCTCCTGCCGTTACGCTCTGTGGCAGCCCCTCACTGCATAAGCTCATTGAGAGCCTTGTGTTCGAAATCGGAGCCAGAACCCGGAAACTCGAAGAATATAAGCGTCCGGAACAGCTGGTCAGCCGTCAGGAACGGAGCGATCAGCTAATTCAACTGATGACTATGCGCTCTCTTAATCGCGCATTACCCGTGCTGAAAAATTACATGGCGGCTGCTCAGGTACATCCCTGGAGTATTTATAATTTACTGAGTCAGCTTGTCGGCGAACTTTCCTCATTCAGTGATTGTTGTAATTGTCTGGGAGAATGGAAAGGGGAGGAAAATATCGCCCTGTATTATGATCATGAAAAACTATTTGACTCATTTTATCGTCTGAGAACGACGTTAACTATGCTTATGAACAGCCTGGTGCTTGAAGACAGCACGTATATAAAGCTGAAAAATGAGAATGGCATATTTTGTGGAGAGATAACGAAAAATCAGGAACTGAAGAAAGGCGATGTTTTATTGTTATTACGTACTTCGGAAAAAATCCTGAGCCAAAGTGGTCAGTTCAGTGCGGCAGGCTTTAAGCTTGCCTCGGGTAATACGATTGACGGATTGATTCGACATGCTTTGCCAGGGGTAGCGCTCACCGCCTGCGAAAATCCACCTCGGGGAGTGCCTGTTCGCAACGATTATTATTATTTTCACATACACCACAATTCTGACCAGTGGCGTTCTGTAGCTGAAAATGGGGAGGTTGCGTTTTATTTTCCTGAAATGCCGGATGACCTGGAAGTGCAGCTGGTTTTTACGGGGGCAGAATGAATTCTCTGTTAAATCATTATCTACCTGTGTTCAGTATGGGAATAAAGTTCAGTCTGACGCCCGAGGATTATCCTGACTGTAATCATTTCAGAAATGAGTGCATTACATTGCTGGATAAGGCTATGCTGAACTCAGAATTATTATACAGCCTGCAGGACTGTGAGGATTCACATTTTTCGGTGATTGTATGGCTTGATGAAATGGTATTAAAAACGTCACCGGACTGGGTAAATGAATGGCGCACCAGCATGCTGCAAAGTCAAAGGTTCCGGACGGCGATCGGGGGCGAGGAATTTTACACCCGTCTTGATAGAATTGATTTAGTGAATAAGGACCTGCGGCAGGTTTACCTTTTTTGTTTGCTCATGGGTTTCCAGGGGAAGTATGCTCATAAGAGGAGCGATGAATTACAGTTGCGTATCAGTGATGAAAGGAAATGTCTTCCAGATGAATGGCAGTCCTGGCCCGGTGTTGCGAGAATTATAGCAACGGACGTCGAATTAAATTCGCGCCAGTCTTTTCAGAGGTTGCGTTTTTTTCATAACAAAACATCATTGTTTTTATTTGGTGCTATTTTTTATCTGACAACTCTTTCAGGACTGCATCTGTTAATCCGGAACTAATATGTTAAAAAAGATAATTCCCGTTATAATCTGGGCGGTTTTGCTGTGCATTCTTTTCATCTTTTGCCTTTTCCTGTCAGTATGGATGGAAATATCTCTTGTTTACGCCATTGTTTTATGGTTTTTTTTTATTTTTTCTGTTTGTCTGGTTAGTCTGCTTCGGAAATCGTTATCCGCCTTGCAAAAACAGGATTATTTTCAGAAGCTTTTTTCCCGCCATGTATTTTCCCGTACAGAACGGATCCTGTATACACACTGGAGATCGGGCGTACGTAGATTAAAAAAAGCCAAAAGAATAAATAAGGTCTATCCCTGGTTTTTTATTACCGCAGCAGGCAACAGTCATTCAACCCTGCTGTCGGGGTCAGAGATGATGCCAGCTTCGGGATGTCGGGAAAATCGGGAGATCACGCCAGCCCGAACCCTGCGGTGGTGGTTTTTCCAGCCACTGTCATTTCTGGAACTGCCCGGACTATTTTCTGAGTCCGGATGTGTGAAAAAAGTCTGGAAACGAACTGCGAGCTGGTTTCATGCGGCTCCGCCGCCGGCCGGCGTTGTCGTCTGCATTTCTGTTACCGAATTGCTGAATCTTCGCGATGAGCCGCCTGTCATCAGGGGGAGGCGTATACGTGCTTGCCTGGAGCCGTTGCTGAATAAAACCAGAAGACGTTTGCCGGTTTATGTCCTGGTGACAGAGTGTGAAAATATCCCGGGATTCAGCCGCTGGATAAGTGCGCTATCACCAGAACAACAGCACCAGCCTCTGGGATATTTCTGGCTCACGCCTCCCGCGATTGATAGCCGTGATCCCTCATTCCTCAGTCCCCTTTTCGATGCCATGAGAGAGGGGCTAAATAACGTGCGTATCAGCATGTTTTCCGGAGCAAAGCCTGATGCTGATACACTTTTTCTGCTGGACATGCCTGAGCAGATGCAGTCGCTTCAGCCTGTATTGCATCAATATATTGCGTCCATCTGTGGGGATGATGTCAGTTCAGACTCTACGGTCCCGGCATTAGGCGGGATCTGGTTTACGGCAACAGAACCTGTTAGCAACACATCAAATGAGAGAAAGAGTTATTTTACAGGAGAGTTGTTTTCCAGAACGCTGCCATTTATCAGTAGCAACAGCAAAATATTATACACATGCCCTGTCCGCGGCTTTTTGAGCCGCAGGGGAACGCTTTTTATCGCGAGCATAGTTACATTTCTGCTGTTGATTAGCGCGACAATGACCTTTCATGTTGTTGATACCGATAAAAGCAGTGATGTAATTAGCTCTCTTTCTCAGCTGGAATCGATTGATGCTGCTCTTCAGCATCCGGTCCGCTATTTACCTTTCATAAGTGTGCTTTATTCCCGCCAGGACGAGATTGAGGATAGGATATTATCCTATTCGGTGATTCATTATCAGGATGATCGCGAGGTTATCAGCCGTTACCACCAGGATTTCAAACTGGCCGTTCCGGAAAAACAACGTGAACTCATCCTGGAACTTGCTCGTGCTGTTGTGGCAAAAGAAAGCCTTCTGAACGGCAACGCACTGGCTTCGTCATCAGGAAAGTCACCGATATCTCCTGCCCTGACAATGATGACTAGCGATATTTCCCTGACTCCACGCCAGAGTTTGCTGCTCCAGCGTGCACTTTTGTTGCGTAATGGAGGAGAACAACAGATATCCCGTTTAAGACGTTTACTGGGTGAACTTGTCAGTGACGATCCACAGTGGCGATGGCTGCTGGCATCAACTCAGCAGATTTCGCCTGTACGTTCGGGAAGCTTTTTTCCAGGAAGTGGTGACAAAGTTAGCATTGATGGCATCTGGACAGCGGAGGGGACGCAACAAATTTACCGCTGGCTGAAAGAGATTCACTACGCAGCAGGTAAAAAAATAGACTTACCCGCCTTGGCACGGTTTGAACAACGCCTGCCTGCACTACGTCAGTCGGCCTGGATTAAGTTTATTATACAGCTGAACAGACTGCCTGTTTCGGATCTGAGTGAGCAACAGTGGTCTGATATCTTGCTCAATATTGCCCAGGGAAACAGTCCTGCAACAGGCCTTGCGCGTATGGTAAATCAGCAGCTTGCAGACATCAGTCATGCTGACGCTTCGCCCTGGCTGTTACAGCTGCGAAAGCTGGTTGAATTGCAGACGAACAGTGTTTCAGGAACGCTGGTTCGACAGTTCAGTCAGCGCAAGCAGGAGCTGGATTTTGTCTTCGGGGAGTGGCTTAAAAAGGGCAAGGGCGCTCAGGTTATTACTGACGCGGGCTTACAGGCACAGTCGTGGACGGATTGGCAGAGCAGTTTACATTCTGCCGTATCAGATGCACTTAATTCGCCATCAGATACTCCCTTGCTGACGTCAGGTCTGTTTGCCCCTGTTCAGGGAAACGAAAACAATCCACTTCCTGCACTGAGTAAGCGTTTCACTGCATTGCGTAAAAACCTGATCTTTGTGACGCCAGATGCCGGTGTTGGCGCGGTCTGGACACTGTATGGGCAGGATAAAAAATTGATAATCGCTCATGCCATGCAACAGAGTGGATGCTGGTTACAGCATCAATGGCAAAGCACGGTGCTATGGCCACTGGAGCAGAACGCCAGGCGAATAGACTATCCGGCACAACAGGCTCTCGCACACCAATATATTTCCTCCTTTATGCGTGATTCAGCAAAACATGTTCTCGCTATCGGTAAGAACGGTGCTGAAGCAGGCAAATTTGAAGGCCAGCATATAAAGCTGAACCAATCGTTTATCTCCCTGATAAACGCGGAACTCAATCCCGATGATTTGCTGCCCATGCCTGAGCGGGATAAAACCCGTAAGGATGACAAATTAGCCCTGCTCAGAGCCCAGCAGAAAAGTCTCGAAGATAAGCAGAAACAGCTGGAGAGCACGCCCAGAGAACTGAGCCTGCATAGCCTGCCAGCCACAGTACCTGGTGGTGCCGGGCTAATGCCTGTCGGCACAAAACTTACTCTTTTTTGTGACGATCAACGCTGGGTACTGAAGAGTATGAACTTCGATGAACAGGCGCTTTTCAGATGGCGGCCGGGTCATTGCGGCCGGGTGGCACAGCTTATTCAGTTTCCCGGCTTCAGCCTTGAATATAACTACACAGGAGAGAGTGCCTGGCCAGATTTCCTCAACGATATAGCAGAAGGGCAGCACACTTATCAGGCGGAGGATTTTTCCGACCAGGCTGCATTATTGCGTGCGCAGGGTATTAAACAAATTATGGTTCGCTATCAGCCAGCCAGGCTGATGTTCAGGAGACCTGGCGGCAATGGCAGGCGCTTGAACACGCACTTGATGAGAATAATAGCGCGCAGCAAGCGTCTCTCATTCAATCCGGCGATGGACGCTTTTCTGAACAGCAGAAACACCTGCTTTCCCGCCTTCCTGCAAAAATTGCAAGTTGCCCCTGACCAGCTGTCGGATGAACTGTTCATTTAGTATAAAAATCAGGAAAAAAAGATGAGTCAGTATTTGAAAAAAATTACGGAAGTCTTTTCTGCCGATGCGCGGTACTGCCTGAATGCGGCAGTGAGTCAGGCCGTTAGCCGGACTCACCATGAGGTGAGTGTTGAGCATTTACTGCTGGCGCTAATCACTACTCAGACGGTATTGCTTGAACAGCTGTGTTTGGTGGCGGGGCTCAGAGGGGACCAGCTGGCAGACGCGCTGACGCATAGTCTGAACCAGCAGCGCAGCGGCAATACCTGTGGACCCGTACTGTCTGAGTCCCTTGTCCGGCATCTTGAGAAAGCATGGCTGCATGCCAGCATTTGCTGGCATCAGCGGCATCTTCCTGCCACGGCGTTTATTGGTTGTCTGCTTGCTGACCCGGACGATGTTACGTTGCCTCTTCCGACAGAGGTTCGTCAGGCACTGCATTGTGACGTGCTGAAGGTTGACGCACTCATGGCTGAATACTCAGGTACGGGCCAGAAAAAAGATAACACGGAAGAAGGTGTGCCATCTGGTGGGCCTGCATTGCTGAAATACACCCATAATCTGACTCAGAAAGCGCGCCGGGGAGAGCTGGATCCCGCTACAGGGCGTGAGAATGAAATCCGCCAGATGATAGATGTATTACTTCGTCGGCGTCAGAACAATCCAATCCTGACGGGTGAACCTGGCGTCGGTAAAACAGCACTGGTTGAGGGATTAGCGCAGCGCATCGTCAGCGGTACCGTACCAGACGCACTGAAAAAAATGGATATCATGTCACTTGATCTCAGCCTGTTACAGGCTGGAGCCAGCGTAAAAGGTGAATTTGAAAATCGGCTGCAAAGCCTGCTCTGTGACATTCAGTCACACCCCGTGCCGATCATTCTTTTTATTGATGAGGCACATATGCTGGTTGGAGCAGGAGGGACTGCGGGCCAGAACGATGCGGCCAACCTGCTAAAACCCGCCCTGGCAAGGGGAGAGTTACGCATGATCGGTGCTACAACGTGGTCCGAGTACAAAAAATATTTTGAAAAGGATGCTGCGCTTGCCCGCCGCTTTCAGATAGTCAGGGTGACGGAACCCGACCGGGACACGGCAATTAATATGCTGCGGTCGATTGTACCCGCCATCAGCAGTCATCATGGTATTCCAGTCCCTGATTCGGCAATCGTGGCTGCTGTTGAATTCTCTGCCCGTTATCTTCCGGGCCGGCAGTTGCCTGATAAGTCAGTCACGCTGCTGGATACGGCATGTGCCAGGGTGGCTTTATCCCAGAGCGACGAGCCACGAGAGATTGAAGATCTGAATGTCATGCTGAGGAATATCTCACTTGAGCGCCGTAGCCTCTCTCTGGACAGTGGATGTGCAACACGTATTGCCTGGCTGGATCAACGTAAAGCTGAAATCAAACAAGACCTGACCATTCTGACTCCGGTATGGAAAGAACAGCAGAGCCTGGTTGCCCGGATTGCTCAATGCCAAAATTCTGAGCAGCAAGCAAGCCTGCGGCAGAAACTGTCTGTAATGCACAAACAGCAACCTATGGTCTTCGAGCGTGTTGATGCGGCATGCGTTGCAGAAATTATTGCCGGGTGGACGGGGATTCCGGTGGAACAAATCCTGGAGCAAAAACAGGGGCCGCTGAATACTCTGTATGAACGTTTGTGCGAACGGGTTACCGGACAATCACATGCGCTTGAGGCAATTGTCCGGCAGATTCGAACCAGTCGGGCGGGTCTTGCCGATCCGTTAAAGCCAATGGGCGTCTTTATGCTGGCCGGACCTTCCGGGACAGGTAAAACAGAAACAGCACTGGCCCTGGCAGAAATGTTGTACGGCGGAAGTAGAGGGCTGATAACGCTGAATATGTCTGAGTACCAGGAGGCACACTCTGTCGCCGGCCTGAAAGGCTCTCCCCCTGGCTATGTCGGCTATGGACAGGGTGGCGTACTGACTGAGGCTGTGCGTCGACAACCCTATAGCGTTGTTCTGATTGATGAAGTTGAAAAAGCACACAGAGATGTGATCGAACTTTTCTATCAGGTATTTGACAAAGGGGTCATGGAGGACAGTGAAGGGCAAACTATCGACTTTCGCAACACCTTCATCATTCTGACCAGTAATCTGGCTGATGATGTAATTATGGCGGCAGGAGAAAAGGAATCTCCTGATATCAATGCATTAGTCCGCCAGATACGACCTGAATTCAGCCGCGTATTTCCAGCGGCGTTTATGGGGCGTCTGACCCTGCTCCCTTACTTACCGCTCAGTGCCCAGGCGCTTAATAATATTATCAACGCTAAGCTCAGAAAAATCAGCCTGCGCTTTTCTGGCAGAGACGGTGAGAAGAGATCTCTCAGTTACAGTCCTGCAGTAGTGAGGTATATCGCTGACCGCTGTCATGTCAGGCAAAGTGGCGCGCGTGATGTTGATACTGTAATCAATCAAAGCCTGTTGCCTTTGGTGACCGATTATTTGCTCGAAGCTGACGGCAGCGGAAACCTGCATATCCGGGTGCAGGTTACGGGAAAAGATCTTGCCATCGTTACAGATCGACAGAGTAAAAGAAAATGAACTCAGGCACTGGTTTTCAGGCGCTAAAAGTTAATAAAAAAGATCCGAGACAGAGCCCGGAGTTTCTTGAAATCAACTGGTCCATGCAGAATGCAGATATTCGCAGGATGAGTGAAAGTGAATGGAAAACGCTGGATAGCCAGTGCCGGGCATACTGGCGTAAGTATGGGTATGATTTGCAGAGTGGGTGTTGGTTCTGTCTGATGAGCTTAAAGCTGGACGGCTGGAGAGGTCTGGCGCAGGGACTCAATATCCTGGTTAGAGTATGGCGCGGCAAGGCATCCGAATATTGCTGGCCTCCGGTCGTCGATTCGGATCGACGACGATATCTGCTTGAATGGCTGAATACACACGTAGTGACCAGTATTTACCAGCTTGACTGTGATGATAATTTTACGGCCGTGGCCAGTAGTATTGCTGAAAGTATTGCACTGCTTTATGACGAAGCGGTGAAAACGGATGCGCGTTGCAGAAACTCTTTAAAAAATATGCATTATTTTCTTCAGGTTCGCAGTAAAGCATCTTCTTCTTTGATTTTAAGCCTTGCACATTTAAAAATTGATAAAGATATACGGCCAGAATTATCTCCGATCAATATTAAAACCAATTCCTCTGTCCAGGGGAGCAGCATAAAAAGAAAGCATCTTATTCAGGCTGGATGTGCAGGTATTATTGGCGGTATGTTGGCGACCATGCTGTTAATGTCCGGCATCAGATACATGGAAAAACCAGGAGTTACCGAAAAGCTTGCTGGGGTACTTCAGGATTTTCCGGGTGACGATGCACTGACAGCATTAGCATGGCAGGGGATAGATAAGGAAGAACTGGAAAGTCATCGTGATGAAATATTGCATAAGTCGGCGTCATTATTGACATGGATTGCGGATCGTCCAAACGATGAATTACTTCGCAAGGGCGATATTCTTGCTCAGCGTCTTGAAAATGCATGGCCTGATAATTCAGTCAGTCAGAAATGGAAGTATAAACTGCAGGCTAAGGCTAACATTTTACCCTCAACGTGGAACTACAAAGAGGTTACTGCCGATCTGGACGAATTTGATTTAAAACTGGCCAATGCAGAACAGAAAAAAGGAGGATATTTAACGATTTCTGAACTGAAAAGCTTTTCCTGGAAAATACGCAGAAAACTGGAAAGTTCAGGCGTACCACCAGAAGAACTGCTTAGATATTCAGCAGAGGATAAAGAAGGCAGCCGTAAAGAAATTCTGGAGTCTGTTGCAAAAACCTTGTCTGCTTTAAATGCTTTGTATGTATTGTCAGTGAACCAAAATGATAAGCCAGCACAAGAAAATCATTAAGTCCCAAAAGGATTATGCTCTTTAATGAACGTAATGTTTTTTCTGAAAAAATAAAGCTGATTTGATTTTGTTATTTTGAGGTGGCTGGCAACGCTAAGCTAGCATCACCCGTGTAAAATTATACTAAACATGAGATTTAAAATGATAAACTTTGATAGAAGTATTTCAAAGAAATGTTTAAAAAAATTCAGTGAGAGAACTCAGGTTAGAAACGAAAGAGAAAAGATTAATAGCGATATATTACGGGCGTGGGATTATGAATTAAATAAAAAAGCAAGACCAGATTTAATGATCGCACACTGTATCTCTTCCCGCGGAAGCGTTTCTGCCATTGGAAAAAAGAACACAAACTCACCTTTTTTAACAAAGACTGTAGAAGCGGTTCTATCATCATGGGATGTTATATCTGCCTGTTGTACAGGTGTAGTGTCGAATTCTAACGGTATTATGGAAGGTCGGGTGCCTCTGGATATTCAACTCAATCTTCGTGTTCCGGTACAAAATATTTTGGGTACGCATCATAGTGATGTGAGATTCAATAATTTTTCAGGGCTTGAAGGTAATGTTCCGCATGGACGTGTTCTGGATAAAGCGGCATTGACCGAAAGTATTTTTAAAGGGATAGAAAGACCTAATGATCATGGTTTCAAAATGTCTGGTCCTTATAATATTTTACGTCATCCAAATGAATTCTTGAGAAAAATTGTTTCCAGTGCGGGTAATTATAACGAAATACTTCTTGTGGGGAAGACAGGCGTACGGATGTATATGGACTTCCCATGTACTGAAATGATAAAGCTAAGAGGGGTTTCATTCAGACCAAATTATCTTATAAAGCTTTTGATCAAAGGGGAATATGACGAAGAAACACTGTCAAAATTTGAAGAGGACATGGAGTTTATAAAAAAAATCCTCAGGATTAATGCTAGTAACAGACTTCTATTTCCGATGGGAAGACATCCTGGATTAAGGAGGCTTAATTTTTCATATCACATTGAAAAAGCAGGGTTTATAACAGTTGATGGTAGCTCTTATGTGCTTAGATGAAAGCTAAATTTTTAACATTTTACTGATTATTCATAAGGTGCCGGGAGAATGTTCCTGCCAGCCCTGTTATCCGTTAATTAGTAAGGAGATACGTATGGATAAAAAAAAGTGTGTGGCCAGCAATCCATTGCAGGTTAACAAGGCATTGGAACTACAGGCATTGATTATGTGTTATTTCCCAAAATATACTAACTGCGAAGTTGAGTTTGAAGAATGCAACTGGGATTTCGGGGGTAGTGATAATGTTATTCAGTCAAAAATAAGAAGTATGGCTATATCAAAAGGGTATTGTAAAAAGGATTTTATAGTGCGAAACCGGATGGTTGTAAAAAAAGAAAAAGCAATCAGCCCCATAAAAACCCTTCACAGGGCATTGGTAGCAACCTATGTTACTTCAGGTAATTACTATAATACGCCCTTAAGACGACGTCTCAATCCAGTTCAGCGGCTTGTGTCTGAACCACTTACCATGAGTATGGAGGATGTCATTGAAAAGTTCAGGCGTGAAAGCGAAGAAGCTGCCAGAGGTTATGGGTTTAGCCTTGATTTTACTGTAAGAAGCATGAGATTACAGGGCAGGTTGTCTGCGGGCTTTTCAACATTACTGCTTAAAAATCTGCTATTGGAAAGAAAAAGAAAAGGGACAACGTTTCGTGGCGTTCTGGCGTCATCACAGTTTGTGACTTTGCTCGATTATTACAGTCAGCATTCTACCGTTGTAACCACAGATCAATTTCTTTCCACTACCACATATCAGCTTGTTGCCAGAGAGTTTTCCGCAGGAAAATATGATTCCCGATCTGTTTCTGAAGGAGATAAAAAAGTTGTCTTTATCGTGGAGGGATACTCTGGTGCAGAAATATCAGCATGGATTGATGAAGGTGAAGTGTTATATCCGCCAGAAGTTTATTTTCAGGTCTGTCCAGTAAATACTTATGAAAAAATACGTTATCTGGGTGCTACATACGGCGCGTTTATCTATAAATTAAAAGAGGTTCCTGCGCCAGATACCGATAAGGAAATACCCTTTTTAACAGATGTTCATAAATTGCAACGTTAAGGCATAATTTTAATAACATGTTTGATATCACACCTGAAAACGCTGGGGTTAAAACATACACTCCATAAATATCTTCTTTTGGTTTTTTAGCTTTTAAGAAGAATATGGCGGTGTTTTCAGGGTGAGGTTTCTCTTATTTTTTTCTGGTGGATGCTTTTATTTTTCTATAAAAGGTAATGTTTATGTTAACAAGCACTCAACGTGATAAGTTAAAAAATATATTTAATCATCGTGCTAAAATGAAGACAATCAATTCATTTTTATCCTTACAAGAACCTGCGGGCCCAGAGCAAATCCTTGAGCTAAGGAGGTTGTCTGACAATGATTATTTTTTTGTCCCTGTGATGCCTGAAAGGAAAGTTAATATCCCGAAACCTTATGGGCGATTTTTATTTGTTATTCCCTCTTTCTCGCCAGGAAAGGTCTTCTGTGGCGTACCTGATGGTTACCGGACGTTTGCTTCTGATATTATCAAACCAATACAGGGCCATACTTCAATATGTCTTGATAAAGATGTGTTTTTTGCGGGTGAAGTGGATTTTATTAATGGTGTATTGAAAAGCTGGTCGAATAACAGTGGTCATTATATGCCAAAAGCAGAACTCATTGATATTAATTTTATTCCGGCAGTAAAATTACTCTTGCCTAAAAGTAAGTTTAATGAGATTTTTTGAAGTAATTTTTTGTTAATGATAGACATGTGATTTTTTAGACTACTGTTTTTTTTGAAAAGCAGGATGTCCAGGAGTGCCAGAAAGATTCATTCACTACAGAATCTGGCAAATGCCTGCAAATACCTCAGAATTGGTAAAGGAAATAGATCGTTCATTACGGTCTGGAAGAATGCGTTAGCAAAGATACCTGAACCCTAAAATTTTATGAACAAGGAGCACCCCATCATGGAAAGTCAGAGTCTTGTTGATATCGCTGAGGTCTTTCCTCAGTCAGCCATCGATCTCAAATATGCCACCGCTGACAACCTCACCGGTAAGCCGATCTATCGCGACGCGCGTTGTCTGCTGCACGTTGATGCGGCGAAAGCGCTGGCAAAATGTATCAATATCGCCGGTGTGGCGGGCTATAAGATGCTGATCCTCGATGCATATCGGCCACCTGCTGCGCAGGCTATTTTATGGCAGGCCTGTCCGAATCCTGACTATGTTGTGCCGCTTTCGCGTGGATCAAACCACAGTCGCGGAACGGCGGTAGACGTGACGCTGATCGATGAGCGCGGTGAGATCGTGGATATGGGCACCGGCTTCGATGAGATGAGTGAGCACTCTCATCCTTATCATCCTGCGGTGCCTGTTCAGGCACAGCGCAACCGACTAATGCTTAATGCCATCATGCTGGGCGGTGGCTTCAGCAGTATTGCAACCGAATGGTGGCATTTTGAATTGCCCGGTTCAGATAACTATCCTCTGATTGACGGTGCGTTTCACTGTTATTCCTCGCCTCATGCTGAAAATATCAACATCTGAAGCGTTATAAACAGGAGGGGTATAATGAGTGCAGGGAGATGCGTATCGCGCTGTTTAATATAAGCAGAGTGATTAAATAAATAAATTCGGGCAGGGCGGAATGACGTTGTCATTTACAGCGGTTTTCTGGAGTAATAAAAAATAAGCCGTGGCAGGCGCCACGGCTAACGATTTATGCAGACTGCCACTCGCTTTCAACATCCGCTTTGGCTTTAGAGAGAATGACTTTATTGTCATCCACTTCTTTAACCCAGCTGAATGGAATAATGTGGTGCTTGCCGCCTGCTTCAGGGTCGCTTTTCGCCAGTTTAATTTTGTCGTCGCCTTCAAAATGGTCGACAATACCGACATGTTCGCCATTTACATCAACAACCTGTGCGTGATCCAGAATCTCTGATTTATCTACCATGGTGGCTTAATCCTTATATTTGATGAGTTAAGTTGACCTCAGACAAAACAAGCCTGGTAGTTAAATACGTTTTTAGCCAGGCGATTAACAAAATGAAATAGTTAAGTGCACTGGTCCTGGTCGATATTATTTCCCCTCATAAGTGTGTGAAAGAAAAATAAGCGAAACCGCAGATAAGGCGGATTTGTCTGTTGCATCAGGCATTCTGACCTGTTCATCTGCCACATCACTTTAATCAGATTAGCTTCGTGAGTCTGCCGCGCGTTTAACAACAAGGCTATGATAATCAGACCCATCGCCTTGCGGTAGAGCAACCTGATCGCGGGCGGTTTAACGTACAGAAAGGAGTCCCTATGACAGCAGTCAGTTCATTGACCACCGAAGGCGGCGTCTGGATTAATCAGCCGCCGGTACACAGTCTGGATGGCAATACGTTGCAGTTCGAAACCGCATTAAACAGTGATTTCTGGCAGCGCACCTGGTACGGCTTCGAACGGCACAGCGGCCACGCCTTTGGCTTCTGGGTAGAAAACGACTTCACCGTTCAGGTGCAGGTGAGGGCAGAATTCAGTCAGCTCTATGATCAGGCTGGTCTGTTCATTCAGGACAGTGAAACGCATTGGGTTAAAGCGGGTATTGAGTTCAACGATGACCAGCCCGCCATTGGCAGCGTGGTCACGCGTGAGTTTTCTGACTGGTCTACCGGCGTTTTTCCAGGCGATGCGCGTCAGTTCTGGATGCGAGCCACGCTGGAAAATGCCGCGCTGAGGATCCAGTACTCCACTGATGGAGAGATATGGCCGCTGTTGCGACTCTGCCCGTGGCCGGGTCAGGGGCGGCGTTTTGTCGGCGTGATGGGCTGCTCGCCCGAACGCGAAGGGCTGGGGGTTAGCTTTATGGATTTCGCGCTGACTCCGCCGCTCGGTAAAGCACTGCACGACCTGTCATAACCCTGGGCAGATTGCTTATCATCGCAGAATCGGCTTAATTGTCGGGTCAGAATTTGCGGTGACGCGTCGTCCATGCAGGACAACGCTTTTACAGGGAAAGCCATGCGTTGTTCCAACTTGTTGACCAGACTGCTGGTCATCTTCTGCTGTGCCGGATGGGCAGAGCAGGCCGCAGCCGATACCGTCTGGCTGAATAATGGCGACCGGCTGACGGGCACGATTCGTTATCTCAGTGACGGCAAGCTGGGTATAGAGACACAGTATGCCGGGACCGTCACGCTGGACTGGAATGCGGTCAGCACGCTCGCCAGCGAGAATCCGGTCAATGTCGAAAACAAACATACCGGTGAGCATTATCAGGTGCGGCTCAGCTCGTCCGATCCCGGCTATGTCTGGGTTGAGCGCAACGAGCAGGAGCAGCAGGTCTCCCTCAGGCGTATTGACGAGTTTATGAAAGCCAAAGTACGCACCGATCAGCTCGCCTGGACCGGCAACATCGATGCGGGCGTCAAAGTCAAAAAAGCCTCGACCAAAACGGATGACTACAGTTTTGCGCTTAACACCAAACTCAACCAGGGAAAATGGCGGCATGACATCGGCGCGACCTTCAATCGCGAGCAGGAAAACGACAGCATCAACACCAGTAACTACAGCCTGCGCTATGCCTTTGATTACCTTGTCAGGGAGCAGTATTTCTGGCAGACCCGCACGACCTACAAGCGCGACTGGGTTGAGAATCTCTCCCGGCAGGCGCTGATCGGTACCGGGCCAGGCTATCAGCTGTGGGACACTGAACTCAGCGCGTTCTCACTCTCATTGCTGGGCGGTGCCTTTGAGTATGGCTACAGCGATGACAGGGAAGAGCGACATTTTGGCGGCTCAGTACGCTGGAACTATCAGCGCTATTTGCTGGGCAAGTCGGTCACGCTTTACAGCAATGGCGACATCGGCCATTCGCTGGACGATGACGGGGTATTTATGCTGGATGCGGAAGTCGGAATGCGCTATAGCCTGACTTCCTGGTCAACCCTGCATATTGGCTATCATCGCAACCTGGTCAGCGGCATACCGGATACCCTGAATGAAGGCATCTTCTCCACCGGGCTTGGGCTAAAGTGGTAATCCGCAGATTGCGCAACGCCGCAGCAAATCCTTACGGTTTTTATCCGGTTACAGGCCCGGCATTAGCTAAGCTCCATGTACTGTCACAACAGGAATGCAGAAGATGATTGTAAGTAGCATGGTGTATCGTCCGGGATGCGCGGGCGAAGAGGTCCAGGTCGATGATATCAGTGAAGTGATTAAAGAGCCGGAGGCGTTTATCTGGCTTGGGCTGTGGCAGCCAGACGCTGAGTTTATGGCGAAGATTAAAGAGGAGTTTGGACTCCACGAACTGGCGGTTGAGGATGCGCTTAATGCCCATCAGCGACCTAAAATCGAACATTATGGCGACTCACTGTTTATTGTCGTGAAGACGGTGTGCGCTAAGGATGATACCTGCGAGCTGGGTGAGTCCCATTTCTTTGTTGGGAAAAAATTCCTGATCAGCATCCGTCACGGCGCATCGGAAAGCTACACCCCGGTGCGACAGCGGGCGTCTGAAAACCCGGCGCTGCTAAAATTTGGTCCGGCCTATCCGCTTTACTGCCTGCTCGATTTTGTCGTGGATCGGTATGCTCAACTCTCCACCTCACTGAATGAGCGGGTCGGGCAGATGGAGAACGATCTCTTTACCAGCGAATTCGACCGCAAGTCGGTGCAATCGGTTTACACCATGCGTCGTCATCTGCTGTCGCTGCGCAATGCGGCGCTACCGGTTGAAGAGATCTGCAATCAGCTGATTCACCTGCATGAAGATTTGATACCCCGTCCGCTGCGTGCCTATATCCGTGACGTACAGGACCATGCCCGCCATGTGGTAACCGACGCGGAAGATATGCGCGAGATGCTGACCAGCGCCATGCAGGTCAATCTGGCGCTGGTCACGGTGCAGCAGAATGAAGTGGTGAAAAAGCTGGCCGGCTGGGGCGCGATTCTGGTGATCCCGACAGTTGTATTCAGCATGTATGGCATGAACTTCGAGCACATGCCAGAGCTGAAGTCGCTGTATGGTTATCCGCTGGCTGTCGGGCTGACACTGGTGGCCTGCGGCGGGCTGTGGGCCAGGCTGCGCCGCTCTGGCTGGTTGTGATCGTGACGGGTCAGGAGAGGCTGCACAGGCGGTCATCCGGTTCCTGACCCGTGTTATTTCGCTGTAACTGACGCAGCTGCCCGTTTTTGCCGCGGGTCCACATGAAGATGCGCGGGATTGGTCCGGCAGAACAGGCAACAGACACCGCCACAAAGCGAACCCTTTGACGCTGCGCTTATTCTGCCGCTGCCCTTGTAATCCTGTCGATTTAGTTCAGACTCACTACTCCACTCATGTTTTATCATCAGAGCTGGCCTGACTATCAATCAGCGTTATGCTTTTACAGTCAGGATTAATGTGAATGAATTTACACGTTTTACCTTCTATCCGATCACCGGCTGGCATATCGGTCCTCTGAGCTCGCATCAGGCACTCGTCCTCAAATTCGGTTATATCGATCCCGACGCCCCGCGTGAACAGGGCCCGCAGGAGACGCTGTTCCTGGGGCTGACCATTGAAATGGCCAAAAAACTGGTTGCCAGTCTTTCCGAACATATCGACTACGCCGAAAAAATGGGCAACCAGCACTAGTTTCCATCCGGGAAGACGCCTGGCGGTTGGCATTGAGTAATCCATCGTCGGGTGCGCACACCGTTACGCTGCCGCCGCATTTAACCTACTGGCACCACCGCCGACAATAACGCTATCCACGCCACTCTACGCGACTGGCCTACGCTGCGATTCACTGGCTGTCGCTGCGGGGTTCGTTTTCGTCTGATTGCAGCATAATGAGTCCTGTTTGAGTCAGCAGCGTCTGTGCCCGACGGGCCTCCACGCCTCTTTTGGACTATTGGTGATTAATCAGCAATAGCCCTGTTCTTTCATGGTGAACACACTTTTTTGTCATCCTGATGTCAAACCAGCGACAATAAGAGAGCAGGAACAGCATCCGACTGACCGGTCAACAACGTTGCCTGCGCGACGGTACGTAACCCGTTGAGTGCCATAAGTAACCATAAAGATCGTCTACACTGCTTAGGGTCTGTTCCACATTGAGGTGTTGCCATGACCGAACATGAATTCAGAAAATTGTTAGCCGAACAGGGCTTTGATGAGCCGCTGCTGGTTGAACGTGCAGCGTCAGCCCAGCTTGATAATCACGTCCATCCCTTTGAGGCGCTGGCACTGATTCTCAGTGGTGACATCACTATCAGTACTGAACAGGGCGACACGACTTATCATCCCGGTGAGACATTTCACCTGCAGCCGAATGAGCTGCATCGCGAGGCGTTTGGTCTGCAGGGCGTCAGTTATCTGGCGGGACGTAAATATGAGTAACGAGTATTAGCATGAAGGTTTCAGACGATCTCTTTATCCGGCTGGCGCGCTCACCGTTCCGCCAGCGTTTTCGCCTTGGACGCGCTGAATATGATTACGCCAACAGCAAAGGCGAGTCGGTGGTGAGACAGCACGCCGCAGGGTTTGTGGAACAGCGCCTTGCGCCTGCCCAGCCTGAGAATGATGGCAAACAGACACCCATGCGCGGCCATCCGGTGTTTATCGCCCAGCACGCCACCGCGACATGCTGTCGTGGCTGTCTGAGTAAATGGCACAATATCGGACAGCATCAGCCGCTGAGTGCTGAGCAGCAGGCGTATGTGGTAACGGTGTTACTGGCGTGGATTACGCGACAGCTGGAACAGCCTGCGCCGCCTGCTCGCGTGACCCGAAATCAGCCTGAAAAAGACGACGATCCGCAGCTCGCGCTTTGGTAGTGGGCGAAAAATCTACAATCAATCACTTTTTCTGGTGAAAACTGGCCCTTTTTCATTCCTGGTTTATTCTTAAATCTTTCCTGGGAAGGCTATGCCAGGATTAAAACCTACACGGCAACGATGAATACAGAGGGAATTATGAAGAAATCAATTATTGCACTGTCTGCTATTTTGCTGGCCTCGCCAGTATTTGCTGCTACTACTACAGACAACACCGTTGCAGAAGCGCATAAAGGCGCTGATACCGCGAAAGAAAAACTGCATCAGACCCAGAACGAAGGCGAAGAGCTGAAGCTGAAGTCTGAGCACGCCGCTGAAGGCAAGAGCCACACCACCGGTAGCAAAATCACCGAAGGTACACAGAAAGGCTGGCACAAAACCAAAGAAGGCACTGAGAAAGGCTGGGATAAAACCAAGCAGGGTGCTGAAGATCTGAAAAACAAAGCGACCAACTAATTCGCTGCTGTTTCAGAGTTAAAAAAAACCCACCGAAAGGTGGGTTTTTTTATGGCCTGACGCTGTCAGGGCTTATTCAAGGCTGCTTTCTCTCTCTGCGAGGCGACTAACGCTGAGACTTTGCTTTCCGTTTCTGCAGCCGCTTCCGCTGATGCCGCAGCCGCTTCTGCCGCGGCTTCTGCTGCTGCCTCGGCGGCGTCATCGGACTGTTTCTTGCCTTCTTCGATAAACTCTTCGTCGATGGCTTCGATATTCTCGCGGTTGTCACGTCCGGAGAGGAGATTCCAGCAGGCGATAAACAGAGCAGCAATCACCGGACCGATAACAAAACCGTTAATGCCGTAGATTTCCATACCGCCCAGCGTGGCAATCAGGATCATATAGTCAGGCATTTTGGTGTCTTTGCCGACCAGCAGCGGACGCAGGATATTATCCACCAGACCGACAATCACCACGAAGAAACCCACCAGGAACAGCCCTTTCCACAGTGCGCCAGTGGCGAAGAAGAAGATCGCCGCAGGCACCCAGATAATGGCGGAACCGACGGCCGGAATCAGGGAGAGGAAGGCCATCAGCGCACCCCACAGCAGGCTGCCGTCGATGCCGGTAAACCAGAAGGCCAGCCCGCCGAGAATACCCTGAACGATACCGACTACCACCGTGCCTTTCACCGTCGCGCGCGCCACGGCGGCAAACTTCACCATCAGGTGATGCTTCACGTAGGTTGAAAGCGGCAGCGCTTCCAGAATCAGATGTACCAGATAGGAGCCATCTTTCAGCAGGAAGAACAGCAGATAAAGCATGATGCCAAAGCCGACGGTGAAGCTGAACGTTCCTTTACCGATAATAAAGGCGCTGCCCGCGACATACTGACCGCCCTTAAGGGCAAACGAGGAGAGCTTCTGCTGAATCTGCCCGGCGTTATCCAGATTGTTTTCAGCCAGAAAATGCTTCGCCCAGCGCGGCAGATGCTGCAACAGATCGGCGAAGACCACCGGGAACTGCGACGAGTTGGTCTGCAGCTTGTGATAGACCGCGTTGGTTTCAACCACCAGTGAGGAGGCAATGATCGCCAGCGGCGTAAACACAATCAGGCAAATACAGAGCAGGGTAATTAACGCCGCTACGCCATTACGATCACCCAGTCGATTACGAAGCCAGGTTTTCAGCGGATGGAAAATGACCGCCAGAATCGCTGCCCATAAAATCGACGAGAAATAGGGCGAAAGGACGTCAAAAAAAGCGACGGTGGCGATAGCCAGAATCAAAATGAAAAACCCGATGTTCAATCCTTTAAAACGCATGGAAAAACCTCATCTGGAACAAACGCTGATAAACCCGACGCGCAAATTTTCTGTGCCTGTCTTCGCCTATGCGAGGGCCTGGGACGCATTAACGGTCTGGCTTTGTTCTTAACACGCTGCTGGTGGCAGCATCATACTGGCTAACTATCTGAAAGGTCTGGCAGAAGTGATGAACGGATAATGTTCGTTCGCTGCGTGACTTCCGGTCGGTAGCAGGCTGCTTATGACTGCAGCGCGCTGAATCCTACATTAGCGTAGCGGTTTCGACCATTATTGGTAGGTCAGAGACTCATGTTCTCTGTGTATGCTGCCGATAATAGCGTTGACTGAGCAAAAAACAGGCAATAAGAAATGGGTAAACCGAGCGTTTTAACGGTGCTGCTGGCGCTGGCACTAACCGGCTGTGCCACCAAACAGTATCCTCAGGCGGCGGCGGTAACGCCGGAAGAGACGGCGACACTTAACTGCAGTGCACTGGATCAGGAACTCGTGAAAGCGCACAGCGTGCAGAGTGACATTGAGCAAACCGGCCAGTTTGATGCACTGACCGTACTGGGGTTTGTCGGCGATTTCGGGCTGGGTAATGGCATTGCGAAATACAATGCCAGCCAGAAGGCAGAACGGCGACTGAATCAGTTACAGTCGCTGAAAGCCGCGAAGTGCAGCCAGCGACTGTCGTAGCGGGCGGCTTAAAATCAGCCAACGGTTCCTGCGCGGACATGCTGCAGCCGGACATTTTCGGCTGCACGTTTACCTGCCAGAAACGCGTGATCCGAATTGTAATATTCCCACTCGCTGTAGCGACCCGACAGATGAATATCCTGAGTCAGCAGCCACTGACGGATCAGCGCCACGTTATCGCTTCGTGCATGGTCATAGACCACGTAGGCATAGGGCATATCAACCTCTGAAGCACAAAGCAGCGGATCGTCCGCAGTGATCATGCCGACCCTGATGCAATCCTGACGGCAGCGCTCAATCAGCGCATCGCCCTCCAGCGGCAGTGGGTTGGCCGCATTGTAGGTGATTTCGCAGGTTAAGCCGAATCCGCCCGGCGGATTGCAGTGTGGGCTGGCATTAC
This sequence comes from Pantoea jilinensis, assembly GCF_019104105.1. Classification (NCBI taxonomy): domain Bacteria; kingdom Pseudomonadati; phylum Pseudomonadota; class Gammaproteobacteria; order Enterobacterales; family Erwiniaceae; genus Pantoea; species Pantoea jilinensis. The sequence goes on along the minus strand of NZ_CP077746.1, from coordinate 2,998,889 downwards.
CCTGCACAAAGATGCGGTGGAACAGCGTATCGCCAGGATAGTAAATCCAGTGCTTTTCGGTCAGATCAGCGCGACCAATGCCCAGATTCACACAGCGCACCGAAACAAACTGCAGCTGCTGCGCCGCCCGTTGCACACTCTCCGGCACCTCATCGCCCATCAGTTTAATCAGCTCCGGCAACGGCATGGTGCTAATCAACTGCTCATAACGGTAGTGGCGACCATCCGCCAGCAGCGCAACATGCGCCTGCGAATAGATGCGGGTCAGCGTCGTATCCGTTTCCAGCGTACATTTCAGATGCGGCAGGAAGCCGGACATCAGTGCCTGGAAACCGCCGCGCAGCGGATAGCCAAATCGGGCGTTAGGGCCGACCGGTTTCGCCAGTGGTTGTAGTGCGCCATCGATGATCTGCGACAGATCGGGCAGTGGGACGCGTCCGCCCAGCCAGGAGGTTTCCATATCTGTCAGCGGCACTTTCCACAGCTTCTGGTTGTAGGGCAGGGCAAAGTGACGTGCGATGCCTTTACCCCAGGTTCGCATAATGAAGTGCTGGAAATCCTCTTCGCCTTCCACCATGCCGCTGCTGCTGCCCTCATCAGGAATCGCGCCATCCGCACAGCAATCCCGCCGCGCCCGCGCGCGATCCAGCGGCACGGCAGCTGTCGCCGTTGCGCCATAACGCGCCTCGATAGCCCCCAGCACGCACTCTTTTACCACCTCGACCGGCAAGCCGTGCAGCGCAGACTGGAACGGATAGCGGGTATACACGCCGTCACTGTAGACCCAGGCTTCACGTGCCTGCCAGTGCAGATTGTCGCCCAGCAGCATTTCATAGAGCTGCAACACATATGGGTCCTGCGAGAACATAATGTGACCAGCATAATCGAAGGTGAACCCCTGATCGTCAATCGAGCGGCACCAGCCGCCTGGGGTGCTATTTTTCTCCAGCAGTACGGCACCTTCGCCATAGTGATAACCGGCGCTCAGCCCGGTGGGTCCGGCTCCGATAATCAGGCACGGCACCGCATCGCTCTCCAGCATGGCCGGCGTTAAAGGTGTGACGTTAGCCTGTGCGCTGGCCTGACTGGCTGACTTCAGGGCAGGCTGACGTTGCGCGAGCGCCTGCTGGATCAGCCCATGTATCTGCTCAGCGGTGCGATCCCATGAGGTGGCATCCACTTTTGTCTGCATCCGTCCCATCAGCGCCAGCCGCTCAGCGGCACCCATCGCCATTGCCTGTTCACAAGCGGCAATAAACGCCGGGTGAGTTTCTGCTACTGCCACCTCCTCTGCGTAGTGGCGCGCCACATCGACAATCGCGGTACTGACAATCGGCAGCTGCGCCGCCATATATTCCAGCACCTTGGTAGGCGAGATGAAGCGGGTGGAGGCATTAATGGCGAACGGCATCAGACAAACATCCCAGCCTGCCAGAAATTGCGGCAGTGCCTGGTAGGGCTGCTGGCCGAGCCAGTGAATATTGTCGCGCTGTGGCAGGCTGGCGGGATCAATTTTTACTACCGGCCCAACCATAATGATCTGCCATTCGGGGTGGGTGTCTGCCAGCGTCGCAATCAGCGACAGGTCGATGCGCTCATCAAGCACGCCGTAGTATCCCAGACGCTGCGGTGGAATCGTATCCTGCAACGGATGACGATTAGTGCGATCGCGTGCCTGCTCAAAATGAACAGCATCGACACTGCTGGGAAAGCAATAGACCTGAGAATGTTTGTCACGCTTCGCTTCGTAAAGACTGGTGCCGCCGGTAAAGACCAGATCGGCGCGGGTCATCAGTGCCGATTCGCGCTGTTGCAACTGGCGCGGCGCATTCTGGAAGGCGGAAAGCTCATCCATACAGTCGTAAATTACCAGCGAGGGATCAAACGGCGTCAGCAGCGGCAGCGCCATCGGCGTATAGAACCAGATCAGCGGCTGTTCATCTTCCTCAAGAAGTGGCGCCAGCAGCAGCAACAGTGGCGCGATCTGGCTGTCATGAAAACCGGGCGCGTCGCTGTCGGTATGTGGCTGGATGACCGTGATGTTAGCGGCAGGTGAACTCTGATGCAGACCCGGTGGCCCCGACTGCCGGACCGGCTCCTCGACAAACAGCACGCGATAGTGCTGCGCCAGGCGTGTCAGAAGCTGCTGCGGACGCTGGAAAACAAATCCCCAGCGTAAATGGCTGAAAACAATGAGAACAGGTGGTTTCATGGTGTGCTCCTGACGTTGTAGTGGGGACTGAATGTGCTGCAAAAAGCGCTGCGCCTGCCGTAAAGCGTCGGCATAAGGCTGCTGTAACTGGCGGGCGTAAGGATCCGGCCCCAGCAGATCGAGATCCCATAAACCGCTGCGGGTCCAGAAGGTTGTCTCTTCCCACAAGGGACGATCGAGGATCGGATAGAGGCAGATGCCGATCAGATCAACGCCTGCCAGCTGTGCCTGCGCTACCTGGGCGGTGATTTCGCTGATCCAGGCTCCACGTCCGCTGCCAACATGACTCGTTTCCGCCAGCAGAATGGGCCGCTGGTAACGCTGCCAGACTTGCTGCAGCATCTGATGCAGTGGCTGGCGGCGGTTGTCGCCCAGATGCCAGTAAAGGCGGAGGTTTGAGCCCTGTTCCCACTGGTTATCGTGGTAGTAATTCACGCCAATCAGATCGAGATAGCGGGGTGTGCCACCCAGCTCCGGGTTACGCCTGCCGCTAAGCATGTCCCACGCCTGATACTGGGTATCGCACATCTCACGTGCCAGCACGTCACTGGTGGGATCGGCAGGATCGGGCACGATATGGATCAGCGGATCGCAGTGCAGCAGACGGGCGCGCGGATCGGCCAGCCAGATCGCATCACAGGCGGCCAGAGTGGCGCGAACCAGTTGCTGCTTGGCAGCATCCGCCCGATCCGGCGCCGGAATCGCCTCACAGGCGAACAGCCCGACCGAGATGCCCCAACTGACAAAGGAGATTTCATTCATTGGGGAGTAGACCGGCGGCTGCTGATACCAGGGCGCCAGAAAGCGGGCCAGCGCACCGCAGAACGCAGCAAAGCGACTGATAAAATCGTGATCAAACAGGCTGACGCCAGCGGGCCAGCCGTAATGGCAGATTGTCCAGCTCAGCTGGATGCCCTGCTGCTCTGCGGCCCGCATCCGCGCAGCGACCGTCGAAAAGTCATAATGCCCATCGCGTTCACATAAGCGCCAGCCGACGCTTTCGCGTACCGTGCGAATAGAAAAGGGGGACAGCGCGGCATAATCCTCTGCTACACGTGCCTGATGCTGATTAAGATCGTTCATCGACAGCGCAATCCCGGCAGGATTGATATGGTCGGCACCTTCATAGCCGGCCTGCCAGAAACTGGTAAAAGGCGTCATGGCATCTCCCGAAAAAAAAGCAACACGTTTCTCTCTGACGAGCCGTCGTGAAACGGGTCAGGGCGTTACAGGTATGCATTGCAGACTGGTCGTTATGACCAGTCTGAACAGATGGGCGATCCTTGCCATAAGGCACAACCACTGAAGGACAGGCATCAGGTCCTGTGGCGGTCTGGACGAGAGATAGCAGGTATCTATGTGCGGCGCTATCGACAGGAAAAAGACTGACTTCTCTGAATGTTATCGGGTTTACGGAAGCCTTACTGGAAAGTATAGATGCGAGGGTGTGGTAATCAACTCATTGAAGTAAAAAGAAAAAAGCGTAGCGGTAAAAGAATTCCAGTCAGAAACAGGATGTTTTTTGGTTAAGTTTCATAATCTGTTTGATAAGCGCAACGTGAACAGCGTCAGCGCTATTTTCAGCTTTATTAACCTTTTCCTTCACATGCAGAGAGGTCAGACTCACCCGCTTTTACGTTACAGCTTCGCTTGCCTTTTGGCGGGCTGGCGACAAGATTTACTTATCACTGGCCTGAATCTGCGGGTCATCAACGGAGGGCTGCGATAATGCGCGTTCCCTTAAAACAGGATGTTTAGCAGACTATGTTCTCATTCGACTGGCACCGTTTCTTACTCAACGATCAACCGGCCACTTTTTTATTTGAGGTGGTGGCGCGGGTCCTGATCGCATATCTGGTGGTATTCACCTTTTTGAAAGTGTCTGGACGACGCGGCGTGCGCCAGCTGTCCCTGTTCGAACTGGTGGTCATCCTGACACTGGGCTCGGCATCGGGTGACGTCACATTTTACGATGATGTACCGGTGTTGCCGGTCATTATGGTGTTTGTGGTGCTTCTGGCCCTCTACCGCCTGACGACCTGGCTGACGGCACACAGCCCGCGCTTTTCACGATTTATTCAGGGCGACGTCATTACGCTGATTAAAGATGGGTTGTATGTGCTGGAAAGTCTGGATCGGCTGAATATTTCCGAAGATGAGTTCTTTATGGAGTTGCGGCAGAGCGGCGTAGAGCATTTGGGACAGGTCCGGCTGGCGCTGGTGGAGGTCGACGGTCAGCTTAGCCTCTATTTCTATGATGATAATGAGATGCGCGCCGGGCTAAGCATACTGCCGCCGGAGCATCGGCAGGATTACAGTACGGTGCCGATCAGCGCCCTTTACGCCTGCACGCATTGCGGGCAAACACAGAGGATAGAAGCCGGGCAGCCGGCCGTCTGTCCGCGCTGTCAGCGGCAGCGCTGGTCTGCGGCACTGAGCGTGCGTCGGCTGCATTAATGGCCCGTGCCTGCTTAACCTTTCCGGCTTGTCGCGTCAGTATCGCCCCGATGAGCACCGGCGAAACAGGCGCTGAGTGAGCGCTTTTGCTCTCCTTCGGCGGTGAAATTATCCGCGCTCAACCAGGCGTTCAGGGCGCGCTGAACGTCTGGCCATTCCCGATCAATCATCGACAGCCAGTCGGTATCCCGATTACGCTGTTTTCGCGTCATGACCTGACGAAAACGGCCCTCAAATCGAAACCCCAGCCGTTCTGCTGCGCGTCGTGACGCCACATTGGTTGAATCACAGCGCCACGCGACTCGCCGATACCCCAGCGAGAAAGCCTGTTGCAGCAGCAGAAAAATCGCCTCGCTGCCGATAACACTACGCTGCATCAGCGGCGACCAGGTGACGTGACCGATTTCAAGGGTGCCATGTTCGGGTTCAATGCTGGCGAAGCAGACCACACCGCAGGGCTGCTGATTCGGCGTGCAGACAGTGAAGGGTACCAGGGCTTTATCAGCAACTTTATCCGCAATCCAGCGCTGCATCTGCATCAGCGAAGCGGGCCGCTCTGCGCTCAGCCAGGTCCAGTCGCGATCATCCGGTGCCAGCATAAAGGCCTGTAACAGCGACGCCGCATGTTCCACGCTAAGCGGTAAAAGAAGGCAGTGCTGTCCCTGGAGAGGAACGCCGTGAGGTCTGGCGACCGGCTGCCAGTCGGGCAACGCTTCACCGACCGGCTGATCAAACTGATTGATGTTCACTGGCATCCTCCTGAAGGGAATAGGGACGGGAAGCGGGAAAACTTTCGAGCTGTACTGACGGGCTATCCTGAACCGCGAGTAAACCCGTCGCAGCTTGTTCCCGCTACCCACATAACTTTGCCTGTTACTGACAGAAAATGAAAACCCTTCAGGCAGCATAGCGACACCGAATTCATTGAGGTGTGCGTATGAAAGTGAGGCTGGCCAGTACATTACTGTTTTTGCTGTTATCGTTTGGCGCGTTTTCACAACAGGTCATCAGTGAAAGTCATCCCCATTCACGCAGTGCGCGACTGCTCGAGCAGGGGAGTCAGGTGGACACGGCGGATTCGCCGGATGAACATCTGCTGGAGCGGCGGGAGTGGCGAAGCAGTCTGGAGCGTAAGCCGTTTTGAAATGAATTCCCCGGCAGAGTTCTCTGCCGGGGAGCAGGGAATGTGGCCCTGCTGGTTCATGTGACTAAATGGTGGCCTGGGAGGCTGCCATGCCAGGCACCAGAATCACCTTGCGACACTCCTCTTCGCGTTTTGCGAAAATATCGTAGCCGCGTGCGGCATCTTCCAGCGGGAGATGGTGAGTTATAATCTCTTCCGGCGTCAGATGGCCCTGCTCAATCAGCTTCAGCAGGTCAGGCAGATAAGCATGGACATGCGTCTGTCCCATCTTAAAGGTCAGCCCTTTGTCGAAGGCATCGCCAAACAGAAAGCCGTGAATAAATCCTGCGTAGACGCCTGGCACGCTGACGATACCGCCACGTCGCACTGCAGCAATACACTGACGCAATGCTTTGCCGCTACTGCCTTCCAGCTTGAGATTGGTGAGCACGGTCTCAGTCATGCTGCCTTTTGCCTCAAACCCGACGGCATCAATTACGGCATCTACACCGCGATTGCCGGTACTGTGTTCGATAATCCAGCCAGCCGGATCATCAATTTCATCGAAATTAATCGGGATTACGCCGTAACGTTCGCGGGCAAAGTTTAAGCGGTAATTATTATGGTCAATCATGTAGATCTGTTCGGCACCCTGCTGGCGGGCGCAGGCAGCACTGAGCAGGCCAACCGGTCCGGCACCGAAAATTGCCAGGCTGGAGCCCGGCTTGACCTCAGCGTTTTTCACCGCCTGCCAGGCAGTGGGCAGAATATCCGACAGGAACAGCACTTTTTCATCCGACAGCACCGACGGCACTTTGAACGGGCCTGTATTGGCTTTGGGCACACGGACATATTCCGCCTGGCCGCCAGGCACACCGCCATAAAGCTTGCTGAACCCAAACAGCGCCGCAGGTGGCGTGATGTTTTTGCGGTTCAGGATGGCGCCTCGTCCACTATTGGTATTTTCACAGGCGGCATACTGACTCATGAGGCAGAAAAAGCAGTCGCCACAGGCGATAACAAAAGGGATGACAACCCGATCACCTTTGGCCACGGCGGTCACGGCGCTTCCGGTCTCAACCACTTCACCCATAAACTCATGACCGAAGATATCGCCATGCCCGGTCCCCGGGATTTTGCCGCGATAGAGATGCAGGTCTGAACCGCAAATAGCGGTAGCGGTCACACGCAGGATAATATCATCGGCGGCTTCCAGTCCCGGATCGGGCACGTTATCCACACTGACTTTATGGGGACCATGATAAGTTAATGCTTTCATCTCTTCATCTCCTGCTGACAAGGGAATGGTGGTCAGGCCAGAAGGCGTGACTACCCGCGGGAAAGACTCAGGGAACCTGAAATCGCAACCTGCCTGAAGTGTAGTAACCCTTTGAGGAGTAAGCAGAGCGGTGCATATGACTGACCTGTATCAGCCGGGCTGACAGGGCGGATGCAGCTGGATCGTAGCGACCGGGGCGGAGGCCGAATCGGGCTGCCAGCGGGCCAGATCGGCAAAGGCACGACGATAAACCGTATCGATCTGCGCCGGAACCTGTTCGATGTAGTGAAACGCATGCTCGCGTGTTTCACCGGTGAGATTCTGCAAATAGTGCCGTGCGTCATCCAGCGTGGGGATCTGGCCTTCCGTTCCCGCCATGCGGGCGGGCAGACCGGTCCAGATTAATCCTTCAATGCCTTTCGTCTGTGCCCACTCCGCCAGCGGTCCGGTTGCGTTCTCTGTCACCGTAATCATGCCGATGCCATCGACGCGGCTGTCCGGAATCGCCTCACGAAGGCGCAATGCACGGCAGGCGCTCTCCAGTGACGCCGTGTTTAACCAGGCCCAGAGTACCTGCACCGGTTTTGCGTTCAGACAGATTGCGGTCGAGAGTTCACCGCCGTCAGCGATGCGCACAAATTCAATCGGTACCGCAGGACCATCATGATGCCACGGACTGGCCACTGGCAGGTCGCCGGTTTTCCAGATTAACGATCCCCATCCCAGGCAGGCAATCTTCATTTTCATCTCCTTTGCATCTGTCGGCGTGATCGCGACAGCGTGAGGTAAAGCGTAGTCCGTTATGCTGAATCGTTGCAGGGATCACCTTTTTAAGGGGGTAAAACCGCCACATAAATGGCATGATCGCCGTGCAGTCGCCTTGCACGATATGACGGATTTTTGCGCAACACATGCGAGTTTATCTTCGTTACTTGAAGTTTTATCGTCATGTAGTGTAAAAAGTGGCGCACGCAATCGATTACCTATGCGCGGGCGGATCAGCGGCACCCTTCACTGATCCGCTTGCAGCAGAGGCGGAGAGCGGGAGAGACCTTTTCCTGCCTGTTGGCTCAAATTAATGGCGGCTTTTTAACACGGAAAATCTGATGAAAACCACGCAAACGGGCACGCTGGGTGCGCTTGAGAGTGACGTCGATACGGGATGGCGTAAAACCGACACCATGTGGATGCTGGGTTTATACGGCACGGCAATTGGCGCGGGTGTACTGTTCCTGCCAATTAATGCGGGTGTCGGCGGTCTGATCCCGCTGATCATTATGGCGGTGCTGGCTTTTCCGCTGACCTTCTTTGCGCACCGCGCTCTGACGCGCTTTGTGCTCTCCGGTAAAAATCCGGCCGGTGATATCACTGAAGTGGTCGAGGAGCATTTTGGCGTCGGCGCGGGCAAGCTGATTACGCTGCTCTATTTCTTCGCTATCTACCCGATACTGCTGATGTACAGCGTGGCGATTACCAATACGGTAGAGAGCCTGATGGTGCATCAGCTTGGCCTGGTGCCACCGCCGCGTGTGCTGCTGTCGCTGCTGCTGATTGTCGGACTGATGACCATTGTGCGTTTCGGCGAGAAGATGATCGTGAAAGCGATGAGCGTGCTGGTTTACCCGTTTGTGGCGGTACTGATGCTGATGGCCTGCTACCTGATTCCACACTGGCACGGCGCGGCGCTGTCGACCCTTAACGTTCAGCCTGCGGGCAGCAGCCTGTGGATGACGCTGTGGCTGGCGATTCCGGTGATGGTCTTCTCGTTTAACCATTCACCTATCATCTCTTCCTTTGCGCTGGCGAAGCGCGAAGAGTATGGCGATGCCGCTGAGAAAAAGTGTTCGCGCATTCTGGCCTGTTCGCACCTGATGATGGTAGTGACGGTGATGTTCTTTGTGTTCAGCTGCGTGCTGAGCCTGTCGCCCGAAGATTTACACGCTGCCAAGGCGCAGAACATCACCATCCTTTCTTATCTGGCTAACCATTTTCAGGTGCCGATGATTGCGTGGATGGGGCCGCTGATTGCCATTGTGGCGATCACCAAATCATTCCTGGGTCACTATCTGGGTGCGCGCGAAGGATTTAACGGTATGGTCAATAAGGCGTTGCGCAGTCGCGGTAAGACCATCGCGCCAGCCAGACTGAATCGCCTGACGGCACTCTTTATGCTGCTGACCACATGGCTGGTGGCGACGCTGGACCCGAATATTCTCGGCATGATTGAGACACTGGGCGGACCGATTATTGCCATGATCCTGTTCCTGATGCCGATGTATGCCATCCAGAAGGTGCCCGCGATGCGTAAATACAGTGGTCACATCAGCAACCTGTTTGTTGTGTTGATCGGACTAATTGCTATCTCTGCAATCTTCTATTCGCTGGTGAAGTAACACGCAACAGGCGCATCTCAGTCACGCTGAGACGCGCCTGCTTTCCTGCCCGCTACTCGCCGTTCTTACTCTCCTCCTCCGCAATTCTGCGCCATCGCTTCGTGATTTCAGCCAGCAGTCGCGTTCCTGATCTTCTCTGCCAGTAGCATCCGGTCAGCAATTTTTACATTTGTTACGTATTCGCATGGTAAAGTAAACGCGAATAATTATTATTCCTTTATGGGACAGGAGAAAAATGAAAATCGGGATTGCTGCAGCTACCACACTTTTACTGTCAACGGCCTGTGCGGCTACCACCTATCCGGTCACCGTGACCGACATGGATGGCCAGAAAATTACGCTGCAAAAAGAGCCGCAACATGTAATTTTGCAGGATGGGCGCGACGTGATGTCGCTGGCACTACTGGATCGACAGAATCCGTTTCAGCGGGTTGTCGCCTGGAACAACCTGCCGAAAAAGCAGGACACTCAGACCTGGGACCTGCTGAAGCAGCGCTGGCCGCAGGCCGCATCCATTGTGGACATGGGCTTTAACGATCAGGGACAGGTCAATCTGGAGAGCGTGCTGGCTAAGCAGCCCGATATGATGATTGCCCAGCTGCGTGCCAAACCGGCCCTGGTGCAGTCAGGCGTGCTGGCGACCCTGAAAAATCTGCATATCCCGGTGCTGTTCCTGGATGATGAACTCCATCCAAAAGAGAATACCCTGAAGAGTGTGAAAGTGCTGGGTACCGTTCTGAACCGCGAAGCCGAGGCGAAAGCCTATGCTGATTTTTACCAGCAGCGCTGGGAGATGCTTCAGCAGAAGATTGCGCAGGTGCAGCACAAGCCGACAGTGTTTATTGAGCCAATTGCCGGCAACAGCGATAACTGCTGCTTTACCCACGGTCATAACGGCTGGGGCGCACTGGTAGAAGCGGTCGGTGGAAAAAATATCGGCTCAGCGTTACTGCCCGGCAGTTCAGGATTTGTGTCGCTGGAGAAGATTATCGCCATGAAGCCGGACGTCTACATCATGACCGGCTCTAAACGCCCGAACAGCAACGTGCTGCCGTTTGGCTACGGTGCCAGCCAGGCCGACGTGACCGCCACCTTTAACCGCCTGCAGAGCCGTACCGGTCTGGAGCAGATCGAACCGATAAAACAGAAGCGGGTGTATGGCGTTTATCACCATTTCTATAATCACCCTTACAACATTATCGGAATGGAAATTCTGGCAAAAGATCTCTATCCGGAGTTGTTCAGGGATCTGGATCCGACGGCTGATTATCACCACATTGTGACGCACTTTACCGGGTTACCGGACGCGCCAGTGATCCTCAGTACGCCATAACCGGATAACGCGTCAGAGAGCGATTCAGCATCCTGACGCATCTCAACGCTTAAACAGTCAGCCTGATGCGTGATTATCAGGCTGACTCTTTGATATCTGGATTACGTCAGGAAAGCTGTCCGGATATGACGCGTGTTAAGAAAGCGCTAAGCAAGCGTAATAGTGTGTAAGTTACCGGATTTTAAGACTTTTGAAGATGTCTCCCGCCACAATTATTGCCATCATGCCAATCAACGGTGCCTGAACAGCCGTTATTTTCGGAGGCAGTATCATGAAAAAAACAACACTTACGCTTATCGCTTCACTTTTGACATGCAGCACACTCTTTTCTCAGGCCTCACGGGCAGACGATCACGGAGACGCACCGCGTATGCCGGTACCACATCAGAATGATGATCATCGTCCTGACAATCGCGGTCCTGACCAGAATCGCGGCCGCGACAATCGCGATCATGATATGGGCAATCATCGCCCGGATCAGGATAACAAACGCCATGGCAGAGAGGGCCGCAATGAACGGGACCATTTCGCCTGGCAGGGGCACGACTTCCGTCGCGGCCATCCTGTTCCGCCAGAATATCGCGGTGACCATTATCGTGTAGCCGACTGGCATGAACGCGGTCTGCGTGAACCGCCACGTGGTTACCACTGGGCAAACATTGATGGCAACTATGTGCTGATTGCTGCCGCGACCGGGGTGATTACCGCGCTGGTGCTGAATAGCGCCCTGAACTGATTCCCGGGGGATGGCTCAGGCCATCCCTCTTTCTTTCCGTTTTGCTGCGCCAGCGGCTATCCTGAGACTCCACTCTGAAATTTCCTGTGTAAGGAGTCATGATGACGACGGTTAAGATGGTTGCGGTAGATATGGATGGCACGTTTCTGGACGATAACAAGCAGTATAATCGATCCCGTTTTCTCGACGGCTATCAGCAACTCACCGCCCGTGACATCAAATTTGTGGTAGCCAGCGGCAATCAGTATTACCAGCTCAAATCCTTCTTCCCGGAGATCGCCAGCGATATCGCTTTTGTGGCAGAGAACGGCGCATGGATTATTGATCGTGATGAGGAGCTGTTTTGCGGTGCCTTTGAACGACGTGATGTGGAAGCGGTCATCGACACTCTGCAAAACGGCAACTATCCCGGCCTGCGTTACCTGCTGTGTGGACGTGACAGCGCGTATTACTTCGAGGGCATGGAAGAGACCTGGCTTAAGAAGATGCGCCACTACTGTCACCGGCTGAAGCCGATTCATCATCTGAATGAGGTGCAGGATGACAGGCTGTTTAAGTTCGCACTGAATCTGTCTGACGATCACATAGAAGCACTGATGGCGGATATTGAGCGTTTGCATCAGGGCCGCGTGGCGGCGACCTCCAGCGGTCACGGTTCGGTAGATTTGATCGTGCCGGGAAATCATAAAGCGCACGGTCTGGATCTGCTGGCTCAACGTTGGGGGATTACGCACGATCAGGTGCTGGCCTTCGGCGATGGCGGTAACGATCTGGAGATGCTCAAACAGTCCGGCTTTAGTTTTGCCATGGGCAACGCGCCAGAGCGGGTGAAGCAGGCGGCGCGCTTTGAAGCACCCTCTAACAACGAGCAGGGCGTGCTGCAGGTGATTGAGCAGATGCTGGCAGGTGAGGGGCCTTTTAGCGCCAGAGAGGCTTAGCCTCGCGTCTCAGAGCGCGGATGCAACAGAATTGCGCTGAGCGGATGCCTGACCTGCCAGGGCTGGCAGGTCAGAATTGCCGGAACCGGGAAGCGAGATTCGCGTTGATCACGCCGTGATTTGCCAGGCCTGCGTAATCATCGTCTGCATCTGTTCGTGGCTGTAATTTACCAGCGAGTTTTTGCTGTTGGCACGCGCCAGAATCCACTCGACCTCGGTGCGGCTCAGTGTGGGGCCATCCTGCCAGAACGGGGTGATCGACTGCGCCTGCAGCCACTGCTTCAGAAACTGTGCCGGTGAATCCGTGGTTTCGCTGAAAAGTTGTGGGTGTAGCTCGGCCATCAGCTTTCGCTGCAGCGGCTGCTCGCTATCAGACAACAGATCCAGGAACGGAAACAGAAGCCGTCCGCATACTTCTCCGTGATGGAACGGTTTTATCGCCCCCAGTTCTCCCGCAATACCATGGATCACGCCGAGACCCGCACTGCTGAGACTGACACCTCCCAGCCACGACGCCATCATCATCGCTTCTCGTGCCTCATCACCAACCGCATCCTCGCGATTGAGTGCAGGCCAGGCCTGAATAAACTGACGCAGACCGGTCAGCGCCAGCTGTCGGGTGAAGAGATTGCCTTTGCTGGAGAGATACGCTTCGAACAGGTGGGTAAAGGCATCAATTCCGCAGGTCGCCAGCACAGAGTCAGGTGCACCTTTCAGCAGATCCGGGTCAAGAATCGCCACCTCTGGCACAAAGACCGGGTGGCGCAATGACGCTTTGATTTGAATGTCCTGCTGATCGGTTACCACCGCATTTTGCGTCACTTCACTGCCGGTCCCGGCAGTAGTCGGAACAGCAATCAGCGGCAACGTGATGGGCTGAACGGCGGTGTCACCCACTTTTTCCAGATAACGGGCGACAGGTAACGGATGCTGTACCATCGCACTGAACGCTTTCGCCGCATCCAGCACACTCCCTCCACCAATCGCGACTACCCGATCAACATGCCCGCGCCAGCGCGCAACCCAGCCATCAATTTCAGGGGGTGAGGCTTCATGGCTGACAATTTCGTAGCCAATAATGTGATCGTTGAGGCCAGCTTTCAGCCGGGCGTAGGCCGGGCCCTGCAGGAAAGATTGTCCGCAAAACAGCAGGGTAGGCTGTGAACGGGCGGCCAGCAGCGGCACCAGCTTATCCAGACTACCGCGGCCAAAAAGGGTTCGTTGATTACTGTACAGCTCACTCAGGTTCTCACTCACCAGTGCATCCTTTTTACATTTCACTAAAATCTGAGTGTAACGAAAAGCGCGGCGTCGACACTGGCAAACTTTCTGATAACGCATCGGCAAAAAGTTGATCACCTTCGCAAAACAGAAATTCACCGTCGGCGGGGTGATGCTTTCCTGCGGATGTTACCCTTAACATGTTATCGGTAACAGCGTTTGTCGGGATGTGTAAACATCTTACAAAGGCACTGTTTTGTCGCCCTACGGGGATCATGATAATAAATCGACACCGTATTCCGTTCGGTGCACAAGGTGGAGAAAAGCTATGCCATTACTCTATGTGGCGATCGGCGTCGCGCTACTGTTGCTGCTGATGATTCGCTTTAAGCTCAATGGATTTATCGCGCTCATCCTGGTGGCGCTGGCCGTCGGCGTGATGCAGGGCATGCCGGTGAATAAAGTTATTACCTCAATCAAAGCGGGTGTAGGTGGCACGCTGGGCAGCCTGGCGTTGATCATGGGCTTTGGTGCCATGCTCGGTAAACTGCTGGCCGATTGCGGCGGGGCGCAACGTATCGCGACCACCCTGATTGAGAAATTCGGCACAAAGCACATTCAGTGGGCGCTGGTGCTGACCGGTTTTATTGTCGGATTTGCGCTGTTCTATGAAGTCGGCTTTGTACTGATGCTGCCGCTGGTATTCAGCGTGGCGGCGTCGGCGCGTGTGCCGCTGCTCTATGTCGGGGTGCCGATGGCCGCTGCTCTGTCCGTGACGCACGGTTTCCTTCCGCCCCATCCGGGTCCAACCGCCATTGCCACGCTGTTTAACGCAGACATGGGTAAAACGCTGCTGTTTGGCACGCTGCTGGGTATCCCTACGGTGATTCTGGCAGGTCCGGTCTACGCACGTTTCCTGAAAAATATCGATAAACCGATTCCACAGGGGCTCTATAACCCGAAAACGTTTACCGAAGCGGAAATGCCCAGCTTTGGCGTGAGTGTCTGGACGGCACTGGTACCAGTGGTGCTGATGGCGCTGCGTGCCGTGGCGGAGATGCTGCTGCCAAAAGGCCACGTGCTGCTGCCCTATGCGGAGTTCTTTGGCGACCCGGTCATGGCGACCCTGATTGCGGTGCTGATTGCCATCTTCACCTTTGGACTGAATCGTGGCCGCACGATGGAACAGGTGATGGATACCCTGACCGACTCGATCAAAATCATTGCCATGATGTTGTTGATCATCGGTGGTGGCGGTGCCTTTAAACAGGTGCTGGTGGACAGTGGCGTAGATAAATATATCGCCAGCATGATGCACTCAACGCAGCTGTCACCCATCTTTATGGCGTGGTCGATTGCCGCAGTGCTGCGTATTGCGCTGGGCTCTGCCACGGTAGCAGCGATTACTGCCGGCGGTATTGTTGCACCGCTGATTGTTACCAGTGGCGCCAGCCCGGAACTGATGGTGATCGCCGTGGGGTCCGGCAGCGTGATCTTCTCTCACGTTAACGACCCTGGATTCTGGCTGTTCAAAGAGTATTTCAACCTGACGATTGGCGAAACCATTCGCTCCTGGTCTGCGCTGGAAACCATTATTTCGGTTTGTGGCCTGGTGGGTTGCCTGTTGCTCTCCTGGGTGATTTAACCTGTCGTCGCTGGCAAATCTGTCAGCGGCGCTCTGTTCTGACCGGGTGCACGACGTTAAAACTAAAAAGGGCCGCAAGTGCGGCCCAGGCTGTCACTTAATTCTGACGCCTTAGTGAGGCGGTTCAAAACCGGCTTTCACCATCTCTTCCCGCAGCGCACGTGCAATTTCACGGTTGCCGCCAGTGACCGGGTAGATCACGTTATTCACCACATCATCAAGATAGTGCTCGTCAAACTCCTGCATAGAGAGCTGCGTGCCGCCTTCATCGTTGATGGCGAAAGAACCTCTGATGTGGTTACCGCTGTTTTTGGCCTTAAGGCTGTAGCGGCCCATGCTGGTATTAATCGTGCTCATAAGATCTCCTCGCGACTCATTTCAGTCTCATCACTATTGAGGCCTGCCTTGCCGCATAAATTTTAGCCAGGAGTATTCTTTAAAACGAAAAAAGAGTGCCGGTAAAAACTGGTGTTGCGATCGCTATCCCAGAAAGCAAATAAAGAGCAGGATTGGTGAACTTTTGACCAATTGAAGCCTGAGTGAAGCGGCGCGATAAATATTCCTGTCTATACTGCCTACAGGAAACATGTCTAATCAGTGAGGGAAAAGGAAATGAAAATTATTCTGTGGATTATCGCGATTATCTTTATCGTCGGCCTGCTGACCCTGACAGGGGTGTTCAAACTGATTTTCTGATTTTTGTAAAAGCTTCAGCAACAACGGGCACCTAATCAGGTGCCCGAACTGTTTTCTGGCTGGCCAGCAGACACTGTGTAATGGGATCCATCGGCGTCGTGGGCAGCAGATCCTGGGAATCCAGGCATTTTTTACAGTTCGCACAGCGGGCACCATGAACGTTGTGCTCTTCCTCGTGATATTCCGTAAAAACGAATCGGGTGCTTCCGCACTGACTGCAGCGTATCTTCATCACCATCCTGTGCCTCACTCTCCTTTTCATTTGCCCGGAAGGAAGCTATCCCCTCACCGGTTAAGCGGACGTAATCTATTGCCGGGTAATATTATTCCGGCTCGCCATAAGAAAAGTAGTTGCTCATAACGTTAATTGTTTGTTGCCAGATGCGAATCCGGACACTAAAAAGCACTTCATTGATCTTTATCAAGGCTTGCCTGCTTTTGGTGAAAATATCAGCAGGTGGCCTGCTCTCACTGGGGGCAATGGCACAGCAGTCTCAATATTGTCTGAGAAAAAGTCGTTTCGGCGGATAGGAATTTGCGATCAACTGCACATTAAATAACCAGACGCGTTACGGCGGCCTCCGGAAGCAGGGAAATCGGATTTTTATGCTGAGGTTTACTACCCGCAGGACGATAAAAAATAACGCTTTTGAGACGATCGTTATCAGTAATAACAGGAATACGTCTTAATAAGATTTTCCTTTTTAACCTCAAAACGTCACGGTGCTAAAGATCAAAAAGGTTTGCCTTTCCAGCAGGTTAGTGGAAGACACAGGCCATACGTCTGATCCCTGCTGATGAGTGTTTCGCAAGTCGAAAAGCAGGAAAGTGTGATGCATGTACGGAAAGTCGATATTTATCACTTTTTCATCAAATCATGCTGGACAAATCCCTCAGCAATTGCTGTACTAGACGCCGACACAGTTTAGTGTCCATTTTTCATGTAAAGGTAATATAGATGTCTAAGATCAAAGGTAACGTTAAGTGGTTTAATGAATCTAAAGGATTCGGTTTCATTACTCCTGAAGATGGCAGCAAAGATGTATTCGTACATTTCTCTGCAATCCAGAGCAACGGCTTCAAAACTCTGGCTGAAGGTCAGCGCGTAGAGTTTGAAATCACCGACGGCGCTAAAGGCCCATCTGCTGCTAACGTTATCAGTCTGTAAGTTAACAGTCAGAATTCTAAAAACCCGCCTTATGGCGGGTTTTTTTATGGCTGTAATCTGCGCTTCATCCCTCACATCGTAACCTTCTGAATTGTCCCCAGGGGCGCACAAACTGCGCGGCGGTTCACAATAAATCCTCGTAACATATTTATAACAACCAGCTGTGCAGCTTTTTAGCCTGCGACGCTATATAACAGTGCTACAGAACCCGATGAGTGAGGAGACAGGATGAACATACGGCATGCGGAGTTGAGAGACAGTTTTGCGTTGAGTGCCTTGCTGAGTGAGTTAGGCTACGGCGGCACTGAAAGTTTCATTGAGCAGCGTCTGGCGCAGTTATGCAGCGATCCCAGTGAAGCGCTGTTAGTGGCTGAACTGGGCAGTCAGGTTCTGGGTTTCCTTTCACTTCATTTTATTCCTCAGCTGGCCCTGGCCGGTGATTTCGCCCGCATCAGTTACTTCTGTATTGCGGAAGGTGAGCGCAGCAAAGGCGTCGGCCAGCAACTGCTCCAATATGCCGAAACGCTGGCAGCCCGCCGTGGCTGCGATCGTATGGAAGTCCATTGCCATCAGTCACGGCTCAAGGCGAATCAGTTTTACGCGCGCGAGGGTTATGCTGAATCACCCTGTTATCTCATTAAAAATCTGCAAGCGGGTTAAATTCCCGTCCTGAGGCGATGACCAGTGCCTCGGCAATCATCTCCCGCTGTTCATCCCTGAGGCTGGCGACAGGGATTATTGCTGACCTGCTACCACAGCATTTGTTCTTTGCCAGCACTTTCTGCTTCCTATCTGGTTTCAGGACAGCATAAACAGTTGTCCGACTGCTGATTAGCGCCGTTACCTCTCGTGATGCAGACACTCTCTGCATACCCATCGGGACGGCGTCCACGCAGAACACGCACTGAAGCTGTTAGCGGTATTAAGGGCGGCGAGCGATAGCGCTTAGAGGCTATGGCGGTATAAAAGAAAACAGGATGACATTGCACTGGCTGTACAATGCCGAAGCACAGCGCAGGAATAAGCGGCGATCAGGTTCGTTTTAAAGAGAACAGACAACGATCGCCGGCTCTGGATGCGAGCATTCTCTGCAAGGGCTTAATCACTGATGAGTGACGCGGGAAGTGACACTTCTGGTCGCTGGGGGAGGAAAGAGATGATGAAAGTTGCACTGGGACAATTTGCGGTCAGCCGTGAATGGCAGGAGAACGCTGATAGCTGTCTGGCTCTGATGAAGCGGGCAGCAGAGGGAGAAGCGGATCTGCTGGTCCTGCCAGAAGCTGTTCTGGCGCGCGATAATACCGATCCCGATTTAGTGGTGAAAGCCGCACAGCCGCTGGATGGCCCTTTTATCACAAAGTTGCTGGCTGCCAGTGAGCATAATGCGCTGACCACTATAATGAGCGTCCATGTCCCCAGTGACCAGCATAAAGCGCTCAATGTACTGGTGGCTATCCGCAACGGCGAAATTATTGCCACCTATGAAAAGCTGCATCTGTACGATGCATTTGCCGTGCAGGAATCGCAACGGGTCAATCCAGGCCATGTCATTCCACCGCTGATTGAGGTTGCGGGTATGAAAGTCGGATTAATGACCTGCTATGATGTGCGTTTCCCGGAACTGGCACGACGACTGGCGCTGGACGGTGCAGAAGTGCTTGTGTTGCCTGCAGCATGGGTGAAAGGCCCGCTGAAAGAGATGCACTGGGATTTACTGACCCGTGCCCGCGCGCTGGAGAACACCTGCTATATGGTGGCGGTGGGCGAGTGTGGCCCACGCAATATTGGCAACAGTCTGGTGGTCGACCCGCTGGGGGTAGCGGTGGCGAATGCCGCGGAGTCCCCGACACTACTGTTTGCTGAACTCGACCCGGAACGCGTCGTCTATGCCCGACAGATGCTGCCGGTACTGGAGAACCGGCGCTTTGCGCGTCCTGAACTCAAGTGATCTAAGGATAAAAATCCATGACGACAAAGCGAGCAAAACGCTGAGTGCTGGCACTTGTGCATACTTAATCGGCCTCTCTGAGATCTCACTCTGTTACAGATTCCAGTTGTCGCCGCAGGCAAACTGCGCGTAAATAACAGTCACCGTGATTTGAATAAGTTGAAAGGTTAAATATGGAAGGTATCAGTATTGCCAAGCTGCTGATTATCGGTGCGCTTATCGTACTGCTTTTTGGTACCAACAAGTTGCGCTCACTGGGCGGCGATCTGGGCTCCGCGATTAAGGGCTTCAAAAAAGCCATGAAAGACGAAGATACCAGCGCAACCCGAACAACCGCTGAAGACGTACCGGCAGAACGCGTCGTTCATAAAGATTAATCGGTTATTTGCTGAAAATAACTGTTACTTTTTATTTCAGGCAACGTCAGGCACGCATAAAAAAACCAGGCTGTTTCCAGTCTGGTTTTTTGTTTTTCAGGCTTCTGATAGCGGAGGCCGGCTTATTTCACTTCTTCGCCTTTGGCCTGCATATCCGCATGATAGGAAGAGCGGACAAACGGACCGCATGCGGCATGGGTGAAGCCCATCGCCATCGCTTCTTCTTTCATCTCATCAAATTCAGCCGGGCTGACGTAGCGCTGAACCGGCAGGTGGTGACGGCTCGGCTGCAGATACTGGCCCAGAGTCAGCATGGTGACACCGTGGCGACGCAGATCGCGCATCACTTCCACGATTTCGGCGTTGGTCTCACCCAGCCCAACCATCAGACCCGATTTGGTCGGGATATCCGGATGCGCTTCTTTGAACCGCTCCAGCAATTTCAGTGACCATTCGTAGTTAGCGCCCGGCCGCACCTGGCGGTAGACGCGTGGTACGTTTTCCAGATTGTGATTAAACACATCCGGTGGCGTTGCGGTGAGAATTTCCAGCGCACGGTCCATGCGGCCACGGAAGTCCGGAACCAGTGTTTCAATTTTAATCGTGGGATTTTTTTCGCGAATGGCGCGGATACAGTCTGCAAAATGTTGTGCACCGCCATCACGTAAATCATCGCGGTCAACAGAGGTGATCACGACGTAGCGCAGGCCCATATCGGCAATCGTCTGCGCCAGTTTTGCCGGTTCGTTAGCATCAGGCGCATTAGGACGGCCATGTGCCACATCGCAGAACGGACAACGACGGGTACAGATAGCACCAAGAATCATAAAGGTGGCAGTACCGTGGTTGAAGCATTCAGCAAGGTTAGGGCAGGAGGCCTCTTCGCAGACTGAGTGCAGCCCGTTTTTACGCATCGCGGCTTTAATGCCCTGAATACGACTGGAGTCAGCTGGCAGCTTGATTTTCATCCATTCCGGCTTACGCAACATCTCCTGCCGTTCAACAGCCACGGTTTTCACCGGGATCAGCGCCATTTTGTCTGCGTCACGATATTTGACGCCGCGTTCCATCTGAATTGGTTTACTCATAAATCAGCAGGTTCCGGTCGGATTGCGATTTGAAAGCGTTCCCACTCAAACCGGGAAGGGGGCTTTCAACTTTATTTGAAAAAAGTGCAAAAATTATATCATCACATCGCCTGCGAAGCAGCCACAGTCAGCACGGATACGTTACATATTTGTAAATTCGCATTCTGCGTTAAGGCTTAACAGGGAGATCGCCTGATATCCATTCAACATTTTCATAACCTGACAGCCGCGCAAAGGCGCTGACCAGCGGAGAACGTACCTGCTCCGTTGTCACCTCTGGCTCAAAATTTTTCAACTGGGTCATGCTCATCCCGGCGTAACCACAGGGATTGATGCGCAGGAAAGGAGATAAATCCATGGCCACATTCAGCGCCAGGCCGTGAAATGAACAGCCTTTGCGGATGCGTAATCCCAGTGAACAGATTTTCTCTTCCCCGACATAAACGCCAGGAGCATCCGCGCGGGCGCGGGCGCTGACGCCGAACTCTGCCAGCGTCGCGATTACCGTCTCTTCCAGAATGGTCACCAGCTGGCGCACACCGAGTTTACGGCGTTTCACATCGATGAGGACGTACATCACCTGCTGTCCCGGCCCGTGATAGGTCACCTGACCGCCACGATCGCTCTGCACCACCGGAATATCGCCTGGCATCAGCAGATGCTCCGCTTTTCCCGCCTGACCCTGCGTAAAGACCGGAGGATGCTCGACCAGCCAGATTTCGTCACGACTCTGGTCATCGCGCTGGTCGGTGAAGTGATGCATGGCGTCGGAGACAGATTGCCAGTCGCTCAGACCGGACTGACGGACAAAGAGGGTTTCAACTGACAAAACGATAGCCCGCTAAAGGAAATAACGTTAAGAATAGCGTCGGCAAACCGTCAGGCAGAGGCGCCTTGCCGACCCGTAAATTACAGGACCATCCGCACGATTTCGATGTTGCCCAGCTCTTCGTACAGGCGTTCAACCTGCTCGATGTGGGTGGCGGTGATAGTGATGTTTACGGAGTGATAGTTGCCTTTGCTGCTCGGCTTAACTTCAGGGCTGTAGTCGCCGGGCGCATGACGTTGCACCACTTCAACCACTTGATCAACCAGCTCCGGTTGCGCCAGACCCATTACTTTGTAGGTAAACGGGGTAGGAAATTCGAGCAGCTCATTCAGTTTGGTTTTCATATTAACTCCGGTGCATAAAAAACAGGCTCCCGCCTGAGCGGGAGCATCATAATATCCTGTAATGGGGGCAGAAGGGTGATTTTTCAATCACCCCTTACGCTTAACCGAACCAGTGATGGAACATCAGTTTGATGTAATCAACGATACGGCCAAAGAAACCACCCTCAGAAACTTCGTTCAGCACCACCAGCGGACGCTGTTCGATAGTTTTGCCATCCAGCTGGAAGTTGATGCTGCCCACAACCTGGTTTTTCTTCAGTGGCGCGTGCAGTTCTGTATTGGTCAGCACATAGCTGGCTTTCAGATCTTTCATACGGCCACGTGGAATGGTCAGGTAAGCATCTTTTTCCACGCCCAGTTGTACACGGTCATTATCACCAAACCAGACTGGCTCAGAAGCGAACTCTTTGCCTGCTTTCAGTGGCGCAACAGTTTCAAAGAAACGGAAGCCCCAGGTGAGCAGTTTCTTGCTCTCAGTTTCACGGCCTTTATAGGTATGACCGCCCATCACAGCGGAGATCAGGCGCATCTGGCCTTCGGTCGCTGACGCCACCAGGTTGTAACCGGCTGAGTTAGTATGACCGGTTTTGATCCCATCCACGTTCAGGTTGGTATCCCACAGCAGACCATTACGGTTCATCTGACGGATATTATTGAAGGTGAACTCTTTCTCTTTATAAACAGCATACTCTTCCGGTACGTCGCGGATCAGCGCCTGGCCGATCAACGCCATGTCGCGCGCGGAGCTGTACTGACCTTCCGCGTCCAGGCCATGAACGGTCCCGAAGTGGGTATTCTGCAGGCCAAGCGCTTTGACGTAGTTGTTCATCAGGTTAACAAAGGCATCCTGACTGCCAGCGACATAGTCAGCCATCGCAACGCAGGCGTCGTTACCGGACTGCAGGACAATGCCACGGGTCAGCTGTGAAACCGGCACGCGATCGCCTGGTTTCAGGAACATCAGCGAAGAACCTTTAAACACCGGGTTGCCGGTCGCCCAGGCATCCGGGCCGACGGTCACCAGATCATCCTGATGAATTTTGCCCGCTTTCACGGCCTGACCAATGACATAGCTGGTCATCATCTTGGTCAGACTGGCAGGATCGCGGCGTGCATCGGCGTTTTTCTCTGCCAGCACTTTGCCTGAGTTGTAGTCGATGAGGACATACGCTTCGGCATCAATGTCCGGCACGCCCGGAATCATGGTCTTGAGATTGACGTCATCAGCAATAGCAGCATGGCTGAGAGAGATAGCGATCAGTGATCCCACTGTCAGGCGTTTCAGTAAACGAGATGATTTCAGCGTGTTCATGTGTAGGACTACAACATCCGTGAGTTTGAGGTTAAAAATGTCACTCATCATAACCAATGCCAGATTTTCTGGCACCGGGCATGATGATTGGGTTGTTAGCAGACGTAACCTGCAGTGCTCTGAACCACGGTTCAGCGACGTGTGTTCGTAATAAATGACGCGGCCTGGCCTTCACTGCTCAGGCGCTGTTGCAGCGCAGCCGCTTCGGCGCGGGAGGTATAACCACCAAGCTGTACGCGATAGACATTGTTGCCCGCGTTTTCAACCTTGCCGGGCACACCATAACGCTGGCTCAGGCTTTTCATCATCTGCTGCGCACGCGCCGGATCGTTCAGCGCACCAACCTGCACCACATAGCCATCGGCGGAACCACTGCTGGCTGCAGGCGAGGCACTGGCTGCTGCGGGTGCGGAACTGGCAGGTGCGGCGGCTGGCGGCTCGTTACCTTCCAGTACACCGTTCGCTAATGGCTGGGGTGCGCCAAGAAAGCCGCTGCTCTGGACTGGCGCGCCCATGTTGTCACTGCTCTGCAGCGTGCTGTTGCTGATGGCTTCAACATTCTGTGCAGGTGGTTCAGAAGGGGCTGCGCTGCCGCCGTTCATCACCGCGCCGCCACTCAGATCCGGGCGGGCAGGCAGAGAGTAGCTCTGTTTGGCTACCACGGTTCCGATGGTGCCGGGACCTGAGAGCGTGCCGTCGGGTGCGACCTTGATGTAGTCGACCCGCACCCGCGAATTGTTAGAGATATTCAGGCGATCACCGGCAGCCCGCGACAGGTCGATAATACGTCCCGGCGTGTAAGGGCCGCGATCGTTAACGCGCACCACAATCTGACGGCCATTCGCGATATTGGTCACGCGCACATAACTCGGCAGCGGCAGAGTAGGGTGAGCCGCAGTCAGCGCATCGGGATCGTAAGCTTCACCGGTGGCGGTGCGGTTTCCCTGTGCCTCTTCACCGTACCAGGTTGCCAGACCGACTTCGCTGTAGTTCGACGGATCTTTGATAATGCGATAATTTTTGCCGTTAACGCTGTAATCCTGGCTGGTGCCCGGATTGATTGGCTCATAACGTGGCTCAACGCCTGGAATCTCTACCACCGGTCCGTTGTAAGCCGGTTGCGGCGGCGCCGTATTTTGGGGTTCGGGCGTGGTACAGGCCGCCAGAACCAGTGATGCCAGTGCAACGCCAAGCCATTCCTTACGCATCTGCAGCCTCTTAGACACTTTTAGATAACATTTTTCGGTGAGTGTGGATCGACATCACAATGCCAAATCCCGCCATAAGCACGATAAGCGCGGAGCCGCCATAACTGACCAGCGGCAGCGGCACGCCAACTACCGGTAAGATACCACTAACCATGCCAATGTTAACGAAAACATAAACGAATAAAATCAGCATTAAACCGCCCGCCATAACACGGCCAAAGGTGGTCTGCGCCCGGGCTGCTACCACCAGTCCCCGCATGATCAGCAGCAGATAGAGGGCGAGCAGCAGCAGCACGCCGACCAGCCCTAACTCTTCGGCCAGGACCGCGAAGATAAAGTCAGTATGACGTTCCGGCAAAAACTCCAGCTGAGACTGGGTGCCCTGCAACCAGCCTTTGCCGCGCAGTCCGCCCGAGCCAATCGCGATTTTCGACTGGATGATGTGATAACCGGCACCCAGCGGGTCCGTTTCCGGATCGAGCAGCATCATGACGCGGTCGCGCTGATAGTCGTGCATCAGGAAGAACCACAGAATCGGGATAAAGGCGGCGACCAGCAGTACCGCCACGCTAATCAGTTTCCAGCTCATTCCTGAGAGGAAAAGCACAAACAGGCCTGAGGCGGCAATCAGAATCGAGGTGCCGAGATCGGGCTGTGCGGCCACCAGCAGAGTAGGCAGGAAGATCAGAATCAGCGCGATACCGGTATTTTTCAGCGTCGGCGGACAGACATCGCGGTTGATAAAGCGCGCCACCATCAGCGGCACCGCGATCTTGGCAATCTCCGAAGGCTGGAAACGCACAAAGCCGAGATCGAGCCAGCGCTGGGCCCCTTTACTGATCTGTCCAAAAGCATCCACTGCCACCAGCAGGATGACGCAGACAATATAGAGATAGGGCGCCCAGCCTTCATAAACGCGCGGCGGCACCTGCGCCAGCACAATCATGATCACCAGACCCATCGCGATCTGCCCGAGTTTACGCTCCATCATGCCAGGATCCTGTCCGCTGGCACTCCAGATCACCACGGCGCTGTAGGTCAGCAGCGCGAGAATGATCAGCATAAACATCGGATCGATGTGGATGCGCATCCAGATCGATCGTTTCTGCGGACTATCTTGCATCGACATGTTTATTCACCTTCATAACCGGGCGGCACAGGGGCGGCGTCCGGCAGAACTGTATTGTTATCACCCAACATAATGTGATCCAGAATCTGGCGCATGACGGTGCCGACAGCCGGACCGGCGCCACCGTTTTCCAGGATAATGGTCACAGCGACCCGAGGTTTGTCATAAGGGGCAAACGCGGTCATTAATTTATGGTCGCGTAATCGTTCAGCAATTTTATGGGCGTTATACGTTTCGTTCTCTTTCAGGCCGAAGACCTGTGCGGTACCGGACTTGGCGGCGATTTTATAGGGCGCATCAGCAAAACTCTTGTGCGCGGTACCATTAGGGCGATTCGCCACGCCGTACATGCCATCTTTGGCGATTTCCCAGAAGCCGGAATGGATATCACCAATCGGGGCCTCAGGCGGCTGACGATAGGGCACCAGGGTACGACCTTCGCGGGTAGCACGCAGCATATGCGGCACCTTGACGACACCGTCATTGATTAAAATCATCATCGCTTTGTTCATCTGCAGCGGGGTTGCCGTCCAGTAACCCTGACCGATCCCCACCGGAATGGTATCACCCTGATACCACGGCTTTTTAAACCGTTTCATTTTCCAGTCGCGGGTAGGCATATTACCGGCGCTCTCCTGCGGCAAATCGATGCCGGTACGGCTGCCATAACCAAATTTGTTCATCCACTCCGACAGGCGGTCAATACCCATGTCGTAGGCGACCTGATAGAAGAAGGTATCAGCAGACTCTTCCAGTGCTTTGGTGACGTTCAGACGGCCGTGGCCCCACTTTTTCCAGTCACGAAAACGCTTTTCTGAACCCGGAAGCTGCCACCAGCCGGGATCAAACAGACTGGTGTTACGGTTGATCACGCCCGCACTCATGGCAGAAACCGCGACATAAGGTTTGACTGTGGAAGCCGGTGGGTAAGCCGCCTGAATGGCGCGGTTGTAGAGCGGGCGGTTTTCATCTTCCAGCAGTCCACGGTAATCCTTACTGGAAATACCGTCGACAAATAAGTTGGCATCGTAGCTCGGCGTAGAGACCATGGCGAGAATTTCGCCGGTGCGCGGGTCGCTGACCACCACTGCTGCGCGACTTCCCGCCAGCAGAGTCTCGACATATTGCTGCAGTTTGAGATCGATCGTCAGATAGATATCACGTCCAGCCTGAGGTGACTCCTCATGCAACTGGCGAATAACGCGGCCACGATTGTTAACCTCTACCTCTTCAAAGCCGGTTTTGCCGTGCAGCAAACTCTCGTAATACGCTTCAATCCCCAGCTTACCGATATCGTGTGTTGCGGCATAGTTCGGCCATATGCCCTCTTTATCGAGGCGGGCAACGTCACGGTCGTTGATTTTTGACACGTAGCCGACGACATGCGTCAGCGTGGCACCGTAAGGATAGTAGCGGCGCTGATAACCTTTCACTTCCACGCCGGGGAAACGGTACTGATTAACCGCAAAGCGCGCCACCTGCACTTCATTCAGACCGGTTTTAACCGGGATAGAGGTGAAACGACGTGAGCGTTTACGCTCTTTCTGGAAATTCTCGAGGTCTTCATCCGTCAGCTCAAGAACCGGACGTAAGTTTTCCAGCGTCTGTTGCAGGTTATCGACTTTTTCCGGGACAAGTTCAGCCTGATAGATGGTGCGGTTCAGTGCCAGCGGGGTGCCGGTACGATCGTAAATTATGCCGCGACTGGGCGCGACAGGCACCAGTTTGATGCGGTTCTGGTTAGAGCGGGTGCTGTAATCATCAAAGCGAAGAATCTGCAGGTGGTAGAGGTTAACCACCAGAATTGACGAGAGCAGTAAGATACCGACGAAGGCGATAAACGCCCGACGGACAAAGAGTTTCTGTTCGGCGCTGTAATCGCGAAAGGCGTTGCTTTGTAATTTCATCCGCTACTTGTCATGTCTGATGTGGGCTGATCGGTCATTCACGATGATAAGGATGATTTGTCGTTATACTCCAGGCACGATACAGACTTTCGGCTACCAGCACGCGCACCAGCGGATGGGGCAACGTCAATGCTGACAGTGACCAGCTCTGTTCTGCCGCCGCTTTACAGGCGGGGGCCAGGCCTTCGGGCCCGCCAATCAGCAGGCTGACATCGCGACCATCAAGCTTCCAGCGTTCAAGCTGCTGCGCCAGCTGCGGGGTTTCCCACGGTTGGCCCGGAATATCCAGCGTGACGATGCGATTACCTTTGCCGACCGCCGCCAGCATCGCTTCACCTTCTTTTTCAAGAATGCGTTTGATATCAGCATTTTTACCGCGCTTACCTGCGGTAACTTCGATCAGCTCAAACGGCATATCTTTCGGGAAGCGGCGCAGGTATTCCATAAAACCGGTCTGCACCCAGTCAGGCATTTTGGTGCCGACGGCAACGAGTTGCAGTTTCACCGATTAGCTCCAGAGTTTTTCCAGCTCATACAGCTGGCGACTCTCTTCCTGCATCACATGCACGATGACATCGCCCAGATCAACCACGACCCAGTCTGCCGCGCTTTTACCTTCAATGCCTAATGGCATCAGGCCAGCTAAACGGGATTCCTGCTCAACGTGTTCTGCGATCGAAGTCACATGACGCGTGGAGGTACCGGTGCAGATGATCATGTAATCGGTGATGCTGGATTTGCCCTGAACGTCGATGGTAACAATGTCCTGGCCTTTAAGATCATCAATCTTATCAATAACGAACTCTTGGAGTGCTTTACCTTGCAAAAGGTTCCCCTTGGAATCTGGTAGTAACGAGCCGGCTGTAAGCCCGGAGAGTGCAGCCAAAAAATTAAGCGGCGCAGTATAGCATGCCCGGATCAGTCGCGATATAAGCCTTCGCGGTCGATATAGTCGATAACCGCAGCGGGTAACAGGTCATCGCAGGGCTGATTTTGATGGCGACGGCGGCGAATTTCGGTCGCCGAAATATCATAGAGTGGGGTTTCCGCCAGCCAGATATGACCTGCGGGCTGCTGATGAAGCTGCCGGATATCCTGAGCGACGTGTTGCTCAAGCCACGCCTGCATCTCTGGCGAGTCGAACCGGGTCGGATAGCCGGGACGCTGGCAGACCAGCAGATGGCAGAGTGACAGCAGATCCTGCCAGCGATGCCATTTTGGCAGGCTCAGCAGGGAATCCTGACCAATGATAAAGGCCAGCGGCTGCTCTGCACCGCGTTCTGCGCGCCAGGCTTCCAGGGTGGTCACGGTCCAGGAGGGGGTGTCACGTTCCAGCTCCCGGGTATCTATCTCAAACAGCGGTAAGCCATGGATAGCACAGCGCAGCATAGCAACCCGCTGAGTGGCGCTGGCTTCCGGTTGTGGACGATGCGGGGGCACATTATTGGGCAGCAGCGTCACACGCTGTAAGCCGGTCTGCTGAGCCAGTGCTTCCACCGGGCGCAGATGGCCAAAATGGATCGGATCGAAGGTGCCACCAAACAGTGCGTGTAACTCAGACATGGGCAAAGCTCGTCGGAAAAGCGCGACTGCTGAGCAGCAGCGTCAGGGTTTGCAACTGCGGCCACACTGACTGACCATAATCCTGCTTCAGGGTGATCTCAATCTGACTCAGCAGATGGATGGCGCGTTGCAGACGGGTGGCATCCAGTCGCTGGAGTGCGTCGGAGAACAGCGCGCGGCGGTTTTGCCAGATACGCTGCTGATCCATCAGCGTGCGCAGTGGTTGCCGGGCCTGATGGCGTTGCAGATGCAACAGTGTCAGCAAATCGCGCTGCAGCGTACGCAGCAGAATCACGACTTCGCTCTCTTCTTTCTCCAGTTGGTGCAGGATATGCAGCGCGCGACGACTTTTACCCGCCAGCAGGGCATCCACCCAGTGGAAGGGCGTGAAGTGCGCGGCATCACTGACCGCCTCTTCGACCCGTGGCAGTGTCAGCTTGCCGTCCGGCCACTGCAGTGAGAGCCGCTCCAGCGCCTGCGCCAGCGCCAGCAGATTACCCTCATAGCAGTAACACAGCAGCTGTACTGCCGCGTCATCCACGGATAATTTCAGCGCTTTCGCGCGATTTACCACCCAGCGTGGCAATTGTGCCTGCTCTGGCGTCTGGCAGGGCACGACAACCGCAGAGGCAGCCAGTGCCTTAAACCAGGCGCTGTTTTCCTGCGCTTTGGTCAGCTTTGGCATCCGGCAGATCAGCAGAATATCGGCGTGCAGCAGCTGAGAGAGCTTAACCAGCTGCTCGGCCATGGCGGCGTTGGGGCCATTCTCGGGGAATTGCAGTGTCATCGTCTGACGCTGGGCAAACAGACTCAGTGACTGGCAGCTGACGAACAGGCTCTCCCAGTCGGTCTGGGCATCCAGCGTAAAACTAAAATGTTCGTCGAATCCCTGTGTGGTTGCGGCGGCACGGATGGCATCCGCGCTTTCCTGCAACAGCAGCGGTTCGTTACCGGCTAACAAATAACAGGCGCGCAGCCCCTCGCGGAGCTGCGCGCTGAGTTGCTCAGGATAAATCCTGATCATTGCAGGCTGGTAGCAGAGGAAGAGGGCGCTTCCTGTGAACCCTGACCCGGCACCGAAATCACTGACGCTGGCAGAGTATCTTTGCTGTTCATCTGCGCGGCATGCACCGACAGCAGCTTACGAACCAGCTGTTCAGCTGCACGCTGACGCATCTCCTGCGTAATCAGGTCCTGCTCGGCATCTTTTGCCAGCGCCGCATTCGGGTTATCGAAGAACGAACGATAAACCGTGGTGCTGATAGGATAGATACCTTTGCCCGGCAACAGCACCTGCGCAGTGAGGGTCATCACCAGCTGATACTCGGCAGTGGTGCCGCTGATAAAGACCGAGGCTGTGTTACGCCCTGACATTTCAGGACCCAGACGCAGTGTCGGAATATCGGTACGGGTCTGCTTGCTGTCTTCAACAATGGTGACATCGTTGATGCGCAGTTGCTGACGTACAGTACGTGCCAGCGGACCATAAGGATCGCCGTTTGAAACAATCAGGGTTTTCAGTTCGCTGGGCACCTGCGTGGTGCCGCGCGGATGAAAACCACAGCCAGCGGTGATCACCACCGCCAGCATGACAAACAGCCTGATAATCGGATGTCGCACAGTTCCTCCTGAACTTAACCTACGACCAGGTTAAGCAGTTTGCCCGGTACATAAATGACTTTACGGATAGTCACGCCGTCCAGGTACTTCGCCACCAGATGCTCCTGCGCAGCGCGTGCCTGAACCTGTTCCTGTGTTGCATCGGCGGGTACGGTGATTTTGCCGCGCACTTTACCGTTAACCTGTACCACCACCAGCAGTGAATCTTCAACCATAGCGGCTTCATCAGCAACCGGCCAGCTCGCTTCATCAATGGTGCCTTCGCCGCCCAGCGTCTGCCACAGAACATAGCAGGCGTGCGGGGTAAACGGATAGAGCAGACGGACGATAGCCAGCAGCGCTTCCTGCATCAGGGCGCGATCCTGCTCGCTCTCCTGCGGAGCGCGGGCCAGCTTGTTCATCAGCTCCATGATGGCCGCAATAGCGGTGTTGAAGGTCTGACGACGGCCGATATCATCCGCCACTTTGGCGATGGTTTTGTGCAGGTCACGACGCAGCGATTTCTGCTCGTCATTCAGGCTGTCCACATCCAGTGCCACGGTCGCACCCTGTGAGGTGTGCTCGTAGACCAGCTTCCAGACACGTTTCAGGAAGCGGTTAGCCCCTTCAACGCCCGATTCCTGCCACTCCAGCGTCATATCTGCTGGCGAAGCAAACATCATAAACAGACGTACGGTATCGGCGCCGTAACGCTCAACCATCAGCTGTGGATCGATGCCGTTGTTTTTCGACTTCGACATTTTGCTCATGCCCGCGTAGATCACGTCGCGGCCCTGCGTGTCGGTCGCTTTAATAATGCGGCCTTTCTCGTCACGCTCAACTTCAACGTCAACCGGGGAAACCCAGTTACGTTCGCCGTTGTTGCCCAGGTAGTAGAAGGCATCAGCAAGTACCATGCCCTGGCACAGCAGACGTTTTGCTGGCTCATTAGAGTTCACCAGGCCCGCGTCACGCAGCAGCTTGTGGAAGAAGCGGAAATACATCAGGTGCATGATGGCGTGTTCGATACCACCCACATACTGATCGACCGGCAGCCAGTAGTTTGCTGCGGCCGGGTCCAGCATGCCTTCCTTGTAGCTGGCGCAGGTATAACGCGCATAGTACCAGGAGGACTCCATAAAGGTGTCAAAGGTGTCCGTTTCACGCAGCGCTGGCTGACCGTTTACTGTGGTTTTCGCCCACTCCGGATCCGCTTTGATCGGGCTGGTAATGCCATCCATCACCACATCTTCCGGCAGGATAACCGGCAGCTGGTCTTCAGGTGTCGGCATCACAGTGCCATCTTCCAGCGTCACCATCGGGATAGGTGCACCCCAGTAGCGCTGACGGGAAACACCCCAGTCGCGCAGACGGTAGTTCACTTTACGTACGCCCACGCCTTTTGCCGCCAGTGAATCCGCGATAGCGTTAAAGCCAGTTGCGTGATCCATGCCGTTGAACTCACCCGAGTTGAACAGGGCGCCTTTATCCGTCATCGCCGCAGCGCTGACGTCAGGAATGGAGCCATCCAGGTTGAGGATGACCGGCTTGATCGACAGATCGTATTTAGTGGCAAACTCCCAGTCACGCTGGTCGTGTGCCGGAACCGCCATCACGGCACCGGTGCCGTATTCCATCAGGACGAAGTTGGCGACCCAGACCGGAAGCAGCTCACCGGTCAGCGGATGAATAACAGACAGGCCGGTCGCCATGCCTTTCTTCTCCATGGTCGCCATATCGGCTTCGGCCACTTTGGTATTACGGCATTCCGCAATAAAGTCAGCCAGTGCCGGATTATTGACTGATGCCTGAGTGGCCAAAGGATGACCTGCTGCGACAGCCACATAGGTTGCGCCGATGAAGGTATCCGGGCGGGTGGTGTAGACTGTAACTTTCTCTTCGCTCTCTGCCACGTCGAAAGTGATTTCGACGCCTTCAGAACGACCAATCCAGTTACGCTGCATGGTTTTGACCTGTTCAGGCCACTCTTCCAGCGTATCCAGATCGTTCAGCAACTCTTCCGCATAATCCGTAATTTTGATAAACCACTGCGGGATCTCTTTACGCTCAACTTTGGTGTCGCAGCGCCAGCAACAGCCATCGATCACCTGCTCGTTCGCCAGCACCGTCTGATCGTTCGGGCACCAGTTCACTGCGGAGGTTTTTTTATAGACCAGGCCTTTTTCATACAGTTTGGTAAAGAACCACTGTTCCCAGCGGTAGTATTCAGGCTGGCAGGTGGCCAGTTCACGACTCCAGTCATAGCCAAAGCCCAGCAGTTTGAGCTGGTTTTTCATGTAGGCGATGTTGTCGTAAGTCCACGGGGCAGGTGCAGTATTGTTTTTAACCGCAGCGCCTTCTGCAGGCAGGCCGAAAGCATCCCAGCCAATCGGCTGTAGCACGTTTTTGCCGAGCATACGCTGATAGCGCGCGATTACGTCGCCGATGGTGTAGTTACGAACGTGACCCATGTGCAGGCGGCCAGAAGGATAGGGCAACATGGAGAGGCAATAGTATTTCTCTTTACCTTCCTGCTCAGTCACTTTAAACGTTTCGTTTTCATCCCAGTGCTGCTGCACACGGGATTCAATTTCTTCCGGGCGGTATTGCTCTTGCATGGCTGCCTGTGGTCCTTTATGAAAAACATTTTTCTGGCTCTAAGATCCGCATAGCATACCCATAAGGCCGCGTATCAACAACACTTCCCACTTTTGCTGGCACGATTTCTGCCGAAAGCGTCAGCCTCTTCACCCTTTTGTAATTCACTGTACAGACGACACGGCAAAAGCAACATTACGACTAAACTTAAGTCAGCGAGGGTCTGCATAAAGGAGAACAAAATGAATAAAGTGGCTCAGGAGTATCGCGAGTCGTTAGCCGTATTGACTGAACGTCTTCGTCAGGGCGATCGTAACCTTGATGAGCTGATTGCCGGGCGGCGAAGTCAGTTGCTGGTGCGCGATGATATGTCAGAAAGTGAGATTGACCAGGCGCTGCGTTCGGTGCGCCGTGATTTAGGCGAGTTTGCCCGAAGTTACAGCGATGCTGAAGAACCGCTGGCGGACTCACTGTTTATGCACATTATCCGCGAGAGCGTCTGGAAAGAGCTGGCGGATATTACGGATAAAAGTCAGCTGGAGTGGCGTGAGGTCTTTCAGGATCTGCATCACCATGGTGTCTATCAGAGCGGTGAAGTGGTCGGTCTTGGCAATCTGGTGTGTGAAAAGTGCCAGTTTACCCGGGCAATCTATACGCCTGAGACCTTATCCCGTTGTCCGGAATGCGGCCACGATCAGTTCCAGCGTCAGCCTTTTGAACCCTGATAACAAACATTATGCGGGCCACATTGAGTGACCCGCACACGTTGTTTAGTGCAGAATTTTAGCGAGGAAATCTTTAGCGCGGTCAGACTGCGGATTATTAAAGAAGTCATCTTTGTTGGTGTCTTCGATAATTTTCCCTTCATCCATAAAGATCACGCGATTGGCGACTTTACGGGCAAAGCCCATCTCGTGTGTCACCACCATCATCGTCATCCCTTCCTGCGCCAGTTCAACCATCACATCCAGCACTTCATTGATCATTTCCGGATCCAGCGCGGAGGTCGGTTCATCAAACAGCATCGCAATAGGATCCATGCAGAGCGCACGCGCAATGGCCACGCGCTGCTGCTGACCGCCGGAGAGCTGGCCAGGAAACTTCTCCGCATGGGCTGACAGTCCCACACGCTTCAGCAGCTTCAGCCCTTTATCGCGGGCCGCCGCTTTGTCTCGCTTCAGCACTTTTACCTGCGCCAGCACCAGATTGTTAATAATGCTCAAATGCGGGAACAGCTCGAAGTGCTGGAACACCATTCCGACCTGACTGCGAAGCTGCGCCAGATTGGTTTTTTTGTTGTTCACTTCGGTGCCGTTGACGGAAATCACACCCTGCTGAACGGGCTCAAGTCCGTTCACGGTTTTGATGAGCGTCGATTTACCGGAGCCGGACGGGCCGCACACTACCACCACTTCACCGGTTTTGACTTCGGTTGAGCAGTCGGTCAGCACCTGAAAGTGACCATACCACTTAGAAACATTTTTCAGGCTAATCATTTAAACCGTCCTTTTTCTTTTTAGATAGCTGACCAACAGCGATGCGCTCAGGCTGATAACGAAGTAGACCAGACCTGCAAACAGAACCATTTCAACCTGGGTGCCGTCGCGCTCACCGATAGTCGACGCGGTACGGAAGAAGTCCGCCAGGCTTAACACATAAACCAGAGAGGTATCCTGGAACAGCACGATACCCTGCGTCAGTAACAGCGGAACCATGGCCCGGAATGCCTGCGGCAGAATAATCAGTTTCATGGCCTGCCACTGCGTCATACCCAGTGCCAGCGCGGCATTACCCTGGCCGCGTGAGATACTGATGATGCCGGCACGAATGATCTCTGAGTAATACGCCGCTTCGAACAGTGAAAAGGCGACCATGGCTGAAATCAGGCGGATATCGGTTTTAGGCGACAGGCCCAGCACCTGTTGCAGGAAACTCGGCACCACCAGATAGAACCACAGCAGCACCATCACCAGCGGTACTGAGCGGAACAGGTTGACATAAATTTTGGCGAACCAGCTGATGGGCTTAAAGGTCGACAGACGCATTACCGCCAGCAGGGTGCCCCAAAGAATGCCGAAAACCACGGCGGTAATCGTGATCTTAAAGGTAATCACTAAGCCGTTAAGCAGATAGGGCAGGCTGGGCGCAATCGAACTCCAGTCAAAGTCGTACATTACTTGCCTCCCGCATTGCCTGGCAGCCGGACTTTGCGCTCGACCAGACTCATCAACAACATAATCACCAGGTTAATCGCGACGTAGGCCAGCGTAATGGCGGTAAAGGATTCATAGGCGTGAGCAGAATAGTCGAGCAGTTTGCCCGCCTGTGCTGCCATATCCACCAGACCAATGGTGGAGGCGATAGCGGAGTTCTTGACCAGGTTCAGCATTTCCGAGGTCATCGGCGGAACAATCACGCGATACGCATTCGGCAGCAATACATAGCGGTAAGTCTGCGGCAGGGTTAATCCCATCGCCAGGCCAGCATTCTTCTGTCCACTCGGCAGTGACTGAATCGCCGCGCGCACCTGCTCGCAAACGCGGGCGGCGGTAAACAGGCCGAGACAGATCATGGAAGAGAGGAAGAACTGAATGTTGGGGTCCAGCTCAGACTTAAACCACATGCCGAGATTCTCGCCCACCAGCTCGGGCGCCACCAGATACCAGAAGAAGAACTGGACGATCAGCGGGATGTTACGAAACAGTTCGACATAGCAGGTGCCAATGGTCGACAGCAGGCGATTCGGCACGGTGCGCAGAATGCCAAAAAATGAACCCACGCAGAAAGCGATAATCCAGGCGCAGCAGGAGACGGCTATCGTCACCTGAAAACCGGACCACAGCCAGCCGAGGTAGGTCGTGTTACCGAACGGGGCCTGTTCGAGAAATATGCCCCAGTTCCAATCGATACCCATAACGAGCTCCGGAAAAAAAGGGTAGCTAAGCTACCCTGAAGATTGATGAACGGCGTTTTATGTCCTGACGCAGGGGAACGACCCGTGTCAGTCTGTCTGTCCATGCCGCGGTTTCAGCAATCGAGAGGGCAGCCAGGCCGCCCTTGTTATACCCGCCGTCTTTCAGGCTGCATTTTGTTGGCTATGTATGTCCACGCATCCGAATCATCTACCTGAGTAGGTTCCCCGGGATGCATGCTCTCCTGCCGACTCAATGTGACCTGAAATCCATTGGGTATTTTTTTGTTAATTGAGTGCTTTGTCGTTTGGCGTTTTGAACAGCGCTTTCATGTCATCAGACAGCTCAAAGTTCATGTTCAGGTTCTTAGGCGGAATAGGCTTTTTGAACCAGGTATCGAACCATTTTTCTGCCTGACCCGACGTCTGGGCTTTGGCGATGGTTTCATCTACCAGCGCTTTGAACTGCGGATCATCTTTACGCAGCATGCAGCCATAGGCCTCTTTAGACTGTGGCGTGCCTAAAATTTCCCAGTTGTCCGGCTTTTTGGCTTTAGCGCGTTCGCCAGCCAGCAGGGCATCATCCATCATAAAGGCCACGGCACGGCCGGTTTCCAGTGTACGGAACGAGTCGCCATGATCTTTTGCGCTGATGATGCGCATATCCAGTTTTTGTTCATCGTTGAGTTTGTGCAGCAGCACTTCAGACGTGGTCCCTGAGGTTACCACCACGGTTTTGCCTTTCAGGTCGGCGAAATCTTTGATCGGGCCATCTTTCTTAACCAGCAGACGGGTGCCAATAACAAAAATGGTGTCAGAGAAAGCCGCCTGTTTCTGGCGCTCAAGGTTATTGGTGGTGGAGCCACACTCATAATCGTAGGTGCCGTTTTGCAGCAGTGGAATACGGTTTTGTGAGGTGATTGGAATCATTTTGACCTGCAGGTCAGGCTTGTTCAGCTTCGCTTTGATGGCTTCCACAATGGCGTTTGAGTAATCCTGTGAATAGCCGACGACTTTTTGCTGGTTGTCATAATAAGAAAAGGGAACTGATGATTCGCGATGCCCGACCACAATGACGCCATTGTCATTGATTTTCTTCAGGGTGCCGCTGAGATCTTCCGCCTGGGCCGCTCCCGCCGCTGCACCGATCAGCAGAAGAGATAATGCCACTTTGCGTAGTTGCATGTTCCAACTCCTTCGTATGAAAAAGGCACAGGATATAACCTGCGCTGATTATGATGTTGTGTCTGTTTTGTGCTGCGTTTCTGCTCATTCTGCGGATTAAATGGGCGCAGAAGAGTCACTAACATAGCGGATTGTTAACGCAATGAAACAAAAAAGTTTCTTTTTTGCGAGGTGATCCGCACCAAAAAAAGGCAAATTTCTCACACTGCGCGTTTACGGTGCAGGAGGTGCGACAGTTTTGGTGCAATCCGCCTCGCGGCAGCGTCTGCAATCAGGCCGTTAGCGAAAAACAGTGAAACATTTTGCAATCATCGTGCCAGAAAGCGGTGCAGGGTGAGAAAGGCAGCAGAGTATGCGGTCAGGGAGTGGGAGTATCAGAAAATAACAAGGAGAAAAGGCGAAACTTGCACCTCGCACCTACGGCAGACAAACGTCAAGCGAGGGGAGCTTTCGCCTGTAGCAGCGCATCGCGGGCCATAGATGGCCCGCGATGCGCAAGGCAGGGATGGCGGTGTTTGCGTCTCTGCGTAAGGCGTTTACTCCCTGAGCACCGCGCGTTTTCAACAACCTCAGGCGAAGCATTCGCTTCGCCATGACGCCTCTGCGCTGTTATCGGCGTCGGCGCAGCAGGGCAATCAACGCCGCCAGCAGCGTCAGTGACCAGACAGGCCAGATGCCAGCCCGCGCGTACGGGGTTTCTCCCTGCGTAGGCGTAACTTTGCTGGTCAGGACATCGCGCGTAAATTGCGGCAGCATGGCTTCCACATCACCACTGGCATTCACCACTGCAGTTACGCCATTGTTGGTACTGCGCAACAGCGGACGACCCAGTTCCAGCGCCCGCATCCTCGCCATCTGGAAGTGCTGCCACGGGCCGATAGAGTGGCCAAACCAGGCATCGTTCGAAACGGTCAGCAGGAAGCTGGTGTCGGGATGGAAGTTGGCCCGCACCTGTTCACCCAGCACGATCTCATAACAAATGGCGCTGGTCAGGTTATAGCCCGCCACGCGGAGTTGCGGCTGGAGATAGTTGCCACGGCTGAACGCCGACATCGGCAGATCAAAGAACGGAGCCAGCGGACGCAGCAGATCGGCCAGCGGCACAAATTCGCCAAATGGCACTAGGTGATTTTTCTGGTAACGATTGCCGCTGAAGTAGTTGTACGGCGTCTTGCCACCCAGCACGATCACGGTGTTGTAATCGTGATAGCGGTTCTGCTCCAGTCGGGAGTCTACGATACCCGTGACCAGCGAACTGCCGCGTTCACGCAGTTCATCATCCAGTGAATGCAGGAACGGCTGCTGATTACTTTCCAGATCGGTAATCGCCGATTCAGGCCAGATAATAATCGGCGCTTTGCCCATGAGCGGCTGGCTCAGACCGTGATAAATGCGCAGGGTGTTGAGCAGTTGCTGCGGATCCCACTTCATCGACTGCGGGATGTTTCCCTGCACCAGCGCCACTTCGACGGCACGCTCGGGCATCGGCTGAACCCACTGGATATAGCGCAACGGCCACGGCAGGGCCAGCAGCAGCAATGCTGCGACCAGACTTCTGATGCTGCGCTGCTGCAGGGCATATGCCAGCAGGCCAGCCACCACCATCAGCAGGAAGGTCAGGGTCTCGACCCCCGCCAGCGGGGCCAGACCTTTTAACGGGCCGTCAATCTGGCTGTAGCCAAACTGCAGCCATGGAAAGCCGGTCAGCACCCAGCCGCGCAGGAATTCCGTGATCTGCCACAAAGCCGGTGCGGCCAGCGCCAGTCGCCACAGCGTTGTGCGCGGCCAGATGCGATTCAGTACACCGGCAAACAGCGCCGGGTAGATCGCCAGATACGCCGCCAGCAATGCCACGATAAAGACATTCACCGGGCCAGGCATGCCACCAAAGGTGGCGACACTGACGTAAACCCAGTTGATGCCGCTGCCGAATAAGCCAACTCCCCAGACAAAACCGATTGCCGCAGCCTGCGGACTTGAGCGGTTCAGGGTCAGGAGCTGTAAGCCGCACAGCGACAGCAGTGCGGCGGGCCAGAAATCGTAAGGAGAGAAGGCGAGGGTGCCCAGCGCACCCGTCATTAAAGCCAGCAGCAGGCGAACCCGCTGGCGCGGGTAGAGTGAGGCTAAAGCCATAGACTTATTCGTCTTCCAGTTGAGGTTGTGGCGAGTTTTCCGGAATGGTCACGTGAACCTGGATAATGCGGCGGCTGTCAGCCATTGCTACCTTGAACTGGTAACCCTCAATCTCAATGCTTTCACCGCGCGCGGGCAGATGGCCGAAGCCCTGCATCACCAGACCACCAATGGTATCGACTTCATCGTCACTGAACTGCGTGCCAAACACCTCATTGAAATCTTCAATGGCGGTCAGAGCGCGCACCGTAAAGGTGTGACGGTTGAGCTGACGGATATCACGATCTTCTTCATCGTCATACTCATCTTCGATCTCACCGACAATCAGCTCCAGAATATCTTCAATGGTCACCAGACCAGAGACACCACCAAACTCATCGATAACGATCGCCATGTGGTAGCGCTGGGAGCGGAACTCTTTCAGCATCCGGTCAACGCGCTTACTTTCAGGCACAACCACCGCAGGACGCAGGACTTTCTCAATGCTGAAAGGCTCAGATTCGCTGCTCATAAACGGCAGCAGATCTTTCGCCATCAGAATCCCTTCCACATGATCTTTGTCTTCGCTGATCACCGGGAAGCGGGAATGGGCGGATTCGATAATGACATCCAGACACTCTTCGAGGCTCTGATTACGTTTCAGGGTGATCATTTGCGAGCGCGGGATCATGATGTCACGCACGCGCTGCTCCGCAATATCCAGAACCCCTTCGAGCATGTCG
This sequence comes from Pantoea jilinensis, assembly GCF_019104105.1. NCBI lineage: Bacteria > Pseudomonadati > Pseudomonadota > Gammaproteobacteria > Enterobacterales > Erwiniaceae > Pantoea > Pantoea jilinensis. The sequence continues at coordinate 2,958,835 of NZ_CP077746.1, read as the reverse complement.
CGGGTGTCCTGGTCAATCAGCTCTTTGTTATTCGAGTCGCGGATCAGCTCCAGTAGCTCATCACGGCTTTTCGGTTCACCGTGAAAAAGCTGGTTGATCAACAGGGAGAAAAATCCCTTTTTACTACTGGGTGCATCGCTGTTTTGAGAATGGTCGTCGCTCATGGCGGTTTTTATAGATCTCTCTGGTGAGGAATAGGTGCTGTCAGCAAACCGTGCTGACAGCCGGATAGCCAGAATTCGGGATTCAGGCGTCTTCTTTCTCCGAAATGTACGGATCAGGATACCCAAGAGCAAGCATTATCTCGGTCTCCAGTCCTTCCATCTCGTCCGCTTCGTCGTCTTCAATATGGTCGTAACCCAGCAGATGCAGCGTGCCGTGTACCACCATATGCGCCCAGTGGGCTTCAACGCTTTTGCCCTGTTCTGCGGCTTCCTGCTCAACCACCTGGCGGCAGATGATCAGATCGCCCAGCAGAGGTAACTCGATGCCCGGTGGTGCTTCAAACGGGAAGGAGAGCACATTTGTCGGCTTGTCTTTGCCGCGATAAGTCAGATTTAACTCATGACTCTCCGCTTCATCGACCAGACGGACGGTGACTTCGCTTTCGGGCTGAAAAGGGGTAACAGCTGCGGAAAGCCAGCGATGAAACAGGCTTTCATCCGGCAGATCCGCCGTGTTCTCACAGGCGACCTGCAGGTCGAGAATGACCTCACTCATTTGCTCTCCTGCGAGGTGCTCTGTGCAGCCAGTGCTTCACGTTTACGCTCTTCAGCCTGCTGATCGCGACGGGTCTGATCGGCCGCTTCCCAGGCTTCATAGGCGGTAACAATGCGGGCAACCACCGGATGGCGCACCACATCTTCACTGTGGAAGAAGTTAAAGCTAATCTCTTCAACGTCTGCCAGCACTTCAATGGCATGCCGCAGGCCCGACTTAACGTGACGTGGCAGGTCAATCTGGGTGACGTCGCCGGTAATTACCGCTTTGGAGTTAAAGCCGATGCGCGTCAGGAACATCTTCATCTGCTCGATGGTGGTGTTCTGGCTCTCATCAAGAATGATAAATGCATCGTTCAGGGTACGGCCACGCATGTAAGCCAGCGGAGCCACCTCAATAACGTTGCGCTCCATCAGCTTTTCTACCCGCTCAAAACCGAGCATTTCAAATAGGGCATCGTAGAGCGGACGCAGATATGGGTCGACTTTCTGGCTCAGATCGCCAGGCAGGAAGCCGAGTTTTTCACCCGCTTCGACGGCAGGGCGCGTCAGCATGATGCGGCGAATCTCCTGACGCTCCAGGGCATCCACTGCGGCTGCCACCGCCAGATAGGTTTTACCGGTACCCGCCGGGCCGACGCCAAAGGTGATGTCATGGTCGAGCACATTCGCGATGTACTGCGCCTGGTTTGGCGTGCGTGGCTTAATCACACCACGCTTGGTCTTGATATTGACCGCTTTACCGTACTCCGGCACGCTTTCGGCGGTTTGTTCCAGTACCCGGCTCTCTTTGATGGCCAGGTGAATCTGGTCCGGCTCAATATCCGGGATCTCACCACGCATCGGCGCGGTGTCGACATACAGGGTTTTCAGAATATCTGCGGCGGCATTGACGCACAGTGGACGTCCCACCAGCTTAAAGACATTGTCGCGACGATTGATCTCAATGCCCAGACGACGCTCAAGCTGTTTCACATTATCGTCGAACGGCCCGCACAGGCTCATCAGTCGACGGTTATCAGCCGGTTCAAGGGCGATTTCACGAGTTTCGATATTCAAACGAATCCTTTGGGTCACTCAGGGCCAGTTATGGGATGTGTCTGACGCACCGTTGGGCTTAACCGTGTGCACCATAACGAAATTATTTATGCCGTAACGCCTGGGCGCAAGCTTAAGGAGAGATATTTGGGCGACACTTTCAGAAACCAAGTGTCGCGGCGTGAAATTGGCGGCAACGCGCTGCGCGCTGCCGCCCGGTAGTGCAGGGATCACGGCTGGAACAGGCTCACGCCGATTTCGTTTTCTTTGCGGGTACGGGCAATCACAGAGGCCGGGCTTTCCGCCATACGCAGGCCCATCTCTTCTTCGGTACGCACCAGTTTGCCGCGCAGCGAGTTGGTGTAGACATCGACAATTTCAACATCCACAAAACGGCCAATCATCTCAGGTGAGCCTTCGAAATTAACCACACGGTTATTTTCGGTGCGGCCGGAAACTTCCATGACGTTCTTGCGGGAGATGCCTTCCACCAGAATACGCTGCACGGTGCCCACCATGCGGCGACTGATCGCCTGCGCCTGCTGGTTAATGCGGTCCTGGAGGATCCACAGACGCTGCTTTTTCTCCTCTTCGCTGACATCATCCGGCAGGTCAGCGGCTGGCGTGCCAGGACGGGCAGAGTAGACAAAGCTGAAGCTGACATCGAAATTGATCTCGGCGATAAGCTTCATGGTCTGCTCGAAATCCTGCTGCGTTTCACCCGGGAAGCCGATGATGAAGTCAGAACTGATCTCAATATCGGGCCGCGCTGCGCGCAGCTTGCGGATAATCGCCTTATATTCCAGCGCGGTGTGCGCACGCTTCATCAGCGTCAGAATACGGTCCGATCCACTCTGAACGGGCAGATGCAGGAAACTCACCAGCTCCGGGGTATCGCGGTAGACCTCGATAATGTCGTCAGTAAACTCAATCGGGTGGCTGGTGGTGAAACGAATACGGTCGATACCGTCGATAGCAGCGACCAGGCGCAGCAGCTCGGCGAAGGTACAGATCTCACCGTCAAAGGTGGCGCCACGATACGCGTTGACGTTCTGGCCAAGCAGGTTAACTTCACGCACACCCTGCGCCGCCAGCTGCGCGATTTCCAGCAAAATGTCATCGCTGGGACGGCTCACTTCCTCGCCGCGTGTGTAAGGAACCACGCAGAAAGTACAATATTTGTTGCAGCCTTCCATGATAGAAACAAAGGCTGTGGGACCTTCTGCGCGCGGATCCGGCAGGCGATCGAATTTCTCAATTTCCGGGAAACTGATGTCGACCACCGGACTTTTGGTGCCGCGCACGGTGTTAATCATTTCCGGCAGACGATGGAGTGTCTGCGGACCAAAAACGATATCGACGCAGGGAGCACGCTGGCGAATATGGTCCCCTTCCTGCGACGCGACGCAGCCGCCAACGCCGATAATGACATCCGGATTGCGCTCTTTGAGTTTTCTCCAGCGTCCCAGCAGGTGGAACACTTTCTCCTGCGCTTTTTCACGAATAGAACAGGTGTTAAGCAGCAGGATATCCGCCTCTTCAGGGACCTCGGTCAGCGTGTAGCCGTGCGTCGTGTTCAGCAGATCAGACATCTTGGATGAATCATACTCATTCATCTGACATCCCCAGGTTTTGATATGCAGTTTTTTTGTCATCGCGCTAGCCATTGATTCAGTGCAGTGAAGTGAGGGGCGCGTATTGTAATGCTTTGATGCTGTTGTGACCAGCCTGAGGGCTTTTCTGCCAGCCTTCGGGTTTTCCGGTACACTTTGCTCTATTCAGACCCGTGTTGCGCAGGCTGGCGGGAATAAGAGAGGGATATAAGCAATGCAGGATAATCAGTTTGATGTCGTGATTGTCGGCGGTGGCATGGTCGGTGCTGCGCTGGCCTGTGGACTGACACAGCAACATTTTCGCGTGGCGGTCATTGAGCGTGCCGAACCCGCTCCATTTGAGGCCGACAGCGATCCCGATTTGCGAATTTCAGCGATCGGATCCTCCTCGGTAGCGTTACTGAAGCAACTTAACGTCTGGCCGCGGGTAGACGCGATGCGCAGCGCGCCCTATCGGCGACTGGAAACCTGGGAGTGGCAAGCGGCGCAGGTAAGTTTTGATGCTGCCTCGCTGGGCTTACCTGAACTGGGTTTTATGGTTGAGAACAGCGTGCTTCAGCGGGCGTTGTGGGAGGAGATGCAGTCGCTGGGCGTGACCTGCTATTGTCCGGCCACGCTGGAAAATCTGCAGCCAGAAAATGGCGGCTGGCGCGTTGATCTTAACGACGGCGTGGCCTTACACACCCGGCTGGTGGTTGGCGCAGATGGTGCGAACTCACAGGTGCGGCAGATGGCCGGAATCGGGATTCATGGCTGGAGCTATGCGCAGTCCTGTTTACTGATCAGCGTGACCTGCGAACATCCGGCAGGAGATGCCACCTGGCAGCACTTTACGCCGCAGGGGCCGCGCGCCTTCCTGCCGCTGTATGGCAATCGCGCCTCACTGGTCTGGTACGACGCGCCTGCAAGAGTGCGTCAGCTGCAGACGATGCCGATGGCCCAGCTGGAAAAAGAGATTGCCAGCCACTTCCCGGCGCGGCTGGGACGTTTCAAAGCCCATGCGGCAGGGGGTTTTCCGCTGGTGCGTCGCCATGCTTCACGCTATGTCCTGCCAGGACTGGCGCTGGTTGGCGATGCCGCGCATACCATTAACCCGCTGGCCGGGCAGGGCGTGAATCTTGGCTATCGCGATATTGATGCGTTGATTGAGGTGCTGGTCAGCGCACGCGGTGCGGCGGAAGACTGGGCGTCAGAGCGGATATTGCAGCGCTATCACCGGCAGCGTCGTAAAGACAATATGCTGATGCAGGGCGGAATGGATCTCTTTTACTTTGCTTTCAGCAATCAGCTGGCACCACTGCGCTTCGCGCGTAATCTCGGACTGATTGCTGCCGAGCATTCCGGTGTCCTGAAGCGACAGGTATTACGATACGCACTGGGTTTATAGACCATTGCGCATTGAGGCTCGCCGCAGGGCGGGCCGGCAATCAGGAAGCGTGGAACGTTTCAGAAGGGACAAAAACAACAAAGCCCGCAAAAGCGGGCCTGGTTGTGCAATTTGGCTGGGGTGCAGGGATTCGAACCCCGGAATGCTGGTATCAGAAACCAGTGCCTTACCGCTTGGCGACACCCCAATAATGGTGTTTTTCAAATTGTCTTTGTATGGCTGGGGTGCAGGGATTCGAACCCCGGAATGCTGGTATCAGAAACCAGTGCCTTACCGCTTGGCGACACCCCAATTATATGGTGGCTACGACGGGAATCGAACCTGTGACCCCAGCATTATGAGTGCTGTGCTCTAACCAGCTGAGCTACGTAGCCTAATTGTACTGCATTTTTCAATGATGGCTGGGATACCTGGATTCGAACCAGGGAATGCCGGTATCAAAAACCGGTGCCTTACCGCTTGGCGATATCCCATTCGTCCGTTCTCAGCATACAAGAATCATCGAAATTGGCTGGGATACCTGGATTCGAACCAGGGAATGCCGGTATCAAAAACCGGTGCCTTACCGCTTGGCGATATCCCATCCACGCTGCCGAATAATGAAATGGTGCGGGAGGCGAGACTTGAACTCGCACACCTTGCGGCGCCAGAACCTAAATCTGGTGCGTCTACCAATTTCGCCACTCCCGCAAAAAAAGATGGTGGCTACGACGGGAATCGAACCTGTGACCCCAGCATTATGAGTGCTGTGCTCTAACCAGCTGAGCTACGTAGCCATCTTTTTTTCGCGTTACCTTCATCGGCGTTGCGGGGCGCATTATGCGGAGTTGACCAGACAGCGTCAACAAGTTTTTTACCGTTTTTTGCCAGATAATTGCTGTTTGACTGGCTTATAACCAGCCTGGCGGTTTATTCGGCAATTTTTCAGTGAATACAACGCTAATCGTAAAAAAAATGGGCCGCAGCGGGCCCATTCTGACGGCTCTCTGCCTGCTTATTTGTAAGCTGACTGATGCACACCGACGGCACGTCCGGATGGATCGTCCATGTTTTTAAACGCTTCATCCCACTCAATTGCTTTGGCAGAAGAGCAGGCGACCGATGGACCACCAGGCACACATTCTGCCGCGCTCGCTAATGGGAACAGCTCTTCGAAGATCTCACGATAAAGATACGCTTCTTTCGAACCTGGCGTGTTGAACGGGAAACGGAAGTGGGCGGTTGCCAGCTGCTGATCGCTGATTTGCTTCGCCGCGACTTCTTTCAGTGAGTCGATCCAGCTGTACCCCACGCCATCCGAGAACTGCTCTTTCTGACGCCACGCCACGCTCTCTGGCAGGTAAGAGGAGAAACATTCACGCAGAATGTGCTTCTCCATTTTACCGTTGCTGCCACACATTTTGTCGGCCGGGTTAATCCGCATCGCCACATCCAGGAATTTTTTATCCAGGAAGGGTACACGTGCCTCAACGCCCCAGGCTGACATCGCTTTGTTAGCACGGGCGCAGTCGAACATATGCAGCGCCTGCAGTTTACGCACGTTTTCTTCGTGGAACTCTTTGGCGTTTGGCGCCTTATGGAAATAGAGATAGCCGCCGAAGACTTCATCTGCGCCTTCGCCAGACAGCACCATCTTAATGCCCATCGCTTTGATTTTACGCGACATTAAGTACATCGGCGTAGAGGCGCGAATAGTAGTGACGTCATAAGTTTCAATGTGATAAATCACATCCCGAATCGCATCCAGTCCTTCCTGAACGGTGAAATGAATTTCGTGGTGCACGGTGCCCAGATGCTCCGCTACGGTTTTCGCCGCTTTTAAATCGGGTGAACCTTCCAGTCCGACTGCGAAGGAGTGCAGTTGCGGCCACCAGGCATCACTTTTGTCCTGATCCTCAACCCGCTTTGCTGCAAAACGCTTGGTCACAGCTGAAATGATGGAGGAGTCCAGACCGCCTGACAGCAGCACACCGTAAGGTACATCTGACATCAGGTGGCTTTTCACGGACTCTTCCAGCGCATGCTTCAGGCCAGCGGCGTCGGTGGTGTTGTGCTCAACGTTTTTGTATTCCATCCAGTCACGCTGCCAGTAACGACGGATTTCACCATCGGTGCTGGAGAGATAGCTTCCCGGCGGGAATTCTTTGATGGAACGGCAGGCTGGCACCAGCGCTTTCATTTCTGAAGCAACAAACAGGTTGCCGTGCTCATCGTTACCCATATAGAGCGGGATGATGCCAATGTGGTCGCGACCAATCAGCCAGGTTTTTTTAACGGTGTCATAGAGGATAAAGGCGAACATGCCTTCCAGCTCGTCGAGGAAATCGACACCTTTCTCCTGATAGAGCGCCAGAATGACTTCACAGTCAGAGCCGGTCTGAAATTCGTAGCGATCGCTGAGTTCAGCGCGCAGTGCCTGATGGTTGTAAATTTCGCCGTTAACCGCCAGTACGTGGGTGTGATCGGCGTTGTACAGCGGCTGTGCGCCATTGTTAACGTCAACAATTGAGAGGCGTTCATGCGCCAGAATAGCATGATCATCGGCGAAGACGCCTGACCAGTCCGGGCCGCGATGACGCATTAAGCGTGAACATTCCAGCGCTTTTTTGCGCAGCTCAACAGGATCGGTTTTCAGATCCAGCACACCAAAAATTGAACACATAACTGACTCCTGAGCTCACCTTACGGCGATGTTATCTTTTACGTTTGTCCGGCAGCCTGTCGCTGCGTGATACATAAGAAAATGCGCTATTTAGTGCATTCAATGCAAGAGGAATCGTGATTTACTGATAAAAATATTGTTAACATGGCAATAATTTTGAATAAACGATAATTTAAACGTTGTTTTATTGATGGATCAGCAATGGAATGGCTTTTGTGAACAAAAAACAGGCAGTGAAACCCGCGGGAACAGGGGAAAAAAAGGGGGACGCATCACAGATTAGCCGGATGCGTCATAAGAGAAATGAATCAGAACAGGTCAATATCGGCAACAGAAGGGTAGATCCAGTCCGGGCGGAACGGCATAGCATCAATATCCGTCAGCGTGGAGACGCCAGAGAGAACCAGCACCGTCTCCAGACCCGCCTGAAAACCGGCCAGAATATCGGTTCGCAGATTGTCGCCAACAATGACCGTCTCTTCAGAGTGAGCCTGCATTTTGTTCAGCGCGGCGCGCATGATGTAGGGGCTGGGTTTGCCAACAACAAACGGGCGACGACCAGAGATTTTCTCGATACCCGCACAGAGCGCGCCACAGGCAGGAATAAAACCGCGCGCATGCGTATCCGGGTTAGTAGCAATGAAGCGAGCGCCGCTAGCCACGAAAAAAGCCGCTTTATGCATCATGTCCCAGTTAAACGAGCGTGTCTCACCGACAATCACGAAGTCGGGATTCACATCAGTAATCGTAAAGCCCGCTTTGTAGAGTTCGTGAATCAGCGCGCCCTCACCAATGACATAGGCCTTTTTGCCTTCCTGACGGCGCAGGAAATCGGCTGTGGCCATTGCCGAGGTATAGAAAACGGATTCAGGAACCTCAACACCGGCCGAGGCAAAACGGTTAGCCAGATCCTGCTCGGTTTGCGAGGGATAGTTTGTCAGCACCACCAGCGGCATCTCTTTGGCCAGAATGCGCTGTAAAAATTCCTGCGCGCCGGGAACGGCCGTGTTGTCGTGCATCAGCACGCCATCGATATCACAAATTACGCTTTTAATGGTCATAGTCAGATCCGATGTGGCCCGCCACAGCAGCGGGTTAGCTTAGTCTTCAAGAAGATGTTGCAGCAGAATGCCGTTAAGCATGGCACGTTTGGCGAGCGCAAACGCGCCAATGGCAGAACGATGATCCAGGGTGGAGCGCACAACCGGCAGATTTTTGCGAAAGGCGGCTAAGGCCTGGGTATTGATACAGCCTTCGATAGCGGGCAGCAGCACTTTTTCGGCCTCTGTGATCTCACCCGCCAGCACCACTTTTTGTGGATTAAACAGGTTGATTGCGATTGCGATCGCTTTGCCAAGATAACGGCCCACATGCTCGATCACTTCACACGCCAGCGCATCACCCTGATTGGCCGCTTTGCAGATATGAGACATCTGGCTCGCCTCCAGCGTCAGCGTGCTGGGATGGCCCTGACTCAACAGATGTCGCACCCGATTTTCAATGGCGCCGTTGGCGGCAATGGTTTCAAGGCAGCCAAAGTTGCCGCAGTGGCAGCGTTCACCAAGGGGATCGACCTGAATATGGCCGATCTCGCCGACGTTGCCGTTGCTGCCAAGAAAGATATGGCCGTTAGCAATAATGCCGGCACCGGTGCCACGGTGTAAGCGCACCAGAATTGAGTCTGCACAGTCGCGGCTTGCACCGAAGTAGTGCTCGGCCAGGGCCAGACTGCGGATATCGTGGCCGACAAAGCTCGTGACGTTGAAACGTTTTTTCAGGCTGGCGACCAGCGGCCAGTGGCTGACGGAAATATGCGGCATATAGCGGATGACGCCGTTAATCGGATCGACCAGCCCTGGCAGGATAACGGAAATCGCGATCAGCTCGCGTATTTTGCGCTGGTGCTGCTCAATGAAGCTGCTGATAGCGTTAAACAGCGCATGTTCCAGCGTCTCCTGAGTGCGCTCCGGCAGGGCGTAATCTTCCTGTGCCAGTGATTTACCACTGAGGTCGAACAGGGTCAGGGTGGCATCATTGCGTCCGAGACGGACGCCGATGGTATGGAAATGGCGGGTTTCAGTAATAATCGAAATGGCGCGGCGACCACCGGTAGAGGCCTGCTGGTCTACCTCTTTGATCAGGCCGCGCTCAATCAACTGGCGGGTAATTTTGGTGACACTGGCGGGGGCAAGCTGACTGAGTTCAGCAATCTGAATGCGCGATATCGGCCCCTGTTGATCAATCAGCCGGTAAACCGCTGCGCTATTGAGTTGCTTAACAAGATCGACATTTCCTATTTGTGACTGGCCGCCAGTGGTCATTCAGTGCTTACTCGCTCAGGACGTCGTCTCCGTTGACAAACGTCTTAATGATTTTAAAGTCGCGCGTAAACACAGTCAGGTTCGCGATTTTTCCTGCTTCGATCGAGCCCAACTGCCTTTCCACGCCCATCGCCCGTGCCGGATAAAGTGATGCCATGCGCAACGCTTCATCCAGTGCGATACCCACATGCTCGACGCTGTTTTGTACCGCTTCGATCATCGTCAGGGCAGAACCACTTAATGTGCCGTTTTCGTCGACACAAAGCCCATCACGATAATAGATTGTTTTGCCTGCAAAAATAAACTCGCTGATGTCAGCACCAGCGGGGGCAGTGGCATCCGTTACCAGCACCAGTTTGTCGCCTTTAATGCGCTTTGCATTCCGTACGTTAGCGTAATGTACATGTAAACCATCCGCAATAATGCCGCAGTATACATCAGGTGAATCAAACAGCGCACCGATAAGCCCGGGTTCACGGCCGGCAAATGCCGGCATGGCGTTGTAGAGGTGCGTTGCGAAACGCACGCCAGCAGAAAAACCCGCTTTCGCCTCTTCATAAGTCGCATTCGAGTGACCCGCTGAAACGATGATTCTGGCGTCTGTCAGCTGACGAATCACCTCGCTGCCGGCGTTTTCCGGTGCCAGCGTGACTTTGGTGATGACGTCTGCGTTGTCACAAAGATACTGCACCATCGCAGCATCCGGCAGGCGAATCAGCGCCGGATCGTGGGTGCCTTTTTTCGCCTTACTCAGCCAGGGCCCTTCCAGATGCAGACCCAGGGCCTGATGCTGATGTTTCTGCAGATAGGCGCGCATGGTTTCAATCGCACGCTTCATCAGGGCATCGCTGCTGGTAATCAGCGTCGGTAAAAAGCTGGTGCAGCCAGACTTCTCATTGGCGCGCTGCATCGTTTCCAGGGTTTCGATACTCAGTGCATCCAGGCTGTCATTGAACTGCACACCGCCGCAGCCGTTGAGCTGAAGATCGATAAAACCTGGCGCAATCATCGCGCCCGCCATATCCCGCTGCTCAATATTGGCCGGGAGCGATTCACGCGGGCAGACGCGTGCAATAAGCCCGTCAGCCACCACGACGGCATGATTGTCCAGAACCTCATGGCCACTGTAAATTCGACCGTTTACTAATGCGTACATCTCTTTTCTCCCGTCCTGGCCTGCTGTCACTCAGCGTAACAGCAGGGCACGACAATGTTCTGTTACACGCCTTTCATATTTTCCGCTTCCATTTCGCGGAAATATTTCACGGTTTTCACTTTCAGTTCCATGGTGGCGGGTTCATCACAGACCACCACCGATTTGGCATGCAGCTGCAGACAGCTGATTGTCCACATATGATTCACGTTGCCTTCCACTGCCGCCTGCAGTGCCTGTGCTTTAACATGGCCGGTAACCAGAATCATCACTTCTTCTGCATCCAGCAGCGTACCGACGCCCACGGTAAGGGCATATTTAGGCACCTGATCAACATCGCCGTTAAAGAAGCGAGAGTTTGCCACGCGGGTGTCATGCGTCAGGGTTTTAATGCGGGTACGGGAGGCCAGTGAAGAAGCCGGCTCGTTAAAGGCGATATGACCGTCGTTACCGACACCGCCCATAAACAGGTGAATTTTACCCAGCGTGCGAATTTTCTCTTCGTACTGACGACATTCTGCGTCAATATCCGGCGCATTACCATTCAGCAGGTTGATATTTTCCGGTTGAATATCAACGTGATCAAAGAAATTGCGATACATGAAACTGTGATAGCTTTCCGGATGCTCTTTCGGCAGGCCAACATATTCGTCCATATTGAAGGTGACGACATGCTTAAAACTGACCTGGCCCGCTTTGTGCATATCAATCAGGTGCTTGTACGCCTCCAGGGGTGTACCGCCGGTCGGCAGACCCAGAACAAAAGGTTTATCCGCCGTCGGATTAAATGCATTGATGCGGTTAACAATATGTCGGGCGGCCCATTTGCCTACCTGGGTTGGCGTCGCTAAAGGAATCAGTCTCATGTTTCACCTCATTAGAAAATGGAAAGGGGATCGCTAAACCGTTGCGTTACTCATCAGCCTGAGCAGATTTTCTATTCTCGCCACGGGCGGAGCGCAATTCAATATTTCGGATCATAAAATAAGTTTGCAGTCATTGCCAGATGTTGCCGTATGACACGATGTTTTTTAGTGATAAAAATCACATCTGGCAGGGTTTTAATTTGCGAAGCGAATTAATTTATTATTACACTTCGCTGCGTGATATGAAGTGTATTAACGATCTTTGCAGCTGACACAACAACATTAAGCAGCGCAAAGCGACAAGTCAGGCTCATAGGGGGAAGGGTTATGTTAGGTTACTTACAAAAGGTGGGGCGTGCACTGATGGTGCCGGTCGCTACCCTGCCAGCAGCAGCAATACTAATGGGGGTTGGCTACTGGATTGATCCAGACAGCTGGGGTGCAGGCAATGCGCTGGCTGCCTTACTGATCAAATCAGGTTCTGCCATCATTGAGCACATGTCAGTCCTGTTTGCGATTGGTATCGCCTATGGCATGTCAAAAGATAAAGATGGTGCGGCAGCCCTGACCGGCTTTGTCGGATTCCTGGTGGTCACCACGCTTTGCTCACCGGCCGCGGTGGCCATGATTCAGAAAATTCCTTTAGCTCAGGTACCTGCAGCGTTTGGCAAAATTGAGAATCAGTTTGTCGGTATTCTGGTCGGTATCCTGTCAGCAGAAGTCTATAACCGCTTCAGCCATGTTGAGCTGCCTAAAGCGCTCTCCTTCTTCAGCGGACGACGGCTGGTGCCGATTCTGGTTTCGTTCCTGATGATCTTCGTCGCTTTTATCCTGATGTACATCTGGCCAGTGGTGTTTAACGGCCTGGTCAGCTTTGGTGAACACATCCAGAAGCTGGGCTCTGTCGGTGCCGGCATCTATGCCTTCTTCAACCGCCTGCTGATTCCGGTCGGTCTGCATCACGCGCTGAACTCCGTGTTCTGGTTTGACGTTGCAGGTATTAATGACATTCCTAAATTCCTTGGCGGTGCGCAGTCACTGGCTGACGGAACCGCAACCGTAGGGATTACCGGTCGTTATCAGGCGGGCTTTTTCCCGATTATGATGTTTGGTCTGCCGGGTGCAGCACTGGCTATCTACCACTGTGCGCGTCCAGAGAACCGCGTCAAAGTGGGGAGTATTATGCTGGCTGCTGCGTTTGCTGCCTTCTTTACGGGTATCACCGAACCGCTGGAATTCTCCTTTATGTTCGTGGCGCCGGTGCTCTATCTGATCCACGCCGTTCTGACCGGTCTCTCTGTCTTTATCGCTGCCAGTATGCACTGGATTGCCGGATTTGGTTTCAGCGCCGGGCTGGTGGATATGGTGCTGTCGACCCGTAATCCTCTCGCGACACACTGGTACATGCTGATTCCGCAGGGGCTGGTCTTCTTCGCTATCTACTATGTCGTGTTCCGCTTCACGATTAAAAAATTCAACCTGATGACGCCAGGCCGTGAGCTGGCGGTTGACGGTGATGAAAGTGATGGTTACGACGTCAACGTGGATAAAACCGACAATGGTGAAACGGCGACTGAATCACTGGCGCGCCGTTACATCGGTGCAGTGGGTGGTTCAGAGAACTTAACCAGCATCGATGCCTGTATCACCCGTCTGCGTCTTAATGTGAATGATTCCGCTCAGGTTAATGAAGGTGTGGCGAAGCGTCTTGGTGCGTCCGGCGTGATTCGTCTTAACAAACAGAGCGTGCAGATCATCGTGGGCACCCAGGCAGAAAGCATCGCCTCGGCCATGAAAAAAGTGCTGACCAAGGGTCCGGTTGCTGCAGCGACAGCCAGCAGCGCACCGGCTGAGCCGGCTGTGGCACCGCAGGCGGTGCTGAACAGTGAGAAGCGTGTCATCGCAACCCTGCTGGCACCAGTCAGCGGTGAAGTCGTGGCACTGGATGATGTGCCGGATGAAGCCTTCGCCAGCAAAGCGGTGGGTGACGGTCTGGCGATCAAACCCAGCGACAAATGGGTCGTGGCACCGATAGCGGGTACGCTGGTTAAAATCTTCAACACCAATCACGCCTTCTGTCTGGAAACGGACAATGGTGTAGAGATAGTGGTACACATGGGACTGGATACCGTGGCGCTGGAAGGTAAAGGCTTTACCCGTCTGGTTGACGAGGGGGCCACCGTGGTCGCTGGTCAGCGGGTGCTGGAGATGGACCTTGAATTCCTGAACGCGAACGCCCGCTCAATGGTGAGTCCGGTCGTGGTCAGTAACAGCGATGACTTCGCAGGGCTGACATTACTGGCTCGCGGCCAGGTGGTAGCCGGTGAAACCCCGCTATACGAAGTGAAAGGCTAATCCCCGCAACAGAACCCCACAGGCAGGAAGCGATTCCTGCCTTTTTTGTTTTAAAGGCTTAACAAACGGTTGTTTCCCTCAGACGCTTTGTGGATCATACTCCGTTACTTCGTGGTACAAATCACCCGTTATTCGTATTGAGGATTTTTGAGATGAGTGAGGCTGAAGCCCGCCCAACTAACTTTATTCGTCAGATCATTGACGAAGATTTGGCGAGCGGTAAGCACAGCAGCGTGCATACCCGTTTCCCGCCAGAGCCCAATGGCTATCTGCATATTGGTCATGCGAAATCGATCTGTCTGAATTTTGGCATCGCCCAGGATTATCAGGGGCAATGCAACCTGCGTTTCGACGATACCAATCCTGTTAAAGAGGATATGGAATTTGTTGAATCCATTAAGCGTGACGTCCAGTGGCTGGGTTTTGAGTGGAGCGGTGAGGTCTGTTACTCATCAAACTATTTTGATCAGCTCTACAATTATGCCATCGAGCTGATTTCTAAAGGTCTGGCTTACGTTGATGAACTCAGTCCGGATGAGATTCGCGAATATCGCGGCACCCTGAAAGAGCCTGGCAAAAACAGCCCTTATCGCGATCGCAGCGTGGAAGAGAACCTGGCGCTGTTTGAGAAAATGCGCAACGGTGAGTTTGCCGAAGGCAGCGCCTGTCTGCGTGCCAAAATCGACATGGCCTCTAGTTTCATCGTGATGCGTGATCCGGTGCTGTACCGCATCAAGTTCGCAGAACACCACCAGACGGGTAACAAGTGGTGCATCTATCCGATGTATGACTTTACCCACTGCATCTCCGATGCGCTGGAAGGCATCACGCACTCACTGTGTACGCTGGAGTTTCAGGACAACCGCCGTCTCTATGACTGGGTGCTGGATAACATCACCATTCCGGTTCATCCGCGCCAGTACGAGTTCTCGCGTCTGAATCTGGAGTATGCGGTGATGTCGAAACGCAAACTCACTCAGCTGGTGACCGAGAAGCACGTAGAAGGCTGGGACGATCCGCGCATGCTGACCGTTTCAGGTCTGCGTCGTCGCGGTTACACCGCAGCCTCTATCCGTGAGTTCTGCCGTCGTATTGGCGTGACCAAACAGGATAACATCGTGGAGATGGCCTCGCTGGAATCCTGTATTCGCGATGATCTTAACGAGAATGCACCACGTGCCATGGCGGTGCTCGATCCGCTAAAAGTGGTGATCGAAAACCTGCCAGCGGGTCACAGCGAAACCCTCACCATGCCCAATCATCCGGGTAAGCCGGAGATGGGCACGCGTGAAGTGCCGTTCAGCCGCGAGATCTGGATCGACCGTGCAGATTTCCGTGAAGAGGCGAACAAGCAATATAAACGTCTGGTGCTGGGCAAAGAAGTTCGCCTGCGCAACGCCTACGTGATTCGTGCTGAGCGAATTGCTAAAGATGAAGCGGGCAACATCACCTGCATCTATTGCACCAGCGATGTTGATACGCTGAGCAAAGATCCTGCTGATGGCCGTAAGGTCAAAGGCGTGATTCACTGGGTCTCTGCCGATCACGCGCAGCCTGCTGAGTTCCGTCTGTATGACCGCCTGTTCAGCGTGCCAAACCCGGGTGCGGCTGAGGACTTCCTGGCGGTAATCAACCCTGAGTCACTGGCGATTAAACAGGGCTTTGTGGAACCGAGCCTGCGCGATGTAGAACCGACCACACCGTTCCAGTTTGAACGTGAAGGTTATTTCTGCGCCGACAGCGTTTACTCTACGCCCTCGCAGTTGGTATTCAACCGTACCGTTGGTCTTCGTGATACCTGGACGAAAGCCGGCGAATAACGTGTTGAGGCTGACCTCATAAAATGACAAAAGGGCGATTTATCGCCCTTTTTTATTGTCCCTATTTCGACCATTACCGACGTTTGTTCTGAACTAACTGCAATCCATTAAATGCCATACTGTGAGAGAAATCTGAGTTTAAAAAAATTAATCAATTTCAGGATGTGAATTAGCAGCTTTCAGGTAGGCTATGCGCTCTCAGAGGTTGCACAGCGGGTTACAGAAGGAAAAAATATGACCGTTCTCGCCCAGGAAGCCAAACACAGTGTCGTCGTTTTACATCAGCTCATTGAACGTATTTTTAATAAGCCCGCCGGATCAGACGACAGTTTTGAGCTGCTGATGTCCTATTTTCATCCTGAATTCCGCATGGTGACCCCTAAAGGCAAAGAGTACAATCTGAACGAGGTCGAGGATCTTTTCCGGCAGTTGCAGGGGCAGCGGGAAGGGATGCGCATTGCCACCTGCGAACATGTGATCCTCTCTCATCATGATAAAGAGATCACCGTGCAGTATCGCGAAATGCAGATGATGAATGGCAATAACAATAGCCGCATCTCGCTGGCCATTCTCGATTGCAGTAGCTCTATTCCGCGCTGGCGTTATCTGCAGGAGACGCTGGTCGCCTGACTGACAGCAGACATCAGACGAAAAAAAACCGGTGAATTCACCGGTTTTTTTATTTCAGCTCGCGTTACTGGTCGTGCAGGGTTTCATTTTCCCGGCAATCGCCCAGTGTGCAGTGTCCGTAAAGATAGAGGCTGTGGTTAGTGAGCTTGATGCCGTGGCGGGTTGCGATTTCACGCTGACGCGTTTCGATAGACTCGTCGCTGAACTCAATAACCTTGCCGCAATCCAGGCAAATCAGGTGATCGTGATGATGCTGCTGCGTCAGTTCGAAGACCGATTTGCCGCCTTCGAAATTGTGGCGCGTCACAATACCCGCGTCATCGAACTGGTTAAGCACACGGTAAACGGTAGCCAGTCCAATCTCTTCGCCGATATCAATCAGGCGTTTATACAAATCTTCCGCACTGACGTGATGGCACTCAGGTTCCTGAAGCACTTCCAGAATTTTCAGTCTGGGCAGTGTCACTTTCAGGCCAGCCTTCTTTAATGCGGTGTTGTTGTCAGTCATGCGGATTTTGTCCTGTTACTAATATTCACTTTTGTGGCTTGTCGCCTTGAATGTCGATCTACACTCATTCTCATTTGCGTCTCATTATAGAACTGAAGCGATGAAATGAAAACCAGAGGGCGTGCCTGAATCATCATGGGCTGCTGGGGAGGCGTCACCGGGCCGGGGAGAATTCTGGCAGATGTCTGTTTGTACATCGCTTAGTCTTGCCGCGTGAGAAAATAAGCGGAAGATCGATGCGGGTATTCTACAGATTAAACGGAGAAAGTTAAAAAAATGTGGCTATTATTTCTATAGGAATTTCCATTACCTCAATGTGAGCTGGCGCTCACATTGAGTCAGACACCATCACGCTTCGATGATCTCTTTCAGTTGCAGTTCATCAAAAATCTGCTTAACCCACTGTTCAACACGCTGGTTAGTCAGTTCAGGCTGACGATCTTCGTCGATAGCCAGACCCAGGAAGTGGGTATCATCCGCCAGACCTTTTGAGGCTTCGAAATGGTAGCCCTCAGTTGGCCAGTGTCCGACAATCACGGCACCGTGTGGCTCAATAATGTCGCGGATGGTGCCCATCGCATCACAGAAGTACTCTGCGTAATCTTCCTGATCGCCGCAGCCAAACAACGCCACCAGCTTGCCATTAAAGTCGATCTCTTCCAGCGTCGGGAAGAAGTCATCCCAGTCGCACTGTGCTTCACCGTAGTACCAGGTTGGAATACCCAGCAGCAGGATATCAAATGCTTCCAGATCTTCTTTTGTGCTTTTCGCGATGTCATGCACTTCTGCAACGTCTGAACCCAGCTGTTTCTGGATCATTTTTGCAATGTTTTCGGTATTACCGGTATCGCTGCCAAAGAAGATGCCTACGAGTGCCATGAGTAAAATAACCTCTTAAATCCTGATGATGAGATGTGTGCCGCAGCACATTTCAGCGAATAATAGCAGACGAGAGAAAACCGGTGAACGGTTAAAGCCCCGACATTTGCTCCTGCGTGCGATTTGCCCGCATCAATCCAGTTTGAGCTGCGCCAGCAGCATCTGTTCAATCAGTTCGCTGCGGCTGAGATTACGCTGTTCTGCCAGCGTATTAAGTGCATCGACGGCTTCACTGTTCATTTTCAGTTCGACACGACGAAGTCCGCGTCCTTTGTCACGTTTAAGCTGGTTGCGCTTGTTGATGCGCAGCTGTTCATCACGCGAAAGCGGACTGGTTTTGGGTCGACCGGGGCGGCGCTCATCAGCAAAGAGATCGAGCGTCGTGCGGTCAGTCTGTTCTTTTGCCATGGCTTAGTAAAACTGAATGGGGGCGGGCGCCAGACACTCACCGCGCAGATTATAAATTATTGGCCATTGCCGCAGCAAAACTGACCAGCGGCAAAATTTTAGCGCGCCATCATACTTCACGCGTACTCCCGACGCCAATCCTAAACTTTTACCGCCATCTATTTGCTTTTAAAGCGCAAAAAAACGACGAATGCTGCGCAAAACGGCATCAGGTTTCTCTGCATGAACCCAGTGCCCGGCGCCGCCAATGACATGTGCCTGAGCCGCCGGAAACTGTTGAAGTAACACGTCGCGGTAGCGGTTATCCAGATAGTTTGAGTCGCCGCCACGAATAAACAACGCGGGATGATCCCAGGCAGGAACCGGCTGCCAGCCAGAAATCGTGGTGTAGTTATCCCACAGTACCGGCACATTGAAGCGCCACTCACCCTCCTGAAATGACTTCAGCAGAAACTGGATAACCCCTTCTTCATCAATCAGCGTGCGCATAATGCGGGCTGCCTCGCTGCGGAATGAAACGCCCGCATCAGTGACGGCACGAATACCGGCAAAAATCTCATCGTGGCGGCGGGTCTGGTAGTCCACCGGTGCGATATCGATCATCACCAGTCGCTCAATGCGATCCGGCACCAGCGCGCTCATGGTCATCGCGATTTTACCGCCCATCGAGTGACCGATAACCGCGACGCGTTCGATGCCCTGTGCATCCAGCGTGTCGACCATATCCTGCGCCATTACAGCGTAGTTCATCTCGTCGGATCGTGGCGAAAGACCGTGGTTACGGACATCAACCTGCAGCAGGGGACCGGCATCTTTCAGCCCGCGCGCCAGCACACCAAGGTTATCCAGGCTGCCAAACAGACCATGGATAAGGAGGATGGGCAGGGAATCAGGAGGGGATTGTTCAGTTTGCAGACGGGCGTTCAAAATCATAGCAAAGTTCTTAAGTTTGAGACCTGAGCTTAGGTTATCATGGTTTCACCTTTTCAGGTGCGCCGGTTCCGGTGGCATTAGGACATATTCTGACTTTTGCCCGTAAACCGTTTGATTGCTAACAACCCGCCTGAATTTAACTTTATAATCCTGATGTTAGAACCCACACACCTTTTGAATTGCCTGACTATACTCAGTGCTTTTCAGGAAACAGGTGGTTCTGTCATGAGAAAGAACCGTACGGAATAAGATGAAAACGATTGAAGTTGACGAAGAGCTCTACCGTTATATTGCCAGCCATACGCAACACATTGGTGAAAGCGCATCCGACATTCTGCGTCGTATGCTGAAATTCACGGCCGGTCAGACTGCACCTGCTTCGCCTGCTCAGCCAGCGTCAAAAGAGGCAGCGAAAGAGTCCCAGGCCTCTGTGGGTTCCCGCCCGCAGGATCGTGTTCGCGCGGTGCGTGAGCTGCTGCTTTCCGATGAATATGCGGAGCAGAAGCGGGCGGTGAATCGCTTTATGCTTATTTTGTCAACGCTCTATCGTCTTGATACCGCAGCCTTTGCTGAGGCTACTGCATCGCTGCAGGGGCGTACCCGCGTCTATTTTGCAGGCGATGAGCATACGCTGTTGCAGAATGGCACCCATACTAAGCCGAAGCATGTGCCCGGCACGCCGTACTGGGTGATCACCAACACCAATACTGGTCGTAAATGCAGCATGGTTGAACACATCATGCTCTCGATGCAGTTCCCTGCGGAACTGACCGAGAAAGTTTGCGGCACCATTTAAAAACTTAAGCGTCAGGGAGCAGCGCCAATGGCCAATCACCCACGTGCCGGGCAACCCGCCCAGCAGAGCGATTTGATTAACGTTGCACAATTAACGTCACAATATTATGTCCTGCAGCCCGATGTGGCGAACCCGGAACATGCGGTGAAATTTGGCACCTCTGGCCATCGCGGCAGTGCAGGGCGCCAGAGCTTCAACGAGATGCACATTCTGGCCATCGCTCAGGCAATTGCCGAAGAGCGTAAAAAGAACGGCATCACCGGACCTTGCTACGTCGGTAAAGATACTCATGCGCTGTCAGAACCGGCGATTCTGTCTGTTCTGGAAGTCCTGGCGGCGAACGGCGTTGATGTGATTGTTCAGCAGGATAATGGCTATACGCCAACCCCTGCGATTTCCAACGCCATTCTTGAGCACAATAAATCGGGTGGCCCGCTGGCAGATGGTATCGTCATCACACCTTCGCACAACCCACCGGAAGATGGCGGCATTAAGTACAATCCACCTAACGGTGGACCGGCGGATACCAACGTCACTAAAGTGGTGGAAGATCGCGCTAATCAGCTGATCAAAGATGGGCTGAAAGAGGTGAAACGTCTGCCACTTGAACAGGCTATGGCGAGCGGTCACGTGGTCGAGAAAGATCTGATCCAGCCTTACGTTGAAGGTCTGGCAGAGATTATCGATTTCCCGGCAATTCAGAAAGCTGGCCTGAAGCTGGGTGTTGATCCACTGGGCGGTTCAGGTATTGCTTACTGGCAGCGTATTGCTGAGCATTACAAGCTGGATCTGACGCTGGTAAACGATGCTGTCGATCAGACCTTCCGCTTTATGCATCTGGATAAAGATGGCGTCGTGCGCATGGACTGTTCGTCCGAAAGCGCAATGGCAGGCCTGCTGGCTTACCGCGACAAGTTCGATCTGGCGTTCGGCAACGATCCCGATTATGACCGTCACGGCATCGTGACCCCGGCGGGTCTGATGAATCCAAACCACTATCTGGCGGTTGCGATCAACTATCTGTTCCAGCATCGTCCACAGTGGGGCCAGGATGTTGCCGTGGGTAAAACCCTGGTGTCCAGCGCCATGATTGACCGTGTGGTCAACGACATTGGTCGCAAGCTGGTGGAAGTGCCGGTTGGTTTCAAATGGTTTGTTGATGGTCTGTATGACGGCAGCTTCGGTTTCGGCGGTGAAGAGAGCGCGGGCGCTTCATTCCTGCGTTTCGACGGCACGCCGTGGTCAACGGACAAAGATGGCATCATCATGTGTCTGCTGGCGGCTGAAATTACAGCGGTGACCGGTAAAAATCCGCAGCAGCATTATGATGAACTGGCTGCGCGTTTTGGCGCACCAAGCTACAACCGTCTGCAGGCATCCGCCACTTCAGCGCAGAAAGCTGCACTGTCGAAGCTGTCACCAGAGATGGTGAGCGCGGATACGCTGGCGGGTGATCCTATCACCGCGCGTCTGACGGCGGCACCAGGTAACGGTGCCTCAATCGGCGGTCTGAAAGTGATGACGGAGAATGGCTGGTTTGCTGCCCGTCCTTCAGGCACCGAAGATGCCTACAAAATCTACTGTGAAAGCTTCCTGGGCGCAGAACATCGCGAGCAGATTGAGAAAGAAGCCGTAGAGATTGTCAGTGAAGTGCTGAAAAACGCCTGATAAGTCAGGATGATAAAAAGGCGCATCGCGCGCCTCAGACTGAAGACAACCTCACATCCGGGTAAATCTGGCAGCAACGGACTTACTCAATGCGGCGGGAACGGGGTCAGAAGAGGAAAGCGTCCCGCGCCAGGACGGCGCGGGCCGAGCGTGTCATGGATGACGGCTTTTGCGTCTTTCCGATCTGACCCTGTTTCCTGAGCAGGCTCGGTTTCACAGCGAACCAGCTTAAACGTTGTTAACAGCTTAAGGCGCCTCTGGCGCCTTTTTTTATGGCATAAAACGGTAGCCGATCCCGGTTTCGGTCAGCAGATGGGCAGGTTGTGTCGGATTCGCTTCCAGCTTCTGGCGCAGATGGCCCATATAGATGCGCAGATAATGGCTGTGCTCCACCGCATTAGGTCCCCACACCTGGCTCAGCAGCTGTCGCTGTGTCAGCACCTTTCCTGCGTTATTCAGCAGAATACTCAACAGACGAAATTCTATTGGAGTGAGGTGAATCTCATTGCCGCCGCGCTGCACCCGCCGTGCGGCGAAATCGACACTGACGTCGGCAAAGTGAACTCTGGCATCAGGTTGCTGGCCACTATGACGACGCAGCGCAACCCGGACGCGCGCCAGCAGTTCGCCAATACCAAAAGGTTTGGTCAGATAGTCATCCGCGCCTGCATCCAGTGCGGCGATTTTATCCTGCTCATCGCTGCGCGCTGACAATACAATTACCGGGATGGCGCTCCACTGGCGCAGGTCACGGATAAAATCGGTGCCATCCCCATCTGGCAGGCCAAGATCGAGGATCACTAAATCGGGCTTACGGGTTGCCGCTTCAATCAGTCCGCGCTGCAGCGTATCGGCATCAAACACCTTAAGATCTTCATTTTCCAGCGCCAGCCGGACAAAGCGACGGATCTCTTTTTCATCTTCAACGATCAAAACCGTGGTCACGCAATACCTGCCTTGGATAGGGGCCGAACTACCATTTTATCAATATTACAGGCTGCCGTCCGTGAGCTTCACCTTCCGGGCGTTTAAACCCTCATGTAACCAGACGATAACTTATCTGTAACTTAATTACAGGCTGATTCTTAAACCGTGTAAATAGCGGCAAATAAGTGGTCAGATGAGTAGTAAAATTACACAACCTGGCGTAAAGTCAGACACAGATCACATTCAAACACTTTTGCTTACCGGGAGGAGAACCATGTATCAGGCTTATCCACGTTACAAAATTATCGCGCGTCGTACGCTGGTGGTTTTTCTCGGCGTGCTGGCGCTTCCTGTCATGCTGTTTCGACAGGACCGGGCACGTTTCTACAGTTACCTGCACCGTGTCTGGTGCAAGACCAGCGCAAAGCCGGTCTGGCTGGCGCAGTCTGAAGCCGGTGGCGGCGCGTTCTGGTAAGTCGTACTGCCACAAAACAGGCCTGGTCAATTGACCGGGCTTTTTTTTGCGTTTTTTCTGAGTATAAGCAGATCTGAACCGCGTTTTCCTCCTTTATTCCTGACCATTTTGCGCTACACTTAAACCTCTACAAGATTTCTGAGATTGTACAAGTATGAGCAAAAAAATCCCCGTTGGAATCAGTGCATGCCTGCTCGGCGACCGCGTCAGATTTGATGGTGGGCACAAGCGTCTTACTTTTGCGACCGACGATCTTACCCCGTTTGTGCGTTTTGAACCGATCTGTCCGGAAATGGCGATCGGTTTGCCAACGCCGCGCCCGGCATTACGCCTGGTAAAGCAGGGCGACGATGAGCTGCATCTCTGCTTCAGCAAAGATGGTGGAGAAGAGGTCACCACGCAGATGCGTGACTGGTCTGCCGAGCGGGTAAAATCGCTGCATCATCTCTGCGGCTATATTCTGTGCGCCAAGTCCCCCAGCTGCGGCATGGAGCGTGTGCGGGTCTATGAGCCTGACAACAATAACAACCGCAAAGTGGGCACTGGTATTTTTGCTGAATTCCTGCAGCGCGAAATGCCCTGGCTGCCGCGGGAGGAAGATGGTCGTCTGCACGATCCCGCTCTGCGTGAGAACTTTATTGGTCGTATCTGCGCGCTGCACGAGTTCAATCAGATTTGGGAAAATGGCCTGACCCGTCAGGCTTTAATCGCCTTTCACAGCCGCTACAAACTGATGATGCTGGCACATTCGCAGGAGAAGTATCGCGAACTGGGACCGTTTGTCGCCTCAATGAGCCAGTGGGAGTCGCTCGACGCCTTTGCCTTCGAGTACCGCAATCGTATGATGGAACTGATGTCACGCCCCGCCTCACGTCGCAATCACACCAATGTACTGATGCATGTGCAGGGCTACTTCCGCACCCATCTGAGCTCACCGCAGCGCCAGGAGCTGGCAACCCTGATTGACCGCTATCGTCAGGGCACACAACCCTTGCTGGTGCCGATCACCATTCTTAAGCACTACATGGCCGAATACCCGCATCCGTGGCTGGCACAGCAACGTTATTTTGATCCCTATCCCGAAGCCTTGTGCTTACGCTACGGACAGTAATTCAGGAGGAGTATGACCACCCATCTGGTCTGGTTGCGTAACGATTTACGCATCAACGACAACCTGGCGCTGCACGCCGCCTGCCGCGACAGCGATGCAAAAGTGATTGCGCTCTACCTCTCCACGCCAGAACAGTGGCAGCAGCATGACATGTCCCCAAAACAGGCGGCGTTTATTCACGCCAGTCTGCTGGAAGTCCAGAGCGCCCTGGCTGAGCGGGGCATTCCACTTCACTATCAGGCCTGTCATGCCTTCAGCGACAGTATTGATGCGCTGGCAGAATTCTGCGAAAAGCAAAAGGTCGATCAGCTTTTCTACAACTATCAGTATGAGGTCAACGAGCGCCAGCGCGATGCCCGGGCTGAAAAGCGTCTTGATGATGCGGGCGTCATTTGTCAGGGTTTTGATGACAGCCTGTTGCTGCCGCCCGGCAGCGTGCAGAGCGGCGACCGCTCGATGTATAAGGTTTTTACGCCGTTTAGCAAAGCGTTTGTCCGCCGTTTGCAACAGAGTCTGCCGGAGTGCGTGCCAGCGCCGAAACCGCGTGAAGGCTCGCCGCTGAAAGTCACCCCGATTCCTGCTTTTGACTACCCGACCGAGGCTTTTGATGAGGACTTGTTCCCGGCAGGCGAAGCAGCTGCGCTGAAGCGTTTACGTCATTTCGCCACTAAACCGGTTATCGATTATCCTGCGAAGCGTGACCTGCCGGCGCTGGATGCCACCAGCCGTCTGTCGGTTTATCTGGCGACCGGCGTGCTGTCACCCCGCCAATGCCTGCATCGTGTGTTGCATGAGCACCCCGATGCACTGGACAACAGCCGCGCATTTACCTGGCTGAACGAGCTGATCTGGCGTGAGTTCTACCGCCATCTGCTGGTTGCCTACCCGGCGCTGTGTCGGCATCAGCCGTTTATCGACTGGACGCGTAACGTTGAATGGCAGCGTAACGACGCACACTTTGACGCCTGGAAAGCGGGTAGAACGGGTTACCCGATTGTCGATGCGGCGATGCGTCAGATGAAGGCGCTGGGCTGGATGCACAACCGCTTAAGAATGATCACAGCCAGTTTCCTGGTCAAAGATCTGCTGATCGACTGGCGTGAAGGCGAACGCTATTTTATGCAGCAACTGATCGATGGCGATCTGGCCGCGAACAACGGCGGCTGGCAGTGGGCAGCATCGACGGGCACTGACGCGGCTCCCTATTTTCGCATCTTTAATCCGACGACACAGGGCGAGCGCTTCGACGAGAAGGGGGATTTTATCCGCCACTATCTGCCGGAACTGGCCGACGTCCCTGACAGCGACATTCACCAGCCCCACGTCTGGGCGGAGAAGCATCACAAGAAACTCGATTATCCGGCACCGATCGTGGATCATAAGGCCGCCCGTAAAAAGACATTAGATGCCTTTGAGCGCGCCAAAAGCGCTGCCTGAGGCCTCGAAGGAGCCTGAATGAACCATTACGAATTAGAGACGCTGATCAATCAGCACCTCGACAGCCACAGCTTCAGTGACTACGCCCCCAACGGTTTACAGGTTGAGGGACGCAGCGAGGTCAAAACGATTATCACCGGCGTGACGGCCTGTCAGGCACTGCTGGACGAGGCGGTGGCACGTCAGGCCGATGCGATTATTGTCCATCATGGCTATTTCTGGAAAAGTGAACCGGCCGCGATTAAAGGTATGAAGCGTCGTCGTCTGCGCACTCTGCTGGCTAATGATATTAATCTCTATGGCTGGCACCTGCCGCTCGACGCGCATCCTGAACTGGGCAACAACGCCCAGCTGGCAAACTTGCTGGATATTGAAATAAAGGGTGAAGTGATGCCGCTGGTGTTCTGGGGTGAGCTGGCTGAGCCGATCTCCGGTGAGCAGCTGGCACGTCGAATCGGTGACCGACTGGGACGTGAACCGCTGCATTGCGGCGACAACGCGCCCGCGCTGATTCGTCGTATCGCCTGGTGCAGCGGGGGTGGCCAGGGCTTCATCGACCAGGCCGCTGCCGCAGGCGTCGATGCTTATATCACCGGAGAAGTCTCTGAACAGACCATTCACAGCGCACGTGAGCAGGGGCTGCACTTCTTTGCTGCAGGCCATCACGCTACCGAGCGCGGCGGCGTAAAAGCGCTGGGCGAGTGGCTGGCGCAGCACCACGAGCTTGATGTGACTTTCATTGATATTCCCAATCCTGCCTGATCCCCTTCCCAGGTCCTGTGCGCCTGCGCAGGACCTAAATCTATTGACACTTTCCTGTCACTTTCGCATAACTATTTGCTTTATGTAGATAAGCCATCGGCTGATTCGGGCATCCGGCACGGTCAGCCGGTCGCGATCTCAACTGAGCGGGAGGTAGCTGTTGCAACGAGCACGGTGTTATTTATTGGGTGAACGCGCTGTCGTGCTGGAGCTGGAACCCCCGGTCTCACTGGAGAGTCAGCAACGTATCTGGGGACTTAACCAGCGATTGCAGTCCTCTGCGAGCGTGCTGGAGGTCATTCCCGGCATGAACAACATCACCTTGATTTTGCGTGATCCCCAGCAGAGTGCGCTGGATGCGATTGAGCGACTTCAGCGATGGTGGGAAGAGAGTGAAGCGCAATTACCTGAGTCGCGTCTGGTAGAGATCCCGGTGATCTACGGCGGTGAGGCCGGTCCCGACCTGACGGCGGTGGCTGAACATGCCGCGCTGACGCCTCACCAGGTGGTTGAGCTGCACAGCAGCAGCGAATACGTCGTGTTTTTTATTGGCTTTCAGCCGGGTTTCCCCTATCTGGGCGGACTGGATCCGCGCCTGCACATTCCGCGTCGTAGTGAGCCCAGGGTGGCCGTGCCCGCGGGATCCGTGGGTATCGGTGGCAGCCAGACCGGCGTCTACCCTCTGGCGTCGCCCGGCGGCTGGCAGTTGATCGGCCAGACACGCACCGCGCTGTTTGATCCGCTGCAGCAACCGCCCACGCTGCTCCGTCCGGGTGACAAAGTGCGCTTTGTGCCGCAACAGGAGGGCGTATGTTAAACATTCTGCGGGCCGGGCTGGCGGCCACTATTCAGGATGCGGGTCGATACGGCTGGCGTCAGTTCGGTATCAGCCCCGGCGGTGTGCTGGATTATCCCGCCATGTTCACCGCCAACGTACTGGTAGGCAATGCGCCCGACAGCGCGGTGCTGGAGATGGTGCTCGGCCAGTTCAAAGCAGAGTTTACCCGCGACGGCTGGTTTGCACTGACGGGTGCAGGCTGTCATGCGGAGCTGGACGGCCAGCCGGTCTGGACGGGTTGGCGCACGCCAGTGAAACGCGGACAGGTCCTGTCGCTGGCGATGCCGCAGCGTGGTATGCGCAGCTATCTGGCGGTGCAGGGTGGTTTTGACATCCCCGCGGTGCTTGGCTCTGCCAGTACCGACCTGAAAGCAAAATTTGGCGGATTTCATGGGCGCGCCTTGCAGGATGGCGATCAGGTCCCGCTGGGGAAACCGACGCGTCAGTTCGACCGCAAAGTCGGGGTACGACAACTGCTGTGGGGCAACCGCATTCGCGCCTTGCCTGGTCCGGAGTATCACGAATTCAGTCCCGAAGCGCAGCAGGCGTTCTGGCGCACCGCATGGAAACTCAGCCCGCAAAGTAACCGGATGGGATACCGGCTGGAAGGACGTGAGCTTAAACGTGAGCGCCCGCGCGAGCTGCTGTCACACGGCGTGATGCCAGGTGTGATTCAGGTGCCGCCGAACGGACAGCCCATCGTATTGATGGCGGATGCCCAGACTACCGGTGGTTATCCGCGCATCGCTTCTGTTATCGAAGCCGATCTTTATCACCTGGCGCAAATCCGTCTGGGTGAGCCGATTCACTTTATTCACTGCACCCTGCCGGAAGCGATGCTGGCCCGTCAGCATCAGCAACGCGCTCTGGACCAGATGAAATGGGGACTCAATGAAAATTGATTTAAACGCCGACCTGGGTGAGGGCTGCGCCAGCGATGAAGCGCTGCTGCAACTGGTGAGCTCTGCCAACATCGCCTGTGGCTTTCACGCCGGTGATGCACAGACCATGCTGCAGTCGGTGCGCTGGGCAAAGGCATCCGGCGTCGCCATCGGGGCGCATCCCGCCTTTCCCGATCGGGAGAACTTTGGCCGCAGCGCCATGCAGCTGCCGCCGGAAACGGTCTATGCCCAGATGATCTATCAGATTGGTGCGCTGAAAAGTCTGGCAGAAAGTGAGGGCGCGCGCCTGGTGCATGTTAAGCCACACGGCATGCTCTATAACCAGGCCGCGTCAGACCCGGTGCTGGCTGATGCCATTGCCCGCGCCATCAGGGCGGTGGACAGCCAGCTGATTGTGGTCGGGCTGGCGAATAGCGAATCGATCCGTGCTGCGGCGCATTACGGTTTACACACGCGGGAAGAGGTGTTTGCTGACCGTGGCTATCTCAGCAGCGGTGCGCTGGTGCCGCGCAACCAGCCGGGCGCGCTGATTGAGAATGAACAGCAGGCTATCGATCAGACACTGACAATGGTACGGCAGGGCAAAGTGAAAAGTATCACCGGAGAATGGGTGGCGGTGAACGCGCAGACTGTCTGCTTACATGGCGACGGCGAGCATGCCCTGCAGTTTGCACAGCGGTTACGTGATGCGTTTGCCGACCAGCAGATTCGTGTCACCAGCGCCTGAATAATCACACTTAGCCCGGCTTATGCCGGGTTTTTTAACTCGGGGAAAATCCATGGAAACTGCAGTGAATCTCTGGCCACTACTGGGCATTGCCGCGATCATCGTCGGCTTCGTATTACGTTTTAATCCGGTGCTGGTGGTGATTGTCGCCGGATTTGTCACCGGTCTGGCTGCGATGATGCCCCTGGCGGACATTCTGGAAAAACTCGGCGCAGGGTTTCTTAACACCCGGAACCTGCCGCTGATTCTGCTGCTGCCACTGGCGGTCATTGGCCTGCTGGAACGTCACGGGCTAAAAGAAAGGGCGCAGGCGTGGATTGCTCAGATTAAAACCGCCACCGCCGGACGGCTGCTGATCGTCTACCTGTTTGTGCGTGAAATTACTGCGGCGCTGGGGTTAACCAGTCTTGGCGGACATCCGCAGATGGTGCGTCCGTTACTGGCACCGATGGCGGAGGGCGCCACAGAAAATCGCTATGGCGAGATCTCGCCTGAACTGCGCCATAAGCTGCGCGCCATGTCAGCGGCGACCGATAACGTCGGCCTGTTCTTTGGTGAAGATATCTTCGTGGCATTTGGCGCGATTATCTTTATGCACAACTTTATGCAGGCGTCGGCCGGGATTCAGACTGAGCCGCTGCACATCGCCTTATGGGGCATTCCAACTGCCGTTGCTGCGTTCCTGATCCATTCAGCGCGTCTGGTTCGTCTGGATCGTCAGCTGGCACGTGAGCTGCAGCAGCTCAACAGCCAGGCGCTGAAAGCCAAAGGAGGTCAGTAATGTTCCAGCAACAATATCTGATGTGGCTGGCGGGCATTATCCTGCTGGTGGTGGCTATCCTCTCATGGCGTGACCGCGCTAATCCGCGTCGCTTTACCACCGGACTCTTCTGGGCCTTATATGGCCTGGTTTTTCTGGTCGGTGACTGGACGACGGCGCTGATGAGCAGCCTGATGGGCTCGGACGCGGCGGGCACCCGAATGCTGCACATCACCATCGGTGTCATTGTGGTGATCATGGCGCTGATTGCGGGTTTAGGGGGTGTCCGGCTGGGTCGTTATCATCAGCGCACTAATGAAGAGAAACAGGCAAGCGCACAGCGTCTGCGGAATAAGCTGTTTCTGCCTGCACTGGCGATTCCGGTTGTGACCGTGGTCGGTGTGCTGGCGTTCAACAATATTCCGGGGTTGCAGGATGCGGTGTTCGGTCCCGGTAATCACGCCACGCTGGTGACATTGTTTTCAATGATGGCCGGCTGTGTGATTGGCTGGCTGGTGGCGTTAAAACTGACCCATGAAAAACCGGTACAGTCGATGCAGGAGACCCGTCGCCTGCTGGATTCAATTGGCTGGGCGTTTATCCTGCCGCAGATTCTCGCCACCCTGGGACTGCTGTTTACCGCCGCGGGCGTAGGCAGTGCTATTTCGCATCTGACTGAAACCTGGCTGGCGGTGGATAACCGCTTTATCGCCGTCACCGTCTATGCCGTCGGGATGGCACTGTTAACCATGGTCATGGGTAACGCGTTTGCGGCATTTCCGATTATTACTGCAGGCGTTGGCATTCCGATTCTGGTGCTGCAGCACGGCGGAAATCCGGCGGTAATGGCGGCGATTGGTATGTTCTCCGGTTACTGCGGCACGCTGATGACGCCGATGGCGGCCAACTTCAATATTGTTCCGGCGGCGCTGCTGGAGCTGCCCGATCGTAACGCGGTCATTAAGGCTCAGATTCCAACCGGTGTGCTACTGTTAATCGTTAACATTTTCCTGCTCTATTTCCTGATGTTTCTGTGAGGCTGCATGAAAACTGTCCTGATGACCGCTTTTGAACCCTTTGGCGGTGAAACGATTAATCCCTCGTGGGAAGCGGTGCGCGCGCTGGAAGGCAAAAAGATTGGCGGAGCGACGATCGTCATCCGACAGCTGCCGGTGGTATTCAGTGAGGTACTTAATGTGCTGAATCAGGCACTGGAAGAGGTTAAACCGGACGCGGTAGTGTCAGTCGGGCAGGCGGGCGGTCGCAGCGACATTACCGTGGAACGTATCGGTATCAATGTCGATGACGCCCGCATCCCGGACAACGCCGGCCAGCAGCCTGTAGACGAACCGATTGTGGCAGGCGGCCCGGCAGCCTATTTTTCCCGTCTGCCCATCAAAGCGATTGTGGCGGCAGTGCGCGACGCGGGGATCCCCGCGTCGGTCTCACAGACCGCCGGGACCTTTACCTGCAATCGGGTGATGTATGGCCTGCTTCACTGGCTTGAGCAGCAAGGGAGTCCGGCGCGGGGTGGCTTTATTCATATTCCTTACCTGCCTGAACAGGCCGCGCAACATCCTGGTGCGCCGAGCATGGCGGTCGCGACCATTATTCAGGCGCTGGAGATTGCGGTGAAGGTGACGCTGGAGACCGGCGAAGATATTAAACAGGCTGGCGGCGCCACCCATTAAGAGGAAGAACGATGCCAGAAGGACCGGAAATTCGCCGCGTGGCGGATAAGCTTGAAGCCGCCATTGTGGGTGAGCCCTTAACGGAAGCGTGGTTTGCGTTTCCTCAGCTCAAGACCTATGAACCTTCACTGATTGGTGAGCAGGTGCAGGCGATTGAGACGCGGGGAAAAGCGCTGCTGACACATTTCAGCAATGGACTGACGCTTTACAGTCATAACCAGCTTTATGGTGTCTGGCGTATTGTAAAACCCGATACCGAACTCAATACCACGCGTCAGTTGCGGGTGCGGCTGGCTACAAAGGGCAAAGCGATTCTGCTTTATAGCGCCTCAGATATTGAACTGCTCAACGCTGATACGCTGGCGGCGCATCCGTTTCTGACCCGCATCGGACCGGATGTGCTGAACAGCGCGCTGACGGTTGATGAGGTGCGAGAGCGGCTGCTGTCACCCCGTTTCCGGCGGCGTCAGTTCAGTGGTCTGCTGCTGGATCAGGCTTTTCTGGCCGGGCTGGGAAACTACCTGCGTGCCGAGATTCTCTGGCTGGCGCAGTTGCTGCCAAATCATCGGGCGCAGGATCTCAGTGACGATCAGCTGACTGCTTTCAGCGAGGCGCTGCTGTCAGTGCCGCGTCATGCTTATCGGATGCGTGGAACCATGAAGAAATATCATGAGGAAGCGGCGTTTCAGTTTGAGGTGTTTCATCGGCAGGGCAAGCAATGCCGGCGCTGTGGCACGGTGATTGAGAAGGGCACGCTGTCATCACGGCCGTTTTACTGGTGTCCGGGGTGTCAGAGATAGACAGTAAAGTCAAAAGGGTAAAATGCTCTTACGGCTGACAGAGCCAGGCCCGTGTGAATCTTATAGCAATAAAATAGCTTAACGCGCAGGGAGCATGGTCAGAGGAGGAAAGCGTCCCGCGCCAGGGACGGCGCGGGACGAGCGGCCAGGGAGGGTTTAAGCGACTTTCCGATCTGACCGTGTTTCATGCGCAGGCGCGGTATCAAAACCAACTGCCCTGTCTTTAAAACAGCATAAGGCGGAGAGGAAAGATCTCCGCCCTCCGAATCTTACTTCTTCAGCTGTGAACTGAATTCGCGCTCGGTATAACCGGTGTAGAGCTGACGCGGACGGGCAATCTTCATGCCTTCGTCGTGCATCTCTTTCCAGTGTGCAATCCAGCCAACAGTACGGGCCATCGCGAAGATCACCGTAAACATGGAGGATGGAATACCCATCGCTTTCAGAATGATACCGGAGTAGAAGTCCACGTTTGGATAGAGTTTACGCTCGATAAAGTACGGGTCGTTCAGCGCAATGTGTTCCAGCTCCATCGCCACTTCCAGCAGGTCATCCTTCATACCCAGCTCATTCAGCACTTCATGGCAGGTATCTCGCATCACGGTTGCGCGTGGATCGTAGTTTTTATACACGCGGTGACCAAAGCCCATCAGACGGAATGAGTCATTTTTGTCTTTGGCGCGCTTAACAAATTCCGGGATGTGCTCGACGGTGCTGATCTCTTCCAGCATACGCAGGGTCGCTTCGTTGGCACCGCCGTGCGCCGGTCCCCACAGGGAGGCGATCCCGGCAGCGATACAGGCAAACGGGTTCGCGCCGCTTGAACCCGCGGTACGTACGGTCGACGTCGAGGCGTTCTGCTCATGGTCAGCATGCAGGATCAAAATGCGGTCCATGGCGCGTTCCAGCACTGGATTCACTTTGTACTCTTCGCACGGGGTAGCAAACATCATGTGCAGGAAGTTACCGGCATAGGAGAGGTCGTTGCGAGGATAAACAAATGGCTGGCCGATAGAATATTTGTAACACATTGCTGCCATGGTCGGCATTTTGGAAAGCAGACGGAATGCCGCGATTTCGCGGTGGCGCTCAATGTTTACATCCAGCGAATCGTGGTAAAACGCAGCCAGAGCACCCGTAACACCGCACATAACCGCCATCGGATGTGAGTCACGACGGAAGCCGTGGAACAGGCGGGTAATCTGCTCATGAATCATGGTGTGGCGGGTAACAGTGGTGCGGAACTCATCAAACTGTTTCTGGTTCGGTGCTTCGCCATTCAGCAGAATGTAGCAGACTTCCAGATAGTTAGAGTGGGTCGCCAGCTCAGAAATAGGGAAACCACGGTGTAGCAGGATACCTTCATCACCATCAATAAAGGTGATGGCAGATTCGCAGGACGCAGTAGACGTAAAACCGGGATCGAAGGTGAACAGGCCACTTGAACCCAGAGCGCGGACATCAACCACATCCTGGCCCAGCGTACCTTTCAGCACGTCCAGTTCAATAGATGTTCCATCTTGCAGGGTTAGCGTTACTTTTTTATCTGTCATTTTCGTCTCCATAGCGCCTTATGTAGGTAAGGATCTTTAGACACCTGAAACGCGTTCATGTTGCGGTTGGCAAAACTACACAGTATCACTCTGCGGGGATAAAGCGGGTGCAGGGTACAGAGTGAGCGGCGCGTTCCCAGCGGGAACCGGTGAGCCATGGACATGCTGCATATCGCGGTTGTTAAAGATCCGGTCAGGACATAACTTCTTGGTAACCAATAACCTGATGCTTTTTAAAGCTCATTATCGCAATGTTACATAACTTGCGCTTAGGGGAAAGTGTATCCCCATAACTTTTGTGCATCATAGGAATTTATAGGCTTAGTTTGTAACTGAATTGTTGAACTATTGTCAAATCAGATAATTAAAATTGTATCAATTGTGAAAATCGTGAGTATGATCACTGTTCTACCTAAAATATACCAAAGAGTTTGTAGGGGAATTGTAATCAGAATGTGATCCTCCTATACTCCAGGCAGGTCTCCGGAACACCCTGACACCAGGAGCCACCCAGCGTTTACTACCGCGTCAATTAACACTGGATGTTGCTTTATTGGTGACGGTTAAAGTCTGCCACGCGTTGTGATTAGACTCCGCCTCAGGTCCGGAGGAAGCAAAATAAAAAAGAGCTGTGTGGGCAAAACCGTGAAAAAACAAAGACCTGTCAACTTGGATCTCTCGACGATCCGGTTTCCCGTTACTGCAATAACGTCCATTCTTCACCGCGTCTCCGGCGTAATCACATTGGTTGCTATTGGCATCCTGCTGTGGCTACTCGGTCTCTCTCTCTCTTCTCCTGAAGGTTTCCAGCACGCTGCATCCATCATGGACGGCTTCTTCGCGAAGTTCATCATGTGGGGCATTTTAACGGCGCTGGCCTATCACGCGGTGAGCGGGATTCGTCATATGTTGATGGATTTTGGTTATCTGGCCGAAACGCTGGAATCAGGTAAGCGTTCCGCTCATATGACTTTTGTGATCACTGTCGTGCTGGCAATTCTGGCGGGAGTCCTCGTATGGTAAGCAATGCATCCGCGTTGGGTCGCAACGGCATTCAGGACTGGCTGCTGCTGCGGGCAACGGCAATCCTCATTACGCTCTACATCGTCTACATCCTCGGTTTCGTTGTGATGACAGACACGCTGACCTATGACCTGTGGCGTGGCTTCTTCGCGTCCGCATTCACCAAAGTGTTCACGCTGCTGACGCTGTTCTCCATTCTGGTCCACGGCTGGATCGGGATGTGGCAGGTGTTAACAGACTACGTCAAATCGCTGCCGGTTCGCTTGCTGTTGCAGTTTGTGATTGTCGTGGCGCTGTTGTGGTATGCGATTTATGGCTTTGTTGTGGTGTGGGGTGTGTAAATGAGTTTGCCAATCAGAGAGTTCGATGCCGTGGTAATCGGCGCAGGTGGAGCAGGAATGCGGGCCGCACTGCAAATCTCCCAGGGCGGCCAGACCTGCGCTCTGTTATCTAAAGTTTTCCCGACCCGTTCCCACACAGTATCTGCGCAGGGCGGTATTACCGTTGCGCTGGGTAATACCCATGAAGATAACTGGGAATGGCATATGTACGACACCGTCAAAGGGTCCGACTACATCGGTGACCAGGACGCGATTGAATATATGTGCAAAACCGGCCCGGAAGCGATTCTGGAACTGGAGCACATGGGCCTGCCTTTCTCGCGTCTGGAAGATGGTCGTGTTTATCAGCGTCCGTTTGGTGGTCAGTCGAAGAATTTCGGTGGCGAGCAGGCGGCACGTACCGCGGCCGCAGCTGACCGTACTGGTCACGCGTTGCTGCACACGCTTTATCAGCAGAACCTGAAAAACAAAACCACCATCTTCTCTGAGTGGTATGCACTGGATCTGGTGAAAAATGCCGATGGCGCAGTCGTTGGATGTACCGCAATCTGCATCGAAACCGGCGAAACCGTTTATTTCAAAGCGAAAGCGACCATTCTGGCAACCGGCGGCGCAGGCCGTATTTACCAGTCCACCACCAATGCGCATATCAACACCGGTGACGGCGTCGGTATGGCACTGCGTGCGGGCGTGCCGGTGCAGGATATGGAGATGTGGCAGTTCCACCCAACCGGTATCGCCGGTGCGGGCGTGCTGGTCACAGAAGGCTGTCGTGGTGAAGGCGGCTATCTGCTGAACAAACATGGCGAACGCTTCATGGAGCGTTATGCGCCGAATGCCAAAGATCTGGCGGGCCGCGACGTGGTTGCGCGTTCAATGATGATTGAGATCCGTGAAGGTCGCGGCTGTGATGGCCCGTGGGGTCCGCATCTGAAGCTGAAACTGGATCACCTCGGTAAAGAGGTGCTTGAGTCACGTCTGCCAGGCATCCTTGAGCTGTCTCGCACCTTTGCCCATGCCGATCCGATTAAAGAGCCGATTCCGGTTATCCCAACCTGTCACTACATGATGGGCGGTATTCCGACCAAAGTGACCGGTCAGGCACTGCGCGTGAATGAGCAGGGCGAAGATGTGGTAATTCCAGGCCTGTTCGCCGTCGGTGAAATTGCCTGCGTATCGGTCCATGGTGCCAACCGTCTGGGCGGTAACTCACTGCTCGACCTGGTGGTCTTTGGTCGTGCGGCCGGTCTGCATCTGCTGGAAAGTATTCAGGAGCAGGGCGACCTGCGCGATGCTTCTGAAGATGAAATCGCCGTGGCGATGGCGCGCTTCAACCGCTGGGAAAAAAATACTACCGGTGAAGATCCGGTTGAGATTCGTAAAGCGCTGCAACGCTGCATGCAGAACAACTTCTCTGTATTCCGCGAAGGCGACGCAATGGCGCAGGGTCTGGAAGAGTTGAAAGAGATTCGCGAGCGTCTGAAGTCAGCGCGTCTGGATGACCGCTCACCAGATTTCAATACGCAGCGTATTGAGTGCCTTGAGCTGGATAACCTGATGGAGACGGCTTTTGCCACGGCGGTAGCGGCTAACTATCGCACCGAGAGCCGCGGTGCACACAGTCGCTTCGACTTCCCGGATCGTGATGATGAAAACTGGCTGTGCCACAGTCTTTATGTCCCGGAAACCGAAAGCATGACGCGCCGTGAGGTGAACATGCAGCCGAAACTGCGCGCGGCGTTCCCGCCGAAAGTGCGTACCTACTAATTTCGGAGACGATCATGAGACTTGAGTTTTCAATTTATCGCTACAATCCGGACGTCGATGACAAGCCGCGCATGCAGGATTACACCCTGGAGTCGGAAGACGGTCGCGACATGATGCTACTGGATGCGCTGATTCGCCTGAAAGAGAAAGATCCAACGCTGGCGTTTCGTCGCTCCTGCCGCGAAGGCGTCTGCGGCTCTGATGGCCTCAACATGAACGGTAAAAACGGACTGGCCTGTATTACGCCCGTCTCGGCATTGGGCAACGGCAAACAGAAAATTGTTATCCGTCCGCTGCCAGGTTTACCGGTAGTGCGTGACCTGGTCGTAGACATGAGCCAGTTTTATGCACAGTATGAGAAAATTAAGCCTTTCCTGCTGAATGATGGCGAGAACCCGCCAGCACGTGAGCATCTGCAGTCACCGGATGAGCGCGAACACCTGGATGGTTTGTATGAATGTATTCTCTGTGCCTGCTGCTCAACCTCATGCCCATCTTTCTGGTGGAACCCTGAGAAGTTCATCGGTCCTGCTGGCCTGCTGGCAGCATACCGCTTCCTGATTGACAGCCGCGACACGGAAACCGAAGCGCGTCTCGACAATCTGAATGATGCTTTCAGCGTATTCCGCTGCCACAGCATCATGAACTGTGTGAGTGTCTGTCCGAAAGGGCTTAACCCGACGCGCGCCATCGGCCATATCAAGTCGATGCTGCTGCAGCGCGGCGCATAAGTTATCTCCGCCGGGAACCTCAGGTTCCCGGTGTTTTACGGAAGCCTCTGTAAGCGCGGTGACTACCACGTTTACAAAGGTTCCCTTACGGGCCACGCGCGCTGCGCAAAGTGCTCGTATCGCTGAACTCACTACGGCAAACCGCGAAAGCGGCAACAAATGAAACCTCAAAAAAGCATAGCAATGCTTAAGGGATCACAATGCAGAACAGCGCGATGAAGCCCTGGCTGGACTCTTCCTGGCTGGCCGGCGCGAATCAGTCTTACATAGAGCAGCTCTATGAGGATTTCCTGACCGATCCTGACTCTGTCGATGCAGTGTGGCGCTCGATGTTCCAGCAGTTACCGGGCACCGGAATGAAACCTGAGCAGTTTCACTCCACCACACGTGAGTACTTCCGTCGCCTGGCGAAAGATGCATCTCGTTACACCTCATCTGTCTCCGATCCGGAAACCAACTCCAAGCAAGTGAAAGTGCTGCAGCTGATTAACGCGTTTCGTTTCCGCGGTCATCAGCATGCCAATCTTGATCCGCTCGGCCTGTGGAAACAGGACCGTGTCGCCGATCTCGATCCCGCTTTTCACGACCTGACCGAGGCCGATTTTCAGGAAAGCTTTAACGTAGGTTCATTTGCCATTGGCAAAGACACCATGAAGCTGGCCGATCTCTTCCAGGCGCTGACGCAGACTTACTGCGGCTCGATTGGTGCAGAATATATGCACATCAACAACACCGATGAAAAACGCTGGATCCAGCAGCGTCTTGAGTCGGTTGCGGGCCGTGCAGCGTTCAGCAACGAAGAGAAAAAAGGTTTCCTGAAAGAGCTGACTGCGGCAGAAGGGCTGGAAAAATACCTTGGGGCGAAATTCCCGGGTGCCAAACGCTTCTCGCTGGAAGGCGGCGATGCGCTGGTTCCGATGCTGCGCGAAATGATTCGTCACGCCGGCAAGAGCGGTACCCGTGAAGTGGTACTGGGTATGGCGCACCGTGGTCGTCTCAACGTGCTGATCAACGTGCTGGGCAAAAAGCCGCAGGATCTGTTCGACGAGTTCGCCGGTAAGCATAAAGAACATCTGGGCACCGGTGACGTGAAGTACCACATGGGCTTCTCCTCTGACGTGGAAACCGAAGGCGGCCTGGTTCACCTGGCGCTGGCGTTTAACCCGTCACACCTGGAGATCGTCAGCCCGGTGGTTATGGGTTCTGTGCGTGCCCGTCTGGATCGTCTGGATGAGCCAGCCAGCAATAAAGTTTTACCGATCACCATTCATGGTGATGCGGCCGTGATTGGTCAGGGCGTGGTTCAGGAAACCCTGAACATGTCACAGGCGCGCGGTTATGAAGTGGGTGGTACGGTTCGCATCGTTATCAACAACCAAGTTGGCTTTACAACGTCCAACCCGAAAGATGCGCGTTCTACCCCTTACTGCACCGACATCGGCAAAATGGTGCTGGCACCGATTTTCCACGTTAACGCTGACGACCCGGAAGCGGTCGCGTTTGTGACCCGTCTGGCGCTCGATTACCGCAACACCTTTAAGCGTGATGTGTTTATCGATCTGGTCTGCTATCGCCGTCATGGTCACAACGAGGCGGATGAGCCAAGTGCGACCCAGCCGCTGATGTATCAGAAAATCAAAAAACACCCGACGCCGCGCAAAATCTATGCCGACCGTCTGGAAGGTGAAGCCGTTGCCACGCAGGAAGATGCGACCGAAATGGTCAATCTCTACCGTGACGCGCTGGATGCGGGCGAGTGCGTGGTGCCGGAATGGCGTCCAATGAGTCTCCACTCCTTTACCTGGTCACCTTATCTGAATCATGAGTGGGATGAGCCTTATCCGGCGCAGGTCGACATGAAACGTCTGAAGGAACTGGCGCTGCGTATCAGCCAGGTGCCTGAAGAGGTGGAAGTGCAGTCGCGTGTTGCCAAGATTTATAACGACCGTCGTCTGATGGCTGAAGGCGAAAAGGCCTTCGACTGGGGCGGCGCGGAAAACCTGGCCTACGCCACGCTGGTTGATGAAGGTATTCCGGTTCGCCTGTCGGGCGAAGATACCGGTCGCGGTACTTTCTTCCACCGTCATGCGGTGGTTCATAACCAGGCGAACGGCTCAACCTATACCCCTCTGCATCATGTGCACAGTGGTCAGGGTCAGTTCAAAGTGTGGGACTCCGTGCTGTCAGAAGAGGCGGTACTGGCCTTTGAATATGGCTACGCCACCGCAGAGCCGCGCATCCTGACCATCTGGGAAGCGCAGTTTGGTGACTTCGCCAACGGTGCACAGGTTGTTATTGACCAGTTCATCAGTTCCGGTGAGCAGAAATGGGGCCGTATGTGTGGCCTGGTGATGCTGCTGCCGCACGGTTATGAAGGTCAGGGCCCGGAGCACTCCTCTGCGCGTCTGGAGCGTTATCTGCAACTTTGCGCTGAGCAGAACATGCAGGTTTGCGTGCCGTCTACACCCGCACAGGTTTACCATATGCTGCGTCGTCAGGCGCTGCGCGGTATGCGTCGTCCACTGATTGTGATGTCACCAAAATCTCTGCTGCGCCATCCGCTGGCTATTTCCACGCTGGATGAACTGGCGAATGGCAGCTTCCAGCCTGCGATTGGTGAAGTCGATGATCTGGATCCGCAGGGCGTTAAACGCGTCGTACTGTGCTCCGGTAAAGTGTATTACGACCTGCTTGAGCAGCGTCGTAAAAATGAGCAGACCGATGTGGCTATCGTGCGCATCGAACAGCTTTATCCGTTCCCGCATCAAGCGGTTCAGGAAGCATTGAAAGCGTATTCTCACGTACAGGATTTTGTCTGGTGTCAGGAAGAGCCACTGAATCAGGGCGCCTGGTACTGCAGCCAGCATCATTTCCGTGAAGTTGTGCCATTTGGTGCCACTTTACGTTATGCAGGCCGCCCGGCCTCCGCCTCACCGGCCGTGGGTTACATGTCCGTACACCAACAACAGCAGCAAGACCTGGTTAATGACGCGCTGAACGTTAATTAATTAAAAGGAAAGATAATGAGTAGCGTAGATATTCTCGTTCCCGACCTGCCTGAATCGGTTGCCGATGCCTCAGTGGCAACCTGGCACAAAAAACCAGGCGATGCAGTCACTCGCGATGAAGTGCTGGTCGAAATCGAAACCGATAAAGTGGTGCTGGAAGTACCAGCCTCTGCTGACGGTATCCTGGAAGCCGTTCTGGAAGATGAGGGTGCCACTGTTACCTCCCGCCAGATCCTGGGTCGTCTGAAAGAGGGCAATAGCGCCGGTAAAGAGAGCAGCGCGAAGTCTGAAAGCAAAGAGTCTACCCCGGCTCAGCGTCAGACTGCGTCACTGGAAGAAGAGAGCAACGATGCGCTCAGCCCGGCTATCCGCCGCCTGATTGCAGAGCACAATCTCGACGCCTCTCAGATTAAAGGCAGCGGTGTTGGCGGACGTCTGACCCGTGAAGATGTTGAAAAACACCTGGCCAACAAGCCGCAGGCTGCTAAAGCGGCAGCACCTGCTGCTGATGCGGCTACCGCGCAGCAGCCAGTGGCTAACCGCAGCGAAAAACGCGTGCCGATGACGCGTCTGCGTAAGCGCGTTGCCGAGCGTCTGCTGGAAGCGAAGAACAGCACCGCGATGCTGACCACCTTCAACGAAATCAACATGAAGCCCATCATGGATCTGCGCAAGCAGTATGGTGAGGCGTTCGAGAAGCGTCACGGTGTGCGTCTGGGCTTTATGTCCTTCTACATCAAAGCGGTTGTTGAAGCGCTGAAACGCTATCCGGAAGTGAACGCTTCTATCGATGGAGAAGATGTGGTTTACCACAACTACTTCGACGTCAGCATTGCGGTCTCTACACCACGTGGTCTGGTTACGCCAGTCCTGCGTGACGTTGATGCGCTGAGCATGGCGGACATCGAGAAGAAAATCAAAGAGCTGGCAGTGAAAGGCCGTGACGGCAAGCTGACAGTGGAAGATCTGACCGGCGGTAACTTCACCATTACCAACGGCGGCGTCTTTGGTTCACTGATGTCTACCCCGATCATCAATCCACCGCAGAGCGCCATCCTGGGCATGCACGCCATCAAGGATCGCCCGATGGCGGTCAATGGTCAGGTTGTAGTGCTGCCAATGATGTATCTGGCGCTCTCCTACGACCACCGTCTGATCGATGGCCGTGAATCAGTTGGTTATCTGGTTGCAGTGAAAGAGATGCTGGAAGATCCGGCGCGCCTGCTGCTGGATGTCTGATTTTCACCGGGCGCGCCTGGCGCGCCCAACCTCAATACTCTTTTCAGACCTGAATGGATAGAACATCATGAACTTACACGAATACCAGGCGAAACAACTGTTTGCACGGTATGGCATGCCTGCACCAACGGGTTACGCCTGTACTACACCACGTGAAGCGGAAGAAGCTGCCTCTAAAATTGGCGCAGGCCCGTGGGTAGTTAAATGTCAGGTTCATGCCGGTGGCCGCGGTAAAGCGGGCGGTGTGAAAGTAGTTAACAGCAAAGAAGAGATTCGCGCCTTTGCTGAAAACTGGCTGGGCAAACGCCTGGTGACCTATCAAACAGATGCAAACGGCCAGCCGGTAAACCAGATTCTGGTTGAAGCAGCGACCGATATCGACCAGGAGCTCTATCTGGGCGCTGTGGTCGATCGCGCAACGCGTCGCGTCATTTTCATGGCGTCGACTGAAGGCGGTGTGGAAATTGAAAAAGTGGCGGAAGAGACCCCGCACCTGATCCATAAAATGGCGCTGGATCCGCTGACCGGTCCGCAGCCTTACCAGGGCCGTGAGCTGGCATTCAAACTTGGCCTGACTGGCAAGCTGGTTGGTCAGTTCACCAAGATCTTCATGGGTCTGGCGACACTGTTCCTGGAGCGCGATCTGGCGATGGTTGAGATCAACCCGCTGGTGATTACCAAGCAGGGCGACCTGATCTGCCTGGACGGTAAACTGGGTGCCGATGGCAATGCCCTGTTCCGTCAGCCAGAACTGCGTGAAATGCGCGACCCAAGCCAGGAAGATCCACGTGAAGCACATGCGACACAGTGGGAACTGAACTATGTTGCGCTGGAAGGCAACATCGGTTGTATGGTTAACGGCGCAGGTCTGGCGATGGGTACCATGGACATCGTTAAGCACCATGGCGGTCAGCCA
Organism: Pantoea jilinensis; assembly: GCF_019104105.1. NCBI lineage: Bacteria > Pseudomonadati > Pseudomonadota > Gammaproteobacteria > Enterobacterales > Erwiniaceae > Pantoea > Pantoea jilinensis. Next base: position 2,916,071 of record NZ_CP077746.1, on the reverse strand, counting down.
GCCAACTTCCTTGATGTCGGCGGCGGCGCGACCAAAGAGCGCGTAACCGAAGCCTTCAAAATCATCCTGTCTGACGATGCGGTTAAAGCCGTTTTCGTTAACATCTTCGGCGGTATCGTACGCTGTGACCTGATTGCCGACGGCATCATCGGCGCAGTGGCTGAAGTGGGTGTGAACGTGCCAGTAGTGGTACGTCTGGAAGGTAACAACGCCGAGCTGGGCGCCCAGAAACTGGCGGACAGCGGTCTGAACATCATTGCAGCAACCAGCCTGACAGACGCCGCACAGCGTGTTGTTGCTGCCGCGGAGGGTAAATAATGTCCATTCTGATCGACAAAAACACCAAAGTCATTTGCCAGGGTTTCACCGGTGGCCAGGGGACTTTCCATTCTGAGCAGGCGCTGGCTTACGGCACCCAACTGGTTGGCGGCGTGACGCCAGGCAAAGGCGGCACGACTCACCTCGGCCTGCCGGTGTTCAATACCGTGCGCGAAGCCGTAGAAGTGACGGGCGCAACTGCCACCGTGATCTATGTCCCCGCACCATTCTGTAAAGATGGCATCCTGGAAGCGATCGAAGCGGGCATCAAACTGATCATCACCATCACCGAAGGTATTCCGACCCTGGATATGCTGACCGTGAAAGTGAAGCTGGATGAAGCAGGCGTGCGGATGATCGGTCCAAACTGCCCGGGTGTTATCACCCCTGGCGAATGTAAGATCGGCATCATGCCGGGCCACATTCACCAGCCGGGCCGCGTTGGTATCGTATCGCGTTCAGGTACGCTGACCTATGAAGCGGTTAAGCAGACCACTGACATCGGCTACGGCCAGTCAACCTGCGTCGGCATCGGCGGTGACCCGATCCCAGGCTCTAACTTCATCGACATTCTGAAAATGTTCCAGGATGATCCACAGACTGAAGTTATCGTGATGATCGGTGAGATCGGCGGTAGCGCTGAAGAAGAAGCCGCAGCCTTCATTAAAGAGCACGTGACCAAACCGGTTGTGGGCTATATTGCTGGCGTAACCGCGCCAAAAGGCAAGCGTATGGGCCATGCAGGCGCCATCATTGCCGGTGGTAAAGGCACAGCAGATGAGAAATTTGCTGCGCTGGAAGCGGCAGGCGTGAAAACCGTTCGCAGCCTGGCTGATATCGGTGATGCAGTTAAAGCCGTATTACCGGCCAAATAAGTCAGCGTCATCTGAAACTAAGCCACCTTCGGGTGGCTTTTTTTATGTCCGTTATCAACGGGCATAATGCTGGCAGTGAAAGCGAAGAATACGTTGTTAAATAACCTGCTCACCGTTTATCACGTTAAGAAAAAGTGGCAAAGGTAAACTATTTCTTCACGTCTTATTTCATTAATGACAATTTTTTAACAGGAAACTGACCCAGCTCTATCTGGAAACTTATTACGTTAATCCAGATCAATAAATCACGTTTTATATCCAACTATATCTCTGGCAAAGCGCAACGCTAAGGGCGTAAATTGCGCTGCATCAATCCAGCCTTTTACACAAATTTTCATACGACTGCTCAACCCGGGATGACACCCACTTTTCTCCTGTTAAAGCAGCCGTTAATAAAGCGCTGATTGACATTTTTCAGAGCTGCTTCATTCGTTACTCGCCTTTTCGGGCAGCTCACAGACCTGTTCTGCTGGTAATAAAAAACTGGAATCAATAAACAGTCGTTCCTGACTCCGATTACGTTCGATCTGATCGCGCGCGTGACGGAGACAAAGCGAGGAGCAAGGAGTCCTTATGTTAGATATCGTCGAGCTGTCGCGGTTACAGTTTGCCTTAACGGCGATGTACCATTTTCTGTTCGTCCCTTTAACGCTGGGTATGGCGTTTCTGCTGGCGATCATGGAAACGGTCTATGTCCTGAGCGGTAAACAAATTTATAAAGATATGACGAAGTTCTGGGGCAAGTTATTTGGTATTAACTTTGCGCTGGGTGTCGCTACCGGACTGACCATGGAATTTCAGTTCGGGACAAACTGGTCATATTACTCTCACTACGTCGGCGATATCTTCGGCGCGCCGCTCGCCATTGAAGGTCTGATGGCGTTCTTCCTGGAATCGACCTTTGTCGGCCTGTTCTTTTTTGGCTGGGATCGGCTGGGTAAAGTGCAGCACATGGCGGTGACCTGGCTGGTCGCCCTGGGCTCGAATATGTCTGCGTTGTGGATTCTGGTCGCCAACGGCTGGATGCAGAACCCTATCGCTTCAGAGTTCAACTTTGAAACCATGCGCATGGAGATGGTCAGCTTCTCAGAGCTGGTGCTGAACCCGGTGGCACAGGTGAAATTCGTTCACACCGTCGCGGCCGGTTACACCACAGGCGCGATGTTTATCATGGGCATCAGTGCCTCGTACATGCTGAAAGGCCGCGACTTCGCCTTTGCTAAACGCTCGTTCGCTATCGCGGCCAGCTTTGGCATGGCGGCGGTGCTGTCAGTGATCGTGCTGGGTGATGAGTCTGGTTACGAAATGGGTGACGTGCAGAAAACCAAGCTGGCCGCGATTGAAGCGGAGTGGGAAACCCAGCCAGCGCCAGCGTCCTTTACCCTGTTTGGCTTGCCCGATCAGGCCACTCAGGAGAACCGGTACGCCATTCAGATCCCCTGGCTGCTGGGCCTGATCGTCACCCGATCCACGGATACGCCGGTGACGGGCCTGAAAGAGTTAATGGCACAGCATGAGGTGCGCATCCGGAACGGCATGAAAGCCTACGCCTTGCTGAATGAACTGCGCGGTGGCAGTCAGGATCAGGCGGTACGGGACGCGTTCAACAGTCACAAACAGGATCTCGGTTACGGTCTGCTGCTGAAACGCTATACCGATAATGTGGCGGATGCGACAGAAGCGCAGATCAAACAGGCGACGCAGGACTCTATCCCGCGTGTTGCCCCGCTTTATTTCGCCTTCCGTATCATGGTGTTGTGTGGTGTTCTGCTGCTGGGCATTATCGCGCTGGCGTTCTGGAGCGTGTTGCGTAACCGCATCGGTAAAAATCGCTGGTTACTGAAAGCGGCGCTGTTTGGTATCCCGCTGCCGTGGATCGCAATCGAATCCGGCTGGTTCGTCGCGGAATATGGTCGTCAGCCCTGGGCTATCGGTGAAGTTCTGCCGACTGCGGTGGCGAACTCTTCTCTGACTGTAGGCGATCTGTTGTTCTCGATGATCCTGATTTGCGGACTCTACACGCTGTTCCTGGTGGCTGAGATGTACCTGATGTTCAAATTCGCCCGCCTTGGGCCGAGCAGCCTGAAAACCGGGCATTATCATCATGAGCAGATCACGGCAACCACGCAGCCGGTTCGGGGATAAGGAGAGCGACCATGTTTAATTATGAAGTTCTGCGCTTTGTCTGGTGGCTGTTGATTGGCGTGCTGCTAATCGGCTTTGCTGTCGCAGATGGTTTTGATATGGGCGTCGGCATGCTGACGCGCATTCTGGGTCGCACCGATACTGAGCGTCGCATTATGATTAACAGTATCGCCCCGCACTGGGACGGCAACCAGGTCTGGCTTATCACTGCCGGTGGCGCACTGTTTGCCGCCTGGCCGATGGTCTATGCGGCGGCCTTTTCTGGCTTCTACGTGGCCATGATTCTGGTGCTCGCCTCGCTGTTCTTCCGTCCGGTTGGCTTCGATTACCGCTCGAAGATTGAAGACAACCGCTGGCGCGGTGCCTGGGACTGGGGCATCTTCATCGGCAGCTTCGTGCCGCCGCTGGTCATTGGCGTGGCGTTTGGCAACCTGTTACAGGGCGTGCCGTTCCATGCCGATGAGTATCTGCGTCTGTTCTACACCGGCAACTTCTTCCAGCTGCTGAATCCGTTTGGCCTGCTGGCAGGTGTGGTCAGCGTAGCGATGATTCTGGCTCAGGGCGCAACCTATCTGCAGATGCGCACCACGGGCGAACTGCATCTGCGTTCACGCACCGCAGCACAACTTGCCGCCCTGGTGATGATGGTCTGCTTCATCCTGGCCGGTGTCTGGGTGAAATATGGTATTGATGGCTATGTGGTGACCAGCACGATGGATCACTTTGCTGCCTCTAACCCACTGGGTAAAACGGTAGTGCGTGAGGCAGGTGCCTGGATGGTCAACTTCCAGAACCATCCTGTGCTGTGGCTGTTCCCGCTGCTGGGCGTGGTGTTGCCGCTGCTGACCATACTTTGCTCGCGGGTTGAGAAGGGCGCCTGGGCATTCCTGTTCTCTTCACTGACGCTGGCCTGCGTCATCATGACCGCCGGCATTGCGATGTTCCCGTTCATCATGCCATCCAGCACCGTGCCGGGTACCAGCCTGACGATGTGGGATGCAACGTCCAGCCTGCTGACGCTGCAAACGATGACCGTTGCCGCCGCTATCTTTGTTCCAATCATTCTGATTTACACCACCTGGTGTTACTGGAAGATGTTTGGTCGTATTACCAAAGAGCATATTGAAAGCAACAGTCACTCACTCTATTAATTAAGGAGAAGTCGCATGTGGTATTTTGCCTGGATTCTCGGCACGTTGCTGGCCTGTGCCTTTGGTATCGTGACCGCGCTGGCGATTGAACACGTTGAAGCGCAGGATGAGTCTCACTGATGCGTACGCCAATTCGGATGCTGTATGATCTGATGGATAAGGGCCCGTTACGGGCCCTTTCACTGCTGCTGGCGCTGCTGGCGGCTGGCGGCGTGATGTGGGACCCGACCCGCTTTGCTAAACACGCGGGTCAGCTGCCTGCGCTGCAGGGTCTGGTGCTGATCTGGGCGGTCTGCAGTGGTGTGATTCACGGTACAGGCTTCCGGCCACAGCAAACCCGATGGCAGGCGCTGTTTAGCCCGTTACCCGCCATGCTGGTGTTATTTATCGCGCTTTACCGTTTTTACCTGTAACACCCCACCTCACCAGCGCTGTCAGTGAATATTTGTCAGCGTCTGGTCAATTAATCTTCCTGAAATCGTTCCATTTGTTACCGAGCGATAATTATTTTCGCCTGGCTCTGACGAGCCATTCCCAACCCCAATTCTCTTGCGTATAGTAGCAACGTTTAAAACGAGGCCGGGATGTAGAGTGAGTACAACGCTGTTTCGCTGGCCGGTTCGGGTCTACTACGAAGATACTGATGCCGGTGGTGTGGTTTATCACGCCAGCTATATCGCTTTTTATGAACGAGCACGTACCGAAATGTTGCGACAGCACCATTTCAATCAGCAGACGCTGTTAGAACAGCAGATCGCTTTTGTGGTACGGCGCATCACGGTGGACTATCTTGCAGCGGCGCGTCTTGATGACCTTCTGGAAATCCAGAGCGAGGTCACCTCAATGACTCGGGCTACCATGACGTTCACTCAGCGTATCGTGAATACTGAAGGCAAAGTGCTCAATGAGGCAGAGGTCCTGATTGCCTGCATTAACCCTCATCTAATGAAGCCGATTGCGCTTCCCAAGTCTATTGTCGCGGAGTTCAAGCAGTGACTGACATGAACATTCTTGATTTGTTCCTGAAGGCGAGCCTTCTGGTCAAACTTATCATGTTGATTTTGATCGGCTTTTCTATTGCCTCCTGGGCCATCATTATTCAGCGCACACGTATTCTGAATGCGGCGGGAAGAGAAGCTGAGGCATTTGAAGACAAATTCTGGTCCGGCATCGAACTCTCCCGACTGTATCAGGAGAGCCAGGAGCGTCGGGAAGAGCTGGGCGGCTCGGAGCAGATTTTCTACTCCGGCTTTAAAGAGTTCGCCCGACTGCACCGCGCTAATAATCATGCGCCGGAGGCAGTTATTGATGGTGCAAGCCGTGCGATGCGCATCTCAATGAACCGTGAGCTGGAAGCGCTGGAAAACCACATTCCGTTCCTCGGTACTGTCGGTTCAATCAGTCCCTATATCGGGCTGTTCGGTACTGTCTGGGGGATCATGCACGCCTTTATCGCGCTGGGCGCGGTGAAGCAGGCAACACTGCAGATGGTGGCACCGGGTATCGCTGAAGCATTGATTGCAACCGCAATCGGTCTGTTTGCGGCAATTCCGGCGGTAATGGCGTACAACCGTCTGAACCAGCGCGTCAACAAACTGGAGCAGGGCTACGACAACTTCATGGAAGAGTTCACTGCCATTCTGCATCGCCAGGCTTTCTCCAGCGATAGCGCTAAGTAAATAGAGGTTAATGATGGCCAGAGTACGTGGTCGCAAACGCCGCGACCTGAAGTCGGAAATCAACATCGTTCCGCTACTGGACGTCCTGTTGGTGCTGCTGCTGATCTTCATGGCAACGGCACCCATTATTACCCAGAGCGTGGAAGTGGATCTGCCTGATGCGACCGACTCTAAAACCGTTTCCAGCGATGATAATCCGCCGGTAATTGTTGAAGTGGCGGGCGTGGGGCAGTACAGCCTGGTCGTGGATCACGATCGTATGGATCAGCTCCCCCCCGAGCAGGTGATCAGCGAAGCGCAGCGTCGACTGGAAGCAAATCCTAAGACGGTGTTTTTGATCGGGGGCGCGAAAGAAGTGCCTTACGATGAAATCATTAAAGCGCTCAACCTGCTGCACCAGGCGGGTGTTAAATCTGTCGGTTTGATGACGCAGCCGATTTAAAATCGAACCGTTTTTTGGGAACCGAGTGTGTCGAAGGCAACCGAGCAAAACGAGAAGTTAAAGCGCGCGATAATCATTTCGGTGATTCTGCATATCGTGTTGATCGCGCTGCTGATTTGGAGCTCGTTTAATGAGCACGTTGACCCCAGCAGTGCGGGTGGCGGTGGCAGCGATATTGATGCTGTGATGGTCGATCCCGGTGCCGTCGTGAGTCAATACAATCGTCAGCAGAACCAGCAAAGCGACAGCCAGCGGGCTGAGCAACAGCGTAAAAAGCAGGCGCAGCAGCAGGCAGAAGAGCTGCAACAGAAACAGGCTGCTGAACAGCAGCGTCTGAAAGCGCTGGAAAAAGAGCGTTTAGCCGCGCAGGAAACCGCGAAAGAAGAGGCTAAACAGCAGGCTGAGCAGCAGAAAGCGGCAGAAGACGCCGCGAAACAGGCTCAGGAACAGCAGAAAACCGCCGAAGCGGCAGCAGCTAAAGCTAAAGCGGATGCGAAAGCACAGGCGGATGCTCAGGCCAAAGCGACTGCTGAGCAGGCGAAGCAGGCCGCAGCCGAAGCAAAGAAGCAGGCTGATCAACAGGCGAAAGCCGCTGCTGCCGCTGCGGCAAAAGAGAAAGCCGTTGCGGAGGCGAAGGCGAAGTCGGAAGCGGATGCAAAAGCGGCGGCTGAGGCCAAAGTGAAGGCGGCTGCGGATGCCAAAGCTAAAGCCGCCGAAGAAGCGAAAGAGAAAGCCGCAGAAGCGAAAGAAAAAGCTGCTGAGGCAGCAAAAGAGAAAGCCGCTGAAGCCGCTAAAGAAAAAGCCGAAGCCGCCAAAGAAGCTGCCAAAGAGAAAGCTGAGGCGGCGAAAGAGGCCGCTAAAGAGAAGGCGGAAGCGGCTGCTAAGGCGAAAGCCGATGCGGCTGCCAAAGCGAAGGCTGAGGCTGCCGCTAAAGCCAAAGCAGATGCGAAGGCGAAAGCTGCCGCCGATGCGGCCAATGACAGCGATGTTGATGATTTGCTGGGTGGACTCACTTCCGGTAAAAATGCACCGAAAAGCGGCACATCAGGTGGCGCAGCGGGGCAGGGCAACCAGAAGAAAGCGGGGGCATCGGGCGCTGAGATCAACTCCTACATGGGTCAGGTGGTGAGTGCGATTCAGAGCCGATTCTACGATGCCGATCTGTATCGCGGAAAAACCTGTGATTTGCGGATTAAACTTGCGCCTGATGGCTTGTTGATTGATGTTAAGTCAGAGGGTGGTGATCCCGCGCTCTGCCAGGCCGCGATTGCTGCTGCCAAACAGGCACGTATTCCGAAGCCGCCTTCTCAGGCGGTCTACGAAGTGTTTAAAAACGCCCCGATGCGTTTTAAACCGCAATAATGCAGTCACGGTCGGCAAGTTGATCTATGTTTAGCTTGCCGTACTTATGTTGTACTCGTGGTTTCCAGGAACAGTGCCAATTATCGTGGACTGAGGTTCAGATAAGGGAGATAAAATGAAGCAAGCTCTTCGCGTTACGTTAGGCTTTTTTATCCTGCTGTGGGCAGCCATGCTGCATGCAGAAGTTCGAATTGAGATCACCCAGGGTGTGAACACCGCGCGCCCGATTGGCGTGGTGCCGTTTAAATGGGCCGGTTCTGGTGCCGCGCCGGAAGATGTCGGCGGCATCGTGGCGGCTGACCTGCGCAACAGTGGCAAATTCAATCCACTGGATCGCTCACGTCTGCCACAGCAGCCAACCAGTGCGCAGGAAGTGCAGCCTGCCGCCTGGAGCGCACTCGGCATCGACGCCGTAGTCGTCGGTCAGGTCGCGTCTAACCCGGATGGCAGCTATCAGGTCTCTTACCAGCTGGTTGACACCGGCGGTGCGCCGGGTACAGTGCTGGCACAGAACTCATATAAAGTGACAAAGCAGTGGCTGCGCTATGCCGCTCACACTGCCAGTGACGAAACGTTCCAGAAGCTGACAGGCATTAAGGGCGCTTTCCGCACCCGCATCGCCTATGTCGTGCAGACCAACGGTGGTCAGTTCCCTTATGAACTGCGCGTCGCTGACTACGATGGCTATAACCAGTTCGTCGTACATCGTTCACCACAGCCACTGATGTCGCCAGCCTGGTCTCCGGATGGCAGCAAAGTGGCCTACGTGACCTTTGAAAGCGGCAAGTCCGCGCTGGTGGTCCAGACGCTCTCTAACGGTGCCATCCGTCAGGTTGCCTCATATCCGCGTCACAACGGTGCCCCGGCATTCTCGCCAGATGGCTCTAAGCTCGCTTTCGCGCTCTCTAAAACCGGTAGCCTGAACCTCTATGTGATGGATCTGGCGTCAGGTCAGACGCGTCAGGTGACGGATGGTCGTTATAACAGTACTGAACCGACCTGGTTCCCGGACAGCCAGACTCTGGCTTATACCTCCGATCAGGCGGGTGCCCCTCAGATCTATAAAGTCGGTATTAATGGCGGCACGCCACAGCGTATTACCTGGGAAGGCGGTCAGAACCAGGATGCGGATGTTGCAACAGATGGTAAATCTATGGTGATGATTAGCACCAACGGTGGTGCTCAACACGTCGCCAAACAGGATCTGGAAACGGGAGCCGTTCAAACGTTAACGGACACGTTCCTGGATGAAACGCCGAGCCTGGCACCAAATGGCACAATGGTAATCTACAGCTCTACTCAGGGTATGGGTTCCGTGTTGCAGTTGGTTTCAACCGACGGCCGTTTCAAAGCGCGTCTTCCGGCAACTGATGGACAGGTAAAATTTCCTGCCTGGTCGCCGTATCTGTAATGTCTGACACTTCAGACATCGCAAACAATAAACAATAATGGGATTTTTGAAATGCAACTGAACAAAGTGCTGAAGGGTTTGATGCTGGCTCTGCCGGTTCTGGCAGTAGCGGCTTGTAGCTCACACAAAAACAACAACAATGACCAGACTGGCATGGGTGCTGATGGCGCTTACGGTGCAAATTCTGGCATGAACGGCAACGGCGGCAACATGTCTTCTGACGAGCAGGCTCGTCTGCAGATGCAGCAGCTGCAGCAGAACAACATCGTGTACTTCGGTCTGGACAAATATGACGTTCAGTCTGATTACGCACAGATGCTGGATCAGCACGCAACTTTCCTGCGCAGCAACCCATCATACAAAGTGACCATCGAAGGTCATGCGGATGAGCGCGGTACGCCGGAATACAACATCGCCCTGGGCGAACGTCGTGCTAACGCCGTTAAGATGTACCTGCAGGGTAAAGGCGTGTCGGCTGATCAGATGTCTATCGTTTCTTACGGTAAAGAGAAGCCAGCCGTTCTGGGTCATGACGAAGCAGCGTATTCTAAAAACCGTCGTGCCGTTCTGGTCTACTAAGAGAATCACATGGTTAGTAACTTCAGACGTCATCTGTTGAGTCTGTCGTTACTGATTGGCGTAGCGGCCCCCTGGGCCGCTAATGCCCAAGCGTCAATCAGTAGCGTTGGCTCCGGCTCGGTCGAAGACCGTGTCACCACTCTTGAACGAATCTCTAATGCCCAGGCACAGCTGATGCAGCAATTGCAGCAGCAGATGAGCGATAACCAGCGTGATATTGATGCGCTGCGTGGGCAAATCCAGCAAAACACGTATCAGTTGAATCAGGTGGTTGAGCGGCAGAAGCAGCTTTACCAGCAGATTGACACGCTGAGCAGCGCCAGCAGCAACGGCGGGCAACAGGCAGCCGGCAGCGATGCCGCAGCAGATACAGGCGCAGCAGCAACCGCAGGCGCGGCAGCATCAACGGAGAGCGCACCTGCGCAGACCGGCGATGCGAACAGCGATTACAATGCGGCTGTGGCGCTGATTCTGGAGAAGAAACAGTATGACCAGGCGATCAGCGCGCTTCAGGCGTGGGTAAAACGTTACCCTGATTCGACCTATCAGCCGAATGCGAATTACTGGTTGGGTCAGCTGAACTACAACAAAGGCAAAAAGGACGACGCGGCGTATTATTACGCCACGGTAGTGAAAAACTATCCGAAGTCGCCGAAAGCTGCAGAAGCGTTGTTGAAAGTGGGTGTGATCATGCAGGAGAAAAAAGACACGGCGAAAGCCAAAGCGGTCTTCCAGCAGGTGATCAAACTTTATCCAGACACTGAATCTGCTAAACAAGCTCAGAAACGTCTGAGCGGTCTGTAATTTGTCCGGTTCAGACCAGATATCGTGTGATTTCTGGTCTTGCCGTATGAAAGGTAAGCAACTGAAGCGTTTAGCAGAAATAAGAGTTGCGCTACCCCGCTAAATCAGTAATATATGCCGCCGTTGCCGGGACACATTGAAAAGTGTCTGGTAAGCCTGAAGATGGGTCGTTAGCTCAGTTGGTAGAGCAGTTGACTTTTAATCAATTGGTCGCAGGTTCGAATCCTGCACGACCCACCATCTCCTTCAGACGCGCTTTTACCGCGCAGTTTCAAGAAGAACACTTCAGCATTGCTTCACAACCTAAGATGGGTCGTTAGCTCAGTTGGTAGAGCAGTTGACTTTTAATCAATTGGTCGCAGGTTCGAATCCTGCACGACCCACCATCTTATCTCAGCCGCCTGGTGCGCTGAACGGTTGTAAGCCCCCAGCGGGTCGTTAGCTCAGTTGGTAGAGCAGTTGACTTTTAATCAATTGGTCGCAGGTTCGAATCCTGCACGACCCACCAATTAAGAAAGAAGCGCCCTTTGGGCGCTTTTTTCGTTTCCGGGGCACGGACTTTACCGTGCAGGGTGAGAACCTGCAGCAGGTTCGACTGAATCGCCCGGCGATTCAGGCTGATGCGTCAGCATCACCCGGAGGGCGAGGCCCTAGGAAGGGCCGAGGCAATCCTGCACGACCTACCAATTAAGAAAAAAGCGCCCTTTGGGCGCTTTTTTCGTTTCTGCAGTATCACAGACTTGCGTTGAATGTAAAAAGCCAATGGCGTTTAAGGTGTTGTGAAGTCTGACCTGGATTGCTGTGAGATCGAGACTGCTTAGGGAACACGGTCAGATCGGAAAGACGCAAAAGCCGTCATCCATGACCTGCTCGTCCCGCGCCGTCCTGGCGCGGGACGCTTTCCTCTTCTGATCCTGTTCCCTGCGCATCGAACTTATTCGTTGCTGGAAGATTCAGTCGGCTGCGAGTCTGTAATCAGTCTGGAAGAGGCTCTGCATTTTTAGTTTCTGCGATACCGACTATGCAGGTCAGGGCAGACAATCCGCATCCTTACATTGACCGGCACGGCTTTTTCTTCACCTTCGCCACTGCCAGGCTCTCCCAGATATGCATCACCGCATAGCTGCGCCAGGGACGCCAGGATTGCGAGCGCGCTTCTGCTTCTTTAGATGACATGCCGCCCAGGTTATTACGGATGGCGATATCCTCTTTGGGAAAGGCATCCGGCCAGCGCAGGGCGCGCATCGCGATATAGTGCGCGGTCCAGGGACCAATGCCCGGCAGGCTGACCAGCTTTTTTATTACCTCATCAGGCGGCTGCGCGGCACTGAGACGCAGATCGCCGCTGGCGCAGGCGGTGGCAAAGGCGATGATGGCGCGGGAGCGGGCGGCGCTGACGATGCCCATCGGCGCAACGTCATCCACCGTCAGCGCTGCGATGCGTTCAGGAAGCGCGGTGTAGCGGGTCAGGTCGGCAAAGGGCGTTTCACAGGGCTCGCCAAAGGCGGCGGCAAAACGGCTGCTGACTGTGGTGGCGGCTTTGACGGTCACCTGCTGGCCGATAATAGCACGCACGCCAAGTTCAAAAGCGTCGAAGGCGCCCGGCACACGCAGACCAGGATGTGCAATCAGGCTGGGTGCCAGCAGCGGGTCCTGAGCCAGACAGGCGGCGATACGCTGCGGCTGCGCGTCCAGGTCAAACAGATCGCGCAGGCGGCGCAGCAGCAGCGGCAGAACCGGCGTCAGTGAGGTTGAGAGCGTCACCTGCAGCGCGTTCTTCTGCGGCAGATGGGATACACTGACCCAGCCCCGAAAACGTCCCAGCGCCACGGTGCGTCGCCAGCAGCCATCTTCCACTGCCTCAACTTCCTTCATCAGGTGTGTCTGCAAAAACCAGAGCATCGCCGCCCAGTCGTAGGGCGGGCGATAGGCCAGCCGCAGCGTCACGCGGTCGCCGGGCTGCGCACGCTTCGCGCCTGTATCGTCGCGGCGCAGCGCGCTTGGCGTCATGCGGTAGCGAGCCTGGAAAACATCATTAAAACGGCGCAGACTGCTGAAGCCACTGGCGTAGGCGACCTCCGTGACCGGCAGTTGTGTTTCTGTCAGCAACTGCTTGGCCAGCAGCATACGCCGTGTTTGCTTCAGCTCCAGTGGTGAGACGCCGAGTTCATGTTGCACGATACGGCGCAGCTGACGCAGGCTGAGACTGAACTCAGCGGCAATCGCCTCCAGACCTTCGCGCTCCTCCAGCATGCCTTCCTCAATGCGCTGAATCAGCTGCTCCGCCACGCGATGCGGCTGATCGACAGGCGCATTGCCGGGAGCCAGCTCAGGCCGGCAGCGCAGGCAGGGGCGAAAGCGCGCTTTCTCCGCCGCCTCGGCGCTGCTGAAGAAAAGACAGTTTTTCTGCATCGGCGCTTTGACCGGGCAAATTGGGCGGCAATAGATACCGGTTGAGGTCACGCCCACAAAGAAAACGCCGTCGAAGCGGGTATCACGTGAGGTCAGCGCCTGATAGGCAATGTCGGGATCGAGCATGGCATTTCTCCGGTAAATAAGCGCAGCCTACAGGGGGGAATCCCAGCAGACTGGCTGTTTTCGGACAGCACAACAGTTTATAACCATGACCGAAAACAGCCAGTCAGGCTGATGAAAAGTGCGATACTGGACGACGGAACCGTGACGGGAGAATCACCATGTACTACTTCAAACAGATAGTTACCCCGGTGGGCGAGCTGAAGCTGGTCGCCAGCGATATCGGCCTGGCGGGGATTTTGTGGGAAAACGACGATCCAAAACGCACCCGGTTTTTACCTCAAACGCGCAATGACGATCATCCCATTCTGATCGAAACCGCGCGTCAGCTCAGCGAGTACTTTACCGGTGCGCGACGCTGTTTTGCGTTGCCGTTCGACATGGTCGGCACCGACTTTCAGAAAAAAGTCTGGCAGGCGCTGGTGGCGATACCGTTTGGTGAGACGCGCAGCTACAGCCAGATTGCACGGGAGATCGGCCATCCGCAGGCGGTGCGCGCGGTCGGCGCGGCCAACGGCCGTAATCCACTTTCCATTGTCGCACCGTGCCATCGCGTGATCGGTGCCAACGGCAAGCTGACCGGCTTTGCGGGCGGCCTGGAGACCAAAGCTTTCCTGCTGGCACTGGAAGCGCCGCAGAAAACGCTGGTGCTGGCAGATGAAACGCAGACGGGCAGGGTCGGTGCTGTAACGCAGGCAGAGTAAAAATCTCACGACACAGTGTGGCTTTTCCGTTATCGTGTTTAGCATATAAAACACGACGGCGGATTCATCGCCAAAATTCGCCTCCGCAGGTGATTTTCGTTAATTAGACAAAACGAGAGCTGTGTCATGAGTGTAATGTTCGATCCTGAAAGCGCCGTTTATCCTTTTCCGCCGAAACCCGCCCGCCTGAGTGACGATGAGAAGACGTTTTACCGTGAGAAAATCAAAGCGCTGCTGAAAGCGCGAAACGCGGTGATGGTGGCGCACTATTACACCGATCCGGAAATTCAGGCGCTGGCGGAAGAGACAGGCGGCTGCGTCTCCGACTCGCTGGAGATGGCGCGTTTCGGCAGCAATCATTCGGCGACCACGCTGCTGGTGGCGGGCGTGCGCTTTATGGGTGAAACCGCCAAAATCCTCAGCCCCGAAAAAACCGTGCTGATGCCGACCCTGCAGGCGGAGTGTTCACTGGATCTCGGCTGTCCCATTGAAGAGTTTAACGCCTTCTGTGATGCGCATCCCGATCGCACCGTGGTGGTCTATGCCAATACCTCGGCGGCCGTCAAAGCCCGCGCCGACTGGGTGGTCACTTCCAGCATTGCGGTAGAGCTGATTGAGCATCTCGACAGTCTCGGCGAAAAGATCATCTGGGCACCGGATCGTCACCTTGGTCGCTATGTTACCCGGATGTCGGGTGCAGATGTGTTGTGCTGGCAGGGCGCCTGCATTGTGCATGACGAGTTCAAAACCCAGGCGCTGCAGCGCATGAAAGCGCTCTATCCCGATGCGGCGGTGCTGGTGCATCCTGAGTCACCGCAGGCGATTGTCGAACTGGCGGACGCGGTCGGCTCGACCAGCCAGCTGATTCAGGCGGCGAAATCCCTGCCGCATCCGCAGATGATTGTGGCGACCGACCGCGGCATCTTCTACAAAATGCAGCAGGCGGTGCCGGATAAAGAGCTGCTGGAAGCGCCGACCGCAGGTGAAGGGGCAACCTGCCGCAGCTGCGCGCACTGTCCCTGGATGGCAATGAACGGCCTTAAAGCCATCGCAGAGGCGCTGGAGTCGGGTGGGGTGGAACATGAGATTCAGGTGGATGAGACGCTGCGAGAGGCGGCGTTACTGCCGCTTAATCGCATGCTATCCTTTGCAGCGGAACTTAAACTCAACGTGAAGGGCAACGCCTAAGCGTTCCCGGACAGGTGCTCTGCATGGACTTCTTCAGCACACATAATATTCTGGTTCATATTCCTCTGGGTGCCGGAGGCTACGATCTCTCATGGATTGAGGCCATCGGCACGCTGGCGGGCTTACTCTGTATCTGGTTTGCCAGCCTGGAAAAAATTATCAACTATCCGTTTGGCCTGATTAACGTCACGCTGTTTGCGGTGATCTTCTTTCAGATCCAGCTCTATGCCAGCCTGCTGCTGCAGCTCTTCTTCTTTGCCGCCAATCTCTATGGCTGGTACGCATGGAGCCGACAGACCGAAGATCATCAGGCGGCGCTGAAAATCCGCTGGCTGCCGCTGCCTGGAGCGCTGGCCTGGACAGCAGGGTGTGTGATTGCGATTGCGCTGATGACCCTCTATATCGATCCGGTGTTTGCGCTGTTAACCCGTGCGGCGGTAACGCTGATGAACGGTCTGGGCCTGTCGGTGGCGATGCCTGCGCTGCAGCCGGATGCCTTCCCGTTCTGGGATTCCTGCATGATGGTGCTGTCTATTGCCGCGATGGTGCTGATGACGCGCAAATATGTGGAGAACTGGCTGCTGTGGGTCATCATCAATGTGATTAGCGTGATGATCTTCGCCCGTCAGGGTGTCTATGCGATGTCGCTGGAGTATGTGATTCTGACGCTGATTGCGCTGAACGGATCACGAATGTGGATCCGCAGCGCGCGGCAACAGGGTTCCCGCGCGCTGTCAGCTCAGTGAGTGTGCTTGTCGCCTTTAACATGGTCATGATCGTGGTCGTGAGAATGACTGTGGTCATGGCCGGTGGCAGCCGCACTGCCTGAGCCGAGTTCACACTCGGCACCAGCGCAGGGCTGGTACTCCATCTGCACCGTCGCGTGCGCGATCTGATAGTTCTCGCGCAGATAGTCGTGAATGCGATGCAGCAGCGCATCATGATCGTAAGGCGGGATCACCTGCGCATGCAGCGTCAGCATCGGCTTTTCGCCCACCTGCCACAGATGCACATGGTGAACATTGCGCACCTCGGCGATGTTCAGGGTGAGATCCCGTGTCAGCTTGTTCACATCCAGTGAATGCGGAGCCCCTTCCAGTAACTCCTGCAGACTCTCACGCAGCAGCGACCAGGCGCTGCGTAGCACCAGCAGTGACACCAGCAACGACAGTATCGGGTCGATGGGCGTCCAGCCGGTCAGCATTATAATTACTGCAGCCACAATCGCGCCCACTGAACCGAGCAGGTCACCCATCACATGCAGCGCCGCGGCCCGCACGTTGAGGTTCTTCTCTCCGCTGCCATGATGCAGCAGCCAGAACGAGAGCAGATTGGCCAGCAGGCCGCCGATCGCGATTCCCAGCATCAGTCCGCCGGTCACCGGTTGCGGGTCGGCAAAGCGGCGCACTGCTTCCCAGACGATCAGCGCAGTAATGCCGAGCAGTGCAATGGCGTTAATAAATGCGGCTACCGTGGTCAGACGCAGCAGGCCAAAGGTGTGACGTGCATTGGGTTTACGGCGTGAGAAATGGACCGCCAGCAAGGCCATCAGCAGTGCGGCTCCATCGGTCAGCATATGCCCGGCGTCCGCCAGCAGCGCCAGTGAACCAGAGAGCCAGCCGCCAATGACTTCAGCAACCATGAAGACGACGGTCACCCCGAAGGCGGCCGCCAGACGCGTGCGATTACTATCCTGCCCGCTATGAGTGTGGGTATGTGCCATAAGTTTCCAGTTTTTTCAGTAACCTGTTTGCTAATAATATCAGTAATTGCCACGTCTCAGACGGGTCCTGATGCTGTTTTACCTGCTCCGTCAATTGCTGGCTGAGCTGCGCGCCATGCTCCAGCCCCACCAGTAAAAAGCTTCCTTTCATCCTGTGTGCCGCCTCAGCGAACGGCGTCCAGTCCGCACGATCATGCGCCGCCTGCATCGCAGCCAGATCCTGCGTGACCGTGTTGTGCAGCGTCTGGCTCAGACGGTTGAGGAATTTTTCATTCTGCTGTGCCAGTTGCCACAGATTGTCATCCAGTGACGCCAGCGGATCGTCCTGCCACGCCTGCTGCCACTCTGCCAGCAACGCGCTGAGATCGCCTAACTGCACCGGTTTGATCAATACCCGCTCCCGCTCCTCAAGCGAGCGCGACAGCAGCTGCGCATCAGCCGAGCAGAGTACCCGCATCGCCTGCCGTCTCCGCTGGCGGTCACGCCGACGCAGTATCCGCAGCAGCAGCGTGCCGTCGGGACGCGGCATCATCTGGTCGATAAACAGCAGGTCATAAGGTTGCTGCGCATCGGCCTGCAGCAGCGCACGTCCCTGCTCAAAGATGTCAGCCTGAATGGCAAAGCGTGCCAGCTGCTGCTGCATCACCAGCAGGTTAGTCGGGTGGTCATCCACAATCGCCACCCGCAGCTGCGGAAAACCGGGCAGGGCGGATTCGTCCACGTGGTTTGCTGGCGTGCAGATCTCAAGCGGCAGCGTCACAGTGACCTGAGTGCCGAGCCCCGGTTCTGAGGCGAGCCGGATATCGCCGCCCATCCGCAGCACTATTTCGCGGCAGATAAACAGCCCCAGGCCGCTGCCCTGCACCGAAACTGATTTTCCGGACGGCGCCTGATACCAGGGATCAAACAACTTCTGCTGTTCCTCCGATGGGATACCGCTGCCGCTGTCGCTCACTGTGAGAATCAGCTGTTGATCCTGGGCAGCCAGGGTCAGGCGAATCGTGCCGTGACGCGTAAATTTCAGCGCATTGGTCATCAGGTTGTTGATCACCTGCTGCAGGCGATCGGCATCGATGAGCACCGTGTCAGGCAGCGGCGTCAGCGCCTCGACAATCAGACGCGGCCCGTCACCGCGCATTAACGGGTGATAAAAGTGCTGCTGCTGGCTGAGCCATTGCGCCAGCGCCAGTGGACGGGGTGCCAGGGTAAAACTGTTGCTCTCAATGCGGGCATGGTCCTGCAGGTCATTCAGCAGCGTCAGCAACGATTGAGCGCTGCTGTGAAGCAGCGTCAGGTTCTGGCTGCTGTGCTGCTGTTTTTCCAGCTCAAGCAGCCCCAGGATAGCCTGCATCGGCGTGCGCAGCTCATGACTGACGGTTGCCAGAAACTGGCTTTTCATCGCATTGGCATGCTCTGCCTGTTCACGCTGCTGACGCTCGCGGCGCTGTTGCCAGTAACGGCGTGCCAGCAGCAGCAACAGCAGCACAATGGCCGCACCGGCCACCGCCAGCACCATCATTGGCAGCGAACCCATTGCCATCACGCTGCCGGGCTGCGGCGGGGTAGACCAGCTGTCGCGCATCTGGCTCTGGGTATCGGCCGGGATCTGCTGCAGAGCGCGATCCAGCAGCGTACGCAGCACCGCCTGGTCGGGTGCGACGCCGAGCGCGATGGGCCAGGCGATGTCGCTGGCGGCAAAGGCCAGGTGGATGCGCGCATCATCGCGGCTGGCAATACGCCAGCGGGCGGAAAGCACATTATCGACCAGCACATCGATCTGCCCTTTTGCCAGCGCGTCATAAAGGCTATTACGGTCGGCAAACTGCAGGGGCTGCAGATCCGCAGGCAACAGACGCAGCGCCAGGTCATCCTGCAATACACCAATCCGTTTGCCGCGCAGGTCGCGCCAGTGCGCCAGCGTGTCAGACTGGATGCTGTAGATTCCCCACAGCGCTCGCCACACCGGCAGCGACGTACTCTGCATCGCATCGCCGTTCAGCGGCTGCATCAGCTGCAGCATCGCCTGCTTTTGCTCAATCAGGGTGCGTGCCTGACGGGGATTGCTGACCCATACCGGCTCAAACTGCAATCCTGTGCTCTGTGCTATCGCTTTCAGCAAGTCCACGCCATAACCTCTGGCGGTGCCGCTGGCATCGCGGTAGCTCCAGGGATAGTTGTCCGGTTCGGCGGTGTAAGTAACGCGCGGATGATCGGCGATCCAGGCGCGTTCAGCGGGGCTGAGCATCAGGGTCTGCGTATCCTGATAGCGCGGCAGGTTACTGCTCCAGCGCGCCTGTAGCGTGTTCATCAGTTCCGCTGGCAACTGACGCAGGCTCTGATTAATCCAGCTGATAAGCTGGGGATCACGTGCCACCGCGCGCAGGTTTAGCTGTCCTGCATCAATGTGAGAGGCGATCTGGTAAATCTGGCCCTGCTGAAGCTGGCTTAACAAAAAACCGGCGCTGGTCTCATCCGCCACCACATAGTCATTCTGCTGATTGAGCAGGGTATAGAGTGCCTGTAAATCGCTGCTGTAGCGTCTGAAGCTGTGGCGGGCCGCCAGCGCGGGCGGCAGTTGGGCCAGCGTGCTGTCGCTGATCGCCAGTTGGGCATTCTGGCTGTTAAACATCACGGCACGCTGGTTTTGCTGATTGCGGTAGACCCGCAGCGGGCTGCTGTACCAGTTATCGCTGCTCAGGGTGCCGGCTGGCAGGGGCGTGACCCACATGCCCAGCGCGAAATCAATCTGGCCGCTGCTCAGTGCCTGCATGAGGTGCGGCTGATCGCTGTAAAGGTTGAGGGTGAACTGCGCGCCGGTCAGCTGTCGCAGCGCGGAAAGATAGTCGGCATTGATGCCATAGAGGTCATTGCCGATGCGCATTGTCCAGGGCGCGTGGTTCTCTTCCAGCAGGCCAACGCGCAGAATTTTGCCCTGCATGGTTTCCGCGTGCGTCACCGGCAGCATCATCGGCAGATTGACGCTGCTCACCGGACGCACCTCAGCCAGCGCGGAGCCGCACAGCAACAGCAGCATCAGCAGAAAAACTCTCACTGCTGCGCCTTCCACAGATCGGCCAGTTCTACCACCGAGCGGGCGCCGGTTTTTTCCAGAATATTTTTCTTATGGGTGCTGACCGTTTTATTGCTGATGTGCAACTGGGCAGCAATTTGCAGATTAGACAGCCCGCTGGCCAGTAGGGCCAGAATCTGACGCTCTTTCTGGGTCAGCGGGAGTTCAGGCTCATCATCCATCTCCGGGAAAGCCGTCTGTCCGCCGAGCACGGCAAGGATAGCGCTGAGCAACTGCGCCATACGCTGGCTTTTCACCACATAACCGGCGGCACCCAGCGCCTGAGCGCGACGCACATAGTGGCGGGTCTGCTGCGCGGAGTAGATGAGGACCGGGCAATCGGGTCGATGGATCTTCAGGCGACGCAGGAACTCCAGCCCATCACTATCCGGCAGGCCGATATCCAGCACGATAATGTCCAGTGACTGCTGAAGCAGGGGACGGGCGGCTTTTTCACTGCTGGCAGAGAGGAGCTGAACCGGAATAGGTGACTGGCTCAGGGCGGCTTCAAGTGCCACTTCAACCAGCGGATGATCGTCAATCAGAAGCAAAACAGCCATGAAGGATTCCCTGTAAATTTCACAGGATTAGCATAGCGGAAGAGTGGGGCAGAGGGGAGAAAAACCCGGAGAGCCGAAGCGCGCCGGGTTAAACAGCATTACTGGGTGGTGCCGTCGGTTTTGGTATCTACGTCACCGCCGCCCACTTTAGTCTGAACTTTTTTATTAATGTTCGGACATTTGCCATCTTTACACTGGGCGTTCTGGTCCATTTCGTTAGCAGACATATTACCATTGCTGGTGGTGCTGCCAGACGTTGCAGGATTAGTGTTGTTGCCGGTGTTATTAATTTTATCGTTATCAACTTTGTTTGGCGGCAGATTTTCATTTGCGCCGCCCGCTGCTGCACCTGCACTGGCCGCCTGATTAGCTGTACCATTGTTGCTGCTGCTGTCCGCAGCCAGTACCGCACCGCTGCTCAGTGTCATTGCTGCTGTCAAAAAAACTAAGGCAAACTTTTTCATCATTATACTCCCGTTAATAAATGAAGTTGCTTTAAGCCCAGAGGTGCAATTTCGGGTAATAAAATCCCTGACGAAATAAAATTCGCCGGTTGGCTTAAACAGGGTGATTAAATCTGGTAAGCGGGATGTTCCTCAGTGCTTACCAGTAAAAAGTCTAGTCGCTAACCTGATTAATGCAAATATGACCCGCACATTTAACCCGCAGCGGGAATTTACACCCCTGGCGCTTCGGGCTACATTGGGCAGGTTGTGTCCGGCGGGCGCCGGGCCAGAAATAAAATGGAATCAGTATGAATTACCAGAACGATGACTTACGCATCAAAGAGATTAAAGAGCTGTTACCTCCGGTTGCGCTGCTCGAAAAATTCCCGGCGACCGATCGTGCTGCACAGACCGTTTCACAGGCCCGTCAGGCGATTCATCAGATCCTGCAGGGCAAGGATGACCGCCTGCTGGTGGTGATTGGTCCCTGCTCCATTCATGACACAGACGCGGCGAAAGAGTATGCCGATCGCCTGCTGGCGCTGCGTGATGAGCTGAAAGGCGAGCTGGAAGTGGTGATGCGGGTCTATTTTGAAAAGCCGCGCACCACGGTGGGCTGGAAAGGGCTGATCAACGATCCATATATGGACAACAGCTATCAGCTCAACGACGGTCTGCGTCTGGCGCGTAAGCTGCTGCTGGACATTAACGACAGCGGTTTACCGGCGGCGGGCGAGTTTCTGGATATGATTACCCCGCAATACGTGGCTGACCTGATGAGCTGGGGCGCGATTGGTGCGCGTACCACAGAATCTCAGGTTCACCGTGAGCTGGCATCGGGCCTTTCCTGTCCGGTGGGTTTCAAAAACGGCACCGATGGCACCATTAAGGTCGCGATCGATGCGATTAACGCGGCGGGTTCGCCACACTGTTTCCTGTCAGTGACGAAGTATGGTCACTCCGCGATTGTGGAAACCAGCGGTAACGGTGATTGTCATATCATTCTGCGCGGCGGAAAAGAGCCAAACTACAGCGCGCAGCATGTGGCTGAGGTAAAAGAAGGACTGGCGAAAGCGGGTCTGCCACAGCAGGTGATGATCGATTTCAGCCATGCCAACAGCAGCAAACAGTTCCAGCGTCAGATGGTCGTGGCAGACGATGTTGCACAGCAGCTGATTAACGGTGAGCAGGCGATTGTCGGTGTGATGATTGAGAGTCATCTGGTGGAAGGTAACCAGAGCCTGGAGAGCGGCGAGCCGCTGGTCTATGGCAAAAGTGTTACCGACGCCTGCATTGGCTGGGAAGATACCGACAAGGTGCTGCGTCAGCTGGCGGCAGCGGTTAAACAGCGCCGCGGCTGATTTGCCTGGCCAGACGTTGTCATCAATAAAAAAAGGCCAGACTTTCGTCTGGCCTTTTTGCCTTTCAGCGAGGAATTACTTCGCTTTACCCTGATTCGCAACGGCTGCAGCTTTCGCGGCAATCTCGTCCTGGTCGCCCAGGTAGTAGCGTTTCAGCGGTTTGAAGTTTTCATCGAACTCATACACAAGCGGTACGCCGGTAGGGATGTTCAGTTCGAGGATTTCATCTTCGCTCAGGTTATCCAGATATTTTACCAGTGCACGCAGTGAGTTGCCGTGTGCGGCAATGATCACTTTCTCACCGCTTTTGATGCGCGGCAGAATGGTGTCGTTCCAGTAAGGGATAACGCGGTCGATGGTCAGCGCCAGGCTTTCGGTGGTTGGCAGCTGCTCTGGGGTCAGTTTCGCGTAACGCGGGTCATGGCCCGGGAAGCGCTCATCTGAACGATCCAGCTCTGGCGGGGTGACGGCAAAGCCGCGACGCCACTGCTTAACCTGCTCGTCGCCATATTTGGCGGCAGTTTCAGCTTTATCCAGACCCTGCAGCGCACCATAGTGACGCTCGTTCAGACGCCAGGTTTTCTCAACCGGCAGCCAGGCCTGATCCAGCTCATCCAGCACATTCCACAGCGTATGAATTGCACGCTTCAGTACGGAGGTGTAAGCAAAATCAAAAACAAAGCCCTCTTTCTTCAGCAGCTGACCTGCTGATTTGGCTTCGCCACGACCTTTCTCAGAAAGGTCAACATCATACCAACCGGTAAAGCGGTTTTCGTTGTTCCACTGGCTTTCGCCGTGTCGCACCAGAACCAGCTTAGTTACAGCCATAGCTTAACTCCTTAATACTGTGATGTTTCTGTGAGATTGGAAACCTGCTGCTGCCCGCCTGATACACGAGCTGATTGCGCCATACCATAACGGAAAAGCGGGCAGCGCGTAAGCCTGTGTGTGACGCACTGCGCGTTTTTCAGCCGGAGGCTCAGCGTGGCGTGAAGCGATAACGCGTCACCGATTCCCAGCGATCTCCCGGCTGCAGCCAGCAATCAGGCTGAGGCCACTCAGCGTGATTAGGCGAATCCGGTAAAAATTCACTCTCCAGCGCAATGCCCTGAAAGGCATTATAGCTCGCCTGCTCACGGGCACGGGTGCCCGCCAGATAGTTGCCGGAGTAGAACTGCAACGCCGGGGCCGAGGTAGTCACGCTGAGCTGTAATTTTCCATCTTCTGACCAGAGTTCTGCCGCAGGCTGACTCTCGTCGCCGGCGCTGTTCAGCAGAAACGCGTGGTCATAGCCCTTTACTGCACGCTGGTCGTCATCTGCCAGGAAATCCTGCGCCACGACTTTAGCGTTGCGGAAATCAAAGCTGGTATCGGCGACCGCTTTTAGCGGCGCATTCGGAATGCCTTCGCTGTCGACCGGTAAATACTGGTCGGCGTGCAGTTGTAAGCGATGCTGGCGGACATCGCCATGATGCGCATCAAGATTAAAGTAAGCATGGTTGGTCAGATTGACCGGGCAGGACTGATCGCAACGCGCTTCATAACTGATGCTCAGGCAGTTCTGATCATCCAGCTGATAGCGCACGTCAGCAATCAGATTGCCCGGATAGCCCTGATCGCCATCCGGTGAATCGATGCGGTAATGCACTTCGCTGTCAGACTGACTGACAATTTGCCAGCGGCGTTTATCAAAGCCTTCCGGTCCGCCATGCAGCTGATGTACGCCCTGGTTAGGCACCAGCTGACGGTTAAGTTTATTGAGTTTTGCGCCAGCGATGCGGTTAGCGTAGCGGCCCACGGTGGCGCCCAGATAGGCATCCTGGTGCAGATAGTCAGAGGGCGTGGCGCAGCCGAGCAGCGCTTCACGCACCGTGCCATCCTGCATCGGTACGCGGGCAGAGAGCCAGGTCGCCCCCCAGTCCATAAAAGTTGCCAGCATGCCGTTGGCATTGCGCAGCACGGTTATGCGCCACGGCTGACCGTCGGGCGCATGGGAGTTGACGTCATTCAGCATTGGCCGGCTCCTTCAGAGGCTTTACAGACGTAGAAGGTCTCTTTGATGCCGGTCGCGGCTTCATACTGTTCTGCCACGGCGGCTTTAACCTGATCGACGAGGTCCAGTGGCATCAGTGCCACGATGCAGCCACCAAAGCCGCCGCCGGTCATACGGACGCCGCCGCGCTCACCAATCTGCGCTTTCACGATCTCAACCAGCGTATCGATCGGCGGCACGGTGATTTCGAAATCGTCACGCATTGAGGCGTGAGAGTCGGCCATCAGCTGGCCCATACGGGTCAGGTCGCCCTGCGTCAGCGCATCGGCGGCTTCCAGGGTACGGGCGTTCTCGGTCAGAACGTGACGCACGCGTTTGGCGACCTGTGGATCGAGCTGCGACTGTGCCGCTTCAAACTCGGCCAGTTCAACGTCACGCAGCGCTTTCTTATTGAAGAAACGCGCGCCCGCTTCACACTGCTCGCGGCGGGTGTTGTATTCGCTGCCGACCAGCGTACGACGGAAGTTGGAGTTGATGATCACCACCGCGATATCTTCCGGCATCGACACCGGACGGGTGCCCAGGGTGCGGCAGTCGAGCAGCATAGCGTGATCTTTCTGGCCCAGTGCGGAGATCAACTGGTCCATGATGCCGCAGTTACAGCCAACGAACTGGTTCTCCGCTTCCTGACCATTAACGGCGATGGCTGCGCCATCCAGCGGCAGGTTATAGAGCTGCTGTACCACGGTGCCGACCGCCACTTCCAGCGAGGCCGATGAGCTGAGGCCCGCACCCTGTGGCACATTGCCGCTGATCACCATGTCGATGCCGTCGAAATCGGCGTGACGCTTCTGCAGATGTTTCACCACGCCACGCACATAGTTGGCCCACATCGGTTCCTGCACGCTGACAATCTCTTCATCCAGCGAGAACGTGTCCTGCGCATTCTCATAATCGGCAGCGACCACGCGAATCTGGCGATCGTCACGGCGGGCACAGGCGATGACCGTCTGATAATCGATAGCGCACGGCAGCACGAAGCCGTCGTTATAGTCAGTGTGCTCGCCAATCAGATTAACGCGGCCCGGTGCCTGAATGGTATGGGTGGCAGCGTAGCCAAATGCGTCAGAAAAAAGCTGCTGCGTGATGGTTTTTAAGCTCATTGTTGTGCCTCACGGAAGTGAACGTCGCTGACAGAACGCAGACGTTCCGCCGCCTGTTCCGCCGTTAAATCGCGTTGGGTTTCGGCCAGCATTTCATAGCCAACCATAAATTTACGCACCGTTGCTGAACGCAGCAGCGGAGGATAGAAGTGAGCGTGCAGCTGCCAGTGATCGTTGGCTTCGCCATTAAACGGCGCGCCGTGCCAGCCCATTGAGTAGGGGAAGGAGCACTGGAACAGATTGTCGTAGCGGCTGGTCAGCAGCTTAATGGCTTTTGCCAGGTCGGCGCTCTGGGCTTCGCTGAGGTCCGTCAGCTGTTTAACGTGCGCTTTCGGCAGCAGCAGCGTTTCAAACGGCCAGGCCGCCCACCATGGCACCACGGCCAGCCAGTGTTCGGTTTCCACCACGGTGCGGCTGCCATCCTGCTGCTCACGGGCCAGATAATCGACCAGCATCGGCGAGCCATGTTTAGCGAAATAGTCGCGCTGATGATCATCTTCACGCTGCGCTTCATTTGGCAGGAAGCTGTTGGCCCAGATCTGACCGTGCGGATGCGGGTTGGAGCAGCCCATCGCCGCGCCTTTGTTCTCAAACACCTGCACCCACGGGTAGTGCTGACCCAGATCGGCGGTCTGCGCCTGCCAGGTGCGCACCACTTCCTCCAGCGCGCTCAGTGACATCTCCGGCAGCGTTTTACTGTGATCGGGCGAAAAGCAGATGACCCGACTGGTGCCGCGTGCGCTTTCACAGCGCATCAGGATATCGTCGCTCTCGGGCGCGTCAGGCGTGTCGGTCATCAGTGCGGCAAAGTCGTTGGTAAAGACGTACGTGCCCGCATAGTCCGGGTTTTTATCGCCGGTAATGCGGGTATTTCCGGCACACAGGAAGCAGTCCGGATCGTGCGCCGGTAAAGTATTGACCGCCGGGGTTTCCTGCGCGCCTTGCCACGGACGTTTGGCCCGATGAGGTGAAACTAAAATCCATTGATCAATCAGTGGATTGTAACGGCGATGCGGGTGATCGACCGGGTTGAATTTTTCCATGTGAGATCCTGGTAAGCGTCAAAAGCCAAAGAGGCATCGGTAAAAAGTAGCACATCAGCGCGCCCGAAAGCGTGATCAAGTCTGGATAAATGGTATCGTTTACACAAGCTGAATATTCTTATTTCGAGGCATTGTGTGCGGTTATGCGGCGTTAAAGACGGTGCTGAATGGTAGCGCTTACACCGATGTGCTTTAAAACGCCGCGGTAGCGGCGTTGAAGGACGTGATGTGAAAGCTTTAGCGCACCGTTTCCTGCTGAAAAACGTAGCCGCCATTATCGGGAACAAAGCTCAGGCGATGTGTGATACAGGCGGGCGCATCTTCAGCGTGATGCGAAACGAACAGCAACTGAGTCCGCCCTTCGCCAATCAGCACATCCACAAAGCGCCGCACCAGCTGGCGGTTAATCGGGTCCAGTCCCTGAAGTGGCTCATCCAGAATCAGCAGCGTCGGATGCTTAACCAGTGCGCGGGCAATCAGCACCAGTCGCTGCTGTCCCCAGGAGAGTGAGTGGAACGGCGCATCGCCCAGCCGGTTATCCATTCCCAGCAGCGTCAGCCATTGCTGTGTCAGCGCTTTTTGCCGGTCAGATGCCGCCTGATAGAGACCGATAGAGTCGAAGAAGCCCGACAGAATGACCGTTCGCACATTGGTGCTGACGCGGTAATCAAGATGCAGGCTGCTGCTGACATAGCCAATATGCTGTTTGATCTCCCAGATGGTTTCGCCGCTGCCGCGACGGCGCCCAAACAGGGTTAAATCATTGCTGTAGCCCTGCGGGTGATCGCCGGTCACCAGGCTGAGCAGGGTCGATTTTCCGGCACCGTTTGGTCCGATGATCTGCCAGTGTTCGCCGGCGTTGACCTGCCAGTTCAGCCCCTGAATCACCGGCTGATCGTTGTAGGAGACGGTGCCGTTGCGCAGAATAACGCGCGGGGCATCATCTGTCAGTGAGGGTAACTGATCCGGCGCATCCGCCTCGGGTAACGCCATTCCCATCAGCTGTTCACTGTGCGCCAGCTGTGCCACCAGTGCTTCCGTTAAAATGGCCTGGCGCGGCCCGCTGTGGGTGAGGGTACATTCTGCCAGTACGCCAACCTGCTGAATGAAATCGGGAATGTCGTCAAAGCGATTGAGCACCAGCACCAGGGTAAACGCGGGATGCTGCAGGCTGCGCAGCGTGTCGGTCAGGCTGGCGCGTGACGCCACATCCAGTCCGTCAAATGGCTCATCCAGAATCAGCAGATCGGGCTCGCTCATCAGCGCCTGGCAGAGCAGGGTTTTACGGGTTTCGCCGGTGGAGAGATATTTGAAGCGACGGGACAGCAGCGGTTCAATGCCAAACTGCCGGGCAAGCTGTTTGCAGCGATCGGGCTGCTGCACCTCCGCCTGAATCACCTCTGCCACGGTCAGTCCGGTATCTTCTTCGCCTTCGCTGAGCATATCGGTGTTGTTACGCTGCCACTCCTGCGCCACCAGTGTCTGTAACTGCTCCAGCGACAGCCGGACCGGCTTTCTGAAATCGCTGCTGACGGAACCGGCCAGCGGTGGCAGTTCACCGGAAAGCGCGCGCGCCAGAGAGGATTTACCGCTGCCGTTGGCACCGACAAAAGCCCAGCTTTCGCCGCGCTGCAGTTCCACCTGATTCAGGTTCAGTGTTCGTGTATCGCTAAGATGAAACGTGCCTTGCAAAATCTGCAATGAAGCCATGATCTGTTCCATTTTCTGCATCGTGTCACTGAGTTGTAACCATTGCCCGTAATGAAGTCAAATCAACGGCTAGAGCAGGGTAGCGACAATGGCATTTTCCGCGTTAAAGCTGGCAATCACAGCGTCGCCTGGCTGAAGCTTCAACTGCTGCAGCTGATCGTGACTCAGGGTGGCGCACAGGGTTTCGCCGCTGGCAAGCTGCATCAGCACTTCGCTCATCTGCTCACCGGGCTCGATGGCACTGACGGTGGCTGGAAGCTGATTATCTTCTTCCGCGGCGTCACGGCTGATACGGATCCACGGGGCTTTAATCAGTACCAGCACCTCTTTACCTGCCGCCAGTTGCAGACGATCGGCGCTGCGCTGGGTCAGCGCCACATTGAGCTGGGTGACGCCATCAGCAAGCTGAATCATAAGATGCTGGACCACCTGCTGCGCATCGTTGCTGATCACGGTGCCAAACAGTTGATTGCGGGCGCTGGTCTGCAGAGAGAAGCGGGCGATGGCCGCCAGCAGACTGTCGAGCGGCAGCGTATCCTGCTGCAGGGCATCGAACGCTTTCTGCTGAATCTGTTCCATCAGCTGAAACAGCTGTATCAGGCGTTCACCGTAGCGGGTCAGCGTGGCACCGCCGCCGCCTTTACCGCCCGTTGCCCGCGCCACCAGCGTTTCATCCGCCATCTGGTTCATCTCATTGATCGCATCCCAGGCACTTTTGTAGCTGATGCCCGCCAGCTTCGCCCCCTGACTGATCGATCCGGTCTGTTGCACGCGTTTCAGCAGCTCAATACGCCGGGGATCGGCAAACAGTTTCTGTTGTAAACGGATATGAAGGGACAGTTCGGCTTCCATGACAGCTCCGGCAAAGGGTTAAGGCGAAGGCCGATGATAGCGGCGTTTTGTGACCAAAGTAAAAGCACGAAAAGGGCTGCGCAAAATTTTCCTGACCCGTTACAATCACTTTTTTGTTAGCAGAGTGAGACTCTCCATGCTGGAATTACTGAAAAGCCTCGCCTTCGCCGTCCTGATGGTGCCTGTGGTGATGGCGCTGATGCTGGGTATGATTTATGGCCTGGGTGAAGTGTTTAACGTCATTTCTAAAATTGGTCATCGCGAAAAATCCTCAGCCCGTTCGCACAATTAATTGCTGCCACGCCCGCCATCGTCGCGGGCGTGGTCGTTATTATTCCTCTCTGATTTAACCTTTTGTTCCTCCTGCCGATAATTTACTGAACCTCCCGGTCATTGCGTTATATTATTCACTACACAACGTATAGCCGGAGAACATCATGTCATTGAATTACACTCGATGGGGCGCAGCGGCGCTGATCACTGTTTCGCTGGCCGGGCAGGCTGTGGCCGCCGATAACATTACCGTGTTTGCCGCAGCGTCACTGACCAACGCGATGCAGGATATTGCCAGTCAATACAAGCAGGAAAAAGGGGTGACGGTGGTCTCTTCATTCGCCTCATCGTCAACGCTGGCGCGCCAGCTGGAGCAGGGTGCGCCTGCCGACCTGTTTATCTCTGCCGATCAGCAGTGGATGGATGATGCGGTGGTGAAAAAAAGCGTGATCACCCGCACTCGCTACACGCTGCTGGGCAACGATCTGGTGCTGATTGCACCACGTAGTGCGCCAGCTAAAGCGGTGACGCTGGACGCAAAGACCGACTGGAAAACACTGCTGCACGGTGAACGTCTGGCGGTTGGCGATCCGGACCATGTTCCGGCCGGCATCTACGCCAAAGAGGCGCTGCAAAAGCTGGGCGCCTGGGAAAGCGTTGCGCCTGTGTTAGCGCCAGCCAATAATGTGCGTGCGGCACTGGCGCTGGTGGAGCGAAACGAAACACCTTATGGCATTGTCTATGGCTCGGACGCTGTTGCCAGCGACAACGTGCAGGTGGTCGGGCGTTTTCCGGCAAACAGCCATAAACCGGTGGAATATCCGATGGCGATCGTGAACGAGCACGACAATGCGACTGTTAAAGCGTTTTATGATTATCTGAAAGGACCGCAGGCCGCGGCTATCTTCAAACACTACGGATTCACACCGACGAAATGATACTCAGCGATCCCGAATGGCAGGCGGTACTGCTTAGCCTTAAAGTCTCTGGCATAGCCGTGCTGGGCAGTCTGCCGTTTGGCATCCTGATGGCCTGGATTCTGGTGCGCTGCCGTTTTCCCGGCAAAGCGCTGCTCGACAGCCTGATCCACCTGCCGCTGGTGCTGCCGCCGGTGGTGGTGGGTTATCTGCTGCTGATTAGCCTGGGCCGGCGCGGCATCATTGGCGAAAAGCTTTTTGACTGGTTCGGTTTCAGCTTTGCTTTCAGCTGGCGTGGCGCCGCACTGGCGTCTGCCGTCATCGCCTTTCCGTTGATGGTGCGTGCCATCCGGCTGGCGCTGGAGGCGGTGGATATCCGGCTGGAGCAGGCGGCCCGCACGCTGGGTGCCGGGCGCTGGCGGGTCTTTTTCACTATCACGCTGCCGCTGACGCTGCCTGGCGTGATTGTCGGGACGGTGCTGGCGTTTGCCCGTTCGCTGGGTGAATTCGGGGCCACCATCACCTTTGTTTCCAATATTCCCGGCGAGACGCGCACGCTTCCGCTGGCGATGTTTACCCTGATAGAGACTCCCGGTGCAGAGGGCGCGGCGGCGCGCCTGTGCGTTATCGCTATCGTGCTGGCGCTGGCGTCACTGCTGGCGTCGGAATGGCTGGCTCGCGCAGGCCGTAAGCGGATGGGAAGCTGATGCTATCACTTAACTTTATGCAGCAGCAGGGCGATCACCAGCTGGAGGTTGACCTGCAGATCCCGGCCAAAGGGATCACCGCTATTTTTGGTGTTTCCGGTGCCGGTAAGACGTCCCTGATTAACGCGATTAGCGGGCTGACCCAGCCGCAGCGCGGGCGGATCCAGCTTAACGAGCGTCTGCTGTTTGATGCGGAGCAGAAAATTGCGCTGCCGCCTGAAAAACGACGCATTGGTTACGTGTTTCAGGATGCGCGGCTGTTCCCGCACTATCGGGTTCGTGGCAACCTGCAATACGGTATGGCGCCGGCAATGAAAGCGCAGTTCGACAGCCTTGTGTCGCTGCTGGGTCTGGAGGCGTTGCTGCCGCGCTTTCCGCTGTCGCTGTCTGGCGGGGAAAAGCAGCGGGTCGCGATAGGCCGTGCGCTGTTGACCGCACCGGACATGCTGCTGCTGGATGAGCCGCTGGCGTCGCTGGATCTGCCGCGCAAACGTGAACTGATGCCGTATCTGCAAAAACTGGCGAAACAGGTCGATATTCCGATGCTTTACGTTTCTCACAGTCTGGATGAGATCCTGCATCTGGCGGATAACGTGCTGGTGCTGGATGCGGGCAAGGTCAAGGCCTTTGGTCCGCTTGAGCGGGTCTGGAGCAGCAGCGCGATGCGGCCGTGGCTGCCAGTAAGCGAACTGACCAGCGTACTGCGGGTGCTGGTGCTTGAGCAGCATCCCGACTATCCGATGACCGCGCTGTCGCTGGGCGACCAGCATATCTGGGTCAGCCGGGTGAATCAGCCGGTGAAAACGCCACTGCGTATTCGCATCGCCTCTTCTGATGTCTCGCTGGCGCTGCAACCGCCGCAACACAGCTCCATCCGCAACATTTTACCGGCACAGGTGGTAGAACTGCTGGAGGTCGGCGATCAGGTGGAAGTGAAGCTGCGTATTGGTATCAGCGAGCTCTGGGCGCGCATTACGCCGTGGGCGCGTGATGAACTGGGCATCCGGCCGGATCAGTGGCTCTATGCCCAGATCAAAAGCGTCTCCGTGACGCCCTGATTACAACACGTACTGACGGAGGGTATCGGCAATACCGGTTTCAAGGTTGGTGCCGATCACCCGCTTCGCCCGCGCTTTGATCGCGTCGTCGGCATTGCCCATCGCCACACCCAGCCCGGCCGTTTCCAGCATGCTGAGATCGTTGTAGTTATCCCCGAATGCGATCACATCAGACATGTCCAGCCCCAGTGATTCAACCCACTGCGCCAGCCGTTTGCCTTTGCTATTGCCGCCTTTCGCAATATCCACCTGATCGTGCCATGACCATTCGCAGGCCAGACCCAGCTCCGCTTCGGCGCGGGTGGCGAACTGCTGCAGTTCCTCATGATTGTCGTGCGACAGGGCAAACTTCCAGATCGAACCGGCGTCACGCGCCGCCTGCGCTAAGTCGGGCACCTGAATGAACAGCGGACGCTGATGAGCAGGCAGTGATTCGGCCCACTTCAGTGTGCGCATCACGTGACCGGTCGGCGTCTGATAAAGCATTGCATCATCCACGTAGAGCAACCCGTGAATACGCTGCTGGTCCAGCATCTCAATGACCTGTAACGCCAGTTGCGGGTCCATGGGATCGGACGCCAGCACCTTTTTTGCCTGGTAATCATACAGGTAGGTACCATTACAGCAGATTGCGGGGGTATCCAGCTGTAACGCCTGATAAAAAGGATGAATAGCGCAGTGATGGCGTCCGGTGACGATAGCGACATGAACGCCCGCCTGTCGGGCCTGGTTTAACACATCGATTGACTGCGGCAGAATCGTCTTGGCTGGGGTCAGCAGCGTGCCGTCGAGGTCGAGGGCAATTACACGGTAGCTCATTAATCCTCACGTTTTTCCAGGTTTGCAGGGGCTGAAGTCTACACCTGACCACGGCCCGGAGACAAAAAACAGGGCACAAATGATTCCAGCGTAGGGCAATAAAACGCGCTACAGTGATTCAAAGATCATGACAAGGCAGCAAAAAAGGAGAATGCATGAAACAGGTTGTTTACACCGCCAGTCCCGAGAGCCAGCAGATTCACGTCTGGCAGATGAATGATGAGGGTGCGCTGACGTTGCTTCAGGT
Organism: Pantoea jilinensis; assembly: GCF_019104105.1. NCBI lineage: Bacteria > Pseudomonadati > Pseudomonadota > Gammaproteobacteria > Enterobacterales > Erwiniaceae > Pantoea > Pantoea jilinensis. The sequence continues at coordinate 2,882,936 of NZ_CP077746.1, read as the reverse complement.
GACCGATGTCGCCGGCCAGGTTCAGCCGATGGTGGTGAGTCCGAAACGCGATTTTCTCTATGTCGGCGTGCGTCCCAATTTTCGCGTGCTGGCGTTTAAGATTGCCGCTGATGGCACGCTGACCGAAGCGGGTCAGGCACCGTTGCCCGGCAGTCCGACCCACATTTCCACCGATCGTGAGGGCCGGTTCCTGTTCTGCGGCTCCTACAATGATGCCTGCGTCAGCGTCAGCCCCATTGGCGATGACGGCATTCCGCAGGCTCCGCTGCAGGTGATCAACGGTCTGGATGGCTGCCACTCGGCCAACATCGACACTGACAATAAGACCCTGTATGTGCCGGCACTGAAGCAGGATCGTATCTGTCTGTTCTCGCTGGGCGCTGACGGTCAACTGACGCCGCGTAAGCAGGCGCAGGTCACGACAGTAGAAGGCGCTGGCCCGCGCCACATGCAGTTCCATCCGGGCGGTCAGTTCGCTTATTGCGTAAATGAGCTCGACAGCACGGTTGAGGTCTGGGCATTAAATACGGGTGAAGGTGAAGCAGAAAGCGTGCAGACGCTGGATATGATGCCACCGGATTTCACCGGTACGCGCTGGGCTGCGGATATTCACCTGACGCCGGATGGCCGTTTCCTCTACGCCTGCGATCGCACCAGCAGCACTCTGGCGGTGTTCAGCGTCAGCGAGCTGGGTGACGAGCTGACCCTGGAAGGGTTCCAGCCGACAGAAACACAGCCGCGCGGATTCAATATCGATCACAGCGGACGCTATCTGGTGGCAGCGGGACAGAAATCGCATCACATCGAAGTCTATGCGATTAGCGAACCAAAAGGGCTGTTACAGCCGCTGGGACGTTATGCAGTAGGGCAGGGCCCGATGTGGGTCGTGATTCATCAGTTGCAGGCGTAACGCACCACGAAAAATGCCTCTCCCGGGCGGGAGAGGCGTGGCTGCCAGCTGTGAGATCCTGCAGACACAGGGAACAGGGTCAGATCTGAAAGACGCAAAAGCCGCCATCCATGGCATGCTCGACCCGCGCCATCCCTGGCACGGGACGCTTTCCTCCTCTGACCCTGTTCCCTGCAATTTAAGCTAACGCGTTGCTGCCAGATCATTCAGCTTTAGGCTTGTCAGTGGTCAGTCTTACTGAATTACTGATAATTCACGGTCAGCGAGGCGCTCGCCAGTGCGTGGAAATGCACATTAAAGCCGACCATTGCGCCGCTGGCGCCTTCATCCACCTCAATCGTCTCCACATCCAGCGCATGTACGGTGAAAATGTAGCGATGGGTTTCACCCTGCGGCGGCGCCGCGCCACCGTAGCCCGCCTGACCGAAATCGGTACGGGTCTGAATTGCGCCTGCTGGCAGTGACGCTTTGCCGGAACCGGCACCCTGTGGCAGTGACGTGGTGCTGGCCGGAATATTCGCCACCACCCAATGCCACCAGCCTGAACCGGTCGGCGCATCAGGATCGTAGCAGGTCACCACGAAACTTTTGGTGCCTTCCGGCGCCGCTTCCCAGGCAAGATGGGGAGAGATATTCTCGCCCTGATAACCCATGCCGTTGAAAACATGCTTTTCAGGCATCTTCTCGCCGTCATTAAAATCCTGACTAAAAACGCGCATCACATCTCCTCAATTGTCGATGAATAGCCTTTCATCATAACCAAAAGCGCCACCAGTGCCAGCGGTCAGCCCGCTTCAGGCAGCAAAATGTTGCGAATGTTCCAGCGCGCCGCCTATCGCCTGCACCAGCTGACTCAGTGCCTGTGGCGTGATGATGTAGGGCGGCATCAGGTAGATCAGACGACCAAATGGCCGGATCCAGACGCCCTGTTCAACAAAGAACTGCTGCAGCGCCGCCATGTTGACCGCCTGATGCGTTTCCACCACGCCAATTGCGCCCAGCACGCGCACATCAGCCACCTGCGGTGAGTTGCGTAGCGGCAGCAGCTCAGCGCGCAGCTGCTGTTCAATGGCGGCCACCTGATGCTGCCAGTCTCCTTCCGCCAGCATGGTCAGGCTTTCTGCCGCGACCGCGCAGGCCAGCGGGTTGCCCATAAAGGTCGGGCCATGCATGAAACAGCCTGCCGCGCTGCGACTGATGGTGTCGGCCACGTCACGGGTGGTCAGCGTCGCCGCCAGCGTCATCATGCCGCCGGTCAGCGCTTTACCGACGCAGAGTATATCCGGCGTGATGTCCGCGTGTTCACAGGCGAAGAGTTTGCCGGTGCGGCCAAAGCCGGTTGCGATCTCATCCGCGATCAGCAGCACGCCATAGCGATCGCAGGCTTCCCGCACCTGCTGCAGATAGCGTGGATGGTAGAAACGCATGCCGCCCGCACCCTGTACTATTGGCTCCAGAATCACCGCCGCCAGCTGCCGGTGATGCTGTTCAATCAGACGGGCGAAATCATCGAAATCGCGCTCGTCCCACTCATCATCAAAGCCGCAGGCGGGAGCCGCCGCAAAGTGATGCTCCGGCAGATAGCCGCGCCACAGGCTGTGCATTGAGTTCTCAGGATCGCACACCGACATCGCGGCAAAGGTATCGCCGTGATAGCCGCGTTTCAGCGTCAGGAACTGCTGGCGGGTTTCGCCCCGACCCAGCCAGTACTGCAGCGCCATCTTCATCGACACTTCCACCGCCACCGAGCCGGAATCGGCCAGGAAAACGCACTCCAGCGGCTCAGGCGTTATCGCCACCAGCTGACGGCAGAGCGCCACCGCCGCCGGGTGGGTAATGCCGCCAAACATCACGTGCGACATCTGTGTGACCTGCTCCGTCAGCGCCCGGTTCAGGCGGGGATGGTTATAGCCGTGGATCGCCGCCCACCATGATGACATCCCATCTACCAGCTCACGGCCATCGGCCAGTTGCAGCTGAAAACCCTGCGCGGTAACAACCGGATAGCAGGGCAGTGGATTCTGTATTGAGGTGTAGGGATGCCAGATATGCTGGCGGTCAAAACGGGCATCATCTGAGGAAAAAACAGGGGTAGTCATCGGAGTTGTAAACCAAAATAAAAAAATATAGTTTACAAGTATACCCCTGCTTTTCGTCGGGATGACACCCTTTTCTGGAGTAAGTAATGGCTCAACGCTGGACAATTGCACAGGCACAAGCGCTGTTTGATCAACCTTTTCTCGAACTGATGTTTCAGGCGCAACAGGTGCATCGTCAGCACTTCGACCCGCGCCAGGTGCAGGTCAGTACCCTGCTGTCGATTAAAACCGGTGCCTGTCCGGAAGATTGCAAATACTGCCCGCAGAGCGCGCGCTATAAGACCGGCCTGGAGTCGGAACGTCTGATGGAAGTGGAAGAGGTGCTGACCTCCGCGCGTCAGGCCAAAGCTGCTGGTTCAACCCGTTTCTGCATGGGAGCCGCGTGGAAAAACCCGCACGAGCGCGATATGCCTTACCTGGAAAAGATGGTCGAAGGCGTGAAGGCGATGGGCATGGAAACCTGCATGACGCTGGGCACGCTCAGCGACGACCAGGCGCAGCGCCTGGCGGGCGCGGGCCTCGATTACTACAACCATAACCTCGACACCTCGCCGGAATTCTATGGCTCCATCATCACCACCCGCAGCTATCAGGAACGTCTGGATACGCTGGGTAAAGTGCGTGACGCCGGGATCAAAGTCTGTTCGGGCGGCATCGTTGGCCTGGGCGAAACCGTGAACGACCGTGCAGGTTTGCTGGTGCAGTTAGCCAACCTGCCGACACCACCGGAGAGCGTGCCGATCAACATGCTGGTGAAAGTGAAAGGTACACCGCTGGCGGATAACGATGACGTCGAACCATTCGATTTTATCCGCACCATCGCGGTGGCGCGGATCATGATGCCGACCTCGCATGTACGTCTCTCGGCGGGCCGCGAGCAGATGAGCGAGCAGACCCAGGCGATGTGCTTTATGGCCGGGGCGAACTCGATTTTCTACGGCTGCAAACTGCTGACCACACCGAATCCGGAAGAGGATAAAGACCGCGTGCTGTTCCGCAAACTGGGGCTGAACCCGGAACATACTCACACCCAGCATGGCGATCAGCAGCAGGAACAGCAACTCAGCGAGCAGCTGTTCCATGCCGACACTGAACAGTTTTACAACGCGGCACTGTAATGAGCTGGCAGCAACGACTCCGGCAGGGGCTGGCGCAGCGCCGTGCGGCTGATGGCTGGCGGCAGCGTCGGGTTATCGATGAGCAATCGACCCGCACACTGCAGAGCGGTGGCCGCAACTATCTTCACTTCTCCAGCAATGACTATCTCGGCTTAACCCGCCATCCGGCGGTGATAGCCGGCTGGCAGCAGGGTGCGGCGCTGGCAGGCGCGGGGGCGGGCGCTTCAGGGCATGTCACCGGTTATCACCGTCAGCACGCCGATCTCGAGGCGCAACTGGCTGACTGGCTCGGCTACGACCGTGCGCTGCTTTTTATCTCTGGCTTCGCGGCTAATCAGGCGGTGATTCATCTGCTGGGTGAGAAAAACGATCGTATTCTGGCCGATAAGCTCAGCCATGCCTCGCTGCTCGACGCTGCCAGCCACAGCCCGGCGCAGCTGCGTCGTTTCAGTCACAACGCACCCGAGAGTCTGGCGGTGCGGCTCGCATTACCCTGCGAGGGGGAAACGCTGGTCGTGACCGAGGGCATTTTCAGCATGGATGGTGACAGCGCGCCCCTGGCTGCACTGGCGCAACAGACGCGCCAGGCTGAGGGCTGGCTGCTGGTGGATGATGCGCACGGCATCGGTGTGGTGGGTGAGCAGGGGCGCGGCAGCTGCTGGCTGCAGGGCGTTAAACCGGAACTGCTGGTAGTCACTTTTGGCAAAGCCTTTGGCGTCAGCGGTGCCGCGCTGCTCTGTGATGCGGAGACTGCCGACTATTTCCTGCAGTTCAGCCGGCATCTGATCTACTCAACCGCGATGCCCGCCGCGCAGGCTGTTGCACTGCAGGCGGCGCTGCAGGTCATTCAGCAGGGCGATGCACTGCGCCAGCAGCTGCAGCAGAACATCCGGCATTTCCGGCGCGGCGCAGCCTCACTGCCGTGGCAACTGATGAACTCAGAGAGTGCGATTCAGCCGCTGCTGGTGGGTGAAAATAGCGATGCGATGGCGCTCTCTCAGCGTCTGGCTGAAGCGGGCTGCTGGGTCAGCGCCATCCGGCCGCCCACCGTGCCGCCGGGAACGGCACGGCTGCGCATTACCCTGACGGCGGCACATCGCCCGGACGATATCGATCGGTTACTGGAGGTGCTGCATGACGCTGCGGATTGATAAGCAGGCGGTTGCACGCGCTTTTGGCCGGGCGGCCAGCCATTACGATGCCCATGCGGCGCTGCAACGCCTTAGCGGCGATGCGCTGCTGGCTCTCGCACCGGCTCACAGCGGGGTTCAACTGCTGGATGCCGGATGTGGCACCGGCTGGTACAGCAGGCTGTGGCGCGAACGCGGCAAACAGGTGACGGCACTGGATCTCTCGCCACAGATGCTGCAACAGGCGCGGGATAACGACGCGGCGCACTGCTATCTGGCGGGCGACATCGACGCGCTGCCGCTGGCGGATAACAGCATCGACCTGGTATGGAGCAACCTGGCGGTGCAGTGGAGTGAAGATTTGCCCGGCGCGCTGCGCCAGTTCCGGCGGGTGCTGCGACCCAATGGCACGCTGCTGTTTTCCACGCTGGGCGACGGTTCGCTGCAGGAGGTTCATGAAGCCTGGTCTCATCTGGATGCGTTGCCGCACGCCAACCGCTTTCTTAGCGAGCCGCAGATTGCAGCGGCCTGCCAGGCAGAGCAACTGCGTTGCAGCTCAGAGGAGGTGACGCTGCATTTCCCCGATGCGCTCAGCGCCATGCGATCCCTGAAGGGGATTGGGGCAACCCATCTGCATCAGGGCCGCGACGGGCAGATACTTACCCGGCGACGGCTTAACCAGTTAGAGGCGCACTGGCCGCGCGATCGGCACGGTTATCGCCTGAGTTACCATTTAATTTATGGAGTCACGCTTTCATGAAACGGTTTTTTATTACCGGCACCGACACTGAAGTCGGTAAAACTGTCGCCAGCGGCGCACTGTTGCAGGCCGCTGCCACAGCAGGCTTTCGCTGTGCGGGCTATAAGCCGGTTGCGTCGGGCTGTGAGATGACACCAGAGGGGATCCGCAACAGCGATGCGCTGGCGTTGCAGCGATTCAGCAGTGTGCCGTTAACCTATCAGCAGGTGAATCCGCTGGCGTTTATGGAACCCACCTCGCCGCACATCGTCAGCGCTGAAGAGGGCAGACCGATTACCCATCTGGCCCTGTCAGCCGGTCTGGCGGCGCTGGAGCCACTGGCGGACTGGATTCTGGTGGAGGGCGCGGGCGGCTGGTACACGCCGCTGTCAGAGACACACACCTACGCAGACTGGGTAGTCAGGGAAAAGCTGCCCGTGATTCTGGTGGTGGGAATTAAGCTCGGCTGCATCAACCACGCGATGCTCACCGCAGAGGCGGTGCGGGCGCGTGGCCTGCCGCTGGTGGGATGGATCGCCAACACCGTGGAACCGCCTGGCAAACGCTATCCCGAGTATCTCACCAGCCTGAAAAACCGACTGCCTGCGCCCTGTCTGGGCACAATTCCGTATCTTACCGATGCGGCGCAGCAGGCGTCATGTGGTCACTACCTGACGCTTCCGGCGTAAGCCTCAGGCCACCGTAAGCCTCAGGCCACCGTCAGCCACTTATCGACGGTGTGGTCATCCAGCTGTTCCATGCTGCCCTGCGCCACATTGCGACCGCGGTGCAGCAGCAGAAAATAGTCTGCCACGCGACGGATCAGCGACAGTCGCTGTTCAAGGAGCAGGATGGTCAGCCCGTAGTCGAGATTAAGACGACGAATCAGGTTGCCCATCTCCTCTTCCAGCCACGGCGACATCCCGTCAGTCGGCTCATCCAGAATCAGCAATTTGGGCTGCAGCACCAGTGCGCGCGCCAGGGCCAGCTGTTGCTGTTGATCGATCGGCAGATCGCCGCTGCGCTGCTGTCGCAGTGAATAAAGCGCCGGAAACAAATCAAATACCATTTCGGGAATGGCGCGATGGCGATCACGCTGGCTGGCCCCCGCCAGCAGGGCAATCAGCAGGTTATCTTCCACGCTCATCTGCGTAAAAATATGGCGGCCCTGTGGAACATAGCCAATGCCCATCTGTGCCCGCTGTTCAGCGGGCTGCAGCAGAAGATCTTCTGGCGGTGAGCCATCCTCTTTCCAGGAGATAGAGCCGCTGTTAATCGGCAGTCTGCCCATGATGCAGTTGACCAGCGTGGTTTTCCCCATGCCTTGACGACCCAGAACGCCCGTGCAGGTGCCAGGTGCCAGATCCAGATCCACATCCCACAGAATATGGTTCTGACCGTAAAATTGATTGACCGAACGTAGACTCAGCATCTGACACTCTCCTTCCCGATCATTAGCCTGATTGCATCCGCTCTCTGTCGTCTGGCAAACAAGTCATCAGCAACAGCTGTCTCGCTATTGCAGCACAGTGCGCGTGAAGCGCGTTGACGCCAGTCATTCCTGCAATTCTCAGGCCAGATCTAAAAACGGTCCTGATTCCGGCCGGGATGCCATGTTTAAGGGATAAAAGTTGAGAAAAACTTATCAATTCCCCACGGTGGTCACGCCGCTGCACTTTTGCAGTGCCTCGGGGCGCTGTTTCTGGTGCAGACGGTGTGTTAAGAGGCAATAAGTCTGATTAAGAATCTTAGTGGATTGATGAAAATTTGCGTGATACATCAGGTGGACGATGAAAAATGCAGAATATTCCGTCAGCGGCTGACGTGAAATTTAACGCAAAAAAATTATTTTCGAGGCGATGAAGGAGCAGGGAAAAATTATACACAGCTGATGGCGGCGGGGCTGCCATCACTTATCCACCATTCCTGTGGATAACCTTGTGCATTAGGTAATGAAAACCAGTTGGAAGCGAGGAAATACGCGGCCTGGTAACATTATGACGAGAATCTGGCCTTGTGACCTAAAGTAAATTAAATCAGTAGGTTATCAAAAAACAAGCCTGCGAATTATCTGTCAGGTAACCGAACTGTAATTTTGTGACGCTCTATTGACAAATGTTAAATCTGATCCGGGTCTGGGGATAACATTGCGCAACAGACTTTGTGCAATCGCTACGACGTCGCCGGTTCAAAAAGTCTCATTGTGCTGACATTAACAATGCATCATTACTGTTTTTATATCCAGTATTATTTTCTGGCAAAATCACCATAGCAGAGTAAAATAAGTGCCTGCCCGCCGACTTCTCCAGCAGGAACTGCATTCATGACCAAAGCCTTTAAATTGAATTCCGCCTTCAAACCTTCGGGCGATCAGCCTGAGGCGATCCGTCGCCTGGAAGAGGGGCTGGAGGATGGACTGGCCCATCAGACCTTATTGGGTGTGACGGGTTCTGGTAAGACCTTTACCGTCGCCAACGTGATTGCCGACCTCAACCGCCCGACAATGGTGCTGGCCCCGAACAAGACGCTGGCCGCTCAGCTTTATGGCGAGATGAAAGAGTTTTTCCCGGATAACGCCGTCGAGTTTTTCGTCTCTTACTACGATTATTACCAGCCTGAAGCCTATGTACCGAGCTCGGACACTTTTATTGAAAAAGATGCATCGGTTAACGAACACATTGAGCAGATGCGTCTCTCGGCCACTAAGGCGCTGCTGGAGCGGCGCGACGTTATCGTCGTCGCGTCGGTTTCGGCAATCTATGGTCTGGGCGATCCCGATCTCTATCTGAAAATGATGCTGCACCTCACCCGCGGCATGATTATTGATCAGCGTAGCATCCTGCGCCGCCTGTCAGAATTGCAATACACCCGTAACGATCAGGCGTTTCAGCGCGGTACTTTCCGCGTGCGTGGTGAAGTGATCGATATTTTCCCGGCAGAGTCGGACGATATTGCGCTGCGCGTTGAACTGTTTGATGAAGAGGTGGAGCGTCTGTCGCTGTTTGACCCGCTGACCGGTCAGATCGATTCTGTGGTGCCGCGTTTTACCATTTACCCAAAGACGCACTATGTCACGCCACGCGAGCGCATTCTGCAGGCAATGGAAGATATCAAAGTCGAGCTGGCGGACCGCCGCCGGGTGCTGCTTGAGAATAATAAGTTGCTGGAAGAGCAGCGCATTACCCAGCGTACCCAGTTTGACCTGGAGATGATGAGCGAACTGGGCTACTGCTCTGGCATCGAGAACTACTCGCGCTATCTTTCCGCACGCGGACCGGGCGAAGCCCCGCCGACACTGTTTGATTATCTGCCGGCGGATGGCCTGCTGGTGGTGGATGAGTCACACGTCACCATTCCGCAGATTGGCGGCATGTACAAAGGTGACCGGGCGCGTAAAGAGACGCTGGTTGAGTATGGCTTCCGCCTGCCGTCGGCGCTGGATAACCGTCCGATGAAGTTTGAAGAGTTTGAAGCACTGGCGCCGCAGACCATCTATGTTTCTGCCACGCCGGGCAAATATGAGCTGGAAAAATCGGGCGACGAAGTGGTCGATCAGGTGGTACGTCCTACCGGCCTGCTGGACCCCATCATTGAAGTGCGCCCGGTCGGGACGCAGGTCGACGATTTGCTGTCAGAAATCCGTCAGCGTGTGGCCATCAACGAACGTGTGCTGGTCACGGTGCTGACCAAACGCATGGCTGAAGATCTCACCGAGTATCTTACGGAGCATGGCGAGAAGGTGCGTTATCTGCACTCCGATATCGACACTGTGGAGCGTATGGAAATTATTCGCGACTTACGTCTGGGGGAGTTTGATGTGCTGGTGGGCATCAACTTACTGCGTGAGGGGCTGGATATGCCGGAAGTCTCTCTGGTCGCGATTCTGGATGCGGATAAAGAGGGCTTCCTGCGTTCTGAACGATCGCTGATTCAGACCATTGGTCGTGCGGCGCGTAACATCAACGGTAAGGCGATTCTTTACGGCGATAAAATTACGCCGTCGATGGCACGCGCCATTGAAGAGACCGAGCGTCGCCGTGAGAAGCAGCAACTGCACAACGAGCAAAACGGCATTGTGCCGCAGGGGCTGAACAAGAAGATCACCGATATTCTGGAACTGGGTAACAACATAGTGAAAACCCGCGGCAAAGCGAAACCGGCACGTCCTGGCGAAGCCCAGGCACTGGCCGATTTCAAGCTGCTAACGCCGCAGGCTCTGCAGAAAAAGATTCACGAGCTGGAAGGGCAGATGCAGCAGCACGCGCAGAACCTGGAGTTCGAACAGGCTGCAAATGTGCGTGATCAGCTGCATGAGCTGCGAACGCTGTTTATTGCGGCCTCGTAGCGCCGTCAAAGCCCTGAATGGCATGTTCCAGCGCCACCCGTAATAGCTGGCGGTCGTGACGATATTTGATGTCGGCGGCCTCCAGCGGTTCACGGACAATCAAACGGTTTTCAATGCCCTCTGTTGCCACTGACGGGCCGACCACCACCGCATCAATGACTCGCTTGCCAATGTAACGCTCCATCATCTGAAGCTTATCAGCCACAGACAGACTGGCGGCAGCGGGACTGAGCTCACGGCCCAGATTGCCGATAAACACCATGGTGGCGGGCGTGCGACGCAATGCCTGCGCCATCTCTTCCATCAGCAGAATCGGCATCAGGCTGGTGTAAAAACTGCCTGGACCAATCAGGATCAGATCCGCGTCACCTATCGCCTGCAATGCTTCCCGCGTGGGCTGGACATTAGGATGCAGCATCAATTCCTGTGGCGGCTGTTTCATCTCGTCAATGGCGGTTTCACCGTAAACCATATTGCCTTCGGCATCCATCGCCACCAGATCCACCGGCTGTTCTGACATCGGGATTAAAAAGGCATCCACTTTCAGCAGGTTGCGGATGATATTAATCGCTTCAAGCGGGCGTACACTCAAATGATCCAGCGCCCGCAGCATAAGGTTACCGAGATTGTGTCCGGCCAGTTCGCCGTTACCGGCAAAGCGATACTCAAACATCGCTGAGGCGACGCTGGGTTCCGCAATCAGCTGGTTAAGGCAGTTACGCATGTCGCCCCAAGCGATCCCGCCTTCGGAGCGGCGAATACGGCCGGTTGATCCGCCGTTGTCGGTGGTGGTGACGATACCGGTGAGACGCGAGCCCAGCGGGGAAAGGGCAGACATCACGCGGCCTAAACCGTGTCCGCCTCCCAGTGCCACAACGCGATCAAGATCGGCCAGTGTGCGATTCATACTTCTCCTTAAAATCCTTTCGCGTGGCGAGGCTCTAAACGCTAAGCCCGCGCGGATGACATGCGTCAAAATCTGGATCGCATTTTAACGTATCCTGTCGCTAACATGCGGTGAAAATTCGATATATATAAGAATATATAGCGAAAAGAGCAAATGGAAGAGTGGCGAAATACACGCTACCATCATGTTTACCGCGCTGATCAACGGGTCAGCGTACACTCAAGCCTGAATGCCTAAGTCTGCGGATAGGGGGTTCAGGCCGTAGCCATCGAGCTGCCAGGGTGCAGGAAGAAATGACTGCATCTCCCAATCTGGAAAGGTGTTCTGGTGTCACAATTTACTGATGCATACGCGCGTAAGTTCTATTACCTGCGCCTGTCGGTCACGGATGTCTGTAATTTCCGCTGTACCTACTGCCTGCCTGACGGCTACAAACCGCAGGGAATTCGTAACAAAAGCTTTCTCTCTCTGGATGAAATCCGCCGTGTCACGCGGGCCTTCGCCGCTGCCGGCACCGAAAAAGTGCGGCTGACCGGCGGTGAGCCGTCGCTGCGCCGTGATTTCACCGACATCATTGCGGCGGTCCGTGAAAACGCTTCTATCCGCCAGATCGCGGTGACCACTAACGGCTACCGGCTGGCGCGTGATGTGAAGCAGTGGCGCGATGCGGGTTTAACCGCACTTAACGTCAGCGTCGACAGTCTGGATGCCCGTCAGTTTCACGCTATTACCGGTCAGGATAAATTCCATCAGGTGATGAGCGGCATCGATGCCGCGCTGGACGCCGGTTTTCGCCAGGTCAAAGTCAATAGTGTGCTGATGCGCGATCTCAACAGCCGTAATCTGGCGACGTTCCTCGACTGGATCCGCACCCGCCCGATCCAGCTGCGCTTTATCGAACTGATGGAAACCGGCGACGGCGGCACGCTGTTCCGCGATCAGCACGTTTCCGGCATGGTGATCCGCGATCAACTGATCGCCCAGGGCTGGCAGCGCCGCGAAAGTGGACGCAGTGACGGGCCGGCGCAGGTCTTTTACCATCCCGATTATGTCGGCGAGATTGGCCTGATCATGCCTTACGCCAAAGATTTCTGTGCCAGCTGCAACCGTCTGCGTGTCTCAGCGCACGGTAATCTTCACCTGTGCCTGTTTGGTGACGGCGGCGTACCGCTGCGCGACCTGCTGGCGTCCGATGATCAGCAGGCCGAACTGCAGGCGCGCATTGCCAGCAGCCTGGGGCAGAAAAAGCAGACCCACTTCCTGCATCAGGGCAACACCGGCATCACACAGAATCTCTCTTACATTGGCGGCTAATTTCAGGAGGAAGTATGGGTAAACCAGCCAGCGAATTTCAGGCATTGCAGATGGCGGTGATGACGGTGTCAGATCGCCGCGATGCCAGCAACGATACCTCCGGCGACTACCTGCGCGAGGCGGCAGCAGAAGCGGGCCATGAGGTGGTTGATCACGCCATCGTGCCGGATAATCTCTACCGCATCCGCGCCACCGTGTCGCGCTGGATCGCCAGTGAAGATGTACAGGTGGTGATTATTAATGGCGGCACCGGCTTTAACCTGAAAAACAGCACCCCGGAAGCCCTGCTGCCACTGTTTGATCGCGAGATTGACGGCTTTGGCGAACTGTTCCGGATGGTCTCCTATGAAGAGATTGGCGGTTCAACATTGCAGTCGCGCGCCGTTGCCGGTCTGGCTAACGGGACGCTGATTCTGGCTGTGCCGGGATCAACCAGCGCCTGCCGTACTGCCTGGGAGCGGATTATTGCTGACCAGCTTGATGCGCGCACCGCGCCCTGTAATTTTGTCTCACATCTGAAGAAACGGTAAGAACGGTAAGTATGTCTCAACTCACACACATTAACGCCGCGGGCGAAGCGCACATGGTGGATGTCTCCGCCAAAGCTGAAACCGTGCGAGAAGCGCGGGCAGAAGTGCTGGTGCTGATGCAGCCTGAAACGCTGCAGATGATTATGGAAGGCAGCCACCACAAAGGGGATGTCTTTGCCACGGCGCGCATCGCCGGGATTCAGGCAGCAAAACGCACCTGGGAGCTGATTCCGCTCTGTCATCCGCTGATGCTGAGCAAAGTGGAAGTGAATCTGGAAGCGGAACCGGATCATAATCGGGTTCGCATTACCACGCTCTGTCGCCTCACCGGCAAAACCGGCGTCGAGATGGAAGCGCTGACGGCCGCCTCGGTTGCCGCCCTCACCATCTACGACATGTGCAAAGCGGTACAGAAAGATATCGTCATCGATCAGTTGCGTTTAATCAGCAAGAGCGGCGGTAAAAGCGGCGATTTCAAGGCGGTCGCGCATGATTAAGGTGCTGTTTTTTGCCCAGGTGCGTGAGCTGACCGGCACGGCATCACTTGAGGTCGGTGCTGATTACCCGGATGTGGCCACGCTGCGCAGTGCGCTGGCCGACCGCAACGATCGCTGGGCGCTGGCGCTGGAGTCAGGCAAACTGCTGGCGGCGGTCAATCAGACGCTGGTGCCGATGACGCATCCGCTGCACGCCGGGGATGAAGTCGCCTTTTTCCCGCCCGTGACCGGAGGCTGAGATGGAAACGCAGATTCGCGTTGGCCCTGCACCCTTTGATATGGCGGAAGCGTATCGCTGGCTGGCGGCCTGTGATGAAGATGGTGCGGTGGTAACCTTTACCGGCAAAGTCCGCAACCACAATCTGGGTGATAACGTGGCGGCGTTGACGCTGGAGCACTATCCCGGCATGACCGAAAAAGCGCTTCAGGAGATTGTGGATGCGGCGCGCGAACGCTGGCCACTGCAACGGGTTACCGTGATTCATCGCGTCGGCGAACTGTTTCCCGGCGATGAAATCGTGCTGGTGGGTGTGACCAGTGCGCATCGCAGCAGCGCCTTTTCTGCCGCAGAGTTCATCATGGATTACCTGAAAACCCGCGCCCCCTTCTGGAAGCGTGAAGCGACTGAGCAGGGCGATCGCTGGGTGGACGCCCGCGACAGCGATCACCAGGCAGCTCAGCGCTGGGACTAAGGCGGCGTTAATGGCTCAGCGGGCCAGACCCTTTTCGTCCGCTGAGTCTCCTCTGTGTATCCACACGCCACTGCCAGAAAACACGCTTATCACTCGCTTAAGGCTGCTTTAGCTGCTCCGCCGGGCCAAAGCCGGTCTGGCCGTGGCTGTGTTCACCACCGCCAGTGGTGCGCTTCAGCTGAATAACCTGACCCTTTTCCCAGGCATTGGCGCCCGGTGCCGCCGGATGCGCTACGATATCCGCTCGTTCGGCACGGATCTGTTTACTGTCGACGTCAAAGCGGCGATCGCGATCCGCCAGCAGTCGCGAATCCATCTGACCATCCTGTGTAAAGCCCATCATCAAGGCCGGAATGCCAATTGGCAGCGTTTTATCACGATCCGTGTGCCAGGTGTGCCAGGTCTTTCCGTAGGTGTTCGCGATGCGTGTCATCAGGGCATGGTCGGCGGCGGCGGGTAAGCCCGGCGCAATCAGCGTGCCCGATTTCACCTCATACTGATGGCTGTGCCACAGTTTCTTCTCTTCCGGCGGCAGGGCCTTAAACAGCCGTTCGCTGATAATGTACTCCACGCCCATCAGCCGTGCGTCGCGCGTATTGCCGTCGTAAATCACCGCCTGCATCACATCGTCGTTCAGCACGGTGACATAGTGGTGCGCCTCCATCTGACCGTTCCTGTCGCCGTTATAAAAATGGAAGCCATCGAGATAGGTGTTAATGGCGTCGATAGGCGGACGTGACTGCATCACGCTGGCACCCGTCTCCAGCACCTTAAGCGAGGAGGAGGTGGGCGCGCCCGGTGACTGCACCTGGGCAGGCGTATTATTGGCGCCGCAGCCGGTTAATAACAGGCTGAAGGCCGCAACAGGCCAGAGTTTAAACATCGTAAGTTCCTTTAACGTTAAAAAAGGTAACCTTAGTTCAGTTCTCGCCTGCCTGCGAAACGCTGGCAATGGTAGAGTAGGGCTTTCGTTCATTCTGAGGACAGGCATGTCATCCACCCCGATTCTGCAACGTCTGACACTGGTCGCCGCACTGGTGCTGGCGGGTTGTAGCAGCAAGAAAACCCCTGAGGCGCCCGTGCGGCAGCCCGAAGATGTCAAAGCGCAGATCCAGCGACTGCTGCCGTCGCACGTCAGTAATAAAGCCGCATGGAGTGACGACATCTACACCACCTTCCGCACGCAGCAGATCGATCCCAGCGCCAGTAATCTCTGCGCAGTCATCGCCGTAGCGGATCAGGAGAGCAACTTCAGCGCGGAGGCCGCCGTACCGGGCCTGCCAAAAATTGCCTGGGGCGAGATCAACCGCCGTGCGGCGCAGGTGCATGTGCCGGCCTTCCTGGTGCGCACCGCACTGCTGATCAAGTCGCCGACCGGGGAAAGTTACGCGGCCCGTCTGGACAAGGTGCGCAGTGAAAAAGATCTCAGCGCTATCTTTGATGACCTGATCGACATGGTGCCGATGGGCCAGACGCTGTTCGGTAATCTCAACCCAATCCACACCGGCGGGCCGATGCAGGTCAGCATTGCGTTTGCCGAAGCACACGCCAAAGGCTACCCGTGGCCGATCGATGGCACCATCCGCCGCGAAGTCTTTACCCGTCACGGCGGAATCTACTTCGGCACTATGCATCTGCTCGGCTACCCGGCTGACTACAGTCAGCCGCTCTACCGCTTTGCCGATTACAATGCGGGCTGGTACGCCAGTCGCAATGCGGCCTTCCAGGCGGCGGTGTCACGCGCCACCGGCATGAAGCTGGCGCTGGATGGGGATCTGATTCTTTATGGATCGGATGCGGCAGGGGGGACTGAACTCGCGGTGCGCACACTGTCGAAGCAGATCGACATGAGCAACAGCGATATTCGCCGCGATCTGGAGAAAGGGGAAAAAGCGTCGTTCAGCGACAGTGAACTCTGGAAACAGGTCTTTACCCTGGCGGACAAAATGGCGGGTCGCAAACTCCCGCGTGAAATGCTGCCGGGCATCAAGCTGGAAAGCCCGAAAATCACCCGTAATCTGACCACGGCGTGGTTTGCGCAGCGCGTTGACAGCCGCTATCAGCAGTGCCTGTCGCGCCGTTAAGCGGCATGTTGTGGCGCAGTTGAGCTGAGCTGTGCCACACTTAGCCTCTGGCATGTCTCCCGGTTGGGAGCGCATCTGTTCATCCGTCTAACAAGAGGTGCATCATGGACCGATATCCAAGAAATGATTCCATCGTTCAATCCGCATCTCGCGGTTTACAAGCCTATATGGCGCAGGTTTATGGCTGGATGACCTGTGGTCTGTTACTGACCGCGTTTGTCTCCTGGTATGCTGCGCGCACGCCTGCAGTGATGGAGATGGTGTTTGCCAATCGCATCACTTTCTTCGGGCTGATTATCGCGCAGCTGGCACTGGTCTTTTTCCTGTCAGGTATGGTGCATCGCCTGAGTGGGGCAGTGGCTACCGGACTGTTTATGCTCTATTCGGCCCTCACCGGCTTGACCATGGCGAGTATCTTCCTGGTTTACACCTACTCCTCCATCGCCAGCACCTTCTTTGTTACGGCGGGGATGTTTGGTGCGATGAGCTTCTACGGCTACACCACCAAACGCGATCTGAGCCGTTTTGGCAGCCTGCTGTTTATGGCGCTGATTGGCATTGTACTGGCGTCGCTGGTGAACTTCTGGCTGAAAAGCCCGGCGCTGATGTGGGCGATTACCTATATCGGCGTGGTGGTGTTCGTGGGATTAACGGCGTATGATACGCAGAAGCTGAAAAATATTGGTGAGCAGATCGATGCCCGCGACACGGAGAACCTGCGTCGCTACTCGATTATGGGTGCACTGACGCTCTATCTCGACTTCATCAACCTGTTCCTGATGCTGCTGCGGATTTTCGGCAACCGCCGTTAAGTCAGTGAGTCATTAGCAGGGAGGCGCATTATCTGCGCCTCCCTTTTTTTACGACTTCTGCAATTTCTGTTCGTTCTTCTGACGCAGATGCTTCGCCCGACTCTCCAGCCCCAGATAGAGCACCAGCGCTAACAGCAGCGGCAGGATAAAGTAGAGCACGCGATACGCCAGCAGCCCCGCAATAATGGTGCCATGCGAGACGTGCTGACCGCTGAGCAGCGCCAGGAAAACCGCTTCCAGCACGCCAATACCCGCCGGAATATGCACGATTACGCCCGCGATACTGCTGATCAGCAGCACGCCCAGCACCATCGGATAGCCTGTGTCACGTCCCAGCAGCAGCCAGATAATCGCGCCCATCACCATCCAGTTGGCGCAGGACACTGCGAACTGTAGCAGCGCCATGCGCAGCGAAGGCAGCTGCAGCGTCTGGCCTTTTACCGTCCAGCGCCGCTGCTTTGAGAAAGCGCAGGCCCAGAGATAAACCGCCACCAGTACCAGCAGAACCCCGCCAATCAACCGCAGTGTGGTCTCGCCGATAAACCAGCCGCTGGGGATCGAGACCATGCCGGCACTGAACACCACGCCCGCCAGCAGAATATAGCCCAGCCAGTTGGTCGCGATGCTCAGGGAGAAGATGCGGGTGATGGTGCCGCTATCGAGACCGAGTCTGGAGTAAAGCCGGTAGCGCATCGCCACGCCGCCGACCCAGGTGCTCAGCGTCAGGTTAAAAGCGTAACAGATAAACGACACCAGCATCACCTGACGCTTCGCCAGTTTGTGGCCGCAGTAGGCGCGGCCAATCAGGTCATAGCAGCCATACACCAGGTAACTCAGCACCACCAGTCCGGCGGCGGTCAGCACCACAAAACGGTTGTAATTAACGATGACGTTATAAACATCTTCCCAGTTCACTTTGCGGGCATAAACCACCAGCAAAACCACCACCGCGATGAAAAACAGTACGGTGAGGATTTTTTTCGCCAGTTGCCAGCGTGGATGTTTTTTTGCCATCAGGATTTTGCTCCCGGATTATCAGCTTCAACGCGATCCTGCGTTTCCATTTCAGGTTGTACCGGCGGACTCACCTGAGCCAGCAAGGGCGTATGCGCCGGAAGCCAGCCCGCGATGGCCGGGAAATGGCGCAGGAAGTGAAACACCACCACGCTTTTACTCAGTTGCCACCAGTTTCGCGGTGGCAGGTGCTCCTCCTGGACGCGCTTGCAATCGTTGGCCAGCAGCGCTTCGAGGTTGTCACGCAGCGTCTGATTAAAGGGATGATCGTGAATGATCAGGTTGGCTTCCAGGTTTAAAGAGAGGCTGAGCGGATCGAGATTGCTGGAGCCGACGGTGGCCCAGTGATCGTCTTTTACAGCGATTTTACCGTGCAGGGGACGACGGATATATTCATACACTTCGACGCCGCCATCGACCAGATAGTTGTAGAGCAGCTCCGCACCTACTTTTACTATCGGCATATCTGGCTCGCCCTGAACGATCAGGCGTACCCGGACGCCACGCTGTGCGGCATTACGCATCTCACGCAGCAGCCGGTAGCCAGGAAAGAAGTAGGCGTTGGCAATAATGACATCCCGCTTCGCCTCGCGCAGCATCTCAAGATAATGCACTTCGATGTCGTCGCGATGCTCGTCGTTATCGCGATAGACATAGAGCACCTGGGCATCGCCAGGTGTAGCGTTCACTGCCGGACGATGAGAACGCGAGCCCCACCAGCGGCGGGTAGGCTGCTCGCTGCCAATCGCCTGTTGCAGATAGCGGGCAATATCGGCCACAACCGGGCCTTTGACCTGCACTGAGTAATCCTGTTTTGCCTCCGGGCCATAATCGGTGTTGTGTTCAGCCGAAAAGTTGATGCCGCCCACAAAGGCGACGACATCATCCACCACCACGGTTTTGCGGTGCAGACGGCGAAATACGTTGGTGCGCATCCCCATCACCAGCGGACGGGGATCGTAATAGATGAAACGTACGCCCGCGCTGGTCAGGCTGTTCACAAATTTATCTGAGAGTTCAGCGGAGCCATAACCATCGACCATCACTTCAACCCGCACGCCGCGCTGTGCCGCAGCCAGCAGCTCACGGTGCAGAGCGTTGCCTACCTCATCCTCAAACAGAATAAAGGTTTCAATTAATACCGTGCGTTCTGCTCGCTGAATCGCGCCAAAGACGCGCGGGAAAAACGCTTCGCCATTTTCCAGCAACAGCAGCCGGTTGCCTTCCTGCCAGCTAAAATTCATAGGTGGATCTCCACGGCCAGCGGTGCATGGTCCGACAGATGTGACCAGGGTTTACGTGGCAGCGCCCACGGATGACTGACCGTGGCGTTGCGCACATAGATGCGGTCAAGTCGCAGGATCGGGAAGCGTGCCGGAAAGGTCCGCGCCGGGCGTCCGGTTTTCATGCTGAATACCTCTTTCAAACCCGCACCCTGTTTTAAAATTGAGTTAGCGCGTCGCTGCCAGTCGTTGAAATCACCCGCCACGACGACCGGTGCGTCGGGCGGCAGCGAGTTAACCATTTCACATATTTTCTTCATCTGCGCGTGACGATGCGCTTCTTTCAGGCCCAGATGTACGCAGATGACATGCAGCGTGCCGTGCGGTTCCGGCAAGGCAATCTGGCAGTGCAGCATGCCGCGATTTTCACTGCCTGCCACCGAGATATCCCGGTTTTCATATTCGGTGATGGGGAAGCGTGACAGCACCGCATTGCCATGATGTCCCTCCGGATAGACCGCATTTCGCCCATAGGCGAAATCGTTCCATATGGTGTCGGCCAGAAACTCATAATGCGGAGAATCGGGCCACGCCTCATGATTAAGGGCGTGGATAGCATGCGTGCCCATTACCTCCTGGAGAAAGACCACATCCGCCTCTGTTGCGCGAACGGCGTCGCGTAATTCGGGCAGGATGAATCGGCGATTAAACGGGGCGAAACCCTTGTGTGTATTGATCGTCAGGACTTTTATTGAAAATCCTTGCGTGTTTTGTGGCATACTCGCGACGCACTCCTTTTCATCATCATCAGAATCAAAGTGTAGTCTTTGTCACAAATGGGTGGTGAAAGAGGGCAATAATTAGGGCGTTATCCGAAAATTGTTTTACATTGAGGAAATCGTTTCCGGCTTCTGCCGGTAGCACTTGGGCGACCTGTTGGGTCTGCCAGGAGAACTGAATGAAATGGTCTAATCGTATTCAAATCATCACGGGTCAAACGTTATTGCATATTGCTATGCATTTACTGGTGATCGCTGCGCTGATCTGGGGCTGGAAGCACAAGGCTCTGGTTGATGTCTGCAGTACGCTGGTGGCGATGTATGCACTGGTTTTTGTTGCCATGCTGGTAACACAGCGCATCCCACGTTTACGTACTCTCGGCGATTATCTTGAAGAAGCGACCACCACTTACTACTTTGGCGCTGCCATGATGACACTGTTCCTGGTGTCGCGAATTTACCACAACAACCTGCTGCTGGCCTGTCTCGGCGTAGTGATGTTGCTGGGTCCGGCGCTGGTCTCGCTGCTGGCGAAAGAGCCGCCGCGGCGAATCGAAAACAAACGTAGTTAAGTTGAAGGCCACCGGAAGGTGGCCTTCCTGTTTTCAGGCGGTTAAGTTGTGTCAGTAAATGTGAGCTATCTCGCACACTGTCTATAAAGCTGATACACTCGCTCGCTTACGCATCGTAGTTTGTGCCCTTTTCACGCGTCAGCCCCAGCTGGCGTCATTATCCCTCTGAAAACTACACCGTGAATCACGGCCAGAGCGGACCGGAGTAAATCACGTAATGTCTTTTGACTCTCTCGGCCTGAGTGCCGATATTTTGCGCGCGGTCGCCGAACAAGGCTACAGCGAACCTACACCTATCCAGCGCCAGGCAATTCCTGTGGTGCTGGCTGGCCGCGATCTGCTGGCGAGTGCCCAGACCGGCACCGGCAAAACGGCCGGCTTTACTTTACCGCTGTTACAGAAACTCTCTGCCACTGCCACGCCAATCCGCGGTCGTCGCCCGGTGCGCGCCCTGATCCTGACCCCAACCCGTGAACTCGCGGCGCAGGTCGGTGAAAACGTCAGCGACTACAGCAAGTATCTTTCGCTGCGTTCGATGGTGGTGTTTGGTGGTGTCAGCATCAATCCCCAGATGGTCAAGCTGCGTGGCGGCGTTGATATTCTGGTCGCAACACCAGGCCGCCTGCTGGATCTGGCGCAACAGAATGCCGTTGACCTGTCACAGGTCGAAGTTCTGGTGCTGGATGAAGCGGACCGCATGCTGGATATGGGCTTTATCCATGATATCCGTCGTGTGCTGGCGCGCCTGCCGGCGAAACGTCAGAACCTGCTGTTCTCTGCCACCTTCTCTGATGAGATTAAAGGTCTGGCTGAGAAACTGCTGACCAATCCGGAAATGATTGAAGTGGCTCGCCGCAACACCGCCTCTGAGCAGGTTGCGCAGCAGGTGGCTTTCGTTGATAAGAAGCGCAAGCGTGAACTGTTGTCGCAGCTGATTGGCGAAGGTAACTGGCAGCAGGTGCTGGTCTTCACCCGTACCAAACACGGCGCGAACCACCTTGCCGAGCAACTGGGCAAAGATGGCATCAGCGCTGCAGCCATTCATGGCAACAAGAGCCAGGGTGCACGTACCCGTGCGCTGGCCGACTTTAAGTCAGGCGGTATTCGCGTGCTGGTTGCGACCGATATCGCGGCCCGTGGCCTGGATATTGAAGAGCTGCCACACGTCGTGAACTACGAGCTGCCTAACGTCGCCGAAGATTATGTTCACCGTATTGGCCGTACAGGTCGTGCAGCCGCGACGGGTGTCGCACTGTCGCTGGTCTGCGTCGATGAGCATAAACTGCTGCGTGATATTGAGCGTCTGCTGAAGCGTGAAATCCCGCGTCTGGCCGTTGAAGGTTATGAACCCGATCCGAGCATCAAAGCGGAGCCGATCATTAATGGTCGTCAGCAGCAGTCTCGCGGCGGTGCAGGTGGCGGCGGCCGGGGTCGTGGTCAGGGCGGACAGGGTGCAGGCGCATCGCGTTCATCTTCATCCGGCGACAAGCGTCCTCAGGCGCGTCGTCAGAGCCAGGCCGCGCCTCAGGGCGATAAGCCCGCGTCGCGTCCACGTCGTCCGGCAGCCGCGAAGCGTACCGGTAACGTCTGAGTATGAGGGTTTTACTGGCGCCGATGGAGGGCGTGCTGGATTCACTGGTGCGCCAGCTGTTATCGGAAGTGAACGACTACGATCTCTGCATCACTGAGTTTTTGCGCGTGGTCGATCAACTGCTGCCGGTAAAATCTTTCTACCGTCTCTGCCCCGAACTGCATAACGCCAGCCGCACGCCTTCAGGCACGCGGGTGCGTATGCAGCTGCTGGGGCAGCATCCCGAATGGTTAGCCGAGAACGCCGCACGCGCGGTGGAGCTGGGTTCCTGGGGTGTTGATCTCAACTGTGGTTGTCCCTCTAAACTGGTCAACGGCAGCGGAGGCGGCGCGACCCTTCTTAAAGATCCCGATCTGATTTATCGCGGCGCGAAAGCGATGCGTGAAGCCGTCCCTGCGGATTTACCGGTAACGGTAAAAGTGCGGCTCGGCTGGGATTCCAGTGCCCGCAGTCTGGAGATTGCCGATGCGGTTCAGCAGGCGGGAGCCAGCGAGCTGACGGTGCATGGGCGGACCAAAGAAGAAGGCTATCGCGCAGAGGCGATCAACTGGCAGGCAATTGGCGAGATTCGTCAGCGGCTGCGCATTCCGGTGATTGCCAACGGCGAGATCTGGGACTGGCAAAGCGCGCAAAATTGTATGGCAGTGACGGGCTGCAGTGCGGTAATGATTGGCCGTGGTGCACTGAACATCCCCAACCTGAGCCGGGTGGTGAAATACAACGAACCACCGATGGCCTGGACGGATGTGATGCGGTTACTGCAGAAGTACAGCCGGCTGGAGAAGCAGGGCGATACCGGCCTCTATCACGTGGCGCGTATCAAACAGTGGCTGGGTTATCTGCGCAAAGCTTATGGCGAAGCCGATGGCTTATTCAGTGAAATCCGCGCGTTAAAAAACTCCGGCGATATTGCGCAGGCAATCGATCGTCACGCGATTGTTCATGGTTTGTGATAAAAAACCAGGCGACCCCTTCGCGACCTGACGGTATAGTGGGCAAAATTTCCTATACCACTAGCCTGCTATGTCTGACACCGCTGTACTGAGCAACAGCCAGCTCAACAAACGAATCCTCTCCGTTATTATCTTCACTTTCTTCTGTTATCTCTCCGTCGGACTGCCGCTGGCCGTACTGCCGGGCTTTGTCAAAAATCATCTTGGCTTCAGCTCCTTTATTGCCGGACTGATTATCAGCATTCAATATTTTGCGACGCTGCTCAGTCGTCCGCAGTCGGGCCGTCTGGCCGATCGGCTGGGGCCAAAACGGGTGGTGATGCTGGGACTGCTCTGCTGCGGCATGAGCGGGGTGCTGACTATCGTGGCCGCAATGCTGAGCAGCTGGCCGTGGCTGAGTCTGGCGCTGCTGGCTATCGGGCGACTGTTTCTCGGGGTAGGCGAAAGCTTCAGCAGCACGGGCTCTACGCTGTGGGGCATGAATATCGTCGGGCCGTTGCAGACCGCGCGCGTCATCTCCTGGAACGGTGTCGCCACGTATCTGGCGATGGCTGTGGGTGCACCGCTGGGCGTGCTGCTCAACAATCAATTTGGCATGAGTGGATTTGCCGGACTGATTGCGCTGATGGGCGTCGCCGGTTATCTGATGGCCAGCCGCAAACCGTCGGTCACCGTCAGCGTCGGCGAGCGCATTCCGTTTCACCGCGTCTTCTCCCGCGTCTGGCTTTATGGTCTGGCGCTGGGCTTCGGCACGATCGGTTTTGGCGTCATCGCGACCTTTATTACCCTCTATTTTGCCAGTCGTGACTGGCAGGGCGCAGCCTATGCGCTAACGCTGTTCAGCCTGGGTTTTGTGCTGGTGCGGCTGGGGTTTGGTCGCTTTATTACCCGCTTTGGTGGATTGCGTGTGTCGCTATTCTCTTTTCTGCTGGAGTGTCTGGGACTGCTGATTATCTGGCAGGCGGATAGCGCCTGGCTGGTGGGCGTGGGCGCATTCCTGACCGGCAGCGGTTTTTCGCTGGTCTTTCCGGCGCTGGGTGTTGAGGCGGTAAAAAGGGTTGAGCGTCAGGATCAGGGCTCGGCGCTGGGCACCTATTCCGCTTTCCTCGATCTTGGGCTGGGTTTAACCGGCCCGGTGGCGGGGCTGTTTATCGGACACTGGGGGATGCAGTCAGTCTATCTGGCTGCCGCGATGATGGTGCTGGGCGCGCTGCTGATCACACTGCGGCTTTATGGGCAACAGCGGCTCTCCACATGACTCTGGTCAGCATTGGCTCACCTCCTGAGAGGCGGTGAGCCAGCGGTGTATCAGAAATGGGTGAACAGCCAGTAGAGCAGGGCGGAGAGCAGAATAGAGACCGGCAGCGTTAATATCCAGGCGACAGCCAGATTACGCAGGGTCGAAAACTGCAGGCCAGATCGGTTGGCCGCCATCGTGCCCGCCACACCGGACGACAGCACATGGGTGGTCGATACCGGCAGGCCAAAGCCATCGGCCGCGCCAATGGTCATCATCGCCACCAGTTCGGCGCTGGCACCCTGCGCATAGCTCAGGTGCGTTTTCCCAATTCGTTCTCCCACTGTCACCACAATTCTGCGCCAGCCCACCATGGTGCCAAGACCCAGCGCAATCGCCACCACCACTTTCACCCACATCGGGATAAAGCGGGTGGCGCTGTCGAGTTCCGCTTTCACCGCCTTAAGGTTGCGTTCCGTCTCCTGCGGCATTGCAACTTTCGTGTTTTGCAGATGCTTAATCGACTCTGAGGCCAGATACATCTGGTTGCGGGTGTTGGTCACCGCCTGAGCAGGAATATTGTCCATGGAGCCGTAACGGCGGATCTGATCGCCTACCTCGTTCAGCGTCCTCGCCAGCGCCGGCAACACATCGGCATTCATCTGGTTACTGCCGACAAAGCCGGTCAGCACGTCGCGGGCCGCCGGCGGGTTCGCCGTCGCCGGTTGCAGCTGCAACAGCTGATGCGCGGTCACTTCAGTCAGCGCGGCTACGCGTGGGATCTGATCGGCAGGCAGCGATCGGTTGAGGGCGTAGGCGATCGGCATGGTACCGACCAGGATCAGCATAATCAGCCCCATCCCTTTCTGCCCATCGTTGGAGCCGTGCGCAAATGAGACGCCGGTACAGGTCAGGATTAGCAGGCCACGAATCCAGACCGGTGGCGGTTGATCGCTTTTCGGCGCCTGATAAAGCTGCCGATTGCGAATAAAGATCTTCATCACCCAGAGCAACAGCCCGGCGCAGACAAAGCCGACCACCGGTGACAGTAGCAGAGCGTAGCCCACCTTCAGCGCCTGATCCCAGTCTACGCCGCTCATACCGCTGCGCCCGTGCAGCATGGCGTTGGCAACCCCGACGCCAATAATCGAGCCAATCAGGGTATGCGACGACGACGACGGCAGGCCGAAATACCAGGTGCCGAGATTCCAGATAATGGCGGAGAAAAGCAACGCATAGACCATGGCGAAGCCGTTGCCGCTGCTGGCCTGCAGGATCAGCTCGACCGGCAGCAGCGAGATAATGCCAAATGCAACCACGCCGCTGGAGAGCAGCACGCCCATAAAGTTACAGAAACCGGACCAGACCACCGCGACGCCGGGCGTGAGCGAGTGTGTGTAAATCACTGTAGCAACTGCATTGGCGGTATCGTGGAAACCGTTGACGAACTCAAAGCCGAGCGCAATCAGCAACGCCAGTCCCAGCAGAAAGAACGGCTGATAGCTGGTGACCGGCATATTGGTCTGTTCGACGTCATTGACCAGGTTGAGTCCGGCGAAGGCCAGTCCGGCGACCAGCAGAATAAAAAATAGCGGCTTGCTGAAGCGACTGCCCTTGCCGTTGAAATCGGGCCGTCCCTGGGCTGATGAGGAGGAGAGACTGTTTTCGCTCATGGTGTACCTCATATGGCTGATGCCGGATGCTGATATGCATCGGGTTAACGGAGTGTGATACGCGCTTTATATGACAGATTAATGATGGTCACGTGGGGAAGGAGAGGAGAAATATTCGTCAATTTGCCTTTATGCAGGCAATAAAAAAGCCAGCGACAGGCGCTGGCTTCTGAGGGCAGAGTGACAGTTACGAGCTGGTATTTGCCGCTGCTGCTGGCGCTGCAGGTGTTACCGGCGCAGCAGGTGCAGCAGGTGCAGCAGGTGCAGCTGGCTCAGTGGCTGGCTGCTGTGGCTGAGTAGCATCGCTGCTTGCACCCTGTGGCGTTACCGGCGTCATTGGCTCTTCCTGAGGAACAGCCTGTGAATTTTCGGGTACCGGAACAGGCGCAGTCTGGACATTGTTTTCCACACCATTCACTTTTACTGGCATACCGGTACGGCTCTGAATCGCGGCATTAACCTGATCCTGATTCACGCTGGCATCAACCACAATTTTGCTCACGGCCTGAGTCAGGGTAATCGGCACCAGCTCACGTGAGTTGAACTGCTCTTCAGTGGTCGACAGTGGGTTATGCACTTCCACATAACGTGAACCGTCCGGCTCTACCGTCGCTTTCACGGGCTGATCAACGAACTGTACGCGTGTGCCAACCGGCACATTCTGATACAGCCATTTGATATCGTCAGCACGCAGACGCACACAGCCATGGCTCACGCGCAGGCCGATGCCGAAGTTGGCGTTGGTGCCGTGAATCGCATAAAGACGACCAATGTAAAGCGCGTAAAGGCCCATTGGGTTATCCGGGCCTGCCGGGAACACCGCTGGCAGCGTTTCGCCGCGAGCCGCGTAGTCCGCATGCATACCTTTGGTTGGCGTCCAGGTCGGGCCATCTTTCTTACGTTCTACCGCGGTAGTCCAGCTGATCGGCGTATCTTTACCCAGTTCACCGATACCAATTGGCAGAACCACGACGGTTTTGCTGCCCTTCGGGTAGTAGTAAAGACGCATCTCCGCGCTGTTAATCACAATGCCTTCACGCGGTGCGTCAGGCAGGATCAGCTGCTGTGGGATGATCATTTTGCTGCCAGCCTTTGGCAGATAAACGTCAACGCCCGGATTGGCTTCCAGCATATTGCTGAGGCCCATCTGGTACTGTGCCGCAAAAGCTTCCAGCGGCAGTTTGCTGTCTTCAGGAACAGTAATTTCGATATTTTCCCCGATCAGACGGCTGTTGGCCGGCGGCAACGGGTAAACCACAGCAAAGGCTGACTGGCTGAACGCCGCCAGAGCCAGTGCGATTGAAGCGAAAGCGCGAATGATTTTCATATTTTACAATTCTTTATCGCCATATTTCAGGCTGTTCAGTGTGTCGAATTCATGCTGGCCAATGTGACCTGCTGCGCATTATATGTTCATTAAACTGACGTTGTGAATCGGGATTTTAACCTCCCTGCAATACTTTACGTAATTTCAGCGCGGATGTTAGCGCATTTCCGTGAATCAGGAGGGTAAAAATGGGGCTTTCCGGGGTTACCACCGATCAAGGTTGCCACTGCGTCTGTTCGCCACTGAGTTTGCGGTTCAGGAAAAAGGCGGCACTGATCAACGCCAGATGAGTCAGCGCCTGCGGTGTATTCCCCAGCGCATGGCCGTGACTGTCAAACTCCTCGGCATAAAGGCCCAGCGGATTGGCGTAGCTCAGCAACTTCTCGAATTCAAAATGCGCCTCCTGAATCCGCCCTGCGCGTGCCAGACATTCGACATACCAGAAGGAGCAGGCGCCAAACGAACCTTCCGATCCTTTAAGACCGTCGGCGGGCGTCTCATGCGTATTGTAACGCCGCACCATACCATCACTCACCAGGTTGGCTTTGATCGCATCCAGTGTGGCAATCCAGTCCGGATCGGTGGCACCAACAAAGCGTACCAGCGGCATCAGCAGCATGGAGGCGTCAAGGTATTCGCCATGCCGGGTCGAAGAGAAGTGACCGCGTTCGCTGTTCCAGAAGTTCGCCCAGATATCTTCGCGGATCTCACGGCGTGCCCGATCCCAGCGCTCGTAAGGCATCGGCAGGGATCGCTTCATGCCGAGACGCAGCGCACGATCCATCGCTACCCAGCACATCAGACGTGAATGCAGGAAATGCTCCGGTTCGCCGCGCATCTCCCAGATACCGGCATCGGGCTGATCCCAGTTCTCGCTTAGCCAGTCGATCATTTTGACCACATGTTGCCAGCCGCGCTGAGAGATCGCCTCGCCATATTTGTTGGCCAGATAGACCGCATCCATCAGTTCGCCATAGATATCGAGTTGCGTCTGCTGCCAGGCATCATTGCCGATGCGCACCGGTCGGGAGTCGGCATAGCCGGAGAGATTCAGTAATTCCATCTCATGCAACTCAGTGCCGCTGTCGAGACGGTACATCACCTGCAGGCGCATTTCATCATGATGGCTGTTTTCAACGCAGCGACCCACCCAGTGAGTAAAGTGTTTAGCTTCATCGATATAACCCAGCCGCATCAGCGCATACATGCTGAAGGACGCGTCGCGGATCCAGGAGGCGCGATAGTCCCAGTTGCGTTCGCCACCCAGTTCTTCAGGCAGACCAAACGTTGCCGCCGCCGCAATGGAGCCGTGCTGATACGAAGTCAGGAGCTTCAGGACCAGCGCCGAACGCTGCACCATTTCACGCCAGCGTCCCTGATAGGTGCTGTGGCTGCTCCAGTGTCGCCAGTAATTCAGTGTCTCTTCAAAGCAGTGTTCAGTGGCCAGCGCTTCGATATGCGCATCATCCACGCTGCCAAATTCGAACTGCGCATATTCGCCGGGCTGTAACGTGAAGTGGGCTGTCGCACTCTCATCCTCCAGCGTCATCACCACCGAGGCTGCAAGGCGCAGCGACGGCTGGCCCTCAGCATGAAAGTCGATACAGCCATTATGCGCTTCTGCACGGGTCTGCGCCCGGGCATAGTCGTGGCGGGGCGAACAGCGCATCTGAAAGGTGGCACTGCCGCGGACCATTTTGAGCCGACGGATCAGGCGCGGCATCTTATCCCTGTCATCACAAATCGGCATGTAGTCGGTGATTTCTGCCACGCCTTCATCATCCAGCCAGCGGGTCTGCAGGATGTTGGTGTCGGGCAGGTAGAGTTGCTGACGTCGTGCATTGGGCCAGTCAGGAGCCAGAGAGAAAAGTCCGGCGTCATCGCTATCGAGCAGGGCGGCAAAGACCGACGGGCTGTCGAGTTCAGGCCAGCAAAGATAATCAATGGTGCCGTCATTGGCGATCAGCGCACAGGTGCGCAAATCGCCAATGACACCGTGGTCTTCAATCTTACGTTTTACCTTACTCATTCTCATCTCCCTGTCAGTGTCCCTGCTAACTATAGCTGAGCTATTCGATGCGGCTTCGGTTGGGCACAGATGGTTAACGTAAGGTTGAATAAGGCAGGGAAGGGAAAGCGCGTAGAATAGGGCAGGTGAAACTGACGACGTGGTCAGCAGGGTGGCCGGGCGCTGATGCGTGTCTGGCGACCCTGCTGACGTTCACTGCCAGTGACGCCTGCTGGCAATGGCGTTGTTTATTTCATTTATTCCTGATCGGCCCGACGGTTATGCCAGCGGCGGATGAACCAGCGCAGCACAAAGGCAAAGATGACCGCGCCCACCAGCCACAGCAGATGTTTCAGATGCTGATCGAGTTTGTGCAGCCATGGCGCGATGATGCCGCCCGCGAAATAGCCGAGGGTCACGAAAATCACGGCCCAGATGGCCGCTCCGATAACGTTAAGAATGAAAAACTTCATTGGATTAAGGCGGCTTGCACCGATAATAATCGGGCCAATCAGTCGGAAGCCATACATAAAACGCACGCCAATTACAAACAGGCTGGGACGGCGTTTAATCAGTCGGTTCGCCTTGACCACTTTATCCTGATGCTTTTTAAAGCGGCGCAGGATGCGCGTGCCCCAGCGGCGGCCTACCCAGTAGAGCAGTTGATCGCCGACAATGCCGCCACCCATCGCGGCCAGCACCACGCCCACGTAACGCAGCAGCCCCTCATGCGCGGCCACGCCGCCCAGCAATGTAAATGTTTCTCCTTCGGCAATACAGCCAATAAAAAGTGCCAGATAGCCGTACTGTGTAATTAATGCGTTGATATCCAGATGCAAAATGACTCTCCCTGTGCATTGGGTGATGGTTTCTTTCAGTCTATACGCGATTTGGCCTCCCTTCCGCCCGTGCACGATGGAGGGGTTTATTTACGCTGTTTTTTTGTCCGGTCACCACGAAAGTTTTACTGCCGTTTATACTTGAGAAGACGCTGCCCCCAAAGACGCATGCATCACCGGGCGGCCCATCGCATCAGAGGAGTGACTGTATGAACCATGTCTGGGGACTTCTGGCGCATCCGAACCAGGAAATGCGTCATATTAAGCAAGAGAATGAAAGCGTATCGCACCATTACACCCATCATGTTCTGCTGATGGCGGCGATCCCGGTGATCTGCGCCTTTATCGGAACAACTCAGCTGGGCTGGAATCTGGGCGACGGGCAATATGTGCAACTTAACCTGGCGACCGGGATCGGGCTGGGCATTCTATTCTATCTGATTATTCTGGGTGGCGTGGCGGTAATGGGACGCGTGATTCACTGGATGGCGCGGGATTACCCTCAGCGTCCCGGCGTTCAGCGCTGTACGGTCTTTGCCGGTTACGTCGCTACGCCGCTGTTCCTGAGCGGACTTGTCGCACTCTATCCGCTGGTCTGGCTCTGTGTGTTGGCAGGTGCGCTGGCGCTGCTTTACACCGGCTATCTGCTCTATATCGGCATCCCCCTGTTTCTGAATATCGACCGCGAAGAGAGTCTGCGCTTTTCCGGCTCAACGCTGGCCATCGGCGTGCTGGTATTTGAAGTGTTACTGGCATTAACTGTCGTGCTGTGGGGATATGGACCGCATCTTTTCTGATAGAACGCTGCCGCCGCTCTGGCGGCAGTTCTCTTTTTACGCCCGGAAACAATCTCACCAGGAAATTTCTTAACCTTACGGGTATGATACCGCTGCCAGCCCGCGCTGCGAGTTTACTGAGGCGGGCGGCCTGTGTCGGTCTGACACAGTACATCTTCATAACCGGGTTTTTTTCTACGATGCCTGCAAAAATTCGTTTTACTCTGCTTTCGCTGGCGCTGCTCGTTTCAGGGCAGATTGTTTCACTTCCGGCGCAGGCGACTACCACACTGTCGCAACTTGCGCCTATCGCTCAGCCGCAGATCGCCTCTGGCAGTGCGATGATTGTCGACCTCACCACCAATAAAGTGCTCTTTTCCAGCCATCCGGATCGGGTCAGGCCTATCGCGTCGATCACCAAGCTGATGACGGCGATGGTCGTGCTGGATGCGCATCAGCCGATGAACGAGATGATACCTGTCGATATCAGCCAGACGCCGGAAATGCGTGGTGTCTTCTCACGCGTGAAGCTCAACAGTCAGATCAGCCGCCGTAATATGATGCTGCTGGCACTGATGTCCTCGGAAAACCGTGCTGCTGCCAGTCTCGCGCACGCCTATCCGGGCGGTTATAACGCCTTTATCCGGGCAATGAACGCGAAAGCGCGATCGCTGGGCATGAAACAGACCCGCTATGTCGAGCCGACCGGTTTGTCGACGCAAAACGTCTCAAGTGCACAGGACCTGGTTAAGTTGCTCAAAGCCACACGGGAATATCCGGAGCTGGGCGCGCTTAGCACCACGAAAGAAGAGACGGCGGTTTTTGCTCATCCGAGCTATGCGCTGCCGTTCCGCAACACCAACCATCTGGTCTATAAAAATGACTGGCATATTCAGCTGACCAAAACCGGTTACACGGATGAGGCAGGCCACTGCCTGGTGATGCGTACCATGATTAATAATCGTCCGGTGGCGCTGGTGGTACTGGATGCCTTTGGCAAATATACCCACTTCGCCGACGCTAACCGTCTGCGTAGCTGGATCGAGACCGGTAAAGCGGCACCGGTCCCTGCGGCCGCACTGGCTTATAAAAAACAGAAGTCGGGCCAGGTCGCCAGCAATGGTGCCAGCAGTGCCGGCGTCGAGTAAAAATAGCCGACATGTTGTATTGCGCGACAGGCATTGCCTGCAGGCTGAGCAGGATGCCAGAATAGAATGTGGTCAGAGGCTTCAGGCCCTTTTTTGCCTCTGACCGCCCGGAATCAGCCCCAAAAAATGCCCGTTATTCCTATATTGCCCTCCCTTGCAAAGCCCTACACTACGCGCGACTGGCGAGGGAAGATCGCCTGATTTAAGCTGCCGGAATCTTA
The DNA here is from genome assembly GCF_019104105.1 of Pantoea jilinensis. NCBI lineage: Bacteria > Pseudomonadati > Pseudomonadota > Gammaproteobacteria > Enterobacterales > Erwiniaceae > Pantoea > Pantoea jilinensis. The sequence continues at coordinate 2,850,398 of NZ_CP077746.1, read as the reverse complement.
CTCATATGTTTATACGATCCTTTTTTGCATTGTTAATGCTGGCGCTGGTGGGGTTTGCCCCGGCGCTGGCGCTGGCCGCGGATAATACGGCCACGCCTGCTCAGGAACAGGATGCGCCACCGAAGCTGAATGCTGCGGTGGAACTGCCGAAAATGCAGAAGATCCTCGATAAAATTAAAAGTCAGGTCTCCGTCGATGCCGGCGAAAACAAGCTGACACAGCTGAATGAAATGGCGCTGGAACTCTCTGGCAGTGCCGATACGCTCGGGCAGGCGCTGGTACCCGATCGCCAGCAGGTCGATGCACAGCTGGGTGTACTTGGCCCGGCCCCGAAAGCCGACAGTGGGGTGAAAGAAACCCCGGAAGTGACACGCAAGCGTAACGCGCTTGAGAGCCAGAAAGGCAAACTCGACGACCAAATCAAACAGGCAGAAGGGATTAAAAATGGCGCGCTGATGCTCTCCTCGCAGATTGTTAACCTGCGTCGTGATCAGCTGAAAAGCCAGCTGGCGTTGAACTCCGGCAGCATCCTTGGTGCACGCTTCTGGTCACCGTTGCTCAATAGCCAGGATCTGGATGGTGAGAAGATTGGTGAGTTCCTGCAGGAGTTGCAGGATACCGCGGCACTCTCATGGGAGCCGGGCTGGCGCGTGGGCAGTGTCTTCTGGCTGCTGGCGGCATTGCTGGTGATGACGGTCGGTCGTCGCTACAGTGAAGAGTTTCTGGCCTGGGTCAGCATTAATAAACTGCCGGAAGGAAAACTGCGCCGCAGTTTCCTGGCGGCAGCGGTAGCGCTGACTACGCTGGCGGCTGTTGTCCTCACCTTTAACTTTCTCTCTCTGGCCTTTACCCGCCGGGATGAGGTCTCTGAAAACGTTCAGGACTTTGTTGATCGTCTGGTGCAGCTAAGCGTCTTTTGTGGCCTGATTGCCGGACTGGGGCGCGCATTCCTCTCTACCCGCAGGCCCAGCTGGCGCTTACCGGCTATCTCCAATGAAGTGGCGATGGCATTAAAGCCGTTTCCACCCATCACCGCTGTGCTGGTGTTTATCTTCCAGACGGTCGAGGCGTTTAACTACAGCGTCGGCACCAGTCTGAATACCACCATTTTTGCCAACGGCCTGACGGCACTGTTGATTGGCAGTACTGCACTGGCGATCAGCATGCGCACCAACCGCGTACGCCGTCGCCTGACCCAGGCGGGCACACCGCCGGAAGCACGCTCAACGCTGGTCGGGCTGATTCAGATGGGCCTGACGCTGACCGCGGTTGCCATCCTCGTGTCGCTGCTGATCGGTTACGTTACGCTGGCGCGCTTCCTGAGTTATGAAGTGATCTGGTGCGGTCTGCTGTTTGGTTCGTTCTACTTCCTGAGTCACCTGCTCAAGGATGGTTGTGAGAGTCTCTTTTCGACCAGTAATGCCACCGGTCGACGCATTCAGAGTTCACTTAACATCAATGAGCGTCATTTGCAGCAAACGGCTACGCTGCTGACGGCCATCGGTAAAACCTTCCTGGTGCTGGTGGTGGCGCTGGCGCTGGTCAACGGCACCTTTGCCTCTTCAACGCCGATTGAGCTGCTGCAAAAAGTCATTGAGTTCTGGGGCGGTAAAGGCCTCGAATCCCTGAACATTGTGCCAGCGCATATGGTGAATGCGATAATTTGCCTGATTGTCGGCATCTATGTGCTGCGTTCGGTGCGTCGCTGGCTTGATACCGATTTCCTGCCAAAAACCACCATGGATGTGGGGATGCGGGTGTCGCTGGTGACGCTGTTCAGCAACATCGGTTATGTGCTGATTATTCTGCTGACCCTGTCGATTATGGGGCTGCAGTGGAACAAGCTGGCCTGGATCGTCAGTGCGTTGTCGGTTGGTATCGGTTTTGGCTTACAGGAGATCGTGAAGAACTTTATCTCCGGTCTGATTCTGTTGACCGAGCGGCCAGTGAAAGTCGGCGATCTGGTGAGCATCAGCGGCATTGAAGGGGATATTCGCCGGATTAATGTGCGTGCCACGGAGATTCAGCTGGGCGACAAATCCACCGTGATTGTGCCGAACTCGCAGTTTATCTCGCAGAACGTGCGCAACGCGACAATGGGTAATGCGCAGGGTGTGGTCACCATTACGCTGACCTTCCCGCTAAATATCGACCCGGTAAAGGTGCGCGATATTCTGCTGGAAGTTTATAACGAAAACGAACGTATTCTGGAAACACCTGAGCCATCGGTTTCGTTTAAAGATCTGACCCAGCAAGGGATTGTTCTGAGCGTCACCGGTAATGTTGCCGGTCAGCGGCAGATAGCAGGAGCGAAGAGCGATCTGCTGTTCGATATTCTGACGCGTCTGCGTAAAGAGGGCATTCTGCTCTCCACTCCGCAGACCATGATTATTGAGCGCCGTCAGCAGATAGCAGATGTGGAGCCGGTACCCGAAGAGAAGCTGGTTTAAAAGAACCCGTTTCAGAGGTGAAAGGGCCGACGTCTGTCGGCCTTTTTTATGTCCAAAACACGGGCTTTTAAGCCTGTTTTCTCACTCCCGCTGACTACAACGTTTCCTCACGGCTGGTGCGCTGGCCATCGCTGCTCACCGACCGAATGGCGACAGTACCGTTGACCTGCGGCGGTCTGTTGGCGTCGTAGCGCTGCCAGTTCTCACCCTTGTCCAGGCTGTATTCCAGCGTAATGCCAGGCAATGCCACGTTCATCAACAGAATACCATCAGCAATTTTTGCTCCCGGTACGGGCAGGCGATAATCAATACCCGCTTTATCCAGTTTTGCCAGTTCCCGTTGTCCCAGCAGGTTGGCAAATCGCTGCCAGTCGTTCAGAAGCGCCTTCTGATCAACAAGTTGTGTTTTGCCACCGGTATACTCCTCACCCGGCTGATAGTCCCGCTCCCAGCTGGCGCGGTGCCAGCTGCGTTCTGCGACTGAAAGGAGGCGAGGATAGTTCATGTACTCCATTTGATCGTCAGTGCGCACGGTCTCGCTCCACAGCTGGGCCGAAATACCATAAGCCCCTTTCCAGGGTTTCGCGGATTTGGCGCTGAAAACGTTACCGTCGCGATCTACCGAAGTTTCAGCATTCTGCGGCAGGTTGTCCGGTGCGAAGCCAAAGATTTTTCGCTCATCGTTGAAGCGAGTGCCCCAGTAGTAGCCGCGCTCCAGTGGGTTAACTTCATACGGGAAGTCCAGATAGAGGTAGTCAGGGCTGGAGATGACTACGTCGTACCCTTTCTGTGACCAGTCACCGGCGCTGTCAAAACCGTCCCAGTAGAGGGTATCCCAGAAGTTGACTGCGACACGCGGCGTCGCGAACTCTCCGGCATGTTTGACATCTTTCAGGCCATCCTGCCAGGCCTGCATTTTGCCAATACCGTGCCGGTTCACGATTTCGTTCACGGTCAGGGCAAAATAGCTCGGCAGATGGGCCAGATCTTCCACTTTGCCGCTTTTCACCAGTGCCTGACAGGCCTGTGATTTTGCCCATGGCAAATCTTCGCGGCTCAGGTCTTGCAGACCGGTACCCGGTTTTGGACTGTTTTTGTCAGAGTAGCCTGCGCCCAGCCGGATATTCTTCGCTTCATCACCGCCAAAATGCCAGACGCTGAGTGGCTGGCCTGCCTCCTGGTGCATCGCCTTGATTTCACCAATCACTTTGTCCACGAAGCGTTGTGAACTTTCAATGCAGGGGTTGAGATAGCTGGTACGGTCGTAAAACTGCACTGAGGTGGTGTTGGAGTTATCGGTCGGATCGATCAGGCGCCAGGCGTTAGCCTCGTCAGGTTTCCCCTCCTTCATCAGCCGCTGATAGCGCGCTTCCATTGAGATGACCGCCGCCCGGGCATGGGCGGGTATATCAATTTCCGGGATGACCTGAATGTGGCGCGCCTGCGCATATTTAACAATCTCTATATAGTCAGCGCGACTGAAATAGCCGCTGCCATTGTTATCACTGAAGGGGCCGGAACCCAGTTGCGGCAGCAGACACTTTTGTTCGGAAAGATCATGACAGCGTTTCGCACCCACTTCCGTGAGTTCCGGTAGGCCGGGAATCTCAATCCGCCAGCCTTCATCATCACTGAGGTGGAAATGGAAACGGTTCATCTTCCACGATGCCATCTGATCAAGCTGTCGCATCACCGCCTGTTTACTGTGGAAGTTACGGGCAACGTCAAGGAAGGCACCGCGATAAGCAAAGCGCGGCGCATCATGGGCTTCCAGCGTGGCAATCCGTGGCGCGCCCTCTGAGGGGACCAGTGACAGAATCGACATCAGACCGTAGAACGCACCGGCAGCGTCGTAGCCGACTATGCTCGCACGGCGGGAAGTAATATCGAGGTCGTATGCGCCCGATATCGCTTTTTTGCCGCTAAAGTGACCCGGTTTGACCTGCGTGTTAATAGCGAATCCATCAGGCGATTCTTTGAGGCCAAGCAGTGCCATACGCTGTCTCACTGCCTCAGCGGTTTCACGGCTCAGTCCAGTCAGTGACAAGGTGACGCCACGGCTGAGATCGGCATCCTGCGAACGAAGTTTAACGTCCAGCGGCGTGGGTGTGATTTGCCCCCGCAATGCTGAGGCTGGCAGGGTGGCGACATCGCTGTTTTTCTCAAACCGGCTGACAGGCTGCATCAGGACGTTATTGTCATCGGCACTGCGTCGCCAGTGGTTATCCAGCGGCAATACAAACTGGCTGGGATCTTCGTAGTCAGTGCTGGCAATAATTTTTGGCGTCGCCTCACCGGAGGTGACATACCAGCGCGGCATCACATCAGTCACGAACAGTTGCCAGTATTCGTTAACGATGGGGATCTGCACTGATTCGCCCGCGCCAATACCCGTGAATTTCTCTGTTGGCTCCAGTCGCGTTAAGTCTCCGACCAGATGCGTCAATGTAAACTGATCGTTATCGACCCGCAGCGTCTGGCGGATGTTGCTCATGTAGATGGCCCAGTTTTTGTCGGTCAGTGCAGGGCCGTTATTGGTCAGCGTGATAATGGCGCGGTTACAGGAGGCAAAATCGGCGCCTAACGCGGCGCAATCTGTACCGTGCAGTCCCGCCTGGTTGTCTGTTACCTGATAGGTCACGCCAAACTGGCTGATTTGATCAACCACCTTCTGCCCTGACGAGCTGGCGTGGCCTGTGGCGGTAACGCTCAGCAGAGTGAGCGCGATAAGGCTTAACTTGAACATGTTGATTCATCCTTAATGGTGAAAATAGTTCCGAAAGTCCGCAGGGCGTCAGAACAGCGTAAACGGCGCGATAACAATAAATTTGATGTCCTTCTCGTCCTGGAAAATGTTGTTGTATCCATTGCTGAAGCTGGGCAGGTCGCTGTGATTTTTGTAGCGGGTATAGTGAAGATGGAACTGGGTGTCTTTGGCCCGGCCCTGCTGGATTTGATAGATCAGATCAAGGTTCCAGGCCGACTCTCTCAGTCGCTGACTCTGGTCAACGGTGGGGAGCGTGGCGGGTTTTGCATCCCAGCCCCAGACGTAAGATGCGCCGGCTTTCCAGCCCGTCAGCTGCCACGGCGATAAATCGAGCATCGCGCCCGCAAAGATCGCTTTTTCACCATTGGCGTTCCAGTCAGAACGCGAATCCCACCAGATATCCATTCGTCCGTTGGAGGTGGCGTAGCCCGGCGTCATGCGCTGCAGGAAAAAGCCCTGATTCCCTTCAGCTTTAACCCAGCTGCCTTCAAGTCGGAGATCCACCGGGCCGACGGTATAACCGACGGTGATCGCCTGTAACCAGGCCAGGCCATCATAGACATCACGCGGGTTTGCGGCGCCCCCCGAGACTTTGTCGCGTGCGCCATAAAACTGATAGCTGGTGCGCAGTTCGTTACCACCTGGGCTGGCAGACCAGGATGCTTTGGCAAAATATTGATCCATATAATGTGCGGCCTGACCAAATGCACCTTCAAGCACCAGATTATTTTTGAAGTCATATTTCATGCCGAATGAATGCAGGTAGCTGACAGGCGTTTTATTATCAGCCTGCCGGAAATTATATAAATCACGATACCAGGGGGCTTTATATTTATCGGTCCACATCCAGGAGAGTGATAATGCGCCTGCTTGCTGGAAATCATAAAGTGCACCCGTTTCAAATCCGCGATAGGTGCCGGGCAGGAAACTCCAGTGAGGCGCAATCAGTGTCTGTCCGGTTGGCTGGATATAACCCGCGCGTAACCAGTAGTCGTTATGTTTTAATTTCAGTGCGGCTTTATAAACCGATGCGCCACTGCTGTCGCCATTCCATTTTTCATTCCAGCGGGAATGCGATTTACTGAAGCCAATTTCATTGGGTGCGGCGGGACCGCTATTGGAAAGTTCAACGGCGCCAAACACGGCGAGGTCCATGCCAATCCAGTCCCCGGCATAGCCGGACTGATAGTCGAGGTTACTGTTGAGTGAAGTATGGTGTAAATTAGCCTGGTACTCTCCCTGATGCTGACTGGCGGGATCGCTCTCTTTTCGGTCTCGCTGTCGCTGCCAGTAAAAAACATTTCCTGTCAGCGTTGAGTCGTCAACAAATCCGGCAGCATAGGCTGGCGTTGATGACATTGCCGTTACGCCTGCTGACAGCGCTATTATTTCCATCAATACTAATGTGTAGTTTTTTTTAGACATGGAAGATCCTGCCCTGAGGTAAATTAATATTTGTGGTCTTTTATTTTTGTGTCGTGAATATATTTTTCGCGACGCGAATTATAAATTGTCAGGGTGGTTTTTTGTGAGGCGTTGCGCATAACCCAGAGACATAAAATAATGTGGGTTCAATATGGGAGGATGGATTAATTTTTTATTAAAATATTATTAGCAGACAAGGTAAGGGCAATCGGTAATCAGGGAAAGCAGTCAGGCTGGATTAAGTGATGACTATTTCATTAACTGAATAACCAAATAGTCTGCAGGTTTTATGGGGTCTGCTGGTTCGGCTGTTTTGAACGTCAGCCTGCAGAGAAGGGCAGGCTGACAGATAACAGCGAGTTAAACCTGTTTCACCGCCCAGCCTTTTTGCTTGCTGGTTTTGCCAATGCCGGGATTGAAGCTGTTAGTCGGATCGAGCCGGCGATAGAACGCCGCCAGTTGCGGTTTCGCCTGATAGAGATGCCCAACGTTATGTTCAGCGGGATATTCCGCGCCGCGCGCCTGAAGGATCTCCAGCATCTGCGCTTTCAGCGCGTGCACATCGACCCCTTTTCTGACGATGTAATCCTGATGGAAGACATGACAGAAGAAGTGACCATAGTAGAGGCGATGGCTTAAAGATGCGCGAATCTCATCGGGCAGAGTTTCAAACCAGTCCGCATCGTTGCGACGCAGGGCGATATCCAGCGCCAGAATATCCTCGACCTCATCGGCATGCACCGCGTGGTAGCGCACGGCCGCACCTGCCGCCGCAAAGCGATGCAGAAAGGCGTGCGCACCTTCTTTGCCTTCACACTCAAAGAACTCGCCGCCGCCTTCGCGGAAGTAGTCACGCAGGAACTGACGCGCTTCTGCCACGCCGTCGCCCGACATCTTCAGCATCAGATGATGTTCATATTTATCGCGATACTGCTTCATGCGTTTGGGCAGATGCGCCGGAAACAGTTTACTCAGGCGCTGCAGCAGGCGATCGCTGAAGTGCGGTTTAACGAAGGAGAGCTTGTTCAGCCAGGCATCAATCCGCCCCTTCAGCGTGAAAAACAGCGGCATCTTATCGGTGCCCAGCTTGTCGATCATCAGGAAGGTGTCTTTGCCATAGACTTCCGCAATGTCATAGATGTCGCGGTGCATATATTCGCCCGCCACCGGCAAATGAGTAAAATGCGCCAGCATGTGACGGCGGATATCGTTGAGCACAGCGGGTTCGTTAGTGCCGATGTAAAACACCTGCTGCTGCGGTTCAGTGGGGAAGGTATCAAGTCGCACCGCGAAGACCGCCAGTTTTCCGGCACAGCCGGATGCTTCGAACAGACGACGCGCATCAGCGTTGTAACGCGCTGGCGTATCGGCATCAACTTCACGCACCCGGTCTGCATATTCATGATCGGAAGCGTGACGGCCATCGTGCTGCACATCTTTAGGCTGCCAGCGATCGTCATCCAGTCGCCCCAGAATCTCTTCCGGCGACGTTCCCAGATCGATGCCGAGATGGTTAACCAGCTTCAGTCTTCCCTGTGCATCAATCTGAGCAAACAGGGCCATTTCGCTGTAGGCCGGGCCGCGCTTAATCAGCGATCCGCCGGAATTATTGCAGATGCCGCCCAGCACCGAGGCACCAATACAGGAGGAGCCAATCACCGAGTGAGGCTCGCGCCCCAGCGGCTTCAGCGCTTTTTCCAGCTGATAGAGTGTACTGCCGGGGAACGCCAGCACCTGCTGGCCACTGTCAATCAGCTGAAGCTTATCGAGTCGCAGGGTACTGACGATCACCAGCGGGCGATCGTAATCGTCGCCATGCGGCGTTGACCCTTCGGTCAGGCCGGTATTGGCCGCCTGCATCAGGATGATGACATCCGCATTCACCAGCGTTTGCAGTACCCGCCAGAGCTCCAGCAGCGTACCAGGGAACGCCACGGCCAGCGCGTCACCTTCGCCGGAGCGAAAGCCTTTGCGATAGCGGGCGGTCTGTTCAGGTTCTGTCAGCAGATGAGAGGGGCCGACCAGGCGGCGCAGGTCAGAAAGCAGGGCAGAGGTTTGTGTCATGAGCAATTCCCTTGTCTTATCAGTGCGTCCTAACTGTAGCACGTCAACTGACCACAACGCAGTGTGACCCTGACCGCTACCTGCTATTCTCATCTTGTGGCACACTGCCGCCTGTTAATTCGATATTGCGCAGTTACTTAAGAGAACCCAACCTGATGAAATGGATTTGCTCTGTTAGTCTCGCTGTCTCCCTCGCGATGCAACCCGCTTTAGCTGAGACAGTGCAAGGTAACCACCCGATGACCGAACAGGCGCGGGATGCCTTCGTTAACCAACTGCTTAAAAAAATGACGCTGGACGAGAAAATCGGCCAGCTGCGTTTAATCAGCGTCGGACCTGATAATCCGAAAGAAGTGATTCGCGACATGATTCAGAAGAGTCAGGTTGGCGCGATCTTTAATACTGTGACCCGTCAGGATATCCGCGCGATGCAGGATCAGGCGATGCAGCTCAGCCGCCTGAAAATCCCGCTGTTTTTCGCCTACGACGTTATTCATGGCCAGCGCACCATTTTTCCTATTCCTTTAGCCCTGGCGTCGAGCTGGGATCTGGATGCGGTGAAAGAGGTGGGGCGCGTCTCCGCCTATGAAGCGGCCGACGATGGGCTGAATATGACATGGGCACCGATGGTGGATGTCAGCCGCGAACCGCGCTGGGGTCGTGGTTCCGAAGGTTTCGGTGAGGATACGTATCTCACCAGCGAAATGGGTCGCAGCATGGTGCAGTCGATGCAGGGAAAAAGCGCGGCCGATCGCTACAGCGTAATGACCAGCGTGAAGCATTTCGCACTCTATGGCGCAGTGGAAGGGGGACGCGACTACAACACCGTGGACATGAGTCCGCAGCGTATGTTCCAGGACTATCTGCCGCCCTACAAAGCCTCACTGGATGCGGGCAGCGGCGGCGTGATGGTGGCGCTCAACTCCATCAATGGCGTACCGGCCACGGCAGACAGCTGGCTGCTGAAAGATCTGCTGCGTGATAAGTGGAAATTCAAAGGCATCACCATCAGCGATCACGGTGCGATTAAAGAGCTGATCAAACATGGCGTCGCCAGCGATCCGCAGGAAGCGGTGCGCATCGCTCTGAAGTCGGGCGTCGATATGAGCATGAGCGACGAATATTACAGCAAGTATCTGCCTGCGCTGGTGAAGAGCGGCGACGTTACCATGGCTGAAATTGATGATGCGGCACGGCATGTGCTTAACGTCAAATATGACATGGGCCTGTTTAACGATCCCTACAGCCATTTAGGTCCGAAAGAGAGTGACCCGCAGGATACCAATGCGGAAAGCCGTCTGCATCGGGCTGAAGCGCGCGACGTCGCGCGTAAAAGCATCGTGTTGCTGAAAAACCGTCTGGAAACGCTGCCGCTGAAAAAATCGGGCACCATTGCCCTGATTGGTCCGCTGGCAGACAGTCAGCGCGACATTATGGGCAGCTGGTCTGCGGCGGGCGTGGCGAAGCAATCCGTTTCGCTGCTGCAGGGCATGCGCAATGCCACCGAAGGCAAAGCGACGCTGCTGTATGAGAAGGGCGCGAACGTCACCGACAACAAAGGGATTCAGGACTTCCTGAACCTCTATGAGCAGGCTGTTTCTGTTGATACGCGTTCACCGCAACAGATGATTGATGACGCGGTCGCTAAAGCGAAGCAGGCCGATGTGGTGGTCGCCGCCGTGGGTGAAGCGCAGGGTATGGCGCACGAAGCCTCCAGCCGCAGCGATCTGGTGATCCCGCCGAGCCAGCAGAAGCTGTTAGCCGCGCTCAAAGCTACCGGTAAGCCGCTGGTGATTGTACTGATGAACGGCCGCCCGCTGTCGATAGTGAACGAAGATCGCATGGCTGATGCCGTGCTGGAAACCTGGTTCAGTGGCACCGAAGGTGGCAACGCCATCGCCGATGTGCTGTTCGGTGACTATAACCCATCGGGCAAACTGCCGGTCTCCTTCCCGCGTTCAGTGGGTCAGATTCCGATTTACTACAACCATCTGCCAACTGGCCGGCCTTACAACTTTGCGAAGCCGAACAAGTACACCTCGCACTACTATGATGCGGTTAACGGCCCGCTCTATCCGTTTGGTTACGGCCTGAGCTATACCACGTTCACCGTGTCGCCGGTAAAAATGTCTTCACCGACCATGCCGCGTAATGGCAGCATTAAGGCCAGCGTAACGGTAACTAACAGCGGTAAGCGTGATGGTGCGACGGTGGTCCAGATGTATCTGAACGATCCGGTCGCCTCTATCAGCCGTCCGGTGCAGGAGCTGCGTGGTTTCAAACGCATCATGCTGAAAGCAGGCGAGTCGCAAACCGTGACCTTTAAGATCGACGTCGATGCGCTTAAATTCTGGAACCAGCAGATGCAGCATGTTGCCGAGCCAGGCAAATTCAACGTGATGATTGGACTCGATTCCGTGCGTACTCAGGATGCGCAGTTCAACTACCAATAACCGTCAGCCTTTCCCCTGAATGCAGGGGAAGGTGATGCGGCGCGTCGTGAGCGTCCTGCTATCACGCGTCGCATCATATCCACTATCAGAGCCGCTATGATTAATCTGCGTGACCGCATTCAGCAGCAGGTCTTCCGCCTTAATGGTCTGTCGATGAATGAATTTGACCTCTCTCAACCGCCAGGCGATCCCGGCCTGTATGGCCCGGACAGCGTGATCTGGCGCGTCCACGGTGATTTCACCTCCATGATGTGCGGCGGGATCAGCGCGCTGCTGTTGCAGATGCTGCATCCAGCGGCGCTGGCGGGCGTCTGGGATCACTCCAATTTCCGCGAAGATATGATGGGCCGCCTGCGGCGCACCAGTCAGTTTATCGCCGTGACCACCTACGGGAATTCGCAGGATGCCCGGACGCTGATTGAGCGGGTGAAACGCATTCATCTGAAAGTCAGCGGCGTCGACAGCGAAGGCAAACCTTATGCCGCCAGCGATCCACATCTGCTGACCTGGGTGCATGTGGCGGAGACCAGCCGTTTTCTGGCGGCCCATCTGCGCTATAAAAATCCGCAGCTCAGCCGCGCCGAACAGGATCAGTACTATCAGGAAGCGGCGCAGATTGCCGAGGCGCTGGGCGCGGAGAAGGTGCCGAAAAGCGTTGTTGATGTGGCGGATTACCTGCAACAGATGCGAGCAGAGCTGCGCTTTGATGAGCGTACCGCCGAAGTGACGCGATTGCTGATGAACGCCCCTGCACCGAGCTGGCAGGCGAAACCAGTGATGAAGATCATGCTGAAATCAGGCTTCGGGCTAATGCCAGCCTGGGCGCAGGCGATGTCCGGTAGAGAAATCGGCCGCTTTGAGCAGGCGATCATTGACCAGAAGATTAATGCCATCGCGTTGGGGTTGAGATGGTCGATTCAGCGCGGAGCGTGGTATCGGGCAATGGTGCGGATGGGGAGAGATCCGCACTGAGGTGACTGGTATCTTTTTTACTCGTTTTTAAGTAAGTCAGATGGTTAAGTTTTACCAGCATAACGACGCGGGTTCAGTGCTTTAAAAGTAACCCTACAGGCGCTTTTATGGCTTCCCGCAGAACCGAAAACGTCACGCGAGAGCAAGCAGCGTTTCCTGAAGCTATGACCACGAAAAAGCAGGTTATGCTCTGACGTTTATAGTCTGTTCAGGCTTCTGCATGTCTTACACTGATAATCTTTTGTACAGCAGTTTCAACAATTGATCGTTCCGGGCCAGCCATAAAGCTTACAGGCTGAGACAGATTATGGCTGTTTCTCCAGGCCTGGTTTCCAGCAAAGGAAAAGTTGGGCATATCCGTGAGCGGTTATAATAAGTATTTTCTTTTGACTAACGACTCTGGGGGAAAAGTGTTTTCTGACAGCAAGAACATTCCGATACTTAATTCTCTGACCGGCTATCAGCTCTCCCGCTTGCATACTTTTGAGTGTGTTGCACGGCGATTATCATTTGCGCTTGCTGCCGAGGAGTTATTCGTTAGCCCAAGCGCGGTGAGCCATCGTATCAGCCAGCTTGAAAAAGAACTGGGTTTCAGCTTGTTTTACAGGCTCCATCGTAAAATAGCTCTCACGCCTGAAGGAGAACGGATGCAATGGGCACTAAAAAATTCTTTTAATCTTTTAAATCAAGAGGTTAATTACATAAGGAATAGCGGGCTTACAGGTGATCTGACTGTTTATTCACATCCGTCTATCGTTCAGTGCCTTCTTCTTCCTCATCTTAATAAGTTTATAGAACAGAATCCTGCCGTTCAGCTGAAGATTCTGACCGGACTTGAAGCCATTAATCTGGCTAATCGGGGAGTAGACCTGGCAATATACTTCGGAAAACCTTCGTTTTCTGAAAGCTATACAGAAGAGATCTTCATGAAAGAAGCCATAACGCCGGTCTGTACTCCGCGGTATGCCAGAAATCATGGTCTTTATAACAATCCCGAAAAACTGTCAGATTGTATCTTTCTGCACGATCGTTTTAACTCAGGTGAAAATGAATGGGCAAATTGGTCAAGTTTTTTTCAGCTGGATATTGATACTGATCTAAAAGGAATATCCTTTGACCGTTCTGATTTGGCTCTGATTGCAGCTTCCCGGCATCTTGGTATTGCGATGGGAAGAATTAATCTTGTCCAGGAATGGACGGAAAGAGGAGAATTAATTTTTCCTTTCCCGGGCATGCTGATGCCCGTAGAGCACTGTTACTTCAACTTCATAATATCCGACAGGCAGTAGCCAAAAATCATGGCTTTTAAGCGATTCCTGAGTTGTCTGCCTGATGTATATTAATATTTTTTTTTAGCCCAGGTGTCGGGGCTATACCAGGAAATAAGATTGCACCTGAAGATTTTTCCATGTTTAAAATAATCGATATGTGACCTGGTTTCGTTCCATGCTATTGCTGTATCGTAGCCAAATCGAAGTATCTCAATACGTTGATTTTTTGCAAGACTAAACCATTTTCTATTTCTCATGATTTCAAAGCTGGCATTGTCACTCAATGTGATGAGAGGCGCACCGTGAGAGTAATTTGTTACCTGAATCATAATGTTATTACCTCCAGTGCAGTTTATATTATAACTTAAAATATCGTAATTCATTCTACTGACTTATTTTTTGAATGCTGTTGATGCGTTTTTACTGTAATAAAAAGCAGGCCAATAATAAGCAGCACTGTGCCAGCAATAAAGTTGGCCTGAACTTTTTCATGCAATATTATTATGCCCGAAAGTATTCCGAAAAAAGGTGTCATAAATGTCAACATTGAAAGTGAGGCTACCTGATAATTTCGCAGCAGGCTGAACCACACAAGATAACTGATTACTGAAACAATTAATGTCTGGAATATCAGGCTTCCATATGCCACTGTACCTGGCTTGAAATGATAACCATCATTAAAGAGCGATATGGTCATTAGAATGATAAATGCACCTGAAAGCTGATACAGCAGGGTCTGTTTTGCTGAGCACACAGAAAGTGGCGTTGTACGTATAACTACGGTAGTGCATCCCCAGGCCAGGCCAGCAAGTAGTCCGCACAAATCGCCATAATTAATGCTGTCAAAGCCAGCATGAGCGACTGTATTGATCATGCTTACCACCAGCCCAAAAAATGCAATCATCACACCAAACCACTGTCGGGCAGTAAGTTTTTCTTCGGCAGAAAAAATATGCAAGCCTACAGCAGAATAGAGTGGAGCAGTATAAAGAAGTACCGCCATATGCGATGCGCTGGAGTAGCGTAGTCCTTCAGAAAGAAAAAAAAATTCCAGCGCAAAGAGGACTCCTGCACAAACGCCTGCGAAGAGTGTCATTTTCTCCATTGAAAATTTTTCTCCTTTAATCTTTGCATAAACGTATATTACTAATGCCGCGAGACCGGATCGCATAGCAATCTGCAGAGTGAGTGAAACCTCTTTTTCGGCAGCCTTGATTGCAACCTGCTGTAGTCCCCATACAAAGCAGATGAGCGTCATGATCATGATCGCTTTGCTGTTTAAAGGTAAACGCATAATATTTTCTTTAACTCCAGGCTATAGACGATATCAGGCGTGTCCGGATATCATAATTCGTTTGTATGAACGAAAAATTGTGAGTTTTTTATTTTTAGCGCTGATTCAGGATGGTGCGTTATATTTTTAACATCTTTCCGGTATGGATATTCGCGTTTCTTTGTCCGCTTTCGGGTTATTTAATTTTTCCTGCAGTGTTACGGGGGAATAGGGTGATTTTTAATGGTATTATTATTGAAAATATTAGCGTTCAGGATGCGCAGAATGACATTCTGCAATACAGGTCGGGGATTGCAAAACTACTATAATCAGATGTGCCGGATTCAACCTTCCGATTTGGTTACATGGATTTAGTTCGATAGGGATATTTAACGTTTTTTTGCCTTAAGCTTCAAATGATATATATCATGCTTTACATGATATGAATTCATCTCAAGGGTAATATCATTTCTTTGAGGATTTCCGAGCTATTTGAAAAAAGGATGCAGTTAGCCACAGCTGATTTTTTATGATTGATATTTGCTCAGTTTCTGCATAGGAACATCAGGCAGTCGGATTTACGCATAGGGCCGGTCATTATCGATGCAAACAGACGCTATTCTTTTAGAAAGCCCTGTATGGTTTTATGATTAGCATGAGGCGATGATCGTCTCATCCTGTGTTAAAACCTTAGTCTTTTTTTAAATCGCATCGCTCTGGAATTTCACACTGTTTATCCGGGTCGTGTAAAAGTGTTTTTGGTACAAGAATCCTTCATCAGCTCCTCGCTCTACATCATCCTGAGATGCACTTTGAGACTATTACCCTTGTCTCATATCGCCGTAGCCAGGATCCTGCTCTATTCTCGGGGAAAATGGATTCCTCCAGGCTTTGTCGAGGCACTATGACGTACAAATCCCTGATTGCTGAAGTCCACAATCAGCAGCGCACACTGACCGCAATTGTCGAACAGGATGAGCGCACCGCCTATTTTTACATCTGGCCCACCGACCTGTTCCGCAGTCAGTATGCTGTGCGCGGCTGCTGGCTGCGAAACCTGCTGCCTGCGCCGGCGCAGGAAGACCGCGAGGCGATGGAGCAAGGCATAGCGCCGCTGCTCAGCGCAGAGTATTGCCGTAATCTGGAAGCGGAACCCGCACTGGACCCGGCCGGTCTGCAGATCCTGTGGGAGCCTTCTGATGATGGTGCAGCACTGTGGTATTACGGCCAGCTGCTGGCTGTCATCCCTGGCTGGAGCCTCTATCAGGAGAAACAGGTGAGTTTCTCCGCAGGCTGCATCAAAAAGAACCGGCTGACGGCCCCACTGGGGTCAGCATCAACCAATGACTACTATGCCCGTGCAGAGCATCAGCGTCAGTTCTGGCGAGAATGGCACGACGGCAGCGAGTGGGATAAGGTCCAGCAGGATCTCATGGCCTGCTATCAGGCTCGTTTCGGTGAGTCGGTGAAATATTACGCGATTGATCAGGGTAGCTGGCCGCCAATGGCAATCTCGCAGCACTGGCATCAGGGCGTCTGGTATTTCCTGACGCTTGGCATGAGTATCCGGCCCATGCCGCAGGTCGATTATCTGTTTGATGAGCTGGCACCGCAGTATCGACGTATCGAACTGGGTATGGCGGTTGACGGTGAAATCATGACGGAAGGCAATGCGGTGCAGATGGCCAGCGCATTGGCGGAATTTGTACATCTGCCCTGGGCGCGTCTCACCTGGCTGGGCGAGGGCCATACGCTGGCGTCAGAAGTGGCACCGGTCGGCTTTGAAAGCTTCCTGTTGGCGAATGAACTGGCAACCGAAAAAGGGCAGTTCACGCTGCCCAAGCGTGATGGCGATCGCCCGACGCTGCTCTGGACAACGCCGATTACTGAAGCGGAGCGGCAGTTCGCGCAGGCCGATGAACACGGCGGCCAGAAGTTACGGGAGTTGTTAACAGCAGACGGTAACGATCACGTTTTCCGTCCACGCCAGCAGGTGGTCGATTCGCCAGAGTAGCTCAGCAATGACGCGCCTGTAGACACTTTCCCCGGCGGCTGTTGGGGAGGTGATAGTCCCGGAGTGAAATTAAATTTCACATAAATCATACATTTCTTAAATATGTGATCCCGCCCATCTCAAGTTCCCCTTAAGCGAGCCGTTAACCCGAATAAGGCAATCGCGCCGTACCAGGGGCAGGGGCATGAAGATGTTCAAAACAACACAATCCCGCTTTACCGCAACAATGATCGCATTCTTTGTTGCGCTTTTACTCGTTACAGTCTGGGTGATTAATCAGTTCGTCGCACCACAGCTCGTCGACAGCGAAAGCCGTCTGGTTCGCTATCAGGTTGATTCACTGGCCTCTGGCATCGTTGAACAGATGAACCGCGTGCAGGCTCAGCAGCGTGCGATTACCGAAGCGGCCTCCGTTATGGACAGCGCGACTATCGACACCCTGTTACCGACGCTGGTAAACCAGTATCAGGACAGCAATGTGTTTGGGGGCGGTATCTGGCCACTGCCAAACCGTCGTGATCCGGCCAAAGAGAAAGACAGCAGCTTCTTTGCCCGTAATGCCAGCAATGAACTGCAGGTCAATACCTACTGGAACTCCGACGCCGCCGACAAATACTGGGAGCAACCCTGGTATAAAGATGGCATGGCTGCTGCAAAAGGGCAGTGTGCCTGGGCTAAAGCCTATCAGGATGCCGCCAGTCCGCAGCCGCGTACTAACTGTGCTATGGCCATCTACAAAAATGGCACGGCCTGGGGTGTTGCCACTATCGACGTCACGCTGGGGTTCTTTAATCAGCTGGCGAAGCAGATGGGTGAAACCATTCATGGCAACGTGCTGATTGTTGAAGCCGACGGCAAAGTCGTGGGCAATGGCGCGCTGGTCAATGCCGCACCGAAGCTGGAGAACCTGGCTGACGTGCAGATGCCGATGGCAGCACCGCTTAAAGCGCTGCTGAACGGTGTTGGCAGCCAGCCGCTGGAAACCACCTATGACAGTAGCGAAGGCGAGCAGACCCTGTTCGTTCAGGCGATTCCCGGCAGCCCGTGGTATCTCGCCAGTAGTCTGCCGACCAGCCTGCTGAAAGCGCAGTCGCATAACATGCTGACCCGACTGGGCCTGGTGCAGATTCCTCTGGCGGTAATCCTGCTCCTGGTGTCGCTGGGCTTTGTCCGCGCCATGATGAAGCGTCTTAACGCGCTGAACAGCAACATCGAAGCGCTGTCGAAAGGGGGCGCCGATCTGACGCAGCGTCTGCCAGCCAGCAACAGCCCGGAGTTCAACGCCGTCGCGCAGAGCTTTAACCAGTTCATCAGCTATCTGCAGGGGCTGCTCCAGCAGGTGGGTGATAGTGCGCTGGCGATCACCGCCGCATCGCGGGAAATTGCCAGTGGTAACGCCAATCTCTCCTCCCGTACTGAAGATCAGGCCAGCTCAATTGTAGAAACCGCCGCGTCAATGGAACAGCTGACCGGCACCGTCCGTCAGAACGCCGACAACGCGACGCATGCTAACCAGCTGGCGGCCGATGCCTCCCAGGTGGCCGCACGTGGCACCGAAGTGGTCCGTCAGGTGGTCACCACCATGGGTGAGATTCATCACTCGTCCCGTAAAGTGGTCGATATCATCAGCGTAATCGACAGCATCGCATTCCAGACCAATATCCTGGCGCTGAACGCCGCAGTCGAAGCTGCACGTGCCGGTGAACAGGGTCGTGGGTTTGCGGTGGTGGCATCGGAAGTGCGTAACCTGGCACAGCGTTCAGCTAACTCGGCACGAGAGATTAAAAAGTTAATCGAAGAGTCAGTGGCGAACATTGATACCGGCAGTGCGCTGGTGGAACAGGCGGGTCAGACGATGGATGAGCTCATGCAGGGCGTGAGCAGTGTGACCACCCTGATGAGCGAAATCATGTCAGCCAGCCGTGAGCAGAGCATGGGTATCGAACAGGTCAACGTGGCAATTACCCAGCTGGATGGCACCACACAGCAGAACGCCGTGCTGGTGGAGCAGGTTTCCGCTGCCGCGCAGGCGATGGAATCACAGAGTACCCAGCTTGAGCGGGTTGTTCAGAGCTTCCGACTGTAATTCTCTTCCAGGCCAGCCTTGCTGGCCTGATTTCCCCTCTGCTTCATCCGCTTATCTCTGACGGACCTGGGTAAAAAATCCGCGATGATCCGCCCAAACTGCGCATTCTGTGCCAGAATAGTTGGGAATAATCTCAAGGAAACGCCATGTCTGCTATTGAAGTTATCCTCGTTGACCACCTCGATCGTCCCACCGGCAAAATGGAAAAGCTGGAAGTGCATGAAAAAGGATTGCTGCACCGCGCGGTGACGGTCTACATCTTCAATTCCCGGCAGGAGCTGTTATTGCAGCGGCGCGCCAGCGATAAGTATCATTGTGGTGGTTTATGGAGTAACACCTGTTGTGGCCATCCTTATCCCCATGAATCGACCCGCGACGCCGCCGAGCGCCGTCTGCGTGAAGAGATGGGTATGACAGTGGCACTGACGCCGGTGTTTGAACTGAGCTATAACCTGAAGCTGAGCAATGGCCTGACAGAGCATGAATATGGTCATGTCTTTTTTGCGATCTGTGACAGCCTGCCGCAGCTTAATCCTCAGGAAGCGGATGCCTTTGATTATCGTCCGATGGCGATGATCGAGCAGCAGATGCAGCAGCAGCCACAGCAGTTCACGCCGTGGTTTTTGCATACCTTCCCGCGTATCCCGGATTATCTGGAGCAGTTTCCATTTCCGGCTGTCACGGCATAAAAAAACCGCACTAAGGTGCGGTCAGACGGTTTGAAATTCAAAGCGATGGGCGCAAACGTCCATCGCTAAACATCGCGGCCAGGGATGGCGTCTTTTGCATCTTTGCAGAGGACGTTTGTTCCCTGAGCCTGCGTGCGCGCCACGCCCGGAATGTTGTTTAACGCGGCAGCTCAAAATCCTCCGCATCCACATCATAGCCCGACGGCTCCCAGCGGATGGCCAGCAGCGCCAGAAGACCGGCCAGCGGCGCCAGGAAGATCACCCAGAACACGCCCGTGCCCAGCGCCGCGACCAGCACCGGAAACAGAAACAGCGAAACGGTTGAACTGCCGCGCATCAGTGTCTGGTTGAAGCCCACGCCCACGCCGCGCAGTGAAGTGGGATAGCTGAGTGAGGCAAACGTCATGGTGTGCGAGCCAGGCCCGAATCCCTGACCAAACAGGAACAACGCCAGCATGGCGATAGCCATTGCTGCCTCCTGACCGCCTTCCGGGCGACCAATCAGCGCCAGCCCAAGCAGCGCCACACACTGACAACCATATCCCGCCACTGACATCTTCCACGCACCCAGACGCGGCACCAGTCGCACCGCCAGAATCCCGCCGACAAAGGCAAACAGCAGATTCAGTGCCAGCGACACCAGAATGGTGGTGAGCATCGACTGAGCAAAGAAGCTGGAGATAATCACCGGCAGTCCAAACGCCACAGCGTTATAGGCAAACGACGAGGCGATAGAGGTAATGGTCGCCAGCAGCGTACGGCGGCGATAGACGCCCTGCAGCAGCGCACCATAGTTACGCCAGCTTGCCTTACGCACCGGCGTGGCAGCGGTCAGTGCGGCGTCGGACGCGACCTGAGCGTTGATATTCCACGCACTGCGTAAAATCGCCGCGGCCCCTTTCAGGTCGCCCTGATTAGCTGCCCACACCGGGGATTCGCTCATGTAACGGCTGCGGATAGCGATGATGACAATCGCCGGAACGGCGCCAAAACCGAGGATCAGCCGCCAGAGCCAGTCGGTGTGACTTTCGGGCAACACCGCATAGAGCAGCAGCACCAGCAGATAAGAGATGCTGATTGCTGCGTACCAGGTCGGACTCCACATCGCCACGCTGGCCGCTTTATTCCCCTTACCGCGCAGCTTTGAAAACTCCGCCAGAAAGGCCATCGCCACCGGCAGATCGATCCCGACGCCCAGCCCCATTACGAAGCGCGCGCCAGCCAGCACATATTCATTGGGCGCAAATGCACAGGCGATAGCCGCCACCACGAAAAAGAACATATCGGCCATGAAGACCCGATAACGGCCAATTTTGTCGGTGAGATAGCCGCCAATCAGCGCGCCGATAATCGCCCCGAAGGTAATGGCCGAGGCGACCATGCCGGTGCCGGCTGGGGTGAGATTAAACTCGCGTGTGATGTCTTTGATGCCAAAGGCCAGCGCACCCAGGTCGTAGGCGTCGAGAAAAACGCCTCCCAGCGCAATCGCCACCACAATGCGGGCATTATTACGGGCGCTGTCGCCGCTGTTGACTAATCGGGAGACGTCAGCTGCGCTACGAATCCACTGTGTTTCGCCACCGGGCGAACTCCCTGCTGTTGCCACATGGGCGGAAGAAGTCAGATCGGACATGATGTTATGTATCTTTTATTTTAAACAGATTACCGAGAGTAGCCGTTTAGACGCCCAGACGTAAATTCATTTCAGTTATATAAAATAATATTATAATCCCAAATCGTTATTAATTTTCGATAAAGTCAGCTGCATCACCGCTATGCCAGGCTACGCTTTTAAAGCAGATAATTTATCGCTGCACGCCTTGCCAGCAACACTCTCAGCGGCAGGAGAGCAGCCTGCACCCTCAGGCGCATGACGCCTTGTAAGTCATCACGCACTCATGAAACACAAAAACAACACGCGAAAATGCGATAAGGAAAAGGCCATGGTCAGAGTTCGGGGTTGGATGGGCGTCAGCGCGTTGCTGCTTAGCATGGGGATGGCACACGCGGCCGATCCTGTGCGGGTCGGCTCAAAAATTGATACCGAAGGATCGCTGCTGGGCAATGTGATTCTTCAGGTGCTGGAAAAGCATGGGGTAAAAACTGTCAATAAAATCCAGCTCGGCACGACCCAGGTCGTCCGTGGCGCCATTACGGCGGGCGAACTCGACATCTACCCGGAATACACCGGCAACGGCGCATTCTTCTTTAACGATGAAAAAGACAGTGCCTGGAAAAATGCCGGCGCAGGCTACGAAAAGGTGAAGAAACTGGATGCGGAGAAAAACCATCTGGTGTGGCTGACACCGGCTCCGGCCAACAACACCTGGACCATCGCCGTGCGTAAGGACCTGGCGGAGAAGAACCAGCTTACCTCGCTGGCCGATCTCAGCGCTTTCCTGAAAAAAGGAGGCACCTTCAAACTGGCGGCCTCAGCCGAATTTATCGAACGCAGCGATGCCTTACCGGCCTTTGAAAAAGCTTATGGCTTCGACCTTAAGCAGGATCAGCTGTTGTCTCTGGCGGGTGGCGATACCGCTGTCACCATCAGCGCGGCAGCACAGCAGACGTCGGGCGTGAACGCGGCGATGGCCTATGGCACCGACGGTCCGGTGGCGGCACTGGGCCTGCAGACGCTCAGCGATCCTAAAGGCGTACAGCCGATCTATGCGCCGACGCCGGTGATCCGCGAATCGGTGCTGAAAGCCTACCCACAGATTGCCGACTGGCTGAAGCCGGTCTTCAGCGCGCTTGATGAGAAGACGCTGCAACAGCTCAATGCGAAAATCGCGGTCGACGGTCAGGATGCGAGCAGCGTAGCGACTGAGTGGCTGCAGCAGAAAAAGCTGCTGTAACCGATGCTGATAGCGCGGGACGCGATACGCCGCCCGGCTCAGCAGCCGGTAGCATTGTTGCTGCTGACGCTGTTGAGTCTGGCGCTGGTGACCTTGCCGTTTCTTAACTTCGCTCCTAACCGGCTGGTGGCGGGTGAACCGCTGATGAGCTGGCAGGTCAGCAGCGCCGGGCTGTTACTGCTGCCGCTGATGATTCTGTGGTTGCTGCTGTGGCGTCTGCCTGGGCGTACTACGCTGATTCTGGCGCTGCTGGCGGCAGAGCTGCTGCTGGCCGCCATGCTCTGGCTCAGCGGTCATCAGGCGACACTACTCAGTCAGCAGGGCAGCCGTCTGGCGCGAACCAGCTTTGCCAGTGGCTTATGGTGCAGCGGTGCACTCATTCTGCTGCTGATTACCGATCAGGTGCGTCAACTCACTTCCCATCGGCTCGCTCAGATGCTGCTCAATCTGCAGGTCTGGCTGTTGCCGCTGTTGCTGCTGTTCAGCGGCCAGCTCAGCGATCTCTCCCTGCTGAAAGAGTATGCCAACCGTCACGCGGTGTTTGATGCGGCACTGAGCCGTCATCTCACTCTGCTGGTGGGTACAGTACTGCCAGCCTTAATATTTGCACTGCCGCTGGGCGTCACGCTTTTCCGGCGGCCTGACTGGCAAGGCAGTGTGTTTGGCGTCCTTAATGTTATTCAGACAGTGCCGTCAGTGGCGCTGTTTGGTCTGCTGATTGCGCCACTGGCCGGACTGGCGCAGCATTTTCCGTGGCTCAGTGACTGGGGCATTAGCGGCATCGGCATGGCTCCAGCCTTGATCGCGCTGGTGCTCTACGCCCTCTTGCCGCTGGTGCGCAGCGTGGTGGTGGGCTTGCAACAGGTGCCGCAGGAGGTGCGCGAAAGCGCGCGCGGCACGGGCATGAGTGGCTGGCAGCAGTTTGTCGCGGTGGATGTACCGCTGGCGCTACCGGTCTGGCTGGCGGGCCTGCGGGTCGTTGTGGTGCAGACGCTGGGCATGGCGGTGGTTGCGGCATTGATTGGCGCGGGCGGCTTTGGCGCGATTATTTTCCAGGGGCTGTTAAGCAGCGCGCTTGATTTGGTACTGCTTGGGGTTATCCCGGTGATTGCGCTGGCGGTCGTCATCGATGCGCTGTTCCGCCTGCTGATCTCACTGCTGGAGAGAGAAGATGATTGAGTTTGATAGCGTTTGCCGCGCGTTTAACGGCAAGGCGGCGGTGAAAGATCTGTCGCTGCAGGTGGCAAAAGGGGAGTTCTGTGTACTGCTCGGCACTTCCGGCTCCGGCAAATCGACAACCCTGAAGATGATTAACCGGCTGGTGGAGTATGACAGTGGTGAAATCCGCTTTGCCGGTGAGTCGATTCGCCAGCTCGATGCCCGCTCGCTCAGGCAACGCATGGGCTATGCCATTCAGTCGATAGGGCTGTTTCCACACTGGACGGTGCGAAAGAATATTGCCACGGTGCCGGTGCTGCTGGGCTGGTCCAGAGCAAAGATCAACGAACGCATCACGACGCTGCTGGCGCTGCTCAATCTCGACGAGCACCTGCTGAATCGTTATCCGCATCAGCTCTCAGGCGGTCAGCAGCAACGTGTCGGCGTGGCGCGTGCGCTGGCGGCTGATCCGGAGGTCCTGCTGATGGATGAGCCGTTTGGTGCGCTTGATCCGGTGACGCGCGGCGTGCTGCAACAGGAGATGCTGCGTATTCATCGCCTGTCGGGGCGAACCATCGTGCTGGTGACGCATGATATCGACGAAGCACTGACGCTGGCGGACCGCATCGTGCTAATGGATAACGGTGAGATTGTTCAGCAGGGCAGGCCGGTTGAGTTGCTGACCCAGCCGAAAAATGATTTTGTGCGCGACTTCTTTGGCCGCAGCGAAATGGGCGTACGGCTCTTGTCGCTGGAGCAGGTGGGTAATGCCGTGCGACGCGGCGAGTGGCTGGCGGGTGAACCGATTGCTGCAGGGCTGACGCTGCGCGACGCCCTGTCGCAGTTTATTGCACGGGGCACAGACAGACTCCCGGTCATTGACGATCAGGAGCAGCCGCTGGGCGTGCTCTACTTTGGCGACCTTCTGCGACAGCGCGAGGCATTAACATGCGCAGGCTAAGGGATCCGCTGTTGTGTCTGGTACTGCTCTATGGCGCGCTGCTGACGCTAATGCCTTTGAGTGGGCCGCTGTTTCATCTCTGGTTTCCGGAACTGGCCCGGCCACTCTATCAACAGGAGAGTTTCTGGCAGTTGACGCTGGCGCATCTGTTTCTGGTGATCACCGCCAGCCTGCTGGCGATCGTCATCGGCATTGGCAGTGGCGTGCTGGTAACCCGGCGGGCAGGGCGTGCGTTCCGGCCGCTGATAGAAACTATCGTGGCAGCGGGCCAGACTATTCCGCCGGTAGCCGTGCTGGCCATTGCGGTGCCGGTGATGGGCTTTGGTGCCTGGCCTGCCGTGGTGGCACTGCTGCTCTACGGTTTACTGCCGATTTTACAGGGAACCCTGGCGGGCATTGATAGCGTACCGTCCAGCATCCGGGAGATCGCTATTGGCGTAGGCATGAGCAACTGGCAGCGGCTGTGGCAGATTGAGCTGGCGCTGGCTGCGCCGGTGATCATTGCCGGGATACGCACCTCGGTGATCATCAACATCGGTACCGCGGCCATCGCCTCAACGGTCGGGGCAAAGAGTCTCGGGTCGCCAGTGATTATCGGCCTAAGCGGCTTTAATACCGCCTACGTGATTCAGGGAGCGCTACTGGTGGCGCTGCTGGCGATAGTGAGCGACCGCCTCTTTGAGCGCCTGCAACGTCGGCTTAGCGTGAGTGAACGATGAGAGAGTATCCCACCAGCATGAGACCGCTGGTGCCGCCAACCGCCATAATTAAAAACAGCGTGGCGAAAAAGGCTTTTTTGACATTCATGACGGAAACCTGAACTTGTTAACAGTGAGGCGGGGATAATAGCGCGCGCAAGGCAGCAGGCAAAGCGCCCGGCGTGCGTTTTTTGTTATCAGCCGGGTTCATGTAACCGCACGGCATAGCCCTGTTCCTGCCAGTGTGACAGCTGTTCCTGCTGGCGACGGGTTAATTTTTTACCGGTAAATACAAACATATTCATGCCAGGAAAAAGTTCAGGACGCGGGACATCAAGCGGTTCAGCCAGCACATCAATCCGCCAGCCATGCTGTGAAAGACGCCAGCCTTCCAGCCAGATACGGGTACGATCGTCGGTACCCCAGCCAATGATCAGCGCATCTTTTCCCGATTTTTTGCGGCTGCCGGTCAGACAGAAAGCGACATAGTCGATCAGCAAACCATCCAGCAGGCTGCACATGGTTCGGGCAGTATTCTGGTCCAGACTCAGTTTCTGGCGTACAGGCATGAAAACGTGATCAATTAGCGCATCAATCGGATGTTCGCGACCAATCGCAGCAATTTTGTTACGCAGTTTAGCGGGTCTGACATGACGTAATACGCTGATTAGCTCATCCTGCAGTGTGGTCCAGCCATCGTGTGCATCAACATCGCCACCTTCCAGCAATGCCTTTACTTTACCGACCGGCACGCCGCTTTCAATCCAGCGCATGATCTCTTCAATACGCTGCACATCCTCTTCATCAAACTGACGATGTCCGCCTTCGGTACGTTGCGGCTTCAGTAAGCCATAACGACGCTGCCAGGCGCGCAGGGTAACTGGGTTTATGCCACAGCGCTCGGCGACGTCACCGATACTGTATAAGGTCATAAATTCCTCTTTCGATTGGTCTGAGTGTAATTACCATAACGAAGCAAACTAAGTTGTACAATACATTTCTCAATGTACAACTTGACTGATACGGCCCTTTTCAGCTATATCTCATTTGAGAGAGTGTTTCCCATAAGTGAGAAAAGTAATGTCTGAGCTGAATACTGAGCAACGACTGGCTGTGAGGCTGTCAGAGTTACGCCTGCAACGCGGCTGGTCGCTGGATGAACTTGCGGTGGCCACGGGCATCAGTCGTGCGACATTATCGCGCATTGAGCGAGGCGAGACCAGCCCTACGGCTGCACTGCTTAACCGTCTGTGTGTCGCCTACGGATTAACGATGTCACGCCTGCTGAGTGAGGTGGAGGAGGAGTCCAGTTTGCTGGTCACCAGCCAGCATCAGCCGGTGTGGCAGGATGAGGCCAGCGGATTTATTCGCCGCAATATATCCCCTCCTGCACTTCATTTCAGATGCGAACTGGTTGAGGGCAGGTTACGGCCTGGGGCGCGTATCGATTACGATGCACCACCCATCCAGGGACTGGAGCAGCATATCTGGCTGCGTGAGGGCGGTCTCACCGTCACGATGGGATCTCAGGCGTGGACGTTGCAGCCAGGTGACTGTTTACGTTTTCATCTGACAGGAAAATCCGCTTTTGAGGCGCACCTGACCGACGGCGCGCGCTATCTACTGGTGGTGGCGAAACCATGATTGAGTACGTAACCCTCAGCGCCACCCAGGCGCAACAGAATCTGGCCGAACTGACCCGTGTTTTACAGGGCTGTGTGGCAGATGGGGCCAGCGTCGGGTTTATTGATGCTGAAGACAGTGAGTTGATGACGCGATTCTGGCAGCAGCGAATCATCAGCATCACAGGCGGCGACAGCGAGTTAATCGTGGCGCGTCAACAGGGTCGCATTGTGGCGACGGTGATGATCAATAGCAGCGGCATGCCAAACGGCCGACACCGGGCGGAGATCAGCAAACTGCTGGTGCATCCGCAGGCACGCCGACAGGGCATCGCCCGTGAACTGATGCAGCGCGCCGAGCAGCGGGCGCGCGAGCGCGTCAAAACCCTGCTGGTGCTGGATACGCGCAGCGGCGATGTCGCCAGCGATCTCTATCGCTCGCTGGGCTGGCAGGTAGCGGGATCGATCCCGTTTTATGCGGAATCCACCGCAGGCGTGCTGGACGCCACCACCGTAATGTACAAAGTGCTGGCGTAAATCACCGCCGCCGGGCACGCACTGAAATTTACGACAGCGCACGAAAAATTCGGCGTGAAAGCTGACGCCGCCGGGATACTGTGTAAAAATACAGGCCATATTTTCAGTGTGGTAACGCAAATCATGGCCCTGACAGCCGCAGTAAAAAGCCAGATAGCGCAATGGTATAAAGCGCTTCAGGAGCAGGTGCCTGATTTCATCCCGCGCGCGCCGCAGCGCCAGATGATTGCCGAAGTGGCAAAATGCCTGGCCGGTGACGATTCGCGCCATCTGGCGGTAGAAGCGCCGACCGGCGTGGGTAAAACTCTTTCTTATCTGATCCCAGGCATTGCGGCCAGCCGCGCCCAGGAAAAGCAACTGGTCATCAGCACCGCCAATGTGGCGTTGCAGGATCAGATCTTCACCAAAGATCTGCCGCTGTTGAAGAAAATCATCCCCGACCTCACCTTTACCGCTGCTTTTGGCCGCGGGCGCTATGTCTGTCCGCGCAATCTGGCGGCGATGGCAGCCGACGCCGATCAGCAGGGCGATCTGCTGCTCTATCTGGACGATGATGCGGTCAGCAGCACCAAAGAGGAAAAGACGCAGTGTGGCCGCTTACAAAAATCCCTGGACCGCTATCAGTGGGATGGCCTGCGCGATCACAGCGAAGAGAACGTCAGCGACAGCCTGTGGCAGCGCCTTTCTACCGATAAAGCAAGCTGCCTGGGCGCGCACTGCCACTGGTATCGTGAATGCCCGTTCTTTGTGGCGCGACGCGAAATCGAGCAGGTGGATGTGGTGGTGGCGAATCATGCGCTGGTGATGGCGGCGATGGAGAATGAGTCGGTGCTGCCACCGGCTAAAAACCTGATGCTGGTGTTAGATGAAGGGCACCATTTGCCCGACGTAGCCCGCGATGCGCTGGAGATGAGCGCCGACATTACGCCGGGCTGGAGCAGCCTGCAACTTGACCTGTTTATCAAGCTGGTTGACAGCATCATGACGCAGATGCGGCCAAAATCGCCGCCGCCGCTGGCTAACCCTGAGCGGCTGAAAGCACACTGTGATGAGCTGCGCGAACTGCTGACCGTGACCGCGCAGGCGCTGAATCCGCTGCTGCCACCGCATAACCAGCCGGGCGAATTTCGCTTTGTGCTGGGTGCGCTTCCGCAGGAGCTGCTGGATCTCTGTGCCCGGCTGTTCAAACTCAGCGACGCGCTGCGCGGTTTGAGCGAAGGCCTGATCAATGCACTCAGTGAGCAGACTGGCAAGGTGGACGTGGTGCGATTGCATCGCAATCTGCTGCAGCTCAATCGTCAGTTTGGCTGGTTCGAGTCGGTGAGCAAATTGTGGCGGCTGGCGGCGATGGAAAAAGCGTCTGGCGCACCGGTATCGAAATGGATCACCCGCGAGCTGCGCGAAGGTCAGGCGCATCTGCTGTTTCACTGCGCCGGTATTCGCGTCAGCGATCAGCTGGAAAAGCTGCTGTGGCGCAAAATCCCACATGTGGTGGTCACCTCTGCCACACTGCGATCGCTCAACAGTTTCAACCGCCTGCAGGAGATGTCGGGACTCAGCGAAAAAGCAGGCGATCGTTTTGTGGCGCTGGACTCGCCGTTTAACCATGTAGAGCAGGGCAGGCTGGTGATCCCGCAGATGCGCTTCGAGCCGCTGATGACGCACGAAGCGGAGCACATTGCGGAGATGGCCGGTTTCTTCCGTCAGCAGATGGCGGAGAAAAAGCATAAAGGCGTGCTGGTGCTGTTTGCCAGCAACCGGGCCATGCAGCAGTTTGTCGCCTGTCTGCCTGACCTGCGGCTCTCGATGCTGGTGCAGGGCGATCAGCCGCGCAGCCGCCTGGTCGATTTGCATCGCCAGCGCGTCACCAAAGGGGAAACCAGTATTCTGATTGGCCTGCAGTCCTTTGCTGAAGGGCTTGATCTGAAGGGCGATTTGCTGAGTCAGGTGCATATTCACAAAATCGCTTTTCCCCCGGTGGACAGTCCGGTAATTTTGACCGAAGGCGAGTGGCTTAAAAGCCTGAAACGTTATCCGTTTGAGGTGCAGAGCTTACCCAGCGCCTCATTCACCCTGATTCAACAGGTCGGACGCCTGATTCGCAGCCATCAATGTTATGGCGAAATCGTTATTTACGACCGTCGTCTGCTGAGCAAATCCTACGGCAGCCGGTTATTAGCCGCGTTGCCGATCTTTCCGATTGCGCAGCCGGAAACGCCAGAGCCGGAAGCGATACCGGTCACCGTGGTGCCAAAAAATACGGTGCGAAAACGACGTCCCACGCGGCGCTAAGCCGCGCACTTAACCGGAAGCGAGTGATGGAACTGAATAAAATCATTAAAGAGATTGGGCGCGGTAAAAATCATGCCCGCGACATCGATTTTGATACCGCGGTGGCGCTGTATGGCGCAATGCTGGCGGGTGAAGTGCCGGATCTGGAACTGGGCGGCATCCTGATTGCGCTGCGTATCAAGGGCGAAGGCGAAGACGAGATGCGCGGCTTTTATCAGGCGATGCAGGCACAGATGATGCAGCTGCGAGCGCCAGAAAACCGGCCGATGCCGATCGTCATCCCCAGCTACAACGGCGCGCGCCGCCGGGGCAATCTGACGCCGTTGCTGGCGTTGCTGCTGGTGAAACTCGGTTTCCCGGTGGTGGTACATGGCGTCAGCGACGACGCGACGCGTATCACCAGTGAGGCGGTGTTTGCCGCACTGGGTGTAACACCTGTCACCACCGCAGAGTTGGCGCAGGCGAAACTCGACCAGGGCGAACTCGTTTTTATCACTATCGATCACCTCTGCCCGCCAATGGCGAAACAGCTCTCACTGCGCTGGCGGATGGGCGTCCGTAACAGCGCACATACGCTGGCAAAACTGGCAACCCCGTTTGCAGAGCGTGCGGCGCTGCGGCTGTCGAGCGTGTCGCATCCGGAGTATGTGCCGCGCGTGGCGAAATTCTTCAGTGACATTGATGCGCCAGCGATACTGCTCAATGGCACCGAAGGGGAAGTCTATGCGAATCCGCAGCGCTGCCCGGCGATCAGTATGATTCAGGGCGCAGGCGTGGAAGCGGAAGTGTGGGTCGAGCGTCAGCCTGAAGTGGCGGTTGAACTGCCGGCGGACAAGACGGCAGAGGTGACGGCGCGCTGGATTGATGAGGTGCTGAATCAGCAGCGCCCGGTGCCTGCGTCACTGCGATTGCAGCTCGCCTGCTGCCTGCGCGCCAGCGGCCAGTGCGACTCGCTGGCGGCGGCCGGGCAGCAGATTGCCGCTGCCGGATACTGAGTCAGGCGGCTGGCAGCGCCTGTTCAACCAGGTTCTGCCAGAAACGGATGCCAATCGGCAGCAGCGCGTCGTTGAAATCATAGCGAGCGTTATGTAGCGGCGCGGAGGGCGTCTCGCCATCCGCGCCCAGCCAGAAGTAAGCGCCGGGACAGGCTTCCATCATGCAGGCAAAATCTTCTGATGCCATCGACGGATTGACCTGCCAGTGAACCTGTTCTGCGCCCAGCGTTGCCAGCGCCACGTCGCGCACCTGCTCAGCCGGGGCCGCATGGTTAGCCGTGACCGGATAGCCCGGCAGCCAGTTAATCTCGCCGCTGACGCCAAACGGACGTGGCAGAGTCGTCACAAACTCATCAATCAGTCCGCGTACTTTTTCGCGCACGCTGGTCTGCAGGCAGCGCACTGTGCCGCGCAGCACAATCTGTTCCGGAATCACGTTGATCGCTTCACCCCCGTGGATCTGCGTCACACTGACCACCGCAGAGGCGAGGGGCGAGAGCCGACGCGAGGGAATCGTCTGCAGCGCCAGAATCAGCTCGGCCGCTACCACCATCGGATCGGCGCCACTTTCTGGCATCGCCGCATGGCAGCTTTTACCGTGCAGGGTAATTTCGAATGAATCCAGCGACGCCATCATTGCGCCAGGATTAACAGCCAGTGACCCCAGCGGCAGCCCCGGCCAGTTGTGCATCGCGTAGATCGCATCCATCGGAAAGCGCTGGAACAATCCCTCTTCCACCATTTTGCGCGCCCCGCCCAGATTCTCTTCGGCAGGCTGAAAGATGAAATGCACCGTGCCGCTAAACTGACGCGTGGCAGCCAGCTGTCGGGCGGCGGCCAGCAGGATAGCGCTGTGACCATCGTGGCCGCAGGCGTGCATGACGCCAGGCGTCGAAGATCGCCACTCAGCGTCGCCTTTCTCTGTAATCGGCAATGCATCCATATCCGCACGCAGCCCGATAACCGGACCGGAACCGTTTTCCAGCGTACCGATGACTCCTGTTCCCGCCAGCCCACGAAACACCTGCAGCCCCGCCCGCGCTAATTCTTCAGCAATAAACTGGCTGGTTTGCTGTTCCTGGTAACCTAATTCGGGCTGGCGATGAAACTCACGGCGCCAGTGCAGGGCGTCTTCAAGCAGGGAAGGAGAAAGGGTCATGCAGCGTCGCGCTCCATACAGAATGAGAAGATTTCACTTTAGTGATTGGGTGGCGCGGCGTCTATCGCTGTCGGGACTAAATATGGCTATAGGCTAAATCAAAATGGAATAAGTAATAAGGAAGTGATTTCAGCGAGGGGTTTCACAATGGAAAAGTCAGAAAAACGGGGCAGGCCACAGCGCGCCCCGTTTAGTGAACGATATCAGACTATTTTTGCATTGGCAGGTTCAGGCCGTGCTCTGCAGCACAGCTCTGCGCCAGCTCATAACCTGCATCGGCGTGACGCATGACACCGGTGGCCGGGTCATTCCATAACACACGACCCAGACGCGCATCGGCCTCTTTGCTGCCATCGGCAACAATCACTACGCCAGAGTGCTGCGAGAAGCCCATGCCGACACCGCCGCCATGATGCAGGCTGACCCAGGTCGCGCCGCCCGCGGTATTCAGCAGCGCGTTAAGCAGCGGCCAGTCAGAGACCGCATCCGAGCCATCTTTCATCGCTTCGGTCTCGCGGTTTGGTGAGGCAACTGAACCGCAGTCGAGATGGTCGCGGCCAATGACCACCGGCGCTTTCAGCTCGCCGTTGCGCACCATTTCATTGAACGCCAGACCGGCAAGGTGTCGCTCACCCAGTCCCAGCCAGCAGATACGTGCCGGCAGGCCCTGGAAAGCGATGCGCTCCTGCGCCATATCAAGCCAGCGATGCAGCGTTGTGTGGTGCGGGAACAGCTCTTTAAGTTTGGCATCGGTCTTGTAGATATCCTCCGGGTCGCCTGACAACGCCACCCAGCGGAACGGGCCTTTGCCTTCACAGAACAGCGGACGGATATAGGCCGGGACAAAGCCAGGGAAGTCGAAGGCGTTGCTGACACCCTCATCCAGCGCTACCTGACGGATGTTGTTGCCGTAATCCACGGTCGGAATACCCATATGACAGAAGTCGAGCATCGCCTGGACGTGAACCGCCATAGAGGCACGCGCGGCTTTCTCAACCGCTTTCGGCTGTGAAACGCGCGCCTGTTGCCAGCGCGCCAGATCCCAGCCAATCGGCAGATAACCATTTATTGGGTCATGTGCCGACGTCTGGTCGGTCACGATGTCCGGCTTCGGCCCGCCCGCCCGGGCGCGTTTCACCAGCTCTGGCAGGATTTCAGCGGCATTGCCCAGCAGCCCGACTGAAATCGCTTTTTTCGCAGCAGTGGCTTCGCTGATGATGGCCAGCGCTTCGTCCAGCGTGGTGGCTTTGTAGTCTACGTAGCGGGTACGCAGACGGAAATCGATGCGTGACTCCTGGCACTCAATCGCCAGTACGCAGGCACCGGCCAGCACACCCGCCAGCGGTTGTGCGCCGCCCATGCCGCCCAGCCCGGCGGTGAGAATCCAGCGTCCGCTGAGGTCGTTGTTATAGTGCTGACGTCCCGCTTCCACAAAGGTTTCATAGGTGCCCTGCACGATGCCCTGTGCACCGATATAGATCCAGGAACCGGCGGTCATCTGGCCGTACATCATCAGGCCCGCTTTATCCAGCTCGTGGAAGTGATCCCAGGTCGCCCAGTGTGGCACCAGATTAGAGTTCGCCAGCAGGACGCGCGGCGCATCCGCGTGGGTGCGGAAGATGCCGACCGGTTTGCCGCTCTGGATCAGCAGCGTCTCATCCGGTTGCAGCGCCCGCAGCGAACGCAGGATCTGCTCGAAGCATGCCCAGTTTCGCGCTGCTTTACCGATGCCGCCGTAAACCACCAGATCTTCCGGCCGCTCGGCCACATCGGGATCGAGGTTGTTCTGAATCATGCGGTAAGCCGCTTCAATCAGCCAGTTAGCGCAGTGCAGTGTGGTGCCATGTGGCGCACGAATTTCACGTGCCACAGCCTGAGAAAGAGTTTCGCTCATAAGAGATTCCTTAATTCAAGAAGTTGGGCGCATGCTCGGCAGCAGCGCGGTCAATGCCTGAGGCCAGTCAGCGCGACTTGCCCACTGACGCATGGCCTCGATATCGGGTGCCAGCAGGCGATCTTCCTCAAGGAAAGCGACCTGCTCGCGAATGGTGTCGATGGCCTGCTCAATCAGCACAGAGCTTTTCAGCGGCCGGTTAAATTCAATACCCTGCGCGGCGGCCATCGCTTCAATACCGACCACCGCGGCGCTGTTAAAGCACATGCTGCCGAGACGGCGGGCGGCATAGGTCGCCATTGAGACGTGATCCTCCTGGTTAGCGGAGGTCGGCAGACTGTCTACGCTGCCCGGATGGGCCAGCGATTTGTTCTCAGAGGCGAGCGCGGCGGCGGTGACCTGGGCGATCATAAAGCCAGAGTTCACGCCACCGTCACGCACCAGGAAAGGCGGCAGGCCAGATAAGCCGCTGTCCAGCAGCAGCGCCAGGCGCCGCTCGGAGATGGCGCCGACTTCAGCAATGGCCAGCGCCAGGATATCTGCGGCAAAGGCCACGGGTTCGGCGTGGAAGTTGCCGCCGGAGATCACATCGCCGCTGTCGCTGAACACCAGCGGGTTGTCCGAGGCTGCGTTTGCTTCGATTTCCAGAATCCGCGCCGCGTGGCTGAAATTGTCCAGGCAGGCACCCATCACCTGCGGCACGCAGCGGATGGAGTAGGGGTCCTGCACGCGGCCGCAATGGGTATGCGACTGCAGAATTTCACTGCCCTCTATCAGAGCGCTGACGGCGGCGGCGACCGCAATCTGGCCCTGCTGACCACGCGCTTTATGAATACGGGCGTCGAACGGTTTCAGCGAGCCTTTGATCGCCTCCAGCGAGAGCGCACCCGCCATCAGACCGGCAGCAAACAGATTTTCACCTTCAAACAGGCCACGCAGCGCCAGCGCAGTCGAAACCTGGGTGCCATTGAGCAGCGCCAGTCCTTCTTTTGGACCGAGCACAAACGGCGACAGGCCGACGCTTGCCAGTCCTTCTGTTGCCGGGATCAGCTTACCAGCGAGCCGTACCTGACCTTCACCCAGCAGCATCAGCGACATGTGCGCCAGCGGCGCCAAATCGCCAGAAGCCCCGACAGAGCCTTTTTCCGGGATGCAGGGCATCACACCCGCGTTAAACAGGGCAAGCAGCGCCTCAACGAGTTCGATTCGCACGCCAGAGTGACCGCGCGCCAGACTGATGATTTTGGTTGCGACCACCAGCCGGGTGACATTGTCGGGCAGCAGATCGCCCAGTCCGACGCTGTGTGACAACACCAGATTACGCTGCAGATCCGCCAGCCGGCTGGCCGGAATTTGGGTCTGCGCCAGTTTGCCGAAGCCGGTATTAATGCCATACACCACGTTACCGGAGGCGACAATGGCATCTACGGTTTGCTGCGCCGCTGCAATCGCCTGACGCGCACGCTCATCGAGACTTAATGTGACATTACCCTGATAGATAGCGCGTAATGTGGCGAGGTCCACCTCGCCTGGCACCAGGCGCAATGCCTGAAACGAACCTGACATAGCCTACTCCTGTCGATACAAGTGTGCTGGTGTGGCGAAGCTGCTTCCCTTGCCCTGAACCAGCGGGATAATTCGAGTGAAACATAAGCATTAAATCTTGTCTATGCTTGTCTATACAATCAAGCAAAGGAAGCAAAGGACGTGCCAGGCCGATCACAAAAATCGAATCTCCCTATGCTGCGGGTCGGGTGTTTAGCATGTGGGAGAAGCTGCACCATCAGGATGCGGAGGCTGCACCATCGGAGCATCGCGTGCTCTGCTGGATGTATATACATTCACGCAGTGAGACAGTAAACTCAGGGGACTTTCAGCATAAGGAACAGCAAATGGTTGAGCATACGGCACTGGCACAACTGGCGGCGGCAATGAGCGATGAACCCGCACCGATCTATCAGCGGGTGAAACAGGCCATCGTCAGCCAGATTCGTGAAGGGTTGTGGAAAGCGAATCAGCGTGTGCCATCAGAAAGTGAACTGGTCAATGAACTGGGCGTCAGTCGCATGACCATTAACCGGGCGCTGCGTGAGCTCACCAGTGAGGGATTTCTGGTGCGGATGCAGGGTGTCGGGACCTTTGTGGCGGAGATGAAAGGGTACACCGCCATGCTGGAGGTGCATAACATCGCCGATGAGATTGCCCAGCGAGGTCATCAGCACAGCGCAAAAATCCTTACCATCGGTCAGAACAAAGCCGATCCCGAGCAGGCGGCCGTACTGGGTCTCACTACCGGGCAGACGCTCTTCCATTCGCTGATTGTGCACTACGAAAATGATCTGCCGGTGCAGCTGGAGGATCGTCTGGTCAATCCCCTGGTCGCGCCCGACTACCTGACGCAGGATTATGAGAAGATGACGCCGTACACCTATCTCATGCGGGTCGCGCCGCTGACGGCGGGTGAGCACATCGTTGAAGCGGTGCTGCCCGATGCGCGTCAGCGTAAGCATTTGTCGCTGGATGAGCACGAACCCTGCCTGCTGATTCGCCGTCAGACCTGGAGCGACACGAAAATCGTGACCTATGCGCGATTGCTCTATCCCGGCTCACGTTACAAACTGCTGGGCCGCTTCAGAGGACACGGTTAAGTCGGGTAAACAGCAGCCGGGCATCCGTTTCACACGGGCTGAGTTGTGTCTCATCATCGACCCACCACGTCCCCTGTTGCGCGCTCAGCTTTTCTCCGTCAGCCGTCTGCCATGCGCCAGCCAGCACCCAGGCGACGCCATGCAGCGCGCTGACCTCTGTGGTCACCACCTCCACCGTTGCCTGCCATTCACCACGTCGCGTCATGATATTAAAATCTTCGCTGACGCTGCCCTGCAGTTGTGCCGTTAAGGCGAGTTCGCCGGCAAACGCCCACGGCTTTTGCGGCGTCAACAGATGCTGCACGCCGGGCGCGGTTAACAACACCGGATCGCCGTGCAGCAGGGTGATAACCCGATCAATCTCCGGAAAGGGAGAGAAGGGGCCATCCTGCGCCAGGGTCGCAATACTGGCGCGCCAGCCAAAGCGATCTGCGCCGGGCGGGAAACTGATAATCTCACGGGTCTCACCGCCACCGTTGCGCCAGCGGCTGACTGCCAGATCGGCATATGCGAACCGGGCGATCATCGCAGCGCCGCCATTGCCTGAGCAAAGCGTGCGGCACACGCTGTCTGGTGCGGATGCACGCCATCTTTCACCACGGCTTTACCTGCAACATAGACGTCGCGAATCTGATCGCGCTGTCCGGCAAACAGCCAGCGGTTCATTACGGCGTGTGATTCCACGCTGCCGAGCCATGCCTCATCACGCAGCACCAGCCAGTCAGCACGTTGTCCCACCGCCAGCGTACCCTGCTGAATGCCGCACGCCTGCGCACCCCCTGCTGCAGCCTGTTGCCAAAGCAGATCGCCTACCGAGGGCTGGTCAGGCAGGGTGATTCGGTTGCGGCGCTGGTCGCGCAGGCGCTGCGCATACTCCAGCCAGCGCAGCTCTTCCTGGGTGCTCAGCGAGACGTGACTGTCGGAGCCAATGCCCCAGCGTCCGCCCTGCGCGATATACTCCACCGCCGGAAAAATGCCGTCACCGAGGTTGGCTTCGGTGGTCGGGCAGAGACCCGCCACCGCACCGCTGCGGGCAAGGCGTGACAGTTCGCTCTCATCCAGATGCGTGGCGTGGATCAGACACCAGCGCGTATCCACGTTAAAGCGGTTAAGCAGCCAGGCAACCGGCCGTTCGCCGCTCCACGCCAGTGAATCATTGACCTCTTTCTGCTGTTCAGCCACATGGATATGTACCGGCAGCCCAGGATCGCTGGCCGCCAGCACGTCGTGCATCTGACTTTCACTTACTGCCCGCAGCGAATGGAAACAGAGGCCACGATTCAGCAGTGGCCGCTGCTGCTGCCACTCCTCCAGCCGCGCCTGCTGTTGCAGATACTGGTCGGTCTGCTGGATAAAACGTTTCTGACCCGCCGTTGCAGGCTGACTGCCAAAGCCGCTGTAGCTGTAGAGCACCGGCAGCAGGGTCTGACCGATACCGGCGATCTCCGCCGCCTCGATCAGCTGTTGCAGCATCGCATCATCACCATAGGGTGCGCCGCTGGGGTCGTGATGCAGATAGTGAAACTCCGCCACCTGGGTGTAGCCGCCCTTCAGCATTTCGATGTAGAGCAGGGCGGCAATATCGCCCACCTGCCGGGGTGTCAGGCGCTGCACCATGCGGTACATCAAATCCCGCCAGGTCCAGAAGCTGTCCTGAGGATCGCCCGCGACTTCTGCCAGCCCCGCCATGGCACGCTGGAACGCATGCGAGTGCAGGTTGGCGATCGCCGGAATTACCTCGCCGTTGAGCTGGACAGCATTCTCCGCATGGCTATCCGGAGCAATGGCATCGATAAAACCCGCCTGATTAACTGTGATACGAACCTGCTGCTGCCAGCCCTCTGCCAGCAGTGCACGCGGGGCAAAAAAAGTTACCATGGTTGATCCTCTCCGGATGTGGTTGTATATACATATACATACTTTGAGGCACAGTGTAAACGGTGGAGGCTTAGGCAGCGATGGCAGAAGAGATGCGTGTAGATACGGTATGGACCGGGGCCGACCTGGTTACCATGCGTGACGGAAAGTACCATCTGATTCCGCAAGGCGCGCTGGTGGTGCGGGCAGGTAAACTGGTATGGGTGGGCCCGCAGGCGGAGATGCCCGCGTTCGTCGCCGATCAGCATCATCAACTGCCAGGCGGCATCGTGACGCCAGGGCTGGTGGATTGTCATACCCATCTGGTGTTTGGCGGCGACCGCAGTCAGGAGTTTGAACAGCGCCTGAATGGCGTCAGCTACGCAGAGATCGCCGCGCAGGGCGGCGGCATTCTCTCCACCGTGCGCGCCACCCGCGCGGCCACGGAAGAGGAGCTGGTGGCGTCGGCTCGCTGGCGGCTCGATCGGCTGCTGGCCGAAGGCGTCACCACCGTGGAGATTAAGTCCGGCTATGGTCTGGATGAAGAGAGCGAACTGCGGATGCTGCGGGCGATTCGCCAGCTGGGAGAGAGCGTGTCCGCCGATGTGCGTGCCACCTGTCTGGCAGCACATGCCTTTCCGCCGGAGTTTAAGCACGACCCGGATAGCTGGGTCGATATCATCTGCGATCGACTCCTGCCGCAGGTGAAGGCGCTGGGGCTGGCGGATGCGGTGGATGCGTTCTGTGAGCATCTCGCCTTTTCCCCTGCGCAGGTGGCGCGGGTGTTTGACCGGGCGGTGGCGCTGGGTATGCCGGTGAAATTGCATGCGGAACAGCTTTCGGCACTGGGGGGCGCAGCACTGGCGGCGCGCTACGGCGCACTCTCTGCGGACCATCTTGAATACGCCACGGAAGAGGATGCCAGGGTGATGGC
Source organism: Pantoea jilinensis (assembly GCF_019104105.1). Lineage (NCBI taxonomy): Bacteria > Pseudomonadati > Pseudomonadota > Gammaproteobacteria > Enterobacterales > Erwiniaceae > Pantoea > Pantoea jilinensis. The sequence continues at coordinate 2,811,324 of NZ_CP077746.1, read as the reverse complement.
AGAGCATGGCACCGTCGCGGTGCTGCTGCCTGGTGCGTTTTACCTGCTGCGTGAGACCCAGCGCCCGCCGGTGGAAAGCTTCCGGCGACATGGGGTACCGATGGCACTGGCCAGCGATGCGAATCCTGGCACCTCGCCTGCGCTGTCGCTGCGTCTGATGCTCAATATGGGTTGCACGCTGTTTGGCATGACACCGGAAGAGGCGCTGGCGGGCGTCACCCTGTGGGGAGCAAAAGCGCTGGGGCTGGCTGACAGTCACGGCTCGCTGGAGGCGGGAAAAGTGGCAAACTTCGTGCACTGGCCGCTGGCTCGTCCCGCGGAACTGGTTTACTGGCTGGGTGGTGAGCTGCCCTGTACCGTTATTTATCGTGGAGAACCACAATGAACCCTTTCTATTTCACCCAGGGCAGCCTGCCGCTGCTGGTCAGCATTCCTCACGCCGGGACCGACCTGACACCCGACGTGGAGGCTGGATTAAGTGAGGCCGCGCGCGGCCTGCCTGACACCGACTGGCATATCCCGCTGCTGTATGATTTTGTGCGTGACCTCGGGGCCAGCGTGTTAATTGGCCGCTACTCCCGTTTTGTGGTTGATCTTAACCGTCCGCCCGATAACCAGCCGCTCTACACGACGGCCACCACTGGCCTGTTCCCGGAAACGCTGTTCGACGGCACGCCGACCTTTGCGCCAGGTAAAACGCCTGATGCCACGGCGCGTCAGGGCTACATCGATCAGATCTGGCAGCCTTATCATCAGCAGATTCAGCAGGAGCTGGCGCGGCTTAAAGCGCTGCATGGTTATGCGCTGCTGTTTGATGCTCACTCCATCGCCAGCGAAATTCCCCGCCTGTTTGAGGGCCGTCTGCCCGATATCAATGTTGGCACCAACGACGGTGCAAGCTGTACACCTGCCATGAGCGCGGCGATTGAAGCAGTATGCAGCGCACAGAACGACTACAGCTGGGTGATTAACGGACGCTTTAAAGGCGGCTACATCACCCGCGCTTATGGACAGCCGCAGCAGCATATTGAAGCCGTCCAGCTGGAGCTGGCGCAGCTCAACTACATGGATGAGATGCCTCCTTACGCCTGGCAGCAGGCGCGTGCCGCTCAGTTACAGAAAGTGCTGAAGGCGATGATTCATGCCATGCTGGCGCAGGCTAAACCGCAGTAAATCAGCGATGCGCCACGCCGGTGCAGCGCTGCGCTAATCGGGTGCAGGTGAGGGCAGCCTGTGTGGCTGCTCCCTTGCTACCGCCTCCATTCTTCGCTTTTTCAGAGCTGGCATAACCTTAGCTTGGTTGTATGTACAAGTACTGCAGTGCGTGCTCTATCTGAATAAATTCCGTCTGGCTCACAAAATGAAAAAGCCGGCAATGAACTGCGTTGCGTTAACTTGTATATACATGACATATCATCTTGTGGGGTTTATGTTAAATCTCATCAGGGCGATCACCAGGCCGCTACTTCAGGAGAACCGTATGACACACCCTCTGACTCTTCGTCGTTTATGTCTTACTACGCTGGTTTCCAGTCTGCTGCTCTGTGGCGTCAGCGCCCAGGCTAAAGAGTGGAAGTCGATCACCATTGCCACTGAAGGCAGTTATGAACCCTGGAACCTCACCCTGCCGGGCGGCAAGCTGGGCGGTTTCGAACCGGAGCTGATGGCGGATCTCTGCCAGCGCATGGCGATCCAGTGCAAGCTGGTGGTGCAGAACTGGGATGGGATGATCGCCGGACTGAATGCCGGAAAATATGACGTCATCATGGATGCGATTGTGATTACGCCCGACCGCAAAAAAGTGGTGAATTTCACCGTGCCTTACGCCTCAACACCCGCCACCTTTATCACGGTAAAAGGGTCACTGCTGCCCGCTGACAGCAAGATCATCAAACTCACTGACGATGAAAAAACCATTGAGCCTGCCATCGCACCCCTGAAAGCAGCGCTGAAGGGCAAAACGATTGGTATCGCCTCTGGCACGGTCTATACGCCGTTTATCGACAAATACTTCAAAGGGGTGGCGGATGTGCGTGAATACACCAGCTCAGCCGATGCGATTCTTGATTTGCAGGCCGGACGCATTGATGCGGTGTTTGACGATGTGACGTTCGCGCAGTCGATGCTGGCACGACCGGATAACCGCAACCTCAGTTTCAGCGGTCCTCAGCTGGGCGGCCCAATCTGGGGTGAGGGCGAGGCGATGGGTGTACGCATGGCCGACAACGATCTGAAAGCCCGACTGGATCAGGCGATTAAAGCCGCGCTGGCCGATGGCACAGTGAAAAAGCTGAGTGAGAAGTGGTTCAAAACTGACGTCACACCCTGAGTGAGGTAACTGATGATAAGCCTGCTGAGTTTTGGCCCGGACGGCTGGGGACGGTTGATTCTGAGTGCCACGCTGACCACGTTGCTGCTGTCGTTTTGCGCGCTGCTGGTCGGCGCGGTGGTGGGATCGGGCGTGGCCGCCGCAAAGTTATCCCCGCACCGGGCGGTACGCTGGCTGGGTGAAAGCTACTCGGTGATCTTTCGGGGTATCCCTGAATTGCTGGTGATCTACCTGTTCTACTTCGGTGGATCGGGACTGATCACGCAGATCGGACAACTGTTTGGCGCAGACGGTTTTATCGAAGCGCCGCCGTTTCTGATCGGGGCATTGGCGATCGGGCTTATCTCCGGCTCTTACCAGGCGGAAGTCTATCGTGCCGCGCGGCTGGCTCTGGCGAAAGGGGAGATCGAAGCCGCCGTCGCCATTGGCATGCCGCGCTGGCGCATCCGGCAACGTATCCTGTTGCCGCAGGTGGCGCGCTATGCGCTGCCCGGCCTGTCTAACGTCTGGCAGATGAGCCTGAAAGATTCCGCGCTGGTATCGGTGACCGGCATTGTCGAGCTCATGCGGGCCAGCCAGATAGCAGCCGGTTCTACCCGGGACTACTTCTCCTTTTACCTGGTGGGCGGTGCCTGTTATCTGCTGCTGACGCTGCTGTCGAATCGCGCCTTTCTGCGCGCCGAATCCCGTCTGGGTCGCGCCTGGCAAAGCCGCACCGCTGCACAGCATTAAGGAGAGTTATGATTGATTTTGCGTTCCTTACTGACACCTTCCTGAAACTCAGCGCGGCGCTGCCGGTCACGCTAGGCCTGTTTATCAGCGCCTTTCTCTGCGGGGGCGTGCTGGCGGTCGGTATTCTGGCGCTGCGCATGAGCCGCTGGCGGCTGCTGAGTGCATTCGCCCGCGGCTACATTCTGGTGTTTCGCGGCTCGCCGCTGATGATTCAGTTGTTCCTGATCTACTACGGGCTGGGACAGTTTGGGGTGATCCGCCACAGCGTCTTCTGGCCGTTCCTGCGTGAGCCTTTTACCTGCGCGGTGCTGGCCCTGTCCCTCTGTACCGCCGCCTACACGGCGGAGATCCTGCGCGGCGCGCTGCTGGCGGTCCCGCCCGGTCAGGTGGAAGCGGGGATGGCATGCGGCATGTCGCGCGGCCTGCTGCTGCGGCGCATTATCGCGCCGGTGATGCTGCGTTATGCGCTGCCTGCGTACTCCACCGAAGCGATTCTGCTGGTGAAATCAACCGCGCTGGCGAGTCTGGTGACGGTGTGGGATGTCACCGGGGTCGCGCAGCAGATTATCCAGCGTACTTACCGCACTATGGAGGTGTTTCTCTGTGCGGCGGCGATCTATCTGATCCTCAACTTCATCATTGTTCAACTGTATGCCCTGCTGGAGCGGCGTCTGACACCGGTTCATAAACCGGAAAAAAAGCCGTTACCGGCCGCTAAGCCGATCCCCGGAGGAGAAAAAAATGTCTGAACTGCCACCCGTCACGCTGTCGGCCAGCGATATCCATAAATCCTTTGGCGCGATGGAGGTGCTGAAGGGCATCTCGCTGCAGGCGCATCAGGGCGATGTCATCTCTATTCTCGGTGCCAGCGGCTCCGGTAAAAGTACGCTTCTGCGCTGTATCAACCTGCTGGAGACGCCTGATTCTGGCGTCGTCAGCGTGGGCGGTGAAACCATTGAGATGAAGCGTCATGCACGCGGGCACCAGCTGGCGGCTAACCCGCGTCAGATTGAACGGCTGCGTTCCCGGCTGGGGATGGTGTTTCAGAGCTTTAATCTCTGGTCGCATCTCACCGTACTGCAAAACGTTATTGAAGGGCCGCACTACGTGCTGAAGCGCGATAAAAAAGCCTGCATCGCTCAGGCAGAACAGCTGCTGGATCGGGTTGGCCTGCTGAATCGCAAAGACTTCTATCCCGCTCAGCTTTCGGGCGGCCAGCAGCAGCGGGTGGCGATCGCCCGCGCGCTGGCGATGGACCCGGAGGTGATGCTGTTTGATGAACCGACATCGGCACTGGATCCGGAACTGGTGGGTGAGGTGCTGAAGGTGATGCGCAGCCTGGCCGAAGAGGGGCGCACCATGCTGGTGGTCACGCACGAGATGGGCTTTGCCCGCAACGTCTCAAACCGGGTCGTGTTTATGCATCAGGGCACGATTGATTGTCAGGGCACGCCAGAGGCGATGTTCGGCGAGGCGGGATCGGCGCGCTTTAAGCAGTTTATTTCCAGCCATCATCAGGTGGAGCCGGTGGTATGAGCGACGTCATGAGTCAGACGCGGGTCTGGGGCGATGGTCCGCTTAAATGGCAGGAGCTGGTGCAGGTCGCCCGGCATGGCGCGACTCTGACGCTGAGCGACAGCGCCTGGCAGCGAATTGCCCGGAGCCGTGAAATCGTCGGCAACATCGTCGCGGCGGGGCAGGTAGCCTACGGCATCAATACCGGATTAGGGGCGTTGTGCAACATTACTCTTTCCGAAGATGAACTGAGCCAGCTGTCGCGCAATACCTTACTGAGCCATGCCTGTGGTGTCGGGCCGGTGCTGAAAAAAGCGGAGGTGCGCGCCATTCTGTGTGCCGCGATTGCCAACTACAGTCATGGCAAATCGGGTGTGTCAGTAGCGCTGGTGCAGCAGCTGCTGGCGCTACTGAATCTGCAGATTACCCCTCAGGTGCCGTCCCAGGGATCGGTGGGCTATCTGACCCACATGGCGCATATCGGTCTGGCCCTGATCGGCATCGGCGAGGTGGAGTGGCACGGCGAAATCATGCCCGCGCAGCAGGCGCTAACCCAGGCAGGCTTAGCGCCTTACCGGCCAGGTGCCAAAGAGGGACTGAGCCTGGTCAACGGCACGCCTTGCATGACCGGCTTAGCCTGCCTGGCGCTGGACGATGCCGGGCGTCTGCTGGACTGGGCGGATGTGACAGGCGCAATGAGTTTTGAAGCGCTGCGCGGTCAGCTGGTGGCGTTTGATCCAGAGGTGCTGGCACTCAAGGCCAGCCCGGGAATACAGCGCAGTGGTGAACGTCTGCGCCAGTTGCTGAGAGACAGCCCGCTGCTGAACGCGAGTGTCGGCATCCGCACTCAGGATGCGATGAGTCTGCGGTCGATGCCGCAGGTGCACGGCGCCTGCCGCGATCAGTTTGATCACGCCGCACGTCAGGTGGAGACTGAACTCAATGCCTGTACCGACAATCCGTTGATTCTGGGCACGCCGCAGGAGTGGCGCGTGGTGTCACAGTCACATCCGCACGGTGAATCGGTGGCGATGGCCTGTGACCTGCTGGCGATTGCGCTGGCGGAACTGGGGAGCATTGCCGAACGACGGCTGGATCGGCTGGTAAACCCGCTGGTCAGTGGCCTGCCGCCGTTTCTGGTGGCCGAGCCTGGCGTCAATTCTGGCATGATGATTGCGCAGTACGTCGCGGCCTCACTCTGCGCGGAAAACCGTCAGCTGGCGCAGCCTGCGGTACTCGATAACTATGTCACTTCAGGATTACAGGAGGATCACGTCAGTCTTGGCACCGGTTCGGCGTTAAAGCTGCTGAAGCTGGTCAGCAACGTCGATCACATCATTGCGATTGAGTATCTGCTGGCGGCGCAGGCGCTGGAGTTTCACGGTGAATCACAGCTGGCAGCCGGCACGCGGCGCGCCTGGCAGCATCTGCGGCAGGTGGTTGAGCGCTGGCAGCAGGATCGCTGGCTGGCACCCGACATCGACCGTGCGGTGGCGCAGATAAGGGCGCACCGGACCGATGCGCTTGTGGGGTGAGGATTATTTAGGGCGTGCGTCGGGACGGACCAGGTCAAAGCGTTGTGTTTCGCTGATGCCGTAATAGGCGCTGGGACCACCTGCGCGCAGAATCGGCTCGGCTTTTGCGGTCTGATAAATGCCCGCTTCCAGCAGCGATTCATCGATGTGGATCGCGACCGCTTCACCCAGCACCAGCCAGCTGTCGACCAGATTGCCACTGGCATCCTGCAACTGAATCAGCTGGGTCAGACGACACTCAAAGTTGACCGGGCTTTCCGCCACCAGACTTGCACCAACCTGTGATGCTGACAGCGGGGTTAATCCGGCAAAAGCAAACTCATCCTGATCGGCAGGCAGTGAAGCAGAACTTTCGTTCATCGCTTCGGCCAGCGGGCGGGTAGCCAGGTTCCAGACAAACTCTTTGGTGTCCGCAATGTTCTGCACGCTGTCTTTCCAGCCGCTGCTGGCGAAACCGATAATTGGCGGATGATAGTTGAAGCAGTTAAAGAAGCTGTAAGGGGCCAGATTGCGCTGGCCGCTGGCGCTGACAGAGCTAATCCAGCCGATTGGTCGTGGTCCGATAATGGCGTTGAGCGGATCGTGGGGCAGACCGTGACCAGCACGGGGTTCATAGGAATAGCGTTTCCGGGTCATAACGTCTCCAGCAGGTGATTTTATTTATCTTAGCCCGACAGCATCACCCGACGGAATCGGAAAGCGGTAAGCGGATGGTGCGGGTTTATTTTCCGCCGCCTACAGCGTATTGTACGCGCGCCTGAATAATTGAGAGAACGTATGAAAAAGTCAGCCAGCACGTCGCCCTTCCACGCCCGCAATCGCCATCAGGGCGAATACGATTTTGCCGCGTTAACCGCTGCTCATCCGCCGCTGAAGGCTAAAGTCCGGCCTAATGGTTATGGCGTGAAGTCTGTGGATTTTGCGGACCCGGAGGCGGTGATGCTGCTGAACCAGGCGCTGATCAAACTCTTTTACGACATCGACTGGCAGCTTTCTCCCGGCTCACTCTGCCCGCCAGTACCGGGACGCGCCGATTATCTGCACTACCTGGCCGATCTGCTGGCGCTGGATAACAACGGCGTTATCCCGATGGCGGACATTCTCGATGTTGGCTGCGGCGCAAACTGCATCTATCCACTGATTGGTGCGGCAGAATATGGCTGGCGCTTTACCGGCACCGAAATTGATGAAGCCGCCATCAAAGCCGCTAACCGCATCGTTGCGGCTAACCCACGCCTGACGCGCCAGATCCGTCTGCGTCGTCAGAAAAACAGCGATGCGGTGCTGGCGGGTGTGGTCAGCAAAACGGAATTCTTCAGCGCGGTGATGTGTAATCCGCCATTCCACGCGTCGCCGGATGAGGCAGTGGCCGGTTCGCAGCGCAAGGTCCGCAATCTCGGACTGGACAAGAGTGCGCCACTTAACTTTGGCGGGCAGCACAATGAGCTGTGGTATCCCGGTGGCGAAAAGGCGTTTATCGGCAAGATGATCGCCGAGAGCGTGGCGCTGGGTCGTCAGATCGGCTGGTTTACCTCGCTGGTGTCGCGCAAAGAGAACTTGCCGGCACTGGAAAAACAGCTGCAGGCGCTCGACGTTGCTGAAGTGCGGGTGGTGAACATGGCCCAGGGTCAGAAACAGAGCCGCTTTCTGGCGTGGAGTTTTATGCCTGCCGCACCGCGCAGCAAACTGCTGAGTCGTCTGGGAAGTTAGGGTTTTCCCGGTGCAGGCACGCTATTACTGCGGCCAGGGGCATAAAAAAACGGGCCGCTTAGCGGCCCGTTTTGATCAGGAGACGTGCTGCAGGAATTCGCGCAGACGGTCACTGGGTGGATTGCTGATCAGGCTGTCAGGATCGCCATCTTCCGCAATCCGGCCTTTATCAATAAAGATCAGGCGCGAGGCGACCTTCTGTGCAAAGCCCACTTCATGCGTCACAATCACCATCGTCATGCCTTCTTCCGCCAGATCCTGCATCACTTTAAGGACTTCATGACGCAGTTCCGGGTCCAGCGCTGAGGTTGGCTCATCGAACAGCATCATCTTTGGCTTAACCGCCAGCGCACGGGCAATCGCCACGCGCTGCTGCTGGCCGCCGGACAGCTCAGACGGAAAATGATGTGCACGCTCTGCCAGGCCCACTTTGCCCAGCAACTCACGCGCCAGCTGGCGTGCCGCTTCTTTACTGGCGCCACGCACCCGGATAGGACCAAAGGCAACGTTGTCCAGCGCACTCATCTGTGGGAACAGATGAAACTGCTGGAATACCATGCCCGCTTCCTGACGAATCAGGCGGTCATCAACTTTCGGGTCATTCACGCGCAGGCCATCAACAATCAGCTCGCCGCTGGTGATCTCTTCCAGCTTGTTAATGCAGCGTAAAAGGGTGGATTTACCGGAACCGGATGGGCCGATAATCACCACCACTTCGCCCTGGTTAATCTTCAGATCAATATTGTGCAGCACCTGGGTCTGGCCAAAATGCTTGGAGACATCTTTAAATTCAATCACAGGATTTTCACCCTTTTCTCAATGCGGCGCAGCACAAAGCTCAGCACCAGCGTAATCACCAGATAGATGATCGCGACGGCGCTCCAGATTTCCAGAGCGCGGAAGTTACCGGCAATAATCTCCTGACCCTGACGCGTCAGTTCAGCCACACCAATAACGATAAACAGCGAGGTATCTTTGATGCTGACAATCCATTGGTTGCCCAGCGGTGGCAGCATACGACGAAGCGCCAGCGGCATAATCACGTAGCGCAGCGTCTCACGGCTCGACAGGCCAAGCGCCAGTCCGGCTTCGCGGAAGCCCTTATTAATCGACAGCACGGCACCACGCGTAATCTCCGCGATATAAGCGCCAGAGTTAATCATGATGGTCACTACCGCTGCGCTGAAGGGATCAATGCGCAGGTCGGGGAACGCCATCGGCAGAGCAAAGTAGATGAACATCACCTGCACCACGATAGGGGTGCCGCGGATAATTTCGATAAACACCAGTGCGATGTTATTGGTGATCCAGCCGCCGTAAGCGCGGGCAAAACCGGCAATCAGCCCGATAAACAGGCCGCCAACCAGTCCAATAACAGAGATTATTAAAGTCAGTTTAGCGCCTTCAAGCAGCGCTGGCATGGCGGGCCAGATGACGCTCCAGTCAAACTCCATGGTGTCACTCCAGATATGTTGCGATGGAAAAAAGCAGGGAAAAAGTTTCCCTGCTGAAATCAGATAACGGGCAAATTATTATTTAGGTTCGGTGCCGAACCATTTTTTATAGAGCGTGTTATAGGTGCCGTTCTCTTTCAGGGTTTTCAGTGCGCCGTTTACTTTTTCACGTAAATCGTCGCTGCCTTTCGGGAAGGCGATACCATACTGCTGCGCTTCAATCGAATCGCCTACCGCTTTAAAGCGGCCTTTACCGGCGGTGTGGATGAAGTAAAGAATGTTTGGCGTGTCATGCAGCACGGCGTCCGCACGGTTAGTGCCCAGTTCCATGTAGGCGCTGTCGATGTTCGGGAACTGACGCAGGTCTTTAGATTTGATGTGGGCTTTTGCGTATTCCACAGAGCCGGTGCCGCTTTTCACAGCAACCACTTTACCGTTCAGATCGCTGATGCCTTTGATGTCGTTTTCATTGTTACGCACCATTACCTGCAAACCGCTTTTGTAATAGCCATCAGAAAACTCGATCGCTTTTTTACGTTCTTCGGTAATGGTGATGCCCGCAAGGGCCAGATCGACATTGCGCGTTTGCAGTGCAGGGATAATGCCGCTGAAGTCCATTGGCTTCAGGGTATAATCCAGCTTCAGCTCTTTCGCAATGGCATCCCACAGATCCACATCAAAGCCGACATATTTGTCACCCTGTTTGAATTCGAACGGAACAAAGGCGGTATCGGTCGCGACAACCAGCTTCTTATCTGCTGCAGTGGAAGAGAGGGAGAAGGCCAGCGCCAGCGCGGCCACAGAAACTTTTAACAGTGACTTCATCATTTTTCCTTTTTTTACTACCAGGCGGCAGGGCCTGCGTTTGCGGCTTGTCATATGAAATAATTATGCCAACTTTGCAAGTTTCGCGAAATCAGAGAGTTAAATAACATAGCTGACACGATTTTGCAGTTAATTCTGCCTTTGCACCATTTAGGTGCTCAGTTTTGGTGCATATGGCTGTTTTGGTGCAAGCGGTAGTGTGCCTCAGATGTTAAGGCTGTGAAGCGAAGGAAGGAAGAACTGTTAACAGGGTCATAAAAATGCGGTAACGAAGACGTAAAAAAGGCGGGTTTCCCCGCCTGATTGACTGCATTGAGTTTTATTCAATGTTGGCTTCGATGAACCACAGGAATTTGTCCAGGTCACGTGATGCCGCAGTAAAGATGTCAGCGGTATCTTCATCTTTCACTTCAGTAATGGCTTTACGGGTATCATTAGCCACGACGCTGTAACGGTCTGCCAGCGCTTTCAGATGATCCTGAACGCTGTGAATATTCAGCGGATAGCTTTTCAGCGGCGTCGTATCGTTAACAACCTGCGTGGTGCCCAGTGCAACGCCGCCCAGCTGTACCACACGCTCAGCAATGGTGTCCTGATGCTCGGTGATTGCAGTACGGAAGCCGTCCAGCATTTCATGTACACCGATGAAGTTAGCACCGCGCATGTTCCAGTGCGCCTGCTTAGTAATCAATGACAGGTCAATAAACTCGACTACCAGACGGTTCAACACCGCGATGGTGGCTTTCTTCTCATCTTCGGCCACGTCATTACGGGTATAAATCAGGTCAGCAGATTTAGTTTTAACCAGTTTAGCGGTACTCATCGTTTCAGTCCTCTCTTTGATGGTTGTCCTAATCAAGTACCGGATAAGTATAGCAGCGCTTTTCAGCTTTGCAGAAACGACTTTATCGATAGATGAAATAGTGCAGATCTTTATTAAAAGCGGGAAGGCACAGACGAGGTTAACGCAATGTTAAAATAAAAGCGCTTGTATTTAATCAATTAAATCAATACTTTAATTTTGTATGTAAATAACAGGTAAGCGTCTGTTTCAAAATAGTCAGAACCTGGACAGGGAATGGTTAAGAATAATTCTCATGATGAGCATGATTGTTATTTAGCCCACCACAAAGGCAGGCTAAAGGCGTTTATTTCTGACCAGAATCTGATAATTCCACGCTGCTTAACTGGCTCTTTTTCGGTCGCATGGTCAGCGTTGAGCCTGCCGAAGCGATGATGATTGCCAGTAGCGCCAGCCACTGTAGGCCGGTCAGCGTTTCGCCCAAAAACAGCATGCCGGAAAAAGCGGCCATGGCGGGTTCCAGACTCATCAGCGTGCCGAAGATGCGCGCCGGTAAGCGGGTAAGGGCGATCATCTCCAGTGAGTAGGGTATCGCGCTGGAGAGCAGGGCAACCAGCAATGCGATCGGCATCACGGCCCATGTCCAGATGCCACTTTCTGCAAACGTCAGCCCCAGCGGTACAAAAATCACCGAAGCAATCAGCGAACCGATAGCCACTGTCGCAGGACCATGTTCTGCACCTGCCCGCTGTCCCGCCAGGATATAGATTGCCCAGCAGGCACCCGCACTCACGGCCAGTGCTGCGCCCAATGGATCAATCGCGGTCATCCCTGTCCCAAACGGCAGCAGGAACCACAAACCAATCACCGCCAGCAGCACCCAGACAAAATCCAGTGGTCTGCGCGATCCAAACAGCGCCAGCGCCAGTGGACCGGTAAACTCCAGTCCCACCGCCACGCCCAGCGGCACAGTGCGAATCGCCAGATAGAATGTGAAGTTCATGGTGCCCAACGCCAGACCATACATCAGCAAAGGCAGACGTTGTTCCCGGCTAAAGCGTAAACGCCAGGGTTTAAAGATGACACAGAGTATCAGGGTGCCAAAGCCCAGACGCAGCGCGGTGATTCCCGTCGCCCCAACAGAAGGAAACAGGCTTTTTGCCAGAGAAGCACCGCCCTGCAGCGACAGCATCGCAATCAGCAGTACGGCAATTGGCAACACGATTGGCGCAAGATTTTTAGAAGCGGGAGAGGCAGACATCCTGTGTACTTTTCCTGGTCATCAACGTAACGAGTGGGCCAGTGTAAAGGAAATGTCAGGCAAAAAATCATGAGTCAGCGTTTTTAATTTGCCTTAACTGCGCAAATTTTGGCCAAAATCAGTGCCATTTAGGTAAAGAAATGTCAGGTTTTTTTAGGAATTAACTTAAACGGCAAATTGAGCACAAAAAGATTATTGCAGGAAGATGACGGATTTTATAAGAAAAATGAATGACATAGTATGTCGCATTAACGTCCTGTTACACCAAACTTTCTGTTAGACAACAAAATCCGGGCAGAGTTTCTCGCTATTTTTTGTTATATTTTCAGCGTTGTCAGGAGAGAAGTATTTTCACATTTGAGGTGGTTATGAAAAAAATTGCATGTCTTTCAGCATTAGCCTGTGTACTGGCAGTATCTGCAGGTTCAGCAATGGCACAGAGCACCGTAACTGGTGGCTATGCTCAGAGCGATTATCAGGGCGTAGCGAACAAAGCTAACGGCTTCAACCTGAAATACCGCTACGAAGACGGTTCTAACCCACTGGGTTGGATCGGTTCATTCACCTACACTGAAAAAGATCGTACCGAAGATGGCGTTTACAACAAAGGCCAGTACTACGGTGTGACCGGTGGTCCAGCTTTCCGTCTGAACGACTGGGCTAGCATCTATGGTGTTGTCGGTATCGGCTATGGTAAATACCAGGGCAACGAAACTGCATCACGTGATAAAACTGACACCAGCGACGTAGGTTTCTCTTACGGCGCAGGCATGCAGTTTAACCCAATGCAGGACATCGCACTTGACGTTGGTTACGAGCAGAGCCGTATCCGTAGCGTTGACGTCGGTACCTGGATTGCTGGCGTAGGTTACAGCTTCTAAGTTTAGCTTAGCTGACCTGCAAAAAAACGGCCCCTTGTGGGCCGTTTTTTATTGTGCTGATTTTACCCGCCACCCCGACTTACCTGTCGGTCTCCCGTCTCATTCTCTGGCAGACGCTGATCTGCAGGCATGCCCCTTTCAGCCTCAGGGCAGTTTCTTATGAGGGGAAAAAACAAAGAGAACAAACAGAGGGGCGTGAGCCTTTCAACCGCAGGCAAAAAGGCTCTGAATCAGGATTAGCCGCGCCAGATAAGATTCGGACAGCGAGGTTCGGCAGGCTTATGGCCCAGCAGTTTTTCAATCAGCATCAGACGCAGTGTGAAAGGGGAACGCGTCAGCAGGCACAGCCAGGATTTAAAATCCGTGGTTGTTTTCTTCTCTGTCTGGAAGCATTTGCTGCAATCTAAGCAACATTTCAGAGTGCTCATAGAATTACCTCCCAATCCTGATCGACGCGGTAATCAGCAGCGTGGGGTGAGAGCGTCATCATCACCAGAGCAACAGAAGATCACTAGGGATCATGCGTTGGCTGCTTACATTATCAACAAAGATAGCACTGGCTATATCGTTTAGCCAAGGCTAATGACGAAAAATTTGAGCTTCTTTGTGGCTGGTTTACAATGAGCGCAGCTAAATCCGTACAGCAGCGTCAGTACGGGAAATAATAATGAGGAAGCTGAATGAGTCGTCGTGCTAAAAGCGTGGTTTCTGCGCCGAAAGGACCACTGAAAGATATTGAAGAGCATGTCGAAGGTTTTCGGCAGGTGCGTGAAGCGCATCGTCGGGAGTTAATTGATGACTACGTTGAGTTAATCTCTGATTTAATTGGTGAATTTGGCGAAGCACGTCAGGTCGATATGGCAGCCCGTCTGGGCGTTTCGCAACCGACAGTGGCTAAAATGCTGAAACGACTTGGCAGTGCCGGGCTGGTTGAGCAGGTCCCTTACCGCGGTGTCTTCCTGACCAGTGAAGGGGAGAAGCTGGCAGAGGAGAGTCGCGCCCGTCATCATATTGTTGAAAGTTTTCTGCTGGCGTTAGGCATCAGCCCCGAAACGGCCCGACGCGATTCAGAAGGTATTGAACATCACGTCAGTGATGAAACTCTGGCTGTATTTAAGAAGTTCTCCGAAACCCGTTAACGCTAAGGCGTACCCTCACCATGCCACAACTGCTTCGATCTTTTTTGCATGACTCAATTTTGCATTTATTAATCGTGATTGGTGTAGTTCTGGCATTCCTGGCGGATTTCCGCTGGGCCGATCTGCCCGGAGCCGTAGACTGGCATACCATTATCACACTCACCGGGTTATTGATTCTGACCAAAGGGCTGGAAACCAGCGGCTACTTTGACGTGCTGGGAGGACGCCTGATTGCGCGTTTCCGGCACGAACGTGCGCTGGCGCTATTTATGGTACTGGCTGCCGCGTTGCTCTCCACGTTTTTAACCAACGATGTTGCGCTGTTTATTCTGGTGCCGCTGACATTAACGCTGCGGAAGTTCTCTCATTTACCTATCTCGCGACTGATCATTTTCGAGGCGCTGGCAGTGAATGCCGGGTCGCTGCTGACGCCGGTCGGCAATCCGCAAAACATTCTGCTGTGGAGTCACGGCAAGCTCAGCGTTATTGCATTCATTGTGCAGATGCTGCCGCTGGCCGCCTGGCTGCTGCTGAGCCTGGTCGTGCTGACCTGGTTTAGCTTTTCAAAGCGGACAATTGATAAACATGACAACCCGGAGCAGCCGGAGTGGCAGAAGCCGCTGTTTATTGTCAGCGTGGTGTTATACCTGCTGTTTATCGCCGGTCTGGAGCTGGAAATCACCGGCTGGATACTGCTGGTTATCCTCGCCACCTTTTTGGTAATGGCGCGTCCGGTACTGCAACGTATCGACTGGAGCCTGCTGGCGGTGTTTATCGCCATGTTTATTGACGTCTTCCTGCTGACACGTCTGCCGGTGATGCAGGCTCACTTTGATGCGGTGGCGCATTTCGGCCAGGGGCAGCTCTATCTGCTGGCGATTGGTCTGTCACAGGTGATCAGCAATGTCCCGGCGACGATTCTGCTGCTGCAAAAAGTCCCGCCAACCGATGTGCTCGCCTGGGCGGTCAACATCGGTGGATTCGGTCTGCTGCCAGGTTCACTGGCTAACCTGATTGCTCTGCGTATGGCGAAAGATCGTGCCGTATGGTGGCAATTTCATCTCTTTTCCCTTCCTTTGCTGGCCTGGTCAATGGCCAGCGGCTGGCTACTGCTGCGGTTGCTCAATTAGGCCCGATACATCCTGCTATCGCTGTCAGGTGGCAGGATGTGCGGCATTCCTCAAGTTTCGTAAAGTTGCACTGGATTTTGTCAATTTCCGATATAAGGTTAACAGGACCTTTATGCCCGGAATCAGGGCCTTAGCCAGTGATGGGAACTATGAGCGAGAACAATCAACGCGATCCACATCAGCAGGACGCAGAAAACACGACGGATCAAAACCGTCAGTCAGAGGAAAATCAGGACAACGACCAACAGCCTGAGCGTAAACGCCCCGGTAAAAAGCCGCTGATTATTCTGGCAGTGGTGGTGGTGATTATGCTGATTGTCGGTCTCTGGTTCTGGTTATCTACCCGCAATATTGAAACCACCGACGACGCCTTTACCGAAGGCGATGCCGTTACTATTGCGCCTAAAGCATCCGGCTATGTCGTGAAGTTGCTGGTGAAAGATAACCAGCGGGTGAAGAAGGGCGATCTGCTGGTGGAGATTGATCCCAGCGACAACCGTGCCCAGCGTGAACAGGCTAACGCGCAGCTCGGTTTAGCCGTTGCACAACTGCATCAGGCGCAGGCCCAGCTGGCGCTGTCAAAAGTACAGTATCCGGCTCAGCGCGATCAGGCTCTGGCCGATCAGGCGAAAGCAGAAGCCAATATGCTGAATGCGCAGGCGGATTATCGTCGCCAGCGTGGCGTCGATCCACGTGCGACCAGCCAGCGTAATATCGACAGCGCGTCTGCGCAGCTACGTTCGGCGCAGGCACAGTTACAGAGTGCGAAAGCCCAGGTTGAAGTCGCTTCACAGGTTGCCCTGCAGATTCGTCAGCAGGAGACCAATGTTGAAGCGCGTCAGCAACAGGTTGAGCAGGCGAAAGCACAGTTAAGTACGGCCGATCTTAACCTCTCCTATACCCAGGTTCGTGCGCCTTATGACGGGTTTATCACCAAGCGTAACGTTCAGCTGGGCACGCTGGTGCAGGCCGGTTCCTCTCTGTTCTCGCTGGTTTCGCCTGACATCTGGGTTACTGCGAACTTCAAAGAGTCTCAGCTGGAACGCATGAATCCTGGCGATAAAGTGAAAATCAGCGTTGATGCATGGCCGGACATGAAGCTGGAAGGACACGTCGACAGCATTCAGATGGGCTCCGGCTCACGCTTCTCGACCTTCCCGTCAGAAAACGCCACCGGTAACTACGTGAAAATTGTTCAGCGTGTGCCAGTGAAAATCGTTATCGACAAGGGCCTGGATCCGAACCATCCGCTGCCGCTGGGTCTCTCCGTTGAACCCGAGGTAACAGTGGAATGAGTACGGCGCAGAGCTGGAAACCGGCCAGTAATCCGTGGTTAGTGGCAATCACGGTGACGCTGGCGGTGTTTATGGAGATCCTCGACACCACCATCGTTAACGTGGCGCTGCCGCACATCGCCGGTTCGCTCTCCTCCAGTTATGATGAGTCAACCTGGGTGCTGACCTCCTATCTGGTGGCGAACGGCATTGTGCTGCCTATCTCTGCGTTCTTCAGCCGGCTGTTTGGCCGTAAACAGTTTTTCCTGATTTGCATTGTGATGTTCACCATTTGCTCGTTCCTGTGCGGCATCGCCACTGAACTCTGGCAAATCATTCTGTTCCGCGTGCTGCAGGGCTTTTTTGGTGGCGGATTGCAGCCCGTTCAGCAGTCCGTGCTGCTGGACTACTTCAAGGCAGAAGATCGCGGCAAGGCATTTGGTCTCTCCTCCATCGCTATTATCGTCGCGCCGGTGATTGGCCCGACATTGGGTGGCTGGATCACTGACAACTACAGCTGGCGCTGGGTGTTCTTTATTAACATTCCGGTGGGCGTGCTGACTGTGCTGGCGATCTATCAGCTGCTGGAAGATCCGCCTTGGGAGCGTAAATGGGCCAAAGGTAAGCTGAAGATCGATTACATCGGGATCAGCCTGATTACCTTAGGCTTGGGGTGTCTGCAGGTGATGCTGGATCGCGGAGAAGATGAGGACTGGTTTGCTTCGCACTTTATCGTACTGTTCGCTGTTCTGGCGCTGGTTGGCATCGTTGGCGCCATTTACTGGCTGATGTATGCGCGTAAGCCGGTGGTCGATATTCTGGTAATGAAAGACCGGAACTTCTGGGTGGCCGGGCTGTTGATGGCGGGAATGGCGATGATTCTGTATGGCAGTTCTGTGGTGTTGCCACAGCTGGCGCAGCAGGATCTGGGTTATACCGCCACCTGGTCAGGGCTGGTGTTGTCGCCCGGCGCGGTGCTTATTGTGCTGACCATACCACTGGTGCTGAAACTGATGCCGATTGTGCAGACGCGATACATCATCGCCTTTGGTTTCAGCTGTCTGGCCATGGCGTTTTTCTATTCTGCTACCCTGACGCCGAATGTCGATTTCAAAACGCTGGTGATGATGCGTAGCGCACAGTCGATCGGGCTGGGTTTCCTGTTTGTTCCGCTGACTACGATTGCCTTTGTCACCATTCCTCAGCGACTTAACGCGGACGCCTCCGCGCTCTTTACCATGTTCCGTAACGTGGCCGGATCCATTGGGATCTCGCTTTCGACCGCGGCCATTACCGAGCGCGCACAGGCGCGGTCGGCGCATATGGTGCACAACATGACGCCGCTTAACGAGCCGTTCAACATTACGCTTGAGCACTGGGCGCAGGCGATACGCGACTTCACGTCGGCGGTGGGCGATCCCATTACGCTGGCAACCGGTCAGCTCTATCAGGAGATGATTGCGCAGTCGCGTATTCTCGCATACATCGATGTCTTCTCAGGCCTGAGTATTGTCGCCCTGATTTTGATTCCATTTTGTTGGCTGCTGTCGCCGATCAAGAGCGAAGGCAGTGCAGGAGCACACTAACATGAAGGTTTTTTATACTCATCGCCTGAAACCCCTGAGCTTACTGCTGGCCCTGGGGCTGGCGGGCTGCGCTGTCGGACCTGACTATCAGGCACCGAAACCTGCCGTGCCAGGTAGCTACAACACGCTGGATTCGCAGGAGGCGTCAAAGCCACAAAACGCCGCAATTAATTCCCGCTGGTGGCGGAGCTTTAACGATCCGCAGCTCGACAGCCTGATTGAGCGGGCGATAGCGGGGAACCTGAGCCTGCAGCAGACAGTGCTGCGGATTGCGGGCGCGCGTGAACAGCTGACGCAGGCCCAGGGCAGCCTGTTCCCCAGTCTGAGCGGTTCGGCTAAAGTCACCCGTCAGCAGCTCGGCCTGAAAGGCTTGCTTGAGTCCAATGGCGCCACCGATCAACTCGACAGCAACGTGGCCAGCCAGCTCAATGGCCTGACCCAGCCGGTTAACCTCTATCAGGGCAGCTTCGATGCCAGCTGGGAGCTTGACCTGTGGGGCAAAGTTCGCCGTCAGGTTGAGGCCGCCAATGCCCAGCAGCAGGCAGCGATAGAGCAGCGTAACGATGCGCTGGTCTCACTTGAGGCCGAAGTTGCGCGAGCCTGGCTGCAGCTGCGAGGCGCGCAGAGCACCGTTCAGACTCTGCAGGAGCAGATTAATGTGGCGCAGCAGACGACCGAGCTGACGCAAAGTCAGCAGCGTAATGGTCTGGCTCCGTTAACTGATGTAGAAAATGCCCGTGCCCAGCTCAGCACGCTTCAGGCCCAGCTGCCGCAGTATCAATCGCAGGCACGGCAGGCGATGAACGGATTAGCGGTGCTGCTTGGCAAAACACCGGGTGCACTGGATGCTGAACTCAGCACACCTAAAGCCTTACCGCCGTTGCCGCAGTTTGTACCGGTTGGTATTCCCTCCACGCTGGCACGTCGTCGTCCTGATATTCGCCAGGCTGAAGCGACGCTGCATGCTCAAACCGCGGAGATCGGCGTGTCTGTTGCGCAGCTCTTCCCAAGCCTGTCGCTGACCGGACAGCTGGGCGTACGCAACACTGACGCCAGTTATCTGGATAACTGGAGCAGCCATTTCTACAGTTATGGCCCCTCGCTTTCGATCCCGATTTTCCAGGGTGGACAACTGGTATCGAGCGTCAAGTTAGCGCGGGCGCAGCAGGCCAGCGCCGCGCTGGATTACCGTCAAACTGTGCTGACGGCGTTACAGGATGTCGAGAATGCGCTGGTCAGCTACCGCGCCGACCAGCAGCGCGTGACTGCGCTGGATGAGACGACCGGCGCCCTGCAGCGGGCCTTTAACCTCGCCAGCGACAGTTACCGCCAGGGGCTTTCGACCTTCCTTGACGTGCTGGATGCGCAGCGCCAGCTGGCACAGGCTCAGGAGCAGGCGACTCAGGCGAGAATGCAGAGCGCTCTGGATTTAGTGGCGCTTTATAAAGCGCTGGGCGGCGGATGGGAAACGTATCAGAACGTTGAGATGCCGCAATATCCGGTATTTGGTCCGGCCACACAGGCGAATTAATCCTTTCGCGGTCGCTGCCTGTGCGCAGTGACCGCTTTATCTCTCCCTTTTAACCGCGTTAAGTTAAGGGTTCTCACCCACTCAATGTAAATCTCAATGGTCTAAGCCGTTGAATTAGCATACATCGCAGCCCCAACGCGTCCGGTCCGGACTGCAGAAAATAAACAGCCAGTCTTAGCCGGAATATTATCAGCGCTTTTGACCGGCAATTATTTTTACGTTACCGGCCATCCTGGATTCTGAGCCGTGTCACCTTTCTGAATTTATTTCTTTGACGATTCTTTAATGCAACTTACGACTGTTAAGGTGAGAGCACGTGATCATTCACCAGGCGGAGCCAGACCCTACAGTTATTGCACAGCCGGTCGGGCTGCGAATAATCTGACGCTGCTGGAAATCTCACCGTTAAAAAAGGGCTGGCTGCACGCTGAGGGATAATTAAAAAAACACGCGAGCGGTAATAATTTTGCACTATTTAAGGTAGGGGAGGCGGTTTTTCAGGCATGATCTGTAAGCTGGTGTGACAGAGATCTCAATCAGGGCACGCGTTTAATCAGCTATCAACGAACCTTTAATTGCAATTAATGACGCGCTGTAGTGCGCGTTTAGCGAAAATCGTTAACGCCTGTTGCCGGTATAACAAGGCTGAAATCGTTTTCATCGGTTGAGTAAAAGGGCGATTTGTTGTTAATTCAGCGTTAATAAATTACCAGCCACTGCCGATTTAATAGTAAGATTTTAACTGAAATTAAAACTTAGGAATTATCTGTAGCGTAAAAATAATTTATTTTTTTATTTGAATTAGGTAGTCTTGGCGCTACAGTTTTATTAACCCCCCTTAATCAAGGACATTGTGATGAGTGACGCATTTAAGGTACTGAACAATATTCGCACATTACGTGCCCAGGCTCGTGAACTGCCACTGACCGATCTTGAAGAGATCCTGGAAAAATTAACGGTAGTCGTTACTGAGCGCCGCGAAGAAGCAGAAGCGGAAGAGACACAGAATCGCGAAAAAGAAGAAAAGCTGTCTAAATATCGCGAAATGCTGCTGGCTGATGGCATCGATCCTAATGAATTATTAGGTGCGCTGGAGAGCGGAAAAAAACGCACCAAGCGTGCGCCGCGTCCGGCTAAATATTCTTACACCGACGAAAATGGTGAGCAGAAATCCTGGACTGGCCAGGGCCGTACCCCGGCAGCGATTAAAAAAGCGCTGGATTCCGGTAAAAGCCTGGACAGTTTCCTGATCGATTGATCAACACAATCCTTGTAAGTGGGAGCCGGGGGGCCAATATGGCCCTCCGGCTTTTTTATTTCTGCCGGGATATCAATCACCCCGCCAGGAATCCACGCCTGACGCTGGCGTGCGCTGCGTCACATCTGGCATAATAGCCGCCGTTTTTTCATCCATTCTCTTCACAAAGGTCAATGCCGTGTTAGTTAGCAGCAATATCACCATGCAGTTTGGCAGCAAGCCACTGTTCGAAAATATCTCCGTTAAATTTGGCGGCGGTAATCGTTACGGTTTAATCGGTGCGAACGGCAGCGGAAAATCCACCTTCATGAAGATTTTGGGTGGCGATCTGGTGCCTTCAGGCGGCAACGTCTCTTACGATCCTAATGAGCGTATCGGTAAGCTGCGTCAGGATCAGTTTGCCTTTGAAGAATTCAGCGTACTGGACACCGTAATCATGGGTCACCATGAATTATGGGAAGTGAAGCAGGAGCGCGACCGTATTTATTCTTTGCCCGAGATGAGCGAAGAAGAGGGGTATAAAGTCGGCGATCTTGAAGCGCTCTACGGTGAGATGGACGGCTATAGCGCCGAGTCCCGTGCCGGTGAGTTATTGCTCGGCGTGGGTATTCCGGTTGAGCAACATTACGGCCCGATGAGCGAAATTGCGCCGGGCTTTAAATTGCGTGTGTTGCTGGCACAGGCGCTGTTTTCAAATCCCGATATTTTGTTACTCGACGAACCGACGAACAACCTGGACATCGACACTATTCGCTGGCTGGAGCAGGTGCTGAACGAGCGTGACAGCACCATGATTATCATTTCGCATGACCGTCATTTCCTTAATATGGTCTGCACTCACATGGCCGATCTGGATTATGGCGAGCTGCGGGTTTATTCCGGTAATTATGACGAATATATGACCGCTGCAACGCAGGCACGTGAACGTCTGTTATCAGATAACGCGAAGAAGAAAGCGCAGATTGCTGACTTACAATCGTTCGTCAGTCGTTTTAGTGCTAACGCCTCTAAATCGCGTCAGGCGACATCACGCGCCAAGCAGATGGATAAAATTAAACTGGATGAAGTGAAAGCTTCCAGTCGTCAGAACCCATTTATCCGCTTTGAGCAGGACAAGAAGTTGTTCCGTAATGCGCTGGAAGTGGAAGGTTTAACGAAAGGCTTTGATAACGGTCCGCTGTTTAAGAATTTAAATCTGCTGCTGGAAGTCGGTGAGAAACTGGCGGTCATCGGTGCCAACGGTATTGGTAAGTCGACGCTGTTGAAATCGCTGGTGGGTCAGCTTACGCCAGATAATGGCACTGTTAAATGGTCAGAGAACGCACGCATTGGTTATTACGCTCAGGATCACGCCGATGATTTTGCCAATGACCTGACAGTATTTGACTGGATGAGTCAGTGGAAACAGCCTGGCGATGATGAGCAGACCATTCGCGGTATTCTGGGTCGTCTGCTGTTTTCGCAGGATGATATTAAGAAGCCGGCGAAAGTGCTTTCGGGTGGTGAGAAGGGTCGTATGCTGTTCGGTAAGCTGATGATGGAAAAACCGAACATTCTGATTATGGATGAGCCGACCAACCACCTGGATATGGAGTCGATTGAATCACTCAATATGGCGCTGGAGATGTATGAAGGCACGCTGGTGTTTGTTTCACATGACCGCGAATTTGTCAGCTCGCTGGCAACCCGCGTGATTGAGCTGAAAGCAGACAAGGTGGTGGACTTCACCGGTAATTATGAAGATTACCTGCGCAGTCAGGGTATCGTCTGATAAAAACGGGGTGGCGCAGGCCACCCCGTTTTTTTGGTGCTGATGAGAGAGCTGAATGCTTATTGATTGTCAGAGGGTGTGGGTTGGGCTGAATGCCACGCTCATAGGTTATCTGACAGCAACGCAAATGCTCAAGGCGCAGGGAACACGGTCAGAGGAGGAAAGCGTCCCGCGCCAGGGACGGCGTGGGCCGAGCATCCATGGATGGTTTAAGCGACTTTCCGATCTGCCCGTGTTCCTGAAGCAGATCTCAATCTGATCGCTAAGCATTCACACTCTTATCAGCTGAGCGGGCTTCAGGGAGCATACGTGTTTCGCAAAGACATAAAAGACCCCATCCCTGGCATGCTCAGCGCGGGCGATTACGCACCTCATCCCTGAGGTGCGCTCGTAACCCGGCCAACGCATTGCGTTGTTCAAAAAACGCTCCCGGCGTTTTTATCCGGGCGGCGCGATGCTTTGCTACAGGCGTATGCTCCCTTCGCTTTAAGTTTTGAGCTGTCTGCGAACGGATATCTGCAGAAGGTTAATCTCCACCGCCACACACTTCACAGTGCGCGTCCTGCGCGACTTTCATGCTGCGGAACTCCGCGCTCATCGCATCGTACATCAGCAACCGGCTGGTGGCGGGTGTGCCAAAGGCGGTCAGTACTTTAATCGCTTCCATCGCCTGCATTGCACCAATGACGCCAACCAGCGGGGCCATGACGCCCGCTTCCACGCAACTCAGGGTCTGTTCGCCAAACAGGCGGCTGATGCAGCGATAGCAGGGCGTGCCGGGCTGCCAGTTAAATACGCTGATCTGACCTTCCATCCGAATTGCGGCGCCCGAGACCAGTGGCACCCGCTGCTGCCGACAGAGCCGGTTAAGCTGCTCACGCACCGCAACATTGTCGGTGCAGTCCAGCACCACCTGCTGCCGGGCAATCAACGCCAGCAGCGCTGCGTCCTCCAGCTGTCCATTGACCGGATGCAGCAGGCAGTGCGGATTGATAGCGGCCAGGCTTTGCGCGGCAGAGTCCACTTTGGCGCGGCCAATATCCACGTCATGGTGCAGAATCTGCCGTTGCAGATTAGAGTGCGACACGGTATCGAAGTCGAGCAGTGTCATGTTGCCGACGCCCGCAGACGCCAGATAGGGCGCGGCGGCGCAGCCGAGTCCCCCCAGCCCGACAACCAGCGCATGACTCGCTTTGAGCCGCTCCTGACCGTCGAAATCAAAGCCGCGCAGGACAATCTGCCGGTTGTAACGCAGTATCTCCTCATCGCTTAATTCAGGCACCATTTATGCCTCCAGCAAGGCGTTGAACGGTTCTACCTCAACCCATTCGCCCGGCTCAACGTTTCCGCGTTCACGTTCCAGCACGATGAAACAGTTCGCCTGGGCAAAAGAGCTGAAGACGTGTGAACCCTGCATTCCGGTCGTCTCCACCTCCAGATCACCCTGTGCGTTCTGGCGCAGGATGCCGCGCTGGAAGTCGAGGCGGCCCGGCGACTTTTTCAGTCGCGAGGCGCTGCGCACTTTCTGACGGGGCGGCAAGGCGGATTTTTGCTGGCCGGTAAGGGTGGCAAGCAGCGGCTGTACCATCTGATAGAAGGTCACGGCGGCGGAGACCGGATTGCCGGGCAGACCGCAGAACCAGCTGCTGTTAAGACGACCAAAGGCAAATGGTTTGCCAGGCTTAATCGCCAGTTTCCAGAAACTAATCGCGCCCAGCTCTTCCAGCATATTTTTAGTGAAGTCCGCTTCGCCGACCGAGACGCCGCCGGTGCTGATCACCACATCCGCCTGCCGATCGGCTTCCTCAAATGCGGCGCGAAGGGCAGCAGGATCATCTTTGATGATGCCAAGGTCGATGACTTCACAGTTGAGCTTATGCAGCATCAGCGAGACCGCAAAACGGTTAGTGTCGTAAATCTGGCCCTCTGCCAGCGGCTCACCGACCGGCTGAAGCTCATCACCGGTGGAGAAGATAGCGACCCGCAGTTTACGTAGCACGCTCACCTGTGCGATACCCAGCGAAGCCAGCAGCGGCAGCTCGGCGGCACCCAGACGTGTTCCCGCTTCCAGCACCACATGACCTGGCTGAATGTCGTCGCCGGTCAGGCGGATGTTTTGTCCTGGACGCACGGGCGCGGTAATCACAATCGCATCGCCCTGAGATTCGGTCTGTTCCTGCATCACCACCGCTTCACAGCCTGCGGGCACTGGGGCACCGGTCATGATGCGAATCACGCTGCCTTGCGGCCACTCACCGCTGAACGGCGCGCCCGCAAAGGCTTTGCCCGCGACGGGTAACGGCTGGCCGCTGCTGACATCGGCCAGCCTGACGGCGTAGCCATCCATCGCAGAGTTATCAAAGGGCGGCACGGCGATCGGGGAGGTGACGGCTTTTGCCGTGATGCGGCCGACCGCGTCGGCCAGCGACACGCTCAGTGAGTCGGTAACGGGCGTCAGCTGTGACAGCATTTTTTGTTGCGCCTCCTCAAGGGAGATCAAACCTGCAGTAAAACTTTCCATAAACAGTCCAGCCTGGTTAACTCAGATGCTGCCTATTATGAGTCGGATTAGCCGCTGAGTCACATCGGTGTCGGTCAGACGCGCCGGTTGTTATGGCAAAAATGAATCAGGGTGGTAAGAAAAGGTTATAACCACAGGAACAGTTTCCGCTTTACAACACTTAGCAGGCTTTCTATAGTCAAAAATCACCCAAAATGGGTGAAAACCATTTTAAATCAGTGTTTTTCGTCCTGATGCAACCACAGGGTAAAGCGTTATGGTCAATGCAGTGATCGCCATTCACGGCGGCGCGGGTGCAATTTCGCGCGCAGCAATGAGCGCTGAAAAAGAACAACACTATCGTCAGGCGCTACACGATATTGTTACTCAGGGTCAGCAGATACTGGCTCAGGGTGGCAGCGCACTGGATGCGGTGACGGAGGCCGTGCGACTGCTGGAGGAGTGTCCACTTTTCAACGCCGGTAAAGGCGCGGTGTTCACCCATCAGGGCACTCATGAACTTGATGCCTGCATCATGGATGGGCGTACGCTGGATGTGGGCGCGGTCGCGGGCGTGACGCGGGTGCGTAATCCGGTGCTGGCGGCACGTGCCGTGCTGGAAAAAAGCGAGCATGTGCTGTTTATCGGCGAGGGTGCAGAGCAGTTTGCCGTAGCGAACGGGCTGGAAATGGTTGCACAAGATTACTTCTCAACGCCGGAACGCTGGGAGCAGTTGCAGCGCGCGCTGAACAGCGATACCGCGGTGCTGGACCACGATGGTGCCGCGCACAGCGACGACCCGCTCGATCCGGACCGCAAGTTCGG
Organism: Pantoea jilinensis; assembly: GCF_019104105.1. Taxonomy (NCBI): domain Bacteria; kingdom Pseudomonadati; phylum Pseudomonadota; class Gammaproteobacteria; order Enterobacterales; family Erwiniaceae; genus Pantoea; species Pantoea jilinensis. The sequence goes on along the minus strand of NZ_CP077746.1, from coordinate 2,785,266 downwards.
TACGGTAGGCGCCGTCGCGCTGGATCTGGCAGGCAACCTGGCTGCAGCTACCTCAACGGGCGGTATGACCAATAAACAGGCCGGGCGGGTCGGCGACTCACCGCTACCGGGTGCGGGCTGCTACGCCAGCAACGACAGCGTGGCCGTCTCCTGTACCGGCACCGGTGAAGTCTTTATGCGCACGCTGGCGGCCTACGATGTGGCTGCGCAGATGCGCTACGCCGGACGTTCGCTGCAGCAGGCTACGGTTAATGTCATTCATGACAGCGTGCTGGAACTGGGCGGCAGCGGCGGGCTGATTGCGGTGGATCGTGCAGGTAACGTGGCGCTGCCGTTTAACAGCGAAGGCATGTATCGGGGTGTTGGGCGCGTCGGCGAAGCGGCGGACGTCGCGATATATCGCGAAAGTTAAGGAGCAGTGATGAGCGACAGGCAAACGTTACCGCCGCTGGCCCCTGAACAGGTACTCGCGGTGCGCGATCTCAATGTGCGTTTTCAGCACGAAGACACCGTCACGGATGCGGTGCGTCATTTGTCACTCGATCTGTTTCGGGGCGAAACGCTGGCGCTGGTGGGGGAGTCAGGTTCGGGGAAATCGGTCACCTCGCTGGCGCTGATGAGACTGATTGAGCAGGCGGGCGGAATCGTCAGCGGAGAAGTGCAATTGCGCCGTCGCAACGGCGACGTGCTGGATCTGATGCGCGCCTCAAAAGGTCAGATGCGCCGGGTGCGCGGCGCGGATATGGCGATGATCTTTCAGGAGCCGATGACCTCACTGAATCCGGTCTTCTCCGTGGGCGAGCAGATTGCCGAATCCATTCGTCTGCACCAGGGCCTGAGCCACGCCGGGGCGCTGGCAGAGGCGCGCCGGATGCTGGATCTGGTGCGCATTCCCGATGCGCAGAATGTCTTATCCCGCTTTCCGCATCAGTTGTCGGGTGGGATGCGCCAGCGCGTGATGATTGCGATGGCGCTCTGCTGCAAGCCGGCGTTGCTGATTGCCGATGAACCGACCACCGCGCTTGACGTCACCATTCAGGCGCAGATTCTGCAGCTCATCCGCGTGCTGCAAAAAGAGATGCAGATGGGGGTGATTTTTATCACTCACGATATGGGCGTGGTCGCCGAAATGGCCGACCGGGTGCAGGTGATGTATCGCGGCGAAGTAGTGGAAAATGCTCCGGTCGCCGAGCTGTTCAGCGCACCACAGCAGCCCTATACACAGGCGCTGCTGGCGGCGGTGCCAAAACTCGGCTCGATGCAGGGGCAGCCTTTACCCGCCAAATTCCCCTTGCTGCACAGTGATGCCGTTGATGATGTGCCGCAGGATACGGTACGCCGCCTGCAGCCGCCGATTTTGCAGGTGCGCGATCTGGTCACCCGCTTTGATATTCGCGGTGGTCTGCTAAATCGGGTTAAAAGCCGGGTTCATGCCGTCGAAAAAGTCAGTTTTGATCTCTATGCCGGTGAGACGCTTGCACTGGTGGGGGAGTCTGGCTGTGGTAAATCGACCACCGGCCGCTCGCTGCTGAAGCTGGTGGCCAGTCAGGGCGGCACGCTGACGTTTGACGGCCAGCGAATAGATCATCTATCCGGTGCCGCGCTGGCCCATCTGCGGCGTGATATTCAGTTTATCTTCCAGGATCCCTACGCCTCGCTGGATCCCCGGCTGACGGTCGGCTTCTCCATTATGGAGCCGCTGCTGGTCCACAAGGCGATGCCGCGTCGCGAGGCGGAGCAGCGCGTTGCCTGGTTGCTGGATAAAGTGGGACTGCTGCCGGAACATGCTCAGCGTTATCCGCATGAATTTTCTGGCGGGCAGCGTCAGCGCATCTGTATAGCCCGCGCGCTGGCGCTGAACCCCAAAGTGGTGATTGCCGACGAGTCCGTCTCGGCGCTGGATGTGTCGATTCAGGCGCAGATTATTAATCTGATGCTCGACCTGCAGCGCGAGTTTGGCATCGCCTTCCTGTTTATTTCCCACGATATGGCGGTGGTGGAGCGTATCAGCCACCGCGTGGCGGTGATGTATCTCGGTCAGATTGTCGAGATGGGGCCGCGTCAGGCGGTGTTTGAACAGCCTCAGCATCCCTACACCCGAAAACTCATGGCAGCGGTGCCGGTCGCCGATCCGGCTCACCGGCGTCGTGAACGCGCCTTACTGGTCGATGAGATCCCCAGCCCGATCCATGCGTTAGGGGATGAACCTGAAGTGGCGCCGCTGATGGAGGTGGCTCCGGGCCATTTCGTCGCCCGCCACATTATCAGCGCGACCTGAACAGTGACAATGTCGCCCCGGCGACCAACCCGACAGGGATTACAGGAGAACAAGATGCAGATGACGATGCGTAAAGGGTTACTGGCAGCTGGCGTGTTAAGCAGCGCAATGACATTGCCCGCCTGGGCAGCACAGGATGCGGTGATTGCCGTCGCGTCCAACTTCACCACGCTCGATCCCTATGACGCCAATGACACACTGTCGCAGGCGGTCGCGAAATCCTTCTATCAGGGTCTGTTTGGCTTCGATAAGGATATGAAACTGACTAACGTGCTGGCAGAGAGCTATCAGGCCAGCGCCGACGGCCTGACGTATACCATCAAGCTGCGTCCTGGCGTGAAGTTCCAGGATGGCACGGATTTCAATGCGGAAGCGGTAAAGGTCAACCTCGATCGTGCCAGCAACCCGGATAACCATCTCAAGCGCTACAACCTGTTTAAACGCATCGCCAGTACGGAAGTCGTGGATCCGACGACGGTAAAAGTGACGCTGAAAGAGCCGTTCTCTGCCTTTATCAACAACCTGGCCCATCCGGCGGCGGCGATGATTTCGCCAGCCGCGCTGAAAAAATATGGCAAAGAGATCGGTTTCCATCCGGTAGGAACCGGACCGTTTGTGTTTGAAACCTGGAACCAGACCGATTTTGTGAAAGTGAAGAAGTGGGACGGTTACTGGAAGCCGGGCTATCCGAAGCTGGACAGCATCACCTGGCGTCCGGTGGTGGACAACAACACCCGTGCGGCGATGCTGCAGACCGGCGAAGCAAACTTTGCTTTCCCGGTGCCTTATGAGCAGGTGAAACTGCTGGAAAAGAACAGCAAGCTGGATGTGGTGACCTCACCTTCCATTATGCAGCGTTATATCAGCCTCAACGTCACTCAGAAGCCGTTCGACAACCCGAAGGTACGTGAGGCGCTGGAATATGCCATCAACCGTCAGGCGCTGGCGAAAGTGGCTTTCTCCGGTTACGCCACACCCGCTACCGGCATCGTGCCGTCCGCTGTCGACTTTGCACAGACCTATCCGGCCATCAGCTACGATCCAGCCAAAGCCCGTGCGTTGCTGAAAGAGGCGGGTTATCCGAACGGGTTTGAAACTACGCTTTGGTCATCACATAACCACAGCACCGCGCAGAAAGTGTTGCAGTTCACTCAGCAGCAGCTGGCGCAGGTTGGCGTGAAGGTAAAAGTCACGGCGATGGATGCGGGCCAGCGTGCCGCAGAAGTGGAGGGCAAGGGCCAGAAAGAGAGCGGCGTGCGGATGTTCTACACCGGCTGGTCTGCTTCAACGGGCGAAGCAGACTGGGCGCTGACGCCACTGTTTGCTACCGCAGCCTGGCCACCGGCGATCTTTAACACGGCGTTTTACAGCAATCCTAAGGTGGATAAAGATCTGGCCGATGCGCTGAAAACCACTGACCGTGCAGAGAAAGCGCGCTTGTATAAAGATGCGCAGGACACCATCTGGCAGGACCATCCGTGGATCCCGCTGGTGGTGGAGCAGCTGGTTTCTGCCAACAGCAAAAACCTCAGCGGTTTTTATGTGATGCCCGATACCTCATTCAATTTTGATGAGGCCACTCTGAAGTAACGGAGCCGGCCAGCCTGCGTGGCTGGCCGCAGCTGCAGGATGTTGCATGTTTAACTATTTTCTTAAACGACTGTTGGGGCTGATTCCAACGCTGCTGATAGTGGCGGTGCTGGTGTTCCTGTTTGTTCATATGCTGCCGGGCGATCCGGCACGCCTGATTGCCGGGCCGGAAGCTGATGCCTCCGTGGTGGCGCTGGTGCGTCAGGAACTGGGGTTGGATCAGCCGCTGCCGCAACAGTTCTGGCATTTTATGCTGAATGCGCTGCAGGGTGATTTCGGCCAGTCGATGGTCTCAAAGCGGCCGGTTGCGGATGAGATCGCCTCGCGCTTTATGCCGACCCTGTGGCTGACGCTGGCCAGCATGATCTGGGCGGTGATTTTTGGCATGACCATCGGCATTGTTTCGGCTGTCTGGCGCAACCGCTGGCCTGACAGGCTGGGGATGACGCTGGCGGTATCGGGCATCTCGTTTCCCGCCTTTGCGCTGGGCATGCTGCTGATGCAGGTCTTCTCAGTGGAGCTGGGCTGGCTGCCAACCGTCGGTGCTGACAGCTGGAAACATTACATTCTGCCCTCGATCACCTTAGGTGCGGCGGTGGCGGCGGTAATGGCACGCTTTACCCGCGCGTCGTTCGTGGAGGTGATGCAGGAAGATTACATGCGCACCGCCAGGGCTAAAGGGGTACGCGAGTCGCTGGTGGTGGTGAAACACGGCCTTCGCAACGCGATGATCCCGGTGGTGACGATGATGGGGCTGCAGTTTGGTTTTCTGCTTGGGGGATCGATCGTCGTCGAAGTGGTGTTTAACTGGCCGGGACTGGGCCGTCTGCTGGTCGACTCGGTGGCGATGCGCGACTATCCGGTTATTCAGGCAGAGGTGCTGCTGTTTTCACTGGAGTTTATTCTGATCAATCTGTTTGTCGACATGCTCTATGCGGTGATCAATCCCGCTATTCGCTTTAAGGAGTCGCGATGAAAAACTGGCGACGTGAAGCGGCCCTGAAAACAATGCCGCTGATTGCGGAGAACCGGGTTCGTACGCCATGGCGAGAGTTCTGGCGGCGCTTCCGGCAGCAGCCGGTGGCGCTGCTGGCCGGCGCGTTTGTACTGCTGCTGATTGTGCTGGCGGTTATCGCTCCGTGGATTGCGCCGTTCGACGCAGAGAACTACTTCGATTATGACCGGCTCAATGAGGGCCCGTCCCTGATTCACCTGTTTGGTGTCGATTCGCTGGGTCGTGATATTTTCAGCCGGGTGCTGGTCGGGACGCGTATTTCCCTGATTGCCGGTTTCTTTTCGGTGGTGATCGGCGCATTGATTGGCACGCTGTTTGGGCTGCTTGCCGGGTATTACGAAGGCTGGTGGGACCGCATTACCATGCGCATCTGTGACGTGCTGTTCGCGTTTCCCGGCATCCTGCTGGCAATTGCGGTGGTGGCGATCATGGGCAGCGGCATGAGCAACGTGATTGTGGCGGTGGCTATCTTCAGTATTCCCGCCTTTGCCCGCCTGGTGCGCGGCAATACGCTGGTGCTGAAGCATCAGACCTATATTGAGTCAGCACGCAGTATTGGCGCGTCTGACTGGACCATTCTGATGCGGCATATCCTGCCCGGTACGGTATCGCCGATTGTGGTCTATTTCACCATGCGGGTCGGCACTTCGATCATCACCGCTGCCAGCCTGTCGTTTCTGGGGCTGGGTGCACAACCGCCCACACCGGAGTGGGGCGCGATGCTGAATGAGGCGCGTGCCGACATGGTGATTGCGCCTCATGTAGCGATTTTCCCCAGTCTGGCCATTTTCTTCACGGTTCTGGCATTTAATTTACTGGGAGACGGGCTGCGTGACGCACTTGATCCTAAACTAAAGAGATGAAACCTTTCGATTATGATCAGGACTTCAGCACGATTGATTTCCGCCAGCATCCCGAGCGTTATCAGGTCGGGCGAGGCGAGCAGGGTGTGCTGATGGTCGAGCCTTATAAGAGCGAAATTCTGCCGCACTGGCGTTTTCGCACTGTCCCCATTGCTGAAGAGTCGGCTGAGAAAATCATGGCGCTGTTTGAGGATTACCGGCGTCAGGATGATTTTGTCGGTATGGATATGGCGCGCAAATTTATCCAGATGGGGTATACCCGAGCGCGTCGCTACAGCAATCATAAAGGCGGACGCAAGTATGACGCAGACGGCAAAGAGCTGCCGCGCGGCGTCAACGAAGAGAAAGCCGCAGCGGCGGCCATTTTCAAAGCGTACTGGGATAAACTTCGGGAAGATGAGGACTATCTGAAACGTAAAAAAGCGCATCAGCAACAGTATGGCTGAGTGCTGATTCCCCCCGGCGGCCTGTCGCGCAGCATTGCGGTTCAGGCGGCCCTCCAGCGTGTGCCACAGCCGCTGACGTAAAAGTGAAAGTACGTCCACCTGCTATGTCGTGCGTAAAGTAGTGAAAAAACGCGTAAAAGCGGAGCGCGATCTCAGGTAAAAAAAGCAGACGGATCAAACGTTACCTTTTCCAGTAACTTCCCGTGCTATAAAAAGAAATCAACCAGGATGCTTCTGGCTGACCGATAAGCGAAACGCTGACAGTGGCGATGGTCTAGGGCTGACTGCAAAACTCGGGTTGATATTCACTTGTTTTCATTAATAATAAACCAGCAAACCCCACTGAGGAGGCTATGCTCCTCAGGTAATGAAATGGATAATGTGAGAGCTAAATAATGAAAGAGATCATCAACGGATTTCTGAATTTCCAGCAGAATGTGTTTCCTGAAAGGAAGGATCTTTTCAAAAGCCTGGCGTCAAATCAAAATCCGAAAGCGCTGTTCATCTCCTGTTCAGACAGCCGTCTGGTGCCTGAACTGGTAACACAGCAGGAGCCAGGAGAGCTGTTCGTTATCCGCAATGCGGGCAACATCGTTCCCTCATTCGGCCCGGAGCCAGGCGGTGTCTCTGCCACTATCGAATATGCGGTTGTCGCACTGGGTGTCTCCGACATCATCATCTGTGGTCACTCTAACTGTGGTGCCATGAATGCCATCGCCTCCTGCGCCTGCATGGATACCATGCCAGCGGTTGAGCACTGGCTGCGTTATGCCGATGCGGCAAAAGCGGTGGTTGAGCAGCGTCAGTATGACTCGCCAGAGAAGAAGCTGAACGAAATGGTCAAAGAGAACGTTATCGCCCAGCTCAACAACATGAAAACCCATCCGTCGGTCTCCGTTGCCCTGCGTAATGGCAAGCTGCGTCTGCACGGCTGGGTCTACGATATCGAAAGCGGCACCATTATGGCGCTGACCCAGGGTGGCAAGCAGTTCATCACCCTGTCGGATAATCCGGATACCTGTTTCGAGTAATGCCTTTCACCCGCTGCGTCCTGCAGCGGGTTTCCTGTTTAATCTTTTGTAAATCCTCAGGTTCACCCCGCGACGGATGACTACGCTTAAGGTCAAGCCATCCTGTCAGGAGATCCCTATGTCCCGTTTTTCGACCGCTCTGCTGCTGAGTAGCGCGCTATTCTGCGCTTCGCCGCTGTTTGCCGCTGACGTGAAAGTTGAGGTATTACAGGATAAGTTACAACATCCATGGTCCGTTGCCTTTCTGCCCGACAACAAAACCCTGCTGATTACCGAACGTAGCGGACAGTTGCGCAGCTGGAGCCCGGAGAGCGGTCTGTCGCAGCCAATCAAAGGGGTGCCGACAGTCTGGGCACAACGGCAGAGTGGTTTGCTGGACGTGGTGCTGGCACCCGATTTTGCGACCAGCCGTCGCGTCTGGCTGAGCTACACCGAGGCGAACAGCAGCGGCAAAGCGGGCGCGGTAGTGGGCGTCGGGACGCTGAGCCAGGATAACCGGCAGCTCAGCGATTTTCGTGAGGTGATTCGGCAGACGCCGATGCTCTCCAGCGGCAACAATATCGGCACCCGGCTGGCCTTTGATACCCAGGGTTATCTCTGGATTGCATTCGGCGATAATTTTGTCAGCAGTGCGGCGCAGGATCTCGATAAGCTTCAGGGCAAGCTGCTGCGGCTGAATGCTGATGGCAGCGTGCCTGACGATAACCCGTTTGTGAAAAAGGCCGGCGCACGGCCAGAAATCTGGGCCTATGGTCTGCGTAATCCGCAGGGACTGGCGCTTAACCCCTGGACCGGCATGATATGGGAAAACGAGCATGGCCCGCGAGGCGGCGATGAAGTGAATATCATGGCCCGGGGCAAGAATTACGGCTGGCCGCTGGCGACGTACGGCATTGACTACAATGGCGACAACGTGCCGGAGTCAAAAGGCACTCATGTCGCGGGCACCGAACAGCCGCTGTATCACTGGAAAGTTTCTCCGGCTATCAGCGGCATGGCGTTTTATAACAGCGCCCGTTTTCCCCAGTGGAAAAACTCGCTATTCATCGGTGCACTGAAAGAGAAAAACCTGATTCGTCTGAGTATTAACGGCGAAAAAGTGGTGGAGCAGCAGCGGCTGCTGGGGGATCAGAATGTGCGGATTCGTGATGTGCGACAGGGGCCGGATGGCTATCTCTATGTGCTGACCGATGAGGCCAATGGCAAGCTGTTGAGAGTGGGATTAGCGCAGGACGCTGGCGCATCCCGCGGCTAAAAACCTTGTCCATCAGGTGAGTTAATTTTTCAGTCTGCACCTGGCTCTGCTTGCAACCCTCGCGTACTCCATGTGCGTTCCGATTGTTCAGCGCCCGGGCTGTCTGCAAAAATTACGCCCGATGGACACGACGCTGAATCAGCGAGCCCAGTGATAAACCTGCCATCCACGGTTTAACGCTTCCTGGTGTAGCTGCGCATCCGGGTTGATGACATGGGCATGATCGGCCTGCTCCAGGAGCGGCAGGTCGTTCATTGAATCACTGTAGGCCCAGGTGCGCTCAAAGTGCTCCTGCTGCTGCAGCGCTTTCCAGTCACCCAGTCGGGTCACTTTGCCCTCTTTATAGGTCATGGTGCCGTAGGTGTTGCCGCTGTAACGCTCGTCCACGATTTCAACACCAATCGCCAGCGCGCCGCAGGCTCCGAGTTTCTCAGCAATCGGCACCACCAGATGCTCGCCGCTGGCAGAGATGATCATCACCCGGTCGCCGCGCGCCCGATGCCATTCGATCCGCTCGCGGGCGGCCGGATAGACACGAGGCAGGATGTCGCGCTGAATGAAGCGACGCACCCAGCCTTCAACGGTCAGCGTCGCCATGCCCGCCAGCGGTGAGAGCGTCTTATTCATATACTCTTCAATCGAAAGCGTACCGGCATAATACTGATTCATTAATGCCTGTTCCTGATCAATCAGTTCGCTGGGAGCAAATCCCTGTGATACCAGCCAGCGCAGCCACAGGCTGGTGCTGTCTTCACAAATGAGTGTTTCATCAAGATCAAAAAGGGCTAAGTCCATGGTCGGTCTCCTCGGCTGACTGGCGTTCAGGTTAGCTGATATTTGTGACGGGCTTAACTCTTCTGCGAAAAATCGGAATTTCACGCAGTTTTGGTGGCGACAGAATCGGAAAAAAGGGGCACGCGCGCGGCGTTTATGCCAGGGTTACTCTACTAAACTCTAAAAAACTTTACGATTCGACGGTTTTTTTCACTGCCGTCAGGGGGTAGCGTTTGAGTGAGAATTTTCTGCCCCTGGAATTTCGATTTAACAAGGACAATCCGGCCAAGCTCATGACAAACACTCGCTTCTCATCTCGCCTGCGGCACTTTGCTGCCACCTCATTACTGATTCTTGCCCCCATCAGCGTTTTTGCTGAGCAGGCTCCCGCCGCGCCCGGCATTGATGCTAAAGCGTGGATTCTGATCGACTACGCCAGCGGTAAAGTGCTGACTGAATCCAGTGCCGATCAGCGTCTCGATCCCGCCAGTCTGACTAAGATGATGACGAGCTACGTAGTGGGTCAGGCAATTAAAGCAGGCAAAATCAAACCGGATGATCTGGTCACCGTCGGACAGGATGCCTGGGCGACTGGCAATCCTAAGCTGCGCGGCTCTTCGCTGATGTTCCTCAAGCCTGGCGACCGCATTCCGGTGCATGAGCTGAATAAAGGAATTGTGATTCAGTCCGGTAATGATGCCTGTATCGCGCTGGCGGATTATGTGGCAGGCAGTCAGGATTCGTTCATCGGCCTGATGAATAACTACGTGAAGGCGCTGGGACTGCAGAACACCCACTTTATGACGGTGCATGGTCTGGATGCAGAAGGGCAGTACAGCACTGCGCGGGATATGGCGCTGATTGCTCAGGCGCTGATCCGCGATGTGCCTGAAGAGTACGCCCTGAATAAAGAGAAAGAGTTCACCTTTAACAATATTCGTCAGATCAACCGCAACCGTCTGTTGTGGAGCACCAACCTCAAAGTGGATGGCGTTAAAACCGGCCATACCTCAGGCGCAGGCAATAACCTGGTGGCCTCCGCGACGGAAGGCGATATGCGTCTGATCTCGGTGGTACTCGGCACCGCCAGCGATGCGATTCGTTTTCGTGAAAGTGAAAAGCTGCTGACGTGGGGCTTCCGTTTCTTTGAAACAGTAACGCCGATAAAAGCGGATGCGCCGTTTGCGCAGCAGCGGGTCTGGTTTGGTGACAAGAGTCAGGTGAATCTGGGTGTGGCGAAAGATGCCGCACTGACCATTCCAAAAGGGCAGATGAAGAACCTGAAGGCGAGTTTCAAACTCAATGCGCCGCAGCTTGAAGCGCCGCTGAAGAAGAATCAGGTGGTCGGCACCATCGACTTCCAGCTTGATGGCAAAACGATTGAGCAGCGTCCGCTGGTGGTGCTGCAGGACGTGCCGGAAGGCGGCTTCTTCAGCCGGATGATTGATTTCGTGATGATGAAGTTCAACGGCTGGTTCGGGAAGTGGTTTTCATAAGTCTGAGGGACGCTGAGGCGTCCCTGCTGACTGCTGGCAAACCCAAATCAGGATGCATCTGGCAGCAATGAATTAGCTTAACGTGCAGGGAACACGGTCAAAGGAGGCAAGCGTCCCGCGCCATGGACAAAAACGCCGGGAGCGTTTTTGAACAACGCAACGCGTTGGCCCCTTTACGGGCGCCCCTCAGGGATGAGGTGCGTACTAAAAACGCCGGGAGCGTTTTTGAACAACGCAACGCGTTGGCCCCTTTACGGGCGCCCCTCAGGGATGAGGGGCGTAATCGCGCGGGCGGAGCGAGCCATGGATGGCAGTTTTTGCGTCTTTCCGATCCGAGCGTGTTTCCTGTGCAGGCTCAGTCTTACAGCAACCAGTCCAGACTTTGTCAGCAATCTCAGGAACGCTAACATGTCCCTTTTTAATCCTGCGTCCAGCCTTTACGAATCGGTACGGCAAACAGCGCCCTGTAGAGCGGGTTGATCACCGCCAGCATCCGCTCGCCATAGAACTGCCACGCCAGATGCGACGCCAGACAACTCAGCAGACCCACCAGGAACCCACCCAGCATATCCATTGGCCAGTGAACGCCCAGGTAGACCCGCGACCAGGCGATAGCGCAACCCCCTATCATCAGCACTACGCCCGACCAGAGGCGATGCCAGAAGATAAAGGCCAGCGCAAAGGTGAAAATCGTGGTGCCGTGATCGCTGGGATAGGAGTCATCGGCGGCGTGGTGCAGGAACTGATAGCCGTAACCAATGGCAAAAGGGCGGGGATGCGGCAGCAGATGGCCGACACACCAGGAGATTGCCAGCGCATAAATCAGCGCCATACCGGTTTTCAGAACCAGCGCCCGTTGTGAAGAAACCTGATCGCGCGGTCCCCAGAGCCACATCGCCACAATTAACAGCGGCACAATGGCAATCAGGTCTTTGGCAATAAAGGTCGCGAGGTGTATTAACCAGGCGGGTGACGCCGGAGTGGCATTGATGGCAGTAAACAGTGAGTGGTTCAGCTCTTCCATTTCGGGATACATTCCTCAGCACAAATAGCTAACTTAACAGCGCACCATCCTGCTTTTTAAGACGCAATTCGTCTACGGAAAGGCTCCGAATCTGATAATGAGTTGCACAACTGTTTAAGTTTTATGACCGTTTCGGGTCAGTTTGTGGTGCTGGTGAGTGGCGCAGGGAGGAAAAAAGGGCATAAAAAAACCCGCCAGGAAAAAGACCAGCGGGCTCCACAATTTGGGGATTTCAAAGAAAAGCAGTGGCACTTATTATGACTATCGCTTAACTATAAAGTTCTGGACGCAGGCAAAAAAATTTTATAAAGGCAAAATTGGCCAGATGATCACAATCAGTGTCCCCGCCAGCGTGAGCAATACGTTGGCAATGGCATAGGTTCCGGCATACCCCAGCGCCGGAATATTGCTGCGTGCGGTATCACTGATAATCTCCATGGCCGGTGCACAGGTTCGCGCACCCATGATGGCACCAAACAGCAGGGCGCGGTTCATCCGCAACACATAGGCACCAAACAGATAGCAGATGATCACCGGAATCAGGCTCACCAGCAGGCCGCAAAGTAGCATCAGGGCACCGTCACTGCTCAGGCCGTGATTAATGCCGCTGCCAGCGCTTAATCCTACTCCCGCCATAAACACCATCAGCCCGAACTCTTTCACCATCGTCAGCGCGCCCTGCGGAATATAACCAAAGGTCGGATGGTTGGCACGGAGGAAGCCGAGCATGATACCGGCGAACAGCAGACCCGCTGCGTTACCAATACCAAAACTGAAATTGCTGAACTGGAAAGTAATCAGGCCAATCATCAGACCCACGATAAAGAAGGCGCAGAAAGCTAAAAGATCGGTCATCTGACTGTGAATCGCGATGAAACCAATGCGATCGGCCACACTTTTGACCCGTCGTGCCTCACCGCTGACCTGCAGCACATCACCTTTGTTCAGTATGATGCTGTCATCGATCGGCATCTCAATCTGACTGCGTATCACCCGGTTCAGGAAGCAGCCGTGATCGGTGAGGTTTAACTTGCTCAGGCGCTTGTTTACCGCATTATGGTTCTTCACCACGATCTCTTCGGTAACGATGCGCATATCCAGCAGATCGCGGTCAAACACCTCTTTACCATTACGAAAGCTGGGGTCGAGCCGGGCATGTGCGTCGGGATAGCCGACCAGCGAGATATCATCACCCAGCTGCAGTACCGCATCCCCATCGGGACTGGCGAGAATACCGTTGCGGCGAATACGCTCAATGTAGCAACCGGTCTGACGATAGATGCCCAGTTCACGCAGGTTTTTGCCCCCGCTCCACGCCACCAGTTCCGCGCCCACGCGATAGGCGCGAATGACGGGAAGAAAGACTTTGCGCTGGCTGTCCGCATCCAGACCGCGTTCCCGGGCAATTTGCTGGGCACAGGTGGGCAGATCCTGATGTTGCAGACGGGGCAGGTAGCGTGCGCCAAAAATCAGACTCACCAGGCCAATCAGATAGGTTACGGCATAGCCGAGGCTCAGCTGATCCTGCATGAGTGCGAGCTGCTTTGGATCGGTGATGCTTTGCCGCAGGGTATCACCCGCGCCGACCAGTACCGGCGTTGAGGTCATCGAACCGGCCAGCATGCCAGCGGTGAGGCCAATATCCCAGCCAAAGAGTTTGCCCAGCCCCAGCGCCAGCAGCAGTGCGCTGACCACCATGACGATGGCGAGCATGAAATAATTTTTGCCGTCGCGGAAGAAAATGGAAAAAAAGTTGGGACCGGCTTCAACGCCGACACAAAAAATAAACAGCATAAAGCCCAGGCTCAATGCATCGGTATTGATCGTGAAGTGTTGCTGGCCTAATAAGAGCGAAACGACTAATACGCCAATCGAATTTCCCAGCTGAACTGAGCCAAGACGCAACTTACCCAGACAAAGGCCAAGCGCTAAAACGACAAATAATAACAAAATGTCATTTCCGCTTAACAATCCTGCGACGTTAATATTCACTGTTTAACTTCTTGTTTACATGTAAGCTATTGAAGAGTAGCCTGTTTTTCGTTATCGTGAGCAGGCCGTTGAGGTTCTGTTGTATCAATGCTGTAAATGGAACCTTTACCGCGGCGCTATTCTAATCACAATTATCTTTCTCAGCCATTGGCTGTTTTCATTCGTTGCCACAACGAACTGTTTCTTTTTATTTCCATCTGAACGCATCAGGGATATCAGCAGGTTATTGTCGGGGTTATTTTTAATCAGTGGGGTAGTATGCCGCAGCGCTCTTATCTCTGGACAACCCGCCTGTGCGGCGTGGTGTTGTATAGTCTGGTGTTTGTTTTTACCTGTCGTTTCTGGCAAGTCGGTCCCGGCCCGCTTCGTGGTCAGCCCGAATTACTGCTCTTTATGTTGCCCGGTATTGTGATGGCGTTGATGCAGGTGGAAAGCCCGCTAAAAAGCACGCTGCTGATGGGACTCTGGGGAACGTTACTGGCAGCACTGCTGTTAAACAACAGCCTGTTTATTCACAGTAGCGGATTCTTTTTAGTGGCCTGGAGCCTGAGCGCCCTGTTCTGGGCAGGTTGCGGGGCATTGCTGGTGCGATTGATGCAGATTGTCATGGCGTCACTCAACTGAAGGGTGCCGTTTGATTTCCCACAGCCAGAGAGCAAAAAAGGCGAGACAGAATTTTCTGCCTCGCCTTTTTCATTCCGGCCCTTTGCGCTTACGCGACAAATCCCAGATTCTCTTTAGTCCATGCAGCGAACTCGGTGTAGCCACCTATATGTTTTTCGTCCACGAAAATCTGTGGGACGGTGCTGACCGGTTTACCGGCGCTGGCTTCCAGATCGGCTTTTGTAATGCCTTCTGCGTTAATATCAACGTACTGGTAGCTAAAATCATCGCGCTCAGCGGTCAGTTTATCGGCCAGTTCGTGGGCACGCACACAGTAAGGACAGCCCGGACGACCAAAAATAACAGCAATCATAAAGAACTCCTTGCAGCGACTATTATGTGATGTATGTCACACAACGAAACAGAGAATGGGCACCATCATGCCCGCTCGTATCGCTTAAGGAAAGCAGGATTTGCCTGTTAGTCTGATGCCCGCACGCTATTGCCGCGCGTTCAGGAAGCATCTGAAACAGGGGCTTTTTCGCAGCAGCGGCCTCTATATCCCGCGCAATTTTTGGGTTGTTGACCATAATTGACGCTCAGTAAGCCGCTAAGGCAGGAGGATGTGATGCAGAGTGTAGCCAGATTGCCCCGGTTTGTGGTGGTGATGGAGGCGGCAGGTGGCCTGTTGATTTTAGGCGCGCTGCTGCTGATCAACCACTGGCTTCCGCTGCCAGACATGGCTGACGTGAAAACGCTGGCCACTGTGCTGTTCATCGCCGGCGTGGTTCTGATGCTGCCTGCTGCGTGGCTGTTAATGTGGCGCACCGCGAAAGCGATAGCACCACAGCTGTTCAATCAGATTGATAAAAAAAGATAATTTTGCTGGAGACTTTATGACACCGACCATTGATTTACTGTGCAGCCACCGTTCGATCCGCGCCTTTACTGACCAGCCGGTCAGCGAAGAGCAGCGTGAAGCGATTATTAATTCGGCGCAATCGGCGTCCACATCCAGCTTTTTACAGTGCTCTTCTATTATCCGTATCACCGACAAAGCGCTGCGTGACAAGCTGGTAACGCTGACCGGCGGGCAGACGTGGGTCGCAGATGCGCCTGAGTTCTGGATTTTCTGCGCGGACTTTAATCGCCACCTGCAGATTTGCCCGGATGCACAACTGGGCCGTGCCGAGCAATTGCTGCTGGGCTGTGTCGACACCGCGCTGATGGGGCAGAATGCCATGGTCGCAGCGGAATCACTGGATCTGGGCGGCGTCTTTATCGGCGGGATTCGTAACAGCATTGCGGAAGTGACAGAACTGCTGGGCCTGCCGAAGTTTGTGCTGCCGCTGTTTGGTTTCTGCCTGGGTCATCCGGAATCGAAGCCGGACGTCAAACCGCGTATGCCACATGCGATGCTGGTACATGAGAATCGCTATCAGCCACTGGATCCGGCGGTGCTGGCAGAATACGATAGCCGCACAGAACTCTATTATCAGCAGCGCGACAGTAACCAGCGTAGTGAAACCTGGAGCGAGCTAATCCAGCGGCTGATCATTAAAGAGACGCGTCCGTTTATGCTCGATTATCTGCATCAACAGGGCTGGGCCACGCGTTAATTCAGAAAGGGAGAGCAGCGATGAAGATAGCCATCCTGTCACGTGACGAAACGCTCTATTCCAGCCGACGATTGCGTGATGAGGCCGCTGCGCGCGACCACGAAGTACAGGTCATCGATCCGCTCTCCTGCTATATGAATATCAATCCTGCCTCGCCAGCGGTTCACTATTGTGGTGAACCGCTGGGTCATTTCGATGCCGTTATCCCGCGCATTGGTAACGCCATCACTTTTTATGGCGCGGCGGTACTGCGGCAGTTTGAAATGTGTGGCAGCTATCCGCTGAATGAGTCCGCCGCCATTACCCGCACCCGTGACAAATTGCGCTCGCTGCAGCTGCTGGCACGAGAAGGCATCGACATGCCGGTGACCGGCTTTGCCTCTTCGCCCGATGATACCGATGATTTGATTGCCATGGTGGGCGGCGCACCGCTGGTGGTCAAGCTGGTAGAAGGAACCCAGGGCATTGGTGTCGTGCTGGCCGAAACACGTCAGGCGGCAGAGAGTGTTATTGATGCCTTTCGCGGCCTGAATGCCCATATTCTGGTGCAGGAGTTTATTAAAGAAGCGCAGGGACGTGACATTCGCTGTCTGGTGATCGGCAATCAGGTCGTGGCCGCGATTGAGCGTGTCGCGAAAGAGGGCGATTTCCGTTCCAACCTGCATCGTGGTGGCAAAGCGTATCCCGTCGAGATCACGTCACAGGAGCGGCAGATGGCCGTGAAAGCGGCAGCCACACTGGGACTGGAAGTGGCGGGCGTCGATATTCTGCGCGCTCATCGTGGCCCACTGGTGATGGAAGTTAACGCCTCGCCAGGTCTGGAGGGCATCGAAACCAGCAGCGACCTTAACATCGCCGCGTTAATGATCCAGCGGATCGAGCAGCAGGCTATCCCCGGGCTCCGTCCTAAAACCGCTGGCTGACGCGCGCTTTTCAGCAGTTTTCGTGGCATCGCCGCGCATTTTTCCGTAAGCTAAGTCGCCTGTTTATCACCCCACTGGGATTTTACGATGGATTCTCTTGTCGTTCCGGATATCGACCTGCTGCGTCGCTGGCTGGATCAGCAAAATATCACCTGGTTCGAATGCGATGCCTGTCAGGCACTTCATCTGCCTCACATGCAAAACTTTGATGGGGTGTTTGACGCCAAAATCGATCTGGTCGACAACGTCATTCTGTTTTCGGCGCTGGCTGAAGTGAAGCCAACGGCGCTGATTCCGCTGGTCGGCGATTTGTCGCAAATCAATGCCAGTTCACTGACGGTGAAAGCATTTATCGACATTCAGGATGATAATCTGCCGAAGCTCATTGTCTGTCAGTCAATGACCACCACGGCAGGATTAACGTTTGGTCAGTTCTCACACTTTATGAAGCAGAGTGAAGAGCAGATCTCCATGGTCATTCTGGAAGCCTTTGCCAACAATTTGCTGATTGTGGGCGAAGAAGAAGAGCACGTTCCGGTGACCAGCGTCCATTCTGTGCTGCACTAAGCCCGACAGGGTCGCCCACTAAGCCGTCCCTGAGACGGCTTTTTTATGCCCGCTATCCGCCGCCGCCTTTTTTTATTCTGCACTTTGCCCTTTAACGCCAGATATTTGTCGTGGTTTATGCCATCAAAGCCGAACCTCATAGCTTAAACATGCATAAAATATCGGTTTCAGGCGTTTTTTACGCTGAGGTCTGGTACAGCATGACGGGTGGGGCTATGCTTGCGGGGCTGTAACAGGCGCGTAACTGCGTCTCAGCTATAGGTTTTTGCTATTAAACTCCCGCTGAATAATGATTCATTGTGTCACTGACGTTTTGTCCGGAACGCAATGCAGGGATCTCTGATTTGCAGCGTTGTAATGACCCGCTCAGGAGGATGGAAAAATATGTTCAACTCACGTCAGAAATGGCTGTCAGCTGTGGTAGCTGCTGCGCTGATGGCCGCGTCGGCCAGCAGCATGGCGGAAGATAAAACGCTGCACGTCTACAACTGGTCCGATTATATTTCGCCAGATACCGTGCCGAACTTTGAAAAGCAGTCCGGCATCAAAGTGGTCTACGATGTGTTTGACTCCAACGAAGTGCTGGAAGGCAAACTGATGGCGGGCAGTACCGGCTACGATGTTGTGGTGCCATCTTCCAGTTTCCTGGCGCGTCAGCTGCAGTCCGGGGTATTCCAGCCGCTGGATAAGAGCAAACTGCCTAACTATAAAAACCTCGATCCGGCACTAATGGAAAAAGTGGCGCAACACGATCCGGGTAACAAATATGCCATTCCATATCTGTGGGGCACCACGGGTATTGGCTATAACATCGATAAAGTTAAAGCCGCACTGGGCGCCGATGCGCCAGTCAACAGCTGGGATCTGGTGCTGAAGCCAGAAAACCTGGAGAAACTGAAAAGCTGTGGCGTTTCCTTCCTGGATGCACCAGAAGAGATTTTCGCCACGGTACTGAACTATCTGGGCAAAGATCCGAACTCCTCTGATGCTAAAGAGTATTCCGGCGCGGCCACTGACCTGCTGCTGAAACTGCGTCCGAATATCCGCTACTTCCACTCGTCGCAGTACATCAACGATCTGGCTAACGGTAACATCTGTGTCGCCATCGGCTGGTCGGGCGATATTCTGCAGGCGAAAAACCGTGCTGATGCCGCGAAAAACGGGGTGCACCTGGGCTACAGCGTACCGAAAGAGGGCGCACTGGCCTTCTTCGATATGATGGCGATCCCGAAAGATGCGAAAAACCTCGACGGTGCTTACGCCTGGCTGAACTACATCATGGATCCGAAAGTGATCGCCGATGTCTCTAACAAAATGAACTACGCCAACGGCAACAAAGCGTCGCTGCCGCTGATCAATGCTGATGTCCGTAACAATCCAGGTATCTTCCCGACACCTGAAGCGATGTCGAAATTGTTCGTGCTGAAAGTCCAGGATCCGAAACTGGATCGTGTGCGTACGCGTGCATGGACTAAAGTAAAAAGTGGTAAGTAGTTCGTCCTTAACGGATTGACCTGTCACGCATCAGCAACAGAGGCGCAATACCGGCCTCTGTTGTGCCATTTTTAGCGGCAAATTTTGCCGCAATGTTCCGCCTGGCTCCGGAGAGAACCCTTTGTGAACGATGCCATTCCCCGTCCTCAAAATAAAACCGCAAAAGCGTTAACGCCGCTGCTGGAAATTCGCAATCTGACCAAATCCTTTGACGGCCAGCACGCCGTGGATGATGTCAGCCTGACTATCTATAAAGGTGAGATCTTTGCCCTGCTGGGTGCATCGGGCTGTGGCAAATCCACGCTGCTGCGCATGCTGGCCGGTTTCGAGCCGCCCACCAGCGGCCAGATTGTGCTGGATGGACAGGATCTGTCGCACGTTGCTCCCTATCAGCGCCCGATTAACATGATGTTCCAGTCCTACGCGCTATTTCCGCACATGACGGTGGAGCAGAATATCGCCTTTGGTCTGAAGCAGGACCGGCTGCCGAAAGGGGAGATAAACAGTCGGGTCGCCGAAATGCTGGCGCTGGTGCACATGCAGGAGTTTGCGAAACGCAAACCGCATCAGCTCTCCGGTGGTCAGCGTCAGCGCGTGGCACTGGCCCGCAGCCTGGCGAAACGCCCAAAACTGCTGCTGCTGGATGAGCCAATGGGTGCTCTGGACAAGAAACTGCGCGACAGAATGCAGCTGGAAGTGGTTGATATTCTGGAGCGCGTTGGCGCGACCTGCGTGATGGTGACGCACGACCAGGAAGAGGCGATGACCATGGCGGGGCGCATTGCGATTATGAATCGCGGTAAATTCGTGCAGATTGGCGAGCCGGAAGAGATCTATGAGCATCCGACCAGCCGTTACAGCGCGGAGTTTATCGGTTCGGTTAACGTCTTCGAAGGGTTACTGCGTGAACGTCAGGCGGATGGCCTGGTGATCGACAGTCCCGGCCTGATGCATCCGCTGAAAGTCGATTCCGATGTCTCGGTGGTCGATAACGTGCCGGTGCATGTGGCGCTGCGTCCTGAAAAAGTCATGCTGTGCGATGAAGTACCCGCCGATGGCTATAACTTTGCGGTGGGAGAAGTGGTTCACATCGCTTATCTCGGCGACCTCTCTATTTTCCATGTCCGTCTGCACAGTGGACAGATGATTAGCGCACAGTTGCAAAACGCGCATCGCTACCGCAAAGGGTTGCCAACCTGGGGCGATGAAGTCCGCCTCTGCTGGGAAAGCGACAGTTGCGTGGTGTTGACGGTTTAAGGAGCGGCTATGAGCCAGATTTTCCAACGCGCTAAAGCGCCTGCCCGACTGGTCGGCACGCCGCTGCAACGCTGGGCCACGCGGGTAAAAATGCAGCATGGCCGCAAGCTGGTGATCGCACTGCCTTATGTCTGGCTGGTGCTGTTATTCCTGCTGCCGTTTCTGACGGTGCTGAAGATCAGCTTCGCAGACATAGCGCGAGCGATTCCCCCTTACACCGAGCTGGTGAGCTGGGCAGATGACCAGTTCAGCATTGTGCTCAATTTCGGCAACTATCTGACGCTGACTGACGATCCGCTCTACATCGACGCCTATCTGCAGTCATTGAAAGTAGCGGCGATCTCCACGGTCATCTGTCTGCTGATTGGCTATCCACTCGCCTGGGCCGTGGCGCACAGTAAGCCGTCGATGCGCACCATTCTGTTGCTGCTGGTCATTCTGCCGTCGTGGACTTCGTTTCTGGTTCGCGTCTACGCCTGGATGGGCTTGCTGAACAACAACGGCATTCTGAACCGCTTCCTGCTGTGGCTGGGCGTAATCGATCATCCGCTGGTGATCCTCTACACCAATACCGCGGTCTATATCGGTATCGTCTACTGCTATCTGCCGTTTATGGTGCTGCCAATCTACACCGCGCTGACCCGTATCGACTACTCGCTGGTGGAAGCCTCACTGGACCTGGGCGCGCGTCCGCTGAAGACCTTTTTCAGCGTGATTGTGCCGCTGACTAAAGGCGGCATCATCGCCGGATCGATGCTGGTCTTTATCCCGGCGGTAGGGGAGTACGTGATTCCTGAACTGCTGGGCGGCCCGGACAGCATCATGATTGGCCGTATCCTGTGGCAGGAGTTCTTTAACAACCGCGACTGGCCGGTGGCTTCCGCGCTGGCGGTGATCATTCTGCTGATCCTGATTCTGCCGATCATCTGGTTCCATAAGCATCAAAACCGTGAAATGGGAGAGAAGGCATGAATAATTTGCCAACTATTCGCTCGCCATGGCGTACCGCTATTCTGGCCTGCTGCTTCCTGTTCCTTTATGCGCCGATGCTGCTGCTGGTGGTTTACTCCTTCAACCGCTCCCCGCTCGTGACGGTATGGGAGAGCTTTTCGTTCCACTGGTACAGGGTGTTGTTCCAGGACAGCGCGATGATCGACGCGGTGGTGCTGAGTCTGAGCATCGCCGGACTTTCTGCCACGATGGCGGTGGTGTTGGGCACGCTGGCAGCAGTGATTATCGTTCGCTTTGGTCGCTTCCGGGGACACAACGGTTTTGCGTTTATGCTGACCGCGCCGCTGGTGATGCCCGATGTGATCACCGGGCTGTCACTGCTGCTGCTGTTCGTCGCAATGGGTAACGCGTTTGGCTGGCCGAGCGAACGCGGCATGCTGACCATCTGGCTGGCACACGTCACCTTCTGTACCGCCTATGTGGCGGTGGTGATTAACTCGCGTCTGCGTGAGCTGGACCGCTCAATTGAAGAGGCTGCGATGGATTTGGGTGCCACGCCACTGAAGGTCTTTTTCGTGATTACCGTGCCAATGATTGCGCCAGCGATTGTCACCGGCTGGCTGCTGGCGTTTACCCTGTCGCTCGACGATCTGGTGATTGCCAGCTTCGTGACCGGACCGGGCGCGACGACATTGCCGATGGCGATTTTCGCCACCGTACGACGCGGCGTTAACCCGGAGATCAATGCGCTGGCTTCATTGATCCTGTTTGTGGTCGGTTTAGTCGGTTTTATCGCCTGGCGATTTATGGCGCACGAAGAAAAACAGCGTTTAAGCGATATTCAGAAAGCTAAACGTGGCTGAAATCCCTGAGTTTTGCCACTATATAAACGGGCCGGTTTAACCGGCCCGTTTTTCGATCAGGTGGAGTCACGGACTATGTCAGACATCTTCAAAAGCAGCGCTACGCTCTCAGGCGCACCGGTTCCGGTGACGGTTGCGGGCATTGCTATTATCGCGACCCGCTGCCTGAGCGTTCTGATGCTGGCAAACGAGCTGGGTTACAGCGAACTCGCCAACTTTGTGCACCGCAGCGCCCAGTCCTGGGACTCTACACTCATCTTTATCGCCAGCCAGCTGATCTTCCTGTTCGAACTGCGCTGCGCCTTTATTCTGATGCGCGGTAGTAACCGTGGACGCTGGGGCTATGTGGCGACACAGGTGATTGTGCTGATCTATATGCTGTTCGCTTCGCTGGGGGGAATCTACCCGGAAATTTTCAGCATTGATGGCGACAATAATGTCCAGATAATCCACCATACGCTGTCGCAGAAAATTCCCGACCTGCTGGTGCTGATGCTGCTGTTTCTGCCTGCCAGCAGCCGCGCTTTTTTCAGGAAGCGATGATACAATCGCGCTCCGCCCGACCCCATCGTTAAGGCTTTACCATGCACTGCGCGCTTTATGACGCTAATCGTTGCCGCTCCTGTCAGTGGCTGGAAAAACCCTATCCCATTCAACTGAGCGACAAGCAGTCGATGCTTGAGCAGTTACTGGCTGAGCAGCCGGTTACAGCCTGGCTGCCGCCGGTAACCTCACCACAACAGGCATTCCGTAACAAAGCCAAAATGGTGGTCAGCGGCAGTGTTGAGCGTCCGGTGCTGGGGCTTATCCATCGTGATGGCGAGGCTGTCGATCTGTGCGACTGTCCGCTCTATCCCGCCAGCTTCCAGCCGGTGTTTACGGCGCTAAAACCCTTTATTGCCCGTGCCGGCCTGACGCCTTATAACGTGGCACGTAAACGCGGCGAACTGAAATTCCTGCTGATCACTGAGAGCCAGCAGGGCGGCATCATGCTCCGTTTTGTCCTGCGCTCAACCGCTAAACTGGAACAGCTGCGTGCGGCATTGCCCTGGCTGCAACAGCAGTTGCCGCAGCTGGCGGTGATCTCTGCCAATATTCAGCCGGTGCATATGGCGATTCTGGAAGGGGATGAGGAGATTGCGCTGACGCCCGCGCAGTCGCTGGCAGAGAACTTCAACGGCGTGCCGCTGTGGATCCGCCCGCAGAGCTTCTTCCAGACCAATCCGCAGGTTGCCAGTGCACTCTATGCCACCGCACGCGACTGGGTGCGTGCGCTGCCGGTTAACAGTATGTGGGATCTCTTCTGTGGCGTAGGCGGTTTTGGCCTGCATTGCGCGACACCAGAGATGGAACTGACCGGCATTGAGATTAGCGCTGAGGCGATTAAATGCGCCCAACGTTCCGCTGAGATGCTGGGGCTGGAGAAAGTGCAGTTTGCGGCGCTGGACTCTACGTCGTTTGCGACCGGGCGCGACGCGGTGCCGCAGCTGGTGCTGGTGAACCCGCCGCGCCGGGGGATTGGTGAGGCGTTGTGTGATTATCTCAGTCAGATGGCCCCGGATTATCTGCTTTATTCAAGCTGTAATCCGCAGACCATGGCGCAGGATATTGCCCGGCTGAGTGCGTATGAGGTCACAAAGGTACAGCTGTTTGATATGTTCCCGCATACCGCCCATTTTGAAGTGCTGACGCTGTTAACCCGCCGTCACCACTGAGTCCGGTGAAATTCCCGGCATTACTCCGGGAACCACTTCTGATTAAGCTGCTGCCAGCTGCCGTTAGCTTTCAGTTCGGTCAGCGCCTGATTGAACTGATCGCGAAGCGCAGTATTGCCTTTCCGCACCGCAATGCCCAGGCCGGTGCCAAAGTAGTCTGCATCCGTCACATGTTCACCGACCGTGGCGAGATCCGGATTGGTCTTCAGCCACTGATTCACCACCGCGCTGTCGCCGAATACGCCATCCAGTCGGCCATTCTTCATATCCAGAATCGCATTCTGATAGCTGTCATACGCGACTACTTTCACTTCCGGATGCTTATCCTGCAGGTACTTCTGGTGAGTGGTGCCGTTTTCAACGCCGATGCGTTTGTCTTTCAGATCGCTGAAGCTGCTGAACTTGCCCTTCTGCGCGATCACAATGGCGGAGTTAGCGTAATAAGGCTGGGTAAAATCGACCTGCTTGCTACGTTCAGCGGTGATATCCATGCCGGAAATGACCGCGTCATAGCGGCGAAACTTCAGTGACGGAATCAGGCTGTCGAAGGCGTTGTTGGTAAAAGTGCACTCTGCTTTCATCTGCTGACACAGCGCTTTGGCCAGATCGATATCAAACCCCACCAGATTATTTTCCCGATCCAGCGTTTCAAACGGTGGATAGGTTGCTGAGGCGGCGAAGCGGATCTTTTCCGCGGCCTGCGCGTTGATCGTAAGCGTTGCCAGCGCAGCGGCAATAATCCATTTTTTCATTTTATGATTCCTGTGATGTGGTCAGCCAGAGAGGGCAATACCCTGCCATAAAATGAATTTTTATGCAATTAGGGTGATTTTTCAGGCGGAAAGGGCGAGAGGCCTCGCCCGGAATTCAGTTACGCCGCTCAAATGCCAGCGCGCGTCTTTCGATCAGTCGCATCATCAGCGTCAGTAAACCGTTAACGCAGAGATAAATCAGACCTGCCGCGGCATAGACCGTGATGTCGTAGGTGCGGCCATAGAGCAACTGGCCGTGGCCCATGACTTCCATCAGAGTGATGGTGTAGGCCAGCGAGGTGCCTTTAAACACCAGCACCACTTCATTGGAGTAAGAGGAGAGGGCGCGTTTAAATGCATAGGGCAGCAGGATGCGCAGGGTGTCTTTGCGACCCATGCCAAGTGCCGCGCACGATTGCCACTGTCCGGAAGGAATCGCCCGGACCGCACCGTAAAACAGTTGCGTGGTGTAAGCCGCGCTGTTCAGCGACAGCGCCAGCATCGCGCACAGCCACGGCTGCGACAGGAGATGCCACAGCCAGGGGATCTGCTGGATCGACGGAAACTGTCCCGGACCGTAGTAGATCAGGAAGATCTGTACCAGCAGCGGCGTGCCGGTAAACAGTGTGATAAAGCCCTTCACCAGCGGATTAAACACCGGCGTTTTCAGCGACAGCACCACGGTGAAGATCAGTGCAAGCAGCAGCGCCACCACCAGCGAGGCCGCCGTCAGCGTCAGGCTGGTGTGCAGCCCTTTCAGAAGTTCAGGCAGATAGGCCAGCATCAGCTGTTCCCCCGTTCAAAGCGGGTCGTGCGCAGTTCAATGCGGCGTAACACCGCCTGGCTGAACAGCGTAATCACCAGGTAGATCGCGGCCGCCACCAGGAACCAGGTAAAGGGCTCCTGCGTTCGGGTGGCAATACTTTTGGTTTGCAGCATCAGATCGTTGACGCTGATCAGCGAGACCAGTGCGGTATCTTTTAGCAGCACCAGCCACTGATTGCCCAGACCGGGCAGGGCGTGACGCCACATCTGGGGCATAATCAGCCGCAGAAATATGGCCGATTTTTTCATGCCCAGCGCCTGTCCCGATTCCCACTGACCAACAGGCACCGCTTTAAGTGCGCCGCGCAGCGTCTGTGAGGCGTAGGCGGCATAGAGCATCGCCAGCGCAATCACACCACACAGGAAAGGACTGACATCAAAGTTCTCAATCTGCATCTGAACCGGCAGCGTAAACAGTCCGAAGTTCAGTGTGAAACCATCAGAGAGAGTGAGCAGCAGCTGTGATGCGCCAAAATAGATAAACAGCACCACCAGAATTTCCGGCAGGCCACGGATCAGCGTCACCAGGCCGGTGCCAATCCACGCCAGTGGTCTCAGGCGCAGTGACTCCCAGCCAGCGAAAATCATCGCCAGCACCAGGCCAGCGATGAGAGCACAAACAGCAAGGCCGACGGTCATCCCGGCGGCGCTTGCGAGGGTCATCATTTCATTCATCGGAGATTACTGCTGGAACCATTTGCTGTAGATGGTCTTGTAGGTACCATCCGCTTTGATTTTATCCAGCGCGCCATTGAATTTGGTCTGCAGCTCGGTGTTACCGGTGCGAACCGCAATACCCAGGCCAGTACCAAAGTAGGCTTTATCTGTAACTTTATCGCCGACAGCAGCCAGCGCAGCATTCTGCTTCAGCCACTCGTTAACCACGGCGGTGTCACCAAATACGGCATCAATGCGGCCATTTTTCAGATCCAGCACCGCGTTCTGATAGCTGTCGTAAGGAACGATGGTGATGTCGCTGTGTTTATCCGTCAGGTATTTCTGATGTGTGGTGCCGTTCTGGACGCCAACGCGCTTGCCTTTTAGCGCTTCAACACTGGCGACTTTACCTTTCTGGGCCACAAACAGCGCCGAGTTGTCGTAGTAAGGCTTGGTGAACAGGACCTGCTTTTCACGATCCGGCGTGATATCCATGCCCGCCATCACCGCATCAAAGCGACGGAATTTCAGGCTTGGGATCAGGCTGTCGAACGCCTGGTTAGTGAAGGTGCAGGTCGCGTCGATCTCTTTACACAGTGCGTTAGCCAGATCAACATCAAAGCCCTGAATCTTGTTATCTGCATCCACATACTCAAAAGGAGGATAAGAGGCTTCGGTCGCAAAACGAATTGTCTGTGCCGCGGTAGCGCTCAGGCTAAAACCGGCAAGCAGTGCAGCAAGTACCATTTTTTTCATTTTTAGCATCCTGACTTAGTGCGAAAGATAGTGAGCAAACGCGTCGGTTTGCGGCTGTGTAAAGCGGCTGGCGTCGCCCTGTTCCACAATGCGACCGTTCTCCATGTAAACAACGCGGCTGGCCGTTTTACGTGCCACTTCCACTTCATGGGTCACAATCACCTGGGTAATGCGGGTCTGCGCCAGTTCGCGAATGATACTGACAATCTGTGCGGTAATTTCAGGGTCCAGCGCGGCTGTTGGCTCATCGAACAGGAGCACCTGCGGCTCCATCATCAGCGCGCGGGCAATCGCCACACGCTGCTGCTGACCACCAGAGAGGTGCAGCGGGAAGCGATCGCTGTAAGGCGTGAGGCGCAGACGATCAAGCAGCCTGTCGGCGCGGGCACGCGCTTCACTTTTGCTGAGGCCCAGCACCCGGCAGGGCGCTTCAATCAGATTCTGCAGCACGGTGAGATGCGGCCAGAGATTATATTGCTGGAACACCATACCGACGTTCTGGCGCAGTTCGCGAATCGCGGCGTCAGAGGGTTTCTGAGTGAAGTCGAACTGATTGCCGGCAATCTGCAACTGACCTGAACGAGGCTGCTCCAGCAGGTTAAGAACCCGCAGCAGCGAACTCTTGCCCGCACCGCTTGGGCCAAGCAGTACCAGGGTTTCGCCTTGCGGACACTCAAGGTTGATGTCGAACAGCGCCTGATGAGCACCGTAGAAGCAGTTTATTGCGTTTAGTTGAATACTCATGCGCCAGATTTGAATAGCTATTAGTGTCGCGGATTTTAACGTCACCAGAATAGTTATGCAAATAAGGTGGGTTAAAATTTGTAAAACAACAGGTAAACAGCAAAAGCTTAGCACAATATCATGCAGTGTCTGGCGCCAGCCCGATGCCGTGGGGCAGGCTGCGGCAATAAAAAAGCGCAGTCACCTGAGGTGGCTGCGCTTTTCATAGCGCTAAAATATCAGGTTATTTTTTTGACTTTTCAAGCATCTGGCTCAGGCTTCCACCCTCGGCATGCACAGGGTTCGCCATGTAGCGCACGTCGTCAACGACCCAGCAAGTGCCCTGATGAATCATCAGCACTTCATCCTGCCACTCCTTTCCGTCGCGGCTCAGTTTTACCCGCAGCGGGATGTTGCGTGCATCACGGTTTGGAATAGTAGATGCATCAGCAACGCTGGCGGCTGTCGGGCCCTGTGACAGGCTGGAGAAAAGATCACCGTTCCGCCACTGTGCGCCGGCATTGCTGCCGCTGGCCGCCTGCAGGGAGTGGTAAAGCGCATCACTCAGGTAAGGGCGATATTTTGCCAGTGTGTTGCTGTCAGGCAGACCCTGCGTGGGCTGTTCAACACGCAGGTCATAAAACTGTTGGGCAACCTGGTCAGGACCGCCTTCAATGCAGGGGGCGGTTCGCGGGCCATTATCCTTAATGACTGGCTCAACGGTGGTACAGGCGCTAAGCAGCAGGGCCGCCGGGATCATTAGCGCAAACGCGTTGTTTCTCATCTCGATTTCCTTATGGTTCTCTGGCAAGGTGCCCTTTTTAGCATAGAGTATAGCTGTGCTTTTTAGTCGAAAGAGCCTTAGCCTGATTTCAACAAGGAGAATGCGATGAAATTTTCAACAACCCCGACGCTGGAAGGCCACAGCATCAGTGAATATTGTGGTGTGGTCACTGGCGAAGCGATTCTTGGTGCGAACATTTTCCGTGATTTTTTTGCGGGCATCCGTGATGTGGTCGGCGGCCGTTCCGGCGCGTATGAGAAAGAGCTGCGTAAAGCACGCGAGATTGCGTTTGAAGAGCTGGAAGAACAGGCAAAAGCGCTGGGTGCCAACGCGGTGGTCGGTATTGATATCGATTACGAAACGGTCGGCAAAGATGGCAGTATGCTGATGGTCAGCGTCAGCGGCACGGCAGTGATTATTCGTTGAAACGCGGGCTGTTGCTGATACTGGCACTGCTGCTGGCGGGCTGCCACTCCGGGATAGAATCCCGTGACGGCTACTGGGCCGATCTGCGGCATCCCGCTCAGGGGGCGCGACCGCGGGTTAAGGTGATTGTCATCCACTATACCGCCGAAGATTTTTCTTTGTCGCTGGCGACCCTCACCGATCGGGAGGTCAGCGTCCATTATCTGATCCCCCGTCAGCCGCCTCAGCGCGCCGGCAAAGGCATTGTCTGGCAGCTGGTGCCGGAGCAGCAACTTGCCTGGCATGCCGGGCCCAGTTTCTGGCGCGGAGCCAGTCGCATCAACGACACCTCGATTGGCATTGAGCTGGTGAACCGGGGATATCGCCGGACGCTGACCGGTCTTGAATGGCAGCCCTTTACCGCCGCGCAGATCATCACGCTGGAGGCCCTGGTGCGTGATATTGCACAGCGCTACGGCATCCCACCGGAAAATATTGTCGGTCACAGCGATATCGCGCCGCAGCGCAAGCAGGATCCGGGTCCACTTTTCCCGTGGCACCAGCTGGCGCAGCGCGGACTGGGCGCATGGCCTGATGCCGGACGGGTGCAGTTTTATTTAGCGGGTCAGGATCCACACGCACAGGTGCCGGTGCAGCCACTCATGGAAAACCTGCAGCGCTTCGGTTATGCGGCGACGGCGGAGATGAGTAAGCGTGAGCAGCAGAAAGTGATTGCCGCGTTTCAGATGCACTTCCGGCCTGCGGATTATCGCGGTCAGCCCGATGCCGAAACCGCCGCGATAGCGGCCGCGCTACTGGAGAAGTATGGCGCGGCGGAATAGCGGATTACTGTTGCAGAAACGCTTTCCAGTGGGCGACAACCTGCTCCAGTGCCGCACGATCAGCATCCAGATGGGTGACCAGCCGGGTACGTGTCCCCACGCTGATTAACACGCCGCGCGCTTTCATCCACTCACCTAATGGTTTGACCTGTGCTTCCGGCACCGCCACAAACAGCATGTTGGTCTGTTGATCGATAACGCTGACGCCCAGCTCATGCAGCTGCTGTCCCAGCCAGGCAGCATTGTCATGATCCTCCTGGAGTCGCGTCACGTTGTGTTCCAATGCGTAGAGACCCGCCGCCGCCAGAATACCGGTCTGACGCATGCCGCCACCGGTCATTTTACGCCAGCGACGGGCGCGCTCAATCAGCGCTGTATCGCCACACAGCAGTGAACCCACCGGCGTGCCCAGGCCTTTTGAGAGACAGATGGTCAGGGTGTCGCAATAGCGGGCCATCGCAGCCAGCGTGGTTTTTTGCGCCACCACCGCATTGAAAATACGTGCGCCATCAATGTGCAGCGCCAGCTTATGCTCACGGGTAAAAGTCCACGCCTGTTCCAGATACGCCAGCGGCAGGACTTTACCATGATGGGTGTTTTCCAGACTCAGCAGGCGGGTGCGGGCGAAGTGAATATCGTCCGGCTTGATGGCAGCCGCCACCACGTCGAGCGGCAGAGTGCCATCGTCGGCGGCCAGCACCGGTTGAGGCTGAATGCTCCCCAGCACCGCCGCGCCACCTGCTTCATACTTGTAGTTGTGCGCCTGCTGACCGACGATATATTCATCGCCGCGTTCGCAGTGGCTGAGCAATGCCACCAGATTTGCCTGAGTGCCGGTAGGGAAAAACAGTGCTGCTGCTTTGCCGCTTAATCGTGCGGCTTCTGCTTCCAGCGCATTGACGGTAGGATCGTCACGGTAGACATCATCGCCGGTTTCGGCAGACATCATCGCGTTTAGCATGGCGGCGCTGGGCCGGGTCACGGTATCACTGCGTAAATCGATCACCTTATGCTCCTGGATGTGGCGGAAGAGAAAAAAAAGGCGGGCATCGCGCCCGCCTGGATGGAACCTCTGTTTTACCGTAGCCAGTTGGTTTTCGCCAGTTCTACCACCTCGTCACCACGACCATTCATGATGGCGCGCAGCATGTAGAGACTGAAGCCTTTGGCCTGCTCCATTTTGATCTGCGGCGGCATTGCCAGCTCCTCTTTGGCGGTAATCACATCCACCAGAACCGGGCCATCGTGGGCAAATGCCTGCTCCAGCGCACCATTGAGTTCTGAGGCCTTTTCCACCCGGATACCCCGGATGCCACAGGCCTGGGCGATAGCGGCAAAGTCAGGATTTTCCAGCTCGGTGCCGTCGGTAAGATAGCCGCCCGCTTTCATCTCCATCGCCACAAAGCCCAGCACGCTGTTGTTGAAAATCACCAGTTTCACCGGCATTTTCAGCTGCGCCAGCGAGATAAAATCACCCATCAGCATGCTGAAGCCGCCGTCGCCGCACAGCGCGACAACCTGACGATTGCGATTGATCGACTGCGCACCCAGCGCCTGTGGCATCGCATTCGCCATCGAGCCGTGGTTAAACGAACCCAGCAGGCGACGTCGGCCGTTCATCTTCAGATAGCGCGCCGCCCACACGGTTGGGGTGCCGACATCGCAGGTAAAAATAGCGTCATCGCTGGCGTAGTGACTGATCTGCTGTGCCAGATATTGCGGATGAATTGGCTGTTTGTCGTTGGACTGCGCCAGTTCGTCGAGACTTTTGCGCGCCTCGCCATAGTGTTTAACCGCACTGTCGAGATGTTTGCGATCGCTTTTGGTCGTCAGTTGCGGTAGCAGCGCCTGAAGCGTGCTTTTCACATCGCCGACATACGCTTCATCGACATGACAATGCGATCCCAGGCTGCCCGGGTTGATGTCAATCTGAATGATCTTCGCGTTTTCCGGATAGAATGCGCGATAGGGGAACTGGGTGCCCAGCAATACCAGCGTCCCGGCATTCATCATGGCGTGGAAGCCGGATGAGAAACCGATCAGACCGGTCATGCCAACATCATAAGGGTTGTCATATTCGATGTGTTCTTTGCCACGCAGCGCATGCACAATTGGCGCTTTAAGCGCTTCAGCCAGCGCCACCACCTCCTGATGCGCACCGGCACAGCCACTGCCGCACAGCAGCGTGATGTCAGAGGCGTCGTTCAGCGTCTGTGCCAGCCGGGTCAGTTCGTCAGTCTGCGGCAGGACCTGCGGCAACTGCGGTGGATACCACTCAGTGCGGGCGCTTTCTGGCGCCAGTTTCAGGGCGATATCACCCGGCAGCACCACGACTGAGACACCGCGATTGAGAATGGCTTTGCGCATCGCGATGCCCAGCACCTGCGGTAACTGCTCAGGATTCGAGACCAGCTCACAGTAGTGGCTGCATTCGCGGAACAGCTCCTGGGGATGAGTTTCCTGGAAATAACCGCTGCCGATTTCGCTGGAGGGAATGTGTGCCGCAATCGCCAGCACCGGGACGCGGTTACGATGGCAGTCGAACAAGCCGTTGATGAGGTGTAAGTTGCCTGGTCCGCAGGAGCCGGCGCAGACCGCCAGTTCGCCGCTGATGTGCGCTTCCGCACCCGCCGCAAAGGCGGCGACCTCTTCATGGCGTGTCGGCATCCATTCAATAGTGCCCATGCGATTCAGGCTATCGCTCAGGCCGTTAAGGGAATCTCCGGTGACGCCCCAGATGCGTTTTACGCCCGCGCTTTCCAGCGTTTTGGCGACCAGCGCCGCCACGGTTTGTTTCATGATCTTCTCCTTTGTCGGCCCGCCATGAAGAGTGACGTGACCAGAATCGAAAAAAGAAGCGTAGACGACACGGCAGAAAAGCAGGCGTGAAAAAATGCGCTGGCAGAGCTCAGCACATCTCAGACCGAATTCAGGCAGAGAAGAGGGCGATCAGAATCGGGGCCAGCAGGCTCATCACAAAACCGTGCACAATAGCGGCAGGGACAATCTCGTTGCCGCCCGCCCGCTGCAGTACCGGCAGGGTAAAGTCCATTGAGGTGGCACCGCACAGCCCCAGCGCGCTGGAACGATGACGGCCAATCAGCGCGGGGATCAGCATGATTGCGACCAGTTCACGCACCAGATCGTTGAAGAAGGCGGCGCTGCCAATGACCGGGCCAAAAGCTTCGGTCATCAATATGCCAGAGAGAGAGTACCAGCCAAAGCCGCTGGCTAGCGCCAGACCGGTTTTTAGCGGAACACCCAGCAGTAATGCCGCGATCATGCCACCTGCCAGCGCGCTGACCAGCACCACACTGGCAACCAGCAGACCGCGACGGTTCAGGATAATCTGACGCAGAGTCATTCCACTGCCGCGCAGCTGAATCCCCACGAGGAACAGCAGGAAGATCAGCGCATATTCACTGGCCGTCGAGGCGTGGTGCAGCAGTGACCACTGGGTCAGACCTAGCAGAAAACCGATGACAACCACGCCACATAGCTTCAGCGAGTCCAGTGCCATATGCAGCCGCGAGGGAAGCTTCTCCTGCCGGTGCGCATGCTGCCACGGTGCATATTTCTCCAGCCCGCGCAACGCCAGTACATTGCACAGCAGAATGCAGAACGCCGCCACCAGAGCCGTATGAAAAACGGCCAGCAGATTGCTGCTCAGGTTGTCGAGAAAGGCCAGGCTGATGCCCATAAAGAACAGAATGACGTAAACCATCCAGCCCAGCAGTTGATTTACCCGACGCAGGGTGGCGGTTTTACGGAAGGGTAACAGCCAGCCTGCGATAAGCGGCAGCAGAATAATCAGAAGTCCGGAGTACATATCATTGCCATCCCTGGGAGAAGAGGTCACACGCTAGCGAAAAAGCATAACGGAGTAAACCCTGATAAAGCGGCTTGACCGGCGCGCGGGCGACAACCATGCTGTCTATAAACTGAGGATGGACGCCTATGATTCTGGAACATATCGACATTCGCGGCTTCCGCGGTATCAATAAGCTCTCACTGCCTTTAACGCACACCACTCTGCTGATTGGTGAGAATGCCTGGGGTAAATCCAGCCTGCTGGATGTCATGAGCCTGCTGCTCTCTCCTCATGAACCGGCCTATGTTTTTACTGGGGCGGATTTCCATTTTACACCGGGTGATGTGACCGATCCGATGCGCCGTATTTCAGTGGTGTTCCACTTTCGGGATGACGGAAGCGATCCGGACGCGGTGCTCTCGACCTTCTGGCAGCGTGATGCGCAGGGCCAGCGTCGGCTTTATTACAGCGTCAGCGCCACCTGGCGTGACGGCGGCATCGACACCCGTCGCCGTTTCGTTGACGTAAATGCCCAGCTGTTGCCTGAGCAGAATTGTGCGGACGCAATCGACCTGTTGCTGACGCGTTATCCGGTATTGCGGTTGCGCGACGCGCGTTTCAGCAAGCGAACGCGGAACCGTGCGCCCGTGACCGGTCCCCATCCTGAGCTGCTGGCGGGCATGGAGACGCTGGCGCGCGATCTGGAGCAACATCCTCAGCAACTCAGCGATGAGGTGCTGAGACAGGGCCTCAAGACGATGCAGCAATTGATGCAGCACTATTTTCTGGTGCAACCGCCTGGTGCAGGCAGTGAGGCCCGGTCACGGGATCCGCAGATGCGCGATGGGGTGCAGGGATGGCGGGCGCTGGATCATCTGAATCAGCTGATTGCCGGAACTGACTCCCGCAGCCGTCAGCTGATTTTGCTGCAGATGTTTACCCTGTTGATCGAAGCACGAGGCGACGTTCCGCTAGCTGCCGGTGCGCGGCCGCTGCTGCTGATTGAAGATCCGGAAACCCGCCTGCATCCGATTATGCTGTCCGTGGCCTGGAACCTGCTGAAGCTGCTGCCGCTACAGAAAATCGTCACGACCAATTCAGCTGAACTGCTGTCGCAGGTGCCGGTAGAAAACGTCTGCCGTCTGGTGCGTCAGTCCTCACGCGTAGCAGCCTGGCGCATCGGTCCGGAAGGTCTGAGTGCCGAAGAGAGTCGGCGTATCGGCTTTCATATTCGCGTCAATCGACCGGCGGCCCTGTTTGCCCGTTGCTGGCTGCTGGTCGAAGGTGAAACCGAGGTCTGGATTATGAATGAGCTGGCGCAGCAGTGTGGTTACAACTTCGCGGCGGAAGGGGTGAAAGTGATTGAGTTTGCGCAATCGGGCCTGAAGCCGCTGCTGAAATTTGCCCGACGCATGGGGATCGCCTGGCACGTGCTGACAGATGGCGATCAGGCGGGTAATAAATATGCCAGCACGGCGCGCACGCAGTTACAGCCGGGTGATCCTGAGCCGCGTTTTCTGACGCAGTTACCCGCGCTGGATATGGAAAACTTTCTCTATCACCAGGGGTTTCAGGATGTTTATCATCAAATGGCGCACCTGCCGTTAAACGCGCCGATGAGTTCCAGGCGTATTATTACCAAAGCGATTCACCAGAGCTCCAAGCCGGAACTGGCGATCGCAGTGGCGACATCGGCGGCGGAACGCGGGCCGGAAGCCATCCCGCCGTTAATGCGGCAGATGTTTGCCCGGGTGATTGGGCTGGCGCAGGGTCAGGCGGACTAAGCCTGTCAAACATGGCCTGTCAAAAATGAAAAATGCCAGCGGCACTGGCTGGCATTTTTAGGGCTCTGTACAGAGGTGGGTTCAGTATCAGGCCACGGCCTGTACCTCAACAACCGGCACGATGAGGCTGGCGTGATTGCCTTTCGGACCTTCATGCACATCGAACTGAACCTGCTGGCCTGCCTTTAGCGTTCGGTAGCCTTCCATCTGAATGGTGGAGTAGTGCGCAAAAATATCTTCGCCACCACCAACCGGACAGATAAAGCCAAAGCCTTTGGAATTATTGAACCATTTAACGGTGCCCGTCTCCATGCTTTTACTTCCCTCGCAAGACATTTTATAAGTAGGTGAGGTCTTTGAAGCTGTGAGTCGGATTTGATTAAAACTCAATCAGCCTGTGCAGGTAGAATGTAGAGAAAGCGCCGCTGGCGTCAAGCAAACCACCGGGCCGGATGGGGAAAAAATCATCAAAATTTGAGGCAGTTAACGCTATTGCAAATTTTGTGATGCAGGTCGCGCAAGGTTATTTCTGAATAAATTTTCAGCAGCGGCCCGCAGCTTGACAGGCATGTTAAACTCTCAACATGTAGCCACTTAAAGGCTAAAAGCAAAATCTCAACGGAACACTATGGCAAACACAAACGACTGGCTTAACTTTGAACATCTGGCCGAAGACAAAGTACGTGAAGGGTTAAAGCCGCCTTCTATGTATAAAGTCATTCTGAATAATGACGATTATACACCTATGGAATTTGTTATTGACGTCGTGCAAAAGTTCTTTTCTTATGATGTTGAACGTGCAACGCAGCTGATGTTGAAAGTTCACTATCACGGCAAGGCGATCTGTGGTGTATTTACTGCAGAAGTCGCCGAAACAAAAGCGGCCCAGGTGAACAATTATGCGCGGGAAAACCATCATCCGTTGCTGTGTACGCTGGAAAAAGCCTGAGCCCGTCTCCATATAGGAAACAGGTAAGGGCGATAATTGGGGGAGGTGCCTAATGCTCAATCAAGAACTGGAACTCAGTTTAAATATGGCTTTCGCCAGAGCGCGTGAGCACCGTCATGAGTTTATGACCGTCGAGCATCTGTTACTGGCATTGCTCAGTAACCCGTCGGCCAGAGAGGCACTGGAAGCCTGTACGGTGGACATGGTGGCTCTGCGGCAGGAACTCGAAGCCTTCATCGAACAAACCACACCGGTGCTGCCTGCCAGTGAGGAGGAGCGTGATACTCAACCAACGCTCAGCTTCCAGCGCGTTCTGCAGCGCGCGGTTTTCCATGTCCAGTCATCCGGTCGCAGTGAAGTCACCGGGGCGAATGTGCTGGTCGCCATCTTCAGCGAGCAGGAGTCGCAAGCGGCCTATCTGTTACGCAAACATGAAGTCAGCCGCCTTGATGTGGTGAATTTCATCTCTCACGGTACGCGCAAAGACGAACCGGGCCAGGCGCCAGGCGCTGAAAACCCGGTTAACGAAGAGCAAGCAGGCGGGGAGGATCGTATGGAAAACTTCACCACCAATCTTAATCAGCTTGCTCGCGTCGGTGGGATTGATCCACTGATTGGTCGCGACAGAGAGCTGGAACGTACTATTCAGGTGCTGTGCCGTCGCCGTAAAAACAACCCGCTGCTGGTGGGGGAATCCGGTGTCGGTAAAACGGCTATCGCAGAAGGTCTCGCCTGGCGTATCGAGCAGGGCGATGTACCGGAAGTGATGAAAGATTGCACTATCTACTCGCTGGATATTGGTTCACTGCTGGCAGGCACCAAATATCGTGGTGACTTTGAGAAACGCTTCAAAGCGCTACTGAAACAGCTGGAGCAGGACGAACACAGCATTCTGTTTATTGATGAGATCCATACCATCATTGGTGCGGGTGCGGCATCAGGTGGCCAGGTAGACGCAGCGAACCTGATTAAACCGTTACTTTCTGGCGGTAAGATTCGGGTAATGGGGTCTACCACGTATCAGGAATTCAGCAACATCTTCGAAAAAGATCGTGCTCTGGCGCGTCGTTTCCAGAAGATCGATATCACTGAGCCTTCTGTTGAAGAAACCGTGCAGATCCTGAGCGGCCTGAAGACCAAGTATGAAGCCCACCATGATGTGCGGTATACCGCGAAAGCGGTGCGTGCAGCGGTGGAACTGGCAGTGAAATATATCAACGACCGTCATCTGCCTGACAAGGCGATTGACGTGATTGATGAAGCGGGTGCGCGTGCGCGCCTGATGCCTGCCAGCAAACGTAAGAAAACCATCAATGTTTCTGACATTGAAACTGTGGTGGCCCGCATTGCCCGTATTCCTGAACAAAGTGTGTCAGCAACCGATCGCGATACACTGAGAAATCTGGGCGAACGGCTCAAGATGCTGGTGTTTGGACAGGACAAAGCCATTGAGGTGCTGACGGAAGCGATCAAAATGAGCCGCGCCGGTCTGGGTCAGGATCGCAAGCCAGTTGGTTCCTTCCTGTTTGCCGGGCCAACCGGTGTGGGTAAAACGGAAGTGACTGTGCAGCTGGCGAAAGCGCTGGGTATTGAGCTGCTGCGTTTTGATATGTCCGAGTACATGGAGCGTCACACCGTCAGTCGTCTGATTGGTGCACCTCCGGGCTACGTCGGTTTTGATCAGGGCGGTCTGCTGACGGATGCGGTGATCAAGCATCCACATGCGGTGGTGTTACTGGATGAGATCGAGAAAGCGCACCCGGATGTCTTCAACCTGCTGCTGCAGGTGATGGATAACGGCATGCTGACAGATAACAACGGTCGCAAAGCGGACTTCCGCAACGTGGTGCTGGTGATGACCACCAACGCCGGTGTGCGTGAGACGGAACGTAAGTCGATTGGCCTGATTCATCAGGACAACAGCACCGATGCGATGGAAGAGATCAAAAAGATCTTTACGCCAGAGTTCCGTAACCGTCTCGACAACATCATCTGGTTCAGTCACCTGTCACCAGCGGTGATCCATCAGGTGGTCGACAAGTTTATTGTCGAGTTGCAGGCGCAGCTGGATGCGAAAGGTGTGTCGCTGGAAGTCAGCGATGAAGCGCGCGACTGGCTGGCTGAGAAGGGCTATGACAAAGCGATGGGTGCACGTCCGATGGCGCGCACCGTGCAGGACAGCCTGAAGAAACCGTTAGCCAATGAACTGCTGTTTGGTTCGCTGGTGGATGGTGGCTCAGTATCTGTTGCGCTGGATCGTGAGAAAGGTGAACTGACCTATCACTTCCTGAGTGCTGAGAAACGCAAAACCGAAGGCACTGTGCACTAATCACTTGCTGCAGATGTGAAAAAGGCCGGATATTGATATCCGGCCTTTTTTATCGCTTCAACATGCAGAGCGATGAAGTTACTGCAAATTAGCGACTACGGAAGACAATGCGGCCTTTGCTCAGGTCGTACGGGGTCAACTCAACGGTCACTTTGTCACCCGTCAGGATGCGGATGTAGTTTTTGCGCATTTTACCGGAGATGTGAGCAGTGACCACGTGTCCGTTCTCAAGTTCTACGCGGAACATGGTGTTAGGTAACGTATCCAGTACGGTACCTTGCATTTCAATATTGTCTTCTTTGGCCATCGAATCCTCTGGGTGTACTACCTTTCAGTTGAACCGGCAAGATAATGCCCAATTCAACGATTTATGTAAAGAACCGTCGGCGATTTTGCCAACGCTTTGCCGGGGTGCACGTCAGTTACGTGCATCCGGTAAAATTAGGGTGTTTATGGTGGCGTCTGCAGGGGATTAGCGGGCTAAGAATCTGTATCAACCGGTAACACGCGCACGATTGAAAACAGTTCCGAGAGTGCGTTGAGATTCCCAGCCTGGCAATTCCGGCTCGTTATTGCGAAGCGCGGACGACATACCAAACTCGACTATTATACCACTTATGCGCCTTTATGTGTGCAAAACATCTCAGTAGCACTAAAAAAGCGTTTGTGTCTGCCAGCATCCATCGCTGACCGGCTGACTGGCAAGGCTTTGTACATATAGCAGATAATCAGCGCGCGGGATCTCCTGCGCGCCTAATGACGCGGTGTGGGGATTAAGCACCTGGCAATCCACCAGACGGCCCTGATGTCGGATAAAATGCTGACAAAATACCCAAAGTGCGGTTTTAGAGGCATTCTGCTGACGGCTGAACATCGATTCGCCGCAGAAGATTTGCCCCATCGCCAGCCCGTACATGCCACCCACCAGCTGATGTTCATCCCACACTTCAATGGAGTGGGCATGGCCCAGCTCATACAATCGCAACCAGGCGCGCTTCATTTCAAAAGTAATCCAGGTGCCTTCTTCGCGACCGGTAGCGCAGCCCTCGATCACCTCGTCGAATGACTCGTTCATCGTTACCCGATAAGGTGAACGGCTGTGAAAGCGTTTCATGCTACGACTCAGGTGAAACTGCTCGGGCAACAGGACTGCTCGGGGATCGGGTGACCACCAGAGGATGGGATCGCCGGGGGAAAACCATGGAAAGATGCCGCACTGATAAGCATTTAGCAGCCGGGCAGGGGAGAGATCCCCACCCATAGCCAGTAAGCCATTTGGCTCACGAAGTGCCATTTCAGGTGGGGGAAATTGCAGAGATTCCCGTGACAGTTGTACCAGTCTCATCGCGTTGCGTTACTCATCAGCATTTCGCTATGACTATAACGCAATCCGCTGCCGGAAACGCCAGTAGCGGCCCGCTTTTGAGATTAATTCCGCATGGCTACCCTGTTCAACAATGGCACCATTATCCATTACGCAGATGCGATCCATCAGCTCCAGGCCGCTGAGACGATGCGTGACCATGATCATCGTCTTCCCGGCGGTCAACTCCTGGAGCAGCGTCAGAATATGCTGCTCGGTAGTGGCATCCAGCCCTTCAGTAGGTTCATCCAGCAGCCAGAGATCGCCATCGTGCAATAATGCGCGCGCCAGCGCCAGCCGCCGCAGTTCGCCGCCTGACAGCGGGCGACCGCCTTCCCCCATCCAGGCGTTCAGGCCTTCCTGATTTTCAAGCAGGCGCTGCAGGCCGACGTCGTTGAGTGCGCGAGTTAACTGCTCATCACTGGCATCAGGGCAAGCCAGCAGTAAATTATCGCGCAGGCTCTGGCTGAAGAGGTGAACCCGCTGCGTTACCACGCTGATGCGCTGGCGCAACGCGGGTTCTGACCATTCGCGAATCGGCCGATCATTTAAACTGATAACGCCGTGCTGGCTCTCCCAGCCACGGGTTAACAGCGCCAGCAATGTTGATTTT
This sequence comes from Pantoea jilinensis, assembly GCF_019104105.1. NCBI lineage: Bacteria > Pseudomonadati > Pseudomonadota > Gammaproteobacteria > Enterobacterales > Erwiniaceae > Pantoea > Pantoea jilinensis. The sequence goes on along the minus strand of NZ_CP077746.1, from coordinate 2,744,917 downwards.
CCGCAGCCGGTCGGCCCCAGCAGCGCAATATGCTCACCGGCTGCTATGGAGAGGGTACAGCGGTTTAGCACCTTATCCGGACGGTCGGGATAGCTGAAGTCGAGCTGATCGATCCCGATCGAAAGAGGTCCCGGTCGGGCCTCGGAATGTGCCGGGAAAGTGATCGCAGGAGACTGGTCGATAATGTCATTGACTCTCTGAGCGGCGTTTATCACCTGTGACATAGGCAGGAAGGCGCCTGCTACCGGTGCCAGCGCTTCAAAGGCGGCCAGGGCGCAAAACACCACCAGCGCAATCAGCGAACCGGGTAACTGCTGTTCGCTGATGGTGGCGGCACTCAGCCAGAGCAGCAGTGTGACCGTTACACCGCTGATCAGCAGCAGCAGACTCTGTGCGGCGGCCTGTAAGCGTTGTTGTTGACTTTGTGCCTGCTGCCAGCGCTGTTCATCTTCATCGAGTTGCTGTCGCCATCCCTGCGAGGCACCGTACAATGTCAGTTCAGCCTGGGCCGCCAGCCACTGCATCAGTTGTAAGCGCCAGTGGGCACGACCCTGGGCAATGGCAACACCTGCCGGCGATCCCAGACGATAAAACAGGGCTGGCATCAGTACCAGCGTACTCAACATGATGCCGCCCAGCGTCAGTGCCAGATGAAAATTGATAAAACTCATCCCGAAGGTCACCACGACACTCACGATAAAAGCGCCAAGCAGTGGCGAGATGACGCGCAGATAGAGATGATCCAGCGTATCGACATCAGCCACAAAGCGGTTGAGCAGGTCCGCCTGCCGGAATCGCGAGAGCTGGCCGGGAGAAAGGGCCATCAGACGGCTGAACGTGTGGACACGCAGATGCTGAAGCACCCTGAACGTTGCATCGTGGCTGACCAGCCGCTCAGCATAGCGTGCGGCGGTGCGAATGATGGCTGCGCCACGGACGCCCGCCGCAGGCAGCATGTAGTTAAAGGTATAGAGACCCGCGACACCGGCCACTGACGAGGCGGCCAGAAACCAGCCAGAGAGCGTCAGCAGGCCAATGCTGGCCAGCAGGGTAACAATCGCCAGCACGATGCCCAGCGTCAGGCGAAAAGGGTGGCGCAACCAGAGACGAAGAAAAGGACGCAAGGCGGACATCAGCGGATCTCCTGTTGGCGATGCTTCAGCATCTCGCTAAAGGCACCTGGCTGTTGTGACAGCTGCTGCCAGTTACCCTGTTGAACCAGCTTACCCGCTTCCATCACCCATAGGCTCTGCCAGCGGCTCAGCGTATCGATCTGATGAGTAATCATCAGTGTGGTCTGCCGATCTGCCGCCTCGTTCAGCGCCAGCATCACATGGCGTTCGCTGAGTGCATCCAGGCTGGCGGCCGGTTCATCAAGCAGCAAAAAATGTGAGGTTTTATAGAGTGCACGTGCAACCGCGACCCGTTGCGCCTGGCCCACCGACAGCTGATGACCGCCATCGCCAGGCGGGGTCTCAATGCCCAGGGGCAGACGCGGCAGGAACTCATTAATGCCGCACGCTTCCAGCAGTGCTGCAAAGCGCTCGCTGTCCCAGGTGGTATTCATCAGGATGTTGTCGCGCAAGGTGCTGGCCGGTAATTGAGGATTCTGTCCTACCCAACTCAGTTGCTGATGCCAGTCGCTCCGTCGTATATCGCGCAGTTCGACGCCATTGGCTTTCAGCGAGCCCTGATAGGGCAGAAACCCGAGCAGAGCGTTCATCAGTGCCGTTTTACCCGCCCCGCTTTGACCGACCAGCGCAATCTGCTCACCCGCGGCAATGGTAAAAGTAAGAGGGCCACACAGCACCTGGCCATCAGGTGCGCAGACACACAGATCGTCAGCGCTTATCGCGATGGCGTGATCGGTAGTGAAAGGGCGCTGGCCTCTCTGCGGCGCGGCGTCGGGCGTCGCCTGCATAAAGGCTTCAAGCGCATCGGCACCGCCCACCGCCTGCGCTTTGGCGTGATAGAACGCACCGAGATCGCGCAGTGGCTGGAAAAACTCCGGGGCAAGGATCAGCACCAGGAAGCCGGCAAACAGCGTCACGCCCTGGCCATAATCACCGAAATGCAATTCGCCCAGATAGGAGAAACCAAAATAGACGGCCACCACGGCAATCGCTAACGAGGCAAAAAACTCCAGTACGGCGGAGGAGAGAAAGGCGAGGCGCAGCACTTCCATGGTGTGCTGGCGAAAATCGGTGGTGGCGGCGGCAACGGCCTGCTGCTCTGCTTCACCACGATGAAACAGTCGCAGCGTCTCTCTGCCGCGCAGGCGGTCCAGAAAATTCCCGCTCAGGCGAGCCAGTACCAGAAAGTTTCGGCGGTTGGCCTCGGCAGCACCCATTCCAGCCAGCGCCATAAACAGCGGTATCAACGGCGCGGTGGCAAAAAGAATCAGACCTGCCGTCCAGTTCAACGGGAAAATGGTCAGCAGAATGCAGCAGGGGATCACGACTGCCAGTGTCATCTGCGGCAGATAACGGGCGTAATACTCCTGCATCTCTTCGATCTGTTCCAGCAACAGCGTTGCCCAGCTACCGGCTGGCCTTCCCTGAATCCACGCCGGGCCGAGATCAGATAACCGGTCAAGAACCTGCTGTCGTAAAGCCTGGCGGATAGCCTGCCCGGCACGGTAACCGGTCAGTTCGCGGGCGTAGTTAATCAGGGCACGGAGCACAAAGCAGAGCAGTAATAGCAGGATGCTGACCGTCAGCGTTTCGCGCGGCTGTTGATCAATAATCAGCGCCTGAAGCAGCGAGGCCAGTAAACCGGCCTGGGCAATGATCAGCAGTGCACTCGCCGTGCCGAGCAGCGTGTTGAGTCGCAACCAGCGACCGGCGAAACGACGTTGCTGACGAAGCCAGCGGGTAAGATGCTGCTGCCGCGATTTGTCCATGCGAGACCATGATAAATATCGATGATGGGGGAAAATGGAAAGACATTTCCATCTCTTCAGGCGCAAGAATCTAGCATGAGAGCAATAAAAAAGGCGACGGAAAAACCGTCGCCTGGAACATTTGAGATCAGAGGGTTAACAACTTACTGATCGTTTTTAACTAACCCGTCAAGAAAACGCTCAGCGTCTAACGCAGCCATGCAGCCAGTGCCCGCAGAGGTAATCGCCTGACGATAGATATGGTCCATCACATCACCTGCTGCAAAAACGCCAGGGATGCTGGTCTGGGTGGCGTTGCCGTGTAAACCGGACTGAACTTTGATGTATCCGTTCTCCAGCGCCAGCTGACCTTCAAAGATGGCCGTATTCGGGCTGTGCCCGATAGCAACAAACAGACCCGCCACTTCCAGTGCTTCCGTCTCATCACTGTTCTGGGTAGAACGCAGCGTCAGACCTGTCACGCCCATCTGATCGCCTACCACTTCTTCAAGCGTGCGATGAGTGTGCAGCACGATATTGCCGTTACGCACTTTTTCCATCAGGCGGTCAATCAGGATCTTCTCAGCGCGGAAGCTGTCACGACGGTGAATCAGGTGCACTTCAGCGGCAATGTTCGCCAGATAAAGTGCTTCTTCAACGGCCGTGTTGCCACCGCCAATCACCGCGACTTTCTGATTGCGATAGAAAAAGCCGTCACAGGTTGCGCAGGCAGAAACGCCTTTGCCTTTGAACGCCTCTTCAGATGGCAGGCCCAGATAACGTGCCGACGCACCCGTTGCGATGATAAGCGCATCTGCTGTGTATTCGCCGCTATCGCCAGTGAGGCGGAACGGACGATTCTGCAGATCCACCGTGTGGATGTGATCAAAAATGATCTCAGTATTGAATTTTTCGGCATGCTCGTGCATGCGCTCCATCAGCGATGGACCTGTCAGATCGTGCGGGTCGCCCGGCCAGTTTTCCACTTCAGTGGTCGTGGTCAGCTGTCCGCCTTTTTCCAGACCCGTGATCAATACGGGGTTCAGGTTGGCGCGTGCAGCATAAACGGCTGCGGTATAACCCGCTGGGCCAGAGCCCAGAATGAGTAACTTACTGTGTTTGGCCGTACTCATGCGTTCCTCAGTTTCATTCGGCTGACATAGCCTGCGATTGTAGGGAATATCCGGCGACAATGACAAGGCTTAGCCAATTTTGTTAACGATAGCTGCAAATGGCGTAGACGATGAACGGCATTTTTGCCTGGCGAATGCGCCAAAAGGGGGCAAAACTCGGGCTGAATGGGTGCAAAAGTGCAAAAATACTCATTTAAAAACAGATACCCAGCTAACTGTCTGGCATCTTGTCCTGAATTTGGTGATTTTACTTTGACAATCGCCTGCGCTTTTGCGAAAACATTATCAGAAGCGAATAACATTTATCGGAACAAAACAGGTTTTCCTCGCCTGTTTTGCACTTAACGCCGAATAAAAGCAGCCTGATATGGATAATGACGCATGATGTGGACAGACAATATGCGTCATGTCGATAGATTTCAGAACACAGGCTCTGTTAGCTCACTTCAGAAATGCCCCGAACAATGAGCGTTTTCAGGGCGTGGCAGGTAAAGGGAAGGAATTAAGAGAGACAATAATAATGGTAGACAATAAGAAACGCCCCGGAAAAGATCTCGACAGAATTGACAGGAACATTCTGAATGAACTTCAGAAAGATGGTCGCATTTCAAACGTAGAGCTTTCCAAACGCGTAGGCTTATCGCCTACGCCATGTCTTGAACGCGTGCGTCGTCTTGAACGTCAGGGATTTATTCTTGGCTATACCGCGCAGTTGAACCCGCACTACCTTGATGCATCTCTACTGGTATTCGTTGAGATTACTCTGAATCGTGGTGCGCCGGATGTGTTTGAGCAATTTAACGCCGCTGTGCAAAAACTTGAGGAAACTCAAGAGTGTCACCTCGTTTCCGGCGATTTCGACTACCTGCTGAAAACGCGCGTACCTGATATGTCTGCCTACCGTAAGTTGCTGGGTGAAACCCTGTTGCGCCTGCCAGGCGTAAACGACACGCGAACTTACGTGGTGATGGAAGAGGTCAAACAGAGCAATCGACTGGTGATCAAAACCCGCTGATGCGGGGCAGGTGCAAAACCTGTTAGATTTCGGTACACTCCTGTGAATTCATACAGGATCAGCGTCGGGCTCGCCCGGCGCTGTTGCTTCTTACTTTACAGGCACCTGGAGAGTCCTCTTGAGCCAGGAATATACAGAAGATAAAGACGTTTCGTTACAATCGCTGAGCAGTGGACGTCGTCTGCTGGAAGCGTTGCTTATTCTGGTGGCGTTGTTTGCCATCTACCTGATGGTTTCTTTAGTCAGTTTTAACCCTTCCGACCCGAGCTGGTCGCAAACGGCCTGGCATGAACCTATCCACAATATCGGCGGCAGCGTCGGTGCCTGGCTGGCTGACACCTTACTCTTCATCTTTGGTGTGATGGCGTACGCCATTCCGCCCGTCATCCTGGGTCTGTGCTGGATTGCTTTCCGTCAGCGCGACAGCCAGGACTACTTTGACTACTTTGCTGTCGGGCTGCGCTTAATTGGCGTCCTGGCACTGGTGGTGACGACCTGTGGTATGGCGGCGCTAAATGCCGATGATATCTGGTACTTCGCCTCAGGCGGCGTGATTGGTAGCCTGGTGAGTAATGCGATTGCCCCCTGGTTCAGTCCAGCGGGTGGCACGCTTATGCTGCTTTGCGTCTGGGCGGCGGGCATTACCCTTTACACCGGCTGGTCATGGCTCACCATCGCAGAAAGAATTGGTGGCGTGGTGATGGGTGTGCTGACGTTTGCCAGCAACCGTTCACGTCACGATGAACCCTGGCAGGAAGAGGATGACGAGCAGGACGCGCATGAATACGCGGATGTGCCTGAACTGCATGCTGCCGATCAGGATGAAGATGAAGATGTGCTGCTTTCTGCTCCACGTGCAGCCGCCCAGCCTGCGGCGTCACAGCCGGATCCTCTGCTGGCTAAAGCGGCAGCAGCAACCAGCGCGGCGGTAGCGGCAACGGCGGAAGCCGCAGAGGTGACGCTCGCGCCGGCCGCTCCGGTAACGCCTGCCGCTGTTGCAGCGTCTTCTGCGGCGGCATCTGCGCCTGCAGCTATGCCAGCATCGCCGACGGCACAACCCGCGCCTGCGGCCGTGCAGAGCGCGCCAGCATCCTATGGTGCAGCAACGGCTCCGACTCCGGCGCAGAGTGCTTCTGCACCTGCGACCTCACCACCGCTTTATCACTTTGAAATGCCGGACGAGGCCCCGGCTGCGCCGTCGTTCAGTGCTTACGACGACGATGAACCTAAAATGGGGAACTGGCGCGACACACCAGCAATGCCTGCGGCTCCTGCAGCTGCGGCCGCCGTCGCTGCCACTGCGGCCCAGGCGACCACGCGTACTGCCCCTGTTTTCGATTTAGCCCCTGAAACCAATCCCAACCCGCAGGTTAAGCAGGGCATCGGACCGGCGCTACCGCGTCCTAACCCGGTAAAACTGCCAACCCGTCGTGAGCTGGCCTCTTATGGCATTAAATTGCCTTCTCAGCGCATGGCTGAAGAGAAAGCAAAAACGGAAGAGAGCGAAACGGCCCCGGCTGGATCAGTTTCTGCTGCACCTGATGCTGAAGAGGCGCTGCAGCAGGCTGAACTGCGTCAGGCCTTCCAGTCTGAACAGCAGCAGCGTTATGGCACCAGCTGGCAGCAGGACGAGGAAGATGAGCAGGATGCTCAGCATCAGGATGCACTGGCACGTCAGTTCGCCGAGCAGCAGCAACAGCGCTATGAACCTGAAGTGAAAAAAGATCCGGTATTTAATATTGATACCGCCTCTGCGTTTGATTTTTCACCGATGAAAGATCTGGTGGATGACGGCCCGTCTGAACCGCTGTTTACGATTGCCGCGACGCCAGAACCGGAAGCTCCTGCGGTTTCACACGAACCATGGCAGCAGGTGAGTGAGGTTTCACAACCTCAGGCTCCGGCTCAGGTTCCTGCACCTGACCGCTTTATCCCGGCAGAATCAGATTACAGTACGCCAGCAGCCTCGTCTGAGCCTGTGTATGCAGCGCCTGCAGCACCCTCTGCGCCCGCTTATGGTGCGCCAGTGGCTTCTCAGGCTCCGGCTTATTCTGCTCCCGCTTATGGTTCGCCAGCCGCCGTGCCGGCTCAGCCGGTTGAAGAAGCGAAACCTTCGCTGCATGACAGCCTGATTCATCCGTTCCTGATGCGCCATGAACAGCCTCTGGAGAAACCGTCTACACCACTGCCTTCACTGGATCTGCTGACTGCGCCACCTGAAGAAGAAGAGCCGGTGGACATGTTTTCGCTGGAGCAGACCGCCCGTCTGGTTGAGTCTCGCCTGGGTGATTATCGTGTGAAAGCGGAAGTGGTTGGCATCTCGCCTGGCCCGGTTATTACCCGTTTTGAACTCGACCTGGCACCTGGCGTGAAAGCGGCGCGTATTTCAAACCTGTCGCGTGATTTAGCACGTTCGCTGTCCACGGTTGCGGTTCGTGTGGTGGAAGTGATTCCAGGCAAGCCTTACGTGGGTCTGGAACTGCCTAACAAGCATCGTCAGACAGTCTATCTGCGTGAAGTACTGGATTGCCCTAAATTCCGCGACAATCCGTCACCGCTGGCTGTTGTGCTGGGTAAAGATATTGCGGGTCAGCCTGTCGTCGCCGATCTGGCGAAAATGCCGCACTTACTGGTAGCCGGTACCACCGGTTCCGGTAAATCTGTGGGTGTGAACGCCATGATTATCAGCATGCTTTATAAGGCGACGCCGGAAGAAGTTCGCTTCATCATGATCGACCCGAAAATGCTGGAGCTGTCGGTCTACGAAGGCATCCCACACCTGCTGACCGAAGTCGTCACAGACATGAAAGATGCCGCCAATGCGCTGCGCTGGAGTGTTGGCGAAATGGAGCGTCGCTATAAGCTGATGTCGGCGCTGGGCGTGCGTAATCTGGCAGGTTACAACGAGAAAGTGGAACAGGCTGAAGCGATGGGCCGTCCGATTCCCGATCCGTTCTGGAAGCCGGGCGACAGTATGGATATGACGCCGCCGGTCCTGGAAAAACTGCCTTACATCGTGGTAATGGTCGATGAGTTTGCCGACCTGATCATGGCAGTGGGTAAAAAAGTTGAAGAGTTGATTGCGCGTCTGGCACAGAAAGCCCGAGCCGCAGGTATCCACCTGGTGCTGGCAACACAGCGCCCATCCGTGGATGTGATTACTGGCCTGATCAAAGCGAACATCCCGACGCGTATCGCCTTTACCGTGTCGAGCAAGATTGACTCACGTACCATTCTCGATCAGGGCGGCGCGGAGTCACTGCTGGGGATGGGTGACATGCTCTATATGCCGCCAAACTCCTCCCTGCCTATTCGTGTGCACGGTGCCTTTGTTCGTGACCAGGAAGTGCATGCCGTGGTTCAGGACTGGAAAGCGCGTGGACGTCCGCAATATATCGACAGCATTACCGCGGGCGAAGAGAGCGAAAGTGCCGGTGGCATCGACAGTGATGAAGAGCTCGATCCGCTGTTCGACCAGGCAGTCGGCTTTGTGGTTGATAAACGTCGAGCATCGATTTCAGGCGTTCAGCGTCAGTTCCGCATTGGTTATAACCGTGCGGCACGTATCATTGAGCAGATGGAAGCGCAGGGCATTGTCTCTGCACCAGGCCACAATGGTAACCGTGAAGTCCTGTCTCCGCCCCCACACGACATGTAGCAGTTAAATGTTTTGAAACACTACTCACTGAGCCAGTTCCGACTGGCTCATTGTTTTTTATACGGTTAAGCCCCATATCTGAATCAGCTTTCGGTTTTTTCTTCTGTTCTGATGGCGGAACGGCGACCAGGCTTAATGCAGTTATCGATGGGAACGTTTAAATAAGGAATTGAAGCAGATGAAATTACGCGTAATCGCTCTGGGCCTGTTGGCCACCTTTTCTTCAGCCAGCGTATTGGCTGATGCTTCCAGTGATCTGCAGCAGCGCCTGAATAAGGTCAGCAGCTTCCACGCCAGCTTCACGCAAAAAGTGACCGACAGCAGCGGCGCCAATGTGCAGGACGGCGAAGGCGAGTTGTGGGTTAAACGTCCCAGCCTGTTTAACTGGCACATGACCGCACCGGACGAAAGTATCATCATCTCCGACGGCAAATCGCTTTGGTTCTACAACCCGTTTGTTGAACAGGCTACTGTCAGCCTGCTGCAGAATGCCACCAGCAACACGCCGTTTATGCTGATTGCCCGTAACCAGTCAAACGACTGGAAGCAATACAACATCAAACAGCAGGGTGACAATTTCGAACTGACGCCGAAAAACAGCGACGGCAACCTGAAACAGTTCACTATTCAGGTGACGTCCAGCGGCACCATTAACCGCTTCAGCGCGATTGAGCAGGATGGTCAGCGCAGCGATTACCAGCTGAAAAGCCAGCAGAATGGCGCGATCAGCCCGGATAAATTCACGTTCACACCGCCAAAAGGCGTGACGGTGGACGACCAACGTCAGTGAGGTCACGGTGAGTAACCTGTCCCTGGATTTTTCCACCGAGAATTTCAAACCTCTGGCCGCACGTATGCGGCCAGAAACGTTGAAACAGTACATTGGTCAGCAGCATCTGCTGGGCGCGGGTAAACCGCTGCCGCGTGCGATTGAAGCCGGGCATCTGCATTCAATGATCTTATGGGGACCGCCCGGGACCGGCAAAACCACGCTGGCTGAGATCATCGCGCATTACGGTAATGCCGATGTGGAGCGTATCTCTGCAGTGACCTCCGGCGTAAAAGAGATCCGTGAAGCGATTGAGCGTGCCCGACAGAACAAACATGCCGGACGGCGCACTATTCTGTTTGTGGACGAGGTCCATCGGTTCAACAAGAGCCAGCAGGATGCTTTTCTGCCCCATATTGAAGATGGCACCATCACCTTTATTGGTGCCACCACCGAAAATCCCTCTTTCGAACTTAACTCCGCATTGCTGTCACGCGCCCGCGTTTACCTGCTGAAATCACTGACGCTCGAAGATATTGAGCAGGTGCTGGATCAGGCGATGCAGGATAAAGCGCGAGGTTATGGCGAGAGTGACATCGTGCTGCCGGATAATACCCGCAGGATGATTGCTGAACTGGTTAATGGTGATGCACGCCGGGCATTGAATACGCTGGAAATGATGGCAGATATGGCCGAAACCACCGCCTCAGGTCAGCGTGAACTGACGCCTCAGTTGCTTAACGAAGTCTCGGGTGAGCGATCCGCGCGTTTTGATAACAAAGGCGATCGTTTTTACGATCTGATTTCGGCGCTGCACAAATCGGTTCGCGGCTCCGCGCCAGATGCAGCGCTCTACTGGTATGCGCGCATCATCACCGCAGGCGGCGATCCGCTCTATGTGGCACGCCGGCTGCTGGCTATCGCCTCCGAAGATGTCGGCAATGCCGATCCACGCGGTATGCAGGTGGCGATTGCAGCCTGGGATTGCTTCACGCGCGTCGGTCCGGCAGAAGGGGAGCGCGCCATCGCTCAGGCCATTGTATATCTGGCCTGTGCGCCGAAAAGTAACGCGGTCTATAACGCCTTTAAAGCTGCGATGCGTGATGCGCGTGATAATCCTGATTACGATGTGCCGGAACATTTGCGCAACGCGCCGACTAAGCTGATGAAAGAGATGGGGCTGGGCAAAGAGTACCGTTATGCTCATGATGAAACCAACGCCTATGCTGCCGGTGAAGTCTATTTTCCAAAGGAACTGGCCAGCACGCGCTATTACACGCCAACCCAGCGCGGGCTTGAGGGTAAGATTGGTGAAAAGCTAAGCTGGCTGGCTGAGCAGGATCAAAATAGCCCGACAAAACGCTACCGCTGAAACAGACCTTACGGTAATGTGGGCAATGTTTTCAACGCATTCCACAGGAATGCGTCCCTTCTTTCAACCAACTTTTTATACACAGGATAAGCATGCTCGATCCCAATCTGCTGCGTAACGAGCCAGACGCAGTCGCAGAAAAACTGGCACGCCGGGGATACAAACTGGATGTGGAAACGCTGCGTTCGCTTGAAGAGCGTCGCAAAGTACTGCAGGTGGAAACAGAAAATTTGCAGGCAGAGCGTAACTCCCGATCCAAATCCATCGGTCAGGCCAAAGCACGTGGGGAAGACATCGAGCCGCTGCGCCAGGAAGTGAATGCGCTGGGCGAACGCCTGGATGCCGCTAAAGCAGAACTGGACGAACTGCAGAATCAAATTCGTGACTTCGCGCTGGCAATGCCGAACATTCCAGCAGACGAAGTGCCGCTGGGCAAAGATGACAGCGAAAACCAGGAAGTGAGCCGCTGGGGTACGCCGCGCGAGTTCAGTTTCCAGGTTAAAGATCACGTTGAGCTGGGTGAAGCGGCTAAAGGCCTGGATTTTGCGGCTGCCGTGAAACTGACCGGTTCGCGCTTTGTTGTCATGCAGGGGCAGATTGCCCGCCTGCACCGTGCACTGAGTCAGTTTATGATTGACCTGCACACTGAGCAGCATGGCTACCTTGAAACCTCCGTGCCTTACCTGGTTAACCACGCAACCCTTTACGGTACCGGACAGTTGCCTAAGTTTGGCGAAGACCTGTTCCACACCCGTCCGCTGGAAGAGGAGTCAGACAGCAGCAACTATGCACTGATTCCTACCGCGGAAGTGCCGCTGACCAACCTGGTGCGTGACGAGATCCTCGAAGAGGATACCCTGCCGGTTAAACTCACCGCACATACACCGTGCTTCCGTTCCGAAGCGGGTTCTTACGGTCGTGATACACGCGGTCTGATCCGTATGCACCAGTTCGACAAAGTTGAGATGGTGCAGATCGTTACCCCGGAACAGTCTATGGAGGCGCTTGAAGAGCTGACCGGCCACGCTGAAAAAGTTCTGCAGCTGCTGAACCTGCCATACCGCAAGGTTTTACTCTGTACCGGCGATATGGGTTTCGGAGCGACTAAAACCTACGATCTGGAAGTCTGGTTACCGGCGCAGAACACCTACCGCGAGATCTCATCCTGTTCCAACATGGGTGATTTCCAGGCGCGTCGTATGCAGGCGCGTTGCCGTAACAAACAGGATAAGAAGCCGCGTCTGGTTCATACCCTGAACGGTTCAGGTCTGGCCGTCGGCCGTACCCTGGTGGCAGTGCTGGAAAACTATCAGCAGGAAGATGGTCGTATCGCCGTACCGGAAGTTTTACGCCCTTACATGAAGGGCGTCGAAATTATCGGCTAAGCAATCAGGCATCTTAAGACCCGGCCATGGCCGGGTTTTTTTATGTCCTGCATCTGAAAAATAGGATTTATGTCGCGCTGATTTAATCACAAATAAACGTTATCGATAACAGATGTGCTGGAGTGCTTAAAAACCTAATTTTTCATAGAGATAGCATTTAGCCGCATGTCGCCCAAGACGATTGTAACCCACTGAAGATTAGTAAATTAAATTGTCGGCCAGCAAAATGTGCTGCCGTTAAATTCCTTCCATTGACTTTAAAAAAGCTAATGGCAAACTGCGCGCAATTTCCTTCATTTGCTCTGGTTTCTATCCCCTATGTCAACCTGGTCACGCCCCGTGATACTGCTGCTTTGCGGCCTGATGTTAATGACTGTCGCAATTGCCGTGCTGAATACGCTCGTTCCACTGTGGCTGACGCATGACTTACTGACAACCTGGCAGGTGGGTATAGTAAGTTCGTCTTATTACACCGGTAATCTCGCAGGCACGCTGCTGGCTGGCTGGTTAATCAGACAGTACGGCTTCAATCGCAGCTATTACCTGGCTACCGTGATGTTTGCCGTCGCGACCCTGTGCCTGGCGATGATGTCGGGCTTCTGGGCCTGGAGTTCAATGCGATTCATCGCGGGTGTCGGCTGTGCGCTGATGTGGGTGGTGGTTGAGAGCGCACTTCTGTGCAGCGGCACGGTGCGTAATCGCGGACAACTGCTGGCGGCCTACATGGTTGTCTATTACATCGGTACTGTGACCGGCCAGTTACTGGTCAGCAAACTCTCTACGGAATTACTCAGCGTGATCCCGTGGGTAACCTCGCTGGTCTTCTGCGCCGTGCTGCCGCTGGTCTTTACCCGCGTTTCCAGTAATGGTGAAGCGACAGAGGCGGCTCCGGCCCGCATCTGGCCGATGCTGCGTCGTCGTAGTTCCCGCCTGGGTATTAATGGCTGCATCATCTCTGGCATCCTTCTGGGCTCGCTTTATGGCCTGATGCCGCTTTACCTGTCACATCAGGGAATGAGTGACGCAAATGTCGGTTACTGGATGGCGTTGCTGGTCAGCGCAGGTATTGTGGGCCAGTGGCCCGTTGGCCGCCTGGCCGATCGTTTTGGTCGCATGCTGGTGCTACGGGTTCAGGTTTTTGTCGTTATCCTGGGCGCGATGGCCATGTTGACCAATGCCGCGATGGCGCCTGCGCTGTTTGTGCTGGGCCTGGCAGGCTTCACACTCTATCCGGTGGCGATGTCCTGGGCTTGTGAGACGGTCGCCCACCATGAGCTGGTTGCAATGAACCAGGCGTTGCTGATGAGTTATACCGTAGGCAGTCTGGCTGGACCGGCAATGACCTCTGTTCTGATGCAGAATTATTCTGACCAGCTATTGTTCGTGATGATCGCGGCTGTGGCGCTGATTTATCTGGTTATGCTGCTGCGCAAAACGAATCATCAGGCTACGCCAGTGGCACATGCCTGATCGCCATTTGGCCAAAAGGGAGCATTAAGCTCCCTTTTTTGTGGCCGATTGTTAGTACATCACTTCGTGGCCGTAACTGGCGAGAATGTTTTTCACGCGCTCCATCGTCTCTTTACCCGGCGGCTTTACGCCATCCAGCTTGTACTCTTCACCCATCGCAATCCATTTATGCTTACCCAGTTCGTGATAGGGCAGCAATTCAATCTTCTCAACGTTCTGCATATCACGGGTGAATTCGCCCAGGCGATGCGCGGTGTCATCGTCATCGGAATAGCCCGGTACGACAACGAAACGGATCCAGGTTCTCTTGCCTTTTTTCTGCAGATAACGGGCAAAGTCCAGGGTACGGTGATTAGAGACCCCCACCAGAATCTGATGCACATCGTCATTCATCTGTTTCAGGTCGAGCATCACTAAGTCAGTAACATCAAGCAGTTCATCGATCACCGGATCATAGCGGCGTACGAAACCGTTCGTGTCGAGACAGGTATGAATGCCTTCCGCTTTACAGGCGCGAAACCAGTCGCGCACAAATTCAGCCTGAAGAATCGCTTCACCACCAGAGGCCGTAACACCGCCGCCAGAGGCGTTCATAAAATGGCGATAGGAAAGCACATCCGCCATCAGCGCTTCAACGCTGATCTCTTTGCCGCCGTGGGTATCCCAGGTGTCGCGGTTGTGGCAGTAGAGGCAGCGCATCAGGCAGCCCTGAAAGAAGGTGATAAAACGGATGCCGGGACCATCGACGGTGCCGCAGGATTCAAATGAGTGGATACGACCATTAACTGACATTGCGATGTGTTCTCCAGTAAGTCTGCCGGGACAGACGGCGCAATCTCTGTTGCGCTCAGGGCAGGAAATCGATTCTGGTGGGAACCTTGATAAAGATGACCAACAAAACAGACTTTTAAGGAAAAGGCTCCGCGAGGAGCCTTTTTATATCGGGTTGAGCCGTGATTACAGTGACTGTGTGAAGGTACGGGTAATCACATCCTGCTGCTGCTCTTTAGTCAGGGAGTTAAAGCGCACAGCATAACCGGAAACGCGGATGGTCAGCTGCGGATACTTCTCTGGATGCTCCATCGCGTCCAGCAGCATTTCACGGTTCATGACATTGACGTTAAGGTGCTGACCGCCTTCGATGCTCGCTTCATGATGGAAGTAACCATCCATCAGACCGGCAAGGTTAGTTTTACGCACGTTATCATCTTTACCCAGCGCGTTTGGCACGATTGAGAAGGTATAAGAGATGCCATCTTTCGCATAGGCAAACGGCAGTTTCGCGACGGAAGTCAGTGAAGCCACCGCACCTTTCTGGTCACGGCCATGCATTGGGTTAGCACCGGGTCCAAACGGTGCACCAGCGCGACGTCCATCCGGTGTGTTACCGGTTTTCTTACCATACACCACGTTTGAGGTGATGGTCAGAACAGACTGTGTCGGCACGGCATTACGATAGGTGGTCAGCTGCTGAATTTTCTTCATGAAGCGTTCAACCAGATCGCAGGCCAGGTCATCAACGCGGGAGTCGTTGTTACCGAACTGAGGATATTCACCTTCGATGTCGAAGTCGATCGCCAGACCATCTTCATCACGAATCGGTTTCACTTTGGCATATTTAATCGCAGACAGTGAATCCGCAGCAACGGAGAGACCAGCGATACCACACGCCATGGTGCGATAGACGTCACGGTCATGCAGGGCCATCAGCGCGGCTTCGTAGCTGTACTTATCATGCATGTAGTGAATGATGTTCAGCGAAGTCACATACTGTTTTGCCAGCCAGTCCATGAAGTGATCCATACGCTCCATGACGGTGTCGAAGTCCAGCACATCATCGCTGATTTTGTCGCCTTTCGGTCCAACCTGCATTTTCAGTTTTTCATCCACGCCGCCGTTGATTGCGTAGAGCAGGGTTTTCGCCAGGTTGGCACGTGCACCAAAGAACTGCATTTGTTTGCCGACAATCATCGGGCTGACGCAGCAGGCGATGGCATAGTCATCATTGTCGAAATCAGGACGCATCAGGTCATCGTTCTCATACTGCAGAGATGAGGTGTCGATTGAGACTTTAGCGGCATATTTTTTGAAATTAATTGGCAGTTTTTCTGACCACAGAATGGTCATGTTCGGCTCAGGTGAAGGACCCATGGTGTACAGGGTATTCAGGAAGCGGAAGGTACTTTTTGAAACCAGAGTACGGCCATCAACGCCCATACCTGCCAGTGATTCGGTTGCCCAGATTGGGTCACCTGAGAACAGCTCATCATATTCAGGAGTACGCAGGAAGCGAACCATACGCAGTTTCATGACCAGATGGTCAATCAGTTCCTGTGCCTGTTCTTCAGTCAGTTTACCGGCTTTAAGGTCACGCTCGATGTAAACATCCAGGAAGGTTGAGACGCGGCCAAAGGACATGGCAGCACCGTTTTGTGATTTAACGGCAGCAAGGTAGCCGTAATAAGTCCACTGTACGGCTTCAACGGCATTGGTTGCCGGGCCCGAAATGTCGTGGCCATATTTTGCGGCCATCTCTTTAATCTGCGCCAGCGCACGATGCTGATCCGAGATCTCTTCACGCAGACGAATGGTCGCTTCCAGATTCACGCCATTCTCTAAATCGTTCTGCAGAGAGGCGAACTGGGAGAATTTATCCGCCATCAGGAAATCGATGCCGTAGAGAGCCACGCGACGATAGTCACCGATGATGCGGCCACGTCCATAGGCATCGGGTAAACCGGTCAGGATACCTGATTTACGGCAGCGCATGATGTCCGGGGTGTAAACGTCGAACACGCCCTGATTATGCGTTTTACGGTATTCGGTGAAGATTTTTTTCAGTGAAGGATCGAGTTCACGGCCATAGACTTTGCATGAACCTTCGACCATTTTGATGCCGCCAAAAGGAATCAGCGCGCGTTTTAATGGTGCCTCAGTCTGCAGACCAACGATTTTTTCCAGCGACTTATTGATGTAGCCTGCGTCGTGCGAGGTAATCGTTGAGGCGAGGTCGGTGTCGAAGTCAACTGGCGCGTGGGTGCGGTTTTCAATTTTGATGCCTTCCAGCACGCTTTCCCACAGTTTAGTGGTCGCTTCAGTTGCGCCCGCCAGGAACGACTCATCACCTTCATAAGGAGTGTAGTTTTTCTGAATGAAGTCGCGCACATTGACGCTATTCTGCCATTCGCCTTCAGCAAATCCTTCCCATGCTGAAGCCAGTTTTGCATTAAGTTCGGTCATAATATACCTGCCTTATATGAAGAGACTTTACGGTCGGGCACAGTCAACGTCCTGTGCCGTCAAAATGTGTTTAATGGACCTAGTCACCTTTACGGAGATAGATAACCCAGTAGGTCAACCCAACCAGAATGCCGCCGCCAATGATGTTGCCAATGGTCACAGGAATCAGGTTGTCGAGAATAAAGTTGCTCACGGTAAGCGAGTGAAACTGTGCCGCCGTGGTGCCAGCAGCCTGCCAGAATTCAGGTGCCGCGAAGTCGCGAATGACAATGGCATAAGGAATCAGAAACATATTGGCGATGCTGTGCTCGAAACCGCTGGCGACAAACATGCCAACAGGCAAAATCATTACCACCAGCTTATCGGTCAGGGTACGGCCGGAGTAACTCATCCAGACGGCGAGGCAGACCAGCAAATTCGCCAGCGTACCCAGACAAACCGCTTCGATGAATGTGTGATGCATTTTGTGATCGGCGGTTTCCAGGACATTCAATCCCCAGGCGCCATTCGCGACCGTATGCTGTCCGGCAAACCACATCAGGGCGACAAAGAAGAGGGCACCTGCAAGGTTACCGGCGTAAACGTTAATCCAGTTGCGGGCCAGCTGTCCCCAGCTGATGCGGCCACTGGCTTTGGCGACGACGATTAAGACAGTAGAAGTAAAGAGGTCAGCGCCACACACGACGACCAGCATCAGGCCGAGTGAGAAACAGACACCGCCAATCAGTTTGGCTATGCCATAGGGCATCGTGCCGCTGCCGGTGGTCGCTGTAATATAAAAAACGAATGCGATGGAGATAAATACGCCAGCGTTTATCGCCAGAAAGAAGGTGGTGAAGGGATGTTTGGTTGCTTTATAAATACCGGCGTCTTCGGCCACTTTCGCCATTGCGGCTGGTAATAAAAGATTAAAAGGGTTGTCAGTTTTCACACTAACTTACTCCAGAAGTTGTCTGGAAAAATACTAACAAAGGAGTATAGGTCAGGAATTGATATGGATCATGTTTGCCGACGTGGCAGCCTGTAAATCGCAGAGGAAAAGCGAAATAAATCTCTAACTTTTTGAATTTATTTAGTTAAATAAATTTTAAAAATGCAAAATTTTTTTAATGTAAAAAGACTTACTCTTTTTGAAGGGCCTGCCTGATGAGTAATTAATGGCTGATATGTTAATTAAAATGATTTGATGTAATTGAATGGATTTTAATACAGCTAATGTTCCACAAGGAAGGCAGAAAATTATGGCACCAGAAAACTCCGGTGCCATGTTAATCCTCTTTTTGGATCAGTCGCGTTATAACTTACGCATTTTTCCAGTAGAGACGCTTAGCCGCCTGCAGTTTTTCGTAAGCAGCAAGCAGGGACTGATGAGCCGGGAATGCCTGCAGTTCATCATCAACGGCCTGCAGACCGTTAAATGGATGTTCACCACTGATGGCGGCTGAGGCTGCTTCCATCGCGCTTTCACCGTACATACGCAGGAAGGCGTGATGATACTGCAGCGGATCACGCTCATCTTCCATTGCCAGTAACAGCAGAGTCTGCAGGCAACGATAGTAGTTAGCCCGCTCTGGCGTAAAGATTGAGCTGTTAAACTCCATTGTCCACTCTGTCCATATCAGTGCCTGATCCAGATCGCCACCCGCCAGCGCCAGCATCGCTTTTAATTCGCCAACACGCAGTGTGTACCAGCCGTTGTCTTTACCGGTTGCCAGACCCAGCAGTTCGCGAACGCGAGTGAAGTCGTCAAAACCTTCATCATCAAGCTGTCCAATCAGATCCAGATACTCTTCCGGATTCCAGTTGCTTTCAGGCAGGGCCAGCAGGGTTTCACGAATGCCAGCGCCCATGCTGTTATTCGCCAGGAAGAGATCTTCGGCAGGGTAGATATCAGACATCCCCGGTACGATGATGCGGCAGGCATAGACACCCAGATGCTCGTAGTCAGCAATATAGACTTCCTGATCTTCCGAGGCAAAGATGGCCATCAGTGTGGAGAATTCCTGCTCGGTGCTGCCTGCAAATGACCAGTCAACAAAGGGATAGTCCGCTGTTTCTTTAAACAGATCCCATGAGATAAGACCGCTTGAATCAATGAAATGGGTCTCCAGATTGGCATGTTCAGCGACTTCTTCATCATCAAAAGTCGGTGGCGTGAACACATCAAGATCTTTCAGGCTTCGGCCCTGCAGCAGCTCAGTGACAGTTCGTTCCAGTGCCACACCAAAATCGGGGTGGGCACCAAAGGAGGCAAAACAGGTTCCGTTGGTCGGGTTAAACAGCACCACACAAATCACCGGATATTTACCGCCCAGCGAGGCGTCATAAGCGAAAATCGGGAAGCCTTCCGCTTCAAGGCGGGCAATTGCCTCGATCACCTCTGGATAACGCTGCATTACCTCATCAGGGATCGCTGGCAGGCTGATTGCTTCCGCGATGATGCGGTTCTTGATGTAGCGCTCAAACACTTCGGACAGGCCCTGAACACGCGCTTCATTCGCGGTGTTTCCTGCGGACATGCCATTTGAGACATAGAGGTTGCCGATGATATTCATCGGGATGTAAACCGTTTGCTGATCCGACTGGCGGGTAAACGGCAGGGCGCAGATACCGCGCTCAGCATTGCCAGACTGCAGATCAATCAGGCCGGAAGCCGTCAGAGCATTGTCGGGATCGTAAAACGCGTTCAGGCGCGCATCCAGAATGCCTTCAGGTAAGGAATCATCCTCAGGTAACGCGAACCATTTTTCATTGGGATAGTGAACAAAGTCGCCGTTCGCGATCTTTTTGCCCAGCCAGAAGTCAGCAAAAAAGTAGTTAGTTGAGAGACGCTCAAAATATTCGCCCAGTGCAGAGGCCAGCGCAGCTTTTTTACTGGCGCCCTTGCCGTTGGTAAAGCAGAGCGGGCAATCGCGGTCGCGGATATGCACTGACCAGACATGGGGAACAGGATTCAGCCAGGAAGCTTCTTCAATGTTAAAGCCGAGATCCTGCAGCTTGTTCTGGAAACGCGCAATGGAGTCTTCCAGTGCGGCATCTTTGCCCGGGATAAATGTTTGCGTCATAGTGCCGCTCTCTCTGTTGTCATGGGGTGCGTAAAGCGCGCAATGATACGGATTTTGCTTACAGACCGCTATCAGGGCGGGACATTTTTACCGGCTTAGTTTTTATCACATCGGCTCTCAGGCCAAACGTGGATTAATGGTGCTGGATGAAGCCTCACAAAATTCCGCGCTGGTTTGCATTGGTAACATAACCTCCGGCGAGGCATATTCAGAAAATGTGACCGCGCCCTGATTTATGATTGCAGCTATCAGTATGCAGTGATAAAACCGAATGGTTATTCATAACCGTTCGATATGACAGTGGTGAGGGGAAATGACGCAAGTTTATAATTTTAGCTCTGGCCCGGCGATGCTACCGGTTGAAGTCCTTCGTCGTGCAGAACAGGAACTGACGAACTGGCGCGGTCTGGGTACCTCTGTAATGGAGATCAGTCACCGCAGTAAAGAGTTTATTCAGGTAGCTGAAGAAGCAGAGCAGGACTTCCGTGATCTGCTAAAAATACCGGCCAATTACAAAGTTTTATTCTGTCATGGCGGCGCGCGCGCGCAGTTTGCTGCTGTACCCGGTAATCTGCTGGGTCAGGCGACAACTGCTGACTATGTTGATGGCGGCTACTGGGCGCATAGCGCAATAAAAGAAGCGGAAAAGTATTGTTCCCCACGCACGCTGGATGTCAAAACAACCCGCGACGGTAAACGCGCTATCCTGCCGATGAGCGAATGGGCGGTAAGTGAGGCATCCGCTTACCTGCATTTTTGCCCGAATGAAACCATTGATGGCATCGCCATTGATGAACAGCCTGACTTCGGCAGTAAAACCGTTGTTGCTGATTTCTCCTCTACCATTCTGTCTCGTCCGATCGATGTGAGTCGTTATGGCGTGATTTATGCGGGTGCGCAGAAAAATGTAGGCCCGGCCGGATTAACGCTGGTGGTTGTGCGTGAAGATCTGCTGGGCCAGGCGCATGCCTCAGTGCCTTCAATCCTCGATTACAAAGTACTGGCCGATAACGATTCGATGTTTAACACCCCACCGACGTTTGCATGGTATCTGTCGGGGCTGGTATTTAAATGGCTGAAAGAGAAGGGCGGTGTCGCTGAAATTGATCGTATTAATCAGGCAAAATCTGACCTGCTTTATGGCGTCATCGATCACAGTGGTTTTTACCGTAATGATGTGGCGACAGAAAACCGTTCACGCATGAACATTCCTTTCCAGCTGGCGGATGCGTCACTGGATGCGCTGTTCCTGGAAGAGTCATTTAAGGCGGGATTGCATGCGCTTAAAGGACATCGTGTAGTAGGCGGTATGCGCGCCTCTATCTATAATGCGATGCCGCTGGAAGGTGTGAAAGCGCTGACCGATTTCATGGTCGATTTTGAACGTCGCCACGGCTGATTATTAAAATATCAGCACTAATGCTGATGCCAGACCTCGTCACACGGCGAGGTCTCTGTATTTTTGAGGATTTCGTTTCACATGCAGGACTCCCTGACTCTCCAACCCATTTCGCGTGTCGATGGCACCGTGAACCTGCCAGGTTCTAAGAGCGTTTCTAATCGCGCATTGCTGCTGGCTGCGCTGGCTAAAGGCACTACCCGTCTCACCAACCTGCTCGACAGCGACGATGTAAAGCATATGCTGAATGCGCTGACCGCGCTGGGCGTAAGCTATACGCTTTCAGACGATCGTACCGTGTGTGAAGTCACGGGGAATGCAGGACCACTGAACGCATCTCAACCGCTGTCACTGTTTCTGGGCAACGCCGGCACCGCTATGCGTCCATTGGCCGCAGCACTTTGCCTGGGCGAGCACGATATCGAACTGACCGGCGAACCCCGCATGAAAGAGCGTCCAATCGGGCATCTGGTCGATGCGCTTCGTCAGGGTGGCGCAACCATTGAGTACCTGGAAAACGAAAACTATCCGCCGCTGCGTTTACGCGGTGGTTTTACCGGCGGTGATGTCAGTGTGGATGGCAGTGTTTCCAGTCAGTTCCTGACGGCGCTGCTGATGACCGCGCCGCTGGCGCAGCAGGATACCTGCATCACGATTAAAGGTGATTTGGTTTCCAAACCTTACATCGACATTACGCTCAATCTTATGCAGTGCTTTGGCGTCGACGTTGAGAATCAGAGCTATCAGCGTTTCCTGATTAAGGGACAGCAGCAGTATCAGTCACCGGGCGATTACCTGGTGGAAGGTGATGCCTCTTCCGCTTCTTATTTCCTGGCGGCTGCAGCCATAAAAGGCGGAACGGTCCGGGTCACCGGTATCGGACGCCAGAGTATGCAGGGTGACATTCGGTTTGCTGACGTGCTGGAAAAGATGGGTGCTGCGATCGAATGGGGCGATGATTACATTGCCTGTACGGCTGGAAAGCTGCAGGCCATTGATATGGACATGAACCATATCCCGGATGCTGCAATGACCATTGCCACCACGGCGCTGTTTGCAGAAGGCACCACCCAGTTACGTAATATTTATAACTGGCGGGTAAAAGAGACCGATCGATTGAGCGCAATGGCGACAGAGCTGCGTAAAGTCGGCGCGGAAGTCGAAGAGGGTCATGACTACATCCGTATTACCCCACCTGCGACGCTAAAGCATGCTGATATTGGCACCTACAATGATCACCGTATGGCAATGTGCTTTTCTCTGGTAGCACTGTCAGATACGCCAGTGACCATTCTTGATCCTGGCTGTACAGCTAAAACCTTCCCGGACTACTTCGTTCAGCTGGCTAAAATCAGCCAGAGCGCCTGATATCTCTCTCTTCCGGTGCGGTTCCGCACCGGATCTCCCCGGATTTAATCTGGCTGTAACGGCCCAGCGATCCTCTGAATTAACTAAAATTACGAACCCGGTTAGTGCGAAACAGTAACCAAGCCGCGCTATGCAGCGTATAATGCGAGTCATTAATGGTGACCGAAAGGTCAGGAAGCACGCAGCAACAGGAGGGAATAATGACAGTAACTGCCCCGGTCATAACTATTGATGGGCCAAGTGGAGCGGGAAAAGGAACACTGTGTAAAGCGATGGCAGAATCGCTGCAGTGGCATCTGCTGGACTCCGGTGCTATTTATCGCGTGCTGGCATTAGCCGCGTTGCATCATCAGGTCGACATCGAATCTGAAGAAGCGCTTGTGCCGATTGCTGCACACCTCGATGTGCGCTTTGTGTCACAAAATGGTGACATGCAGGTCATCCTTGAAGGTGAAGATGTTACCGGTGAAATCCGTACTCAGGAGGTCAGCAACACCGCGTCACGTGTTGCCGCGTTTCCACGGGTGCGCGAAGCGTTATTACGCCGCCAGCGCGGTTTCCGCGAGCTGCCGGGATTAATTGCTGATGGACGAGACATGGGCACCGTGGTTTTCCCGGAGGCGCCAGTGAAAATTTTCCTGGATGCCAGTCCGGAAGAACGTGCTCAGCGCCGTATGCTACAGTTGCAGGACAATGGCTTTAATGTTAACTTTGACCGCCTTTTAGCCGAGATAAAAGAACGCGACGACCGCGATCGCAACCGCGCAATCGCACCTTTAGTAGCCGCTGGCGATGCACTGGTTCTGGACTCTACCGAGATGTCTATCGATCAAGTCATCGAAAAAGCGCTACACTATGCCCGCGAGAAGCTGGGTATTTCGGCTTAACTGAATTTATCACCCTGTACCATGGATCAGGTGCCGGGCATGTGAAACAACCCCATCCGACATGAAGTCAGATGGACGTTAAATTGAAGAATCCTGAAGATTATCAATATGACTGAATCTTTTGCTCAACTATTTGAAGAATCCTTAAAAACAATCGAAACCCGCCCGGGTTCTATCGTTCGTGGCATCGTCGTTTCTATCGACAAAGATGTCGTTCTGGTTGATGCGGGTCTGAAATCTGAATCTGCAATTCCTGCAGAGCAGTTCAAGAACGCAGCCGGCGAACTGGAAATCCAGGTAGGCGACGAAGTTGATGTTGCTCTGGATGCAGTGGAAGACGGCTTCGGTGAAACCCTGCTGTCCCGTGAGAAAGCGAAGCGCCATGAAGCATGGATCACGCTGGAGAAAGCTTACGAAGACGCTGAAACTGTTACCGGTGTTATCAACGGCAAAGTTAAAGGCGGCTTCACAGTTGAGCTCAACGGTATCCGTGCGTTCCTGCCAGGTTCACTGGTAGATGTGCGTCCGGTGCGCGATACGCTGCACCTGGAAGGCAAAGAGCTTGAATTCAAAGTGATCAAGCTGGATCAGAAACGCAACAACGTCGTGGTTTCACGTCGTGCGGTTATCGAATCCGAAAACAGCGCAGAGCGCGATCAGCTGCTGGAAAACCTGCAGGAAGGCATGGAAGTTAAAGGTATCGTTAAGAACCTCACTGACTACGGTGCATTCGTTGATCTGGGCGGCGTTGATGGCCTGCTGCACATCACTGACATGGCATGGAAACGCGTTAAGCATCCAAGCGAAATCGTTAACGTGGGCGACGAAATCACCGTTAAGGTGCTGAAGTTCGACCGCGAGCGTACCCGTGTTTCTCTGGGTCTGAAGCAGCTGGGCGAAGATCCATGGGTTGCTATCGCTAAACGCTATCCGGAAGGCACCCGCCTGACCGGTCGTGTTACCAACCTGACTGATTACGGCTGCTTCGTGGAAATCGAAGAAGGCGTTGAAGGTCTGGTACACGTGTCTGAAATGGACTGGACCAACAAAAACATCCATCCGTCTAAAGTTGTTAACGTAGGCGATGTTGTTGAAGTTATGGTTCTGGACATTGACGAAGAGCGTCGTCGTATCTCCCTGGGTCTGAAGCAGTGTAAATCTAACCCATGGCAGCTGTTCGCTGAGACGCACAACAAAGGCGATCGTGTTGAAGGTAAAATTAAGTCAATCACTGACTTCGGTATCTTCATCGGCCTGGATGGCGGCATCGACGGTCTGGTTCACCTGTCTGACATCTCCTGGAACGCGACTGGCGAAGAAGCCGTTCGTGAGTACAAAAAAGGCGACGAAATCGCTGCCGTTGTACTGCAGGTTGATGCAGAGCGCGAGCGTATCTCTCTGGGCGTTAAACAGCTGGCAGAAGATCCGTTCAACAACTACATCACTTTGAACAAGAAAGGTGCCATCGTCACCGGTAAAGTGACTGCAGTTGATGCTAAAGGTGCTACAGTTGAATTAGCAGACGGCGTTGAGGGTTACCTGCGCGCTTCTGAAGCTTCACTGGACCGCATTGAAGATGCAACTCTGGTTCTGAACGTTGGCGACGACGTTGAAGCTAAGTTCACCGGCGTTGATCGTAAAAACCGTGTCGTAAGCCTGTCTGTCCGTGCGAAAGACCAGGCTGATGAGAAAGAAGCTATCAATACTGTTAACACCAAACAGGAAGAAGGCAATTTCTCTAGCGCTATGGCTGAAGCGTTCAAAGCGGCTAAAGGCGAGTAATCGACCTGAAGCACCGGGTGGGCAACCACCCGGTTTCGGTAAAAGCTGTCATACATTCCTGTAGGGATAAACCGGAGGTTACATGACCAAGTCAGAACTGATCGAAAGACTGGCGGGACAGCATACTCATATACCGGCGAAAGTCGTTGAGGATGCAGTCAAAGAGATGCTTGAGCACATGGCCACTACGCTGGCACAGGGCGAGCGCATCGAAATCCGGGGATTCGGCAGCTTTTCTTTGCACTATCGCGCTCCGCGTACTGGACGTAACCCGAAAACGGGTGACAAAGTGGATCTGGAAGGTAAATACGTTCCCCACTTTAAGCCAGGCAAAGAGCTGCGCGATCGCGCAAACATCTACGGCTAAGCCGATACCGAACCCAATAAACGACATCTCCGGATGTCGTTTTTTTTTGCCTGCTATTCAGGCTGAGCACTGATATCCAGATTACTGTCGTCAACACTGCAAGGCCGCATTCTGTTTGTGAGGGCGCTCCAGCCTGCCTGATTGTTCCCTGTTAGTTTCACCTCAATTGCCCAGAATAATCGAACTGAAACAATGGATACGATTATGCTGACATGGACCGTTCTGGCGCGACTGGTGATCGTTGCAACATTACCGCTATTGCTGATGGCCCAACTGCCCTCAGGTAAGATGATGGTGATGCTGGTACTGATGGGCCTCGCTCTGCTCCATTGCCATTACCCATCCGTTCGCTGGACCGGTATTACGCTGCTGTTGCTGGCATGGGCTTTTAACGATGCCCGTCTGATGGTGCGGGATATTGAACAGCTCTCCGTACGTCCCGCCACCTTTACGCTTGAGATCAGTGAACTGCGGAAAGAGAGAAAGCAAATCCGGGTTCGGCTGCTGGAAGAAGAGGGCAGAATGATATTCCCTCCCCGCTATGCCTGGCTTTATTTCGATACTGATCAGGAAACTTATTGTCCGGGACAACGCTGGACGATGCGACTTCGTTTGAGACCAGTCCATGCTCGTCTCAATGAGGGCGATTTCGATGCGCAGCGTTTTGCTCTGGCTAATAATACGCCGCTCCAGGGCAGGATCCTTAATCAGGTTGCCGTTAGCGAACAGTGTAATGGACGCTGGCGATTTATTTTATGGCATCGCGACAGGACCCACTCCATGCCTGCACGTGCCACGCTGGAGGCACTCTCCTTTGGCATCAGGGATGAAATGAGCCAGCAGACTCGCCAGTTACTTCGGGATACCGGTACTGCGCATTTAATGGCGATATCGGGCATGCATATCGCCCTGGCCGCCAGCACCGGCTGGATCATTACGCGTGGGGTGCAATTTATCCTGCCAGCCCGGCGTATCGGCTATCTCCTTCCGCTTATCGTAAGCTGGCTATTTGCTGCAACCTATACCTGGCTCTCAGGAGCACAGCCTCCCGCAGCGCGTGCATTGCTGGCCCTGACGCTGTGGGCAATAACACGGTTTGCAGGTGTACAACTCAATAGCTGGCAGGTCTGGACCTTCTGTATTGGATTGCTGCTGGTGACGGATCCGCTGACCGTTTTGTCTGACAGTTTCTGGCTCTCGGTTCTGGCTGTAGGCATGCTGCTGGTCTGGTACCACTGGTTTCCCTTGCCTGCACGATTCCGTCATCAAAAGCGATGGATTCCGGTACAACTGCTGCATTTGCAGATGGGCATGATGATTTTAATGGTGCCGTTGCAGGTAGCGATATTCAACGGGATCAGCCTGACCGCACTGCTGGCAAATCTGGTGGCAATTCCGGTCATCTCGTTCATTACCATGCCATTGATAACGTTTGCTTTGCTGCTGCCGATAGCGCCTGTATCGGGCTTCTTCTGGGGGGCGGCCGATCTTTCTGTGCGTGCACTGTTTCATTGTCTGGCTTTACTGCCGCCAGGATGGTGGCCGCTGAGTGGCACAACCTGGTTTACGATTATGGTATGGGGAAGTCTGATTCTCTGGCGTGCGCA
Organism: Pantoea jilinensis; assembly: GCF_019104105.1. NCBI lineage: Bacteria > Pseudomonadati > Pseudomonadota > Gammaproteobacteria > Enterobacterales > Erwiniaceae > Pantoea > Pantoea jilinensis. The sequence goes on along the minus strand of NZ_CP077746.1, from coordinate 2,717,519 downwards.
GTTCTTCTTTTCTTTGCCATTGAGCAGCTTTGTGTTGGCGCTGGCGATGATATGGAGTCGCCAGTCCCATCAGGAGCCGGGCTGGCGCATCGATATGCTGGATATCGGGCACGGATTAAGCCTGGTGATCAGTCAGGGCAAGGAGGCGGTGATGTATGACACAGGGCCGCGCTGGCAGAACGATAACGCGGGGAGTCGGGTAATCATTCCATGGCTGGAGCGCAAACAGTTACGGTTAAAACAGATCATCCTGAGTCATAAACATCTCGATCATACCGGCGGACTGGAGGCGATTATGCAACGCTGGCCAGCGGTAGAAGTCAGAAGCGCGCTGGCAGAGAAAACGCATTTACCCTGCGTACGCGGCACGCAGTGGCGCTGGCGGCAACTCCACTTTCAGGTAGTCTGGCCGCTAACGGCACCTTTGCCGGGTGACAATAACGATTCCTGTGTGGTAATCGTTGATGATGGTCAGGTCCGGCTGATGTTAACCGGCGATATTGAAGCGAAAGCGGAACGTCAGTTGGTGGCGCTGGAAAAGCAGGGGCTAAAGGTGGATATTCTGCAGGTACCGCATCACGGCAGCCGTACCTCGTCGACCTCATTGCTGCTGCGCAAAACCGGCGTACACATCGCGATTGCCTCGCTCGCACGCTACAACGCATGGCGTATGCCCGCGAAAAGTGTTCTGGAAAACTATCGAACAGCCGGTTTTACATGGCTGGATACGGGCCAGTCAGGACAAATCAGTATCAGGGTAGAGCAGGGCAGCGTGCAGGTTTACACCCTACGGGAACAATTAATGCCCCGTTGGTATCATCAGTGGTTTGGCGTCAAACGCGAATCCAGGTAGAATGGCCGGCTATTTCCAACAGCGTGAATAAATAATGCATCAAGATAAAGATCTCTCTACGTGGCAGACGTTTCGCCGACTCTGGCCGATGATCGCGCCTAATAAAGCGGGATTAATTGCGGCTTCAGTCGCCCTGATTATCAATGCTGCGGGCGACGCCTTAATGCTCTCACTGTTGAAACCATTACTGGATGATGGTTTTGGTAAAGCTGACAGGTCGGTGATGCTATGGCTGCCGTTAGTGGTCATTGGCCTGATGCTGGTACGCGGCGTGACCAGTTATATCTCCAGCTACTGCATCTCCTGGGTCTCAGGCAATGTCGTGATGAATATCCGCCGTCGGCTGTTCAGCCATATGATGGGGATGCCGGTTTCATTCTTTGACCAGCAGTCGACGGGCACCCTGTTGTCACGCATTACTTACGATTCCGAGCAGGTCGCCTCCTCTTCTTCCGGCGCGCTGGTGACGGTGGTGCGTGAAGGTGCTTCCATTATTGGCCTGTTTGTTATGATGTTCTACTACAGCTGGCAGCTGTCGTTGATCCTGATTGTTCTGGCACCCATTGTCTCATTTGCGATTCGCACCGTTTCAAAGCGTTTCCGCACCATCAGCAAAAGTATGCAGAACACCATGGGGCAGGTGACAACCAGCGCTGAGCAGATGCTGAAAGGTCACAAAGAAGTGCTGATTTTTGGCGGTCAGGAAATCGAATCGGAGCGCTTTTCCCGCGTCAGTAACCGTATGCGTCAGCAGGGAATGAAGCTGGTATCAGCATCCTCCATTTCTGATCCCATTATTCAGCTCATCGCATCGCTGGCACTGGCGTTTGTACTTTATGCCGCCAGCTTCCCAAGCGTCATGGATACGCTGACCGCCGGGACGATTACCGTGGTCTTCTCCTCGATGATTGCCCTGATGCGCCCGCTTAAGTCTCTGACCAACGTTAATGCCCAGTTCCAGCGTGGCATGGCGGCCTGTCAGACGCTGTTCTCTATTCTGGACAGTGAGCAGGAAGTGGACAACGGCACACGCGAAATGACCCGGGCGAAAGGCGATATCGAATTCCGTGATGTGACCTTTACCTATCCGGGCCGTGATATTCCGGCACTGCGTAATATCAATCTGTCACTGCCAGCAGGAAAAACGGTGGCGCTGGTGGGCCGTTCAGGTTCTGGTAAGTCGACGATGGCGAGCCTGCTGACCCGCTTTTATGACATTCAGCAGGGCGAAATCCTGCTGGACGGACATGACCTGAGAGAGTACAGCCTGCGTTCGCTGCGTAATCAGGTCGCGCTGGTGTCGCAGAATGTGCATCTCTTTAACGACACCATTGCCAATAACATCGCTTATGCGCGGAGTGAGCAGTATAGCCGTGCAGAGATCGAGCAGGCAGCCACCATGGCGCATGCCATGGACTTTATCAATAAGATGGATAAAGGCCTGGATACAGTGATTGGCGAGAATGGCGTGCTGCTATCTGGCGGTCAGCGTCAGCGTATCGCCATTGCCCGCGCACTGCTGCGTGATTGTCCGATTCTGATCCTGGATGAAGCGACCTCTGCGCTGGATACTGAGTCAGAACGCGCCATTCAGTCTGCACTCGATGAGTTGCAGAAGAACCGTACTTCGCTGGTGATTGCGCACCGTCTCTCAACCATTGAAAAAGCGGATGAAATCGTGGTCATTGAAGATGGTCAGATTGTTGAACGCGGTACGCATCAGGTGTTGCTGGCAGAACGCGGTGCCTATGCACAACTGCATAAGATGCAATTCGGCCAATGATTGAACGTATCTGGAGTGGTCGCTCACCGCTATGGCTACTGCTATGGCCATTCAGCCTGCTGTATGGTGCGATCACGGCCCTGATACGTTTCAGTTACAGGCGTGGCTGGCGTAAAAGCTGGCGCGCGCCTTTGCCGGTCGTGGTGGTGGGTAACCTCACTGCCGGCGGCAACGGAAAGACGCCGGTGGTGATCTGGCTGGTTGAGGCGTTGCAGCAGCGCGGCCTGCGTGCTGGCGTCGTCTCCAGAGGGTATGGCGGCAAGGCGGATCAGTATCCCTTGCTGGTCACCGCACAGACCAGCACGGAACAGGCCGGTGATGAGCCGGTTTTAATCGCTCAGCGCACCGGGGCGCCGGTCGCGGTGGCGCCCAGAAGGCGACAGGCGATTGAAGCATTACTGCAACAGGGCTCGCTGGATGTGGTCATCACTGATGACGGCCTGCAACATTACGCCCTGCAGCGCGATCGCGAGATCGTGGTGGTGGATGGCGTACGCCGCTTTGGCAATGGCTGGTGGTTGCCCGCAGGTCCGATGCGCGAACGCGCTTCTCGTCTGCGGCAGGTTGATGCCGTCATCATCAACGGTGGCGACGCGCAGCCCGACGAGATTGCCATGCAGCTTCAGCCCGGGCTGGCCACCAATCTCCTGACCGGGGAAACCTGTCCAGCTGAGCAACTGGGTGCGGTAGTTGCGATGGCCGGTATAGGCCATCCTCCCCGTTTTTTCACCACGCTGAAAAAGCAGGGCATCACGCCAGTTGCAGAGATCGCCTTTGCCGATCATCATGCCTACAGCGAGGATGAGCTGACCCGATTACTCCAGACAGGCCAGCAGCTGTTGATGACCGAAAAAGACGCGGTGAAATGCCGCGACTTTGCTCAGCCTGACTGGTGGTATCTGCCGGTCGATGCTCACCTGACCGGTAAATCCGTCACGCCATTACTGGCTGATATTGAACAACTCTGTCGCCGCACGCTCTGATACCCGCACCCATTCAGGTGATGCCTGATAAGGAAGAGGATGAACAGCCCGCATTCACTTTCGTTACAGCAAGCACGTCACCTTCATCTCGCCGCGCAGGGCCTGCTGCGTGCGCCGGCAAAACGCGCGGTGTATCAGGATCTGATCAACTGCATCTCCCGCATGTCGCTGCTCCAAATCGATACCATTCATGTGGTGGCCCGCAGTCCCTATCTGGTGCTGTTCAGTCGCCTGGGTAATTATCCTCAGGCATGGCTGGAGCAGGCGCTGGCGCAGGGTGAACTCTTTGAATACTGGGCGCATGAAGCCTGTTTTATTCCCCGCGCCGATTACAGACTGCTTCGTCATCGCATGTTGTCGCCTGAACGTCTGGGCTGGAAATACAACGCGCAATGGGTTGCTGACCACCAGCAGGCGATTGCTGAACTATTGCAGCAGATCCGGGAAAATGGCCCGGTGCGCGCCGCCGATTTTACGCACGCCGATAACCCGAAGTCAGGCTGGTGGGCATGGAAACCGCACAAACGTCATCTGGAAAATCTCTTCAGCGCCGGTGAGCTGATGGTCGCAGAACGCCGCAATTTTCAGCGCGTCTACGATCTGCGCAGCCGCGTAATGCCTGACTGGCAGGATGAACTGCATGGTATCAGCGAAGCCGAAGCGACCCGTCAGATGCTGATGAACAGCGCCCGCAGCTTAGGGGTTTTCCGCGCGGCCTGGCTGGCGGATTACTATCGCCTGAAGCGGACACCCGTAAAAGACTTTATCGCTGACGCCGAGGCTGCGGGCGATCTGGTCGCCGTCAATACAGAGGGTCTGGGCGAGATGTGGCTGCATCGTGACCTGCTGCCGTTGCTGGAGACGCCGCTGCAGGCGACGCACAGCACAGTGCTTTCTCCGTTTGATCCGGTGGTCTGGGATCGCAAACGCGCGCTTGAGCTGTTTAACTTCGACTACCGTATCGAGTGCTATACCCCCGAGGAGAAGCGCAAGTTTGGCTATTTTGTGTTGCCCATCCTCCATCGCGGGCAAATAAAAGGCCGGCTTGATGCCCGTATGCTGCGTCAGTCAAAACAGCTGGAGATTAAAAAACTCTGGCTGGAAGAGAAAACCCGTGTCACGGCGCGTTTTGCAGCAGATATCCGGCGCGCGATTGAACGCTTCGCAGCCTGGCAGGGCGCAGAAAGCGTCGCCATCCTGCAGGTACCCGATGCGCTTAAAGCGCACTGGCCAGCCCTGTGGACGCTGGATTAATCAAATTTTCGGCAGCCGCTGTGGGATGGTGTTTTACTCCATCCCGCATACGCCGCGCTATGGTATGCTTGAACCCTTACGCATTCGGTCCCTGATGGAGGACATATGGATCACCGTTTACTCGAAATCGTTGCCTGCCCGGTGTGCAATGGCAAACTCTACTTCAACAATGCACAGCAGGAGCTGATCTGCAAACCTGATGGCCTGGCCTTCCCGGTTCGTGACGGCATTCCGGTGCTGCTGGAAACGGAAGCCCGCACGCTCTCCGTCGAAGAGATTCATCCATGAGTTTTACGGCCATCATTCCTGCGCGTTATGCGTCAACCCGCTTACCGGGCAAGCCACTGCTTGATATCCATGGTAAACCGATGGTCGTGCATGTGATGGAGCGCGCCCGTGAATCGGGTGCCAGCCGTGTCATCGTTGCTACCGATCATCCTGACGTGGCAAAGGCCGTCGAGGCGGCAGGCGGCGAAGTCTGCATGACGCGCGCCGATCACCAGTCCGGCACGGAGCGGCTGGCGGAAGTGATCGAGAAATATCAGTTTGCCGATGACGAAATCATCGTCAACGTCCAGGGCGATGAGCCGATGATCCCGGCAGAGATTGTGCGTCAGGTGGCGACCAATCTGGCGGGGTCAGCAGCGGGCATGGCGACGCTGGCGGTGCCAATTACGGATGCGGAAGAAGCTTTTAATCCGAATGCGGTGAAAGTGGTCATGGATGTGAATGGCTACGCGCTCTATTTCTCACGGGCTACCATTCCGTGGGATCGTGAACGCTATGCAGCCTCGCGCGAGCAGATCGGTGACACGCTGCTGCGGCACATTGGCATCTACGCTTATCGTGCCGGTTTTATTCGCCGCTATGTTGCCTGGGCGCCTTGCCCTCTGGAACAGATTGAGCTGCTCGAGCAATTGCGCGTTTTGTGGTACGGCGAGAAAATTCATGTCGCCGTGGCGAAAACCATCCCGAGCGTGGGTGTGGATACGCCAGACGATTTGCAACGTGTTCGTATTGCCATGCAGGCCTGACAAGCGGGGAGCCTGTCTCCCCGTTTCAGCACCACGTTATTGATCCGCCGCTAAACTTATGGCCAACACTTCCTTCAGGATAGGGTGATATTCATCTGAGGAGGATGCCGCATGGAACAGCTTAAATCAGAACTCACGCTGGCGCTGGGTGAAACCATCAGCCGCCTCGAAATGATCAGTGAACATCCACCCACCCGGCTCTATGCGTTATACAATCGTGACGGCCTTCCTATGCCAGTGGTGGCGAAATATTTTCGTCACCAGGGCAGGGCGGCGATGGAAGCCAGAAAACTGGCGTTGCTGGGGCAGGCCGGGCTGGTCGCCGTACCCGCGGTCTATGGTCTGGTGCTGAGCCAGCAGCCGCCAGTGCATGAAATGCTTCTGATGGCGCGACTGAATGGTGTGACGGCGGAAGCACCGGCGCGGGATGCTCAGCGCTGGCAACAGTTCTGCGAACAGGTCGTCGAGGGACTCCTGGCCTGGCACCGGCTTGATAGCCACGGCCTGGTCGGCACAGTGGACAGCACGCAGCAGAACCGCTGGCCCGCCTGGTATGCACAGCGGGTTGAAGTGTTGTGGGCGACCCTGAGCTATCTGCGTCCACCCACCTTTACACTGGACGATCGCCAGGTGCTGTTCCGCTGCCGCGCGCGACTGGCGCATCTGTTTCGCGGCTTCGATGATCCCTGCGTGATGGTTCATGGCAACGTGCGGCTGCAGAGCATGCTGAAAAACAGCCGCAGTGACCAGTTAATCGCGATGACACAGCCCGGCACGATTCTCTGGGCACCGCGTGAATATGACCTGATCCATATGGATGCATCGCCAGCCGAAACGGCGCTACTGCATCATTACCTGCAACGGGCGCCGGTCTCAGAGGGTTTTATCTGGCGTCGGTGGGTTTATCAGCTGTGGGACTGCATCGACACGCTTATCCAGACCGGCACCTTTGATCGGCCGCGCTTTGACCATGCTCGCGCACAGTTACTTCCCTGGCTCGGCTGAGCCATCCTCGGTTTTCAGCCGTTGCAATAACGTGCCCAGCGTTTCATAAACGGCACGTTCGCTGTGACTTAGCCAGATCGATGACGGGATGGCCCGTTCCCAGCCATTCAGCGGTGAGGTAATCGCAAGCTGATTGGCGGGCGCGGCAATGGGCTTCAACCCGACCGCGTGGAAAAAGCGTATTGCCCGTGGCATATGATTCGCGGAGGTCACCAGCATTAGCGGGCGATTGCCTGCCACAGTTTTAACTGCCTGCGCTTCGTCTGCGGTATCGCGTGGCTGGTCAAGGATCTGAATATGTTCATGGGGAACGCCCAGACTTTCCGCCACCTGTGCCGCTACCCAGGCGCTGCTCTTCGGATTGGTGCCGCCCGCTGCACCGGTAAAAATCAGGGTCGACTGCGGATTACGCCGCCACTGGCGCACACCCTCTGCCACGCGGGGCAGGCTGTTATTCAACAGGTTCGAGCTGGGCGCCCATCCCGGATTAAAGGTGTAGCCTCCACCCAGTACCACAATATAGTCCACCTTCTCTGCGCCGTTCCAGGTCGGATAGCGGCTGTCCAGTGGCAGCAGCAGACGATCCGCCAGCGGCTGCAGACTCAGCAACAGAAGGAGCAGCCAGCTGACCGAGATCACGGTTTTGCCGCTTTTCTGCCAGCCAGTAAACCAAACCAGTAAAATACCAAGCGCCATCAACAAAAGCAGAAACGGCAGGGGTAAAAGCAGCCCGCCAATGACTTTTTTCAGGGTAAATAACATCAAAAATGCGTCCTGTTGTCCGAAAATAGAGCACCCGGAAGGGAAGATGGGGATGAAAGGTTCATTCTTCTGATGCCTGTGACAAAATAGCATAAGTCTCACCGCAGCATACCGGAGCGCATGCCATGCAGGATCGTAACTTTGACGATCTCGCGGATAAATTTTCGCAAAATATTTACGGCACCACTAAAGGGAAAATACGGCAGGCCATTCTTTGGGACGAGCTGGAGAAGATACTGCCCGATCTGTCGTCACACCCGCTGTCGGTGCTGGACGCGGGCGGCGGTATTGGCCAGGTCTCCAGCAGGCTTGCGGCACAGGGCCATCAGGTTCTGCTGTGCGATCTCTCTGGTGAGATGCTACGCCGGGCAGAGGAAAATGCGGTGTCGCAGGGTGTGAGCCATAACATGCAATTCAGACAAATTAGCGCTCAGCAGGTGGGCGAACATTTGGATAAGCCGGTGGATCTGGTATTGTTCCACGCTGTGCTTGAATGGGTCGCTGAACCGGAGACGGTGCTGAAAGCGCTGTTCGATCTGCTGCGTCCGGGAGGCGTCATGTCGCTGATGTTTTACAATCTGCACGGCCTGACACTGCGCACCTTAACGCTGGGTAATTTCGGCTATCTGCGCACCAATCTGACCAAACGCAAAAAGCGAACGCTGTCGCCTGATTATCCGCGCGACCCTGAACAGGTTTATCGCTGGCTGGAGGCGTGTGGTTTTGTGATTGAACAGCGTGCCGGGATCCGGGTATTCAGTGATTACATGAAGCCGCCGAAGGGCGAACCAAAAAGCGACGACGAAATTATTGAGATGGAGCGGCGTTACTGCCGTCAGGAACCCTTTTTGAGCTTAGGGCGTTACATCCACGTGACCGCGCGTAAACCCGGGCAGAAGGACGAATTATGAGTGAATTTTCCCAGACGGTACCTGAACTGGTCTCCTGGGCGCGCAAAAATGACTTTTCCCTTGCGCTGCCAGTGGAACGTCTGGCCTTTTTGCTGGCTATCGCCACCCTTAATGGTGAGCGGATGGATGGCGAAATGAGTGAAGGCGATCTGATTGATGCATTCCGTCACGTCAGTAAAGCTTTCGAACAAACCCACGAAACCGTGTTGGTTCGCGCCAACAACGCCATCAATGACATGGTGCGACAGCGCCTGCTTAACCGCTTTACCAGCGAACTGACCGAAGGCAATGCTATCTATCGCCTGACGCCGCTGGCCATCGGCATCACTGACTATTACATCCGTCAGCGAGAATTTTCGACGCTGCGCCTGTCTATGCAGCTGTCGATTGTGGCCAATGAGCTTAAGCGAGCAGCCGATGCGGCGCAGGAAAACGGCGACGAGTTCCACTGGCATCGCAATGTTTTTGCGCCGCTGAAATATTCGGTGGCGGAGATCTTCGACAGCATTGATATGACCCAGCGTCTGATGGATGAACAGCAACAGGCGGTGAAAAACGATATTGCTGAACTGCTGAACAAAGACTGGCGCGCGGCTATCTCCAGCTGTGAAATGCTGCTTTCCGAAACGTCAGGGACGTTGCGTGAACTGCAGGATACGCTGGAAGCTGCGGGCGACAAACTTCAGGAAAACCTGCTGCGGATTCAGGATGCCACGCTGGACAGCCCGGACCTGGGCTTCGTCGATAAGCTGGTGTTTGATCTGCAAAGCAAACTCGACCGGATTACCAGCTGGGGCCAGCAGGCAATCGACCTGTGGATCGGCTATGACCGCCACGTCCATAAATTCATCCGTACCGCCATCGACATGGATAAGAACCGCGTCTTTGCGCAGCGCCTGCGGGTATCAGTACAGAATTACTTCGACGCGCCCTGGGCGCTGACCTACGCCAACGCCGACCGTCTGTATGACATGCGTGATGAAGCGCTGACGCTGCGGAATGACGAAGTGATGGGCGAACTGCCGCCGGAGATGGAATACGAAGAGATCAACGAAATTCGCGAACAGCTGGCAGCGATGATTGAAGAAGCGCTGCAGGTCTATAAATCGCAACAAAAACCGCTCAACCTCGCGTCAGTGATGCGCGACTACCTGGCCCAGTATCCACGCGCCCGCCATTTCGATCTGGCACGCATTGTGGTGGATCAGGCGGTGCGCCTTGGCGTAGCAGAAGCTGATTTAGCCGGTTTGCCTGTGGAATGGCAAGCCATCAATGATTACGGAGCCAAGGTGCAGGCACATGTCATCGACAAATATTGAACAAGTGATGCCGGTTAAGCTGGCACAGGCACTGGCCAACCCAATTTTTCCCGCGCTGGATAGCCAGTTACGCGCCGGACGTCATATCGGTATCGAAGAGCTGGATAATCATGCGTTTCTGATGGACTACCAGTCGTTTCTCGAAGAGTTTTACAGCCGTTATCACGTTGAGTTGATTCGTGCGCCGGAAGGCTTTTTCTATCTGCGTCCGCGTTCAACGACGTTGATTCCGCGTTCCGTGCTCTCTGAGCTGGACATGATGGTCGGGAAGATTCTTTGCTATCTCTACCTCAGCCCGGAACGTCTGGCCAATGAAGGGATTTTTACCCAGCAGGAGCTCTACGACGAGCTGCTCTCGCTGGCGGACGAGAATCGCCTGCTGAAGCTGGTTAACCAGCGTTCCACCGGTTCGGATCTGGATCGCACCAAACTGCAGGAGAAAGTGCGCGCCTCTCTGAGCCGTCTGCGCCGTCTGGGTATGGTGTGGTTTTACGGTAACGACAGCAGCAAATTCCGCATCACTGAATCCGTGTTCCGCTTTGGTGCCGACGTGCGCAGCGGTGATGACGCCCGTGAAGCGCAGCTTCGCCTGATTCGTGATGGCGAAGCGATGCTACTGGAAAACGCGACAGCACCGGTCGACACCGACGAAGGTGACGGTCAGGAAGGCGACGCGAGTGAGAACGCAGAGGAAGAACAGGCATGATTGAGCGCGGAAAGTTTCGTTCGCTTACGCTGATCAACTGGAACGGCTTTTTTGCCCGTACTTTTGATCTCGATGAATTAGTGACCACGCTGTCAGGCGGTAACGGTGCGGGTAAGTCCACCACCATGGCGGCATTTGTGACCGCGCTGATCCCCGATTTAACATTGCTGCACTTCCGTAATACCACCGAAGCGGGCGCAACGTCGGGATCACGTGACAAAGGTCTGCACGGGAAGCTGCGGGCTGGCGTCTGTTACTCCATGCTGGATGTCGTGAATTCACGCCATCAGCGTGTGGTGGTCGGTGTCCGTCTGCAACAGGTCGCCGGACGCGATAAAAAGGTCGATATTAAACCTTTCAGTATCCATGGCCTGCCAACCGATACCAACCCGACCGATATGCTGACGGAAGTGCTTAACAGCCGTCAGGCACGCGTATTGCCGCTGAATGAGGTGAAAGAGCGGGTTGAGGCGCAGGAAGGCGTACAGTTCCGCGCTTATAACTCGATCACCGATTATCACGCCATGATGTTTGATCTGGGCGTGGTGCCGCGACGTCTGCGTTCTGCCAGCGATCGCAGCAAGTTTTATCGCCTGATTGAAGCCTCACTGTATGGCGGTATCTCCAGCGCCATCACCCGATCGCTGCGCGATTACCTGCTGCCTGAAAACAGCGGCGTGCGTAAAGCGTTTCAGGATATGGAAGCGGCGCTGCGCGAAAACCGCATGACGCTGGAGGCAATCCGCGTTACCCAGTCTGACCGCGATCTCTTTAAGCATCTGATCTCCGAGGCGACCAGCTACGTTTCGGCTGACTATATGCGCCACGCCAACGAGCGTCGGGGGCATCTCGACAGTGCGTTACAACTGCGCAGTGAGCTGTTCAGCAGTCGCAAGCAGCTCGCCACCGAGCAGTATCGTCATGTTGAGATGGCGCGCGAACTGGCTGAGCACAGTGGCGCAGAGAATGATCTCGAAGTCGATTATCAGGCCGCCAGCGATCACCTGAATCTGGTGCAGACGGCGATGCGTCAGCAGGAGAAGATTGAGCGTTACGATGCCGATATCGAAGATCTGACGCTGCGTCTGGAAGAGCAGACCGAAGTGGTCGCCGAAGCGCGTGAAATTCAGGAAGAGAATGAAGCGCGTGCCGAAGCCGCTGAGCTGGAAGTGGATGAGCTGAAAAGTCAGCTGGCCGATTTCCAGCAGGCACTCGACGTGCAGCAAACCCGCGCCATCCAGTATCAGCAGGCCTTGCAGGCGCTGGAACGCGCCCGCACGCTCTGCCAGCTGCCCGATCTGACCATCGACAATGCCGCTGAATGGCAGGAAAGTTTCCAGGCCAAAGAGGAAGAGGCGACAGAACGCCTGCTGCGTCTGGAACAGAAGCTGAGCGTCGCGGAAGCGGCACACAGTCAGTTCGAACAGGCGCTGGCGCTGGTGACCAGCATTGCCGGTGATGTGTCCCGTCAGGATGCCTGGCAAACCGGTCGCGAACTGCTGCGTGATGCCAGCAATCAGCGTCATCACGCTGAACAGCTCTCATCGCTGCGTCTGCGTCTCAATGAGCTGGAACAGCGCCTGCGCGAACAGCATGAGGCGGAGCGTCTGCTGGCCGAGTTCTGCAAGCGCCAGGGGCAGCATTATGAAGCCGATGCGCTGGCTGGCCTGCAGCAGGAACTGGAAGCACAGATTGAACAGCTGAACAGCAGCGTCTCGGACGCCGGTGAGCAGCGCATGATGATGCGTCAGGAGCTGGAACAGCTGCGTGAACGCATCACCAGCCTTACCGCCCGTGCGCCACACTGGCTGGCGGCGCAGGAGATTCTGACGCAGCTCAGCGAACAGACTGGCCAGGCGCTGAACAGCAGCCAGGACGTCACCGAATATATGCAGCAGCTGCTGGAGCGTGAGCGTGAAACCACCGTCGAGCGCGACGAAGTGGCCGCCCAAAAACGCGATATCGAGCAGCAGATTGAACGACTCAGCCAGCCAGGCGGTGCGGAAGATGCGCGACTGACCCAGCTGGCGGAACGTTTTGGCGGCGTCTTACTGTCTGAAATTTATGATGATGTCACACTGGATGATGCGCCGTACTTCTCCGCACTCTACGGTCCGTCACGTCATGCGATCGTGGTGCCGGATCTGTCACGTGTTCGTGAGTTGCTGGACGGGCTCGAGGATTGCCCGGAAGATCTCTATCTGATCGAAGGTGATCCGCAGTCGTTCGATGACAGCGTCTTCAGCGTGGATGAGCTGCAGAATGCGGTGGTTGTGAAGGTAGCTGAGCGTCAGTGGCGCTACTCCCGCTTCCCGAAAATACCGCTGTTTGGCCGTGCTGCGCGTGAAAATCAGCTGGAGCTGCTGCATCTTGAACGCGACAAGCTGGCCGAACGCTACGCGACGCTGTCGTTTGACGTGCAGAAAACGCAACGTCTGCATCAGTCGTTCAGCCGTTTTATCGGCAGTCATCTGGCCGTGGCGTTTGACGCTGACCCGGAAGCGCAGATCCGTCAGCTGGGCGCACGCCGGGCTGAACTGGAACGGGCGCTGAATCAGCACGAGAGCAATAATCAGCAGCAGCGCCAGCAGTATGAGCTGGCGAAAGAGGGCGTGTCACAACTTAACCGACTGCTGCCACGCGTTAACCTGCTGCTGGATGATACGCTGGGCGATCGTTGCGAAGAGATTCGTGAGCAGGTCGATGCGGCGCAGGATGCGGCGCGCTTTCTGCATCAGCACGGCGCGAAACTGGCGAAACTTGAGCCAATTATCGCCGTGTTGCAGAGCGACCCGGAACAGCACGAGCAGCTGCAGGCGGATTATCAGCAGGCACAGCAGCAACAGCGCAATGCCCGTCAGCAGGCCTTTGCCCTGACCGAAGTGGTGCAGCGTCGCGCCCACTTCAGCTATGACGACTCAGCCAGCATGCTCAACGGCAACAATGACCTCAGCGATAAGCTGCGTCAGCGTCTGGAGCAGGCTGAAGGTGAACGTAGTCGCAGTCGTGATCGCCTGCGTGAACATCAGGCGCAGCTGACACAATACTCGCAGGTGCTCGCCTCGCTGAAAAGCGCTTATGACGCGAAACGCGACATGCTGAAAGAGCTGCAGCAGGAAATGCAGGACATTGGCGTCCAGGCTGACAGCAGTGCAGAAGCGCGCGCGCGCGTTCGCCGTGACGAACTGTACACAGCACTCAGCCACAACCGTGCCCGCCGCAATCAGCTGGAGAAACAACTCACTTTCTGCGAAGCGGAGATGGATAACCTGCAGAAGCGACTGCGTCAGCTGGAGCGTCAATATCATCTGGTGCGGGAGCAGGTGGTCAGTGCCAAAGCGGGCTGGTGTACCGTACTGCGTCTGGTGAAAGAGAATGGCGTTGAGCGTCGTCTGCATCGCCGTGAACTGGCCTACCTGAGCGGCGATGAACTGCGCTCGATGTCGGATAAAGCATTGGGTGCGCTGCGTCTGGCGGTAGCGGATAACGAACATCTGCGCGACGTGCTGCGGTTGTCGGAAGATCCAAAACGTCCGGAACGTAAGATTCAGTTCTTTATTGCGGTTTATCAGCATCTGCGTGAGCGTATCCGTCAGGATATTATTCGTACTGACGATCCGGTCGAAGCGATTGAGCAGATGGAAATCGAACTGAACCGTCTGACCGAAGAGCTGACGGCACGTGAGCAGATGCTGGCGATCAGTTCGCGCAGTGCGGCCAATATCATCCGTAAAACAATCCAGCGCGAACAGAATCGCATCCGTCAGCTCAACCAGGGCTTGCAGACCGTCAGCTTTGGTCAGGTGCACAGCGTGCGGCTTAACGTGAATGTGCGTGAAACGCATGCCATGCTGCTGGACACACTGTCGGAGGAGCACGAGCAGCATCAGGATCTGTTTAACAGTAATCGCCTGACCTTCTCCGAAGCGCTGGCGAAGCTTTATCAGCGTCTTAATCCGCACATCGACATGGGGCAGCGCACGCCGCAGACCATTGGTGAAGAGCTGCTGGACTACCGCAACTATCTGGAGATGGAAGTGGAAGTTAACCGGGGTTCCGATGGCTGGCTGCGCGCAGAGAGCGGTGCGCTCTCAACCGGTGAAGCGATTGGTACCGGTATGTCCATTCTGGTGATGGTGGTGCAGAGCTGGGAAGAGGAATCCCGTCGTCTGCGCGGCAAAGACATTTCGCCATGCCGACTGCTGTTCCTTGATGAAGCGGCCCGTCTGGATGCCCGCTCCATCGCCACGCTGTTTGAACTATGTGAACGACTGGAGATGCAACTGGTGATTGCCGCGCCAGAGAACATCAGCCCTGAGAAAGGCACGACCTACAAACTGGTGCGTAAAGTGTTTAATAACACCGAGCATGTGCATGTGGTTGGCCTGCGTGGTTTTGCTGCGGATCCTTCGCCGGTGCGTGCGGGAAGCGAAGCCGATGCATTGCCCGATTTAACGGCTGAAAAATCACAGGCGGAAACGTAGTCAAAAACTGAACCATTCGTTAATCTGGTTACGGCATTTGTCGCATGAGGCAAATGCCGTTTTTGTTTGTATACTCACATGATGAGTCACAGCGCGGTCGCAGCGGATACAGGGAACGCTGCGAAGTTGAAAAATAAGGAGGCAGGGATGTTGCGGGTAAAAAAATTACATCATCATCGCGTTGTATCATTGCTGGCGCTGGCGCTATCCGTTGTTCCATTTACGCTACCGCAGGCTGCTGTCATCGCCGCTTTGCCTGGAACTAGCCAGGCGGCCATCTCCGTATCCGACAGTCAGCAGCGCATTCGGCAGGCGTTCTCCAGCGCCGACCAGCCATTTTATCTGGGACCGCTGGCAACGCTTTATGCATCCCGTCATATGCAACCGCTCTGGCAGGATCCTCAGGCGGTGCAAAAATTTCAGCAGCAGCTGGCAGAAGTGGCGCTGTCTGGCGTTCAGCCGCAGTTCACGCGCTGGATTGAGCGTCTGACCAACCCCGCCATTACCGGCTTTGCCCGGGATATTGCGTTGTCTGATGCGATGCTGGGTTATCTGCAATTTGTGTCGAATGTGCCGACGCAGGGTGAAACCTGGCTCTACAGCAATATTCCCTACAGGCTGACCCAGCCCTCCGTGGCGGTGGTTAATCAGTGGCAGAATGCGGTCAATGCCGGTTCTGACAATGCATTTATTGCCTCCTTACAGCCGCAGCATCCACAGTATCAGCCCATGCATGCTGCGCTTATCACCCTGCTTAGCGATAAGCAGCCCTGGCCGCAGCTGAAAAGCAGTGAAACACTGCGTCCGGGCCAGGTCAGTGATGACGTGCCTGCGCTACGCGAAATTTTGCAGCGCAGCGGCATGTTAACGGCGCAGGTTAACGCGCCGACACCCAATGACGATGCGGTACCCGTTGCCGCCTCGCCAGTAACGCACAGCGATCAGCCTGTTGCAGTCAGTCCTTCTGCCGCGCCAGTCAGCAATCTGCTCACCCCATCACCACAATCACCGGGTAACGTACAGAGTCAGACGCTGGAAGGAAATACCGCCAATATTTATGATGAGACGCTGGTGGCGGCGGTGAAGCGTTTCCAGCAGTGGCAGGGACTGGATGGTGATGGGGCTATCGGTGCCAGAACCCGTCAGTGGCTTAACGTCTCTCCGCAGATGCGTGCGTCGTTACTCGCGCTGAACATTCAGCGTCTCCGCCTGCTGCCGGACGATATGCATAACGGCATCATGGTGAACATCGCCAACTACTCGCTGATTTACTACAACAATGGCAATAAGATCCTCTCATCACGCGTCATCGTCGGACGTCCGGACCGTAAAACGCCGTTGATGCGCAGCGCACTCAATAATGTGGTGCTGAATCCGCCGTGGAATGTGCCAACAACACTGGTGCGAAAAGATATTATTCCAAAAGTGAAACTGGATCCGACCTATCTTTACAAGCATGGTTATACCCTGCTGTCGGGCTGGAGTGCTGACGCTGAAGTGATTGATCCCAGCATGATCGACTGGCGTATGGTCACCGCCTCATCATTCCCTTATCGCCTGATTCAGGCACCGGGGGAGGCGAATGCGCTGGGCCGTTATAAATTTAATATGCCAAGCTCAGATGCGATCTACCTGCATGACACGCCAAACCATAATCTGTTCCAGCGTGATATCCGCGCGCTCAGCTCCGGCTGTGTCCGGGTGAATAAAGCATCTGAACTGGCGGGATTATTACTGCAGGACGCGGGCTGGAACGATGCGCGTATTTCCAGCACGTTAAAAGAGGGCGACACCCGCTATGTTCCGATTCGCCATCGCATTCCAGTGAATCTCTATTATCTTACGGCGTGGGTCGCTGATGATGGCATACCCCAGTTCCGCACAGATATTTACAATTATGATGACACCGCCCGTTCGGGCAGTCAGGCTCTCAGTCGGGCTGAGCAGTTACTGCTCTAGTGATTGATTTTAAATCGTTAGCAGCGTCCCGGTCATTTACACTAATATTTTCAAATGGCGATCCCTCCGGGGATCGCCTCACAAACCATGGGCAGATGGGTTGACGCTTCTCTGAGAGAAAGTTATGGTTCGGCCTGTGCGCTTTTTGCACATTTCTCGGGCTTCATTCTCAGGTAAATCGTTACATGTCTACTATTGATTCTTCTCGTCGCAAACTACTGCTGTGTGGTAGTGCCGCCGCCGGACTGGCTTTATTGCCTGCTTCCGCAAGGGCCTCGCTTTCTACGTCTCGTCCGCGTGTATTGATGCTTAATAATCTTCACACCGGTGAAACCCTTAAAACTGAGTTTTTTAATGGTAAGAGTTACGACAAGGATGAGTTGTCACGATTAAATCACTTTTTCCGGGACTATCGCGCCAATAAAGTGAAAAGCATCGATCCGCACCTGTTTGATCAGATTTTTCGCCTGCAGGCGCTGCTGGGTATGCGTAAACCGATTCAGCTGGTGTCCGGCTATCGCTCACTGGCAACCAACAACATGCTACGTGAGAGTGGTCCAGGTGTGGCAAAGCACAGCTATCACACCAAGGGTCAGGCGATGGATTTTCATATCGAAGGCGTTTCGCTCGCCAATGTACGCAAAGCGGCGTTATCTCTGCGCGCAGGTGGTGTAGGATATTATCCCCGCAGTAACTTTGTACATATTGATACCGGGCCGATCAGGCACTGGTAACGACACCGGCAACGCTGCGTGAGCCGGTCATGGAGCGTTATGAATTACCACATTATTCCTGTTACAGCGTTTGCCCAGAACTGCTCAGTGATCTGGTGCGACTCCACGCGCGAAGCCGCGCTGGTCGATCCCGGCGGCGATGCCGAACTTGTCAAACAAACGCTGGAACAACTCGGACTTAAACCTGCTCAGATTCTGCTGACGCATGGACATCTTGATCACGTCGGGGCTGCCGTTGAACTGGCTGCCTTCTGGCAGATTCCGATTATCGGCCCGCAAAAGCGCGATGCTTTCTGGCTGGAAGCGCTGCCTACCCAGAGCCGGATGTTCGGCCTGGACGAGTGCGCACCTTTTACCCCCGATCGCTGGCTGGAAGAGGGGGAGAGCGTTCAGGTCGGGTTGACCACGCTCGAAGTCCTGCACTGTCCGGGACATTCACCTGGCCACGTGGTCTTCTTTGACCGTCAGGGACGATTGCTGATTTCAGGCGACGTTATCTTTAATGGCGGGGTGGGACGCACAGACTTCCCGCAGGGCGATCATCAGCAGCTTATCAATGCTATCCGCACAAAATTACTGCCGCTGGGCGATGATGTGACGTTTCTGCCCGGTCACGGTCCGATTTCTACGCTGGGACATGAGCGCGTGAGTAACCCTTTTCTGCAGTAAAAATCAGCGATCTTTCCTGCAATAAAAAATGGGCCATCAGGCCCATTTTTGTTTCGTCGTCAGCGTTACAGCACCGCGACAATCGCTTCGCACAGTGCCGACATATTGTCTGGCGTCATGCCTGCCACATTCACCCGGCCTGAGTTAACGGCATAGACACCGAACTCTTCACGCAGGCGAATTACCTGGTCTTTGGTTAAGCCACTGAACGAGAACATACCGTTTTGCTTAATAATAAAGCTGAAGTCACGCTGAGCGCCTTTCTCTGCAAGGGTGTTCACAAACAGCTGACGCATGCGCTGAATGCGCTGGCGCATATCTGACAGCTCCTGCTCCCAGATGGTTCGCAGTGTATCGTTGCCCAGAATAGTGGCGACGATAGCGGCACCATGCGCCGGCGGATTGGAGTAGTTAGCGCGGATGGTGTATTTCACCTGACTGAACGCCGTATCTGCCACGCTGGCTTCAGCCGCCACCACGGTGATGGCACCGACACGCTCGTTATACAGACCAAAGTTCTTGGAGTAGGAGCTGGCGACGATCAGTTCCTGATGCGAGGCGGCAAAAATGCGCAGGCCTTCTGCATCTTCATCCAGACCACGGGCAAAGCCCTGGTAGGCGAAGTCAAACAACGGCAGCCACCCATTGGCCTGTGACAATTCCGCCAGCTGTTGCCACTGCTCAGCGGTTGGGTCAATACCGGTCGGGTTATGGCAGCAGCCGTGGAACAGCACCACATCACCTGGCTGAACCTGCTGCAGCGACGTCAGCATGCCTTCAAAATCCAGCGTATGGTTTGCCGCGTCATAATAGTGGTATTCACAGACTTCAAGACCGGCCGCATTAAACACGTTGTTGTGGTTAGGCCAGCTCGGATTGCTGATCCAGACCCGCTTCACGGAGGTCTGCGTCGCGAGGAAATCTGCTGCCACACGTAACGCACCAGTGCCACCTGGCGTCTGCGCCGTACGGGCGCGGCCTGCCGTGATCAGCGGGCTTTGATTACCGAACAGCAGGACCTGTGTGCAGCGGGCGAAATCAGCCAGGCCATCAATGCTCAGATAGTTTTTGGTGGTTTCGTTTTCCAGCAGGTATTGCTCAGCTTTTTTAACACTGGTCAGCACCGGGGTCTTGCCGGTTTCGTCTTTGTAGACGCCGATACCCAGATTGATTTTTTCAGGGCGGTCATCAGCACGAAACAGATCGGCCAGCCCAAGAATAGGATCGGCGGGTGCAGCAGAGATCGATTCAAACATGTGTCAGGTCCATTAGCGTGAACGTTAGCGGAAAGAGCTGTCAGGTTAACGTCCGGCCAGGGAAATGCCAACCGTTTGCGAGACAAAATCATCAATTTTACCGTGTTCATTTCACGACGAGGAGAAGCTGAATTTCAGGCGAAGTAAAAAGCGGAGTGTCGGGCAGATTTCAGGAATGACAGCCATAAAAAAACGGGGCCGAGGCCCCGTTTTTTAACGCGTCTGAAGCAGGATTAGAACTGGTAAACCAGGCCTACTGCTACAGTGTCATCGGTGTTCAGACCCAGCGCGTTATTGTCATCCAGCTGGTTGATCTGATAATCCACGTAGGTAGACATGTTTTTGTTGAAGTAGTAAGTCGCGCCAACGTCGATGTATTTAATCAGGTCAGCATCGCCAACGCCTTCGATATCCTTGCCTTTAGACTGAACATAAGCAATGGATGGGCGCAGACCGAAGTCGAACTGATACTGTGCAACCAGTTCAATGTTCTGTGCTTTGTTAGCAGAAGCAGCGCTGGTGGTGTTGTTCAGACCAGTCACAACAGAGATTGGTGTAGAGTTACGGGTTTCACCGTACATCGCTGCCAGGTAAACATTATTTGCATCATATTTCAGAGCAGTTGCCCAGTTTTCAGCACGTTTGCCCTGGCCAACAACGTTACCATTGATATCGGTAGTGCCGTCTGCCTGAGAGTTTGTGCGATCGCTGCTGCTGTATGCGCCAACAACACCAACACCGATTGGTGAGGTATAGCTGGTTGATGCGCCCCAGCCGTCGCCGTTAGCACGACGCGTGTCGGTACGCTCGTTTTTACCCTGATACTGAAGTGCGAAGTCCCAGCCATCTACCAGACCAAAGAAGTTGGTGTTGCGGTAGGTCAGCAGGCCGGTGCTACGACCGTTCATGAAGTTATCTGAGTATCCTGAGTCGCCACCGAACTCTGGCAGCATATCGGTCCAGCCGATTGCATCATAAACCACACCGTAGTTACGGCCGTAGTCGATTGAGCCAGCGTCGCCGAATTTCAGACCGGCAAAGCCCAGACGGGTTTTGTTGCCGTTTTGTGCGTCAGAACCTTCAGAGTTATTCGCCTGAATGTTGTATTCCCACTGGCCGTAACCGGTCAGCTGGTCATTAATCTGGGTTTCGCCTTTAAAGCCGAAACGAACGTAAGATTTGTCGCCGTTGTTGCCGTCGCCATCTGAGCCATCGTTATCAGAAAAATAATGCAGGCCAACAGCTTTACCGTACAGGTCCAGTTTGTTGCCGTCTTTGTTATAGATTTCTGCAGCATTTGCTGCGCTGGCGGCTAACAGAGCAGGGATAACCACTGCAAGAATATTGCGCTTCATCATTATTCATTACCCTCATTGGAGTTATTTGTACACCTGCCACTGCCGTCAGGAAATCTTTACAGAACCCTTAACGAAGTTTGGTGTCTTCCTGTGTCTGCACGCATCTTTCCATCCCACCCGCCGTAATTCTAGCGCTTAAATGCTACTAAACTCGTAATCTTGTTTCAGCAGGAAAATATGTATTACAAAATGTAAAAAACACGGAACTTTGTGAGTGAACTCAAAATTTACAAAAATAAAAAAAGGCCGGCAGTGCCGACCTCGTTATATATATGAATTTCTTATATTTAATGCCGAAATCAGAAACTCGCGTTGCGTGGCGTGCGCGGGAAGGGGATAACATCCCTTACATTTTGTACGCCAGTGACATAGGCGATTAAACGTTCAAAGCCCAAACCAAATCCAGAATGTGGCACGGTACCGTAGCGACGCAGATCACGATACCACCAGTAATCTTCTTTATTCAGACCCATCTCTTCGAGTCGTGCATCCAGCACATCCAGACGCTCTTCACGCTGTGAACCACCGATGATCTCACCAATGCCAGGCGCCAGGACATCCATTGCCGCCACGGTTTTGCCATCGTCGTTCAGACGCATATAGAACGCTTTAATGTCTTTCGGATAGTTTTTCACCACCACTGGCGCTTTAAAATGTTTCTCTGCCAGGTAACGCTCATGCTCAGAAGAGAGGTCGATTCCCCAGGAAACCGGGTTTTCGAAGGTCTGACCGCAATTCATCAGGATTTCAACCGCGTCGGTGTAGTCGACCTGGGCAAAATCAGTGGTAATGAAACGCTGGAGGCGTTCTACAGCTTCTTTATCGACGCGCTCAGCGAAGAAGGCCATGTCATCGGCGCGCTCTTCCAGCACCGCATTGAACACATACTTCAGCATTGACTCGGCCAGTGCGGCGGCATCATCCAGTGTCGCAAACGCAATTTCCGGCTCCAGCATCCAGAATTCTGCCAGATGACGGCTGGTGTTGGAGTTCTCTGCGCGAAACGTCGGGCCAAAGGTGTAGATCTTCGACAGGGCGCTGGCATAGGTTTCACCGTTCAGCTGACCGGAAACGGTCAGGAAAGCTTCTTTGCCAAAGAAATCTTCGCTGAAATCGACTTTGCCCTGATCGTTGCGCGGCAGGTTTTCCATATCCAGCGTAGAGACACGGAACATTTCACCTGCACCTTCGGTGTCGGAGGCGGTAATCAGCGGGGTGGAGACCCAGAAATAGCCATTTTCATGGAAGAAGCGATGCAGTGCCTGCGCCAGGGTATGGCGAACGCGGGCCACTGCGCCAATCAGGTTGGTGCGTGGACGCAGGTGCGCCACTTCACGCAGATACTCAATGCTGTGACGTTTCGCCGCCATCGGATAGCTGTCCGGATCTTCCACCCAGCCCACCACTTCCAGGCTGGTTGCCTGAATCTCAAACGCCTGGCCCTGACCCGGCGATGCCACCACTTTACCGGTGACGATAACGGAACAGCCGGTGGTCAGACGCAGCACTTCATCCTGATAATTATTCAGAGAATTATTGACGACAGCCTGAACGGGATTAAAGCAGGAGCCGTCATAGACAGCGATGAAGGAAAGACCGGCTTTGGAATCTCTTCGGGTACGCACCCAACCACGTACGGTGACTTCACTGTCAACCGCGACGCGACCGTGCAGTACGTCCGCTACAGGCACTACGCTCATAAATATCTCTCTATATAGAAGAAGTGAGTTAAAAGTTGCCCCATCCGGGGTTTTGCTATGTTACTTGCGAGTCTTCAGGAAACAAGCAAAATTCAGGGGGAATGCAGATTTATTACAGCAGAGGCGGGGCGCATCAACGCCCCGATAAGAAGAGGATTAACTCGCTTTTTTCACCAGCGGCAGATCGAAGGCTTTTCGCAGGGCTTTTACAAAGGCTTTATCCTGACAGATAGTTTTGCCGGGGCTGTCTGAGAGTTTCGCCACCGGTTTACCATTGCACTGCACCAGCTTAATAACGATATTCAGTGGCGTTACGCCCGGAATGTCGCAGGTCAGACGGGTACCGATGCCGAACACAACATTCGTCCGCTGGCCAAAGTGGCGGTATAACGCCAGGGCTTTGTCGAGGTTTAAGTTGTCAGAAAAGACCAGGTGT
Source organism: Pantoea jilinensis (assembly GCF_019104105.1). Lineage (NCBI taxonomy): Bacteria > Pseudomonadati > Pseudomonadota > Gammaproteobacteria > Enterobacterales > Erwiniaceae > Pantoea > Pantoea jilinensis. The sequence continues at coordinate 2,694,313 of NZ_CP077746.1, read as the reverse complement.
TTGCTTTGCGGATCGATACCCAGGCTCTGATAGTGGGCAAGGGCTTTCTCGCCCCATTCAACCGGATCGCCGGAGTCATGGCGCAGTCCCTGATAGCGACGGGCAAACAACGGACCGAAATCGCGCAGGAAGGCGTCCATGGCAATACAATCGGTCAGCGCAATGCCCAGTTGATCGTCATACTCATCGAGCCACGCCTGCAGCGCCGCGCGCTGGCTATTAGCAAGGACCGGGCTGATCTGCTGGAAGGCCTGGAACCACTCATGTGCCTGCGTCCCGACCGGCGTCAGTGACAGACGGCGCGCCAGATCATAGTTACTGGTGCCAATCAGCCACGGGAAATCCTGTTTCAGCGTTGAGACGATCGACTGCTGCACATCCTGCGAGTAGCGACGACGGGTGCCGAAATCCATCAGGCGGAAGCGTGACATATCCAGGTCAGCTACCTGCGTCTTAAAGTCGCCGAGTTTCTGGTGTAAATGGTCAATTGCCTGCTGGGTGGTGACCTGCGGTGTGCGATGACGATGCACAATCTCGCTGATTAGCGCCAGCAGCGGCACCTCCCACATAATGACTTCCCGCCACGGCCCCTGAATACGGATATCCAGTTTGCCATGGTGATTGCGCACCTCAACCTGATCCGGGTTATAGCGGAACTGGCGTAACCAGCTGAGGTAATCCTGCTGGAAGAAGGGGAGGTGAGACAGCCAGGTCGCTTCATCATCAGTCAGCGCCAGGTGTTGCATAGCGGTTATCGCGTCACGAATTTCGTCAGCGTAGAGACCCAGCAGTTCGTCGCCGCGGCAGCGAAACTCCGCCGCCACCGTTACGTCATGATAGCGGTGGAAAACGGCCTGCTGCATATGGAGCTTATAGGCGTCCGTATCCAGCAGCGAGGTCAGTATCGGGGAAGCATGTCCTGTCATGGCGCGTTTCAGCATCCTGTTCGGTGGCGCAGAGCCCGGTGTTGTACACAGTCATAAAGACGCGAAAGTATAATTCACTATCTGAACCCGATCACAGCATATTTCAGTCGGGTGGGTCGAGGCCAATCTGTGCCTTTGTTAACAAACTGTAGCCATTTCACCTTTTAGGTGCATTGTGCGTGGCAAGCTTGTAGTAACAAGCTTAGACTTTGCCGGTAAACTTATAACAACGCGAGACGCAATATGACGCAACAGCCCCAAATCAAGTATCGCCACGATTATCGTGCGCCTGATTACACCATCACCGATATCGATTTAACCTTTGAACTGGATGCGTCCACCACCCGTGTTACGGCCATCAGCCAGGTTAAACGACTGGGCGACAGCCAGGCTGAGCTGCGACTGGACGGCGAAGCGTTAACGCTGATTGCGCTGGAGATCGACGGGCAACCCTGGACGGCTTACCGTGAAGAAGAGGGCGCACTGGTGATCGGCCAGCTGCCGGAAAGCTTCACCCTGAAAATCATCAATGATATTCATCCGGATCAGAACACCGCGCTGGAAGGGTTGTACAAATCGGGCGAGGCGCTCTGCACCCAATGTGAAGCTGAAGGCTTCCGCCATATTACCTGGTACCTCGATCGACCGGATGTGCTGGCGCGCTTTACCACCACCATTTATGCCGACGGTGAACGCTATCCATTCCTGCTCTCCAACGGTAACCGCATTGACAGCGGCCGGGATGAGCAGGGCCGCAGCTGGGTGAAGTGGGAAGATCCGTTCCCGAAACCTTGTTACCTGTTTGCGCTGGTGGCAGGCGATTTCGACGTGTTGCGTGACAGTTTTACCACCCGTTCAGGCCGTGATGTGGCGCTGGAGATCTTCGTCGATCGCGGTAATCTCGACCGTGCCGACTGGGCGATGACCTCGCTGAAAAACAGCATGAAGTGGGATGAAGAGCGTTTCGGCCTGGAGTATGACCTCGACATCTTTATGATCGTGGCGGTGGACTTCTTCAATATGGGCGCAATGGAGAATAAAGGCCTGAACGTCTTCAACGCCAAATATGTACTGGCGAAAGCGGAAACGGCGACCGACAAAGATTATCTGGGTATTGAAGCCGTTATCGGCCACGAATATTTCCACAACTGGACGGGCAACCGCGTGACCTGCCGCGACTGGTTCCAGCTCAGCCTGAAAGAGGGACTGACCGTGTTCCGCGATCAGGAGTTCAGCTCTGATCTGGGTTCACGTGCCGTGAACCGCATCGATAATGTGCGTATCGTGCGTGGGGCGCAGTTCGCCGAAGATGCCAGCCCAATGGCACACCCGATCCGTCCGGATCAGGTTATTGAGATGAACAACTTCTACACCCTGACGGTGTATGAGAAAGGGTCAGAAGTGATCCGTATGATGCATACCCTGCTGGGTGAAGAGAATTTCCAGAAAGGCATGAAGCTCTACTTTGATCGTCATGACGGCAGCGCCGCCACCTGTGATGATTTTGTGCAGGCGATGGAAGATGCCTCAAACGTCGATCTGTCGCAGTTCCGCCGCTGGTACAGCCAGTCCGGTACGCCGGTACTGACGGTGCGCGACGATTACAATCCGGAACTGGAGCAGTACACGCTACACGTCACGCAGCACACGCCAGCGACCGCCGATCAGAAAGAGAAGCTGCCCCTGCATATCCCGCTGGATATTGAACTCTATGACGGTGAAGGCAAGGTGATCCCGCTACAGAACAACGGCCATCCGGTGCACCATGTGCTGAATGTCACCGAAGAGTTCCAGACCTTTATTTTCGATAACGTCTACTTCCAGCCGGTGCCGTCACTGCTGCGCGAATTCTCTGCGCCAGTGAAACTCGATTATAAATGGAGTGATGCGCAGCTCACCTTCCTGATGCGCCATGCCCGCAACGACTTCTCCCGCTGGGATGCGGCGCAGAGCCTGCTGGCGACCTACATCCGTCTGAACGTTGCACGCTATCAGCAGGGTCAGCATCTGTCGCTGCCGCTGCATGTCGCCGACGCCTTCCGTGCAGTATTACTGGATACCGACTGCGATCCGGCCCTGACGGCGCTGATCCTGACCCTGCCGTCGGAAAATGAGATTGCCGAGCTGTTCGATACCATCGATCCGCAGGCGATTGCGCTGGTGCGTGACGCTCTGCAACGCACGCTGGCCCGCGAACTGGCCGATGAGTTTTTTGCCATCTACAACGCCAATCAGCAGCCTGAATACCGCGTGGAGCATGATGCGATTGGTCAGCGCAGCCTGAAAAATACCTGCCTGACCTATCTTGCCTTTAGCGATGCGCAGTTGGCAGACAAGCTGGTACAGACGCAGTACCACCAGGCGACCAACATGACGGATGCGCTGGCGGCGCTTTCCGCGGCTGTGGCGGCTCAGTTGCCGTGCCGTGATGCGCTGCTGGCGGCCTACGATGAGCGCTGGCATCAGGATGGTCTGGTGATGGACAAATGGTTTGTTCTGCAGGCCACCAGTCCGGCTGCCAACGTGATGCGTAATGTGCGTCAGCTTCTGACTCATCGCTCCTTTACCATGAGTAACCCGAACCGCGTTCGCTCGCTGGTGGGGGCCTTTGCCTCGGCTAACCCGGCCGCGTTCCATGCGAAAGATGGCAGCGGTTATAAGTTCCTGGTGGAGATGCTTACCGACCTGAACACCCGTAATCCGCAGGTCGCGGCGCGAATGGTAGAACCGCTGATTCGTCTGAAACGTTATGACGAAGACCGTCAGGCGATGATGCGCCAGGCGCTTGAGCAGTTGCTGCAGCTGGATAAGCTCTCTGGTGATCTTTACGAGAAAATTACCCGGGCACTGAACGCCTGATGACCCGTCCTGGCATAGGTTGACACGCTATGCTGTTAAAACGCCTGATGCTCTGCATCAGGCGTTTTTTATTTCAGCGCTGCTGCGCGTAACGGACGGGCTGCGGTCGTTCCGTGCGCTGCATCACCCGATCCAGTACCTCCGCTTCCAGTTCGGCCAGCCGCGCAGATCCACGACGCCGCGGACGGGGCAGGTCCACCAGCAGATCCAGACCGATCTCGCCCTCTTCAATCAACAGCACGCGATCCGCCATTGCCACCGCTTCACTGACATCATGTGTGACCAGCAACACAGTAAAATGATGCTGTTGCCACAGTGACTCAATCAATCCCTGCATTTCAATGCGCGTCAGGGCATCCAGTGCGCCCAGCGGTTCATCCAGCAGCAGCAAACCCGGTCGATGGATCAGCGCCCTGGCCAGTGCCACGCGCTGTTTCTGACCGCCAGAGAGTGCAGCCGGCCACTCACTGGCCCGATCGGCCAGTCCTACCGCCGCCAGGGCATCCATTGCCGCGCTGCGCCATTCGCGTCCGCGCAGGCCCAGACCGACGTTATCGATCACTTTTTTCCACGGCAGCAGTCGCGCATCCTGAAACATCAGGCGGGTATCTTCTCGCGCTGACTGCAGCGGCGCATTGCCCGCCAGCAGTTCACCGCTGGAACTCTGTTCAAGTCCCGCCAGCAGACGCAGCAGAGTGCTTTTGCCACAGCCGCTGCGACCCACTACCGCCACAAACTGACCTGAAGGAATATGCAGGTCGATCTTATTGAGTATGGTGCGACTGCCATACTGTTTGCTGACGCCGTTGACGCCAACCGGCGTACCGGTGTTGAGGCGGGCCGGTGAGAAAGTCTGGCTCATGCGTTCTCCTCCTTCAGTTGGTAAGCGGGATGCCAGCGCAGCCAGACACGTTCCAGTAACAACGCGGCGACATCCGCCAGTTTGCCGAGCAGGGCGTAGAGAATAATGGCCACCACCACCACATCGGTCTGCAGGAATTCACGCGCATTCATCGCCAGATAGCCGATGCCAGAACTGGCGGAGATAGTCTCGGCGACAATCAGCGTCAGCCACATCAGACCCAGCGCGAACCGTACGCCGACCATAATATTGGGCAGCGCACCGGGCAGGATCACCTGAATAAACAGGCTCCAGCCGGAGAGGCCATAGCTGCGGGCCATCTCAACCAGCCCGCGATCAATGTTGCGGATGCCATGATAAGTATTCAGGTAGATCGGGAACAGCGTGCCCAGCGCCACCAGAAAGATTTTGGCGGATTCATCAATGCCGAACCAGAGGATCACCAGCGGGATCAGTGCCAGATGCGGCACATTACGCAGCATCTGCAGCGAGGTATCCAGCAACCGCTCACCGGTTTTTGAGGTGCCCGTGATCAAGCCCAGCAGCAGGCCGAGAGATCCACCGATGCTGAAGCCGATCAGCGCCCGCCAGCTGCTGATCGCCAGGTGCTGCCAGAGTTCACCGCTGGCGGTCAGCTGCCAGAAGGTGGTCACGATCTTCTCCGGTGCGGGCAGAATGCGGTTTGATAACCAGCCGGTCTGTGAGGCTATCTGCCACACCACGACCAGCAGCGTTGGCAGGAGCCAGGGTAGCAACGTATCAGCAAGGCGTTTTCGGGTTCTGGCCATCATGCTCTCCTCAGCCCCGGGCGACTTTTTTCTCAGGGGTAAAATCGTTGGCGACCGCTTCACCGTGCGCCTGAACCACCCGCGGCTGAGGCACCAGGGGAACCTGCAGATCCAGATGCGGGAACAGCAGTTCGCCAACGCGATACGCCTCTTCCAGATGCGGATACCCCGACAGGATAAAGGTCTCGATGCCCAGCGCTTCATACTCCCTGATACGTGCGGCAACCGTCGGACCATCGCCGACCAGCGCCGTACCGGCTCCGCTGCGCACCAGGCCCACGCCGGCCCACAGGTTCGGGCTGATTTCGAGCTTGTCGCGTCGACCGCCGTGCAGGGCGGCCATCCGGCGCTGACCCACAGAATCTGCCCGCTGGAACGCTGCCTGTGCTTTCGCGATAGTGGCGTCATCGACATTGGCAATCAGCCGGTCAGCGGCCTGCCAGGCTTCTTCATTGGTTTCACGCACAATCACATGCAGACGGATGCCGAAGCGTACGGTGCGTCCCTGAGCAGCGGCTTTGGCGCGCACCTGGTCAATCTTCTCTTTGACCTGTGCAGGCGGCTCACCCCAGGTGAGATAAACATCGACCTGTTCGGCCGCCAGCTCCTGGGCCGGTTCAGAAGAGCCACCGAACCAGAGGGGAGGACGAGGCTGTTGTACCGGTTTAAACATCAGACGCGCGCCGCGAACCTTCACGTGCCTGCCTTCATAATCGACGGTTTCGCCTTCCAGCACCCGACGCCAGACACGGGTAAACTCGGCAGACTCTGCGTAACGCTCACGGTGATCCAGGAACACACCGTCGCCCGCCAGCTCTTCCGGATCGCCGCCGGTCACCAGATTGAACAGCGCGCGGCCATTGGAGAGCCGATCCAGAGTGGCAGCCTGACGCGCCGCCTGAGTCGGTGAAATCACGCCGGGGCGCAGCGCCACCAGGAAGCGCAGACGCTGAGTGACCGGAATTAGCGAGGCGGCAACCAGCCAGGCATCTTCGCATGAACGGCCGGTCGGGATTAATACGCCACCGAAGCCGAGGCGGTCGGCGGCCTGTGCCACCTGTTGCAGATAGGCGTGATCAACCGGTCGCGCCCCTTCGGCAGTACCAAGATAGTGGCCGTCGCCATGCGTCGGCAGAAACCAGAAAATGGATACGCTCATTATTGTTGCTCCTTATTGCGTTACGGTATGCGGTTGCCAGATGCGATCCTGAATCGTCACTTTTACGGGCAACAGATGATTGGCATAGAACAGGTCAGCGGTGCGCTGCTGAGCCGCAGCGGTTTCAGCGCTCACTGGTGAAATCCGGGTTGGTGGCCGATGGCTGAGATAGCTGGCGATAACCGGCTCAGGCAGACCCATTGCCTGCGCCAGCAGTGTGGTGCTCTGCTGACGCTGGCTGATTGTCAGCGCATCGGCCGCGCTAAAGGTATCGAGAACCTGCTGGATAAAGGCGCCATGGGCTTCGGCATAGCTGCGGGTCGCTAAATAGAATGAGCCAGTCAGATTAAGTGCGCTGCCATCAGTCAGCAGACGCGAATGACCCTGCAACAGCACCGAGGAGTAGTAGGGGTCCCAGATTGCCCAGGCATCAACATCTCCCTGCTGGAAGGCGGCGCGCGCATCGGCGGGTGTCAGATAAACCGGTGTAATATCTTTAAAACTCAGGCCCGCCTGCTGTAAGGCGCGAAGCAGTAAATTGTGCGAGCTGGAGCCTTTCTGGAACGCGACCTTTTTCCCTTTCAGGTCTGCGACCTGTTTCAGAGGACTCTCTTTTGGGACCAGAATCACTTCTGCTTTGGGCTTTGGCGGCTCGGAGCCGACATAAAGCAGATCCGCGCCAGCGGCCTGGGCAAACAATGGCGGAAGGTCACCGGTGCTGCCGAGGTCAATACTGTTGATGTTCAGCGCTTCCAGCATTTGTGGACCCGCCGGAAACTCGATCCACTTAATCTGAGTATGGGGAAAACGCTTCTCCAGTAACTGATGTGATTTTGCCAGCACCATGCTGACTGAACCTTTCTGATAGCCGATACGAATCTCAGCCGGATCGGATTCGGCGGCCTGAACCAGAGGGGCGATGAGTAAAAGGCCTGCCACCAGCCACTTTCCAACTATTTGCTTCATCGAACTCTTCCTTATACCGCTTGTGCAACGGGGTGGTGGTGACGGGTCAGCGCCAGCCAGAACGCAGTGACGGCTTCATCCAGACGCTGTGACAGTGAATCCTGTAAAACCGGCTGACGATCGTAGTGGGTAATCTGGCTGTCCTCGGCATAAACACCGTGCAGGATCTCCTGCGCCTTTAAGGCGTTAAGAACCGGTTTCAGGGCGTAATCCAGCGCCAGCATGTGGCCGACACTGCCGCCGCTGGCCAGCGGCAACACAACCTTGTGCTCGAGTGCACGTTCAGGTAGCAAATCGAGCAGGGTTTTCAGCGCGCCTGAAAAGGACGCCTTATAAACAGGTGTCGCCACGATCAGGCCATCAGCAGACGCGAGGTCTTCACGGAGGGCCAGGAGTGCGGGTGCATCAAAACGTGCATTGGTCAGATCGTCAGGCTGAAAGTTGTGAATATTCCAGGGAATGACTTCAATGCCACGCGCTTCCAGCTTGTGCTGACACAGCGTCAGTAATGAAGTCGAGCGGGAAGGAAATCGTGGGCTGCCAGCCAGCGTAATAACGCGCATCATCACTCCTTATAACTAAAAGTTATTGATTATCTAAAGTTGAGAACTAATGGCTTCATACTGTCAGAGCTACGGAGTGGGCTTAAATGATTTATCCGGCAAAGTAAGGGTGAAAAATGCAAATAGAAGACGCCGCTGCAGAAGGGAACGCATAAGCTTCCGATAATTCTTAATTTAGGTTCCGGCAGGCGGTGAATTGATTAAGGAGTTTGATACGAGATGGTCAAAACGGGAGAGGGTGCTGAAAAAAATCGTTTTCGTCTGATTGCTTAATCAATCTTCCTGAGAGTCATACAGCGTTAAAGCGAAGCGGTGAGCATAACAGCCCCTCTGAGCGGCACAGAATCTGCCTGTCTGCGGAAGCCCCTGCCTGAAGCTAAGATTAATCGCAGAAAGAAAACTGCAATGAAAATGAAGTAATGGTGAAGTTATTCACTATTACAGATGTTCTCTTACACATTCCTGAACATGGTTACGTCTGCTTTGCCGGGCTATTTTAAATCGATCATCAACGGTTTTAACATTTACGCGGACTATAGATGCACTTTCATTAACAGTGATTTTCACAGGAAACGTTAAGATAATTTTTACGACTGGTCTTTATTCGCATTACCGGTTTAAGATAATCAGGCCAAATGAAAGCTATCATAATAATAGCGCATTACTCTTTTCGACGTTTCGCCTCTGGTCAGGACCTGCATCTGGCAGGTGACGCGTATTGTCTTTTTTCTAACAGCAGAGAATTGCCTATGTCTGACACTCTATTATCTGTAATTATTCCAACTTACAATGTTGAAAAATATATTGTGGAGTGCGTCGATTCATTATTACGTCAGGTTAAAGCGCCCAATGAAATACTCATTGTGAATGATGGTTCCACCGATGGAACATTAGCCTTACTTGAACAGAATTATGCGCATCTTCCTCAGGTGAAAATAATTACCACTGAAAATGGAGGCGCCGGTCAGGCCCGGGATGTGGGCATTGCACAGGCGAAGGGACAGTTTCTCTTTTTCTGTGATCCGGACGACGTCGTGGCGGACGGCCTGGTGGCCGAGCTGGCCAGGGTGGCGGAAACGCATCCTGAAACGGACCTGTTCTGTTTTAAATCGTGTGTATTCCGCGATGGTCAGATTGACATCACTTCACCAAAAGTGAGGCACGAACTCTTTGGCCAGCAAAAGCCACAGGAGGTCCTGCTGGCGCTGCTGCGTAATGGCAGCTATACCTCGGCGGCCTGGAGTTATGTCATCAGCAAACGCGTTATTGAGCAGCATAAATTGCGCTTTGTTAAACGTGTTCATGAAGACCACAATTTTACCCTTTCCTGTTTTATGAAAAGTCAGCAGGCCTGGGTCAGTCATCAGGTCTATTATAAACAGCGTATTCGCAACGGTTCACTGACCAACAGTACTAAAAGCAATGAGTTTTTCCATCAGCGCTATGACGCTTTTATGCATGCCTACAACACGTTAACCGGATCGATGGTTAAATCAGCATGGCGTGACACCCTGGAAAAAGCCTATTTAGTTCACTCGTTTCGTCTGATGATCTATTTATCGCTCTACAATCGAACACCTGTTCCTGAATATGTGCTGAATGCTATTCGCTTTTTGGGACGTAATGTAAAAGCAGAGAGCTTTAAAGAGCGGTTATTGTTTAATCGTCCTGAACTGTTTATTGCGCTGCAGCATTACAAAGTCAAAAAAGAGTTGAAAAACGCGGCCTGATCACAAAAAACAGCCTGATTCTGAAAAATGTGAAGCGATATTGTTTATGCCTTAGCGAAATGAGAAGGTGAGACATGCAATGTGTATAAGGTTGTTGCGTCATGGCAAAAGTTCTTGATAAAAGTCTGATTATTAATATTTTCTCCCTGCTGGCCTATCGTGGTGCGTCGTTTCTTTTTCCGCTGGCGACGCTGCCCTATCTTGCCCGTGTTCTGGGTGTAGAGCAGATGGGTACGCTGGCACTGGCGATCGCCTGTGTGCTCTATTGCAGTACCATCTCTGACTGGGGATTCAATGTCTTTACCACCAAAGATATTGCTCACCATCGTGATGACAAAGAACGCGTCACTCAGCTTTTCTGGTCAACATTTAACGCCAAGCTGATGCTGCTGGTGGTGACCAGCGGTACGCTGCTGACCGCGACCTGGTTCAATCCTGCCTGGCATCCGTTGTTCTTTATCATCCTGGCGAACTGCACCACGCTGATAGGCTCGTTGTTTTCATTTGGCTGGCTGATGCAGGGCTTTGAGAAGTTGGGTAAGACGGCAATGATCGCTACCTTCGGGAACTTCTGTGCGATTCCGCTAACGTTTTTACTGGTGAAATCCCCGCAGGATACCTGGCTGGCTGCCCTGATCCCTGGCACTGTCTCGATCATCAGTGCAGCGATTACGCTGAAGTTTGTGCTGGAGATGAAGGTCATTGGCCGTTATCGCTTTGAGCCCCGTGAAATCAAACAGCGCATCACCGACAGCATGGATGTCTTTATCGCCATTGCCGGTGCCAATCTGTTCAACAGCGTCAACGTCGTGATTCTCGCTTCCTTTACCTCCACCTATATGGTGGGTATCTATAACGGTGCGGATCGTCTGCGTAAAGCCGCTAACTCTGTGCCAGAGCAGATTGGCAGCGCCTTCTTCCCGCGCGTCAGTCATCTGTTTGGCCGGGATAAACGGGCTGCCATTGCAGCGACGCGCAAAAGCCTGCTGCTGTCGTTTTCCCTGAGTCTGTCGATTGTGATCTTTACCTGGTTCTTTGCTGACCTGGTGGTTTCAATCTTACTGGGTAAGGACTTTATTCCGTCGGCGGATGTGCTGCGTGTCTTTGTGCTCTGCTTCCTGTTTGGCAACATTGCTTATCCGGCCGGATTACAGATTCTGATTCCACATGGTTTAGCGCGTCAGCGTATGTGGGTGATGATGGCCGCGGGTGTGATTAACGTGCCGCTGTGCTGTTTCCTGGCGTGGAAGTTTGGTGCGATCGGGGCCGCATGGTCGATGGTCGGGGCAGAAGCGTTCGTCTGCATCGGTATTTTTGGCATCATGCAGCGTCACGGGATCCTCCGGGAATATCTGTTCCCCTCGCAGGTGGAAAATCACCCCGTAAACGATTCCGCTGCGTAAGATCAAGGGACTTTCAGTTAACTTCCCACCACCCCGCAGTTCGATTTACTTTTGCGCCAGAGCACTTTACCATTCTGGCGCACATTTTCCCGTGCACCGACTTCCACGATCGCTTCCGTCCTTCAGGAGAGTGCATGTTTTATCCTATCGTCCGACCGGCGCTGTTTAAACTCGACCCCGAACGCGCACACGAACTCACCTTTCAGCAACTACGCTTTATGAGCGGCACGCCACTTGAGATGTTCTATCGCCAGACTCTGCCGTCGCGTCCGGTTACCTGTATGGGACTGACCTTTAAGAACGCCCTGGGCCTGGCCGCCGGGCTGGATAAGAACGCAGAGTGTATTGATGCGTTTGCCGCGATGGGCTTTGGTTTTGTTGAAGTCGGTACCGTCACGCCGCGCCCTCAGGCGGGTAATGATAAGCCACGCATGTTTCGGCTGGTGGAAGCAGGCGGAATTATCAATCGGATGGGATTTAATAATCTGGGTGTCGATCATCTGGTTGAAAACGTGAAAAAAGCGCGTTTTAACGGCGTGCTGGGAATCAATATCGGTAAAAATAAAGATACGCCAGTCGAGCAGGGCAAAGATGATTATCTGATCTGCATGGAGAAGGTCTATGCCCACGCCGGTTATATCGCCATCAATATTTCCTCCCCTAACACGCCAGGTTTGCGTTCGCTGCAATATGGCGAGGCGCTGGATGATCTGCTCTCCTCAATCAAACAAAAACAAAAAGAGCTGGAACAGCGTCACCTTAAATATGTTCCGCTGGCCGTGAAAATTGCGCCCGATCTCTCGGAAGAGGAGTTAATTCAGGTCGCAGACAGTTTAATTCGTCATCAGATTGATGGTGTTATTGCCTGCAATACCACCCTCGATCGTTCGCTGGTTAGTGGACTCAAATATGCTGAGGAAGCAGGCGGATTAAGTGGCCGGCCAGTTCAGTCCCGGAGCACAGCGGTTATCCAGCGCCTCTCTCAGGAACTGCAGGGACGCCTGCCGATTATTGGCGTTGGTGGCATTGATTCTTTAACGGCCGCACGTGAAAAAATCGCCGCCGGGGCAACATTAGTTCAGATTTATTCAGGTTTTATTTATCAGGGACCGGGCTTAATTAAAGATATCGTTACCAATATCTAAGACAATTCTCACAATGACGGGCCGGGGGCTTTATTTATCCCCTCGGCTCGTTTATATTTTGTCCTGTTGCACGCTTTTTCAGCTTTTCCTTATGTTTCTTTTTCGCTGAATTCTGCGTGATTTTTGGCGCAGCGGTAAATACAGGGCACACGATGAAAATTAAACCCGATGATAACTGGCGTTGGTATTTTGACAGCAGCCACGATCGAATGATGCTCGATCTGGCCGACGGTATGCTGTTTCGTTCCCGCTATTCCCGCAAAATGCTCACACCGGACGCTTTCGCTGAATCGGGCTTTTGTGTCGATGACGCTGCTCTTTATTACACGTTTGAAGAGACCTGCCGTCATTGCAAACTCAGTGGCAGTCACCGTGCTGAGTTGGTGTTAAACGCACTGGTCGCTGCCCGCTTTCTCAAACCCCTGATGCCTAAAAGCTGGCATTTCACCTCATATGCCCCGGCCATGCAGCCTCGTCCTGGCGAAATGGTACAGGTTACGCTGGCTGAAGAGGGAACACAGGCACGTCTGCTGGTGGTTGAAAGTGGTGATAATGCGGCGCTCTGTCTGCTGGCGCAGCAAGGTCTCACGCTGGCGGGAAAAAACATGGTGCTCGGCGATGCCATCAAAGTGATGAACGATCGCCTGCAGCCCTGGCATGAGGACGTTGCTGCACCTTTCGCCCGCGCTGTCTGATCATCTCAGTTCAACATCGCCCGCCGGAATACAGCTACAGCTTAACAGTGTGCCGTCCTGACGCAGGGCACTCTGTTTCAGCGCCTTCACCTCACCTGCGACCAGATTCAGCTTGCAACTGCCACAGAGACCTGCACGACAGGAATAGGGTATGCGAAAGCCCTGCATCTCCAGTTGATCCAGTAACACCTGCTGATTATCCCCGGTGAATGTCTGACCCTGATAAGTAATGTTCACGGTTTCAGGCGCCTGTTTTTCTGGTTTCAACATTTCAACCACTTCACCCGCCCCATACCTGCGCGATGCATGACGTTTCAGGACAATCATTTCATCACCCGCACGCACCACGCCGCTGCTACGCGCCACTAAGTTCAGGCCGAAATCGATGTCACCACTGCCATCCTGAGCGGTACGAAAAGTCTGCAACGTCGCCAGCGGATGACCGGTGGGATGCTTAACGCCGGTCTCGGTGCTGACCGTGGTGAGCACACAGCGACTGCAGGGCTTTGGCACCTCGAATATCACGTCGCCAATCTGAATTTCTGCCCAGCTATCTTCATCCCATGCGGCAGCACCGCTGACGACCAGATTCGGACGAAACTGTTCGGCTCGGACGCTGGCCGGGCAGTGTTGTTGCAGATCATGCAGCGACGCGTTGTTGATCAGTAAAAACGGAAAGCCATCGGCAAAGCTAAGCGGAATATGATCAAACTTTTTGACCCGGCGGCTGGGTTGTGGCCCGACCCAGCGCAACTGAACGTCGCGCGGGAAGAACTGGCTCAGCCACTGATTTATCGCAAGGGGCGCTATGCGCGCGGTAAAATGATTACCCCAGACTTCGGTGGGATGATCCTGCTCATCGAAATCGCTGAAGCGGATCAGGGACTGACTGCCATCTGGCGCCGCCAGCAACAGGCCATCCGGCAGAATCGCGGGCGTAAAGCGCACCATCTCCGGGTGCTGGCGGGCGGTAATAAAGGTGCCATCAGGTTCGGTCACCATAAACAGACGATCAAACGCCAGTCCGCTGTCAGTGACCAGCGCGTGTGATAACGCTAATCCCCGCATCGACTTCACAGGATGAATAAATAAGCGGGAAAGCGTGATCATGGTGTTCTCCTTGAACCCGACGCGCGACACAAAAGAAGCTAACTTTATGACATAGGTCTCCGATTCGCTATAATGCGCGACAATTTTCTCAAGAGTTAAAAAGTGACGATATGAATTCTCTGTTTGCCAGCACGGCGCGTGGGCTCGAAGAGCTGTTAAAAAGTGAGCTGGACGCGCTGGGCGCGCAGGATTTGCAAGTGGTGCAGGGAGGCGTTCACTACGAAGCCGACGATCGCGCCATGTACCAAAGTCTGATGTGGAGTCGTTTAGCATCACGCATCCTGTTGCCGCTGGGAGAGTTTGGCGTCTACAGCGATCTTGATCTCTATCTGGGTGTACAGAGCGTGGACTGGCCGACGATGTTCGGCAGCGACAAAACGTTTGTCGTGCATTTCAGCGGCACCAACGACTCGATTCGTAATAGCCAGTTTGGCGCGCTGAAAGTGAAAGATGCCATCGTGGACAGCTTTACCCGTCAAAACCTCGAGCGGCCGAATGTCGATCGTGAGCAGGCGGATATCCGTGTCAACGTCTGGCTGAATGACGATCGTGCCAGTATTGCGCTGGATCTCAGCGGCAGTTCGCTGCATCAGCGCGGCTATCGGCAGCAAACCGGTCAGGCACCGTTGAAAGAGACGCTGGCCGCAGCGATTGTGCAGCGTTCTGGCTGGGAGCCGACCACGCCGCTGATCGATCCGATGTGTGGTTCCGGTACGCTGCTGATTGAAGCCGCACTGATCGCCTGCGATCGCGCACCAGGCCTGCTGCGCAAGCACTGGGGCTTCACCGCCTGGAGTCAGTTTAATGCTGCTCTGTGGCAGGATGTGAAAGCCGAGGCGCAGGCGCGTGCCCGTGCGGGCACCGCCGCCACCCAGGCGCGCTTCTTTGGCTATGATAATAATGGCCGTGTACTGGAGTGGGCGCAGTCGAATGCCCGTCGCGCAGGCGTTTATGAACTCTTTACCTTTGCTCAACAGGACCTGCTGAAGCTGACCAATCCGGTCGATCCGGCTGTGCATGGCACGGTGCTGAGCAATCCGCCTTACGGTGAACGTCTGGAGAGCGAACCCGCCCTCATTGCGCTGCACAGCCAGCTTGGACGTCTGATGAAGCAGCATTTTGGCGGCTGGAATCTGTCGCTGTTCAGCGCCTCGCCTGAACTGCTGAGCTGCCTGCAACTGCGTGCCGACCGCCAGTTCAAAGCGAAAAACGGTCCGCTGGATTGCGTTCAGAAAAATTATCAGCTGGCGGTCAACAGCCATGAAAGCGCCGGTCAGATTGCGGAAGATTACGCGAACCGTCTGCGTAAAAATGTGAAAAAGCTGGAGAAGTGGGCGCGTCAGGAAGGCATTGAATGCTACCGCATTTATGACGCCGATCTGCCAGACTACAACGTCGCTGTCGATCGCTATGGCGACTGGGTGATTATCCAGGAATACGCGCCACCGAAAACGATCGATCCGAACAAAGCGCGTCAGCGCCTGTTCGATGTGATCAGCGCGACCCTGAGCGTACTGGAACTGCCTGCCGACCGTCTGATTATGAAAACGCGTGAGCGTCAGAAAGGCAAAGCGCAGTATCAGAAGCTCAGCGAAAAGGGCGACTATTTCGAAGTTAAAGAGTTTAATGCGCATTTCTGGGTGAATCTGACCGACTATCTCGATACCGGCCTGTTCCTCGATCACCGCATTGCCCGTAAAATGCTCGGCCAGATGAGCCAGGGCAAAGATTTCCTGAACCTGTTTGCCTATACCGGCACCGCCAGTGTGCATGCCGGTCTGGGTGGGGCGCGTTCGACCACCACGGTAGATATGTCGCGGACCTATCTGGAGTGGGCGGAGCGCAACCTGCGTCTTAACGGACTGACCGGGCGTCAGCACCGCCTGATGCAGGCAGACTGCCTGAGCTGGCTGAATGAGAGTGACGAGAATTTTGACCTGATCTTTATCGATCCGCCAACCTTCTCCAACTCAAAACGTATGGAAGAGAGCTTTGACGTTCAGCGCGATCATATGATGCTGATGCGTAACCTGAAGCGCCTGCTGCGACGCGGCGGCACCATCATGTTCTCCAATAACAAACGCGGTTTCAAAATGGACATGGATGGCCTGAAAGCACTGGGCCTGCAGGCGCAGGATATTACCCAGAAAACACAGTCGCAGGACTTCGCGCGTAACCGTCAAATTCACAACTGCTGGCTGATCACTCACGCCGGTAAGGAATAAGATTACATGTCATTAATCAGTATCCACGGCGCTTATCTCTCCTTCAGCGATGCGCCGCTGCTAGACAACACCGAACTGCACATTGAAGAGAACGAACGCGTCTGTCTGGTGGGCCGTAACGGTGCAGGTAAATCCACACTGATGAAAATCATCAACGGCGAACAGCCGCTGGATGATGGCCGCATTATTTATGAAACCGATCTGGTGGTTGCGCGTCTGCAACAGGATCCACCGCGTAACATCACCGGTTCGGTCTATGACTTCGTGGCTGAGGGCGTTGAAGAGCAGGCTGAGCATCTGAAAGCCTATCACGCCATTTCCCATGTGGTGATGGACGATCCAAGCGATAAAAACCTCAATGAGATGGCGCGTCTGCAGAGTATTCTCGACCATCAGAATTTGTGGCAGCTGGAAAGTCGCATCCATGACGTGCTGGAGCAGATTGGTCTGCAGCCCGATACCGAACTGTCGTCGCTCTCTGGCGGCTGGCTGCGTAAAGCGGCGCTGGGCCGTGCGCTGGTAAGTAACCCGCGCGTGCTGATGCTGGATGAGCCAACCAACCACCTCGATATTGAAACCATCGACTGGCTGGAAACGTTCCTGAAGAACTTCACCGGCAGCATCATCTTTATTTCGCATGACCGTTCGTTTATCCGCAACATGGCGACACGTATCGTCGATCTCGACCGCGGCAAGCTGGTCTCCTGGCCGGGCAACTACGATCTCTATCTGGAAGGCAAAGAAGAAGCCTTGCGCGTTGAAGAGATGCAGAACGCAGAATTCGACCGCAAGCTTGCGCAGGAAGAGGTGTGGATCCGTCAGGGCATCAAAGCCCGTCGTACACGTAACGAAGGCCGTGTGCGTGCGCTGAAAGCGCTGCGTCGTGAGCATTCGGAACGTCGCGAAGTCATGGGCAAAGCCAACATGCAGGTGGGCGAAGCGTCCCGCTCCGGCAAAATTGTGTTTGAGCTGGAACATGTCGACTACGCGGTCGACGGCAAAGTGCTGGTGAAGGATTTCTCAACCCAGGTTCAGCGTGGCGACAAAATTGCGCTGATTGGACCGAACGGTTGCGGTAAAACCACCTTACTGCGTCTGATGCTGCAGCAATTAAAAGCGGATCATGGCCGCGTGCATTCCGGCACCAAGCTGGAAGTGGCCTACTTTGACCAGCATCGCGCTGAACTGGATCCGGATCGCACCGTGATGGACAACCTGGCCGAAGGCAAGCAGGAAGTGCTGGTTAACGGCAAACCGCGCCACGTGCTGGGCTATCTACAGGACTTCCTGTTCCATCCTAAACGTGCCATGACGCCGGTGCGCGCACTTTCGGGTGGTGAACGTAACCGCCTGTTGCTGGCGCGTCTGTTCCTGCGTCCCAGCAACCTGATGATTCTGGATGAACCAACCAACGACCTCGACGTCGAAACGCTGGAGCTGCTGGAAGAGCTGATTGATGGTTATCAGGGCACTGTCTTACTGGTCAGTCACGATCGTCAGTTCGTCGACAATACCGTCACTGAGTGCTGGATTTTTGAAGGTAACGGCGAAATCGGCACCTTTGTGGGCGGTTATCACGATGCTCAGCAGCAGCGCGCCGCCTACCGTCAGCACAGAGCTGCCACACCCGCAAAAGCGACGGCTAATACCGCTAAGCCTGCCGCAGAGAAGAGTGATGCGAAGCGTAACGTAAATAAACTCAGCTACAACCTGGCGCGAGAGCTGGAACAGTTGCCGCAAAAACTGGAGCAGCTGGAGGCGCGCATCGGCGAACTGCAGGCGAAGATGAGTCACCCGGACTTCTTCAGTCAGGCACACGATCAGACACAGCCGGTGCTGGATAATCTGGCGCAGGCTGAGCAGGAGCTGGAAACCGCTTTTGCGCGCTGGGAAGAGCTTGAGTCACTGAAAAACGGCGCGTAGGGCAGGGCTAACGGATGTGTTCAGCAGTGAAAAGTAACGCGTGGATACTTTGTCCACAATGCGATTTAATGATTAAGCTGCCGGACATTCCCGTTGGCAGCCGTGCATCATGCCCGCGCTGCCACACCTCCCTGACGGCCAACTGGCACGAGCCGCGCAAACGACCGACGGGCTATGCGCTGGCAGCACTCTTTATGCTGCTGCTGGCGAATCTGTTTCCTTTCGTCTCAATGAAAGTTGCGGGGCTGACCAGCCAGATTACACTTTCGCAGATCCCCAAGGTCATGGTGACGGAAGATTACAGCAGCCTGGCGACGCTGTTCCTGCTCTTTGTGCAGGCGGTCCCGGCTTTCTGCATGATCACCATTATACTGCTGGTCAATCCGGTTCCTTTTCCAACCCGACTTAAAATTGGTCTGGCACGCATCCTGTTTCAGCTGCGTAACTGGGGCATGGCAGAAATTTTTATGGCGGGCGTGCTGGTCAGCTTCGTCAAACTGATGGCCTACGGTGAGATTGGCCTGGAGACCAGTTTCTGGCCGTGGGTGCTGTTTTGTCTGTTACAACTTCGGGCCTTTCAGTGCGTTGACCGGCGCGAGTTGTGGGAGAGTCTCTCCCCCCGACCCGCGCTACCTCATCTGCCCGAAGTGGGCATCAGTGGTTTAGAGCAGGGCCTGCGTTCCTGCCCATGCTGTACGGCCATTCTGCCTGAAGCTGAGCATACCTGTCCGCGCTGCGGCGTAACGGCGCAGGCGCGACGAAAGCACAGCCTGCAGTGGACGCTGGCGCTGTTGTTTACCTCCATACTGCTTTATATCCCCGCCAACCTGTTGCCGATCATGGTGACGGAAACCCTCGGCACAGCGTATCCCTCTAATATTATGGCGGGGGTGATTGTGCTGTGGGATGACGGTTCTTATCCGGTAGCGCTGGTGATTTTTATCGCCAGCATTATGGTGCCTACGCTAAAAATGCTGGCGATTGGCTGGCTCTGCTGGGATGCCAGCGGGCGCGGACGGCGTGACAGCCACAGGATGCACAAAATTTATGAAGTGGTTGAATTTGTTGGCCGCTGGTCAATGATTGACGTGTTTGTGATTGCCGTGCTCTCTGCGCTGGTGCGTATGGGGCAATTAATGAATGTTTATCCCGCGTGGGGGGCAGTACTGTTTGCGATGGTGGTGATTATCACCATGATTGCTGCCATGACCTTTGACCCGCGATTAACCTGGGATCGTGTACGCGAAAACAATATGAAGGAGTCGCGCCTTGACGGAAACTAACCACGGCCATGCAAAGGTGGAACAGATTAAGCGCTGGTCGCCGGTCTGGATTGTCCCCATCGTTACGCTGTTAATTGGCGGGTGGATCCTGTTCTACCATTTCAGCCATCAGGGGCCTGAAGTCACCTTAATCACCGAAAACGCCGAAGGCATTGTTGCGGGTAAAACCACAATTAAAAGTCGCAGCGTGGATGTCGGTATCGTGGAGAGCGCGGTGTTAAGCGACGATCTCCACCATGTAGAAATTAAGGCCCGTCTTAATGCGGGTATGGGAAAACTGCTGCATAAAGACAGTGTTTTCTGGGTAGTGAAACCGCAAATAGGACGTGAAGGCATCAGCGGGCTGGGAACGCTGCTGTCAGGTGCCTACATTGAATTACAGCCCGGCACCAAAAGTGAAGCGCCAGAACAGTTTAACCTGCTCGATGCCCCTCCTTTAGCGCCGCCAGATGCGAAAGGTATCCGCATTATTCTCGACAGCAAAAAAGCGGGTCAGCTTAATCCGGGCGATCCGGTGCTGTTCCGCGGCTATCGCGTCGGTACGGTTGAGACCAGCGTTTTTGATACTGATAAACGTATGATGACCTATCAGCTGTTTGTCGCTGCGCCTTACGACCGCCTGGTGACGACCAACGTGCGTTTCTGGAAGGACAGCGGTATCGCCGTGGATATGTCTGCCTCTGGCATGCGCGTAGAAATGGGTTCGCTCACGACGCTCTTCAGTGGTGGCGTCAGTTTTGATGTGCCGGATGGCTGGGAACTGGGTGAGCCTGCGCAGAACAAATCTGATTATCATCTGTTTGACGATCAGCGCAGTATTCAGGACTCACTTTATACCAACCATATTGATTACCTGATGTTCTTCACCGACTCGATTCGTGGTCTTCAGGCAGGCGCGCCGGTTGAGTTCCGGGGTATTCGTCTGGGTACCGTTTCTGAAGCGCCATTGATGAAAGCAGGCCTGGATCAGGCGCTGAATAATGATTACCGCGTACCGGTACTGATTCGTATTGAGCCGGATCGCTTTATCAGCCGGCTGGGTGAAAATTTCGATCTTGAACAGCATCTGCAGGATGGTAAGAAACGCGGTCTGCGTGCCACGCTGAAAACGGGCAACCTGCTGTCGGGCGCACTCTATGTCGATCTCGACTTCTATGACAATGCGCCAGCCTATAAAGGACCACAGAAAGTCTCTGGCTATGAAGTGATCCCAACGGTCAGTGGTGGCCTGAGCCAGATTCAGCAGAAGCTGATGGCGGCACTGGATAAAATCAACAGTCTTCCACTGAACGGCATGGTTAACGAAGCCACAGGTACACTGAAAGAGAGCCAGAAAACGATGCGTGATCTGCAGCGCACCATCGACAACATCAACAAAGTCACTGGCAGTCCGGCGATGAAAACGCTGCCGGAAGATCTGCAGCAGACATTGCGCGAGCTGAACCGCAGCATGAAGGGCCTGCAGCCAGGTTCGCCAGCTTACACCAAAGTGGTAGGCGATATGCAGCGACTGGATCAGGTACTGCGTGAACTTCAGCCGGTACTGAGAACGCTCAACAATAAGAGCAATGCGCTGGTATTTGAGGCGAAACCGGGACAGGATCCCCAGCCGAAGAGGGCGAAACAGTGAAGAAAGGATTGATACTTTGTGCCGCGCTGGTGTTAAGTGCGTGCAGTAGCAGCGTTGACAATACCTGGTATCAGCTGCCCTCCGGGGCGGCATCCATGCAGGTCAGCAGCAGCCAGCTGAATGAAGCGCAGCCCATGTTGTGGGTGCAGCAGGTGACGGTGCCGGATTATCTGGCAGGCAATGGACTGGTTTATCAGACCAGCGATGTCAAATATGTCATCGCCACAAATAATCTCTGGGCCAGTCCGCTCGATCAGCAGTTGCAGCAGACGCTGATCACTAACCTGAGCAAGGCGTTGCCAGGCCGGCTGGTGGCCGGTTCACCGTTAGGTGCGCAACACGATACGCTTAACGTGACGGTCACCGGCTTCCAGGGACGTTACGATGGCAAAGCGATCGTCAGTGGTGAATGGACGCTGGAACATCAGGGCCGTCTGACTAAGCAGGCGTTTAATCTGGTTCTGCCGCAAACCGAAGATGGCTATGATGCTATGGTCCGTACGCTGGCGGCGGGCTGGCAACAGACTGCGCAGAAGATTGCCAACAGTGTGGTTGCGTTAAATTAAGATTAATGTGAATAAATAAGCTAAGCCCCTGTCCGGTTGTCGTGATTTTTCGACGCCGGCCAGGGGCTTTTTTATTAGCTTAATCAGAGAGATGGTGTTGATGTGTGCATCACAAAACGCCGTTATTTTTACCGATTAAGGTCACATTTATGACACTGGCATGAAGATTGAGCATTGATCTTTGGATTCGCAGGAGGTAGAACATAAGGGTGGTTGAACATTAAATCACCACTTTTCTTTCCACCAGATTCCACAGACCTTACATGAGGGACACGGAGTATGAAGAGACAGAAACGAGACCGCCTCGAACGCGCCCATTCACGTGGTTATCAGGCAGGCATTACTGGACGCTCAAAAGAGATGTGTCCGTATCAGTTGATTGACGCTAAGTCTCACTGGTTGGGAGGTTGGCGACAAGCCATGGAGGACAGGTCGGTAGCTGCATAACCGGATGTCACTGAAAAGGGAATATAACCTCCGCCATGCGCGGAGGTTTTTGTTTCCGGAGGAAACGCTTAGAAAGCGGCGGTATCTTTAAACAGGCCGACTTTCAGATCGCTGGCGGTATAGATCAGATTACCGTCAACCAGCACTTCACCATCTGCCACGCCCATCACCAGTTTACGGTTGATCACGCGTTTGAAGTGAATGCGGTAAGTAACTTTCTTCGCTTCTGGCAACACCTGACCGGTGAATTTCACTTCACCCACGCCCAGTGCACGGCCTTTACCTTCGCCGCCCAGCCAGCCCAGATAGAAACCAACCAGCTGCCACATGGCATCCAGGCCCAGGCAGCCCGGCATCACCGGATCGCCAATGAAGTGGCAACCGAAGAACCAGAGATCGGGATTGATATCCAGCTCCGCTTCAACAAAGCCTTTGTCATATTTGCCGCCGTCTTCGGTCATTTTGACCACGCGGTCCATCATCAGCATGTTGCCGGATGGAAGCGGCGGACCATTTTCGCCAAACAGTTCACCACGACCTGACAGAATCAGATCTTCTTTGGTATAGGATTCGCGTTTATCTACCATGTTTTCAATAAGCCTTGTTTTAGTGAATCACGAATATTAGCGAACAGTTGTACGCTGAGCAAATCGGATTAACGGTGGTTAAACCAGTTAAGCCAGCGCAGCGCCCAGGGACGTTGCGGACCGTCCGGCTGGTTGAACAGGCTAATGCGTTCCTGGATGGTATTCAGCAGGCAATCACCCAGACCATCCTCGGTACTCCAGATTTTCCCCGTCAGCAGCGGCAGTGCTTCCTCGGCCTGGTCAATGGCCCAGATGTGGAAGCGACCCTGCTCAACCGCCGTGACAACAGCCTGGTTCAGACTAAGATGACGCACATTGCAGGCAGGAATAATCACTCCCTGCTGGCCCGTCAGTTCTCGCTGATGGCAAATATCAAAGAAGCCTTCGATCTTCTCATTCAGCCCGCCCACAGGTTGCACGTTGCCGAATTGATCGACCGAGCCGGTGACAGCAATTTGCTGATTGATGGGCTGATTTGCCAATGCGCTTATTAAGGCACAGAGTTCAGCCAGCGAGGCGCTGTCACCATCCACTTCGGAATAAGATTGTTCAAACACCATTGAGGCCGAGAAGGGCAGTTGCTGATCAAGTTCCAGCTCGGCAGTGAGGTAAGCCTGCATAATCATCATACCTTTGGCATGGATATTCCCGCCCAGCTCCGCTTTGCGTTCGATATCCATGAACTCACCATCACCAGGATGGACCACGCAGGTAATGCGAGAAGTATCGCCCCAGGCGCGCGGGTGGCCAGGAAATTCCACCACTGACAGACCATTAATCTGACCGACAACTTCACCTTCGGTTTCAATCAGAATCTGCCGCAGCAGGATCTCATCACGCATCCGTTCATTGAGATAATTCTCGCGCCATAAGCGCGCTTCCAACGCATCACGTAGCGCTTCAGCATTGAGTTGTTCATCGCCCATCAGGGCTGACTCGCGCATCTGACGCTGGAGCCAGCGGGGACAAAGTGGCAGGGTATCCTGATCGCCGCTATAGCGAGCGCCTTCTTTAATCAGCTCGGGCCAGAAGTCCTCTTCCGGCAGGGGCAGCCCCGCCTGCTGTGCCAGTTCTGCGTTCCAGCGACACCAGGCAAGCATGTCATCCTCATCCAGAATCTGAATATTCTCTTCAAACTCAGTATAGATGGCCATTTCGTGTGCTTCAGGGTCGAGCTCCTGAAAATCTGCCAGCGTTTCACGTTCGCCACACAGGACCAGATTGAGGCTGAGTGGCAGAGGCGGAATAGAAACCGGCAGCGGCTGGCGTTCGTCCTGGGATGTCCACTCGACATAGCCCTGTTCAATACACTTTTTCAGGCGCAACCAGAGAATGGGCTGCGTCATCAGGCTTTGCAAGGAGAGCACCAGCGTGCCGCCGTTAGCGCGATGTATCAGGCCCGGGTCGAGCTGGATGCGATCTTTATACTGGCGCACGCAGCCAAACAACTGTTCCATCTCAATCCACTCAGCAAAGTGAATACCACCCTGACTGGTGAACGGGCGTTGCGGATCGGAGGGAGGCTGGAGCGTGACATTATCTGCCATGATATGGTAATCACCACCATACAGCGTGGTACTGTCGGCCATAACCCGTTGTGCGGCCTGGGCAATGAATGCCAGATAATCGCGATTCTCCTGGCTACGAACCAGCAGTAATGGGAACCCTTGCGTCTGATGGTGTAAATGCGCAAGTGCATTCAGCAAACGGGGCTGTACCGTTGCCAGAGCATCAGTTTCTTCATCAGCAATTCGGGAGAAAACGGATTGGTATTGCGCGCTATCCGGCTGTAAGGTCTGCCACGTAAGTTGGGTGCTGGTCAAAATAATCGCATTTGTCTGTATTAAGAAAAGCGAGATTATACAGGAATCACCCTTGTTAAGCACTGCAGACTTCCTGTTGAAGATGTGATGATGACAGCATGTTTTTCGTTGCTGCATCCGGGAAAAAAGCTGTTATTCTTAGTTCGTTACGTGATCACGATGAGATTCCGATGAAATACCAGCAACTCGAAAATCTTGAATGTGGATGGAAGTGGAAATACCTGGTGAAAAAACATCGGGAAGGTGAACTGATCACGCGTCACCTTGAATTAAGTGCGGCGCAGGCTGCAGTCGATAAGCTTCTGGCGATGGAAAATAATCCGGTCACGGTGAATGAATGGATCGCGGAACATATCCATTCTGATCTGGATAATCGGCTGAAACAGACTATCCGTGCCCGGCGAAAACGCCATTTCAATGCTGAACATCAGCACACCCGTAAAAAATCCATCGACCTTGAATATCTGGTCTGGCAACGACTGGCGGGACTGGCACAGCGGCGCGGCTGCACGCTTTCTGAAACAATTGTTCAGTTGATAGAAGATGCAGAACGTAAAGAGAAATATGCCACTCAGATGTCCAGCCTGAAACAGGATTTGCAGGCGATCCTGGGTAATTCAGGCTCTGAAAGCGAGTAACGTAACGGGAGCAATGTCATCCCTGAACGCCTGATGCCAGCTTTATTACTGGCATAAAAAAACCCCGCCTTGGCGGGGTTTTTTATGACATGTAAACTTAAGCCTGTGGCTGAGTTACAACGTCTTTGATGCCTTTAACATCGATTTCTACGCGACGATCCGGAGACAGGCAATCGATCAGGGCATTACGGCCTTTCACGCTGTCACAGGTATTGCCGGTAACTGGGTTAGATTTACCCATGCCACGTGCAGAGATCTTGTTAGAAGGGATACCTTTAGAGACCAGGTAATCTACGACTGACTGAGCACGTTTCTCAGACAGTTTCTGGTTGTACTGCTCTGAACCGATGCGGTCGGTGAAGCCCAGTACGACAACGGAACCATCTTTAGGATCCATTGAGCTCAGCTGGCTGTACAGCTGATCCAGAGCCTGCTGGCCTTCTGGCTTCAGGGTAGATTTGTTGAAGGTGAACAGAACGTCAGACTTCAGAGTGAAACGCTTGGTTTCAACAACTGGCGCTGGTGCTGGAGCCGGAGCTGGTGCCGGAGCAGCGACGTCATCCTGACCGAAGCGGTATGAAACGCCTACGCTCAGCATGCCATTGTCTGGACGAGCACCAACGGTCTGTGCATCACCGATGTTGTTAACCCACTGGTAATCCAGACGGGTAGCCCAGTTCTGAGTCAGCGCATACTCAACACCAACTGCAGCCAGCGGAGATACGCCGGTGTCGTGGTCGCTGATGCGGCCAGTAGTTTGGTTAGTCTGCGTTGCATCTGCACGCCATACCATGCCGCCCAGACGAGTATACACGTCCAGATCGTCATTAATTGGGTAGCTCAGTTTAGCAGCCAGCTGAACGCCCTGTGCTTTGAATGCGCCGTTAGTCACATTGCCTTTATTAGGCATGCGACCCAGCCAGTCATAGCCCATCTCGAAGCCCAGGTATGGGTTTGCCTGATAACCAACGAACGCACCTGCGCCCAGCTGGCTTTCATGAGTTGGACCGTCATTGTTCTCGTAACCGTGACCGTAGTAGCCAGTGTCGTGATACTGAGACCAGCCCAGTTTAGCACCGGTGTACCAGGTGTTATCTTTCGGAGCGGCCTGCGCTACGGTAGCGAAGCCAGCCAGTGCCACTGCAATTGCGATAGCTGTCTTTTTCATTTTGCGCCTCGTTATCATCCAAATAGGCAATGAGCAAAAAGGTTGCTCTTGGTTTAAATCCTTCGCCGGGTCAAAACGCTCGCTTATGACTCTACCGCAAAAAACGGAGGTTATTGAGCACCCTGGCGAGCTAAAGTCTACAACGAGATTGGAAACTTACAAGTATGATGTGAGGCGCTACTGTAAAAAAACAGCGGTTTATACACAATTTCTAACAATTAGGATGGTCGTAACGTCGCAGCAAAAAGCCCAAAAAACCTGCTAACCCATTGTCACAGCTCGAACTAACAGAATCAGTGGTTTAGCGACAACTGATAAGAATAATAGCCTGGGAAACTTCTTATTTTTACTTAATGAAACAAATCCGACTGAATTTTTATCGCACTTTGCGGTCTCAGAGGCGCTTCCGTTGTCCCACTGGCCCGCAAAATCAAACCCAGCGCTTCACCCTCAGCTGCCGCATTTTCAAGTTGACGACGCTCATTTTCATCAAGATCGTACGGAATCCATGCCAGAACAACGCTGTAATTTCCCGTACGCAACGCTTTAACCATCGCCTCAACCGCATTCAGACGTTCAGAATCGGCGATATGCATACTTTTATCTAATGGTAAGCCTGATTCCTGCAACCAGGTGCGGTTCAGTTTATGTGCCGGTGTTAACCACAACTGCCAGCGTGACTGCTGACTCAGTTGCTGTAATAACGGCAACAGCATCATCTGCATCATACCGGGCTGCTCGCTGTAACGTAACTCAGTAATTCCACCACCCTGCGTGGACGGAACAGAAGAGGACGCATAATGATGAGCATAGCGTGCATTATTAGGATGTTGTGTTCGCATAAGTTAATCACCAGCAGTGGACTGTATGAATATACAGTACTGTCATCCTGGATAAAGATCAACCCAAATTTCTGAAAACGCCTCGCAAAAACGCGACAAGATTAGTTGAAGCACTATTTATTCATTGAACCCGCTGCCACTTTTTTTTATCTTCTAATTACCTGATACACAACGTAATTTACCAGATATTTCTTACATGGAGGTGGTGCAATGAAAAAGATTAATCCGGTTGTCGAGCGCTCCAGAGCGCACCTGGGCCCGTTGGGAACAATTGAGTCCCGGACCCAGTTTGGTGGCTATGCACTGGCTGTCGAAAGCGTGGTTTTCGCGTTAATTAATAAAGATGAACTCTACCTGCGGGCCAGTGAACCCTTGCGGGATTACATTACCGACCGTCCGCTCCAGCCCCTGATTTTTCGCAAACGGGGCAAGTCAGTGAAGCTTGATTACTTTCAGGTCGATGAAGCCTTATGGCGGGATCCTGACCATCTTCTGACGCTCTCCGCGGCCTCTTTAGAAACGGCACAGCGCGAGTTGCAGCACAGACAAGCCTCTCCGCGTTTGAAAGATCTGCCTAATCTCAGTGTACGCATGGAAGTCATGTTGTACGAGGCGGGCGTGATGAGTGTCAATCATCTTTACCAGATGGGAGCCAAACAGTGCTGGCTGAAGTTAAAAGCGATCAACCAGCACGTTGGATTTCAGACACTACTGGCGCTGCAGGGTGCGATTACGGGCCACCATGCGGCCGCACTGCCACTGGCCACCCGTGCCGAGCTGAATGCATGGTTTCAACGCACGCTTTTATCGAAACCAGACTTCAGAGGCGAAGAAGGCTAATCAGCAATAAGCGTGCGGCGCAGGCGAGCCACATCAGGCATTAAGGCTACCAGCAGTCCGAGTTGCTGAAGCACCAGCGGCGCACGCACATCCGCATCTGCGGCCAACTGGCTGATGCGATGAGCCAGTTGATGGCGCATTGTTTCAACATGCTCATCGCTGACTACGTCCGTCTGAAGCACATCCTCAACATAACAAACTGTATCATCCAGCAAGGTCAGCAGTTCTGGTGCCGTAATTTTGTCACGGTGCGCGCCGAGTGCAGAAATGTAACTCAGAAACGAGTGGTTTGAGCAAAGCAGCTGAAAAGCCGATTCGCGCAGTTTCTGACTGGTGCGACTTTCACTGCTCATGTTTGAAACCACGGATGCCAGCTCGGCATCTGCATTGTGTGCGTCACGGCGGGCAATGCGATAGGCGAGACGGTTATCCTTGCCCTGATGATACTGTTCCATGATCGCATCCAGATAGCGGCAGTTCGCTTTCAGGGTTCGTTCAGCCACCGCCGGCAACTGACGAAAGCGCCAGTCTGGCCAGATAAACGCCACAGCCAGCCAGGCCAGGCCACAGCCGAGTAAGGTGTCCACTACGCGTGGCAGGGCGACCTCAAAGCCTTCCCCTAACAGGTTAAAGCAGAGCAGAACCAGCAATGTGATAAACAGCGTGGCCTGCGCATACTGTACCTGCCTGAAAGCGAAGAACAGCACGCCGGAAATCACAATCAGGATTAACTGCCCTTCAATTGAGGGCACCAGCCATAAAACGGGCAGACCAATAGCAATGCCCGCCAGTGTTCCGCCGATACGTAAGGCCAGTCGCCGCTGCGTTGCGTTGTAGTTGGGCTGGCAGACAAACAGGCTGGTCAGCAAAATCCAGTATCCCCGCTCGAGTCCGGTGATCTTAATGAAGCCATAGCCGATACAGAGCACGACTGACATGCGAACTGCATGCCGGAATAGCGCCGATGAGGGAGAGAGATGACGGCTAAAGCGCAGCCTGATGTCACTCCAGCCACTTAATCCTTCGCGTGACAGCAGATTATCGCTGTGCTGAGGATCTTCACCGGCCAGCGTCTGTTCAGATTCGATGGAGGCAAGGTGGGCATCAATGGCGCGCAGATTGCGCAGCAGCCAGAAAAGGGCACGGGTATGCTCGGCCTCAGGCTCGCGCTGCTCCAGACGTTCAATTGCTTTTTGTAATCGTTCAAACGCGCGCTCAAATCGACTGTCATGCACCCATCTTTCACGCATCAGAATGCAGTGTGCCAGCTGGCGACAGGCTTGTGCCTGCATGTTAAGAAGACGCTGGAAGCGAAACAGAATTTCGTTATAGCGCCAGTCACCGCGCAGCAGATGATATTGCAAATGGGACGAGCTGGCCCGTTCATGAATGTCCTGCGCCACAAAATAGTAGTGCAGACTACGGCGGGTACCGCGTGATCCGCGATCGCCACGCAGTCGACTCTGCAGCGTAGTTTTGGTCAGGTTGAGCTGCGCCACTAACTGGCTGTTGACCATCGCCGCATCGATAAACGCGGCGTCATCCTGCTCGCCAGCATCCGGATCGAAGAGATTCCCTTTGGCATCCAGGTAACGCGCCAGTTGTGAAAAGCTGCCAGCCAGCTGTTCCTGCACCGGCCGGACCGGAAACATTAGATGACCCAGCAGCGTCAGCAGGTTGTACCACAGCGCGCCGACCAGCAGCAGCATCGGCTGCATATACCACTGACTGAACAGCCCGATGCCGAGCATGGTATAGACCGCAATCAGCAGCGCACCAAACGCGATAGTGGCGTAGCGCTGGCCCAGGGCACCCAGCAGAATAAAGCCCCATGTCGAGATCGCCAGCCCGACAATAAAGGCGAACGGATAGGGAAACAGGAGTTCTACTGAAACGGAGGCGATGCAGAAGCAAAGCAGGGTAATCAGCAGATTCTTCAGACGACCGGCCAGGCGATCATCGAGATCGGCCAGCGCAGCCGCGACCACCCCCAGCGTTAAGGGAATCGTCCACTCAATCTGATGCAGCCACCAGGGGATGGCAGCGCAGCCACTCAGCGCAAACAAAATCCGCAGCAGATAGCGCCACGTACTATTAAACAGATATTTTCGCCAGCCAGGCACTGCATCCGACATCATATTAATAGCGGCGGGCATTGGCTTCGCGCGCGGCGCGCGCCTCTTCCACGGACACCACGCGGCGTCCAACCGGCCAGAGGGCGATAGCGGCAATCTTAAAGTTCGCAATCCCTGTTGGAATACCGATGATGCTGATGCATTGCACAATCCCCACCGAGATATGTGAAAGGCAGAGCCACCAGCCAAAGAAAATCAGCCAGAAAATATTCAGGAAAGTTCCGCCGGTATTCAGAATATGACTCTTACTTTCAGGACGAAGCACATCGACATGCACCGCCTCGTTGCCAAACGGCAGCAGCGAGAGCTTTGTAATTTCCCAGCAGGAGCGGGTCAGTGGCAGGGTAAAAATCAGCACGACACTGATTAAAGTGGCAAACAGCCAGCTCAGCGTGGTGAAAAAGCCACCCAGGACAAAATTAAGAATATTTAAAACGGTGCGCATGATCGTCTTTTCCTTTTGCATTCCGCAAGATGTGACGCCAAGTTTAGCTTGTTTTAAGGCTGGAGCGCTAAGGGTCTGACAGGTAAACTCCCCTTAATCCTGTTATCTGACGTTGGTGTCGGCGTGGAACTGAAAGCAACCTCGATGGGCAAACGACTTGCCCAGCATCCTTATAATCGTGTCCGCCTGATGGCGGCGGGCGTCGAAGTCAGTGGCGATAAGCACGAGTATCTGATCCCCTTTAACCAGTTACTGGATATTGCCTGCAAGCGTGGGCTGGTATGGGGCGAACTGGAATTTTTGCTGGCCGATGAAAAAGTGGTTCGGCTGCACGGAACGGAATGGCAGGAGACGCAGCGCTTTCACCACTATCTGATGCAGGCCTGGCAGAGCTGGAGTCTGGAGATGAGCGCAGTCTGCCGTGAGGTACTCCAGTCGCTGCATGATGAAATCGAGACCTTTGGCGCGCAGGATCGCTGGCTCAACCGCCACGAACTGCAGGGGCTGAAAACAAAAATTCTCAAACAGTTCGATGCGTTGCCAATGCCTCTTATCCGCTTAAAAGAGTTTGCTGACTGCCGCGAGAACTGGGCGTTTTGTCAGCGCTGGCTGGATCAGGGTGACGCGGCCTTGCAGCAGCGAAACCGCGACTGGACGGCCGCTATGTTAAGCCGTTATCAGGCATTCTTTGCCAGCGTCGAGAGCACGCCACTGAATCAGTCGCAGTGTGAGGCGGTGGTCAACGGCGAAAATTCATTGCTGGTGCTGGCTGGCGCCGGTAGCGGTAAAACGTCAGTGCTGGTGGCCCGGGCAGGCTGGTTAATGCAGCGCAAGCTGGCCAGCGCCGATCAAATCCTGTTACTGGCATTTGGCCGCGAGGCTGCCAAAGAGATGAACGAGCGTATCCAGTCACGGCTCTCCGCGGATGACATCCAGGCGAGAACCTTCCATTCTCTGGCGCTGCATATTATTCGTGAAGGCAGTAATAAGCAGCCGGTTATCAGCAAGCTGGAGAGTGATGCGGATGCGCGTCGCGCGTTATTGATCCGGGAATGGCAGCAGCAGTGCCATGAGAAGAAAGCGATGGCAAACGGCTGGCGTCAGTGGCTGCGTGACGAACTGCAGTGGGAATTACCGGAGGGGCCTTTCTGGGAGGACGACAGGCTGGCAAAGCGGCTGGCGTCACGACTGGAGCGCTGGCTCGGCCTGATGCGCATGCACGGAGGTGCACAGGCAGCTATGATCGCGGATGTGCCGGAAGAGGTCCGGGATCTCTTCAGTAAACGCATCAAACTGATGGCACCGTTGTTGAAAGCGTGGAAGAGTGCGTTGAAAGAGGAGGGCGCGGTCGACTTTTCGGGTCTGATTCATCAGGCAATAGCCGTTCTGGAAAAAGGGCGGTTTATTAGTCCGTGGAAACACATACTGGTGGATGAGTTCCAGGATATTTCACCTCAGCGTGCCGCCTTGCTCAGCGCACTCCGCCAGCAGAATAAGCGCACCGCCCTGTTTGCGGTTGGCGATGACTGGCAGGCTATCTATCGCTTCAGCGGCGCAGAGATGACGCTGACGACCGCATTCCATCACTATTTTGGTGAGGGTGATCGTTGCGTGCTCGACACCACCTACCGCTTTAACGATCGCATTGGCGATATTGCTAATCGTTTTATCCAGCAGAATCCTCAACAGCTGGCAAAACCACTGAATAGCGTCACCAAAGGCAATAAGAAATCGATTGCATTGCTGGCAGAGGATCAGCTGGACGCCCTGCTGAACAAGCTCAGTGGTTATGCGCAACCGGATGAGCGTATTCTGCTGCTGGCGCGCTATCACTATCTGCGGCCAGACATACTGGATAAAGCCCGAACCCGCTGGCCGAAACTCAATCTGGACTTTATGACGATCCACGCCAGCAAAGGCCAGCAGGCGGATTATGTCATTCTGCTGGGTTTACAGCAGGGCAAAGAGGGGTTCCCGGCGGAAGTTCGCGAGTCAGTTATTGAACAGGGCTTACTGCCGCAGCCCGAACCTTTCCCGCATGCGGAGGAGCGCCGTCTGGCCTATGTGGCACTGACGCGAGCGCGTCAGCAGGTCTTTTTACTGTTCGATAAAGCAGCGCCGTCACCGTTTGTCGATGACTTCCGCGAGCTCGGTGTGCCAGTACTGCGTAAAGCCTGAGTTATTTCAGGCGATCGGCCAGATAGCGCTGATAATCGGGAATCATAATCTCCAGGCTTTGCGCAAACAGCGGCGACTGAATAATAAAGTCCGCTGTGGAGCGATTTGTGGCAACCGGAATATTCCAGACGGTTGCCAGACGCAGCAGCGCTTTGACATCCGGATCGTGCGGCACGGCGTTAAGCGGATCCCAGAAAAAAATCAGTGCATCAATTTTTCCTTCTGAAATCAGCGCACCCACCTGCTGATCACCGCCCATCGGACCGCTCAGCATGGCTGTCACGTTCAGGCCGGTATCACGATTAATCAGATTTCCGGTCGTCCCGGTCGCATAGAGGATGTGTTGTTCCAGCGCGGGCTGATTCTGTTTAACCCAGTCAAGCAGTGCGGCTTTGCAGTGGTCATGGGCGACCAGCGCGATATGTTTTATGGTGCCAAGGGTGCGAACAGTCTGTTCCATAGAGGCGTCCTGATAAGGCTCATGCGCAATGAGAGGGATCCTGAGTTTACCTCTGGCCCATTAACGCTATCAACTCGTACGTAGCATTTTGACCAGTGTCATAAATTGCTGGCGCGTCGCTTCATCGAAACGATGAAACCAGCGGTGCAGCGAGGGCAGTTCGGCCTGTGAAGTCCAGTCCAGGTCGGCGGTAAGCCTGACGGAAGAGGGGGGAGCAGAAGCGGAATTTGCAAACCGGGGCACAGAGGCGATCTGGCGGGTGCGGTTATAATTCAGCATCGCTTTTTCCATGTCGGCGGTTGTGATGGCCGGCAGGTGGTCACGCACGCTGGTAATCTCCGTGCCTTTTTCATCCACCAGCTGGAAGTTAAGGCTGCGGTCAAAATGATAACGCTCGCGTTTTGTCTCCAGCGCGGGCAGCCGAATAGTAATGGTTTTGGCTACAGCAGTGAACGTGACAATCATCGGCAGAGACTGATAGGCAATGACATTCTCTTTCAGCCCTTTGCGCTGATGCTCTACCCGGAACAGAAACTGATGCTGACCGCGATCCAGCTCCAGGCTGTCAGCTCCTTTGAGGAGCGAGCCTGAAATTTTTCGACCATCCAGCACCAGTAGCTCGATTTGCGGATCAAGCTTTAATGTGATGGCAGAACAGGACGCCGAAACGAGGAGTGTAAGTAACCCCGTTACAGCCAGCGACAGCTTCATTTCAACTCCGGTAACTGATGACACGAAAGGGGATGTGTAGCAAATTCTTACATTATGGCAGTTAATTTACATTTAAACATATTTATTCGTGCGCGGGTTCAATTAATTGTGCTCAGGACTTACCCGTTAACAAGCGCACCCATCTACACTCAACGCTGGCCTGAAAGGAGAGAAACATGAACGACCAGACAATTCGTGACGTGCTGACGCGAACCCAACGTATCGCCTTAGTTGGAGCAAGTGATCGCCCCGAACGTCCCAGTTACGGTGTGATGAAGTATCTGCTTGATCAGGGCTATGACGTGATCCCGGTCAGCCCGAAACTTGCAGGGAAAACAGTGCTGGGGCAACAGGGTTATGCCAGTCTGGCGGATGTACCCGGCGGGATTGATATGGTGGATGTCTTCCGCAATTCTGAAGCCGCATGGGGTGTCGCCCAGGAGGCTATAGCCGTCGGGGCAAAGACATTATGGCTGCAACTCGGCGTGATTAATGAACAGGCGGCTGTGCTGGCTCAGGATGCAGGCATGACGGTCATTATGGATCGTTGCCCGAAGATTGAAATTCCACGTCTGGGGATTACGCGCTAAATCAGGGGTGGCGGCAGAGCGTGCCGCCACAGATTAGTGTCGCAGATGAGGTGCCTGCAATTGCTGACGTACGGATGCAGCGAGCTCATCCATTGACGGTTGCTCAGGATGTTCAATGCTGGTTTCACCTGAAAGCTGTATCTCAGCGACATAGGTATGAACCTGATCGCCTTCCTCATCTTCCATCACCACATGATACCAGGGTGCGGTACGCATCTTTTCTTCTGCGCCAACATCTTCAATTTTAGGCTCGTCTAACGAGTACTCAGGATCGACATCAACGATAACGCCCAGTACGCCGGACAAACGATGACGAACCTGCTGACCAATACCAAATTTACTGGCAATCATTTTACTGGCAATCATAGTGACCTCCGAAAAAAAGCTCTCCTACCAATATGGGGTCAGGAGCCCATTTTTCAAGTCACATCACGCGGCAGGCAAAACCTTTCAGATAGAGGCCTTCCGGATAGCTGGCGATGACCGGATGATCCGCTGCCTGACGGAACTGTTCGATAAACTGCACTTCGCGTCCCGCATCCAGCGCGGCATCGGCAATAATCTTCTGGAACAGTTCGGTAGCCATCAGACCGGAGCAGGAGAAGGTCATCAGGACCCCGCCCGGATTCAGTAACTGAATGGCAAGCATATTAATATCTTTATAGCCGCGACAGGCACCCATTAACTGGCTTTTGTTTTCGACGAATTTGGGCGGATCCATAATGATCAGATCAAATTTCTCGCCACTGTCACGATAGCGGCGCAGTAGTTTGAACACATCATCACGCTCAAAACGGGCGCGAGAAAGATCCAGCTCGTTCAGTTCAACGTTCTGACGGGCTACGTCCAGCGCTTCCTGAGAGGTATCCACACTGATGACTTCTTTACACCCACCCATCAGCGCAGAAACAGCGAATCCGCCTGTGTAAGAGAAGCAGTTCAGTACACGTGCATCCTGGGCATAACGACGCGTAGCAAGACGACTGTCACGCTGATCAAGGTAATAGCCCGTTTTATGGCCGCCCTGGATATCAACCAGCAGCTTCATGCCATGTTCTGTGATCGGCAGCAGGGGCGGTGGCAGTTCACCGGTGACGGGGCCTTGTGTCAGCTCCAGACCTTCTTTCTTACGCACGGCCACGTCAGAACGGTCATAGATGGCGCAGCCAGGGAAACACTGCTGCAGGGCGGTGATAATCGCCGCACGCTGATATTCCGCGCCAGCCGAGAGCAGCTGCATTACTAAAAAGTTGCCAAAACGATCAATAGTGACGCCGGGCAAATTATCAGACTCACCGGCAATCAGGCGATAACTGTCCAGACCATCACGGGCCGCCAGCCATTTACGCCACTGCTGCGCCTGTTCGAAACGGCGGACAAAGAAAGCGATATCGATGGATTCATCGGCCTGCCAGCTCCAGACGCGGGCGCGAATCTGCGACTCGGGTGAATATGCGGCGCGAGCCAGCCATTTGCCGTTGCTGTCACAAACGTCAAGGGTTTCACCCCGTTGTGCTTTACCTTCCAGACGTGCAACGGCACCTGAAAAGACCCATGGATGGCGACGGAGCAGGGACTTTTCACGTCCCTTTGCGAGAATCAATCTGACTGTCATAGTTTGCTATGCTTACCTGAAAAAATGAGGCGCCATTGTCCGGTGGATAACGGGAAATTGCAACGAACAGCAGCAGGAGAGAATAATGTCAGCAGCCTGTTTTAAAGCATGGGTTCATGGCCGCGTCCAGGGCGTCGGGTTTCGTTACAGTACGCAGGCAGAAGCCAGGACGCTGGGCGTGCTGGGCTACGCGCGGAATCTGGATGACGGCAGCGTCGAGGTGCTGGCCTGGGGCGACGCGGAGAAGGTCGAAGCGCTAATCGCCTGGCTTAAAGCGGGCGGGCCCCGCAGTGCGCGCGTTGATAAGGTGCTGGTGGAACCGCACCAGCCCGCAGAGCCACCCCGCGATTTTACAACCGGTTAATCACAGACACTTTGCCGGTTTAGGCAGGCCGGCAATTTTCGTTGCCTGTTTAGCCGGCCCTTCAGGAAACAGGCGGAAGAGGTAGCGGCTGTTGCCTTTCTCTTCCCCGTATTTCTTCGCCATTGCCTTTACCAGCATCCGCACGGCGGGTGAGGTATTAAATTCCAGATAAAACGCGCGCACAAAATGGACCACTTCCCAGTGTGCTTCGGTCATGGTGAGGCCTTCCCGCTCAGCAATGTATGCCGCCAGCGCTTCACTCCAGTCGTCGGTACTCTTCAGATAGCCTTCGGCATCGACGGCGATTTCGTTACCGTTAAAATTCACGTGATCTCCTCTCTGTAAATGACGGCGCAGTTTAGCAAACCTGGCCGGCAGTAAAAGCAAAAACCCCGCCGAAGCGGGGTTTTACAGGCCGAATGTCATTGCCGGTTAGTTGCTGCGGGCGAAACCCAGCAGGCTAAGCAGGCTGACGAAGATGTTATACAACGAAACATAGAGGCTTACCGTCGCGCGGATGTAGTTGGTTTCGCCACCATGAATGATGTTGCTGGTTTCCCACAAAATCGCACCGGCTGAAAACAGAATAAACAGGGCGCTGATAGCCAGATGCAAGGCAGGCAACTGCAGGAAGATGTTGGCGACCACCGCAACCAGCAGTACCACAAAACCTGCCATCATCATGCCACCCAGGAAGGACATATCACGACGGGTTGTCAGCACGTAGGCAGAACAGCAGAAGAACACCAGCGCCGTACCGCCCAGCGCCAGTGCGATCACGTCGCCCATGCCTGCGGTTAAGAAGGAGCTCAGAATAGGGCCCAGGCAGTATCCCAGGAAGCCGGTAAACGCAAACGCGGCAAGAATACCCATCGGGCTGTTAGCCAGGCGGTAGGTTAAAAACATCAAACCATAGAAGCCGACCAGCATCAGGATCAGGCCCGGCGCAGGCAAGGCAAGCAGGGTGCTGGCGGTAGCTGTAACCGCCGAAAAGGCCAGAGTCAGCCCAAGCAGAAAATAGGTATTGCGCAGAACTCTGTGCGTTGAAAGCAGTGACGACTGCGATGAGGTGACAATTCTTTCCATGTTGCGCTCCTTTAAGCAGAACACTAATAAGCAGATCGTTAAATATGTGCCGAGAATACGCAGCCCATTAAAGAGGGAAAAGGCGTTTTACCCTTCTTTACGCGCTAATCTGCTAATTGTTTGAGCAGAGTGGCGATTTTGACACCAAAAAATCACAATCTGGCTGTTTTTCAGGCGAATAAACAGATAGATGCTTTACATCCCTAAACGGGGTGTTTATAGTGCGCGTCATTGCGGAGGGGTGGCCGAGCGGCTTAAGGCAGCGGTCTTGAAAACCGCCGATGGGAAACCATCCGAGAGTTCGAATCTCTCCTCCTCCGCCACTTTATCTGCCACGGGCAATAAAGCGGTAAAAATCAATAGTTTTGCCGATGCAGTACAGTTTCAAAACGGAGGGGTGGCCGAGCGGCTTAAGGCAGCGGTCTTGAAAACCGCCGATGGGAAACCATCCGAGAGTTCGAATCTCTCCTCCTCCGCCACATTTTACAGGCCAGCACTCCGTGCTGGCCTGTTTCGTTTCTGACTTTCCAGCTTCTTCCTCCAGTCCGAAAAACCACGTCTCTGCTGCTGACGCGCGGCTGCGCATTCATCTGTTCGATGCATCTCTGCTATAGTCCACTCACTGTTTTTGCAAACATCTGGCGCTTTTCCGAGGCGAGCTGAGTTACACTGTTGATTACTTCGCTCTGAGGCGAGCTAATCGGTTGATAGCCAGAGTGTTTCTTTACTGAATAAATGGAATAGGCACAATGATCAAGAAACTGAGTCTTTGCGCATTGTCAGTGCTCGCTGCATTGCCGGTCGGAACGGTAGCATTTGCTGCTGAGGGTGACATGCAGCTGCAACAGGTGCTGATGTTGAGTCGTCACAATCTGCGTGCGCCACTGGCCGATAATGGCAGCGTGCTGGAACAGTCCACCAAAAAAAGCTGGCCGCAGTGGGATGTTCCCGGCGGACAGCTGACCACCAAAGGTGGCGTGCTGGAAGTCTACATGGGTAATTACACCCGTCAGTGGCTGGCACAGCAGGGCCTGGTGAAGAACGGCAGCTGTCCTGACAGTAATAACGTCTTTGTCTACGCTAACAGCCTGCAACGCACCGTTGCGACGGCTCAGTTCTTTGTTAATGGTGCCTTCCCAGGCTGTGACGTCGCGGTCACACACCAGGATGAAATGGGCTCCATGGATCCTATCTTTAATCCGGTCATCACCGATGGCAGCGATGCTTTCAATAAGAAAGCACTGGCCGCGATGACCGCAGCAAATGAAAAACTGTCGCTGAAACCTGCTTTCCAGCGCCTGGAAAAGATTGTCGACTATAAAGCATCGCCTGCCTGCAACAATAAAAAGCAGTGCGATCTCAGCAGCGGCCAGAACACCTTCAGCGCTGAAAACGGTAAAGAGCCAACTGTCAGTGGCCCGCTGAAAGTGGGTAACTCCCTGATGGATGCGTTTACGCTGCAGTATTATGAAGGATTCCCGCTGGATCAGGTTGCATGGGGCCAGATCAAGACGCCTGAACAGTGGAAAGAGCTGTCAGCCATTAAAAATGGTTATCAGGACGCCCTGTTCACCAGCCCGGACGTTTCCCGTGAAGTGGCGGCCCCACTGGTGGATTACATCCGCAGTCAGTTAGTGGATCAGGACAAAGCCAACGCGCCGAAAATCACGCTGATGGTGGGTCATGACTCGAATATCGCCTCGCTGCTGAGCGCGTTGCAGGTCAAACCTTATGAGCTGCCTGATACTTACGAAAAAACGCCGATTGGCGGCCAGGTTGTTTTCGAACGCTGGCATGATGCGAAAACGGATAAAGACCTGCTCAAAGTCGAGTATGTCTATCAGACGGCCGATCAGCTGCGCAACGCTGACGTGCTGAATCTGAAAAACCCACCGAAGCGCGTTACGCTGCAACTGGCGGGTTGTGAGACGGATGCAAACGGCTATTGCAGCTGGGATCAGTTCGCTCAGGCGCTGAATGCTGCGCTGCAGGGCACGCCAATGCAACCTGCGGCGGCACCACAACCGGCAGCACAGTCTGACGACGACAGCGCAAAAGCCGCAGCGACGAATGACGCTGCTGCTGATAAAGCTGAAGCGGATAAAGCGACCGCAGCCAAAGCGAAAGCTGAAGCCGACAAAGCTGCCGCTGAGAAGTCTGAAGCAGATAAAGCGGCTGCTGAGAAAGCAAAAGCGGATAAAGAAGCATCTGAGAAGGCTAAAGCGGATAAAGCGGCAGCGGAAAAAGCCGCTGCTGAAAAGGCAAAAGCGGATAAAGCCGCTGCTGAGAAAGCGAAGGAAGACAAAGCAGCCTCAGCCAGTGACGCGAAAGCTGACCAGGCTAACGCTGCGAATAAGCCTGCCACAGTGCACAACGACGAATCAAAGTCAGCGGCAACGCAGTAATTGCGCTGTAGCGACCCATAATAAAAAACCCCGTCGAAACGGGGTT
The DNA here is from genome assembly GCF_019104105.1 of Pantoea jilinensis. Classification (NCBI taxonomy): domain Bacteria; kingdom Pseudomonadati; phylum Pseudomonadota; class Gammaproteobacteria; order Enterobacterales; family Erwiniaceae; genus Pantoea; species Pantoea jilinensis. The sequence goes on along the minus strand of NZ_CP077746.1, from coordinate 2,654,100 downwards.
TTTTTATGGCTGCAGGGCGATTAACCCGCCACAACGACCAGTTTCTGGTTAGCAAACTCTTTGATACCCAGATCAGAGAGTTCACGGCCATAGCCTGAACGTTTCACACCACCAAAAGGCAGTTCCGCTGAGGTGTCGCTCTGTGAGTTGATAAACACCATCCCGGTTTCAATGGCGGAAGCCAGTTTACGACCGCGAGCCGTATCCCGCGTCCAGACTGAGCCACCCAGACCGTAGTGCGAGTCGTTTGCCAGCGCCACAGCCGCATTATCGTCGCCGACGACATAAACCTGCGCCACAGGACCGAAGAACTCCTGATAATAAGCAGGATTATCCGGGGTGATGCCAGTGAGAATGGTTGGCTGATAGAAGCAACCCGCGCCCTCTGCCGCTTTACCGCCTGTCACCAGTGTTGCGCCATTAGCGACCGCTTCATCGACCTGTTTCACCAGGCGGTCACGTGCATCAGCAGAAGAGAGCGGGCCAAGTGTGGTTTTCTCATCCAGCGGATCGCCCAGCGTTGCAGAACTCAGCGCAGCACTGAACTGGCTGATAAAGCGATCGGCAATTTTCTCATGCAAAATAAAGCGTTTTGCGGCAGTACAAACCTGACCGCAATTGCTGAGACGTGCCTGCACGCCCTGACGCACGGCTTCGTCAAGATCCGCATCATCCAGCACCACAAACACATCATTGCCGCCCAGTTCCAGCGTCGATTTCTTAAGATACTTACCAGCCTGCTCAGCAACGGCGCTGCCTGCGCGCTCTGAACCGGTCAGGGCAACACCCTGCACGCGATCGTCAGCAATCAGATCGGCAACCTGCTCGTTTGATATAAACAGGTTAGTCCAGGCCCCTTCAGGCGCACCCGCTTCACGAACCAGTTTTTCAAACACATCGGCACAATGCGGCACAATATTGGCATGTTTCACCAGAACAGGGTTGCCCAGCGCCAGGTTAGGTGCCAGTACGCGCATCAGCTGATAGTAAGGGAAGTTCCACGGCTCGACGGCAACTAACACGCCAATCGGGTGATACTCAACCCAGGCCTCGCCCAGCTCGCTGGGATAGGCCTGCGGCTGCAGAATACGTTCGGCATGCTCTGCGTAGTAGCGGGCAATCTGTGAACAGATTTTCACTTCGCCACGACTCTGACCAATCAGCTTACCCATCTCTTTACTGGCGATGGTTGCCAGCTCTTCCGCGCGGCTATCAATCAGGTCAGCCAGTTTTTTCAATACCTGCAGACGTGGCTGAATTTCACCTTTGCTCCATGAAGAGTGGAAAAGACGATCGGCCACGTCCAGCGCATGGCTGACAGCCGATTCATCATGTGAAGGCCAGCTTTTCAGCAATTCATTGTTTGCGGGATTAATGCTTTGATAGGAAGACATAACGTACTCCTTGGTGAGCTAAAAAAGTGAGGGCGGGAAATTCCCGCCCCTGAATCAGACGTTCTTACGTTCTACGGGCTTATCATCCCAGGTCAGGAGATCTTTATCGGTCTTTTCAAAGGCGCGAATGAGCACATCGTCGCTGCCTTGCTGACGCCAGATCTCTTCTGCCAGTCTTTCATCGTAATTCGCCACTTCGAAAATGGCCTCGGCAATTTCAGGGGAGGTATGACGCAAACTTGCCCATTCGCCAACGTGATGTGCTTTCGATTGTTCAGTAGACATACTTTTCTCCTTGATTAAATCAGTCCTGCAGTTTCACAGTCAGTCCGGCAACATGTTCACCCTGAAAACGGGCAATATTGAGTTCCGCCTCTGTAGGCTGACGCGAGCCATCGCCGCCCGCCAGCGTGGTCGCACCATAGGGTGTGCCACCACGAACCTGAGAAATATCAAACAGCTCTTTGGTTCCGTAGCCGATAGGGACGATGACCATGCCGTGATGGGCCAGAGTGGTCCAGACTGACGTAATAGTCTGTTCCTGACCGCCGCCAGTACCGGTTGAGGTAAAGACACTGGCAACCTTGCCAAACAGTGCACCCGATGCCCAGAGACCGCCAGTGCGATCCCAGAACGTCCGCATCTGCCCGGCCATGTTGCCAAAGCGGGTCGGGGTACCGACGATAATTGCGTCATAGTGCGGCAGCATCTCAGGCGAAGCTTCTGCAGCCTGCTGATTGGTTTTGCCGCCCACCTGTGCAAAGCGATCGGCCTCCATTGTTTCTGGTACCCGCAGGATATCCACTTCCGCGCCGGGAACCCGACGAGCGCCTTCTGCAACTGCGTTCGCCATTGTTTCAATATGTCCGTACATCGAGTAGTAGAGCACCAGAATCTTGGCCATAAATCTCTCCAGGTGGTTTTGACGTCCAGAAAAAGTATAGAAGAGCTTTTGTTTTACGCAGGCGATACAGACATCGTGACGAATGAATCGGGCAATAATCCTGCAGATAATCGGTGATAAACCGGCGTAATGTTCGTTCTTTAAGCAAATTACTGGTGATTACTCTGTTGCGAAATGTGACTGCATGATGAGTTTATGCTGAGTCTGGCTATTATTTAAGCATGGGCTGGTTTCGCACTTCAGCCTTCTGCTTTTGGTTCTTTATTAATCGCACTACGCGAAAGGAGCAAATCATGACAGCACATCGTGGAGGTTCAGGAAATTTTGCTGAAAACCGTGAGCGTGCCGCTGAAGCGGGACGTAAAGGCGGAAAAAACAGCGGCGGTAATTTTAAAAATGATCCGCAGCGCGCAGCACGCGCCGGTGAGAAAGGGGGACGCAGCAGCCCTAAAAAAGCGGACGCATAACCTGGCGTTCACCGCCGGCGCTTACCGGCGGTGAACGTCGTTGCTTTTCCTCCTCGCTCTCCCCACAATATCGTCCGGACACATCATCAGGTGAATTATGTCGGACACACCCCGCGGTTTAACCCTGCGCCTGACGCGGCAGGAGCTGGTATTACTTTTTATCACCATGATCTGGGGCGGCACCTTTCTGGTGGTGCATCGGGCGATGCAGCACTCCGGCCCGTTCTTCTTTGTTGGCCTGCGTTTTGCCACCGCCGCGCTACTGCTGGCCTTTTTTTTCCGGCGGTATCTGGCGGGCATGACCTGGCTGGAGGTGAAAGCAGGCACGCTGATAGGCCTGTCGATCGCCGGTGGCTATGGCCTGCAGACCTGGGGAATGCAGACCATCTCCAGCAGTCAATCTGCTTTCCTTACCGCACTTTATGTTCCGGTGGTGCCGTTGCTACAGTGGCTGTTTTTACGCCGTCCGCCGGGCATCATGTCATGGCTGGGGATTGTGCTGGCGTTTACCGGATTACTGCTGGTGGCCGGGCCGCAGGATGGCCGTATTAGCCTGAATGCCGGTGAAATAGCGACGCTGCTCAGCACGCTGGCAATTGCCGCCGAGATCATCCTGATCAGTCGTTATGCCGGCAAGGTCGATGTACGCCGCGTGACGTTGATCCAGCTGGCGGTGGCGTCTGTGTCTGCCTTTGTTTTGATGGTCCCCAATGGCGAGACGGTGCCCGCAATATCAACACCACTGCTGCTCAGTGCTCTGGGACTGGGTGCGGCCAGTGCGCTGATTCAGGTCACCATGAACTGGGCGCAACGCAGCGTTTCGCCAACCCGTGCCACGGTAATTTATGCCGGAGAGCCAGTATGGGCTGGGGTAGTAGGACGTATTGCGGGTGAGCGCCTGCCTGCGCTTGCGTTACTGGGTGGGGCGCTGATCGTCTGCGGGGTGATCGTCAGTGAACTGCGGCTGAAACGAAAAAAAGCGGTGCAGCCTGTAGCCACACCGCTGGAGTAGTTAACCCTGCTGCCGCGCAAGCGGCTTTTCCTGCGATGCCCCACTGCGGCGTCGCAGAATGGCATTCAGGATAATCGCGCCAAACGTGGCGGTACCGATTCCACCAAGTGTGAAAGAGCCGATTTTCAGCGCGAAATCCCCTGCACCAAGAACCAGCGTGGTAGCGACCATAATCAGGTTGCTGTTCTGACCTAAATCAACATGGTTCTGCACCCAGATGCGTGCGCCTGCCACCGCAATCAGTCCGAACACCACAATGGATGCGCCGCCAATTACCGGGGCCGGAATGGTGTGGATCAGCGCACCAAACTTCGGCGAGAAACCGGCGAGGATAGCGATGATGGCCGCCGCAACAAATGCCAGCGTGGAGTAGACTTTAGTCACGGCCATCACGCCAATATTCTCGGCATAGGTCGTCACGCCACTTCCGCCGATCGAACCAGAGAGCATGGTGGCCAGTCCATCCCCGACAAAAGCACGTCCCATGTAAGGATCGAGGTTACGGCCGGTCATGCCCGCCACCGCTTTCAGATGCCCGAGGTTTTCAGCCACCAGAATGATCGCCACCGGCGCAATCAGCACCATCGCCTGCAGATCAAAAGTGGGTGCGGTGGTGTGCGGCAGGCCAAACCAGGCAGCCTGTGACAGCATCGTAAAATCGACCGGTTTGCCCAGTCCGAGACCGTTGGTCAGAATCGCATAGATCGCCCACGCCAGAATCAGGCCGACCAGAATCAGCAGACGCTGAATCATCCCGTGGGTAAACACCGCCACCAGACCGATACAGAGCACGGTCATCACCGCGACCCAGCTGTCGAATGAAGAGGCAGAGACGCTGTGAACCGCGATTGGAGCCAGATTCAGCCCGATCGCCATCACCACCGCGCCTGTCACTACCGGCGGCATCAGGTTTTCGATCCAGCGCGTGCCTGACTTCATTACCACCAGCCCAATCAGCGTGTAAAGAACGCCACAGGCGATGACACCGCCCAGCGCCACGCTGAGATTTGGATTCAGTCCCTGACCACTGAAGCCGGTTACCGCAATCACCACGCCAACAAAGGCGGCGCTTGACCCAAGATAACTGGGTACCCGACCACCGGTAATAAAGAAGAACAGCAGCGTGCCAATACCCGAGACCAGAATCGCCAGATTGGGATCCAGCCCCATCAGCAGCGGCATCAGCACCGTTGCGCCAAACATCGCCACCGCATGCTGTAAACCCAGCACCAGCGTTTGTCCCAGAGGGAGTGTCTCATCCGGGGCGATAATACCGTTTTCTGTTAGTGCCGACTTCTTTTGCCATTGCGGAAACCAGGATCGTGCCATCGTCTACTCCAGAGCGTGATGAATGCCGGTGGGTTACAGGGAAGTGTTAACAGTCATCCTGCCGCATCAGGGGATGATATCCCCGGTCAAACCATGCCAGGCCGTGGGTATCATCGTTACGAACCAGGCCCACGACTTCACAGAACAGCGTGTCATGCGTACCGACGCTGACAATCTGCGTGATACGACAGTCAAAGGAGGCCACTGCGCCGCTCAGTACCGGCGATCCGGTCACGGCCGTTGACCACTCAGCCGCAATGAAACGATCAGCCATTGGCGTTTTTCCGCCGAAAAGATTGGAAAGCGTTTCGTGTCCTGCAGCCAGCGTGTTGACGCAGAGCTGCATGTTTTCGCGGAATACAGAGTAAACCGAGGCAGAGCGATTCAGGCAGACCAGCAGCGTCGGTGGCGAATCAGTGACGCTGCACACAGCAGAAGCGGTAAAGCCTGCGCGGCCAGCCGGTCCTTCAGTGGTAATGATGTTGACCGCAGCACCCAGCCGCGACATCGCATTACGAAACTCAGTTTTCTCAACGGCTGGGGTAAGGGTTTCCAGGCTCATAGTGTTCTCCGCGAAAGGGTTATCCTGCGACGCGCTGCAGCGGCTGCACGTCATCAGTCTGATCCAGCCACTGCAGCAGCAGGGCATTAAATTTTTCAGGGTCGGTGACGCTCATGGCGTGGCCGCCCCAGGCCATCATCTGTTCAGTGGCATTCGGCAGCGTCGCGGCCAGCTCGGTTGAGCAGCTCCACGGCACCAGCAGATCGTCCTGGCTGGCAATCACCAGCACCGGTTGCGGAATGGCGGCGGCCCGTGCGCTGAAATCGGCGCTCATCAGGGCGTGCAGCCGACGCATCAGGTTTTCCATCCCCTGAAAATGGGTGATGTGATGGCTATCCTCCTGCTCCAGCCGCGTCTGATGCTCTGCCATCCACTCCGCAGGATAGAGAAACAGCGGCTGAGCACGAACAAAAGCCTCGACGCCGACATTGAGCAGCAGATCCTGCCGTACCTGGAAGCAGCGGCGGGTATGCGGATGCAGTGTCAGCCAGCCGTTAATTACCACGATCCTTTCAATCCGATCCGGATAATCCAGCGCCAGCTGCATCCCCACCAGACCGCCCAGCGCGTGACCGATCAGGCTGAAGCGCAGGATGCCGTGCTGCGCCAGCGCCTCGGCCAGCTCTGCGGCCATCATCGCCATGCTGTAACCTTCCGGTAAACTCTCCGCGCTGCGACCGGTCCCGCGCTGGTCATAGAGCACGACCCGATAGCGTGCGGTCAGTGCCGCCAGCTGTGGCTGCCAGAAACCCGCCACCCCGCCCAGACCCGAAGAGAGCACCAGCGTCGGTGCCTCAGGGTTTTGCAGACCCAGAAAATCCAGCTGCATCAGACCTCCGGTTTGCCGATGTGCGCCACGCTGGCGATTTCAATCAGCGCGTCAGGCTTGACCAGTCCGCACTGAATGCAGAAACGTGCCGGTTTTTCACCCGGGAAGTATTCGGCGTAAACCTCATTCACCGCGGCGTAATTCGACCAGTCGGTGATGAAGATCGAGTTAAAAGTCACATCAGCCATGCTGCCACCGGCGGTCTCAATCACCTTTTTAATCGTGTCCAGCACGTGGCGGGTCTGCGCGGCGGCGTCACCCACATGGACGACATTGTTGTCACCATCAAACGGCAACGTACCTGAGACATAGACCACGCCATCCGCCAGCGTGCCGGGGACAAACGGGGCGATAGGTGTGGTGGTGCCTGGCGGAACAATGATACTTTTCGGCATAGTGACGTCCTTTTAGTGGATTAGCGGGTATTCAGGCTTTCGCAGAAGGTATCGACATCCGATACCCAGCCAAAAAAGGTTTCGATATTGAACAGGGCCGCCTGCTGTGCAAAGGGCGGACCCGCCTGGTAGGTGGCGTCTTCCAGCACCACACCGAAATATTCCAGGAAGAAGCCGTCGCGTAGTGTCGATTCGACACAGACGTTGGTGGCGATGCCGGTGAAAATCAGATGCCGGATCCCGCGACTGCGCAGCGTGCTGTCCAGTGAGGTGTTATAGAAACCGCTGTAGCGCGATTTTGGCAGCACAATGTCACCCGGCTGCGGCACCAGTTCATCCACCAGTGCGTAATCCCAGCCGCCCTTCGACAGCAGCGTGCCCTGCAGTTCAGGCCGTTTGCGCATGGTTTTTAGCGCATTCGATTTGTGGAAGTTAGGGGAACCGGCATCACCCGCTTCAACATAGTCACTGTCCCAGCCGTTCTGGAACCAGATGATTTGAACGCCAGCGGCACGGGCCGCGGTCACCGCCTGATGAATTTTCGCAATCACCGGTTTCGTGGCAGACACATCAAACCCGGCCAGATCGAGGTAACCTCCTTCAGTGGCGTAGGCATTCTGCATATCCACAACAATCAGCGCTGTCTGACCTGGCGGAAAGGCGATCGGCTCTGGACGGGCAGGCAGTTCGACCTGAGGAAGCGCCTGAGTATGGGCGCAATAAACGGTACTCATCATGCCACCTCCTGCTGTGCATCAAGCAGGGCACTACGACAGGTCATGAGGGGCTGAATGTGCTGACCGAAGTTTTCGATACCTTCCAGGAAATCATCAAAGGTCAGCAGCACGCCGTGCGTGCCTTCAACCTGCGCCACTTCATCCAGCATCCGCGCTACGTTTGCGTATGAACCGACCAGGGTGCCCATGTTGATATTGACCGCTGAGGTCGGATCCGCCATCTGACGTACATTGGTGTCACTGCCCGATTTGGTGTCCTGCTGACTCTGGGTGGTAAGCCATGAAAGCGCCTCTTCATCCGCTCCCGCTTTGTAGTGTTCCCACTTAGCCCGCGCTTCTTCGTCTGTTTCGGCAGCAATGATCATAAACAGCACATAGGAGCCGACATCGCGACCCGCTTTTTCAGCGGCCTGCTTCATGCGAATCGAGGTCGAGCTGAATGCAGAAGGGGTGTTCACACCTTTGCCGAAGCAGAAGTTGTAATCGGCGTGCTGAGCAGAGAAGGCCATGCCGGCATCGCTCTGTCCGGCGCAGATAACTTTCATCGGGCGCTGTGGCTGCGGACTGACGCGGCAGTCGTTCATGGTGAAGAACTCACCTTTAAAGTCCGATTTTCCGGTGCCCCACAGGTCACGCAGCACGGTAACGTACTCGGTCAGATAAGAATAACGGCTGCCGAAGTACTCATCGCCAGGCCACATTCCCATTTGTTCATATTCTGGTTTCTGCCAGCCGGTTACCAGGTTGACACCGAAACGACCGCCTGAAATGGAATCAATGGTGGACGCCATGCGCGCCACAATGGCCGGAGGCAGCGTCAGGGTGGCCGCAGTGGCATAGATCTCAATACGTGACGTGACAGCAGCCAGGCCTGCCATCAGCGTGAATGACTCCAGGTTATGATCCCAGAATTCTGTTTTACCGCCAAAGCCGCGCAGTTTGATCATCGAGAGCGCAAAGTCGAAATGGTAATGCTCTGCTTTCAGCACAATGGCTTTGTTCAGTTCAAACGTTGGCATGTACTGCGGCGCATTGGACGAAATCAGCCAGCCATTGTTACCAATCGGAATAAAGACGCCTATCTTCATGTGAAACCTCGTTGCGATGGGGGAAAGGTATTTCACGCGCTGCACTGCATCCTGCTACGTCCTTGTGGGCTGCGCTCAGTCACAATTCTGCAAACTGTGTGCCACATTTTTTATTGTTTTAAATAACAATGAGTTAAATTTAACCCGAAAGAGGTAAGTGGAGTCACTGGTCCATTTCGGACCATCTGGTCAAAATTCGCTGCACGTTTTACATGCAACCTGGGCAAAAAAGGTGCAGGGAGTGGATTGGGCAGCGATGAATCCCTTTGCTATGATGCGCTGACACCAGATGGATGAGGTAAACCTGTGAATACCGATGAAAAAAAACCAACGCGTCGATCGCGTGCGGTTGCAGCGAAGCGGGCCGCTATACTGGAAGCGGCGTTAACATTCTTTTCACAGTTTGGCATTCACGGCACCAGCCTCGATAAGGTGGCTGAGCTGGCCGATGTCTCTAAAACCAATCTGCTCTACTATTTTCCCTCAAAAGAAGTGCTTTATGTGGCGGTGCTTAAGCAGATTCTGGATGTCTGGCTGGCGCCGTTGCGTGCCCTGGCCCACGATCAGGATCCGCTCGTCGCTATTCGGCGCTACATCCGGCTGAAGCTGGAAGTGTCGCGCGATCATCCTCAGGCTTCGCGGCTGTTCTGTCTGGAAATGCTGCAGGGCGCACCGCTGCTGAAAGGTGAGCTGGCGGGCGATCTCAAGCAACTGGTGGATGACAAGGCGGCCATTATTGAACGCTGGATTGATGAGGGACGGCTGGCAGGCGTTCAGCCGCAGCATCTGATCTTTATGCTGTGGGCCACCACACAGCATTACGCCGATTTTGCTACCCAGGTTGAGGCTGTCACCGGTCAGACACTCAGCGATCCGGCGTTTTTCGACCAGGCTGTTGATAATGTTCAGCGCATGATCATTGAAGGAATTCGCGTACGCTAGATGGGGACACATTCATCGTTCGGTAACGGAGTGAATTAATGGATTCTGTTTCGCAGTTCGTACTGGGTGCCTCAGTTAGTGTTGCCGTGATGGGACGACGGGCGCCGATCTGGCAGGCCGCGCTGGTGGGCGGTGTCTGCGGCACCTTACCCGATCTGGATGTGTTTATTGACCACGGCGATGCGATACGCAACATAACGCTGCATCGCACAGAAACGCATGCGTTGCTCTGGCTTACGCTGGCATCGCCACTGATTGCCTGGCTCGTAGCAGCACTGTGTCGTCAGCGGGTGAAGTGGCTGGCATGGTGGCCTGCGATCTGGCTGGCTCTGATTACCCATCCGCTGCTTGATTTGATGACGGTTTATGGTACCCAGCTTGGTCTGCCACTCACCGATTATCCCTATGCCATCGGCAGTATTTATATCGTTGATCCCCTTTATACATTTCCACTGCTGACAGGGCTGGGCGTTGCGCTCTGGCGTCGCGGTGACAAAGGCATCCGCGGTAACCGTGTCGGACTGACGCTGAGTACACTGTATCTGGTCTGGAGCGTGGTGATTCAGGGCGTGGCAGGCTGGCAAATTCGGGCGTCGCTGACGACACAGGGGATTGCGGCTAATCACGTGCTGGTAACGCCCACTGCGTTTAATACGCTGGTCTGGCGCAGCGTGATTATGACGCCGGAACGCTACGGCGAAGCTTACTGGTCACTGCTCTCGCCGTCGCGTCCCCTGCAGGTGACATGGTATCCGCGGCATCCTGAGCTGTTTGACGCTTTTCGGGGCAGCTGGTATGCAGAACGTGTCGCCTGGTTCAGCCACGGTTTTTACGCCCTGCGTGAGCAGGATGGAGAGACGACAATTGCCGACCTTCGTATGGGCGAAGGCGATAGCTATACGTTCACCTTTGGTCTGGGCTCGCCTCAGCATCCCGATGCACGGCCACAGCGTTTACCTTATGAACGCCCCTCTTTATCCGCCATTTTCTCGTCACTTGGCGAGCGCCTGTAAAAAAGCCCGGTCAGATGACCGGGCTTTTTCCATGCTGTTACCGATTAGCGGCTGCGACGATTACGCAGCATCCAGCCCACACCCAGCAGGGCAAACCAGAGTGGCGTAACCATCAGCGCCTGGCGCGTATCTTCCTGTAGCGTCAGCAGCACCAGCACAAAGGCGAAGAAGGCCATGCAAACCCAGCACATGAATTTGCCGAGCGGCATCTTAAAGGCCGACTCCGCATGGCGCTGCGTATGCTTTTTACGGTAGGCCAGGTAGCTGCACAGAATGATGGTCCAGACGAACATAAACAGGATGGCGGAGACGGTCGTCACCAGCGTAAAGACCTTCATGACATCCGGGATCAAATAGATCAACGCTACGCCAATCAGCAGGCAGAGACAGGAGAAAAACAGACCCGTGGTAGGGACCGCGCGGGCGGAAAGCCGGCCAAACGCGCGACTGGCGACACCCTGCTGCGACAGGCCATAGAGCATACGGCTGGTGGAGAAGATACCGCTGTTGGCTGAAGAGGCGGCAGAGGTCAGCACCACAAAGTTGACGATACTTGCCGCAGCGGGCAGACCAATCAGGACGAACATCTCAACAAACGGACTGCGATCGGCCATGACCTGGGTCCACGGCGTTACCGCCATAATGACCATCAGTGCCAGCACGTAGAACATGATCACCCTGAGTGGAATCGCATTGATAGCACGCGGTAAGACTTTATGCGGATTGTGGGTTTCAGCTGCTGCCGTGCCCACCAGTTCAATACCGACAAAGGCAAACACCGCAATCTGAAACCCGGCAAAGAAGCCGCTGAGACCTTTCGGGAACATCCCGCCGTGATCCCAGATGTTGCTCAGTGCCGCCGTGCCGCCACCCGGTGAAGGATAGTGAACAGACACCAGCACAATCCCGGTCACAATCAGCGCCACAATGGCGACGATTTTAATGATTGCGAACCAGAACTCCATTTCGCCAAACAGCTTGACGGTGGCAATGTTCAGCGCCAGAAAAACCACTACGCAGAGCAGAGCGCTCATCCAGATTGAGAAGCCCGGAAACCAGAGCTGGAAATAGGCGCTGATGGCCACCACGTCAGCGATGCCTGTCACCACCCAACAAAACCAGTAAGTCCAGCCAGTAAAATATCCCGCCCACGGACCAAGCAGGTCAGCCGCAAAATCGCTAAAAGATTTGTACTCAAGGTTGGAGAGCAGCAACTCCCCCATGGCGCGCATCACAAAGAACAGCATAAAGCCGATAATCATGTAGACAAAAATGATCGAGGGACCGGCCAGACTGATGGTTTTACCGGAACCCATAAACAGGCCGGTGCCGATAGCGCCACCGATGGCGATTAGCTGGATGTGACGGTTGTGCAGGTTGCGCTGTAATTTATCAGGCGCATCCTGGGTGCGTGCGGTTTCTTTAGATTGATCAACCATAGAATTGTCTTTCCTGTCTTGATGTTGTGTCAGCTCTGCTGGCTGTTAGTTAAGGCATCTGCCTGAGGGCAAGTCGGATAAGATAGAGGAAGTCACCCCAAAGCCGGTAACAATTTTTTACCTGATGTGATACCGGTCAGGCGCAATGACGGTGGCAGCGGGTCATTCTGGTTATTACTGCGTCAGTCTGAGTAATGATTCATCACGTAATGTCAGGCAGACGGCGTAAAGGGTTTTTTGCCCCTACACTTTTTTTTTGCTTATCATCATGCTGCACAGGGGACTATGCGTACGCTTATCCTGTTTCTGCTGTTAATCGCGCTGGGGTGGGGCAGCTTACCCTGGCTTAAGCAGCATCTGCCGCCGCAGTTCAATCCGTTTATACCGCTCTCTGTCACCGACCCGCCGGGCTGGATGACGCAGATCAAAATGAAAAGGCTGGCCAGCAATCCTGAGGCGTGTCTGGCGGTGATGCGTCGTGCTCAACAGGCGGGCTGGGTCAGTTTCACTGAGCGTCCACCTGTAACAGGTAAATGCCCGCTTACTCATCCGTTGAGGATCCAGAAATTCGGTCCGATCAGCCTCAGCAGCAGTTTTCTCGCCAGTTGCCCTATGGCGGTCGCCAGTACGATGTATGCGCTTCACAGTCGTGAACAGACCGCCAGGGATATGCACAGTCCGCTGGTACGAATTACGCATGTCGGCAGCTATGCCTGTCGTAACATCTATCACCGCACACAAGGGCGGCTTAGCGAGCATGCCACCGCCGATGCGTGGGATGTCACAGGCTTTCAGCTGGCTGATGGTCAGCGGCTTGAGGTCAGTCGTCACTGGCAACAGCCAGAAGAAAAGGCGGCGATGTTACATACGTTGTGGCGTGGCGGCTGTGAGGTGTTCGGCAATGCGCTCGGCCCGGATTACAATGCTGCACATGCCTCACATTTTCATCTGGGTATGCGAGGAGCAGGGTACTGCCGATAAATCATCAGACAGGATTAATACCGTGTTTGGTTAAGAAATGTTCTGACAGCGTTTGCAAAACCCACCCAGTTTTCATCGCAGAACCCGAATCACACGGGATTTAGCCTGACGACAGATTAGGGTGCCGAAAAAGCGCCTTTTTCAGGTCCATTATTTAAAATAAATCTACGCCTGCGGGGTTAATGGATTGCGCGATTTTTCAGCATCGATGGTGCTAACAGGCTCCACGTTATAATGAAATTTTTTCACGATCTTACTTGTAAGAATAATCGTATTAATATGAATTTGTCTTAAGCGTGATGGGCGATTTTTATTCCGTAAATCTATTTTATGTGGTTCCGGTTTATGGCTATCGATAAATTGATTTAATTGATTAAAAGAGAATCAGTAATTGATGTACAGATGCTATAAATAGTGTTTTGTGCTATAGCATTATTGACACCGGGAGAGGAGTGAAGCTGATTTTACCGGCCAGGGCTTAGTGAGGGCAGATAAGAAAAATCCTGCCGTGATGGGAAGGGTTCAGAAGAGAATATCGCCATGCAATGCATGAGCAGAATGTTCTTATTAACAGCGCATGGCCAGGCCTGATGAAGAGAGGCAAAAAATGAAGGTAGATGTGCCATCATGACCTGCTGAATACCTGCCGGAAGCCGGGAATCTGTCGTGAAGATGAGTAAAACAGCCACATAACTGGCTGCCAGTGCCTGGACTTAAGGCGACAATAACTAAGCTGCGCTTATTTCCTGATGAAAAATATGTCAGTCAACCAGGCCTGCCGTCTCGCTTATAATCGCTATTTAACACATTGTTTACTCGTTATTTACTCAGCGATGTGACGCGTTATTGAATATCTTTATCTGAAATTACTGGCAAATGATAAAGTGATGCCCGATGTCGGGGATTGAAATCCTATCAGAAAAATCTTATTCTCATGGGGTGATTGAAATTGCTGTGATCGACCTCACATTACCATTGCCAGCAAGCTTTTTCACTCCGCTCACAAGGTGAAAGGTTAATTGGCCCCGCAGGGCGACGGGTTCATCCCTGACGATGAATTAAATGACTTATGCTAATTTAATTTATCCGATGAATCCGAATGAATATTTCCGCAAGAGCGAGTGAAATTAACGTTGAGGCAATATGAGTACTGAAAATTATTTCGCCTGGCGAAGTGAGGTGAAACAACAATTTCAGGCATTAATGGCATGTTCTGATTTGAAGCCATTATTGCAACAATTTACTGAGTCATTAGGTTTCGATTATTTCGCTTTTTTGATTCAGCATCCGGTGCCCTTTAGCCGGCCGCGTATTCATCTGCATAGCACCTATCCCAAATTATGGGTTAAACGTTATGAGAAGCAGAATTATTACGCTGTCGATCCGGTACTCTCGCTGTGTCAGCGACCGGGAAGAGGGTTGATGTGGACAGAAGAAATGTTCGCTGGTGCCGGCAATCTGTGGCGTGAGGCAAGAGAGTATGGGCTGCAGAGCGGATTTTCTTGCTCTGCAATGGCACCAAATCGCGCGCTTGGTATATTATCTATATCATCGCAACAGCCCATTCCTCTCAAGCTCTGCCACGAAGAGCTTGAAGTAAAACTGCACCTTTTAGCGGAACTAAGCCTGGATACGCTGGAACGCTTTAGCGATGATGCAATGATGGTACTGAAAAAAGAGTTTAGTCAGCGTGAGCTGGAAATTCTGAAATGGACGGGTGAAGGAAAAACGGCGGTCGAAATTTCTCTTATTTTATCCATCTCTGAACATACCGTTAATTTTCACCAAAAAAATATGCAAAAGCGTTTCAATGTTTCCAATAAAACGCAGATTGCCTGCTACGCAGCAGCAATCGGACTGATTTGAACATAAAACAACTGCTACATTTGGCAGTTCCTTTGTACAGGTCTGTTGTCTACCCTGCGCCGGGACTGTGTCAGGCTGGCGCAAAGAAATCATTGTAAAAATGGGGATGTCAGAGGCGCATGATGAAAATAGTGCAAACGCAATTAAAGGATATGCCATCCTCGTTGCTTGCCGAACTCGGCAGCTACCGTTACAGCGTCTTTGCGCGCGGCGAAGGGTGGTCAATACCGCCCCGTCTGAGTACGCCAGGACAGGAATATGATCGCTATGATCGTTCAGATGTGACCTGGTTAATCGCATGGAATGCGCGTGAAGGAATCAGCGGCTGTGCACGTCTGATGCCCTGGTTTGAACCTGAGCAGAGCGAAGGCATTGTGCTGCCTTTCAGCCATGAGAGAGTGTGGGAAATGTCGCGCTTCTCGGCCCGGCTGGAGGTCGACGCCGAACTGCCGCTGAATATTCTCTGGCACGCGGTGCAGATGGCAGAACTCAATGGCATGGAGTACATCATTAGTTCAGCAACGCCGATGCTGGAAAAGATGTTTGAACAGCATGGGGTGGTGTATGAGCCGCTAACGCCGGGACTTATTCTGTCAGAAGATAATCTGTTTGCGATCAGGATTCCGGTGGAACAGCCAGCGCTGGCAGAGAAGTATCGGGGAACAAGGCGTTTCAGTCCGGAAGAGGTACTGCCAACGCTGGGCGTTTCCGTTAACTGGCAGGCGCACAGTTAGCGTATATGCCCCCGCCACTGGGGGCAAAAGAATTACTGACGGTAGGCCGTTTTAATCTGCTTAATGGTGTTGCTGAACACTTCCGCCTGAGGCTTGTCACCCAGCGTCTGTACATAGCGTTCCATATTGATAATCACTTTTCCAGCATCAGCCTGGCCCATACCTTTCAGGATCAGGGTGATCATCATCTTCAGCCCCGCGATTTCATCCGCTAATTTCCGGGCTTCCTGCGAAGTTGCAAAATCTTCATCGCTCATGTGTATCTCCTTGGTGAATGACAACGTGTCGGCAATCTGTCCGAACAGCAGTGCGTGAGTATATCACAGCGTCAGTATGTTGCTGATGCAGCCGGTTCGTTTCGTCTGAAACAGCAGGTTTGTCCAGTGCAACTAATCAATCGCAGAAAGTAATCAACGAGAGCTTTCCACCTGATATTACCTGTCACTGCAGCGCCGGGTAACCGTAGTACCAGTTGTTAATGTCATGAAATAGTGAGACTTTAAGGATTGTTTGACGGTGCTTTCTGTTTCAGTAAATGTCTGAGAACTCAGGCTGGGCCAGGCTAAAAGTGAACAGGCTAAGCCAGGACTGTTTTACTTTGTTGATGTGCTTTTGAGGTAAAAGCGGGTATGATTATCGCTTGAAATCGTTAGTCGCTTCCTCTTTTTCAGCCTCTGGAGTTTCCCCGTTGATCAGTGTGCTTCTTGTTGATGACCATGAACTTGTCCGTACCGGCATCCGTCGCATCCTGGAGGATGTTAAAGGTCTGGCCGTGGTCGGAGAGGCCAACTGTGGTGAGGATGCGGCTAAGTGGTGCCGTGCTAACCAGGTTGATGTGATCCTGATGGACATGAACATGCCTGGCATCGGCGGACTGGAGGCGACGCGCAAAATCGTGCGTTACAATCCCGATATCAAAATCATTATGCTGACTATTCATACGGAAAGTCCGCTGCCTGCTAAAGTTATGCAGGCGGGGGCAGCAGGCTACCTCAGTAAAGGGGCAGCACCCCAGGAAGTGGTCAATGCAATTCGCTCGGTGAATGCCGGACAGCGATATATCGCATCAGACATCGCTCAGCAGATGGCCCTGAGTCAGATTGAGCCGCAAAAAGCGGAATCCCCCTTTAGCTGTTTGTCGGAAAGGGAATTGCAGATTATGCTGATGATCACCCGGGGACAAAAGGTGACGGAAATTTCAGAGCAGTTAAATCTCAGTCCTAAAACCGTTAACAGTTACCGCTATCGGATGTTCAGTAAGCTGAATATCAGTGGCGATGTAGAGTTAACGCATCTGGCCATTCGACATGGCCTCTATAATGCGGAGCCGTTAATCAGTAGTGAATGACGTTTTTGATTCCAAAGCCTTTTTGAGTACGGTAACCAGCAAGCCCGGTGTTTACCGCATGTATGACGCCTCAGGCACCGTCATCTATGTAGGCAAAGCCAAAGACCTGAAGAAGCGTCTGACCAGTTACTTCCGCGTTCAGGTCGGCAGCCGAAAAACCGAAGCGCTGGTCAGCAATATCCAGCACATCGATGTCACCGTCACCCACACCGAAACCGAAGCGCTGCTGCTTGAACACAACTACATCAAGCTCTACCAGCCGCGCTATAACGTTCTGCTGCGCGACGATAAATCGTATCCCTACATCTTTCTCAGCAGCGATACTCATCCGCGACTGGCGATGCACCGTGGGGCAAAGCATGCCAAAGGCGAATATTTTGGCCCGTTCCCGAACGGCTATGCGGTGCGTGAAACGCTGGGACTGTTGCAAAAAGTTTTCCCCATTCGCCAGTGCGAAAATAGCGTCTACCGCAATCGCTCCCGGCCCTGTCTGCAATATCAGATTGGTCGCTGTCTCGGCCCCTGTGTTGCCGGGCTGGTCAGTGAGGAAGAGTATGCGCAGCAGACCGACTATGTGCGCCTGTTCCTGGCCGGTAAAGATGATCAGGTGCTTAACCAGCTGGTTAAACGTATGGAAGAGGCGAGCATTGGCCTGCGTTTCGAAGAAGCGGCCCGGCTGCGCGATCAGATTCAGGCCGTGCGGCGCATCACCGAAAAACAGTTTGTCTCCAATCAGGGCGATGACCTGGATGTGATGGGTGTGGCTTATGAGGCGGGCATGGCCTGTCTTCACGTGCTGTTCATTCGTCAGGGCAAAGTGCTGGGCAGCCGCAGCTACTTCCCGAAGGTGCCTGTGGACACTGATTTGGCCGAAGTCGTGCAGACCTTCGTCGGGCAGTTCTACCTGCAGGGCAGTGAAGCACGTACGCTGCCTGGCGACATCCTGCTGGACTTTACCTTGCCAGAGCGCGAGTTGCTGGCAGAGTCCCTAAGTGAACTGGCGGGACGTCGGGTTAACATTCAAAGCAAGCCACGCGGCGATCGCGCCCGCTATCTCAAGCTGGCGCGCACCAACGCCGCGACAGCGTTAACCACGCGTCTGTCTCAGCACTCTACCATCCACCAGCGGCTGAATGCGCTGGCAGAGTTTCTTGAGCTCGACAAGATCACACGCATGGAGTGTTTTGATATCAGTCACACCATGGGTGAGCAGACCATCGCCTCCTGCGTGGTGTTTGACCAGAATGGTCCGCTGCGTGCCGACTATCGTCGCTACAACATTACCGGCATTACGCCGGGAGATGACTACGCCGCCATGAACCAGGTGTTGCGACGCCGGTATGGCAAAGCGATTGAAGAAGATAAGATCCCCGACGTGATTTTGATTGATGGCGGTAAAGGTCAGCTGTCACAGGCGATACAGGTCTTTGCCGAGCTGGATGTGCCCTGGGATAAAAACCAGCCCATTTTACTCGGCGTTGCTAAAGGCAGCGACCGTAAAGCCGGTCTGGAAACGCTGTTCTTTGAGGCTGAAGGGGAGGGCGTTTCGATGCCACCTGATGCACCTGCACTGCATGTGATTCAACACATTCGTGATGACGCTCACAATCATGCAATTTCAGGTCACCGAAAAAAACGGGCCAAAGTGAAGAACACCAGTGCACTGGAAAGCATCGAAGGCGTCGGGCCGAAACGACGTCAGCAACTGCTTAAGTACATGGGAGGCCTGCAACCGTTAATGAATGCCTCGGTGGAGGAGATCGCAAATGTACCAGGCATCTCGCATGCGCTGGCAGAAAAAATATACTATTCCTTGAAACACTAACATTGAAACGGGGGGGGCAATGTAGGAACATAGGTTAAATTCTACCTATATCCAGACAGTTACCGGCATATGCAATTAAACATCCCGACGTGTCTCACCCTGTTTCGAGTCGTGCTCATCCCGTTCTTTGTGCTGGCTTTCTATCTGCCGTTCATTTGGGCGCCGCTGGCTACTGCACTGATCTTTATTTTTGCTGCTGTTACCGACTGGTTTGATGGCTTTCTGGCGCGCCGCTGGAAGCAGACGACGCGCTTTGGCGCATTCCTCGATCCGGTTGCTGATAAAGTGCTGGTCGCGATAGCGCTGGTGCTGGTGGCAGAACATTTTCACGCATGGTGGATTACTCTGCCAGCGGCAACCATGATTGCCCGCGAGATCATTATCTCTGCGCTGCGTGAATGGATGGCGGAGATTGGCAAGCGCAGTAGTGTTTCTGTTTCCTGGATTGGTAAAGTCAAAACGACTGCGCAAATGTTGTCTCTCTTCGCACTGCTGTGGCGCCCAGATGCCACCGTTGTAGCGATTGGCGTGGTGGCGTTATACATTGCTGCAGTGCTGACTTTCTGGTCGATGTTCCAGTATTTAAGCGCGGCGCGCGGTGATTTGCTCGAACCGTGATCGATACGATTTAAAAAGCAGCAAACGGATGGTCTGTGAGGATAATTTTATTGACTCATTGCGTCATCTAAGTAGAATGCATCGCATCGAACGGCAGCCAGGCTGCCAGAAGATAAACAAAATCAGCAGGTTCGATAAGATTGCTGAAAATTGCGGGAATAGCTCAGTTGGTAGAGCACGACCTTGCCAAGGTCGGGGTCGCGAGTTCGAGTCTCGTTTCCCGCTCCAGATTCGCATGTCAGGTTAGCCTGGCGGCATCATAGTTTAAGGCGCGTTGGCAGAGTGGCTATGCAGCGGATTGCAAATCCGTGTACCTCGGTTCGACTCCGGGACGCGCCTCCAGTTACACCCAGCCCGGGTGGTGAAATCGGTAGACACAAGGGATTTAAAATCCCTCGGCTGTAAGGCTGTGCGGGTTCAAGTCCCGCCCCGGGCACCATATCGCTTTACCAATAAAATCAATGATAAGCAGTGTCGTCAAGCCGCCCTTTAGAGGCGGTTTTTTTGTGCCCGGAATCTGGCATGGCTGGCACCTCACATCCTTATGCTTTTCGACTGGCATCACGTCTCAGTGCTGAATAACCGTTCATTATCCGTGTCACTGCTTTGCCAATTCAAACCTGATTACATCTGATTTCATTCATTTTTGCGGCCTGAGTCGAATTTCATAACCTGTTGAAACAGGTTGGTTTATCGTAAAGTGGTGGGTATTATTTGCCGTTGCAGAGACGTTAACGTCAATGACCAGATCTTTCAAACATGACTCAGCCCTTTCGGCTTTACCGCCGGTTATTGGTATTGTCGCCAGCCAGTTGCTCAATCCGTATCAACAGAAAATGCTGGACGAGGTAACGTGGCAACTTAATGTTCGCGGTGCTATCACCGTGCTGTTGAGTGCCGATAGCGAAGAAGCTCTGACAGCACTCATCCGGCAGGCGAAACCGCTTGCGACGCGGGGGTTGATACTGCTACCCGGCAACCGCATTACAGATACCTGCAATTTGCCGGTGCTTGAGATTGACGCGGAGCCTGAACTGCAAGCGGATGCGCGGCGGGCAGGGGAAGTAACATCGGAATTACTGCTCGCGGAAGGGCATCAGCGGTTTGGCTTTATGCAAAGCCAGCCTGTTGAAAGCGCGCAAAAGCAGGGCTATAGCACGGCACTACAGGCGGCGGGCAGGGTGCTGAATGCTGTGCTGACTTCAGAGGCAGATGATCGTGATGGCGCGTATCAGGCGATGATGGATTATTTGAAAAAGACCCGTGCCGCCGATCGTATTCAGGCACTCTTCTGTGAAAGCGATCTCCTGGCCTTTGGTGCGATACAGGCAATCCGTGATTTTGGTCAGGGTGCCCACATTGCGGTGGCGGGATTTGGAGACAGTGAAGAAGCCCGGAGCTCTACCTGGCATCTTACCAGCTGGTCACCTGATATCAGGCAAATTATGGGCAACGCGTTAGATCGCTGGTTGGGGCTGCACGCTGTCAGCAGTCAAGTGCAGGGGCAATTAGCGCGTCGCCACTCCCATTTTGGCAAAATTGCGCCAGGAGAAATGTCAGCCTGCGGCTGCGCCTTTCGGCATTAGCCAGCCTGCAACGCAGACTGGCTGAAACAGACTATCCCTGCGGTTGTCCTGCCGGGCCAACACCGCCTGGTGCGCCAACTGGCTGCTGCCCGCCCGGAGGGGGTGGTGGAGCCTCTTTGCCTGGCGGCGGTGGCGGTGGTGCATCTCTGCCCGGCGGTGGTGGTGCACAGGCAGTGAGTGTCGCAAGTATAGCCAGCATCGATAACAGGTAAGCAATACGTTTCATCGTAATTCCCTGATCAGGTAAGCGGAACGTTGAGTATAGAGAATCGCCGTAAAATTACCTGGACGAGGTAACATGTCCGAGCCAGAGAGAGAGTTCGTGACGATTATATGAGACGTCTCTCAACCCGAATAAACGGGCGATGCTTTTTGGGCCGGAGCAGGTTAAGGTGGTTCATTATTTAAGAGGAGTCGTTATGAATGGCATTATGAAGTTCGTCCGCGGATGGCTGGTGTTCTCTGTACTGTGGGGCGTATTCATGTGGTTTATGTCATGGCATCAGCAGGGAAAAGAGCCAGGCCTGGCGATTCTGACAAGTCTCTATGCTGGTTTAATCTATCAGGCGCTGATTACTATGGTTGGCCGCTATCGGGCGCGGCGGCAACAGGCAGAGTAAAGTCTGCTGCCGGAGAGGCAGCAGAATGGAGCTATTTATCCGAAATTACCGGTAAGGCGCTGGTGGAAATCAGTGCTGCGCGGATCCAGCCCTTCAATCATCACTTCTGCACCATAACGCTGATAGCGATATTCAATACCATCCAGCGCTGCGACGCTGGATGCATCCCAGATCTGCGCGTGCGTTAAGTCAATCGTCACTTTTTTCGGGTCATGCGCATAATCAAAATGCTCAAACAGATCGTTGCTGCTGGCAAAGAACAGCGGACCGCGTACCTCATAGCGTACCGACTTACCATCTTCACTCAGCTGACGTTCAGCATGAATGACATGTGCAATACGGCGGGCAAACAACAGCATCGCCAGGATCACTCCAGCGAGTACGCCCAGTGCCAGATTTCCTGTCCAGACCGTTACCGCCACTGTCAGCACCATAATCAGCGTCTCTGACCACGGCATACGTTTCAGTGTGTTGGGCTGCAGGCTATGCCAGTTAACGGTTTTCACTGCCACCACCATCATGATACCGGCCAATACTACCATCGGAATTTGCGCCATTATCCGGCTCAGTCCGGTCACCAGCAGCAGCAGCACCAGACCCGCAGCCACGGTTGAAACGCGGCTGCGCGCACGGCCCAGCTCAACGTTGACGATAGTCTGACCTATCATCGCGCATCCGGCGATACCGCCATAAAATCCCGCAAGGATATTTGCCACACCCAGACCCCAGGATTCGCGGCGCTTACTGGACGGGGTATCAGTCAGGTCATCGACCAGTTTGGCGGTCAGCAGCGACTCCATCAGCCCGACAAAGGCGATACTCAGTGCGGTGGGCCAGATAATCTGCAGAGTCTGCAGGTTAAGCGGTACCAGCAGGCTGTTAAAACCGGGCAGGCCAGGACTCATCGGTCCTTCATCGCCCACGTTCGGCATGCGATAGCCCATTAATAGCGCGACGCCCGTCACCACTACAATGGCAACCAGCGGAGAAGGAACACTCTTTAACAGACGCGGTAACAACAGCACGATTGCCAGGGTCGCGGCAAAGAAGATCCACACCAGTGATGACTGGCCCCATACGTGCGGCACCTGAGCAAAGAAAATCAGCACGCCCAGCGCATTCACAAATCCCAGCATCACCGAGCGGGGGATGTAGCGCATCATGCGTGCCAGACCGGCCACGCCAAACAGAATCTGAATCACGCCGCCCATGACTACCGCGGGAAGAATATATTCAACACCGTGCAGATGAACCATCGGTCCGATAACCAGTGCGACAGAACCGGCAGCCGCCGTAACCATCGCCGGGCGTCCGCCGAGTATCGACAGGGTCAGGCAGAGCACGACCGAGGCGATGAGACTCACTTTAGGGTCTACACCGGCAATAACGGAAAAGGAGATCACTTCAGGGATTAATGCCAGCGCGGTAATTACTCCGGCAAGGCATTCGCGGGTCAGCAGCGCAGGCGAACGCAGAACGCGCCCCACACTGATATCGCCCGCCACAACGTCGGTTGCGGCAACATCATTGGTTTGAGTCATAAAGGTCTGCAGGCTCTTTAGTTGTTTTGCTCCCGCGCGAGGGGCGGGAAGATCAGGCTCATGGTGAGGGGCAGATAGTACCGGGCGACGGGCAAAGATGCCAGAAAAAGGGGGGAACTCCCTCCATGGAGTCAGTCTTACAGCGAAAAATCATCCGGGGTCTTGTGGACCACGAGGTCGAGCAGCTGGCGGTAGCTATCCAGCATTTCCCTGTCACTTTCCAGTTCAAGCCGATGAATGAGTTTGGAAATAATGGCTTTATTATTCACTGGCATGCCTGACTGCAAAATTTCTGCAATCAGGATACCCAGCATTTCCATCTCGCTGGCTGGCTTGTTGGCCGCAGGGTTAAAATAATCAGCGATTTCCTGATTGGTCCGGGGAATAATATATTGCATGTGTAAGCCCTTCAGAACAGCCCGATTCCGGTTCGGATGTCAGGACAAAAGCGATCAAAAAAACCACCGCATGGACAGATGCGATGGTACCAGTGCCACAAATTGAGCAAACAAAAATTAACCTCTGAAGGTGGAAATCCACTGACACCTTCAGAGGCGACGCAAATGCATCATTCGTTACAGAGTCGCATACAACTCGTGGCAGTAAACTTATACAATGAATAACTATCTGTAAAATCGAATTCTTTAGCAAAATGTGCCATTCACAACTTATCAAGGGGTTATAAGGATTATTCCGACACAAAAGTTGTACAAATAACCTATACAGATGGCGGGATTGGCGAACCGGGTGGAAAAAGCCGGGAAGCCGTGGCCAGCTTCCCGGGAACAAATTAGCTGAACAACACCAGTTTAGCCGTCAGCTTACGCAGGTTTTTTTTATCGCCGACGATGGCAATGCCCAGCAGCCGCCATTGCACCAGCCAGGCGTGAGGCGGCAAACCCCAGTGCGTTGGAACAGGCGTGATAACCGGAAGCGATACACCTGCAGCTGCTGCGCCATCTGCAGCAGGCCGGGATTTCCGCATGATGGGCAATCAGCCAGTCACGCGCCTGCAAAGCCAGCCTGGCATCTTTATCGACGGGCTGAGCGGGCAGTGACCATTGCCGGTGCGAGGTGAGCTGACTGAACATCCGATCCATCGCCGCCTCTTTGATGATCGCGGGATGGTTGTACCACAGTGCATCAAACGCGTGCCAGACAGCATAAGCCAATGGGCGGTCGTCGCGCAGTGTGGTTGCAAAGCGGAGTTCACGCGGCAAGGGGTCATCAGCCTGATTAGGCGTAAGCTGCTGCGCAATCTGTTGCGGTGAAAGATAGAGCATACGATAGGTGAAGCCGCTGTGGTTGATAGCATCGCCATCATGCAACTCCTCAGGCTCCAGCATAAAAGCCGTGCCGGGACGGCTTTGATGCTGTTTGCGCCGCGAATGAAACTGCTGTACACCTTGCTCGGTCACGCCAATAAGATAGCTGTCGTGCCAGTGGGGATCCCAGGCGTGGCCAGTGAAATGGGCGCGCAATGCCTCAATACCGCTAACGGCGTCACGGCGCAAATCGATCCAGTTTGCTGATGCCTGATTCATGTTATCCGGCTCCTGATTGCGGCCTCTGGACATTCTGACGCGATCCACTAATTTTTAACAGACCGGACGCTTTTCAATCGCGTTTCGCTTTGCGTATAATAACGCCTCCACTCAATTAGATATCTTACTATTAGGCTGCTAACATTTGTCTGAGCATACGCGTACCTTTACCCACTTACTGCATCTGACCGCCCATGCCTGGCGCCTGGCGGTTGATCGTCACCTTAAAGATAGCGGCTTAAGCATGAGCAGCTGGATGGCCATCGGGCTGATTGCCAGTGAGCCGCAGCGCATGACGCAGACCGAACTGGCGCAACTGCTGGGGCTGGAAGATGCCAGTATGGTGCCGCTGGTGGATCGGCTGGTGAAACAGTCGCTGCTGACGCGGGTACAACCGCCAGAAGATCGCCGTAAACGTCACCTGGTGCTGACCGATAAAGGCAATGAAGCCTTCGCCAAAGTGAAAACCGAGGCTGATGCTCTCCGTACTGAAATGCTGGCTGATATTGATCCCGGGGATCTGGCCGTCACCGAGCGCGTCCTGCAACAACTGCTGAGCCGAATGGGAAGCATGTAGCAGTGGCAAAGCGAAATCCCTACGCAGCACGCGAGTGGTTACCGCACGAAAAACCGATGTTGCCGGGTTCGCCCTCGACGCCGCTGCATCCCATGCCAAAGCGTCTGGCATTTGGCCTGATCGGCTTACTGATTTCGCTGACCGGCGCGTTAAGCAACGCACTGGTCACCGCGAACCTGGTTAATCTGCAGGGCACCTTTGGAGCCTGGTCGAATGAGATTGCGTGGTTACCTGCGGTCTACGTGATGGGCAACATCTCTATAAATCTGCTGCTGGTAAAATTCCGACAGCAGTTTGGCCTGCGTGTCTTTACTGAAGCCTTTCTGGTGCTTTATGTACTGGTCGCATTCTTTCATTTATTCGCTAACGACCTGAGCTCGGCGATCATTGTGCGCACCGCCCATGGCATGGTGGCGGCGGCGCTCAGCTCACTGGGCATCTACTATCAGGTTCAGGCCTGGCCCGCAAAACATCGCCTGAAAGCGCTGGTGATTGGCCTGACGGTCTCTCAGCTGGCTATTCCGCTGGCCCGCTTATTTTCGTCAGAATTACTGCAGCTCAACGAGTGGCGTGGCCTTTATCTGTTTGAACTCGGTCTGGCACTGATCGCGCTGGGTGGGGTGCTGCTGGTGAAACTGCCACCAGGCGATCGCATTAAAACCTTTGAAAAGATGGATTTCCTGACCTTCGTTCTGCTGGCGCCTGGCATGGCGCTGCTGTGCGGCGTGCTGACGCTGGGTCGCATTGAATGGTGGTTCACCACGCCGTGGTTGGGAATCTGTACTGCAATTGCCCTGACGCTGATTGTCGCGGCGATTGTTATTGAGCATAACCGGCGTAACCCCCTGATTAACACCCGCTGGCTGAGCAGCGGCATGATGGTGCGGCTTGGCATTGTCATGGTCATGATCCGTATCGTACTGGCGGAACAGAACACCGGCGCGATCGGCTTTTTGCAGCAGATGGGTTTGCAGAACGATCAAATGCGCGGTCTGGCACTGGCGATCATGGCCGGGGTTATCGTGGGCATCGCCGCCAGCGCACTCACCATCAAACCCAATCATCTCAACTGGCCGATTGTCGCCTCGCTGGTGGTGATGATTATCGCCTCGCTGATGGATGCGCAATCCAGTCCGCTGACCCGTGGCCCCGAAATGTATCTGAGCCAGTTTTTGCTGGGCTTCAGCAGCGCCTTTTTCATGGCACCGGCGATGCTGATGGGCATTGGTAGCGTGGTGACCCAGCCAAAAAACCTGGTGAGCTTTGTGGTGCTGTTTGGCATGAGTCAGAACCTGGGTGGACTGATCGGCTCAGCGATCCTTGGCACTTTTCAGGTCTGGCGGGAAAAATATCACTCCAGCCTGCTGGGCGATCAACTCTCACTGCTCGATCCTAACGTTACCGAACGGCTAAGCCAGTACAACGCGCTATTTAATTCACTGGTGGGTGACGACGTTCTGCGCGGTGCGCAGAGCACCACCCAGTTACAGACGGTCGCCACGCTACAGGCTAATGTGCTCGCCTACAACGATACCTATCTGTTAACCGCTGCGCTGGCTCTGGTGACTCTGATGTGGGTCATCTGGCGTTTAACCCGGCGTCGTTATCTTGACTGGCGTCAGGCACAATTTAATCTGCGTGAGCAGCAACAGCTGGCTGCGTTACAGGAATCAACGGAGAAACAATGAGTCAGCAGGATGAGCTTCAGGCGGCAGAACGCGAACGTGCAAACCGTCGACGTATTCTTTCGATAGCCGCTGGCAGCGGTATTGTAGTGATTGGCGTACTGGTTATCCTGTATGCTTGGCAGCTTTGGCCTTTTACCAGCGCAATACAAAGCACCGAGAATGCCTATGTGCGCGGTCAGGTGACCTTTATCAGTCCGCAGGTGAATGGCTATCTCACCTCGGTAAAGGTCATCGATCTGCAGCCGGTGAAGAAAGGGCAGTTGCTGATGACGATTGATGATCGAATCTATCGTCAGCGGGTGCATCAGGCGCAGGCGCAACTGGCGATGAAGCAGGCGGCTCTGAAAAACAATCTGCAGCAGCGGCGCAGCGCAGAAGCGACCATCCAGAGCAATAAAGCGGCGCTGGAAAACGCGAAAGCGCAGGCACTGAAAAGCGGCTTTGATCTCAAACGCGTTGAGAATCTTGCGGCGGATGGATCGCTGTCGGTACGTGAGCGCGACGCCGCCCGCGCAGCAAACGCTCAGGCCCAGGCCCAGGTCCGCCAGGCTGCCGCGCAGATCGCCGTCGCGCAGCAGAACCTGCAAACCGTTATCGTTAATCGCGACGCGCTGGAGGGGGATGTCGAGAGCGCCCGCGCCGCGCTGGAGCTGGCGGAGATCGATCTGGCGAATACCCGGATTACCGCGCCTGATGATGGCCAGCTCGGTCAGCTGTCAGTGCGAACCGGCGCCTATGTCACGGCCGGTACGCGCCTGACCTCGGTAGTGCCCAATCACAAATGGATCATCGCGAACCTGAAAGAGACTCAACTGGCCCATATCCGGCCTGGCCTGCCGGTGACGATTCGGGTCGATGCACTGGATGGCAAACGCTTTAACGGGCAGGTGGAATTTATCTCGCCGGCAGCCGGCTCAGAGTTCAGCGCTATTTCACCTGACAATGCCACGGGTAACTTCGTTAAAATTGCGCAGCGTATTCCGGTTCGGATCCGTATCAACGAGCAGGATATGCAGCAGCTGCGCCCGGGCATGTCGGTTGAAGTCGATATCGATACCGCAGCCCAGGCCGCCGATGAGGGCGCACAATGATGCGTCGCGGCTTACTGGTAAGTGCGCTGATGCTGGCGCTGACCGGCTGCGCCACGCAGGTTGAAAAGGCACCGTCCTCTCTGCCGATCCCCGCCGCCTGGCGCAACAGTGTCGGGCCTGCTGCTGCGCCGGAAGCGGAGTGGTGGCGCGCGTTTCATGATGCGTATCTCAACCGGCTGGTCACACAGGCGCTGCGCAACAATCCTGATATTCTCACCGCGCGTTCCAGAGTGGATCAGTATCGCGCCCAGCTGCGCGCCACGCAGGGTGATGAATTTCCGACCCTCAGCGCCGGCGTAGCGGCGACCCGTGAGCGAACGCTCTCGTCAGTGACGGGCCAGCCCTATGAAACCGATGTTTTTCAGGGGTTGTTACAGGCAAATTACGAGGTTGATCTCTGGGGGGCGCGTAGCAATAGCGTCTCGGCGTCGCAGGCAAGCTTAGCGGCGCAGCAGGCCGCCGCGTCTGCTGCAGAGCTGACCATTGCCAGCTCAGTGGCATCGGGTTATCTCAACCTGTGCGCGCTGGATGAACAGCTGCGGGTCACCGAGGCGACGCTGGCGACCCGCAACAATTCACTGAAGCTAGCCCAGCGTCAGTTTGAGAGCGGCTACACCTCAAGGCTGGAGTGGATGCAGGCCGCTTCTGAATATCAGTCGGCGAAAGCACAGATACCGCAGCTGCAGCATCAGATCGCGCAGCAGGAGAATGCGCTGAGCATCCTGGTGGGCATGAACCCGCGTAGCATTGCCCGTCGTCAGCAGTTTGACCAGATTCTACCGCAGCAGATGCCGTCGCTGCTGCCGTCCGAACTGCTTAATCGCCGCCCGGATATTGTGCAGGCGCAGCGTCAGTTACTGGCCGCAGATGCCAGCCTTGCCTCATCGCGCGCTAAGCTGCTGCCAGGGCTGAACCTCACTGCCACCGGCACCCTGCAGAGTTCGGTGCTGCACCAGCTCGCAGACAATCCATTCCGGCTCTGGAGCGTGGGCGGCAGCATTCTGGCACCGTTGCTGAACCGTGAAGCGCTGACGGCACAGGTTGATGTCTCAATGGCAACGCGCAATCAGGCGCTGTACGGCTATGAAAAAGTGGTGCGCAACGCCTTCTCGGAAGTCAATGATGCCCTGGACGCTATCCGACAGCGTGAGGCACAGCTTCAGGAACTGCAAAAGCAGGAAACTTACGTAACCGAGGCGCTGCGCATTGCCCGCAACCGCTATCAAAATGGCTACGCTTCCTATCTGGATGAACTGGATGCGCAGCGAACCCTGTTTTCAACTCAGCTGAATCGGGTGGCCGTTAAAAATAATCTGTTGCTGGCGCAGATCGATCTCTATCGCGCACTGGGCGGTGGCTGGGCACCCGCCTCCACACAATGACTGTCCGGGCCGATCCAGCCGCAGTAAGAGTTTCTGCGGCCGGGATCGGCCTCTGCGCAGACGCCGCGACTGCGCATTTTACCTCGCGTTAATCCCTCAAATAACCACCCAAAACCTATACATACTTCTGCTTACCTGTCTTTACATTCGATGGTATCATGCGCGGGTTTTGAACCAGCCAGCCGGAAAAATGCACGTAATGTTAAGCTGGTGTTGGATGATTTTTACGTTTAACTCACTGATAAAAAAGATCAAAGAAGGGACTCGTTATGATCAAAAAAACAATTTTTGCGCTGGCTGTGGTCGCTGCATGATTAACCGGCTGCGCATGCACGCCGCCGATTCATAACGTGAATCAGGCCCTCACTCAGCATGACAGTGATAATCAGATGAAACTGGCGATCATTGAGGCGGGTATTGGCCGGAAACAGCTGATGACACCCGTTTCGCCTGGTGTAATCAATGGTCGTCTGGCCCAGCGTGATGTTGTGGCGACCATCCGCATTACTTACACCAGACAGAATTACCGCATTGAGTCTGTCGGCAGTGAAAACCTGAGAGCGGGACAGGGTGTGATCCTCAATAACGACAACGACTGGATGGCCAATCTCGATCAGGATATTCAGTTGCGGCTGTCGGCCCTGGCCGCCCGGTGATCGGCGTGCTGTTGCAATAATGGGTCGACAGACTCGCTAAGCATAAAGTTCTGCGGCAGCCGGCCGACAAATCAGATGAGCTGCTATTGATGAATCCTTGAGTAAACCTCTACCGTGAGAACCTGATTAGGGTTCGGCAGGTTTTCCGGTACGCACTTTTTTTGCAGAAGGCAGGAGTGACGATCCAATGAACGCCGACTCCACACGTATGATGAAAAGAGTGTTGAGATGAAACTCGCTTACTCACTGGTCGACTGGCAGGCAATGGCTCCGGGTTTAAGCGCGCCAGAAGCCTGGCAGGACTGGGCGCAACAGAGCAGGGCCATCGACCCCTTAGCGGCGATGGCAAAGCCGCAATACTTACCGATGATGACGTCGCGTCGTCTGAGCGGCGGCAGCCGTGCGGCGGTAGAGTGTGGGCTGGCGCTTCTGGCACGGCAGAAGGCAGACGCTATCGTGTTTACCAGCCGTCACGGTGAACTGGAGCGTAATCTGCGTATTCTTAATACCCTTGCAGATCAACAGTCAATGTCACCTACAGACTTTGCCATGTCAGTTCACAATTCGGCGGTTGGCAGCCTGACCATTGCGGCAAAAGCGCCGCTGGTTTCGACCTCCATTGCGGCAGGCATGGACTCTTTTCAGCAGGGATTGATTGAAGTCAGCGCTCTGCATCAGGCGGGTTATCAGCAGGTGCTGCTGGTCGACTTCGACGGCATCGTGCCGGACTATTATCTGCCGTGGCTGGCGGATCAGCGCGTGAATTTTCCTTATGCGGTGGCACTGCTGCTGCGTGCGGGCGAACAACTGTATTGCACTGGCTGTAAAGGCGAAGAGAAGAGGGCAGAAACGCTGTTACCGCAGAGCCTGCGTTTTCTGCAGCAATGGCTGGCGGCTTCGCCCACCTTCAGCCTGGCAGGCGAACGCCTGACATGGCACTGGGAGAGAAGTCATGGCTGATTGCTCACAACCCGCTCAGCACTCAGGCAGCCGCCTTAACTACTGCTGGCGACTGGTGATGACGGCCGTCAATTTTACGCTGTTTGGGCTGGGCGGACTGCTGCTGTCACTGATTGGCTTCAACCTGCTACTCCTGATTCAGCGCGATTCTCTGCGCCGCCGGCTGCTGGCCCGACGCGCTATCGCCTTTAGCTTCCGCTGCTTTCTGCGTTTCTGCCGGATGACGGGCGTTTACGACTACCGCATTGAAGGCGCAGAGCTGCTGCAACAGGATCGCGGATGCCTGATTGTCGCCAATCATCCGTCGCTGATCGACTACGTGATGATCGCGTCGGTACTGCCAGAGATGGATTGTCTGGTAAAGGCCGATCTGCAAAAAAATCCCTTTATACGTGGGGTGATTCGCGCCGCCGATTATCTGATCAACAGTGAAGCGGAGACGCTGCTGCCGGACAGTCAGCAGAGACTGGCGCGCGGCGACAATATCCTGATTTTTCCGGAAGGCACCCGTACCCGTTACGGTCAGCCGCTGACTCTGCAGCGCGGAGCCGCCAATATTGCGGTGCGCGCCGGATGCGATCTGCGCGTGGTTCACATCACCTGCAGCCAGCGTATGCTTGATAAACAGAGCCGCTGGTATCAGATTCCGCCGGTTAAACCGCTGTTTACCGTGCGAGTAAAGTCACGAATCGACAGTCAGTCATTTTGTG
Organism: Pantoea jilinensis; assembly: GCF_019104105.1. Classification (NCBI taxonomy): domain Bacteria; kingdom Pseudomonadati; phylum Pseudomonadota; class Gammaproteobacteria; order Enterobacterales; family Erwiniaceae; genus Pantoea; species Pantoea jilinensis. The sequence continues at coordinate 2,622,262 of NZ_CP077746.1, read as the reverse complement.
AAAGCAATCCCGATGCGCAGCCACTGGCCGCGCGTCGCCTGACCCGCCACTTAGAGCAGGCGCTGGTCCCCCAGAACAGGTAAGACGAAAACCGGTATGGATTCATTAATTAACGATATCAAACAGATGATTATCGACACGCTGAACCTTGAAGATCTCAGCCCCGATGATATTGAGACTGACGCTGCCCTGTTTGGCGACGGGCTGGGGCTGGACTCAATTGATGCACTGGAACTTGGCCTGGCAGTGAAAAATCGCTACGGCGTGACGCTCTCTGCGGAAAGTGAAACCCTGCGTGCCCACTTCTTCTCTGTCGCGACGCTGGCCGCGTTCGTCAACCAACAGCGCGGCTGAAAGCGGAGACAATCTTATGATGAACAAAGAAGAGATTTATCAGGAAGTGACTTCGCTGCTCACCAGCCTGTTTGAAATTGCGCCCGAGGATATCCACCCCGAGGCGCGTCTGTATGAAGATCTCGAGCTCGACAGCATTGATGCTGTCGATATGGTCGTGCACCTGCAAAAACGTACCGGCCGTAAAATCAAACCGGAAACCTTCCGCGCGGTCCGAACTGTGCAGGATGTCGTGGATGCGGTGGAACAACTGATGCGCGAAGACGCCTGATCCGTCGTGCCTGCTGCTACGCTTCGCCTGCTCAATCTGCTTACGCTGCTGGCCTGGCCCTTGCTGGTCTGGCTGGCACTGACCCAGCCGCGCTGGCAGGGACTCTTCTGGCTGCTGGCGCTGCTGTTTGGCCTGCGCTGGCTGCAACTGCGTCGTCAGCAGAACGCGCTGGGCGCGGTCATGGGCTGGCTGGCGCTGCTCGGCGCGCTGCTCTGTATCAGCAGCCAGCTGTTACGCGTTCAGCATCTGTTGCTGTGGTATCCGGTGGCGGTCAATCTGGCGATGCTGCTGGTGTTCGGTGCTTCACTCTGGAGCGCGATGCCGCTGGTGGAGCGTATTGCCCGGCTGCGTGAGCCAGAACTTCCTGCCGCCGCAGTGCCTTACACCCGTCGCGTCACGCAGATCTGGTGCCTGTTTTTTATCGGCAATGGCAGCATGGCGTTCTATACCTGTCTGCAGAGCGATCTGCGGCTCTGGACGCTGTGGAACGGTGGCATCAGCTACCTGTTGATCGGCGTGCTGATGGGCGCTGAGTGGCTGGTTCGTCAGCGTGTGAGGCGAAAAGCATGAGCGTGGCAGAGTGGCTGACAGGCGCCGATCGTGAAGTCGCCTGGCGAGGCGATCAACCCTTGATGCTCGGCGCGATGCGTCGTCAGGTGCAGGCACTTAGCCTGCGCTTAGCGGCACAGCCGGGCACGCACTGGGGGCTCTGTTTTGACGACAGTTATCGTTTCTGTGTGGCGCTGCTGGCCTGCTGGTATGCCGGTAAAACGCCGGTGATGCCGGGTCATAGCCGCGCCGCGCTACTGAATGAGATGCAGGAGCAGCTTGATGGGGTGCTGTGCGACATGCCGCTGGCGGTCAGCCTGCCGCTGCTGACGTGGGATGAGGCAGAAGCCCAGGGCCAGCTGCCACCACTGCCTGCGAGCTCAGCGCTGATACTCTTTACCTCGGGGTCCACCGGCGCACCGCGTCAGGTGGTGAAGTCACTGACGGTGATGGAGCAGGAGAGCCGCTGGCTCAGCGCTCTGTGGGGCGAACAGCTGCAAGGCTGCAGGGTGATTGCCTCGGTCAGCCATCAGCATCTTTACGGTTTATCGTTCCGACTTTTCCTGCCAATGACGCTCAGGCTGCCGTTTTCCGCTCAGCCGCTGTTCTACGGCGAGCAGCTGGCCCAGCTGCCGCGCGACTGTCGCTATGCTTTTATCAGCAGCCCGGCTTTTTTATCGCGGCTGGACAGTACGCTCGACGCGCCCGGCTGTGAACTGATTGTCTCTGCCGGTGGCACCCTGCGCGGGCTGGATGCAGAACAGGTCTGGCAGCGCTTTGGCTGCCCGGTCAGTGAAATCTACGGTAGCACCGAAACCGGCATTCTGGCCTGGCGTCAGTGCGATCGGGCCGATGCCCCGTGGCGAAGTTTTTCTGGCGTCAGGCTTGAGCAGGTGACGCCCGAACGCTGGCAGGTCTGGTCGCCGCTGATTGCGGGTGATAACGGCCTTGCGCTGGACGACCGCCTGAATATGCAGCCCGATGGCGGATTTCAGCTGGCAGGACGTCACGATCGCATCGTGAAAATTGGAGACAAGCGCATCTCATTAAGTGAGATAGAGCGCCGACTGACCGATCTGCCGGAAATTGACGATGCCGTGGCGCTGGTGGTCACGCGTCATGATCGTCAGGCAATTGGCGTCGTGCTGTCGCTCACCAGCACGCTGGATGAAGCGGCTCTGCACCAGCACAGACAGCAATGGAAACGCCAGCTGCAGTGCTGGCTGGAACCGCTGGCGATGCCGCGCTACTGGCGGATTGTTGCCACCATTCCGGTTACCCCCCAAAGTAAACGCGCCTGGCCGCAAATAGAGGAACTTTTTCATGTTGCCGATTGAACGAAGCCGGGAGTTGCAGGCTGACAGCGCCACGCTGATTCTGCAGGTTGAAGCCGGACTGTTCTGGTTCCAGGGCCACTTTCAGACGCTGCCTATTCTGCCTGGCGTGGCTCAACTGGACTGGGTGATGCACTACGGCGTGTCACTGCTCGCGCCGGGTAAGCAGTTTGCCGCCATTGAAAACATCAAATTTCAGCAGCCGGTGCTGCCTGACTCACTTCTGCAACTGCGTCTTGACTGGGATGCTGAAAAGTCGCGCCTGAGTTTCCGTTACAGCCTGCTCAGTCACGACGGCGAGCCGAGCGCCAGCATCGGGAAGATCACGCTGTGCTAACCCTGCCGTTTACGCCTTGCGTAGTGATCCCGTGTTACAACCATGGTGCGATGATGGCATCGGTACTGGCCCGGCTGGCACCGTTTAATCTGCCGGTTATCGTCGTGGATGATGGCAGCGACACGGCGACTCAGCTTCAGCTGGCGACGCTGTACGCCGCAGAGCTCACTGTGCTGCGACTCGACAGCAATCAGGGTAAAGGTGCGGCGGTGATTCATGGTCTGCGCGCTGCGGCGGCACGCGGATTCACCCATGCCGTGCAGCTTGATGCGGACGGTCAGCATCAGGCAAAAGATCTGCCGCTGATGCTGGCGGAAGCTGAGCGCTATCCCGACGCGCTGATCTCCGGACAGCCGATTTATGACGATTCGATCCCTAAATCACGTCTTTACGGTCGCTATATCACACACTTCTGGGTCTGGATTGAAACGCTGTCGCTGTCGATCCGCGACAGCATGTGCGGCTTTCGTGTCTATCCGCTGGCCCCCACGCTGGCGCTGTGCGATCGCCGTGCCATCGGTCAGCGCATGGATTTCGATACTGAGATCATGGTGCGGCTCTACTGGCAGGGCATACGCAGTCGCTTTATCCCGACCCGCGTCACCTATCCCGCCAGCGGGCTGTCGCACTTCGATGCGCTCTACGACAATCTGCGCATCTCCTGGATGCATACCCGTCTGTTCTTCGGCATGCTGCCGCGGATCCCGCGTCTGCTGGCGATGCGTAACGCGCCAGCACACTGGTCTGTGGAAACGGAGCGGCGCGGACAGTGGGGATTACGTTTTATGCTGGCGGTGTATCGCTATGGCGGGCGGCTGCCCTTTACGCTGCTGCTCTGGCCGGTCGTCGCGGTCTACTGGCTGAGCGGTCAGCGCGCGCGAAGCGCTTCACGGCAATGGCTGGCGCAGGTCACCGTCGCCGCACAGCAGCGGCAGGTTGCATTACCGCCGCGGCTTAACAGCTACCGCCATTTTCTGCGCTTCGCCGGGGCGATGCTGGATAAAGTCGCCAGCTGGCGCGGGGATTTGCATTGGGGACGGGATATCGATTTCGCGCCGGGCGCAGAAGCGATAATCCGCGCACCCACACCCCAGGGCAAGCTGATCCTGGCCTCCCATCTTGGCGACATTGAAGCCTGTCGCGCGATGGCGCAGCAGGTCAGCGGACTGGTGATTAATGCACTGGTGTTTACCGACAATGCCCGGCGCTTTCGGGCGGTACTGGAAACTATCGCCCCGCAGGCGGGGGTCAATCTGATGCCGGTCAGTGATATCGGGCCGGAGACAGCAATCCTGCTGCAACAGAAGCTGGATGCGGGCGAATGGGTGGCGATTGTCGGGGATCGTACGGCGGTCAATCCGCAACGCGGCGGCGAGCGTCGGGTCATCTGGAGCGATTTTCTGGGTCGGGCAGCACCGTTTCCACAGGGGCCGTTTGTGCTGGCGGCTGCGTTACGCTGTCCGGTGCTGCTCATGTTTGCCCTGCGGCAACAGGGTAAACTGCTTATCCACTGTGAGCCGTTTGCCGATCCGCTGCTGCTGCCCCGTGCACAACGTCAGCAGGCGCTGCAACAGGCGGTCGATCGCTATGCGCAACGGCTGGCGCATTATGCGCTGCTGGCCCCGCTGGACTGGTTCAACTTTTTCGATTTCTGGACGTTGCCTGATCACCAGGCGCACCACAAGGAGTCTGACCATGACTGAACATCATGCTGAAGTCGTGCTGACCGTTTCATTCCACGACTGTGATCCCATGGGTGTGGTCTGGCACGGTAACTATTTCCGCTTCTTCGAAGTGGCACGCGAAGCCCTGCTGCGCAGCATCAATTACAGTTATGCCGAGATGGCTGCCAGTGGCTACGTCTGGCCGGTGGTCGATACCCGGGTTAAATATCGCCATCCCCTGCGCTGTGAAGAGACGATTCGCGTCAGTGCCCGGATTACAGAATATGAGAACCGCCTGCGCATCGACTATGAGGTGCGAAACGCGGCCGATCAGATCACCACTAAAGCGCATACGCTGCAGGTTGCGGTTGAGCAGGAGAGTCAGGCGCTGTGCTTTGTTTCGCCCGATATTTTACTGGAACGTTTAGGAGTAAAAGGATGCTGAAAATAGTGCTTACCGGCCTGCTATTGTGGGCCAGTGCGGCCAGCGCAGTCACACTGGATCAGCTGCAGCAGCGTTTTGCCAGCCAGCCAGTGATCCGGGCCGACTTTACCCAGACGCGCACCATTTCAGGTATGCGTCAGCCGCTGGTGTCGCACGGTCAAATGCTGATCGCCCGTGAGCAGGGGTTATGGTGGCATCAGCAGACGCCGTTTGTGATGACACTGCTGCTGGATGATAAGCGCATGGTGCAAAGCCTTAACGGCCAGAAGCCCCAGGTGATCACCGCTGACAGCAATCCGCAGATGTTCCAGTTCAATCATTTGCTGCGGGCGCTGTTCCAGGCTGACCAGAAGGTCCTTAACGAAAATTTCAGCGTGGCCTTCAGCGATCGTGGCAACGGCGCCTGGACGCTGGACCTGACGCCCAAAGCTGCGCCGCTCAACAAAATCTTCAACCGTATCTCGCTGGCGGGTAATACCTTCCTGGACAGCATCAACCTGGATGATAAGCAGGGCGATAAAACCGAGATTCAGCTCAGTAACACCCGCATTGAACCGCCGCAGTTAAGCGACGAGGAGCAGGCACGTTTTGCCGGGCCGTAACGATCGGCTGCTGGCGATCCTGTGGCTGGCCATCTGTCTGCTGCTGGCGGCGGCGCTCGCTTTTCTGTTGCCGCGCAGCCAGCTCAACAGCAGCGTGCTGGCTTTGCTGCCGCAACAGAATCTGGGCGCAGCACCGCCTGCGCTACAGCAGGCTTTTATGCAGCGGCTGGATCGCCAGATGGTGTGGCTGGTTTCACCCGGTGAGCAGGACGATCCGCAGGTCGCTGCCTGGTGGCTGGCGCAGTTGCGTGCGCTGCCTAACCTGAAGCTTGTGCAGGGCGATCTTGATGCACAGCAGCAGCAGCAGTGGGGCCGTTTCGCCTGGCAACACCGCAATGGTCTGCTTGATGAGTCGACACGCAGCCGCTTGCAGAACGGGGGTGAGGCGCAGGCAGACTGGCTGCTGGCGCAGCTTTTTTCAGCCTTCTCGGGCGTCAGCAGCAGAGAGTTGCAGGGCGATCCTTTGATGCTGGTGCGCAGTTCACAGCTGGCGCTGGCTCAGAATGCCGGACGTATGACGCTGCATGATGGCTGGCTGACCGTAAAAGACGAGCAGGGTAAGCAGTGGTATTTTCTGCATGGCGAACTGGCGAACAATGCTTTCAGTATGCAGCAGAGCCATGCGCTGGTGACCCGGCTTAGCGCGCTGGAGCAGCAGCTTAAAAGCCGCTGGCCGCAGGCGAAACTGCTGACGCGGGGTACTGTCCTGTTCAGCGACAACGCCAGCCAGCGTGCGCAGCACGATGTTAAAACCCTGGGGAGTGTAACGCTGGGTGGCGTCGTCCTGCTGGTGCTGCTGGTCTTCCGATCACTGCGTCCATTGCTGCTGACGGTGACGTCTGTGGCGGTAGGCGCGATGGCAGGCACAGTGGTGACGCTGCTTTGCTTCGGTGAGCTGCATCTGATGACGCTGGTGATGAGTCTGAGTATTGTCGGCATCTCGGCGGATTACACGCTCTATTATCTCACTGAGCGTATGGTTCACGGCGAACAGCAGTCACCGTGGCAGAGCCTGCGCAAAGTCCGCGGTACGCTGCTACTGGCGCTTGCGACCACCGCGATTGCCTGGCTGCTGATGCTGCTCGCGCCCTTTCCCGGACTGCGTCAGCTGGCGGTGTTTGCCGCCAGCGGATTAACCGCATCCTGTCTGACGGTAATTCTGATCACGCCGTGGCTGGTACGTGGATTACCGGTGCGTCCGGTGCCGCTGATGGTGCCGCTGGCGTGCTGGCTTGCCGCCTGGCGTCGCCAGCGCGGGTTGCGTGTCGGATTACCTGTATTGATGGCCATCTTCGCCCTGACCGGAATCGCTCAGTTAAAGGTAGATGATGACATCGCGCATCTGCAAAGTGCCCCCGCACAGCTGCTTGAACAGGATCGCCAGCTCGCTACTCTGACCGGCCAGCGTGCCGATCAGACCTGGTTTGTGGTCTGGGGCGATGATGCTCAGCAGACGCTGCAGCGGCTGGAAAAACTGGCACCGGATCTCCATCAGGCACAGCAGCAGGGCTGGCTGCAACATTATCGTCTGCTGCCGCTGAAGTCGCTGGCGCAGCAACAGCAGGATCTGCAGCTGCTGAAACAGGCCGTTCCGACGATTACGGCCCGCCTGCAGCAGGCGGGAATTGCCCTTGCCGCGCCGGATCTGACGCCAATGCCGGTAACACCCGATGCCTGGCTGTCGGGTCCGCTGAGTGAGGGCTGGCGTCTGCTGTGGCTGACGCTGCCGGACGGGCAGAGCGGTGTTCTGATCCCCACCAGCGGCGTAAAAAATAGCGCCGCACTCGCAGAGCTGGCTAAGCAGCATCCTGGCGTCAGCTGGATCGATCGCAAGGCGAGTTACGATGCGCTGTTCAGTTTCTGGCGTACCCTGCTCGGCGGATTACTGGCACTGGCGCTGCTGCTGATCACCCTGAGTTTTGTACTGCGCCTGGGATTAAAGGCGGGCTTACGCAGCGCGCTGCCGTCGGTGCTGTCGCTGGCGATGGCGCTGGCAACGCTGGGCTGGATCGGCGCATCGCTGAACCTGTTTGCGCTGCTGGCGCTGATTCTGGTGCTGGGGATCGGCATTAACTACACGCTCTTTTTCAGCAATCCACAGGGTACACCAATGACTTCGTTGCTGGCGGTATCGCTGGCGATGATCACCACCTTACTGACGCTGGGCATGCTGGTATTCAGCAGCACCAGCGCGATTGCCAGTTTTGGCACCGTATTATGCAGCGGCATCTTCAGCGCTTTCCTGCTGTCACCGCTGGCGATGCGACCCACCCGATCAAGGAGTAAACGATGATCCGCGCCACCTGTATTCTGCTGACGGCTCTGCTGCTCAGCGCCTGTGCCGGACCGGCACCCGACAGCAGCCGTCCCACCGCCTGGCTGAAACCGGGCGTGAAGGTGACGCTGCCGCCGCCAGGCATCCGTCCCGCCTTTCAACAGCAGCAGTTGCTGACCGGCCAGGTTAAAGGTCAGAGTCAGTCACTGCTGGTGCTGCTCAGTGCTGATGAACAGCAAATTGATCTGGCGGGGCTCTCTTCAGTGGGTATTCGACTCTTCAGTCTGCGCTATGATGCCAGCGGTATTCATACCCAGCAGTTGATGCCGCTGCCACAGATGCCGCCCGCGAGTCAGGTACTGGCAGACATCATGCTCAGCTACTGGCCGCTGGATGCCTGGCAAAAACAGCTGCCGCCAGGCTGGAAGCTGCAGGATAAGGGATTAAAGCGCCAGCTAATGGATGCCGATAACCAGCTGGTAACGGAGATTGATTATCTGCAACGGGATAATCAGCGCCAGCCAGTCAGCATTCTGCAGCATGCCTTTGGCTATCAGATCCGCATTCAACATCTGGACGCCTCATGATTTATATCTCTGCTATCGGCATGCTGAATGCCCTGGGAAATGACAGCCAGCAGATTGCGGCCAGCCTGAAAAAAGGTGAGGCACCCGGTATGCAGTTGCGTCATGGCTGGCTGAGCGGTGATCGCGCCTGTTGGCTTGGCAGAGTTGAAGGTGAGCTGCCAGCGATTCCTGCTGTCCTTAGCGCGCATAACACCCGAAACAACCAGCTGCTGCTGGCCGCGCTGATACAAATCCGTCCGACGCTTGACGCGGCGATTGCACGCTATGGCGCCAGCAGAGTGGCAATTGTACTGGGGACCAGCACCTCGGGGGTGGATGAGGGGGATCAGCAGATTTGCGGCGGCCAGCCCGATTATCACTACCAGATGCAGGAGCTTGGCGATCCGTCACGTTTTCTGGCGCACTACCTGCAGCTCGATGGCCCGGCCTATACCATTTCTACCGCCTGCTCTTCCAGCGCCCGCGCCATTATCAGTGGTGAGCGGCTGATCGCGGCAGGGCTGGCGGATGTCGCGCTGGTGGGCGGTGCAGACTCGCTGAGTCGGATGCCGATCAACGGCTTCGACAGTCTGGAATCGCTCTCTGAGCGTCGCTGCGCGCCGTTCAGCCGCGAGCGTGACGGCATCTCGATTGGCGAAGGAGCCGCGCTGATGCTGCTGACGCGGGAACCGCAGCCGCTGGCGCTGTTGGGTGCGGGTGAATCCTCCGACGCCTGGCACATGTCTGCGCCTCATCCGCAGGGCGAAGGCGCTGAACGGGCGATGCGAATGGCGCTGCAACAGGCGAATCTGTTGCCGCAGCAGGTGGGGTATATCAATCTGCATGGCACAGCCACGCCGCTGAACGATCAGATGGAAGCCGCGGTGATTCATCGTTTGTTTGGCAATGCGGTGCCATGCAGCTCAACCAAACATCTGACCGGCCATACGCTCGGCGCGGCGGGCGTGTGCGAAGCTGCGCTCAGCGCGTTGATCCTGCAGAACAATCTGCCGCTGCCTGCGCAGGATTTTAGCGCGGCGGCGCAGGATGAGACGCTGCCGGATTGCGGATTGCTGTTACAGCCACAGGCGCTGCAACGGCCGGTCATCGCCTCTAATTCATTCGCCTTTGGTGGCAACAACACCTGCCTGATTCTGGGACGCCTTGATGGACATTAATTCTCCCGCGGCACTCTGGCTGCCGCATGCTGCACCGATGCTACTGCTTGATCAGCTGATTGCCGTTGATGAAGAGCACGTTCACTGTCAGGTATCGACCTGTGCCGATGGCGTACTGGCGCCGTTTCTGACCCCACAGGGCGAACTGCCTGCCTGGTTTGGCGTCGAGATGATGGCTCAAACCGTAGGCGTCTGGTCGGGCTGGCATGCAAAGCAGGGTGGCGCAACCCTTGTCCCGCCCGGCATGCTGCTGGGTGGACGCGGCTGGCGGGCAGATCAACCGTACTTTCCCGCGAACGTCACGCTGGATATCAGAATGACGTTGCTGATGCGCGATGACCGTATGGGCAGCTTTGAGGGCGATATTTGTTACGGCCCGCAACGGCTTGCCAGCGGTCGTCTCAACACCTGGCAACCCAATGAAACAGAGTTAAAGCAATTAATGTCACAAGGAAATCAGCCATGACAAGGTCGGTATTAGTCACGGGCGCCAGTAAAGGCATTGGCCGCGCGATTGCGCTGCGTCTCGCCCAGGATGGCTATCAGGTTATCGTTCATTTTAACCGCGACCGCGCGGGGGCTGAGCAGTGCCTGCAGCAGATCGAATCTGCAGGCGGCAGTGGTCGTGTGCTGGGATTTGATGTGGCTGACCGGGCAGCCACCCGTGCCGCGCTGGAAGCGGATATAGCGCAACACGGGGCCTACTATGGCGTGGTGAGCAATGCTGGTATCACCCGTGATGCAGCGTTTCCCGCCCTGACGGATGAGGAGTGGGACAGTGTCATCCACACCAACCTCGACAGTTTTTACAACGTTATCCAGCCCTGCGTGATGCCGATGATCGGCCTGCGCCGCGGTGGTCGCATTATTACCCTCTCTTCGGTCTCCGGGATGATGGGCAATCGCGGTCAGGTCAACTACAGCGCGGCGAAAGCGGGCATTATCGGGGCCACCAAGGCGCTGGCGATTGAACTGGCTAAACGCAAAATCACCGTTAACTGCATCGCGCCCGGTCTGATTGATACCGGCATGGAGGGGCTCGAACCTCAGGTGATTGAAGAAGCGATGAAGATCGTGCCGATGAAGCGCATGGGCACGGCCGACGAAGTCGCCGGACTGGCGAGCTATCTGATGTCCGATATCGCCGGTTACGTAACGCGTCAGGTGATTTCAATTAATGGAGGCATGCTGTGATCCAGCGGGTAGTCGTAACCGGTATGGGCGGCGTAACGGCCTTTGGTGAATCCTGGGCTGAGGTTTCGGCGCGTATTCGTGCCGGGCGCAACGCGGTACGCTTTATGCCGGAGTGGCAGATCTATGACGGACTGCATACCCTGCTCGGCGCGCCCGTGGATAACTTTGAACTGCCTGCGCATTATACCCGCAAGCGTATCCGCGCCATGGGCCGCGTTTCGCTGCTGGCAACGCGTGCCACCGAACTGGCGCTGACCCAGGCAGGGCTGATTGACCATCCGGTGCTGACCTGCGGAGAGACGGGCATCGCCTACGGCTCCTCTACCGGCAGCACCGGGCCGGTCAGCGAGTTCGCCACCATGCTGACCGAAAAGCACACCAACAATATTACCGGCACGACGTACGTGCAGATGATGCCGCATACCACCGCCGTGAATGCCGGGCTCTTTTTCGGCCTGCGCGGCCGGGTGATCCCGACCTCCAGCGCCTGTACGTCAGGCAGCCAGGCTATTGGCTATGCCTGGGAGGCGATTCGTCATGGATATCAGACGGTGATGGTGGCGGGTGGTGCGGAGGAGCTCTGTCCGTCCGAAGCGGCGGTGTTCGATACCCTCTTTGCAACCAGCCAGCGCAATGACGCGCCACACACCACGCCAGCGCCTTTTGATCAGCAACGCGATGGCCTGGTGATTGGCGAAGGGGCCGGCACGTTGATCCTGGAGTCGCTGGATCATGCCCTGGCGCGTGGTGCCACGATTTATGCTGAAATCACGGGCTTCCACACCAACTGCGATGCCGCCCATATCACGCAGCCGCAGCGGGAAACCATGCAGATCTGCATTGAGCGGGCATTGCAGAGCGCCGGTATTACCGCATCAGAAGTCGGTTATGTGAATGCGCACGGCACGGCCACTGAGCGGGGTGATATGGCAGAAAGTCTGGCGACGGCAGCGGTGTTTGGCGAGTCAACGCCGATCTCCTCTCTGAAATCCTATTTTGGCCATACGCTGGGTGCCTGCGGGGCGCTGGAAGCCTGGATGAGCATTGAGATGATGCGGGAAGGGTGGTTTGCGCCCACGCTTAACCTGACGCAACCGGCCGCTGATGGCGGTCAGCTGGATTACATCATGGGTGAGCCGCGAGAGATTGAAACCGACTATATCCAGAGCAACAATTTTGCCTTTGGTGGCATTAACACATCTCTGATCTTCAGACGCTGGCGCGGCGTCTGATATCCGGTCCGTGCGGTACTGACACGGGCCAGTTTATTTTCCGAACGAAAAAACCGGACGATAAACAACCTTTCATTTACACTGTCACTCACCGCATTACGCCCTGCGGCCCTATTTTCCACAGGATAGTTATGTCTTTGCCCTTGCCACCCGACGATCACGATGAGCCAATTCGCCAGTCACTTGACGATGCGCACTTTGCGATAGTGGTGCTTGCGGTGACCTCGGTAACGCTTATAATCTTTGTCCTGATAGTTACGCTCTGGATGAGCTGACACGCCCAGGGATTCGTCGGATGGCATAAGGAGAAGGCGATGGACTCCGGAGATGACAAATTAATCGCAATTATCGGTTTGCTGGCGGCCTGCCTGATCGGGGTCACTTTCCTGTTTACCATGGTCTGGCTGACCGACGTTCGTCATCCTGCCGATCCCTCTCTTGATGTTCGCTCCTGTTACCCGAAGAACCATCCTTCTCAGCATGCCTGATTATGCGTTACGAGTGGTGAACTTAATCTGCTGACTGCGCAGAACCAGCGCCAGCGCTTCATGCAGCTTGCGGTTGCCATTAGGATCAGCTAATCCCAGCAGCGGACCGGGTGAACGCCGGTCGTCAGCCCAGGCGGGATACTCCACCACCGGATAGAGCGAAATGCCCTCCACTGCAATGCCGTGATCCAGCGCTACCGCCACGTTTTCACTGATCTCCTGCAGCCAGGGGGCGCGCGCGTCACCCTCTGCGCCGGTTTCGGCAATTAACATCGGGCGCTGGTAGCGTTGCCAGCACTGCGCCAGCAAAATGTGCAGTGGAGTTCGTGCCGGATCCTCCAGTGACATCGGCTGGTCGGGGAAAAACCAGTGGTTATCGGGATAGTAGTTCAGGCCCAGGATATCCAGGCAATCTTCACTGCCGCCTAACTCTTTATCAACGCGACCGGCCAGCATATCCCAGGCCTCGAACTGCGCCTGATGCTGCGCATCCGCGTAAGGTTTGCTGTCTGGATTATCGGGATGATGGGCAATCTGTACCAGCGGATCGGTCAGAACAAAACGTGCTTCCGGATAGACTTCGCGAATGGCGTGAATCGCTGCCAGCGAGGCACGGACCAGCTGTCGCTTCAGTTCTTTACCGCGATTAGCGGCATGGGGATTGAACCAGGCCACATCGGCTCCAGCCCATGACCAGAATGAAATTTGATTTACCGGCGTAAAGAAGGGGCGTTCGATGCCCTGATCGCGCATCAGTTGTGCCATCGCACGGGCGAAACGACTAAAATGCTCAACGAATTCGGCTTTCCAGATATTAAGATGATCGGGATAACCAAAGTGCGCCAGCTCCCAGATGATCTCCATCTGCTGACGCTGTGAAGCTTCTATCATCGGCAGAAAACTTTGCCAGTCATACTGGCCGGGGATCTTTTCAATCAGATGCCAGCGTGCACCGTCACGGGCGGTGAGCAGATGCTGTTCAGTCAGGGCAGCATAATCTTTTTCCAGCAGCATATCGTGGCCACTGCTGAAAACCATATCGAGCCGTTTACCCGGTGTACGGCAGGCGGTGGAGCAGGGAAAACTGCCCTGAAAAAAGCTGCGAAACAGGCTGGGATGGTAGCGCTGGCGGGCATCTGTAAGGGATTGATGAGACATATTCCTCTCCTGCCGGGTTAATGCCGGTCACAGATCGTCCGGTTAAGTCTAGACTAAAAAACGCCCATAACTGCCCACGCATTCGGAACAGAGGTATGGTGTCAGAGGGCGGGCCGGGGAATAATAAAAAATAACTGCATTTTACAGGGAATTGTCATGACCGAAGCGTTTGAGCTCTCCCAGTCATCGGAACGTACCAGCTGGCTGGAAACGCAGCTGGAGCCAGAGTGTCAGCGTCATCCGGGAATGAGCGGTGTCCATCAGCTGAGCGACGGGCTGGATGCCTTTGCCGCACGCTATCTGCTGATGCAAAAAGCGGAACGTTCACTCGATATTCAGTACTACATCTGGCAAAACGATCTGTCGGGACGGTTGCTGTTCAGCGCGGTGCTGGAGGCGGCCCGTCGTGGCGTGAAAGTGCGGCTGCTGCTGGATGACAACAATACGCCGGGCCTGGACGATACGCTCGCCCAGCTTAATCGCCATCCCAACATTGAAGTGCGGCTGTTTAATCCCTTCTCGTTTCGTACCCTGCGCGCACTGGGATATCTCACTGACTTTACCCGTCTGAATCGCCGCATGCACAACAAGAGCTTTACCGTGGACGGTGTCACGACTGTGGTCGGCGGGCGTAATATCGGCGACGAATATTTCGGCACCGGCAATGAACCGTTGTTTGCCGATCTGGACGTGATGGCGATAGGCCCGGTGGTGAAAGAAGTCGCAGAGGATTTTGAGCGTTACTGGCGCAGTAAGCCGGTATCAAAGCTGCAGCAGGTGCTGGATGAAGAGGAATCCGAAGAGGACAGTGTGAGCCTGCCAGCAGAATGGCGTCACAGTGAACCGGTACAGCGTTACCTTCAGCGGCTGGAAAATTCGTCACTGCTACAGGAGCTGGAAGAGGGCACGCTGGACCTGACCTGGGCGAAAGCGCGACTGCTCAGTGATGATCCGCGTAAAGGACTGGGTAAAGCACGCGCCAGAAGCCTGCTGCCGCAGCGGATGATGGAGGTGATTGGTACGCCGCAGGAGCAGTTCGACATCATCTCTGCCTATTTTGTGCCGACACGCGCTGGCGTCGCTCAGTTGCTGGCGCTGAAGCGCAAAGGGGTAAAAATTGCCATTCTGACCAACTCGCTGGCGGCCAACGATGTCTCAATTGTCCATGCCGGCTATGCTAAGTGGCGCAAAAAACTGCTGCGTCACGGCATCGCGCTCTATGAACTTAAACCACAGGCGGGCGTGCCTGATGCCCCGCACGACCGGGGATTAACCGGTAACTCGGGCTCCAGCCTGCATGCCAAAACCTTTTCGGTAGATCAACAGACGCTGTTTATCGGTTCGTTTAACTTCGATCCGCGTTCTGCCGTGTTGAATACCGAGATGGGGCTGGTCATTGAGAGTGCGGCGCTGGCCGCAGAGACGCATCAGCGTTTCAGCCACTCGATGCGCGATCGGGCATGGACGCTGCGGCTGGATAAGTGGGGAAGGGTTAACTGGCTGGAGTATCCGGATGAGCCGCAGCAGATTGTGCATAAACACGAACCGGGTTGCTCGTGGTGGCAACGTCTTCAGGTAAGGCTGGTGTGGCGACTGCCGATTGAGTGGCTGCTGTAAACCGGACCTTGCCTTGGTTCAGGCGCTGGCTCAGGAAACATACGCCCTCCGCAAAGACGCAAAACCCGCCATCCCTGGCTCGCTCAGCGCGGGCGATTACGCACCTCATCTCTGAGGTGCGCCCGTTGCCGGGCCAACGCGTTGCGTTGTTCAAAAACGCTCCCGACGTTTGTGTCCCTGGCCCGCTATGCTTTGCTACGTGTGTATGCTCCCATCGCTTTAAACGCTTAAGCTGTCTGTGAGACACATCATTTATAGCCTGACCTCACTGATGGCCTGAGATCAGTGATCGCCTGTCATTGTGTTTGTTTACGCTCAAATTTCCCCGAGAACAGGAAGCGCAGCAGCGGGATGCGCAGGTGAATCTCATACAGCAGAAACGCGATGCCAAACACCATCAGCAGGCCCACAAAGAAGCCCAGCGTGTTGTTTTCAATCCGTGGTGTGACATAAATACCATACAAGAGCGTCAGCGGATGGTGCACCAGATAGATAAACAGCGACGCATTCACCAGATACATGATGCGTGGCGAATGCGAATTCAGCAGCTTATGACCAAAGCAGAAGCAGACGTTCAGCATGCAGAGACCCATCAGTGTGGTGATAATCGCATCCAGCTCATATAACCAGCCATCGCCGCTGCTGAGACGCTGATTTGTGCAGTAGGCAACAAACATCACCACCGCGCCGATCCACATCACCGGATTAAACCGCACAAACAACTGCTTCAGCGGCGGATGTTTCCATGCCAGCGCCCCCAGCATAAAGAACGGCAGATAGAAAAGCGTTTGCATAACCACAATGCTGAATAAGCCATCCATCAGCCAGGCTGGCTGGAATATAAACACCAGACGGCGGAACACACACCACACCAGCGCCCATGTCAGTACACCCGCGGTCAACGCTCCCCAGCCCACCCGCGTATAATCAATGGTGCGGTGCTGATCGCGCAACCAGCGGAACGTGACCATGCCGAGCGTGGTCAGCATCACCAGCACCACCAGGAACCACAGGTGTGAAATCAGCTCCCACATCAGGTTATTGAATTTCTGATACGGCGTGAATCGCGGCCAGTCAGCCAGCTTATCTGTCCAGGCCTTCAGCATGAAAAATTGCGGCAGCGTGAGCAGCGGAACGGCGGTGAGTAGCGGGATCCCCACACGCTCCAGACGCACTTTCAGGAAGCGACGTGGCTGATAGCGCAGATACAACATGTAGGAGAAGTATCCTGAAATGACAAAAAACACCTGCATACGAAATGCATGAATAAAGTCATTCAGCAGCGTCAGCCATAACGAGGCCTCATGACTGTTGACGGCCCATTTTTGCGCGGAGTAAATGAGGGAAACATGAAAAGGTACCCCCAGTAACATCAGATACGCGCGTATGGAATCGAGAAAGTATTCACGTTCAGGTTTTACAGTACTCATAAAGTTCCAGTTCGTTAGTACGTATGGCCGGTTTCACCCTGAAACCGGATTATGTTCTGTGAAAAGTCTACCTGGGATAAACCAGGTATACTATCAGTGGAATCCGTAGTGTCTAATTGTCCTAAAAGTAGCGTTAACCCAGACGAAATGCGGGAACAATGTTGCGCATAAGCTGTCGGAAAACCGAATAATCCTTTAAGATAAACGGGTTTGATTTAAGCACACGAAAGGGGGGGATGTGCCGACTAAAGAAAAAAATAAAGCCGGACTGATGAAGGTACGCTGGATTGGTACTGCAGTTCTGCTGGCGTTGTACGCCAATAACAGTTGGGCGTTTAACATCGATGATGTAGCCAAACAAGCCAAAGCGTTGGCAGGGAAAAGCTTTGAAGCGCCTAAAAGCAATTTACCCTCTCAATTTCGTGAAATGAAATTTGCTGATTATCAGCAGATCCAGTTTAACCACGATAAAGCGTATTGGGGCAAACTGCGCACGCCATTCAAGCTGGAGTTCTATCATCAGGGCATGTATTTCGATACCCCGGTGCAGATCAACGAAGTGACGGGCAGCGCGGTACGCGAGATTAAATACAACCCCGACTATTTTAATTTCGGTAACGTAAAACATGACGCAGAAGCGGTAAAAAACCTCGGATTTGCGGGTTTCAAAGTGCTTTACCCACTCAACAACAAGGGTAAAAACGATGAGATCGCCAGCTTCCTGGGTGCAAGCTACTTCCGTGTGATCGGTGCTGGCCAGGTTTATGGCCTGTCGGCGCGTGGCCTTGCCATCGATACGGCGTTGCCATCCGGTGAAGAGTTCCCGCGTTTCAAAGAATTCTGGATTCAGCGTCCTAAACCGCAGGACAAGCAACTGGTGATCTACGCACTGCTTGATTCGCCGCGTGCGGCGGGCGCGTATCGCTTTGTGCTGCATCCGGGTGAAGCGTCAACGGTTGATGTGCAGTCTAAAGTTTACCTGCGTGATAACGTCGGCAAACTGGGGATCGCACCACTGACCAGTATGTTCCTGTTTGGTCAGAACCAGCCGTCGACGGTGAACAACTTCCGTCCGGCACTGCACGACTCTGATGGACTCTCTATCCATAATGGCAACGGAGAGTGGATTTGGCGTCCGCTGAATAACCCGCGTCATCTGGCGGTGAGCACGTTCACCATTGAGAATCCGAAAGGTTTTGGTCTGCTGCAACGTGGGCGTGACTTTGACAACTACCAGGATCTGGACGACCGCTATGACCTGCGTCCAAGCGGCTGGGTTGAGCCAATCGGCGACTGGGGTAAAGGCCGGGTTGAACTGGTTGAAATCCCGACGGCAGATGAAACCAACGACAACATCGTTGCTTTCTGGACGCCAGAGACGCTGCCAGAGCCTGGTAAAGAGATGAACTTCAAATATCGTCTGCACTTCTCGCGCGACGAAAACCAGCTGCACTCCGATGATACCGCCTGGGTCAAAAATACCCTGCGTTCAGCGGGTGACGTGAAGCAATCTAATCTGGTGCGTCAGCCGGATGGCACCGTGGCTTTCACCATCGACTTCGTGGGTAAAGACATGAGTAAGATGGCGGAAAACAGTCAGGTGGCACCTCAGGTCAGCGTCGGTAAAAATGCTGATGTGGTTGAGCAGAGCGTACGTTATAACCCGGTCACCAAAGGCTGGCGTCTGGTGTTGCGTCTGCGTGTGAAAGATGCCAAACAGTCCACGGAAATGCGTGCGGCCCTGGTAAGCGGCGACAAGACATTGACGGAAACCTGGAGCTATCAGTTACCTGCCAATGAATAAATCGACTTTTACACCTCAACGTTATGTGGAATCTCTGCCGCTGGATGCGGCAGAGAAGGCACGCCTGAGCGTCTCCTTGCAGAATGCCGGCGAGTTCCACTTCATCCATGATGCGCTGGGAAGGGATGTCGCAGCCAGTGATCGTCCGGATGATGCGCCGTTAAAATCGGTCTCATCGCGGGTTGAAATGGCCTGGCCTGATTCATTGGCCGACGGTCAGCAGCTGGGCAAAGATTATCTCGACCGCACCACGCTGAAAGCGATGCCGAAGGTCAAACGCTCACTGATGTTCCCGGAAGCGTGGCGGACCAACCCGGTCGCCCGTGCCTGGGACTCACTTCGTGGACACAAATCGGTTCCGCGTTATGCCAATGCGGAAGAGCGTCGTGCCGAAGAGAAGTGGCGTCATGTCGGTTCAATTCGTCGCTACATCCTGCTGATCCTGACCATATTTCAGACGGTGGTCGCCACCTGGTACATGAAGAGTATTCTGCCTTATCAGGGCTGGACGCTTCTGGATCCGATGGAGATGATCAATCAGAACTGGCAGCAGTCAGTGATGCAGATTCTGCCTTACTTATTGCAGACCGGTATCCTGTTCCTGTTCGCCATACTCTTCTGCTGGGTCTCTGCTGGCTTCTGGACAGCACTGATGGGCTTCCTGCAGCTGCTGATTGGACGTGACAAATACAGTATCTCTTATTCAACGGTCGGAGATGAGCCGCTAAATCCGGAACATCGTACTGCGCTGATTATGCCGATCTGTAATGAAGACGTTGAGCGTGTTTACGCCGGTCTGCGTGCGACATGGGAATCCGTGGTTCGCACCGGTAACGCTGAACACTTTGACGTTTACATCCTCAGCGACAGTTACGATGCGGATATCGCCATTGCCGAGCAGAAAGCCTGGATGGAGCTGGTGCGGGATGTTGGCGGCGCAGGCAAGATTTTCTATCGCCGTCGTCGTCGTCGTGTGAAGCGTAAAAGCGGCAACATCGATGACTTCTGCCGTCGCTGGGGCAGCAACTATAGCTACATGGTCGTGCTGGATGCGGATAGCGTGATGAGCGGTGAGTGTCTCACCGGTCTGGTACGCATGATGGATGCTAACCCGAATGCCGGGATCATCCAGTCGTCGCCGAAAGCATCGGGTATGGATACGCTGTATGCGCGCTGTCAGCAATTTGCCACGCGTGTATACGGTCCGCTGTTTACGGCCGGTCTTCACTTCTGGCAACTGGGCGAATCTCACTATTGGGGTCACAACGCTATTATTCGCGTAAAACCCTTTATTGAGCACTGTGCACTGGCTCCGTTACCGGGTGAGGGCTCTTTTGCCGGGTCGATCATGTCCCATGACTTTGTGGAAGCTGCGCTGATGCGTCGTGCTGGCTGGGGCGTCTGGATTGCCTATGACCTGCCGGGATCCTATGAAGAGCTGCCACCGAACCTGCTGGATGAGCTGAAGCGTGACCGCCGCTGGTGTCACGGTAACCTGATGAACTTCCGCCTGTTCCTGGTAAAAGGGATGCACCCGGTCCACCGTGCGGTCTTCCTGACAGGGGTTATGTCCTACCTGTCTGCTCCGCTGTGGTTTATGTTCCTTGCGCTTTCAACTGCCTTGCAGGTGGTGCATACGCTGATGGAACCGACCTACTTCCTGCAACCGCGGCAGCTGTTCCCGGTCTGGCCGCAGTGGCGTCCGGAGCTGGCGATAGCGCTCTTCTCGACCACCATGGTGCTGTTGTTCCTGCCGAAGATGCTGAGTGTGGTGTTGATCTGGTTCAAAGGGTCAAAAGCCTACGGAGGTCCTCTGCGCCTGCTGGCTTCACTGGTGCTGGAAACGCTGTTCTCAGTGCTGCTGGCGCCGGTACGTATGCTGTTCCATACGGTGTTTGTTGTCAGTGCCTTCCTCGGCTGGGAAGTGGTGTGGAACTCTCCGCAACGTGATGACGATGCGACACCGTGGAGCGAGGCATTTAAACGTCACGGTTCGCAGATGGCATTGGGTCTGGTGTGGGCAACGGGTATGGGACTGCTGGATCTTAACTTCCTGTGGTGGCTGGCCCCGATTGTCTTCTCGCTGATTCTGTCTCCGTTTGTTTCTGTGATGTCGAGCCGCTCAACACTGGGTCTTAAGAGCAAGAAAGCCAAATTGTTCCTGATCCCGGAAGAGTACTCGCCGCCGCAGGAGCTGGTGGATACCGATCGTTATGTGCTGCTAAACCGCGAACGTGCGCTGGAAAATGGTTTTATGCATGCCCTGTTCCATCCTGCGTTTAACGCACTCGCAACGGCACTGGCGACATCGCGCCATAAGCAGAGTCAGCTGCTGGACTATGCACGTGACCGTCGTGTGGATCAGGCACTGAGCGATGCACCGGATAAACTGGGCCGCGAGCAGCGACTGCAGTTAATCAGCGATCCGGTGGTACTGGCCCGTGTTCATACCCGACTGTGGGAAAATGCGGATAAGTATCATCAGTGGGTAGAGAGTTATCAGAAACTTAACCTCAACCCTAACGCGCTGGCAAAAAACGCGTAATCTGAAAAGCGGCAGCGATGCCGCTTTTTTATGGGATTAAAACAGCGATACGCTGATAAATTGTTTGCTGGCAGTCACCGTGAGCAGCGCGTGACGTTCTCAATGGCAGTTCATAGCGGGTATCAGTGGTGAAAGCATTTTTAAAGGCAGGCGTTGTTGTAGCTGCGGTGCTTTGCTTAAGCGGATGCGGCAGTATCATCAGTCGCACCCTGCCGGGACAGGGACACGGCAATCAGTATTATCCCGGCGTACAGTGGGATGTACGCGACAGCGGCTGGCGAGTCTTAACGATCCTCGATTTGCCACTGTCGCTGGTGGTTGACACCCTGTTGTTACCGGTGGATGCCAGTCACGGTCCTTACGAATAACTGCGATCGGAGTCGCTGTTATCATCTTCCCACTCTTGCGCGGCGGCTTCACCCTCTTCGGTGTCCAGCGGCGGCTCAAGCTGGAATTCGCCGTCATCCCACTCGTGCAGGGTATTTTCTGCTAACCACTCCTGACGCAGTTCAACTTCGTCAAAGTCAGCATCAAAGATGGCCTGTGCGGCGTCACCGCTGCGGAAGGGCAGGCATTCGCCCGCTTCACCTTCATCGGTCAGGAACTCAGCCTGCCACATAATATCGCCATCCTGCATGACATACTTTTGCAGGCCAAACTGACTGATCGATGCTTCTTCTTCATCCACCTCAGGATTGTTAGCGAGGTACTCTTCACGTGCAGCATCAATCGCTTCCTCTAACGTACTGTACATGCTCATCAATCTTCTCCTTACCGGGTTCATTAACTGCAGATTCATTTGATTTCAGTGAAGGATAGACGAAATTCAGGGGAGGGAAAGGGCGGGTCAGTGCAACTGGCGGGAAATAAACCATTTCCCGCCAGTCAGGGTCAGATCATCTTTTGTGGAAAGTGCAGAACGGGTTGAACAGAGTCATGAATCACCGGCGCTGAGTAGCGGATACAGCATTTTATACAGGGCTTAACTTTCTTAAAATTAATTCTGGCGATGGAAAGCGCCTGGTTCAGGTTATATAAAGTGCCAATGAAGATGACTTCATCTTTATCTGGCATTCGCTTACACCCTTTACGATGAAGGAAATGATAATTTTCCTGATCGGTACCAATTGTGACGTAATAGTAGAGACCTTTGTTCATATAATATGTCCCGATAGAGGTTTGCTGTGTTGTCTTTTTATAATTTTTGTCAGAGCGGTTAAAGATCTGACTGTCACGAAAGAAACTACCGATTAGCTTTAACTTCTTCAAATGCCATAACGGTCTATCAGGCTGTTAAAAAAATGTAAAAAGGAATATAGGTCAAATTAACAAGGCAAAAGCTTGTAATATAAGTTAATTTTAATCGATCTATTAGCCAGAATACATCGTTAAGCCTGGCTAAATAGGATTAGGCCTGGTTTGAAAGTTAATTAGCACCAGATAACATTAAATACAGTACACTGAAAATTAATGACTAAAAAGAAAATCAGGCAGAATAGCGCCTATTAGTAAGGTTTTTGATTATAAAATCGAATTTTAAATAGATAAATAAACTATTTTGAACTTCATGGTTGATTAATTAACGGTCCTGAAAATTCGATGAAACGATGAACCCGCCACGAGCGACTGATTTATTCAGCAGAGCATAGAGTAAGAAAAGCGCTAAATGCCAGAAAGACATTTAGCGCGAAAGGATTAATAACGGGAGGGTTCGCCTTCGGGGCGGGTTTTAAAGCGACGATGAAGCCACATATACTGTTCCGGTGCCAGCAACACGCCTTCTTCAACCACTTTGTTCATTCTGGCAGCGGTGACAACATCGCTCTCCAGCGTAAATTCGTCGCTGATGTCAGGCAGTATCATCAGTTCATAACCACGACCACCAGGCAGACGACGCGGCACAAAGGGAATAACCGCCGGTTTACCAGTACGAATCAGCAAATGGGTGCCCACCGTGGTTGCCGCTTTTTCCACAGCAAAGAAGGGCGCAAAAACGCTGCTGCGTGGGCCATAATCATGGTCGGGTGCGTACCAGATAATGTCGCCGTTTTTCAGCGCGCGAATCATTCCTTTAAGATCTTTGCGGTCAATCATACTTTTATTTGAACGCATCCGGCCTTTAACCTGCAGCCAGTCGATCAATTTGTTGTCATTAGGGCGATAGACGCCAATGCCTGGATTATGGATACCAAACATGCGCGCCCCAATTTCCAGTGTCAGAAAGTGCATGCCAATAAGCAGGACACCACGCTGACTATCCCGCGCCTGCTGAATATGCTCCAGACCTGAAGGCTTATGCCATTTATTGATGCGCCAGTCAGGCCAGAACCATGCCATCCCGGTCTCGATCAATCCCATGCCAACCGATTCGAAATTGTGTTTTACCATCGCTTCACGTTCATTGATCGGCATTTCCGGAAAACATAATTCCAGATTACGTCGGGCGACACTGACGCGGTGCTTCATAAAACGCATCCCGATACGACCAATATTGCAGCCGAGAACATAAAGCAGGGGATAGGGAAGTAGCACCAAAAGATAAAGAAAAGCGACACCCACCCAGGTCAACCAATAGCGCGGGTGAAGCAGTTCTCGTGAAAACTGAGGCAACTGGGTCATATGAAGGTTAATTTTCCTGCGTCGCGCACCGTGCGGTGCTGATATCTCATTAATTTCTGCCATTGTGCCAGTTTTTATCGAGCGTATAAATATCACTGACGGAACAGGCTACTGCAGGCGGATGTAAACTCTCCAGATATTGGCGGAAAAAACAGCACAAGATGATCGGTTCTTACACTGGCCTTTGCATCCTGCTGAAATCAGGTATCATGTGCCCGCTAAAATTCTCCTATTGATAACAGGAAAGAACACCATGCCAGTGTTACATAACCTCGTTTCCAATAAAGAGCTGAAGGCGCGCATGCTGGCTGAAACTGAGCCGCGCACCACTGTCTCTTTTTACAAATATTTCCAGATTGCCGATCCAAAAGCATTCCGTGATGCGCTCTACGTTGGCCTGACAGCACTCAAGGTGTTTGGCCGCGTCTATGTGGCGCACGAAGGGATTAATGCGCAAATCAGCGTGCCCGCCAGTCAGTATGAAAAGATGAAAGCGTGGCTCTATAGCTTTGATCCGGCGCTGAATAATCTTCGCATGAACATTGCCCTGGACGATGATGGAAAATCGTTCTGGGTGCTGCGTCTGAAAGTGCGTGATCGCATTGTTGCAGACGGTATTGAAGACAGCAGTTTCGATGCCAGCAATGTGGGTCAGTATCTTAAAGCAGCAGACGTTAACGCGATGCTGGACGATCCTGACGCGCTGTTCGTGGATATGCGAAACCACTACGAATATGAAGTGGGGCGTTTTGATAATGCGCTGGAAGTGCCTGCTGACACCTTCCGCGATCAATTGCCGATGGCGGTTGATATGCTGCAGGATCAGAAAGACAAAAAGATCGTAATGTACTGCACCGGCGGGATCCGCTGTGAAAAAGCCAGCGCCTGGATGCGGCACAACGGCTTTGAGGATGTCTATCACATTGAAGGCGGGATCATCGAGTATGCCCGCCGCGCGCGTGAGCAGGGGTTACCGGTACGCTTCAAAGGCAAAAACTTTGTCTTTGATGAGCGGATGGGTGAACGTATTTCTGACGACGTGCTGTCGAACTGTCATCAGTGCGGCGAACCCTGTGATACCCACGTCAATTGCGTCAATGACGGCTGTCATCTGCTGTTTATTCAGTGCAAAAGCTGCGCAGAGAAGTTTGAGAACTGCTGCAGCCCAATCTGTCAGGAAGAAGCAAAACTCTCTCCGGAAGAGCAGCGCGCTCGCCGGGCGGGACGTGAGAATGGCAATAAGATCTTTAACAAGTCACGTGGCCTGTTAAATATGACTATTCCTTCGCCAGTGAAGAAATAAACGTGGCCGCCTGAAGTGAGCTTCAGGCGGCGTGTTGTTTTACTGACGTACACCTTCAACTGAGATCATCAGCTGCACCTTCTGCGAAGCGGGCCCCAGATCTTTAGTGATGTTGAAATCTTTCAGTGCAATTTCCCCTTCGGCCTCAAAGCCAGCGCGGTAACCGCCCCACGGATCTTTACCTTCACCCAGCATTTTCGCCTCCAGCGTCACCGGTTTCGTCACGCCATTCAGCGTCAGATTGCCGGTAATCTTCAGCTCATCACCCTCTTTTTTTACCTCTGTGGATGTAAACGTGGCCTGCGGGTTTTTACTGGTGTTCAGGAAGTCAGCGCTGCGCAGGTGCTTGTCACGTTCAGCGTGATTGGTATCGACGCTGCTGGTGTTAATGGTGACGTCGACTTTGTCTGCTGCAGGGTTCTTCTCATCAAAAGTGAAGCTGCCATCGAAATCTTTAAAGGTGCCGTAGAGCCAGCTGTAACCCAGATGCTGAATACGGAACTGAATAAACGCGTGCTGGCCCTCTTTATCGATTTTATAGTCTGCAGCATTGGCGGTCATCGAACTGAGCAGCAGGCTGGCACCGGTCATCGCCAGCAGAGTCTTTTTGAACATATTATTTATCCTTTTCAGAGGGAGAAGGGATGCGTAAACCTGACATCCGTTTTAGGGTGATATCACGATCGATAAAATGATGTTTTAACGCAGCCAGACCATGCAGTACCGAGAGGATCACAACCGTCCAGGCCAGCCAGAGGTGAATGTCGCCCGCCAGGTCAGCCTGCGCGCCTGCACCGCTGAACAGCGCAGGCAGGGTAAACCAGCTAAATACAGATATCGGTTTGCCATCGGCGGTTGAGATCAGATAGCCACTGATTAAAATGGTCAGCAGCAGGGTGTACAGCAAAAGGTGCGCAACCATTGAACTGATACGCACCAGCGGGGAATAACTGCTCAGCGGTTTTGGCGGCGGCGAAATAACACGCCACACCAGACGAACAATCAACGCCAGCAGCAGCATCACGCCAATGCTTTTATGAATTTCCGGCGCGTCGTGATACCAGCTATCGTAGTAGCCCAGGCCGACCATCCATAACCCCAGCGCAAACATGGCATAAATCGCCAGCGCCATACACCAGTGCAGCAGCACGGCAATCAGTCCAAACTGATGAGATGAATTGCGTAATAACATGATGTCGTTTCAAAAAAGAAATAATATGAAATAAGAATCTACATTATGAAATATAAAAGCAATTGCCCTTACGTTTCTATAAATTTTATTTTTTAATATGAAATGGCTGAATAAAAGGAGGTGAAGATGCGCAATATTTCTGAATGAGTTATTTGTGGCAAAGGGCTCGTCAACGAATAAGGCGGCGAATTAACCTGAAGTGCGGAATAAAACCGTGTCATTATGTCAGCAAAATTCAGTTTACGTCAGTTAATGTCAATGGGTGGCGCCCACTTGATGCCACCCATTTTCAGCGTCAGAAGCGCGAAAGGCGGAAAGGGGTCAGATCAAATGAGAACGGTTTTTTCTGAGCAAATTCTGCAGCCAGTTCACCTAATACACTGGCAAATTTAAACCCGTGTCCGCTGAGTCCGGTAATCAATAAACGGTCAGGTTCACCTGGCAGCGTATCAATAATAAAGTCCTCATCCGGGCTGAAATCGTAGCTGCAGGCTTCACCATGCAGACAGACACCCACGCCGGGTAAAAACTGACGCAGGAAACCAAAGGCTTCACTGCCATCGGCCGCGACCGCACCAAAAGGTTTACGATCCTCTGGCTGCTGCATCGGCTGTCCGCCATCATGACGCCCCACCTTCAACGCGTTATTATCCGCCGGGAAGCCATAGAACTGGCTGCCATTCGTCATTTCTACCGTAAAGCCGGGAAACTTATTGTTTTCGCTGTAGCGACCATCAGCCTGATACCAGGCAAACACTTTTCGGGTGGGGGCCACTGGCAGGTCAGGAACTAATTTACCGACCCAGGTGCCGGCACTGACCAGCATTTTGCGACCCCGATAGATACCGTCCAGGGTGGTGACCTGCTGCAGATCGCCATCACGTCCCAGCTCGGTGACCGGACAGTTAAACAGCTGTGCACAGCCCGCCTGCTCCGCCAGCTGAATCCAGCTGCGAAGCGCCTGTTCGCACTTCAGATAGCCGGAGTCCGGCTCAAAGACGCCCAGATAACCCTCAGGCACGTTAATTTGCGGCCAGCGCTTTCGCACGTCATCGGGCTGCATTACCTCAATGTTGAGTTGCCAGCGAGCGGCGCTGTCGATGACGTTCTGAATAAAAGGTGACTGAATTGGCGCAAGGTTAAGTACGCCGCTGCGATGCATAATGCGCTCACCGGCGCGCTGTTCCAGTTCATCCCACAGCGTCTGCGCTCGCAGGACCAGGGGAACGTAACGTTCGCCTTCGCCATAAGCGTGACGGATCAATCGACTTTCGCCGTGATGCGTGCCCTGATTGTGGGGAGGATGTGCACTGTCGATCATCAGCACCGATAAACCCGCCTGGGTAGCATAGTAGCCTGCCGCCGCGCCCACTGAGCCGCTGCCGACGACGATAAGATCATAAATCATGATAACTGTGCTCTAAGAGTAAGATAATCAAAAGAATACCAGAAACAGAAACGAAAAAGGCACCCCTGAGGGCGCCTCTTTGATGCGGCAGAGATTAATGCTTATTGAGGAGTCGTTCTATCTGCTCGGCTGATTCTATCTTGGCGATGCCCGCTTCGAGTATCGAGATAAACTGCCTTGCCACATCCGTTGTCAGCCAGTAAGTAGGGCCAACATCCGCTTCTTCTTCTTTTTGATCCTGCGACGACAGCGAGTGCAGGCGGATCATCATGGCGTCATAGCTATCAACGGTACTGATATCCCAGCCCACCAGCGGATGAGTCTGAATAACGTCTTTTCTTCTGTCCATTATAACCTCCTTATTACTCGTTAAACGAAGTGCATGGTGAGGTTCAATGCGGCTTTTTTATTCCAATAGCGAAACTATTATAACAGTAAACCAGGGAATCATGACTTTTAAAAGGCCGTGAGTCAGCTTCTCACAGAATATTTGCGTTTGAAAGGCGCGGAGGAAAAAATAAAATGCCTGGCAGGCAGGCATTTTAATCACTATTCATTGGGCAGGCAAAAAGTGGCTTCAGCCACGTGAGCCTGCTTAAAGTGTCGGGCTTTCTGGCACGATGCCGCCGCCGCGTTTCTGCAGTGTTTCTGCCAGACGGGCAAAGTGCTGCTGAAGTTGTTCATCATGGTTTTGATTTTGGGCTTCCAGCGACAGATTGTGCACCAGCAGCTGACTGGCGCGATCGTCAAGACAGAAAATCAGACTGGAAAAGGCATTTTCCAGCACCGTCAAACGACGCTGTTGATCACCAATCAGTGCTAACAACTCACCAAAGGTCATCGCCTCTTCCGGTTTATCAGTAGTCATGGTGCGCACCTCCTGTTATGCGTGACGAGCGCAAGGATAGGGCATTGATCATTAAGAGTCTAGATGCAGAGAGGGGGAAGTGCGAGAGGGAAGAAAAGATAAAAAAACCGGGTGGCGACACCCGGAAAAAAAGCACAGTGGCGGTTAATCAGTAATGAACCAGTCATCAGCACTTTCCCACGTCTGCTGCAGGATTTCGCTGATCTGGTCGCGCGTCTCTTTTCCACCGCCCAGCACGCTGAGATTATTGGCACTGGCGTAACGTACCTTGACGTGATTGGTCGAGTCAGGGAACTGTTCATCAATGCGGCGCGATAATTCATCGCTTAACGCTTCAATCGCGCCTGCAGGAAGAGGTCGGGTATTGGATACGGTAATTTCAACGCGCATAATAGCCTCCGGTTAAGATACTGTATATATTTACAGTATCTGCGGGCCGGAGGCAAGTAAAATTATGCGATGCGCCAGTTCAGTGTTTCACCCGCCAGGAACGGCACCAGAGCGTGGCTGCCGAGCGCGATTGATTCAGGCACCTGCCAGGGCTCACGCACCAGCGTAATCGTCCCTTCATTCAGCGGCAGGCCGTAGAAACGCGGCCCATTCTCAGAACAGAACGCTTCGAAATGTTCCAGCGCGTTCAGCTCTTCGAAAACGGTGGCGTAAGCGGGCAATGACGTTGGCGCATTAAACACGCCAGCGCAGCCGCAGCTGGCTTCTTTGAGATGGCGCAGATGCGGCGCAGTGTCAGTGCCGAGGAAGAATCGTGGGTTTCCGCTTGCTACCACCTTACGCAGCGCTTCCTGATGCACGTTGCGCTTAAGGATCGGCAGGCAGTAGAGGTGCGGACGAATACCGCCCACCAGCATATGGTTGCGGTTAAACATCAGATGCTGCGGGGTAATGGTTGCGCCCAGCGTCTCATCGGCGGCGGCGACATAGTCAGCGGCGTCCTGCGTGGTAATGTGCTCCATCACCACCTTCAATGCCGGAAACTGGCTGCGCAGCGGCACCATTACGGTTTCGATAAACCGGGCTTCACGGTCAAAAATATCAACGTGTGCATCGGTAACTTCACCGTGGATCAGCAGCGGCATACCGAGCTTCTGCATACGCTCCAGCACGCGGGCAATCGACGCGATGTTGGTGACGCCATGGCTGGAGTTGGTGGTGGCGTGCGCAGGATAGAGCTTGGCCGCGGTGAACAACCCCGAGGTAAAACCGCGCTCCAGCTCATCAGGATCCAGTGAGTCGGTCAGATAGCAGGTCATCAGCGGCGTAAAAGCGTGCCCGGCGGGCAGCGCCGCCAGGATACGATCGCGGTACGCTTCACCTGCCGCCACGCTGGTTACCGGCGGCACCAGGTTCGGCATGACAATGGCACGACCATTCACCGCGCTGGTATAGGGCAGGACCGTGTTGAGCATCTCATCATCACGCAGATGAATATGCCAGTCGTCAGGGCGACGCAGGGTAAGTTGCTGAGGTTGTGCTGTCATCAGTGAAGCTCCGGCAGAAGGGAAACAAAAGGCATGTTTTGGCCGGGGTCTAAGCATAAGGATTCAGGCAACCGTTTGCACCTGCTTTTTATGTCGATAAAGAAAATCCGCGCCATAAGGCGCGGAGATCGGGATTACTGTGTGAACGGAATGACCAGTTCTCCCGGTTTCACTTCCAGTCCTTTGGCAAATTTCTTCGCCAGCGACTCGCCTTTACTGCGGTCAGCACTCAGTACATAAGCAGGATTTTGATCAAAATAGCTTTTGAGTGACTGATTCAGGTATGGCGTCAGCGTCTTCATAATTGACGCCATTTTTTCCGGGGCAACCTGCGTATCGACAATCTCCAGATCGCGAAGATAGATGGCGCCCTGCTGCGGCTCATAAACCGGCTGAGCACGCATCTTCAATTGCATATCGGCCTGCTGAGGACCAAACAGTGAGGTGACGTTAATTTTTGCATTGCCGGAAAGTGTCACCTTTCCTGGCTCTTCGCGCCCAATCTGACTGGTCAGGTTGTTCAGCACAATATGCGCGTTAACCAGTCCGGATACGCCAATGTCTTTCTCATAGTTGTTATGCTTCTGCAGCGCCTGATTCACTTCCTGTTCGCTGATGGTGTATTGGGTCAGTTGATTACATCCGCTCACCAGCAGCGCAATCAACAGGGCCGTCAGCCCGAAAAATGCCTTTTTCATCGATCTTTATCCTGAATATCAGAGCCAGTAAACAGGCTATAGCCTGCCTGAATGCGGGGCGGGTGTCATCAGGAAAGGGATGAGAAACGCCGCAGCGTCTCTCATCGCGGCAGGGTTAGTGGGATATTGAAGAGAGAAGATTTACCTGGGTCTGTTTAGCCATATTATCGCGGTAGTCAGCGACCCGTGCTGGCCAGTCGATACCCGCCACCAGCGTCAGTGAGCGCAGCAGTGGAAAGAGATTAAAATCATCTTCTGACAGCTCGCCGTTCACCGCATTGGGCTGTTCGATTAATTTGTCCAGCTTGCGCAGATCCTGGCTGACATTTTTAATCAGCCCGGCCGAGTGACTTTTCAGCGCGTCAAAATCACCGATGCTTGCCTGCTTTTTGGTGCGGAAATAGTCACGCGCCTCCGGGGTAGCGAATTCGGCAAACGCCGACTCAGCAATGCGCGGCAGTAGCAGTTTGTTGACATAGCTATTCATATGACGCAGCCAGTCAGCGATTGCCGGATTCAGCGCGCCGGTAATCAGCGGCTCGCGATCCTGCTGATCGACATAATGCACAATATCCATACTCTCAGGCATCGCGCTGCCATCCTGCTTCTGCAGAATCGGCGCCATTTTCTGCCCAATCAGCCGGTTCGGCGTCTCCTCGTCGTCGTTTAGCATCACCACCAGCTCAACCGGTTTGTTCTTCAGGCCAAAAATCATTCGCGCTTTAACGCAGAAAGGACAGTGGTCATAGATATAGAGCTTCATCCTGATCTCCCGGGTTTCAGAGGGTTATTGTTAAACAGAACGAATCAATTCTTTCTGTTTTCGGGCGTGTGAAAAGTATGGAAGAGATTACTCAACAGGGCAAACTCACCTGGCAGAGGCATCACAGGAACCGCCGCTTAAACCAGCCATTCTGATGAATGAAAGCGGTGATAACAGAGCAAAATCAACCTCTTTATGGCGAAAAAGCTGTAACGTTTTACCGCAGCCCAGGCGACGGTTATAGTGAAAGCCGGTTAATGACGGCTCATCTTCATCAGCCATTGATTTCAGGAGTCAGGATGTTTGGCTATCGTTCTGCCGCGCCCAGGGTGCGATTAACCACCGATAGACTGGTGGTCCGTCTGGTTCACGAACGTGATGCCTGGCGAATGGCAGATTACTATTCGGAAAATCGCCAGTTTTTAAAACCCTGGGAACCGGTGCGCGATGACAGCCACTGCTATCCCTCAGGGTGGCAGGCAAGGCTCGGACTGATTTCGGACATGCATAAGCAGGGTTCCGCCTTCTATTTTATTCTCATGGACAGCGATGAAACCGAGGTGCGGGGCGTGGCAAATTTCAGCAACGTGCTGCGCGGATCGTTTCACGCCTGTTACCTTGGCTATTCACTGGGTGAAAAGTGGCAGGGACAAGGGCTGATGTTTGAGGCGTTGCAGGCGGCTATCCGCTATATGCAGCGCCAGCAGCATATTCATCGCATCATGGCGAACTACATGCCGCACAACCAGCGCAGCGGCGATCTTCTGGCGCGACTGGGTTTTGAGAAAGAGGGATACGCGAAAGATTATCTGCTAATTGATGGGCGCTGGCAGGATCACGTGCTGACAGCGTTAACTCTGCGGGAATGGACGCCTGACCGGCGTGGATAATGATGAGGATGCGAGCATGAAGATGGTTTTATCGGCGCAGGCGTTGCGCGTACTGGGCTGTCTGCTGGAGAAGCAGGTCACCACGCCGGAGCAGTATCCGCTGTCACTGAATGGTGTTGTGGTTGCCTGTAATCAGAAATCGAATCGCGATCCGGTCATGGAGCTAAGCGAAAGCGAGGTTCAGAATCAGCTCGATCTGCTGGAAAAACGGCATCTGATCACCGCCAGCAGCGCCGCCGGGCAACGGGTAGTGAAATATGAGCAGCGTTTCTGTAACTCTGCGTTTGGTGCGCTGAAGCTCAACAGCGCGGAAGTCGCCCTGCTGACGCTGCTGCTGCTGCGCGGGCCACAAACACCTGGCGAACTGCGTACCCGCAGCGGTCGTCTGCATGAGTTCAGTGACGTCAGCGAGGTCGAGCAGACGCTGGAAGGCCTGATGCAGCGTGACGACAGTGCACAGGTGATGCGCCTGGCGCGAGAGCCGGGTAAGCGTGAAAGCCGCTTTATGCATCTGCTGAGTGATGAGAGCGATCAGCCGCAGGCCGCTGACGCGCCGGAAGAGCAGGGCGACCTGGCGACGCGCATTACCCTGCTGGAGCAGCAGGTCGCGGCGCTTCAGGCCCAACTCACCCAACTGCTGCAAACGGAGCGCTGAAATGACACTACGTATTGGTGTGGTGGGATTAGGCGGTATCGCGCAGAAAGCCTGGTTGCCTGTGCTTTCTGCAGCAACAGACTGGACGCTGGTGGGCGCATTCTCCCCGAATCAGGCCAAAGCCCGCCCAATCTGCGACAGTTATCGCATCTCAAATTTTGGTTCGTTAAATGATTTAGCGGCTGCCTGCGACGCGGTCTTTGTCCACAGCAGCACCGCTACGCATTACGACGTGGTCAGGGCACTGCTGCTGGCCGGAAAAGATGTCTGTGTGGACAAGCCGCTGGCTGAAACTCTGGAGCAGGCTGAGTCGCTGGTGGCGCTGGCGGAAAAACGTCAGCGTAAACTGATGGTGGCGTTTAACCGTCGATTCGCGCCGCGCTATCAGCAGCTGCGGGCGAAGATGACCGACGCTGCCTCTCTGCGGATTGAAAAGCATCGCAGCGATAGCGTCGGGCCACAGGATCTTCGCTTTACCCTGCTCGACGATTACCTGCATGTGGTGGACACCGCACTCTGGCTGGGCGGCAAACCGTTTCGCCAGGTTCAGGGACGTATCGACACCAACGAACAGGGACAGATGCTCTATGCTGAGCACCATTTCAATGTTGAAGGATTAACGATCTCCACCAGCATGCACCGCCGCGCAGGCAGTCAGCGCGAGCGGGTCAGTGCGGTATGTGACGGTAAATGCATCGACATCAGCGAGATGCGCGACTGGCACGAAGAGCAGAGTGATGGCCTGATAATTACGCAGCCACCCGCCTGGCAGAGCCATCTTGCTCAGCGCGGTTTCAGCGGCGCGGCGCACCATTTCATTGACTGTGTACAAAATCAGACGAAGCCTGAAACCAGCGGTGAACAGGCGCTGATGGCGCAGCGTGTCGTGGAAAAACTGTGGCGCGAGGCCACCCGCGAATAACGCCTTGTAACACTCCGTGCTGGTCATTTCCCTCTGTGGCAGTAGACTGTCGCCGGGCATCCTCAGGTGCCCGCGCTAATTTTCCTTTTTTGCTGATTCTTTTCAGGATGCGCCGTCAATTATGAATTTGTTGAAATCGCTGGCAGCGGTCAGTTCTATGACCCTGTTTTCCCGCGTACTGGGCTTTGCCCGTGATGCCATTGTGGCGCGGGTGTTTGGCGCCGGAATGGCGACCGATGCGTTCTTTGTTGCGTTTAAACTGCCCAATCTGCTGCGGCGTATTTTTGCTGAAGGTGCATTTTCTCAGGCTTTCGTGCCGATTCTGGCTGAATACAAAAGTAAGCAGGGCGAAGAGGCGACCAGACTCTTCCTGGCTTACGTCTCGGGTCTGCTGACGCTGGCGCTGGCGCTGGTCACCGTGGCGGGCATGATCGCTGCGCCCTGGGTCATCATGGTCACGGCGCCCGGCTTTGCTGACAGTCCCGATAAGTTCGCGCTGACCAGCTCGCTGCTGCGGGTAACCTTCCCCTACATTATGCTGATTTCGCTGGCGTCGCTGGCGGGTGCGGTACTCAACACCTGGAACCGTTTCTCGGTGCCAGCCTTTGCGCCGACTCTGCTGAACGTGAGTATGATTGGTTTTGCGCTGTTTGCTGCGCCGCACTTCCATCCACCGGTGATGGCGCTGGCCTGGGCCGTGGTGGCTGGCGGCGTACTGCAACTTGGCTATCAGCTGCCGCACCTGAAGAAGCTGGGGATGCTGGTGCTTCCCCGCCTGAATCTGCGTGATGCGGGTGTCTGGCGGGTTATGCGTCAAATGGGGCCTGCCATTCTGGGCGTTTCTGTCAGCCAGATTTCCCTGATCATCAATACCATTTTCGCCTCGTTCCTGGTCTCAGGTTCAGTCTCCTGGATGTACTATGCTGACCGTCTGATGGAGTTTCCCTCTGGTGTGCTCGGCGTGGCGTTGGGCACTATTCTGCTGCCATCGCTGGCTAAAAGTTTTGCCAGTGGCAACCATGATGAATATTCCCGACTAATGGACTGGGGTCTGCGCCTGTGCTTCCTGCTGGCCCTGCCCAGCGCCGTAGCCCTGGGTATGCTCTCCGGCCCGCTGACCGTGGCACTGTTTCAGTACGGTAAATTTACCGCTTTTGATGCATTGATGACGCAGCGTGCCCTGATTGCTTACTCTGTCGGCCTGATGGGACTGATTGTGGTTAAAGTGCTGGCACCGGGCTTCTATTCCCGTCAGGACATCAAAACGCCGGTTAAAATCGCGATTATTACTCTGATCATGACGCAGGTAATGAACCTGGCGTTTATTGGTCCGCTGAAACATGCCGGTCTGTCACTGTCGATTGGTCTGGCAGCCTGTCTCAATGCGTCGCTGCTTTACTGGCAGTTGCGTAAGAAGAATATCTTTAACCCGCAGCCAGGCTGGAGCAGCTTCCTGATCCGCCTGCTGGTCGCGGTGGTGGTCATGGCTGGTGCACTGTTCGCCATGCTGCAGTGGATGCCCGCATGGGAGCAGGGCCCGATGCTGTGGCGACTGCTGCGTCTGGCGGCGGTCTGTGCAGTTGGCGGCGGGGCCTATTTCCTGGCGCTGGGGCTGCTGGGCTTCCGGTTGCGCGACTATGCTCGGCGCACGACTGTGTAAGGTTTGCAGCCATGAGAAATTCAATGTGCAGGGAACGGGGGCATAGGAGGAAAGCGTCCCACGCCATGGACAAAAACGCCGGGAGCGTTTTTGAACAACGCGAAGCGTTGGCCCGGCAACGGGCGCACCTCAGGGATGAGGTGCGTAATCGCGTGGGCCGAGCGTGTCATGGATGACAGCTTTTGCGTCTTTCCGATCTGACCCGGTTCCCTGTACAGGCACAATCTCAAAGCGAATCGTGATAAAGAAAATAACGCACCAATAAAAAAATCCCGCACCTGGCGGGATTTTTTACGCTACTTTTCGACTCAGGCTTTACGGCTTAACGTCGCCTGGCCTTTACCCATCCCATCCGGGCCATAAAAGGCCTGCGTCTGATGCGGCTTCAGCACTTCAAGTGCATTTTCGGTGTAACGAATCTGATGTTGCAGCAGCAGGCCATTGTGGACATTGGCATCCTGCAGACGACGGGAATGCTGCTGGATCGTATCCCAGCGGCGAGCCATGTCGTTCTGACCACGATAAGGTGCTGATGTCGCCTGACTCTGTTCAGCGGCGCGACGCATCTCATCCAGATAGTTGAGCGTACTGAGCAGCGCGCTTTTATCTTCGGTGATACGCTGCAGCAGGTTGCTGTTAATGCTGCCAGCTGCCAGCTGCTGCTGCTCTTCTTCCAGCACGGCTGACAGCGATGCCAGCACGTCCTGCATCTTATCTAATGTGGTCTGCAAATTACTCATGGGAATTAGTTACCCTCTAAATACGCCTTGGTGTCGGCAATCAGCGCATCGGCGATTTTGCCGGTATCCATCTTCAGTTCGCCATTACGAATGGCGGTTTTCAGTTGTTCAACGCGCTCGACGTTAATATCTTTGCTGCTCGGCTGCATCAATTGCGCCTGCGCGCTGCTCAGGCTGACCTGGGCTGCTGCAGGGGTCGTGGCGGCTGCCACCGGGCTGGCGCTCTGGCGCACTTTGCTGTTACCGGACTCACTGCTATCGCGGCTCTGTACGGTGCTGGCGGGTTTCAGCGGTTGCGTTCTGTCAATGCTCATATTCGGGCTCCTGTACGGTCAGGGGGAAGTCTGCCACCTGAATCATAATAGCGTTATCGCTTTGTTGATTCTTCTATCGGCAGCACTTAGGGCTTCTTTAACACTTTACAGCGTTATAAGAATATTCCCATCCTCCCGGACCTTACCGCTGACAACCTGGCCATTTCCCATCCGGACACGGACCGACTGCGAACGGGCGGCATTGTTCAGCGCCTTGCCCTCACCGCTGGCGTCAAATCCATCACCGCTGGCAATCACCATCACATTCTGACCCGCCTTAACCCGCCACGGCTGACGCAGCGTGGACGGATTAATCGGCTGTCCGGGCTGGATATCGCGCAGCACCACAGCATCGGCGACCGAGTCCGCATTCAGCAGGGCGCGGGCGGGCAGGGTGTCCAGGCGGCCGGTCTGCAGCGTGAAATCACTCTCGCTAACGCTACTGCCCTGACTCAGCAGCCGGTTCGCCACCAGATAAGAGCCGGTGACCTGGACCTGTACCTGGATATAACGGCGATTCTCACCGCAATTTGCCGCCACGCTCATATTGCCCCACAACCGGCTGTTGCCGGGCAGCGTGAACTGTGGCGCCTCACAGGCTGGCCACTGTTCTTTCGGCGTGCGAACCACTACGACCATGCCAGCAGCATGCTGGGCGTCACGCGCTTTAAAAAATTGATTCAGTTGTGCATTGAGATCCCCGGCAGAAGCTGGCAGGGCAATCACGACCAGCAGACTGGTCAGCAGGGTCAGATATCGACGCATTGTGCATTTCCTCACTGATGATGGCGACGAGTGTAACCTTTAAGAAAAATCCTCAATTGTCAAAATAGCGGCCATTTAAGTCGCTATTCAGACGATGACGTCTTGCTTTTTCAAATTAAGCTGCGAGCTCGAAATTCTCATACGCGGAGGAAACATGCTCGACAAACTGGATGCGGCGCTGAAATTTGGTACGGAGGCCCTCAACCTGCGTGCTCAACGTCAGGAGATCCTGGCGTCAAATATTGCCAACGCCGATACCCCTGGATATCAGGCCCGGGATATCGACTTTGCAAGCGAGCTGAGTCGGGTGATGTCCAATGGTCGTGCGGAAGGCAGCAGCATGGCGCTAAAAGTCACGTCAGCCCGGCACATTGAAGCACAGACAAACGGCGCACCATCGATGGATATGCTTTATCGCATTCCCGATCAGCCTTCTGCCGACGGCAACACCGTAGATATGGACCGTGAGCGTACGCAGTTCGCGGATAACAGCCTGAAATATCAAACCGACCTCACCCTCATCAGTAGCCAGATCAAAGGCATGATGAGCGTGTTACAAGGGCAATAATTATGGCCTTGCTGAATATTTTTGACATTGCCGGCTCAGCGATGACCGCGCAATCACAGCGATTAAACGTCAGTGCCAGTAACCTGGCGAACGCCGACAGCGTCACCGGCCCAGATGGTAAGCCTTATGTTGCTAAGCAGGTGGTCTTCCAGACCGATGCGGCACCCGGCTCCGCCACCGGCGGTGTGAAAGTGGCAAAGGTCGTGGATGATCCCACACCCGCGAAGCTGGTGTATGACCCGGGCAATCCCATGGCTGATGCCAAAGGCTACGTGAAGATGCCGAACGTGGATGTGGTTTCTGAAAGCGTCAACACCATGTCGGCGTCACGCAGTTACCAGGCCAACGTTGAAGTGCTCAACACCGTGAAGTCGATGATGATGAAAACCCTGACCCTTGGGCAATAACGGAGAAAATTTATGGCTATCGCGGTAGGCGTTAACGACAAGCTGGACCCCACGGTTCTTAGCTCTTCTAACACCAGTGGCACGGGCAACAATGCACAGGATCTGCAGAACCAGTTCCTGACCATGCTGGTGACGCAGTTAAAGAACCAGGATCCTACGAATCCTATGGATAACAGCCAGCTCACCACGCAGCTGGCACAGATCAATACCCTGAGCGGCATTGAAAAACTGAATACCACGCTGGGATCGATCTCCGGCCAGATCAACACCAGCCAGTCACTGCAGAGCTCCACGCTGATTGGGCATGGCGTAATGGTCAATGGCGGACAGATTCTGGTCGGCAAAGGCACCACGACGCCATTTGGCGTTGAACTGGCCTCTGCCTCAACCGGCGCAACCGCCACCATTACAGATGCCAATGGCTCGGTAATCAACACCGTCGATCTGGGCGCGCTGAGCGCGGGCGTGCACACCTTCTCGTGGGACGGCAAGCTCACCGATGGCTCCGTTGCGCCAGATGGTAAATACAGCGTTGCGATTGCCGCAAGCAATGGCAACACACAACTGGTGGCACAACCGCTTAACTACGCCTACGTCAATGGGGTGAGTACAGCGAACAACACCACAAAACTGGATCTCGGCACCATGGGCTCCGCCACCCTTGACGACGTACGTCAGATTCTCTGATTAACCTGTAGACAGGAAACAAACACATGTCATTTTCCCAAGCGGTCAGCGGCCTTGGTGCTGCTTCAAGTAACCTTGATGTCATCGGTAACAACATTGCTAACTCCGCCACTGCGGGCTTTAAATCGAGCACCATCGCGTTTGCCGATATGTTTGCCGGTTCTAACGTCGGCCTCGGCACCAAAGTCGCTGCGGTAATCCAGAACTTTAACGATGGCGCGACCACCACCACCAGCCGTGGCCTGGACGTTGCGCTGAGCGGTAACGGTTTCTTCCGTATGACCGACAGCAGCGGCGGCGTCTTCTATTCACGCAATGGCCAGTTAACGCTGGATGCCAACCGTAACCTGGTCAACACCCAGGGTCTGAACGTGACCGGCTATCCGGCCAGCGGTTCACCGGCTACCATCCAGGCAGGTGCTAACCCGGTTGCACTGCGTATTCCTACTGAGCAGATGCCCGCCCGCGCGACTACC
The DNA here is from genome assembly GCF_019104105.1 of Pantoea jilinensis. Classification (NCBI taxonomy): domain Bacteria; kingdom Pseudomonadati; phylum Pseudomonadota; class Gammaproteobacteria; order Enterobacterales; family Erwiniaceae; genus Pantoea; species Pantoea jilinensis. The sequence continues at coordinate 2,582,788 of NZ_CP077746.1, read as the reverse complement.
ACCGCCGGTCTGGTTGCCAACCTGAACTCAACGGATACCACGCCATCCGTGCCTACCTTCTCGACGGCGAACGCAGACAGCTACAACAAGAAAACCACGGCAACCGTGTTCGACTCGCAGGGTAATGACCACGCGCTCGACATGTATTTCGCGAAAGACACCGCCAGCAACAGCTGGACCGTGCGCACCATTGATGGCAATACCGGCCTTTCAGCGGGCGATTTCAGAATGGCGTTTGACACCAGCGGTAAGCTGACCAGCGTCTCTAAACTGAATGCAAACGGTACGGTAGCGAGCACCACCACCGATGGCACTGTTGGCCTGACGCTGAACGTGGGCGGTGCCAATGGCGCGGTCGCCAATCAGCCCATCACTATGAGCATGCTGGGCAGCCTGCAGCAGAACACCGGCGCCACCAACTTTGGCAGCCCGACCCAGGATGGTTATGCCCCTGGCGATCTGACCAGCTACGCGATCAATAATGACGGCACCATCACTGGCAGCTACTCAAACCAGAAAACCCAGCTGCTGGGTCAGATCGTCCTGTCAAGCTTCTCGAACCCGGAAGGTCTGCAGTCGAAAGGCGATAACGTCTGGCAGGCGTCAAGCGCATCCGGTCAGGCAGCCATTGGTCTGGCTAACACCGGCACCTTTGGTTCACTGACCGCCGGCGCACTGGAATCTTCCAACGTCGACATGAGTAAAGAGCTGGTGAACATGATCGTGGCGCAGCGTAACTATCAGGCGAATGCGCAGACCATCAAAACTCAGGACCAGATTCTCAACACGCTGGTTAACTTACGTTAATTCGCTAACAGGATTGCCATATGGATCACGCGATATATACCGCGATGGGCGCGGCCAGCCAGACGCTGGATCAGCAGGCGGTGACCGCCAGCAACCTCGCCAACGCCTCTACACCGGGTTTTCGTGCGCAGCTGAATGCGCTGCGCGCAGTGCCGGTGAGTGGCTGGTCGCTGCCGACCCGTACGCTGGTCGCCGCCTCTACACCCGGCGCCGACATGAGTCAGGGCGCGATGGATTACACCGAGCGTCCGCTTGATGTGGCGGTGCAGCAGGATGGTTGGCTGGCGGTACGCACCGCTGACGGCAGCGAAGCCTACACGCGTAACGGCAATATGCAAATCAGTCCGACCGGTACGCTGACGGTTCAGGGCAATCCTGTGATGGGCGATGGCGGTCCGATTGTGATCCCGCAGGGCACTGAAATCACCATTGCTGCTGACGGTTCGATCACCGGGCTGAATGCCGGTGATTCCCCGAACGCCACGGTCCAGCTGGGCAAGCTGAAGCTGGTCAGGGCAACCGGGCAGGAGCTGCAGCGCAGTGATGACGGCATGTTCCGTCCTACTGCGTCGACGCAGGCGACCCGCGGAGCCGCGTTACAGGCGGATCCCACCATGCAGGTTATGCCTGGCGTACTGGAAGGCAGCAACGTCAAACCGGTAGAAACCATGGTCGATATGATCGCCAACGCCCGACGTTTTGAGATGCAGATGAAAGTCATCACCAACGTCGACGAAAATGAACAAAAAGCCAACCAGCTCCTGAGCATGGGCTGAGGCACGAGGATAACAACATGATTCGTTCTTTATGGATCGCTAAGACCGGTCTTGATGCGCAGCAGATGAACATGGACGTCATTGCCAACAACCTGGCAAACGTCAGCACCAACGGCTTTAAGCGTTCACGTGCCGTGTTCGAAGACCTGATGTACCAGACCATGCGCCAGCCGGGCACCCAGTCATCAGAACAGACGACGCTGCCATCGGGTTTGCAGATTGGTACCGGTGTCCGTCCGGTGACGACGGAGCGTCTGCATACTCAGGGCAACCTGTCGCAGACCAGCAACTCGAAAGATATCGCCATTAATGGCCAGGGTTATTTCCAGATTCAGATGCCGGATGGCACCTCGGCTTATACCCGTGACGGCGCGTTTCAGGTTGATCAGAACGGCCAGCTGGTGACCAACTCCGGCTTCCCGGTGCAGCCAGGTATTACCATTCCCGCTAACGCCACCAGCATTACGGTGTCGCGTGACGGTGTGGTCAGCGTGACGCAGCAGGGTCAGGCTCAGGCCGCGCAGGTTGGTCAGTTAACCCTGAGCACCTTTATGAATGATGCCGGTCTCGATAGCGTGGGTGAAAACCTCTACAAAGAAACACAGGCATCGGGCGCACCGACAGACAGCACCCCAGGCCAGAACGGCGCGGGTCTGCTCTATCAGGGCTACACCGAAACCTCAAACGTTAACGTAGCGGAAGAGCTGGTCACCATGATCCAGACGCAGCGTGCCTACGAAATCAACAGCAAGGCGATCAGCACTTCCGATCAGATGCTGGCGAAATTAACGCAGCTTTAATCCCGAACAGGGCCAGCCCGTGCTGGCCTGAATGACAGACATTAATAAGGTCGTGACACCGTGGCGAAGCAACAGATTCTCAAGCCTGGACATTGGTTAGTCGCCTCGTTGCTGCTAACTCTTAACGGATGTGCTCTGGTCCCGCGTACCCCGCTGGTCGAAGGTGCAACCACAGCGCAACCCATGCCGTCCGCGCCACCGGTGGTCAACGGCTCCATATTCCAGGGCGTCGCGCCGCTTAACTACGGCTATCAGCCGCTGTTTGAAGATCGTCGTCCGCGCAACATCGGCGATACCCTGACCATTACGCTGCAGGAAAACGTCAGCGCCAGCAAAAGCTCCTCGGCCAGTGCCAGCCGCGATGGCAGCAACAGCCTGGGTATAACCGGGGTGCCGACTGGTCTGGCCGGTCTGGTCGGTGCAGGTGGCGAAAAAGCCAATCTCAGCGCCGAAGGCAAAAACGATTTCGCAGGTAAAGGCGGCGCATCTGCCAATAATACCTTTACCGGCACCATTACCGTCACCGTGGACCAGGTATTGTCAAACGGCAACCTGCACGTGGTGGGCGAAAAACAGATCGCCATTAATCAGGGCACGGAGTTCATTCGCTTCTCGGGCGTGGTCAATCCGCGCACCATCAGCGCCAGTAACGCCGTGTTATCTACCGCTGTCGCCGATGCACGTATTGAGTACGTCGGAAATGGTTATATCAATGAGGCGCAGACCATGGGCTGGTTCCAGCGTTTCTTCCTGAACATCTCGCCGATGTAAGAGGTTTCAATGAAAAAGTTAACGCTGTTACGCGCCGGGCTGGCGCTGCTGCTGGGCGTCAGTCTGCTGGCCAAAGCCGATTTGATTCGTGATTTAACCACCGTACAGGGCGTGCGTGACAACCAGCTGCTGGGCTACGGCCTGGTGGTGGGTCTGGATGGCACGGGTGACCAGACCACCCAGACGCCATTTACTACGCAGACAGTGAGCAACATGCTGTCACAGCTGGGTATTACCGTGCCTGCCGGCACCAACATGCAGCTGAAAAACGTGGCGGCCGTCATGGTCACCGCCAAACTGCCTTCGTTTGCCCGTCAGGGACAGACGCTGGATGTGGTGGTCTCATCGCTGGGTAACGCCAAAAGCCTGCGTGGTGGCACGCTGTTAATGACGCCGATGAAAGGGGTTGATAACCAGGTTTACGCGCTGGCGCAGGGTAATATTCTGGTCGGCGGTGCCGGTGCATCAGCAGGCGGCAGCAGTGTTCAGGTTAACCAGCTGAACGGTGGACGTATCACCGGCGGGGCAACCGTAGAGCGTGAACTGCAGAGCAACTTTGGTACGCAGAACACCATCAACCTGCAGCTTAACAGCGAAGATTTCTCAATGGCACAGCGTATTGCTGATGCAATCAACGCCCGTGGCGGTTACGGCGCGGCACAGCCGCTGGATGCCCGTACTGTGCAGATCCGCGTGTCACCTAATAATGGTGCGCAGGTGCGCCTGCTGGCTGAGATCCAGAACATTAATGTGTCGATTCCGGTAGAAGATGCCAAAGTGATCATCAACTCCCGTACCGGCTCAGTCGTTATGAACCGTGAAGTGACGCTGAATCAGTGTGCGGTAGCCCAGGGCAACCTGTCGGTGACGGTTAACCAGCAGCAGAACGTGAGTCAGCCTGATACACCGTTGGCCGGTGGTCAGACGGTCGCGACGACGCAGACGCAGATCGATCTGCGCCAGACCGGCGGTGCGCTGCAACGTGTTAACGCCAGCGCCAACCTGAATAACGTGGTGCGTGCACTGAATGCGCTGGGTGCGTCACCAATCGAACTGATGTCGATTCTGCAGTCGATGCAGAGTGCCGGCTGTCTGCGTGCCAAACTGGAAATTATCTGATGGCTGACATGCAATCTCTGACAAGTTCGGCTTTTGACAGCCGCTCCCTGAATGAACTGAAACGCCAGGCCAGCAACGATCCGAAAGCACATGCGTTGCAGGTCGCGCGTCAGGTCGAAGGGATGTTTGTACAAATGATGCTGAAGAGTATGCGCGAGGCGTTGCCGCAGGACGGGATTATGGGCAACGAACAGACCAAACTTTTCACCTCAATGTATGATCAGCAGATTGCACAGGAGATGGGTAAGCGCGGCCTTGGCCTGGCGGAAACCATCGTCAAACAGATGCAGCCTGCCACCGCGCCGGATGAAAAAGCCGGTACGGTGCCGATGAAGCTGGATAACAGCTTTATTCTCAGCACCAGCGGGGCAAAACCCATGGCAGCGGAGCAGCTGGAGCAGATTGTGCGTAAGGCGATGCCGCGTCTGCCGCCGGTTGCGTCACCCACAGGCCTGCCCAGCGACAGCCGCGAGTTCATCGCTCAGCTGACGCAACCGGCGCAGGCTGCCAGTCAGCAGAGTGGCATTCCGCATCACCTGATTCTGGCGCAGGCTGCGCTGGAGTCGGGCTGGGGCCAGCGTCAGATCCTGACCCGCGACGGCAAACCGAGCTACAACGTGTTCGGGATTAAAGCCAGCGGCGACTGGAAAGGTGACACCACCGATATCATGACTACCGAATATGAGCAGGGTGAAGCGAAGAAAGTCCGTGCCAGCTTCCGTGTTTATAACTCCTACTTCGAGGCGCTGACAGACTACGTCAAACTTCTCACCAAAAACCCACGCTATGCGGCGGTGACCAATGCCACATCTGCAGAGCAGGGCGCGCAGGCATTACAGGCGGCAGGATATGCCACCGATCCGAAATATGCGCAAAAGCTGGTGGGAATGATTCAGCAATTCAAAAGTATGGGCGACAAAGTCGTCAAAGCGTACAGCCAGGATATGGGTGACCTGTTCTGATCATTGCGCCTCAAGTTTCACTTAAGCAAGCCGATAACATCCCTATAGCCAGATGCGTTTTCGCCTGCTGGCGCCCACTTTGATGTCTGCCAGCCCGGTTAACGGGGAACGTAAGGAACCGAGATGTCCAGCATAATTAACTCCGCGATGAGCGGACTGAGTGCCGCGCAGGCCGCTCTGAGCACCACCAGTAACAATATTTCCAATTACACCGTGGCGGGCTATTCACGTCAGACCACGGTCCTGGCGCAGGCAAACAGTACCCTGCAGGGCAACAGCTATTATGGTAACGGCGTGAATATCACCGGTGTACAACGTGAATATGATGCATTTATTGCCACGCAGTTACGCGGTTCCAGCGCGAACTACAGCGCGGTAAGCACCCAGCACAGCCAGATTTCAAACATTGACGATCTGCTGTCGACTTCGACGACCAGCCTGTCAACCTCGCTGCAGGGCTTCTTTACTAACCTGCAGAACGTGGTCAGCAATGCCAACGATCCGTCAGCACGTCAGTCAATGCTCAGCAATGCACAGGGTCTGGTCAGCCAGTTCCAGACCTCGGCGCAATACCTGAACAATATGCAGAACAGCGTCAATGCAGACGTCGGTTCCAGCATCAAGCAGGTCAACACCATTACCAGCCAGATCGCCGATCTGAACAAGCAGATTGGCAAACTGAGTACCGCTAACGGTGCCGCTCCTAACGATCTGCTTGATAAGCGTGATCAGCTGGTGAATACCCTGAATAACGTAGTTGGCGTCACAGTGTCGCAGCAGGATGGCGGCTACACGGTCTCCATGGCGAATGGCCTGACGCTGGTAAACGGCGACAAATCTCACGATCTGGTGGCGATGCCTTCCAGCAGCGATCCGACACGCACTACTATCGGCTATGTCGATAAACAGGCGGGCAACGTCGAGATTCCGGAAAAGCTGATCACCACCGGCTCGCTGGGCGGTCTGCTGGCATTCCGTAGTCAGGATTTGGATCTGGCGCAGAACCAGCTGGGTCAGTTAGCAGCTGCGTTTACGACCAGCTTTAACGATGTTCACAAGCAGGGCTTCGACAGTAACGGCGATCAGGGCGTTGATTTCTTTAATATCGGCAGCCCGCTGGTGGTAAGCAACAGTAAAAACAGCACCGCCGCCTCCGTTACCGCTGAGTGGACCGATACCAGCGCGCTGAAAGCGACCAACTATAACGTCAGCTTTGACGGTACTAACTGGAGCGCCACCCGTGCCTCTGACAGCACCGCTGTGACCATTGCACAGGTTAAAGACGCCAGCGGCAACACCACGCTGAGCTTTGATGGTTTGAAGCTGACCGTTCCCGGCACGCCTGCACCGGCTGCTAAAGACAGTTTTCTGGTGAAGCCGGTCCAGAACGTGATCAACGACATGTCCGTCGCGATCACCAATGAATCTGAGGTCGCTGCTGCCGGTGCCGTTGGCGGTGAGAGTGATAACCGCAATGCGCAAAAACTGCTGAGTCTGCAGGATGCGAAGCTGGTCGGTGGCAACGCCACGCTGTCGCAGGCTTACGCGGCTATCGTCAGTAGCGTGGGTAACAAAACCAGTTCACTGCAGACCACCAGCGATACACAGAAAAGCGTGGTCAGTCAGCTGACCCAACGTCAGCAATCGGTCTCAGGCGTAAACCTTGATGAGGAGTACGCCAACCTGACTAAATATCAGCAATATTACATGGCTAATGCGCAGGTGCTGCAGACCGCCAGCACCGTGTTTAATGCATTGATCAATATTCGCTAAGGGCAGGAGATAACATGCGAATCAGTACAAATATGATTTTTGAGCAGCAGGTGCGTGGCATCACTGACTCACAGGCCTCCTGGCTGAAATCAGGCGAGGAGCTCTCCAGCGGCCGCCGTGTGAATAATCCTTCGGACGATCCCATTGCGGCGTCACGTGCTGTGGTGTTGTCACAAACCCAGCAGCAGGGCAAGCAATATGCGCTGGCGCGCACCTTTGCCGATCAGGGCCTGTCTCTGGAAGAGAATACGCTGAAAGGTGTCACCGATGGGATCATTGCGGCGCAGGGGCTGATCGTTAACGGTTCAACCGGTACCCTGAGCGACAGTGACCGCGGATCGATTGCCACTCAGCTGGAGGGCATTCGCGCTCAGTTACTGAACCAGGCAAACAGCCAGGATGCCAATGGCCGCTATATTTTTGCCGGTTATAAAACCGACAGCGCGCCGTTTGTTGACACGGCAGGCACCGGCGTCAGCTACACAGGCGGTACCGAGGCAATCACCCAGAAGGTCGACACCAGCCGAACCATGACCGTAGGGCATACCGGTGACAGTATCTTTATGTCGATTTCCGGTAACGCTAAAAAAGAGCCGGATGGCAGCGCCAGCGAAACCAATGTGTTTACGATGCTGGACAGTGCCATTGCTGCATTGAAAGTGCCGCAGGATGATGCAGACGCTGCAACCAAACAGACCTTCCAGGATGCGATGGATAAAACCAACCGTGGCCTGGGTAACTCGCTGAATAATGTTTTAACGGTACGTTCTGAGATTGGTACTCAGCTTTCAGAGCTCGATACACTGAATGCACAGGGCGATGACCGCAGTGTGATCTATAACTCGCAGATGAGTGACCTGGTTAACGTAGATTTAACCGAGGCGGCGTCCAGCTATACCATGAAGCAGACAGCCCTTCAGGCGTCGTACAAGACCTTTACTGATATGTCCAAGATGTCACTGTTCCAGATGAATTCGTAGTCTGACCTGAAATTTTAGGCGTACTTTAACCGGATGCGCTTACTTTTCCCCACTCTCCCGTTAAAGGAGGGTGGGATTTTTTTTGCCTGCGATTCGGTTGATGGCGGGCGGGAACATTAGCTTTTAAACCAGGTTCTGTGACAGCGGAAAATAATTCGCATGGTTATCCTGCTTTCACGTATTCACCGCACGGACTCCGGAATCACCCACCACAGCCCAATAGCCCAATAGCCCAACAGCCCAACAGCCCAACAGCCCAACAGCCCAACAGCCCAACAGCCTACCTGCCGAAATGCCGGAGTAAACCTTCGTTGTTGCCTGAAGAGACCCCTGCAGAGACTGTTTATCCGTAATCCGGCTGGCGGGCAGAATTGCAGCCATAAAAAAACCCCGGCTTTAAGGCCGGGGTTCGGTTCACAACAGCTTATGCGTTACGGCTTGGTTGCCGGTGCAGTGGCCTGATGGGTGGCGCTATGCGCTCCTGCAGAACCGCGACCGTCGAACTCATACGGTGCACGCACCCAATCACTGTGCGGAGCCGGTTCTGACTGCCAGACTGGCGCAGGCGCTTTGGTCATTGGCGCAGAAGCAAAATGCTTCCAGCGTGTACCGTCGTTCGGTACAGCTGCAGCTGCTGGCACAGATGCGTCGGCAGGCAATGACACTGCAGGTTCGGTCGCCTTCACAGGTTCCGCCGGCGCGATATCACGTGCAGCAACCGGAGCATGAGGTTCACGAACCGGTGCTGTTTCAGCCTCTGCTGCGACTGGCGCATTCAGCACTTCTTCAACCTCGGCTGCGATCTCTTCACTGACATCAGTGGCTGACTGCTCAGCAACGTCCGCAGGCTGTTCAACCTCTGATGATTGTGCAACCTCTGCAGGCTGTACCGTCTCAACAGCAGGTGTCATAACCGGCGCTTCAGTGACGGGTTCAGCAGGCACGGCTTCAGCCGCGACAGCGTCTGCTTTCACTTCATCGGCAGCCGGAACCACAGAAGGCTGTTCGTCAACCGGGGCGTCAATAGCACGGGTATCATCAGTGTTGACGACCGGCACTGGCGTTTCTGCCTGCGGCTCAGCATGCTGCACTGGCGCGTCCTGCACACCCGATTCCACAGCGGCAGCCACGGGCAGTGCATGGGTAGCCACTGCTGTTTCTTCCGCGCTGTACGCGGGTGTCTGGTGTGTCACATTCTGCACCTGCTCTTCGCTGGCCTGGCTCACCGGATAGCGAATCCAGACTTTACCAGAGGCCATCTCGGGAGACGCTGCTGCTGCGGCCAGAGGCATGGCTGACTGCGTCGGGTAACGCTCATCACGGTAACGACGACGACGCTGTCCGCTCACACGCAGATGGCGTGGCGAACGACGTGAGCGACGTGGCATATTGGCGTTATCACGGTTGTCGTTGTCATCCTGTTCGTCACTCTGCTGCGCCTGGAACTCAGGCTGCGGCTGTGCAACTTCAGCTGGCTGAGGCTGACGCACTTCGGCAGGCTGGACAAAGTCGCTGGCTTCGGCTGGCATAGGTTGACGGTTATCATCAACACGCACCTTCTGGTTCAGCTGACGCGGCTTACGACGCGGCATAACCTGTACGCGCTCATCATCCTGCACCTCGGTCGCGTCCGGGGCTTCTGCGACCACTGCTGGCTGCTCAGCTACTTTGGCGGCTTCTTCACCGGCGCGTTTCTCTTCCTGACGACGACGCTGACGTTCAGCGCGCTGTTCACGGCGCTGTTGCTGCTGCTCATCACGCTGCTGACGCGCTTCTTCGCTCAGTGCCGGACGCTCTTCGCGCACTTCACCTGACTGAGACTCACGCTTGTTGCGACGGTTGTTATTATTGCCCTCGCGCGGCTCACGATTTTCACGTGGCTCGCGGCTTTCGCGCGGTTCACGGCTCTCACGCGGTTCACGACTTTCGCGAGGCTCACGGCCCTCACGCGACTGAGCGTTATCCCCGTTACGCGGCGTACGCTCACGACGATTGTTATTGCGACGGTTGTTATTGTTGCTGCGTCGTTCGCCACGACCGTTGTTGTTTTCCTGCTCACCTTCAGGCGCTTTTTGCGGTTCAGCAACCTCAGCGGTCACAGGTTTAGCAGCAGGGGCTTCCTCGCTGGCAAACATTTTTTTCAGGCCGCCAAGCAGACGCCCGAAGAAACCGGTGCTGGCCGTCGCAGGTGCAGCCACCGCAGGTTTAGCTTTTGCCGCTGGCTGAACTTCAGCACGCTGCGCTTCCGGCTCAACTTCTACCGGAGCCGGCGGTGCATCAGGCATCACAAACGCGGCCAGAGCAGGCTGCTCAGGACGACGACGCTCTGCATGCTCTTCTTCCGACGGCATCGCCATTTCGGCTTCGTGCAGCTTCGGCAGATGATAGCTCAGGGTCTGGGTCTCTTCGCCTTTACGTACGCGCAGCACGGAGTAGTGCGGGGTCTGCATCTTGTCATCAGGAACGATGATTGCCCGCACGCCGCCCTGGCGTTTTTCAATCGCGTTGACCGCTTCACGTTTTTCGTTCAGCAGGTAGGAGGCAACCTGAACCGGAACAATAGCGTGAACTTCTTTGGTGTTGTCTTTCAGTGCTTCTTCTTCAATCAGACGCAGAATCGACAAAGCAAGTGACTCGTTATCACGGATGGTGCCGGTGCCGCTACAGCGTGGGCAAACGTGATGACTGGATTCACCTAATGATGGGCTCAGGCGCTGACGGGACATCTCCAGCAGGCCGAAACGCGAAATGTGGCTGATCTGAATGCGGGCGCGGTCCTGACGAACAGCTTCGCGAAGACGGTTTTCAACTGCGCGCTGATGGCGTACCGGCGTCATATCGATATAGTCGATAACGATCAGGCCGCCCAGGTCACGCAGGCGCAGCTGACGGGCGATCTCGTCGGCCGCTTCAAGGTTAGTGTTGAACGCCGTCTCTTCGATGTCACCGCCGCGCGTTGCGCGTGCTGAGTTGATATCGATCGCGGTCAGCGCTTCAGTGCTGTCGATGACAATCGAGCCACCGGAAGGCAGGCGGACTTCACGCTGGAAAGCGGATTCGATTTGCGACTCAATCTGATAATGGCTGAACAGCGGGATTTCACCGGTGTAGAGCTTAATTTTGCTGCTGAAGTCCGGACGGCCCAGCGCAGCAATATGCTGACGCGCCAGTTCCAGAACCTTTGGATTATCGATAAGAATTTCACCGATGTCCTGACGCAGATAGTCGCGGAAAGCGCGGACAATCACGTTACTCTCCTGATGGATCAGGAACGGAGCAGGACGGTTTTCAGCGGCTTTCTTGATCGCTTCCCAATGCTTAAGACGGAAGCTTAAATCCCACTGCAGCGATTCGGCCGATTTGCCGACGCCGGCGGTGCGGACAATCAGTCCCATGCCTTCCGGCAGGTCAAGCGCCGACAGCGCTTCTTTTAATTCGGTACGGTCGTCACCTTCGATGCGGCGAGAGATACCGCCTGCACGTGGGTTATTCGGCATCAGGACCAGGTAGCTGCCCGCCAGAGAGATAAAGGTGGTCAGCGCAGCGCCTTTGTTGCCGCGTTCTTCTTTATCAATCTGAACAATAACTTCCTGCCCTTCACGCAGTACGTCTTTAATATTCGGACGACCATGCGCGTTATAGCTGGAGGGGAAGTATTCGCGGGAGATTTCTTTTAACGGGAGGAAACCGTGACGCTCTGCGCCGTAATCGACAAACGCAGCTTCAAGGCTGGGTTCAATGCGCGTGATTTTACCTTTGTAGATGTTGGCTTTTTTCTGTTCGTGTCCAGGACTTTCAATATCCAGATCGTACAGACGCTGACCGTCAACCAGGGCAACGCGCAACTCCTCCTGCTGAGTTGCGTTTATTAACATTCTTTTCATCGTGACTTACTCGTTATTCTTTCATGAGTGATTACAGCTGCGGGCATAATTACCCTGGACGAGTATCAACCGATGGCCCCGTGACTTAGTGCAATGTCGTCAACCTCACGGCTGTCGACCGCGCGAGGGGCGCAAATAACGTCGGTGGCCTGTTTTTCATAAGGGAAAACAGCACCAGATAGTGGAAATGCCTGAGAGAATAAAGAAAACCCGTGCATCCCATACTGCTGTCCAGGCCGCAACCCGCAGCCCGCTAAGTGCCTGATTTCGCATTACGTCTTACGCCATTGCTGCGTGTCTGCTCAATCCGGCAAAATGACAATTTCGCTCGGTTTCTGCCCTGAAATGCATCAGTTAGGAAACTCAGGCATTATTCCATTGCTAACCTTCATATAGCAAGGCGACTTTAGCCAGCTTGTGAAGTTTCTTTACATTTAACGCGTTAATGTGTCCGACAATGCAGCGCTTTGCTGAAAAAGCCAGCAGAGAGGCGACTTGCCGTCACACCAACTCCTGAGTTAAGCACAGAAAAAGGGGTGGCGCTATCAGGGGACACTATTTAGAATCGCCGCCATGAAAACAGAGAATCCCGGCGTACATTTTGTCGCCATCACGGCTGAAAATGCCGGACAACGCATTGATAACTTTTTGCGCACCCAGCTTAAGGGTGTGCCAAAGAGCATGATTTATCGCATCGTACGCAAAGGCGAGGTGCGGGTGAATAAAAAGCGCGTTAAGCCAGAGTACAAGCTGGAGGAGGGCGATGAGGTACGCATTCCGCCTGTTCGGGTAGCGGAACGCGATGAAGACGCTGTTTCCCCTAAACTGGCAAAGGTTGCCTCACTGGCTGATGCCATCCTGTTTGAGGATGAGTCGCTGCTGGTAATGAATAAGCCTTCCGGTACCGCCGTGCATGGGGGCAGCGGACTTAGCTTTGGCGTCATTGAAGGGTTACGCGCCCTGCGACCTGAAGCGCGCTTTCTGGAATTAGTGCATCGCCTCGATCGCGATACCTCAGGTATTCTGCTGGTTGCTAAAAAGCGCTCGGCGCTGCGTTCTCTGCATGAGCAACTGCGTGAAAAGGGCATGCAGAAAGATTACCTGGCTCTGGTGCGCGGTAACTGGCCCTCACATCTGAAGGTGGTTCAGGCACCGCTGCTGAAAAACATCCTGCAGAGCGGAGAGCGTGTTGTGCGCGTCAGCAGTGAAGGCAAGGCGTCGGAAACCCGCTTTAAAGTGGAAGAGCGGTTCGACTTTGCCACCCTGGTAAAAGCGAGTCCGGTCACCGGACGCACACATCAGATTCGCGTTCATACACTGCATGCCGGGCATCCCATCGCCTTTGACGATCGTTACGGCGAACGTGACTTTGACAGTCAGCTGGCCTCAACCGGATTAAAACGGCTGTTCCTGCACGCAGCGGCGCTGACCTTTACCCATCCTGGCACGGGCGAAGTAATGCGGGTCGAAGCGCCACTCGATGACGGGCTGAAGCAATGCCTGAATAAACTGCGTCAGATGAAGGCGTAACGGCTCTCCGGTATCAGTCCGTTAAAGGATTGATACCGGCCTGCTGCAACATCTCATTCAGCGCAATCAGCGGCAGCCCAATCAGCGTATTGGGATCGCGGCCCTCCAGTCGATCAAACAGACAAATTCCCAGCCCTTCACTTTTAAAACTGCCGGCACACTGCAGCGGCTGTTCTTTTTCCACGTATCCAGCGATTTCGGCGTCGGTTAAGGTGCGGAAATGCACCACAAAGGGCTCACAGCACTGCAGCAGTCTGCCACTGCCCGGATGAAAAAGGGCCAGACCGGTATAGAAGGTAATGGCTTTACCGCTGGCGGCACGCAGTTGCGCGCATGCATTCTCCGCCGTGTGAGGCTTTCCGGTGATCGTGCCATCCAGCACGCAGACCTGATCCGAGCCGATGATCCAGTGGCTGGGCCAGGTTTTTGCCAGCGCCTGCGCTTTTGCCACGGCCAGGCGTGTTACCAGCGCTTCGGCGGTTTCACCTGGCACGGGGGACTCATCAACCTCCGGCGCGGCGGTCATAAATGGCAAGCCAAGCTTATGCAGTAAAGCCTGCCGGAAGGGCGACGTTGAAGCTAAAAGAATCGATGGTGTCATTTTTTTTCAATAGTGATAGCGAATTGGTGGCAGTCATTTTAAACTGTGCGCCGCACTGGATGCGAATAGTGGTTGAAAGATGCTGTTTAACGGCCTTTTTCTTTGACTCTATGACATTACAAAGTTAATATGCGCGCCCTATGCAAAAGGTAAAATTACCCCTAACGCTGGACCCTGTCCGCACCGCTCAGAAGCGCCTTGATTATCAGGGTGTCTACACATCTGTACAGGTGGAGCGTGTGGCCGAGTCGGTCGTTAGTGTGGACAGTGATGTGGATTGTGCCATGTCGTTTGCGGTTGATAACCAGCGTCTGGCGGTACTGACGGGTACTGCTGAAGTACAGGTGACGTTGCGTTGTCAGCGCTGCAACCAGACCTTTCCCCATCACGTAAAAGTGAGTTACTGCTTCAGCCCTGTCTCTTCTGAAGAGCAGGCCGAAGCATTACCGGAAGCGTACGAGCCGGTCGATGTCAACGAGTTTGGTGAGATCGATTTGCTGGCGGTTGTCGAGGATGAACTGATTCTCGCGCTGCCGGTCGTTCCGGTGCACGATTCTGAACACTGTGAAGTGTCCGAGGCGGACATGGTCTTTGGTAAACTGCCTGCAGAGGCGGAGAAACCAAATCCATTTGCCGTATTAGCCAGTTTAAAGCGTAAGTAATAGGAGTAAGGTCCATGGCCGTACAACAGAATAAACCCACCCGTTCTAAGCGTGGTATGCGTCGTTCGCACGATGCGCTGACCACTGCTGCTCTGTCAGTAGATAAAGTTTCTGGCGAAACTCATCTGCGTCACCACATCACTGCGGATGGTTACTACCGCGGTCGCAAGGTTATCGTTAAGTAAGTTTCTTGCTTAGCAAGGCGATACCTTGACACGTTTGACCCTGGCGATTGATGCCATGGGCGGGGACTTCGGTCCCTGCGTGACAGTGCCTGCAGCATTGCAGGCACTGGCCTCTCATTCGGAACTTTTCCTTCTTCTGGTCGGCAATCCCGACACCCTCATGCCATTGCTTGCCAAAGCGGATTCCTCCCTGACGGGGCGTTTGCAGGTTATCCCTGCCGAATCGGTTATTGCAAGTGATGCGCGGCCTGCTCAGGCCATCCGGAACAGTCGCGGCAGTTCAATGCGTGTCGCGCTGGAGATGGTCAAAGAGGGACGTGCACAGGCCTGTATCAGCGCCGGTAATACCGGTGCACTGATGGGGCTATCAACACTCTTATTAAAACCGCTGGACGGTATCAAACGCCCGGCGCTGATGTCCGTTTTACCGCACCAGCAGCAGGGTAAAACGGTGGTACTGGATTTGGGCGCGAATGTTGACTCAGACAGTGCCATGCTGGTGCAGTTTGCTGTGATGGGGTCGGTAATGGCTGAGCATGTGCTTGGTATTTCACGGCCCCGTGTCGCGTTGCTCAATATTGGTCATGAAGAGACTAAAGGGCTGGAAACTATTCGCGATGCCGCAGTAGTACTGCGAGAATCACCGCAAATCAACTATATTGGTTACCTCGAAGGCAATGACCTGCTTACCGGTAAAACGGATGTGATGGTCTGTGACGGTTTTGTCGGAAACGTCACGCTGAAGACAATGGAAGGCGTGGTAAGAATGTTTCTTTCTCTGCTGAAGTCATCAGGGGAAGGTAAAAAACGGTCATGGTGGCTGACGTTGCTGGGACGCTTAATCCAGAAACGCCTGGCGAAGCGCTTCGGGCAACTCAACCCTGACCAGTACAATGGCGCTTGTCTGTTAGGATTGCGCGGAACAGTGATCAAGAGTCACGGCGCAGCAAATCAACACGCTTTCGCCGTGGCGATAGAACAGGCAGAGCAGGCGGTGAGGCAGCAAATTCCCGAGCGAATTGCTGCGCGCCTTGATGCTGTATTAGCCAGGAGTGACAAAGCCTAGATGTATACCAAAATTATCGGTACGGGCAGTTATCTGCCCAGCCAGGTTCGCACCAATGCCGATCTGGAAAAAATGGTGGAGACGTCGGACGAGTGGATTGTGACCCGTACGGGCATCCGTGAGCGCCGCATTGCTGCGCCTGACGAAACCGTCGCCACCATGGGATTCAGTGCGGCGCAACGCGCCCTTGAAATGGCCGGCGTTGACGCGAACGAGATTGGGCTGATTATTGTCGCCACAACCTCTTCCAGCCACGCCTTCCCAAGCTCCGCCTGCATGATCCAGCAAATGCTGGAGATCAAAGACTGTGCGGCATTTGACCTTGCTGCCGCCTGTGCAGGTTTTACCTATGCGCTGAGCGTGGCCGATCAATACATTAAAAATGGCGCGGTTAAACACGCTCTGGTGATTGGTGCTGATGTTCTGGCGCGCGCGCTGGATCCTGAAGATCGCGGTACCATCATCCTGTTCGGTGATGGCGCTGGTGCGGTCGTGCTGGGTCAGAGCGAAGAGCAGGGGATTATCTCAACTCATCTTCATGCTGATGGTCGCTATGCCCAGTTGCTGACGCTGCCTTATCAGGATCGCGCTCATCAGGATCAGCCTGCTTATGTCACAATGGCAGGCAACGAAGTCTTCAAAGTCGCGGTTACCGAGCTGGCTCACATCGTTGACGAAACGCTTCAGGCCAATAATCTCGATCGCGAAATGCTGGACTGGCTGGTGCCGCATCAGGCTAATCTGCGCATCATCAGCGCCACCGCGAAAAAACTCGGTATGACCATGGATAAAGTAGTCGTTACACTGGATCGTCACGGCAATACCTCTGCCGCATCGGTGCCAAGTGCACTGGATGAAGCGGTTCGTGATGGCCGCATCAAACCCGGACACCTTATTTTGCTGGAAGCCTTTGGTGGTGGATTCACCTGGGGTTCTGCGCTGGTTCGCTTTTGATTGACAGGAACGAAAGATGACGCAAATTGCATTTGTTTTTCCAGGTCAGGGTTCACAGACCGTGGGCATGCTGACTGAATTAGCCGCGACCTATCCGCTGGTTGAAGAGACCTTTCGTGAAGCCTCGGACGCGCTGGGATATGATCTGTGGCAGTTAGTGAGTCAGGGTCCGGCTGAAGAGCTGAATAAAACCTGGCAGACTCAGCCTGCATTGCTTGCCGCCTCGGTGGCTATCTATCGTGTCTGGCAGCAGCAGGGCGGTCAACAGCCAGTCCTGATGGCCGGTCACAGCCTGGGTGAATACTCTGCGCTGGTTTGCGCCGGTGTGCTCAGCTTTGCTGATGCCGTGAAGCTGGTTGAGCTGCGCGGCAAACTGATGCAGGAAGCCGTGCCAGAAGGCACTGGCGCGATGCAGGCGATTATTGGCCTGGATGACGCAGCTATTCGCAAAGCCTGCGAGGAGAGCGCGCAGGGACAGGTGGTTTCACCGGTTAACTTCAATTCGCCGGGCCAGGTGGTCATTGCGGGTAACAAAGAAGCCGTTGAGCGTGCAGGTGCTGCCTGTAAAGCCGCGGGCGCTAAACGTGCCCTGCCACTGCCCGTCAGCGTGCCTTCCCACTGCGCACTGATGAAGCCCGCAGCGGATAAACTGGCGGTCGCGCTGGAAAACATTACGTTTGCTGCGCCTGCGGTGCCAGTGATTAATAACGTCGATGTGAAAGCAGAAACCGATGCTGCGGCAATCCGGCATGCGCTGGTTCGTCAGCTTTACAGCCCGGTTCGCTGGACTGAGAGTGTGGAAGCGATGGCAGAACAGGGCGTTACGCAACTCCTGGAGATGGGTCCAGGTAAAGTCCTGACCGGTCTGACGAAACGTATTGTCGATAGTCTGACAGCGGCTGCCGTTAACGATACAGCATCCCTGACAGCTGCACTCGGTAAGGAATAAGAGGAAAATCATGAGCTTTGAAGGTAAAGTTGCGCTGGTTACCGGCGCGAGTCGCGGCATTGGTCGTGCGATTGCAGAAACCCTGGCGGCACGTGGTGCTAAAGTTGTGGGTACTGCAACCAGCCAGAATGGCGCCGACGCCATCAGTGCTTACCTTGGCGACAAGGGTAAAGGCCTGTTACTGAATGTGACAGATGCTGACTCCATCAGCAGCGTTTTAGAGAATATTCGCGCGGAATTTGGCGAAGTGGATATTTTAGTCAATAATGCAGGCATTACGCGTGATAATCTCCTCATGCGCATGAAGGACGATGAGTGGGAGGATATCTTAGATACTAACCTCACATCGGTATTCCGCCTTTCTAAGGCGGTCCTGCGTGCCATGATGAAAAAGCGCGTGGGCCGTATCATCACCATTGGTTCCGTTGTTGGAACCATGGGTAATGCGGGCCAGGCAAACTACGCGGCAGCTAAAGCGGGTTTGATTGGTTTTAGCAAATCACTGGCGCGCGAAATCGCGTCACGTGGCATTACCGTCAACGTCGTGGCTCCAGGCTTTATTGAGACTGACATGACGCGGGCACTGAACGAAGATCAACGTTCCGGTATTTTGGCGGAAGTCCCTGCGGGTCGCTTAGGCGATGCACAGGAAATCGCCAATGCTGTCGCATTTTTAGCCTCTGACGAAGCAGCCTACATCACAGGTGAAACGCTGCACGTCAATGGCGGAATGTACATGGTCTGATAAATCACGAAATCATTTGCTTTATTTGCGGTTAAAACCGCAAAATAACGCAAAATCGTGGTTCGACCAGCCGGGATTTTGTTGCATCTTTTTCACCATTTTATACACTACGAAAACCATCGCGAAAGCGAGTTTTGATAGGAAATTAAATAGTATGAGCGATATCGAACAACGCGTTAAGAAAATCATCAGTGAGCAGCTGGGTGTGAAAGAGGAAGAAGTCACCAACTCTGCATCTTTCGTAGAAGACCTGGGTGCCGATTCTCTTGATACCGTTGAGCTGGTGATGGCTCTGGAAGAAGAGTTTGATACTGAGATTCCAGACGAAGAAGCTGAGAAAATCACTACCGTTCAGGCAGCGATCGACTATATCAATAGCCATAAAGGCTAATGAATATCTTCAGGCGGTCGCTCGACCGCCTGATTTTTTTGTTTGTCCCACATAGTTCCCTATTTCCCCTCCCTGGAGGACGAACGTGTCTAAGCGTCGTGTAGTTGTGACTGGTCTTGGCATGTTGTCTCCTGTCGGCAATACCGTAGAGTCTACCTGGAGTGCTCTCCTTGCCGGTCAGAGCGGCATTACCCTGATCGACCATTTTGATACCAGTGCTTATGCAACGCGTTTTGCAGGTCTGGTAAGAGGTTTTAATTGTGATGACTACATCTCGCGCAAAGATCAGCGCAAGATGGATGCCTTCATCCAGTACGGCATTGTAGCCGGTATGCAGGCCATGCAGGACAGTGGTCTGGTTGTCACCGACGAAAATGCAGGCCGTGTTGGCGCGGCAATTGGCTCCGGCATCGGTGGTTTAGGTCTGATTGAAGAGAATCATACTTCACTGGTCAACGGCGGTCCGCGCAAAATCAGCCCATTCTTTGTGCCTTCAACCATCGTTAACATGGTGGCGGGGCATCTCAGCATCATGTATGGCCTGAAAGGTCCAAGCATCTCTATCGCGACAGCCTGTACCTCTGGTGTGCACAACATCGGTCATGCTGCACGTATCATCGCTTATAACGATGCTGACGTGATGCTGGCGGGTGGCGCAGAGAAAGCCAGTACGCCATTAGGCGTGGGTGGTTTTGGTGCAGCACGTGCCCTCTCAACCCGAAACGAAAACCCGCAAGCGGCCAGCCGCCCGTGGGATAAAGATCGCGACGGTTTTGTGCTGGGTGACGGTGCCGGCATTGTGGTACTCGAAGAGTACGAGCATGCGAAGAAGCGTGGCGCAAAAATCTACGCTGAAATCGTAGGTTTTGGTATGAGCAGCGATGCCTACCACATGACTTCACCACCAGAAGATGGTTCAGGTGCCGCGGCGGCCATGATCAATGCGCTGCGCGATGCCCAAATGACGCCAGAGCAGATTGGCTATGTCAACGCGCACGGTACGTCCACGCCAGCGGGTGATAAAGCGGAAGCGCAGGCGGTGAAATCGGTCTTCGGGGCAGCGGCCAGCAGTGTGATGGTCAGCTCAACCAAATCAATGACCGGGCACTTGCTGGGTGCCGCAGGCGCTGTTGAAGCGATTTACTCGATTCTGGCACTGCGCGACCAGGCTGTTCCTCCGACTATCAATCTCGACAATCCGGATGAGGGCTGCGATCTTGACTTCGTACCTCACACCGCGCGTCAGGTTTCTGGTCTGGAATACACGCTGTGTAACTCTTTCGGATTCGGCGGAACCAACGGTTCATTGATTTTCCGTAAAGTGTAATCGTTGCTGATTGCTAAAAAGGCCCGCGATGCGGGCCTTTTTTTATCCTGCAAAATGCGGTGAAATCAGAGGTCACGCTCAGGAGAGAACGATGTGGATTAACGGGTTCAGACAATCGACAGTGGCCGCCAGCGACCGCGCACTGCAGTTCGGCGATGGCTGTTTTACTACCGCCGCCGTGCGTCAGGGTAAAATTGTGATGCTGGAAAGCCATATTCAGCGCCTTAAAGATTGCTGTGAGCGGTTATGGATCGCTGGCGTCGACTGGCATCAGCTTGAGACCGAGATGAAGCAGGCCGCTTATGAACAAACCCAGGCGGTGCTGAAAGTGATTATCAGCGCGGGCAGCGGCGGGCGGGGTTACAGCCGTCGCGGCTGTGGCGAACCTGTGCGAATCGTCTCTCTGGCCGCCTGGCCACAACACTACACCGATATACAGCAGCGTGGTGCCCGACTCCGGCTTAGTCCGATTCGTCTGGCGCGAAACCCGCAATTTGCCGGTATCAAGCACCTGAACCGCGTGGAGCAGGTGATGATCCGGGCTCATCTTGACCAGACAGACGCCGACGAGGCGCTGGTGCTTGACACTGAAGGTTGGGTGGTGGAATGCTGTGCGGCCAATTTATTCTGGCGTCAGGGCACGCAGATTTTCACGCCCGATCTCTCGGCATCGGGTGTCGATGGCATTATGCGGCGGAGTCTTATGGCGCAACTTGCTGCCGCAGGTCAGGCTTGCCAGATAGTGAAAAGCGAACCGGCGCAACTGCTGGCCGCCGATGAAGTGGTGATATGTAACGCGCTGATGCCGGTTCTGCCGGTCCGACAGATAGAAGCGGTGCAGTTTACTGAGCGCTCGCTGTTTAAGCAGCTGCTGGCAAGCTGTGAACAAATAATGGATGCATCATGATTCGAAGTAAAAAGATTCTCGTCAGCCTGCTGGCAATCGTCGTTCTCGCAGCGGTGCTGAGTTACTGGCAGGTTAAGCAGTTTGCTGCCACCCCATTGACGCTGAAACAGGAAACGATTTATACGCTGCCTGCCGGCACGGGGCGGGTTGCGCTTGAAGCGCAGCTGGAAGAGCAGAAAATTATTCCCCACAGTATCTGGTTTGGTGCGCTGCTGCGTCTGGAGCCGGAACTGGCGACCTTTAAGGCGGGCACTTATCGCCTTGAGCCAACCATGACCGTACGCTCGCTGTTACAGCTGCTGGCCAGCGGCAAAGAGGCGCAATTCCCGGTGCGGTTCGTCGAAGGTCAGCGGCTCAAAGAGTGGCTGAGTGAACTGCGTAAAGCGCCCTACATCCGGCACACCCTGAAAGACGATCAGTTCGCCACCCTGGCCAGCGCACTCAAGGTGGAGCCTGAACAATTGGAAGGCAACTTCTTCCCGGATACCTATCTCTACACGGCGAACACCACCGATATGGCGCTGTTGCAGCGGGCGCATGATCGGATGAAAAAGACCATTGATGCGGTGTGGCAGGGACGGGCGGACAATCTGCCCTATAAAACGCCACAGGATATGGTGACGATGGCCTCCATCATTGAGAAAGAGACCGGTGTCAGCGAAGAGCGCGCACGTGTCGCCTCGGTGTTTATTAATCGCCTGCGCACGGGAATGCGGTTGCAGACCGATCCCACCGTCATCTATGGCATGGGTGACAGTTATAACGGCACGCTGACCCGCAAAGATCTTGAAACCGCCAGCGCGTACAATACTTACACGATTAACGGGCTGCCGCCTGGCCCGATTGCCATGCCGGGCAAAGCATCGCTGCAGGCAGCAGCGCATCCTGAAAAAACGAACTATCTCTACTTCGTTGCAGACGGGAAGGGTGGACATACGTTCACCACCAACCTTGCCAGCCATAACAAAGCGGTGCAGATTTACCGGCAGACACTGAAGGAAAAAAATGAACAGTAAGTTTATCGTCATTGAAGGCCTGGAAGGCGCCGGAAAGACCACTGCGCGTGATGCTATTGTTGCCACGCTGCGCGCCCGGGGCATCAACGATCTGGTCTTTACCCGTGAACCGGGCGGCACGCCGCTGGCAGAACAGCTGCGGACACTGGTCAAGCAGGGGATTGAGGGTGAGCAGGTTACGGATAAAGCAGAGCTGCTGATGCTCTATGCAGCGCGCGTTCAGCTGGTGGAGACCGTCATCAAACCTGCGCTGGCTCGCGGTGCCTGGGTGATTGGCGATCGACACGATCTCTCTTCTCAGGCTTACCAGGGCGGCGGTCGGGGACTCGACAGTGAACTGATGCAGACGCTGCGTGATGCTGTCTTAGGCGATTTCCGTCCCGACCTGACGCTCTATCTGGATGTGACACCTGATATTGGTCTCCAGCGTGCCCGTGCACGTGGCGAGCTGGATCGTATTGAGCAGGAGTCATTGCGCTTCTTTGAGCGCACCCGCGCGCGCTATCTGACGCTGGCAGCAGACGATCCCACCATTCTTACCATTGATGCCACTCAGTCGCTGGAAGAAGTGACCGCGTCACTTAAAGCGACGCTGGATAGCTGGCTGGCGGAGCAGGCGTGATGAACTGGTATCCGTGGCTGAATCAGCCTTACCGTCAGGTGATCAGTCAGCACCAGGAAAATCGCGCGCACCATGCGCTGATGATCCAGGCGATGGCGGGCATGGGCGATGAGGCACTGGTCTGGGGAATGAGCCGCTGGCTGATGTGCCAGCAGCGGGATGGCCTGAAAAGTTGCGGAGAGTGCCACGGTTGTCAGCTGATGCAGGCCAACACCCATCCTGACTGGTATCGACTTGAGGCAGAGAAGGGCAAAAGTACCCTGGGCATTGATGCGGTGCGTCAGGTGACGGAAAAGATGTATCACTTTGGTCAGCAGGGCGGCGCGAAAGTGGTCTGGCTGCCAGATGCTGCGCAGCTTTCGGAAGCCGCAGCTAACGCACTGCTGAAAACCCTTGAAGAGCCGCCTGCCAACAGCTGGTTCTTCCTCAGCAGCCGTGACCCCTCACGCCTTTTGGCCACGCTGCGCAGCCGCTGCATGACGCTTCATCTGACACCGCCGGACGAAGGACAAAGTCTGCTCTGGCTGAAGAAGCAATCCTCCCACGATGAACAGATGCTGCTGGCAGCGTTGCGCCTGGGCGCGGGCGCACCCGGAGCGGCACTGAGCCTGCTGGAAACCGGACCGTGGCAAGCCCGTCAGAAGCTTTGTGACGCGCTGCCCGCTGCGTTACAGCAGGACATCCTGCAACTGCTGCCTGCACTGAACGCGGACGACGCGGCCGCACGTATCGGCTGGCTGCTCTCGTTATTGCTGGATGCCATGAAATGGCAGCAAAATGCGGGACAATGGCTGAGTAATATTGATCGACAGGATGTGGTGCAGCTCCTGGCCGGTTACTTTTCCGCCAGTGCGCTCAACAGCAGCACCCAGGCATGGATGCGCTGTCGTGAGCAGTTACTGCATGTGGCGTCAGTCAATCGCGAATTATTGCTGACCGATCAGCTCCTGAGCTGGGCGGACCTACAGAAGCCCGCGCTGGTCGGCTAAACCTACCTGAGAGTAATTATGTTTATTGTTGATTCCCATTGCCATCTTGATGGCCTGGATTATGAAAAGAACCACCGTGACCTTGATGATGTGATCGCTAAAGCAGCAGCGCGTGACGTGAAATTTATGCTGGCTATTGCCACCACGCTGCCGGGTTTTCACACCCTGAAAAGTCTGGTTGGCGATCGAAAAAACATTGCCCTCTCCTGCGGCGTGCATCCGCTGAATCAGGAAGAGGCCTATGACGTTGAGGAGTTTCGCCGGCTCTCTGCCGATCCTCAGGTCGTGGCACTGGGTGAAACCGGGCTGGATTATCACTATCAGCCAGAGACCAAAGATCAGCAGCAGCGCTCATTCCGGGAACATATCCGTACCGGCATCGCGCTGAATAAACCGATTATTGTTCATACCCGGGATGCACGCGAAGATACGCTGGCGATTTTGCGTGAAGAGCAGGTCGAGCGTTGTGGCGGCGTGCTGCATTGCTTCACCGAGGATCAGCCCACCGCCGCAAAGCTGCTGGATATGGGCTTTTACATCTCATTTTCCGGTATTGTCACCTTCCGCAATGCTGAACAGTTACGCGAAGCTGCGCGTTATGTGCCGCTGGACAGGATGCTGGTGGAAACGGATTCACCTTATCTGGCACCCGTGCCGTATCGCGGTAAAGAGAATCAGCCCGCTTATACGCGCGATGTTGCCGAATATCTGGCCGTATTAAAAGGCGTGGATATGGAAACGCTGGCCGCTGCCACCACTCAAAACTTTTCAACGCTGTTTCATATCCCCATGAGTAAGCTGGGCGGCTAACCGTCTTTTATTTCACTCTCTGTAATTAATCTGCAACCTGCTTATATGACCCTGTCTATTCAGCCAGGGTCAGCTTTTTATCGTCGATTACTCGTGCGGATCAGTCAGAAATTTCGTAAAGTGCGCGGCTCTGTTTGTTGAAACGTGATAGCCGTCAAAGTAACAATTCGGGATTTATTTTACCCTTCGTAATAAATCAAAAGGCGGTCACCGCCAGCCCGGCAAAGAACCCTCCCTCTTTGCCACGCGCTCTGCGCAAATATGCACTCATACTCAGGAGCTTCACGCTATGTTCAAAAATGCTTTTGCCAACCTTCAAAAGGTCGGTAAATCGCTGATGCTGCCGGTATCGGTTCTGCCGATTGCCGGTATTTTGTTAGGGGTCGGTTCAGCCAATTTCAGCTGGTTACCAGCAGTGGTTTCCCATGTAATGGCAGAAGCGGGTGGATCGGTGTTCGCCAACATGCCACTGATTTTTGCTATCGGCGTGGCGCTGGGCTTTACTAACAACGACGGCGTTTCGGCACTGGCCGCCGTTGTCGCGTATGGCATCATGGTGAAAACCATGGCGGTCGTTGCACCGCTGGTGCTGCATCTGCCAGCGGCAGAGATCGAGGCGAAACACCTCGCCGATACCGGGGTGCTGGGCGGTATCATCGCCGGTTCCATCGCCGCTTACATGTTCAACCGCTTCTACCGCATCAAGCTGCCAGAATATCTGGGCTTCTTTGCCGGTAAACGCTTTGTGCCGATTATCTCTGGCCTGGCGGCGATTGTGCTGGGTGTGCTGCTCTCCTTTATCTGGCCACCCGTCGGTGCTGCGATTCAGGAGTTCTCACAGTGGGCGGCCTATCAGAACCCGGTTGTTGCCTTTGGTATCTACGGCGTTGTTGAGCGCGCGCTGGTGCCATTTGGTCTGCATCACATCTGGAACGTACCTTTCCAGATGCAGATTGGTGAATATACCAATGCGGCAGGTCAGGTATTCCACGGCGACATCCCACGTTACATGGCAGGTGACCCGACCGCAGGTAAACTCTCAGGTGGCTTCCTGTTCAAAATGTACGGTCTGCCAGCAGCCGCGATTGCTATCTGGCATTCAGCGAAACCTGAAAACCGTGCCAAAGTTGGCGGCATCATGATCTCTGCTGCGCTGACCTCATTCCTGACCGGTATCACCGAACCGATTGAATTCTCATTCATGTTCGTGGCGCCGATTCTGTATGTGATCCATGCGCTGCTGGCAGGTCTGGCCTTCCCAATCTGTATCCTGCTCGGAATGCGTGATGGCACCAGCTTCTCACACGGTCTGATCGACTTCATCGTGCTGAGCGGCAACAGCAGCAAAATCTGGTTGTTCCCGATTATCGGCATCATCTACGGCCTGGTTTACTACACCGTATTCCGCGTCCTGATTGCGAAACTGGATCTGAAAACGCCTGGCCGTGAAGAGAGCAGCAGCAGCGAGCAGTCTACCGCGACCGGAACGGAGATGGCGGGCAAACTGGTAGCTGCGTTTGGTGGTAAAGAGAACATCACCAACCTGGATGCCTGTATCACCCGTTTACGTGTCAGCGTTGCTGATGTAGCGAAAGTGGATCAGTCTGAGCTGAAAAACCTCGGCGCTCGTGGCGTGGTGGTTGCGGGTTCCGGTGTACAGGCAATTTTCGGAACCAAATCCGATAACCTGAAAACCGATATGGATGATTACATCCGCAGCATGTAATCATTAAGAGATGAAAAAGCCCCGCTAAGCGGGGCTTTTTTTTGGCCAGGACTCAGAGGTAAACACGCAGATACTCAGTCAGACAGAGCAGGGCCATCGCCTGACCGTACGGCATGGAGGTCAGGGGAACCGTGCGGTAGTAGTCCAGGTCACTGCCCATTGCAGTACCAAAAGAGACCTGCTTCAGCTCGCCATCTTCATCAATATTGGCAATTACTCCGTGCAGCGCTTTTTCTGCCACCTCTCGATACGCAGCGGGCAGATAACGCTTGCGCACCGCTTTCAGGATGCCATAGGCAAACCCGGCGGTGGCAGACGCTTCCGGATAGCTGTGCGGATCATCGAGCAGGGTGTGCCACAATCCGCTGCTGTGCTGACAGGCCTTCAACGCGTTGACCTGGCTCTCCAGCACCTGCTGCAGAAAGCGACGGGTCGCGTGATGTTCAGGCCAGTTCATCATCTCCAGGAAGTCGGGAATGACAATCGTCACCCAGCTGTTGCCGCGCGCCCAGCGCGCATTGGCGAAGTTATGGCGGCCATCAAAGTTCCAGCCGTGAAACCATAAGCCGGTTTCGCGATCCATCAGATACTGGGTATGCAGCAGAAACTGATAGCTCGCTTCTTCAACCCACTCATCGCGCTTCAGCAACTGACCAATTTTAGCCAGCGCCATTACGCTCATCATCAGCGTATCGTCCCAGAGCTGCTGGGTGTTCTCATTGTTATAGACAATATGCTGCAAGCCGCCCTGTTCAGTACGCGGCATTTCATACATGACCCATTCTGCCCAGCGCTCCAGCACCGGCACCCAGGCCAGGTTTCTGGTCTCTTCATAACGATAAGCCAGCGTCAGAAAGGGGCACACGGTATTCACGTTTTTGGTCGGCGTGCCTTCCGCCAGACGCTGCGTAAACCATCTGTCAATGATGGCCAGCGTCTGCGCGTCACCGGTCTGCTGATAGTAGTGCAGCATGCCGTACAGGCCGATGCCGTGTGTCCATTCCCAACCCGCCCAGCCTTTAGTATCAATCACCCGGCCATCGTCCAGCCGTAATAAAAATTCGCCTGTTTCATCCGTGATATTGACCAGATTCTGAGTCAGTTTCTGAATCAGCTGAACCAGTTCGCTGCGTGGCAGCAGATACTCAGGCTGGCACAATAAGTTGCTGTGTTTAACGGGAAATACAGTCATGGTCTATTCCTGTCGTTTTAAGGTGGTGTTTAAAGAAGGGGTTAATACGGGATGTGCGGTAAGTTTTTGCGGCGCGGGCTTGTTGCGATTAAGGAAGCCAATGTTGTTATTACCCCACAGATTCTCGTAAGGCATGCCTGCCAGCGTTTCGACAATGCTCCGTGCTTCCGGGGTGAGACTTTCCGGCACGATACGGCCTGCCTCGCGCATCTTCAGCGTCTCCTGGCGCAGCACGGTGTGCGTCTGCAAATTCAGTTTAAAACGCAGTGAGACAATAAAGCCGCAGGTCAGCACGGCCACCGTGCCGATGCTGAGAATCGCCAGAATAGTGTGGCTGACGCCCGGCGCCTGCGTGGCCTGGCCAGATACAAAGCCGGAGAGCTGCAGCACGATGCCCACCAGCATGACGGCACCCGCCTGGGACGCTTTACGCGTCAGGGTCATGATGCCGGCAAATATCCCTTCACGGCGCTGACCGGTGATCACCTCATCCACATCGGCGATATAGGTGTAGGTGTTCCACGGCACATAGTTGATGCCGCCACGCCCCAGGCCTGCGACGGCAGAGATCACCAGCAGCAGAGACATGTTGTCGTTCATTCCGGTATACCAAAGACCGGCATAGGAGAGCGCGGCGAGGCCAAAGAGTATGGCGACCAGACGATAGGCAGGGGCCGGTCCCATACGGATACAGAGCGGGATCATCACCATCACAGCAATAAACTGCAAGACTGCCATTGTGCCCATCAGGCTGGAGGCAACCTGTGCACTCTGCATCAGCACAAACACCACGTACCATGTAAAGACGGCGTTAAACACATCCTGAGCAATATAGCCGCCGAGATACATGCCAAGGTGTTGCCGGAAGATACGGATACGTAAGGTTGAGGCCAGTTCGACATAGAGCCGTTTAAGACTCTGCATCAGCGTCAGCTGCTGCTTTTCCTGCTCCGCACGGCGTGATTCGGCAGAAAAGTCATCGGGGTGACGTTCCCAGGTAAAGCACCACACCAGCGTCAGTACCAGCGCGCAAATTACTGAGAACACCAGGCTGGCATAGAAAAAGGAGAGGGGATTTTCTTTGCCCAGCATGCTCAGCAAAATACCGGGTAAGAATGCGGCCAGTATCGCTGATAATTGTGCCAGACCAATTCGCGCCCCGGAAAAGCGGGTCTTCTGTTTAAAGTCGTCGGTCATTTCCGGCACCAGCGTTTCATAAGGCACCAGAATCATGGTGTAGACGATATCAAACAGCAGGTAAGTGCAGAGATACCACCAGAAACTCATGTCGCTAACCCACATCAGGCTATAACTGAAGACACAGGGTATGCCGAGCAGGATAAAGAATTTCCGGCGGCCAAAACGTTTGCCCAGCCAGGTTGAACCGAAGTTGTCGGTAAGGAAGCCCATCAGCGGGCTGACCACGGCGTCCAGCACGCGAGCGGCGGCGAAAATCAGCGTGGCCTGAATGGGGGTTAATCCACAAAAGGTCGTGTAAAAATAGAGTAACCAGGCGGCAGTCAGCGCCGTTGTGCCTGCTCCGAGAAAATCGCCAGATCCATAGGCCAGATAGTGGCCAGGACCAATTTTACGTGAGCGCATGTGTGAGGCTCCTTAATGTTATGGGGCAATTTGACCGGGTGACGCCAGACATCTCCCCCGGACTGATTAGCAAAGTAGAGCTGACGCGGCGGTTAAACCTTCGCAATCTGGCAACCAAAAGCGTTGAAGTGGCAATCAGGCAAAGAAAAGGGGGGCATAATTCTAATTTATAAAACAGCGTTTCATTTTTATGTGATGGCGGCTGCTTTATGGGTATTCATACTGGGGTTTCAGGCAGGGGAGTGAGGGGCTGCTGCAAAGGCACGCGAACAATGCAAGAAAAGTGGTACTGAGGTTGAAAGAAAACAAATTTCTCCCGCATACTGATTGATTACGACTCAGGCTAAAGGAATTGCACCATGGCTGAAGAAACCATTTTTAGTAAAATTATCCGCCGCGAAATCCCCGCTGATGTGGTTTACCAGGACGAGCTGGTCACGGCCTTCCGTGATATTTCGCCTAAAGCACCGACGCATATTTTAATCGTGCCGAATGTGCTGATCCCCACGGTCAACGAGGTGGAAGCCGCGCACGAGCACGCGCTGGGACGCATGTTTACCACCGCGGCGAAAATCGCCCGCCAGGAAGGTATCGACCAAAATGGTTATCGTCTGATTGTGAACTGCAATCAACATGGTGGTCAGGAGGTTTATCACATTCATATGCATCTGCTGGGCGGCGAACCGCTGGGTCCGATGCTCTCTAACTGATAACGGAAACGTGCTATGCGATCCTGGCTGACTGGCCTGCCGATCCTGCTCTGCCTGACGGCTTGCAGCAGTGATAAACCGATGATCAATACGTCACAGTCACTGGTGATGGAGTCCTCTGTGCTGTCGGCAGGGATTATTACCGATGAGCCGACGCTGGATGAGAACGATGGACTCAAACGTGCCACCAGCGTGCTCTATAATCAGCGCGAAACACCGGTCGTTGTGCACTACCGTTATTACTGGTATGACGACAAAGGGCTGGAAATCACCCCGCAGGAACCGGCGCAGACAGTCACCGTTCCGGCGCAGGGCAGCATAGTCGCCGCCTCGCAAATGGGTAACCTGACTGCCAGTAAGGTTCGTCTTTATCTCTATCTTTAAGGATTTTCATCGTGATACGCAGTTTTAATCGTACCGGAACGCTTCTGATGGCGCTCATTCTGACCGGCTGTGTTGTGAAACAACAGCAGCAGCCTGCACCGGTTGAACCGACCCAGCCTGCTGAGCCAACCCAGCCCGTTCCGCAACCTGAACCGGTACCGCAACCGCAGCCTGTGCCGCAGCCGCCAAAACTGGTGACTATCAACTGGGATGCCACCGTTCAGCCGCTGGTGGCGCAGATGTTACAGGCCGCCAGCGCCGAGCCTGGCAGCGTGCTGCTGGTCGATCGGATCAAAAACAGCACCAATGGCTCGCTGCAAAGCGACAAAGCCACGGCAGCAATCCAGAATGCGCTGAATAATAACGGTAAATTCACCCTCGTCTCTGCAGATCAACTGGCACAGGCCAAGCAGACGCTGGGATTATCGCCGGATGACAGCCTGAACTCGCGCAGTAAAGCCATTGGCCTGGCGCGTAACCTCAACGCACAGTATGTGCTCTACAGTAACGCGCGTGGCGATGTTAAAACACCGACCCTGCAGATGCAGCTGATGCTGGTTCAGACCGGCGAGATCATCTGGTCCGGCAACGGCATTGCTCAGAATTAATCCGGCATTCCAGCGGATCATTGAACAGGTCACGGGCGAACCAGACAAAGCATTGATTATGCCGCTGGCCGGTCTGACCGGACACAGCCAGAAGATTGTCAGCCCGTCCGGCACCTTTATCGTTCGGGCGACACCGCAACCGGCTATTCCCTTTGTGGACCGGCAGCGAGAATTCCGACTGTTACGAAAGTTGAGAACCACGGGGCTGGCGCCGCAGCCCGTAGAGTCACATCGTCAGGGAATTATCCTGACCTGGTGCGCGGGCGAGGCGCTGGATGCACAACGCTTCGGCGAGCAACGTCCGCAGATCGTGGCCCTTCTGAAGCAACTGCACCAGCAGCCGCTGACCGGCTATCAACTGTCGATGTTATCGCTACTGTGGGATTACTGGCAGCTTACACCTCAGCGGCATCATCGCTGGCTGCGAGCGCTCAGGCGCCTGACGCAGCAGGGTGAGCCCCGGCCGCTGAGGCTGGCACCGCTGCACATGGATCTGCATGCCGGTAATGTCATACAAGGTCCCGAAGGCCTGCGTCTGATTGACTGGGAGTATGCCGCCGATGGCGACGTGGCGCTGGAACTGGCGGCCGTCTGTGCCAGCGATCCGCAGCACGATGCCGAATGGCTGGCAGAGTATGCAGCGGCGATGCAGCTGCCGCTTCCCGCGCTGGTGCAGCAGGTCAGACGCTGGCAACCCTGGCTGCGCTTGCTGATGGCCAGCTGGTATCAGCTGCGTGCCAGTCAGAGTGAAAACGAAACATTACACCAGCTGGCCCGACAGAGCTGGGAACAGATTTAATCGCGTTATGCAGCTGCATAACGCCACAGGATTCAGGTTATGAGAACACATTTACCCGGCCCGCTGATGCTTGACGTTGAGGGCTATGAACTGGATGGCGAAGAGCGCGACATCCTGAAGCACCCGCTGGTCGGCGGCTTAATTTTATTTGCCCGAAATTATCACGACCCGGCTCAGCTGGCAGAGCTGGTGCGGCAGATCCGCGCGGCCTCTCACTCCCGGCTGGTGGTTGCGGTGGACCAGGAGGGCGGTCGCGTTCAGCGTTTCCGTGACGGCTTTACTCAACTGCCCGCGATGCAATCCTTCGCCGCGCTTCACGATGCAGACACCGCAGGTGAGATGGCGCAGCAGGCGGGCTGGCAGATGGCGGCCGAAATGATCGCGATGGATATCGATATCAGCTTTGCGCCGGTGCTCGACATTGGTCATATCAGCGCTGCCATCGGCGACCGCTCTTTCCACGCCGATCCGGCCATTGCTCTTGCTGTTGCCCGCCGCTTTATTGCGGGGATGCACGAGGCGGGCATGAAGACCACAGGTAAACATTTCCCAGGGCATGGTGCGGTCAGCGCCGATTCGCATAAAGAGACGCCACGGGATCCGCGCGACGAAAAAACGCTGCGTGAGCATGACATGGCGATCTTCAGCAAGCTGATCACCGAGCAGGCGCTGGATGCCATCATGCCTGCTCACGTCATCTACACCGACGTTGATCCGCTGCCCGCCAGCGGCTCGCCATACTGGCTGAAAACCGTGTTGCGCGAGCAACTGGGCTTTAATGGCGTGATTTTCTCCGACGATTTGTCGATGGAGGGCGCCGCCGTGATGGGAAGCTATTCTGAGCGGGCGCAGCAGTCCCTTTCTGCCGGTTGCGACATGATTCTGGTCTGCAATCAGCGCCAGGGAGCCATCAGTGTGCTGGATAACCTGATCCCGGTCGGGTCAGAGCGCGTGACGCAGCTGTATCATCAGGGCAGGTTTACCCGCGGTGAGCTGCAGGCTACGCATCGCTGGAAATCCAATGCCCAGCAACTGAGTGCGCTTCAGGAACGCTGGCTGGCTCACAAGGCGTCGTGGTAAGCAGTGACTGCCCGGCGCTATCTCAACCCTGAGGATTATTATGATCATTTATCTGCACGGTTTTGATTCCAACAGTCCGGGCAATCACGAAAAGGTGCTGCAACTGCAATTTATCGATCCTGACGTCAGGTTGATCAGTTACAGCACCCGCCATCCTAAACATGATATGCAGTTTCTGCTGAAAGAGACCGATAAGATGCTGACGCTGTCCGACGATGACCGCCCTCTGATTTGCGGTGTCGGGCTGGGCGGCTTCTGGTCAGAGCGCATCGGGTTTTTGTGCGGCATCCGCCAGGCGATCTTCAATCCCAACCTCTTTCCGCAGGAGAATATGGAAGGGAAGATTGACCGTCCCGAGGAGTATCAGGACATCGCCACCAAATGCGTCAGCGATTTTCGCGAGCGCAATCGTGACCGCTGTCTGACCTTCCTCTCCCGTCATGATGAGGCGCTGGACAGCCAGCGCATCGCCGACCAGCTGCATCCGTTTTATGACATCGTCTGGGATGAGACAGAAGGGCACAAATTCAAAAACATATCCCCACACCTTCAGCGGATAAAATCTTTTAAAACATCAGGTTAAACCTGTCAGGCACCGCAAGGTGCCTGTTTTCGTTACGTAATTATCTGAGTTTTATTTCTCCGCTTTGATGTATATCAATATTCTTATGTTCTCCTCTTCCCGCCATGCTATTCTGGCCGCAGATTGCGATTTTAACTTCGCCAACCCTATGTTTCTTAAGGTTTAATTTAACCTTTGGTTAACTTTTGGTTCACAATTTGAGGGGGTCTTTGTTGACTACGTCTGTTAAGAGAATTGTTATTGTCGGCGGGGGAGCGGGCGGCCTGGAAATGGCGACGCAATTGGGCCATAAACTGGGTCGTAAAAAGAAAGCCGAGATTATCCTGGTTGATCGTAACCATAGCCATTTGTGGAAGCCGCTGCTGCACGAAGTGGCCACGGGTTCGATGGATGAAGGCATTGACGCACTGAGCTATCTGGCCCATGCCCGCAACCACGGTTTTGAGTTCCAGTTGGGTTCGCTCACCGATATTGATCGCAGCCGCAAAGTGATCCGCCTGGCCGAAGTGCTGAACGCACAGGGCGAAGTGCTGGTGCCACAGCGTGAAGTGGCCTACGACCAGCTGGTCATGGCGCTGGGCAGCACCTCCAATGATTTCGGAACGCCGGGTGTCAAAGATCACTGCATCTTCCTGGACAATCCACATCAGGCGCGTCGTTTCCACAACGAAATGCTCAACCTGTTCCTGAAATTCTCTGCCAGCGAAGGCAAGGTCGAGAAAGTGAACATCGCTATCGTGGGCGGCGGCGCAACAGGCGTTGAGCTGTCAGCGGAGCTGCACAACGCGGTGAAACAGCTGCACAGCTACGGCTTCAAAGGCCTCGGACGCGAAGCGCTGAACGTGACGCTGGTGGAGGCGGGCGAACGTATTCTGCCTGCACTCCCACCGCGCATCTCTGCTGCTGCGCACCAGGAGCTGACCAAACTGGGCGTGCGCGTTCTGACGCAGACCATGGTCACCAGCGCTGAGCGTAATGGCCTGAATACCAAAGGCGGCGAGTTTATCGAAGCCGACCTGATGGTCTGGGCAGCAGGGATCAAAGCGCCTGACTTCCTGAAAGAGATTGGCGGACTGGAAACCAACCGTATCAACCAGCTGGTGGTGAAAGAGACCTTGCAGACCACGCTGGACGATGACATTTACGCCATTGGCGACTGTGCCTCCTGCGCCCTGCCAGGCGGCGGTTTTGTTCCGCCACGTGCCCAGTCGGCGCACCAGATGGCCTCACGCGCGATGGAAAACATCCTGGCGCAGCGTCACGGTAAACCGCTGAAAGCCTATGTCTATAAAGACCATGGCTCGCTGGTGTCGCTTTCCCGCTTCAGTACGGTCGGCAGCCTGATGGGTAACCTGATGCGTGGCTCGATGATGGTGGAAGGGCGTATTGCACGCTTTGTCTACATCTCACTCTACCGTATGCACCAGGTCGCGCTGCACGGCTACTTTAAAACTGGCCTGATGATGCTGGTGGGCAGCATTAACCGGGTGATCCGTCCCCGGCTTAAGCTGCACTAAGCAAGCGTAATCAGTCTGGTCAAGG
Organism: Pantoea jilinensis; assembly: GCF_019104105.1. Taxonomy (NCBI): domain Bacteria; kingdom Pseudomonadati; phylum Pseudomonadota; class Gammaproteobacteria; order Enterobacterales; family Erwiniaceae; genus Pantoea; species Pantoea jilinensis. Next base: position 2,547,936 of record NZ_CP077746.1, on the reverse strand, counting down.
CTAAGCCTCCTCGATATTGAGGGGGCTTTTTTTTTGCGCCAGACTGGCCGGGAGTCGCGGCTGGCGGACAGCCGTGCAACGGTTTATTCGTCGCGCTGGAGCCCCGTTCAGTCAGCTATGCCGCGCGAACCCTGAGGCGTCAGCGTGAATGGGATATCACCAGTCTGACTGGTTTACAGCCGCTTATTGTTCCTGCGAATCGGCTCACTGTATCGAATCTGACAGGGTTCACGTGTCAATATGATCAGGGCGTAGCGCCAATATTGGTCATCTCTTAATGTATTGAATTTGAAGTGATTAAAGTAAATTCTGGCGTCGATTACTTCTGGCTTACATCTCATCAGAACTCTCCTAAAAACTGGCCCTGATAGCAAAGTGACCAATTTCCTCCATTTATCTGATGTTGCATTTTCGGTCCATCTGTAAAACTTCATCTCAACAAACACGGCGCGTCGCGCACGCCGGTTATACCTCAGTTAACGAGGATGCTTTAACAGCAGGATTGCGCGGTAACACTTTTCAGGAGGAACTTCCTGTGAATAAATCAATGTTAGCGGGTATCGGTATTGGTGTAGCAGCAGCGCTGGGTGTTGCAGCCGTAGCAGGCATGAATGTGTTTGATCGCGGTCCTCAATACGCTCAGGTACTCTCTGCAACACCAATCAAAGAGAGCATCAAACAGCCACGTCAGGAGTGCCGGAACGTCACACTGACCCACCGTCGGGCCGTACAGGATGAAAACCGTCTTGCTGGCTCTGTATTAGGTGCAGTGGCAGGTGGGGTGCTGGGTCACCAGTTTGGTGGCGGTCGCGGCAGGGATGTAGCGACAGTAGCGGGTGCGGTAGCGGGCGGTTATGCCGGTAATCAGGTCCAGGGTGGACTGCAGGATCGGGATACCTACACCACAACCGAACAGCGCTGCAAAACAGTTTATGATAAACAAGAGAAAAAACTGGGATATGACGTGACCTATAAAATAGGCGATCAGCAGGGTAAAATCCGCATGGAAAATGACCCCGGCACGCGTATTCCTCTGGATCGCAATGGTCAGCTGGTTCTCAACGGCGATCAGGCGTAATTGGGCAAAGCTTTGCTGCACTCGCGGCCACACAGCACGACGTAATAGTGAAATAATGAAAAAGGCGCATCGTATGATGCGCCTTTTTTTATCGCCATTTCCCGCGCTTTACCGATTAGCTCAGTAGTGCGCGGGCAGAGGTGTTACGCCTGATGCTCAGCCAGTTGTGAAACAAAGCCCTGCACCCACTCCATCCGTATTTTCCTTTCCGACAGCTCGCGGGTAAACCGCAGGCGTGTCGGGCCATCCAGCTTCCACTGCTGTGGCTCTTTCTGCAACAGGCCGATCAGCCATGCTGGATCCACATTGTTCTTCGGCGCAAAATCGAAATAACCGCCTTTGTCGCTGGCTTCGATCTTACGCAGACCGACAGCACGGGCCTTCAGACGGATAATCGCCACGTCCAGCAGATTTCGGGCTGGATCGGGCAGCAGGCCAAATCGGTCGATCATCTCCACTTTCAGCTCCTGTAATTCCTCTTCAACCTCTGCGCTGGCGATGCGCTTATAGAGCGAAAGACGGGTGCTGACATCCGGGATAAACGTCTCTGGCAGCAGGGCTGGCATCCGCAGCTCTACCTCTGTCTGATTACTGGTGAGATCTTCCAGTGACGGCTCGCGACCCGCTTTTAGCGCGTCGACCGCATTCTCCAGCAGTTCCATATAGAGTGTGAAGCCCAGCGTCTCCATCTGTCCGCTCTGCTCATCACCCAGTAGCTCGCCGGCACCGCGAATCTCCAGGTCGTGCGTAGCCAGCGCAAAACCGGCTCCCAGATCTTCCAGAGAGGCGATCGCTTCCAGTCGCTTATGTGCATCGGCGGTCATCGATTTTGGATGCGGCGTTAACAGCCAGGCATAAGCCTGATGATGCGAACGGCCAACGCGACCACGCAGCTGATGCAGCTGTGCCAGACCAAAGTGATCGGCCCGCTCAATGATGATGGTATTGGCAGTCGGAATGTCGATACCGGTTTCGATAATGGTGGTACAGACCAGCACGTTAAAACGCTGATGATGGAAATCGTTCATCACCCGTTCCAGATCGCGCTCACGCATCTGGCCATGACCAATCGCCACACGCGCTTCCGGCACCAGTTCGCTGAGACGCTGCGCCGCTTTCTCAATATTTTCAACGTCGTTGTAAAGATAGTAGACCTGTCCGCCACGCAGAACTTCACGCAGGATCGCTTCACGGATCACCAGATCGTCAAATTCACGCACAAAGGTTTTTACCGCTAAACGGCGGGCAGGCGGTGTGGCGATAATCGAGAGATCGCGCATGCCGCTCATGGCCATATTCAGCGTACGCGGGATCGGCGTGGCGGTCAGGGTCAGAATGTCCACATCGGCACGCATCGCCTTGATGCGCTCTTTGTGACGCACTCCGAAGCGGTGCTCTTCATCAACAATCAGCAGGCCGAGATCGTGCCATTTGAGATCGCTCATCAGCAGCTTATGGGTGCCGATTAAAATGTCGATCTTGCCGTCACTGGCCTGTTCCAGCACCTGTGCCTGCTCTTTGGCGGTACGGAAACGGGAGAGCATCTCAATGCGGACCGGCCAGTTGGCGAAGCGATCGCGGAAGTTATCGTAGTGCTGCTGTGCCAGCAGGGTGGTCGGCACCAGCACGGCCACCTGTTTATGGTTCTCAATCGCCAGAAACGCCGCGCGCATCGCCACTTCGGTTTTACCAAAGCCGACGTCGCCGCACACCAGGCGGTCCATCGCCAGAGGCTGGCACATATCACTCAGCACCGCATTGATTGCCTGCGCCTGGTCCGGTGTGGTTTCAAAGGGGAAGCTTTCGCAGAACAGCTGATACTGTTCACGATTATGCTTAAAGGCAAAGCCGGATTTGGCGGCGCGCTGGGCATAGATATCCAGCAGTTCCGCCGCCACATCACGCACTTTCTCAGCCGCTTTCTGCCGGGCGCGTGACCAGGCATCGCTGCCCAGTTTATGCAGTGGGGCGTTATCGTCCGCGCCACCCGCGTAGCGACTGATCAGGTGCAGGGACGAAACCGGCACATAGAGTTTGGCGTCATTGGCGTAGGAGAGCATCAGGTATTCCGCCTGAATACCACCCGCTTCCAGCGTCGTCAGGCCGATATAGCGCCCCACACCGTGCTCCAGATGCACCACCGGCTGGCCGGGGCTCAGCTCCGCCAGGTTACGGATCAGAATGTCCGGATTGATAGTGCGACGGGTATCCTGACGGCGACGGCTGACGCGTTCGCCCAGCAGATCGCTTTCGCAAATCAGTGCCCGGTTACCCTGGGTATCAATGAAACCGCGCTCGCTGGCGCCAATCATCAGACTGAAACGATCGTCGACAGTTTCATCGAAACGATGTACCGGCTGAGGGCGCAGTTTAATCCGGGCCAGCAGTTCCTGCAGGGTCTCGCGGCGGCCTTCGCTTTCAACCGAGAAGACGACAGCACCGCTGAAGGTTTCAATAAACTGACGCAGATGGTCGAGCGGCGCTTTCGCCTGCGCCTGAACGGCAAGGTCGGGCAGCGGGGTGTAACCGAGGTTAGTATTCGCCGCTTTGTCGGGCAGCACTTCATTGGTCATCTGAATGCGCGGCCAGGCTTTAAGCTCACCCATCAGGGCATCGGGACGCAGCCACAGGGTAACCGGCTCCAGCAGCGGACGCATCGGATCAACGCGGCGATTCTCATAACGCACCTCAGCATCCTGCCAGAAGCGGCGGGCGCTGCCTTCCAGATCGCCACAGTTCACAATCAGGGTGTTATCAGGCAGATAGCTGAACAGACTCGGTAATGGCTGTTCAAAAAAGAGCGGCTGCCAGTATTCAATGCCCGCAGGCAGCGTGCCTTTACTTACCTGCTGATAGACATGCTCCGACTCGCGGCGCACATCAAAAATTTCGCGCCAGCGGCTGCGAAACAGCTCAATAGCCGCTTTGTCGCTGGGAAACTCATGGGCCGGCAACAGGTTAATTTCCGGGACGGCTTCCAGCGTACGCTGACTGTCGACGTCGAACAGGCGCAGGCTATCAATCTCATCATCGAAAAAGTCGATGCGATAAGGCTGATCGCTGCCCATCGGGAACAGGTCGAGCAGGGCGCCGCGCGTGGCGTATTCACCGTGCTCCATCACCTGATCGACATGGCGATAACCGGCCTGCTCAAGCTGGTCGCGCAGCCGGTCGCGTGACAGTTTTTGTCCCTGCTTCATCACCAGCGCATGGCCATGCAGGAAACTGTGCGGGCAGACGCGCTGCATCAGGGTGTTGACCGGCATGATCAGCATACCGCGCTGCATCACCGGCAGCTGGTAGAGTGTCGACAGGCGCGCGGAGATAATATCCTGATGCGGCGAGAAGCTGTCGTAGGGGAGTGTCTCCCAGTCAGCGAGGTGCGTCACCGGCAGATCGGTAAACTGACGGATCTCATCCAGCAGACGCAGGGCGGTTTGGGTATCGGGGGTAATCATCAATACCGGACCCGCATGGTGTTCGGTAATGCTGGCACACTCCACCGCGTGCGCTGCGCCTATAATCTGGCCAAGCTGACGGTGGTCGCCGGATTTAACGGGCAGGGTATAACGAGTCTGTTCGGGCATGGGATCTCGGGGTTGCTCCATTTTTCCAGGACGTAATCATTCCATATTATGTCAGGGGGATCACCTTTGCGGCACAATTTTCCTGCCGCGCCGCGCTGAATCCAGGGATTGGTCAGCCATTACCTGGCGTCAGCGGTAATGCAGCGGATAGAGAGAGAATAGACGGAGTCTGGCGAGGCAACATAAAAAACCGCCGTCGCTATGCAGCGACGGGGTTAAGCGGGCATTTTATTTTATGGATTGCTGTGTGTAATGCATGCGTGGGCGGTCGATATTTGCCCAGGATAGTTCCTGCTCAGGATGGTAGCTGAGGTTGCCGTCGTCCCACTTTACGTAGTAGCCGGCGGGTGCGTTTCCCTGCTCAAAGACATTGATAATTTCGCCTCTGATCTCCCCGGATTTATGTTTGACGATACTGCCTTTGGGAAATTTCAACATGGTCGCTACCTCTACCTCTACCTCTACCTCTACCTCTACCGCTGTGCGATAAATTCACCCCTTATCCTGTTACTGATTATAGTCTACACCCCACCTGCGCTGAATAATCAGCCAATAAGCGGCGGCTTTATCGGCTATTCCGCGGCTTTGAGGCAAGAGATGACGCATCCGGATGCAACTTTGCTGCCGACTCAGAGGGTTAGAGGTTTCATAAAGCCAGCCGCTCCTTTATCATCCCACTACCTATTTTCAGGCAACGGCTTACTGGATTCCATGTATCAACCTGTCGCGCTATTTATCGGTCTGCGTTACATGCGCGGACGAGCATCGGATCGCTTCGGTCGCTTTGTCTCTTGGCTCTCAACGATTGGCATTACGCTTGGCGTGCTGGCGATGGTCACCGTGTTATCGGTGATGAACGGTTTTGAGCGTGAACTCGAAGGCAATATTCTTGGGCTGATGCCGCAGGCGCTGATTACCAGCGACAAAGGCAGTCTCAATCCCCAACAGCAACCCGCCGCCTCGCTGAATCTGCAGGGCGTTAACCGCATCGCGCCGCTGACCACCGCCAATGTGGTGCTGCAAAGCCCGCGCAGCGTCTCCGTTGGCGTAATGCTGGGCATTAATCCGGATGAAAAAGATCCGCTGACGCCGTTCCTGGTGAATACCCAGCAGAGCGTGCTGCAGCCCGGACAGTACAATGTCATTCTCGGCGAACAGCTGGCATCACAACTTGGCGTAAAACGTGGCGATCAGCTGCGTTTGATGGTGCCGTCTGTCAGCCAGTTCACGCCAATGGGGCGGGTGCCGAGTCAGCGTCTGTTTACGGTAGCGGGCACCTATGCTGCCAATAGCGAAGTCGACGGGTATCAGATTCTGGTCAATCTGCAGGATGCGTCGCGCGTCATGCGTTATCCGGCCGGGAATATTACTGGCTGGCGACTGTGGCTGGATAAACCGCTATCAGTCGACAGTCTGAGTCAGCAGACATTGCCTGCGGGCCTTATCTGGAAAGACTGGCGTGAGCGCAAAGGCGATCTTTTCCAGGCAGTGCGCATGGAGAAAAACATGATGGGCCTGCTGCTGAGCCTGATCATCGCCGTCGCAGCCTTTAACATCATCACGTCATTAGGCCTGCTGATCATGGAGAAGCAGGGCGAAGTGGCGATCCTCCAGACCCAGGGCCTGACACGCCGGCAAATCGTGGCGGTGTTTATGGTTCAGGGTGCCAGCGCCGGGATTATCGGCACGCTGCTCGGCACGCTGCTCGGCGTCCTGCTCGCCAGCCAGCTCAACAACTTAATGCCGGTAATTGGCCTGTTCCTTGATGGGGCCGCGTTGCCGGTTGATATTAATGTGTGGCAGGTGGTCACTATCGCCCTCAGCGCGATGATTGTGGCGCTGTTGTCTACGCTCTATCCTTCGTGGCGCGCTGCCGCCGTTCAACCTGCTGAGGCTTTACGTTATGAGTAACACTCCTTTGTTGCAGTGCCGCGACCTGTGCAAACGCTATCAGGAAGGCAGCGTGCAGACCGATGTGCTGCGCAATGTGGCTTTCAGCCTCCAGCCCGGTGAACTGACGGCTATCGTTGGCAGCTCAGGCTCCGGTAAAAGTACGCTGCTGCACCTGCTGGGCGGTCTGGATGCGCCGACCTCGGGTGACGTGGTGTTTGATGGTCAGTCACTGAATGCCATGTCCTCATCAGCCAAAGCCGAACTGCGTAACCGCGAGCTGGGCTTTATCTATCAGTTCCACCATCTGTTGCCGGACTTCAGTGCGCTGGAGAACGTGGCGATGCCACTGCTCATTGGCAAAACTGCGAAAGCGGAAGCGCAGGATCGCGCCCGTGAGATGCTGGCGGCAGTCGGTCTGGACCATCGCGCCACGCACCGGCCTTCTGAACTGTCAGGCGGCGAACGCCAGCGCGTGGCGATTGCCCGTGCGCTGGTCAACCGTCCTCGTCTGGTGATGGCGGATGAGCCAACCGGCAACCTGGATGCGCGCAACGCTGACGCTATTTTTGAACTGCTGGGCGAACTGAACGTGCGTCAGGGCACCGCGTTTCTGGTGGTCACGCACGATCTGATGCTGGCAAAACGCATGACGCGACAGATGGAGATGCGTGACGGTCAGTTAAGCGAGCAGCTTACTATGGCAGGAGCGCTGTAATGGGCTCGTCGTTATCCCTGTTGCTGGGCCTGCGCTTTAGCCGCGGCCGCCGTCGTGGCGGCATGGTCTCGCTGATTTCGGTGATCTCTACTATCGGGATTGCGCTGGGCGTGGCGGTGCTGATTATCGGTCTGAGCGCCATGAACGGTTTTGAGCGTGAGCTGAACAATCGCATTCTGGCGGTGGTGCCGCACGGTGAGATCGAGGCGGTCAATCAGCCGTTTCAGCACTGGCAGTCGATGATTGCCCCGATTGAAAAGGTGCCCGGCATTGCAGCGGCAGCGCCCTACGTGAACTTCACTGGCCTGATTGAGAGCGGTGCCCGGCTGGAAGCGCTGCAGGTTAAAGGCGTTGATCCCGCACAAGAGCCGCGTCTCAGCGCACTGCCACAGTTTGTCGCCAATAACGCCTGGTCCACTTTTGCCGCCGGTAAGCAGCAAATCATTCTGGGCGGCGGCATCGCGAAATCGCTGAATGTGAAGCAGGGCGACTGGATCACCATTATGATCCCCAATAACGATGGTGATAACAAACTGCTGCAGCCAAAACGTATCCGGCTTCAGGTCAGCGGTATCCTGCAATTGAGCGGCATGCTCGATCACAGTCTGGCGCTGGTGCCGCTGGCCGATGCGCAGCACTATCTGGAGATGGGTGACAGCGTGTCGGGCATCGCCCTGAAGATGACCGACCCCTTCCAGGCGGTCAAACTGGTGCGCGATGCGGGTGAGGCGACCCGCTCTTACGTCTACATCAAGAGCTGGATTAGCACTTACGGCTATATGTATCGCGACATTCAGATGATCCGCGCGATCATGTATCTGGCGATGGTGCTGGTGATTGGCGTTGCCTGTTTTAACATCGTTTCCACGCTGGTAATGGCGGTAAAAGACAAAAGCAGTGACATTGCAGTGCTGCGCACACTCGGCGCTAAAGATCGGCTGATCCGCGCCATCTTTATCTGGTACGGTTTGCTGGCGGGTCTGCTGGGCAGCGTCAGCGGCGTGGTCGTGGGCGTGCTGGTGGCGCTTAACCTGACCTCGCTGGTGCGCGGACTGGAGTCGATTACCGGCCATCATCTGCTGGCGGGGGATATTTACTTCATTGATTTCCTGCCGTCGGAATTGCACTGGATTGATGTGTTCTCAGTACTGATTACGGCGATTCTGCTGAGCCTGCTGGCGAGCTGGTATCCCGCCAGACGTGCCAGCCGCATTGACCCGGCTCGGGTATTAAGCGGTCAGTGAAAAAATGCGGCGCGAGAGGTTTTCGCGCCGCATCTGTTTAAGACCTTTGCTGTTGGGTTGTGCCCTCAGCAACCGTTACTATCGGGTGATGTTGACCCGGAATCTGTTTAGAGCGGCTCACCGCAGCCGCTACGCCAGGAGATTTTATGCGTACACCACGTCGCCGCATACGACTTGCCCGCCTGAAGAAAACCCGGAGAAAAGTGCATCAGCGCTTTCGCCAGCGCATTTTTGAGCGCGATCGTCAGGCCGAACTTGCCGCCCATCCTCAGCCGCATGTTGTGGTGCTGACCGGCGCAGGCATTTCAGCGGAGTCCGGCATCCGGACCTTCCGCGCGGCTGACGGCCTGTGGGAAGAGCACCACGTGGAAGATGTTGCAACGCCTGAAGGCTTCAGGCGCGATCCTGCGCTGGTGCAGCGCTTCTATAATGCGCGCCGCCAGCAGTTACAGGAGGCGGAGATTCAGCCCAATGCCGCTCATCTGGCGCTGGCAGAACTGGAGCAGGTATTAGGCGACAATTTCCTGCTGGTCACGCAAAACATCGACAATCTGCATGAGCGAGCCGGAAACAGTCGGGTGCTGCACATGCACGGTGAGCTGTTAAAAGTGCGCTGTGTCACCAGCGGTCAGGTGATTGAGTGGACCGGTGATATCACGCCGGACGATCGCTGCACCTGTTGCCAGTTCCCCTCTGCACTACGGCCGCATGTGGTGTGGTTTGGCGAAATGCCGTTGGGCATGGAGCAGATTTATCAGGCGCTGGAACAGGCGGACTACTTTATTGCTATCGGCACTTCAGGCCACGTTTATCCGGCCGCAGGTTTTGTCCATGAAGCCAAAATCCAGGGCGCGCATACCGTTGAGCTGAATCTGGAACCGAGCCAGGTGGGCAACGAATTTGCCGAGCGGCACTATGGTCTGGCGAGCGAAGTGGTGCCGGAGTTTGTGCATAAGCTGCTGCGCGGGCTTTATAAGTAAGCGGGGCGGCTATAACCGCACCCGAGGTTACAGGCAAAATCTGGCCCGATTAGTGGTGAGATCCAGCCTGCACCGGGAACACGGTCAGATCGGAAAGCCGCAAAACCGTCATCCATAACTGCCTGGCCCGCACGATGACGCACCTCATCCCTGAGGTGCGCCCGTAAACAGGCCGACGCTTACGTTATTCAAAACGCGCCCGGATTTTTGTCCCAGCCACGGGACGCTTTTCTCCTCTGACCCTGTAACCGTTGTGTTGAGTCTGCACGCTGCGGTGATTTTCTCGCCGGGTCAAACCGCCTCTTTGTTATTAACATTGCGAGGTTTGCTGCAACAATCTTGTAATAAGGCGTTTATTTCGGGCTTATTGCTTTCCCAAAGGTTATCGACAGCGCTAACCTGTCTCCAGATGATTTTACGCAACGTTATAACCGCCGGGTCTGTGAATAATATCGGACGGCACTTTTAAAGGATGGGCTATGGAACAGTTACTTGAGCGCTTTTTAAGTTATGTGGCAGTTGAGACGCAGGCTAAGCCGCAGGCTCGTCAGGTCCCCAGCAGTGAAGGGCAGTGGACGCTGGCGCGTCAGCTTCAGGAAGAGCTGCTGGCGCTGGGTTTTGTCGATGTCACCCTAAGCGATCACTGCTGCGTCATGGGCACACTGCCCGCCAATGTCGACTGGCCGACGCCGGTCATCGGTTTTATCTCACACATGGATACATCGCCTGACTTTACGGCAAAACATGTGAACCCCCAGATTATCGAAAATTATCGCGGCGGAGACATTGCCCTGGGTAATGGCAACGAGATTCTCTCGCCGGTGATGTTCCCGGTGCTGCACAAGCTGATTGGACACACGCTCATTACCACCGATGGCAAAACCCTGCTGGGTGCGGACGATAAAGCGGGTATTGCCGAGATCATGACGGCGATGGCGCACCTGGCAAAAAGCGACACGCCGCACGGTGCGATCCGCGTCGCCTTTACGCCCGATGAAGAGATTGGTCGTGGCACCTCACATTTTGATGTGGACGCGTTCGCGGCTGACTGGGCATACACCATTGATGGCAGCGATCTGGGCGAGTTCGAGTATGAGAACTTCAATGCCGCCTCCGCCACCGTCAAAATTGTCGGTAATAACGTGCACCCGGGCTCCGCAAAAGGCGTGATGGTCAATGCGCTGGAGCTGGCAAATCAGTTCCATGCTGCCGTTCCGGCCAGTGAAAAACCGCAATATACCGACGGCTATGAGGGCTTCTATCATCTGCATCAGATCAAAGGCAGTGTAGAACACGCTGAGATGCTCTATATCATTCGTGACTTCGAAACAGAGAGTTTTGAACAGCGTAAACAGACGCTGCTGCAGATTGCAGCGGAGATTAACAAAACGTTGCACCCGGACTGCTCCGTCACGGTTGAGATCACTAACAGCTATCGCAACATGCGTGAAAAGGTCGAGCCGTTCCCGCACATTATCGACCTGGCTTTACAGGCGATGCGTGACTGTGACATTGAACCGGTGGTGAAACCGATTCGCGGTGGTACAGATGGCTCGTCACTGTCGTGGAAAGGGTTGCCTTGCCCGAATATTTTTACCGGCGGCTATAACTATCACGGCAAGCATGAATTCGCCTCGCTGAATATCATGGCGAAGTCGGTGGAAGTGATTGTGCGTCTGTCAGAGCTGGCAGCGCAGAAGAAGAGTTAAATAAAAAGGCTCTCTGCCACAAGGGTCAGAGAGCCTGATTCAGCAGCAGCGCCCGATAGCGCTGTATTGATTATTCGTCGTCGCCAAAGAACCAGTAACCGGCATTCACCAGACCGGCGATCTGCGCCAGTACGGCGGGATCATCCAGCGCATCACCCAGATCGTCGAGTGTGATGCGATAGTGATTTGCCAGTACTGCCATCACATCGGGGCGTGAACACTCAACCCGCTCGCCGTTAATATAAACCGCGTCGCCAAGGGTCAGAACACGCAGGCCACCTAACCGACTCAGGGTATCACCCTGTTGCAGGGCATCATAAATTTCGTCAGGCTGATAAGGCGGTTCCGGCGGCGCGACGTCGAGTTCGTGACGCGACTGCGAAATAAATTCGCCAAACCACTGCTCAAAATGCTCTGGCTGATTGACCACATCCAGCATCAGCTGACGAACGCCTTCAATCTCCTGCGGCAGGATCTGTGATGGACAGTCGCGAGAAGGCACATCCGGATCGCTAAAGCGCAGGCTGCCCAGCTCATTGGCCAGCGCGTAATCAGCAAAGCCGCTAATTAACTCCCGGCCGCTTGGAGCGCGGAAACCCACGGAGTAGTTCAGGGCGTTTTCCAGTGAGTAACCTTCGTGCGGGAATCCTGGCGGGATGTAGAGAATATCGCCCGGTTCCATTTCTTCATCGATGATGGCATCGAACGGTTCAACCTGCAGCAGATCCGGGTGCGGGCAGTGCTGCTTCATCGGCACTTTCTCACCAACGCGCCAGCGACGGCGACCGGTACCCTGAATGATAAATACATCATACTGATCGAAATGGGGGCCGACACCGCCGCCAGGCACGGCAAAAGATACCATCAGGTCATCGACGCGCCAGTCAGGCAGGAAACGGAAAGGGCGCATCAGCGCGGCAGAAGGCTCATGCCAGTGATTGACCGCCTGGACCAGCAGCGACCAGTTGTTCTCTCCCAGATGATCGTAGCTCTCGAACGGGCCGTGGCTGACCTGCCATTTGCCATCCTGATGACTGACGAGGCGGCTGTCCACCTCGTTTTCCATCGCCAGACCAGCAAGTTCATCCGGTGAAAGAGGATCGACAAAGTTTTTAAAACCACGCTTCAGCACTACCGGGCGTTTCTGCCAGTAGCGCTGAATAAAATCGGGCCAGTTAATATCGAGCTGATAGTCCATAAAAGGGTTCCGCTTAGGGCTGTAAATGCCAGCAAGTATAACAGCCCTGAGGGTTTTCTACTCGCGGCGATGTTCGACTTCCTGGCGCTGAAAGACTACTTCCATGCGTGTTCCGCCAAGTGCGCTGCTGGAGGCAATCACGTTGCCTTCATACTGCTCCAGAATGTCGCGCACCACCGCCAGACCCAGCCCCTGACCGGGACGCAGGGTATCGGCGCGCTGACCCCGGACGAAGACTAAATCACGCTTGCTTTCAGGAATGCCCGGACCATCATCGTCGATATAGAGATGCAGTGCATTTTCGCTCTGATAAGCGCTGACTTCGATAAACTCCAGGCAGTACTTGCAGGCGTTATCCAGCACGTTGCCCAGCACTTCCATAAAATCATTCTGGTCGCCCACAAAGGTCAGCTCCGGGGATATATCCAGCGAAATCGCCACACCCTTGCGCTGATAGACTTTATTCAGCGCCGAACAGAGGCTGTCGAGCAAACCGGACACGGAATGGATGTCGCGCTGCAAGGGGTTGTGGTCGGCCTGCATACTGGCGCGATGCAGATAATATCCGACCTGCTGCGAGATACGGCTGATCTGCTCCAGCATGACCGGCTCAGCCTGCTCTATTGTCAGCTCTTTGCCGTTTCGCAGCGACCGCAGGGTGCTCTGTAAGACGGCCAGCGGGGTTTTCAGGCTGTGGGTCAGATCCGAAAGCGTGGTGCGATAGCGGGTATAACGCTGCCGCTCATTCGTCAGTAACAGATTGAGGTTGCGCACCAGACTGCGCAGCTCCTGCGGTGGATTATCTGCCAGGTTCTCGCGCTGACTGGTCTCCAGTTCACGCACCTGCTGTGTCAGCGCGCCAATCGGCCGCAGACTCCAGTGCGCCGCCAGCCACAACAGCGGAATAATCAGTATCAGGTTGGCCGCCAGCACATAGCTGAACCATGACCAGACCACATCAGAATGCTGCAGCTCCTGCGGGATCGAATCGACGACCACGATGGTGAGCGCAGGGAGATTGGTGGTGGCATCGTAACGGTTAACAGCAACTGAGTGGGTAAAGGTGTCGTTGCTGTCCGTGTCCCAGTCGTTGAGCCGCTGCTTAGCATTTACGTTATTGCCCATCGCCACCATGCTGGTGCGGTTGCTGGTATCAATCTCGTAAAAGTCGGGCTTCAGCAGCCATTCACGACGGATTTTTTTGCGGATCTCAGGCACATCGCGTTGCTGCCACAGCAGCTTACCGTGCTCATCGTAAATGAACACCAGTGTCGGGAAATTGAGTGTCATCCGTTCCGGCTGGGCGATGGTGAGCGTGTTGTCATGCCATTGCGCCAGCGTAAAGAACAGATTGCTCTCGCCGCGCATGACGCGGTAGGTGTTTTTATCGAAACTCACCACATAGCCAATCACGGCGACCATGCCGTAAGAGAGCGAGAGGAAGAGAACTATTGCTGCAGACGCCAGCAGAAAGCGGGCGCGCAGCGAGATAGGGCGATAACGGTTAAACCAGGACATGGTCAGAGATCAAAGCGGTAACCCTGGCCACGGACAGTGGCGATGACGTCGGTTGGGTGCAACGCCAGAATTTTTTTGCGCAGACGCCCCATCAGAACATCGATGGTGTGGCTTTCACGCAGTTCAGCGTCAGGATAAAGCTGCAGCATCAGCGAGTCTTTACTGACCACTTTGCCCGCGTTACGGATCAGCGTCTCGACAATGGTGTATTCAAAGGCGGTAAGCTTCACCGGCTCTTCATTGACCGTGAGTTCACGGCGCGAGAGATCCACCTGAAACGGTGCCATATCGATGATCTGCGACGCATGCCCACTGTTACGGCGCATCAGCGCCTGCAGACGTGCCGCGACCTCTTCAATGTGAAACGGCTTGGTGACGTAGTCATCCGCTCCGGCTTCCAGCGCTTCCACTTTCGCCTGCCAGCCTTCGCGGGCGGTTAGCACCAGAATCGGCTGACGCACGGCATCACTGCGCCAGCGGCGAATCAGCGACATGCCATCTTCATCCGGCAGGCCGAGATCGACCAGTGCGATATCGGGCAGATGTTCGCGAAGAAAATAGTCGGCTTCTTTGGCGTCTTCGGCGGCATCGACCTGATGGCCCATGTCACGTAACTGGACGGCGAGATGATGGCGCAGCAGGGCATTGTCTTCAACAACCAGAACACGCATAGAAATTCCTTACACTCTGTTTGAGTCAACCTGCAGAAAGTATACGCGAAATGTATTAAACAAGATGTTAACGCAGACCGGACGGGGCCGGTCTGCGGCGGGTATTATTTCAGATCGTCAACCATCTGAATAGCGCGGCCAATATAGTTTGCTGGCGTCATCTGCTTAAGACGGACTTTTTCTTCTTCTGGCAACGCCAGACTGTCGATAAACGCCTGCATACCAGCGGCATCCACGCGTTTACCACGCGTCAGCTCTTTCAACTTCTCATAAGGTTTTTCAATACCGTAACGGCGCATCACCGTCTGAATCGGTTCTGCCAGCACTTCCCAGTTGTGGTCCAGCTCATCCAGCAGGCGGTCACGGTTCACTTCCAGCTTCGAGATGCCTTTCAGGGTGGCCTGATAGGCGATCAGCGCATAACCGACGCCCACACCGAGGTTACGCAGCACGGTGGAGTCGGTCAGATCGCGCTGCCAGCGTGAAACCGGCAGCTTGCTGGCCAGATGCTGCATTACGGCATTCGCCAGACCCAGATTGCCTTCCGAGTTTTCGAAGTCGATAGGGTTCACTTTATGCGGCATGGTGGATGAACCAATCTCGCCCGCAATGGTTTTCTGTTTAAAATGGTTCAGTGCCACATAGCCCCAGATATCGCGATCGAAATCGATCAGGATGGTGTTAAAGCGGGCGATACAGTCGAACATCTCAGCGATATAGTCGTGCGGCTCAATCTGCGTGGTGTAGGGGTTCCACGTGATCCCCAGCGAGGTGACAAAGTTCTCGCTCAGTTCATGCCAGTCCACTTCCGGATAGGCGGCAATGTGGGCATTGTAGTTACCGACCGCGCCGTTGATTTTGCCCAGCACCTCGATCTGCTTCAGCTGACGTAACTGACGCTCCAGACGGTAAGCCACGTTAGCCATCTCTTTACCCATGGTCGACGGCGTGGCTGGCTGGCCGTGGGTGCGGGAGAGCAGCGGGATATCACGGTATTCGCTGGCAAGGCCTTTGACAGCGCTGATCAGCTGCTGCCAGTAGGGCAGGATGACGTCACGACGGGCGGTTTCCAGCATCAGCGCGTGCGACAGATTGTTAATATCTTCTGAAGTGCAGGCGAAGTGGATAAATTCAGAAACGGCGTGCAGGGCAGGCAGATCGGCGACTTTCTCTTTCAGGAAATACTCTACCGCTTTCACATCGTGGTTAGTGGTGCGCTCGATAGCTTTAATGCGTGCCGCATCATCTTCAGAAAAACCGGCGACAATCGCATCAAGGAAAGCGTTTGCGTCGGCATCAAATGCAGGAACTTCCTTGATCTCTGCGGTCCCGGCCAGTTTTTGTAACCAGCGAACTTCAACCTCAACGCGGAATTTCAGCAAACCGTATTCGCTGAAAATCGCACGCAGCGGGCTGACTTTATCGCCGTAACGACCATCGACAGGTGAAACGGCGGTCAGAGAGGATAATTCCATCAGTGCAACTCCTGAATCATTTAGCGTGTTTTGCCGCACCGACTTAGTAAGTCAGTGGCAGCCGGGATAAGAGGGTTTTTGCTTCACGCAGCAAACGCTGACGCGAGAACATCAGTTGCAGTCGGCCACCACCGACCTGCTGCCACAAGACAGCCGCACGGATACCGGCTAACAGCGTGGCGCGCACTTTACTCTGCACCTGCGTATTCTGCAGCACCGCAGGCGAACCGGTAACCTGAATACGTGGGCCAAGCGGGCTGATCACATCTACATAGATGGCCGCCATCGCGCTCAGTATGGTGTCGGACTCAAGTTCATAATGCGCCAGCTGGCGATCCAGCTGTGTAATGCGCTGTGCCAGTGTGGCCATGGCGGATTTACTGGCGCTAAGCTTGCGCTCCAGCACCATCATGCTCAGGGTATAACGCGTCAGTTCTGCGCCTGCGCCCTGGCGACTGCTGCTGTTCAGCACCGCCATCAGGGTTTCGAGCCCGAGGCGCAGGTTGGCTTCATTGTTACCAAACACCGCCAGCGTGGAGCCAGGATTAAGGTCCAGCACGCTGCGCAGCGACACGGTCAGCGCCTCTGGCTGGCAGTGACCCTGCTGAGCCAGCTGCTGCACCAGATGGGCGGACTGACAGATGCCCGCCAGCGCCAGCGTAATTTCCTGATAATTTTTCGCCACGGTTACTCCTGTTTACGCGTCATCAACGCGGGCTGTTCCCGCTTACTCCGCCACTAACGGCAGGCGCTGTTCGATAATACCGCCACCGAGGCAAACGTCACCAAGGTAAAACACCGCAGACTGACCCGGCGTGACCGCAGCGACGGGTTCATCGAAACGCACTTCAATGCGATCGTCGCCGTGTGGAATAATCTCACAGGGAATATCGGTCTGACGATAGCGGGTTTTCACAGTGCAGCGAAGCGGGGCTGTAATCGGCTGGCGATCAACCCAGTGCAGCTGCTGTGCAATCAGGCCTACGGACATCAGCCGCGGATGATCGCCGCCCTGGGCGACAATCAGGCGGTTACGTGCCACATCTTTGTCGACAACATACCAGGGATCATCTTTGCTCTCTTTCAGGCCGCCAATCCCCAGGCCTTTACGCTGTCCCAGAGTATGGTACATCAGCCCCTGATGTTCACCGACAATCTGGCCTTCCGTGGTTTCAATCTCGCCAGGCTGAGCGGGGAGATAGCGCGCCAGGAAGTCGCGGAATTTGCGTTCGCCGATAAAGCAGATGCCGGTCGAATCTTTCTTCTTCGCGGTGATCAGGTCCAGCTGTTCGGCAATGCGGCGCACTTCCGGTTTTTCCAGCTCGCCGACCGGGAACAGACTCTGGGCGATCTGCTGGTGGCTCAGCGTATAGAGGAAATAGCTCTGGTCTTTGTTGCCATCCAGACCGCGTAACAGCTGGCTCTGGCCGTCCACGTCATGGCGGCGCACGTAGTGACCTGTGGCGATGAAATCTGCGCCCAGGTCCTCTGCGGCGAACTCCAGGAACGCTTTGAATTTGATCTCTTTGTTGCAGAGAATATCGGGGTTAGGCGTGCGGCCCGCTTTGTACTCTTCGAGGAAATGCTCAAAGACGTTATCCCAGTATTCAGCCGCAAAGTTAACTTTGTGCAGCTTCATACCCAGCTTGTCGCAGACCGCTTGCGCATCCGCCAGATCGTCCGCGGCGGTACAATACTCCTCGCCATCGTCCTCCTCCCAGTTCTTCATGAACAGGCCTTCAACCTGGTAACCCTGCTGCTGCAGTAACCAGGCGGAAACGGAAGAATCGACGCCGCCGGACATACCGACGATCACTTTTTTCTGGCTGTTGTCAGACATGACACGCTCGCATTACGATAAAAAAACAGGCGGCGCATTCTATCATGCAGAAGGCAGGCGCGCACCCTCGTGAAACGGCCACTGGAACGGGCTGACAAGATGTAGCGGGTAGCGCGTGCCCTGTTGCCACAGCCGTACGCTTTCCGCAACCAGCGGCGAACGCAGGTTGGAGGCAGTGAGAATCTGCGCTGGCGGCAGCCACCAGCAACAATCGATGTCGCTGTCCTGCGGCTGGGTTGGTGCTTTCTCCGCCAGATCGACGCCAAATAAAAAACGCACAAAAGGCGTACTGTCGGGCGCGATCCACTGGTTTATTCCGATGAAATAGTGCATCGAAGCGGCGATGCCGGTCTCTTCATAGAGTTCACGTTCGGCAGCTTCCAGCAGCGTTTCATCCGCTTCGAGATGTCCGGCTGGCTGGTTCCAGGTGGCACGACCGTTAATCGTCTCTTCTACCACCAGCAGTTCACCTTCAGCCTGAACCAGACAGGCGACAGTAACATGAGGTTTAAACATCTCTTCTCCGCAATTGTTAACCTGAGGTTATAAAAGATAGAAGCTCAAGGCGCAATATTGCTGAGTTCGCGCCATGCACCGGGAGCCAGATCGTCGAGTGAATACTGTCCCATCGCGTAGCGAATTAACCGTAAGGTGGGGAAACCAATATGGGCTGTCATCCGGCGTACCTGACGATTACGGCCTTCATACAGTGTGACTTTCAGCCACTGCGTCGGGATATTTTTACGTTCGCGGATCGGCGGCTGACGTGGCCAAAGCCACTGAGGCTCAGGCACTTTCTCTATGCCAGCGGGCAGGGTCATGCCATCTTTAAGATTAACCCCATCCCGCAGCGGCTGCAGATCCGCCTCCTGTGGCTCGCCTTCTACCTGCACATAATAGACCTTGCCGGTCCGTTTACCGGGCTGCGTCAGCGCGGCCTGCAGCGCGCCGTCGTTGGTCAGCACCATCAAACCTTCACTGTCGCGATCGAGGCGGCCTGCGGCATAGACTTCTGCGACGCTGACAAAATCTTTCAGGGTGCGGCGACCTGCTTCATCGGTGAATTGTGGCAGCACGTCGAACGGTTTGTTAAACAAAATCACACGGCGCGGCATCGCAGGGCGAGCAGGGGGGCGTCGCGCATCACGCGTCGGGCGGCTGAATCGTTTATCCTGGTGAATTCGTTGAGTTGTTTTTCGCATGGGCTTTGCAGTCAGAGACAATCGGCGCATTATAACGTGAAATTGCGGTGATTGGCGTGGCCGAAATATTCAAGTAGTATTGACGCGCATCTTACAAATCATTAACAAACGCCCAGGAGAGGTTAATGGAAAGCAAAGTAGTTGTTCCGGCGGAAGGTCAGAAAATCACCCTGAATCAGGGCAAGCTTACCGTGCCAAACAATCCAGTCATTCCTTACATTGAGGGTGACGGTATCGGTGTTGATGTTTCCCCGGTCATGCTGAAAGTCGTCGACGCGGCGGTGAAGAAAGCCTACAACGGCGAGCGTAAAATCTCCTGGATGGAGATTTACACCGGTGAGAAGTCAGTTGAACTCTACGGCCAGGACGTCTGGCTGCCACAGGAAACGCTCGACTTAATCAAAGAATATCGCGTGGCCATCAAAGGCCCACTGACCACCCCGGTCGGCGGCGGTATTCGTTCACTGAACGTGGCACTGCGTCAGGAGCTTGACCTCTACGTCTGCCTGCGTCCTGTACGTTACTACAAAGGCACGCCAAGCCCGGTTAAACGCCCTGAAGAGACCGACATGGTGATCTTCCGTGAAAACTCCGAAGATATCTATGCGGGTATCGAGTGGAAAGCGGGCTCTGCCGAAGCGGACAAAGTGATCAAGTTCCTGCGCGAAGAGATGGGCGTGAAGAAAATTCGCTTCCCTGAGCAGTGCGGTATCGGCGTTAAGCCGTGTTCAGAAGCGGGTACCAAACGTCTGGTACGCGCGGCAGTAGAATACACCATCACCAACGATCGTGATTCACTGACCCTGGTTCACAAGGGCAACATCATGAAGTTCACCGAAGGCTCTTTCAAAGACTGGGGATACCAGTTAGTGAAAGAAGAGTTCGGCGGCGAACTGATCGACGGCGGCCCGTGGATGAAGTTTAAGAACCCGAACACCGGCAAAGAGATCATCGTTAAAGATGTGATTGCTGATGCGTTCCTGCAACAGATCCTGCTGCGTCCGGCAGAATATGATGTTATCGCCTGTATGAACCTGAACGGTGACTACATCTCTGACGCCCTGGCGGCGCAGGTTGGCGGTATCGGTATCGCCCCAGGCGCGAACATCGGTGACGAATGTGCACTGTTCGAAGCAACCCACGGTACAGCACCTAAGTATGCTGGTCAGGATAAAGTGAACCCAGGTTCAGTCATTCTGTCAGCGGAAATGATGCTGCGTCACATGGAGTGGTTCGAAGCGGCTGACCTGATTGTTAAAGGTGTTGAAGGCGCTATCGCTAACAAAACCGTGACTTACGATTTCGAACGCCTGATGGATGGCGCTAAACTGCTGAAATGTTCAGAGTTTGGTGACGCGATCATCGAAAATATGTAATGTCTGCCTGAGCCAGCATAGCGTTCAACGCTGTGCTGGTTTTTTTGTTTCTGCTTTCACCCCTCGCGCTTTCTTCCGCATCATTTTTAGTCATAACAGATTCAGCAGACGCACGCTTTAAAGACGCAGAAAACCCAACGACATTTATTGCTTTCGCACCGCATGCTGCAGGTGTCTTTTCAGGTAAGTGTGTGGATGAATCATTTATCGCTGCGTATCACGGTAATATTTCTATACGTTCCTCTGCCTGATTACACGGTAAAAGAAACACCGCGATCGTCAATCTTCCCTCCAGCATCATCTGAATAATGATTAATGAAATAGCGTACTCAGAGAAAAGTTTTCAGAACGTTAAATAGTTAATGACGCTGAATATCTTTCGCCTTTTTTCTGCTCAGGTTTTGCCGGCGTTATAAGTGGGTAATTAATTCATAGTCATGAAGTCATGTCTGAAAAAATTCATTGCGTGTTTGTCGGCATTGAGTTTTGAAGTGTTATTTACTTTTTCAATCAACAGTCCGGCTAATGAATCAGTCAGAGAACGGGATTTTAAAATGGCCAACGTCTTTCCAGAATATCGTGACTATTGAACCAACCTCAATCTGCGCTGACTAATTTGCTGACTTGTGCCGTTACGTTAACGCGTTCAGAACGTTGAATGGGCAAGTCTTACTTTAATTCAGCCAGTACGGCGTAGCCTGTGCGCAGAGGATGTCAGATATGCGGGTTTTAATTATTTGTCGGGATAATATTGGCGACACGTTACTGACCACGCCGCTCATTAGTGCGCTGGCGCAATCTGGCCAGCATCAGGTCGATGTGCTGACCAACAATTACGCTGCGCCCGTGTTGCAGCATAATCCCGATATCCGGCAGCTCTTCTTTTACACCAAGCTGCATCACCGCGAGGCAGGGCAGAGCCGGCTGGCTTGTGTTTTACAGCGACTGAAGCTGATGCTGACCCTGAAAAAGCAACGTTATGACGCTGTGATTCTGGCAAAAAGCCGCTGGGATCAGCACGGTATGAAGTGGGTTAAAACGGTGCGGCCCACCAGAGTGATTGCTTTAGGTGAACAGTCGCATCCGCTAATTACCGATCTGTTGCCCCCGCCGGGCAAGTCTCCGTGTCATATCAGCGAAACCCTGTTCAGTCTGGGGCGGCCCTTCAGTCTCAGCGCCATAGCGCCGGGCAAACTGACGCTGTTGCCGGATACGGCAATTGCCGCCAGCCTGCGTGATACCTGTGCGATTGATTCCACTGTGCCGGTCTATGCCTTACAGATCAGCGCCCGTAAGCCGAGCCAGCAGTGGGAAGCCACCCGATTTGCCGAACTGGCTGAAAAGATTGCAACGCGGCATGCCTGTCAGATTATGCTGCTGTGGTCACCCGGCAGTCGCGATAATCCGCGTCATCCAGGTGATGACGAAAAAGCACATGAAATTATGGCGCTCTGCCCGCACCTGCCGATCAAGGCGGTGTCAACCACCAGCCTGCCGCAGCTGATTGCAGCCATGTCGTTGTGTCAGGGGCTGGTGAGCAGTGATGGTGGGGCAATGCACATGGGTGCCGCGCTGGGATTACCGGTGGTGGCGCTGTTTGGCGACAGCGATCCGGCGTGCTGGCATCCGTGGCAGGTTAACTATCAGGTTCTGCAACCAGCGTCACGTGAGGTCAACGCGCTGAGCAGTCGCGAAGTTTATGACGCCTTCGTCCAGACCATTATTCCCTAATCATTTTCAGGCCAGTGTCCCTGTCTGGCCGCTTCACACAGCATGGCAACGGTTAATGGACAATATGTGCCTGCGCTGAACCACCGGTCAGGCAGGAAGCGCCGCGGGGCAGAGGCCGGAAAATAGCGCGCTTCATTGTAGTGCTCTGCGCTGACGCCAAAAGTGCTAAAGAAATCGCTCATCAGAAGGGCAAACTCTACCTCATTCAGCGGTAATTGCTGCAGATGAAAATTTCTCCGATCCACTTTCCGGAACCAGCCCAGCGTGGTTGGCTGATTGTGATACTCAATCAGCGCAACAATGGCTTGAGAAAAATCGTTCATTAACCCACCAGCTTAGCCACGGCCTGCCCGACCTCTTCGACCCTGATATTTGCCATCGGATGCTGTGACGCCGTTTTATCCGGGCGATGAATGATAATGTGGCGATCGCTGTCCTGGCAGGGGCCGGTATAGCGAGGATTGGCGGTTGAGAACAGGCTAACCGTTGGCGTCTGCGCTGCTACGGCGATGTGCAGTGGACCGGTATCACCGGTGACCAGCAGGTCCAGTGTGCGAATCAGGTTAATCAACCCACTGAGATTAGTTTTCCCTGCCATGGATGTAACATTCTTACGGTATTCCAGCGGCAGGCTTTCGATAAATTCCCGCTCCAGCGGTTGTTCAGCGGCGGTACCCGTAATGATAATCTCAGTGTCGGGCCAGCGTTCCAGCAGGGTCATTGCCAGCTGCTGGAAAGAGGCCAGCGGCCAGCGGCGAATATCTTTCGATGCGCCCAACTGAAAACCGATACGGCGATGGTTAGCTTTAGGGGGCAGGCTGCTATTCGTCTCGGGCAGATGCATCCGGGTCTGCTCTGTCTCTGCACCCAGGGCTTCAATCAGTTTCAGCTTACGCTTGATGGTATGGTCGTCAAAATAGCCTGAATAGTGATCCAGATATTTATTTAACACCGGCGACTCGCTGCCATAATGGTCGCGCACAATGACCTTACTGCCCGTCAGTACTGAACTCATAATATCGTAGGGGAAATGGGCGTGTAATATGACTGAGAGGTCAGGTTTGTGGCGACGCAGTTTGAAAAACAGCGGCAGGAAATTCGCAATTTTGTTATCCCATATATAGATCCTGTCAAACCAATCATAACGGCTGACAAGGTCTTTATTTTTCTTGCTGGAGACCAGGACAAATTTGCTCTCAGGATAGTGCTTTTTCAGGCTACAGATAGCCGGGGTGTTCATCAGGAAATCCCCCAGCGCCGTCGTGGAGTAGATCACCACCGTATCGGGCGTCAGCGTCTTAAGGTCCTGAGGTTTTTTTCTGGTGGAAAATCGAGAATAAAGCGTTAAAAGTCGGTCTATCAGATAAATCTTTTTTTTCTTCACGTCAGAATTCTCTTGAACTTAATAATGTTATTAAAATGAAAATATTATGGAGTGTTAGAGATTGACGCTACAGATAAAGTTCATTAATACGAAATGTTTTTCTGAGTCGTTGAATTTTCGTTTGAACTTTGGCCGATTTTTTTACTTAAATAAAAATGCAATTTAATTATTTGTAATTAAATTGAAATTTTCTGGGAAGTTTTATTAATGAATTAGGCAGGTTTTAATTTCAGGCAGGACTACTAGCAGATTAATCATTAGCGAAGATATTTTATGTGATTGAGTGAGAGTACAACGCCATGAATGAACCCCGGCATAGGTGCCGGGGCTGGGAATTATGACTGAGGCTGCCCCACGGGTCCGGCGCCCAGCGTACCGCCCGGTGAAGACTGACCGCTTGGCGCATGAGGACGGCCATCCGCTTTAATCGCGTCACTCCTCTGTGAGCAGCCCGCCAGAGAGGTAAACGTCGCTGCAACCAGCAGCAGAGCAGAAAGTGTTTTCATAAGGTCACCTTGATGTTGTCAGAAACAGAACGTAACTCAACGCTGAGTCTCCCGGCACGCTGACCTGAAAAGGTTTATCTTTCAGATATATCTCAGCTGGCGAGACGCGTCGGAGCAAAAAAAACGGAAGCGCGCGGCTTCCGTTCTGTTGGCGTTCAGTGGGTTTACTTGCGGCCCAGCAGGAAGCCGATAAATACGCCAACGCCTGCAGCAACGGCCAGACCGGCGACAGGATTAGACTGAACCTGATCGCGGATAGTTTCAGCAGCGTCGCGGGCAGCATAGGTTGCCTGGTTGGTGTAACGGCGTGCTGCGCCTTTAGCCTGATGCTCAGATGAACCGGTTGCTGCACCCCATTGTTCCTGAACTGCGCCAGCGGCTTCTTTTACTTTATCTTCGATTTTTCCTGACATTTATTGCTCCTTGGTTATGAGTGAGACCCTCAAAGCGTAGCAAAGATAGTGAATTCTGCTCTTCCGGCGGGAGATTTAGGGCTAAGAAATCATTTCTGGCTGTTAATGGCGTGGTGTTTGCGGGCCAGCCATTTCCTGTCTGGCCTTTGAAAAGGCGGCACAGGAAGCCACAGCCGGAGGAGAAGCGATGAAACGTGATACACTGAATGATGATGACTATGAAGAAGTCTGCCGGGTGATTGGCGATGCGGTGATTGTGCTGATGGAGCGCGGTCATGACACCCGCCGTGGCGAAATCTATGACCTGCTAAAACGTACGCGCCAGCAGCGCGCCCATAGTGAACGGGATGAACAGCGGAGGCTGGATCATGCCATCCGGCTGGTCAAACCCGACGTATAGCGGGGGAGCGCCGCGCTACTGCAGCAGCACGCCCTGAATCAGGCTGGCCTCAACAAGGGTGACCTGATCTATTTTCAGCGCCTGCATAAACCCTTCCACCAGTAACAGATTGCTGACGTCGGTGGCGCGGTAGTCACCCGACAGTTCACTGTCCCCTTTCCAGACCTGTTGCTGCGAAAGCTGCTGTAATTCCGTCAGCGTATAGCGATGGGGTTTTCCCGGTAACTGATTGCGGATCGAAAAACCGTGTACGCCTCCAATGCCAATGACCCGACGACCCGCCACATCCTGTTTAATCTGCGGGCTGACCTCATTCGTCGCGTAAAACTGCACAAAGCGCAGCACCGACGGCCGCCAGGAGCCAATCGGGTTAGGGGAGCTGACCTGCGGGCTATTCTTCAGCACCGTCAGAATAAAGTTCTTTAACGTTACCGAGGCCAGCTTACCCTGATAGATATCGGCTACCAGCTTGCCGGACTGCTGTCGCCAGGCTGTCATCTGCATCGACCCGCCGCCAATATCCCAGACCAGTAACTGCTCATCACGGATTGCCGGATCGTTAAGCGCGGCTTTAGCGGAAAGGAAACCGAGTTTCGCTTCCTGCTCTTGCGAGATGATGTTGATTTCCGCACCGGTCTGACGCTGCAACTGTTCAATGACTGCCTGACCGTTACTGGCGTTGCGGAACACCGCCGTGGCGACGCCGCTGATTCGCTGTGGATGAAAGCGCTTTGCGTGCGCAACAAGCTGCTGCAGTGCGGCTACGCCTTCCTGTGTTATCGCCGGATTGAGCTGGTTATCTGCTGAATGCGCTAATGCATCGTTCCAGGCAACAGCGCGCTGATCCTGATACAGCACTTTTTCAATGCGTAGCTGGCAGACGTTGACGCGTGCAACCGCAACTTTCGTGGTGCCAGAACCGATATCCAGGCCGGCGCGAATTTGCTGGCAACGATCGGCCTGGGCAGCGGCGGCAAAAAACAGCGAGCAGACGAGTGTAAAAGCAGACAGCGCAGCAGAACGCATAGCGACTCCGGAAGCAAAGGGGATCAGCGTGAACGAGCGGCAACGCAGGCCGGATAGACGCTCACCAGAAAATGACGGAGATGATCAAAACACCATTCGGCGTCATCCGCCTCAGGACAATAGAACTGAATAGTGATTTTTTCGTAATCGCGCTGACGCTGGCGCAGCGGTGACCAGCTCCAGTCGAGTACAGAACGGGCATAATTGACCAGGCTCTCTGCGGGCATCTGATGCTGCTTCTCCTGCCCGGCCAGATAACGGTAGAAGCTCGCCTCCAGCTGCAATGCCTCCTCGTGCCCGTGTTGCGGAAGATCGGGTCGAAAGGCCACATCGATAAAACCGCAGATAGCATCAGCCTGCTGCTGCCAGTCACAAGCCAGCGTCATAAACAGCCCTTCCTGCAGATTGATCTCTTCGACCAGCCGCCGAAGATTTACTGAGCGGTTCAGCACCGCGATCTCCTCAAGCCGACCGGTTTCCAGCGTCAAATCAAAACCACACGGATTCACTGAGCCATCTGCGTTGCGGGTGGCGGGGAAGGGGAAGTCAATATAACCGTTGTTATCCAGACGCTTTTCCATCGGAGGGACCTGCTGCTTGACGTTTCCTGACAATAAACGATCTGGCAGCAGGATTCATCCCCTATGGACAGGTCCAGGTGATTTGGGTGTCCTGATAAGGATTAATCAGGCGGAACTGCTTATCTGACAAGCGTTGCGCATAGTAGCCTTCAGGCGTAATGGCGGAGGGAACATATTTAAATCGATCCAGCGACTGCAGCGGACCACTCTTCACGCTGACATTCTCACGGGTCACCGTGAAGCTGTTAACCAGGTCAAAAATCACGCCCTGAGTTTCCCCCATCGACTGACCATAAATTGTCGAGACCTCACCTGGGCACTCCACCCCTTTCGGGCCAGATGAACATCCAGTCATCATCGTGATGAGGATAAACATGCTTAGTCGCATCATGATTTTCTACCTGCTTCAATCCCTGGGCGTTTTATGACACCGCGTCTTTCCTGCGGCGCCACTAATGACTTAATCATAGCAGTTTCCACTACGCTTTCTGTTTGAGATTTGTTTAATCGTTAAGCAACAGGAATGTAAAAGGGTGACTTTGCTTATCAATAAACGTTATTCTTGGCTCCTTTGCGCACCACTTAGGCAAATCCAGGGATAAATGATGAAAGAAGAAGAAGCAAGTCTAATGATTATTCGCCATGCAGTTGACCAGCTTGAAGCCGATAAGAAGCAACAAGTGATCGCCTGCTCAGCGGATATTCGTGCAGCAATGCAGGCTTACGATAGCGAGAATGCGGGGCTGGCGCTGATGTTAGTGGCGGCCGAGGTGGCGGCTGAATAATCCTTATCCGGCCAGTATGGCTGCCTGTCTGACTGGCCGGATTACTTTATCTTTTCTCAACTTTCAGCTTTTTGCGCACACCGATTCCATTTTTTAATGGTCTTGGTGTCAATCCCTCATTACCCTCCTGCGATCGTTAATATGTTAAGCTAAAAATTCTTAGTAAAATCAGCGGAGACACAGCATGAAGGCAGCGTTAATTGCCCTGGGCCTGCTGGCCTGTCACATTGCACCCGCCTGGAGCGAAACCGAATTTCAGCTTAACTGCCCTGGCAGGGCGACCATGACCGTTTCACGTGCTGAATATGGTTTAACCACCCTCATGTGGCCAGAAAATCATTTCCAGATTGCGGCCGGTCAGCAGCGTACCCGTCTGGAAGCGGGCGATAAGGTGGCGATTACCCGATTTCGCAACGGCGATCAGCTGATTGTAAACCAGCGCACTCAAGCCAGTTTCTTTGTCTATCACGACAGCGATAAACTGCTGCCCTGTAGCCGCACCGAAAAACGCGATGTGGATGCGCTGAGCCTGGAGCGCTATGACGATCGTCAGCGTTCCGACAGTTAACCGCCCTGGAGCCACTATGCAACCTGAGATTACCGATAACGTCACCGCGCAGGACCTGGATGAAGTCAGACTGGGTCTGACTGCGTTCAACAGCAAATATATTAATACTGATGAGATCAGGTCGATCGGCGTGTTTATTCGTGATGACCAGGGCAGAAAGCTGGCCGGGCTGACCGGATCAACCGCCGGAAACTGGCTGCGGATTGATATGCTGTGGGTGAGTGAGGCGCTACGCGGGCAGGGGGCGGGCAGCAAGCTGATGCAGGCGGCAGAGCAGGAGGCGCGGGATCGCGGCTGTCGTTTTGCGCAGGTGGATACCGCCAGTTTTCAGGCGCGACCGTTTTATGAAAAGCTCGGCTATACGCTGCGCTTCAGTCTGGATAACTATCCACGGCATCACCAGCGCCACTATCTGACGAAAGCCCTGTAATCAAAACAAGGGTTGCTGACGCAAATCCAGCGGATTCTGTTCAGCCTCATCAATCGCCGCCAGCCAGCTCTGCAGCGTGACCTTTTTCCAGGAGAGATGTCCACGCGTAGTGCTCATCAGCACCACGTCAGGACGCAGCGATCGATAAAACTCCAGCGTTTGACTCAGCTCAGCCAGATTACTGTCCGGCACCAGCACCGTGACCCACTGATCATGAGAACGTGTCACGTTGTCGCCGACAAACAGATAGGTCAGCCCCAGCGGCGAGGTATAGAGATAACTGCAACTGCCTGGTGTGTGTCCTGGCGTTGACAGTAATTGAAAATCCCCGAAGTGCGTCTCGTGCTGTGAAAAGGTGTCGTCAGGTTCAGCAAAACGGCTTATCGCTCCCAGCGACCGGCTATGGCAGTAAAGCGCGCTACTAAAGCGTTGCTGAATCACCGCCGCGCCGGGCGCAGATTCGTGCCAGTGGGTCAGATAGTGGCGGATGACGCCGCCGCTATCGGCGATGACTTCATGATCAAGCGGGTTTTCTACACGGCCAATCAGCAGATTGCCGCGCGGGTGACGCAGCATAAAGCCATGCATCATCAGGTCGTTAACGGCATCTTCCACCGGAAATTCCGGGGTCGAGATCCACA
Organism: Pantoea jilinensis; assembly: GCF_019104105.1. Classification (NCBI taxonomy): domain Bacteria; kingdom Pseudomonadati; phylum Pseudomonadota; class Gammaproteobacteria; order Enterobacterales; family Erwiniaceae; genus Pantoea; species Pantoea jilinensis. The sequence goes on along the minus strand of NZ_CP077746.1, from coordinate 2,518,985 downwards.
AATCGTCATACAACGGCTTCAATGTCGATCTCCTGAAACGTACTTTATTCCCGCAGGACGGGGTGGCCGGTTGCCTGTAAATGGGCGTGGCCCTGACTGACCGCTAATCGTGCGCGGGTACCCAGCGGCAGTGTGACGGTGTCAGCAGCATGACCAAAATCTAATCCACTGATCACTGGCAAACCACTGATGTCACGCACGTGTTGCCAGACGGTCTCGAAATTAAACCCATTGTCATACTCTGACAGAGCCGTGCTGGTGAAGCTGCCTGTGACGATCGCCCGCTGGCGCGCCAGAATGCCGCTTTGCTGCAACTGAATGAGCATGCGCTCAATGCGGAACGGATGTTCATTCACATCTTCGATCACCAGAATGCCGTTCTCAATCTGTGGCATCCACGGCGTGCCAATCAGTGAGCAGATCATCGCCAGATTTCCGCCCCACAGCGTACCCTGCCATTCGCCCTGATCTGGCGTTTCACTCTGCCATTTCACCTCTACTGTAGGCGATGTTAGTGCCTGCCAGAAGTGGTGGAGGGTAAATTCAGATAAGGTCGCGGCGCCGAAATTACCCGCCAGCATGGGAGCGCTGAAGGTAATCAGGCCGACCTGCGCCAGTAACGCCAGCTGAATCACGGTGAAGTCGCTGTGGCCACACAGCGCTACTGGCTGATTCATCAGACGGCGCTGCAGGCCGATGTAGTCGATGAATTCCAGTAACCGGCTGGCCCCATAACCGCCTCGCACTGCCAGCACGATATCGGGCTGGGTGCTCAGGCTGGCAAGCTGATTGATATCCGCCAGGCGTTCTGCATCTGTTCCCGCAAAGCGCTGAAAACGGCGGGTGATCACCTGTTCGTTCTCTATCTGATGGCCCGCCGCACGCAGGCGCGCAATAGCCTGCTGCGCCGCAGGTTGGTTGTGACAGTAACCGGAGGGGGAGATAAGACGAACTGAACGTGAAATCATCATACTTTCCTGCTGTTGGCGGCTGACTAACGGCGATGATGGCGAAAAGCCTCGCTGAAGTCACGGTACGCGCCGCATTTTAGTGCATTTAGGATAAACGGTAATTTTGCTCTCAGGCTGCCTGGGTATGATAGCATTCGCCACAACAGCTACGAGACGAAAAATTGCTGAAAATCCGACACCTTATACTCCCGGCGTTACTCCTGACCGGCTGTGCCAGCGAGCCACCGCATCAGGTCGTTAAGCAACGCAACACGCCATTAACTCAGGCACCCCCGTCCAGCGTCAATGGGACCTGGGCAATGTTTACCGAAGATGCCGCCAGTCATTATGGCGTTGATGAGAAGTTGATCAGCGCCATTATCAGTGTCGAGTCGGGAGGAAATCCGGGCGTGGTGAGCCGTTCTAATGCGGTGGGTCTCATGCAGATTAAAGCGTCAACTGCCGGGCGCGAGGTCTATCGCACACTGGGCCGTCGTGGTCAGCCATCGAATGCTGAGTTGCGCGATCCGGCCAAAAATATTGATATCGGCACCGCCTACATCCGTATTCTGCAGAATTCAGCACTGTCAGGCATTCGTGATCCGCTGACACTGCGTTATGCCACCATCGTCTCTTATGCCAACGGTGCAGGGGCGTTGCTGAGGACGTTTTCCAGCGATCGCGATCGGGCCATTGCGATGATTAATTCCATGTCCCCGGATGAGTTTTATCAGCACGTACAGAAAAAGCATCCGGCGGCGCAGGCACCGCGCTATCTCTGGAAAGTGACCACAGCCTACCGCACAATCTGATGGCGTGTGATTACTCCTGCGGCGTGAGCAGTAGTCGCGCCGTGGGATAATCGATAATCAGCACCTTAATGTAACCTCCCAGCAACGCTCCCCGAATCGCCTGCGCTTTTTCCCGTCCGCCTGCCAGCCCCACGACCTGCGGGCACTGTTTAACCTGCGCCAGTTCCATCCCAATCACCGGATCTTCCTCGGCTTTCAGCACCGGCTGACCACAGGCATCAAAGTAGTGCAGGCAGATATCGCCTACTGCGCCGCGCGCTGCCAGCGTCTGCAGCATGTTGCCATCGTAGTAGTTGCCGGAGTTGCGCAGCAGTGCTGACGGCTCCAGGTCGCCAATACCGACAATCGCCAGGTCTACCTGATCAAATTTACTCAGGACTTCGGCGACCTCTGCGTTGGCTGATAGTCGCTGACGATCGGTGACCGAATGCTCAATTGACTGCGACGGCAACAGCCAGGCGGGGCAGTTCAGCAGCGCCGCCAGATTCTGCGTCAGAATGGTGGCCTGTACGTTGCCGTTAGCCCCAACGCCGCCCAGCAGCTGAATCACCCCTTTACAGGCGCTGTTAAGCGGATGCAGCGCATCTACCATCGCCCGGATAGTGCCGCTCCATGACGAAATGCCAATCAGTTCATCATTACGCAACCGGGTCTCCAGATAGTGAGCAGCCGCCGATCCAATCGCCTGTTTAATCTGTAGCGACGACGCCTGCTCGGGCACATCCACCACAATCGCCTGCGGCAGGTTATAGGTCTGTTCAATGGCCTTTTCCAGCTCCGGATAGACGTTGGCCGGTGGCACCACACTGATCTTGACCACACCTTCTTTCACGCTGCGATTAAGTATGCGTGAGACAAACGACTGCGATAAGGTCAGTGACTGCGCAATGTCGGACTGCTTCATCCCTTCGACATAGTAAAGCGTGGCAATCTTCACCATCAGTCGTTGTTCATCCTGTTTTGCCATCGGTTTTCCCTCTCTGAATCTGCCCGGTATTGTTAACCAGGATGATCAAAATCACAACGCAGGCTAATTTGTGATCGTTTTCGCTTTTTAAAGATCGCGCATTGGACGGCGTGTCCGCGCAGGCGCATAGTCATTATGCATATAAAATCGCATGTGAATATATATTCAAGCGGAGAATAATAATGACTCGTCCTCTGATTAAACTGACCCTGCTGGCTTCAATGATCGCTTTTTCTGCAACGGCGCTGGCGGCGGAGCAAGGCCTGCTGGCGATTATCACCCCATCCCATGACAACCCTTTCTTTAAAGCCGAGGCGGAAGGCGCTCTGGCCAAAGCTAAAGAGCTGGGTTACGCCACGCTGGTGGCGTCCCATGACGATGATGTTAATAAGCAAAACCAGCTGATTGAGACCGCAATTGCACGAAAAGCCAAAGCGATCATTCTGGACAACGCCGGTGCGGACGCCACCGTCGGGCCGGTGCAGAAAGCCAAAGATGCCGGCATCCCGGTTTTCCTGATTGACCGTGAAATTAATAAAACCGGCATCGCCGTGGCGCAGATCGTCTCCAATAACTATCAGGGCGCGCAGCTGGGTGCAGAGAAATTTGCCAAATTGCTGGGCGGCAAAGGGGACTACATTGAACTGCTCGGCAAGGAGTCGGATACCAATGCGGGCGTGCGGTCGCAGGGTTATCACGATGTACTGGATGATTATACCGACATGAAAATGGTGGCGCAGCAGAGCGCCAACTGGAGTCAGACCGAAGCCTTCAGCCGCATGGAAACCCTGCTGCAAAAACACCCCAACATCGTGGGCGTGATTTCCGGCAACGACACCATGGCACTGGGCGCAGAAGCGGCGATGAAAGCCGCGGGAAAAACATCGGTGATCGTGGTGGGCTTCGACGGCAGTGACTACACCCGCGATTCTATCCTCAACAAAGGCAATATCAAAGCGACGGTGCTGCAGCCGGGCTGGGATCAGGCGCAGATGGCGGTCTCGCAGGCGGATTACTACCTGAAGAACGGCAAAGCGCAGAAGCAGGAGAAGCAGCTGATGGACTGCGTGCTGATTGACGAAAGCAACGCCGCGAAGCTGAAAAACTTCAACCTTGCGAAATAATCATGAAACGGATACTGGCGGTATTGATCGGGATGGCGTTGCTCAGCGCCTGCACCGTGGTGGATCTGGATGCGGACGGTAACCCGATCATGCCGAAAGATCCGCACGCGAAGCCCAGCTATACCACCCAGACGCCGCAGCAGATTGCGGAGGAAACCTGGCAGCCGCGTGTCATGGCCACTGCGAACAGCCACGCGCTGAGCTGGGCCGACATGGAAGCGAAAAGTCAGACGGTTAAATCTGGCGGCCGCGAAAGCGTCTTTGTGCGGGCCAGCGGGACGGCCAGTGCTTTTGATGAGAGTAACCCGCGTGAACGCACGCTGACGCTGATGATTAACGGTAAGCCGGTGGCGATCAGCGTTGGCCCGGTACTGCGCAGCAACGCTATCCGGGATGCCGCCGGTTTCCGTTTCGAAGAATTTACTAATCAGGTGCAGTACGCCCAGCTCACCCGGGCACTCAACCGTCATGCAGTGAAGCAGTTGCCGCCACTGGATGCCAGTTGGGTCAACCAGCCAGTGCAGGCGCTGCTGGCTGTAAGCATCGGGCAGAACAGCGTTGAAGAGGTGGTGGCGATTGAGCTGAAGCGGGGGACGCCCTGATGGAAGATGACATTATTCTGCGGGCCGAACAGATCTCCATGCTGTTTCCCGGCACGCTGGCGCTGGATCGCGTCGATTACCGGGTCTGGCGCGGCAAAGTGAATGTGATTATCGGTGAAAACGGCGCGGGCAAATCGACGCTGATGAAGATTCTGGCGGGCGTGCAGCAGCCTACCGCCGGGTCGCTGTTTCTGAATGGTGAGCCGCTGACGCTGAGCAGCACCCGCGATGCCGCCCGGCACGGCATCGGCATGGTGCATCAGGAGCTGAATTTGTTTGAAAACCTTACCGTGGCGGAGAACCTGTTTCTGGGCCGGGAGATCCAGCGTGGCCTGGCGCCGATCAATGAGGCGGAGCAGGCACGACGCACCGCCGCACTGATGGCGCGTCTTGACCAGCCTATCCCACCCGGTGAGCGGGTCGGCAATCTCAAAGTGGGTCAGCAGCAACTGGTGGAGATCGCTAAAGCGCTGGCGGAAGACGCGGACATTCTGATTCTTGACGAGCCCACCTCGGCGCTGAGTAAAACCGAAGTTGAGATCCTCTTCCGGGTCATCCGCGACCTGACGCAGCAGGGCGTTACCCTCATTTATATTTCTCATCGGCTGGAAGAGCTGATGGCAATTGGCGACGTGATTACGATTCTGCGCGACGGACGCTTTCAGGCAGAAGCGCCGGTCAGCACCATCGATGTGCCGTGGATCGTTCGCGAGATGCTCGGCAGTGAGCCGGTGACCACCTTCCTGCCGGACGAGCGTGAGTTTGGCGCGCCGGTTCTTGAGGCGCAGCACATCACCTGCGTCAGCCCCAACGGCAATACCCTGGTTGATGACGTCAGTTTTCAGGTGCGGGCCGGGGAGATTGTCGGGATCTACGGCCTGATGGGGGCGGGTCGCACGGAGCTGTTTGAGTGTCTGCTCGGCAGCCAGCGTCACTATCTGGGCAAGCTGTGGCTCGACAGTAAACCGCTGCCTACGCGCCTGCCCACTGCCGATCGCATCCGCATGGGGATGAGTCTGGTGCCGGAAGATCGCAAACGCGCCGGGATTTTCCCTGTCTCGTCAGTTGCCAGTAATCTCACCATCGCCAGCCTGTGGCGGCGATTGTCGCACCGCTTTGCCATTGCGCACCGGGCGGAGCAGCAGGCAGTGACTCAGACGGTCGGTAATCTGGCAATCAAAATCTCCTCGCCGGACGTTGCTATCAGCGCACTGAGTGGTGGCAACCAGCAGAAAGTGGTGATTGGCCGCGCGCTGCTGACGAATCCGCGTCTGCTGCTGCTGGATGAGCCGAGTCGCGGCATTGACGTCGGGGCTAAAGCGGAAGTGTTTCGCATGATGGTGGCGCTGTCGCAGCAGGGTATTGCGGTGTTGTTCTCCACCTCAGACCTGAAAGAGATTATGGCGGTAGCCGATCGCATCCTGGTGATGTCGGGCGGCAAACTTACGGCTGACCTTCCGCGAGACCAGGCGGAAGAGGCAGCGCTGGTGAAAGCAAGTGCGCAGGGGTTCTGAGCATGAAAAGCAATAACAGCGTCGCGCTGAACACACTTCCGGCGAAAGCGTTTAGTTCACGCGAAAGCATTCTGCTGCTGCTTCTGAAGCTGCGTACTTTTATTGCGCTGATTCTGATTGTCGGCTTCTTCGCCATCACCGTGCCGGACTTTCTCGCCACCGGCAGTCTGGTGATCATGGTGAAACACATCGCCATCAACGCCTTTCTGGCGCTGGGTATCACCTTTGTCATTATCACCGCCGGCATTGACCTGTCGATTGGGGCGACGCTGGGGCTGTGCGGCATGATCACGGGCTGGCTGATCACCAAAGGGATTGTGCTGCCGATGTTTGGCATCGCCATCTTCCCCAGCGTCTGGGTAATCGTGCCGGTCGTGCTGTTGATCGGTGCGCTTATTGGCGCAGGCAACGGCTGGATCATTACCCGCTACAACGTCGCACCTTTTATCTGCACCCTTGGCACCATGTACATCCTGCGCGGTGCGGCGATGCTGACCTCCGGTGGCGAAACCTTTCCCGGTTTGCAGGGTAATCCGCTATTGGGTAATACCGGCTTCGATCGAATCGGGGCCGGCACCTTTCTCGGACTGCCTTATGCCATCTGGATGATGGTGGTGCTGGCGCTGGTGATCGCCTATATCGCTCGTCGCCTGCCGTTTGGCCGTCAGGTTTATGCCATCGGTGACAACGAGCGCGCCGCTGAACTCTCAGGCGTGAAAACCCGACAGGTGAAGATTCTGGTTTATACCCTGTCGGGATTCTGCGCAGCGATTGCCGGCATTGTGGTCTCATCACAACTGGTCGCCAGCCATCCGGCAAACGGCACAGCGTTTGAGATGAACGCCATTGCGGCTGTGGTACTGGGCGGCACCTCACTGGCGGGCGGACGTGGCACGATTGTCGGGACGCTGATCGGTGCGTTCGTCATCGGCTTTCTGGCGGATGGTCTGATCATGATGGGCGTCAGCGAATTCTGGCAGATGGTGATCAAAGGCATCGTCATCATCATCGCGGTCATCATCGACCAGACTCAGAGCCGGATGCAGCAGAAGGCGGCGGTCGTGGCGCAGAAAGCATTAATTGAGGAGGGGGCACCGGCTAAATCCTGACTGGTTTATCGCCGTCCGGGCAGGGTGCACCGCTAAGCGATTCTGCATAAGCGGCAGCAGTCAGCCCGGAGTGACGGGCAGTGTGGTGAACAGAGGACAAGACCTTTATCAGCCACACACTTTTTTAGGCACAAAATTTTTTAACTGGCGTGAATATATATTCATAACCGATTTAAAATTCAGAGGTAGTGTATGAATCCTTTCAATCTTCCGGTCGAAGACCTTGAGCGCCGGGCGCGGGCTATCCGTCGGCGCATCATCCAGCTTAACGCAGGCAGCCCGGCAGGCGGTCATACCGGCGCTGACCTGTCGCAGGTGGAGATCCTCACTGCGCTCTACTTTCGCATTCTGAACTGCGCACCGGATCGCACGGATGATAATCAGCGTGACATCTACATCCAGTCGAAAGGGCACGCGGTGGGCGGCTACTACTGCGTGCTGGCGGAAGCGGGCTACTTCCCGACCGACTGGCTGGCGACCTATCAGCACGCGGACTCGCATCTGCCCGGCCATCCGGTCCGGCAGAAAACGCCGGGCGTCGAACTCAATACCGGCGCGCTGGGCCATGGCCTGCCTGTGGCGGTCGGTATCGCTATCGCGGCGAAAAAAGATAACAGTTCGCGCCGCATCTTTGTGGTCACCGGCGATGGTGAGCTGGCGGAAGGCAGTAACTGGGAAGCGGCACTGGTGGCGGCGCATTACGGCCTCGATAACCTGATCATCATCAATGACAAGAACAAGCTGCAACTGGCAGGTGCGACCCGCGACATCATGAACACCGATCCGCTGCCGGAAAAATGGCGCGCCTTTGGGCTGGAGGTCACCGAGTGCAACGGCAATGCGATGGCATCAGTGGTCGACACCATTGAAAACCTGCCGAAGAACGGCAAACCGCAGGTGATTGTGGCGCATACCGAAAAAGGCTTTGGCGTCTCCTTTATCCAGAGCAAGGCGGAATGGCATCACCGGGTGCCGAAAGGCGAAGAGATCGCACTGGCACTGGAGGAGCTGAAAGATGAGTAATGCACAACATTTAGCAAGCGTCATGGTGACGGCCTTTATCGACGCGGTGAATCGTGGCGTGGATCTGGTTCCTGTGGTGGCCGACTCAACCTCAACCGCCAAAATTGCCCCCTTTATTAAGGCATTTCCCGACCGGCTGATTAATGTCGGTATCGCCGAGCAGACGCTGGTGGGAACAGCGGCAGGTCTGGCGCTGGGCGGCAAAGTCGCGGTGACCTGTAACGCCGCGCCGTTTCTGGTGTCACGTGCCAATGAGCAGGTGAAAGTCGATGTCTGCTACAACAACACCAACGTCAAACTGTTCGGGCTGAATGCCGGGGCCAGTTATGGCCCGTTAGCCAGCACCCATCACAGCATTGATGACATCGCGGTGATGCGCGGATTCGGCAATATTGAGATCTATGCGCCTTCCTGCCCGCTGGAGTGCCGCCAGATCATCGACTACGCCCTTGAGCATGTCGGGCCGGTCTATATCCGTCTGGATGGCAAAGATCTGCCGCAGCTGCACGATGAAAATTATCAGTTCAGACCAGGCGCGATCGATGTGCTGCGGGAAGGCAGTGACATCGCGCTGGTGGCGATGGGCTCAACGGTTCACGAGGTGGTTCACGCCGCCGAGCAACTGACTGAACAGGGCATTTCAGCCGGTGTGATCGCGGTTCCATCGATTCGACCCTGTGATACCCAACAGCTGCGCAACCTGCTAAATCACTATCCAGCGGTGATTACCGTGGAAGAGCACAACGTCAATGGCGGCGTCGGCAGCCTTGTGGCTGAGGTGCTGGCGGAAGGCGGTTGTGGCATCCCGCTGTTGCGGCTTGGCATTGCGGATGGGGAATATGCGATTGCAGGCGATCGCGCCTCCACCCGCGCCCATCACGGCATTGATGCCCGCAGCGTGGTCAACAGTGCAGCGCGCATCTGCGCAGGAGCATAAACATGGTGGGACCTCTGATTCTGGCGATTGACGAAGGCACCACCAATGCCAAGGCGATTGCGGTTGATCGCGACGGCCGTGTGGTGGCACGCGGTAGCCAGAGTTTAACCCTGCAACACCCGCAGCCCGGTCTGGCTGAGCAGGATCCTGTGGCAATCTGGCAGGCGGTAAAACAGGCCATCGCCCATTGTCTGGCGTCGTGTGCAGGTGCGCCTGTCGCGGCGGTGGCGATCAGTAATCAGCGTGAGTCGGTGATGATCTGGCAGCGGCGTGATGGTCAGCCGCTGACACCGCTGGTGAGCTGGCAGGATCGACGCTCCGAGTCATTCTGTCGCGACCTTCGGCAGGCGGGTAAAGCGCCTCGCATCACCGGCCTGACCGGGCTGGCTGTTGATCCGATGTTTCCGGCCGCCAAGCTGACCGGGATGCTGGCCACCATTCCCGAGGGCGCGGCGCGGGCGGCGGCCGGCGAGCTTTGCATCGGCACGGTCGACAGCTGGCTCACCTGGCAGCTCAGCGCGGGCGAAGTCTTTATCACCGATCACGCCAACGCCTCCCGCACGCAGCTCTACAGTCTGCACCTCAACGACTGGGACGACGAGCTGCTGACGCTGTTTCAGTTGCCGCGCGCCGCACTGCCGCGCATCACCTCTTCAGCCAGTGAACAGGGCGTGGTGGCGGTAAATGACATTCCCGGTCTGGCGGCAGGCACGCCGATTCTGGCGCGTATTGGTGATTCCCATGCCGCGCTGCAGGCGCAACGCCGCGGCGAGTCTGAAGTGGTGAAAGCCACATACGGCACCGGCTCTTCATTGATGATGTCCATGGCAACGCCGCTGCTGACGGAAAATGGCCTCAGCACCACGGTGGCCTGGCATGACGGCACGCTGCGTTATGCGTTTGAAGGCAACATCACGCACACCGGTTCCGGTGCCGCCTGGCTGGGTAAACTGCTCGGCGTACAGGATCCACGTGAGCTGACCGCGATGGCGCAACGCTGCGACGACAATCAGGGCATCTATTTTGTCCCTGCGCTCTCAGGTCTGGGCGCGCCCTGGTGGGATCTTCAGGCACGCGGCATGGTGTGCGGACTGACGGATGCCGCAACACCCGACGTGCTGGCGCGGGTGGCACTGGAGTCGATCGTCTGGCAAATCGCCGATGTCTTTTTCGCGATGGAGCAGGCCAGCGGACAGCAGCTTCCGGCGCTCTGTGTCGATGGCAGCGCCACTGAAAATAGCTGGCTGATGCAGTTACAGGCCGATGTGTTGCAGCGGCCGTTGCAGCGGGTCCCGACCGCTGAGGTCTCCGCGCTGGGCGCGGCACTGCTGGCAGGCAAAGTTCTGGGGTGGTGGCAGCAGGGCAGTGATATGCAGGCTTTACAGGGCGGCAGCGTCATCCTGCCGCGTGAAGAGAACGCGCAGCGTATGCAGGAAAATTATAAAGGCTGGATCGATGCCGTTGCACGCTGTCGTTATCAGCCACATTAATCCTTATCCGGAGCAGAGCCATGTCAACACTTCCTCAGCAGTTAACCTTCGGTGTCATTATTGGCAACCGGGGTTTTTTTCCCAGCTATCTGGTGGGCGAGGCGCGCCAGCAGGCGGTCGCGCTGTTTGAAAAAATGAACATCAATACCGTCATGCTGGACGAAACCCAGACCAATCTGGGCGGCGTGGAGACGCGGCAGGAGGCAAAAATCTGCGCTGCACTGTTTCGCGAGCACCGCGAAAAAATTCACGGCATTGTGGTGCTGCTGCCTAACTTTGGTGATGAAAAAGCGATTGCAGAAGCGCTGCGTCTGGCCGGCCTGAATGTCCCAGTGCTGGTGCAGGCGGAAGAGGATAATCTCGATAAAATGGGGCTGGCGACCCGTCGCGACAGCTTCTGCGGCAAAATTTCGCTCTGCAATAACCTGCGGCAATATGGTATTCCGTTTACCCTGACCCGCCAGCACGTCTGCGCCCTGAGCGGTGAGGTCTTCAGGCAGGATCTGCAGCGGTTTAGCCAGCTCTGTCGTGTCGTGAATGCCATGCGTCGGGTGCGCGTCGGGGCGATTGGTGCGCGGCCCGCCGGATTTAACACCGTGCGTTATAGCGAAAAGCTGCTGGAGAAGATGGGCATCGCGGTGGAAACCCTGGATTTATCGGAGATTTTTACGCGTACCAACCGGCTGCGCGATGATGATATCCGCGTAGCAGAGAAGCGTGAAATCCTGGAGGCTAACGCTGATGCGCGCGGCATTCCGGGTGACAAACTGGTGACCATGGCCAAACTGTTTGTGGTGATCAGCGAATGGATCAGTGACAACGATATTGATACCACCGCTATTCAGTGCTGGACCTCACTGCAGGAGAATCTGGGGATTAACGTCTGCTCAATCATGAGCGTGATGTCGGGCCAGCTGATGCCCAGCGCCTGCGAAGTGGATGTGATGGGCGCGCTGTCGATGTACGCGCTCGCCAGCTGTTCGCTGAGTCCTGCCTCACTGGCGGACTGGAACAACAACTTTGGCGATGAACGGGACAAATGCGTGCTGTTTCACTGTGGTAACTTCGCCAGTGCCAGCCTGGAGTCACCGACGATGGGCACGGCCGATATCATCGGCACCACGGTGGGCAAAGAGAACACCTGCGGTGCAGTGCATGGCCGGATGAAGCAGGGTGATCTGACCTACTTCCGTCTTTCAACCGACGATTTTAGCGGCGAAATCAAAGCCTATGTCGGTGAGGGAATGTCGGTCACCGATCCGCTGGACACGGTGGGCTGTCGTGCGGTGATTCAGGTGCCGCAGCTGGAAACATTGCTGGCGTGGATCTGCCGTAATGGCTTTGAGCATCACGTGGCGATGAATCACTCAGCGACGGCAGATGTGCTGCAGGAAGCGTTTAGTGAGTATCTCGGTGTAAGTTGTTACCGGCATGAGTAAACGGTGAGACTGAATTGCAGAACGCCATAGGGGAAGGTGGGACAGCCGATGCGCTTACGGTTCTGGCCGCACCGGTATCCCTGCCCGCCATCCCAATACAGGAGGGCGGGCCTGGGTTTAGCGCGCCATCCTGCGCACCTCGCCATCTTCATTTTCCACCGCAACCAGATCCACCGGAGGCAGATTGCCGCCGCTGAACTCCACCTGACGAATCGGGAAGGCGAAGCGGATGTTACGCGCTTCAAGAGCCGCCATCAGCTGCAGGTTAATTTCCTGCTGAATATCCATGTATTTGTTGTAATCCGCATCCAGCACAAAATAGACCACTTCAAAGGTCAGCTTTGAGTCTTCAAAGGCCAGGAAGTGGGCGCGGTCAAAACGGGTCGTCTCAATGTCCTGGATGATCTCTTTAACCAGCGGGCTGATCGCCCGAACCTGATCAGAGGGCGTGGCATAGCTGATACCAAACTTAAAGACGATGCGGCGCTGCTGCATGCGTTTGTAGTTATGGATGGTCTGCTGCAACAGAATAGTGTTTGAGCAAACAATCTGCTCACCGCTCAGGCTGCGCAGACGCGTGGTTTTCAGGCCAATATGTTCAATAGTGCCCGCAATATCACCAAACACAATAAAGTCGCCGTGCTCAAACGGCTTGTCAAAGCCTATCGCCAGCGACGCAAACACATCACTCAGCACGGTCTGAATTGCCAGCGCAATCGCGATACCGCCAACGCCAAGGCTGGCAACCAGTGCTGTAATGTTGATGCCGATGTTCGACAGAATGGCAAGGAACATCATGATCCAGACCACCACCCGCAGCAGAATGCCCAGGATCACCGTCGTCACCGGATTACGCACATGAATCGGATCGCGCAGCAGGCTTTTCAGCCACAGCCGGATGCCGCAGTCTATCCATAGCGCGAGCTGCACAATCAGCGCCAGGAACCAGCCGTGCGCAATGGTCACGCTCCATGAAGCAGGCAGGTCGACAAACTTCAGGGCAATCAGCAGCGAAAAGATCAGCAGCAGTGTCTGGCTGGTGCTGCGCAATATCTCCACCAGAATCGCAGTGGCGCGGACGTGACGATGTTCGCTATAGAGGGCAATCCGGTTGGAGATAAAGCGAATCAGGGTACGTAATACCCAGTAAATCACCAGGGTAGAGACGATAACGATAGCGCTGTTGAGCCAGAGTTCCTGATTAAAAAAGAGGGCGTGAAAACGACGTGAAGAGAGCCAGTTTTCCATTGGGGAGGGTCTCCTTGCTGGGTTCCGGTTTAAAAGAAAACAAGCAAGAAGCATAGCCTGGATGCGGCCCACCTGCGTGGCGCATCCATAAAGCAGTTACTGGAATCGGGTCGATTTATCGCGCGCCAGGCGCTCAAGGGCAAAGATAATCTGCTGAAGCTGTCGCTCCTGTGCCGGATTCAGCGTGGCAAAACGAAAGCTCAGGCGGGGTGTAATCAGGGTTTCATTTTTGCGGTTCACGACACAGCGTTCGCCAATACTCAACAGCTTCACCGGCACTTCAAAAATGCCATATTCGCCCAGCTCAACCCGGAACTGATTGAAGCTGTCGCCATTCTGCAAGCCTTCCGGCAGCGGTTCATCCACCAGCACACCGATACCGCCCAGAGAGAGATCCTGTAATCGCAGACGCGTTTTACTGCCATCCGGCCACAGGGTGTGGCACCAGAACTGCGGCTCCATCGGTGCGCAGACCCGAAAAAATTCCCGTCGCTGAATCTGCCACAGCAGGTCCGGCAGCGGTGAGCTGAAAGCGGGTAAGCCTTCAAACTCAATTTTTTCCAGTGAGGTGAGGCTGAACTCCACTTTTGCACCAAAGGTTTCAGCGGTGATACTGAGATCATCGCTGGTTAGTGCGTACTCGTTATCCAGGTTATTACTGCCGAGGTCAAACACCACGCGATCTTTATCGGCAGTCAGCATCCGGCTGATAAACTGCCCGCGCGGGAAGCGCACCAGTAAGGGCGTCTGCAATCGCAGCAAATCTTTCATAACGCCCAGAACCGCCAGCGTGCCACGTTTTAAATATTGTTCCTGGTCGGCTTCTTTCACGTCCTGCTCCACAAGGGGTTACTGTATTTACACTCTTTTTTTGCCTCGTCACGGTTATCGGCGCGGCTGGAAAAAGCTTTAATTTGCTCGTCATCAATAATAACTGTGAGCGGACGAGCAATTTTCAAAATGCTGGCTATACTTATCGCGGTAAACCGCTTGATAAATCAGGCGTTCACGATTTAATCATAAAAAGGAAGGAGCAACAGATGGGTATTATTTCCTGGATCGTCTTTGGCTTGATCGCGGGTATTCTGGCGAAGTGGATTATGCCAGGTAAAGACGGTGGCGGTTTCATTCTGACTGTTGTACTGGGTATTATCGGTGCAGTAGTGGGTGGCTGGATCAGTACGCTGTTTGGCTTCGGCCGCGTCGATGGGTTTAACTTCGGCAGTTTTGTGGTCGCAGTGATCGGTGCCATCGTGGTGCTGTTCGTGTACCGCAAAGTACGCAGTTAACCGTAACAGTTTTAACAGAAAAGGGGACGAAGCGATTCGTCCCCTTTTTTTATCTTTTACTCTGCTATCAGAAGTCGTAACCGACAGTCGCCATCACGCTGCGCTCCGCGCCCCAGTAGCAATAGCCTGTGCCGTAACAGCCCGCTACATAGGTGCGGTCGGTCAGGTTATTGGCATTGACCTGAACCCATGCGCCTTTCAGGCTGCTGTTCCAGACACCCAGATCGGCCCGCACTGATGCATCAAACAGCGTCACCGACGGCACGCGCGTGGTATTTTCATTGTCCGCCCACTGTTTGCCGATGTAACGCACGCCCGCGCCCGCACTCAGACCGTAATCAAACTGATAGTGACCCCAGAGTGCAGCCATGCTGTTAGGGGTGACATACGGCGTATGGCCGCTGTTGCCATCCACCGAATCTTTGAAGCGCAGATGGTTCAGCGTATAGCTCGCCACGGTGCTCAGACGCGGGGTTAACTGATTACGTGCTTCCAGCTCAATACCCTGTGAATGGACTTTGCCCGATGGCGTAAAGGTGCCGTCTTTAACATTACGGTTTGCCACATCCTTCTGCGTCAGGTCATAAACCGCCATGCTGTAAAGATCGCGGGTGCCCACCGGCTGATATTTCACCCCGGCTTCATACTGCTCTGAGGTGGTCGGCTTCAGCAGGTTATTGTTGGGATCGGTAAGCGCAGTCGGGGTAATCGCCTGGCTCCAGCTGACATAAGGCGAAATGCCGTTGTCGAAGGCATAGAGCAGCGCGGCGCGTCCGCTAATGTGATCATCCTGACGACGATCGCTGCCGCTGTTTTGTGCGACGATGCGATCGTAACGGCCGGAGAGATCGAGATGCCAGCGATCCAGCTTCATCTCATCCTGCAGATAGAGGCCGGTCTGGTAGTAACGGCGGGTGCTATCTGCCCAGGTCTGCTCAGGCATATCGCCCACCTGATCGCCGGTCACGGCATTCAGCTGGTTAGCCGGACCGCCAGCCTCACTAATCTCATTTTTGTAACGATGATACTCGGCACCCAGCGTGACGCGGTGCTCCAGTTCGCCGGTGTTGAACTCCGCCTGTAAGCGGTTATCCGTGGACCAGGCGGAGAGTGACGAGCGCTCGCCAGAGTAGTAGCGATTCAGCAGATCGGGATTATTTTCATCCCAGCCAATCTGATAAACCTGATCGAGATCGACATTCGAGTGGCTGTAACTGCCGGTTGATGAGAACGACCAGACGTCGTTAAAGCGATGGGCGAAATCGAAGCTGTAGATCTGCTCGTGGCGTTTGAACTGATCAAGATCGCTGTTGCCCTCATAGAAGCCGTTGCTCAACTTATAGCCGTTGTGTTCGGTAAGGCTGCCGTCACCCGGCACGGAACCGTGATAACCGCCTGACGGATCTTTTTGCAGGTAGGCTTTCAGAATCAGATGGGTATCTTCATCAGGTTGCCACATCAGCTGCGGCATCAGCGCATATTTCTCTTCACGGGTATGATCGTACTGGGTATCGCTGTTGCGGGTTACGCCGGTCAGGCGAAACGCCCACTGGTCATTAATGGCATTGGTGTAGTCAAACATCGTGCCGGTGGTCGCGTTGCTGCCCGCCTGCACTTGAATGTGACCCTCTTCCGCGAACTGAGGACGTTTAGTCACCATGTTCACCAGTCCGCCCGGCACTGTCTGGCCATAGAGCGCGGAAGAGGGGCCTTTGATCACGTCGATGCGTTCCAGGAAAGCATTATCCACCTGCAAGATGTTGAAACTGCCGCCGTCACTCATCAGCCTCATCCCGTCGAGGAAGGTGTTATCGACATCGCCACCGTGGAAGCCGCGCAGGGCAATGGTGTCGTAACGGGTAGCGGCCCCGCCGAAGTTAGTAAAGACGCCTGAGCTGTAACCCAGCGCCTGATTCAGGGTCAGTGCGCCCTGATCCTGCATCTGCTGGCGGGTGACTACGGATATCGATTGCGGCGTGGTGATCAACGGACGATCGCTCTTGGTTGCGCCCTGGCTGGTGGTCGCCAGATAGCCCTGGGTGGGCGTGGTCGAATCCTCCAGCGGTTGGGCAGTCACGACCATATCAGCAGCAAAACTCAGAGCAGGCGCAGTCAGCGCCAGGGTGCAGAGGTGAACATAACCTTTCAGCGACAATGACAGTTTCATCAAAATTCCTTTCTTGGCAAAGGGTCAGGCGGGTGAATAAAATTATTGATAGGCAATCTCATTATCATAATGAGAACTATTACCTTTTGTAAATTGGCTGCAATTTTGCCTGTAGATGAAAGAAGGTCAAGTAAAATTCGCTGAAAGGGAGTGCGGATACCTCCGGCGGGGCCAGAGGTATCCAGAGTGACTTAGTTTTGTGAGGCAGACGCCTGAGGAATATCGTGGGCGCTGTTACAGGTTTTATCTTTCGGGCAATACTTATCGAGCAGTTTCAGCGTAACGCCGTTTGTCCAGCCGAAACCATCCTGCAGCGGATATTCACCGCCACCGCCGCCGCCAAGATTTTTGCCGTCAACGACATATTTCTCTACCAGTTTATGCTCACGGTCATAGGTGTTCTGGACGTTTTGCAGGAAGCGTAAGCCGACCTCTTTTGCGAGTTTCGGCTGGTTATAGTGCTCAAGACCTTCCACGGCAACCCACTGCAGCGGGGCCCAGCCATTCGGTGCGTCCCACTGCTGACCGTTGTTTACGGTGGTTGTTACCAGACCACCAGGCTTCAGCAGCTGTTTTTCTACCGCGCTGGCGGTGCTTTCAGCCTGCCTGTCACTGGCTACCTGAAGATAGAGCGGGAACAGCGCAGCAGCCGTTAACTGCGGATGGACCTGTTTTTTCTGCCAGTCATAGTCGGCGTACCAGTTCTGTTTGCTGTCCCACAGATAGCGGTTGATTGCTGCCTGACGCTTCTCTGCGCGATCGGCAAACTGCTTTGCCAGATCGCTCTGCTTATTCATCTGGTAGCCTTTTGACAGCGTCTGCTCCAGGTGGAACATCAGGCTGTTAAGGTCAACGGGCGCCAGCTGTGTGGTGCGGATTGTCGACAGATTATGCGCATCGGTGAACCAGCGGGAACTGAAATCCCAGCCCGACGCGGCACCGGAACGCAGCTCGCGGTAGAGCTCGGCTTTATTGCGCTGCGGCGCTTTCTGCGCGGTGGCAATATCATCCATCCAGGATTCAGTACGTGGCACGTCGCGCGCATCCCAGTAGCGATTGAGCAACGTACCATCCGCCAGTTTAATCACCCGCTTGCTGGCGGCACCGGCCGCGACTTTATCGCTGTCGGCCATCCAGTAGTCATACTCTTTCTGCAATTGCGGCAGGTAGCGGGTATAGGCTTTGCCGTCATCATGCGTGGCCAGCAACTCGACCATCATGCTGAAGAACGGTGGCTGTGAACGGCTCAGGTAGTAGCTGCGGTTGCCGTTGGGAATGTGGCCATAGCGGTCAAGCAGCGAGGCGAAGTTATCCGTCATATCCTGGACTTTATCCCAGTGTCCGCTCTCGGCCAGCCCCAGCATGGTGAAGTAGCTGTCCCAGTAATAAACTTCGCGGAAACGCCCGCCAGGCACCACGTAGGGTTTTGGCAATGGCAGCAGCGAGTCGTACTGACCCACGCTGCTGGTGGTGCGGGTCAGTACTGGCCACAGCCCATCAATGTGCTCACGCAGGTTTTGTCCCGCGGGCGGGACATATTTGTCGCCCGCAGCGGGCAACGTAAAGTTGGTATCCACAAAACGTTTCAGGTCGAAATTGCGCTGTTTCTTCTGCATCTGCCAGTCGGCAAGAATCGAGGCGGGATCGAATTTCGGCACGGCATCAGCAAAGGTCTTTTGATCGGGATAGAACTTCGCCTGTTGCACGGCGTTAAACAGCGGCCCTAAACGAACGTCCGGCGGCTGCGGCTGATTGTTCAGCATGCGGCTGTTATCGTCGGCATGGGTGGTGAAAGCGGGAACGCTCAGCAGCAACGTGAGCAGAAAGGGCGCATAACGCTGACGCCGTGGGTTGGCGTTTACCTCAATTTTTGTCATCGGTTTTTCTCCTTGTCCGAAATGCGGCCGCGCGTAACGCATTGACCACAGGACCAACTTTAGACCTTATCTGTCTATTTAACCCTGACGCGAGCCGGAAATGTGAAGCCACGGGAATTATTTTTATGGAAAAAACCGCTTTTTCACGCCGGTTTTTTCTTGCTCTCACCCCACTTTTCCCCGACGCTGAAAGAAAAAAGGAGAGCAGGATGGAGATCATCTGGTATCACCCGTCGCAGTCTGCAGCGGCCTGGATTAACGGTTTACAACAACGCCTGCCTCAGGCGCGGGTTCGCGCCTGGCAGCCAGGCGACAACGGTCCGGCTGATTATGCGCTGGTCCGCTCCCCGCCCGCAGAGATGCTGCAGGGACGCGCCACACTGCGCGGCGTTTTTGCACTGGGCGCAGGTGTTGACGAAATTCTTAAGCAGCTGCAGCAGCATCCTGAGATGCTGCCCGACAGCGTGCCGCTGTACCGGCTGGAAGATACCGGGATGGCGCGTCAGATGCAGGAGTACGCGGTGCATAGCGTGCTGAGCTGGTTCCGTCGTTTTGACGACTACCGTCTTCAGCAGCAGCAACAGTGCTGGCAGCCGCTGCCCGCTTACACGCGTGAAGCGTTTACCATCGGCATCCTGGGCGCCGGCGTACTGGGACAAAGCGTGGCGGAGAGCCTGAAACCCTGGGGATTTCCGCTGCGTGTCTGGAGCCGCTCACCGAAAAAAATTGATGGCGTAACCAGCTTTGCCGGACGCGATGCTTTGCCTGCGTTTCTGCAGGAGACGCGGGTGATCATCAACCTGCTGCCGAGCACACACGAGACAATCAATCTCATCGATCAGCACTTTTTACAGCAGCTGCCGCACGGCGCGTTCTTCCTTAACATCGCACGCGGCGCGCAGGTGGTGGAAGAGGATCTGCTGGCTGCGCTCAACAGCGGTCAGCTGAAAGCGGCAGCACTGGATGTCTTTCAGGTGGAACCGCTGCCCGAAGCACATCCGCTATGGTCCCATCCGCGTGTCACGATCACACCCCATAATGCGGCGGTAACCTTAATCGACGAAGCTATCGACTACATCGCCCGTGCCATCAATCAGGATCAGGCAGGCGAGCCGCCGCAGGGCAGGGTGGATCGTCAGCGCGGCTATTAATGAAACGGCCCCGTCAGGGGCATTCAGCAGGAGAAGAGGATGTATCCGGTAGATCTGCATATGCACACCATCGCCAGCACGCATGCTTACAGCACGCTGCATGACTACGTGACTCAGGCGAAGCAAACCGGCCTGAAACTGTTTGCCATCACCGATCACGGCCCTGACATGGCCGACGCGCCGCACTACTGGCACTTTATTAATATGCGCGTCTGGCCGCGCGTGATCGATGGCGTAGGGATTCTTCGCGGTATCGAAGCCAATATTAAAAATCAGCAGGGCGAGATCGACTGTTCTGGCCCGATGCTTGATGCGCTGGATTTAATCGTCGCCGGTTTTCACGAGCCGGTTTATGCGCTGCGGGACAGAAAGCATCACACTGACGCGATGATTGCCGCCATGGCAGGTGGTCTGGTCCATATCATCAGCCATCCGGGCAACCCGAAATTCCCTGTGGATATCCCGGCGATTGCCGAGGCCGCAGCGCATTACAATGTGGCGCTGGAGCTGAATAACTCCTCCTTTACCCACTCGCGTCCGGGCAGTGAACCCAACTGCCGGGCTATCGCCGCCGCCGTTCGCGATGCAGGTGGACGACTGGCATTTGGCTCCGACTCCCATACGGCTTTCACGCTCGGCCATTTCGAGCATTGCCTGCGCATTGCCCGCGAGGTGGATTTTCCTGAGGATCGGGTGTTAAATGTCACGCCGCGTCGCCTGCTCGACTTTCTGGAAATGCGTAGCGGCAAATCTATTGCTGAACTGGCTGACTTTTAATTTATTTTGCCTCAAGGAAATCTGACTCATGAATGAGTTTTCCATTCTGTGCCGTGTGATTGGCTCACTGTTTAATCGTCAGCCGCAGGACCCGCTGCTGGTGCCGCTGTTCACACTGCTGCGTGAAGGCAAACTGCAGTCGCAGTGGCCGCTGGAGCAGGATGAGCTGCTGACGCGTCTGCAACAGAACAGCGATCCGCAGGCGCTGGCTGCTGATTACAACGCGCTGTTCGTTGGCAGCGACTGTAATGTCCCGCCTTACGCGTCACAGTGGCCGGAAGGCAAAGCTGAAGCGGACGTGCGTGCATTTCTGACCTCACGTGGAATGCCGCTGAGCGATGCGCCTGCTGACCATTTTGGTGTGCTGCTGCTGGCCGCATCATGGCTGGAAGATCAGTCCGCGGAAGATGAGAGCGCAGCGCAACTGGCGCTGTTTGAAGAGTATCTGCTGCCGTGGTGCGGTACGTTCCTGGGTAAAGTGGAAGCGCACGCGACCACTGCGTTCTACCGCACCCTCGCGATGCTGAGCCGCGAAGCGATTCAGGCGATGTACAACGAATTGCTGGATAGCAGCGAAGAAACGCCCGACGCCTGATTCACCAGGTCGCCGGGTGCGTACCCGGCGCGGAGCCAGATGTCGCGAACATCTGCGGGGTGCCGGGGAGCCAGGCTGCTGCCCGCAGCCTTACCCCCAATCCCCACGGCGTTAATTCGTAACAGGGCAGGTTATCTTTAACCTGTGGCTCAATGCCAGCGCCTGCGCACTGCCCGAGTGGGTGCTGCTGCAATAGCCATGCGGTGCGCGCCAGTGACAGCCGAACCTGGCTGCCGTGACCATCTGTAACGCGTCGCCTCAATCCCTCCAGCACCGCCGCCGCCAGCAGATAGCCAGTGGCATGATCCAGTGCCTGAACTGGCAGCGGAACCGGTTTGTCGCTCTGCTGCCACTGCATACCCCGTTCAGCAATGCCACATCCCATCTGCACCAGACTGTCAAACCCCCGGCGGTTGCGCCACGGTCCCTGCCAGCCCCACGCATTAAGCCCGGCAAGGACAAGGCCAGGTGAGAGCGCCTGAAGGGTCTCTGCGTCAAACCCAAGCCGTTCCAGCGCATCCGCCCGATAGCCATGCACCAGCACGTCTGCCTCGCGCAGCAGGCGGATAAACTGCTCGCGATCGGCAGTCTGAGTCAGGTCGAGCACCGCACGGCGCTTGCCGCAGCTCAGCTCCTCATCCAGTGTCGGCTCCTGCCAGCCCGGCGGATCGATGCGCAGCACGCGGGCCCCCAGGCTGGCAAGAATCCGGGTAGCGACCGGCCCGGCAATAATCCGCGTCAGATCCAGAACTTTTATACCCATTAACGGACGCGCCTCGGCCAGCGGCCAGTCGGGCAGAGGAGCCGGCTGGGTGGTCTGCCAGCTAAACAGCGGCTCGCGCTGCACTGCCTGACCCTGCGGGTGCTGCTGCCAGGCAGCGGCGCTGCGCATCTCTGCGGCACAGCCACCGGCATCAATAATCGCCTGCTCCAGTTCGCTGGCCTGCCACTGCTGGACCTGCATCGCCAGCGCCGCGCGATCGGCGTGCGCGCCCAGCACCTGCTCCATCGCCAGCCGGTGATGTGCGGCATTGGTATGCAGGCGGATCCAGCCATCGCGGCTGCGATAGTCACCGGCAAACGCATCCCACATCGCGGGTGCAGCACGGTTCAGCGGATAAAAACTCTGCTGAAACCAGCGCGATGCCAGGCGCACATTAACGGCGACGGGCGGAGAGCAATAGTCAGGGCGGGAGGCGGCGATGAGCGCGGCGGTGGCCTGAGTTGCCAGACCAATGCTGGTGGCCGCCAGTTCACTGACGGCAAAAGCAGAAGAGAAGGTGGCGCGATCAACGAAAGCGGGAAGAGGCAAGGCGTCGGCGTCGCCCCGCAATCCCTGCTGCATCTGCTGCCACAAAGAAGCGGCAAGCTTTAAGTCCATGTTGTGCTCCCTGAGAAAGGTCATTTCTCAAGCATAGCACGCCGGATTAACGCCGCCGCAGGCGCGGGAAGCGGGCATGCATCCGCAGGTTACGCAGGTTAATCACCGCGATGGCCGTGCCGAGGATCACCAGTGAAGCACCGATAATCTTAAAGCTGTTCAGGCTGTCACCGAGTACCACAATCCCCATCAGCACGGATAAAACCGGCGTCAGCAGCGAGTAGGGCATGATCAGATTGACGTTATATTTCTTTAGCAGCATATACCACAGCGTATACGCCACAATCGATGAGGCGATGGCGCTGTAGAGAATCGCGAACCAGCCGTGCCAGCCTGCATGCTGCAGGGCATAGAGGTGGTTCGACTCCATCACAAAGCTGGACGCGCCTGTGATTGGAATCGCCAGGAACGCAATCCATCCGGTCATGGTTAAGGGCTTTATCGGCGGTGACTTCTTCACAATCAGATTACTGACGGCCCAGCCGGTGGCGCTGCACAGCAGCAGACAAAGCACCCACCAGGACGGAATCGTCGGGCTGCCGGAGAGCACGACCACGCCGCTCAGCGAGATCATAATGCCCATCAACTGTACCAGCTTCAGCTTCTCTTTCAACACCACCATTGCCAGCAGCATCGCAATGGGAGTACCTAACTGCACCACAATCGCACCGGTGCCGGCATCGGTGTAGCGCAGGCCCACAAACAGCAGCGAGAAGTGCATAAAGCCGAACGTAAACGCCAGCAGCAGCAGCCAGCGTAACTGTTGACGATTAATCCGGCAAAACGGCACCAGCACGATGGCCACGACCACAAATCTCATAAACGTCAGAAACAGAGGCGGCAGCTCCAGCAGGCCCCATTTCACGGCAACGTTGTTGAAGGCCCAGATTGAAACCACCATCAGAATCAGAAAAAAATGCCGCACAGCCACGATAATATCCTTTTGATGATTTTTGCTTAGCCCGCTAATGATGGCACGAACTGCGGCATTCCAGCCAATCGCAGCAACAAATTTTCTGCAATTGCCGCGCAGCCGCTGAGACTTTTGCGTGCGATGCTGGCAGACTGATTTGAAACGACTTCTTAAGGAACCGATTCGGTATGACACCTGTGTCCGCGTTACCCCTTGCGTTAATTCAGCTTGAAGTCCCACCCGCAAACGTCGTCTCAGAGATTGGTGAACAGCCACGCTGGTTTATTGATGCGCTGGATTTGCAACCTGATGCGTACCTGATTGTCCGGCCCCATCTGGGCGAGGCATTACCCGATTTCGATCAGATATCCGGGGCGATCCTCAGCGGTTCCTGGGCGATGGTCACCGATCACGCTGAGTGGAGCGAACGCAGTGCCGCATGGATTCGGGCAGCGATTGATCATGATCTGCCGCTGCTGGGCGTCTGCTATGGTCATCAGCTGATGGCCTATGCGCTGGGCGGCGAAGTGGCAGATAACCCCAATGGATGGGAGCGTGGTCTGTTACCGATTCGCTGCTCAGCTCAGGCGCAGCGCGATCCGCTGCTGCAAAACCTGCCACAGGATTTCAGCGTCTGGCTATCGCATCGTCAGTCGGTTATCAGCGCGCCGCCTCAGGCGCAGGTGCTGGCCGCGTCTGCACGCGATGGCTGTCAGATTGTGCGCTATACGCCGCAGGCGATCTCGGTGCAGTTTCATCCCGAATTTACACGGCACATCATGAACGCATGCCTGCCTGAGGGCTGTAAAGAGGATGGGGCAAACGACATTGAAGGAAAAGACTGGGCGCGTGCGTTGCTGGTGGCATTCTGGCAACAGACGCGCCCGGCAATGGGGCGTGCTCAGGGCGCGTAGTGACGCGTGCAGCGATAAACCCAGGCGGGTGGCACATTTTTCAGCACCCGCTGGCGCTCCCAGGTGAAGTAGCGCGACAAGTCAGGCTGGGTCAGCGAGGTGTACTGGAACTGCACAAACACGCCCTTCGGGCCGAGGGCGTTATAAACCGCGCGCAGAATGGCTTCACGCAGCTCAGGCGGAAGTGACAGCAGCGGCAGGCCAGAGAAAATCACGTCATATTCCCCGCTCAGGTACTCCGCAGAACAGGTCCGTACTGTCATGCGTGGATCATCCATCGCAACAAGTTTGTCTGCCAGCGTGTTACTGATCTCGAAAGCATCCAGCGTGGCGTCAGGTGACATCTGCTCCAGTATCCAGCGCGTCAGCACCCCATCACCCGCGCCGAGTTCGGCAACACGTAATGTTTCAGGCCATTCGACTGATGCAATCATGGCGCGGCACAACGCCTCGGATGAGGGCGTAATGCTGCCCATCTTGCGTGGGTTGCGGATAAACTGATGCACGAAATTGGCTTTAGCGCGCATCAGGGTAATAGCTGAAGCCAGCATGTTCATCTCCAGAATGAATTTATCCTCAGGTTGACCCTCTTTGTGCCGCAGAAGTTTCTCTTTGAACAGCCGTTTGGGTAAAAGTCGGAATTATCTAAAGACGAAGCGGAAACGCCTATTCCTTCGGGGCGGTCACAGTTTCCGGATAACAGACCTGACAGGCTCTCAATGATGCTTCATGTTAATAATAAGTTTCATCATTGTTACATCAGTCACCTGTCAGGAGAATGACCATGCGTTACGCCGCCCCCGGAGAACAGGGTTCTCTGATCACATTACAAAAGAATTATGGCAACTTCATTAATGGTGAATTCGTCGCGCCGGTGAACGGCAACTACTTCACCAATACTTCGCCAGTGAACGGCTCTGCGGCCGGTGAGTTTCCCCGCTCAGATGCCGCCGATGTAGATAACGCCGTCGCCGCTGCGGCTGCGGCGGCTGACGCCTGGGGAAAGACATCGCCACAACAACGTTCTCTGCTGTTACTGAAGATCGCCGATCGGCTGGAACAGCATCTGGAGACCATGGCGGTCTATGAAACCTGGGACAACGGGAAACCGGTACGTGAAACGCTGGCGGCGGATATGCCGCTGGCGGTCGATCACTTCCGCTACTTTGCCGGTTGTGTCCGGGCGCAGGAAGGCAGTGCGGCAGAGATTGATGAGTTCACCGCTGCCTACCATTTCCACGAGCCGCTGGGCGTGGTGGCGCAAATTATCCCCTGGAACTTCCCGCTGTTAATGGCGGCCTGGAAACTGGCGCCGGCGCTGGGCGCAGGTAACTGCGTTGTACTTAAACCGGCAGAACAGACGCCGCTGTCGATCACCGTTTTTGTCGATCTGATTAAAGATCTGCTGCCGCCAGGCGTGCTGAACGTGGTGCACGGCTTTGGTAAAGAGGCAGGCGAAGCGCTGGCTTCTCACTCCGGCATTGCTAAGGTGGCCTTTACCGGCTCTACCGCCACCGGGTGTCATATCCTGGAACTGGCAGCGAAAAGCCTGATTCCCTCAACGGTCGAACTGGGGGGCAAATCACCCAACATCTTCTTTGAAGACATCATGCAGGCGGAAGAGAGCTTTATTGAGAAAGCCGCTGAAGGCGTGGTGCTGGGCTTCCTGAATCAGGGCGAAATCTGTACCTGTCCATCACGTGCATTGGTGCAGGAGTCCATCTACGAACCGTTTATGGCGGCCGTGATGAAGCGGGTTAAAACCATTAAACGGGGCGATCCGCTGGACACCGAGACCATGGTGGGCGCACAGGCGTCACAGCAGCAGTTTGATAAAATTCTCTCTTATCTTGAGGTTGCCCGACAGGAGGGAGCTGAAGTGCTGGTGGGTGGGGGTGTTGAGAAGCTGGATGATGAACTTAATAGCGGCTACTACATTCAGCCAACCCTGCTGAAAGGCAACAACAGCATGCGGGTTTTCCAGGAGGAGATCTTTGGACCGGTGATTGGCATTACCACTTTTAAGGATGAGGCGGAAGCGGTCAGCATTGCTAACGACTCTATTTATGGGCTGGGTGCGGGCGTCTGGACACGAGATATCAACCGTGCTTATCGGGTGGGCAGGGCGATTAAAGCCGGTCGCGTCTGGACTAACTGCTACCACCTCTATCCGGCACACGCCGCGTTTGGTGGGTATAAAAAATCGGGTATTGGTCGCGAGACGCACAAAATGATGCTGGACCACTATCAGCAGACCAAAAACCTGCTGGTCAGTTACAGCATCGAGCCGCTGGGCTTCTTCTGATCGACCTGACCAAATAATTTTTCCGTTTGTTACCGTTAAACCACGCTGAGGCGTGGTTTTTTTATGTCCCGACTTTGTAACCTGCTGACACACTTAAACTTATCAGCGGTCAGATTTTTGTAAAGAACGCTTAATCAGTCCTGGCTGCGCACAGAGTGTGGCCGTGTAGCGTTTCGCTTATCTGCCTTAATTCCTTTCCCTTCTTCACACACGGCAACGCTGTCATTCAATCAATTAACTCATTGATAAATTGTCTCTTTACAGATAAATCCTGCCGCTTTAACGGCACTTCAGTGAAGGATGCCGTTTCTCACCACGCTTCCGTCACCCGCAATCAGCGCCACTTTTTACATGAGTTACTTTAATGATGCTTCAGGGGTGAAAACACTAATTTGTAAAAATACTTTATATTTTTGCATGTTGTTAAGATTTGTCCTAAGTGGGTGCTTAAAAGCTCGACATATTTGGCTTAACTTATTTAGTTAATTATTTCTTAAGTAAATTCTAATGAAATAGGCCCGTTGAAATTTTGTCAATCTTCTGTAAACTCGCAGCTTATATTTACACATGGATCGTAATTTCAGACCCACGGGCAGGGACTACCTGGCTCGTGCGGTAGCTATGAAATTTTATAATGATAATAAATACATGAAAGTTAAGCATTTAATTCATGTGTTAACAGGTGTGTTAAGTCATTTTATTTCGTAAGCGAATAGCGTTGTGTATGTAAATCGTATTCAGTTTGTCGGTTTTACGACCAGGGATGGCATTAGTAAAACTTGGGTTTTGCCTGCCTGCTCAAATTTGCCGGGAAAAAATTGATCATGTTTCTGATCGTTTATTGCCAGGTCAGATTCTTCTTCATTCCCGCTCATACCTTCGCTGATGGTTTTTCATACTTAACTTTAACTGATCGTTTTTTGTAAGGTTACGCAACAGTTTTGCGCCGTTCGTTTAAGAATGATCATTCTGAATGGCCCTGATTGCGCTTCTTTCAAGCCCTGTTTCTAAATTTTCAACACTCACAACCGGCCTTTGGCCTCTCTCCAGGATATGAATGGAACACAACATGAAAAAAATGGCGAAGCTCCACATTGCACTAGGCCTGATGTTTGTTTTCTCTCTCGCGGGTTGTAAAACACCGCCAAAAATGACCGATGACACACTGGTCACCAGCACGGTGGACGGCGTAGCGCTCAGCCACCGTTATGCCGTAAAACCCCCTGCGCAGTTCAGCCCGATTAACGAGACTTACCGCGCGCTCTATCCTGGCTCGGTGATGAGCCAGCCAGGCTACGGTGGCAAGGTGGTGGAGACGCTGAAAACCGGTGAAAGCTATACCGTGATTGGTCAGGTGGAGAACAACTGGCTGGCGCTGGGTGAACCGGCCCAGGCTGCAGAAGCGAAACCGGATAGCGGCACGGCTACCGTGAAAGATGCACCGCAATCTGCCACGCCGGAGGCGACAGTTACGTTGACGGGCTATGTGCCGTTTCGCGCCGTGGTGAAAAGCGATCTCTACGATCAGACAGTTAAAGCCGATCAGCCTAAACGTCGTGCGCGCAGTAGCAGCAAGAAGAAAACCTGTGTCGCGGTGAATGGTGACAGCACTGCCTGTCAGAACAGCACCAACGGAACCTGGATCATTAACTAATCGCAAAAAGCAGGGAGGGCTTGATGATGAGAACAACTCAACTGCGTGGTGGGCTGATAGTACTGCTGGCGTTGCTGCTGGCGGCCTGTAGCAGCAGTAAGCAGCCTGTGGCTTATTACAACCTGGACGTGCAAGGACAGAATCAGCTCAATGGCGGTGCGCCGCTGAAAGTCCGGGTGTTGTTACTGAGCTCCGATGCGGAGTTCATGTCAGCAGACTTCTTCTCCCTGCAAAACCAGTCCGCCACCGTACTGGGCAGCGCACAACTCAATACCCAGCAGTTCTTCCTGACACCCGAGCAGCGCAGTAAAACGCTGCGCATCAAGAGCCTGCCGGAGACACGCTTCATCGGCATCATGGCGGAATATCAGGCGCTGGACGGCAAAGTCTGGCGCCTGTCGCTGCCGGTGCCTGAAGATGCGTCGCCCTCATTCTGGGCGTTCTGGAAACGTAACGATGGCGAGCTGAATGCGCGCATTGTGGCGGGGATTAATGGCCTTCGCGTGGAAAAACAGTGATGCCTATGAACAGAGCCGAAAAAGTGGTCTGGACCGAGGGGATGTTCCTGCGTCCCCATCATTTCCAGCAGTCAGAAAATTATCTTCTCAGCACCCTGCGTGAGTGGGGCCAGTCACAGCGCGCTTATACCTGGGGCTTTTACGATCTGGAGTTTGATGAAGCGTTGCTGCGTCAGGGAAAACTTGCGCTGAGCGCCGCCAGCGGCTGCCTGCCGGATGGCACATTTTTCTCCTTCAGCCAGCCACAGCATGGCCCGGCACCGCTGGATCTTCCGGCCTCTGTTGACCGCAGCAAGGTCGTGCTGGCGATACCGGCCCGACGCAATGGCCGTGAAGCCGTCGCTTTCCAGGAGTCGCAGGACTCTCTGGCGCGCTATCTCGCCTGGGAAGCGGACGTGGAAGATGACAACGCACAGGCCGTGGGCAGCGCCACAGTGCAATTCGGTAAGCTGCGCCTGCGTCTGATGCTGGAGCAGGATCTCACCGCCGAGTGGACTGCGATGGGCGTGGCGCAGGTGATTGAAAAACGCAGCGACAATCACATCCGGCTCGACAGCGACTACATCCCGCCGATGCTGGGCCTGAACAGCAGTCGTCCACTGCAAAACATGTTTAACGACCTGCACGGGCTGATCCAGCAGCGCAGTCAGCAACTGAGTCAGCGAGCGCCGGGCACCGGCCGCTTCAACAGCGCTGATATGGTCGATTTTATGCTGCTGGCGCTGCTCAATCGTCAGCTTGGCCTGCACAGCCATCTGCAACATCTGCCGTTACTGCATCCTGAAACGCTCTATAGCCACTGGCTGCAACTGGCGGCGGAACTCAGCACCTGGACGCCCGCCCGCGCACCTGAAGCGCTGCCGCTTTATGACCATGACGATCTCCACAGCTGCTTTAGCCGTCTGTCGCTGCTGTTGCGCCAGGGACTGTCGCAGGTCATGGAAGAGAGCGCGATTCAGCTGCCGCTGACCCAGCGCTCGCACGGCCTGAACGTCGCCACTGTACCGGAAAGCAGCATGGTGCATGAGTTTGGCTTTGTGCTGGCAGTAAAAGCCAGCGTGCCGGCTGATACCCTAAAAACCCATTTCCCGGCGCAGATGAAAGTCGCTCCGGTCAGTAAAATCCGCGATCTGGTGCAGCTGCAACTACCGGGCCTGGCACTTCGGGCGATGCCTGGCGCGCCGCCGCAGATCCCGTGGCATGCCGGATACAGCTATTTCGAACTGGATAAGAACAGCGAGCTATGGAAAGAGATGGAGCGCTCGGGCGCTTTTGCGCTGCATCTTGCCGGTGAGTTTCCGGGCCTGAACATGGAGTTCTGGGCCATCCGCAGTCAGTCAGAATAATAAACTGAGCACGCAGCATGATGCAGGAACAACAAAAATCACACAGCGATCTTGCGCCCGATGCCAGCCACCAGAATGTGCTGGTCGCGGCGGCTAACCCCCTGATTAACGCGATTCCACAGATCCGCCATTCGGTATCGCATGACGATCCGGCGCAACTGCGCCAGCAACTGATTGACCAGATTCGCCGCTTCGAGCTGAGCTGCCAGCAGTCCGGTCTCGGCTACGAAGTGATCATCGGCGCGCGTTACTGCCTTTGTACCGCGCTGGATGAGGCGGCGGCGCTGACCCCGTGGGGCAGCCGCGGCGTCTGGACCAGCAACGGCTTACTGGTGACGTTTCACAACGAAACCTGGGGTGGCGAGAAGTTTTTCCAGCTACTGGCCAAGCTATCGCAGAACCCAAGACGCCACATTCTGATGCTGGAGCTGATCTACTTCTGCCTGCTGCTGGGGTTCGAAGGCCGCTACCGGGTGCTGGACAATGGCCGTTCGCAGCTGGAGACCATCAAACAGCGTCTGCTGCAGATGATCAGAAGCGTGCGCGGCAATTACGCGACGGCGCTGTCACCGCATCCCACCGATCAACCGGTGCTGCGCAAGCTGTGGCGACCGATGATCCCGCTCTGGGCCTGCGCCGCAGTCGCCGGGCTGGCGGCCTGTCTGTTCTATATCGTGCTCAACTGGCGTCTGGGCGATTACACCTCGCCGGTGCTGGCCCGCATCTATCAGACGGCGCTACCGGAAGTGAAGATCGGCAACCCTGCGCCGCCACCGCCCGCCACGCTCGACCTGCGCGGTTTCCTGAAACCGGAAATTGATGCCGGGCTGGTGGCGGTTCGTGATGAAGCGGATCGCAGCGTAGTGACTCTGAAAGGGGATGGGTTGTTTGCTTCGGCGGCCACCGACGTGCGCGGACGCTATGTCGACGTGATCCAGCGCATTGCCGCCGCCATGAACAACGTCAGTGGCCAGATTCAGGTGATTGGTTACAGCGATAACGTACCGATCCGCAGTGCGCGCTTCGGCTCCAACTTTGAGCTTTCGCTGGCACGCGCGCGGTCGGTGCAGTCCCTGCTGCAACAGCAACTGGCAGATCCATCACGGGTGAAAGCGGAAGGGCGCGGCGAAAGCAATCCGCTGGTGCCAAACAACAGCGCAGAAAATCGCGCACGTAACCGTCGCGTTGAAATCACACTGCTGGTGGCGCCGGATGCGACGCATGCCGAACTCAACGGCCTGGCGAGAGGGAACTGATCCATGCTGAATATTCTGTTTGCGGTGCTGACCAGCCGCCTCGCGTGGGGCTTCGTCGGCATCACCGCGCTCTCATTCATTATCTGGGTCATTGGCCCGGTCTTCTCTATCGTTGATTCGCGGCCGCTTGAACCAGAGCAGAACCGGATGATCAGTATCGCACTGCTCTATCTGGTCTGGGGTCTGGGGCAGGCGATACCACGGCTTTACAATTACTGGCTCAACCGCAAGCTGATGTCGAGTCTGGAAACCGGCAAAAGCGATGCGCCGGAAGCAGATCGTCAGCGTCTGACCAGTGAAGAGCAGGTGCTGGCAGGGCGCTTCTCTGAAGCCACAGAGATGCTGAGAAAGGCGCATTTTCAGCGCCACAGCAGCAAGGGTACGCCGTTCTGGGCGCAGCGCTTTGGCCGCCAGTATCTCTATCAGCTGCCGTGGTACATGATCATCGGCGCACCCGGTGCCGGTAAAACCACCGCGCTGGTCAACTCCGGCCTGCAGTTTCCGCTGGCGGACAAGTTCGGCAAGTCGGCGCTGCGCGGCATCGGCGGCACCCGCAACTGCGACTGGTGGTTCACCAATGATGCAGTCCTTCTCGATACCGCCGGGCGCTACAGCACCCAGGAGAGTCAGCAGGATAGCGATGCCAGCGAATGGCATCATTTCCTCGACCTGCTGCGTAAATATCGCGGACGTCAGCCAATTAACGGTGTCATCGTCACCCTGAGCGTCTCCGATCTGCTGAGCCAGTCGCCCGAGGCACTGCGCAACCAGGCGCTGGCGCTGCGTCAGCGTCTGATGGAGCTGCACGATCGTCTCGGCATCCGTTTCCCGGTCTATGTGCTGGTCACCAAAGCTGACCTGCTTAAAGGCTTCCGCAGCTACTTCGGCTCACTGGACAAAGCCCAGCGCGAACAAATCTGGGGGTTCACTTTTCCGTGGGCGAAGGCATCTGCCGCCGATTTTGAGCTGAACAGCCAGTTCCAGCAGGAGTATTCACTGCTGCAACAGCGACTTGATGCCGGACTGGCCGACCGTCTGCTGATGGAGAGTGACGCCCAGGCGCGGGCGGAAAGTTATCTCTTCCCACAGGAGTTTGCGGCGTTACGTCCATTGCTGGCAGACGCACTTGATACGCTGTTTGCCCGCTCCGATTTTGAAACCCAGTTCGCGCCACGCGGCATCTATTTTGCCAGCGGCACCCAGGAAGGACTGCCGTTTGACCGGGTGATGGGCGAGCTGAACCGCGCGCTGAATCTGCCAGGCCAGCAGGCGGGCGAATCAGGCAGATGGGATCAGGTTGATAAAGACGCGCCAATTCCGCAGAACAAAGGCCAGAGCTTCTTCCTGAAAGGAGTGCTGGAAAATGTGATTTTCCAGGAGTCGGGCCTGGCGGGCAGTAATCGCTGGTGGGAACTGCGCAACCGCGCCGGATTGTGGTCGGGGTATCTGGCGCTGCTGGTGCTGCTACTGGTGGCGGGCGGACTGTGGCTTACCAGTTACAGCAAGAACAAAACTTACCTGCAGGAGATGGCTGCTAAAGGGCCACAGGTTGAGCAACTGGGCAATCAGCTTCAGCAGCAGGTCAACGGCGATCTCTTTGCGCTGGTGCCCTATCTCAACACCCTGTTGCACCTGCCAGAAAGCGCCGACTTCTCGCTGGAGTCTCCACCGCTGACGCGCCGCATGGGGCTTTATCGCGGCACCGAGGTCAGCGATGCAACCCGCGCGCTTTACGACAAAGCACTGAAACAGCTGCTGTTGCCGCAAGTGGCACAGAACATCACCCGCTGGCTGCGTAATGACACTGGCAGCGATGCGGACTACAGCTATGAAGCGCTGAAGGCGTATCAAATGCTCTATCAGCCGAAGCACTACGATGGCAAATTTCTGCAGGCCTGGCTGATGCTGAATCTCTCACGTGAGCTGCCGCAGAACGTCACGCAGCAGCAGGTAAAACAGCTGGCGTGGCATCTGCAACAGCTGCTGGAAACGCAGATCCACTCGTCGCCCTACGCGAAGGATGACGCACTGGTAAAGCGCGAGCAGGAAATGATTAATCAGATGCCGCTGTCACAGCGGGTTTATGGACGACTGAAGCGCCTGCTGCAACGGGATGACAGCCTGCAACCGGTCACGCTGGCGTCGCTGGGCGGGCCTCAGAGCGAGCTGGTGTTTTCCCGCAAAAGCGGTAAATCGGTGAATGACGGGGTGTCCGGTCTCTATACACCGGACGGTTACTGGCAGCATGTCGATAAGCAGATTGCCCCGGTAACGCAGGCACTTTATCAGGACGATCTCTGGGTACTGGGCGGTGCTGCGCCGCAACAGAAAAGTGAGCAGACCGATCTCGCGGTGCGTCAGCTCTATGTGCAGGACTATATCCGCCAGTGGGAGCAGTTTCTGAGTGATATCCAGCTCAACAGCAGCGCCGACCTTTCGCAACGTATCAACACCGCGCGTCTGCTGTCAGGCAATCACTCGCCGCTGCGCCAGCTGGTCATCAATCTCAGCAATCTGCTGACGCTGAACCGGGCGCAACCCGATGAGAAATCCGCGCAGGCAGCAAAACCGTCGGATAACAGCGCCACCCGTACTCTGGAAGCGCTGTTTACGTCACCTGAAGCGAGCGCTGCGCGTGGACAGGCGGCAACGCAGGTCTCTCCGGAACAGGCCGTTGCTGTGCACTTTGCGCCGATCCTTGAGCTGGCACAGCCGCTGCAGCAGGGCAGCAAGGTGCTGGCGGTGGATGACTTCCTGCACCAGATTGACGACCTTTATCGCTACCTCACGGCGGTGCAGGATGCCGCCAACAGCGGAATGCCGCCACCGGCCAGCGATGCGATCAGTCGTCTTCAGGCCAGTGCCGGACGACTTCCCGGTTCGCTACAGAATATGGTCTCCAGCATGGCGGTCGGCGCCAGCAGTGATGCACAGCGCCGCGACATGGATAACGTCCGTAAACGTATCACGATGGAGGTGGGCAGTTTCTGTCGTCAGGCGATCGCCGGTCGTTATCCGCTGGTGCGCTCTGCGCGCAGTGAAGTGACACCTGACGACCTGGCCCGGATGTTTGCGCCTGGCAGCGGCATGATGGACAGCTTCTTCCGCGACAACCTGGCCAGCAAAGTCGACACCACCAACGCATCGTGGCGCTTTACACCAGGTATTGACGGCAAAACGCTGCCGGGTGGCGAAGCGCTGCTTCGTCCTTTCCAGCAGGCGCAGTCAATTCGTGATGCGTTCTTTGCCAACGGCGCAACCACGCCAGGCTTCCGCGTCACGCTACGCACCGTAAAAATGGACAATGACATCCTCAACCTGACGCTGGATGTGGATGGTCAGCAATTGCGTTACAGCCACGGGCCGCAGGCCGTGCAGATGGTCAGCTGGCCCGGCCCTGGCGGCACCAGCCAGGTGCGGATGCAGCTGGGCCTGACCAACGGCACCACGTCGACGCTGGTCACCAGCGGCCCCTGGGCGCTCAATCGTTTCTTTGACCGCGCCCGGGTTACTGCTGCAGGCGGCCTGACCCGTGAAGCCACGTTCAGCGTGGAGGGCCATCAGGTCACGCTGTCGTTCACCCCTGGCAGCATTCGTAACCCGTTCCAGCTTCCCGGCTTTAGCTGCCCCTGAAACAGGACCCGACAATGACTCATTACGCTGCACCCTGCTGGTACGGCAAATTGCCCAGCGCAGGTGACTTTGTGAAGCGCCGCTTTCCTGACGTGCTCTATCGCCAATGGTCCAGCTGGTTTCAGGTGGGCCTGCATCACTGGCAGAGCAGCCAGGAGAGTGAAAACGCCCCGTCGCGCCCGTTCCTTAACGCGCCGGTCTGGAATTTTGTGGTGCCGCCGATGCTGGGCAGTCAGCTGATCCAGATGGGCTGCCTGATCGCCGCACGGGACAGCGTAGGGCGTAACTATCCGCTCTGCGCGCTGCGCCACTTCACCCCCGCCGAGTGGTCTCCCGCGCTGCTGGCCCGCTCCGGCGAGTGGTATCAGCAGGTGGGCAATACGCTGCTGCGGGTGGTGCAGGGAGGCGGATCGCCGGAACAACTGGATCAGGCGCTGATCAGCATTCCGCAGCCGCAACCGCCGCAGGAAGCGGGCGAGTCATCAGATATTCTCAACGTCATCGGGCATGGCGACACGCCCTCGACGCTGAACTGGGCGCTGCCGGGCGAGAACTTCGACCCGCAGTTTTACACCAGTTTCTGGTGGACCAATCAAAGCGACGGCTTCCCGCTTTATACCCAGGTCCACAGCGGTAACTTCACCGCTCAGCTCTTTTCATTGCTGTTTGATCCGGCCGGTGGGGCAAAGCCGGGACGAAACGGACTTTATCCCCCGATGTTTGAATCCTGAGGCGACACGCATGACGATGAATACAGAGGCCTTGCTGGCTCCGGTCAGTGAAGAGAATCCCGGCGGCGATAACCTGGAGTACGACGCCGATTTTCAGGCGATGGAGCAGGCCAGTGCCGGCAAAGCGGAACAGCAGTTCGGCGATACCATCATTCCCGCGGAACCCGCCGACTGGAACAAAGTTGAGAAGCTGGCAATAGCCTTACTGGGCCGCAGCAAAGATTTGCGGGTGATGCTGGCGCTGACGCATGCCTGGACGGAGCTGAAAGGGTTGCCGGGCTATGCGCAGGGTCTGAAGCTGATTGAACAGGCGCTGCTGCTTTACTGGGAGCCGCTGTGGCCTCGTCTGGAAGAGTACGGCGAACAGGATCCCTTCTACCGTATCAATGCTCTGGCGTTGCTGGGTGACAAGACCTCCCTGAGCGGCGCGGTGCGTCAGTGCTGGCTGCTGCGCTATCCGTCCGACGGCATCTCGCTGCGCGATGCTGCCGCCCTGTGTGACGGCAGCAAAACCGAAGTGGCGGATTATCCCGGCGGCCTGCCGCGTCTGATCGACGAACTGGCACGCGGCGACCAGCCCGGCATTGAGGCGGTACTGCAGATTCATGAGCGGCTGCAAACCATCTGCGAAACCATCGCCGAACGGCTGGGCGAGGCGGCAGTGCCGGAACTGATACAGATGCGCCGACAGATTGCACTGATCGCCGAACGCTGCCAGGCCACGGACCTCAGCCAGCTGATTCCCA
This sequence comes from Pantoea jilinensis, assembly GCF_019104105.1. Taxonomy (NCBI): domain Bacteria; kingdom Pseudomonadati; phylum Pseudomonadota; class Gammaproteobacteria; order Enterobacterales; family Erwiniaceae; genus Pantoea; species Pantoea jilinensis. The sequence goes on along the minus strand of NZ_CP077746.1, from coordinate 2,482,517 downwards.
CCGCAGCGGCGGAACAGCCCGCAGAAGCCGCTGCACCGGCGGCTGTCGCAGCGGCCCCGCGCGCTGCAGCGGACTGGCGCACGGTACAGATCAGTTCCCGCGCCGACGCGCAGCTGATGCTGGAGAAAGTGAAACTGTACTTCACCCAGCATGAGCCGAGTCATCCGGCCCCGCTGATGATTGATCGGGTACAGCGCTTAATCGAGCGCGACTTTCTGGAGATCATCCGCGAACTGGCACCCGATGGCGTTCATCAGCTGGAAACCATTTTCGGACGTCGCGACTAAGCAGGCGTGACCCACTCACACAGCGGGACCTGCGCGCCTGCTGTGACACATTATCCGCGCATCATTGATGGAGAAAACCATGGCAACAAGCAAATCCAGTGGGCAGAAGTTCATTGCCCGCAATCGCGCGCCTCGCGTTCAGATTGAATATGACGTGGAAATTTATGGCGCGGAACGCAAAATCCAGCTGCCGTTTGTGATGGGCGTGCTGGCGGATCTGGTGGGTAAACCGCTGGAGCCGCAGCCGGGCATCGACGAACGGAAATTCCTGGAGATCGACATCGACAACTTCGATGAGCGCATGAAAGCGCTGAAGCCGCGCGCCGCGTTCCAGGTGGACAACACCCTGAATGGCGAAGGCAAGCTGAACATCGATCTCACCTTTGACAGCATGGATGACTTTTCGCCGGATGCGGTGGCCCGTAACGTCGAGCCACTGAGCAAGCTGCTGGAAGCGCGTACCCAGCTGGCGAACCTGCTGACCTATATGGACGGCAAAAACGGTGCGGAAGAGCTGATTGGTAAGGTGCTGCAGGATCCTACGCTGTTGCAGGCCCTGACCCATCTGCCAAAGCAGGATGAGGCCACTGAAGGTAAGGAGCCGCAGGCATGACGCAGACTTCACAACAACCGCAGTCGCAGGGCGCAGCCAGTTTCAGTCAGGATGAGTTCAGTGCGCTGCTGCATAAAGAGTTCCGGCCAAAAAGCGATCAGGCGCGCGCGGCGGTCGAAAGCGCGGTGAAAACTCTGGCGCAGCAGGCGCTGGAAAACACCGTCACCGTCTCCAGCGATGCGTATCGGACCATTCAGGCGCTGATTGCGGAGATCGACGAAAAGCTGTCGCAGCAGGTAAACCAGATTATTCACCACCCGGAGTTTCAGTCGCTGGAAAGCGCCTGGCGCGGCCTGAGCTATCTGGTGAACAATACCGAAACTGACGAGATGCTGAAAATCCGCTTTATGAGCATCTCCAAGCAGGAGCTGGGTCGTACTCTGAAGCGTTACAAGGGTGCCGGCTGGGATCAAAGCCCGCTGTTCAAGAAGATTTATGAGCAGGAGTATGGTCAGTTCGGCGGCGAGCCGTTTGGCTGCCTGGTGGGTGACTACTACTTCGATCATAGCCCGCAGGATGTTGAGCTGCTGGGTGAGATGGCACGTATCGGTTCGGCCGCGCACTGTCCGTTCATTACCGGTACCGCGCCGGAAGTGATGCAGATGGAGTCCTGGCAGGAGCTGGCGAACCCACGCGATCTGACCAAGATCTTCCAGAACACCGAATATGCTGCCTGGCGCAGCCTGCGTGAATCGGAAGATGCACGCTATCTGGGTCTGGTGATGCCGCGTTTCCTGGCGCGTCTGCCTTATGGCATTCGTACCAACCCGGTCGACAGCTTCGACTTCGAAGAGCAGACCGACGGTTCCGATCACGGCAACTACACCTGGAGCAATGCCGCCTACGCCATGGCCGCCAACATCAACCGCTCATTTAAAGAGTATGGCTGGTGTACGGCGATCCGCGGCGTGGAGTCGGGCGGTGCAGTGGAAAACCTGCCGTGCCACACCTTCCCGAGCGATGACGGCGGCGTGGACATGAAGTGCCCGACCGAAATCGCTATCAGCGATCGTCGCGAAGCCGAACTGGCGAAAAACGGCTTTATGCCGCTGGTGCATCGCAAAAACTCTGACTTCGCCGCCTTTATCGGTGCGCAGTCACTGCAGAAGCCGATGGAGTATCACGACGCCGATGCCACCGCCAATGCCCGTCTGGCGGCGCGTCTGCCTTACCTGTTCGCCTGCTGTCGCTTCGCGCATTACCTGAAGTGCATTGTGCGTGACAAGATCGGCTCTTTCCGCGAGCGCGACGAGATGGAACGCTGGCTAAACGACTGGGTGATGAACTACGTCGATGGCGATCCGGCTAACTCCTCGCAGGAGACCAAGTCCCGCAAGCCGCTGGCTGCTGCCGAGGTGAATGTGGAAGAGCAGGAAGACAACCCTGGCTATTACGCTGCGAAGTTCTTCCTGCGTCCGCACTACCAGCTGGAAGGCCTGACCGTTTCGCTGCGTCTGGTTTCTAAGCTGCCGTCACTGAAGAATGACAATGCTTAAACGTTGAGTCGCAAGGTTTTCAGGCGCGAAAGGGGTTTGCGCCTGATGCCTGACAGAAAGTTTGCTGAAATGAGTGTCAGGGAGGATGACAGCATGGTTAAAAAGCTAGTCCTGTATTTATTACATCTCCTGCTGAAATTTATTTCTGGCCTGATTTTATTCAGCTGTACAGGTTATTTCATTTTCTTCTGTGACTGGAATGTCACGATAATGATGAAAATAATTAACGGTATTCTGATTACTCTTTCAGTCACTGTTTCGTTAGGTTTTTACTGGGCAGGAGATAAGCTAAGAAGAATTTATTAAGTGCTTCTCTGCTTTCTGAATACAAGGTGAAAACCTCGATTCCGCATTATGAAAAGATGAATATATATTGCCCGGCTTAATGTCTGGTAATTCGGTATCTGAAATATCGTTTATGACGATATTTCAGAAGCAAGGCAAAGGTAAAATATGGACTGTTTTATTCAGCCCCATGCTTTTCTTTTTGCCATATCCTTGCTTTTTTGAAAGCAATAATCTCAACCAATAAAGAGTGAAAGATAATGGCTATTGATATGTTTATGAAGGTTGACGGTGTTACTGGCGAGTCGAAAGACTCAAACCACACTGGCTGGACCGATATTACCTCTTTCTCATGGGGTGCCTCTCAGCCAGGCAACATGTCTGTTGGCGGCGGCGGCGGTGCCGGTAAGGTTAACTTTAACGACCTGCACGTGAATGCATTAATCGATAAGTCAACTACGGCGCTGCTGAAGAACTGCGCAAGCGGTAAGCATCTCGCTAAAGTTGAACTCTCTATCTGTAAAGCGGGCGGCTCTCAGGTTGAGTATGCACGCATCACCCTGGAAGACGTTCTGGTGACCGCTGTGAATTACAATGGCTCCGACAACGGCGATACCCTCGGAATGACTTACTCCTTCCAGGCATCCAAAGTGAAGCAGCAGTACTGGGAGCAGAGCGCTTCCGGCGGCAAAGGCGCAGAGAGCAGCGCAGGCTGGGACATCAAAGGCAACAAAGAAGCGTAATAAACGACGCCTCCGAAAAGGGGGCGTATCTTCATTAAAATTAATGAATTAATGCAGTGGTTATACGTTTTGCTCATTTAATTGCAAAAGGAGGGTGTTTATGGCTGAAAAAATTCAATTGAGCCGGGATTTTGTGTTGTTCAGCGTCCGGGAAGACTGACTGAGCAGGCAATGTGGCTTTATGGCACGCGCAATATGTCTGCCGCGAACTATTTTTTGCAATTAAATGCTGATGTTGCATGGGCTAAACCAGGCCAGATTTTAATCGTTGCTGACCCTGACGGTAACAATCATCCTGCAGCCATGCGCACTCTGGAAGAGGCTAAATCCAGAACCAATAATAGTGTCACTCATCTGACGGTTGATGAGGCTGATTTCTTTAACCGCCATTATGCCTCTATTGCTGCAATTACCAACTTTATGGATAAAGCCTCAGGTATCATAGGTGACGCAGGCGAGAAGTATTTTAATGAAATTGGCAATAAACTTACCGCCATTGAAAATGCCTATCGTAATCAATATCTGACATCTGGAACATTGTTCGGTCAGCAGTTTTTTGTTGAGCGGAAGCGGTTGTTTGGTGAGCTTGAAGTGTTACTGAATCGTTTATCCCGATTTGTGCTGAATTTGCGCCCCTACGAGAAGATAAAACATGCATTAAACCTTTCCAGTTCCTCTATCATCCATGATTGGCAAACGGCAGGCACAACAGCAATACGTGGTTATTCGACCTATGTAGATAGTGCAGCCAAAGCAGCAAAATTCATGAAAATGGGTGGGTGGGTTTCGATAGGATTTAGTGCTGTAAATACGACTAATGAGGTTTATCACAGTTGTACCAAAGAAAGAGAAAATGAATGCTCTAAAGTGGCGGTGAAAGAGTATTCTAAGTTTGCAGCAAGCACGACTGCAGCTATCTTAGGTGGTGCGGCGTCTGCAACACTTGCAACATCTGCCTGTGTGGCACTGGGTGTTGCAACCGGAGGCATTGGTGCATTAGCTTGTGGAATAGTTGGTTCCACAGTGGGTGGTTATGGCTCTGCTAAGCTGGGTGAAAAAGGGGCGGGTATTTTGATGGATAAGATTTTATGATTTGGTATGATTTTTTTATGTATGGCAGCTTAATTTTATCTGTTTTAGTTATTTCGCTGCATGTTTATACTGCGTGGTTCTTTAGAGTTAATCAAAAAGCTTATCAGGATTTTATCAATCTTTATCAAAGTACAGGGTTGCAACTAGACTTGACCACTAAAGTTGCAAATCATTTGGGATTCTATGCTAATTATCAGAAAGTAGCATTTTTCATGAATCTCAGAAAGGGGCGGAAAATGCGTTTTTCTAAGTCTGAAAATGTCAGTATTCAGGCCTATGAATTTGTGCAGCAACAACCCAGAGAGAAAATGGTGTGGATGGAAAAAACGCTCCACCTTTACCAGTTTACGTTTTTCCTGACCGTTGGCTGGGCTGTTTTTATGGCAGTTTTCGTTTATGTATTTAACTGAGGTTAGGGATAAGACTGCAGCAATGCCCGAGGGCGTGTGACACTCTGACGGCAATATCTGCTCTGATACCTGTCACTTCCTGGGTGGTGCAGAAAATGGTAGTTTTGTTCCTGATGTTGCCTCCCTGTGGATACTGAAATTAAAAAGTTACTGATTTTACTGGCTCTGACGTCATCTCCTGCGGCGCTGGCGATAACGCCTCCTGCTCCTGACTCGTTTAAACAACCGCAGATTTTCAGCAACTGGCTTCTCAACCGTTGCGCAGGTAAAGCTACCACTGACAAGGCTTTTACTGATGATGCCTTTAAAAGCGCGTCAGCCTGGTTAGAGATAAGCCATCTTCCCGTTGAAGCATTCAGCGAGGGCGATAAGTTAATCAATGACTATCTGAAGATGAACCTTACAGGCTCGGTTTCAGGAAATTTCAATATGATGACATGCACGCTACTTGCGCAAAGCCAGGATGCTGAATCTCTCTATAATAAATATAAAAATTAATTTATTTTTTGTGGAAAGCTCCAGGGATACAGTAACGCTAAATATCATAAATGAATTTTCATAGAAGATGTTTTTAGTTAAATGTAATCGCGTATTACAGCTGAAGCTCAGCATGATAGTGACTCGTAAATGGAATCAACATATGATAAAGAAAATAATCCATATTATTATCATGGTGCTTATTGGTTTGCCTTCATTGTCTTTAGCAAAATCAGTTTCACACTTTGAAGGAAAAATATTCAAGGCGGATATCACCTATAGTTGTGAGGAAGGTAATCTTACCTGTGATAACGTTTCGCTCAAGTCCAGAAAAGTAAAAGATAATTCTTCAATTGTCCTTAAAGGCGAGACCATCAATACAAATTGCCCTGATGTCTGCGACTTCAGGGGATATCGCTTTACGAATGGAAAGTACGAGTATTCTTTTTATCCCAGTCAGAAGGGCGATAACCTCTGGGATTATATCGTGACATTCAAGGGGAATGTTATTGCTCAGGATGTTGGCGTGATGAAATAAACCGCTTATAAAGTGCTGCATAATGAGCCTGCCCATTTGCTCAGGCATGGGTAAGTTATTACAGGTAAAGATTTTAATGAGAACATGTTTTTCTATATTGCTGTCTATCACGGTTATGTATGTTTCGCCCGTCCACGCAATGAGTGATTGTTAAAAGGGAATAACGACCAGGAAGTTTACAATTGCGCCCGGAAAAACAGAAGCCAGACTGAGATTGATTTAAATAAAGAATATAAACTGGCTAAAGCCAGAGTTGAAACTCTTTTTGAAGGTGATAATAAAGCGCTTAGTCAATATATGAGCACATTAACTGACGCTCAACGAGCGTGGCTACAGTACCGGGATAATGACTGTAAACTGGCTTCTTATGTTGCAGATAAAGGAAGTGATTTAAGTAACGCTAATTTTAATATGTGCACTTCTGAGCTTAACGAGCAAAGAGTCATAAAGCTTAAGTTGATTCCCTATCATTGATCGTTAAGAGTGCTGAGATAATTATGAAAAGAATAAGTAAACTGATTTTGATCGGTGTGTCCCTTTCCGTAAGTGCTTCAGCGATCGCTGATGAGACCTGTGCAAAACAGCCTTCAGACGGCACGCTGTTTCAGTGTACTGTTCAGCAGAAGACGCTGGCGGAAGATGACCTGAACAAAGCGTACCAGACGGCTAAAAAGCGGATTGTACAGATGTACGGCACACAGAAAAAACTGGCTGATGACTATGTCGCAACGCTGGTAGATACCCAGCGCAACTGGCTGAAGTATCGTGATGGACAGTGCAGGCTGGAGGCCTTTGCGGCTGAAGAAGGCAGCAATGCGAGTGCGGTGGCGACTAATCTCTGTGTTATCCGCATCGATAAAGAGCGTTTTGCTCTTCTGAAACAACTGCCTTACTGATGATTTTCCTTGCTCAGGCTTTACAAGTCGGGCACGACATTCTCTTTAACTATCGCGCATGGCGTTACGCTTTAATCCCGTTTTTTTCAATGCCTGTAAATGATTCTGAATAAATGCTATTTAAGCAAGAGAGTCTCTGGTGCTCATAATAAGATTATCTTTGAATTTATTTTAATTATCACCCTGTTCGTTAGTTAAAAATAAACCTTTAACGTAATGTTATCGGCTTAACTAAATATGATGGCTTTTCTGTTTATAAGTCTTAATTAACCGCCAGCTATTTAAGAAAACCAATTCTAAAATCTCCCGCTCCCTATACCCCGCGCCTTTCCCTGAGAGGTGCGCGGTATAGATGCCGAACCGCTAACCGCAGGAATCCGTTATGCGCTTTACGATAATAACGACTAAACCGGGCCAACAGCCGCCTCAGACTCATTGTGATTTCTTCCCGCCCGGCGGCACCATTGGTCGCGGCGTGGATAACAATCTGGTGCTGCCAGATGATGACCGGACGCTCTCCCGCCTGCAGGCGATTGTGCACATCACCGCGAACGGCGAATGTCGCCTGACCAACCGTGGCAATGTGACACGTGTGCTGCTCAACGATATTCCGCTGGAGCGCGGTCGGCAGGTTGAACTGCAGGATGGAGACATTCTCGGCATTGATGATTATCAACTGCTGGTCAGCGACCTCAACAGTGATCATCAGCCGCAGATGGAAAGGGCCGTTCCTCGTCCTGAACCCGTGCAGCCCGCTGCACCTGTTCGCGAACCGGCAGCTGAAAAAGCCAGCACCACCGCTGCCATTCCCAGCGAAATCTGGGACAGCCTGGCGAAAGAGTTTTCGATTTCAGACGATCTCTCTAAACGCAAAGCGGTGCCGGAGATGCCGGATGCCCATCCGCTGACCACGCCTGCTGCGTCTGACCGGAATCCGGAAGATCCGCTGGCGCAACTGATCAACGATGCGCCGCTGGATTATGGTCAGCAGCCTAAAAGCAGCAGCCTGTTTGATGACGGCGATGCGCTCTTCGCACAGCAGAGCATTTTTGACGATCGGACGCCGAGCACGCTGTCGGCTCAGCTGCATAACGCGCCAAAGCAGGCTGAAGCGCCCGCCGCTGAACTGGATCCGCTTAGTCTGTTTGACGGCGAGAGCCAGACTGATGTGCGCAACCATGACGATCCATTAGGACTGATGATGGGCAATGCGGTGCCGCTGGCACAGCCTGAGCTGCCGACAGCGAAACCGTCCACGTCGCCGGTATCGCCTCAGCAAGAGGCAAAACCTGAGCCGGTTACTGCACGCGCACCTGAGCAGGTCTCCGTCAGCCTGAACGAAATGGAAAACTCACCGCTGTTCAGCGGTATCGACTTACCGGTTGATGACCAGCCTCAGAGCCAGGTGCACAGCGAAGCCCCACGCCAGGCGGATGACGCGGAGTCCAGCCAGCCAGACGCGGTGAATCCGCAGAACGACTACGGCGGGATCACGCTGCCCACGCCGCAGGCAGTGCAGCGCACGCCATCGCCGACGCCCAAAGGGCGCCTGCGCATCGATCCGGTTGCTTCCGGTCATCATCATGCCGCTGCAGTTCCTCCCTCAACACCAAGCCAGAGCAGCGGCGACGCCCTCAAGGGCGAACTGCTGGATGCGCTGCTGGAAGGCATGGGCCTGCGTGACCTGCAGCCGACGCCACAGTTTGATCGCGAACAGATGCTGCAGTTTGGTCAGATGCTCAGCATGTTCTCACAGGGCACGGTGGCACTGCTGTCGTCGCGTTCGATCCTCAAGCGCGGCGTCAAAGCCGACATGACGGTAATCCTTGATGATGCCAACAACCCCTTCAAGCTGCTGCCGTCGGGTAAAACCGTATTAATGCAGATGTTCGGCAGCCGGATGCCGGGCTTTATGCCGCCGCGTCAGGCGGTGCGTGATGCGCTGATCGATCTGCAGGCGCACCAGCTGGGCATGATCGCCGGTATCCGCGCCATTATCGCCTCAATGCTGCAATCCTTTAACCCGGAGCAGCTGGAAGAAGAGGCGCGTCAGGCAGGTTCAGTGTCACGTATTGGTCTGCCGGGCAGCCGCAAAGCAGCACTGTGGGAGCATTTTGTTGAGCGCTACGGCGAGACAGCGGGCGAGATCGAAGACGACTTTCATACCCTGTTTGGCGAAGCGTTTCTGCACGCCTATGACCTGGAAGTCAATCAGTACAAAGACTCACAAACCCACACGGATGACGCATGAATATCACTATTGCCTCGACGTCCAATCAGGGCGATCGCGCCAGTAATCAGGATCAGATCGGTGATGTCATCGGTACGCGTTCAGCCTGCTTTGTCGTCTGCGACGGTGTAGCCGGGTTTCCCGGCGGTGACAGGGCGGCCGCCATCGCCCGCAGCAGCCTGCTACAGGCCTTTGATGGCGATGCGCACCTCAATGCGCAGTCGATTCGCAACTACGTTAATCACGCGAACCACGCCATCCGGCAGCAGCAGAAAGCCAGCAGCGAACACAGCCGGATGGGGACCACGCTGGTCAGCCTGTTCATTGACCGCGACTACCATCTTGCCTGCTGGGCCCATGCAGGCGATAGCCGCCTCTATCTGTTTCGTCGCGGCTATCTCTATCTTGTCACCACCGACCACAGCCTGGTGCAGCAGATGAAAGATGCCGGACATCGCACCGAAGGCATTAACAGCAACCTGCTCTATTTTGCGCTGGGGATGGGTGATGAGCAGCGTGACGCCAGCTACAGCGACGTGGTCGAAATCGAAGATGGCGATGCCTTTTTACTCTGCACCGATGGTTTCTGGCATGGCGTTTCGCTGGAGCAGATGCAGCAGTCACTGCACATGGTGAACACACCGGAAGAGTGGCTGACGCTGATGCAGCAAATCATCAAAAACGATCAGTCGGATCAGGGGCAGCAGGATAATTTCAGCGCGCTGGCCGTCTGGATTGGATCGCCCCAGGACACCACCTTGCTGCACTCGCTCTCTGAAGCGGCGCAGTTCTTCCCTCTGCGAGATTGAGAACGCCAACATGAAATATGGATTACTGGGTCTGGCTGCGCTGGTGCTCAGCACGCAGGCTTATGCTGAAAACTATCGCATCGTACAGTCCCCGGCACAGAAACTGGATGTCTGGATTGATGACGTCAAAAACAATCAGCTGTCGAGCTGGTGTAACAGCACCATTAACCTGCGCATCGTGACGATGGGTGAGAAAAACCCGACTGTTTTAAAAGAGTTCTTGCCACGGGTAGCCGGACTGATGGCCACGCAGTGTAAACCGCTGCAGCAACTGCACTGGCAGCTGACCGATCCAGAGGGCAGTGAAATCGCCACCGGCAGTGCCGCTCGTGCGCAGCAGTGGAAAACCGTGGTGACGCCAGCGGCACCGCAGCAGCAACAGCAACAGCCAACCACGGCGGCCGTGCCTGTTGACGCTCTGCGCAATGCCGCCCAGGCGGATACCTCGCCGTGGCTGCAATTCAGTCTGCTGGATGGCTGCCATTTCCGCACCTGGTGGCAGCATCCGGCGCAGGGTAGCGCGCTGTTTGTTCCCGCAAAACAGGGGCTGGTCTGCGGTTCTGACGGCTGGCTCAGCGGGCAAAGCCGCCTGACTCAGCAAGGTAACGGTGCATCTGCGGCAATCGGCGTGACCTTCCTGCAGGGTTTCCCGGTGACGGGCCTGAGCAATCAGTCATCCACGGCCGAACTCCACATCACCACGGTCAATAGCGAGCGTATGGTGCTGAGCAACGAAAAATCCCCTGACAGCTGGCTGGTTCTTCCGTTCAGTAACCGTTTTAACGGCTGGCAGGCGGTGCGTCAGGTGGTGGTGCAGATGCCCGCCAGCGAAGCGGCTGATGAGAGTGCGGTTCAGGCGCGTCTGCAGGAAGTTCGCAAAGTCTGGTCACCGTGGGTCAGTGGGGATGGCACGCTCAGCGTGCAGCTGGTGGAAAAACTCCATCCTGAACTGAAAAATCCCGCCGCTGCGGTCTATCGCACCCTTAACTGACGCAAAAGGAGTTTGCATGGAATCCTTACAACACCTTCTGGCTAACGCCACGCTCGGCGAAACACTGGCTGACGTCACCCGCCAGATTCAGGCGAATCCGGCAAATGCCGATCTGCGGGCTGCCTTTGTGCAATTGCTTTGCCTGTCAGGTAACTGGTCGCGCGCGCAGACGCAGCTGCAATCCTGGCTGGCGTTAAGTCCGCAGGCGCAACCAACCGTCAATCTGTTGCAGCAGGCAATCGCCGGTGAACTGCAGCGTGACGCGGTACTGCGCGGTGAGGCCGATCCGGTACTGCCGGGCAGCGCCTGGCACTGGTGTGACACACTGCTGGCCGCCTTACAGGCCGACACCGCGGGCGATGTCGCGCGCGGCACTGCACTGCGGGCTGAGGCACTCGACCTCGCCGACGCCAATCCCGGCACCGCCACCCAACAGGATCAGCCAACCGCATTCAGCTGGCTGATGGATGGCGACAGCCGTTTCGGTCCGGTGTGTGAAGTGATCAATCAGGGGCGTTACTACTGGATCCCGTTTGCCGCCATTCGTGAGATGCAGTTCCAGGCGCCTGCCAGCGTCACCGATCTGGTGTGGCGTCACACACGCGTGCAGCTGGTGGATGGCAGCGAGCAGGTGTGTCAGATTCCGGCGCGCTATCCGCTGCTGGCGGGTGCAGAGGAGCGTTTTCTGCGTGCCAGCGTCACCGAATGGCAGCCACTGGGCGATGACACGGATCAGTTCATCGGCCAGGGACAAAAAATGTGGCTCAGCGACAGCGCGGAATTCTCGCTGCTGAGCCTGCAGCAGGTCACGTTCGACAATACAGAGTCTGCCGATGAGTCATGATTCAGGCGCGCACAATGATGGCTATGCCCAGCTGCACGGCGGCTTTCGCGCGCGCAAAAAGCGCGATGCGCTGACCGCCCGCGACAAGCTGCAATCCTCATTGCTGGATCGTCTGACCGACAACGCGCCGGACAAGCAGCAGGAGGCGGAGAACAGCATGCTGATCAGCCACAGCACGCTGCGTCGCCACGTCCTGCGCGATCTGCAGTGGCTGTTCAACACCATTAATAACGAAGCGCAGCAGGATCTCAGTGGTTTCGATCAGGTGCAGCGCTCGGTCTGGAATTTCGGCGTTGCGCCGCTGGCCGGGCAGAACGTCTCCGATATTGAATGGCAGGATATGCAGCGCAAAATGACCAACGCCATTCTGCACTTCGAGCCGCGTATTCTGCCGCAGGGGCTGCAGGTGCGCTGCGTCAGCGATCTCGGCTCGCTCAGCCTGCACAACGTGCTGTCGATTGAGATCAAAGGGCGGCTCTGGTGTGTGCCTTATCCACTGGCGTTTCTGTTCCGCACTCAGGTTGATCTGGAGAGCGGCCATTTCGAACTTCAGGATGCAGGATAACCATGGACAGCAATCTGCTCGACTACTACAACCGTGAACTGGCCTACCTGCGCGAGATGGGGGCAGAGTTTGCGACGCGCTACCCGAAAGTGGCGGGACGTCTTGGCATGCATGGCATTGACGTGGCGGACCCCTATGTGGAACGGCTGATGGAAGGGTTTGCCTTCCTGACGTCGCGCGTGCAACTGAAGATGGATGCGGAGTTTCCGCGCTTCTCACAGCGTCTGCTGGAGATGATTGCGCCATCTTATCTCTCGCCAACGCCCTCCATGGCGATTGCGCAGCTGACGCCGGACAGCCGCAAAGGTGATATCACTCAGGGTTTCCGGGTGCCGCGCGGCACCATGATGGAGAGCCAGAACCTGAAAAAAACCGGGGTGACCTGCAGCTACTCCACCGCACACGATGTGGTGCTGCATCCGCTGCGCATCACTGAAGCCAGCCTCGGCGGCGTGCCAGGTGATCTGCCTTCTGGCGAGCTGAAACTCACGGGCCTGGGCGCGGCAAGTGCGCTGCGCATCCGTATCACCTGTGAAGGGATCTCCTCGCTGAGTCAGCTCAATGTCGAGGACCTGATGCTGTTCCTCAGCGGCCCGGATATTCAGGCGCTGAAGCTGCTTGAGCTGCTGATGCAGCATCGGGTAGGTATCGTGCTGCAGTCGGTAGAGAAACGGCCACAGCGTCAGGTGCTGACAGATGACGCCCTGCAGCAGGAGGGTTTTGCGCCAGAGCAGGCGCTGCTGCCCGACGACCTGCGCAACTTCGACGGCTATCGTCTGTTGCAGGAATATTTCGCTTTTCCGGCACGCTTTCAGTTTATCAGCCTGAGTCAGCTCGGCCCGTTTTTGCGCCGCTGCGACAACGCCACGGCGTTCGACATCATCATCCTGCTCGACAAAGCGGACAGCGCGCTGGAAAGCGTGGTCGATCACAGCCATCTGGCGCTGCACTGCACGCCGGTCATTAACCTCTTCCCGAAAACCGCCGAGCGTCTGAAGGTCAGCGACAGTCAGCATGAATATCATCTGGTAGTGGATAACATCCGGCCGTTGGATTATGAGGTGCATTCGGTGCAGCGGCTGTTTGCCACCGTAGAGGGCAAGCGGGAAGAGCAGGTATTCCGCCCGTTCTGGAGCACCTTCAGCGGCGATCAGGGTGACTATGGCGCCTACTTCTCGCTGCGCCGCGAACAGCGCACCCTGTCAGAGCAGGCACAACGTTATGGCACGCGCACCGGCTACATCGGTTCAGAAGTGTTTCTGTCGCTGGTGGATGAGCATCATGCGCCGTGGCGCGACGACGTGCGCTATCTCTCTGCCGAGGTGATGTGTACCAGCCGCGATCTGCCGCTGATGCTGCAGCAGGATCAGGGCAATTTCGTGATGCCGGATTCCATTCCGGTGTCGGAGCTGAAGCTGTGCAAAGGACCGACGCCACCACGTCCGGCGCTGGCAGAAGGCCTTTCAGCGTGGCGGCTGATCAGCCATCTGCAGATGAACTACCTCAGTCTGATGGACAGCAGCGACGGGGAAGGTGCGGCGGCGCTGCGCCAGTTGCTGAGTCTCTACGCTAATCTCGCGGAAGCGCCGGTTGCCCGCCAGATTGACGGCATTCGTCACTGTACGCTCAGCGCGGTAAACCGCCGTGTGCCTGAGCCAGGGCCGGTGGTGTTTGCGCGCGGTGTCAGCATCACGCTGGAAGTGGATGAGCAGGCGTTTTCGGGTGCCAGCCCATGGCTGTTTGGCAGCGTACTGGAGCGGGTTTGTGGCCGGCTGGTGGCACTTAACAGCTTCACAGAATTCACCCTGAACAGCCAGCAGCGCGGGGAAGTGGGCTACTGGCCGCCGCGCATGGGCCGGAAAGCGCTGATATGAGTGGCGAAAAAGTCATTACGCTGCCGCGTCTGACCCGACTGCCGGATGATTTCTGGCAGAAAGTCATGGCCGCGCCGTGGCGCTACGATCTGTTTCAGCTGCTGCGACGGCTGGACGCGCAGGGCGGTCAGCGTTATCCGCTGGGCCGTGCGCCGCTGCCGAAGTTCGAATCGGTACGCATCGGTCAGACGCCGTCACTGGCGTTTGCACCGGCCACCGTCGCCAGTGCCACCCCGCGTGAGGGTTCGGAGCGTCATGAGCTGTCGATCTACAGCTTTGGCCTGTTTGGCCCCAACGGCCCGCTGCCAACCCATCTGACCGAATATGTGCATGAACGCATCGTGCATCATCAGGATCACAGCCTGTCGGCGTTTGCTGACCTGTTTCACCACCGCGCCACGCTGCTGTTCTATCGTGCCTGGGCGGATGCGCAGCCGACCGTGTCGCTGGATCGTCCCGACGACAGTCGCTTTTTGAACTATCTCGCCTGTCTGGCGGGCATCGGTTTGCCGGCCCAGCAGCAGGCCAGCTCGCTGAGTCTCCATGCCCGACTGATGCTGGTGGGCCATCTCAGCCGTCACGGTCATGATGCGGAAGGGCTGGTGCGCATTCTGCGCCACTACTTTGGCGTACCGGTCCGGCTCACGCAGAACCTGCCGCACTGGCTGACGCTGGACAGCCGCGATCAGGCCCGACTGGGCGCGGGACGTCACATGCCCCGGCTGGGCGCCTCCGCGTTTCTCGGTGTGGCGGTACGTGATGTGCAGCACCGTTTTCGCCTGCACCTGGGCCCGCTCAACGCCGCGCAGTATGCCCATTTTCTGCCGGATGCGCCCGGCGCGCAGGAAGTGCGCGACTGGGTGCGTCACTACCTTGGCATCGAAATGCAATGGGATCTCAGTCTGATCCTGGCCGCTGACGAGGTGCAGGGTGTGGCGCTGGGCGGCACTGCCCGACTCGGCTACACCAGCTGGCTGGGACAGATGCCGCAGCCGCACGATCGTGAAGATTTCATGTTTGAGGTTGAGGCTGCTTCACGCTAGCCCAGCCGCTTTCCCTGTTACACAGCCTGCGTCTTTCATTGAAGAGAGCCCCCTATGTCAGAAATCAGCCGTGCCGTGCTATTCGGCAAACTGGATACGCTGTTATTTACCTCGCTGGAAAGCGCCACCGCCTTTTGCAAACTGCGCGGCAATCCCTATGTCGAACTGGTGCACTGGCTGCATCAACTGATGCAGCAGCAGGATGGCGACTTACAGCAGGTCATCACACATTTTTCACTGGATGAAAAGGCCCTGACTCAGGACATCGTTGCCGCGCTGGATCGCCTGCCTCGCGGTGCCAGTGCGGTCTCCGACCTCTCTGAGCATATCGACAGCGCCGTTGAGCGGGCGTGGGTTTATGCCTCGCTGAAATATGGCGCGACCCGCATTCGCGGCGGTCATCTGCTGATTGGTATGCTGAAAACCTTCAACCTGGCCAGCGTACTGAAAGGCATCTCCGGCCAGTTCAGCCGGGTTAATGCCGATGCGCTGCTGGCGGATTTCGACACGCTGCTCAGCAACAGCAAAGAAGCGCAGCAGGCGATGAGCGCGCCGGCAGATGCTGCTGGTACAGCGCCTGCGGCCAGTGGCAGTTCGCTGGAGCAGTATGGACAGGATCTGACCGCGCGCGCCCGTGAAGGCCGCATCGATCCGGTAACCGGGCGTGACGATGAGATCCGCCAGATGGTCGATATCCTGATGCGTCGTCGTCAGAACAACCCGTTGCTGACCGGTGAAGCGGGCGTCGGCAAAACCGCGGTGGTCGAAGGCCTCGCGCTGCGTATTGCTGCGGGAGATGTGCCTGCGCCGCTGCGCGATGTGCAGCTCTGGCTGCTGGATATCGGCCTGCTGCAGGCGGGTGCGGGGATGAAAGGAGAGTTCGAAGCGCGACTGCAGGCGCTAATCAATGAGGTGCAGTCCAGCCCGACGCCGATCGTGCTGTTTGTCGATGAGATCCACACTCTGGTCGGCGCGGGTGGTCAGCAGGGCACCGGCGATGCCGCCAACCTTCTGAAACCGGCGCTGGCGCGCGGCCAGCTTCGCACTATCGGCGCGACCACCTGGGCCGAATACAAAAAGTACATCGAGAAAGATCCGGCGCTGACCCGCCGCTTCCAGACCGTGCAGGTGCAGGAGCCCGATGAAGCCAAAGCGATTCTGATGCTGCGCAGCACCGTCAGCGCGCTGGAGAAACACCATCGGGTGCTGTTGCTGGATGATGCAGTCACTGCAGCAGTGAAACTATCCCATCGCTACATTCCGGCGCGTCAGCTGCCCGATAAAGCGGTGGCGCTGCTGGATACCGCCTGCGCCCGCGTGGCGGTCAGTCAGGGCGCACAGCCTGCGGCGCTGGAAGATTGTCTGCATCGTCTGGCCGCGCTGGAGATTGAAGCGGAGATCATTGAACGTGAAATCCGCGTCGGCCTTGGCGATGTGACCCGCCAGCAGGCGATTGCTGCAGAGCGCACGGCCCTGGAAACTGAACGTGATGCACTGCAACAGCGCTGGCTGCATGAGCGCGAACTGGTTGAGACGCTGATTACGCTGCGCGCCCGCTGTGTAACCGAAGAGGATCCGGCGCTGCGTGAACAGCGCGATGCAACGCAGCAGCAACTCACGGCGCTGCAGGGCGACTCGCCGCTGCTGTTTGCCGCTGTCGATGCAGGCGTGGTGGCTGCCGTGGTCTCGGACTGGACCGGTATTCCACTGGGCCGGATGGTGAAGAATGAGATCGACGCCGTCCTGAATCTGGCTGACACCCTGAACCAGCGCGTTATCGGCCAGCGTCACGGTCTGGAGCTGATCGCCAAACGGGTTCGCACTACGCGCGCCCGCCTGGATAACCCCAACAAGCCCGCAGGTGTCTTTATGCTGTGCGGCCCGTCCGGTGTCGGTAAAACCGAGACCGCGCTGGCGCTGGCCGAGTCGCTGTATGGCGGCGAGCAGAACATTATCACCATCAACATGAGTGAGTTTCAGGAGGCGCACACCGTCTCGACGCTGAAAGGTGCTCCGCCGGGCTACGTCGGCTACGGCGAAGGCGGCGTGCTGACCGAAGCCGTTCGCCGTCGTCCCTACAGCGTGGTGTTGCTGGATGAGATTGAGAAAGCCCATCCGGATGTGCATGAGCTGTTCTTCCAGGTGTTTGATAAGGGCTGGATGGAGGATGGCGAAGGTCGCCACATCGATTTCCGCAACACCATCATCATTCTGACCTCGAATGTCGGCACGCAGCTAATCAGCGCAATGTGTGCCGATCCTGAACTGATGCCCGATCCCGATGCCCTGAGCACCGCGCTGCGTAAACCGCTGCTGGAGGTGTTCCCGCCTGCGCTGCTGGGCCGTCTGCTGGTGGTACCGTATTACCCGCTCAGCGATGAAATGCTGGCGGAGATTGTGCGGCTGCAGCTTGCGCGCATTGTGCGTCGTCTGGCCGACAACCATGGGATTGAGGCGCAGATCGACGAGTCGGTGGTGAGCCAGATTGTCCAGCGCTGCACCGAGGTAGAGTCGGGCGGTCGCATGGTGGATGCCATCCTCACTAACACGCTGTTGCCGCAGATGAGCCAGATATTGCTGAGTGCGCACGCCCGCGATGAACGCTATCGCCGCGTCGAAGTGCGTTGTGAGCAGGGCGAATTTGTCTGCCAGTTCGCTGTTTAAAGCTTAGTTATCAGAGAGTTTTCGAATATGTCGGAACATGATCAACCCCTGAATGTCCCCAACGCGCTGCCGCTGGGTTACCGCTTTAATGAGTTTGAAATCAAAGAGGTTATCGGCGGTGGTGGCTTTGGTATCGTCTATCGCGCCTGGGATCACCAGCTGGAACGTGATATCGCCATCAAAGAGTTTATGCCCGCGTCACTGGCGGTGCGCAGCGATGACCTTAATCTGGTGCTGCGCAGCGAACGTTTCAGCAAAACTTTTCACGCCGGACTGAACAGCTTTATTCAGGAGGCGCGTCTGCTGGCGCGCTTTAACCATCCGAACCTGCTGCACGTGCTGCGTTTCTGGGTGCAGAACGACACTGCCTACATGGGCACGGTGTTCTACAGCGGCACCACGCTCTCAAACTTCCGCGAACGCAATCCGCAGTCGGTAGATGAAACCTGGATCCGTCGCATGCTGCCGCCGCTGCTGGGCGCGATTAAAACCATCCATGAAGCGGGTTACCTGCATCGTGATATCTCGCTGGATAACATCCAGATTCAGAGCAGCGGCGAGCCGATCCTGCTGGACTTCGGGTCGGCGCGCAAAACCATCGGCAACCTGTCGGATGAGAGCGAGACCATGCTGCGTCCTGGCTATGCGCCGATTGAGCAATACAGCGACAACGACGAGAGCGAGCAGGGCGCGTGGACCGATATCTACGCGCTGGGCGCGGTGCTGCATACGCTGATTACCGGTGCACCGCCACCGGTCAGCGTGGTGCGGAGCATCGAAGATAATTATCAGCCGCTGGTGCAGCGTCGTCTGGGAGGATTTTCCACGGCGCTGCTCAGTGCGGTGGATCGCGCACTGGCGCTGAAGCCGGAAGATCGCCCGCAGAGCATTGATGATTTTGCTGTGCTGATGGCGCTGCCGGAACGCGAGTCAGAACCGCTGCTCAGCGCAAAAATGAGCGGGCCAGGTACGATGCTGGTGCCGATCACAGAAGAAGAGGAGGAGGTCAAACCCGCCTCGCCGCTGAAAACGCTGCTGGGACACCGGTTTGCACTGCCTGGCCTGGTGGCTGCGGGTGTGCTGGTCGGCCTGTGCGCCGGTCTGCTGATGTCACGTGGTAATGAGTCATCGCCGGCTGAGGTCGCGCAAAACAGCGCGCCTGCCGTCACCGTCGCACCGGTCAACCAGCCGGTGGCTGCGCCACCGACCCAGTCTGAGACTCCGCCGGACACCGTTGTCAGCGCACCGGCGCAGACCTCTGAGCCGGTGCAGACCGCCGCACGTGAACCCGATCCACAACCCGCACCGCCACCCGCGCCTGTCGCCCAGGTTTATATCCGGTTGCAGCAGGGGGAACGCGTTCAGGTAAACGGTCAGCCGCAGGCGCTGGTGCCGGCGGTGAATGGCTTCGCGACGCTGCAGCTGGCACCGGGCAACTATACCTTTGCCATTAGCGGCCAGAGTGGCACCCGCCAGCAGACGCTGAACATCAGCGAAGAAGGCGTCTGGTTGCTCGATCCACACAGTTAATAGTCAGGGATTACTTATGTTCTCACGCATTACTGCACAGCTGCCGGCGGACGGCCTGCTGTTCCACACGCTCACGGGCACCGAGACGCTGTCCCGTCCGTTTGTGCTCACCGCCGAACTGCTGGCCACCGACGCGCGCATCGACCGCCACGCCCTGCTGGGCAAGCCGGTCACTTTTACGCTGCCGACCGACGGCCTGATGAACGCGCTGAGCCCGCGCTACCTCAACGGCAAAATCACCCGCGTGGCGGTGCGCAGCCAGGAGCTGAGCGGCACCCGCTACGCGGTCTATCAGCTGACGGTGGAGCCGGACCTGTGGCCGATGCGGCGCGACCGCAACCTGCGCATCTTCCAGAGCCAGACGGTGCCGCAGATTGTGCAGACGCTGCTGAAGGAGTACGCGGTCAGCGTGGAGACGCGCCTGGCGGGCAGCTACCGGGTGTGGGAGTACTGCGTGCAGTATCAGGAGAGCAGCCTGGACTTCATCAGCCGCCTGATGGAGCTGGAGGGGATTTACTACTTCTTCCGCCACGAGGCGGACAAGCATACGCTGGTGCTGTGCGACGCGCCGGACCAGCATCAGGCGTTTCCGGGCTATGAGACCATCGCCTATCACGTGACCCCGTCGGGCGGCGTGGTGACGGAAGAGGGCATCAGCCAGTGGTCGCTGGCGGAGAGCGTGACGCCGGGCATCTACAGCACCGACGACTACGACTTCCGCAAGCCGAACGCGTGGATGCTGCAGGCGCGGCAGAACCCGGCGTCGCCGGTGCCGGGCTCGGTGGACGTTTACGACTGGCCAGGTCACTTTGTCGACCACAGCCACGGCGAGTCCTACGCGCGCATCCGTCAGGAGGTGTGGCAGGCCGAGCACCACAGCGTCAGCGGGTCGGGCACCGCCACCGGCATCGCGCCGGGCTTCACCTTCGCCATCATCAACGCGCCGCACTTCAGCGACAACGGCGAATATCTGGTGACCTCGGCGACCTATGACTTCGCCGAGAACAGTTACGCCAGCGGCGACACCGGCGAGAGCCGTCACAACATCAGCTTCACGGTGCTGCCGTCGTCGGTGACGTACCGCACGCCGCCCACGACGACGTGGCCGAAAACACACGGCCCGCAGACCGCGAAAGTGGTGGGGCCGAAAGGCGAGTCGATCTGGACCGACCGCTACGGCCGGGTAAAGGTGAAGTTTCACTGGGACCGTCTGGCGAAGGGCGACGACACCAGCTCCTGCTGGGTGCGCGTCTCCAGCGCCTGGGCGGGCCAGGGATTCGGCGGCGTGCAGATCCCGCGCGTAGGGGATGAAGTGGTGGTGGACTTCATTAACGGCGATCCGGATCGGCCAATCATCACCGGGCGTGTTTACAACGAGGCGAGCATGCCGCCGTGGGATCTACCTGGTGATGCAACACGAATGGGCTTTATGACGCGGAGTAAAGATGGACATCAGGCAAATGCCAGCTATCTTTTTTTTGAAGATAAGCCAGGCAGTGAACTGCTGAATATGCATGCCGAAAAAGATATGAATATTTCGGTAGAGAATGACAAGACCGTTTCAATAGACGGATGCCGTACGACAAAGATCGGCAAAGATCAAATTGACGAGATCACTGGTGACTCAACTTTCCATTACAAGCAGAAGCGCACAACGACGGTTGATGATGCTGAGACTAAAATTTTCAATAACGGTGAAAAGACTACCATTGAAAATGGCAGGGTGTTGAAAATTAGTAATGGAGATGAAGTTTCAATTGTCGGTAATAAAAATTCCCATATAAATGGCAATGAAAATCGAGAGATTACCGGAAACCTGTCGGAGAAAGTTAACGGTGATGTAAGTGTGGATATTAATGGCAGCTGGAATCAAAATGTAATGACAGGTACGGTTAATATATTTAGCCCAAACGAAATAAGTATTAAAAGCAGCACGAAAGTAAGCATTGAAGCGCCTTCCAGTTGGGTTAAGACTGCTGTGCACTCTTTTTCAATGACCGGTTTTAATGAAAGTGTAACGGGGAATAGTATTTCATTAACGGGTAATAGCATGAGTGGTACTGGAATGAGTTCTTCATTTACGACAGTAAGTAATAGCGTCACAGCATTGAGTAACTCCAGTTCATTAGTTAGCTATTCAACGAAAGGTATTGACAATAAGCGTTCACTAACTAAAATTGAAGATACTCTGCAAAATGTAGTAATTAGCGCGATACATTTATTTATATGAAGGTGAAAATGAATTTTTTAACTGAAACACCATTTATTGTCGGTATCATCATGACTGTCCTTGGTTTGTTTGTAATGTTTTCAATCTTCAAGCCTAATAAAAATGAGTTGTTTGAAATAAAAAACTGGAAAACCAGAGAGGAATGGCAGGGTGAAGTAATAACTACTGAACCCAAAAGCTGGTCGCAGACAGACACCAAATATGGTAATGATTTTTTCTATAATTTTAAGGTGCCACTTACGATTGCTGGAAAAGAGAATATACTTACCGCTAAAGGATTAGTAAGGCCAAATGACATTCATAAATTAAAAAAAGGTATTAAAGTTATTGTTAAGTACAGTGATGATATTCCGACAAAAGTCGCTGTAATTGATGTTTTGTATTAGTGATTTTTTCATTGCGCAGCAGATTAGTTAATTAATTAGATGCGTTAATTCCCCATGCCGAGGGCGGCCAATTTTATGGGGTCAAAAGTGGTGGCGTTATCAGAATAGCAAATCCTACGATATATAGGCTTGTGAATAGCATATATCTTGCGAAAAAGAGTGGTGCTGAAATTTTATACTTCACATGCGCAATGCAATTATTATTCATCATTAAATGAAGCTTATTTTTCAATATTAATACAGTCGCATGTTCATTAAAATTTGAAATAACTATCCACATCATTATCAATACCGGGTCGGGGTCAGGCCCGGTATTTGTTTTATCTGTCGTTTTAGAAGGAATCCCGGGCATGAAAATCATTAAGCCTCTGCGACTGAGTGTACTTAATCGCCCGTTTCGCTGGCAGGGTAAAAATCATCTGGGCGTAACGGTGCTTGCACTGACTGACATGGGGGAAAAGCCGCAACTTCGTCCTGAAATGGAACTCTGGCAACTGGCTGCCAGTGAGCTACAGACCAGTGGCGGTGTTCTTGATATGGCCATCCCAAAAGTATGTGCCGAATTTCTGGCCACTGGCCATGCTTATACAAATCATCAAAGCGATAAAACCGCCTGCGCGGTGCGGATTGAAGTCAATACGTTAAGCAAGTCGCTGGCTGTATTCGGCGATCGCTACCGGGTCGGTAATAACATCACTGCGCCGCAAACGTTCGAGCAGATGCGGCTTGACTGGAGTCGTGCTTTTGGCGGTGAAGGGCATAATGAAAATCCCTATGGGATAGGCATTCACCCTGAGATGCATCAGGGACATGAATTTGTTCGCTTGCCCAATATTGAAGCGATGAGTAATCGACTGAATCAACCTGGGAAAAAGCCAGAACCGGCGGGATTTGGCCCACTGGATATCAGCTGGCCACAACGTTTTAACCGTATGGGGAGAAAATACGATTCCAACTGGTTACAAAATGATTTCCCCGGTTTCGCTCGAGATATCGACTGGAAAGTGTTTAATGCCGGTAGTCCTGATCAATGGTGGACAGATCGCGATGCCTTACCAGAGCAAGCCGCCTGGCGAATCTGGAATATGCATCCACAAAAGCCGATGCAGGAGGGCAAACTCCCCCCCTGGCAGGCACGCTGCTTTATCAATCGTCAGCGCGAAGATGAAACGCTGTTCGAGGAAATTTCACTGAGGGCGACCACGGTATGGTTCTTTCCTCACCTTGAGCAAATGATTTTGTTGTGGCAAGGAAACACGCGCATTAATGAAGACGATTCGGCTGATGTTTTGCAGTTGATGCCCGCACTGGAAAAACGTGGTTCGCCACGCTCAGTGAATCACTACCGTAAGGTACTTACGCAACGGCTGGATAAAGAAAACGGCGCACTGTTTTCATTTCGCGAAAAAGATCTCCTGCCTGATGAGGTCATTGGCCCCTGGATAGATAATCAGGTCGAGCAAACGCCCAGTCCGATGCGGGACAACATGAAAGCGCGAGCGAAACATCTTCGGGAACAACATCGTGCGCGCATTGAAGCATCCGGCGGGGAAGTGGGTGACTTGCTGAAAGAACCCCCGGAACCAGAGCTTCCCAGACTGGAAGACTTGCCGGAATTTATCGAAAAAATGGAGCGTCAGGCCGGAGAAATGAAGGTGCAGGCAGAGCTGCGTCAACGCGAGATAGAAGCCCGATATCCGCAAAGAGAAGGTGATGAGCATCAGCCCCGAGGTCCGGAAACGCTGTTTCATATGCAAGAAATGCTTCAACGCAACAATGATAGCTTGGGTGAGAAGAAGCTGGTACAGATGCGTGATGCTCTCCATCAAATGTATCTCACATCTGTAAAAAGCCAGCCACCAGCATTACGTCTGAAAGGTGATCTGGCCAAAATTATTCGTCAACGTGCTGAAAGAACACTTGCTCAGGATGGAAACTTTAGCGGCATGGATCTGACGGGCGCTGACTTTTCTGGCATGGATCTTCGCGGAGCCAACTTCAGCAAAACGTTGCTGGAATGTGCGGATTTAAGCCATTGCAAACTCGACGGCGCTAATTTTCATAGCGCAATGCTGGCGCGAACCGAACTTCACCACAGTTCCCTACGCAACTGTAATTTTGAGAACGCAAGTTTTGCTCTGGCGCAGTGCTGCAAAAGCGATTTTTCCGGTGCTCATTTCAAAGATACGCAACTGCAAGAGACGTTATTTGACAATTGCACGTTCAACGGGACAACGTTCAGCGGGTTACTGTTCAGGGAAACCTGGTTTACACAATGCTGTTTTCAACGCGCAAACCTCCAGTCATGTGTATTTATGGAACTCGATTTGCCAGACCTTGATTTTACAGAGGCAAAACTCACTAAAACGACCTTTCTTAAATCCAGGCTCGAGCAGGCTGTTTTTAATCGCGCCGAACTTGAGAGTTGCTCATGGGTCGACACAGTATCAAATGGTGCAGGTTTTATTGGCGCAACCTTGACCACCTGCGCGGTGACGTCAGGCACTACACTTAACGAAGCGGATTTTACTCACGCTACACTTCGACAAAGTAATCTGCGTGGGATACCACTGGATGCTGCACTCTTCACCCTGGCAAAAGTTGAGAATAGTGATTTAAGCGAGGCAAGTTGTAGAGGTGTAAATTTTCAGCAAGCAAACCTGGCAGGCAGTCTGTTCGTGCGCACTGATTTTCGCGATGCAGACTTTACGGATGCCAATTTGATGGGGGCGTTATTACCGAAAAGTCAGTTGGCTGGCGCATGTTTCCGGGGCGCTAATCTTTTTCGTGCTGACCTCTCACAGGCTTTCACCAGCGAAACCACCGAGCTTGACGGGGCTTTTACGAAACGCATTAAAACGTTGCCAAAGCGAGATGGAGAAATTGTATGACTGCACTCACTGCAACGGATATTCATCGGCTAATCAAACAGGGTGAGGTCATCAGCGAATTGAATCTGGATGGTATCAATTTGCAGGGATTTGATCTTTCCGGAGGGATCTTTCAGGACGTGTCCTTAATAGGGGCAAATCTGCAAGGGGCCAATTTAAAAGAAACCGTTTTTACTGAATGTCAGCTTGATCGGGCTGATATACGTCAGGCAAAAATTGAACAGGTCATCTTTAACCAGTGCGAAATGTCAGGTTTAACGGCAGATGAGACAAACCTGAGCGAAACGGTATTCAACCAGTGCGTGCTTACCAACAGCAATTTTGCGCGTAGCGTTTTGCTCAGCACGCAATTTATGCAATGTCCGCTCACGCAAGGTCAGTTTAAACAAGCACAGTTTGATCGCTGCGTATTTTTTGAATCAACGCTGGACGAGGCACATTTTGACGGTTGCAAATGTCTGCTTACTACTTTCTACAATATTGATTTACGTAAGGTATTCCTGACGCCGGGTGAGTTTGACCGCACCGTCTTTTTTAACTGCGATCAACGCAGTAAGAATTACGATCATCAGCGATTTACAGGTTGCCAGTTCACTGACTGTGTCATGGATAAAGTGCAGTTTAATGGTGCGCATCTTACACAATGTAATTTCAAAGGCGCTTCACTTAAAGACGCACTGTTTAATCAGGTCAATGCCAGTCAGGCTCTATTCATGGAAGCAGACCTGACGGAAGCTGAGTGTAAAGGAAGTCTGTTCGATCAGGCTATCCTGGTGGGTGCAGTGCTGGAGAGAGCTGATTTTTCGGGTAGCCGATTCTTCCAAAGTATTCTGCAACAAACGAGGGCTTCACAGGCCCTTTTTATGCGATGCGATCTTACATACAGCGACTTCTCCGGCGCAGATCTGCGCGGGGCGGATTTCCGTGCAGCAACGTTTTCACGTACGCGAATGCACCGGGCGCGCCAGGAGAACGCGCAGTTCTCTGGTCGTCGGGGCATTCTGGAATTTGATGAAGAACTACTGGCAGCTGAAGCATGGAGCGCACAGCGCCAGAGCCGCAGCTAAGGAGATTAAGTAATGCATCATAATGTCAACCATACGCTGACAAACGCCATTCTACCCCCAGTGCAGACCGCGGGCATTGTCACGCACAGCTTCGCCGATGGCAGCCTGACTATTGAATGTGAAGGACGAGGCTGGCATTGTCGCCGCGCTGCAAGCTGCGTGATTGTCCCGCAAATAGGCGACACAGTTTTAGTAACCAGCGTTGAACACCAGATTTGGCTACTGGCTGTTTTAGAGCGGGCTGATGAGCATAAAGCAGAACTCAGTGTGCCGGGTGATCTGCATATTAGCAGTGTGGGTGAATTAAGTTTAAGCAGTGGCGCGCTGCGCATCAGCGCTGAACAGGGTGATTGTCATATCAACGATATGAATTACAGCGGCGAGAAGATTTCTGCCTGGGTTAGCCTCTCGCGAATCGTTGGCAAGCGTGCGGAATCAGTGTGGCAAACCGTAACGCAGATTAGCCACAACCTGCTGCGTACCACACGTAATACTGAACAGGTTCGGGCCGGTCAGATTGATATGAAAGCAGAGGATTACGTACGCCTGCATGCCAGCAATACGGTAATTACCTCCAAAGCAATTACTAAAGTCGACTCAGAACAGATTCACATGGGTTAAGGAGCAAGAATGTTCGCAAACTGTCAGCTGTTTGGCGTGGACTTAGCCTTTCCGGATGTCTGCCTGACACCAACGCCCGCGCCAGTGCCTATACCTTATCCGGACATCGCACTTGGACCTACGGCCATTCCGAATGCACTCAATATCCTGTTCATGGGTATGCCAGCGCATAATATGGCGACCATCACGCCACTGACAAATGGTGATAATCCCGGTGTCGCAACGGGTGTTGCATCGGGCACGGTAATGGGACCCTCACGTCACCTCACCGGTTCATTCACCGTATTATTGAAAGGCACGCCGGCAACGCGTTTGACCAGCATGAGCCTGCAAAACTCTACCAATGCGGTTGGCATGCGTATCGTGCCAAGTCAGTTCAAAGTGCTGATGCTTGCACCTTAAGACATTACTTTTTGCCGCACCTTCTTCAGACAGGGATGAAAACCATGTTCTCACGCATTACTGCACAGCTGCCGGCGGACGGCCTGCTGTTCCACACGCTCACCGGCACCGAGACGCTGTCCCGTCCCTTTGTGCTCACCGCCGAACTGCTGGCCACCGACGCGCGCATCGACCGTCACGCCCTGCTGGGCAAGCCGGTGACCTTTACGCTGCCGACCGACGGCCTGATGAACGTGCTGAGCCCGCGCTACCTCAACGGCAAAATCACCCGGGTGGCGGTGCGCAGCCAGGAGCTGAGCGGCACCCGCTACGCGGTCTACCAGCTGACGGTTGAGCCGGACCTGTGGCCGATGCGGCGCGACCGCAACCTGCGCATCTTCCAGAGCCAGACGGTGCCGCAGATTGTGCAGACGCTGCTGAAGGAGTACGCGGTCAGCGTGGAGACGCGCCTGGCGGGCAACTACCGGGTGTGGGAGTACTGCGTGCAGTATCAGGAGAGCAGCCTGGACTTCATCAGCCGCCTGATGGAGCTGGAGGGGATTTACTACTTCTTCCGCCACGAGGCGGACAAACATACGCTGGTGCTGTGCGACGCGCCGGACCAGCATCAGGCGTTTCCGGGCTATGAGACCATCGCCTATCACGTCACCCCGTCGGGCGGCGTGGTGACGGAAGAGGGCATCAGCCAGTGGTCGCTGGCGGAGAGCGTGACGCCGGGCATCTACAGCACCGACGACTACGACTTCCGCAAGCCGAACGCGTGGATGCTGCAGGCGCGGCAGAACCCGGCGTCGCCGGTGCCGGGCTCGGTGGACGTCTACGACTGGCCAGGTCACTTTGTCGACCACAGCCACGGCGAGTCCTACGCGCGCATCCGTCAGGAGGTGTGGCAGGGCGAGCACCACAGCGTCAGCGGGTCGGGCACCGCCACCGGCATCGCGCCGGGCTTCACCTTCGCCATCATCAACGCGCCGCACTTCAGCGACAACGGCGAATATCTGGTGACCTCGGCGACCTATGACTTCGCCGAGAACAGTTACGCCAGCGGCGACACCGGCGAGAGCCGGCACAATATCAGCTTCACGGTGCTGCCGTCGTCGGTGACGTACCGCACGCCGCCGGAGACGCCGTGGCCAAAAACGCACGGTCCGCAGACGGCGAAGGTGGTGGGGCCGAAAGGCGAGTCGATCTGGACCGATCGCTACGGCCGGGTGAAAGTGAAGTTTCACTGGGACCGTCTGGCGAAGGGCGACGACACCAGCTCCTGCTGGGTGCGCGTCTCCAGCGCCTGGGCGGGTCAGGGGTTCGGCGGGGTGCAGATCCCGCGCGTTAACGACGAAGTGGTGGTGGACTTCATCAACGGCGATCCGGACCGTCCGCTGATTATCGGCCGCGTGTATAACGAGGCAAGCATGCCGCCGTGGGCGCTGCCTGCTGCGGCGACGCAGATGGGCTTTTTAAGCCGGTCGAAGGATGGCACGGCGGATACGGCGAACGCGCTGAGGTTTGAGGATAAGGCGGGTGAGGAACACCTGTGGATCCAGGCGCAGAAGAACATGGATACCCATGTTAAAAATGACGCCAGCCATTCCGTCGCCAACAATCACAGCCATTATGCGGGCGGCAATGAGTTGTATCGGGTCGAAACCAACCGCGTCCACGGCGTAAAAGGGGGCGAAGAGCGGCTGACCGGTAAAGGCAAGCTTGATGCGGTAGTCGATACCTATGTTGTGGGTTCGGGCACTAAACTTCGCCTTGAATGCGGAGAGAGCGCTATCGAACTCAATGCGAATGGCCAGATTAATATTGTGGGTAAAGGCTTCAATATTTTCGTGCAGGGCGATGGTCATATCACCACCTCTGGCGGCAAACTGAACCTGAACACAGATGGTGCGAAGCCAGGCACTAGCGCACCGGGCTCCAGTCATAAACAGAACATCAGCCAGGCGGTGGAGAACCTGTTCCCGCCGAAGCAAAAAGGCCAGGCCGCGCCCGCTGCACCAAAGGCTGCGGCGAAAGGGGCGGCTGCGCCGTTGGCAAACAACCAGGTAAGAAAAGTACGCCCTTTACCCCCCGAAAAACAAGCATTCTTCGATAAAGTGTATGCTGCTGCTCAGGAAGATGAAAAGAAAACTGGTGTACCCGCTAAAATCACCACGGCTCAGGCAATTCTTGAATCTAACTGGGGCAAAAAAATGCCCACTGATGTCAACACTGACAAAGTGAGCAACAACATTTTTGGGGTCAAGGCACATGGCTCGCCAAACTTTGTGGAAGACTGGACTCATGAGAATATCAACGGAAAACGTGTTGCTGTACTGGATAAATTTGCCAGTTATGATTCAATTGACGAGAGTATTGAGCAGCACTCCCAGTTTTTGATTAAAAATCAGAGGTATAGCAGTTTGTTCAACTCATCCGATCCGGTAGAATGGGCTAAAGGCTTACAGGCTAAAGGGTATGCAACCGATCCTGACTATGCCAACAGTTTGATTTCCGTAATGAAAGGGAGAGGATTACTATGATTAAACTTTTATGCGCATTAGCGTTTTCATTACCACTAATGGCTACCGCCAATGATTTCTGCCAGAATTTGAGTAGTAAGGCTAATAACAAAGGCGTGAATTTCGACAATACAGATAATGTATACAAAGTCGGTGGCAAAGGAAGATTATATTTCTATTCTGCTCCAGACGAAAAATGCATAAAAAGAGAGGTTTTTGTTGTCCCCGGTAATGAATTATATGCTTATGTTGAGTACAAAGACTATTACAGTGTGATGTATGTAACTAACGATGGAAACCAGGTCGATGGGTGGGTTAAAAAAGACAGGCTAGTTGAAACGCACACTGGTATAGCACCAGATTATGATTCGAAAAAATAGTTTGTGTATTTTTTGATGTGATTATTTGGCTTACTGACAGATAGATGAGGTTTCGTGGTGGCATTAATTTATTTTATTAATGTCACCTTTGTTTTTTTCTCAAAATAAAGTTGCTGGGTATTATATTTTAAATGTCATTTTTTAATAAAGTTAATATGTACCTGCGACATTTTCTAATATTTACTTTATCCATCTACTCCCATCTCGCGGTGGCGGAGTTTTCAGGTGCTGAATTAAAATCAACTGATTTTACTGTGAATATAAATAATCATCTTTTTTCCTTAGGTGATAAGTGGAGCGATGAAACTCAGAAGCAGGTGGGCGCACAGATAAGTGAAAACTTCGTTGGCGATGTGCCTGGTGGCGACACCAGTTATAAATACTACCAGCACAAATATGATGGTTTTGAAATCTACACTGCGAACCTGTTCTGGCAAAAAGAGCAGCGTGATATCGACAGCTATCTTATTGCACAGATCACCATCAATACGCCTGCGATCAAAACAGCCAGAGGTGTAGGACCAGGTGACAGTGAGGATGTTTTGGTCAGCAAATATGGTCAGGGCACAGTGGATGATAGTGATAATCAGCACTGGTTATATTATAACGCTGATAACAAACGCATATCATTTCAGCTGGAGCATAAAAAAATCAGTCATATTATGATGACGATTAATACTGATGAATAACAACAACCCTGCGTGATACGTCACGCAGGGTTAAATTAATTTTTAATCTTATTTTCCAATTGAAGAGTTTAAAATGAGCTGAATAGTTTTAAATTCTTACCCTAAAAGTAAGTGAGTAAAGAAAATCAATACCGCATTCACTCAAGACTTGGTTAATTGTATACAACATAATGCCATCTGGCGAGTTTAATAATTAATTAAAAAAATAAACTAATCAGTATGGTAAAACAGCGCAATTTAGTTTACTCCTCAGGTAAGACTATGAAATTATTTGTTAACATGATGCTCTTGGTAATAATTATAGTTTGCCCGATAGGAGTTGCGAAAGCTTCAGAAGGACAGGTGGTTTTTTCTCAGTACAATAGTTTAGACAAGGTTTCAAACATCTTCAGTGACCAGAATGTTGTCTCCAGTTTAAAGTCTGTTTTAGGCAGCGAGTATAGTGATTTCAGCCAAAACTTTGATGTTTTTGGCGAACCCCATAAAACAGATAACGGCGGTATATTCGTTGAGGGCTGGTTAAAAGATCTTTATCTTGAGCAGGCTTCTGCATTTGTTATACAGCCTGACGGTAAAGTCTACGCTGCATGGATGCTGCCTGAGGATGATAAAATTCATTATGTAAGCAATGATCGTGCAAATAATAAAATCCAGGAGGATATTGCGAGTTGGGCAAAACGTTTTGATAAAGAACAGTCTGTTACTCCCGCTAAAAATCAAAAAGTAATTCAAAGCAATAGTGAGAAAGTTTTTGAGACGGCAAAATTTAAAATTAAAATAACTTCGCTCTGTGCTGCTGGGGCGGAGTATAATGACGTTAGTTATGAGGGTGTAAGAAAATCAGATGGTGCAGTTGTCAGGTTAAAAGGTAAAGCCACGAAAAGTGATTGTGGTCAAGCATCCTGTGCGGTGCTGAGTTATAAATTCCGCAATCATGATGCAACCTATATTATCAACAATGTAATTAGTAACCTTACGGTTGTCGTTAATAATAAAATCGTGCTGTCTGAAGACGGAAAGTGGATGGGTGTTTCCGAGTAATAAAATTCTTGCGTGATGGTGTGTCATGTATGCGCACTATTACACGGGATGTTTGCACATCACATGTAAATGTCATACCATTAAAAATAATAATGATTTGTAATCTTGCTGCTTTGAGTTGTAGTTATTAATTAGCTTAATATCAACAGCTGGATGAACAGGGTTAATTATCATCTGATTTTCAAGGTTAATTAAATGAACAAAGTTGGATTTAGCATAGCCGTTTTGTCGTTAATCTCTTCATTATCCTTGTTTGCTTCTGATGACTTTACCGGTCAGTGGAGTGGGCAGCAAAAAAATGATAATGGGTCATTATACTCGACGCTAACATTAAAATTAAAACAGAATAATAATAACGTAACGGGTAGTTATTGTTATGTTACCAGAGGCGGGAACAAAATAGATTGCCCTGAGAGTAATGGCAGTAATCTCAAAGGCACTGCAAATGGTAAGAAAGCTTTGATTGAATTTGATTCTTCATTTGGCGGGGCGAAGGGTAAAGCAAATTTAGAAATTAAAGATAATAAAATTTTATGGAATTTAATCAAAGATCCTGAAAATGGCGAGTTTTATGCGCCAGAAGCTTATTCGCTCGATAAAGAAATAAATCATGTGGATCTAAAATCGAAGATGAAAGTTTTTTCAACATCTGATTTCACCATTACTTTAGTTAATGGTTGCGGAGGTTTTTATACTGTATGTGATAAAGTTAAATACTTTGGCCTCAGAAATAAAGATGGAAAAGAGATCACTCTTGAAGGTAAAACCACGCAGCCTGCCAACTCAAATAAAGCTGACGGAATGACCTTCAATAATAGCGGCGTAGATTATATTGTGAGGTTTCACCCACTTGAGTTGAAAGTGATACAGGGAAATAAAACACTTGTAAAGCAAGGTGGTAAGTGGGAGTGATGATTTTTCCCAAAGTGACATTTTTTCTATGCCTCGAATGATAAGCATGAAGTTAATTGATGCTGTTGTGTTTTGTCTCGTCCCCCACGTATAATTCAATCGTTAATTTTTAATTAATGTTGAGTGGAGTTAATTGCACTGCATTATTGAATAAATACAAATTTTCTCTTATTTTTATTATTAACCCTGATAAAAAAATGATTAGAAATCGTTTTTTCTCCAGCCTTATACTTGTGTCTGTCCTCATGGTTTTATCCTGCATTGTCAGGGCAGAATCCAGCACTGAATCGTCCGTTTCTGCTCTTAGCGGGGGCGATTTTTCCGTTCTGCTGAACGACTATGCTTTCACTCCCGGAGACACCTGGAGCAATGAAAGCTTCGTACGGGTAGGCAAGGCCCTGAGTTCAGTTCTGGCCGGAGAAGTAGTCATCAACAACCAGCCTTACAACTACTTCCAGCATAGTTATGACGGCTTTGAGTTGTTCAGCGCGGCGGCGGCTGGAGATGCCAGGCACACGGTTCTGGCTGAGATCCTTCTGGGAAGTGCCAGCGTGCCGACGGCCCGGAATATCGTGGTAGGCGATAGCCTGGAACAGGTCCAGCAAGCCTATGGACCCGGAAAAGAAGATAACAGTGATAATCAGCACTGGCTTGTCTACCCGTCGGGCGGGAAACAGTTAATGTTCCAGATTGATCAGGGGAAGGTCAGCTCCATCATGTTGAAAATAGACCTGGGTGCAGAGCAAAACGAAATCAGCGCTGACCAGGCTATTAGCGCCGCAACCGAAGCAATTCATACCTGGCACCTGACCAGCCTCGATGATAAATGCCTGCGGTACGATCTCGACGACGGCAGTGATAAACGTTTCTTTGTCATCACGGTTCGTGAAGATCATCACGACAGCAGTTGTGGTGGAGATCCTGATATTACGCATCGACTTTTTGATATTAAAGTTGCGCGTGATAATACACAGCTACTCACTAATGCCGATAACGTTGATGGCGAATTCCATAGCCTGATTCCACCCGCCACAAACCATTAATAAAACGGACCTCCAATATGAATTACCAATTCAATGAGGGCGCCTTTGCGCTTTTTCCTGCTGTCTGGCAGGACACCACCATGAATATTCTCCGCGACGAAGCCAGTGGGCTGGCATGGGTTGTAAGCCGTGGTGTTATTTCTGAGGGCAGTGATGCGGAAAAAGAATTCCAGCGTCAGTGGGACACGTTGCGGAGTCAGATGGGTCACATCCAGCAGAGTGAGTTTGTACGCGTGATGGCGGGTGTAGATAACACCTTACACGCAATTGAAGTTGAAACTATGTTTGACCGTAATGGGCAGGCCGTGTGGCAGAAACAGCTGGCTACGCAGGTGCCGGACTCGAACACCTTAATGATTTTTACGCTCTCCGCGATGCGTCCATTCAATGAAGAAGACGGACAGCGCTGGAGTGCTTTTAAACAAAGCCTGACTCTGAACACGCCACGGAAAGCATAACTTATGGATAATCCTGCGGCCCGCGTGGGCGATGAGATCATTCACTCCAGCATTTTTGCTGATATCACCAGCATTGTGGCAGAAGGTGCGGCGTATGCCGTCATTGGTGCCGCAGTGGGTGCTGCTATCGTCTCGGCAGCGCCACTGCTGGGTACAGGGGCGGCAGCGGCGAGTGTCGCTGCCGTGGGTAACAGTTGCCTGCTCAGCGGTATTCTTGGCGGTATACTGGCCAATGCCGTGGGTCTGTCACAGGAGATCAGCAAAGCGGCCGATGGCCTGGGAAACATGATATTCCCGCCGTCACCCGCCGGTGTGATATCCAGCGGTTCAGACAACGTTTACGTAAATGGTCTTTTAGCCGTGCGCGCGGCCGGGATGCTCACGCCCGGCGAGACACCGCCACCGGAACCGCAATCACCGAAGAGCTTTGCCGACTACGGCGGCATGCTGCTCTCTGCGGTGGGCCAGTTTGGCAGTGCAATGTGGCAACCTACGGTCGCCTCCGCCGATGCGGGCACCTCTCCGCTGGAGCAGGACAAAGTGGCCTGTGAAAAACACAGTGGACCGCAATATCTGGCGCAGGGATCCAAAAGCGTCTTTATCAATGGCCAGCCTGCGGTGCGCGCAAAGGATAAAACCACCTGCGATGCAACTGTAAGCGACGATGTGTCCCCCAATGTCATCATTGGTGGTGAAACGGTCACGGTCAGAGAGATCAAAAGCGGCAAGGTGCCAGGCCTGGCTGTGATGATGATCGGCCTTTCTCTGATCCGTGGTCGCCCCAGTCAGATCCTCAAAAACATGCCCTGCGCGCTGGCCGGTGCCGTGGGCGGTATGGCAGCAGACATGGCCATCAACGCGGCTTTCTCGTCGCTGTTCCCGGTTCATGCGGCGACCGGCGTCAAAGTCCTGAATGATGATGCCGAGCGCGATTTTTCCCTTCCCGGACGTTTCCCGCTTAGTTTTCAGCGCAGCTATAACAGCCTGACTCAGCGCGCCGGCCTGTTCGGTCAGGGCTGGGCCACGGTGTTTGACAGTTACCTGACGCTGGAAGGGAATCGGGCGACCTGGTTTGATGACAACGGGCGCGAGCTGAGCTTTGACGTTCCTGGTGAAAAAGAGGTGCTCTACAGCATCAGCGAAGGGTTGATGGTGCGGCGCAATGATTCTGGCGATATCGCCATTGCCGATGACGACGGTGCGGTCTGGCGTCTGTACCGGCGCACGGCTGCTGACCCGCAGGTGCTGCGTCTGGCTTCACTGAGTGATGAGTACGGCAACGCCCTGGAGATGGGGTGGGATGAACAGGCTCGTCTGGTGCGTATTCATGACGCGCCGCTGGCGATTGACGTTACGCTGCACTACGACGACAAACAGCACGCGCGGCGCCCGACATCAGCCAGCCATTTTGATGGCAATCAGCACTGGTCCCTGACGCGCTGGACATACACTGAACAGGGCCAGCTTGCCAGCGTCACTGATGCCGCTGGCGTTGTGTCGCGGCGCTTCCGTTACAACGACGACGGGTTAATGGTCTGGCATCAGCTGCCCGGCGGGCTGGAAAGCGAATATCGCTGGCAGAAGCTGGATCACTGGCGCGTGGTTGAGAACCGCACCAATACCGGTGATGGCTGCCACATGCATTACGACCTTGAGGCGGGCATCACGCGGGTTTCAACCTATGACTGTCAGCAGCGCGAACATCACTGGAATGCTGCGGGCCTCATCACCTGTTTTATCGACGAGCGGGGCGAGAAGTGGCGTTATGAGTGGGATGAAAACGAACTCCTGACGCGCCGCATCGATCCGCTGGGCAACGCGGTGAGTTTCACCTATGACGATCTGGGCAACCGCATTGAAGAGAAAGATGCTGACGGCGGTGTGCAGGCTGTGCAATGGCTGTCCCACCGTTCGCTGCCGACAGTGGTTGCCGGAGCAGATGGTTCCACCACGAAGTACTATTACGATCCCCATCATGGCCTTGAGCGCGTCGTTGATGCGCTCGGGCAAAGCACGCTCTATAAACGGGATGAATTCGGACTGGTTGTCGAGGAGATTGACGCAGCGGGTAACAGCTACCGCCGGGAGTTTAACGATGCCGGCCAGGTTATCCGTGAAACCGACTGTTCAGGATTGACCACGCGCTACCGTTATCATCCCCTGGGATGGCTCAGCTCTGTCATCGCGCCGGATGGTGAAGAAACCCGTTATCACTATGACGCAGCAGGCCGTCCTCTTCAGCTGGAACGTGCAGAGGGTTGGGAAGAGCGGTTGCACTGGAGTGAAAGCGGACTGCCGCTGGCCTATGAGTCGGCTGATGGCAAGCGCAGTGAGTTCCGTTACGACAACGTCGGGCGATTGATTGCCAGCCGCAATGCAGAGGGTGAGACGGTTCAGCGAAGCTGGGACAGCCGTGGCCGATTGACGGCGCTGCAAAACGAGAACGGCGAGCAGTATCAGTTCGAGTGGGGCGCGGATTCTCTGTTGCTGGCTCAGATCGGGCTGGATGGCGTTGCCACGCGATATGATTATGACGCAGCGGGCCGCACGGTATCACGTACCTTTGCCGCCGGGCACCCTCAGTCCATCACCCATCGCTACCACTGGAGCCGTGCGGGACAACTGCTGGCGCGGACCACGCCGGAAGGCCAGACGCGTTATCACTACAGCGGTGGCGGCCAGCTGGGTAAAGTGTCGCAGCATCTGCCGCTTTCAGACACTGAGTGGAGCCAGCAGGCCGAGCAGGAGATCACCTTTAAATATGATGCGCTGGGCCGCATCGTTGCTGAACAGGGAGAGCAGGGCGAACTGGCGTGGGAGTATGACGCGCTGGGTAACTGCACAGCCTTAACCCTGCCGGATGGTCGCAATCTCAGGCAGCTTTACTACGGCAGCGGTCATTTACTGAGCATCGCATTAGACAACCTGCCGGTCACCGAGTTTACCCGTGACACGCTGCATCGGGAACTGAGCCGGACACAGGGCGGCCTGACCATGCGCAGTGAATATGATCGGTTAGGCAGACTGCGCCGCCGTGACGTGTTCAGGGGAGACGCGCAGCGTCCTGCGCCGCGCGTCTGGTCCCGTCGCCGCGACTTCGATTACGGCAACAACCTGATCCGTGAAGAGCGTGACGATAATCCGTTCAGCCAGACGTTATGGAACTACGATAACGCCGGCCGGCTGTTGTCCCAGGACGGCGCACAGCCGGGCAATGAACAGTGGCGCTGGGATGGCGCAGGCAACCCGCTGGATCGCCATAGTGCCGCGCACGTGATGCATAACCGTGTCACCGAACTGAACGGTATCCGCTGGCAATATGACATTCATGGCCGTACCACTGAGAAGGATGATGGTCAGACCCGCTGGCGATATCGCTACGATGGTGAGCATCGCCTGACGGACGTCATCAGCGAGCCACGGGACCGTAATAAGCCGCGCACTAAGGTGAGTTTTCGATACGATCCGCTAGGACGCCGCATCAGTAAAACCAGCCAGCCGCTGTTACAGGGAAGACCGTCTGGCAACGCCGTCACGACGCGCTTTGTGTGGGAAGGTTACCGCCTGCTGCAGGAGATCCACGACGGCATTCCGCTGACCTACGTTTACAGCGACAGCCAGAGCTATGAACCGCTGGCCCGTATTGATGGTGTTGAAAGCCCGGAGATTTACTGGTTCCATAATGCGGCCAACGGGATGCCGGAGCTGCTGACCGACAGGGAAGGGCAAAAAGCGTGGGAAGGGATCAACAGCCCGTGGGGCAAGCTGCTGCGCGAGTCCAGCCAGCGGATGCCGGGCTACGATCAGAACCTGCGTATGCAGGGCCAGTACCTGGACCGGGAAACCGGACTGCACTACAATCTGTTTCGTTATTATGACCCGGACAGCGGACGGTTCACCCAGCAGGACCCGATAGGGCTGGCGGGCGGGATT
The DNA here is from genome assembly GCF_019104105.1 of Pantoea jilinensis. Classification (NCBI taxonomy): domain Bacteria; kingdom Pseudomonadati; phylum Pseudomonadota; class Gammaproteobacteria; order Enterobacterales; family Erwiniaceae; genus Pantoea; species Pantoea jilinensis. The sequence goes on along the minus strand of NZ_CP077746.1, from coordinate 2,444,573 downwards.
AACCTTTACCAGTATGCGCCGAATGCGCTGGGATGGGTGGATCCTTGGGGGTTGATGAAGTGTAAAAACCCTGCGAAAGAAGCAACGAAGTGGCAGGGGCCACATAACGATAACTATCCATTCATAGATGTTTATGAGAATACAGTTATAAAAAAAGGGACGATACTTTATGCGCTTCATCCGAATGGAGATCAGTTACCTGCTTATACTGTGAGTCATCCTACTGTCAGACAATATAAAGGTAATCCACTTGGCTATCATGAGGCTTTGCAGGTTAAATTGGACCCAAAATATCCAATGCGTTCAAAGGTAAGAGCATATTCTGTTACAGAAGATATATATGTAGCCAGAGGACGTGCTGAAGCTAATCCTCAACATGGTAAGGGAGGGGGGCTGCAGTTCTATATTCCGGAAGAAGCCCGACTTAAACTGAAACCTGGGAAAGTAATTGACATATGAAAAAAATGAATTTAGACGAGTCAAATGGAGCTTTACTTATTGATGGAAATGAAATAGATCTTTCCTCTTACAGTGCCTTTACTAATTCTTCATTTTTTAAATGTGCTGATGATTTGACACCTTTTGGGAAATATTATTTTTTTTCAAAAGATGTCCTTTGGCATAATGAACCATTTTTTGTGGAGTTCAGACCATCCGTTTTTTCAATTAAGGGTAGTGTTTTTCTTACCAGCAAAACTGGTGAATTTTTTAAGAATATGAATGATTGGGAAAAAAGAGCAAACTTAAATATTTTAAAGGGAGAAGAGAGTAGATTGTTTGCATGGGTGCTAAATAGATACCCTAGTAATTATAAAGGTACAATAGAAAACCCTCCTTATGGTCATGTTTGGAGTTTTACATGGGGAGAAATAACAGTGCAGTCAGATACAAACGCATTTGAATGCGGGATATACATTAAATGGAGCTTAATTTAAATCTTCATGTCTTGCTTATATTTCAATGTAAAATATTTGTGTAAAATCATCATGATGATGCACTAATATTTGAAGGTTAAACGTGACTCAGAATGGAGTTGTAGCCGCTGGCAATAAGGTTTTCATTACTGCTCCATCTGAAAATATTAATGGTTTTAACCGCTGGTTTTATTGCTACAGATCAGCTCTGTTGTCGCATAAGTAAAACAACCTAAATTTGATTTAGAAAATACCTTCGGGCAGCTACATAATCCCGTGCTTTATGCTAGATGGTTCTCACCTGCTGTAGGAAATCTCCGACGGCTTTCCGCTGACCTACGTTTACAGCGACAGCCAGAGCTATGAGCCGCTGGCGCAAATGGATGGAGTGGAAAGCCCGGAGATTTACTGATTCCATAATGCGGCCAACTGGATGCCGGAGCTGCTGACTGACCGTGAAGGTCAAAAAGCCTGGGAGGCATCAACAGCCCGTGGGGCAAACTGCTGCGCGAGTCCAGCCAGCGGATGCCAGTTGTTCAGCAGAACCTGCGTATGCAGGGCCAGTACCTGGACTAATTTGCTTCAGCAAATTTGAACACTGCTTCAGCGATGGCCCCTCGGGGTGAGGCACCTCAGGGGCCGAATCAACCGGACTGCACTACAATCTGTTTCGTTATAATGATCCGGACAGCGGACGGTTCACCCAGCAGGACCCGATAGGGCTGGCGGGCGGGATCAACCTTTACCAGTATGCGCCGAATGCGTTCAGCTGGATTGATCCGCTGGGGTTGAGTAAATGTATAGGCCAAAGCAAGTCAGATCCATATAAAGGATGCGTCAGCGTATTTAAAAAAGTCGCACTCCGAGAAAATTAAGAAAGAAAACGTTGGAGTCTTTCAAAATAGATTCAATCAGATTTCGTAAAGCGACTGACTCACAATACGGGTTAAGATATTATGATGGTGTCGATGCTAAGGCGAGACGTACATATATTTTTGAGACATTCCCTGCTACTCCAAAAAGCCTGGCAGTGAAAACAGAATGGAATCAGATGACTAACGTGTCTCTGTTTAAAGTTAAGCCGGGTTCTGTCATTCTTAAAGGAAGGGCATCATCTCAGGGAATCGGTTTGCCCGGCGGGAAGATGCAAAAATATATAACCGATCTCAATAACTTATTAGATTTATGAAAATGACAAAAGTAAATAAGGCAGTTGCAAAGATACAAAAAGCTATAGGTGAGCTTGATAAAGCTATTATCACTAAAGATACAAAAGTATTATCCGTAAGTTCCGTATCTCAACTTTCCAAATTTAAGGAAGCTTTTTTTGTTATATTAGAAACAATCAAATCGGATAATATCCCCCCTAAAAATGAAAGGATTATAAGTATATCAAGAATTATAGTTGATCAATGGCCTTTTTATCTTGAGTTGGGAAATATAATTATCGATGCAGAACAAGCTTATAAGGAAATATAGTTAAAAAAGCCGGAATTGGTCTAAATGATACTGTCGGCATTTACGTCAGTTACCCGTCGTCAGGGTAAGACAGCCCGCCTCCTCCCGGACGATAACAGCCTGGCCGGTCTAAAGCCCTGTCTCGGCCAGCCACCTACCCGCGATGCTGTACTGAGCGGTAATAAAGGGTGCCCGCCTTTTATTACCGAGCTAAAATCGACTTAGCCCAGCACGCGCTTTGCCTGGTACTGCAGTACATTGCGTCAAGGATCGACGTCATGGTCATCTGTTCTTCTTAGTCACTTTACCCGACTGCTTCCAACTTACGCGAGGTTCGTGATGCAAATGGTGGGGGCAGTACATCGACAGCAAAGCCGATGATGTGGGGGAATATGTGTATGCGGAAAACGTTATGAACCGCTGGCGCAGGTCGACAGCTATCAGCAGCAGGCAGAGGTATATGAGTATTACACAGAGATCAACAATCTGCCGGACAGGGTGATGGATGCACAGAATGACACCGCTTGGCAGGACACATTTGCCACCTGCGGTCCCAAAAAGCGGGAAAGCAGCGGCCTTGAGTGCGAAACGGGTCTTCAATATAACATTTTCCGGTACTATGATCGTGCTGGGGGCGTTATATGCAGCTATAGACAGGTTAGTGGCGATGCAATTTTTTATAAATACCACGGAAAAAATAGATTAGGTAGTGATTTTGATTACGTCACCAATAAGAAATATACTTCTGAGACAGAATTAAGGAAATATCTAGCCATTCTAAAATAATGGGGCGTCAAAATAGATAAGGTTACTACTTTTAAGCCTCAAAAATGAAATGGATTACTGAAGGTGCTGCTGCTCCGCAAATAAGTACTAACCGGCTGGAATTTTTGAAAAGGGGAGACTGTCAGGGACTGATAAGTATCAAGAAGTTATCAAAATCCACAAAAATCAGAACAGATTAAGTGAGTTTATAATAAAATGAATATATATAAAGCTATTGAGGTTTTAATCGAGCTGAATGTCTTAGTAGAGAGAAAGAACAAATTACAAGGAAAGAAGCTTTACAAAACAGCAATTGATATCTTAAAAGACGAAAATTCTTCAATCATTGATTTAGAGCTTTTATATAGGAATTTTTGTGGGTATTTGGCTCATGGTGAATTTGATGATGAAGAGTATCAAAAAGTATTGCAATTGATCAGTTTTTTAGAAAAATAAAATCTCATTTGTTTAGATTTTTTTAAAATAGACATAATAATCAAATTGTAAGGCTGTTTTAGCTTTGAGCCAGCAGGCCGAGCAGTAGATTACATTTAAATATGATGCTCTGGGTCGCATTGTTGCTGAACAGGGGAGCGGGGCGAACTGGCTTAAGAGTATGACGAACTGGGAAATTATACTGCACTGACACTGCCGGATGGCAGCAACTTGAAGCAGCTTTACTACGGTAGCGGCCATCTACTGAGCATCGCATTAGATAATCTGCCGCGCATGTCATGCATAACCGCGTCACCGAGCTGAATGGTATTCGCTGGCAATACGATATCCATGGCCGTACCCCGGAGAAAGATGACGGGCATATCCGCTGGCCTTATCGCTATGATGGGGAGCATCGCCTGAAGAATGTCATCAGCGAGCCGCGTGACCGTAACAAGCCGCGCACAAAGGTGATTTTTCGCTACGATCCGCTTGGGCATCGCATCAATAAAAAACCAGTCAGCCGCTGTTACAGGGGAGACCGTCGGCCAATGCCGTCACGACGCGCTTTGTATGGGAAGGCTACCGTCTGCTGCAGGAGATCCACGACAATACTGCTGCGCGAGTCCAGCCAGCGAATGCCAGTCGTTCAGCTGAACCTGTGGATGCAGGGCTAGTACCTGGAGTAATTTTGCTTCAGCAATTTTGAACATCGCTTCAGTGACGGCCCCACCGGGTGAGGCACCTCAGGGGCCGAATCAACCGGACTGCACTATAATCTGTTTCGTTATTATGATCCGGACAGTGGACGGTTCACTCAGCAGGACCCGATAGGGCTGGCGGGCGGTATCAACCTTTACCAGTATGCGCCGAATGCGCTGAGTTGGGTGGATCCATGGGGGGTTGAGTCGGTGTAGTAGTGGAAATAAGGATAAATCGCATTTCTATGTTGGGTCAGAAGGGCCATGTGCAACACTTCCTTCAACAGGTTATAGGTACATGAGGTATTTAAATGATGATGGGACACCAGAGAGATTTTTAGAATCAACCCTTTAGACTAAGTCTGCGCGAATTAACTATTTTGGTTTCAAAAAATTCGAAAGTGGAAGTGCTACTCGTGATGCTTTCCAAATTAAAGGTCGTGATCCGAATGATCCTTAAGATATTTCATGGAGTGATGGCAGATCAAGAGTCATGTTTGACACCTTACAACTTTATGAAAATGGCCTGCTTCAGTCTGAAGTTCCTGGAATGTTTGGTAATAAAGAGTGGGCTCCTCTTGAACCATTTACCTAAGCTTACCCAGAATAGGGAAAGAATGGGGTTCCACAACTTATTGTTGATAAAAAAACAGTAATATTTGATGACATTAAAATTCATCCAGAGAACAAAAATGAATCTTGATTCTTATAATGAAGTGTTAGACTACCTTAATGAATATTTCACATTAAGAGTTAAAGATGAGAGTTATCTACGTGAACTGAGAGAGTTAGTAGAGGGGTCTAGAAGACAAAAAACTGTAACTATCAGACCCATGCAGATACTTTTTTGGGATTATGTAAAAAAATATAATGACTATAACGTTGCCACTATTGAAGAAGAAAAAGAACTGTGGAGAGATCTTTTAGGTTGCTGGCAATAATCAGGAATGAATTTGTCATTATAACTTGCTCAGTCTAGCGCAAGATTTTCCCTTGATGAAATGTTTGCGCTGGTGGGCGAAATTAACCAATTCCCTTAATAAAAGTGACATCAAGATGTAAGCCCAAATTTGGTAAGGGTGGAGTCGAAAAATGTGTGCAGACAATAGAATGGTACATTTCGAGGAAGTAAACATATTGTCGGGGGAGTGATGGATTATTTTTCGTATAATGAAGTTTTATATTATCTTGAAGTTTGCTTTAAAAAGGAAATAAAAGATCCTGCCAGCTTAAAAGAAATGTTGCTAATGTTACAATTGTGCCGGGAACATAAAACAGTCACAATCAGGGCCATAGATCGATTTTTTATGAATTACAGGAAAAAGTTTGAGGATTACACTGTACCTACTACTGAAGAAGAGGAAGTCTGGAAAAGTTTACTCAATGCATGGCAATGATGATTTATCGTTTTCTATCCAGCAATAGCTTTTTAAGCGGCCAAGCCACTTGAGTAACCGTCATTTATTATTGCCTTTTTAATTCACAACTACATAAATACTTATTGTTAAAGGATATCGTTCTCATCAAAAAAATTTCGGTCGTTTAATTGCAGACAGGAGCGAGCAGGCAATCCGAGGAGACGTAAACGACGGTGAGTTTTGGATTCAGGCATCGCGCTGCTGGTCGCACCGTCAGGTTTTTTTCAGTGTCGTATCTCTTAGCGCTACATAAAATATAGTTATTTTGTGTGTTACCTCGGTTAAAGGAAATGGCAGTTTTTTAGGAATCAGTTTTATAAATTTCTTCGGAGGATAGATTGAATTTAAACAAAATAAATTTAACCTGCATGTTTGATGGTGCAGTGCGTGATGTAGAGGTTCACCTAATAAGTGGTGTCAAATGTATCATGAAGGTTAATATTGAAAGTAAATATCAATTGAATGCTGAAGGTGATGATTTTTTTGAGTGCTTCAAAAGAATAAGGGAGTTGGATAAAAATATAGTTTATTATTGCAAAGGCGCTAAAGTTAATGTACTCCCCTCACGAATGACAAGACAAATGTCTAAAGGGCTGAGTGCCTATGAAACGAGTTTAGGAGTTCCGGCTCGTAAAGGATATTTAGTTAATATATTTGATTATGCAAATGAGGGATTAGCCTTCGACCCATCAGAGCAGGATGAATATGAAGCAAAGTGGTTTTCGTCATTAAGTAATGAAATTTAATCCTTTTTATTGTAAAAGGGAAATGTAATGAGGCTTTAAACTCTGTCTGCTCCTTGAACCATTAGTCCTTCTGGATATACACACGGGTGTCCACGATAATCTTTTATGCTATTATCACCTCGCTGACGGTCTTTTGAGGTAGATGGACCCGGTAAGAGTTCCTGCTGAAAAAAAGTTTATGTTGGTGAGGTCGGGGCCCATAATGGTTTTTATTTGGGAGGCACTTAGCAAATAACAATTCACAAACTATGGGGTGTGCCTGGTTTTAAAATTGCTGATAAATGGCTATTATTATGATTGTAGAAATAAAAATAACATTAAAAGATATAGCTATGTTGTTACGTAAAAATGGGGGCGATGATATTGCTAATAATCTGGATAAATTGCTCAAAGTAGCTGATTACAACACTGACGATTTTGTCAGAGGGGCTAAAATGTTACTTGGTGGAATGGGAAGTTTAAATGACATTGTTTTAAGCAAGGAGGGGGTGCCACTTATTGAAGATAATAATAAGCTAGAGGCTCTAAGGAGAGATCTTTATAATATATGTTCATCATATAAGTCTGGTTCGTAATTTTTAAGGCCGCAAGTTATCCCACGATCCTTCCGGCTTTAGTTCATCTCTCTACCAGATACAACATGCCAGGTCATGCTGCCTGATTTGTTTAATCTCACGTACTTATCACTATAACCTAGCAGGCCGTCCTCTTCAGATGGAACGCGCAGAAGGATGGCAAGAGCGGTTGCACTGGAGTGAGAACGGACCGCCGCTGGCCTATGAGTCGTCTGATGGCAAGCGCAGTGAATTCCGTTACGACAACGTCGGGCGATTGATTGCCAACCGCAATGCAGAGGGTGAGACGGTTCAGCGAAGCTGGGACAGCCGTGGCCGGTTGACGGCGCTGCAAAACGAAAACGGAGAACAGTATCAGTTCGAGTGGGGCGCGGATTCTCTGTTGCTGGCTCAGGTCGGGCTGGCTGGCGTTGCCACGCGATATGATTATGACGCAGCGGGCCGCACGGTATCACGTACCTTTGCCGCCGGGCATCCTCAGTCCATCACCCATCGCTATCACTGGAGCCGTGCGGGACAACTGCTGGCGCGGACCACGCCGGAAGGCCAGACGCGCTATCACTACAGTGGCGGCGGTCAGCTGGGTAAAGTGTCGCAGCATCTGCCGCTGTCTGACGCGGAGTGGAGCCAGCAGGCCGAGCAGGAGATCACATTTAAATATGATGCGCTGGGCCGCATCGTTGCTGAACAGGGAGAGCAGGGCGAACTGGCGTGGGAGTATGACGCGCTGGGTAACTGCACAGCCTTAACACTGCCGGATGGTCGCAATCTCAGGCAGCTTTACTACGGCAGCGGTCATTTACTGAGCATCGCGTTAGACAACCTGCCGGTCACCGAGTTTACCCGTGACACGCTGCACCGGGAACTGAGCCGGACGCAGGGCGGCCTGACCATGCGCAGTGAGTATGATCGGTTAGGCAGGCTGCGCCGCCGTGACGTGTTCAGGGGAGACGCACAGCGTCCTGCGCCGCGCGTCTGGTCCCGTCGCCGCGACTTCGATTACGGCAACAACCTGATCCGTGAAGAGCGTGACGATAATCCGTTCAGCCAGACGTTATGGAACTACGATAACGCCGGCCGGCTCTTGTCCCAGGAGGGCGCACAGCCGGGCAATGAACAGTGGCGCTGGGATGGCGCAGGCAATCCGCTGGATCGCCATAGTGCCGCGCACGTGATGCATAACCGTGTCACAGAACTGAACGGTATCCGCTGGCAATATGACATTCATGGCCGTACCACTGAGTAGGATGACGGGCATACCCGCTGGCGATATCGCTACGATGGTGAGCATCGCCTGACGGACGTCATCAGCGAGCCACGGGACCGTAATAAGCCGCGCACTAAGGTGAGTTTCCGCTACGATCCGCTGGGACGCCGTATCAGTAAAACCAGCCAGCCGCTGCTACAGGGCAGGCCGTCCGGGAACGCCGTCACGACGCGCTTCGTCTGGGAAGGCTATCGCCTGTTGCAGGAGATCCACGACGGTACACCGCTGACCTACGTTTACAGCGACAGCCAGAGCTATGAACCGCTGGCCCGTATTGATGGTGTGGAAAGCCCGGAGATTTACTGGTTCCATAACGCGGCCAACGGGATGCCGGAACTGCTGACTGACGCTGAAGGGCAAAAAGCCTGGGAAGGCATCAACAGCCCGTGGGGCAAGCTGCTGCGCGAGTCCAGCCAGCGGATGCCGGTCGTTCAGCAGAATCTGCGTATGCAGGGCCAGTACCTGGACCGGGACTAATTTGCATAAGCAAATTTGAACATCGCTTCAGCGATGGCCTCAAGGGGGTGAGGCACCGGAGGGGCCGAATCAACCGGACTGCACTACAATCTGTTTCGTTATTATGACCCGGATAGCGGCCGGTTCACCCAGCAGGACCCGATAGGGCTGGCGGGCGGGATTAACCTTTACCAGTATGCGCCGAATGCGCTGGGATGGGTGGATCCGTGGGGGTTGATGAAGTGTAAAAACCCTGCGAAAGAAGCAACGAAGTGGCAGGGACCAGAAAATCCCGATTATCCAGGAATTGATGTTTACAAGAACAGGAAGCTTAAAAAAGGTACAATTCTCTATGCTCTTTATCCTAACGGCGACCAAAAACCTGCATATGTAGTGACATTCCCTACTGTTAGACAATACAGAAATAATCCGTTAGGTTATCACCAAGCTTTGCAAGTTAAATTAGATCCAGACTGGCCTGTTCGTACAAAATTAAGAGCATTTTATGTAAGTGAAGATATTGATGTTGCCTATGGTAGAGCAGCAGCAAATAAAATTTATGGCGATGGTGGGGGACTTCAGTTCTTTATACCAGAAGAATTTAGACATTTGCTAACCCCAGGAAAAATCATTGATATATGAAAAAGTTAAAATTTAAACCAACTACAGGCGCATTAGTCATAGATGAAAAATATTTGGAAATTACAAGTGAAGAGCTTTTTTGTAAAAGCGAGCTTTACAAAAGCTTACAAAGGTCAGGTTCTATAAAAAGCCTTATGCCTCATCATTATCTTATCGACTCAATAATTTTCCATAATAAAGAATTTGAACTTCGTATTAGGCCAATATGTTTTAATTTTCCATTCATGGTTCAACTTGTGGATAAAGGAAGTGAATATTATCATTCTTTAAATGATTGGAATAGGCGAACTGACATTGAAATGTTAAATGAATCAGTAAGAGACTTGTCTAAATGGCTTAGCTCATCTCTGGAACTAGGATATCCTGATTTTATTGAAACTGAAGTGGTTAGATGGGGCTTTCCTTGGGGGAATGTGTCAGTTTCATACGAGACAAGATCATTTAACCATGGTATATATATAATTTGGGATGCAGGGTTATAAAATAAATTTATAATTGCAAATAGTTAGGTTGGTTAAATTGAAGTAATTTACATATTAAAAATGCAATAATTGATGGAAGTCGCAAGAATAAAAACTTTCAATACGGGCCATAGATGTTTGTTTCATGAATTATCATAAGGTTACGGGTGACAATAGTCTTTCTACAGATGATGAGATGGAAATTTGGAAGCAGTTATTTAATGTTTGGCAGTGATGCTTGAATTAATTCAAATAATTTTTGGGTTATGCTTTGCTTCACTTCACAGTGGCAATCTTACTGCCGTGTTTAGAAAGTGATTGTTTTTAAAGTTTTTTCATGTGACATGTAAACCCTATATTAGGGCTGTTGAGTCAAGAAGCGAGGGGTGGGGTAACTATTTTTCTGCAATCAAAAAACGGTAAGCTTGTTTTTATATTGCCTGCATGTTGATATATGGTTTTGGGGCAGCAATAATGGTTTTTCCATTTCGCATTTCAATATCTAAAAACTCTCTTTTTACCCTGTTGAGCCTATAAGGAGATAAAATGAACCTGCCAGGAATGAATCCCGAAAATAACTTACCGGGTTATGACATCGCGAGACTGACCGGTTATGGGGCACCTGATTTTGATTTCAAAGCGCTGGGTGCAGCAATGGATTGTACCCGGGAGTTTTATCAGGCTGGCATCATCTATGCAGATGGCGCACAGCGTTATCTTGTCCGGCCTGGTCAGCGTCATCCTAATGGCCAAAGTGGTATCGTCACACATCTTATTGTGACCAAAACGCCTAAGCAAGCCACAGCGTCTGATACGGGCAAGTCACTGAGTGAAGCAGTCAGCGCGACCTCAATGGGCACGGAGATTGCCTCGACCGTTCTTTCCTGTGGTGCCATGATTATCACCGCTGGCGTGGCGGTTATCGGTGCTTCAGCAACGCCGATAACGGCTGGCAGTAGCGGCGTGCTTGTCGCCATTGGTTATGCCGGTGCTGCGGCAACAGGTGTGCAGTGTATTAATGGTATCTACCGGGTTTATGATCTCGTCGAAAACGGTGGTGAAAACGTCGCGTGGCTGGACTCTCAGGAGTGGTACGTTGCCACTTCAACGTCTCTTGACCTTATTTCACTTGCCAGTGTGGGCGGTGCATTAAAAGAAGCCCTGGCAACATGGCGAGCGATGAAATCGGTCTCTTCTTTAAAAGCTACGGAGTGGCTCAGGAACTATCCAAGGCAGGACAGGGCGCGGCTTACTGAATTAATCATCAAAGCACAAAACCCGGGTATAACTAATAAAGAGCTCAAAGCCGCCATCCGTGCAGGACTTTATCCAAAACGTTTCCCTGTAGAGCCGGTGCAAAAAGAACTTGTTAAGCAACTCGCACAGGTCGTCACCAGTGCAGCGGCTGTGGCTGGCAGTGCTGTCAGTGGTATCATTGCTGCTCCAGGTAACGTCCCGCGTACCGGACGCTACATCGTGGGAACAATCCAGTCACTGGCGGTAATTTAATGCAATTTTTATCATGGCTTATTGGACGTAATATCACTGAACTCCTGCAACAGGGGCGCGAAATAGATCAGGCAATCGCACGGCAGGATGATTCCATACTTGCCCGATCTACTTCAGAGCTTGAGCGCTATTTTAAACAGCCTTCTGAGGCGCTGCCCCGGCAAAATGGCTTCCCCGTTGCAATTGTGCTGATGCTGTTACTGGTTGCATTTGCATTTAATCTGCTGACATTTCTGCACGCTTTACCTCCTCTGAGTCCACAGATGCATGCGTTAAGTTTTTTTGTTCCCTCCATTGTTGTTATTGGCGCGATACTCACGTCCAGTTACCTGCTTGCGCGAGGCCATACAGCGGGTGTGGCGGGACTGGCTTATGTCTGTGCAATATTGCTTATATCGACTGTTTTACTCCTGAGCTACAGCGTTGTTACTGCTAGCCACTCGGGCCTGTGGCTGATTCTGGCACTCGCTGCTTTAGTGGGTGCTCGCTGGGTACTGAATGGGCAGGGTTTCGTCCTGTTTGCCATTTACTGCCGGACACAACGCCTTGCCAGCGTCGCCCGGCAGCGTCGCATGAAATAACCCATACGGGTCTGTAGTGCTGTTATCGCGGAATATCCATTCCGCGACTCTCGTCATACCATCCACTTTTCTCTCAAACCTTAGGCCTGAAACTAAAAGCCAGATGTAAGTTACTCCCTGGTGAGTATTGATGATGAGAATAGCTCTGCGATATTCAGGTTTCCCTGGCTTGATTTCGATTTAGGTAACAACCTCAACCCTGAAGAGTGCGACGATATCTTTTCAGCAGACATCATGTAACTACGATAATGCAGGTTGTTTGTTGCCTTATAATGACTTGCAGCCAGGTTTTGAGCAGTTGCGACGGGACAATGCAGGCAACCCATTGGATTGCCCCATACGGGTTCAGACATCATGCATAACCGCCGTGAACTATATCCGCTGGAAAAATGATATCCATGGTTATCACACCCGGGAAGGATGACGGTCAGACCCACTGGCACTTCCGTTACGAGGGTGAGCACCGTTTGACTGACTTTTTCAGCGAGCGGCGGGACCACAATAAGCCATGCAAGAAGGTTAACCTCCACTACAATGCACAAGTGTGTCGCATCAGTAAAACCAGCAAGCAACTTGGACTAATCTTATTTATAGTTTTAAGACTAAGTTGTCCAGGGAAATGTAATGCATGTGAGGACATAGCTCATCATTCGCACAAATAGTTCCCTTATGTCTTAATCACTAATGATGATTCGGAAGACATCTTTCGGTAGTGAGATCTCCAATGAATCCCAGAGATTTTATCATCTGTTCTAGCCCCCGTTGCCCGGTTACGGTCAGAGCAAAATCATGACTAAGCTGTATTTAATAATGTTGAAAGAAAATGGTGATTAAGGGTTTTTTGCTTATGGCAAAGCTGTCCCGTTTGCCGCAATTAATTGATCAGCTAAGAGAGATAGGTTTAAATGTATGCTATTAATGATTTAATTTTACTGGCTGATCAAGCTACTCTTAAGTGGAAATTTAAGGGTGAAGCATTGTCATTGGCTTTATCCGAGGTCGATCAGGTGTTGGTTGATGAAAGCAGAGATTTAATATTTGTTCTTGATCAGAAGAGAAGTTTGCCTGAAAGACTCATTATAATAAATGCGCAAGGAAAAATCTTATCATCTTTTTCACCGCCCGATGGTGGAGGATTTTACTACATGACGGTGGATTCAAAAAAAGAGGTCTTAATAGTCTGCGTTTTTAATGGAAAAATTGATGGCTGGAGTGACTGGTATTTCTCTTTCCATCAGAGAACTGATCAACTGGTGCGGTTATCACGGGCTTACTGATGCTGAAGAAGTAAATATTAATCATGATGGTCCCACAGAATGATGCTGGCCCTCTGCACCTGTAACGCCCGTGTTATACTAATGATTAAAAGGCCAGTTAATGCAGTCGGATGAGGGTGTGGATGTATCAGAAGTATAGCCTGTGAGGTGGGTAGTGTATTGTAAAGAAATAGCTCAAAAGTTATTAATTGAATTTCTGAATCTAAAAAATATTCTGATCAATGATGGCGAGTGTAACTGGATTAGAGGCGTTTTATCAATAATAGAAAAACTCAGGATTTCTATCCACTCTCAGGGAGTTGAATCAGCTACTTATTGTAAGGAGGCCTGCGATGCATGGAGGTTAATGTTTAGCGGAAATGGTTCTTTCTCTGATTATCATCTCTGGCATGATGATTACAATGAGAGGGTTAAACGTAATATTCCACTCGATTCAATAAAATGTAATATCGCTAAGATACTCGATTCAGAGGGAAAATAGTAAAGTACTTATCTGGATATTATCAGTTCTAAACTTTTTTATCTATCATTTCATAATGCGATGGAAAACGTTTCCACTCTGTTGCGTTTTCTAAAAGTGCCATGCAGACAAGCAACACTAGCGCCGTGCATACACAGGAAAGCTTATGGAGAATCATATGGCAACCTTACATTATGACCTATGCGTTATGTGAACAACGTTGTTGAAAATAAGTCAGGTTGCGATAAGCTCTTCAATCAGGCGTTTTGCACAGGCAAGGAGAAATGCAATCAGATTCCTGACTTTTATATCAGACCTCTTTAATCATTAATAGGTGTTATATATGCAAAATAAGATCTTTTCCGGCTATGGGATAACCCTTGTAGACAGGGATGGGATTCTTATTGCTTTGTTTGATTCGGGCAAGCTTGTTACTGAATATCTTGAAGCTGAAATCAGCATGGATGAAGCGATAAAAATCAAAAAAAGCCAACAGGATGCCTATGAAGTTATAATGTCATTAGGTGACAGGATTAAAAAAGACCACCAGAAAACATGAAGTGTTTACATGTTTCTATCATAAGTTTTATTCCAACATATGAGAAGTTTTTGTTTAAGATGCTTCATTTATTTTATTATAACAGTATAATCAGGTCAGTTTAATAATATCACGTGTCGCTAAGGTAGTGATGATGGAAAAAATGATATTTAGTGGTTATGGCATGTTCATCACTGAAGAGAATGGTAAGTATTACATAAATTTTGATGAAGGTGGCGTTGTAAATAAGGATGTCAGATATGAAATAAATGAAAAGGAGGCTGTAGAAGCTTGCTGTAGTGGACAGGGTGCCTATGAAATAATGTTAATTTCTCAGTCCAGAGCAAGTAAATCTAATCTGTGATGCATTATTTTTCCTAAACTCATTTGAATACGTCAGGGTAAATTAAGACCTGCTGATTCGGCACTCGATTTATCGCATCAGAAGAGAGTAAAGAGCGGGTTTCAGAAGCATACATGATGATATGTTTTTTAAAAATTCAATTGCCGGACTATCTAAATTTTGCAGATCTCTTAACCCACTATTAAGGCATTCCTATTCCGCTCAATGCAAAATAGAGGTTAAATGAAAATCTCCAGAACAGCTGTGAAGCGTCTTCAGAATATTCCGTGGTTTACTAATACAGGTAAAGGCGGTTATTTGAACAACATAAAAAAGATAACTGCTGAATCAGATTTTATCAGCCGTATAACTAGCGACGACTGGGAAAATGTATCGCTTCAGGCGGGTAATGCGATAACCGGGTATCTGGCCATAAAGCAAAGCTTGAAATATCAGAACTGGAATGATCTTGTCAAAGAAGCAAAAGAGATTATTGATATTGAAATCATACCCTTCATGAAGAATCCCACTTCATTAGATGATGATATCCTGTTCAATAATGTGAAGTGGGATTTAGTCAGTTTTCTTGCTGAAGATGCTTATAAATCATATTTACCTAACTCGCAATTTTTTGGTCGGCTGATGATGATTTATGAAAATGGATACATACCCTGTGGATAGGAAGGGCAATGGCCTTCCGGGAGACTTGTTATCTACTGATGCAGGCTCATCTATGATGTTGCTGTGTTAGCACCAACACCAGCCTTTAAGGACGATGATCCTCCGCCAGCCCGGTTAACCCCATTAAGATGGCAAGAACGTGAAGAGGTTATCAATCCCTTATCCCTGCTGGAGAGTGTGATACCGGGAGCTATTATGATGATCAATATACGGATTAGTATGAAAAAAACGTCACATCGAAGAAAAAGTGTTCTGTTAATACTGAGTTTCTTTTTGTTTAGCAGGTTCGCAGAAGCGAAGATGCAAAATAAAGATATGTGGAGCTTTATCCCTCAGTTGAGTGCTTCACTTAAATCTCTCTCTGTGAAAGATCTCACTCAGTTTCCGCTGGCACTGACATTAGAAACCCAAAATGATTACATCAACATTTATCAGGCTAATTCGATAAAACTGGAAGATGATGCGAAAATTACTGATATTGAGTTGCGTGTCAGTAAATCATCCGGCGACGTCGCCCCTTTTCTGAGCTTTTCTCCCGATGGTAAATGCACAACCCTTAATGATGTCAGAAAACACTATCCGGAGGTTAAGTTGAGTGACTATCCTCGTGGCCAATCTGAAAATGAAGTAACTAGCTACTCATCTCCCCCGGATATGGATGGTCAGGTAATCACATTTTCTTTTGCTGTCAAAAATCCAGATTGCCTGAGTAAAGTGATCATCACGGCTAAAGAGTGAAGCTGGTGATGTTGAACATATTTCCGATTCAGCACGATAGTAATTGCAGCATAATGACGCTTAGCACCATACGTTTCAGAAGCGTACAGCCTCACAGCGGCTACACCGGGTAATGGCTCGGTCTCGTCCAGTCCAAAACCTCTAAGGCAGCGCGGTTTGTTTCTAATGCCTGGGCTGAATGCGGCATTTCCTAATTCTTCGAACATAAATATTTTAAGAGAACTATATGACCGAGATGCTATTTAGTGACTATGGGATTGATATCGTAGTAAGAGATGGAGTTTTCTATATTCAATATGATGATGGCGGTTTAGTCAGTAAAGAGATTGAGTCTGAAATAAGTAAGGACGAAGCACTCAAAGCTCAACATAGCCCGGCTGATGCTAATGAAGTCATTTTGTTAACCCAGATCAGAGATGGAATTAACATTGCTAAATTTTAAGCGTACTATACGGGCCTGATTATGTGAGTTTTGCCAGGAACATTTTATGTGCTTCTGCTCTTAATTAATCCGCCAAAACCTCTTTCAGCAATCAATGCTTATAAATGTTCAACGCCATAGAAAATGATGCTTACAAGATCAGATAAAGAATCAGACAGGCCGTGTTTATCATTATGAATTTCATTTATCACTTAGGTGTAGATACGATGACTCAGCAAGCGTTAAGGGAGCACCTGTTTTATTTAATTAATAAATATGTTCCGGAAAGCAATAGAAGTGATTTCTTCGAAAGTATTCTAAAAGATGATGTTCCTGTAAAAGGGATTCTTGCAGACCTGAACAGGGTAAAAGATGTCACTATGGATGAAAAAGATGGAGATTTATTAAGAGAGATTTATTTTAATTTTTGCTAAAAAGCGGCAAAGATCGTGCGTTTCAGCGACTTATTTTTTATAGACGTATTGGAGCGAAATCGGCTGCATGATGATGACCGGATTCCACACCAACACCAGGTCAGTGATGGAAGACTGTCTGGTCCTGCTGCAACTGAAGCTGGTTCATTTAAAACGGAGAGTGATTTTATGATGGATCTCTTTAGTGGACTGTCGTTGAAGAGGTAAGGGCAGAGTTATGATCGTGTCTCAATCTGTAATAACAAGGACGATCTTTTAAATATGAGCTTAAAATACGCAGCGGGAGAACTGGTTTTTAATGACTCGTTGATTGTAACCCCAAAAATAACTAAGCATGAGTTAATGGTAATTCCTGGGTTTATCTGGGAGCCATGGCCAGATAATGGCGGGGACACAGTTTCATATAGAAGTATTTTCCCACTTAAAAGCAATAACAGTGGCGATATTTATTTGGTTGTCAATTTTATTGAGCCCGGGAACTCAGCCGCTTTAATATCGCACTGGAGTTTTGCACCAGAAAAATTGTTGATGGGTGAGCAGAAAAGCCTGACTAGGGACGTAACTCAAAGATTAAAACGTTGGTTTAAGGAACAGGCGAGAACTTCATTACCTTTAAGCGGTGCCTGGGGCAGCATTGATGTAGCTTATGATGTTTATAACAGAACGGCTACAATCAATTGTCACTATCGTTCAGGCTGAGCTTAATATGAAGGATGATATATTCTTGTTAATGGATTTAGCAACAAAAAATGAGTACTCAATTCCAATGAAGGGCATCAGGTACAAATTTGACAGCATGGAGAAACAGCCACTTACACAAGATGACTGGCATGATATGGATACGTTAATGCACTATTTTGGTCCTTAGCGTTTGCTGAACAACGAAGAGACACGACTAAGAAACGTTGTAGCGCTTTACCACCACGCAATTGAAAAGGAATTTATATGATAGATCTAAGATTGTCAGAGTCTGAACTCAGAACATACGCCAGAAAATATGCACATCTACTCCCTGAGCTATCGCCTCAACTCATCAACCGGATGGCTTACGAACATCAGCCAATGCCTGATGAAAAGCCAGTGAAACCTGAGTGGATGCATACGCTGAAAAAAAGTATTTCTGACGTTGAAGCCTTAGATAAAGCCAAAGGTTTACTCATTGGACTGGCTGTTGGTGATGCAGTGGGGACCACTCTGGAATTCCAGACTCGCGACAGTTCTCACATTTACGATATGGTGGGCGGTGGTCCTTTCAATCTCAAGGCCGGAGAGTGGACCGATGACACCTCAATGGCACTGTGTCTGGCAGAAACGTATATTGAAAAGGAAAGCTGTGACACTGATTTATTCAGGAAAAAGTTAATTCAGTGGTACAAAACGGGGCATAATAGCGCGAATGGAGTTTGTTTCGATATCGGTAATGCGACCCGCTATGCTCTCGAACAAGTAATTAAACATGGTACTGATTGGATTGGTAACACCGCCCCTGATACAGCAGGGAACGCCTCGTTGATTCGTCATGCACCCGTAGCAATTTTTAGGCGAAAATCATTCATTGATGGCTGGCGTGATGCCAAAAGACAAAGTACAGCAACACATCGAGCACCAGAGTCAATAAATAGCTGTCAGTACTTAAACTCCATTTTACATTACCTTTTAAACGGTTTAGGTAAAAATGAAGCCTTCGCGCCTCATAAAATGTCTTTAATGGTAAGACCTCTGATCATCAATGCCGGTGAATATAAAGAAAAGCATCGTGACCAAATCCGCTCCTCCGGTTACGTTATCGACACACTGGAAGCAGCATTATGGGCTGTCTGGCATACAAACAATTTCAAAGATGCCATTTTGCTGGCGGCAAATCTTGCTGATGACGCTGATAGCGTGGCAGCCACCGCAGGCCAGTTAGCAGGCGCTTTGTATGGACTGTCAGGCATCCCTGCAGAATGGGTTGATAAAATAGTCGATAAAGACAGAATCCTTTCGATGGCAGAAAAGCTGTTTCACCTTGCACCGGAAGAAACGGATTAATTTCAGGTAGGGGATTCTTTTGTTGCGCTGATATAACCCGGAAGGGTCGCTGGCATTCGTTATGAATGCTCTCACCAGCGGCCCGGCGTTAGATACTCCGTAAGCCATTTCCTCCCCTTGCCCATATTCATCCTGCCTGCCCGAACGCAATCTTTTTCCTATGACCCACCCCTTGCTTGAACCCATTCCCTGTGCCAAACCCCCTGAAAAACCCACCTGTCATCACTATTCCCTCTGGCTATAACCTGCCGTTATACCCTCCTGCTAAACAAGCATTCGTCACCTTTCAGAACGCATGAAATAGTGGTTTCAGAACCTGATCTTTTGGCTGAAACGAGAGACAACATGCTAATCCCACAACCCTATTTACTCTTTCTTGGCGATGTTACCGATCCCCTCGCGGCAAAAACGGCGCGCGGTATTCATATCTGGCGGCCGGACCAGTGCGTTGGCGAAATTAAACTGCCGGGCTGCACGGTCAGTCTGGGTCTGGATGAACTGGATATTCCCGGCGCTAAAGTGCGCGGCGCAAAAACGCTGGTGCTGGGCACGGCGAATGCCGGCGGCTATCTGCCAGCGCACTGGCTGGAAACGATTAAAAGTGCCATTCAGGCAGGTATGAATGTGGCCAGTGGTCTGCACCACCGGCTGGTGGACGAACCGGAACTGGTCGCGCTTGCGCAGGTTGCTGGCGTTGAGCTGTTCGACCTGCGTCATATGCGTCCGGCGCTCAGTGTGGGCAGCGGTAAGAAGCGCTCAGGTAAGCGCATCCTGACCGTGGGTACGGACTGCTCTGTGGGCAAGATGTACACCTCTCTGGCGCTGGAAGCTGCGATGCGTGCGCGCGGCATGAAAGCTGATTTTCGTGCCACGGGACAGACCGGCATTCTGGTCGCAGGGGAGGGCATCGCTGTGGATGCGGTTATCGCTGACTTTATTGCCGGTGCAGCAGAGGCGCTCTCACCGGCAAATGACGAGGACCACTGGGATATCGTTGAAGGGCAGGGCTCATTGTTCCATCCCTCCTATGCGGGCGTGAGTATGGGCCTGATGCACGGTGCCCAACCGCACTGGCTGGTGATGTGTCACGAAATGGGACGTCCTCATATGCGTCATTTGCCACACCAGCCCATGGTCAGCCTGCAGGCGTGCGTGGAAGCCAATCTGCGTGCCGCGCAGGTGACCAGTGAGTCCGTTCAGCTTGCTGGCTTTGCTATCAACACCTCCAATTACAGTGAAGAAGAGGCGCTCGCTTTTTGCGCCGAAATCAGCGCTGAGTTCGGCTTACCGGCCACGGATCCGGTGCGTTTTGGTATTGATGGGATCGCCGCACTGCTTCAGGAGCGTGGCTGAAATGCGACAGTTGCAGATTGATGTGGTGGAGCTGCCGCTGGCCCGCCCCTTTGCTATCGCACGTGGTACACGTACCGCCGTGACGGTCATCCGGGTCACACTGGAGCAGGAGGGTTTCATCGGGCAGGGCGAATGTACCCCGACGGCGCGTTACGATGAGTCGCCGGAGAGCGTTCAGACTATGCTCGAAGCCGTTCGTACTGAGGTAGAGTCGGGCCTGAGCCGTCATGATCTGCAACAGCGTTTACCCGCCGGTTCTGCGCGCAACGTGCTGGACTGTGCGCTGTGGCGACTGGATGCCGCCCGGGCGAATCAGACGCTGTGGCAAATGAGTGCGTGCTCTCAGCATGAGTCAGTCATTACGGCAGAAACCCTTAGCCTGGATACGCAGGAAAATATGGCTCTCGCGGCGGCGGATGCCGTGTTACGTGGCGCCATCCTGCTCAAAATTAAGCTCGACCGCAGTGAGATTCTGGAAAAAGTGGCGGCGATTCGTGCGGCGGCACCGCATGCCACGCTCATTATCGATGCCAATGAAGCGTGGTCGGGGCTGGACCTTGAAAGCCTGCTGGTGGCATTGAAGGCCTTCAATATTGCGATGGTCGAGCAACCGCTTCCCGCCGGACAGGATCATGACCTGCAACGCTTTAAGCATCCCATACCGGTCTGTGCCGATGAGAGCTGCCATACACGGGTGGATATTGCCGGATTACGCGATCGTTACGAAATGATCAACATCAAGCTGGATAAGTGCGGTGGCCTGACGGAAGCGCTGGCGATGGCGGATGAAGCCCGGACGCTGAATATGCGCATCATGGTCGGTTGCATGCTGGGCTCGTCACTGGCCATGGATGCGGCATTGCCCGTCGCGGTTAACGCAGAGTTCGTCGATCTGGATGGCCCCATCTGGCTTGCCGCCGACAGTTCTCCTTTTTTGAGCTACTCCGAAGGCCGCATCTGGCTATAACTCTGCGAGGCGACGATGACGGACACAGAACGTACTTCCCCTGCAACCGGTGCTGCCTCGTCATCCCCCGTGCTGGCGATTCAGGATCTCAGCGTCTCGTTTCATGGACGCAGCGGTGAAAATCAGGCGCTCAAAGGCATCAGTTTTGCCATTCATCCCGGTGAAATTGTCGCTGTCGTGGGCGAAAGCGGCTCCGGTAAATCGGTCACGTCGCTGGCTGTGATGGGCCTGCTGGCAAATAACGGCTGTATCGATCACGGCAGTATGCAGTTTTGCGACCGGAGCGGAAACGTGCATGCGTTAGAAACGCTGGATGACGCTCAGCGCCGCACACTGCGTGGCCGTGAAATGGCGATGATCTTTCAGGAGCCCATGACGTCGCTGAATCCGGTGCTGCGCGTTGATGATCAGCTTACGGAGGCATTACGCGATCACCATCTGTGTGACAAAAAGCAGGCCCATGCGCGCGTGCGTGAACTGCTGCGACAGGTGCGAATCGCCGATGTGGATCGCGTCATGAAAAGCTATCCGCACTCGCTGTCAGGCGGCATGCGGCAGCGTGTGATGATTGCGCAGGCCCTTGCCTGTGACCCGCAACTCCTGATTGCTGATGAGCCGACCACTGCGCTGGATGTCACCGTTCAGGCGCGCATTCTCCATATTCTGCGTGACCTGCAACGCGAGAAACAGATGGCGGTGCTGTTTATCACCCATGATATGGGCGTGGTAGCGGAAATCGCCGATCGCGTGGTGGTCATGCTGCGAGGCGAAGTGGTCGAGCAGGGAACCGTATCTGAGATTTTTGCCGCCCCGAAGCACGCTTATACCCAGGCGTTACTGGCGGCAGTGCCAAAACTCGGCGATATGCGGGAACACGCGTGGCCACAACGCTTTCCTCTGCCGGGTGCGGGCGAGGCTGAGCAAAGCGAACAGCAAACCGCTCGCTATGATGTCGCGCCGCTGCTGGATGTGCGCGGCCTGAAAGTCTATTACCCGATCCGCAGCGGTATCTTTTCAAGCCTTACGCATCATGTGCATGCAGTGGAACAGATTGATTTCAGTCTGTGGCCGGGTGAAACCCTGGCCATCGTGGGTGAAAGCGGCTGCGGCAAATCGACCACCGGACGGGCGCTGATGCGCCTCATCAACAGTGACGCTGAAAGCATTCATTTTGAAGGAAAGGAAATTTCTGACCTGAAAGAGGCCGCGTTCCAGCCGCTGCGCCGTGAAATCCAGATGGTGTTTCAGGATCCTTATGCCTCACTGAATCCCCGCCTGACAGTGGGTTTTACCATTGCCGAGCCATTGCTATTACATGGCATGGTCTCTTCACTGGAACAGGCTTCCCCACAGATTGATGAGCTGCTGAAGAGCGTCGGTCTCCTGCCAGAGCATGCGCGTCGTTATCCGCACGAATTTTCGGGTGGTCAGCGTCAGCGTATTGCCATTGCCCGCGCTATGGCGCTGAAACCGAAAGTCATTATTGCGGATGAGGCGGTATCGGCGCTGGATGTCTCAATTCAGGCACAGGTGGTCAATCTGATGATGGACCTGCAGCAGCAAACGGGCGTGGCATGGATTTTCATCTCTCACGATATGGCGGTCGTCGAGCGTATTGCGAATCGCGTCGCGGTGATGTACCTCGGCCAGATTGTGGAGCTTGGACCACGTCAGTCGGTCTTTAATCAGCCGCAACATCCCTATACCCAACGTCTGCTGGCTTCCGTGCCAGTCGCCGATCCAGAGAACCGTCAGCCCCGTCTTTTCGATGACAGCGAAATTCCCTCGCCGCTGCGTAAGGTGGGTGAAACGGTCACTAAACCCCGTTATCGCCAGGTTGCGCCCCAGCATTGGGTCGCTGACGGCATTGCATTGTAATTATCCTCAACGACCAGGAGAATCTATGAAAACGCTGTTTCGCCGTACTTCGCTAACCCTCGCATTGACGACGACGCTGGTCATGACTGCGCAGGCACAGGATCTGCGCATTTCAATGTATGCCGATATCACGGGGCTGGATCCACATGACACCTCAGATAATGTCAGCTACTCGGTGCAGAGCGGCATCTTTGAGCGGTTGTTCCAGTTTGATCCCGCGATGAAGCTGCAGCCCTGGCTGGCGACCGGTTATACCTCTAATGACAGTGCCACCGAATTTACGCTGACGCTGCGCAAAGGTGTCACTTTCCAGGACGGTACCCCGTTTGATGCCGATGCGGTCAAAGCAAACCTTGATCGTCTGGCAGATCAGAAAAAAGGGCTGAAGCGTAATAGCCTCTACAAAATGATCGATAAGGTCACGGTAATGGCACCCGACCAGGTAAAAATCGATCTGAATCAGTCGTTCGGGGCCTTTATCAACACGCTGGCGCATCCTTCGGCGGTGATGTGGAGTCCATCCATTCTTAAGCAATACCCGGACGAAGCGCAGTTGCGACTGCATCCGGTCGGCACCGGTCCGTTTAAATTTGTTAACTGGACACCGGGCAAAGCGGTCACGCTGGCGAAGTATGACGGTTACTGGCAGAAGGGATGGCCTAAAGTTGACCATGTCATCTTCTCGCCGAGTCCGGAAGATGCGACACGCGTCGCCGCATTAAAATCGGGGCAGGTGGATGCCATCTGGCCACTGCCTTCAGACCTGATCGCCGCCGTGAAACAGGACAGCCATCTCTCCATTCAGCGCGATCCGAGCATTTATCTCTATTACATGGCGATCAACACGCAGCACAAGCCGCTGGCGGATGTTCGGGTGCGTCAGGCCATCAACTATGCGATTGACCGTAATCTGTGGCTGAAAGTGGCGTTTGCCGGTCTGGGTAAACCTGCCACATCCGCTATACCGGAAGGCGTACAGTTCTACCAGAAACAAACCGATCCTGAGTACAGTTATGCGCCGGATAAGGCCAAAGCCTTGCTGAAAGCGGCGGGCTATCCGAATGGTCTGGATCTTAAGCTCTGGGTGACCAATGCCACGGCCAGCGTCCGTGCCGCTCAGGTGCTGAAAGCGCAACTGGCCACGGCAGGCATTCGGGCCACGGTGACGCCGATGGATTCCGGCACGCGCAACGCTAAGTTGTGGGGTGTACAGGACCCGAAAAAGGCCGAGTTTGACCTCTATTATGGTGGCTGGTCGACCTCAACAGGCGATGCCGACTGGGCGCTGCGTCCGCTGTTTGCCACCGAATCCTGGGTGCCGACCTCCTATAACGTCTCCTACTTCAGTAATCCTGACGCAGACAAAGCGATTGCAGCCGGGCTGGCGACGGCCGATCCGGCAAAGCGCGGCATTGCCTATGCACAGGCGCAAAAGGTCTTGTGGAAAGAAGCGCCGGTGGCGTTCCTTGGTACGCCAGACAACCTGGTGGGCAAGCGTAGCACCCTGAGCGGCGTTTCAATGCTGCCTGATGGCAATTTCCTGTTCACTCAGGCGTCCTTTAAATAAGACGGTTCTTCTCTCGTCACCCCTCCCGAAAGGGGCGGAGACGTGAGGAGGCCAGTCACACCTCATTTCAGGGAATGGCATGTTTGCATACATCATTCGCCGATTACTGGAGATGATCCCGGTTTTGCTGGTGGTCTCGTTGCTGGTATTCGGTTTTATCAAGCTCATGCCGGGCGACCCGGCGCGCGCATATGCCGGACCGGATGCGCCCATCGAGGCCATCGAGGCGGCGCGTCAGCATCTCGGGCTTAACGATCCGCTGCCGCAACAGTATCTCCACTGGATCGGCAGCCTGTTGCAGGGCGATCTGGGCACCACCTATCGCACTCAGCAACCGGTGCGGGAGGTGATTCGACAGGGCTTTATGCCGACGCTGTGGCTGGCCTTAGCAGGTTTTACCTGGTCCGTTATTCTCGGGTTGTTATTCGGCGTGATGGCGGCCCTGAAACGGGGAAGATGGCAGGACTGGACGCTGATGAGCGTGGCGGTAGGCGGTATTTCGATGCCCGCCTTCTGGCTGGGGCTGTTGCTTATTCAGTTCGTCGCGATGCCTTTTGGGCTGTTTTCGGTCAGCGGTTTTAACCAGGCCAGTGATATTGTCCTGCCCGCCATCACGCTGGGTTCGTCGGTTGCGGCGGTCATGGCGCGCTTCACCCGTTCGGCCTTTCTTGAGGTGGCGCAGGAAGATTACGTGCGCACCGCCAAAGCCAAAGGACTGCGTAACCGGCTGGTAACGTGGAAGCATGTGATGCGCAATGCGCTCATTCCGGTGATTACCATGCTGGGTCTGCAGTTCGGTTTTCTGCTGGGTGGCTCCATCGTCGTCGAGAGTGTTTTCAACTGGCCAGGGTTAGGCTGGTTATTGATTGAGTCGATCAAAGCGCAGGATCAGCCGGTGATTCAGGCACTCGTGATGTTGTTCGTGTTTGAATTTATTGTGATTAATCTGCTGGTCGATCTGCTTTACGCGGTAGTTAACCCAGCCATTCGCCTGCGACAGGAGCCGAAATGAGTAGTCAATTGCTGACTGACAACCCGCCTCAGATCATTCGTTCGCCGTGGCGCGATTTCCTGCATGCCTTCGTGCGTAACCCTTTGGCACTGGTCTCAGGCGGCTTTGTGCTGCTGTTGATTGTGGTGGCGATCGTTGCGCCCTGGCTGGCGCCCTGGGATCCTATGGCCCCGGACTGGATGGCGCTGTCGTCGCCGCCAACGGCGGCACACTGGATGGGGACCGATGAACTGGGACGCGACCTGCTCAGTCGCATTATCTATGGCGCGCGTATCTCGCTCTATATCGGCGTGCTGTCGGTGACGATCGGCATGCTGGTCGGGGTCATGCTCGGGTTACTGGCGGGCTATTACGGCGGCTGGGTCGATATGCTGATCATGCGCGGTGCCGACGTCTTATTCGCGTTTCCCGGCATGTTGCTGGCCATTGCGGTGGTGGCGCTGCTGGGGACGGGCCTGAATAATGTCATTATCGCGGTTGCGGTATTCAGCGTGCCGGTATTTGCCCGCATCGTGCGGGCGTCGACGCTCTCTCTGAAGCAGGCTGCCTATGTTGAAGCTGTGCGCTGTGCCGGTGCGCCAGACCGCGTGATTATTCTGCGGCATATTCTGCCCGGCACGCTCTCCAGCGTGATTGTCTATTTTACCATGCGCATTGGTACCAGTATTCTGACTGCGGCGGGCCTGAGTTTTATCGGGCTGGGTCCGGAGCCTGATGTGCCGGAATGGGGAAATATTCTGGCGATGAGCCGCAGCATGATGATGGCCGGGTCCTGGCACATGAGCGTATTTCCAGGGCTGGCGATTTTTATCACCGTGCTGGCATTCAATCTGCTTGGCGACGCGTTGCGCGATACACTCGATCCCAAACTCAAGGGCTGACGATGGATTACCAACAACTACAGCGCGATCTGCTGCTTGATCGCTGGCGTAACCTGCGTCAGCTTGGGCAGCCACGAAGCGCCTGCGGACCCACTAATCGCATCAGCGATGTTGCGGGCGTGCGTGTCGGACATTACACGCTGAATGAAGGCGAAAAGCAGACTGGCGTCACCACTATCCTGCCGCCGGGCGATAATCTGTTTCTCACGCCGCTGCCGTGTGGGGCTGAGGTGCTGAACGGCTTTGCGAAACCCGTCGGACTGGTTCAGATAGAGGAACTTGGCGTGCTTCAGACGCCGATTCTGCTCAGTAACACGCTGGCGGTTGGCACGCTGTTTACGGCGCTGGTGCGCGATGCCATCCGTCATAATCCGGAACTGGGCCGGACGTTGCCCACGGTGAACCCACTGGTGCTGGAGTGCAACGATGGCTGGCTGAATGATATCCAGGCGCTGGCAATCAGTGAGGATATGGCTAAGGCGGCGCTGCAGACGGCCTCCGCAGACTTCGCGCGTGGCAGCGTCGGCGCGGGACGCGGGATGAGCTGTTTCGGTCTGAAAGGGGGCATCGGAACCGCCTCACGGGTAATTCCTTCACTCAACGCCACGCTTGGCGTGCTGGTATTGGCCAATTTCGGCGCGCTGGAGGCACTCACACTGGATGGCGTCCGGGCGGGCGAGATGATTGCGCCGCTGCTCGCCGGAGAGGCGCCGCAGCGTGATGCCGGCTCTGTCATCATCATCATGGCAACAGATGCCCCGCTGGACACACGGCAGCTAAAGCGCATCGCGAAGCGAGCCGGTGCCGGTCTTGGAAGGCTGGGCAGTTACTGGGGACACGGCTCGGGCGATATTGCCGTGGCGTTTTCCACGCAACCGCTGCCACTGCCGCCACAGGACGACACGCTGGAGCCGCTGTTTGCTGCCGCAGCGGATGCAACGGAACAGGCTGTACTCGATGCCTTGTTGAGCGCAGAGGCTGTTACTGGCTTTCGCGGTCATCATCGTCCCTCACTGACGCAGATTCTGGATAAATTAACCTCATGAAAATTTTTATCTCGGCCGACATTGAAGGTATCGCGGGGGTCATGCGCCCGGAGCAATGTTCACCCGGCCACCCGGAGCATCAGATCGCCCGTGGTCTGATGGAGCAGGAAGTGAATGCCGCGATTGCGGGTGCGTTTGCGGGTGGGGCAACCGAAGTGGTGGTTGCAGACAGCCATGCTCAGATGACCAATTTGCGTGCGGAAAATATCGATCCCCGCGCCCGACTGGTGCAGGGCAAACCCCGCTGCCTGTCGATGGTGGAGGGGATAGAACAGCAGACGTTCGACGGGCTGTTTCTGGTGGGATTTCACAGCGCAGCAGGTGAATCTGGCGTACTGGCGCATACCATTAACGGTCGGGCATTCTGGCGTATCCATATTAATGATCTGGTGATGGGCGAAACCGATATTTATGCGGCTGCCGCTGCTGAACAGGGCACGCCATTGCTGCTGGTCACGGGTGACGATCAGTTACAGAGCTGGATAGCGGAATATTACCCAGCGGTCGATTACGTCTGTGTAAAGCGCGCTATTTCGCATACCTGCGCGGAATCGGTCAGTCCGCAGGCGGCACAGCATGCGATCGCTGCCGCAGCAAGTGCCGCACTGCAACATCTCCATCAGGTGAGCACAACCCGCCTGACGGCACCTTACACGATGCGGCTTCAGGCCACTAAACCTGTACTGGCCGATCTGTTCAGTCTTATCCCCGGCGTCACGCGCCTTGATGCCGTTACCGTGGCGTATCAGGCGGAGAAAATGGAAACGTTGATCAGCTTACTCAGTGCATTCTCCTATCTGGCGAGTACGCAGTCGTAGCAACTTTATGCCGGGGCTGCACTGGTTTTGCGGTACAGTTTTTGCAGCAGGATAATGATTGCTCTCACTCTCCGCCGGTACAGCTGGTTGAAGAGGCCTCCGTGTCCGGTATTCCATCCAGGGTAAATCATCATGCGGCTCCGCCATATAGAAGTCTTTCAGGCCATCGTACAGACCGGCAGCATCAGCGCAGCGGCGCGCCTGCTGAATGTGTCGCAGCCGAATATCAGCCGTGTGCTGAATCACGCTGAACAGCAGCTGGGATTTGCGCTGTTTGAGCGACGGCTACAGGGAATGAGTGTGACGGCAGAAGGGCGACGTCTGCTGCCTGAAATAGAGGATCTCTGCCAGCGTCTGCAATCCATTACCCAGCTCACCGAACAGCTAAGGCGTGGCGAAGGGCAACTCGTTCGCGTTGGCGCCGCTCACGCGTTTGGTCAGATGGTGATGGCTCCCGCGCTGGTCACCTGGCGGCAACAGATGGCCTCGGTCAGTGTGGAACTGGTCACCGAGCATTTCAGTACCTTATGCCAGATGATTCTGGATAATCAGCTCGATTTCGCGCTGGTCTTCGGTCAGCAGGTCGATGCGGATCTTCTGGCCGAGCCTCTGTTTCAGTCCTCCATGGTGGCGCTGCTACCGCTCACTCATCACTGGCATGAACCCGTTACGCTGGAGTGGTTGTGCAACAATAATTTACTGATGATGCAGGCGCAGGATCCGCTTGGACGCGTACTTCACCGTGCGCTGCGCGATAAGAAACTGAACCCCGCCGTGTCATTGTCGATTAAAACCTATTCGGTCATTGCAGATATGGTGCTGGCAGGCGGCGGCACGGGCGTCGTGGATCTCTTCACCGCCTGCCGCTATGCCGAACAGTTAAAGCTGCTGCCCATAGCACAACCTCTGCCGTTTGAAGTGATGCTGATCAGCCGCCGTGACCAGCCGCAGTCGCAGTCCACTCTGCAACTTAAGCAGGTCATCCGTAACAGGCTGTGGGAGATCGCCCGGCAGTGTGAGGCGCAGTTTATCCGTGGCTGAACAGGTGCCGTTTCAGGTGAAGAGAAGGGGAAGAGGGTGCGCTCAGGTAGCTTTAGATTCTTTTGGCGGGTTTTGCAGAAGAAGGAGAGGAGCTAAAGCAGTAAACTTTTAGGTCATGATTGCGGCGTTGCGGGAATGTGCTGACAGACACTATTGAGACAGCGCTCAAATGAAAAATCCACGCAAAAGCGTGGATTTTAAAGATGTTCGCGTCTTGATGAGATTCAATAAAACCTCATAAGACAACAAAACTTATTTAGACGTTGAGCTGTGATTTAAGATTTAATTGTATGTTATTTAATGAATTAATTCTTAGCCTATGTTTTTATACTCATAACTGTACTCACTTTAATTGATGTTGTTATCTGGGGCTAGTTACTGCAGCACCGACCAATTCTTATGCATTAGGATTGATTACATCATTGCTTTTGTTTGTTAATGGTGATAAGCCAAATGCAGGCCAAATTCACTCTTCTAGAGCTGACTATTGTCACGGGTTGAAATGATTAGAGGTTGAATTGTTTTTGAGATTATTCTAATTACCATCTTGATTTTATTTACACTTGTATCAAAATTCACAGTTTGATCATCTGTTCCCACATCAAAAACGACCATAAAGGGATTATTGTGAACACGATATACATACCATTAGACAGCGGAGAGTCTGCGGTCCTCAAGGATCCAGATACCTTACTTCCCCGGAATATTTACGAACAGCTCACACAATTTATTGCGAAAGCTGTTAACGAAGTACCTGAACCACATGAAGCGCTTAATGAAACGCGTAGCCATAAGGCTATATCAATTGATGGTGCTAGGGGGACGGGAAAGACGTCGGTGCTGGTGAATTTAAGCGACTATCTGGAGAGTAATGCTAAACAGTTGGCGGGTGAGATTCACATCCTTGACCCTATCGACCCGACTCTGCTTGAAGATGGAGAGTCACTGTTCTTGCATATTATTGTTGCTGCCGTGCTTCATGATAAAGAGATCAAAACGGCGCAGGGTAGAGACCTCGATAAATCCAAGATTTTCACTCAGAAACTTGAGAATTTGGCACACGGGCTGGAATCCGTTGATTTACAGCAGAATCAACGTGGAATGGACAAAATTCGATCCTTGTATGGCAGCAAACATTTGGCAAATTGCGTCGAAGAATTTTTAAAATCAGCGTTGGATTTGATAGGAAAGAAATTATTAATACTGCCGATTGACGATGTGGACACCTCACTTAATAGGGCATTTGAAAACCTGGAAATATTACGCCGTTATCTTACCTCTCCGTATGTTTTGCCGATTGTGAGCGGCGATCGCCGTCTGTATGACGAAGTCTGTTGGAGAGATTTCCATGGACGGTTGAATAAAGACTCATCTTATGAACGCAACAAATCTTATGGTATTGCCAGAGATTTAGCGATTGAGTATCAGCGTAAAATTCTACCATTACCGCGAAGATTGAGCATGCCAGCAGTAAGTAACTATTGGATGCAAGGTAATATCGACGTGACTCTAGGTAAGAATGGTATTCCTCTACGTAATTTTATGGCGTGGCTGAATATATTTATTACCGGTCCGGTGAATGGCCTTGAAGGTAGTGATTTATCGCTACCGATCCCGTCGATACGCGCCTTATCTCAATTCGTTAGTCACTGCGGTGATTTAATTCCTGGTCTTCCAGAAGAAATCAAAAGTGCTACTGACGCGCTGGCTGTTCGTCGTCAATGGCAAATGCCCGATGTTCCATTTGAAGTGCTTGAGCATTTTACCGAAAAGCATCGTGAACTAAGTAATGAAGCTAAGCGTGATTACAGCGAAGCGTATAAGTTATTTAACGATGAACTTAATAAACACGTACAAGGGAAAAATGTTTGTCTAGAAGAAGAAAAGGAATTTGTCTGGCTCAAAAGGTTGCTTGACTATTTTTGCTTTGAGCCCGAGGCAGGAGCATTATATTTAACTCTTCAGGCCAAAAAATACTGGGCTGAATGGAGAAAAGGAAAAAATCGTAATCAATCTGTGCTTGCTACTCCTTTGTTTCAACCTTTAAACCAAGATGCACAAGAATATGATGTCTTCGATAGAGGGGGCGACCTTTCTGACTGGGAGTCTCAGTTGAAATCAAGACTACCTGAGACTTGGCTATCTGCTATTAAAGGGCAAAAAACGCTCTTGCCCTATCCTGTGGCAGAGGCGGGTATTAATACAAGTTTGAAGTGGAAGTATTGGGAAGAAATTGAGGGCTATGGATTTGATAGTGATTTAGAAAATAAAGCTAATTTTCTTGTGTCTACATTAATGCAATGGAATTTTTATACTAATACGAAACAATCAATTTTGCTAAATATTGGCAGGGTATTTGAGTTAATTATTATCAGCTTGGTATCTGATTTAGAACTTGCAGACCTACAGCGAATCAGACAACGTTCACCCTTTTACTCTGCTAGTGCACTTGCCCCGACGAAAACATTAGATTTAGAAGATGACTTGATTAAGAGAAATCCTAAGACATTCAGCGGCTTATTCGCTCAAGAAAAGGAGGTCGCTGATGATCCCATGGACACAAATCCGGATGAATATGAAGAGGTTTGGAAAAAACTATGTGATGAAATAAATCATTGGCGAAAATTGTATAATGTAGTAAACACGAATGTATCACCTTGGTTAGTTTATAAGGTTTTTAATAAAACATTCAGCCAAGTTGCAAGTAATATATATATGCCTAATGGTATGCAAAGTAGTCAGACTGCTCTCAATATTATAGGGAGGGTTTTCTACGCTACATGGTCAGCGTTCGGTAGTTTTGAAAAAGGTGAATTATTTGGTTTGCCTGATGTGGTAGCTACCACGAATATTAATTCGGCTAAGAATTTCTATAGTCATGATAACTTCCGTGTGAATGTGGGGCCATTTACGCCAGGTCAGAATCAACAGGCAGACACAGAACGTTCAACATATCAAAATCGTAAAGTTTATGGAGAGAAAACTAGAACGGTCAGCTATATATTAGGAGCTCATCCACTCAAAAAATGGATAGAAGAGATATTAAGCACTGACATTGAAATGAGTGAAGTAAAGGAAAAAAATATAGTTAAAAAAGTGATAGGTCGAAAGGCCAGCGATGCTAGGATTTATATAACATCGTCCTTGAAATTAAATGAGCACGAAAAACTAACTAAAAATATTGTGAAAATTAAACTCCGTGAAGTATTCTCAGGTAAAATTGATCTTAGCTCATTTATTGATACTATCAGAACCCAATATCCTCAAAACGATCCTGCGGTGAAGACCGTACTTGCAGCATTTGCAGAACTTTACCCCGATGGTGAACAATAATGTTAACCCGGTCGCTGAGTGAACATGCAGCAGGGTGTTTTTTTACCGATGAGCTCTTGTCTAGGCGTTTTTTGGCGATCCTTTTATCGCCGCCGAAGGATTTTGAGTCGTGGTCATCATTGCAGGAGGAGTGCTACCAACTGCTCGTTAAGAGCATTGACAACCGATATCCTCGCACTTACCGGTTGACCGACGTGCATCAGCTAATGGGGAACATCTGTGACAATGGTTTGCTGACCAGCCCGGAACTGCCCTGGCTTGGTGTCATTGCAGAACAGCTGCTGCTGCGTAATGGTGATTTGCTCTACTACCGTGAAAATAAGGTACAGGATTACGTGCGGATAGCGGCAGAACTGGACCCGGCTCTCCTTGCAGGCTGGCGTTTTGGCGACTGGCTGCAGCAAAGCCCTCCTCCGCGATTCTCGGACATCACCCGGGTGGTGATGGCGCAGAATCCGTTTTTCGCGCCGCCAGCCAGTGCGGGCAAGCCTTTTGCGGAGGGGCACGTCCATCTGGGCGGAGTGACGGCGGGAGATACCATCCTGGATGGTTATCTTTTTGAAGAGATTGAACTGCCAAAGAGCAATAAAACATCGGTGTGGGCGTATGAAGAGCATGATGATTTAACGCCGCTGTTAAATCGAGCGAAGTCCTTGCTTGCATTGTTACTTTCAGGTCCTCCCCAAACAGTTTCTGAACAATCTCAAAATATTGCGGAGCATAGTGAAAGAGTTTCCGTGAAGTATGCGACCTTAAGTGACCCGATGAAGAAAAGCCAAAATCTCCCGGATTGGCTAATCCTCGCAAAAAAAAATCGCGGAGCTGAAAACGTCAGTCCTGGTTGGCTATTAAGTCAGCTTGCACATGCCTCAGACCGAAAACATCCTTCACGCTGGCTGTGGCTGCAGCTTTACCTTTGTCACTCTTATCAGTTGAAAGACACCCATCCGCTTGAGCGCACTGCAATACTATGTTTTTGGCTTACAGTTAATGCACTACGGCGTCGCATTATTACGGACGGGCAGGGGCTTACGCGTTTTACCGAACGCTATTTTGGCAGCGCGTTACGTTCGGGGAAGAAAAGTGACAGCAGCAATATGCGTTACCTGTTTGCAGGCAAAGATGATGTAGCTGAAGTGAAGGCAACCCCGAATGCTTTCAGCCATGAAATTATGACAGGGTTTTCCTCAACATTGCTCAACACCCTCGGTGTGCCTCCTATTTCTCCGCCGTATGTTTTTGGTGAACATGAGATTAAGCCAGACGAACGCACGCTGCGCTACATTGAAGCGCTCGAGCGCTGGCAGTTTTGTGGACACTTTTCGCGATCTAAAAGCACAAGCCGCGGTAAGCGACCAACGGCTGATTTGCAGAATAACTGGGCACAAACAGAGCAATTGCTGCAGAAGCTGTACAGCCACAATGGCTGGAATCACCCAGTTTTTCTAGGTGGAAAACGGAACCCGCACTTTCATTTTCAACCGTCGAACTGGTTTCGGGGGCTGGATGTTGCAGGGGATGAAAATGCCCTGAAAATTGCGGGTTTTGCGCCGATGCTACGATGGCTGCGCAGCGGGCTATATCCGGTGCCCGACGGGCTTCGCGCCAGTACAAGCTTTCATTTCAGCATCCATGCCGGGGAGGATTACGCGCATCCGGCATCGGGGATGCGTCATATCGATGAAACGGTGCGCTTTTGTGAAATGCGGGAGGGAGACAGACTAGGTCATGCTCTGGCGCTGGGAATTGAACCTGCGCTTTGGTCGCAGCGGCATGGAGAAATGATACTTCCGCTGGATGAGCATTTAGATAATCTTGTTTGGCAGTGGCACTATGCAACGGTTTTATCGGGTTCGTTGCCTCTTGCTCAGGCGGTATTACCGCTTCTTGAGCGGCGCATTGCGCGTTTTGTCGCGAGGTGTGATTGGTGTAAGAAGCGACCGTATGAGATAGATAACCGAGGAAAGGGCAATCGCGTTAATTATAGTGATAAGCCTTTGGATAATATCAATCCTGATACGCTATACAGAGCTTGGCTACTACGGCGAAATTGCTCGTATCGTCTTCAGCAACTGCACGGTGGTTCTCCTTTGACGTCGCAGGAGAAATGCGCGTTGCCGGATTGGGGAACACTGAGCGATAAAGGTAATGTGGCGGCTCAGCTTTATCAGCAAAGACACTCCAACCTCCTGGACGATCTCCCGCCGCAACTGGTGGTTGTGCGGGTAGCGGACGAATGGAGTACGCAGGAGCTGATTGGTCTGGGAAATCCTAGCAAACAGCGTCGGCAGGATAGCAGTGGTAAAGACATCCTCCAAGATATTGATACGCCTGTAGAGCTGCAGTTTTTGCATGCTTTGCAGGACTATTTGCTCGATCAATATGATCGTAAAGGGTTAATTATCGAAACAAACCCGACATCGAACGTATATATTGCGCGATTCAAAAAGCACGTAGAGCATCCTATTTTTCGTTGGAACCCACCGGATGAAGAACTGTTGAAACCAGGTGCTGAATTCAATCGCTATGGATTGCGCCGTGGACCAGTCAGGGTACTGGTCAATACTGACGATCCTGGGATTATGCCTACGACATTACGGACGGAATTTTTACTACTGCGAGAGGCTGCGATTGAACGCGGCATAAGCCGAACGATGGCTGAATATTGGCTGGAAAGGCTGCGTCTGTACGGTTTGGAGCAGTTTCAGCGTAATCATTTAAATGTATTTGAAATTATTGAATAGAGAGTTTTATCATGAGTGGTACATTGCCTTACTTACAATATTCGGATGCTGATGGGTTACAACCTAAGCTCAAAGAAGAGTTGAAAAATTTGCGGGAAAAAGAGTATTTGTCATACTGGCCTCGCTTTCTGATAC
This sequence comes from Pantoea jilinensis, assembly GCF_019104105.1. Classification (NCBI taxonomy): domain Bacteria; kingdom Pseudomonadati; phylum Pseudomonadota; class Gammaproteobacteria; order Enterobacterales; family Erwiniaceae; genus Pantoea; species Pantoea jilinensis. The sequence goes on along the minus strand of NZ_CP077746.1, from coordinate 2,408,947 downwards.
GTAGAATTTCGCTTTATGCTATTCCATTCCTTATAGTCTTCACTTTTTTCTTTTGTCTGAGTTTGACGAAGAAAGTTGGGATAGAGAAAGTGAATAATATGCTTGTAACTCTGAGCATATCCTTCAGTGGCAGTCTGCTGCTGGGGGTTATTATTTCTGTTTTCGTATTACTCTTGCAGTGGAGGTGCTTCAACTGTAAATACAGCCCGCAGGATGCGAATGAAGTTGTTGGGTCTCGTAAGTTAAATTATAAATCACTTGCTCATTTTGTATTTTTTATTTTTTATTTGTTTTTATTTGTTTTTATTTATTGCGCGAATAATAAAGTGTTTTATGGTTTTATAGTATTTCTCGTTTTGACATTATTACCATTGATAATTGACCGCACATTAGGGGTGACTCGCCAAAATGAACGTCTCAAACTCTATATCAGAAGGTTAGAGCGCTTCGACGAATTGAATATTATCCGAAAAAAGATGGATATTAAATTCGAAGAATCCCATTTTATAGAGTATATGAAGCTTGTTGATGAAGCCGATCATAGTAAGAACCAGGATACGGTTAGCGATACATCTTATTTTATGACGTTGATTGAAAATCAAATAAAAGCGTAATCGGTTTTAAATTCATGCTATAAAAATCCACGCAATTGCGTGGATTTTTGTTAGAACATAAGGGCTACCCTAAAGCAAACGTTATACGTTAAACCATGATTTTCCGCTCACTGCATTGATTTAATTGTTTTATTTAAACTTTTTTTATTTGTACTCAGATTTGTACTCATTTTCATGTCGATTCACATTGGCAATGTGCAGTACGGATGTTCTACTTCTAGTATCGGTACAAGCTCAACTTTTTGAAGAGAGTGTAACGTTAGTTCCTGTATAAAGTGTACATTCAGTAACTTCCTAACCATTCATGAGATTTTTAGCGCACCCTGCCGCTGCCAAGTGCGCCGTTAGTTCGGTCTTTTACTCGATTTGTTTTAGCACGAATGATTCTAATGAATCGCTCAAGATTTCAAGAACGCCAGAGAGAGGAGACCAGCACACAATTTTGCCGTTCCCGTTGTCATAGAGATAATAGTGGCCTTCCTCCGCATCCATTAGCGGAACCGCTGAAGCCGGGAAGTTGTGATGCTGCTGACGCAACTCCACTGTCGAGCGCAGAATGTTTAACCACGCGTTTTCCTTTACCCCCAGTCCAAACACTTCGGTGGCCTCATAAGAGAGGATTCCAACGCTTTCCAGCCAGGTTTTATAATCCGTGGTGAAGGTAATGTTAAGTGCCCTTTCCGCCGCGTTGATCGTTGCCGTATCAACCGGGCGGGTAGTCACATCATATTGTTCGATAAACGTTCTCAGTTTTTTCACACTGCGGCCTCACTTCGTTGGTTTTTAATATCTTCTGCACGCTGTTTCCAATGTTCGGTGCGTTCCGTTTTGAAATCACCGCGATCAATTTCCGACTCTTTGGTCATATCATGTAGGATTTTATTATTACCACCGCCCATATGTTCGCTCTGCGTCAGCTCCGCTAACGGTGAATCTGCATTTTGTCCGATATGGTGAAGCTGATAAGGCTTGCCATCGGCATCTTGTGGCGGCAGGCCTTTTTCCATCCGCTCAATATTCGTTCTGCCCAGCTCATCCATCTGATCTGGGTTGATATCCGGTTGCACCAGCACATCCTTACCGTTGACCGTCTCGCATTCCAGCCCGGCATCAAGATAAATCTGCGCTTCTTGTTCGCTGCCGATGCGTTCAATGACGTCTTCACTGTAGCCTTTATCACGTAGCGTCTCACGCATCTCGTCGCTCAATTCAGTCAGCGGCGCATCATCCCTCGTCAGAGGCTCATCCAGCTTATCAATGTCAATGTCGGTAATATCGATATCTTTGGTGAGTTCAATCAACCCCTCATGCTCACCCACGACCTCGAGGACCGTTTCTAAAACTACCAGTTCGCTCATTGCAGGGTTTCCTGTACATGTTTACGCCACCCGGCGTAGGTCTTCAGCCATGTTTCTGATTCGCTCGAAACGTCTTTCATTAGGCACTGTTGTACCGCAATGCGCAGTGCTGGCGGTAACTCACCGGTGCGCCGTGTCAGCAGGGTATCAAGGGTGCTGTTCAGGGTGCTGAAGTCACTGCACTGGCTGAGCTGATGTATCAGCTCGCGACGACAATCGAGTAACCCGCTTATGGTGCTGGCCAGCTGTCGGAACTGGTCTTCACGTTGTATACGTAAGGTTCGGTGTGTCTCGAACTCCGCAATTAGCGAGCGCAGCAGAATTTTATTGCGCGTCGACAGAACCAGTGTATCGACCCGCTCTATCAGTTGTCGCGCCGTGATATCGACTGGGTGGGGCAGACGGTGATTGAGCAACCAGCTTAACAGCGGCGTCCAGGCTTGCGGATTGGTGGCAACCAGCCTTAGAGTAGGCTTGTACTGCCATGGCTCGGCGGGTGTCTCAAACTTCCTTACACGGCACAGCACCGGCTCCAGCCAGTCGTTCTGATACACCACTGCAACGCCACGTGGCAGGCGCGCCAGTTCATCAAGTTGAACGTCGCTCAGGGCTGCTGATTTTCCGGCAGTGCGACGATCCATATCTTCAGGCAGACGCATGATGATTTTAGTATTGGTGTTGCGTATAGCGGCCATGTCCACTGCCGAAGGTGACTGATCGGCAATGATAAAACCCTCACCCCAGGTGCGCATTTCAGCGATGGCATTCGCGAGCATTTCCACTGCTTTACCACTAATATCCGCGCCTTCTGCACCAGAGTTGCTGCCGCTGCGTTTCAGCAGGTGGTGAGCCTCCTCAAGTACAGTAACGTGGCGTAAAGCCTGGTTCATCCCGCTCGTAGCGGCACGATATTCGCCAAGGCGAATAACCAGAATACCGGTAATGAGTGATCGGGTTTCCTGCGAGCCGATACGGCTTAAGTCGATAATGGCATTACTGTCAAAAAGGCGGCTGTTATCTATCTCTTCGCCGCTAAAAATCTGTCCATTCAGGCCATTGGTGAGTGAGTTGACGCGGGTCACTAGAGAACCGATGTAGTTACTCTTCACCTCCTGTGACCACTCAGATTTTTCAATTACCTGGCGAAGTTGTTCCTGCAGATCTTCAAATGTTGGAAATAGGGCTGGTTGCCAGCAGTTTTCCGACGTAACCAGATCCCAGCCACAGACCGTGTATGCATGCAAAATGGCATCTTTTAATACAGCAGGCATGGCCGCATACATCGGCCAGCACATGGAAAAGACATCTACCAGGCGGTCAATATGCTCATAAACGTGAGTGGTTTCGGGAAAGCGAAACGGATTAATACGCAATAGTGGCGAAAAGCGCGAATTCGTTCCAAAGACCGATACATCATCACGATGACCGAATACTTGCTTATATTCACCTTTCGCGGGTTCGATTACCAAAAAAGGTACATTGTGCTGACCCAGTTGTTCCAGCAGCGCGTAAATGGTGTTGCTTTTGCCTGCACCAGTGGAGCCCGTGATAAACACATGGCTGGTAAGCCTGTCGACATCCAGATCGATGGGCATATCCAGATCGTTCCACAAATGGCGCATTTGCCCGAGTCGCAGTGTTCGGGTCTGTTGGCCGTCAGGTTCCGACCCATCGAGGCGCAGAACTTTTCGCCCGAATGATTGGGTGTGCAGTACCGCAACACTGGAAGTTGAACGTCGGGGCAGGCTCAACTGAATAGCCATCTCTTTGCCTGAAACCAACGTTGCTGGGGTGAGCCAATCTATAGCCAGCACTGGGCCAATGGTGGGTTTCAGCGGTGGATGCGCCAATACAGATAGCCAGTCAAGAATGGGACGTTTGCTTTGTGAGTTCCACGTGGTTAAAGCAAAATCTTCCGTGCTTGAACGTGTTCCGCGCATTAACCCTAAGAAAATGCTGGCTAGCGATTCTGATGAGGCGGTGCTGTCACCAATAAAGTAGGCGGCAGTTTGCCAGCCGCCGTAGGTTCGCGCTTCATTCACACGCTCTAGATGGTGATCGATTTTTGCAAGCAAGTTCTCGATAGTTTTGTCATGCACTTCCAGCGAAATTTGCTGGCTGTTACCCGTCATTTTATTGATGGTCTGGCTGTCAGTGCGGGTGGTGGTATCGTTCCTATTAAGCATGTGCGACTCGCTTTGGGAAGTGTTGCTGCCAAGCGTTTCGGACGCGCCAACGGTCGTGTTTTCGCTTACGCTTGCAGAGTGAGTACGGTTAAGGGCAATGCCCTGTAGCACACCTTTAAACGCCGTACCGAGTGATATCTGGCTCCCATTTTTATAACCCGCCATTACATCAGCAATGACCCCAGAGGTAGATTCGCTGCTTGAGGTGCCAACGCTTGTAGAGTGATTCGTTCCACGGGTGAAAGAGCTACCCTGAGACACGGTCATGCCTAAACTTTCACCGAGAGATTGGCTCAGCCCTTCACTGATACTTAGGCCTACGCTGTCACTGTCCTGTACACCAAAAGAGTACTGGCGCTTCGCCAGGGCAGAGAGCTGCGTGGCGACCTTTTCATAACCGGTGCGAATGCGATCTAGCTCTGGCGGTGTAACAGGCTCTGCAATGATTATCGCCTGATAAATACGGCTTTCGGCGGCATCAATAAAATGCTCCAGCCCCTGCATAAAATGTTCACTGTCTTCTGTTGCCAGCGACGGTACTCCCGTGACGGCAGTCACCGAGGATGACGGATTTTCTTTTTGCGCCAGCGCACTATCAAGTAAATCTGCAGTCTCTTGCGCGTTCTGTGCAATTAACTTGCTGCCGGGGAAATGTCCTTTGAACGTTTCATTGAGCAGATCACCGGAGTTTTGCCCCAACATCTTACCTGGTGCACCACGTGTGCCGATAAAGACATCAGTTTCCCGGCCATCGGATTTCAGCAATAAAAAGACGCTATAACCGGCAGCGCCTAGTGCGGTGTAGGCGGCAGTGGTGCTCTCCAACACTGACTGCTTGTTTTCCTGAACAATACGCGCGATGCGAAACAGGCGGATATCACCGGCTCGGTGGATTGGTACGCCCTGATAATCTTCAAGCGACTGCACCGGATAGTGGCGCATCTCAGCCAGATAGCTACGGTTAATCAGGGTGTTGGCAGAGGCGAGTGTTCCTGCCGCACGTTGTTCAATTTCCTGGAGTTGCAGCGGCATCATCGTTTTTTGCATGGTGATGACTCCGTTAAAGCAATGCGAAAATAAGTAGAGCCAGCGCAGCTATCGTACCGCCAGCCAGCGCGGCAACACGCAGCGCGGAGGTGGAACTGCTTTGGGGCACCGGCGCGGTTGGCGCAGGCGTCTGGCTGTACGTCGCTGATGCAGTGTGTGAACTTGTAGGGCGCGGTGCCGATGCAGTCGATGAACTTGCGGAGCGCGGTGCAACTTCGGGTTGGTAGATAAAGCCGGAAACAGCGCGATCACGTAGCTCCTGATAGATGTTCATCAGGTGCTCAAAACGTTTCCGTGAGAAGTTCATAACGAGATACGCGGACTGGAGATTGTAGTAATCAACATCCCATTTGTTTTTGTCTGCCTCGAAGCCGAGCGCCAGCGTGTTCTCTTCATAATCGACAAATAGATCGGGTATCTGAGATTCAGCCCATTTCATCGCCTGACGAACTATCTGCCCATTTAGCCGATTATTTTCCAGCTCTGCAACCAGAGCAGAACGAAGGCGGTTGATGGAACCGGACTCCAGCGCGGCTAGCATGCTCTGGCCCGGCGTAAACGGCGTAGTTGCATTATTGTTCATGTTTTTGTTTCCGTTATCCTTGAACGCGGCAGGGGGGCGGAGAAAACCGTCGTGCTGGTGCTCTGTCAGCCACTGACTGACGGCAATCAGATGCCGCGCTCGCGCCAGCGAGAAATTGTGCTCAAGGCTTCTGCTCTGCAATGCAAAGTAACCACTGTTCCAGTCAATGGTATCGGGATTAATGGCTTCACAGGCGCCATCCTCCCGGTGAGTGTTGAAAAGCGCCAATTTCTCCGCGTGAGATTCATCAAGCATGGCGTTCAGCAGCGCGAAATCACGCTGTGGACTGTTAAGCGCTGCCAGAAATGCGTGGTGAAAATTATGCTCCATGTGTGGTTACTCCTGTAAGCTCAATGTTTTGTCGAGGCGATATTTAAATTCGGTGATCCACGACTTCTGCGAACGCGCTTCGGCAATCGCGACTTCGCGTGCTTCCTGATCTGTCATTTTTTCCTTCAGGGTGGCGATCAGCGCATCAAATTTGCTGTTAAATTCGCGTTCGATAAACGCGATGTAGCTTTCGACTAACCGGTCTTTATCCGTTTCGGTTTTCTTGCGCGCCGCATCAATCAGGTCTCGGAAGTTGCCCTCGACCTCGTTGCGTTTTTCATTCCACAGTTCGGACATATCAACATATTCCACTGTGCGGTAATCCCAGACGGTACGGGTTCTGAAGTAGGATAAGGGGTTCCACCAGGTTGCGTCGCTCACCTCACGCGGGTTATAACTTTCTTCACGCTTTTTTATGTTGTTGTTGTTGAGGCTCAAATTGAGCGAAAAATCGGCCATATTTTCTTTCAGTCCCTGGAACAGCGGAAGTTTCAGTTCACGGGTATCTTCAAACAATTCGCTGATATAGCGGCAGTACTCCACCTGCAATTCGTCCTTAATTAACGCTTGCGCGGCGCGGAATGCGGCTTCGAACTCATTGATTAACTCTTTGTAACGAAAACTCGCGTCGCGCTCTGCTGCATCCAGTAACCGCTGCGCATCGGCGGGTGTCTGCTGCGGCACTTTCGTGAATTCGTTACCTTGTTTTCTGGTGGCTGCCAGCACCTGCGTCAGTTTTTGGGTGAACACGGCGGCAATATGCGGCGGAAGTTCTTTTCCTTTCTGACGCAATGACTGCTTGTACACATCGGTATCAGCACTTTCTTTGCGCTTTTGTACGAGCTGAGTAATTTGTTCGTTCAGGTGCGTGAGTGCGCGTTCATCCTGATCTAATTGTTCGGTGAGTTCGGCTTCGCGCATGCCTTTCTCTATAGCCTGATTGAGCGCCTCATAGGCCCGTTTCAATCGATTCGGGAAAGTATATTTATCAATATATTCGTCAATCATCACCTCAACGGCGGGCAGCCCACTGCGGTAGAGGACACGAGACAGGTTGCGTTTCTCCAGCGTACGGCTGACGCGCGAGGTGAGCGGCATATAAGAGGGCAGATTCATGCTGCCTTCTTCAAGGAAAAGCTCGGTCATGGTGTTGAGCTCGCCGCGTTCTTTGCGGGTGAGGGCATCAGGATTTTTTCGCAGCAAGCGGGTCAGATTGGCTGAGATCGGGTAAACCTGCGGGTTTTGAATACCATTATTCTGCAAATAAGTTTTGATCCGCTCCAGCGCTGCACCGACGTTTTCACCGTTTTCAGGATCAAAGTTATCCATCTTGTTGACGGCGAAAATAAAGCGGTCTTTGCTCTGTTTGCCGCCACGCACCATGGTTTGCGCGACCAGACGAAGTAGGTGCTGGTCATCATTGATTCCCAGTTGCGAAGCATTCAGTACATACAGGATCAGCGGATTGCGCTGGGAATCCTGGATATAGCTCATGGTGACACGTTCGTGCTCGCCGTCTTGGCTGTTATTAGGGCCTGGAGTATCGGTCAGCACCAGACGAACATTCTCGCGCTCTTGTATCGAGACGATGTTACCGCGAAGCTCGATCTGATGGGTGTCCTCTAGCTGGTTCCACTCTTTAAGCAAATCGGAGGATACCGGTATTTCTTCCCCAGGCCCTATGTGGCTGCTGATACGACGTGCCATAAAAGATGTACCGAGTGTTTTGTCGTCGGTAATCTGCGCGATGGTAGCAGTAGTGGCTTCGTTGGCTGCGGGCAAGAGATCTTGGCCGAGCATGGCGTTAATTAATGTGGACTTACCCGATGACATAGTGGCGACCACATACAGGTTGAAGTCGCGGTCAAAGGCTTCCTGAAACCCACGGTTCACCTTTTCGTTATTTTCGATATAGTCGTTAAACTGCGGATTCTGCCGGGCTTCTTCCATCATAGACTGAATCACATTAAGGCGGTGATGAACCTCTTTAACCCTGCTAAATTCCAGTTCGATGGTCATGCCTTTCAGTCGGCCGACATCTGCGGCTTCCAGCATATCCATATAATCGGACTCTACACCTTTGAATTCGACACTGAAGACCAGCTCGCCGTTAAGAAGACGACTCAATTCATCAAAAAGTATTTCGACCCAAAGCTGAAGACGCAATTCTTTGTAGCTTGACAGTCTGCAGCCTTCGGATGGCTCGGAACCATTGATTAAAAAGCGGGTTTCAACAACAAAGGGATTATGTTCGATATAAATTTTATTCATGCTGTGCCCTTTAAAGGTAATGTGTCAGATAGAGTTCCAGTGTCCGTACACCGCTGTAAGCGGCAAACTGACGCAATTCGCCTTGGCAAAACTCATCATTGCTGGAGATGGATAACGTGCTGTGTGATAACTCTTGCCGCAATCTTTCGCGCAGCGGCGGTGGTATCAGGGCGGCATCGTTAAGGACGTGCTTATTCAGGCGAAAACGCGCCAACTCGTTAGCTAAATGATTGCCCTGTGAGCGCGTCGTGCGCAGACGCGTTAACATTTTTCTCGCCACTAAGGCACATTTCATCATTGCCGGAATTATGACTGGCGCGCTAAAGCCATTCTTTTCCAGGTAGCGTGCGGCAGCCTGGACGGCAAGTGCGGGGATTTCACCTTTATCTTCGTCAAGTTCGTCAATTTTATTCAGTACAAAGATGATCCGCTTTCCTGGTCTGGCACTCATATGGCTTTTGATTTCGCTCAATAGACTGGCATCATCTCGCGTTGCTGGTTGGGTGGCATTAAGGACGTACACGATAACCCCGGTATCACACTCTTCCAGCACCTCTTTCAATAGCTGTACATGGTTGCTGTCCTGGCTATTATTTGCCCCAGGCGTGTCGTAAATGACTGGTAAACAGCGGCTTTCGTTAAAGGCATTCAGACATCCACTCAATTCGATGTGTTTTACAAATGGGCTAGCATTCCAAGCATGCATCATTTGAGAATCAACAGTTTCAGCAATCTGGTGGCATTCTCCCCCCCAGGTAAAACTGACGCCGCGCATGGTCTTTACATTCCGTGTAGAATGATGAATGCGTGTAATTGTCGCAGTGGCAGCTTCATTTGCTGACCATAATAATTCAGTGCCAAGAAGGGCATTGATCAGAGACGTTTTACCGGCGCTCATGGTCGCGGCAATAATCACGTTTACTTTAGGTGAAATATGCTTGATATTGCTCGGCGGCCATTTTTTATTATTGCGCTTGATACGTATTTTCCACGAGGACATATATCATTCATCCAACCAGGTTTTAATTTCCTGCACGAGTTCGTTTTGTAAGCTCTGTGGCGAAATAATTTTTATATGTGGGATCCAATAACGCACCACTGGCGTTATTTCAGTCTTGTGAGAAATCTGTGTGGAGACAATCAATCCGCCATCTGCCATTTTCTTTTCAATGATCTGTTCATTTAAAAGCTGGCGACGTTCAAAATATTCTGCAATGTCTGATGAGATTTTAAGTACTACTTCGAACTTCATCTCACTTGCCCATACACTTTCTTGTTTTTTGATACTTTCGTGTAAGTCTTCATCCAGGCTGAAATGTTCAAAAGTACACTCCAGAGAGGCGATTTTGTTGAGGGTAAAGTTTTTTATTTTTTCTGCATGTCGGGCGGAAAGATACCAAATTCCGTTGTAATTTAATAGCTTGTATGGCTCGACAGTATAGTGGCGCATAGCGTCTTTACGACGGTAGCGAAATGTCACAATGCATTGTTCATCAATCGCACGTTGCAAACGTGGGAAATTAACGCTAAGCATTTCATCTACAAGGTATTTATGACCATGTACCATGAAGTGATTCTGGCCAGAAGGTCGGAATATGGTATTTAATATCGTTTTATCTAGTGCGGGAAAAAGACCCTTAATTCCAGTTATCCGGGAAAAGTGTTCAATACTTTTACTATCAAAACGTCCTAGCATTTCTGGTGCCAAAGCAAAACCACCGTTGTTGGTGTCGCGCTTGAGTTCAAGAAAAAGTAGTCGCTCTTCTAAATCACGTCTAATCGTACGCGCACATACGTCATACTCCTCTGCAAGTTTTGCCATATGCAACGTTTCACCATTATTAAGGCGCATCAGAATATCAGCGATACGAAGTGCTAACCTTGTATTACTTTTGCTCATAGATAGTCTGTTCCTTTTTTCTGACACATGCATCCTGCCATGCCATAGTGACAGGTTATGTCACACTAGATGCCATAAAAATGGCGGACACAAACCTATTAGCCCTGATAATTATCGGCAGAGTTTCTTTAAACTTTATAAGTAACAGTATGTTAATGATGGTTGTAAATGGTATTACATAACTCTACAAATAAAAAACCAATATAAAACATATGCTTACTGATTGGCCGAAATGCCTATAATAAAGTCAGGGAAAATTGGCGGTGGTAGTCGCGTCTCGGAGCTAACAAATGGCTGGAAATTGAACGTTTCTGGCGGACGCTAGCAGAAGATTGGTCAAGTCCTTAGATAGCTTCCCTAACATTACCACACTTTTTCCTGTCCACGTTTTCGTAGTGTTATCGGTCTGACGGTTCTCATGAAGTATCAAATCTTTTGCTGTTGCTGCCACATCGTTAGGCACTGATGGATACACGTTGTCGTGTCATGTAATCCCTGCCACAGTGATTCAGTATGATTGGCCCATTGAGAATAACCGGCTGATATATCACCCGGAGATTTAGATTCTTTTTAAATAAGCTTGGCCTCTTCTGGATTTTATGAATAATATTATAATTAACTTCCCTCTAAACTGAAGGTAATCCTAGTTTATCAAAGAATGCACGATTACGTTCTTTCGCTGATTTCACTAGTTGATCGAAACTAATCACTTCTATGTAAGAATGTGCAGGTTCATTGTAACCAAAATAGCCCATGCCGTCGGAGGTGATACGCAAATTAGCCCTTCGGCACCGGCGATGCATTGTCTTAGTTAAGTCACAAAGCACATAACAATAGCCTGGGATGTCCTTGCCTCCGGGAATAGGGCGTCCTGACTTAGTTTTTACACCTCCCTCACGAATTCTTTCTAAGTAGCCTAAGGCCTGATCAATCGGGTCTTTATCTTCTCCTTCTTGCATATCGTTACGCATTGGTCTTTTAATCTCAACAACTGTAATGGAAGCAAGATAGGGTGTGTTTTGGTCATTTACCAAAAGAGGGTTATCAAAAAGTCTAAGGCTGAGTATATCCGGTTCTTTTGTTGACTCTGCTCCAGTAATTGGCATTGATAGCAGAGTTTTATCTGAAGCTAAATAGTTATGAAATGCCAAACGTTCGTCAATCAGCCATAAGTTACAAGCTTCAAGAAAAACTTCATTAGAATCTTTTCGCATGGGCATTATCAATTCATGGATCATATCTTCACGAGCATATTTTCCGTCTTCAAGTCTTTCGATCGATTTTTGCAATAAATCAATGATTACTTTGCGGTGAGAGACGTAATTGGCTAGATCTGATTTTTTAAGGTCTTCAGCTTTGCTAAGGTATTCATTCAGCCTTTCTTTATATTCCTCTACCTGCTCTTTGTTCTGAGGGTTTAAGATGTCATGACCTTCGTTTACCAACTGCCTTTCAACTTCATACCACTGTGAGTGCAAATGTAACTCTAATTCTTTATCTGATTTTTCTGGGTCCACGATCAGTAGCTCTTCCGGCACATGATTTACGATTGGACGATAGCGCGGCGCATGATTGTTAATGAAATCGTCAACACGTTTGCGGCCCGCAGAAGTAGTTTCTGCTAGTACATCCTGAAGATAGAATTTAGTACGAGCTAACACAGCTTCGCGGATATCTTTTAGACTGACTTCATTGAGCATGTCTTCAACATCTTCAGCAATATTAAACGATGTTCGTTCACTACGAACGTGCTGATTAAGATATTCAGAAGATACATAGCATGTATAAGTAAACTCACCTGAATTGTCCGAAATTTTTCCATATAAACCGGGGATTTTACCTTGTATTGATTCTTCTTTAACTAATCTATTTGCGGCGCAAAGTGCCAGTTGATGCTTTTTATTCACCGAAGCACGAAATTTAATATGGGTAAGATCAAACTGGCATTCACGAATTGTAATTGTTTCAATGAATGCACTCGCATGCATATGTCCTTTAAGTAAACTATCAAGATCAAAAGTTTCGTCAGAATCTTCAAGGATTATATTTGGAGCACTGCCTTGTCGTACGAAATACCAAAGCACATGCTCCAGTAATTGGTTAGCTATTGAATGACCTTTTGAAAGAACTTGCTTTCTAAAACTTTCATCAAAATCAATCAACCTGATGACGGTGCCGGGATTCGAAGATGTTGGATCTAAGATCTTTTCGCCATGGACACCTGATTTGCCATCGAAACGAAAAAAGCGTTTTTTCAACTCGCCATCAGAATCGAAAAAGTGGCTTTCTACTTCGACCTGCTTAAACACCTTAAGCCACATCAGGCGACCCACACCACGGCATCCTTTGTCAATTTTATGGTCCGAATCAAGGGTTTCAAAGGACTTAAAGTTGTCGTCATTAAACCCACAGCCATTATCTATGATAGTAAAGCCGACGATTGCTGACTGAGATTTTGTATCAAAATCTAGATTGCCTTGAGTTGCACGATTGACTTGGAGAACAATCCGCCCTTCAGCGGCGCCATTCATCTCTTCAATGGAATGGATGGAGTTGACTACCGCCTCGAAAACAGGCATCAGGCCGTGGCTTTTAGGCAAAAAAGTGTTGCGTAAACGTCCTCTCAGATTTGTTTGCAAGCTCACAGCGCAATCTCTCATTTTTATCATCGATGCTAAAAAATCTAACTGACACGATGTTATGAGGCAATACATTATTGAAAAATTAATGTTTAGCATTAGGAGTGATCACAAAAGAATTTGTTCTTCTTGTGAGTAGCTCGCCTAATCATACTATTCACATATAAAGATCCCCCGACATTCTGATTATGTTCTCTGAAGATATCTTAAGCTTAAGTCCAGTAGCCTGAGCTCGACATCATCGCTCTTATGAACTCGAGAGAAGATGGGCAGACCATTTGAAAGGTGTGTCGTATGCCCGCGATTTCTGAAGCCTGCTATTACAACTAAAAGGCTAATGGTGGGGATACAATCCGCTGATAGAAATGATAAAAGAACTTGAGAATGAGAATCGTTTTTTGAAGAAAAACTCTTTCGAACTCAGTTTTAAGTATCGCTCACTGATATGTATTTCACAAAAAATTTATAGCCAACTATAAAGCTGGTGCTCGCCCGCAGAGCGCTTGCGTAGGGAGAAGTGATGTCAGAGATAAATTCACACGATGCTGAACACGTATTCCCTCAGGATCGAGAAACGCTATACCAGTTGGTCTGGCGCGAGCCTATGGAGCGAATAACAGCTTTATATGGCATTAGTGCTGACTTGCTAGCAAAACGATGTAGCGAAATGCGTGTACCAAGGCCGCTTGGGGGTTACTGGAAAGCAATGGCAAAAGGGGGAGCGCCTGCAATCCCGGAACTGCCTGTTTTAAAAAAGGATAGGATGGTAAAGGTATCTAAGAATAGGAATCAAGCAATGCTACCTGTGGCCGATGGGATACCAAAATCAGCTGCTTCATCAACCCGAAAGCAAGTTTCTGTTACTGGTAATGGCTACAAATTAATTGAAGATCTCAAAAGATATCTTCCAGTTTCCTCGGTTACAGAAGACGGTTATTACAAGCCATCTAAAAAGAAATTATTGGACCTCAACGTCTCTGATACTGGATTTGATAGTGCTGTAGAGTTCCTCAGCAGATTTTTTGTTGCGCTTGGGAATAAGGGATACCGTGTGACATTGGATCTGGCGGAAGGTAGATTACATCGAGCGGATATTGATATAAAGGAAGATCCCAAAGAAGGCAGTTATCGCTGGAGCAATTTATGGCGGCCTTATACACCAAGTATTATTTGTGTTGGGGATATGTATTTTGCATTTAATCTTGCTGAAATGACAGAATATGTGCCAGCGAAAAAAATCAAAAACCGATATGTGCGTGATGAACAGATGGGAAGATGGATAAAGGGTAGGGATAGTGATCATTTCCATCGCGTATCGAAACATACTTTGCCTACCGGGCGATTTCTGTTGCAGTTTTACTCACCTTATTCTTCCGCAAAATGGTTACTTCAGTTTCGTCAGACAAAACAGTGTGGATTAATTAGTCAGATCCCTAAGATGATTTCGTCTATGCAAGAGGCTGTTCCTCTAATCTCAAAGCAACTTGAAAAAGCCAGAATTGAAGCTGAGGAGTTGCGCATAAAGCGTGAGCGTGAACAAGCCATATATCTGGAAAAAAAACGGATTGAGGAAAAAGAGAAAGCGCGAAGTGCTAGTCTTGCCGAGCTAAAATCCATTATGGCTCAGTGGGCAGAAGACAAGCGACTTGAACAGTTTTTTCACGAAGCAGAGAAAGATACAGAAATTCTTGATGAGCAGCAAAAGATGCTCGTCACAGAACGACTTCAACTTGCCCGCCAGTTTCTGTCTCAGAATACGGCTATTGAGCGATTATTGAAGTGGAAAACACCGGACGAGCAGTTAGATAGTTAGGCATGGCGTACATGGCCTGCGTCGCGCGACATCGAGAAGTTTTATATTTGGGTGAATTGTCGGTAATGATTACAATGTCGATATTAACCACATGGAATAAATGCATTTAACATGGACACACAGCACCTCCTCAGCGGCCCGACAAGGCAAAAGGCCCGCGCTTTCCTTCCCCGATAGTCCGCTGCTCAGGCATTTAAATCAGGAGTAACACACATGGAAAAGTGGCTGTCCCGTTTCATCGGACACAATCTTTATCTGCTCGAAATTAACAACAGTTCAATAAAACCGGACGTGAAGCGCTGAGTGAGCCCTTCCGCTGGGAAATAGAGTTTACCTGTGCGTGGGACATCACTGTGCAGGACATGCTGATGAAGTTCGCTAGCATCAGCATGCGCAGCGGCAAAACGGTGCACAGTACCGAGACGTGATGACTACTGGTATGAACACGAACTGAGAAAGATGGCCGTCAGTGGTAAGAGAGCCACCACGCGAGTAAGCTTTTTCTGGCAACCCGATATAAACGGTCAGATGCAGGTCTATGGCGTCCATACCGGAGAAGGTTCGTCCTATGAAGGTGTCCGCATTGCGAATATTAAATGGGTGGCAGAAAAATCTGCGCTACGAATTTACTCTGGCAGGCGGTGTTGATGGCCCATTGATCACCTGGACGCCAGACAGGCCCGAAGGCAGTGACCTGCTGAACCATACGGGCGATAACGTCACATCTTAAAAGTGATTAATATGAATTTTGATTTCTTGTTTAGATCATACACTCGCTTTGTACGAGTGTATGATTAATATATTACGTTTGTGCTGTTAAGGCGTGCGAATTGAATTTGGTAAAAGGGGGCAGAAACTACAAACCATAAACATTAATATAGAAGTGACCTTTACCTTCGTCAGTCTTTTGAATTCGATAAGTGATGGGGATGTCTTGCTTTAAATTAGGATTAGCGAATGTCAGATCAGCTGCACACTGATACACATCTAACTTTGAATCGTGATTCAGTGTTCTGACGTTATTGACGGAAATTGATACGTCCGCATCCAGTTTTAGTGATTTTTCGATCTCCTTACGGGAGATATCAATAACTAAGTTCTTTGCATCGGTACTGCTGCACTTAGGTGTGTCTTCGTTGCACCCAGAGAGAATAAAAGCAATAATTAAAGTAATGAAGATTTTTAACATGTGGTTTTCTCGTGTAATTTTTTAATCAAAGTTTCTATTTTATTTTCTGATTTTATCAAGAATGTTTGCGGCCCGATTGTAACCTATTCGAAAATGATGCTGTACAGTACTTACCTTGACGACTTTTAACCCCTCATTAATAATTAACTCAAGAGTCTGTTCATGCAGTAGGTCGTTGGGGGCATCATTTTCGTTCTTGATTATTTCATTAATGTTAATTGTATCAGGGGATATATTCTGGCTGTCTTTCATTTTGGTTTATACACTCCATCCATAGTGCCTGTCGCTGAACTCCCGCAGTAATCCTCGCACCCTTTAGTCATAACTGTCGCTCCTCCCGTCGATAATTCACTGATAACAGCTACACACTGGCTTGACGAATCGTTCCAAAGCCAGCGTTTTCTCTGCCCCGTGCTAGCTGAAATTGCACTTGCATTCCCTTCCATGTTGCATACACCTGAGCCATCCGATGTTGATGAGTTAATTGAAAACTCGGCTGACGCTTTATGATTCGTTATTTCCAGATATCCGTTCTTTTTAACGTATTCCGCAGCGTTAACCAGTGTAGATGTGCTCAATAGCAGGGTGGCTAAAATGACTCTTTTCATTGTTTTTCCTTGTCAATTAATACGAATATTTTTGGTGATTTTACCGAATGTCAGCGGTCTGCGTTTTTCTACATAAAAATAGGCGACATTAAATGCTGACTTTTTGTGATTGCCACGACCGAGAGAAGGCCAGTCGCGAAAAGCCTCAATCTGAGCTTCCGAGTAGGGTGTGATAGAGAAGTCGAACAGGACAAGCAGGGCTTTGCCGTCGTGCTTCATTAATTTCTTCACCTCAGTGCTATTGACGGTTGCGGAGACATTGGAACGAGCTGCTGTTGGCTTACGGACGGCAAACTCAACTGCCACATCGTCAATGACAAAATCAATGAAACCATGACCGGATACCGATCCTGGTAGTTTACTTTTTACTTCCGGCGAGACGTTATCCGCAAACCAGCCCAGTAAATAGCAACGTACTAATGGCAGTAGTTCACGCTCGCTACATTCATTCAGACGCAATGTTTTGACAAATTCGCGCCGGTAAAGGGAGCTGAAAAAGTATTCAAAGCAGTCTGTTATTTCACTAATGCTGGTTGCCACAATGCTCTCCCTAACCAGCCACCTATCAACACGTGGGGTGACAAGCCGCGTTTAAGACCTTATTAACCAATTTTCTTTCTGTAACAGGTCTATAAATGGAATTTATAGTGATTTTATGTCCATTAGTGATGTTCATGCAAGAGTAAAAAGGCCCCAGACTTCCTTTTATGGACGTTCTGGAGATTATGTAATGGTTAAGCTCGTGGCAGACTCAGCGGATAAGCTGGTAGGACAGCGTATTCAGGCAAGGCGTAAGGAGGTAGGATTAACCGCAGCTGAGCTGGCGGAGTCTATAGATATTTCGCAGCAACAACTTTCTCGCTATGAGCGCGGGACAAATAAGATCAATATTGCTCATTTGATCACAATTGCGGTTGCTTTAAAGACACCGATAAGTTGGTTCTTTATTGACTGTATGGATGATTTCAACTTTGATGACATGCAACCTAATTATGTGACAGGCCACGATATGGAACTAAAGCAACGACTCGATCAAGTTTGGATGAGACTCGATCATGATAAAAAGAAAAGTTTGATTTTATTCCTTGATGAATTCACAAAGTAAAATTAGTTCCCAAGTGAAACTATTTGCTCTTGATGTATATTCCTGGTAAAATGTCATTACTGGATAGTGTAATATTACTCAGTCACTGATACACCAAACTAATAACTAATGTGTCCCTTCATTCTATATCCCTTCTGTCGGGAGGACGCTTATCATTTAAGCGTTCAAAATGGGGGTAGTGAATTGCAATATAGTTATTAACCCAATATATATTTACCGGAATCAACACGCATGAATATTATCCGTCAGGAAGGGCTTTCTCTGCCCGTAAGTCAGGATTTAATTAATGTTATATTTTATGAAATATCCAAGAGGCCACCCGCCAGTCCCAATGTTCGGGCAGTCACTTTATTATTCAAAGATGTTAATTACAGTGCTGAAAGCGGTGGTTACCATCCTGTAGAGATAAGACTGACGTCCAGAAACGATGAATGGTATTTCGATTACATCACCGACTTAAAATATATGGGGCTATACCCTGAGCTTGAAAAAGATATTGATTTTAGCTGGAGCCAGCGTTATGTATTCCAGTCTTTTGTTGGTGATTTACATCCAGGAGAAGGGCGCGACATTTTTGAGCTATGGCAGCGTAACTTTGTCCACTATCACTTTCTGAAGGTCTACTCTCTCACCCTCAGTTGGGAAAGCTAATCCCACCACACTGATTAATCATTAAATACAACGGAGACATTATCTGTGACTGCAAACAGAGGGATACGTGCGTCTCAACAGGGAGAACTAGACAGTCTTTGCGGCGCTTATTGCTTGGTTAATATGCTGAGCTGGTTATACGACGGGAAGGTTAAGCGACGCCCACTAATGAATCGGCTTACTCAGGCTTATCAGCAGCGTTGGCCTTTAAATGAATGGCTAACCAAAGGAATTGAGGAAGATCGCCTCGACTGGCTGATGTCTCAGGTTTTGCAGAAAGGCCATTACAGCCGTCAGTTCCCGGTTGAAATAACCAAACCCTTTGCTGGAAAGAAGGGGCTGGCAGACGGACGACTTTTCAGGGAAATGCAGCGTTTTCTGGACGTCACTGACCATTCGCGCCTCATCCTTCTCAGCGATCAGTTTCACTGGTCACTTCTGGTCAAAATGGGCGAGGAAACTCTCTGGTTCTTCGACAGTAACGGGCGCACCACTATGCCACGTAAAGCCTTCTCACTGCGCACTGGTCTGACTCGCCGCCAGCTATTTGCAGATGCTATCTATTTTATTGAACGGGAGTTCTGACATGACGATGTTTACCACTCGTGAAAGCCGCATCCTTGATCAGGCGTGCCAAATTATCAGCAGGTATTATCAGCATGGCTTTCAGTTATCGTGTCCTGATGATGTCAGACGGTGCGTAATGGTTGAGTTGGCACCGCTTGAACATGAAGAGTTTGGCATCATCCTACTCAATAACCAGAATCAGCTATTACATCGGGAAACTTTGTTCAGGGGCACATTGAATACGGTCAGCGTTCACCCCCGCGAAGTGATCAAGCTTGTGCTGAAACACAACGCCGCTGCCGCTATTCTCGTTCACAACCACCCCAGCGGCGAGCCAGAACCCAGCCGAAGTGATATCAATTTGACTAAAAAGCTAAAGGGGCTGCTGGAGATGCTGGACGTGCGGTTGTTAGATCACTTTATCGTTGCTGGCGCTGAAACAGTATCGATGGCTGAACGAGGGCTTGTCTGATGCGAGCAGTTACTTGGTTTAATGTACGTTATCACGGGTTGTACGCATGAGCGGGGCTGCGTTGCGTCAGATCGTGCCGGTGGTGCAAACATCCGTGTTTGACGCGTATATCAACGGTCTGGCACCATCGGGGCGTCGAGGTATAACCAGCTTGTTAAACCGCAGCGCCAGCATACTTAAGCGCGGCGCGGATGCAGATAACTACCTATGGGAGCAACTTAACTTCGCCGCTGTCGCCAAAGTGCGCGCGGCGTTGCTGGATGACGGTTACGCCGTATCGTCGGTCAACATGGCGTTATCAGCGCTGAGGGGCGTGGCGCAGACGGCCTTTAACCTCAATTGTATGAATGCCGAAACGCTGGCACGTATACGGTCAGTTAAGCGCGTGAGCGGCGATATCCAACGTAAGGGAAGAGCGTTAGACAAGCAGGAAATACGGGCACTGATTCAGGCAGCAAAACAGCACCCGCAACCGGTACGGCGATGCCGTGATGTCGCAATTATGTTGACGCTCTGTGGAACGGGCTTGCGGGCTGGGGAACTAGTCAAACTTGAACGCCGGGACTATGGCAACAGCATCCTGAGGGTGAGGCAAGGGAAGGGGCGAAAATACCGTGAAATTCATGTGGCGGATGCAGTGGACAAGGCCATCCGCGCATGGTTGAAAGTCAGCGCAAACGAAGCCGACAGTGCACTGTTCAGCCGAATTCAGCGAGTCAGTCAGCCGCTGACAACAACCGGGTTAACGGGCATCTTGGTTGAGTTACAGCACACATCTGGCATTACGCGGTTTACCCCACATGATATGAGGCGAACCTTCATCACTCGTTTGCTGGAGCAGGGTGTGGATATCAACACCGTACGCCAACTGGCAGGCCACAGCGACATATCTACCACGACGCGTTATGACTATCGTGGGGATAATATTAAAGTGAAAGCCAGCAAAAACCTAATGTTCTAAATGCAGTCAATTTTTATTGACTCTATCAGTTATTTTTTCTAATAAATTAATTATTTTAGTTCCTTCCAGTATTTTATCTATGTCACCTTTTTTCCAATTTTGTTCCTCATCGGTGTCTCTATCATCCATCTTTGCAATAATATTAGGCCTTCTTTTTTCTTTTTTTATCATGTTGTCTAAAATTTCTTCGTTCTTCTTTCCACTTAGATTCTGATGATGTACATCCTTAAAGATACCGATGATTTCCTTCTGTTCGGGGCAGACTGGTACAAAGATACGAGTAATATAATGATATTCAATCAATCGACTAATGACATCACTAAATTTTCGACCGGTACCTGATTGACGTGTGGCCATGTCTTCGTGACCATACATTACACATATTTCTCTCAATCTGTTTTTTACGTCATTTTTCATATTTATTGAGAATGCGTTTCCAAGTTCTTTTTTCATGTCTTCTCTACTACTGGTAGAACGCTGTTTAGCAGCTTGTTTTACAGAAACATTATTCACAACAACCTCTCCCAAGTATGTCATTTTGATTGCAACCGTTGCATTTTTAAAAATCTATTTAACTAGCCTATGCAACAGTTGCAAAAAAAGCAACTGTTGCATAGGCAAAAAACGACTCGACTAGCCGAAACAACAAGTGCAGTGAAGCAACAGTTGCATTTCACATGGCTTGGAGTTGCAACTGTTGCAAACACACCATTTAGCCCATTGCGGCAATTGAATTGGTGAAAATCGATGGTTGTAAAAGCCTGTTCGCATCAGCCGATGCGTAACCGAAACAGGTGTAGCATGACAACAATTCGTATCATCAAAGTCCCGGAAGTTCTTGAACGTTGTGCTTTGAGCAGGGCGACACTTTATCGTTTACTGGAGCGTAACGAATTCCCCCGGCAAGTTCGCATAAGTATCCGTTCGATAGGTTTCTACGAACATGAAGTTAACCAATGGCTGGTTGAGCGCACACGTGTCAAGTAATTGGCGCGTATAACATCAGTCAAGTTACACAGCTCAGTGCAACTTCAGAACTAACTTCATCTCCAGATAGATGCGTAAGGTACTAGTTATAGTCGCCAGCTAATCGGATTGGTATGTCTCATATGCGTAATAGTGTGGATGCGCGTAGGTGAATGTAGAACTCGCTGCATTTAAAACGTTGAGGGTATAACAGTGAGTATCTACTCTGGTTGAGTGACTACAGAAAATATGACTGTATCCCTATCTCATAAATTTTATGTGATTAAGTTGAACCTATTATCTACTCGATAAACAGGTTAGAAGCTGCGCTGAGCATTAGACTCAAATCGGAGTTTATATGCTTAATGTTAAGAATATTAAAATGAGTAAAGGGATACCCGTTGGTCAAACTTATGGTCGTTATCCTATGACTATGTATTGTGATTGGCTAACACTTATCTCTGATTATGAAAGTGATAAAAAAAAGGAGATTTTCGAACTTGGTTTGCTGCTTCTGGGAGATAAATTAAAGGGGGAGTATAAGGTTACGCGCAGGAATATGGATAAGCGGAGTGGAAAGAAACCTCCGTATAAGAATGGTCTGCACATTTCTGAATGTGGTACTGATTCGCCTAAATTGTTATCAATCTATACATCTCCACGCTTCAAAAAGGTTGGAGGAATCAGTATTCAGATTCATCCTCAACGTACTACAGGACAGGGGATGGATTCTCTGTTGAATAAGTTGAATGATGCACTCGATGGACTGCTATTACCAATATTGTCCCGGTCTTGGGTTACACGCGTGGACATTGCGCTGGATATCTATGGGTGCAAGCTGGATGACTATTACTGGTGGCTAAGCTGGGCTAAGGCTTATGAAGATTTCTGTGAGCCATATGGGTTGCCCGGACTGCAGATAGGCAAGAAATCAGCGTTAAGCGTAAATATCTACGAGAAAGTAGACGCTAGCGATTTCAAGATCCAAGGGTTAAAACGTGCCCTTTTCCATGTGTTCGACAAAGATCATCGCGGCAAAGACAGGTATCGCAAAGAGCGCTTGATAGACCTTAAAAAGGAGCAGTGCCCGGGACTACTGCGTGTTGAGTTTCGCGTTCAGGAAAAGAAGAACGCATACGGTAAATACTCTAAAGCGGGGAAGGTCGTCATGCTAAGTAAGCTGAAAAGCATGAAGAATCCACTCCACCGCCTTAAGGTGTATGAACGTGCACTAATGTCTGACATGTACAACGAGTGGTACAAAGTTGGGCGACCTGACACTAACAGTAGCAAGGGGCTTGTTAATCTCCTTAGTCGTGATACTGGAGGGCGTTTAAGCCGCGCCGCTGAACGCATTTTTGAGCGTCGTGAAGTTGAGTTGTTCAATGCAAATGAAGTGTGGAGCAGTTGGTCCACTTGTGTTGATGCTATGGGAGAAGTATTGGCTGGTCTTACTGGAAAGAACCCCGCAAGTGATGAGGTAAAATCACAATCCAAGATTGAGCGGAAAATACGAAGGTTATCTGGCGATCGTTCCCGGCGTACTCGTAGGCACTAGCTAGCAATTATGGCGGTCAAATGACCGCCATCTACTAATAATTAGCTATTAGCACGTTTGGCTTTAGTGGTAGCTATGAGCGATCTGCGGACACTACTAACAGTGCTTTGTGTCAATTAACCAGCAGCATGTCAGCAGATTAGCAATATTAATGGAAATGTATAATTTTCTTGACTAAAGTAACGTATATTAAATTCTATTTTTAGTAGTAATGGTCGGTCAAATTAATATTCAGCATTCTCTAACTATTTTAGATGGGGGGGTTATGAGCAAGGAATCAACTACAAAAGAAACAATCGTATGGTGGGAAAAAACAGTCGAATACAAATTTGTTGCAGACTGTCTCGAAAAAAAGATTATTGAAAGTATAGCTCCGTTAAGCGGTTTTCAGGAGCAAGCTGGAGATATAATAACAGTCATAAGGGATGCTTATAAAAACTTCAAGTTCTATATCATAGAGTTTAAAAAAGACCTTGGTGATGATGGGTTTAACAGAGAGGTTAAAAAGAAATTCAAGGGGGAAATAGATGGGTATAATGCTGCCAAGAGTTGTTTCACAGATGAAAAAAACAATCCAATAGTTACTGGGCATTACTTTATTGGGGCGAAATATGAAAATGATTTTTTTCAATTGGTTGTTAGGGATTACTTCGCACATGATAGAAGCCAGAGTACGACGCTAGAAGAAGCGCTATCTTCTAAAGCCGGCATGACAGATGATCAATTTGCACTTTATGTGGGGCGATTCGCATCCCATAAAAAAACACAAAAATGCCATCATTGTTCAGACTCAGATGAGGGTGGTCATAATAATCCGAATATGGATAATCCTGATCCTGGTGGAAAGGCAATAACAGCGCACGATTTAAGTGTAGTAGTTGCAATAAACCCTGATAATAAAAAATGCATAACCTTTCCATTGCATTTGGTGCATCTGACTGATGGAATGGGAGGGACACCTGAGATAAGTATCTCTCCAGATTTCGGAGGCGGTGGTCGTGATGGAGTTTCAGTAAATCATGAGGTTTTTTTCAAACATATTAGATACGAGGATAATGAAAAAGGTCAGCTTTCACATCCAGACGGTATGAAAGAAGAAATATTATGTTAATTCATGATGTAGCCCAATGCTAAAACATTATCGCGAATTTTAGCCCCCTCTGGCTCCCCAGCCCGAATGTGCTAACCGGCATGCCGGTTAGCACCGCCGAACCGCTAGGGGGAGGCCGTTTCTGGCCTTGCGGCTGGGGTCTGAGGGCGATGACAAAAAAACTTCATAAATGCTGTTAATTAGATACAGCCTTATTTAGGCTTAAATGGTCTGGATAACTGAACCGAGCGTACGCCTCTTAACTTAAGCACGTCTTCAAGCCGCTTTATTACGTGTAATAAATGCGAAAATGCAGGGGGCCGAGTAGGTCAGAACCTTCGCTCTTCAGAAGTGGCTGAGATGCTGAATATCATCGCGTTGATACGTCCGTTACCGCAACTCCTGAAAACAGATAATGGCTCTGAATTTGCGGGAAAAATGCTGGATAAGTGGGTGTACGAACGTGATATCCGGATTGACTTCTCACGGCCAGGTACGCCCACGGATAATGCCACGGCGGAATCATTCAACGGCAGGTTGCGTCAGGAGTGCCTGAACGAGAACTGGTTTATGTCTATGGAGGATGCCCGGTGCAAAATCGAGGCTTGGAGCATACACTATAACCAGATTCGTCCCCATTCTGCGCTGGGGTGGATGACCCCATCCGAATTCGCCGAAAAATCTGCCGGTTGCCAGAATAAGCAACCAACCTGAAGCCGGTTATTCCTGATTATACATGGATCATATTCGGGACTAGGGTCAGGATGGCATCAATTTAACAGTATAAACACATCAGCCAATATGATGGCAGTCTATGTTTGAGACATCATTTCTTGCTGTTACATTAGTTTTAATGCAAGATTGTCATCAAATTGATGACAATCAGAGCGCTTTATGGATTACCTTATTCAATTTTCATTGCTCCCCATAGTGATGATTCATGCCTAGTTCCCCTTCTAAGCGGCTTGAGGATTTGAGTATGGTTCAGCGCGAGCGGCTGGCCTACATCGATTTTCGGCTCTACTTTTTCGGTGAGATTGGTCGTCCAGATCTTATTGAGCGCTTCGTTGTGGCTCCGGCAGGGGCAACACGCGATCTGGCTTTGTACCGAGAAATCGTGCCGCATAACATCACCTTCGATGGTAGCAACAAGATCTATCGCATTGGGCAGGCATTCTCCCCGTTGTTCGAGCACGCATCCCAGCGCGTTCTGTCGGCGTTGGCTCTCGGCTTTGGCGATGGCGTGAGCGTACTAAGGCAGGCGCTATTACCATGCGAATCTCCCGCAGCCCTGAGCATCCCCAAGATGGATGTATTAGCCTCGATTTGCCGAGCTATTCACGCCAACCGACCTGTTGCCATCCGCTACCACTCGATGAGCAGCGGCGAGTCCGAGCGGGTCATTGTACCCTTTGCCTTGGTAGATACCGGCCTGCATTGGCACGTCCGGGCCTTTGATCGCAAGCGTGGGGAGTTTCGGGATTTCGTCGTCACCCGCATCGAAGCACCAACATTGCTCGACGAGGAGCCACAGGCCAACGAACTACCGGATAATGACATTCAGTGGACGCGCATAGTCGAGCTGGATTTCGTGCCGCACCCGCGCGTTGAGCGACCTGAGATTATCAAGATGGACTACGGGATGACCGATGGATCGATCAGGATGCGCGTTCGCGCGGCGGTGGTGGGCTATATGTTGCTACAATGGCGAGTAGACTGCTCACCCGATCACTGCCTTCGTGGACCGGAGTACCGATTATGGCTCAAAGATCATCTTGCGATTTACGGCGTGGAAAATGCCTTGCTGGCACCAGGCTATAGAACCACTGAAAAGGCTGACTCTGGATGGAACTGATCGATAATATCAATCGTTTGCTCGGAGACGACCTAAAGCAGACGCTCAAACCTGGCGCTCGCCTGAAGATCGCCGCCTCCTGCTTTTCGATGTACGCGTTCGAAGCGCTCAAAGCAGAGCTGGAAAAAATCGAAGAGCTGCAATTCATCTTTACCTCGCCGACGTTCACCGCTAACGAGGTTGCCGATAAGATTCGTAAGGAACGCAAAGAATTTCACATACCGAAGGCCGACCGCGAACGGAGTCTGTACGGGAGTGAGTTCGAAATTCAGCTACGCAATAAACTGACCCAGCGCGCAATTGCAAAAGAGTGCGCGGACTGGATGCGGCGCAAGGCAACATTCAAGTCCAATCGCAGTAAGGCACCGATGCAGCAGTTTGCTTGTGTTCATGCTGCTGCCGCAGATACTGCCTACATGCCACTGCACGGCTTTACCGCCGTCGACCTCGGCTACCAGCAGGGCAACGCTATCTCTAACCTCGTCAACAAGATGGACGAGTCGACGTTTACGGCGACCTACCTCAGTCTGTTTAACCAGATCTGGCAAGACCCCGAGAAGCTGGAGGATGTAACGGCGCAGATCTGCGACCACATTTCGTCCGTCTACCAAGAAAACTCGCCCGAGAGCATCTACTTCCTTATGCTCTACAATATCTTCAATGAGTTTCTGGACGACATCAACGAGGATGTCCTGCCGAACGACCGCACGGGCTATCAAGACACGCTCATCTGGAACAAACTCTTCAATTACCAGAAAGATGCTGCCACCGGGATCATCAACAAACTTGAGAGCTACAACGGCTGCATCCTGGCCGACAGCGTGGGGTTGGGCAAGACTTTCACCGCGCTGGCCGTGATAAAGTATTACGAACTGCGCAACAAATCAGCGCTGGTGTTATGCCCCAAGAAGCTGGCGGACAACTGGCTTAACTACAGTCGCAACCTCAGGACCAACATATTTGCTCGCGACCGGTTCAACTACGACGTGCTTTGTCATACCGACCTCAGCCGCACGAGCGGTGAGTCGTTCGGCACACCGCTGAATCGCATCAACTGGGGCAATTACGACCTCGTCGTCATCGACGAGTCGCACAACTTCCGCAACAATGACGTCTACAAGGACAAGGAAACCCGCTACCAGAAGCTGATGAACAAAGTCATCAAACAGGGCGTGAAAACCAAGGTGCTAATGCTTTCGGCCACCCCTGTGAACAACCGCTTCAATGACCTACGCAACCAACTGGCACTGGCCTACGAAGGCGATTCCGAAAACCTCAGCAAGAAGCTGCGTACCGGTAAGACGGTAGAGGAGATTTTCCGTGGTGCCCAGGCCAGCTTCAATGCATGGGCAAAGCTTCCATCGGAAGAGCGCACAGCGCGGGCTATCCTGGATTCGTTGGACTTCGACTTCTTCGAATTGCTCGACAGCGTCACCATCGCACGTTCGCGCAAGCATATTCAGACCTTTTACGACACCAAGGAAATCGGCCAATTCCCAGAGCGCCGCAAGCCCTTGTCGTTCCACAGTCCGCTCACGCAGCGAACGGATGTGATGAGCTTCAACGAGATCTTCGGGCAGTTGTCGTTGCTCAGGCTCGCCGTTTACGCCCCGATCAGCTACATCCTGCCCAGTCGGCTGAATAAGTACGAGGAGATGTATGACACTCAGGTCGCAGGCAAAGGCAAGCTAAAGCAAGTTGACCGCGAAAAGAGCCTGCAGGCATTGATGACGACCAACTTGCTTAAGCGCCTGGAAAGCTCGATTGAGTCCTTCCGCTTGACGCTCCAGTCCTTGCGCGCGAACCACACGAATACGCTGGCCAAGATCCGCTCTTTCAATGAGACTAGCGACCTCAGTGGCATTGACAGCAGAATCAATGACCTCACCGACCAGTTAGAAAACCTCGACGCGGACGATGACCTGGCCAGCATCGGTGACAGCGAGATCGGTGGCAAGGTCAAAATCAGCCTCGCCGATATGGACTTGCCTTCTTGGGAGCACGAACTGAAGGTCGATCTGGAAATCATTGATGCCTTACTGACGTCGATGAACAAGATCACGGTTGCCGATGATGCCAAACTACAGCATCTCAAAGCACTGGTTCTGGAAAAGGTGGCAGCACCGCTGAATCCTGGCAACAAGAAGGTGCTGATTTTCACCGCCTTCGCCGACACCGCTGACTATCTATATGCCTATTTGGCTCCGGAATTGCTGGCCACACAAACCTTGCACAGTGCCAAAGTCACCGGCAAAGGGGCGCCAAAGAGCACGCTCAAGAAGAGCTATGACTTCCAGGAACTGCTCACCCTCTTCTCGCCGCACTCGAAGGAGAAATCCATCGTGCTGCCAAATGAGGCGGCAGAGATAGACTTGTTGATCGGCACCGATTGTATCTCTGAAGGCCAGAACCTACAGGACTGCGACTACCTCATCAACTACGACATCCACTGGAATCCTGTGCGTATCATCCAGCGCTTCGGTCGTGTGGATCGTATCGGTTCACCCAACAGCAGCATCCAACTGGTTAACTACTGGCCAGACATCTCTCTCGACGAATACATCAACCTGAAGGAACGGGTTGAGAGCCGGATGATGATTGCTGATGTCACAGCCACCGGTGACGACAACGTACTGAGTGCCCAAGCCAACGACGTGTCTTATCGCAAAGAGCAATTGCGACGTCTGCAAGAGGAAGTGATTGAGCTGGAAGATTTGAAAACCGGAGTGTCGATCACTGATCTCGGACTCAATGACTTCCGAATGGACTTGCTCAACTATGTGAAGGCCAATGGCGAATTGAGCAACGTGCCAAGTGGGATGCACGCCGTAGTGCCTGCCAAGCCGGAGATGGGCTTACGCCCGGGTGTGATCTTCACGCTATGCAACCGGAATCCAAGCGTCAACGTCAGTCAGCACAACCGCCTGCACCCTTATTACCTCGTCTACATTAATCGCGAGGGGGAAGTCATTCACGATCACACCGAAGTCAAACGTTTGCTGGATCTGGTTCGCACCTGCTGTAAGGGACAAGCCCAGCCTATTACAGATGCCTGTTTCTTGTTCAATAAGGAAACGGCCGATGGCCGCAAGATGCAGATGTATTCGGACCTGCTTGGCCAGGCCATCCGCTCAATGGTCGAGGTGAAGGAAGAGAAGGATCTGGACAGCCTCTTCTGCAGCGGAAAGACCACCGCGTTGGTCAATACTATCGTCGGACTGGACGACTTCGAACTAATTACCTTCCTCGTGATTCAGGAGGCCGGATGAGTCAGTCTGTGCGATTTGAGTCGAATACCGCGTTCATCAACTATCCGAAGCAGGCTGTCTTTGGTCGTACCCTGCCAAAGAATAAGATCTACGAACACAGCGGCGCCAATACAAGGCTGAAGGACTTGTTCGTCGAGCAGGTGGATCAGATTGTCTGGCAATACAAGTTGGCTCCGGAAACGATCAACCTGCTCGCTAGGCCAGCAGTTCCAGAACTTCAGATTTTTTCGATCCAGCTCAAGACATCGGAGCTGAATCTGGACGTTTTGCGTTGCATAGATGGCGCTGTGCAGTTTCCCATAATCTTCGAGCTGAGCTTTGATGGCCGAACAAAGGTGATCGCTGCTTACAAACGACCGAATGAGTCAGACGCCAGCCGTTGGGTCTTGAGTGACTACTTTGCGACAGCCTGGTTGCCGAGTGACTGTGAGCGCGCTGCAATGCCCCTGGCACTCGAATTGGGAGGCTTGTATGAGCAGGTGCTTCACCGCCTAATCCCAACGCCCCCGCGCCTACAAGAAAATCTCGCTGACTTGGTCTCACGCGCCGAATTGGTTGCAGCCAAGCAGCGTGAGGTTGAGAAAGTAGCCAGCAGACTTGCCAAAGAAAAACAATTCAATCGCAAAGTAGAGATCAATGCCCACTTGCGACAGCTTAAAAACGAACTTGAAGAATTGACAGAGAGAGAGAGTGCATGACGCAGAGCTTGAATGACGAGTCAAGGACGCACATTGAGGAGCTCGCTGGTGAAGCTTTGACGCAACTCGAAAGCATCGCTGAAACCGCCAAGGGCAAGTTGCACGATAGGCGGACATTGGGCTCAGAAGCGTTGGCAAGTATCAATACGATGACGTCTAGCTCGGCTATTCAGAACTTAGGTCAGATTAGCCGAGTGAATAGAGAGAGCTATCAGACCTTGGCATCTGAGCCAGCCATTGCTCGTGTCGTTGCTGAGGACGACACAGGAAATCGACAGACGTTCTATATCTGTCGGGCAATTCCTTTAACTGGATTTATCAATCACACTAGTTATCTAACAGAAAAAGGACGACTTGCATCCCTACCTGTTGGAGCAGAGCTGGAGCTCAAAGACGGCAGTTATTTAACCGTCATTGAGCGAGCACATCTACACCCCAATGCGCTTGCCGATGGGTGGGACTCTCGGGACACCGTCGTTGAAGCCGAGCATTTCGGACCGTTCACCATTGAGTCGCTGCGTGCGCTGCTGACTGAGGTTGCGGGGGAGGGCGTCACCGAAGACATTATTGGCCAATTGCTGGCCGAGGAGGCAGTCAAGGCCAACATCATCGACGGCGTTCGCCGCAGCGTCATCACCAAGATGGGACTGCGTGATCAGCCTATCCTCGATCAATATCAAGATGAGATTTTCCGTCGTCCTATTGACAATCGTCTTTTGATCCTGGGTCCGCCGGGTACTGGCAAGACGACCACTCTGATCCGCCGCCTTGGCCAAAAACTCGATACCGCCTTCCTAGAAGAAGGCGAACAACGTCTGGTTGAAACAATCGCCTCAGCCCAAGGCATTGCGCACGCCAACAGCTGGTTGATGTTCACACCCACGGAATTGCTAAAGCAGTACCTCAAGGAGGCATTCGCGCGTGAAGGTGTTCCCGCCTCGGATCTGCGTATCAGAACATGGCAAGACTATCGACGCGAGCTGGCCCGAAACGTATTCGGCGTTCTCAGAAGGGCTTCCGGTGGCGGTACATTTGTTCTGAAAGACGGACTGACCAGCATGACCGATGCCGCACTAGAGTGCCCAATCCAATGGTTCGACGATTTCGATGAATGGCAGCGCAAGGCCTATGTGCAGGAGCTGCGTGAAGCCGCAACCCAGCTCCACGATGCCAAAAAGACCGACGTCTTAAGTCTCGGCGCACGTCTGCAAGACATCTTGTCGCGGGCGGCCGATGGCGCACTGGTGGCGATGTTTGGCTCGCTGTCGGTGGAGGTTGCCAAAGTGCAGGCACTCGTCAGTAGCATGAAAGAAGGATCGGACGCCAAGATCAAAGACGCACTCAACCTGCAGCTCAAACGCAACCGAGATTTTCTGGATGAGTTGGCCCACGTGATCGACAACCCGCAACAAGCGCATGCGACTGATGCAGACGACCTGGATGATCCGGATGCCGATGAAGAAGAAGACGCCACAGCACCCCGCACAGGCCGTGCCGCTGCGCTCAATGCCTTCATGCAAGCAGTGCGCGCCCATGCCCGGGCTGCAGCATCCAAGCGCACTGTCAGCAAAACCTCTCGCAATGGCAAAATCATCGAGTGGTTAGGGGAGCGTGGTCTGACAGAAGCGGATCGCGTTGAGGTAGGTGCAAGCCTGCTGGTGCAGGCCAGTGCACGCCGCTTCGTTAATCCGGTCAAACGCTACCTCGAGGGCATCCCGAAGCGCTACCGTGCTTTCAGGCGCGAACGCCAACCGGCAAACACCTGGTATCTCCGCGAAGGCTTTGAGGCGCGCGACATCCACCCCCTAGAGTTGGACATCGTACTGCTTGCGATCTTGCGCGCCGCAGGCGATCTGCTCAGTCGGCCCAACGTGCAGCGCGACATTGATAGCCCCGCTTGGTCATCGCTCCAGCCCATTCTGGGGCATTACTGCAACCAGATTCTAGTGGATGAAGCCACCGACTTCTCGCCCATTCAGCTTGCGAGCATGGCGGCGCTGGCGCATCCACGACTGCGCTCATTCTTTGCCTGTGGTGACTTTAATCAGCGCCTGACCACCTGGGGCGCACGCTCTGTCGACGATTTGAATTGGGTCTTTGCGGATTTCGACATCAAGGAGATCACGGTCTCCTATCGGCAGAGCAAGCAACTGAACGATCTGGCTCGCGACATGATCCGCGCCGTCGGTGGCCCCGAGCAAAACGCTAGCTTGCCTGCACATATGAACAGCATGGGCTTTGCGCCAGCCTTGCTAGAGCACGCGACCAAAACAGAAACCATTGTCGGTTGGCTGGCGGATCGCATTCGCGAGATTGAGCGCTTTGTCGGCCAGTTGCCATCCACCGCCATTTTTGTGAACACCGAGGATGACGTTGCTTCGCTGGCCGAAGCACTCAACACAGCATTGGCGGAGCACAACATTCAGGTCATTGCCTGCCGAGAAGGCCAGACAGTGGGGCAGGAAAGCAACGTGCGCGTGTTCGACATCCAGCACATCAAAGGGCTGGAGTTCGAGGCGGTGTTCTTTGTCAGCATTGACCAGCTCGCCACGCTGCATCCGGCGCTATTCGACAAATACCTGTACGTCGGCACTACCCGGGCGGCCACCTACCTGGGCGTGACCTGCCAGGGTAGCTTGCCATTGGCCATCGAAAGTCTGCGCCCGCACTTTTGCCAGGACTGGCAACAAGGCGGCTGAACCTACAAATACGAATTCGAATTGAGAGCCGCTATGCCTTTTCAATAAAAAGCATAGCGACCAGAGGAAAAGAACATGGAAAAGCTAAAAATGCATTCACCCAATCTCACGCAGGACAACATTGCCCGTATTCGCGATCTGTTTCCGGGCTGCGTTACTGAAGCCAAGGGCGAAGGCGGCAGCGTGAAGCTGGCGGTGGATTTTGACCAATTGCGGCAGGAACTGGACGATTCGATTGTGGAAGGTCCACAGGAACGCTACCACCTGAACTGGCCGGGCAAGCGTGAAGCCTTGCTTACGGCTAACGCGCCGATTGCCAAAACGCTGCGCCCTTGCCGGGAGGAGAGCGTGGATTTCGATACCACGAAGAACCTATTCATCGAAGGCGATAACCTTGAAGCGTTAAAGCTGATGCAGGAAAACTACCTCGGGAAAGTCAAGCTGATCTACATAGATCCTCCCTACAACACAGGGAAAGACTTCATCTACCACGACAACTTTACGGCATCCAAAGAAGCATTTGAGATAGTTAGTGGCGAGCGTAATGAAGAAGGTGGTCGACTCGTCAGCAACCCGGAAACGCGTGGTCGGTTTCATACTGACTGGCTGAATATGATCTATCCGCGCTTGACGCTGGCCAAGAGGCTGTTAAGCGACGATGGGCTCATTCTGATTAGCATTGATGACGCTGAGCAGGCTTCATTGCGCCGCGTCTGCGATCAGGTATTTGGCGAGCAAAACTTTATTTCCCAACTCGTGTGGGAAAAGGGCCGTAAAAACGACGCAAAGTATTTTTCCGTTGGGCATGAATACATGCTCATCTACGCCAAGGACTTGGTGTTACTCCGAGAGCGCGGTGAGGTCTGGCGGGAAGAAAAACCTGGTGCACGGGAAATTTGGGCTGAATTTCTGCGGCTCCAGAGCATTCATGGCGAAGATTATGTCGCGATGGAAGCAGCAATAAGCAAGTGGTATTCGGACCTGCCCAAAGGTCACCCATCAAAAAAATGGGCGCGTTATAAACGCGTGGATAAGAATGGCCCATGGCGTGACCGTGATATTTCTTGGCCAGGTGGTGATGGCCCGCGTTATGACGTTATTCACCCAGAAACCAAGCAGCCATGTGTGGTGCCGGAAGCCGGATGGAGATATTCATCTCCTGATGAAATGCAACGCCAGATCAAGCTTGGGCTTGTTGAGTTTCGCAAAGATCACTCAGAACCACCATTTCGTAAGGCGCACATTCGTCCCATTCCTGATGAGGCGGTTGAAGATCAAGTTGATGGCGATGATGAAAGCGGCGATGAAGAGGCCGATGCTGAACTTGCAACTCAGGTGCGCGGCTCGTACTTCTACAAGCAGTCCCAAGTGGCTGTGAAATACCTGCGCAAGCTAATGGGAGCAAAAGTATTCAGTAACCCGAAAGATCATGACGAGCTTGCTCGTCTGATTGAATACATGACGCCGCGTAACCGGGAAGCCATCATTATGGATTTCTTTGCTGGTTCGGGAACAACAGCAGAAGCTGTGTTGAGGGCTAATGCTGCCTATGGCACCAACCACCGTTTCATTGTCGTGCAGCTACCGGAAAGTCTTGAAGATGCCTTGACCTCAACAACAGGAACGGCAAAAAAGACTGTTCAAGCGGCAATTAATCTCCTGAAAAAGAGTAGTCGTCCGTTGTTGCTTTCGGAGGTAACAAAAGAGCGCATTCGTAGGGCCGGTGAAGCCACATTGAAGGAAGACACACACGAGGAATGGAAGAAAGATATTGGCTTCCGTGTCCTCAAAATCGACACCTCCAACATGGCCGACGTCTATTACACACCCGACGCGCTGGACGAGACTAACCTTGACCTGTTCGTGGACAACATCAAGCCTGACCGCACGCCTGAGGATCTGCTGTTCCAGGTAATGCTAGATTGGGGCGTCGATCTGGTCCTGCCAATCGCCAAGCAGTCCATCCAAGGTAAGGACGTGTTCTTTGTCGATGGCAATGTGCTGGCAGCCTGCTTCGACACCAGCGGCAGCATCGACGAAGCCTTTGTGAAGGAACTGGCCAAGCATCAGCCTCTGCGTGTGGTGTTCCGCGACGCGGGGTACAAGAACAGCGCGGTCAAGATCAACGTCGAGCAGATTTTCAAGCTCTTGTCGCCCGTCACCGAAGTGAAATGCATCTGAGGGGCATGTGATGAAACTTAAATTCAAACATCAATCCTATCAGGCTGCCGCCGTGCAGGCGGTCGTCGATGTTTTTCAGGGGCAGCCCCCGGGCTCTGATGCAGCTATGAGCTATCGCCTTGACCCCGGTAATACCAAAAACGGCATGGGAGATCTGTTCGCGGTAGATACTGGTTTTAAAAATGCTGAGCTAACCCTCAGTGAGGATGCCTTGCGGGAGAACATCCAACAGGTGCAGCGCCAGCAAAACCTACCGTTGTCAGAGGGCTTGGTCAAGACTAAGGTCGCTAGGCTAAATCTTGATATCGAGATGGAAACGGGGACAGGTAAGACCTACTGCTACATCAAAACAATCTTCGAGCTGAACAAACAGTACGGCTGGAGCAAGTTCGTCATAGTGGTACCGAGCATTGCCATCCGCGAAGGCGTGGCCAAGTCGCTGGAAATCACGGCCGAGCACTTTCTGGAAACCTACCACAAAAAGGCGCGCTTCTTTATTTACAATTCTAAGCAGTTGCACCATCTGGAGAGCTTTTCCTCCGATGCCGGTATCAATGTCATGGTGATCAACGTACAAGCGTTTAACGCCACCGGCAAAGATAACCGCCGCATCTATGAAGCGCTCGATGATTTTCAGTCACGTCGCCCGATCGATGTGATCAGCGCAAACCGCCCCATCTTGATCCTCGATGAGCCGCAGCGGATGGAGGGAGGCAAGACGCTGGATTCCCTGGCGAATTTCAACCCGTTGATGGTATTGCGTTATTCCGCTACCCACAAGACCACACACAACAAGATCCACCGACTGGATGCGCTTGATGCTTACAACCAGAAGCTGGTGAAGAAGATTGAGGTGCGCGGGATCTCGGTGAAGGGACAGGCGGGAACCAACGCCTATCTCTATTTACAAGCCATCGAAATCTCAAACAAAAAACCTCCAATCGCGGTTGTGGAGCTCGAACAGAAACTCAGCGGTGGCAACATCAAGCGCGTCACCCGCAAGCTGGGCAAGGGTGACAATCTGTTTGTTTTATCGAACGAGCTGGATCAATACCGCGATGGGTTTGTGGTATCGGACATCAATGCCAATACGGACACCTTGAGCTTTACCAATGGCGTAGAGCTGACGGTGGGTGATGCGACTGGTGATATTTCTGAGATAGCGCTGCGTCGTATTCAGATCCGTGAGACGATCAAGGCTCACTTTGACAAGGAGATGGAGCTCTTCGATAAAGGGGTGAAGGTTCTCTCTTTGTTCTTTATCGACGAAGTAGCCAAGTACCGGGACTACTCCGCTGCCGATGAAAAAGGCGAGTACGCAAAAATATTTGAAGAGGAGTACGCCAATCACCTTCAAAATGCCTTTGATGATGGGCTTATGGAGGGCGATGCCCCATATGCTAAATATTTAAACCGTATTGCGGCCGATAAGACGCACAGTGGCTACTTTTCCATCGACAAGAAGAGCAAACGCCTTACCGATTCTAAAGTCGCTGCGCGCGGTGAAAATGCGGGCTTGTCGGATGACGTAGATGCTTATGATCTGATACTCAAAGACAAGGAACGGTTATTATCACTAGCTGAGCCAGTGCGTTTTATCTTCTCACACTCGGCCTTGCGTGAGGGTTGGGATAACCCGAACGTATTTGTTATCTGCACGCTCAAACATAGTGATAACACCATTTCACGTCGCCAGGAGGTCGGGCGCGGCCTGCGTTTGTCCGTCAATCAGAATGGTGATCGCACTGATCACCCGTCCATTGTTCATGACATTAACGTACTGACAGTTGTTGCCAGCGAAAGTTACAAGGACTTCGTAACAGCCTTGCAGAAGGACATTAGCGAGTCCTTGTCAGCTCGTCCGCGTGTGGCGGACAAGGCCTACTTCACGGGCAAGATGCTGAACACGAACGAAGGCCCGATTACGGTATCGGACGATCAGGCCACTGACATTGAGTTTTATCTAATCCAGAATGGCTACGTCGATAAAAAACGCAATATCACGGAGAAGTACCATCAAGACAAGAAAGACGGCACGCTTGAGGCATTGCCGTATGAACTGCAGTCCTATGCGGAGCAGATATTCCAGCTGATTGATAGCGTATTCAGCGAAAGCCAACTCATTCAGCTAGAAGATGGTCGCAAGCCCAAAAGACTGCAGCCCAATGCCAACTTTGAAAAGCAGGAATTCAAGGCGCTATGGGGTCGAATCAATAGCAAGGCTACCTACAGCGTGCTATTTGATGATGTTGAGCTAGTGAACAATGCGATCAAGGCGCTCAATGACAAGAATGCTGGGTTGCGAGTGACACCGTTGCAATACACCATCCATCGTGGCGAGCAGTCTGATACGGCAACTTACGATGGCTTCAAAAAGGGTAATGCCTTCGACCTGAAAGTTACCGAAACAGAATCGGACAATGCCTCCATCCACTCCGCTGTGCAGTACGATCTGATTGGCAAATTATCAGAGGGGACTTTGCTTACAAGACGAGCTGTTGCCGAAATTCTTAAAGGCCTCAATGTTGATGTCTTCGCACAATTCAAGAGCAATCCGGAAAGCTTCATTGCCGAAGCCATTCGCTTGGTAAATGAACAAAAGGCTAATGTCATAATCGAGCATTTGGCCTATGACACGCTAGAAGACAAGTTTGATTTGGACATTTTTACCACGGGGCAGAGCAAACAGGATCTCAGTAAGGCCGGGAATAAATTGCAAAATCACATCTATGATTACGTGCTTACTGACTCCATGGTTGAGCGCAATTTCGTCGAGGAGCTGGATACCTGCAAGGATGTGGTGGTATATGCTAAGTTGCCACGTGGTTTTCTAATCCCAACCCCTGTCGGGGATTATAACCCTGACTGGGCCATTTCCTTTAAAGAAGGTTCGGTCAAGCATGTGTATTTCGTTGCTGAGACAAAGGGCTCGATGTCGTCATTTGATTTACGGCCTATTGAAGCCACTAAGATTAAGTGTGCCCGTAAGTTCTTCGATGAGATTAATAAAAAGTTTGCACCCGAAAACGTGAAGTATGACGTAGTGGATAGCTTTGGTAAGCTGATGGAAGTGGTGAAATAAAATACTAAGTATTGGCCATGTGGTGGTGAGATTATGGAGTACACAAATTGCCAATGAAGCATATGGCCATATCTGAACTTTCGTCCGGTGTGCATGACACCGGACGAGTATCTTTCGATAGCTGAAAAGCAGGAAATATCAAAAAGAACGTTGAACTTAAAAGGGGACTTAAATAAATATTCGAATTGGAGAAATTGCGCATCATTTATGCCATATGAAGTATCAATCCCTAACATATTGGCCAGAACTTTCACCCCAGATACTTTCCTATACTAGCTCTCATTGCCAAAACGTGGTACTAACTCATAAATATGTTGGGTAGAATGGTTGAGTACCTAGAAGTATAACTTTCAACGAGTGTCTTATAATTAGGGGGTTGGATAAACTCAGGATAATAAATGGTATTTTCTTACCTTTATGAAATAATCATTTAATTTCAGTATTAACACACCAATGCATCATCGTTTACGAAACAGCAGCCCTGCTGTCAGCGCATCTTACCGATTCATCAAGCTTATCAGCCCATTCCTGCATCATCACTTTACGCTCATCAAGATAAGTTGCATGGTTGTATGCGCGGCGAACATTATTTGTATCAGCATGGGCAAGTTGAGCTTCGATAGCATCAGGTCGATAGCCCATCTCGTTTAAACGTGTACTGCCTGTTGTTCTGGTAGCATGTGGGCTATAAATACCACTCCAGCCGAGGCTTTTCAGTAGCTGACGCAGAGAATGTGATGTCATTGGCCCTAGCGGATTATCTCTGCCTGGAAATAGATGCTGGCGATGCCCGGTTAATCCTTGCAGCGTTTTGAGCATTTTGACTGCTTGGTAGGGAAGGGGAATAATATGTTCTTTACGAGCTTTCATGCGCGTTGCCGGAATGATCCATAATGCGTTATCAAGATCGAATTCGGCCCATGCTGCTTCGGTGGCTTCGGCTGGACGCGCTAGCGTCCACCACATTAACCACATGCAATAATTAACCTGGTATGAGCCGCGACTGTTGTCAAAACAGCCTAATAACTTACCGATTTGCTGCGGAGACAGTGCCTGTTTGTGCTGCGTTTTATTTGCTGGAATCGCCTTACGTACTGGCCAGACAGGATCGCTATCTGCTCTGAGCGTCGCTACTGCTAGCTCAAAAATCGATGAAATGGTACGGCGGGCTTCAGCGGCAACGGACGGAGCGCCGCGCTTAGCCGTTTCCTGAAGAATTTTTAGAATGTGGTGCGGGGTTATTTCCCTGACAGGGAGCTTACCTATTGCGGGGAAAACCACACGTTTAAGCATATCTAGTCGCCGCGTTTTGGTGATTTCGGCCCAGTCTTTCATCTGCAACCACTCTTTGGCGATTAGCTCAAAGGTGTTGGATGCGTCATTGACCTTGCGGATCTTATCTAACTGGCGAGCCTGAGTAGGGCTAACTCCATTCGCGACTTGTTTACGCGCTTGTTCGCATTTCTCGCGAGCTTCGGCAAGTTTGACAGTCGGGTACTCACCCAGCGCAAACATGCTGGATTTACCGTTGAGTTTAAATCGATAGCGCCATGCTTTTTTGCCATTAGGTTTTACTTCAAGGTATAACCCATTGAAATCGTTGAGGCGGTAGAGCTTTTCTTTTGGTTTTGCTGTACGGCATTGAGTATCAGTGAGCATAACGATTCCTTGTATATTTATTATACCGTTATTGTACTCACTAAAAATAAAGATGGAAGTTTGATGTACTCACCTACGTACTCATTTTTGACTGCGTTTCTACGAAATCTTTTGAGACGCTATGAAACAAAAAATCCACGCAAGTGCGTGGATTTAGTCATTTTTAGTGAAGGTCATGAGATTGGATGAAACCTCATGAGACAACACATTTTATTTAGACGTTGAACAGGAAGTTCATCACATCGCCATCTTTCACGATGTACTCTTTACCTTCTGAACGCATCTTGCCGGCTTCTTTCGCACCTTGCTCGCCTTTATAGGCGATAAAGTCTTCAAACGCGATGGTCTGGGCGCGGATAAAACCTTTCTCAAAGTCGGTATGGATTTTACCGGCTGCCTGTGGGGCTGTTGCGCCAACCGGGATGGTCCATGCACGCACTTCTTTCACGCCAGCGGTGAAGTAGGTCTGCAGGTTAAGCAGCGAATAACCGGCGCGGATCACGCGGTTCAGGCCCGGCTCTTCCAGTCCCAGTTCGGCCATGAACTCGTCACGGTCTTCATCTTCCAGCTCAGCAATGTCAGACTCAACAGCGGCACACACAGGCACCACCACAGAACCTTCTGCTTCGGCGATAGCGCGCACCTGATCCAGGTACGGGTTGTTCTCGAAACCATCTTCATTGACGTTAGCAATGTACATGGTGGGTTTCAGGGTCAGGAAGCTCAGATAGCGGATGGCCGCTTTGTCGTCTGCATCCAGATCCAGTGAACGCAGCATGCCTGCTTCAGAAAGATGCGGCAGGCATTTTTCCAGTGCAGCCAGCTCGGCTTTGGCATCTTTGTCGCCGCCTTTGGCTTTCTTCTGCACACGCTGAATCGCACGTTCACAGGTCTCAAGATCGGACAGGGCCAGTTCGGTGTTGATCACATCAATATCTTCAGCCGGGTTCACTTTACCCGCCACGTGGATGATGTTGTCGTTTTCAAAGCAGCGCACCACGTGGCCGATCGCTTCGGTTTCGCGGATGTTGGTCAGGAACTGGTTGCCCAGGCCTTCACCTTTTGACGCGCCTTTCACCAGACCCGCGATATCGACGAATTCCATGGTAGTCGGCACCACGCGCTGTGGCTTAACAATCTCAGAAAGCTGGTCGAGACGCAGGTCAGGCATTGGCACCACACCGGTGTTTGGCTCAATGGTGCAGAAAGGGAAGTTAGCCGCTTCGATGCCCGCTTTGGTCAGCGCGTTGAACAGAGTGGATTTACCGACGTTCGGCAGGCCCACGATACCGCATTTGAATCCCATGGTTTGATACCCTTTATAACTGGATGGACAGCACGTCAGGCGACGGACTGTCGGAGACGAATAGAAAAATTTCGCGCATTATACACGGAATCACGACGATTCGGGCGTTTAAGCAGGCTTGAAGGCGTGCAGCCGATTCATCGCCTTGATGCGATCCTCTTTCAGCCACAGTTCGGTGCAGCGCACCGCTTCATCAATGGCATCATCAATCAGCTTCTGCTCACTGGCAGGCGGCTTGCCCAGTACAAATCCGGTTACCTTATTACGATCGCCGGGATGCCCGATGCCGATGCGGAGCCGATGAAAATTGTTGTTGTTGCCCAGTTTGCTGATGATGTCTTTCAGACCGTTGTGACCGCCATGCCCGCCGCCTTGTTTAAACTTGGCTACGCCGGGTGGCAGATCAAGTTCATCGTGTGCCACCAGAATCTCTTCCGGCGCGATGCGATAAAAGGTCGCCATCGCCGCAACCGCTTTACCGCTCAGGTTCATAAAGGTGGTCGGCACCAGCAGGCGCACATCCTCTCCGGCGATCATCAGGCGGGCGGTGTAGCCATAGAATTTGCCTTCCTCTTTCAGTGACTGATTGTGGCGCTCAGCCAGTAAATCCAGATACCAGGCACCCGCATTGTGGCGCGTGGCGGCATATTCAGCGCCCGGATTGGCAAGGCCCACAATCAGTTTAATGCTGCTCACAATGATTATCCTGCTGTTATTGCGAAAGGGCGTTAGTTTACTTCGCCACAGCCAGGATGACAAAGCACAAACGCCGAAATGGTTCAGTGAAGTGATTAATCATTTTCTATCTAAATCAACAGGCTGGACTCAGGGCCAGGGAATGCTTTATGACTGATGTGTGATCCAGTCCGCAACGTAATCTTTACCCATTGCCTAAACTTATGGCACTTAACATTGTGTGCGGTCATTTTCTCATAAGGATGGGGGTGCAGCATGAAATACCAACACTGCCGTGTAGCAGGTAACAGCTTGATGGTACTGGGATTAGTGACAATGGTGCTGGGCGTCGGCTTCTCAA
Organism: Pantoea jilinensis; assembly: GCF_019104105.1. NCBI lineage: Bacteria > Pseudomonadati > Pseudomonadota > Gammaproteobacteria > Enterobacterales > Erwiniaceae > Pantoea > Pantoea jilinensis. Next base: position 2,367,254 of record NZ_CP077746.1, on the reverse strand, counting down.
TTATTAATCAGCTCCCCTCACTTGATCTGCCACAGCTTCTGGCTCAGGGGGCGATTTTAGGCATCTTTATTGGTGCGCTGCTATGGCTGGTGGGCGCCGGTCTGAGTGGTCGTGAAAAGGTAGAAGATCGTTATTACTGGCTGCGTCACTATGACAAACGCTGCCGCAGATCGCACAACTCACATCATTAAGTGAGTGCAGCCGGGACCGGATGCTGCGCAGTGCAGTTCCGGCCACTGGCTTTCGCGTGATAAAGCGCCGCATCTGCCAGTGCCAGTAAATCCTCAAAGCCCTGATGCGGTTGGGCCAGCGTTGCGAATCCAATGCTGACTGAATAGGTAATCTCATTGGGCTGTGACTTACAAACCGCCAGTCGTGTCGCTTCACACCAGGCTTCCGTCTCCTTTGCTCCGGCCGGGATTATCGCCGCAAACTCCTCTCCACCCAGCCTTGCAAAGCGCCCGTCAGCAGGCATCAGCTCTCTGACAATGCCGCAAAAGTGGATCAAAATCTGGTCACCCTGCTGATGCCCATACCGATCATTAATGCTCTTGAAGTGATCAAGATCGAACAGGATTGCACTATAAGGCCGGTTCTGACGGCGGCAATGCGCCACAATTTTTTCTGCTTCGTTAAATAAAGCACGGCGATTCCAGGCGCTGGTCAGCGGATCGTGCAGGGAAGTGTGTTTCAACACGCTCTGCATCCGCTCATTCACCATGGCCAGAATGGTAAATGTCAGGCCAATGACAAACAGAATGGACTCCAGAATCACGTAAACCGAGAAGTCCGATCCGCCAATGGCACCATGCCTGGTACTGGCAATGGCGCTATCCAGAAAAATGCGCGCCAGATGAAACAGCAGGTGAATCCACAGCAGCAACTGTGCAGGCCAGAAAGTCGATTTTAGCGAGTCACGAGCCAGCCAGACCAGTTGAATAAATGCTGCGGTATAGGCCATACAGGCGATACACAGCACAAATACTCGCCTGGGCAAGCTGTAATAGAAGGCCGGAAAGCAGCAGAGGAGTGCCCAGAGCAGCGCGCCCAGCAGCCAGTGGGTACCGATGGGTTTGCCACTCAAGCGCCGCAACGCATTTAACAATCCGCCATAAGCCAGCATCACTAAAACATTGCCCACCGCAACCGGCAGAAAATGCAGACCACTGCTGCGCAGGCTACTTAAGAACACGGAAATCAGGGTAAATATCAGCGACAGGCAGGTGAAGCCCAGAACGCGGTCATACTGCGATCCAATCCAGGCAAAGACCATGATGATGCTCAGAAACCCCAGTACATAAAGCTCGCAAATAAATAAGGTATAGATATCGAGGTTCATGAGGGCCGGGTTCTTATTAAAATTGCGTTGCAAATTACCACTTAACGGCATCGGGCAGAAGCGGGGAACGCAGCGTTTTACTAAAAGAGTGAGTGGCGTTGAAAATAGGGGATAGTGGGGAAATTTATCGCGGAAAAATCAGAAAAAGAAGTGCGTTAGTCGGGCGACTGGCTGGCTTAAAAAAACCGGGCACAGGGCCCGGTTCCGCGAAGAATTAATGCTCGAACATCGCCGAGATCGATTCTTCGTTACTGATGCGGCGAATCGCTTCGGCCAGCATGCCAGATAAAGTCAGCGTGCGCACATTCGGCAGTGACTTAATCTCGTCAGACAGTGGGATGGTATCGCAGACGATCACCTGGTCCAGAACGGATTTACGCAGGTTTTCAACCGCATTGCCGGAGAAGATCGGGTGCGTCGCGTAAGCAAACACGCGTTTAGCACCACGCTCTTTCAGCGCTTCAGCCGCTTTGCACAGCGTGCCGCCGGTGTCGATCATGTCGTCGACCAGCACACAGTCGCGGCCAGCAACGTCACCAATAATGTGCATCACCTGAGAAACGTTCGCGCGAGGGCGGCGTTTATCAATGATAGCCATATCGGTGTCGTTCAGCAGTTTAGCGATAGCACGGGCACGTACTACGCCACCAATATCGGGAGAAACAACAATCGGGTTTTCCAGACCGATCTGCATCATATCTTCCAGCAGGATCGGACTGCCAAATACGTTATCAACCGGGACGTCGAAGAAGCCCTGGATCTGCTCGGCGTGCAGGTCAACCGTCAGAACACGGTCAACACCGACGCTGGAAAGGAAGTCTGCCACTACTTTTGCGGTGATTGGCACACGCGCGGAACGCACGCGGCGATCCTGACGGGCATAACCAAAGTAGGGAATGACTGCGGTAATACGACCAGCAGAAGCACGACGCAGCGCGTCGACCATCACAACCAGTTCCATCAGATTATCGTTGGTGGGGGCACAGGTGGACTGGATGATGAAAATATCACCACCGCGTACATTTTCGTTAATCTGTACGCTCACTTCACCATCACTGAAACGTCCTACAGCGGCGTCTCCCAGGCTGGTGTAAAGGCGGTTGGCAATACGTTGTGCTAGTTCCGGGGTGGCGTTACCAGCAAATAGCTTCATATCAGGCACGAGAAGAACCTCAGGCTTTGCGTCCAGAGAATGAACGGCATGACAGTAACCGGCGCGTACAGTCATGTGCGTTCACACGGGTGTGTTGATGCGAAACGTGCAGTGTCTGGAACGTGGTGACACTGTCACGCAATCGCTAATCGCCTCGCAGGGTACGCTGTAGCGGCGAAACATTTACGCCCCGGGCTACAAATCCGCGCACCCCATTCGGGGCAAGCTCCAGCACCTGACGGGCAGCAGACTCAGTGTCGAATTCAGCAAACACACAAGCGCCCGTGCCAGTCAGGCGTGACGGCGCGTATTCTAGCAGCCAGGAAACAAGCTCATCAACCTTACGAAAACGTTTTCTTACCACTGCTTCACAATCATTGGTGAAGGGTGCAGCTAAAAGCGTCGATAAACTGCGCGATGGGGTATCACGCGTCAGTTCGGGGTCGTTGAATACCACTGGTGTGCTGATGTTCACGCCGGGATGAGCGACAAGATACCACTTTTCTTCCGGCTCTGCGGGCTGAAGTTGTTCACCCACTCCCTGCGCAAAAGCCGCGAAGCCGTGCACAAACACCGGCACATCCGCGCCCAGTTTCACGCCAATTGCTGCCAGCTCATCCGGTGTGAAGCCGGTTTGCCACAGATGATTCAGCGCCACCAGTACGGTAGCAGCATCCGATGAACCTCCACCGAGGCCGCCCCCCATGGGCAGATGCTTCTCAATGGCGATCTGTGCGCCAGCACGAGCAGGCAGGCAATGCTTATTCAGGGCTGCCTGTTTCAGCCTATTTGCGGCGCGCACAATCAGGTTATCTGCATCCGCGACGCCTGCCACCGGCGTTAACAGCTGAATGGAATCGCTGTCATCAACGGTAATCTGCAACTGGTCACCGTAATCCAGAAACTGAAACAGCGTCTGCAGGTTGTGATAGCCGTCGGGACGACGGCCAGTGATGTAGAGAAAAAGATTCAGTTTTGCCGGGGCAGGCCAGTGGGTGATCATTGAACGGTCCAGCCGTCCATACGCAGTTTAATTCGCTGATCACCCTCTTTCAGCTCCAGGCTGGACGGCAGCGGTGGGGTAACTTTGCTATCGTAACCCGCAACAGACACCTGCCAGTTCTGGCCGTCGCGGCTGTAGTTCAGGCTGCTTAGCTGATAGTTCTCGTTAAGCTGATAATCGGTGGCATCGCCAGGCAGACCCATCATCCACTGGCGCAGGTTTGCCAGCGGAATGTTCATGCCAGTAAGTTGCGAAATCATCTTCTGTGCATCATTGCTGACGTAACGCTTGCCTTTGTTATCGACGATCTGCACCACCGAGCCCTGTGCATCAAGCTGCAGTTCGGTACTGCCCAGTGGATTGGTCAGCAGCAGGCGATAGCGATCAGGCGCGGTCTGTTGCCAGTTGAAGCGGGCATAGACTTTCTGCTTGTCAGAGAGGTAGGCAAAGGCACCGCGGGTCTGATAGTGCGTAACCTTTGAGACCGCCTGCTGATGCTGTTGCCACTGTGGCGCGGTAACGCTGGGGCCCGGGCCTTGCGGTTTGTTGACGCTACAGGCCGCCAGCAGGACGCTGGCAAGGGGCAAAAGGCGCAACAGATTGCGTGGTGTATTAAGCATCAAGTGGTCATCTCCTCGGACACATGTATTTTTCGTAACGGATAACGCTAACCGTCCCGGTTTTAACCGTCAATGCTGTTATGCAGCAAATTGCGCACGATCGGGTTAATCTTATTACAGTCATAGCCTTTGTATGGCTTTTCTTGATCTGCCGCATCTTGTAGAATGCGCATCACAAAACCCTGACATTATTGGGACATCCCAACTAAAACCGCCATGACGCTGCTCGCTCTCGGAATCAATCACAAGACAGCCCCCATTGCTCTGCGCGAACGCGTCTCGTTCGGGCCGGAGACGCTTGAGCAGGCGTTAAACAGCCTGTTATCACAGCCCATGGTGCAGAGCGGCGTGGTGTTGTCCACCTGTAACCGGACTGAACTTTACCTGAGTGTAGAGCAACAGGCCGACTTACAGGCGCGTCTGGTGAGCTGGTTATGTAATTATCATCAGCTGGATGAAGAGGATGTACGCAACAGCCTCTACTGGCATCAGGATAACGAGGCGGTCAGCCATCTGATGCGCGTCGCCAGCGGACTCGACTCCCTGGTACTCGGTGAACCCCAGATCCTCGGTCAGGTAAAAAAAGCGTTTGCTGACTCCTCGCGCGGTCAGGCACTGAGCAGTGAACTGGAGCGCATGTTCCAGAAAACCTTCTCTGTGGCCAAACGCGTGCGCACAGAAACCGATATCGGTGCTAACGCGGTCTCGGTGGCGTTTGCCGCCTGTACGCTGGCCCGCCAGATCTTCGAATCTCTCTCTTCCGTCAATGTACTGCTGGTCGGCGCAGGCGAAACCATTGAGCTGGTGGCGCGTCATCTGCGTGAGCATCAGGTCAAAAATCTCATCATCGCCAACCGTACCCGCGAGCGCGCTGAAACGCTGGCGGCGGAAGTGGGTGCGGAAGTGATCACGCTGGCGGAGATCGATGCCCGTCTGGCTGAAGCCGACATCATTATTTCGTCAACCTCCAGTCCGTTACCGATTATCGGCAAGGGAATGATGGAGCGCGCCCTGAAAGCGCGCCGCAACAAACCGATGCTGCTGGTCGATATTGCGGTGCCGCGCGACGTAGAGCCGGAGGTGGGCGATCTGCCTAACGCTTATCTCTACAGCGTGGATGACCTGCAGGCGATCATCGAACAGAACCTGGCGCAGCGCAAAGCGGCCGCGGTTCAGGCCGAAAGCATCGTGGTTCAGGAAAGCAGCGAATTCATGGCGTGGCTGCGCTCACAGGGCGCGGTGAATACGATCCGTGAATATCGTTCTCAGGCGGATGAAATCCGCGCTGAGTTGGAAGGCCGTGCGCTGCAGGCGCTGCAGCAGGGTGCCGATCCGCAGAAAGTCATGCAGGAACTGGCGCACAAGCTGACCAACCGTTTAATACATGCTCCAACCAAATCACTTCAGCAGGCCGCCCGCGATGGCGATAATGAACGCCTGCAGATTTTACGCGACAGCTTGGGTCTCGATTAGGCACACCGCTGTCGCCACCTGTTACGGGAATCCCACATTTAAATGAAGACCTCTATAGTTGCCAAACTGGAAGCCCTGCAGGAGCGCCACGAAGAAGTGGAAGCGATGCTGGGCGATGCTGGCGTGATCGCCGATCAGGAGCGTTTCCGTGCGCTGTCACGCGAATATGCCCAACTGACCGATGTGACCCGTTGCTTCCGCGACTGGCAGCAGGTACAGGAAGATATCGAAACGGCGCAGCAGATGCTCGACGACCCTGAAATGCGTGATATGGCGCAGGAAGAGTTGCAGGAAGCGCGTGAGAAAAACGACGTGCTGGAGCAGCAGTTGCAGGTTCTGTTACTGCCGAAAGATCCCGATGATGAGCGCGCCTGCTTTATTGAAGTCCGCGCCGGCACCGGCGGCGACGAAGCCGCGATCTTCGCCGGCGATCTGTTCCGTATGTACAGCCGCTATGCCGAAGCGCGTCGCTGGCGCGTGGAGATCATCAGCGCCAATGAAGGCGAGCATGGCGGTTACAAAGAAGTCATTGCTCGCGTGACCGGCGACGGTGCCTATGGGCGCCTGAAGTTTGAGTCAGGCGGCCACCGTGTGCAGCGTGTACCGGAGACCGAATCTCAGGGCCGTATTCATACCTCAGCCTGTACCGTTGCCGTGATGCCGGAAATTCCGGAAGCAGAACTGCCGGAGATCAATGCCGGTGACCTGAAAATCGATACTTTCCGTTCTTCTGGTGCAGGCGGTCAGCACGTTAACACCACCGACTCCGCGATTCGTATTACCCACCTGCCCACCGGCATCGTGGTGGAGTGCCAGGACGAACGTTCACAGCATAAAAACAAAGCTAAAGCGCTGGCGGTGCTGGGTTCGCGTATTCACGCGGCAGAGATGGCCCGCCGTCACGCCGCTGAAGCCAGCACCCGCCGCAACCTGCTGGGCAGCGGCGATCGCTCTGACCGCAACCGTACCTATAACTTCCCGCAGGGCCGCGTGACCGATCACCGTATCAACCTGACGATCTACCGTCTGGATGAAGTGATGGAAGGCAAACTTGACAGCCTGATCGAGCCGATTGTGCAGGAATACCAGGCGGATCAGCTGGCGGCGCTGGCTGGTCAGGATTAATGGATTTTCGTCACTGGCTGAAACAGGCGGTTGCCACGCTGTATGGTGGTGACAGTCCGAAGCGTGACGCAGAGATCCTGTTGGGTTACGTGACCGGCAAGTCACGCAGCTGGTTAATTGCCTTTGATGAAACGGTGCTCAGCGATGAACAGCTGGCGCAGCTGAATAGCCTGCTGGCGCGTCGTGCCCGGGGCGAACCGGTAGCGCATCTGGTGGGCGAGCGCGAGTTCTGGTCGCTGCCCTTACGCGTCACTGATGCCACGCTGATTCCGCGTCCGGATACCGAACTGCTGGTTGAACAGGCGCTGGCGCATCTGCCTGCGACACCTTCGACCATTCTGGATATGGGCACCGGCACCGGAGCGATTGCGCTGGCACTGGCCAGCGAGCGCCCCGACTGTCAGGTGACCGGCGTGGATCGCATTCAGGCCGCCGTTGAGCTGGCAGGCAGTAATGCGCAGCAGCTCAGCCTCAGCAACACTCGCTTTCTGCTCAGTCACTGGTTCCAGGCTCTCACGCCGCAGCGCTTTAGTCTCATCGTCAGCAATCCGCCCTATATTGATGCCAGCGATAGTCATCTGGAGCAGGGTGACGTGCGTTTCGAACCGCGCAGCGCGCTGGTGGCCGATGAGGCGGGACTGGCGGATCTGCGCACGCTGATCGAGCAGGCACCTGCGTGGCTGCTACCCGGCGGCTGGCTGCTGCTGGAGCATGGCTGGCAGCAGGGCGATGCGGTGGCTACGCTGATGCGGCAGAATGGCTATCACGCCGTTGAAACCGTCAACGATTACGGTGGCAATCCACGAGTCACCTTAGGTCAGTTCCCCTAATAAAAGCGCTTTAAAAAGGATTTATAATGGTCGCCTTTTATCCTCTGATTAAAAATCTGCACATCTTAACCGTCGTGCTGACCGTGACGCTGTTCCTGCTGCGGTTTTACTGGCTGCGCTGTGGTTCGGCAATGATGACGAAACGCTGGGTCCGCATTCTGCCGCACATTAATGACACGCTGTTACTGGTGACCGGCGTCTCGCTGGTGATGATTACTCACTTCTATCCCTTCACGCCGCAAGGAAGCTGGCTGACGGAGAAGCTTTTAGCGGTTATCATCTACATCGCCTTAGGATTTGTGGCATTGAGTCGCCGTCCACGCACTGATCGCACCCGCTGGATCGCTTTTCTGGTGGCGTTACTCGCCCTGGTGACCATCATTACGCTGGCGCTGACTAAAATGCCGTTATGGGGATAGTATGACCTCGACCGAACAATTAGATTTCAGCCAGACACCGCTGTGTGAAGCGGTGATTGGCGCTACGCTTGCCATCCGCGCCGATTTTCCGGCGTTGTCGGTGGAAGCGCAGCTTGCGGCGTTAGTCGCCGAAGCGCGTGACTATGTCAGCCACGCTGAAGATGCGGATATGCAGCTGGAAAAGCTGCTTGAGCTGTTTTATCGCCAGTGGGGATTTCGCGGCGCCAGCGGTGTCTACAAGCTTTCTGATGCGCTCTGGATCGACAATGTGCTGAAGACGCGTCAGGGCACGGCAGTGTCACTGGGCGTTATCCTGCTACATATTGCCGCCGAGCTGGAACTGCCGCTGATGCCGGTGATTTTCCCGACGCAGTTGATTCTGCGTGCGGACTGGATTGATGGCGACAAGTGGATGATCAATCCGTTCAATGGAGAAACCCTTGACCGGCACACGCTGGAAGTGTGGCTCAAAGGCAACATCAGCCCGACCGCGCGTCTGTATGATGATGACCTCGACGAAGCGAAGACCGTCACCGTGATGCGCAAAATGCTCGACACGCTTAAAGCGGCATTGATGGAAGAGCAGAAGATGGAACTGGCACTGAACGTCAGTCAGGTGCTGTTGCGTATTGATCCGGATGATCCCTATGAAATTCGCGACCGCGGTTTGATCTACGCGCAGCTGGAGTGCGAACATATCGCGCTGAATGATTTAACTTACTTCGTTGAGCAGTGTCCTGAAGACCCGGTCAGCGAAATGATCAAAGTTCAGATTCACGCAATCGAACAAAAACAGGTCACGCTGCACTAAGCGGACCCACTGAAAAGGAAAGGGCATGACACAGAAAGTCGTGAGTATTGGCGATATCAACGTCGCAAACGATCTGCCATTTGTACTGTTTGGCGGGATGAACGTGCTGGAGTCACGCGACCTGGCGATGCGCATCTGCGAACACTACGTCAACGTGACCACAAAACTCGGTATCCCTTACGTCTTTAAGGCGTCGTTTGATAAAGCGAACCGCTCCTCAATTCACTCTTATCGTGGCCCGGGCCTGGAAGAAGGGATGAAGATTTTCCAGGAGCTGAAGCAGACTTTTGGCGTGAAGATCATCACCGATGTTCATGAAGCGTCACAGGCGCAGCCCGTGTCTGAAGTGGTGGATGTGATTCAGTTGCCAGCTTTCCTGGCGCGTCAGACTGATCTGGTAGAAGCGATGGCAAAAACCGGCGCAGTTATCAACGTTAAGAAGCCACAGTTTGTCAGCCCGGGTCAGATGGGCAACATCGTTGATAAGTTCGCTGAAGGTGGCAACGAGCAGGTTATCCTGTGCGATCGCGGCAGCAACTTTGGCTATGACAATCTGGTTGTCGATATGCTCGGCTTTAACGTGATGAAGAAAGTCACCAAAAACAGCCCGGTGATTTTCGATGTGACCCATGCGCTGCAGACGCGCGATCCGTTCGGTGCAGCATCAGGCGGTCGTCGTGCTCAGGTGGCTGAGCTGGCGCGTGCCGGTATGGCGGTCGGCATTGCCGGTCTGTTTATCGAAGCGCATCCGGATCCGGAACACGCCCTGTGTGATGGCCCATCCGCGTTGCCGCTGGATAAGCTGGAGCCATTCCTGGTGCAGATGAAAGCGATTGACGATCTGGTGAAAAGCTTCCCGGAACTCGATACCAGCAAATAAGTTTGCTGAAAAAAAAAGAGCGATTACTCGCTCTTTTTTTTCGTCTGAAGCCCGCTGCCGTTACAGCATGATGGTCATCAGATATCCGATAAACAACGCCAGATGGGCGGCACCGTTCAATACATTGGTGCGTCCGGTCGAGAAGGAGAGCTGACAGAGAATCAGCGACGCCATCATAATCACCATCTGTGGCGGCTCCAGACCGAATATCAGCTCCTGTCCGGTCAGGGTGGCGATAATGGTTACTGCCGGTACCGTCAGGGAGATAGTCGCCAGCACCGAACCAAAGAACAGGTTCATGGCGCGCTGTACCTGATTCATCAGCACAGCCTTAATTGCGCCGAGCCCTTCCGGCGAGAGGATAAGCAACGCCACCAGGAAGCCGGTAAACTGTGCCGGTGCATTCAGGTCTGTCAGCAGGCTTTCCAGCGTATTGGCGTTCATCTTGGTCACGGCAATGACCGCAATCAAATGCACGATCAGCCAGATAGTGTGCCAGACGCTGCTGTGCGCCGAAGGTTTACCATGATGCGGATCCCCATCGTCACTCTCATCTTCATGCTCATAAACAAACAGGCTCTGGTGGGTTTTGGTCTGAATCAGCAGGAAAACGCCATACATTGCGGCTGAAATTGCCGCGATGAGCAGGGCCTGGGTGACAGAGAAATTACCGCCCGGCAGCGCGTTGGGAAATACCAGCACCAGAATCGCGAGGGGAAAGATAGCGATCAGATATTGTTTCACGCCCGCCAGATTGACGTACTGCGTCGCAAACTTATTACCGCCCAGCAGCAGCGCAAAGCCGACCAGCCCGCCGGTCACAATCATCACAATCGAATAAAGCGTATCGCGCATCAGGCCGGGTGCGGCATCGCCTGTCGCCATCAGCGCCGAGATCAGACTCACTTCCAGAATGACGACAGAGAGGCTCAGAATCAGTGAGCCATAGGGTTCGCCCAGCCGGTGGGCCAGCACATCTGCATGTCTCACCACGCTAAACGCGCTGCTCAGAATGGCAATCAATGCCACTAAGTTGATACCGACGACAACGGGAAATGCGGTGTTAGCACCAAAAAAATAGAGTATACCCAGCGTGATAAGGGGAAATATCAGCGAGAATTCCTTGTGACGAGTTTTTTCATGTGAAGGCATTCACCATCCTCTCTGGTTAATGATTATCCGGACACAGCGGGGGCTGCTGTTAGAAATATAATCAGTTTTAGGGCAGTGCGCAGTTTATCTTTTCACCGGGCCTGACAGGAGAAATTTACTGGTTTTTACTTAAGTGCAATAACCTTTTGAAATGATATTAACCTGATGTTATCTGGAATATTGCAATATTAATCAGGATACAACAAGTTTGACCTATGCACCTATCCTGACGATATATGTCACAAAAATGGCATTTTAATCTAAATTTCAGGGATGGGCTCATATTTTTAAACTGAAGTGACGATAAGTACAGGTTTGCGTTTTTTTACTGTTGCGCCAGGCTTAACCAGAAACACTAAACCGCGACGATAAACAGAGGAAAAATTATGCCTTACGATAAACGAACCGACTTACCCGACAACGTTAAGCACGTGCTTCCTGCGCATGCGCAGGATATCTATCAGCAGGCATTTAACAGTGCGTGGGATCAATATAAAGAGGCGGAAGATCGACGCGGCGATGATTCGCGGGAAGAAGTGGCGCATAAGGTCGCCTGGTCAGCCGTGAAAAAAGAGTATGAAAAAGGGAATGACGATAAGTGGCATCCTAAAGCGTAATCGCCTTGCTAGTCTGTTCACGTCAAAGGGCCAGGATTATCCAGCCCTTTTTTTCGACTTCGCTATCAGGTTTATCTGGTTTTTTTTAACCTGCGACCGGAATCACGCTTGAAACCCCGCGCGTAAATAGATTAATGTCAATTTAATGAACGAAACGCAGCGCCGTTTTGGAGATCATGTTACAGGAGCACTTTCGCAGGACGCCGATGACGTTGAGGAGGTCGCATTGCTTACCCGGGAATTTCTATTAAAAGCGGATTGTAAAACATCATTCGGGGATATCGATGAGACGCTACTCTGGAGTTGCGAGCAGCGCGCCGCCTCGCTGGCCGCCACGCTGGCCTGCCGTCCCGATCACAGCCCTGTCTGGATCTTTGGTTACGGCTCACTGATGTGGAACCCGATTTTTGAGGCGGATGAAGTTGCATCCGGTTCGCTGGAGGGCTGGCATCGTGCTTTCTGCCTGCGGCTTATCGCGGGACGTGGCACTGCCACGCATCCGGGGCGCATGCTGGCGCTGAAACAGGGTGGCCGCACAACCGGACTGGCATTTCGTCTGCCGGAAGCGCGCTTACATGAAGAGCTGGCGCTGCTGTGGAAGCGTGAGATGATCACCGGCTGCTATTTACCGACCTGGTGCGAATTACAGCTGGAGGATGGCCGCAGCGTGACTGCGCTGACCTTTATTATGGATCCACGTCATCCGCTTTATGAATCGGACTCCTGCCCGGAGGCGATTGCGCCGCTCATTGCTGCGGCCAGCGGCCCGCTGGGTTCGAATGCGCAGTATCTGTTTGCACTGGAAGAGGAACTCACCCGTCGTGGCATGGAGGAAGAGAGCCTGAGCCGGCTGGCGCATCAGGTGCGGACGCTGCAGCAATCCTGTCTCAAACAGGCCTGAATCAGGCCACAGGCGAATCAGCAGCGCAGAAGCCGCATAGAAAAGGGCGCGACACTGTCGCGCCCTTTTACGAACGATCCGGGGATTACTTGCCCGGATTGATAAGCCAGGTTCCAGGCTTATCAATGGTCAGGGATTGGGTATGCGTCTCACTGCCATTTTGAACGTCTATTTTGTACTGCCCGGCCGCCAGATTCAGCGCGGCAAATCCGCTGCTGCCAGGCTTCACCTCGACCTGCTGTCCGTTGAGCACTACGCTTTCACCGCTTTCCAGCTTCAGATAGACCGTCGCCAGCGCGGCAGGAACGGCTGCGGCTGGCGGCGTCGATGCAGGTGCCGGGTGCGTCACGGCTGAGCTGTTGCTGACCACATCTGGCATTGCCGTGTGGCGATTAGCCAGCCAGATGGCGACGACCACTGCCAGGATAGCCACGGCCGCCAGACTCAGCAAGACAGGTGACAATTTGCGCACCGCACGCGGGGTAACAGGCTCCGCTGCGGCTGCAGCATGATTCATCGCCATCACAACCGGCGGAGTCGCCTCAACGACCTCTTCGATCGGCATAACCGGCGGCTCGCCCGGCACCGGGAAACTGTTGACCACGGCCTCAACATCACTGACCGGTAGATCAATCAGCGCGGCAAAGGCGTCGATGGTTTGCGGGCGATCGCCAGGTTTCATTGCCAGCGCGCAGTCAATGGCGTGCAGCAGCGGCAGCGAGTAGCCTTCCGGCTGGCGTTCCACCAGCGGCTGATAATTATCTTCAATGCAGCGCACCACGCTCACCGGCGGGGGATTACCGGTAATCAGGCTATGCAGCACCGCGCCCAGGGCGTAGATATCCGTCCAGGGTCCCTGTTCAACTTCACCCTCTTCGCTGTACTGTTCGATGGGTGCAAAGCCAGGCTTAAGCATGATCTCCGTTTCGTCAGAGAGGTTGCCGATCTCCTTACGCGCCGAGCCGAAGTCCAGCAGTACGGGCAGCTGATTCTCCTGAAGCTGAATGTTGTCGAGGGAGATATCGCGATGCAGATAGCCAGCCTGATGAATCGTGCTGATAGCACCCAGCAGCGGCGGCAGCAGACGGCGGATCCAGGCTTCAGAAATCGACGCCGGGCTGGTAACCTGCCACTCTTTGAGCGTCATGCCACTGTAGTAGAGCGTGCCCATATAGGCCGTGCCGTTCTGCTCCCAGAAGCGCAGCACGTGCAGCAGTCCCGGATGATTAAATCGGGCCAGCAGACGCGCCTCCTGAATAAAGCTGTTCAGTCCGGCATTAAACAGTTTCTGAAAACGCTCTCCGCGCAGTTCCAGTGACAAATCGGCGGCACGAACCGCCAGCGACACCGGCATATACTCTTTTATAGCAATTGTGCGTTCGAGCTGGTGATCCCAGGCGCGATAGACAATGCCGAAGCCACCGCCTCCGATGACTTCCTTGATCTCAAACTCATTAAAACGGTAGCCGTCAGGCAGGGCATTCGGAACAGTTTTCGTATTATCATTTGCCGACATAGTGAACTCTCTGTACACGGCCTGATTGCCAGGCTGCGCGGTAATTAATTGATGTTACGCCAGGCACCAATGGCAGGATCAACCAGATCCGCGTGCAGGGTGTCGATAAGTAACACATTCACTTTTTGCTGTGGCATGAAATAGGGCGCCCACTGGCTGCGCAAGGTATCGACTCGCGATTTCACCGCGTCAGCATTCTGCTGCGCAGCATTCTTATCCATTTTAATCAACAGTGCGCCATTGAAGCGCCAGACATGTTGTCGTGCATCAAAGGGCAGGACCAGCCAGCTATCTGAGGCGTCCGGGCGGGTCACAATCATGCGCTGATTATTAGCGGCGATGACCTCAAGCTTGCTGTCCGGAATCGCCAGGTTGGCGATGGGATAGCCCTGATAGAAGGTGACAGCGACCGGCGTGGGATGTTCCGGGGTCACCAGCGTCAGCTCACTCTTGCCCTCAGCCCAGCCATCCGGCGAGCAGTGCTGCTTGCTGACGTCCGGTATAAACAGCGTCTGAGCATTTTCATTCCAGGCGGTGCGGAAGTGACAGCCGCTGGGGAGATCAAAATGTTGCAGCGGCGTGCTATTGGCAGGCCGTGACAGGTCAAGTGGTGCGGCGTTGCTGTCACTGGCGCTAACGGTGGCATCCGCCATCACAATAGGGCGCCAGTTCTGCAACTTGCTTGCGCTGCCGCTGGCCATGACGCCACCTTCTTTGTTGGTCATCTGCCAGGGCAGTTCATCCAGTAATCCGCACTGATTGGCGAGCAGGGTGCCGACGCGCGGTAAAAAGGTGGTCAGCACGGCGGAATCCTTACTTTTACCGGAGACGATGCGCAGCGGCAGCGTCTCTTTACACCAGTCGTCGGGCGCTTTGCTCACCACATTATCGATGTAGACCTCCAGCGCCAGGCTGGGGGAGTAGACCACCCGATAATTTTCAGCCTGGGCATTAAAGGCAATCAGCAGGGTGATGATGCCGGGCAACCACAGTTTCATAAGGATCCTTGGAATCAAAAACGAGGCGGCAGAAAGCGCGCCGAATCAGCCAGTGAATAAAGCAATGTTGCTTCTTCTGGCTCACCAATCCAGACCGCCAGTGCGCTGAGATTATCTTTCTTCACGTTGCGGCTCACCGCCTGTTCCATCAAAGCCAGCCACTCTTCACACGCATTCACCATGCGCAGCGCCTGTTCCATTTCATCACTGGTCAGATTCAGCCAGAAGCCGTCGGTACAAACCAGAAAAGCATCGCCATCTTCCAGCGCAATCTCTTCTGAAAAGCTCACTAAGCGAGACGGCTCAGCGCCGAGCGCATTATAGAGTAAATTACTGTTAATACCGGTATTTTCATAGCCTGCATCTTTCAGTTGCTGGGCCAGACTGTGATCCCGTGTTACCTCATGAAGCGCGCCGCGGCGGAAGTGGTAAACCCGGCTGTCACCTGCATGCGCCCACCATGCACGTTGTTTATGGCGGTCAATAAACAGGGCCGCCAGCGTCGTACTCATGCGTGAATATTTCGGATTTTTACCCTGTGCCTCGTGCAGCGCCAGGCGGCACTGCTCAATCGCCTGACGGGTCATTTCCGGCGTAAAACCGTCATGCGCCTCTATCTGGCTGAGCAGGGTGTCGCGCACCAGCTGCGCCGCGATCTCCCCGCCAGGCAAACCGGCTACGCCATCGCAGACCACAAAACAGGCCTTATGCTCATCCAGCGCTGTGCCGGTGCGATCCTGATTTTCATCGCGTAAGCCCTGCTGGCAGCGGCTGGCAAAAACAATTTTCATGTTTCATCTACCCGCGTCTGCGAGTCCTTGTACTGATTCACCTCCATGTCATAGGCATGAAGAAAGGCCTCGCCAAACAGCGTGTGGAAATCATCTTCAATCTCCCCGGCAGTTCGCTGGTAATTACGCATGAAGTAGTCCCACAGCGCCGCCTTTTTGACGGTGGAAAATGGCAGCTTTGATACCACGCCATCGGCACGCGCCTGCTCTTCCAGACGCTGTGGATTAAAGGATTGCAGCATTGCCGCAATAATGGCGCGGATACCGGCAATCATGCCCAGCTGGTGGGCCTGCAAATCGACCAGTGCATCACGTACCGCCTGTTCCGGCGGCATAAAACCGGGCATCTGGCTCTGGTACATCTGCATCAATACAGTTTTACCGGAGGGCAGGATCTTGAACGGATTATTGGCTTCGTTCAGGATCATCGTCATGTCTGCTTTTACGCCACGCTTGAGAATGGATCGCGACGAGAGCAGTGCCACGGTGCCCTGAGAAAACAGGCTCAGCATCCGGCCAGTAATCCGCATCTGCTCTTCGTCAATCGGTGTGGCATGCACATTGCTGAGCCCCATGCCGTCCAGCAGTGCGGCGATGAGCCGATCCTGATCCACCGGCTGTGTCATGAACGCTTTCTGCGGCTCACTGGCCTGCGGATCGATGGCCAGACGCGCATCGTTGTGGCGCTCGTGGCGTAAAGGAGGAGAATCGTTGACCAGCAGCCGATCCTCAACTTCATGATGTTCGTGAATGCCCAGCGGGTTTGCAGGCTCGGCGCTGTCGCCAGCAAACAGCGCCAGGGGATCGTTTCGCGCGTCATTGCAGGCGGGATCACGCACTTCCAGGGCATAGTCACCGATGCGCAACGCATCGCCATGCTTCAGAAGCACCTGCATGCCGCGCCCCAGGGCGATGCCGTTATGTTCTACCGGCGTCACGCTGCCCTGATTGGTCAGGCGACACTCTCCGTCATGTGACAGGTGAACCAGTGCCTGCAGACGCGAAATAGCCCGCGTCTCATCAGGCAGCACCAGATCGTTGTCCTGACTGCGGCCAATGGTGCCCCCAGGCGGTTGAAACGCAACGCTTTTGACCGGAAAATCCGCGGTGCTTTGCACAATGGTAAATTGCATGAGTTATCCCAGATTAAACAGCAAACGCATCCGGCCTCACTCGAACATCGGAGGATAGAGGCCATTACGTCCCGGCAGTGAACCTGCCGCCGGGTTGAACAGTAACGAAAACAGTTGCGCAGTGAGATTGCCGCTGTGCTTGTGGGTCGCATGGACAAACCCATCACTACGATTACTCCACCAGTAGCTCATGTGCTGCTGAGGGTCAAAGCGTTCAGCCACTTCACGCCAGCTCAGCGTGCAGGGCAGATCCTGAAAGCCGAGCACATCCATAATTTCAGAAGGCTTTCTGGCGGGAACCAGCAGCGGCGGCAATGCCTGAATCTGCTGCTCTAACTGCTCACCATCCAGCGGGGTCTGAACAGCCTGTAACAGCGTCGCGCCCAGATCCTGAAACCAGTCACCAGAGATGGTCAGTTGGGCCGGATGCCACTGCGCCAGTGAAAAGCTGTGCAGTGCCAGAAGCGGCCAGGCGCGTCCAACACGGTCACAGGAGGGCAGTAAACAGCCCATCTGTATCTGGGGTCGGGTCGCGGTCACCGGCAGGACAAAATTCCACACTGGCGCGTGAAGGAAGTTCGCGCTACTGGACCACGCCTGCTGATGCCAGTGCATCAATCCCTGCTGGAACCAGTGATTCCAGGGGCTAATCTGTTGCTCGCTCAGCCGACGGTGCAAAAAGTCACCGGTCGATGGCAGTTTGCCATACCAGCCGGGGGCGATGTAAGCAGCCATATTCACCTCACCGTTACTCGCTTTGCGAGTGTGATGGCGGGGCCTGGTGCAGCGGCGTAACCGCCAGCATGTCACCTTTCTGGCCCGCAATGTTCAGATTCTCCGCCAGCTTACGCATCATTAATGCATTATCCCGTGCATAAGGCGATGACTGAATCTGTTGGTCCAGCAACTGGCTCAGGTGCCAGTCGAGTTGCTGCAGATCGCGGGCGCTTACTGTGTCGGGCAGTGAACGCTGTAAATTTTGCAGCAGCCAGGCCCGCAAAAATTCGCCATCGTAGTTTCGCGGCTGATAAAGCATCTGATAGGCGCGCAGCGCATTGCGGCTGTAAGCGTTATCATCACCGGGATCGTTACGCAGAATGTTAGTGATCTGCTGTGCTACCCGCGGCAGCAATAAAGACTTAAGCGCATTTTGATAAAGCACCCAGGCGGCATCGCTGACCTGGCTACCGCGATATAAACCCGCCCGCATGGTAAGCGGTGGATTATCGAGAGAAAAACGTTCTGAGAGCGGTAGCTTTACCAGGTTGTTCAGAAAGGGTAGCAGATCAAAAATATTATCAGCAGGCTGATGAATCACCTGCTGACTCTGCTCGCGTATCGCCGGTACCCGCGCGGCAACCTGTTGCAGATAATGTTGATTCTGATAGTAGCTGAGGCTCCAAAGGCTGGAGGCGATCAGAAGTGCACCGGCCAGTACGCCATAGCCAATCCAGTGGAACAGCTGATTACGGTACTCCCAGCGACGATTACTGCCCGCCAGACCGCTTTCTTTGAAAATCAGATCGCTGAGCAGGTCACGAATAAAGAAGCTCTGGCCTTTGTTGCCCGGAATCGGACTGTTGCGGTTAACACTGTCCCAGGCCGCAATGGAGTGATCGCCCGCCTGACGTAACTGCAGTTTGCGGCTCAGTTCTCCCATCACCCGGTCAAACGGCAGGCCTTCCTGCGTGCCACTGGTGAAAAACAGGCCACGCGGGCTCCAGGCGACCGCATCCTGATGCTCAGAAAAAACGATATCCAGATATTCGTTCAGGAGTGGACGCAGTGAGGCAAACTCCTGCGGGAAGAGGAAGCACTCTGCACGCGCGTTCAGATCTCGCTCCTGGGTCATCTGTCCTGACAGATGCTGCTGGAGATTCTCTTCCAGCCGCTGGAACTGCTCGCCAAAATTGCGGTGCCAGTCATCTTTGTGCGGCTTACCCGAATCCCAGTTAAAGGTGAAGCCCCAGATAGCGTCACGCCGCGCTTTATCCATAGAGCCAAAGTAGCTCATAAAACCTTTCAGCAGGTCGGTTTTAGTGACCATCACATAGACCGGGAAGTGAATGCCGGTCTGCTGATGCAGTTCCGCCATCCGCTCGCGCAGCGCGCTGGCCTGGGCGAAACGCGCCTCGGCGGAATCACTCAGCAGATCGGCAACGCTAATGGTCATGATGACACCGTTGATCGGCTGACGAGTGCGATAGCGTTTCAGCAGATTGATAAAGCTGTGCCACTCCGCAGCATCGCGCACGCGCTGGCTTTCCTGCAACGCATACCGTCCGGCGGTATCGATCAGCACTGCACTGTCAGTAAACCACCAGTCGCAGTTGCGGGTGCCGCCAACGCCACGAATCGCCTGCTGGCCCAGGGTGTCAGTGAGCGGAAACTCAAGACCGGCATTAAACAGCGCGGTAGTTTTACCGGCACCGGGCGCACCCATCACCAGATACCAGGGGAGCTGGTAGAGATAATTGGCGTTAAAGCGAGACAGTAAACTGCCGCTGTGACGGCGTCCAAACTGCGTGCGTTTCAGCTGCAACGCGGCTTCGCTGAAGCGCTGGTTGAGCCGCTCATCTGTCATCTGGCGCTCGGCAGGATCGTCGTTATCCGACAGCTGAAGTTGGGTCAGTAAGCGACTGTTAAACCAGGCACGATAAAGCGACGGAATGAGTTGAAACAGGATCCAGAGAAAATAGAGCGCACCTACGGTGAGCTGGCGGGGCAGAACCGGTTCCAGGGGGCGTGACTGGCCCCATGACCAGAACGGGCCGAGCATCCAGACCAGGCAGCTCAGCGCCGTAACGCCAATAAAACTCCACAGCAGGCGATGTGTTAACAGCAGGCGAAGTGAGGCGCGCATTATTGTGCTCCTTGATGATTACTGAGCGTTTCAGGCGCGGCAAACAGGGTAATTTCGACGCGACGGTTGCGGGTCCGGTTTTCGCTGCTGTCATTAGGCAGCAGCGGATCGCTATCGCCACGGCCTTCAGAGCGAACGGTATGACCGTCGTTCAGCTGAACCTGTAACAGCTGAGTGATCGTGCGGGCGCGGGCAAAGGAAAACTCATAGCTGGAGGCAAAGCGGCTGTTATCCACCGGATGATCGTCGGTAAACACCGAGACCAGGATGGTCCCTTTGACATCTTTCATCGCGTTTGAGACGCGCGCCAGCAGCGCCCGGCCCACCGGATTGATCACCGTACCTTGCTCAGCAAACAGTTTGTCCGCCGGAATAATCACTTTGCTGCCAAAGGCGCCGTCACTGACTTCAAGCTGTCCGGCCGCAATCACATCATTCAGGCGCTGACGGAGGTCCAGCAATGCCTGTGGCGAAGAGGGTCGGCGGCCCGCGGTAATTTGCGGCAGGGGGGTCTGATAGATGGCGCGCAGCAGGGGTTCGGCGGCATTGCCAAGCCGCCAGTTTAGTCCACTGTAGATCAGGCAGCCAATCAGCGCGACCAGCATGGCACAGGCCCAGAGCGGTACCATGGGACGGGCAAGAGTGCTCACCAGCGGATGAACTTCTACCAGTGGCGGTTGCGGCGTCTGGCGCTGAGCGCGCGTTTCATCAATCAGGCTTTTCAGGCGATTACGGATGCCGTCGCACTGGTTGCGACCATTTTCGCTGCCGCGATAGCGGCCCTCATAGCCCAGTAGCAGGCAGTACTGCACGACTTCCAGCAGCCAGAGATGCTGCTGCGGGCTCTGTGAAATGCGTGACAGTAGCTGAAAGAATTTTTCACCGCCCCAGCTTTCATTGTGGAAGGTGACCAGCATGCCGTTGCCAGACCAGACCCCGCGCGTGCCCCATGGGGTCTGCGCCGCGGCTTCATCCAGCGCAGTGCAGATGCAGTAACGCGCGCCGATAATCATCTCAAAAGGCAGCCCTGCCTGTTTACAGCGTTGTTCAAACTGGCGGATTTCATCGATCAGAGACTGGCGCAGACCCGCAGGGTCGTCATGTGTGGCTGCCTGACGAATTTGTACTACCGCGTTCAGTAGTGGCGCCGCAGCCTGAAGTAATAGATTCTCATTGCCTGAGGGGGGCGCCTCACGCGCAGGGGATTCCACAGTCATTAATTAGTGATCTTCCAGCCAATGGCTAATCCCTGTACCCACAGCCCGGGACGGTGCTGCAGGCAATATGCGCCGGATTTCATATTCAGTCTAAGATCCAGGTCGCGGTATCGTTAGTCCGACAGGCTTTACTGTCACCGCCAACGGCTACGCAGACCTGCTTGGTTTTGCGGGGACGGGGACGGTCGCTCTGCACGGTCGCATCATAACGATCGCTCGCGACGCCTGCTTTTAGCGGCACATAGCCGATCAGTGGACCGTCAGCCTGGTCGGCAATGGCCAGCCAGCTGTGTTCCACATTACCCAATACTTCAAAGGGTTTACCCGTTTCGAGATAACGAACGACTTTGCCGCCGTAGTCAGGCGAGGTCATCACTGATGCACCATAGAGCGCGCGCCAGGTCTGGTTAACGGGTTCAAATTCAGTCGGTGCCGCGACAGCGTGTCGATGGACCAGTTTGACGCCGTTAATTTCGCTGGTGACCAGCGTATCGTCAGTGACGGGCGGCGGCGGGGCCTTACAGCCTGCCAGGGTAAGGACCGCCAGCAGTGTTAACGCAAGACTCTTTTTCACCATGTTCCTCGTGATCTCATCAAAGTAACTGCATGTTGCCGGACCCGATGTCATGAGGCGCTGTTTGTCGCGCCGCATCGTGCCAAAATTCTGTGTTCCAAAAAAAGGTCAGTTTACATCGGGATAGTAACGCTTTTAGTCTACCTAAGACTTTTGAGAATTCAAACCATTGCACCCACTGCCGATGCGTGATAGTGGGCACTTTACGTGCGGGTTTTGAAGCCAGAAAAGCGCCAGCAGATATGATAGTTAAAGTTAACTGAATTATCGCGGCAACAAACTGCCTGAGAACAGTGCCGCGCATTCTGACATGCAATTAATCCGATTGGAAACTATTAAGTTTTACTAATAACTTGTTGTCGAAAAATTTTATCGATTTGCGTTAAGAATATTATCAAAATCAGAATTTACGCCCTGTTCTGGTCCGCGTTTTTACCGAAAGCGGCACGCCTTTTGCTTCTCAAAGCTTTTAACCGCACAGAGGTGAGCAATGGGTAATGCCATGACATGGCTGCAGGCATCGCGTGATAGCGATATTGCCAGTCTGCAACGGTTGCTTGAGACAGGTGAGTTGATAACCGCTATCAGTGAACTGGTTCATCGACTGCAGCGGGAACGTGGCGCAAACAACCTCTGGATCTGCTCAAATGGCGCGCTCTTCAGCGCCGAACGTCACGCCCGTCAGCAGGAGGTCAGTGCCAGCCTGCAGCATTTTTACCGGGCGCTACCGCCCGCCGTTGCGCAGCCTGGCTTTAGCCGCTTTTGCAATCTGATTGCTTCGGCCCTGCAGGCGCTGGACGGATTACCCGCGCTGCGTGAGCAGATCAGCCAGCGAGAGCATGATCAGGCTGCAGCGATGTCCGCGTTTAATCAGGTTATTCGCACCTTACTTAATCTGGTCTTTGAAGCCGCCGACACGGCAAGCTATCCCGCGATTTCCCGTGCGCTTATCGCGCTGTTCAGTTTTATGCAGGGCAAAGAGCTGGCCGGGCAGGAACGGGCAATCGGAGCTGCGGGCTTTGCGGCGCGTCATTTCACACCCGATCAGCGTAGCCAGCTGGTGGCCCTGATTGCGGCCCAGGAGCAGAGTTTTGCCACTTTCCAGGAATTTGCTGACAGCGCGACCTGCAAACGCTGGCAGCCGCTGTCTCAGGCCAGCCGGGACATTGAACGTCTGCGGCGCATCGCCTGTACCGGAGGGCCCTGTGATGAGACCGGCGCACTCCACTGGTTTTCTCTGCTCTCCAGGCGGCTCGATCAGATGAAAACCCTTGAGGATGCCCTGACAGCTACGCTGATGCAGCGCTGTCGTGAAGCGATTGATCAGGCGCACCAACAGCCGATGTTCACGATGGTACAGGGCGACAGCAACTTTTCGCTTTATGTCTCCGGCGCTGACTGGCTGCATGGTGCAGCTGCGCTCAACAGTGACGGCCTTGCCCCGCAGCTCGGGCGCTCGGTGCTGTCGCTGATTGGAGAACAGTCGCAGCGTTTGCAGCAGCAGACGAATGAGCTGGCGTCAATGCGTGCCTCACTCGACGAACGTCGGGTGATCGATCAGGCCAAGCACTGGCTGATGCAGCAGCAGGGTTTCACCGAAGAGGCGGCCTGGCAGGCGCTGCGCAAAAGTGCGATGAATCAGAATAAGCGGGTACTGGAGATCGCGCAGGCGGTGCTGGCGGTGGCGAAGACTCTGAACACCTAACCCGGATGAGGTAGCTGCACAGCGTTTGTGCGTGATCTGCGTCAGAAACGTGCAAAAACGGTTAATTTATCACCAGCCTCTTCCCGCAGATCGGCATTCACGCGGCTTCGGCGATCTGGCACACCCTTTGCTTTAACCTTACAGAGAGTACGCATTGCTCCCGCCAATGGCGGTGGGGTCAGTGCTTTGGATAAAGGCGTCCATCCGCAGGCTTCGGCTTGTCGGAGGACGCCTTTTTTTATTTCTGTTCAGGGGCAACATGATGAGCAAAACGCCTTTTTCACTGACACGACGTCAGGCGCTGATCTCCGGTGCTGCACTGGGTGCGGCCTGGATCGTTCCGGGATTACGAAATGCAGTCTGGGCGGCAGGTTCCGATGCGCCAGAAAAGCCGCAGGTGCGGGTGGGCTTTATTCCGCTTACCGACTGTGCGCCCGTGGTCATGGCGTCGGTCAAAGGCTTCGACAAGAAGTATGGCCTGACGCTGGCGGTCAGCAAAGAGGCGAGCTGGGCGGCGGTGCGCGACAAGCTGACCTCCGGTGAACTGGATGCGGCGCATGTGCTCTACGGCATGATCTACGCACTGCAGCTGGGTGTGGCGGGACCGCAGCACGACATGGCGAACCTGATGACGCTCAATCACAACGGCCAGGCGATCACCCTCTCGAACCAGCTGAAAGCCAGTGGCGTCACCGATGCGGTCAGCCTGAAAAAAGCCGTGGATGGCAGTCCCAAAGGCAGCCTGACTTTCGCGCATACCTTTCCCACCAGCACGCACGCTATGTGGCTCTACTACTGGCTGGCTAATGCCGGCATTCATCCGTTTAACGATGTGCGCACCGTGGTCGTGCCGCCGCCGCAGATGGTGATGAACATGAAGATTGGCAACATGAGCGGCTTCTGCGTCGGTGAGCCGTGGAACCAGCGTGCCATCAGCGACAACATCGGTTTCACCGCCGCCACCAGCCAGCAGATCTGGCCGGAGCATCCGGAAAAAGTGCTCGGCACCCGCGCGCAGTGGGTGAAAGAGAATCCTAATACGGCCCGCGCGCTGACCGCCGCGGTGCTGGAGGCGGCGCGCTGGATTGATGCCTCAGACGATAACCGCCGTGAAACCGCGCAGGTGTTAGCCGGGCGGGCCTGGATCAACACCAAAGTGGAGACGCTACAGGGGCGAATGCTCGGCCAGTATCAGAACGGGTTGGGGCAGTCCTGGCAGGACGCGCACCCGATGCGCTTCTTCGACAACGGCAACGTCAGTTTTCCGTGGCTCTCCGACGGCATGTGGTTCCTGACGCAGATGAAACGCTGGGGCCTGCTCGCCAGCGATCCCGACTACCTTACCGTGGCCCGCCAGATCAACCGTATCGACATCTACAAACAGGCGGCCAGCGCAGTCGGGCAGATTGCACTGCCCGCCAGTGAGATGCGCAGCAGCACCCTGATCGACGGCAAAGTCTGGGATGGCAGCAATCCTGCCGCCTACGCCGCCAGTTTCGCTATCAAACGTTAAGAGAGGTTGTTATGAGAACTGACGCGCGCGCGCTGGCTCAGCCGGAGCAAACCCCCGACAGTGCCACCGTAATTCCGTTACAGGTCACCCCGAAAGCCGCCGTTCGTCCGGCACGTCTGCGTCCGTTTTTGCAGCGCTGCATTCCGGCTGCGGGCGGCCTGCTGCTGATGTTGCTGGTGTGGCAGATCGCCGCCTTGTTTGAACCCTCGTTTCCTTCGCCTTACGCGACCTGGCAGGCTGCACAGGTTCTGTTCGCTGACCCGTTCTACAGCAATGGCCCCAACGATCAGGGCATCGGCTGGAATGTAATGGCCTCGCTGCAGCGCGTCGCCATCGGCTTCGGCCTCGCCGCGCTGGTGGGCATTCCGGCCGGTTTTCTTCTGGGACGCTTTACCTTTATGGCGCGGATGTTCAATCCGATTATCGCTCTGCTGCGCCCGGTCAGCCCGCTGGCCTGGCTGCCGATTGGACTGCTGCTGTTTCAGCGCGCCGAGCCGGCCGCCAGCTGGACCATTTTCATCTGTTCCATCTGGCCGATGATCATCAACACCGCCGAAGGGGTGCAGCGCATTCCGCAGGATTACCTCAACGTCGCGCGGGTGTTACAGCTCTCTGAATGGACGGTGATGCGCCGGATTCTGCTGCCCGCCGTGCTGCCTGCGGTGCTCACCGGCGTACGTCTCTCTATCGGCATCGCATGGCTGGTGATCGTCGCCGCCGAAATGCTGACCGGTGGTCTGGGCATCGGTTTCTGGATCTGGAACGAGTGGAACAACCTCAACGTGGCAAACATTCTGATCGCCATTCTGATTATCGGCGTGGTCGGGCTCCTGCTGGAGCAGGGTCTGATGCTGCTGGTGCGTCGTTTCAGCTGGGAAAAATAAGGAGAACATCATGCAGCAACACATTATTCGCGTTCAGCAGGTGAGCCAGCGTTTCAATACCGCCAGCGGCGAGTTCCTGGCCCTGGACAACGTCAGTTTTGATATCCGCGAAGGCGAAACCCTGAGCCTTATTGGCCATTCGGGCTGCGGCAAATCGACCCTGCTGAACCTGATTGCCGGATTAACCCGTCCCAGCAGCGGCGTACTGCTGTGTGATAACCGCGAAATCACCGGACCGGGTCCGGAGCGTGCGGTGGTGTTTCAGAACCATTCGCTGCTGCCGTGGCTGACGGCATTTCAGAACGTTGAACTGGCGGTGCAGCAGGTGTTTAAAGGGCGCTTCAGCAAAGCGGAGATGCGCGACTGGATCGAACACAACCTCAATCGGGTACAGATGAGCCACGCCATGCACAAGCGGCCTGGCGAAATCTCGGGTGGCATGAAGCAGCGCGTTGGCATTGCGCGTGCCCTGGCGATGAAGCCGCGAGTGTTGCTGCTGGATGAGCCGTTTGGCGCGCTGGATGCGTTAACCCGCGCCCACCTGCAGGACAGCGTGATGCGTATCCAGCAGGAGCTGAATACCACTATCGTGCTAATCACCCATGACGTGGATGAAGCGGTGCTGCTCTCCGACCGGGTACTGATGATGACTAACGGGCCGGCAGCGCAGGTCGGCGAAATCCTGACTGTCAATCTGCCGCGTCCGCGCTCGCGGGTCGCGCTGGCGGATGAGCCGCGCTACCACCAGCTGCGCCAGAAAGTGCTGCATTTTCTTTATGAAAAACAGACCACGGCGGCATAAGGAGCAGACCATGAGGCAACGGTTGCTGGTGATAGGTAATGGCATGGCGGGGATGCAGATGGTGGAGAGCCTGCTGCAACGTGCGCCGCAGCGTTACGCCATCACGGTCATTGGCCGCGAGCCGCACGGCAACTACAACCGCGTGCTGTTGTCGCCGGTGCTGGCCGGTGAAAAATCCTTCAGTGACACCCTGATCCACGATCAGGCGTGGTATCAGCGGCACAGCGTCACGCTTCTGAGCGGTGAAACCGTCCTGCAGGTCGATCTTGCCGCGCGTACTGTGCAGACCGATCGGCGCCAGCTCAGCTGGGATCAACTGGTGTTTGCCACCGGTTCGCAGCCTCGTCTGCCCGCGATTCCTGGCATCGATGCGGATTGCGTCCGGGTTTTTCGCAGCATTGCTGACGTCCGGCAACTGCTGGCAGGTCAGGGACCGGTGGTGGTGGTAGGCGGCGGCTTTCTGGGTATTGAAGCGGCAGCAGCACTCCGCGCCCGTGGCCGTGATGTCACGCTGGTCCACCACAAACCCTGGCTGCTGGATCGCCAGCTGGATGCAAAAGCGGGCGAGCTCTTGCTGACGGCATTAGCGCAGCGCGGCATCCGCTGTGAACTCAACAGCGGACTTGTGGCGATTGACGAGACGGGTGTGACGCTGACCAGCGGCCACCACGTTGCCGCCACACAGGTGGTCATCGCCATCGGCGTTCAGCCCGAAATAACGCTGGCGCAGGCGGCGGGTCTGCCGTGTCAGCGCGGCATTCTGGTGGATGGTCAGCTGCGCAGCGCCATTCCCGGGGTTTACGCGGTGGGTGAGTGCTGTGAAATTGCGGGCGAAACCTTTGGTCTGGTCGCGCCCTGCCTGGCGCAGGCACAGATTCTGGCGGCGCAACTGGCCGGATCGCCGCTGGCGGATTTTGTCAGCCAGCCGCTGGCGACACGCCTCAAAGTGAGTGGCATTTCACTGTTCAGTGCGGGCGACGTCAGTGAGGCGCCCTCTATCAGCAGTTTTGACCCGATCTCTGGCGACTATCGCCGTCTTTTTCTTCGCCATGGCCGCCTCTGTGGCGTGCTGCTTTCTGGCGACACCCGGCAAGGGCCTGCGCTGATGGAGCGTCTTCAGCACGCCGAACCTGTCACGTTCGCTGCCCTGTTCGATCACGATCAACCTGAACCGCAGCCACAGGCTGCAGAGAGTCCTGAAATGAGTAAACCGGTTTTAGCCGTGGTGGGTCACGGCATGGTCAGTCACCATTTTCTTGAGCAGCTGGTTGCCCGCGAAATGCATCAGCACTATCACATCGTGGTTTATGGCGAGGAGCGCCAGCAGGCTTACGATCGGGTGCATCTGTCGGACTATTTCAACGGCAAAACGGCCGACGACCTGTCGCTGGTCGACGGGGACTTCTTTGCCCGGCACGGTATCGAACTGCGGAGTGGCTATTCGGTTGTCGCGATCGACCGCCAGCAGCACAGCCTGCGTGACAGCACGGGCAGTGAACTTGCCTGGGATAAGCTGGTGCTGGCGACTGGCTCACGCGCGTTTGTCCCCCCGGTGCCGGGCCACGACGGCGATCGCTGCTTTGTCTATCGCACGCTGGACGACCTTGATGCCATTGCCACCTGCGCCCGCCATAGCCAGCGCGGCATCGTGATTGGCGGCGGCCTGCTGGGTCTGGAGGCGGCGAATGCGCTGCGGCAGCTCGGGGTCGAAACGCACGTGGTGGAGTTTGCGCCGCGCCTGATGGCGGTGCAGCTTGATGAGGGCGGTGCGCTGATGCTGCGTCAGAAGATCGATGCGCTGGGCGTGACGGTTCACACCTCGAAACAGACCGAACTGATTGAGCGACAGCCTGACGGCAGCGTGGTGCTGCGCTTTGCCGACGGCAGCAGTTTACCCGGCGATCTGGTGCTGTTTTCCGCCGGTATCCGGCCGCGCGATGAGCTGGCGCGTGAGGCGGGTCTGACGCTGGGACCGCGCGGCGGCATTGAGATTAACGATCGCTGCCAGACCAGCGATGACGACGTGTTTGCCATCGGCGAATGCGCGCTGTGGAACGGTCAGATCTTTGGCCTGGTCGCGCCGGGTTATCAGATGGCGCGGGTGCTGGCCGGACATCTGGCGGCTGAACCCACCGCATTCAGCGGTGCAGACATGAGCACTAAGCTGAAACTACTGGGCGTGGAGGTCGCCTCGTTTGGTGACGCTCACGGCCGCACGCCGGGCAGCCAGCACTATCACTGGACCGACGGGCCAAAAGGCATCTACAAGAAAATCGTGGTCTCTGCGGAGGGCACCCGGCTGCTGGGCGGCGTGCTGGTGGGTGACAGTAGCGATTACGCCACGCTGTTGCAGATGATGCTTAATGACTTACCGCTGCCTGCCGCACCGGAAAGCCTGATTCTGCCTGCACTTGCCGGTGCGCCAAAAGCGCCAGGCGTCGCGGCGTTGCCGGACAGCGCCCAGGTCTGCTCCTGCCACAACGTCAGCAAGGGCGATATCTGCGCGGCGGTGAAAGGGGGCTGCGGTGAGATGAGCAGCATCAGGAGCTGCACCAAAGCGGCCACCGGCTGTGGCGGCTGTGCAGCGCTGGTGAAGCAAGTGATGGAGTTTCAGCTGGAAAATCTCGGCGTTGAGGTGAAAAAAGATGTCTGCGACCACTTCGGCTATTCACGCCAGGAGCTGTATCACCTGGTGCGGGCTGGCGAGTTTAAAACCTTCGATGCGCTGCTGGCATCGCACGGTCGGGGGAAAGGCTGCGAGATCTGCAAGCCGCTGGTGGCATCATTGCTCGCCTCCTGCTGGAATGACTATCTGCTGAAACCGGCACATCTGCCGCTGCAGGACACCAACGACCGCTACTTCGCCAACATCCAGAAAGATGGCACCTATTCCGTGGTGCCGCGCGTTCCGGCGGGTGAGATCACGCCGCAGGGGCTGATCGCCATTGGCGAGGTGGCGGCGCGTTACGACCTCTACACCAAAATCACCGGCGGTCAGCGTATCGACCTGTTTGGTGCGCGGCTCGACCAGTTGCCGGATATCTGGCAGACGCTGCTGGAAGCGGGTTTTGAAACCGGTCACGCCTACGGCAAATCGCTGCGAACGGTGAAGTCCTGTGTGGGATCGACCTGGTGTCGCTACGGCGTGCAGGATTCGACCGCCTTCGCCATTGCGCTGGAGAACCGCTACAAGGGGCTGCGCGCACCGCACAAGATCAAGATGGCGGTTTCGGGCTGTACCCGAGAGTGTGCAGAAGCGCAGAGCAAAGATATCGGAGTGATCGCCACTGAAAAGGGATGGAACCTCTACGTCTGCGGGAATGGCGGGATGAAGCCGCGCCATGCTGATCTGTTCGCCAGCGATCTCGACGACGCGACGCTGCTGCGCTATGTCGATCGCCTGCTGATGTTTTACATCCGTACCGCCGATCGGCTGCAGCGTACCAGTGTCTGGATGGACAATCTGGAAGGTGGTCTGGATTATCTGCGGCAGGTCATCATTGAGGATAGCCTTGGGCTGGGCGAGACGCTGGAGCAGGAGATGCAGCAGGTGGCAGACGCATACCAGTGCGAGTGGCAGACCACGCTGGCGGACCCGTCGCGCCGTGCGCTGTTTACGCCAACGGTTAACAGCGACCACGCTGATGAAACCCTGCACTACAGCCGGGTACGCGGACAGCGTCAGCCTGAATCCGTGGCCGCGCGTCCGCTGCTGCAACTGCCCGCTGAGCCCTGGAGTGCTATCTGTGCGCTGGAGGCGATTCCCCCAGAGGCGGGGATTGGCGCACGACTTGGCAGTGAGCGTGTCGCGCTGTTCCGTCTGGGTGACGCGCTGTTTGCGCTGGAAGATCGCGAACCTGGCAGCGACGCCAGCGTGCTGTCGCGCGGGATCCTGGGCGATGTCGGCGGTGAGCCGGTGGTGATCTCTCCGCTTTACAAGCAGCGGATACGATTGCGTGACGGCCAGAGTCTGGATAATCCGCAGCACCAGCTGCGCTGCTGGCCGGTGAAGCTCGAAGCGGGGCAGATCTGGCTGGCAAATCGTCCGCTCAATCAGCTGGCGCAGGCATCATGAACAGCACCTGTCCCTATTGCGGCGTCGGCTGTGGCGTCTGCGTCACGCCGCAGGGACCTCATCAGGCAACCGTGACTGGCGACCCGCAGCATCCGGCCAATGCGGGCCGGTTGTGCGTTAAGGGGGCGGCGCTGGGTGAGACGCTGACGTCGCAGGGACGTCTGCTGACCGCCGAAGTTAACGGCCAGCCGGTCAGCCTTGATGCGGCGCTGGATGCGGCGGCGGCGGGATTGCGTGCGGTGATCGATCAATATGGTCCGCAGGCAGTGGCATTTTATGGTTCTGGCCAGCTGCTGACGGAGGATTACTACGTCGCCAATAAGCTGATGAAAGGCTACATCGGTGTCGCCAACATCGACACCAATTCACGGCTCTGTATGGCATCGGCGGTGGTCGGCTATAAGCGGGCGCTGGGAGCCGATGCGGTGCCCTGCTGCTATGAGGATCTGGAGCAGACCGATCTGGTGTTGCTGGTTGGCTCCAATGCTGCCTGGGCGCATCCTGTGGTCTGGCAGCGGCTGATGCAGGCAAAGCAGCAACGACCTGCAATGCAAATTGTGGTGATTGATCCGCGCCGCACGGCAAGTTGTGACCAGGCCGATCTCCACCTGCCGCTCCGGCCCGGCAGTGATTCGGCGTTGTTCTCCGGTCTGCTGCACTGGCTGGCTCAGCACGATGGCCTTGATAGCAGCATGTTGCCTCACCTTAATGGCGTGAATGAAACGCTGGCCGCTGCTGCGCAGTGGGATGTGGTGCGGGTGGCTGATACCTGTGATTTAACGGAGCAGCAGGTCGCGCATTTTTTCCAGCTGTTCAGCCAGCATGAGCGTGTACTTACGCTGTGGTGTATGGGGATTAATCAGTCCGTCACCGGCAGCGACAATAACCAGGCGATTCTTAATCTGCATCTGCTGACGGGTAAAATAGGGCGCGTGGGCTGCGGACCTTTTTCGCTGACCGGACAGCCGAATGCGATGGGCGGACGTGAAGTGGGTGGTCTGGCAAATCAGCTGGCGGCGCACATGAGTTTTACGGCAGCAGAATGCGATCGGGTGCAGCGCTTCTGGCGCAGCCCGACGATTGCCCGCGAGCCGGGGCTGACCGCACTGGACCTTTTCAGGGCAATTGCGGCAGGCGAGGTGAAAGCGGTGTGGATTATGGGCACTAATCCGGCGGTGTCGATGCCGGAGGGGAATCGCGTAGCGCAGGCGCTGGCGGCCTGCCCGCTGGTGATTGTGTCGGATGTGATGGCGCAGACCGATACCAGCGCCTTTGCCGATATTCTGCTGCCGGCCCAGGGATGGGGTGAGAAGAACGGCACGGTGACAAATTCAGAACGGTGTATTTCGCGTCAGCGCGCTTTTGCCGCCGCGCCAGGTGATGCACGGCCTGACTGGTGGCTGCTGGCGCAGGTGGCGCAGCGGCTGGGCTTTGGTGAGGGCTTCAACTGGCAGCATCCGTCGGAGATTTTCCGCGAGCATGCCGCGCTGTCGGGCTTTGAAAATCATGGCCAGCGCGCGTTTGATATCAGCGGGCTGGCGCAGTTGAGTCAGGCTGAATGGGATGCACTGCGTCCGGTGCAGTGGCCGGTGAACTGTAATTTTCCACAGGGTTGCGCCCGACTGTTTGGCGATCGCCGCTTTTTCCATCCGGACGGTAAAGCCCGTCTGCTTGTCCCGGCCACGCCTCTCCTGCCGCGGCGAGATTCTGCTTACCCGCTGCTGATGAATAGCGGTCGGGTGCGCGATCAGTGGCATACCATGACGCGTACCGGGCTGGTGCCGCGTCTGATGCAGCATTGCGATGAGCCCTTTGTGGCGCTGCATCCTGCTGACGCCGCGCAGTATGGCGTGACGGTGGGCGTTCTGGCGCGGGTGCAGTCTGCGCAGGGCTGGATCAGCGCCCGGGTGCGTATTGATGCGGGGATGCGGCGCGGCGAGTTGTTTGTGCCGATGCACTGGAACCGGCAGTTCAGTCAGCAGAGTCACGTCGATATGCTGATCGCCGGCCAGGCCTGTTCGTTTTCAGGGCAGCCTGCGCTGAAGCAGACGCCGGTACGGATTCGTCCTCTGGCGGTGACCTGGCAGGGCTGGTTCTGGCAGCGTGAGATTGCGCCGCTCGCGGGATTACGTTACTGGTCGCGCGCGCCTTATCCGGCAGTGCAGCGCTATGCCGTGGCGGGTGCGGGATCGCCGCAGGCGTGGCTGGCAGAGCAGATTGATCTGTCAGGCTGTGACGTGCAGGTCGCCACTGGCAGCGGCGCTGATTACCGGTTGCTGGCATGGCGCGACGGTGCATTGCAGCTGGCGTTTTATGCCGGTAGCGCCTTGCCGTCGCTGGATAGTGCGTTTGTTGCGGCGGCGTTTGCGGATGCGCCGCAGGATGCAGCCGGGCGGCACAGCGTGCTGGCGGGGCAGGCGATGCAGCGGCGTGCAGCGGGACGGATTATCTGTAGCTGTATGTCGGTGGGTGAGCAGACGATTTTGCAGGCGATGGCGCAGGGGTGTCGCACTACTCAGGCGTTAGGCGAGAAGCTAAAGTGCGGCACACAGTGCGGCTCCTGTATTCCGGAGCTGAAGCAGTTATTGCTGTCCGATGTGGTTGTGGAGGAATGATGACGCGAGCAATTGATTCTCTGGATAAGTTACTGGCTCCGGCCGGTGTGACAAAGCCGCAGGGTGTGGTGTGGCTGGTCGGTGCAGGCCCTGGTGATGTGGAGTTGCTGACGGTGAAAGCATTGCGTTTACTGCAGCGGGCAGAGGTGGTGGTGTATGACCGGCTGGTGAGTGAAGCGGTGATGGCAGAGGTGCCGGAGAGTGCGTTATGCATTGATGTGGGTAAGCAGCCGGGGCAGCATGGGCTGAAGCAGGCGCAGATTAATCAGTTGCTGGTGGATCTGGCGCGTAGCGGGCGCAATGTGATCCGCCTGAAGGGAGGCGACCCGTTTATTTTTGGTCGGGGTGGCGAGGAGATGATGAGCCTGCAGGAGGCCGGGATTCGCTGTGAGGTGGTGCCAGGGATTACCGCGGCGGTGGGCTGTGCGGCGGCCAGCGGCATTCCGTTGACGCACCGGGATTGTGCGCAGTCTTTGCGGTTGATTACCGGTCATGGCCGGAGTGGCGAGCCGCAGCTGGATGCGGCTGCGCTGTCGGCAGAGAATCAGACACTGGTGTTTTATATGGGGTTGAGCTGGAGTGCGTCGATCAGTGCGCAGTTGCAGGCGCAGGGACGGGATGCGGAGACGCCGGTGGCGATTATTGAGAAGGGAACCCGGCCGGATCAGCGGGTGCTGATTACCACATTGGGTGGGCTGGCGGAGACGGTCGCGCGGGATCAGCCGGTGTCGCCGTCGCTGCTGGTGGTGGGTGAGGTGGTGCGGTTTTATCGGGCGGATTTGCAGGTTCGGGGTGGGGGAGTTGGGGAGAGATGCGTTGCGGAGGAAAGGCCTGCCTGATCGCAAAGGGATCCCGCATCCCTGCGGACTGGGCTCGCCCTCCCTGGCTCGCACACTTTGCTCTTCAGGCCGGCCTTACCTGCACTGCTGGCGATGGTGCGGCGTTTTGCTGGAGCAGGTCTGCGAGTATGCTGGATTGTTCGGGTGAGCAGGCTGGGAGGGTTTGGTGAGCCGGTGCGTCGTGCAGGAAAGGCCTGCCTGATCGCAAAGGGATCCCGCATCCCTGCGGATTGGGCTCGCCCTCCCTGGCTTGCACACTTTGCTTTTCAGGCAGGCCTTACCTGCACTGCTGGCGATGGTGCGGCGTTTTGCTGATGCAGGTCTGCGAGTATGCGGGATTGTTTGGGTGAGCCGGTGCGTCGTGCAGGAAAGGCCTGCCTGATCGCAAAGGGATCCCGCATCCCTGCGGATTGGGCTCGCCTTCCCTGGCTCGCACACGTTGCTCTTCAGGCAGGCCTTACCTGCATTGTTGGCGATGGTGCGGGGTTTTAGTGGCTGACTGAAATTTCCACGCTTTCCTGTGCCTCACATTTTCGTTTCTCACCGCTCTGGAATCACTCACTTTAGCGGGGTACGAATTTTAAATCACATCGCCCGCTTCAGCGGCAGTGGGGCCACCAGCACTTTTACGCCAAGGGCTTCAAACGCTTTGACCTGCGCGGAGCTGATGCCGCTGTCGGTGATCAGGTAGTGGATGTTGCTCCAGTCACAGGGGAGCGCGAACATGGATACCTTGTCGATTTTGCTGGAGTCCGCCACCACATACACTGTGCTGGCGGATTTGATCATCGCCAGTTTTACTTTGATATCCGTTTCACTGGGGAAACTCAGGCCCAGACGCGGCGAGATGCAGGCGGTCGCCAGGAAGAGTTTTTCAGCCAGCACGTTTTCAAAAAAACTGGCCGCTTTCTCGCCTGAGGTGGAGAGCGTCGGAAATTTAAAGGTGCCGCCGGTCAGCAGGATGTTGATCCCCGGCTCGCCACCCAGTTTCAGGGCGATATTGACTGCCGTGGTCACCACTGACAGACGGCGGATGTGGCTGATGGCGTCAGTAATCGCGGTGGTCGTGGTACCGGAATCGAAAATCACCGTGTCGCCATTTTCGATATGCTGCGCCGCCAGCCGGCCAATTGCCTCTTTCTCTTCCAGATGGGTCTGCCGCTCCAGCAGCATCGCCCCGGTATTCTGCTTGCCCGTCATCAGCGTTGCGCCACCGTGGTAGCGCTGCACAAAGCCCTGTTTCTGCAGCATGCGCAGGTCGCTGCGTAATGTGGCTTCGGTCAGGCCAAAGGTCTCCGTCAGTGCTTTGACCGTGACCGTGCCATCCTCACGGATCATCTCCAGAATTTTCTCGCGGCGTTGCTGCATGTCAGCGAACTGCTCACTTTTGCTTTTCAATCGAAATGCTCCCTTTTCCAATAACCTGAGAGGTCGGGCAAACAAGGTCTCTGTGGCTGAGTTTAACGCGCCATTTTTATGAATGCGAGATAGCCAGATAGGCCATTGGTTTTCGAACGAAAATTAACAATCCGCATGTTATTGAATCTCTCATGCTTTCCCGATTGCAGCAGTGCGGCTTTATTTCGGGACTGGAAGCCAGATCACGTCTTTTCAATCAGATAAGCGGCTTTGAGAGGCAGATGGTCGAAATTTGATCTGCTCCACACATCATTTCTTTTCGATAGCATATATTTTTGTTCGAAAATGAATGAATCAACCGCATCAGCAAAAATCTGAGGGGAAGAGTGGGATGAGTGGCGAATATGACGTAAACCTGCGCTACGGCGTAGATACCGCAATGAATCTGGCTGACAAAGTGGCGGTGGTGACCGGTGGTTTGGGCGGTATCGCCATGGCGACGAATGGCATGTTGCTGGAGAAGGGTGCGCGTCTGGCTCTGCTCTATCCGCCGTTTGAAGCGGAGAAGGTTGCCAGTCTGCAGGCGGATTTTGCGGCCGATCGGGTGCAGTTTGTCTGCTGTGATGTCACCGATCCCGCATCGGTGGAAGAGGCGTTTGACGCGGTCGTTTCACATTATGGCCGCATCGATATCCTGGTGAACTGCGCGGGCTACGTGATGCTGCAACCCGTGATTGAAACCGATTTTGCCGAGTGGCAGAAGCAGATCGCGGTGAATCTTACCGGGCCTTTTCTCTGCTCGCAGGCAGCTGCAAAGCTGATGATCCGTGCCGGTGCGGGCGGCAAAATTATTAATATCGCCTCTCAGGCGGCGTCCATCGCTATCGATAACCATGTCGCCTACACCTCCGCCAAAGCAGGTCTGCTGGGCATGACCAAAGTGATGGCCAAAGAGTTTGCGCCGCATCGCATCAACGTGAACACCCTGTCGCCCACCGTGGTGCTGACGCCTATGGGCGAGAAAGCCTGGCGAGGCGAGAAGGGCGAGCAGATGAAAAAACTGATTC
Organism: Pantoea jilinensis; assembly: GCF_019104105.1. NCBI lineage: Bacteria > Pseudomonadati > Pseudomonadota > Gammaproteobacteria > Enterobacterales > Erwiniaceae > Pantoea > Pantoea jilinensis. Next base: position 2,330,980 of record NZ_CP077746.1, on the reverse strand, counting down.
CGCTGGGCCGCTTTGCCTATACCGATGAAATTGCCGCCGCCGTTCTGTTCTTCGCCAGTAACGGCAGCGACATGATTACCGGTGCCGATTTAATGATCGATGGTGGATTCACTATCTGGTAATGCCAGCCCAACATCCGGGACTTCATACCCTGCCATAACGATAAGAGAGAACATCATGAAAAAACGTACCCTGCTTTGCACTGCCGTGGCTGCCTGTCTGGTTTCGCAGGCGGCGTTTGCCGCCGAAAAAGGCACCATTATGATTCTGGTTAACTCACTCGATAATCCCTACTACGCCTCCGAAGCCAAAGGCGCCAATCTCAAAGCGCAGGAACTGGGTTACAAGACCACGGTGCTGTCGCATGGCGAAGATGTGAAGAAGCAGAGCGAACTGATTGATGCCGCTATCGGTAAGAAAGTGCAGGGTATCGTACTGGATAACGCCGACTCCACCGCCAGCGTGGCGGCAATTAAAAAGGCTAAAGATGCCGGCATTCCGGTGGTTTTAATTAACCGTGAAATCCCGGTCGATGACGTGGCACTGGCGCAGATTACCCATAACAACTTCCAGGCAGGTTCCGATGTAGCCAACGTCTTTGTTGAGAAAATGGGCGAAAAGGGCAAATACGCCGAGCTGGCCTGTAACCTGGCCGACAATAACTGCGTCACCCGTTCAAAGTCATTCCATCAGGTACTGGATCAATATCCTGATATGCAGAGCGTGGCGCGTCAGGATGCGAAAGGCACGCTGATCGACGGCAAGCGCATTATGGACAGTATTCTGCAGGCGCATCCGGATGTAAAAGGGGTGATCTGCGGCAACGGCCCGGTTGCGCTGGGCGCGATCGCTGCGCTCAAGGCGGCCGGGCGCAACGATGTGATTGTGGTGGGCATTGATGGCAGTAACGATGAACGCGATGCAGTGAAAGCGGGCACGCTGAAAGCCACCGTGATGTTGCAGGCCCAGGCGATTGCCGCCGAAGGTGTCACCGATCTCGATAATTTCATTCAGAAGGGCGTGAAGCCGGAAAAACAGCGTGTGATGTTCCGCGGCATTCTGATTACCCCGGAAAATGCCAAAAACGTCCAGGACTTCAACTACAAGTCGTAACTAAACGCTGCCGCGCCTGCATTAGCGGGCGCCAGGGAGAAGAAGATGTCCCGAAGAGTCTGGCTGACGCTGGTGGTCTTACTGTTAAGCGGCTGCAAAATTGTGTCGCAGCAGGAGCTGGCTGACCTGAAAAATCCACCCAATCCAAAAATGGCTAACATCGACCAGCTGTGGCAGCAAAAACTGGTGCCGCAGGTCCAGGCAGAGGCGAAACCGCTGGCGACGCTGATGAAGTCGCTGCAGTCTGCCAAAGACTTTGACAGCGCCTGTCAGACTTATGGCTATCGCAGTCAGGCTGAGAATCCGTGTGTCTTTAGCGTCTCGGTTCGCGGTGAGGTGACCGCGGTAAACACAACGTCGCGCAGCGGAAAAATGACGGTGAAAGACGAATCAGGTGACAGTGTCACTATTCAGACCGGGCCGATTATTCGCGGGACCGCGTTGCGCGATGCCTATAAAGGTGCGAGCTATCAGGACTTTAATGACCAGGTGCTGTTTGGTGACTACGGTAAGGCGATCAACCAGCACGCTTCCACCCTGATGCAGCAGTTCGCGCCGAAAGTGGGCGATAAAGTGAGTGTTTCCGGTGTGTTCAGTAGCTGGGATATTCCGCAGCAGTTGCCGGATATCACCCCGGCTGCGATTACCCGGCAATAAGGAGCGGCAGATGCAAAACCCTCAACCGCAACCGTCCGGCGACGTGATTATCGAAACGCGCAATGTGTCGCGCCTCTATCCCGGTGTGACTGCGCTCGATCAGGTCAGCTATCGGGTTTACCGCAACAAAGTGAATGTCCTGATTGGTGAGAACGGGGCCGGTAAGTCCACCATGATGAAGATGCTGGCGGGAGTGGAAACACCGTCGTCGGGTGAGATTCTGCTGGATGGCAAAGTAGTCTCACTCAATTCCACACATCAGGCGGAAAAACAGGGTATCAGCATCATTTTTCAGGAGCTAAACCTGTTTCCGAACATGAACGTGATGGACAACATTTTTATCGCCAATGAGTTTTTCCAGCGCGGTGTAATCAATGAAAAGTATCAATACGCGCTGGCGAAGTCGCTGCTGGACCGGCTGCAACTGGATGTCGATCCCTACGCGCCGCTGGGCGAGCTGGGCATTGGTCATCAGCAGTTGGTAGAGATCGCCCGCGCGCTGTCGAAGGATACCCGGGTGTTGATCATGGATGAGCCGACCAGCGCCCTGAGCCAGTCGGAAGTCAAAGTGCTGTTCAGCGTTATCGACCAGCTGAAGCGGCGCGGCGTCACCATCATCTACATCTCTCACCGGCTGGAAGAGCTGATGGAGATTGGCGACCACATCACCATTTTCCGCGATGGCCGCTTCATCAGTGAGCGTGAGGTGCGCGACGCCAGCGTGCCCTGGATCATCGCTCAGATGGTGGGTGATAAGAAAAAACAGTTCGACTATCAGCCTGCGCCACAAGGGGAAACGGTGCTGGAGGTCGAGGGACTGACCGCGCTGCATCAGAACGGCGGCTACAAGCTGAATGAGGTCAGTTTTACCCTGCGCAAAGGCGAGGTGATTGGCATTTATGGACTGCTGGGGGCCGGACGTACTGAGTTGTTCAAGGGGCTGATTGGCCTGATGTCCTGTCAGTCGGGCCGGGTTCGGCTGGCCGGTAAAGATCTGGCGAAACGCAGTTTCCAGCAGCGGCTGAAAAGCGGCATCGCGCTGGTGCCTGAAGATCGCAAGGGCGAAGGGGTCATTGAACTGATGTCGGTGACGGCCAACATGACGCTTTCTGACTTCAGTCTGCGCGGTTTTCGCCGGGCGCTTGGGCTGCTGAATCCGGGCCGGGAGCATCAGCGGGTGAATGAGATGATCGGCCATCTGGCGATCAAGGTCAGCGATCCTGACCTGCCGGTGACGGCGCTGAGCGGCGGTAATCAGCAGAAGGTGGTGCTGGGTAAAGCGCTGATGACCGGACCGCAGGTGGTGTTACTCGATGAGCCAACGCGCGGCATTGATGTGGGCGCTAAAACCGACGTCTATCACCTTATTGGCAACCTGGCGCAGCAGGGGCTGGCCGTGATGTTTTCATCGTCCGAACTGGATGAGGTCATGGCGCTGGCAGACCGCATTTTAGTGATGGCCGATGGCAGGATCACGGCCGATCTGCCGCGCGCAGCGGCGACGCGGGAACATCTGATCGCGGCATCAACCCCGCAGGATTAAGCGCCTTATTTTATTTGTCAGTCTGAAGCGGGGCAGTGCTCACCATCCTCACGTACTGCGTGTACGTTTCGGTTGTTATGCGCTGTCCCTGTCCCGACTGCCTGCAACGATTACGCGAACTGGAACAGGCTCTAAGCTGGCCGGAGAATGTCATGAACCAAAAATATCTGCTTTATATGTATTTGCTTAAAGCGCGCACTTTTATTGCATTGCTGATAGTGGTCGGCTTTTTCAGCGTGATGGTGCCAAACTTTCTGACGCCCTCCAACCTGTTGATCATGACGCAGCACGTGGCGATTACCGGACTGCTGGCGATTGGTATGACGCTGGTGATCCTCACCGGCGGTATCGACCTTTCGGTGGGCGCGGTCGCGGGGATTTGCGGCATGGTGGCGGGTGCGCTGCTGACCAATGGCATTCCGTTGTGGGGCGGCAATACGCTATTTCTCAACGTGCCTGAAGTCATTCTGGTGGTGGCCATCTTTGGCGTGCTGGTGGGGCTGATTAACGGCACGGTGATCACCCGTCTGGGCGTGGCGCCCTTTATCTGCACCCTGGGAATGATGTATGTGGCGCGCGGTGCAGCGTTGCTGTTCAACGACGGCGGCACCTACGCCAACCTGATAGGGCTGCCCGCACTGGGCAACACCGGTTTTGCGCTGCTTGGCTCCGGCACTGTACTGGGTGTTTATCTGCCTATCTGGCTGATGCTCGGCTTTTTACTGCTCGGCCTCTACCTGACACGCAAAACCCCGCTGGGTCGTTATATCTATGCCATCGGCGGCAATGAGTCCGCCGCACGTCTGGCGGGCGTACCGATTATCAAAGTAAAAGTCTTCGTCTACGCCTTTTCTGGCCTTTGCGCCGGTCTGGTCGGGCTGGTAGTGGCCTCGCAATTACAGACCGCACATCCGATGACCGGCAATATGTTTGAGATGGACGCCATTGGTGCCACGGTACTCGGCGGTACGGCGCTGGCAGGCGGCCGTGGGCGGGTTTCCGGCTCGATTATTGGCGCGTTTGTTATCGTCTTTCTGGCGGATGGCATGGTGATGATGGGCGTCAGCGATTTCTGGCAGATGGTCATTAAAGGCCTGGTGATTGTGACTGCGGTGGTGATCGACCAGTTCCAGCAACGTCTGCAAAGCAAAGTGGTGCTGCTGCGTCGCCATGAAAAAAAGCAGCAGGCAGCGCCTCTCACTGATGTCCGTCACACATAACAGGAGCAATTATGAGCCGCGAACAACGTGGAAAAACAGTGGTGATTACCGGTGCCTGTCGCGGCATTGGTGCCGGGATTGCGGCGCGTTTCGCCCGCGACGGGGCCAGGCTGGTGATGGTGTCAAATGCTGACCGGGTCTTCACGACCGCCGACCAGATTCAGCAGCAATATGGCAGTGAGATTCTGGCGCTGCAGGTCGATGTCACGGATGAAGCGGCGGTGCAGCAGCTCTATCAGCAGGCATCTGAGCGCTTTGGTCAGATTGACGTCTCAATACAGAATGCGGGTGTGATCACCATCGACCGCTTTGACACCATGCCGAAGAGCGACTTTGAACGGATTCTGGCGGTGAATACCACCGGCGTCTGGCTCTGTTGTCGTGAAGCGGCAAAATATATGGTGCAGCAACGCAGCGGCAGCCTGATCAACACGTCATCCGGGCAGGGACGGCAGGGCTTTATCTACACGCCGCACTATGCCGCCAGCAAAATGGGCGTGATTGGCATTACGCAGAGTCTGGCGCTGGAGCTGGCGCCGTGGAATATCACTGTCAACGCTTTCTGTCCCGGCATCATCGAAAGTGAGATGTGGGATTACAACGATCGTGTCTGGGGTGAGATCCTCAGCAGCGAGGAGAAAACCTACGGCAAAGGTGAGCTGATGGCGGAGTGGGTGAAAAACATTCCGCTGAAGCGCGCCGGTCAGCCGGAAGACGTGGCGGGACTGGTGGCCTTTCTTGCCTCGGACGATGCGCGCTATATCACCGGGCAGACCATTAACGTGGATGGCGGGTTAATCTTCTCCTGACAGAGGCTTTTCTGCGTTGGGCCTGCGTTAAATGCAGGCCTTATTGAGTGCGGATTTTTCTGTTATATGCACAATTTGCCGCTGCTGTCCTGCATCACCGTCACAATATGTTAAGGTAAGTGCTAATGATTTGTCTTTAATCACAGCAACGAACTGATCAATGTGCCGGGTGACATGATACGGAAAACAGGAGTTCTCTCTTTGATTGCGCTGTCGCTGACTGCGACGCAGAGTGCTCGCGCTTTCCAGACTGAAACAGCGGTGTCCGAAACGCCCTTCGATGATCCGGCGCGCTACAGTGCATCGCTGCCGACGCTGGGCGGTGCCAGCGATCAGGATGAAGAGTGGAGCAAAAAGCTGGCGGCCGTGGCCAAAAGTATCGGGGAAGCCAGTAACAACAGCGACAGCAATGTCACGTTTGGTCAACAGGCGGGTGTCTGGGCGTTCAATCATCTGCGGGATGAAGTGGCGGGCCGGGTTGAGAGCGAAGGGCAGTCACTGCTTTCCCCATACGGCAACGCGCAGCTGGACCTGAAAGTCGATATGAACGGGAACTTCGCGGGCACCGGTGGCGATCTCTTTAGCGCCCTGTCCGATGAGAACAGCCTGCTCACCTTCAGCCAGCTTGGCCTGCACGATACCGATGATGGTCTGGTTGGCAACGCGGGGCTGGGACAACGCTGGGACGCGGGTGACTGGCTGCTGGGCTATAACGGTTTTATTGATCGCACCTTCAGCAGCGGCCTGCAACGTGCATCGGTGGGCACAGAGGCGTGGAGCGATTCGATGCGCTTTTCTGCCAACTACTATCAGCCGCTTTCCGGCTGGAAAAACCTGAATGATTCACAGCAGCAGCGCATGGCGCGCGGCTATGACATCACCAGCCAGAGCTATCTGCCTTTTTATCGCCAGCTGGGTGTCTCGGTGAGCTATCAGCAATATCTGGGTGAGAATGTCGATCTGTTTAATAGCGGCAACCGTTATCACAACCCCTCCGCCATGTCGTTTGGCCTCTCCTACACGCCGGTGCCGCTGGTCACCTTTTCAGCCACTCACAAAGCCAGTAGCGCTGGTGAAAGCCAGGATCAGCTGGGGCTTAAACTCAATTATCGCTTCGGCGTGGCGCTGAGCCGTCAGCTTGATGCCGGTAATGTCGCAGAGGCGCGCTCCCTGCGCGGCAGCCGTTATGATACCGTGACCCGCAGTGATACGCCGGTGCTCTCATTCCGTCAGCGCAAAACGCTCTCCGTATTTCTGGCAACGCCGCCGTGGCAACTGAGCAGTGGCGAGAGTCTGCCGCTGAAGCTGCAGGTGCGGGCCAGCAATGACATCAGGGCGGTAAGCTGGCAGGGTGATACGCAGGCGCTGAGCCTGACGCCACCGGCCAATAATGCCGATCCGCAGGGCTGGAGTGTCATCTTACCGCAATGGGATCCCTCACCAGAGGCCAGCAATGAATACCGCCTGTCGGTAACCCTTGAGGACAGCAAGCAGCAGCGTGTGACCTCTAACTGGATTACCTTAAAAGTTGAGCCACCCATGGGCCTGGACACGGCTCCGCAGAACGATCGTTATGATTTGATGGCGCCTGCTGGTGCAGCACTTTAGCGGGTAAGCTCTGCTAAAAGAGAGGAAGGAGGGCGGTCTGGAACGCCGTCAGGCAGAGTGATCTGATGATCAGTTAACCAGTTTTGTCACAACGCGAACGGCTTTGGCGTAAATTTCTCTCTGGCCGTTGAACGATCGCGCCTGTTGAGATTGCAGAAATGCGATGATTTCCAGTACACCCGCACTCTGGCCTGACTTCAGCAGGCTTGATACAGCATGGCCGACAACGGCATGGACATCATCCATATCCCCCGGTTTATCGCTACTCAAAAGAAACTCCAGCGGTAACTGGTTGGCTGAATTGCGCATAACGAAATACGCTGATTATTTAACATGTTCATTCGTTTATCAAAAGCCCCTTTCATGGCAGAGCCCTGAGCAATTTTTCGCGCAGCATGGCGACCTGGGTTGTCAGCAGGCCGAGCTCACTACAGTCAGTATCCATTACCGACACCATATCCGCCGGGACGCCAGCCGCGTCGATTTTAAGCTGGTGGCCCTGTTCTGTCAGAGAGATGAACACCCGGCGCTCATCGTTACCGGTGTCACGCTGGCGGCAGAGGATGCCCGCACCTTCCAGCCGCTTCAGAAGCTGGCTAAGCGTGCCGGAATCGAGCCGAACGCGGGCACCAATCTCAGAGACGGTCAGGCCATCTTTTTCCCACAACACCAGCAGCACAAGATATTGCGGATAAGTGAGTCCCAGCGGTTTTAGCCGGGATTGATAGAGCTTTGTCATGGCAAGTGAGGCGGAATAGAGCGCAAAGCAGAGAAACTGATCAATGGTTTCAGGCGCTGCGCTGGCGGGAGGCGTTTCAGAGTTCCCCGCGATTTCGTCATTCATACTTTTACTCATTCTGAGTCGGGGGAGATAAAGCCCGATGACGGGCAGTTTGCCAGCCTTGAATTCTCGCTAAGTGTCTCAGGAGAAATGGCTTGTTGCAGCCTCTCTTTGCTGGTGTCAGACATCAGATGTTCAGGCGCTATCGCGACGGAGGGAGCAGGCTACAGTGCACGTCTGACTGAAAGAAAGCACAGTATTGAGTCAAACTAAATTGAAGTCAATATAACCGGATGTACCTTCCGGCTTACCTCGCGCTTATTGATGTAATACAGAGTAAATCGACTGCAAAATTTAAGCACTTTGGCGGGCTGACAGGAGCACATTGCCCGTGTAATCGACCTTCGGTGTCAGCCTTTCCGGGAATCGGGTGTGCTTTTAACGCGTCAGGGCGCGGCGTCCAGCTGCTGGCGATTTTATTATTTCCGTTAAGGACCACTGCGCACGAGTGTCCAGAGAAATGAGAGGTTTTCCGTCCCTCTGTCTCATGCGTTCACCCTGTTGTAATCGGGTGGATAGACATAAGCGGCCAATAGATTGATAAACCTGTTTTTATCGTCTGATGCCAGGGCTTGCTTTCCTCAGAATACCCGCAAGCTGTTCACACTGCTTAAGCGGTTAAAGCCGTCCGTGTTCACAAATATAACTGGACTGGCCTGTTAATTTTGCCCGCGCTGCCGATAGAACACTCAGCAGGATTGATAACGGAACCGACATGTTCGGGGCTCCGCCGATCGTTTGTCTTGCTGCCGTAAGGCTGAGAACGGGCGAATGCTATGTCCAGACATAGCGGAGGCGGGCTTATTGCAGACGGCTTAACTGATAGGGTATGAGAAGTACGCCCCGGTTTTTTTACTGATCATTAAAACAAAACTCTGATACTTGCCATCACCGGGAACTAACGCATGCGCCTGAAACTTTTCTGGCTCGCAATGCTGAATATTGCGACCATTATTTTACTCTCCACACTGTGGGAGTTTGGGCTTGAAGCGCGGATTTGCCGCCTGCTAGGCCTGGGCTACGATACAAGTTTTGAAATCAGCGAGCGATTGCGGTTTATTCTCACCTCCTCCTCGTTTGCCGGGCTGGCGATGGTTGTTCCTGCGCTGCTTATCGCGGGGCTGATTCGCAAAACCCGAAGGGCGGAAAAAAACGCACTCAGGCTAGCCGGAACCGATGAGCTGACCGGTGTTATGAACCGCCGATCCTTCAATGCACACATTGCTTCGCTTAAAGCATGCGGCGCGGCCTACACTCTGACTCTGCTGAACGTTAATCACTTCAAGAGTATCAATGATCTGAATGGCCATCGTCAGGGTGACGCGACCCTGATCGCACTGGCTGATCTGCTGACCGCTTCGGCAGGCAGCACGAGCAAGGTGTTTCGTGTGGGCGGGGATGAATTCGCCATTGTTGCCGAAGATTCACAGGCTGAGCAGGCGCAGACTTTCGCCGAAAGTTTATGCGAACAGGCAGCATCGATACGGACAGGGCCGCACACCTTTCTGAGCCTCTCAGCAGGCATTGCAAGTTCCGCCTGTACGGGGCAGGCTGATGTCATGCGGGCGGCCGACCTGGCGTTATATGAAGCGAAGCAGGATAAGTGCTCTCATCTGGCACGATTCTCCCCGGACATGGAGCTGCGCTTTCGCCAGCGTGAATGGCTGGAGCAGGAGGTGGTGGCCGCCGTCAGCGGTCACGCCATTGTTCCCTTTCTCCAGCCGCTGGTCTCTTTGCGCACCGGAAACATTACCGGTTTTGAGATACTGGCACGCTGGATCACTGCGTCAGGCCAGACGGTTTCACCCGCAGAGTTTCTGCCGGTGGTGGAGCGACTGGGGCTTATGGACAGTATGACCGTGGCGCTTCTGCAGGATGCGGTCAGTGCCACCCGTGCATGGCCCGCCGGGCTCTGCCTGTCGCTGAACATCACTCCGGAACAGCTGCTGAGACCGTCACTCACCAGCTGTCTGTCTCGCATTATGCAGCATGCCGGACCGGTAATGCTGGAACTCGAAATCACCGAACAAAATGTTATGGCCATTTCCGATGATGCCCGCGAGGCGATTCGTCAGCTGAAAGAGACAGGTATCGGCGTGGTACTGGATGATTTTGGCACCGGCTATTCCAACCTGTCGGTATTGCTGGGGCTGGGTATTACCAAAATCAAAATTGATCAGTCATTTATCGCCGGCATCGTGACCGGATCGGAGCAGCGGAAAGTCGTTGAAACGCTACTGGCGCTCTGTCAGGGGTTGAATGTGGTGATCACGGCAGAGGGGATAGAAGATGTCGCCACGCTGAGATGGCTGAGAAAACGCGGCTGTGATTACGGTCAGGGCTATCTTTTCAGTCGTCCGGTGCCTGCCGGACAGGCAACCACGCTGCTGGCGTCTGCCAATGTGGAAGAACTGATGCAGGAAGCGACGGTAGCCGTCAGCTTAGTCAGGGCACTGGGTTAACGCCGCGTGACGGTGTCTGAAGTGTGGCGTGAGACAATAAACGGGCCTGGCGTGAAGTGCCAGGCCCATAATGACATCAGAACTGGTAAATCAGACCCAGCGCGGTAATGTCGTCGGTTGCCAGACCCAGCGGATTGTTATCTTTCAGCAGGTTAATGCGGTATTCACCATAAACCGACATGTTCTTGTTGAAGTAGTAAGTCGCACCCACTGCGGTGTATTTAATGATGTCGGCATCGCCGACATTCTCAATGTCCTTGCCCTTTGATGAGACGTAACCCAGGGATGGACGGAAACCGTTCAGGAACTGGTACTGCGCCACAGCTTCAAAATTCTGCGCTTTGTTAGCGAAGCCGCCGCTAATTGGGGTGGCATTCAGGGTCTCACCGTACATGGCGGCCAGATAAACCTGGTTCGCATCATATTTGACCGACGTCGCCCAGTGCTGGGCTTTCTCGCCTTCACCACGTGCGGCTCTGTTTTGCGCGGTCGTGCGATCAAGACTGGCAAACGCGCCAGCGAAGCTCAGACCGAAATCAAAGTCATAAGACGCGGACAGGGCGAAACCATCACCGTTGGAGCGACGTACGCCATCGATATTATTGCTGCGGTCGTTTTTGCCCTGATACTGCGCTGCAAGGTTTAATCCGTCTACCAGACCAAAGAAATCACTATTACGCCAGGTGAGCACGCCGGTTGAGCGGCCAGAGAGGAAGGCATCGGTATAACCGGAGTCGCCGCCGAAGAATGGCAGCATATCCGTATAGCTCAACACGTCATACACCAGGCCATAGTTGCGGCCATAATCCAGCGATCCCGCCTGGCCAAACTTCAGGCCTGCATAACCCAGACGGGTACGGTTGGTCGCCTGCGCATCACTGCCTTCGGAGTTGTGAAGGCTGTACTGATACTGCCAGAAACCATAGCCAGTGAGTTGATCAGTAATCTTTGTCTCACCTTTAAAACCAAAGCGGGCATAAGAGGAGGTATCACCGTTGTTATTATTATCATCTGAAAAAAGGTGAGATACGTTAATCTTGCCGACCAGATCCAGCTTATTGCCATCCTTGTTATAAACTTCTGCGGCCTGTGCGGAGGAGAGACCGATCAGTAACGGCATAACAACCGCCAGTGAAGTGCGCTTCATCATTTAATTATTATCCTGTCTTCATTAATTATTATTCCCCTGATGCGGGGCGAAAAGAAAATGACACAAAAAGATAAATTTACAAAGTGGAATATAAGTAACAAAATGTGATTTAGATATTCCGCAGGCAGGAAAGCGATAGAGAAGGAGATTAACTGAAAAGATAATAAGATTTTCTTCTTATATAAAATTATGGGTAATTTTAACTTAATCCTTTATAATCATGGGTTTGATTTGTTCCAGGGTGACATTAACAAATCCCGTCTGTTCATTTTTAAATCAACGCGTTCAATGCATTAATTATGAGTAACAGGTGTAGAAGAATAAAATTGTAATGTTTTTATTCTAACCATTAGCGTGCATATTAATATCTGAACATATTTTAATGAATAATATTTTTATTCCATATAATCACGCCAGAAATAATCTTTCCAGTCACTGATCAAATTATCGTCTGGTTGCTGATTAATTAATCAGGTTCAGATGCACGGATCTCTGCGTCAGTCGCGATAAATGAAATTATTTTGTTAAATCTAAACGATCAGCGTCTTTTGGAAGGATGACTCATCGATCCCGCGCTGCACCAGTGTGAGGCAAACCGCGCTAAAACAGGGCGCCGGCGGGGGTTTTCTGGAGAGATAATTTATCAGCGATCACAAAAGCGATATTTCATCCCGTGAATGCATAATTCCGCTGTTTAAAACCCGGCTATGCCGCTGCAATCAGACAATTATTCACTATATATGCAAATTAAGTGAATATTGATTGGTTGTAAGTTATTGATATTACGTTGTGAAGACCATTTTATGCATTAATTCTCTGGCTGGCACGTTAACTGCACTCTACAGTAGGGCAGCATTACAACATCTTTTAACAATTTTAAAACATAAGCTTTACCCAGCCGGTAAAGTCACGCAGGAGAATGGGTTATGGCACTGCACGTTTCACGTCACGATTTCGATCAATGGATGATGCCGGTTTATGCACCTGCGACCTTTATACCGGTTCGCGCGGAAGGCTCCACCGTCTGGGATCAAAACGGCAAGGATTATATCGACTTTGCTGGTGGCATTGCCGTCAATGCGTTAGGACATGCGCATCCGGCTTTACAACAGGCGTTGCAGGACCAGGCCGCACGGTTATGGCACACCGGGAATGGCTACACCAACGAACCGATCCTGCGGCTGGCGAAACAGTTAATTGACGCCACTTTTGCTGACCGTGTGTTCTTCTGTAACTCCGGCGCGGAAGCGAACGAAGCAGCCCTGAAACTGGCGCGTAAAGTGGCGCATGACCGGGTCGGGCCGCATAAAAGTGGTATCGTGGCGTTCAAAAATGCGTTTCACGGACGCACCCTGTTTACTGTGTCAGCCGGAGGGCAGCCCGCTTACTCAAAAGATTTTGCACCGCTGCCGCCAGAGATTCAGCATGCGCCATTTAACGATCTGGCCGCTGCGGCTGAACTGATTAATGACCACACCTGCGCGGTGATTGTTGAACCGATTCAGGGTGAGGGCGGCGTGTTGCCTGCCGATCCGGCGTTTCTGCGCGGACTGCGTGAACTTTGTGATAAGCATCAGGCCGTGCTGATTTTTGATGAGGTGCAGAGCGGCGTTGGCCGCACCGGCTCGCTTTACGCCTACATGCATTATGGTGTCACGCCGGATGTACTCACCAGCGCTAAAGCGCTGGGCGGCGGCTTCCCGATTGGTGCGATGCTGACCCGCGAAGATCTCGCAATGGTGATGGGCGTTGGCACCCACGGCACCACTTATGGCGGCAATCCGCTGGCGGGTGCGGTGGCCGGTAAAGTGATGGAGCTGATCAATCAGCCTGAGATGATGACCGGTGTCACACAACGTCACGCGTGGATTGTTGCGGCACTGGATGAGATCAACCAGCGTCTGCATCTGTTTAAAGAAGTGCGCGGTCTGGGGCTGCTGATTGGTGCCGTACTGAGCGACAACTTTGCCGGTAAAGCCAAAGAGATCAACCTGGCCGCCGCTGAGATGGGCGTGATGGTGCTGATTGCCGGTGCCAACGTGGTGCGTTTTGCCCCGGCACTGAATATCAGTGAGCAGGAAGTGAAGCTGGGCATGGCTCGCTTTGCCGAGGTGTGTGAGCGTCTGGTCCGAGGGTCCGCATCATGATGGTAATCCGTCCCGTTGAACGCGATGACTTAAGTCAGCTGATGGCACTGGCCGGCAAAACCGGTGGCGGGCTGACCTCGCTGCCCGTCGATAGCGCAACGTTACAGGCGCGTATTGATCGATCGCTGCAGACCTGGGAGGGTACGCTGCCCCGCGCTGAACAGGGCTATGTCTTTGTGCTGGCGGACAGCGAAGATAACCGCGCCGTCGGCATCTGTGCCATTGAAGTGGCTGTCGGCCTGCAGGAGCCCTGGTATAACTTTCGTGTCGGCACGCAGGTGCATGCCTCAAAAGAACTGAATGTCTATGCCGCGCTGCCAACCCTGTCACTGAGTAACGATCACACTGGCAGCAGTGAACTCTGCACGCTATTTCTCGATCCCGATTACCGTGACGGCAAAAATGGCTACCTGTTGTCGAAATCCCGCTTCCTCTTTATGGCTAATTTCCGTGAGCACTTCACGAATCGGGTTGTAGCTGAGATGCGTGGCGTCAGCGATGAGCAGGGGCATTCGCCATTCTGGGAGAGCGTGGGCAGCCGCTTCTTCTCAATGGAATTCAGCAAAGCCGATTTCCTCAGCGGCACCGGCCAGAAATCCTTTATTGCTGAGCTGATGCCGAAGCATCCGCTCTATATTGATTACCTGACGCCAGAGGCGCAGGCGGTCATCGGACAGGTGCATCCACAAACGGCACCTGCCCGTGCCGTGCTGGAGGCGGAGGGCTTCCGCTACCTTAACTATGTCGACATTTTTGATGGCGGCCCGACGCTGGAGTGCGATATCGACCACATCCGCGCCGTGCGTAAAAGTCGTCTGCGCAGCGCTGAACGGGGTGAAAATCCGGCGGATGCGCCACTCTGTCTGGTTGCTAATAACAATTACCGCCAGTTCCGTGTGGTGCTGATCCCGGCCCATGCCGACAGCGACAGCGTGCAACTGACGGATGAACAGATGCGGGCGCTCCACTGTCAGCCGGGCGACAGCCTGCGCGTAGTGACGCTCTGCAAAGAGGAGAAAACAGCATGACGCACCTGATAAAGGGAGAATGGGTAGACGGTGACGCGGAGGTCCTGACGAAAGCGGATCCGGTCAGCGGCGAGACGTTATGGCAGGGCAAGGCGGCATCAGTCGCACAGGTCACGGCAGCCTGTGACGCGGCGCGCGCTGCCTTTCCGGGCTGGGCCAGACGCCCGCTGGCGGAACGGCAGGCGATTATTGAGAAATTTGCGGCCGGGCTTGAGGTTCACAAAACAGACCTGGCAGAAACCATTGCCCGTGAAACCGGCAAGCCACGCTGGGAAGCACTGACCGAAGTCGGTGCGATGATCAACAAAATCGGCTTTTCGGTGAAGGCGTACCATAGCCGCACCGGTGAGCAGCATGAGGGCGAAAGCTCGCTGCGCCATCGTCCGCACGGCGTGCTGGCGGTATTTGGCCCTTACAACTTCCCCGGCCATCTGCCAAACGGTCATATTGTTCCGGCGCTGCTGGCGGGCAACTGCGTGGTCTTTAAACCCAGTGAACTGACGCCGCTGACCGCCGAAAAAACGGTTGAGATCTGGCTGGCTGCGGGTTTGCCTGCAGGTGTACTGGCGCTGTTACAGGGTGGTCGGGAGACCGGTCAGGCGCTGGCAACCTGCAGCCAGATCGATGGCCTGCTGTTTACCGGCAGCGCCCATACCGGCTATCAGCTGCATCGCCAGTTTGCCGGTCAGCCTGAGAAGATGCTGGCGCTGGAAATGGGCGGGAACAACGCCCTGATAGTGGAAGATCCGGCTGACCTGGATGCCGCCGTCAATATTACCGTGCAGTCAGCCTTTATTACTGCGGGTCAGCGCTGCACCTGCGCCCGGCGTCTGCTGGTTAAACGTGGTGATGCGGGCGATGCCTTTCTGCAGCGGCTGACAGAGGTGGCGGGGCGACTGCAGCCGGCCGCCTGGAATGCTGAACCGCAACCCTTTATGGGAAGCGTGATCTCTACCGGCGCGGCAGAGAAGATTATAGGTGAGTGGCAACGGCGGGTTGATGCGGGTGGCGAGGTGCTGCTGGCGATGCGCTGGCCGGATCGTCACAGTGCCATTCTTACACCGGGCATTATCGATTTAACTGGTGTGCAGGGCATCCCGGATGAAGAGGTCTTTGGTCCGCTGCTCGGCGTAATCCGCTATGACACCTTTGACGAGGCGATAGCGCTGGCGAACCAGACCCGTTACGGCCTGTCGTGCGGATTGATATCGCCTTCACGTCAGCAGTTCGATCAGCTGCTGCTGGAAGCCCGTGCCGGTATCGTCAACTGGAACAAACCGCTGACCGGCGCAGCCAGCACCGCGCCATTTGGTGGCATCGGCGCTTCGGGCAACCATCGCGCCAGTGCCTGGTATGCGGCGGATTACTGTGCCTGGCCAATGGCCTCACTGGAGACGCCGGACCTGACGCTGCCCGCCACATTGTCGCCGGGACTCGATTTCTCCGCGCCGGAGAAGCGCTCATGAAGGCAACCGAAGCCAACTTTGATGGGCTGGTAGGATTAACGCACCACTATGCCGGGCTCTCTTTTGGGAACGAAGCCTCGACCCGCAACCAGCTGCAGCCGTCGAATCCCCGTCTGGCGGCAAAGCAGGGGTTGCTGAAGATGAAAGCGCTGGCTGATATGGGCTACGTGCAGGGCGTGATCCCGCCGCACGAGCGACCCAACATTGCGGTGCTGCGTCAGCTCGGCTTTAGCGGCAGTGATGAGCAGGTGCTGACGTCAGCCGGTAAAACCGCGCCGGGATTACTCTCCGCCGCCAGCTCCGCGTCGGCGATGTGGGTCGCCAATGCCGCTACGGTTTCGCCGTCCGCAGACAGTCTGGATGACCGGGTTCACCTGACGGTGGCGAACCTGAACAACAAGTTTCATCGGGCGATAGAAGCGCCAGAAACCGCCTGGCTGCTGCGTTCCATCTTCCGCGACGATCGCCATTTTGCCGTGCACGATGCGCTGCCGCAGGTGGCGATGTTTGGTGATGAAGGGGCGGCTAACCACAACCGTCTCGGCGGTGCCTATGGCGAGCGCGGCGTGCAGCTGTTTGTGTATGGCCGCGACAGCAGCCACGAAGGCAAAGCGCCGCAGCGCTATCCGGCGCGGCAAACCCGTGAGGCCAGCGAGGCGATTGCCCGCCTTCATCAGCTCTCACCCGAAAGCGTACTGTTCGCCCAACAGAATCCTGCGGTGATCGATCAGGGCGTATTTCATAATGATGTGATTGCGGTCAGTAACCAGCAGATGCTGTTCTGTCATCAGCACGCCTTTGTTGATCAGCCTGAACTGCTCGCGCAACTTCGGGCGCGCATCCCCGGCTTTGTCGCTCTGGAAGTGCCGGCAGACCGTGTCTCGGTGAAAGATGCGGTAGAGACTTATCTGTTTAACAGCCAGCTGCTGAGCCGTCCCGACGGCACGATGATGCTGGTATTGCCGGAAGAGTCACGCCAGCATCCGGGTGTGTGGCGCTACCTGTGTGAACAGGTCGAGGCGGATACACCACTGAAAGCTCTGAAGGTGTTTGATCTGCGCGAAAGCATGTATAACGGAGGGGGGCCAGCCTGCCTGCGTTTGCGGGTCGTGCTGACGCCAGAGGAGCAGCAGGCAGTGAATCCGGCGGTGCTGATGAACGATAACCTCTTCAGCACACTGAATAGCTGGGTTGACCGTCATTACCGCGATCGCCTGACCCAGGCCGATCTGGTCGACCCACAGTTGCTGCGTGAGGGACATGACGCGCTGGATGAACTGACGAAGCTGCTAGACTTAGGAAATGTTTACGCATTTCAGCAGTGAAGCAGGAGGCAGCACAGTCTGCCGTCTGCTCAGGGCGCAAAGGAGGAATGATGCAGGACTTTTTACAGCAAACGCTTTCCGGCGAGGTGCCGCGTAAGCGTAGTGGTGAAACGGCGCATCTTCGCTGGCAGTGGTTGTATCACGGCATACTGTTGATGGAGCCGACGGTGCCGGTTAAACAGGCGCTGGTGCTCTCTGCCGGGATCCACGGCAATGAAACGGCCCCGGTAGAAATCGTAAACCAGCTGGTTAACCCGCTGCTGCGAGGCGAAAAGCCGTTACAGCAGCGCATGCTGGTCATTCTGGGTAATCCCTCAGCGCTACGCGCCGGTAAGCGCTATGTGCGTTATGACATCAACCGGCTATTTGGCGGACGCTGGCAGCAGATTGATGATGGTGATGAGGCCCGCCGCGTGTTGCGGCTGGAGCAGGCGCTGGAAACCTTCTGGCAGTTGGGTGAGTGCGATGAGACGCGCTGGCACCTCGACATGCACACCGCCATTCGCGGCTCTTATCACCCTCAGTTCGGGGTGATGCCGCATAACGAGCGTCCCTGGCCGCCTGCATTTTTGGACTGGCTGGCCGCTGCCGGGCTGGAAGCGCTGGTGTTTCATCGCTCGCCAGGCGGTACCTTCACGCATTTCAGCTGCGAGCACTTCGGTGCGGCCAGCTGCACGCTTGAACTGGGCAAGGCGCTGCCGTTTGGCGAGAACGATCTCAGCCAGTTCAGCGCGGCGCAGCAGGCGCTGGCTTCTCTGCTCTATGGCGAAGCGATGCCTGTCGCGAGGGTGAAACCGCGTCACTATCGGGTTGCGCAGCAGATCACCCGACTGAGTGAGCACTTTACGCTGCATATGTCGCCGGAAACGCTGAACTTTACCGCGTTTCCTCAAGGGACGTTGCTGGCGGAAGATGGTAATACGCGCTATTACGTGCAGCAGGCGCGGGAATATGTGCTGTTCCCCAATCCCAACGTGGCCGCCGGGCTGCGTGCCGGACTGATGCTGATTGAAGAGGGTGAACAGACTCAGGCGCTGCCGGTGTGATAACCGTTCTTACTGTTGCAGTTCATCGGCGCTAAAAAAATCGACAGGAAAGCGGGAGATCGCCTTCCGCTTTCCAGTCGTAACCATTACACTCCTCCATGATTTCTGCCAAATTCGCTTTAAATTCATAAACTTTTTCAATTCCTCACGCCTTTCTTCTTATTCTCTTCATGATTGCCCGTTTTTTATCTTTTATGCTTTCACGGCTTTACTCAGGCTCTGAGTAGTTGACGTTCAGCGTCGTATGCTTGTTTCCGAAGACGCGACAGAGTGCTGTCGTCATTATCATGAATTATAAGGACACTATTATGCGCAAACTGACTTCCCTTTTACTGGCTTCTTCGCTGGCGTTTGGTGCAGCCAGCGCCGTCCATGCAGCAGCAGATAACCTGACTCCACCGCCAGCGGGCAGCGAAAAGGCGATGCACAAACCGCCAATGCGCCACGGCATGGAGATGATGTTTAAAGGTCTGAACCTGACCGACGCGCAGAAAACCCAGATGCGCGACATCATGAAAGAGAGCCACAAAGAGATGAAACGTCCGTCACTGGACGAGCGTCGCGCGGCTCACAGCATTATTGCGTCTGACAGCTTTGACCAGAGCAAAGCCGAAGCGCAGGCAGAGAAGATGTCCGCCAACGCGAAAGAGCATGCGCTGAAGATGCTGGAAACTCAGAACAAGCTCTATAACGTGCTGACGCCGGAGCAGAAGAAACAGTACAACGCGAACTTTGAAAAGCGTCTGACTGAGAAAGCCCCGCACGACGGCAAAATGGCGCCCCCAGCAGAACCGGCTGAATAATATTCGTTAAGCGAACGGTCTGAGACCGCCGACGCTGTCCACTGAACGTGAGTGGGCAGCGTCGGCGGTTTTTTTTATAGCGGAAGAATAGGGTAGACACCCGACAGAATCGGGCGGCAGAGGATTTTATAGCCGTCGTGATCAAAACCGCCTTTGGGCCGCTGGAGTTTTCTGGCCTCATCCATGCTGCTCACCGAACCGAGATAGAACCAGTGATCGATAACATGGATCTGCGTCATCTCTTTGCCTTCCTCCACCAGACCTACGGCACCCTGCCACGGCCAGCAGAAAACCCGCACATTTTCCAGTGCCTCCAGCAGCCGATCCTGATGGTCGCTGACCGGCTCTTTACCGCAACAGGCTCCGGCGCAACGACGCAGAGCCGAGCGGAAGCAGCCGCGTCCCGCACTCAGCGCTTCCAGACCCAGCAGCCCATGACAGAGCTGATACTCATCCGCCAGTTGCTTGAGCCGTTCCAGCGCCGCAAAGCGGCTGCGATAAAGTCCAAACAGGTTGGGTGACTGACTGAAATCGAGATCTTTTGCGTAAACCACATTCGGTTTGCCGTCGGTAATCTGCAGCGAACAGAGCTGGCGATTTTTGCGCAGTCGCTTATTGAACAGCGGCTGCTGGGTTTTGATCATCTGCGCTTCCAGCAGCAGCGCACCGAGATCGCCTGCTGTGGGGATCCAGCTTACGCGCCGTGACTGGCGCAGCATTTTCGCCTCGTCCGGCGTGCGGAAATGGGACATCACTCGCGAACGCAGATTGACACTTTTACCGATATAAAGCGGCAGTGACTCACTTTCGCCATGAAAGGTGTAGACGCCAGGATGATTCGGCAGGCCTTCCAGCCATTCACGCAGGTGTTCGGGATATTGATAAATTGTATTCGCGTCGGGTTCGGGGCGAAGAATGGCAGCACGTCTGACCAAAATGGACTCCATTTACTGGTTGTCCATACAGCATAACAGGCAGGTGAAATGATCGCCAGCTGTCTGTTAAAGACGCCGTGTCGCCAGCCAGCAAATCAGCGAGCCCAGTGTAATCATCGCAACGCCCTGCCAGAAAGCCAGCGGCGGCGTCAGACCCAGCCACAGCGATCCCAGCAGAGCCGACAGCACTGGCGTGAAGTAGGACACGGTGGCCAGCAGCGTCAGATTGCCCTGCTGAATCCCATGATTCCAGGCGGAATAGGCGATAGCAGTGGAGAGGCCGACAAACAGCACCTCCATTATCGGTATCAGATCGAACGTTAACGGCACAGGACGATCGCTGAAGGCATATTTCAGCCACAGCGCCAGTGCGGTCAGTATAAAAAACAGCGTGACGCCGTTCGAGCCGCGGGCAAAACGGCGGGTAAGGTTGTTGTAGACCGCCCATGTCAGGGCGGCGATAAAGGCGAGTGCATAGGCGACAGGGTTGCGCAGTATATTCTGCCACAGTAGCGCGGGCGAACTGCTGCCACTGCCTTTCATCACCCAGACGATCCCCAGCAGCGACAGCAGCAGCCCTGGCCAGAGCCAGACACGGAAGCGCTGCTGATTAAACGGAATCGCCAGCACGATGGTCAGGCAGGGCCAGAGATAATTGATCATTCCCAGCTCCAGCGACTGGGTGCGATCGCTGGCCAGCCCGATAGCCAGCGCCAGGCAGATCTCGTAACCGACAAAGAGGGCACCGCCCAGCCACAGGTAGAGCGCGGGCAGTGCGCCAGGTCTGGGCAAACCGCGGGTCAGGCAAAGCAGGATCGCCGTGGTGGTGTAGATCAGCGCCGCGCCGCCAGTGGCACCGAAGGCTTCACTGACGCTGCGCAGCAGACCCACGGTGGTGCTCCAGAGCAAAATGGCGATAAGCCCGATGAGGGTAGCGCGCGAGACGGTGGGAGGCATGCAGCGTTCAACAAATTAAATGAGTGAAGCCTCCTTTGCCGGAGCAAAGGAGGCGCAGGATTACTTCCAGAAGTCGTCGAACACAGTGATCGGCGGACGACGTTTGTGCTCAGTTTTCAGATACCAGCCTTCGATAATACGGGCGTTGTCAGGATCGATGCTTTTGCCTTCCAGATAGTCATCAATCATCTCGTAGGTGACACCCAGCGCCACTTCATCCTGCAGGCCTGGACGATCATCTTCCAGATCGGCAGTCGGTTTCTTCAGATAAAGATGTTCCGGGCAGCCAAGATGCTTCAGCAGCTGTTTGCCCTGACGCTTATTCAGGCGGAAAAGGGGATTGATGTCAGTACCGCCATCGCCATATTTGGTGAAGAACCCGGTGACCGCTTCAGCGGCATGGTCGGTGCCGACCACCACCCCTTTGGTCATGCCGGCGATGCTGTATTGCGCCTTCATTCGCTCGCGCGCTTTTTCATTGCCGCGCACGAAATCAGACAACGTGATACCGGCATCTTTCAACGCGCGCTCACTGGCCAGCACGGACTCTTTGATGTTCACCGCCAGCGAACGGTCGGGCTGAATAAAGGCCAGCGCGTCCTGACAATCCTGCTCATCCGCCTGCACGCCATACGGCAGACGCACCGCAATAAAGGTGTAGTCGTTATCGCCGCTCTCCTGACGCAGCTCGCTGATCGCCGTTTGCGCCAGCTTGCCCGCAAGGGTTGAATCCTGACCGCCGCTAATCCCCAGCACCAGCGTTTTCAGTCCGCTGTGACGTTTCAGATAGGCTTTAAGAAAATCGACGCTGACACGCACTTCCTGGTCGGCGTCGATAACGGGCTTGACACCCAGTGCTTCAATAATTTCCTGCTGCAGTGACATGAACTTCTCCTCAGGTCAGTGGCCAGTCGGCTCGATGCGAACGTTTTAGTAAAGCTAACGTGCCGAAGCGAAAACAACAAGCTTAAGCGGCAACTGATTGCGGCTAAACGTTGCGAAATCAGTGAGTTTTTAATTACGACAGCGGTTTTTTCGCCAGCACGTTAAACATCAGAATCGCCATCATAAAGCAGCCAAAAATGGTGGCGCACATGCTCAGTACCGACGTGCCGCCAATGCCGGTGAGCGGCACGGTAATCGCACCCAGCGTGAACATGGTGACGCCAATGACTGCAGAGGCGCTGCCAGCACGGTGGCCCTGACTCTGCATCGCCAGTGACGAGGCAGTGGTAGCGATCACGCCGTTGCTGGCGATGGTAAAGAACAGCGCCAGCAGCAGCAGCGCTAACGGTGCGTGTAGTAGCGCGGCCAGCAGCAGCAGGCTAGAGGCGACAAAAGCCAGTGTCAGACCGCCTTTCAGCACCCGATATTCGCCCCACAACGGACAGAGGCGAGCGCTGGTCTGCGAAGCAATGATCAGGCCAAACCCGTTGGCCGCAAAGCAGAAGCTAAAGGCCTGGGGCGACAGGCCATAGAGTTGTTGCAGCACAAACGGCGAGGCACCGATATAGGCGAACATGCCGGACATCATAAAGCCCTGGGTCAGACAGAAGCCCATAAAGGGTCGATGGGTGACCACCTGACCGAGTGCCGCGTAGGCGGAGAAAATCGAGCCCTGGTTGCGGCGGGCTTCAGGCAGGGTTTCATGCAGCTTCCAGCGCGCCAGCAGGATCAGCAGAATGGCAATGCCGCCCAGTACCATGAAGATGCCGCGCCAGTCGACTATCGTCATCAGCACACCACCCAGTACCGGCGCGCCGACTGGAGCCAGACCGTTAACCAGCATCAGCAGCGCGAAGAAGCGCGTCAGCTCATGACCACTGTACATATCGCGTGCAATCGCCCGCGACAATACCGCGCCGCCCGCCCCCGCTAATCCTTCAAACAGCCGCGCCACCAGCAGTTGGTGGATGTCCTGCGCCAGCGCACAGCCGATTGAGGCGATAAACAGCAGTATCAGTGACAGGGTTAGCGGACGCAGGCGACCGAATTTGTCACTCATCGGGCCAAACAGCAGCTGCCCAAAGCCCAGGCCCAACAGACCGGCGGTCAGACTCAACTGCGCGGTCGCAGTTTCGGTGTGCAGATCCTGCGCCATTTGTGGCAGGGCTGGCAGATAAAGGTCGATACAGAGCGGGCCCAGTGCGGCCAGCAGGCCCAGTGTAATCGCATAAACCAGGCGGTCAGAGTGAGCAGGGGTCATTGTTCCTCGGGATAGTCAGCGATGGGTGAACAGAAGCGGGCATGACAAGCGAACAGCGTCCGAAGGGCGATAATCTCACCGCTCTGCGCGGATACCCATGAGGCAGAGGGTGTCTGAATCGGCGGGGCTATCCAAAACCTGTTTTGGCGGAAAGTATACGGCCGCATTGACAACAAAACAGCCTTCTTTACGAAATCCTGACATTTGATGCACCACTAATTGTTCCTCATAAACTTGATAAATCAGCATTTATGTTCCAGGCTTGTTTCCACATGGACAATAAATGAGGAACAACAAGATGAATAAAGTGATGGGATGTATCGCTGCGGCGCTGACACTGGCTGCACTGTCTGGTTGTACGACTTACGATCGTGCGGAAAGCTACGTGACTAAGCCAGTGGTAAAGGATGTTAAAAAGGGTATGACACGTGATCAGGTTCGTCAGATCGCGGGTGCACCTTCTACTGAAATCACCATGGTCCACGCGCGCGGCACCTGCCAGACTTATGTTCTGGGTCAGCGCGATGGTAAAGCACAGACTTATTTCGTGAGCTACAACGACACGGGCCGTGTGATGAACTACGGCTTCCAGAGCTGTGCGGAATATGATACCGACCCGCAGGTTCAGCAGTAAGTTTTCGTCTCTCTGAATAGTTAACGGCCCGTCATTTGACGGGCCGTTTTTCGTTGTGGCGCTGACTACAATCCTGCCGGGCGCGGCACCTCAACATAATCACCGTCTATCTGCCGCTGGTAGAAATGACCTGCCTGCACATAGAAGCGTTTGCCGTTAAAGTCGAGTACCCGCATCTCACTGCTGACCCGCGACTCTGCTGGCGGCTCTACCACCACATATTCATCGCCGTGGCGCTGATAGTAACTGCCATTGAGCAGGTAGTAGGTCAGTCCGCCGATCAGCACCGCCGTTGCGGCTTCAGGCAGAAAGCGAATCGGTCCAGGTCCGCCCCAGTGATGCCCTGGACCGACCCAGTGTGGATCCGGTCCGCCATGTCGACCCCATCCCGGGCCCCAGTCGCCAGGATGGGCGAAAGCCAGAGCGGGTGTCAGAAGCGTCAGCGTCAGAAGCGAGGCGATTATCTTTTTCATCAGGTGTTCTCCTCATAAGACTGGATGAAGAATTCGCCTTTTACCGGGCAAAGACAAGCACTAAAGCGCGGATTTTTCGCCTGTTTACCATGCTTAACGCTTTCTTAACGGCGTCGCCATCTATGGGGGAGATTATGGAGAAGAGAGACGGAAAAAACCTGGCGCGGGCGCGCCAGGTTTAAGGCAGATTAACGGTGCGCCAGCTCGGCGTTGTCGTCACTTTCCAGTACGCGCTTATCGGTCATGCCTAACCAGCGGCTGGTCAGGGAACCTGCGGTCATCGAACCGTTGACGTTCAGCGCTGTACGGCCCATATCAATCAGCGGCTCAATGGAGATCAGCAGCGCCACCAGGGTCACCGGCAGGCCCATCGCAGGCAGGACAATCAGTGCAGCAAACGTTGCACCTCCACCAACACCGGCCACACCGGCTGAGCTCAGCGTGACTATCCCAACCAGCGTGGCAATCCACAGTGGATCAAACGGGTTAATCCCGACGGTTGGCGCAACCATCACGGCCAGCATGGTCGGATAAAGACCGGCACAGCCATTCTGGCCGATTGTGGCACCAAAGGATGCCGCGAAGCTGGCAATCGACTCCGGCACGCCAAGACGACGGGTCTGGGTTTCAACGCTCAACGGAATGCTGGCTGCGCTGGAACGGCTGGTGAAGGCGAAGGTGATAACCGGCCACACTTTACGGAAGAAGCGCATTGGGTTGATACCATTAACCGACAGCAGCAGGGCGTGGACACCAAACATGATGGCCAGACCGAGGTATGAGGCGACCACAAAGCTGCCCAGTTTGATGATGTCCTGCAGGTTTGAACCGGCAACCACTTTAGTCATCAGCGCCAGCACACCATACGGCGTCAGCTTCATCACTAAACGCACCAGCTTCATCACCCACGACTGCAGCGTATCGATCGCCACCAGCACGCGCTGACCTTTCACTTCATCATCTTTAAGCAACTGCAGTGCAGCCACACCCAGGAACGCGGCAAAGATCACGACGCTGATGATTGAGGTCGGACTGGCGCCCGTCAGATCGGCAAACGGGTTTTTCGGGATAAAGGAGAGCACCAGCTGTGGCACGGTCAGGTCAGCCACTTTGCCGACATAGTTGCTCTGGATCGCACTGAGACGCGCGGTCTCCTGCACGCCCTGTACCAGACCTTCTGCGCTCAGACCAAACAGGCCGGTGACGAAGACGCCGACCAGTGCTGAGATGGCGGTGGTAAACAGCAGAACGCCGATGGTCAGCACGCTGATTTTTCCCAGCGAAGAGGCGTTATGCAGACGAGCGACCGCACTCAGAATGGAAACGAACACCAGCGGCATGACGACCATCTGCAGCAACTGGACATAGCCATTACCGACGATGTTAAACCAGCTAATCGACTCTTTAACCACTGCGCTGTTTTCGCCGTAGATCAACTGCAACACCAGGCCGAACAGTACGCCGATCACCAGACCGGTCAGCACTTTTTTCGACAGGCTCCAGTTATGACGGCTGAAGCGGGAGAGCAATACCAGCAGCACCACAAAGGCCACGATATTAAGCGTAAGAGGAAGGTCCATGCTGAAACTCCAGAGTAATGCGGCCTTCCGTCATGGGAAGGCCGCATAATGTTAATCACGAATTAAGACAGCAGGAATGGTAACAGCAGGTGCAGAGGGTGCCTTATATCCAAATGGCATGGTTTATAACCAAATGGCGTTTTGCGCGTTTTTATTGCGCAGTATGACTGGAAATTAATCGCCCGACGCCATTTTGTAGCGTATCGAACAGCTGAGATGGCCAGCCGTTTGCACCAAAAGATGGCATCCCTACCGGGAACCACAGCGCATAGCCTACCAGTCCCAGACACAATGCCCGCTCCAGCTGATTGCCCTTCTGGCTGCGCAGAATCGGCAGGCGGAAGCGCCAGCGGCAGGGCCACAGCAGCGGAACCCCGGCGGGCGTCAGCATATCGGCCACTATATGGCTCAGGTAGCCGAGCGTCAGACCCTGCAGCACATCCGGTGGAATCGGTGACGACTGAGGCAGGTTAATCTGAAAAAGCCATAAACCGGCGGCAATCGCCAGCAGACTGTGGGTAAATCCCCGATGGCCGAACGCCCGTGCAATAGGATGAGAGAGCCAGCTGAGTCGCTGTCCCAGCAGAGATTTAGGATGATCGATGTCGGGCAGCAGACAGGTCAGCAGGGCTGAGGGAACAAGATGCCACCAGTCGGCCTGTGCCAGCACGGGTGTCAGCTCAGCACGCTTGGCAAAAATAGCGCTGGCAATGGCAAAAATGATGTGGCCTTCGCCCGTCATGATAGAACCTGGTTACAAAGAAAACTGTCGATGCATCCAGTATAGGGATTTATCCAGTAAATGAGAACATGTGACGCTGTAACGAAGCGTGAATTTTATTAATAAAATGGACAGTGCCAGGACACTGCCCGTTGGGGAAATTAACGCGCCAGCCAGCCGCCATCGACGGCCAGGGTGTAGCCGTTGACATAATCAGACGCAGCAGAAGCCATGAAGACTATCGGGCCCATCATGTCATCAGGCACGCCCCAGCGTCCGGCCGGTATCCGGCCCAGGATCTCTTCGCTGCGGGACGCGTCATTTCTCAACTGCTCGGTATTGTTGGTCGCCATGTAGCCAGGTGCGATGGCATTGACGTTAATGCCATGCTTTGCCCACTCGTTTGCCATGAGACGGGTCAGGCCCATCACGGCACTTTTCGAGGCGGTATAAGAGGGCACCCGAATTCCGCCCTGGAAGGAGAGCATGGACGCGATATTGATAATCTTGCCGCCGTGTCCCTGTGCGATAAATTGACGGGCAACCTGCTGAGACAGGAAAAACAGGCTCTTGCTATTGATATTCATCACGTCATCCCAGTCCTGCTCGCTGAAGTCCAGGGCGTCTTCCCGGCGAATAATACCGGCATTATTGACCAGAATGTCAATTTTACCTGCAGCGGCCAGCGCCTGCTCAACCACAGAGGCTACTACGCTGGTCTGCAACAGATCGGCCTGCACCGGCCAGAAGCGGCGACCCAGCGCCTCCACCTTGCTTTGGGTGTCATCCGGGCCGTTACGGTTAACGCCGACAATATCGCAGCCCGCCTGTGCCAGACCCAGCGCCATGCCCTGACCTAAACCGGTGTTGCAGCCGGTTACCATTGCCACTTTACCTTCCAGGCTAAACGTATTCAGTACCATAGTATTTCTCCTCTGCTTAGCGCAGTTCACTGATTTTGACGTGATCCATGTCATCAAAGACCTGATTCTCACCCACCATGCCCCAGATAAAGGTGTAACGCTGGGTACCGACACCGGCGTGAATTGACCAGCTGGGTGAGATCACCGCCTGCTCGTTATGTACCAGCAGATGACGGGTCTGCTGCGGTTGCCCCATCATGTGGAAGACGGCGCTCTCTTCGCTCATATCGAAGTAGAAATAGACTTCCATGCGACGTTCGTGGGTGTGGCAGGGCATGGTGTTCCACAGGCTGCCTTCATCCAGTTTGGTCAAGCCCATGGTGAGCTGACAGGTGGGCAGCACATCCGGCACGATGAATTTATGAATGGTTCGGCGGTTCGAGGTCGCGGCATCGCCCAGCGTGGCGGTAGCCGCCTCCTGCAGCGTGATTTTCCTGTCCGGGAAGGTGCTGTGTGCGGGTGCACTGTTGAAATAGAATTTGGCGGGCTGAGACGGATTCAGACTGCGGAACAGCAGGTTGCGGGCACCTTTGCCGATGTAAAGCGCCTCTTCGTGACCGATTTCCCACGCTTTACCGTCCACTTCCACACGCCCCGGTCCGCCAATATTGATCATGCCCAGCTCGCGGCGCTCGAGGAAATAGCTGACGCCCAGCTGTTTTCCCATTTCATCACCCATCGTCACGGGCGCGTTTACCGGCATGACGCCGCCAATGATGATGCGGTCGATGTGGCTGTAAGTCAGGGCGTAGTCATCGGCAGTGAAAATCGTTTCAATCAGGAACTCACGGCGCAACGCATCGGTGTCGAGTTGTTTAGCGTGATCGCTGTGAATGCTTTGACGAATGTCCATCTCAGGCCTCTCTGCAGGTCAGGTTTTTATGCCCCGAATGGGGACGCTTCGGGCATCTTAGGCAGAGTGGTACTGGAATTCAATAAAAATGAAACGTTGTTTTATTTTATTGCGAGTGAGATCAAGTGAGAAGATTGCCAGGCAAAAAAAAGCCCGCATCAGGCGGGCGGTTCTTCATCCCTGCAGATGCTGCAGGCTGAGCTGTGTCAGAGCATCCAGCCGGACATCCGCCAGCGCCCAGCGAGGGTCGTCACGGTGTTCAGCGGCGGGTACCACAATTGACCGCATACGCGCCGCTTTGGTGGCGATCATGCCGTTAAAGGAATCTTCCAGCGTGACACAGTTAAGCGGATCGATTGCCAGGCTGTCGGCTGCGTTGAGATAGACCTGCGGATGAGGCTTACTGTAGGGCAGGGCTTCTGCGGAAGAGAGCACATCGAAATAGTGGCGCAGATTGAACATCTCCAGCACCTGCTCAAGCATCCTGAGCGGTGAGGCTGAGGCAAGGCCGATTTTCAGTCCCTGTTCGCGGCACAGTTGCAGCGCCGTTTCCACGCCTGGCAGCAGGGGCCGCGTCTGATCCACCAGCGTCATCGCACGGGCAATAATACGGTCAGTAACCTCCTGCTGCGAAGGACCCTGCCAGGGCAGTGTTTCGTACCACATCCGTACAGTCTGATCGATGCGCAGACCCAGAGTGTCGGGCATTTCACTGCGACGTGACAGGTCAACATCCAGCGTTGAAAAGATATCCAGCTCAGCCTGATCCCACAGCGGCTCAGAATCGATCAGTAAACCATCCATATCAAACAGGGCGGCGAGGACAGGGCGGTGATACGGCATCAGAGTTCTCCTTATAAAGTCGGCTTTACCTTAACATCATTCTCTGCGGGCGCACTCTCTGCCCCATCGACCACGCTTTATTTGGGAAATTTCACCGTTGGCAGGTAGACTGACGGCAAATTGGATTCCAGGTTCAGGAGATATCATGACCTATCAACAGGCTGGCCGTATCGCCATCCTTAAGCGCGTGGCGGGCTGGGTGCTCTTTTTAGTGGCGCTGATGTCGACCATTATTTCTGTGCTGAGCTTTATGTTTAAGCACAGCGAAAAGCAGCCCGGCATTGATGCCGTTATGCTTGATTTCGTTCATGTCATTGTCGATATGCTGCGCTTCAATACGCCGTTCCTGAACGTTTTCTGGCATAACTCGCCGGTACCCGAATTTAACGGTCAGATGAACCTGGGCTTCTGGCTGATCTACATTCTGATTTTTGTCGGGCTGGCGCTGGAGTCGTCAGGCGCGCGGATGGGACGTCAGGCGCGTCACGTTAAAGAGGGCATTGAGGACCAGATGATTCTGGAACAGGCAAAGGGCCCGGAAGGGCGCACCCGTCAGCAACTGGAAGAGAAGGTGCGCGTCCCCCGCCACACCATCTTCCTGCAGATTTTCCCGCTTTATGTGCTGCCAGTGGTGATTGCGATAGCCGGTTATTTTGCACTGTCGCTGCTGGGTTTTATCTGACGGTAAACCTCGTCAGGCCGGCCTGGCCTGACTGTTGCCGAGTGCATCTTCATCCAGCAACTCGCCAATAGCGAACTGTGCATCGCCAGGCCAGTGCCCGCCAAACACGTTAGCCCGGTTCAGCAGATAGTAAAGCTGATAAACGGGCAGGCGCTGTGAAAACCCATCGGGTAACGGCCACACCGATTGATAACCGTCGTAAATCTGGCGAGGCAGGTCGGGGTACCAGCTTAGCATCGCTAAATCACATTCGCGGTCACCCCAGTAGCAGGCGGGATCGAACAGCCAGGGGCCCTGGTCGCTGCTGGCGCAGTTAGCGGGCCAGAGATCGCCATGCAACAGCGACGGTTGCGGATGATGGGACGCGAGCACCCGCTGCACGGAGGCGATAATCAACTCCGTATCGCCGTACTGAATGCCTTTTTCCGCCGCCAGCTGCAATTGCCAGCCAATGCGCTGTTCGGCAAAAAACACCGACCAGCGCCGCAGCCAGCTGTTAGGTTGTGGCGTGGTGGTAATATTATTGTCGAAATCCAGTCCGAACTGGGTCTGCTCGCTCCACTGGTGCAGGCGAGCCAGTTGCTGTCCCAACTGAAACGCGCTCTGTTCATCCAGCGGCTGTGGCCGGATATATTCCAGCAGCAGAAAGCTCTCCTCACGGTGATGACCCACACCATAGACTTTAGGCACCCGAACTGTGCCGGTGCGCGCCAGCAAGGCCAGCTGATCGGCTTCCCAGGTAAAAAGCGAAAGCATATCGCGGCTGTTACTTTTGACAAAGACGTCATGTTCACCGTAGCGGATATGCCAGGCAGGATGGATATCACCACCCGCAAGGGCGTGACGTTGAGTGATTTCGGCGTTGCCTAACTGCTCGCTTAACAGACGACTAATGGCTGACCACATTGGGCTATCCTCGTTATTCGCTGCGTAAGAACGATTGTATTGCCTAAATATTCACCAAAACGCGCACGATTGCACCTCTTATTCTGGCGCGGAGGTGGCGGGGCGAGAATCCGCCGTGTTGCGCAGATACTCTTCAACGGTCATGACAGTCACTACAGGTTTCTGACCCAACGCGCTTTCACCGGCCGCCGTAACCTGTTGTCGCAGATCTTCAGCCTCCAGTGAACTGACAATGCCATAGCTGTTCGTTCCCAGCTCATGGGGGTGACCGTCGTTGTCAGTCAGCGTGGTGGTAAAACCGGCGGCGGTCATTGCGCTGGTCAGTTCCAGGATGTCACTCAATCCCGACTCCTGATAATGAAAGGTCACAATGTAGCGGGTTAAATCATTGCTGCTCATGCGGTACCTCCAGGGGAAAAGAAACTGAACTGAGCGTAGACCATGGCGAAAAATCAGGCGAATTATGAAGGAGATGCCGGGTATCGGACGTGACGCACAGCGTAAATCTGTGTAAGGAGCCAGGAGGATGATGAAAAATTCTTCTGCCGTTACGTCTGGCTTTTCATTTGTGCAGCACTATAATGCGCGACGTTAATAAGATGAGTCCCAATTAACAGGGGTTGTCAGGGCAATTCCAGGCATTTTGTGTAAGTTAATAATTTTTTACAAAACTTACCGTAAATTGCATTGAATGCCTGGCAAAACGCTTCAGACTCTCCGTTTTTTAAACAGTCGCACGGATCACATTTAATGAAAGCCTATAACAAGCTGTCTGCTGTTCTTTTGCTCTCCGCCGGAGCTTTTTGTCACCAGGCACTGGCCGATAACGCCGTATTTACATCAATGGATGACCCTTCTACCGCTAAAAAGCCATTTGAAGGTTCTGCTGCTGCGGGATACCTGGCGCAAACCGGTAACACGACCAGCTCATCCACAACGGCCCAGACCAATATGACCTGGTATCAGTCATCTATGGCATACAGCTTGTGGGGTAACGCAGCTAATACCTCTTCAAATGATGAGCGCTCTTCTGAGACCTACAACATTGGTGGTCGTTCACGTTACAACCTTAACTCGTATGACTACCTGTTTGGACAGGCGAGCTGGTTAAGCGATCGTTTCAACGGTTACGATTCACGCGACGTCCTGACTGCCGGTTACGGTCGTCAGATTCTGAATGGCCCGGTACACTCGCTGCGTGCGGAATTCGGTCCGGGCGTACGTTATGATGATTACCACGCCGGTGGCCATGAGACCAAGGCGCTGGGCTATGGCGCAGTCAGCTATCAGTGGCAGCTGACCGATACCACTAAATTCATTCAGGGTGTCTCCGTGCTGAGTACCTTCGGAGAAGACACCACGGTGAACTCCGAAACCGGTCTGCAGGTAGCGATCAACAGCCATTTCGCGCTGAAACTGGCTTACAACGTGAGCTGGAACAACCATCCGGCTGAATCTGCGCCGGATCGTACGGATACCAAAACCTCAATCATGCTCTCTTACGCCATGTAAGCGCATTTTTGCCTGGGTGTATCCGGCGGCCTGACAGTGTGTCAGGCCGCTTTTTTTTGTCCTCTCCATGGCTTAGGGAAAAGGGGATGGGTTTTTCTCAACGGGGAAAACTGCTATTATCTGCCCCGCACTAAAATCCTGGCGACATTCCGACAATGTGGGTCTGATATCACGCCAGGTCACTCATTCTACATTACATTGCATGTAGGCTTTCGTGTGGCTTACCACTGCAAATAAGGATATGAAATGCCTGTAATTACGCTTCCTGATGGCAGCCAGCGTGTCTTTGACCGCCCCGTCAGTGTGATGGATATTGCGCTGGACATCGGTCCGGGTCTGGCAAAAGCCTGCATCGCTGGCCGCGTTAACGGTGAACTGGTTGATGCTGTCGATCCCATTACCGAAGATGCTGCTGTTGCGATTATTACCGCTAAAGATGAAGCGGGCCTGGAAATCATCCGTCACTCCTGTGCGCACCTGTTAGGGCATGCGATTAAACAGCTGTGGCCGGATACCAAAATGGCGATCGGTCCGGTCATTGATAACGGCTTCTATTATGATGTCGACATCGATCGTACCCTGACTCAGGAAGATATCGACCTGCTGGAAAAACGCATGCATCAGTTGGCTGAAACCAACTACGATGTGGTGAAGAAAAAGGTCAGCTGGCAGGAAGCACGTGACGTCTTTGCGGCGCGTGGCGAAATTTACAAGACCACCATACTTGATGAAAACATCAGCCATGACGATAAACCTGGCCTGTATCATCACGAAGAATATGTCGACATGTGCCGCGGTCCGCACGTGCCGAACATGCGGTTCTGCCATCATTTTAAACTGCAGAAGATCTCCGGTGCCTACTGGCGCGGCGACAGCAGCAACAAAATGCTGCAGCGTATTTATGGCACCGCATGGGCAGACAAAAAGCAGCTGGCAGCCTATCTGCAGCGTCTGGAAGAGGCGGCGAAGCGTGACCATCGTAAGATTGGTAAGCAGCTGGATCTCTACCATATGCAGGAAGAAGCACCAGGCATGGTCTTCTGGCATAATGACGGCTGGACCATCTTCCGCGAACTGGAAGTGTTTGTCCGCAGCAAATTAAAAGAGTACCAGTACCAGGAAGTTAAAGGTCCCTTCATGATGGACCGCGTCCTGTGGGAAAAAACCGGGCACTGGGAAAACTACAAAGAAGCGATGTTCACGACCTCGTCTGAGAACCGTGAATATTGCATCAAACCGATGAACTGTCCTGGGCATGTTC
Organism: Pantoea jilinensis; assembly: GCF_019104105.1. Taxonomy (NCBI): domain Bacteria; kingdom Pseudomonadati; phylum Pseudomonadota; class Gammaproteobacteria; order Enterobacterales; family Erwiniaceae; genus Pantoea; species Pantoea jilinensis. The sequence continues at coordinate 2,297,276 of NZ_CP077746.1, read as the reverse complement.
AGATCTTCAATCAGGGTCTGAAATCTTACCGTGACCTGCCATTGCGTATGGCGGAGTTCGGTAGCTGTCACCGTAATGAACCATCAGGTGCGCTGCACGGTCTGATGCGTGTACGTGGCTTTACCCAGGATGACGCGCACGTCTTCTGTACTGAAGAGCAGGTACGTGACGAAGTAAACAGCTGTATCCGCATGGTTTATGACATGTACAGCACCTTCGGCTTTGAAAAGATCGTGGTGAAGTTATCCACCCGTCCTGAGAAGCGCATCGGTACAGATGAAATGTGGGATCGTGCCGAGGAAGACCTGGCTGCCGCGCTGAACGAAAACAATATTGAGTTTGAATTCCAGCCTGGCGAAGGTGCGTTCTACGGTCCTAAAATTGAGTTCACGTTGTATGATTGCCTTGATCGCGCCTGGCAGTGCGGCACAGTTCAGCTAGACTTCTCCCTGCCAAAACGCCTTGAAGCAACGTATGTGGGTGAAAACAATGATCGTCAGACGCCAGTGATGATTCACCGTGCGATTCTGGGATCAATGGAGCGTTTCATCGGTATTCTTACCGAAGAATTTGCCGGTTTCTTCCCAACCTGGCTGGCACCGCTGCAAGTCGTGGTAATGAATATTACCGATGGACAAGCGGAATATGTTGAGTCTTTGACGCGTAAGCTGCAGAATGCTGGCATTCGTGTGAAAGCAGACTTGAGAAATGAGAAGATAGGCTTTAAAATCCGCGAGCACACATTACGTCGCGTCCCTTATATGTTGGTCTGCGGTGATAAAGAGGTGGAAGCTGGCAAAGTTGCCGTTCGCACCCGCCGTGGTAAAGACCTTGGGTCGATGGATGTCGATGTGTTTGTTGCGAAATTGCAACAAGAGGTTCGCAGCCGAAATCTTCAACAATTGGAGGAATAAAGTATTAAAGGCGGAAAACGAGTACTACCTACGCGTCCGAACAAGATTAACAGTGAAATTCGCGCAACTGAAGTGCGCTTAACAGGCATGGATGGCGAGCCGATTGGCATTGTCACATTACGCGAAGCTTTGGAAAAAGCTGAGGAAGCGGGCGGCGACTTAGTCGAAATCAGCCCGAATGCCGAACCGCCGGTCTGCCGTATTATGGATTACGGCAAGTTCCTCTATGAAAAAAGCAAATCTTCTAAGGAACAGAAGAAGAAGCAGAAAGTTATTCAGGTTAAGGAAATCAAATTCCGTCCTGGAACCGATGATGGCGACTATCAGGTCAAACTACGCAACCTGATTCGCTTTCTGGAAGATGGCGATAAAGCCAAAATCACGCTGCGTTTCCGCGGTCGTGAGATGGCGCACCAGCAGATCGGTATGGAAGTGCTTAACCGCGTCCGTAAAGACCTGTGTGAAGATCTGGATTTGGCCATTGTCGAATCCTTCCCTTCGAAGATCGAAGGCCGCCAGATGATCATGGTGCTCGCTCCTAAGAAGAAACAGTAGGCTTTCAAGTAGCAGTAATCGCGCAGCGCTTGCGTTGTGCGATTGTCTGTTCGCCTGTCTGGGTCATGTTATTAACAATGCGAAGTGGATATTTTTAAAATGCCAAAGATTAAAACTGTACGTGGCGCGGCTAAGCGCTTCAAGAAGACCGCTTCTGGCGGCTTCAAGCGTAAACACGCAAACCTGCGTCATATTCTGACTAAAAAATCTACTAAGCGTAAACGTCACCTGCGTCCGAAAGGCATGGTGTCTAAAGGCGATCTGGGTCTGGTTATTGCCTGCCTGCCGTACGCATAAGTAAATTTTTTTCTTTAATTCAGAATATTAAACAGGAGAGCTAAATGGCTCGTGTAAAACGTGGTGTAGTTGCTCGCGCACGTCACAAAAAAATCTTAAAACAAGCTAAAGGCTATTACGGTGCACGTTCACGTGTTTACCGTGTTGCTTTCCAGGCTGTTATCAAAGCTGGTCAGTATGCTTATCGTGACCGTCGTCAGCGTAAGCGTCAGTTCCGTCAGCTGTGGATCGCGCGTATTAACGCAGCGGCACGTCAGAACGGCATGTCATACAGCCGTTTCATCAATGGTCTGAAGAAAGCAGCCATTGAGATTGACCGTAAGATCCTGGCCGACATCGCTGTATTCGACAAAGTGGCATTCTCTGCACTGGTCGAAAAAGCGAAATCAGCCCTGGCGTAAGTCAGATGGAAAAGGGAGCTTGCTCCCTTTTTTATTGCCTGTAACTTACGCAAATGATTGACATTTTAGTCGCTGAGCATTTCAATAGTACCCCTGTATAGCATCACAAGGTAACCGCAAGCATGAATGCTGCTATTTTCCGTTTCTTTTTTTACTTTAGCGCCTGACATTCGGGGGCTTTTGCGCATAAGAGAAGAAACGAAAAATCGCGCTGAAAGCCTCCCTCGTGGAGGCTTTTTTGTTTCTGGCGCTAGCATATTGGACCGGCAGGTCCCAACGAGAACTGACCAGCCTGACTGGAAAAAGAGGAAATTATGTCCCAACTCGCAGAACTGGTGGCCAGCGCCACGGCGGCCATCGACGGGGCGACGGATATCGCCGCCCTTGACGCGGTGCGCGTCGAATACCTGGGTAAGAAAGGACATCTGACACTGCAGATGACCACATTACGCGAGCTGCCAGCCGAAGAGCGTCCTGCAGCGGGCGCTGTTATCAACGAAGCGAAACAGCAGGTCACCGAGCGTCTCAATGCACGCAAAGATGCGCTGGAATCCGCAGTGCTGAACGCCCGTCTTGCGGAAGAGACCATTGATGTTTCTCTGCCGGGCCGTCGTATTGAGAATGGCGGTCTGCATCCTGTGACCCGCACCATGGATCGCATTGAGACTTTCTTCGGTGAGTTAGGCTTTGCTGTCGTGACCGGACCAGAAATTGAAGATGATTATCATAACTTCGATGCGCTGAATATTCCTGCCCATCATCCGGCGCGTGCCGATCATGATACCTTCTGGTTCGACGCTACCCGCCTGCTGCGCACTCAGACCTCTGGCGTGCAGATCCGTACTATGCAGGCTCAGCAGCCGCCAATCCGCATTATTGCACCAGGCCGCGTCTACCGTAACGATTACGACCAGACGCATACGCCGATGTTCCATCAGATGGAAGGGCTGATTGTTGATAAAAACATCAGCTTTACCAATCTGAAAGGGACGCTGCACGATTTCCTGAATAACTTCTTCGAAGAAGATTTGCAGATCCGTTTCCGTCCTTCTTACTTCCCGTTTACTGAGCCGTCCGCAGAAGTGGACGTGATGGGTAAAAACGGTAAATGGCTCGAAGTGCTGGGTTGCGGCATGGTACATCCAAATGTGCTGCGTAATGTCGGCATCGATCCGGAAGTCTATTCCGGCTTCGCCTTTGGTATGGGCATGGAGCGTCTGACCATGTTGCGCTACGGCGTGACCGATCTGCGTGCTTTCTTCGAAAATGATTTACGTTTCCTCAAACAATTTAAGTAAGGGCAGGATATCCAATGAAATTCAGTGAACTCTGGTTACGCGAATGGGTAAATCCAGCCCTGGACAGCGCTGCGCTGTCTGAACAAATCACCATGGCTGGCCTGGAAGTGGACGGCGTTGAGCCGGTTGCGGGTGCGTTTCATGGCGTCGTGGTCGGTGAAGTGGTGGAGTGCGGTCAGCACCCCAATGCCGACAAGCTGCGTGTGACCAAAATCAATGTGGGCGGCGAGCGTCTGCTGGATATCGTCTGTGGCGCGCCGAACTGCCGTCAGGGACTGAAAGTCGCCGTCGCGACCGTGGGTGCCGTGCTGCCAGGTGATTTCAAAATCAAAGCGGCCAAACTGCGTGGCGAGCCGTCTGAAGGTATGCTCTGCTCGTTCTCCGAGCTGGGCATTTCCGACGACCACAACGGCATTATCGAACTGCCTGCCGATGCGCCCATTGGCACCGACATCCGCACATACCTGCAGCTGGATGACAACACCATTGAAATCAGCGTCACGCCTAACCGCGCCGACTGCCTGGGTCTGATCGGTATCGCCCGTGATGTCGCTGTGCTGAACGGTTTACCGCTGAACAAGCCGCAGATGCAGCCGGTCACGGCTACGCTCAACGAGACATTCCCGATCCAGGTTGACGCAACAGAAGCCTGTCCGCGCTATCTGGGCCGCGTAGTGAAAGGGATTAACGTTGCGGCGGCGACGCCACTGTGGATGAAAGAGAAGCTGCGTCGCTGCGGCATTCGCTCAATCGATCCGGTTGTAGACATCACTAACTACGTTCTGCTGGAACTGGGTCAGCCGATGCACGCCTTCGACCTCGACCGCATTGACGGCGGTATCGTGGTGCGCATGGCGAAAGAGGGCGAAAAGCTGACACTGCTGGATGGCACTGAAGCCAGTCTGCAAAGTGATACCTTAGTGATCGCCGATCACCAGAAAGCGCTGGCCATGGCCGGTATTTTTGGTGGCGAACATTCAGGTGTGAACGGCGAAACGCAAAACATCCTGTTCGAGTGCGCATACTTTGACCCGCTTTCTATCACCGGTCGCGCACGTCGTCATGGTCTGCATACCGACGCGTCACATCGCTACGAGCGTGGCGTTGATCCGGCGCTGCAACACACCGCGCTGGAGCGTGCGACCGAGCTGCTGCTGTCAATCTGCGGCGGTGAAGCGGGCCCAGTCATCGATCAGACCCATCAGACAGCACTCCCTGTACCGGCGACGATCACCCTGCGCCGTGAAAAACTGGACCGTCTGATTGGCCACGTCATTGCGGATGATCAGGTCACTGACATCCTGACCCGCCTGGGCTGTGAAGTCACCGTGGGTGAAGGGCAGTGGCAGGCTGTGGCCCCGAGCTGGCGCTTCGATATGGCGATCGAAGAAGACCTGGTCGAAGAAGTGGCGCGTATTTACGGCTATAACAACATTCCGGATGTGCCAGTACAGGCCGGGCTGGTAATGACCCAGCACCGCGAAGCGAACCTGTCGCTGAAGCGCGCTAAAAACATGCTGGTGGATAAAGGTTATCAGGAAGCGATTACCTACAGCTTCGTTGATCCAAAAATCCAGCAGCTGCTTCATCCGGGTGAAGAGGCGCTGCTACTGCCAAGCCCGATCTCCAGCGACATGTCGACGATGCGTCTGTCACTCTGGACTGGCCTGCTCAGTGCAGTGGTTTACAACCAGAACCGTCAGCAGAGCCGCGTACGCCTGTTCGAGAGCGGCTTACGTTTTGTGCCCGATAGCCAGGCGGATTTAGGTATCCGTCAGGATCTTATGCTGGCTGGCGTGATCAGTGGCAACCGCGTTGAAGAGCACTGGGATCTGGCGCGTCAGACCGTTGACTTCTATGATTTGAAAGGCGATTTAGAGTCGCTGCTCGATTTAACCGGCAAACTGGATAACATCAGCTTCCGTGCTGAAGTGAATCCGGCGTTGCATCCAGGACAGAGCGCGGCGATTTATTTGCATGATGAACATATCGGTTTTATCGGCGTGGTTCATCCTGAGCTGGAACGTAAGCTTGATCTTAATGGCCGCACCTTAGTCTTTGAACTGCTTTGGAATAAGGTCGCAGACCGCGTCCTGCCTGACGCGCGCGAGATTTCTCGCTTCCCGGCGAACCGTCGTGATATTGCTGTTGTGGTGGCTGAAAACGTCCCTGCAGCAGATATCATCGCAGAGTGTAAGAAAGTTGGCGTAAATCAGGTAGTTGGCGTAAACTTGTTTGACGTGTACCGCGGTAAGGGCGTTTCTGAGGGCTACAAGAGCCTCGCAATCAGCCTGATTTTGCAGGATACCAGCCGGACACTCGAAGAAGAGGAGATTGCCGCGACCGTTGGCAAATGCGTTGCGGCATTAAAAGAGCGATTCCAGGCAACCTTGAGGGATTGAACCTATGGCGCTTACAAAAGCTGAGATGTCAGAGTACCTGTTTGAGAAACTCGGGTTAAGCAAACGCGATGCCAAAGAGTTAGTGGAGCTGTTTTTCGAAGAGGTTCGCCGCGCTTTGGAAAATGGAGAACAGGTTAAACTGTCTGGGTTTGGTAATTTCGACCTGCGTGACAAAAACCAGCGTCCTGGCAGAAACCCGAAAACGGGTGAAGATATTCCGATTACTGCGCGTCGCGTAGTAACGTTCCGCCCAGGACAGAAGCTGAAAAGCCGCGTAGAGAACGCTACACCCAAAGAGACTGACTGAATTTCAGCGTTTCAAAAAGGCCGCGAAAGCGGCCTTTTTTCATGGTTCCGGCACACAACCTCACCACTCCCCGCGCCGTTAATCGCCACGGCAGGCCAGCGTAAACCGCCTCATCAGCCTTTCTTTTTTCTGCAATCTCTCTACAATCAAATCACTGTTTTCTCAGCTAATCCTGCTTATGTCTCTGCTCGACACGTTCGCGCGCCAGTCCGACCAGCGCGGCCAGAAATGGCTGATTGCGCTGGCTCTTACGCTCTGTGCACTGCTCTGTCTCAGCCTCTGTGCCGGAGACAGCTGGATCGCGCCCGCAGCGTGGTTCTCCGAGAGCGGCAGACTCTTTGTCTGGCAGTTGCGGTTCCCCCGCAGCCTGGCGGTGGTGCTGGTGGGGGCGTCTCTGGCGATATGCGGTGTGGTGATGCAGGCGCTGTTTACCAATCCGCTGGCAGAGCCTGGCCTCCTTGGCGTCTCGAACGGCGCCGGTATTGGCCTGGTGCTCGGCGTGCTGCTGGGCAGCGGCTCGCTGTGGAGCCTCGGGCTGGCGGCGATGGCCGGTGCGTTGATTATTACGCTGATTCTGCTGCATTTTGCGCATCGTCAGCTTTCGGTCACCCGGCTGTTGCTGACCGGTGTGGCGCTGGGGATTATTTGCAGCGCCATCATGACCTGGGCGGTCTACTTCAGCACCAGTCTCGATCTGCGTCAGTTGATGTACTGGATGATGGGGGGATTCAGCGGGATTGACTGGCGCTATGGCTGGATGATGCTGGCGCTGCTGCCGGTGATGCTGGCCCTGGGAGCGACCGGGCCCATCCTCAATCTGCTGGCGCTGGGCGAGACATCCGCCCGTCAGCTCGGACTGTCCCTCTTTTACTGGCGTAACCTGCTGGTGCTGGCGATGGGATGGCTGGTGGGTATCAGCGTCGCGATGGCCGGTGCCATTGGTTTTGTCGGGCTGGTCATCCCGCATCTCCTGCGCCTGAGCGGTATCAGCGATCACCGTTATCTGCTGCCGGCCTCGGCGCTGGCGGGCGCGGCGGTGCTTCTGGCCGCCGATATCGTGGCACGTCTGGCGCTGACCTCGGCGGAATTGCCGATAGGTGTCGTGACCGCGACACTGGGCGCGCCGCTGTTTATTATTTTACTGGTGAAATCTTCGCGCTAGCTTCGGCTGGTTATTCTGGATCCACAACAGCATCCACAAAGGAAATAGCATGAACATTTATGAGACTGAACTGGTTACGCTCGATGGAGAAAAAACCACGCTGTCACAGTGGCAGGGCAAGGTTCTGCTGGTGGTCAATGTGGCCTCTAAATGTGGTCTGACGCCGCAATATGAAGAGCTGGAAAACCTGCAGAAAGCCTGGCAGGATCAGGGCTTCAGCGTACTCGGTTTCCCCTGCAATCAGTTTCTGGAGCAGGAGCCGGGCAGCAGTGAGGAGATCAAAACCTTCTGCAGCACGACCTATGGCGTCACGTTCCCGATGTTTGCCAAAACCGAGGTCAACGGCGAAGGTCGTCATCCACTCTATGCGCAGATGATCGCGGCCCGTCCTGACGCGGTGCGTCCGGAAGGCAGCGGCTTTTACGAGCGTATGGAGAGTAAAGGCCGCGCGCCGAAAGCGCAGGGCGACATTCTGTGGAATTTCGAAAAATTCCTGATTGGCCGTGACGGCAGCGTGATCCAGCGTTTTGCACCTGATATGACGCCGGAAGATCCAATCATTCTGGAAACCATTAAGCAGGCGCTGGCAAAATAGATGCTGTTACGCCTGCATCAGGCTGCTGTTCCCGGGCGGCTGCTGCCAATGAACGGTGAACTTGCCGCCGGTCAGCTGCTGCACGTGGCAGGCCCGAATGGCGCAGGTAAAAGCACCTTACTGAGTGTGATTGCGGGTCTGCAACCCGCCTCAGGGAGGGTGCTGCTGGATGAAAAGCCGCTGATTGACTGGCGCGGCGCGGCGCTCTCTAGGGTTCGGGGCTGGCTGCCCCAGCAGCAGGCGCCGCTGAGCCAGATGCCGGTCTGGCACTATTTACGTCTGCATCTGAAGCAGGCGGGGTCGCAGTCCGATGTCCGGCTCAGTACGCTGCTGCAACAGCTGCAGCTGCAGGATAAATTAACCCGTTCCCTGACCAGACTCTCCGGCGGTGAATGGCAGCGCGTCAGGCTGGCGGCAGTCTGCGCGCAGATTGATCCTCTCATCAATCCCCACGGGCGATTGTTAATTCTCGATGAGCCAATGACGGCGCTGGATATCGGCCAGCAGAAAGCGGCAGACGATCTGATTGCGGCGCTGTGCGCGGCAGGTATCAGCGTTATCGCCAGTAGTCACGATCTCAACCACAGCCTGCAACACGCCGATCGGGTCTGGCTGATGAACAGGGGACAGGTGGTTGCACAGGGCGAACCGGCAAAGGTCCTGACGCCGCAGCGCCTGACTCCCCTTTACCAGATAACTTTCCGGCAGATTCAACTCGAAGGACGCACGCTACTGACCGTCCTGCCCTGACACTTGCTACATGGCGGGCTTTACCGCTACATTAAGCCGGTTGTAACTTCTGATAAGGACATTTGGCGATGCGCCTGGGTTTGCTGATTTTAGTTCTGCTGCTGTCGGGATGCAGTCATCACGCTCCGCCGATTAATGGCCGTCTTTCCGATTCGATCACTGTGATAGCGGAACTGAACGATCAGCTCGGTCACTGGCGTGGCACGCCTTATCGCTATGGCGGCATGAGTCGTAACGGCGTTGACTGCTCTGGCTTTGTCTATCTGACCTTCCGCGACAAATTTTCGCTACAGCTGCCGCGCACCACCTCAGCCCAAAGCGATATTGGCACCCGAATCAGTAAAGATGAACTGTTGCCAGGCGATCTGGTCTTTTTCAAAACCGGACGTGGCGAAAATGGCCTGCATGTGGGTATTTATGACACCGATAATGCCTTCATCCACGCGTCAACCAGCCAGGGCGTAGTCCGCTCTTCGCTCGACAATGTCTACTGGCGGAAAGTGTTCTGGCAGGCGCGCCGTATTTAAACGCCGTTCGCCAAATCTGACTTAAGTCCAATTTTAAATAGAGCCGAAACAGAGAGTAAAAGCTTTATTTTAAATGACAGTTATTGACTGTGGGTTTTAATAACCAGAATAAATGCTTTTTTAATTCCACTAATAAGCGGTATTTTATCGCTATTATTTGGCTTAAGCGTGACTGCCTGTTGTCAAACGGCGGTGGAAGGGCAAAGAAGTCCGTCTCTTCAATGATTTGGCACTATTGCCTGTACCCAACCATTACTATACGATATCTCCATCGCCGCTTATTCTGGCATCAAAATGAAAATTCATCTCTCGGCCGACTATCAGTCGGAAATCTGGTTCTATCCTGTCTGTGATGTTCACGGACGGTTGACCGCTGTCGAGCTGGTAACGCAGTTGGTGCATGAAAGTGCTCCCATCACTCTGCCGCAGGATCTGTTGCTGCCGCAGCTTGATGAGTCGCAGCAGCTGCGCCTTCTGCAAAGTCAGATTGGATTGCTGGAGCAGAATCGCGCGTTATTTGAAGCGCATTCTGTGTCAGCATTTATCCGTATTGATGAAGGGATGGCCCGGACACTGCAGGCCAGTGAATTAGTTATGCGGAAAATAAAGCAGCTGCCGTTCATTCTGTTGAATATCACTGAAACGTTTCCGCAACTGAAACTGGGCAAAAATAATCCCTTACTGGCTGACCTGCACGCTGAATTTAATTTAGCACTTTCACATTTCGGCGCGGGTAAGACACCCTCTAATGCAGTCTACGATAATTTATTCAGTTGTATCTGTCTGGATAAAGAGTTTATTCATTCGCTGGCAAAACGCGCGTCATTCGTGCCGTTTATTCAGAGCATTATCGATAATTTTCGCGCCCATTGTGACCGACTCATTATTTGTGGCATTGACGATGAAGTGTTGTTCGATAAAGTCAGCCAGCTGAACGGTGTCGACTTCCAGGGTGCGCTCTTCCCGGTAGTAAAATCGGATGCACTGCGTTCACTGCTCTGCGCCGATGATCGTATGCCATCTTCTCAGCATCCTGGTTGATACCCTCTTTTAATCCCCGCTATCAGCGTTACACTAGAGGACTCATCTACGTACCGCTGAGCAGCGCATGGGAGAAATAATGTCTTCTGGTAAGGCCATTTTTGACAACACCTGGTTTCGGGAACTGACAGGGTGTTACACCGCGCTAAACCCCACACCGCTGACAGGCGGACGCCTGCTGTATCACAACGCACCACTTGCAACCTCAATGGGTCTGGATAGCGAACTTTTTGCCGGTAACGGTCATGACGTCTGGCACGGCGCAGCCCTGCTGCCCGGCATGCAGCCGCTGGCGCAGGTCTACAGTGGCCATCAGTTTGGTGTCTGGGCGGGCCAGCTTGGTGACGGGCGCGGCATTCTGCTGGGTGAACAGCGCCTTGATGATGGCAGTAAACTTGACTGGCATCTCAAGGGCGCAGGCCTGACGCCTTACTCAAGGATGGGGGATGGTCGCGCTGTCATCCGTTCCAGCGTGCGAGAGTTCCTCGCCTCAGAGGCGCTGCACCATCTTGGCATTCCCACCACGCGAGCATTGACCCTGTCGATAGGCGATGAGCCGGTCTACCGCGAAACCACCGAGCGTGGCGCAATGCTGATGCGTATCTCACCGAGCCATCTGCGGTTCGGGCATTTCGAGCATTTCTTTTATAGTCAGCAGCAGGAGAAAGTGCAGCAGCTGGCCGACTACGCGATTCGTCATCACTGGCCGCATCTGGAAGCGGAAGCGGACCGCTATCAGCAATGGTTTACCGACATTGTGTTACGTACCGCGCGGCTGATTGCCCTGTGGCAGAGCGTGGGCTTTGCGCATGGGGTGATGAACACCGACAACATGTCGATTCTTGGCCTGACCATCGACTATGGCCCCTTTGGTTTTCTGGATGATTATCAGCCTCACTTCATCTGCAATCACAGCGACTATCAGGGTCGCTACAGCTTTGAAAATCAGCCGATGATTGGCCTGTGGAATCTTAACCGGCTGGCGCACGCGCTTTCGGGTCTGCTGACCACGGAGCAGTTGCGGACGGCACTGAGCGCCTATGAACCTGAACTTATGCGGGTCTGGGGCGAGCGGATGCGTGCGAAGCTCGGTCTGTTGACACAGCAGAGCAACGATAATGAGATTCTGACCGATCTGCTGGCCCTGATGACCCAGGAGCACAGCGATTACACGCTGACGTTCCGGCTGCTAAGTGAGACTCAACAGGCTGAAAGCCGCTCACCGTTGCGCGATGAGTTTATCGATCGTGAGGCGTTTGATGGCTGGTATCAGCGCTATCGCAGCCGTCTGATGGACGAGCAGGTCAGTGATACGGAACGTCAGGCAGTGATGAAGGCCGCTAATCCGGCGGTGATTCTGCGCAACTATCTGGCACAGCAGGCGATTGAAGAGGCGGAGCGGGGCGAGCAGGGTGCGCTGGCACGCCTGCATCAGGCGTTACAGCAGCCCTTTAGCGATGAGACGGCCGCTGAATATCGTCAGCGGCCGCCAGACTGGGGCAAAACGTTAGAGGTGAGCTGCTCCAGCTAACTGAAAATCAGAGGCGATGAGAAACCGCCTCGGCCAGCAGGGCGAGCACTTTTTCGCTCTCCTGCCAGCCGAGGCAGGGATCGGTAATCGACTTGCCGTAAACCAGCGGTTCGCCGCTCACCACTTTCTGATTACCCTCTTCCAGGAAGCTCTCAATCATCACACCGGCAACAGCCCGCGATCCTGCTTTAATCTGCTCCGCTACCTCTGCCGCCACATCCATCTGACGACGATGCTGCTTCAGGCAGTTGCCGTGACTGAAGTCGATTACCAGCTGCTCTGGCAGATTAAAGGCAGACAGACTCTCCGCCGCGGCAGCGACATCACTGGCATGATAGTTAGGCTGCTTGCCACCACGCAGGATCACATGTCCATGCGGGTTGCCGCTGGTCTGATAGATCGTCATCTGCCCCAGCTTGTCCGGCGACAGGAACATATGGCTGGCGCGTGCGGCGCGAATCGCATCCACGGCAATCTGAACGTTACCGTCGGTGCCGTTTTTAAAGCCGACCGGGCAGGAGAGGGCCGACGCCATTTCTCGGTGGATCTGGCTTTCGGTGGTGCGAGCGCCAATCGCTCCCCAGCTGATCAGGTCGGCAATAAACTGGCCGATCACCATATCCAGGAACTCTGTGGCGGTAGGCAATCCCAGCGCGTTGATATCAATCAGCAGTTTGCGGGCGATACCAATGCCCCGGTTTACATCGTAGCTGCCATCCAGGTTCGGATCAGAGATTAAGCCTTTCCAGCCCACCACGGTGCGCGGCTTCTCGAAGTAGGCGCGCATCACAATTTCCAGCCGATCGTCATAGCGGCTGCGCAATGCGTTCAGACGCTCTGCATACTCCAGAGCCGCTTTCGGGTCGTGCAGTGAGCAGGGGCCAATCACCACCAGCAGGCGGGGATCTTCACCGGTCAGAATACGGGCTATACGTTTACGGGCAGCCGTGACATTGTCGGCAATGGCCGGGGAAACGGGATGGTCAGCCGCCAGGCTGGCGGGGGTAATCAGACTACCAATGCGTGCGGTACGCAGTTCGTCGGTTTTGTTCATGAGTTTCTCGAAAACGGTTCTTCGCAGCGGTGAAATACCGGGAAGTGATGGTGGTCACAATAAACCATTAGCCTGCGAATTCAACCCGGGATTTGATAATGAAATCAAAAGCGACGGCAGCATCGCTTTACAACTCAGCATCGATAACACTCTCAGTACATGCGGCGCGTCAGACCCATGATGTCGAGAATTTTGGTGGCAATCTCTTCCACCGAGTAGTTGGTGCTGTTGAGATAGCGGATCTGATGGGTGCGAAACAGCGCTTCTACTTCGCCCACTTCCAGTCGGCACTGACGCATTGAGGCGTAACGGGTATTTTCCGCCCGCTCCTGACGTATCGCCGCCAGGCGTTCCGGATCGATAGTCAGCCCGAACAGTTTATTCTGATGCGCGCGCAGCGCGGGCGGCAGTTTGAGGTTATCCATGTCATCTGCGATGAACGGGTAGTTGGCGGCGCGCACACCAAATTGCATCGCCAGATAGAGGCTGGTGGGAGTTTTACCACAGCGCGAGACACCCAACAGAATAACCTGCGCATCCTCGAGTCCGCGCAGCGAGATACCGTCATCATGCGCCAGTGCGTAATCGATCGCCGCAATACGCGCATCATATTTACCCAGATTACTGGCATCCAGTCCGTGAGTACGGTGAGCAACCGGTGCGGGGGACAAACCCAGCTCCTGCTGCAGCGGTGCCACCAGCGCCTGCACGATATCCTGACAAAAGCCGTCGCTCTGCACGATGATGTCGCGCACTTCCGGGGTGACGATCGAGAAAAACACCAGTGGCCGCACACCGCTCTGCTGATAAAGGGCGTTAATCTGGGCTTTAACCGCCAGCGCACGCTGGACATTTTCTACGAAGGGCAGCGTCAGACTGGTGATATTAACCGGAAATTGTGACAGCACCGCATGACCCAGTACTTCAGCCGTAATGGCCGTACCATCGGAGATATAAAAAACGCTTCTGTCAGTTGTCATAACGTAATCAGCCTCAGACAAGAGTGAGCCGTTAGCATGAGCCATGCGCTTAAATAATTCATCTCTGATTTTAGTTTCTGTAATGCCTGTCCGGATTTTTTGTCTGCTGTTTCATCAGGATAATTAAAAACTAACCGCGGTTTCGCTTCACCGGGATGCTTTAAACCCTTATTACGCTGCAAATAGTCACGCAACTGTTGCGCAACAAAACAGAGGGATTAAATGGCTGAAAATCTGTCATTTCCTGCTGCATCAATCATTTAGCGAAAAATAGCGTCATTGCGCAACAGCAAAAAATTTCGCTCACAATTCTGAAACTGTTGCTGAAATTCTGCTTTAACGATTCAACACATCGTTATTGAGGGGGTGATATGCCAGGCTGAAAAGAGATAACTCCCTGTGTCCATTCATTGTTAATTGATAAAGGATAAGCGCAATGTCCATTAATGGCGAACAGCCACTCGTGCTCTGGTATAACCAGCTTGGTATGCATGATGTTGATCGGGTAGGCGGTAAGAATGCCTCTCTGGGTGAAATGATTACTAATCTCTCTTCGCTGGGTGTTTCTGTACCCAATGGATTCGCGACGACATCCTATGCCTTTAACCTGTTTCTTGATCAAAGCGGGCTCAATCAGCGAATTTACGCGCTGCTGGACGAGACCGATATTGATGATGTGAATGCGCTGGCATCAGCGGGTAAGCAGATTCGTCAGTGGGTGGTGGAGACCCCTTTTCTGCCGGAACTGGAGTCCGCCATTCTGGATGCCTATCAGCAACTTTCTGCCGATGATGAGGCCGCGTCGTTTGCTGTCCGCTCCTCGGCCACCGCGGAAGATATGCCCGATGCCTCCTTTGCTGGTCAGCAGGAAACCTTCCTGAATGTGCAGGGTATCGACGCCGTGATGGTGGCGGTGAAGCATGTCTTTGCTTCGCTGTTTAATGACCGCGCTATCTCTTACCGCGTGCACCAGGGCTATGATCACCGTGGCGTGGCGCTCTCTGCGGGTATTCAGCGCATGGTGCGCTCTGACCTGGCCTCTTCAGGTGTGATGTTCACCATTGATACGGAGTCTGGCTTTGATCAGGTGGTCTTTATTACTGCTGCGCTGGGACTGGGTGAAATGGTGGTGCAGGGTGCCGTTAACCCGGACGAATTCTACGTCCACAAGCCCACGCTGGCAGCGGATCGTCCCGCTATCGTGCGCCGCAATATGGGGTCGAAAAAGGTTCGCATGGTCTATGCCGATTCTCAGGCGCATGGCGAGCAGGTTCAGATCGAAGATGTGCCTGAAGCCGAACGCGATCGTTTTTGCTTAAGTGATGAGGAAGTGCAGGCCCTGGCTAAACAGGCTGTCTTAATTGAACAGCATTATCAGCGTCCGATGGATATTGAGTGGGCCAAAGATGGGCACACCGGTAAGTTGTTCATCGTTCAGGCGCGTCCTGAAACTGTGCGCTCAAATGGTCAGGTCATGGAACGTTATACGCTGCAGGGTCAGGGCAGCGTGGTGGTGGAAGGCCGTGCTATCGGTCATCGTATTGGCGCAGGCGTGGTGAAGGTCATCCACGATATCAGCGAAATGCACCGCATTGAAAAAGGTGATGTGCTGGTGACGGATATGACCGATCCGGACTGGGAACCGATCATGAAAAAGGCGTCAGCGATTGTCACTAACCGTGGCGGACGAACCTGTCATGCGGCAATCATCGCGCGTGAACTGGGTATCCCTGCTGTCGTTGGCTGTGGCGATGCAACCGATCGTTTGAAGGAGGGTCATCAGGTCACGGTTTCCTGTGCTGAGGGCGACACCGGCTACGTCTACGATCAGCTGCTTGATTTTGATGTCACCAGTTCTCAGGTCGATTCGCTGCCTGAACTGCCGCTGAAAATTATGATGAATGTGGGCAACCCCGATCGTGCCTTTGATTTCGCCTGTCTGCCTAACGAAGGTGTCGGTCTGGCGCGTCTGGAATTTATCATTAACCGTATGATTGGCGTCCACCCTAAAGCGCTACTGGAATTCGATCAACAGACACCGGAACTGCAGCAGCAGATCCGTAAAATGATGAAAGGATTTGATAATCCGGTCGAGTTTTACATTGGCCGCCTGACTGAAGGAATTGCCACACTTGGCGCGGCATTTGCACCGAAACGTGTAATTGTCCGACTTTCCGACTTCAAAACGAACGAATATGCCAATCTCGTGGGCGGTGAGCGCTACGAGCCTGAAGAAGAAAACCCGATGCTGGGGTTTCGTGGTGCAGGTCGCTATGTAGCGGACAGCTTCCGGGACTGTTTCGCGCTTGAGTGTGAAGCGGTGAAGCGTGTTCGCAATGAGATGGGCCTTACGAACGTTGAGATCATGGTTCCGTTTGTCCGTACCGTGGATCAGGCGCAGGCGGTGGTGGAAGAGCTGGCACGTCAGGGACTGAAGCGCGGCGAAAACGGACTGAAAATCATTATGATGTGCGAGATTCCGTCCAATGCGCTACTGGCGGATCAGTTCCTGCAGCACTTTGATGGCTTCTCAATTGGATCTAACGACATGACCCAGCTGACGCTGGGGCTGGACCGCGACTCCGGCGTTGTCTCTGCACTGTTTGACGAGCGTAATGAAGCCGTGAAAGCGCTGCTTTCCATGGCGATCAAAGCGGCCAAAAAACAGGGTAAATATGTCGGAATCTGTGGGCAGGGACCGTCCGACCATCAGGATTTTGCCGCATGGCTGATGGAAGAGGGCATCGACAGCCTGTCGCTGAACCCGGATACCGTAGTGGAAACCTGGGTGAGTCTGGCGCAGTTAAATAAAACCGCCTGATCCCCGCTGTAACAAGCATAAAGGCCCGCATTGCGGGCCTTTTCTATTTATAGCTGGCTTATTTCAGGCAAAAAAAAGCCCATCACAGGGGATGGGCAAAGACTACACACAGCAATTCTTTACTCTACTCAGGGGAATAAGTTTGTCTGAAAATCATCAGGTTGATTTCGAACATAGGAAACATGTTATTCATACGGCTGGCTGTCGTCTTTAAGAATCCTCTTATTAGTTTAAAGCCGATAATCTTTTGTCATCTTTACCTGGTCATTTGGCTTAAGAAACAGTGCAGAAAGTAATCTTTTTTAGCCCTGAATGGTCGTTTTTAGGTCAAAGATGGCTTTTTTATTAAAAATCGCTAATGAAAAACAGAATTTATCTGAATGATGAAGAGAGGTGCGGTTAATCATCATTAACCGCACTAATCAATGTACATCAGGGGGATTGGCGCAAAGTGCCATTGCACCGCATCATACAGCTGGCGGGGTACCTTCGTGATCGGCCAGTGCATCAGCCGAGGCCATCGGGTCTTTATCCGGGACGGGCGCTTCATGTACCCAGACCGAAACCAGACGGTAGGAAACCGCCAGAACCACCGGGCCGATAAACAGACCAATCATGCCGAACGCGAACAGGCCACCAATCACGCCTGAGAGGATCAGAATCATCGGCAGGTCTGCACCCATACGGATTAACATCGGGCGCAGAACGTTATCCATCGTGCCGACCACACAGCTCCAGACCAGCAGCACGGTGCCCCAGGTGGTATCGCCGCTCCAGTAGAGATAGATGATGGCAGGAACCAGCACCAGCAGTGGACCGAGCTGTACCAGGCAGCAGAGGATCATCAGTACCGTTAACAGCGTGGCATAAGGAATACCGGAAATCGCCAGACCGATGCCGCCCAGCACACCCTGCACCAGCGCCGTCACCACCACACCCAGCGCTACGGCACGAATGGACTGTGCCGCCAGCAGCACCGCAGCATCACCGCGTCGTCCCGCCATACGAAACGCGAAGTGACGGATGCCCTGGGCAGCCTGTTCGCCACGCCAGTAAAGCAGCACGCTGAACAGTAACATCACGCCCAGATGGATCATAAAGCGCCCGAAATGACCGGCCTGAGCCACAAAAAAGCCTGTGGTGCGGCCGATGTAAGGCTGTATTTTCGCCATCACGCCGGCACCGCCACTCGCCACCAGCGTGTCATAACTGACATACAGCTTTTTACCCACCATCGGGATTTCCCTGAGCCACGTCAGTTTCGGCATCGTGTGGCCCTGGGTCACCCAGGCAATCACAGGCGCACTGTTATCGATCAGGCTGCTGACCAGCAGGGCAATAGGAATAATAAACAGCAAGAGCAGCAGCAGTGTCATGACGATCACCGCGAGTGAACGGCGTCCCCATAACAGTCGCTGGAATTTCAGCATCAATGGCCAGGTGGCAATCACTACCATGCTGGCCCAGGCAAAGCCCAGAATAAACGGTTGCACCACCCATAAACAGGCGACGATCAGCAGCAGAATGAACATCAGGGTGAAGAGTATTTGCGGTAAATCCATATCCCGGTACTGGCTTTTCATCATTGACTCATAACCTCGTCTTAATCCTTCATTTTCGGGCATTCGGATGCCTGTTTTTATCATGATCTATTTGCCAGGGATTAAACAGCGTCGTGGTGAAAGGTTTTTGCCTTTTCTGAAAAAAGGGCAGACGCAGGAAAAATATGATAAAACGAGAAATCGCTAACGTATAAACGCAAACGTTTACAACACCTTCGGTCAGACAATCATGATCCCACAGATTTCGCAGGCGCCGGGCCTCGTTCAACTGGTGCTGACGTTCCTTGAGTCACTGAAAGAGCAGGGTTTTACCGGTGACATGGCAACCAGCTATGCCGATCGTCTTTCACTCTCTACCGATAACAGCATCTATCAGTTGCTGCCCGACGCGGCGCTCTTTCCACGTTCAACCGCCGATGTTGCACTGCTCGCCCGCGTGGCCGGCGAAGCGCGCTTTGCCAGTCTGGTTTTTACCCCACGTGGCGGCGGCACTGGCACCAACGGGCAGTCGCTGAATCATGGGATTGTGGTCGATATGTCGCGCTACATGAACCGCATCCTGGAGATTAATACGGATGAGGGCTGGGTGCGGGTTGAAGCCGGGGTGATTAAAGATCAGCTGAATGCCTGGCTGAAACCATTTGGCTTTTTCTTCTCGCCAGAATTATCGACCAGTAACCGTGCGACACTGGGCGGAATGATCAATACCGATGCGTCTGGTCAGGGCTCGCTGGTTTACGGCAAAACGTCGGATCACGTTCTGGGCTTGCGGGCTGTGTTGCTGGGCGGCGATATGCTTGATACGCGGCCCATGGCGACGGCGCTGGCAGAAACACTGGCACAGACGGCCACCCCGGAAGGGCGGATCTATCAGCAGGTGCTGACGCGTTGCCGCGAGCATCGTGCGCTGATTCTGGAAAAGTTTCCAAAGCTGAATCGGTTCCTGACCGGCTATGATCTGCGCCACGTTTTCAGTGACGATATGCAGACCTTTGACCTGACACGCCTGTTGTGCGGCGCTGAAGGAACGCTGGCCTTTATCACCGAAGCGCGACTCGATATCACCCCGCTGCCAAAAGTGCGGCGGCTGGTGAACATTAAATATGACTCTTTTGACTCGGCCCTGCGCAACGCGCCATTGATGGTGGAAGCGCAGGCGCTCTCAGTCGAGACTGTTGACTCTAAAGTACTGAATCTGGCACGTGAAGATATCGTCTGGCACTCGGTGAGTGAATTAATTACTGACGTACCCGACAAAGCGATGCTGGGTCTCAATATTGTTGAATTTGCCGGTGACAACGCAGCGCTGATCGATCAGCAGATTGAACAACTTTGCGCCCGCCTTGACGCGCTGATGGCGCAGCAGCAGGGAGGCGTCATTGGCTATCAGTTCTGTAACGATCTGGATGGCATTGAGCGCATTTATAACATGCGTAAAAAAGCGGTGGGTCTGCTGGGGAATGCCAAAGGCCGCGCTAAGCCGATTCCGTTTGTGGAAGACACTGCCGTTCCGCCGGAAAAACTGGCGGACTATATTGTCGAATTTCGCGCCCTGCTTGATAGCCACGGTTTGAGTTACGGCATGTTTGGTCACGTCGATGCAGGCGTCCTGCACGTGCGTCCGGCGCTGGATATGTGCGATCCGCAGCAGGAGATGATGATGAAGCAGATCTCCGACGATGTGGTGGGGCTGACTGCGCGCTACGGCGGCCTGCTGTGGGGCGAACATGGCAAAGGTTTCCGCGCCCAGTATAGTCCGGCATTCTTTGGCGAGACGCTGTTTAACGAACTGCGCCGCATCAAAGCCGCCTTTGACCCGTTAAACCGTCTTAACCCAGGCAAAATCTGCACGCCCTTTAACCGCAACGACGAGATGATGCAGGTGGATGCAGTGAAGCGCGGCACCTTTGATCGGCAGATTCCGGTCACGGTGCGCGATGAATGGCGTGGGGCGATGGAGTGTAACGGCAACGGGTTGTGTTTTAACTTTGATGCCCGCAGCCCGATGTGTCCTTCCATGAAGATTACCCGCAACCGCATTCACTCTCCTAAGGGACGGGCGACGTTGACGCGGGAATGGCTGCGGCTGCTGGCTGAACAGGGTGTCGATCCCCTTGTACTGGAAAAGCAGCTGCCGGAAAACACGCTGTCGCTGCGCGGCTTGATTACCCGCACACGCAACAGCTGGCACGCCAGCAAAGGGGAGTATGACTTCTCTCACGAGGTAAAGGAGGCGATGTCGGGCTGTCTGGCCTGTAAGGCCTGCTCGACCCAGTGTCCGATCAAAATTGACGTACCCGCGTTCCGTTCGCGCTTCCTCCAGCTTTACCACACCCGCTATCTGCGGCCGGTCAGCGATCATCTGGTGGCGGCGGTTGAAAGCTATGCACCCCTGATGGCGAAAGCGCCGAAGGTGTTCAATTTCTTCCTGCGTCAGCCCTGGGTGAAAGAGTTAAGTAAAACGCATATCGGCATGGTCGATCTGCCTCTGCTCTCGGCGCCAAATCTGAAACAGCAGCTCAGCGGTCATCCCGCCATGAACATGACGCTGGAACAGCTGGAAGCGTTGCCAGCTGCCGATCGCGCAAACTGTGTGCTGGTGGTGCAGGATCCGTTTACCAGCTTTTATGAGGCACAGTTAGTAAATGATTTTGTCAGGCTGATTGAGAAGCTGGGCTACCGTCCGGTACTGCTGCCATTCTCGCCTAACGGCAAAGCGCAGCATGTGAAAGGTTTCCTGCAGCGTTTTGCACGTACGGCAGCTCGCACCGCCGATTTTCTTAATCGGGTAGCAAAACTGGAACTGCCTATGGTCGGTGTGGATCCCGCTACCGTGCTCTGCTATCGCGATGAGTATCGTCAGACGCTGGGTGAGTCGCGCGGCGACTTCAGCGTATTGCTGGTGCATGAGTGGTTAGCGCGTGCGCTGTCAGAACGTGACGTGCAGGCAACAGGCGGGGAATCCTGGTATCTCTTCGCGCACTGCACTGAGGTGACCGCGCAGCCCTCCACACCGAATGAGTGGCAGGGGATCTTTGCCCGGTTTGGTGCAAAGCTTGAAAACATCAATGTCGGCTGCTGCGGCATGGCGGGCACCTACGGCCACGAAAGTAAAAACCTCGAAAATTCGCTGGGAATCTATGCACTCTCCTGGCATCCACAGCTTCAGCGACTGCCTCGTCAGCGCTGCCTGGCCACGGGTTATTCATGCCGTAGTCAGGTCAAGCGTGTAGAAGGCAATGGCATGCGCCATCCGCTTCAGGCATTGTTAGAGATAATGTAAAAAAATTGTGCGCGACGTCACGCCGTGGCTGGATTAGAATATCCAGCCTGCGTGACGCATAAAGTCACTTTGCAGCACGGTGGCTTTGTTCCATTCTCCGACCATGGCCAGTTGATGGCAGAGTCGGGTCAGGGACAATCGCGCCAGTTGATAAGCCTGAAGGCGAAACAGGCGATCGCGATCGTTGTTTCCCATCTCCTGCAGCAGTCGGTGATGCAGTTTACCCATGGCGTGCAGGTAACTCTGATCGTCACCGTTCATCTGGCAGATTTCTGCCATATCCTGACAGGCATCATTGAACTGACGTAGCTGATGGATCGTGCAGTCGGCCCGGTCAAGTTTTGCCTGTGCCATATAAAAGTCGACGGTGATATCCCGCATCGAAAACTGGTATTCGTCGATTTTATGCTGCAGCCAGGCTGAGACAGAAAGGGTCATCGCGTCGCCCTGAATGTTAATGATAATAATTATCATATTCATCCCGGCCGTGATTGCAACGGGTGGGCAGAAAAATTTATCGATTTATCCTGCCTGTCGGTATAATCGGAAATAACAATCTGTTTACATCAAAGAAAGGCGTAACCTATCAATAAGCACTTTGATCAAAAATGGTTTTTTTAAAAAGAGTGATTTATTAATAGGTTATCACCCGCTTATTGACGCTGATTCTCTTACCGCAGGGTGAGCGGGAGCAGCTATGCTTAATAAATAAGCAGATAAAACAGCACTAGATGATTATCCCTGCAAAACAAGAGGTTGAAGTGATTGTACAGATCACTACCATAGGGGGATAGCCTGAAAAGGTCCGGACTCAAGAGGTATCAACATGGCATCCGTTAATACAGACTCTTTCTCACCCGACGATTTTGTCTGGAAAGGGTTGACGCTGACTGAAACCGCAGCACAACAAATTCTCAATCTGGCGGCTCAGGATCCTGAAGTCAAGGGTCTGCGGCTTGGCGTGAAACAATCCGGTTGCGCCGGGTTTGGCTACGTCATGGATCTGGTTAAAGAGCCTGTCGAAGACGATCTGCAGTTCTCATTCCACGGCGCAACGCTGTTTGTGCCGCTTCAGGCGATGCCATTCGTTGATGGCACCGAGCTGGATTACGTTCGCGAAGGCCTGAATCAGATTTTTAAATTCAATAACCCTAAAGCTCAGCACGCCTGCGGGTGCGGTGAAAGCTTTGGCGTCGAGTAAGTGAAATATGTCACGACACAGCGAAACATCTGACGATGTACAAATCTGGGAAGGCAAGCTCAATTATAAAGAGGGCTTCTTTACCCAACTGCAGACCGAAGAATTTGCCAACGGCATCAATGAAGATGTGGTGAGGGCGATCTCGGCCAAGCGTAACGAGCCAGAGTGGATGCTGGAGTTTCGTCTTAAGGCTTTTCGTGCCTGGCTTGAAATGGAAGAGCCACACTGGCTGAAAGCCCACTACGAAAAACTCGACTACCAGGATTACAGCTACTACTCCGCGCCCTCCTGCGGCAACTGCGATGACAGCTGTGCTTCTGAGCCGGGTGCCATGCAGGCTTCAGGCAGCGCGCCAGCCAGCGACTATCTGACGCAGGAAGTGGAAAATGCGTTTAATCAGCTGGGTGTGCCGGTACGTGAAGGCCGTGAAGTGGCGGTTGACGCCATTTTCGACTCCGTGTCGGTCGCGACCACCTACAGGGGCAAGCTGGCGGAGCAGGGGATTATCTTCTGTTCATTCGGCGAAGCCATTCAGGAACATCCTGAGCTGGTGAAGCAGTACCTCGGCACGGTGGTTCCGGCGAATGATAACTTCTTTGCTGCGCTGAACTCAGCGGTCGCCTCAGACGGCACCTTCGTCTACATCCCGAAAGGGGTGCGTTGCCCGATGGAGCTGTCGACCTATTTCCGTATTAACGCGGCGAAAACCGGTCAGTTCGAGCGCACTATCCTCATTGCCGATGAAGACAGCTACGTCAGCTACATTGAAGGCTGTTCCGCGCCAGTACGTGATACTTACCAGCTGCACGCGGCCGTGGTGGAAGTGATTATCCACAAAAATGCTGAAGTGAAATATTCGACCGTTCAGAACTGGTTCCCTGGCGGCGAAGGTGAGGGCGGTATCCTTAACTTCGTGACCAAGCGTGCGCTGTGTGAAGGTGACCACAGCAAAATGTCCTGGACGCAGTCTGAAACCGGTTCTGCTATCACCTGGAAGTATCCGAGCTGCATTCTGCGCGGGGACTACTCGGTAGGCGAATTCTATTCAGTGGCATTGACCAGCGGTCGTCAGCAGGCCGACACCGGCACCAAGATGATCCACATTGGTAAAAACACCAAATCGACCATTATCTCTAAGGGGATCTCGGCCGGTAAAAGTCAGAACACCTATCGCGGGCTGGTGAAGATCATGCCAACCGCCACCAATGCCCGTAACTTTACGCAGTGTGACTCGATGCTGATCGGTCCGGATTGCGGTGCGCATACTTTCCCGTATGTCGAAACCCGCAACAATACCGCCCAGCTGGAGCATGAAGCTACTACCTCACGTATCGGCGAAGATCAGATGTTCTACTGTCTGCAACGCGGTATCAGTGAAGAAGATGCGATCTCGATGATCGTGAACGGCTTCTGTAAAGACGTATTCTCGGAGTTGCCACTGGAATTTGCCGTGGAAGCCCAGAAATTGTTAGCCATCAGCCTTGAGCACAGTGTGGGCTGATGCCGTCACACGCCTTGCCGGAAGCAATGTGAAGGAATAAGAATGTTAAGCATTAAAGATTTGCAGGTCAGTGTTGAAGATAAAGCCATTCTGCGTGGCCTGAATCTCGAAATTAAACCAGGCGAAGTGCATGCCATCATGGGCCCGAACGGCTCAGGTAAAAGTACGCTGTCGGCTACGCTGGCAGGCCGCGAAGATTATGAAGTCACGGGCGGTTCGGTGACCTTCAAAGGCAAAGATTTGCTGGAACTGGCGCCTGAAGAGCGTGCCGGTGAAGGCATCTTTATGGCCTTCCAGTATCCGGTCGAAATTCCAGGCGTCAGCAACCAGTTTTTCCTGCAAACCTCGGTGAACGCGGTGCGCAAATATCGTCAGCAGGAAGAGCTGGATCGCTTCGATTTCCAGGACTTCATTGAAGAGAAAATTCAGCTGCTGAAGATGCCGGAAGATTTGCTGACCCGTTCAGTTAACGTCGGCTTCTCCGGTGGTGAGAAGAAGCGTAACGATATTCTGCAGATGGCAGCGCTGGAACCTGAGCTCTGCATCCTGGATGAGACCGACTCCGGTCTGGATATTGATGCCCTGAAAATTGTTGCGAATGGCGTGAACAGCCTGCGCGACGAGAAGCGCGCCTTTATCATCGTGACGCACTACCAGCGTATTCTGGACTACATCAAGCCAGACTTCGTTCATGTGCTGTATCAGGGCAAAATCGTGAAATCTGGCGACTTCTCGCTGGTGAAACAGCTGGAGGAGCAAGGTTATGGCTGGCTTACCGACGAAGAGTGATTCTGCGCTGCAACAGTGGCATCACCTGTTTGAATCACGCGGCGACGTGCGTTCTCTGCAGGCTCAGCAGCACTGGCAGCAACTGATGCGCGTTGGCCTGCCAACCCGCAAGCATGAAAACTGGAAGTACACGCCGCTGGATACGCTGCTGTCTCAGCAGTTTGTGCTGCCCGATGTGCCTCAGACCCTGAGCGCTGAACAGGTTGATGCGCTGGCACTGCCGCTGGATGCGATCCGTCTGGTGTATGTTGACGGTCAGTTTCAGCCTGAATTCAGCAGCCGCGACGTCGAACTGTTCGAGGTTCAGCACAGCATGGCCGCTGAGCGTCCTCCGCTCCCCGCTGCGGTTCAGCCGGAAATTTTCCTGCATCTGACAGAAAGTCTGGCGGAAGAGGTGACGACCCTGCGTCTGGCACGCGGTAAATCCGCTGCGCGTCCGATCTACCTGCTGCATATCACCAGCGGCCAGCAGACGGGCATGAATACGGTTCACTATCGTCATCATCTGCAGCTTGAAGAGAGTGCAGAAGCGGAAGTCATTGAGCACTACGTTTCCCTGGATGAGCGCGCCCATTTCACTGGCACGCGCTTTACCTTTGCGGTCGGCGACAATGCAAAGCTGACCCACACTAAGCTGGCCTTTGAAAGCAGTGCCAGCTACCACTTCGCGCACAACGATCTGGTTATTGGTAACGATGGCCAGGTCAGCAGCACCAGCTTCCTGCTGGGTGCCGGCCTGTCGCGTCACAACACCAGTACGCAGCTGAACGGCGAAAATACCACGCTGGCGATTAACAGCCTGGTGCTGCCGGTGAAACAGGAAGTGGCGGACACCCGCACCTACCTGGAGCACAATAAAGGCCACTGTATGAGCCGCCAGATGCATAAAACCATCGTGCGTGATAAAGGCCGTGCGGTGTTTAATGGTCACATCAAAGTGGCTCAGCATGCGCTGAAGACCGACGGGCAGATGACCAACAATAACCTGTTGCTGGGCAAACTCTCTGAAGTCGATACCAAACCGCAGCTGGAAATTTATGCGGATGACGTGAAATGCAGTCACGGTGCCACCATTGGTCGCATCGATGATGAGCAGATGTTCTACCTGCGTTCGCGCGGTATTGAACAGGATGCGGCGCAGACCATGATCATTCATGCATTTGCCGCAGAACTGACAGAAACGCTGGAAAACAGTGTGATGCGTCAGGCCGTGCTGCAGCGTATTGCTGAACGCTTTCCCGGAGGCGACGTATGATGAACTTCGATCTCGAACGCATCAGGGCTGATTTTCCTATCCTGAAGCGTGAGGTCAACGGTCATCCGCTGGCCTATCTTGACAGTGCAGCCAGCGCACAGCGTCCACTCTCGGTGATTAACGCCGAGAGTCATTTCTACCAGCATGGCTATGCGGCCGTGCATCGCGGCATTCATACGCTGAGCCAGCAGGCAACCAGCGACATGGAGAATGTGCGCGAACAGGCTGCCCGTTTCATCAATGCGCAGTCGCAGGAAGAGATCGTCTTTGTCAAAGGCACCACCGAAGGTATCAATCTGGTGGCGAACACCTGGGGTAGCAGTAACCTCCAGGCGGGCGACAACCTGATCATCACCGAGATGGAGCATCACGCCAATATCGTTCCCTGGCAAATGCTGGCACAGCGTACGGGTGCAGAAGTGCGCGTGCTGCCATTAAATGACAATGGTGAGCTGGCGCTGGAGCATCTGGCGGGTCTGATTGACAGCCGCACCCGGTTACTGGCCGTCACGCACGTTTCAAACGTACTCGGCACCGTTAACCCGGTTAAAGCGATTGTTGCCCAGGCCAAAGCCGCTGGCGTCGTCACACTGGTGGATGGCGCACAGGCGGTGATGCATGACAAGGTCGACATGCAGGATATCGGCTGCGACTTCTATGTCTTCTCCAGCCATAAACTCTATGGCCCGAACGGCGTGGGTATTCTTTACGGCCGCAAAGCGCTGCTGGATGAGATGCCACCGTGGGAAGGCGGCGGTTCGATGATTGGTCAGGTCATGCTGCCCACCGGCACCACCTGGAACAGTGCGCCGTGGCGTTTTGAAGCGGGTACGCCGAATACCGGCGGTATCATCGGCTTTGGTGCGGCACTGGACTATGTACAGGCGCTGGGGCTGGACACCATTCATCAGCGTGAAACTGCACTGATGAACTACGCGCTCGATAAGCTGGGCACCGTACCCGATATTCAGATTTACGGCCCGCAGTCACGTGCCGGTGTGATTGCCTTTAATCTGGGTAAACATCACGCCTACGACGTCGGCAGCTTCCTGGATCAATATGGTATTGCGATTCGCACCGGACATCACTGTGCGATGCCGCTGATGCAGCACTACAATGTTCCGGCGATGTGCCGTGCCTCCTTCACCTTCTATAACAGTGAAGAGGAAGTGGATCGTCTGGCTGCCGGTCTGACGCGCATTCATCGTCTGCTGGGCGGCTGAACAGTTTTAACGGAGTTAGTGATGGCGACTTTGCCTGAAAAAGAGAAACTGGTTCGCAACTTTAATCGTTGCGCCAACTGGGAAGAGAAGTACCTCTACATTATCGAACTGGGTTCAAAGCTTCCGGAATCTTCTGAAACCTTACACCAGCCGGAAAACGTGATTTCGGGTTGTCAGAGTCAGGTGTGGATCAGAATGATCCCGCAGGAAGATGGTTCGATTGCGTTTGAAGGCGACAGCGATGCCGCTATCGTTAAAGGACTGATTGCTATCGTATTTAGTCTTTATCAGAACCTTCAGCCCGCCGACATTCTGGCGCTGGATGTGCGCCACTGGTTTGGCGAACTGGCCCTGATGCAGCACCTGACGCCCACCCGGTCGCAGGGGCTGGAGGCGATGATTCGGTCTATTCGCCATACCGCTCAGAACCTCAGCTAAGTTACACTCCACAGACGCCATCCGGCGTCTGTTTTTTATCTGACGAGAAAATTGCATGAAACCTGCTTTACGTTTAGCCGGTGCATTGCTGCTGACCTGTTTTGGGCTCTCTGCACCCGCGTTCGCCACCGAATATCCGCTGCCACCGCCTGACAGTCGCCTGATTGGCGAGAACGTCCTGACACAGGTTCCCGATGATAAACAACCCCTGGAATCGATCGCGTCCCGTTACCAGGTCGGCCTGCTGGGTCTGCTGGAGGCAAATCCCGGAACCGATCCCTGGCTGCCCAAAGCGGGCACCCAGCTGACGGTGCCGCTGCAGATGATCCTGCCCGATACGCCGCGCGAAGGGATTGTGGTGAATCTCGCCGAGCTTCGCCTCTACTACTATCCCAAAGGGGAAGATAAAGTCATCGTCTATCCCATCGGCATTGGCCAGCTGGGCGCAGCAACACCCGTCATGGTGACGCAAATCAGCCAGAAAATCCCGAATCCTACCTGGACGCCCACTCCGAACATCCGCAAGCGTTACGCCAAAGAGGGCATTACGCTACCCGGCGTGGTCCCGGCCGGACCGGATAACCCGATGGGACAGTTTGCCATGCGTCTGGCGCGCGGCACTGGCCAGTACCTGATCCACGGCACCAATGCGAAGTTTGGCATCGGCA
The DNA here is from genome assembly GCF_019104105.1 of Pantoea jilinensis. Lineage (NCBI taxonomy): Bacteria > Pseudomonadati > Pseudomonadota > Gammaproteobacteria > Enterobacterales > Erwiniaceae > Pantoea > Pantoea jilinensis. The sequence continues at coordinate 2,268,721 of NZ_CP077746.1, read as the reverse complement.
TGCGCGTCAGTTCAGGCTGCATCCGCCTGCGCTCAGAGGATATTGAAGCGCTGTTTAACGCGGCGCCAAAAGGCACGCGTGTTCAGATCATCAATCAGCCGGTGAAGTACGCCGTGGAGCCGGATGGGAAACGCTACGTGGAAGTACACCAGCCGCTATCCCATAGCGACAAAGACGATCCCCAGACCATGCCGATTGCGATCACCGGTGACCTGAAGAAGTTTATGAAAAGTGAGAAGAGTGATAGCGCGCTGATTAAAGCCAGCTTAACGCGCCGCTCAGGCATGCCTGTGCTGGTGAGCAGTGGAGAGCCGGTACAGAGTGACACCGTGCTGCCTGCGGGGCTGGAGAGTGCATCTGCGAGCGCGGAGAATCCGGTTTCACAGACTGAAGGTAAAGCGGTTCAACCCTGAAGCAACACGTACCCGAAAGGGTGCTGAATTCAGGCAAAAAAAATGGCGCCATAAAGGCGCCATTTTTAAACCAGAACTCTTACTTACGGTAAGAGTGAGCCTGGTTGTCCAGACGCTGGTTAGCGCGAGCTGCGTCATCTTTAGCAGCCTGAACGTCTGAACGCACTGCGTTCACGTCGTTGCTCAGCTGGTCAACTTTAGCGTTCAGAGTCTGAACGTCTGAAGACAGCTGGTCGATTTTAGCGTTGCTTGAGCAACCAGCCAGCATAGTTGAAGCCAGAACTACCGCGCCCAGTACCAGTTTAGTACGATTCATTATTTATACCCTCTAGATTGAGTTAATCTCCATGTAGCGTTACAAGTATTACACAAAGCTTTTTAAGTTGAGAATAAATTTTTGATGAGAAGATGCTTAAATTTGATCGTTCGCTCAAAGAAGCAGCGGATCACAGAATATGATAAAAAAATTAAGGGAAAACAGAGGGATTTAATCGGATTAACCTTAATATTAAGAGTATTTGAATAGTTATTTTCGATTGGAATTTTCTGGTATTTGGTTTAGGTAGAAATAAAAAAAGCGCCTGACTCAGGCGCTTCAAAATAATGGCTTAAGAAAGTTTTACAGGACGTGAACGGAAGCGGTGTTGGTAGTTCCGCTTGGTACTAATGCACCGGACACCAGAACCACGACATCACCTTTCTGGCCAAAGCCACTTTCCAGCGCCGCTTCTTTACCCAGACGATAGAAATCGTCGGTTGATGCGATCTCAGTCACCAGACGCGTCTCAATGCCTTTACTCAGGATCAGCTGACGTGCAGTGGTCGGATTGGTAGTCAGCGCCAGGATAGTTGCGTTCGGGAAATATTTACGTACAGATTTCGCCGACTTACCGCCTTCGGTAGCCACCACAATCAGAGGCGCTTCCAGCTTCTCAGCGGTCTCAACAGCACCACGGCAGACGGCTTCTGTGATACGCATTTTGCGGTTATCACTCTGGCTGTCGATGCGTGACTTCATCACACGGTCGGTACGTTCGCAGATGGTCGCCATAATGGTGACTGACTCCAGCGGATAACGGCCTTTGGCGCTCTCACCTGACAGCATGACAGCATCAGTCCCATCAAGGATGGCGTTGGCGACGTCACCGGCTTCTGCGCGGGTAGGGCGCGGGTTCTTGATCATGGAATCAAGCATCTGGGTGGCTGTGATAACCACTTTGCGTGCTTTATTACATTTTTTGATCATCATCTTCTGCGCGAAGATCACTTCTTCAACCGGGATCTCAACGCCCAGGTCGCCACGTGCAACCATGATGCCGTCTGACGCTTCGAGGATTTCGTCGAAGTTATTCAGGCCTTCCTGGTTTTCAATTTTGGAGATGATCTGGATGTGTTCGCCACCGTTCTGTTTCAGGTGCTCACGAATTTCCAGCACGTCTGAACGTTTACGGATGAAAGAGGCAGCGACAAAGTCAACGCCCTGCTCACAACCAAAAATCAGATCGCGCTTATCTTTTTCAGCCAGAGCGGGCAGCTGGATAGAAACACCTGGCAGGTTAACGCCTTTGTTCTCACCCAGATCGCCATTATTCAGGACTTTACACACCACGGTATTTTCAGTGACTTCGGTCACTTCCATGCCGATCAGGCCATCATCGACCAGCACTGTGTTGCCGATTTTCAGGTCAGCCGTGAAGCCTGGATAGGTAACTGCAACGCGTTCGCTGTTACCGATCACGCTCTGATCAGTCGTAAAGGTAAATGTCTGGCCGGCTTTCAACGCTGCATCGTTACCGCCTTCCAGCTTCATGGTGCGGATTTCAGGGCCTTTGGTATCCAGCAGGATCGCGGCCTGACGACCGGTTTTTTGCATAACGGCACGCATATTGGTGATGCGCTGACCATGTTCTGCATAGTCGCCGTGAGAGAAGTTAAGACGCATGACATTCATGCCAGCTTCGAGGAGCTGAGTCAGCATCTCTTCGGATTCGGTTTTCGGGCCGATTGTACAAACGATTTTAGTCTTTTTCATGACGGATTTTCTGTAAGTTGTGATGGATGAATAAGGGCGGAATTCGATGGCAGCGCATCGAAGTGAAATTTCTGATTGAGACTGAAAAGGGCAGTACTGAGTAAGAATAGGTGACGAAGGCCAGGCGTGCAGGGAAGTTGTGCGGTTACGGTTGGTAACCACCACGCTGTTGTTGCGCAAATCATTTGAGTTATCGCAGTAAGCACGTGATCGCTGAAACCTTTCAAGTAAGCAACGCGGGACAGTATAGACGCTAAGTATGCGAAAACCAATCAAAAAGCAGAGGGGAGAAGCGATGCAGATCAATAAAAGGAGGCGTTGCGCAAACTGAAGGAATTCTGAAAGTGGTGCGCTCTAATGGACTCGAACCATCGACCCCCACCATGTCAAGGTGGTGCTCTAACCAACTGAGCTAAGAGCGCATACTAAATATTGGTGCGTCCGAGTGGACTCGAACCACCGACCCCCACCATGTCAAGGTGGTGCTCTAACCAACTGAGCTACGGACGCACTTGGTGCGCTCTAATGGACTCGAACCATCGACCCCCACCATGTCAAGGTGGTGCTCTAACCAACTGAGCTAAGAGCGCAACATGCTGTCAGGGCGACAGCGGGGACGAATATTAACGGCAGTGTGTAAGCCTGGCAAGGGGAAAATAGTTTTTTCGCCATGACTGAGCAGCAACTGTGCTAACCGTCGTTTTTTTCGACATTGCGGGCCACGAATGACCCGCGTTTAAAGCTATCGTGCTGCACGTGTCAGGATGATGTCCGCCGGTAACTGCTGTAACCGCCTGATACGCCAGAGCATCATCAAAGCCGCTGAGGTCAGACCAATAATAAAACCGCACCAGAAACCCGCCGGACCCATCCGCGGCACAATCCAGTCGGTCAGTGCCAGCAGGTAGCCCGCGGGCAGTCCCAGCAGCCAGTAAGCGATAAAGGTAATAAAGAAAATCGACCGCGTATCTTTATAGCCGCGCAGGATCCCGCTGCCAATCACCTGAATCGAGTCCGAAAACTGATAAATGGCCGCCAGCAGCATCAGCTGTGCCGCCAGTGTCACCACCTCGGGATTATCGTTATAGAGCAGGGCGATCTGATGACGAAACGTGACGGTAAAAATCGCGGTCAGCGCGGCCATGCTGATGCCCACACCCTGAGCGGTCCAGGCCGCGACCCGTGCCTGCTCGGTGGACCCCTGACCCAGACGATAACCGACGCGAATGGTGGTCGCGACACCCAGCGACAGCGGCAACACAAACATCAGTGAACTGAAGTTCAGCGCAATCTGGTGACCCGCCACATTGACGATACCCAGTGGCGAGACCAGCAGAGCAACAACGGCAAACAAGGTGACCTCAAAAAAGAGTGCCAATGCCACTGGCAATCCCAGCGTCATCAGGCGGCTCAGAATCGGACGCGAAGGAGGCGACCAGCGGCTCTCAAGCCGGATATCACGCATGCTGCCCATCCGGCGTACCCAGAAGCGCATACAGATAAACATCACCCAGTAAACAGAGGCGGTCGCTACACCACAGCCGACACCACCCAGGGCAGGCATGCCGAAGTGCCCATAAATAAAGACATAGTTGAGCGGGATGTTGAACATCAAGCCCAGAAAGCCCAGCACCATGCCGGGTTTGGTTTTCGACAGCCCCTCGCACTGATTGCGCAGCACCTGAAAGAAGAGATAGCCAGGCGCGCCAAACAGCAGGGCATGCAGATAGCCTTCTGCTTTCAGCGCCAGCGCAGGATCGATGTCATGCATCGCCCGGATGAGATAGCCTGCATGCCATAACAGCACCATAATCAGCAGCGAGACGAAGAAAGCGAGCCAGTATCCCTGACGAATCTGTTCGCCGATGCGTTCGCGGCGACCTGAACCGTTGAGTTGCGCAACGGTGGGCGTCAATGCAAGCAGAAGACCATGACCAAACAGGATGGCCGGAAGCCAGACAGAGGTGCCGACAGCAACGGCGGCCATATCCGTGGCGCTGACTGCACCGGCCATAATGGTATCCACAAATCCCATTGCGGTTTGCGCCACCTGAGCAAGGATGACTGGAATCGCAAGGGCCAGCAATTGACGCGCTTCTGTTAAATACTTCTGCACGTTAACACCTGATTTGTTGAAAGAATTAAAAGGGCAGAAAAGCCCAGGAAATTGCGCGGGCTAGTGTAACTGGCGCAATAGCATTCGCCAATCTTTGTCACACAATGCGTTTTACGCCGTCATTAAATAGAGGGCGTCGGCTGAAATCTAACACCTGACCTGAGCTGTGATAAACTAGCGCAAACTTCGCAGAGGCAAAGACTATGTTTACCGGTATTGTGCAGGGCACCGCAGAAATCGTGTCCATTGAAGAGAAAGAACTGTTTCGTACCCACACTGTCCGACTGCCGGAAGCGCTTTTACCGGGTCTGGCGCTGGGCGCATCTGTCGCGCACAACGGTTGCTGTTTAACCGTGACGGCAATTGACGGCGACTGCGTCAGTTTTGATTTAATTAAAGAGACCTTGCGGGTAACTAACCTGGGTGATTTACGTCAGGGTGATGTGGTCAATATTGAGCGTGCAGCCCGATTCAGCGATGAAATAGGCGGTCATCTGATGTCAGGTCATATTATGACCACCGCTGAGATCTGCAAGATTATCCAGTCAGAACATAACCGCGAAATCTGGTTTAAAATCCAGGACCCGACGCAGATGAAATATATTCTGCATAAAGGTTTTGTCGGCATCGACGGTATCAGCCTGACAGTCGGCGATGTGACGAAAACCAAATTCTGCGTCTATCTGATCCCGGAAACGCTGGAGCGCACCACGCTGGGCGCGAAGACGTTTGGCGATCGGGTTAATATTGAGATCGATCCACACACGCAGGCAATCGTAGAGACCGTTGAGCGGGTATTAGCACAGCGCGATGCCGCGGCAGCGATGAGCATGCTGACCGGCCAGACTGACGCCGAGAGCTAATAAGCGTCAAAGATTGCTGGGGAGCCCATCCGGGTGAATCTGGCAGCGATATAATAGCCTGAAGCACAGGGAACACAGTCAGAAGAGGAAAGCGTCCCCCGCCACGGATAACGGGTTTGTCTCTTTCAAATCTTTCTGTGTTCCTGTGCTGTTACACGCTCAAAACTGAACAGGCCCCTTTTTAAAGCCCCTGGCGCGGCAGCATCTTCTTAACATGACCCTACCGCGCCACCCGTAATCCGCCCTCAACACCGCGACTGAACACAATCTGCCACAGCTGAATATCACGCGCCCGGAAGGCACCGGCACAGGCATTGAGATAATAAGAGAACATCCGCTTAAAGCGTTCACCATATTTATCCGCCAGTTCTGGCCAGGCCTGCACAAAGCGTTCATGCCAGGCCATCAATGTTTTGTCGTAATCAGCACCAAAGTTATGCCAGTCTTCCAGAATAAAGTGGGGCTCGCTGGCATCCGCTACATGACGCACTGACGGCAGACAACCATTGGGGAAGATATATTTATCGATCCAGGGATCGACGCTCATATCGGTCTTAATTGCACCAATAGTGTGAAGCAGGAAAATACCGTCAGGTTTTAAATTACGATCGACCACATCAAAATAGGTGGCGTAATTTTTTGGCCCGACATGTTCGAACATTCCCACTGAAACAATACGATCAAACTGCTCATTCAGATCGCGATAATCCTGCAACAGAATTGTGACGTCTAATCCGTTACAGCGCTGCTGCGCCAGTTTTTGCTGTTCGGCGGAAATCGTCACGCCATGCACTTTGACGCCGTAATGACGTGCAGCAAATTCCGCGAGTCCGCCCCAGCCACAGCCAATATCCAGCAGCGACATCCCGGGTTCCAGCGCTAATTTCCGGCAGATCATATCCAGCTTGGCTTCCTGTGCTGTCGCCAGCGTCGTGGCCTCTTTCCAGTAGCCACAGGAATATTGCATATAAGGATCAAGCATCAGTGAAAAAAGATCGTTGCCGAGATCGTAATGCTCTTTACCGACAATCCAGGCCCGTTTTTTTGATTGCAGATTCGTTAAGCGAGCGGCGGCAATGCGCAACGTATCTTTAAAATGATGAGGCAATTGCTGATCGAGTTTATGTTTAAGTACGTGGTGAAAGAACATATCCAGCCGGTCACACTCCCACCATCCATCCATATAGCTCTCACCGAGCCCAAGTGAACCCTCCTGCAGAACACGTTTAAAAAAACCTGGATGCGTGACATGAATATCCCATGGACGTGAACCATTGATTTCGACATCCGCTGATTCCAGCAGTTCATGAACGATGCGATACCAATGGTTCTCTTCCGGGCTCACTACTTCAGCATAAGATGAACTCATAGCTTTTCCACCACCTGTCCAATCTGAACCTGAACAAAGAGTAGCCAATTTCGTCAGGCATTGAGAAACGTTACGGATGACTCCGCACACCGGTTATTGTGTGATACAGAGGACTGGAATAGCCTGCAGCTGGACGGGCAAGATGAGAATAACGCGCGCGAATACCGTCCCGGCAACAGGGTGCCAATCAGATTATTACGTTATTATATTGTTGATTTATTACAGATTTGTTGACCCGAATGAGTATATTCTCACGCGGGTCAATATTCAATGACTTATTGTTAGGATGCTAACTAAGAAGTCAGTGTGTCAGTGATTATCCTGGCAGGCAGGTTGCGCTGAGGCAACAACACTTTGTGCGCTGTCGGCACGCTGCATGGCGAAGCCGAACAGCGCGAGCACAATGGTCGCCGTCATCGTGAGTGTGGTGGTAAACAGCGCCTGAGTTAATCCGGCTGATACCGCCAGGCTTGCGGCGAAGCACAGACCTAACTGCAGTGTGTTCTGCAATGCGGCCGCTTTGCCGGTAGCATTCGGGAAGGGCATTAATGCACTGGAGACCACAATCGGATAGATCGCGCCGTTCGCCAGCGCCATGCCGCAGAATGGAACCATCAGGCTAACCAGCGTGCTGTTGCCGGCAAGCGCAACAGCAAACAGCGCCAGAATGCTCAGGCTGTAGATACCCAGTAACCAGGGCAGCAACTGTGAACCGTTAAAGCGGTTGAGCAGGGCGCGACAGCCGAAGCCACCTATCAAAAAGGCGAGGGTCTGTGGCACATAACTCAGGCCGATGTCGGCAGGCGAGAGACCTAAATCTGCCAGAATAAACGGCGAACCCGTCAGCCAGGCAAAGAAGCTGGCAGAACAGGCTGAGTAGATCAGCACGTTGCCGCTATAAACCCGCGATTTGAGCAGGGTAAAGAAACCCGGCTGTGCCTTTTTTTCACCTGCGACTTTGCGAACAGTGGGCAGACGCAGCGTGGTCAGAATCAGGGCTACCGCAATCAGGGTCAGCACCAGGAAGATTGAACGCCAGTGGAAATGACCAATCAGCCAGGCGCCCAGCAACGGGGCCAGTGCCGGAGAGAGTGCAACCAGCGGCATAATGGTGGCGAAAACTTTGTTGGCACGTGCGGCAGGGTAGCGATCCACGACCAGTGCCTGCCAGCTAACGGCAGCAGCACAGACGCCAATCGCCTGAACAAAACGTAGCGCCAGCATCAGATAGATATCATTGACCCACAGCATGCCTGCACAACCGATCCCAAACATGGCCAGCCCGGTAAGCAGCACAGGTTTACGGCCAATGCGATCGGAAAGGGGTCCCCAGAAGAGCTGACCCACAGCGAAGCCTCCCAGAAAAAGACTCATACTGGCGCTGATCAGGCCGGGTGAGGTGTTAAACGTTTGCTGCATCGCGCCGAAGGCGGGCAGGTACATATCGGTGGCTAAAAAGCCGAGCATGCTCAGCAGGGCAAGGTAAGGCATAAATCCTTTATTCGACAACATCTCATTCTCATTTTTGCAGGATAAACGCGGCAGAGTGTAAAAGGTGCGTTTGCTGCTGTGAAACGGTAATATTTGCCGCTTGCTGTTAAAAATTTTGAAGGCAGATTATGTGGTCAGAATATGCATTAGAAGTGGTTGACGCAGTCGCCCGTGGCGGCAGCTTTAGCGCTGCTGCGCAGGAGTTACATCGGGTGCCCTCTGCCATCAGTTACACGGTGCGGCAGCTGGAGAGCTGGCTGGCGGTGCCGCTGTTTGAGCGTCAGCACCGTGAAGTGGTACTGACTCCGGCAGGCGAGCATTTTGTCCGTGAAGGGCGCAGCGTCATCAAAAAAATGCTAGCCACACGACGACAGTGTCAGCAGCTGGCCAACGGCTGGCGCGGTCAGCTCAGCATCGCGGTTGACCGTATCGCTAAACCTCAGCGCACCCCGCAACTGGTTAAAGATTTCTATCGCCATTTCCCCGACATGGAGCTGATCATCAGTTATGAAGTTTTTAACGGCGTCTGGGATGCGCTGGCCGATGGCCGGGTAGAAGTGGCCATTGGGGCCACCCAGGCGATTCCGGTGGGCGGACGTTTTGCGTTTCGCGATATGGGCACACTCAACTGGCGCTGCGTGGTCGCGCCCGATCATCCCCTGACGCAGGCGAGCCAGATCGATGACGACACGCTGCGTAGCTGGCCGTCACTGGTGCTGGAAGATACTTCACGCGCACTGCCGCGCCGAATGACATGGACGCTGGATAACCAGCGCAGGCTGGTGGTGCCGGAATGGCAAACCGGGCTGGAGTGCGTGCAGGCGGGATTGTGTGTGGCGATGGTGCCCGGTCATCTTGCCAGGCCACTGCTCGACAGCGGCGATCTGGTTGAACTGACTCTGCCGGTGGCGTTTCCGGACAGTCCCTGCTGTGTCAGCTGGGCTGAGGATCGCGCATCACCGGCGACTGGCTGGTTGCTCAGCTACCTGGGTGATGCGCAAACGCTTAATCAGGAGTGGTTAAGCGAGGATTAACGGCGATAGTCGCGGAATGGACCGTCGGCCACCGAGCGGCGCTCAATCAGCGTAGGGTGTACTTCAATCGTCTGTGACACTTCACGCTTACTGGTGATGCGGTCCAGCAGCATATCCAGCGCTTTTTCACCTAACTGAGCTTTAGGCTGATGCACGGTGGTCAGGGCCGGTGCGAAATAGCGGGCGTTGCGCACATTATCATAACCGATCACCGAAATATCCTGCGGTACGCGCAAACCCATTTCGTCGGCGGCGCAAATTGCACCCATTGCCATGATATCACCACCGCAGAACACCGCCGTCGGGCGCTGTTTCTGTGACAGGATCTGCTGCATCGCCTGATAGCCCGACTCCGGCTCAAAGTCACCCTGGACAATCCACTCGGCGCGCGGCTGAATGCTGGCTTCTTCCAGCGCCTTCAGGAAACCGGCATGACGTCCGCCACCGGTATTACGCTCCATCTGACCGGGGATAGCACCAATGTCGCGGTGACCGCGTTCAATCAGATAGCGTCCTGCCAGATAGCCGCCCTGGAACGCGTTATCCAGAACCGTGTCGGTGAAGTCGGCGCGCGATTCGCCCCAGTCCATTACCACCATCGGGATGTTACGGTTCTCTTCCAGCATCTGCAGCAGGTCGTCTGGATATTCTGAGCACATCACCAGCAGACCATCGACACGCTTCTGCGCCATCATGCTGAGATAGGCGCGCTGTTTTTGCAGATCGTTATGCGAATTCCCCAGAATCAGCGTATAGCCTTTGTCAAAACAGTGATTCTCAATCGCTTCAATAATCTCTGCGAAATAGGGGGCTTCGCTGGAGGTCGCCAGCAGGCCCAGCGTTCTGGTGTGATTCACTTTCAGGCTGCGCGCCACGGCGCTTGGCGAATAGTGCAGTTCTTTTATCGCCTGCCAGACCGCGTTGCGCGTCTCTTCTGCGACAAAGCGGGTTTTATTGATGACGTGCGAAACTGTCGTCGTTGAGACGCCAGCGCGTTTCGCCACATCTTTAATTGTTGCCATGAAAATCGGACTCCAGTGCTTATCTAACTCTATGATAAGCGTAGTGTTAAACGTTTGCGTCTGCTCAGGGTTTTTTCCGCAAAAATGCCGCGTTTCTGGCCGGTTTACAGGCCGCTGGCGAAAATCAAACGCCTGAAAACCGGCGCAAACGGAATCAGGATTGCGCGCGTTGCGCAACAAAGGCGGGATTCTAACAAGGCTGAACGGATAAAACGAGATTTTTACCGGGCCCTGTGGGAAAATGCGATATCCCCACAAATTGTGTGACTAAGGAGCAAACAATGAGTACCGATCTTAAACTGGCTTTAATGACGACTGCGGGCTGTCTGCTGATGATTGTAGCCTTTAGTTTTACCGCCATTCTGCACTAAAAAAAAGCCGGGAATCTCCCGGCTTTTTACGACTGTTTTCTGGTTAGCGTATGGTTTTCGGCGTCATCACACGACGGGCACCAATGTAATGACGCTGCCAGTAATCTTCCCCTAATGCGCTAATCTGAATGTCTTTTCCGGTACGCGGTGACTGGATAAACTTGCCATCTCCCAGGTACACGCCAACGTGATCCGCTGTACCGCGACCATTAATACGGAAGAAGACCAGATCGCCTTTCTCCAGCGACTCACGCTTGATGGGTGCGGCGTCACGCAGGTGATACATCTCATTAGCGGTACGCGGAATCTTAAACTTCACCAGATCTTTATAGGCGTACCAGACCAGGCCGCTGCAATCGAAGCCGGTATGCGGCGAAGTGCCGCCCCACTGGTAGGGTTTACCCAGCTGGCCCATCAGTTTGGTCATCGCGGTTTCGCGAGCCTTCTGATAACGCTGACGGTGGGATTTGCTCATTTTAATCGTGCCCGGCTCGCTGGTGGTGACCTCAGCGGTTTTTAGCAGGCGCTGATGGCCATAGCGTTTCTTCTCTTTGTTCTTTTGCTGGCTTTTGCTTATACGGGCGGTTTTAAGCGAGGTCTTCTTAGCAGGCGTCTGTTTGGCAGTGAGTTCGACTTTTTTCTGTTTTTTCGTTTTAAGTTTTTGAACAGGGCTGAGGCGAGTCTTTTTCGTCACCGTTTTTACCTGGCGACGTTTGCGGCGTTCATCGTCGCGCGCACTCTTTTTTTCTGCTTTATGCGTACTGACGTTCACCGGCGTGTGCGGTGAAGCAGCAGCGACGTTGAAAAACAGTTGCGCAATGGCCAGCATGAAAAGCGTAATGATTAAACGCATAGTCCGTTGATTAGTTAAGTTGTCAGGGCCACTACGCACCGCGACAAAGTTGAGATTAATCTGATCCAGGATCAGGGCCCAGGCCATTCTAGTCCAGTTCGTTTAAAAACTGTAATGCCTTTTAATATTAATCTGTGCAACCCACGTAATCGCGCTGAAAATGAACATTTTCAGCGTCTTATATCAGCGAAATTATTACGAATTATTAAACTGTTACCCGCTGTTAATAATCAGAGGGTCGTGCATCCCGCTGCAGGACTTAACAATGATGGCGGTATAATCGGTAGCGGACAAAATCTCGTTTTCAGTCACGCTGCGAAGTCGCTACAATAAACAAACACGAAGTCACGATTTAAGGAAGGCAATTATGAGTACTGTAGAAAAAATTCAGCGCCAGATCGCAGAAAATCCGATCCTGCTGTACATGAAAGGTTCCCCGAAACTGCCTAGCTGCGGTTTCTCTGCACAGGCGGTACAGGCGCTGTCAGCCTGTGGTGAGCGTTTTGCTTACGTGGATATTCTGCAGAATCCGGACATTCGTGCCGAGATGCCGAAATTCGCTAACTGGCCAACCTTCCCGCAGTTGTGGGTTGATGGCGAGCTGGTCGGTGGCTGCGACATCATCGTTGAGATGTTACAGCGTGGTGAACTGCAGACGCTGATCAAAGAGACTGCAGAAAAATTTAAAGAAGCAGAATAAAAAAAGGCCGACATCACGTCGGCCTTTTCCATTGCAGCATCCCTTATGCGGATGCACTGGCTTCTGCATCGCCTTCCGCGAAAGGCAGTGGCCAGCCGCCTAAGCGTTTCCAGCGGTTCACCAGCTCGCAGAACAGTGTTGCTGTCTGCTGCGTGTCATAAAGCGCCGAATGCGCCTGGGTACTGTCAAACTCCATTCCCGCCGCAATACAGGCTTTCGCCAGAACCGTCTGACCCAGCACCAGTCCGCTGAGTGCCGCGGTGTCAAAGGTGGCAAAGGGGTGAAACGGATTGCGCTTCAGGCTGGCACGCTCTGCCGCTGCTGACATAAAGTTCAGGTCAAAAGTGGCATTGTGCGCCACCATAATGGCGCGATTGCAGCCACTGTCCTTAATCCCCTTGCGCACCATTTTGAAAATGGCATGCAGCGCTTCATATTCACTGACTGCTCCGCGCAGCGGATTGCTGGGATCGATACCGGTAAACGCCAGCGCTTCAGGATGCAGCAGCGAACCGACAAAAGGTTCGACGTTGAAATGCAGCGTCTGGTCAATCTGAATCCAGCCCTCTTCATCCATTTTCAGCGTGATGGCAGCAATCTCCAGTAACGCATCGGTTTGCGCGTTGAAACCTGCGGTTTCAACGTCGATCACCACCGGATAGAAGCCACGGAAACGTTGATTGAGTGCATTAGGGGAATTCGATTCAGACATCAGGATCTCGTTGCAGAAAAAGGGCAGCGCGTATTATGGCAAAAAACGGGGCCGGGTGCAGCAGATGAAGCGCAGAGAAGGGGATTCAGCCCACCCGAACGGGCAGGCTGAGGGGCAGGTTTAGTTGCCCAGGCCGTTGCCGGCATCTTTGTTTTCGATCAGCTCGATTTTGTAACCATCGGGATCTTCAACAAAGGCAATAATGGTAGAGCCGCCTTTGACCGGGCCAGCCTCACGCGTCACGTTGCCGCCATCTTTACGGATGCGTTCGCAGGCAGCTGCCGCGTCATCCACGCCCAGTGCAATGTGACCATACGCATTACCGAGGTCATACTTATCGACGCCCCAGTTATAGGTCAGTTCGATTACCGCACCTTCGCTCTCGTCGGTGTAGCCCACAAAGGCCAGGGTATATTTATATTCGGTGTTTTCGCTCTGACGCAGCACGCGCATGCCGAGCACACGAGTGTAGAAATCGATTGAACGTTGCAGATCGCCAACGCGCAGCATGGTATGAAGTAAACGCATAACATCCTCTTTTAAATAAAACGCCATCGCCGGATGACCCAGGCGATAAGTATAGCGATGAAAATCGCCATTGAATAATGGCTGCCGTCATCGTCCCGGACGGCAGCCCAAAACGATTACAGCGTCGGGTAGTCGATATACCCTTCAGCGCCGCCGCCGTAGAAGCTTTCCGGGCGCTGTGGATTGAGCGGCGCATCCTGCTGCAGACGCTCAACCAGGTCCGGGTTAGCTATGTAATCGCGACCAAAGGCAACGGCATCGATCAGACCACGACCAATCAGGTCATCGGCTTTCTCAACGGTGTAGGCACCCGCACCGATGATGGCACCCGGGAAGAGATCACGCACTTTCTGGCGGAAAGCGTCGGTGTAAGGCTGACCACCGGCCCAGTCTGGCTCAGAGAGGTGCAGATAGGCGATATTGCGTTTTGCCAGCTCGCCGATGTACCACAACGCCGCTTCTTCTTCGTCCGGACCGTTATCCAGATTCTGGAAGCTACCGATAGGTGATACGCGAATACCAATGCGATCGGCAGACCAGTTAGCAATGACCGCATCAACTACTTCCTGCGCAAAGCGACCGCGTTTTTCAATGCTGCCACCGTATTCATCGGTACGCTGGTTGGAGTCTGGTGCCAGGAACTGGTGAATCAGATAACCGTGCGCCGAGTGCAGCTCAAGCAGATCAAAGTCCGCTTCACGTGCGTTGGCCGCAGCCTGACCGAAATCGGCCACGATCTGCTTGATCTCCGGCACGGTCAGTTCACGCGGTGTTGAGGTATCTTCGCGATAAACGCTGCCATCTTCCGCACGCAGTGAAGTACGGGTGCCTGCAGCAATCGCCGAGGGAGCCACCGGTGCTTTACCTTCCGGCTGCACGCTGTTATGAGAGATACGACCGGTATGCCAAAGCTGCACGGCGGTGTGGCCGCCAGCCTGATGCACGCCTTCGTTAATCGCTTTCCACGCTGCAATCTGTGGCTGCGTATGTAAGCCTGGTGCACCAGCATAGCCTTTCGCCTGGAAAGAGATCTGGGTTGCTTCAGTGATGATCAGACCGGCGCTGGCGCGCTGACGGTAATATTCCGCCATCATCGGGGTAGGGATGTCGCCAGGCTCGATGCTGCGCAGACGGGTCAGCGGTGCCATGAATACGCGGTTTGGGACGGTAATTGCGCCGACTTTCAGCGGATTAAACAGCTGGGTACTCGCCATAATAGCTCCTGATTAGTAGACCAGTCGTCTACAAATGCGTTTTTTAAAAATCAGTGGCTCTTAAGCCACTGTTCGATGGTACTCAATGCCAGGCGCAGTGGCTGCGCCTCGCGGGAAATTTTGCTCTGCAGGCTGGCGCCAAGCCACAGCAACGACAGTAATTCCGCCATCTGCGCGGGAGGCTGTGGCAGGTTCATCGACTCCTGCTGTTCTGCAGTGATCAGCGTCCGGGCGTAGAGGGCCGTGATTTTCGCTGCGCCCTGCTGCAGTGCGTCACGCATTGGCTCAGAAAGATCGCATACCTCAGCGGAGATCTTAACGCCCAGACAACCCATAATGTGACCCTGCTGCACAAACAGCTCAACGGCCGCACGAAAGTGGTTCAGCAGACGCTCACGCGGGGTGCCGCTGGTCTGGTTGAGCTGCAGCTCGACATCCTGCAGGAAACGCGCAAAGTAACGTTCCAGTAACGCCACGCCAAACGCTTCTTTAGAGCGGAAATAGTAGTAGAAGGAGCCTTTCGGCACCGCCGCCTGCGTCAGCAGCTCACTGAGGCCCATTCCGGCAAAGCCGCGCTGAAGACAGAGTGTCTCCCCTGTCTGGAGCAGGTGTTCACGGGTTTCATTACGTTGCAGCGTCTTATTCATGGCTCTGAGATTAGTAGACCAGTCGGTCTAACGCAACTCAGTCTGTTGCATTTGGCACAGAGTGTTCACCCCAGAGAGAAAGAAAAGGATAATTCTGACCGGTCAGGATTTTCTTCCTGCGCAACCAGGCTACGCTTTTGAGTGGACTGATTTTGCTTTTTATTTAATGAATCTGGAGTCGTGGTGGCCGAGCAGCTTGAGTTTTTTCCGGTTCCCAGCCCCTGTCGCGGCATCTGCCAGACGGATGCACGCGGTTACTGCCTGGGATGTTTACGCAGCCGCGATGAGCGGTTCAACTGGCTGCGCTTTAGTGATGCGCAAAAGCGTGAGGTGATACGCCTTTGTCAGCAGCGTCGACAGCGTCTGCAGCGTCAACAGAAAGGCGACGAGCCACCCGAGCCACAACAGCCAGAGTTATTCTGACGACTTTGCGCTTTCCGTTATACTCTCTGACACATTAATTACAGCCCACGCGCAACAGGGAGAACGTCATGTTAGAACCGCAAGCCATCGCTTCACAGGGGCCAGAATTTTCACCGCTGGTTATGGGGTACTGGCGCCTGATGGAGTGGGGCATGTCACCTCAGGAGCGCGTCGCGTTTATTGAGCACCATCTGCGGCTTGGCATTACCACCGTTGACCATGCCGACATCTACGGTGACTACCAGTGTGAAGCGGCATTTGGCGAGGCGCTGAAACTGGCACCCGGACTGCGCGACCAGCTGCAGATTGTGACCAAATGCGGTATTGCTACCCGCGCCCGGCCTGAGCATCAGATTGGCCACTACATCACCGATAAAAACCATATCCTGCAGAGCGCTGAAAACTCGCTGCGCCATCTCCACACCGATCGCCTTGATTTGCTCCTGATCCATCGCCCCGATCCGCTGATGGCGGCTGACGACGTGGCTGAAGCCTTTATGGCATTGCATCAGAGCGGCAAGGTTCTGCATTTTGGCGTCTCAAACTTCACACCCTCTCAGTTCTCCCTGCTGCAATCCCGCTTGCCGTTCTCGCTGGTCACCAATCAGCTGGAGATTTCACCGGTTCAGCAAAGCGTGCTGCTGGATGGATCGCTGGATCAATGCCAGCAACTGCGCATTCGTCCGATGGCCTGGTCCTGTCTGGGAGGAGGCCGCCTGTTTAACGATCCGCACTATCAGCCACTGCGTAACGAACTGGAAGCTGTGCGGCAGGAAACCGGCGCCACCAGCCTGGATCAGGTCGTTTATGCCTGGATACTGATGCTGCCGTCGCGCCCACTGCCCATTATCGGTTCAGGTAAAACATCCCGGGTCAGCGAAGCCGCTGGTGCACTGAATGTCATGCTGACACGTCAGCAGTGGTTCCGCATTCGTAAGGCGGCGCTGGGTTTTGATGTGCCCTGAAGCGTAAAAGTGCGTCAATCTTCAGCAAAATAGCGCAACAGCGACCAGACTTACCTCAATCCCTGGGATGAAAAAGGAGTCATCATGAAAATGAAAGCTGTTGCGCTATTCGCCCTGATCGCCTGCGGTGCAGCACAGGCTGCCAGCGAGCAGGTTACGGTCCATCAGGTTACCGCTGAAGGCATCGGAAAATCGGTTGGCACGGTAAAAATTGACGAGACACAGTATGGTCTGCAGTTCACGCCCGATCTGAAAGGCCTTCAGCCAGGCATTCATGGTTTCCATGTCCATGCTAAAGGCAGCTGTGAGCCGGGCGAGTCTGAAGGCAAAGTGGTCGCCGCCGGTGCTGCGGGCGGTCACCTTGATCCTGCCAACAGTGGCAAACATCTGGGGCCTTACGCTGAGGGACATCTCGGGGATTTGCCTGCGATTTATGTCGATGACAAAGGCAATGCAACCTATCCGGTGCTGGCACCTCGTCTGAAATCCTTAAACGAGATCAAAGGAAAAGCGCTGATGGTGCATGCTGGCGGGGATAACCACGCCGATCATCCTAAACCGCTGGGCGGCGGCGGGGCGCGTTATGCCTGCGGTGTAATCTGAGTGTCAGGGCGGCAGATAATGGCCGCCCGATTTTCTCCTGACTGTTTATGAAATGTTGTACCATCCCTGACATTTCCCCCCTATGATGTTGATTCAGGTAAGAAAGCGTGATGGGGAAAGGAGCAGGATAATGAAATTCAAGGGCGCATTACTGCTATGTCTGCTGCTGGTGGGATGCGATAAACCCAATGATACGCAGCTGGTGACCGAAACCGGTCGGGAACTTCAGCGCACCATTGATACCAGCCCGATGCGTGCCACCTGTGAAAAGATTGCTCAGGGTCGTGAATGGCTGAGTCGCAGCAGGGTGCGTAAGCTGGAGGCACAGGGTTGTGATCAGGTTTTTCGTAGCGCAACCGAAACCAATTTCACGGATACCACCATCTATCGTCGCACCATGACGATGGTGTGTGGTGGCATCCACGGTCAAAGTTTTACCGGCACTGAACTGACACGCCGTTTCATCTTTTCACCCGACGAGAAAGCGCTGGTCATTGAACCGATGACCGAGATGGATAAAACCCGCTTTGAAGGTCATAAAACGCTGCAGCAGTTGCAGGAAGATTTTAACCGGCAGCAACAGCAATATTGCCAGTAATCACGCCGGCACCGCCTGTTTCAGTTGTGCAAGCGAACAGCGCAGACGCCAGATAATGCCAGCCAGTTCGCTGGCTTCGTTGTTTTCCAGCGCCAGTAATGCGGTGATACTCTCCTCCAGTTCCCTTAGCATCTGATCCAGCGAGCTGTGGCGCACGCCACGGCTGCTGATGATCTGCTGCAGATTGTGCAGACTGCTATCACGAAACCCTGTCAGGGCCGCCGAACCGGCGCGCCATTCACGCAGTTGCCAGACAATATGTGAGCAGTTGAGTAGCACTACGCCCCAGCGAAGTAGCCAGGTGCGCGCCTGCTCATCCCGGCTATGGCTGAGCTGGCTGATGCGGTGGTAAATCTGCGATTCGAAGCGACTCTCACTGAGTCGTGGCCGCTGCCGCAGCTGATCGAGAAATGCCAGCCGCAGCGCGCGGATATGGCGTCGGCTGCGCCGCGCATCAGAGCTGGGCCGCAGAATCTGGAACGCCAGCCAGGCGAGCAGCACCCCGCAGACTTTGGCAATGTTATCGTTGAAAAAGTCCTGGTAATCCCAGGTCGGTGGGTTCGTCACCGCGATAAACGAGCCCATAAAGACGATGAACTGTCCCCACATCCCGGCGCGCTGTTTCTGCTGCAGCTTGAAGAGTTGTAACGTCACCAGCAGCGGAAAGAGAAACAGTAAAAACGGCCACAGCTGACTGATCTGCACCATCAGGCCAAACTTCATCACAAAGCTAAACGCAAACAGCCACAGCAGGGTTTTCAGCAGCAACGTGACGCTGCCGCCGGGTGAGGGCACGGAGGCGTAAAGCACGCAGGCAATAGCGGTCAGGGTGAGCGCGGAAGCGCCGGAAGACCATTGCGTATTGATCCAGAAGGCGCAGCCCAGCACGATCACACAGAAGGTGCGCAGGGCGCTCCAGCCCGCTTCGGCACTGTCACTGTCGCGCGCCAGCGCCGGAACCGGCGGGGGTTGAAAGCGGGTATCGGCATCGGCACGATCCAGCAGACGAATCCAGCGCAGTACGTTGAGGTACATCCAGCAGAAGTAGCGCAGCCGCTGACAAAACGCGCGCTGCCGGTAGTCGCCGTCTGCGCCAGGCGTCACGCTGCGCAGGATTTGCGCAAGACGATATTTATCACACGCCGGTTTCGCCAGCTCAGCCAGCAGGCGCTGCAAGGCTTCAAACAGCGGCTCTGGCGCATCGGGCCAGTTCAGCAACATGCGCCGCAGGCTCGAAAGCACGCTGGTGAGTCGCAGCTGCTGATGCAGCACATAGTTCAGGACGTTGTTCTGTCGGCGAAAGCGGTAGTGGCTCCAGAACGCCTGAATCCGCAGCAGATTCATGGTCAGGATCTGGCTGATGACGTTTTCATGCGCGACACGAATGGTATCACTGGCCGAGGGCTGCAGCAGTAACACCGCATGCTCCAGCAAACGGGCATGCATCTGCTTCAGTGAGGTAATCAGCGCCTCGCCATCCGAGGTACTCGGCAGCACCATCATCATCAATCCGGCGCAGAGAATGCCGGAGATCACCTCGCAGACGCGTGCCTGCGCAATCGTCCACAGCGTGGTGATATCGGTGATATTCACGCTGCTGAAAGCGATGATGGCAGCGGTGTAACCCGCCAGTGAAAACGCGTAAGCGACGTTGTTCTGGTAGTGGTTCGAAATGCCGGTGCAGAGCGCCAGCCAGCCGGCAATGGCAAAGGTAAACAGCCAGGGCTCGTTCAGGGTGTGGCCGGCGATCAGCAGTGCGGCGGTGGCCCCCAGCAGGCTGCCGACAATGCGGCCAAGACTTTTGCTGATCGCGCCGCCAACGGTGGGAAAGCTGATCACGGCAGCAGAGGTCATCGCCCAGTAGGGTTCATCGAGATCCAGTCCATAGGCGATGCTCAGTGCCAGACACATGGCGATCGCGTTACGTAACGCATAGCGCCACTGGCCTCTGTTCGCTTTAATCCAGGGCAGTTGATCCCAGGCCAGCCACTGAACATTCATGGCTGGATGGTGATGGTGCAGCTGGTGCCGGCCACCAGATCAGCATTGGCCGGAAGCGAATCGAGACGAATGCGTACCGGTACGCGCTGCGCCAGCCGCACCCAGGGCACGTTTGGCTTGATATCGGGCACCAGGCCGCTGTCAGTCTCAATGCTCTGGTCATAGATGGCGCGGCCAATGCTGTCTACCTTGCCCTGCAGCCGCATGCTACTGCTGTAGAGCACCACCTGTGCCGTTGCGCCTGGATGAATATGGCGCAGCTTGGTCTCTTCGAAATAGCCCATGACGTAGTAAGAGTGGCTGTCGACCAGGGCAAACAGAGGCGAACCCGCAGTGGCATAGCTGCCGGGCCGAAGCGTGAGATTAGTGATCCAGCCATCCGCCGGTGCGGTCAGCGTTGTCTGTTGCAGATTCCAGCGCGCCCGTTCCCACTCCGCCTGCGCGGCTTTAGTGCTGGCAGCCGCAGCTCCGGCGCTTAAGCGTGCCGCATCGAGATCCTCGGCAGAGATGATGTTGCGCGGCAGGCTGCTGCGCCGGTTAAACTCGTGCTGCGCTTTCGCCAGGTCCGCTTGCGCTTTGCTGAGCTGAGCGGCGGCGTTGTCGAGCGCAATCTGCCACGGCACCGTGTCCAGCGTGACCAGCAGCTCGCCCTTGTGCACAAATTGATTGTCTTTGACCTTCAGTTCCGTAACCCGGCCCGAGACCTGAGGCGTGATATCCACCAGCTCTGCCCGCACTTTCCCGTCACGGGTCCAGGGCGACTGCATGTAGTAGTTCCACAGCCAGCCGCCGGCCAGTAACGCCAGTGCAAAGACAATGAGCGTTGAAAAATATTTTACCGCGTTAAATTTCATATCGATTATCCATGACCGATGAGCCAGAGAGCGGCGGTTACGCACAGCACAAACAGCGAGAGATCAAACAGGGTGGGATGCCAGATATCACCGGAGTAGATCCAGCCGCGCACCAGCGGGTGAATCAGCAGCCAGAAAAAGAAACCGAGGATCACCGCCTTGAACATCGGCGGGAAAAAGAGTGAGGCGCCAACCACCAGATCGGTCAGCGGGTTCTCACCTGAAAAAGCAGGAGTGAGCACGTGATAACATCCTTCGTTAACCCAAACAGCAGACGGGATGCGCTGCCGCGTTATCGTGGCCTGGCCCGGGATTTGTAATTTGTCCTGTAAACTCGCAGAATAGTGTAAAATCTGGCTTGATAGCTAGCAAGCTAATTATAAGGAGATGAAATGGATACGCCCCTCGGAACGGATTTATCTCGCCTGGTGCGCATCTGGCGCGCGTTGATTGATCAGCGGCTGAAACCGCTTGAGCTGACTCAGACACACTGGGTGACGTTGCACAATATTCATCAACTGCCGCCAGAACAGTCGCAGATTCAGTTAGCCAAAGCAATTGGGATTGAACAACCTTCGCTGGTGCGCACGCTGGATCAACTGGAAGAGAAAGGACTTATAACCCGTTCGACCTGCGCTAACGATCGTCGTGCCAAGCGAATTAAGCTGACGCAGCAGGCTGAGCCGATTATCGAACAGGTTGAGACGGTAATTGATGAGACGCGGGATGACATTCTTTCCGGCATCAGCCAGGAAGAGATCCGTCAGATGGTGACGCTGATCGCCCGGCTTGAGAAAAATATTCTCGAACTTCAGAACAAAGAGAAATAAAAAAACCGACGCACAGGCGTCGGTTTTTTGTTTCACAACATCAGCGAGGTGAAACCGTCACCTGGCTGCCGTTGGATGCCATTGCAACACGCTGGCCAACAGAATAGCGCGAGGCGGCCTGCTTCTGAACCACCATGATGGTGTTGCCATCATCCTTACGGATTTCCAGCTCTACGCCATCCGTTTTATTCACTGCGCCCTGAACGCCCTGACCCGCAACGCCACCCAGAACGGCACCACCGGCTGTCGCCAGGCTACGTCCGGTGCCGCCACCAATGGTATTACCCAGGAAGCCACCTAACACCGCACCACCAATGGCACCGATGACGTTGCTCTCATCGCCGCCCTGGATCTTCACAGGACGAACGGAGACTAAGGTACCGTACGAAACGCTCTGGATTTGCTTTGCTTCACTGGCACTGTAGGTATCACCCGACAGCGTACTGGTATTGCTACAACCTGCGAGCATAGCACCGGTCAGAGCGACCACAATTACACGCTTAATCATTTGAAACTCCTTTAGTCGAGAAGGCGCCACGTTTACCGCTGTATCCTGCACACAGTATAAGACACAAACCTGGCAAATTAATCCCTGTCCGAATAAAACACGGTTGAACGAAGCATAGACTATGCAGGATTAACAATAATTCAATCGTGGTCTAAAAATAGTCCCATAACGTTATCAGTGAGCACGATTGGATAAAAACAATTTAATCATAGAATTAGCGATCATTATTTGTCAGGCTAGCCGCAGACGAATTGCACTTCCTGCCGGAAGTAAGGAATAGCTATGAAATCAGGACGCTATATCGGTGTGATGTCAGGCACCAGCCTGGATGGGGTGGATGTGGTGCTGGCTGCCATTGATGAAAATATGGTGGCACAGCAGGCAAGCTACTGCCATCCGATGCCAGCCGCGCTGCGTCAGGCGATTCTGGGAGTGTGTCAGGGGCAAACTCTGACGCTGTCGCAGCTTGGCCAGCTTGATACCCGCCTCGGCCAGCTCTTTGCTGAAGCCGTGGTGACATTGATGAAGCGTGAAGCGCTGGAGGCCAGTGACATCACGGCGATTGGCTGTCATGGTCAGACCGTCTGGCATGAGCCCCAGAGTGACGCACCTAATACGCTGCAGATAGGTGACAATAATCAGATTGTCGCGGCGACCGGCGTGACGGTGGTGGGTGACTTCCGCCGCCGTGACATGGCGCTGGGTGGGCAGGGTGCGCCGCTGGTGCCTGCCTTTCATCAGGCGCTGCTGATGGATGCCACTGAACGCCGCATGGTGCTGAATATTGGTGGCATTGCCAATCTCTCGCTGCTCATCCCGGGTCAGCCAGTGCGCGGCTTTGATACCGGCCCTGGGAATATGCTGCTGGATGCCTGGATCTGGCGCAATCAGGGGCAGCCGTATGACAAAGATGCACAGTGGGCGCGCAGCGGAACCGTGATTCAGCCACTGCTGGAGGCGCTGTTGCGTGAGCCATGGTTTGCGTTGCCGCCGCCGAAAAGCACCGGGCGCGAACACTTCAATCTTGGCTGGCTTGAACAGCATCTGCGCTATTTCCCGGGGCTGGCCCCACAGGATGTGCAGGCCACACTGGTTGAGCTGAGCGCCATCACTATCACGCAGCAGGTGTTACTCAATGATGGCTGCGACCGTCTGCTGGTGTGTGGCGGCGGGAGTCGTAATCCCCAGCTGATGGCGCGCCTGGCGGCGCATCTTCCTGGAACGGAAGTCACCCCTACTGATGCGGCGGGAATCAGTGGCGATGACATGGAAGCGCTGGCATTTGCGTGGCTGGCGTTTCGCACACTCTCCGGCCTGCCGGGCAATCTGCCTGCGGTAACGGGCGCACGGGAAAAGAGTGTGATTGGCGCAATCTATCCGGCCAATTCTCTCTATCGCCGTTAAGCGGGGATGGCGGGGGCACTTTGCCCCCGCGCTATGACAAGCGGCCGTCAGGCGGCGCCGGAGAGGTGCGTCAGATTGCGGACTCCGGTAATGACCGTAGCAACCATGGTTTCGCGTCGGGTAATCACCTCAACCTGGTAAAACCGGCTGCGGTAGGCGATAGAATAGATAATGGGATGGTACTTATTACCTTCTCCGTAGCGTGAGTAGTGCGCTTCAAGCGCACGGGTCGCTGCCAGGATATGGGAGGGCTCTTTATCACCGCGGATGATTTGCTTCATTCAGTTCCTCAAATGCTGTCCCTGGAGTCACGTCGCACGCATGGCGCGTAGCGCTGGCCTAAACACTGAACATCTGACTGCTAAACATTTAATCACTGACTGGGTAAGGTCTGACTGTGACGCGGGAAGATGACAGAAAGATGATCCCCCGGCGCTGTTAATTATTTAGCAGCCGCCGGGAAATCCAGCAAGGCAGGGGATTGAAAATTCATCCAAATCGCAGTGGAATTAAACCAGCTCGGGCCAGGCGACGGCTGCAAGGCCATTAAGTTGCGGTTGTGAGAACAGGAAACCCTGGAACTGAGTCACGCCTGCCGCTTCAAGCCACATCCACTCTTCTGGCTTTTCAATGCCCTCGGCGATAACGCCGATCTCCAGCGAGGAGCAGCATTTCAGAATGGCATGAATGATCGCCTGCTTGGGCCCGCTTTTATGCACATCCGAAATGATGGCACGATCAATCTTAATCTTGTCGGGCTGAATGCGGGTCAGCAGCGAAAGCCCGGCAAAGCCGGCACCAAAATCATCCAGCGCCAGGCTGATGCCGGCGGCTTTCAGCTGCCTGATAGCGGCTTCAAATGCCTCAGGTTGCGAGATGATTTCATTCTCGGTGAATTCCACCATAATCTGCTCCGGTACCAGCCCCTGGGCAGCAATCTCAGCCAGCAAAAACGGCACCGCGTCGGGCATTTCCACCAGAGTCATCGGCAGCAGATTGATCGACAAGGTCATCCCCTCGATCCCCAACTGCTTTGCCTGGGCAAACGCGACCTTTTTAGAGGTCAGATCAACCTGATAGAGCTGCTCCCGAGACAATCGGGAAAAATAGGCCAGCGGGGATTCACCCTGTGGGCCACGCAGCAGGGCCTCCAGCGAGACAATTTCGCAGGCAAAAGGATCGACGATAGGCTGAAAAGCAAAGCTGACGGCATTCTCAGCCAACAGTGCCGCGTCGCCTTCGCGCTGTTCTGATTCGTTACGGATAAACGTCCAGCCGCTGGTGGCTGGAATTTCAAAATAGTTCTCTTTTTCCCGCGCTTCGACAAAAGTTCGCAGGAACTGCAGGGCACGATCAGCGTAGGTCAGTTGATATTTCGTGGTGCATTTTGCCAGCACCGCTTCCAGCACCGTCTCTTTATCATGCAGCCGCAGATCGAACAGCTCCATTCCGACGTGACCAAAACGACGCGCTGGGGCGTAGTCACGCAGCAGTTCGACCAGATTATGATGGCGCGGGTCCTGGCAAATCCGGCTGTAGACCGCCTTAACCGCCGCCTCTGGACCTTCGAGCAGTTGGAAAAAGTGCGTGCCATTGAACAGCAAAATTCCGGTGACATTGGATGATTTATTGATTTTATTCGCTTTTAACGCCAGATCATTCAGGGTTTTCAGCGGCACATTCTCTGTAATGTGGCTGCGATAAATGATTGTCGACAACATAAAGTTTTCCGGAATTTTTAATTTTTGTTAACACACTTTACCAGAAGGTTCTCTACGGGAGAACGTGGGGCCGTGTGCCTTTCTCGCCAGCGCAATATTTAGTCTTTACTCGGTAACGCTGAATCGCCCAGTCCCAGAGTACGCTGCATAAAAACGGTATCCAGCCAGCGGCCCTGTTTAAAACCCACCGATCGCAGAATGCCGGTCATTTCAAAGCCCGCGGCGCGATGCAGGGCAATCGAACCCTGATTCTCGCTGTCACCAATGTTAGCGATCAACTGGCGATATCCTGCCTGCTCAGCCCACCTGATGGCATGTGCTAACAGATGTGAACCGGCTCCACGCTTTTGAAATCCGGGATCGATATAAATAGAGTCTTCCAGCGTATGCCTGTAGGCGTGCCGTGGACGATAGGGGGCCAGATAGCAAAACCCACGGACGTCACCCTCACTGACAGCGACGAACCACGGCAGGCCCGCCTGCTGAACTTTACCTATCCGCTCGCCAATCGCGTCAGCGTCGGGCGGCACGGTCTCAAAGGAGCCGGTTCCGTTAATGACATGCCAGGCGTAGATTTGCTGAATCGCTGTGATGTGGCGCTCATCAGCCTCAAAAAATTCCATTATCTGGTTTTACCCCAAAAATCTGCACCTGGTGAAAAAACAACGGTATAGCGAGAGGTAAGAGGTCGCAATATAAATATTTCGCCTTTCAATGATTTTTTATAGCGCCGTTCTCCAGGAAAAGTCCTGGCAGGTATAGTTAAATAAAACAGGTGGATTTAGTGCCACGACTCAATGGCGGTTAAGCCTATTCTGAAAACGGTGTTCGTCAGATGATCCGGGCCAGAGTTAACGTTATTATCTTTGCAATCAGGGCAGGGGCGATTATTTATCTGGAGGCGTGGCGTGATGCGATTTGTGGATTTTCTGAATAGTAAGCAGGGGCTGCATGCAGCCAGAAATCACTGCTTTGAATTAAATGGCGTGGTGCTGGGCCATTTCACGGCGCTATTTCTGCACGACAATCAGATTATTTTCACTAAAGACGGTAAGCAGTGCGCTGTGCCTTATTACCTGGGTCCTGAAGACGATTTACTCCAGCAGCAAATTAATCCTCGCATTAAAAATATCCGCGCTATCTGATTCGCGCGGGTGATTGTTATCACGCGATAGAGTCCGCCGCGTAAAATTATTACGCCTCATTCTCCGGATACCTATTTTCGGGCTGTCTGGCATGGCACGTTAGCGACTATTAATTACGTTTGCCGGCGCTTTTATTTCTTTCATCTCCGCCTGTTTATTTAACCGCCTCACCGCTGTTCTCTGCCGGTAAAACAAACAGCAACAGCAGAGCAACGATCACAAAGAGCGTTAAGGCCGTAGTGGCACCCCAGCAGGCGTAGAGCTGGCCAAACAGCAGCGATCCCACAACCTGACCTACCGCCAGCATAAAAAACAGGATGCCGACGCCAGTCGCCGGGTCTTCGGCGGTGGCGCGAGCGCCCCAGACCAACAGCACGCCCGACAGGGTAACGTAACCTGCGCCGCAACAGGCAACCGCGATACCTAAGCCGATAGATTCACCCTGACTCAGGGCCAGCACAAGCAGCGGCAGTGCCATACCACACAATGACAGCCGGTAAACGCCATTTAGCCCTATACGGGCAGCGACCAGGCCGGTTGCCGCACCCACAATGCCTGCACTTCCCGCAATCAGCCAGAGTAAGCGGGCGGTATCTGCATCAACACCGACATGCTGACGCAGAAGCGCCGACCCAAAGCTCCACCAGGCTGCACTGACCAGGCCCGACGTCAGCGCGATACCCATCAGCTGACGCATAGCGCGGCGATACAATCGCTGCTGCCAGTGACGCACTCTGGAGGTACGTTCCGCCGCTTGATCCTTTAACACGCGTATTACCGGCAGCACACAGAACAGTGATAGCAGGGCAAACAGCAGGCAGGCCGCGCGCCAGCCGCCTGGCAGCATGCTCAGGATCACTACCGTCAGGATAATGCCCGCGCTGGTACCTGCATTAATCAGCGTATTTATGCGCGGCTGACGTGCTGCAGGAATTCTGTGACTGACTGCCGCGGCCAGTGCGGGTGAAGCCAGACCAGAACTCAATCCGGCGATAAACAGTCCGGCCGCCAGCATCAGTACTGACGAGGCACTGGCGAGCAGAAGCAGACCTGCCGTTGCACTGAGTGAGGCCAGCAGCGCGGTCACGCGTGTGCCATAGCGATCTGTCAGCGCGGCTGAAGTGAGAATAGTGAAGCAGTAAGCCGCAAAGCTGCATGCCGACAGCAACCCCGCCTGCTGTGGGGTAAACGGGATATCTGACGAGATAGCGGGCAGCATCAATCCCCATGAGAAGCGGGCCATGCCATAAGTCGCGGCGATCAGACTGAAGCCGGTGAGTGCCAGGGCGGTAGACGATCTCATCCGGTCACGCCGTTTTGACGCAGTAGCTGACGGGCGACCTGAGCCGCCTGTCGGGCTGCGGCGGGACCGGTGAGCAGCGCCGTAGTAATCGCGCCTTCGAAGAGTATCCAGATGGCATCACTCAGTTGCCGATCTTCAGCACCGTACAGATGCGTCACACACTGTGTTATGTAGTGGCGCATTGTGGCACGGAAGGCCAGTGCCTGAGCGGCCAGCTCACTGTCACGCTCAGCGTATTCCCCCCAGGCTTTCAGGAAGAAGCAGCCGTGGGCACCGTTCGCCCTGGTCCAGTCGCCCAGCACCACAAACAGCTGCTCTATCGCCTCTGGCTGTTGCGGTGGCAGCAGTTCAGCCATAAAACGCTGCTCGCGCGCACTCAGCACGGCAGAGGTCAGTGCTTCGCGTGAAGCGAAATGATGATAAAACGTACGCGTAGAGACGCCGGCTTCCCGACAGAGTTGATCGGTGCTGGTGGCGTGAAAGCCATGTGTGTAGAAGAGCCGCTCGGCAGCCTGAATGATATCGTTTCTCTTTTTCATGACTCAAAAGTAAACCGATCGTTTTACTTTTTCAAGCCCATTCCTATTCTTTGCACACGGCGGTATTGATAAATCCCCGACGGCGGGCACACTGGCGCTTCGCTTAAAGGGGCGCTGGAGGCTGCTTTTTTTCTTTTTCAGTCTCTGTTTATCAATACTCATACTTACCCCGGCGGGGGTTAATTTTGTTAGTTGTGACTCTAATCATAACGGAGGGTACTTACAGGGAATGCTTGCCGGTTTAATCATTAGACTGTTGTTTTTAATGCATTATTTTAAGTTTTGCTGATTTATTGATGCATTAGCATTACAAATACAATCGGGGGTGTAAAACGGGTGGGAATGTTTCAGTGCGTCGAATGCCTGAAGCGATGTAAACGGCAAAAAAGGGTATATTCTCAAAGTCAGTTTGAGTTACGCAATAAAGTGGTTTTAGGGATAATTCTCAGTTAGTTTAATAACACTTCAGATTACAACAAAAACCTCTTACGAATTTTGGTTCGTTTTTTAAGATACATACAGCAACTATCAGGATGACTACCATGCTTAAAGCCAGCTATTATTATCTGTGCCCGCGCCCCATGGGTGGGTGGATTTTACACAAAGAAGGTTGCGTTAATCTGTCAAAGAACGACAAACGCATTTTTATTGGTTCACTTTATACCCGCCAGCAGGCGCTGGCCGTGGCAAAAGTTCATCACGCAAATGCTATGCTCTGTAATGCCTGCCTGAGCACGTTTATTTGCCCGACCAGTAGCAGTACGGCCATTAAAACGGCGCGTGCGGCAACGCCAACCCGTCATACGCCAAGACATTAATGTATTCACATTAATTTGCTGTATAAAAAAGAGAATAAAGCGAATTAATCAGGACAGGTGCTCAGAATATACAGGCAGCGTAATAACGCTGCCCTGATATTTATGCCTGCTTAGGCTGACCATTTGATGCGGTAATTCCGCCATCGACCGGCAAATTAACACCTGTAATATAACTGGCTTCTTCGCTGGCAATAAACAGAATGGCATGGGCGATATCATCGGCTTTCCCGGCGCGCTGCAGCGGAATACGATCGTAAAAGCGCTCCATCAACTCCTGGTCCTGACTGGCATCTTCAGTCAGATCGGTTAAGGTAAAGCCAGGACAGATTGCATTGACCCTTACGCCATCTGCGCCGTAGTCCATAGCCAGCGCACGGGTGAAGTTGGTAATCGCCCCTTTGGCTGCATTATAAATGCTCATGCCCCAGTCGCCGCCTAAGCCGGAAACGGAAGAGATGTTGACCACGTTGCCTTTGCTTTTTAGCAGGGCAGGCATGAAATAGTGCACACCATGGAAAACGCCATCAAGGTCGGTTTTCATCAGGGTTTTCCATGCGTCGAGTCCGACTTTATGAACGCGGCCCTGCACGATAACACCTGCATTATTCACCAGCACGTCAACACGGCCATATTTCTTCAGCACGGTTTCTGACAACTGCTTAACCTGTTCGGCTTCTGAGACGTCGCATGCTGCCACCAGGTGGTCGCCCGGTGTCATCCCAGCCAGCGTCTCTTCCAGTTTCTGTGCGGTACGTCCCACCAGCACCACTGATGCCCCTTCTTCAGCGAAGCGCTTCGCGCTGGCTTCGCCAATGCCGGACCCGGCACCTGTCACAACCACAACTTTCTGCGTAAATCTGGACATCATGCCTCCTTATCAGCATCAATTCTTACTATTAACAACCGGTTAAGCCTGGCACCCATTGGCAGAAATACAAGCGCAGCGCGAAATGCGCTGCGCCAGATGACGGCTTTTTAACCGGAGTTAACGGCTAGGGACGTCTGAAAAGGGCGAAACTGCGTCCTTCCAGTTCGAAATCCTTCTCTTTGGTGATCACCAGACCGCGCTTCGCGGTGTCGCTGGTGGTCAGCTCCAGCACCCAGCCACCTTCACCGAACTGCGGAATGCGGAACGGCACATTGCCTTCAAACGGGTTAAGCAGCATCAGTACGTCATGCCAGATGCCTTCCTCGGTCTGCAGATCCGGCCGGCCGATATAAACCCCCAGCGTTGAGCCTTCATCCCACTGCTCAGACTGCTGGAAGCCGCCACCGGCGTTAAACCATTTGATATCCATACCGTCGCGCCAGTTTTCGCGGCGCAGCAACGGCTGTTGAGCACGCAGCGTCAGGATCTGACGAGTGAACTCGCGCAGTGCCTCAGCAGACTCGGGCAGGTTATCCCAGTGTACCCAGGAGATTTCGCTGTCCTGACAGTAGCCGTTGTTGTTGCCCATCTGGCTGCGGCCAAATTCGTCGCCTGCCAGCAGCATCGGCGTGCCGTGAGAGAAGATCAGCGTTGCAAGGAAGTTACGTTTCTGACGCTCACGCACCGCGTTAATGCCTTCGTCATCGGTCGGGCCTTCAACGCCGTAGTTGTATGAGCGGTTGTCGTTGTGACCGTCGTTATTATCTTCGCCATTCTCATCGTTATGTTTGTCGTTGTACGACACCAGATCGTTGAGGGTGAAGCCATCGTGTGCGGTAATGAAATTGACGCTGGCCCACGGACGACGGCCGTGCTGATCGTAAAGGTCGCCAGACCCCAGCAGGCGGGCGGCAAAGTCGGTAGAGACGTTGTTGCCTTTCCAGTAATCACGCACGGTATCGCGGTACTGATCGTTCCATTCTGCCCAGCCAGGCGGGAAGCTGCCCACCTGGTAGCCGCCCGGACCGATATCCCAGGGTTCGCCAATCAGCTTTTTCTGCGACAGGATTGGGTCCTGCATGATGGCATCGAAGAAGCCGCCGCGCGGGTCGAATCCATCGGGCTCACGACCGAGAATGGTGCCGAGGTCAAAACGGAAACCGTCGATATGCATCGACTCTGACCAGTAACGCAGGGAGTCGAGCACCATCTGCAGCACGCGCGGATGTGAGGTGTTGACGGTATTGCCGGTGCCGGTGTCGTTGATGTAGTAACGATGCTGGTCTGGCATCGTACGGTAATAGGAAAAGTTATCGATGCCCTTAAACGACAGCGTCGGGCCCAGCTCATTGCCCTCGGCGGTGTGGTTGTAGACCACGTCGAGGATCACTTCGATACCGGCATCATGGAAGGCGCGCACCATGTCACGGAAGCCCTGAATGCCGCGCGGCCCGAAATAGCGTGTCGCGGGCGCAAAGAAGCCCAGCGTGTTGTAACCCCAGAAGTTTTTCAGCCCTTTATCCAGCAGATGCTGATCATCCGGGAACCAGTGCACTGGCAGCAGTTCAACCGAGGTAATGCCCAGGCTTTTAATGTAGTTGACGGTCGATTTATGGCTCATGCCGTCAAAGGTGCCGCGCATCTCCGGTGGCAGTGCCGTGTTGAGCTGCGTGAAGCCTTTGACGTGGGTTTCATAGATGACGGTTTTCGGCCACGGCACGTTCGGGCGGTTTTGATCGTGCCAGTCGAATTCATTAGGATCGATAACCCGGCACTTTGGTGTAAACGGTGCGCTGTCGCGGGTGTCGAACGTCAGATCTTTATCGTCGTGGTAGAGATCGTACGCGAAGTGTGCCTCGTTCCAGGCGATATCACCCGCCAGTTCACGCGCGTACGGGTCGAGCAGTAACTTGTTCGGGTTAAAGCGATGACCATTTTCCGGATCATAAGGGCCATAGACGCGATAGCCATAGAGCGCGCCGGGTTTCAGCCCCGGAATGTAGCCGTGCCATACTTCGTGGGTATATTCCGGCAGTTCCAGCCGGGCAATTTCCGTTTTGCCGCTGGGATCGTACAGACAGAGTTCAACCCGCTCGGCGTGGGCGCTGAACAGGGCGAAGTTCACGCCCTGACCATCAAAGTTGGCCCCCAGTAAATGGCTGTAACCCGCCGTAATTTCAAAACGCTGACTGTTTGACATTTATGCCTCGTTATTCAATGAACAGATTGACGCGTATAAAACATTAATGCCGGTTGTCATTTTGCGACCAGCACAGCGCACCACTGTGCCGCCAGCGCTGTAAGCGGCAACTGGTCGCCTGCATCAAGCGTTTTACCGCTCAGGACATCCTGATACTTACGCTGGCTCAGTGCCGCAGGCAGGGCGATGACCGTATCAGCCCAGCGCGCGGCAGGTGGCTGATCGAGATTCTCTGGCAGCGCGTTAAACACCCGGCGTGACACAATTACAATCACCGCCTGATCCTGAAGCGTGCGGGCAAAAGCCAGCACCTTATCCTGCTGCTCGCCCTCCGCCGACAGCGCCAGATAGTCGCCGCGACGGAACAGCTCAGGCTGCTGCTGACGCAACGCCAGCAGCTTCACAATTGCCTGCTGATTGACCTGACCATGCAGCCAGTGCGCTTCGCTGCCGTCGTGCTGTGGCGCCGTAAGCATCGCCGCCAGGGCATCGAAATCAGGCTCGCGGCGGTTATCGGGATCGACCAGGCTGAAGTCCAGCGCCTCGCTGCCCTGGTAAATATCGGGTACGCCAGGTGCGGTAAGTTTCACCACGGTCTGGGTCAGACTGTTAACCAGTCCGGCACGCATAAAGGGTTGCAGCGACTGGCAGAAGTCATTGAGGAATGCGCTGTTAGCGGGCGCGAGCAGGTGACGGGCATAACCCAGCACCGCCTCTTCATAGGCGTCGTTGTTATCGGCCCAGTCGGTGCGGAGTTTGGCTTCACGCAGCGCTTTCTCCACATAGACCACAAAGCGGGCTTCCAGCGCCGCCAGGCCGTTAGCATCCTGCGGCTGAAGCGTCGTAGGCCAGACCCCGGCCAGTGCTTCATACAGCATCCACTCGACGGCCGGCTCCGGTGCCGGACCATCTTTCAGCCGAACGACATGATCCTGATTGATCTCCCGCCAGCGGCTGACGCACTCGGCCCAGCGCTGCGGCGCTTCGGTCAGCGTATAGAGACGCGCACGGGCATCTTCACCGCGCTTGGTATCGTGCGTTGAGGTGCCTGACAGCGCATCAGGCTGATGTTCGCGCCGCGCCTGCATCTCGGCATGAAACTGATCCAGCGAGAAGTGACGTGCCAGCGGTTCAGCGCCGACTTCATTCAGCGCCAGCGCCATATGCTGACGGAAGAAGAGGGTGTCCTCGACTGATTTCGCCATCAACGGCCCGGTCAGCTGCTGGAAGCGGGTGCGGAACTGCGTGGCATCGTCGCGAGCAGCGTCGGCAACGTCAGCGCGCAGAATACGCGTCAGGAAGTCGAGCGCCTGGGTGTCTGGCGCGTGGTCGCTGGCTTTGACCTCGCTGACCACCTGTTGCAGCAGCGCGGTGTCGGCGGGTGTCAGGCCTTCTGGCGTGCCATAGGTGCGATAAACCGGAAAGGCAACCAGCAGTTCCCGCAGCGCATTTTTCAGTTCCGCCTCCGGCTGTGGTTTGCCGTCTGCATCGGCAATCTTCAGTGCCAGTTGTTGTAACCGGTTAAATTCACCGGCGAAATTGCGGTTCGCCATCAGTAGTTTGGCGGCACGCAGCTCTGCTTTCATGTCAACGGTTTTGCCGATAACGGCCTGATACGCCTTGCGCAGGCCGCTCAGGCGGTCGCTGTCGACCAGCAGATTGGCGAGAGCAGCCATAAACTCATACCCGGTGGTGCCGGAAACCGGCCACTCGTCAGGCAGCTGTTCATTGTCGCCGAGGATTTTCTCCACGGTAAGATAGCAGTCGGGACCGGCAGCCTGGCGTAACTGCTCCAGATAGCCGCGCGGGTCGGCCAGACCATCCACGTGGTCAACGCGCAATCCCTGCACCGCGCCGCTGTGGACCAGTTCGAGGATCAGCTGATGTGCGGCATCAAAGACCGTTTTATCTTCCACACGCACGCCCACCAGACCGGTCACTTCGAAGAAGCGACGGTAGGAGAGATTGT
Organism: Pantoea jilinensis; assembly: GCF_019104105.1. Taxonomy (NCBI): domain Bacteria; kingdom Pseudomonadati; phylum Pseudomonadota; class Gammaproteobacteria; order Enterobacterales; family Erwiniaceae; genus Pantoea; species Pantoea jilinensis. Next base: position 2,234,607 of record NZ_CP077746.1, on the reverse strand, counting down.
TGGGCGCATCGCGCCAGGAGATCAGTTGCCACGGCTGCTGGTCATGCAGTTCAGCAATCTGTGCGGCATCACGCAGGGCCAGTACGGCCTCTTCCCGATCCTGCCAGGTCTCCGGCTTCAGCGGATAGAAATTATCGAAGTAGGCCAGCGCCGGCTTGCCGGTTTGCGGATCGCGCTGCACGCTGATTTCACCTTTTTCCAGCACCGCCTCAAAAGTGTCACCGAGGAACGGCAGCGTCAGGCGGCGCGACCAGTCGATATCGAAATAACGGGCATAGCGACTCTGTTCGCCATGCTCAATAACGTCACGCCACCAGGTGTTCTCCAGCGAGGCGGCCATATGGTTAGGGACGATATCGAGAATCAGCCCCAGACCGGCGGCTTTCAGTGCGCCAGCCATGCGATCAAAGCCTTCACGGCCGCCAATCGACGGCTCGATCTGGTTAACGTCGGTCACGTCATAGCCGTGAGTCGACTCTGCGGTCGCGCTGAAGATCGGCGACGCATAGAGATGGCTGATACCCAGCTGTTTCAGGTAGGGCACCAGCGCCGCCGCACGGTCAAAGGTCATGCCGTTGCGGAACTGAATGCGGTACGTTGCGGTTGGAATATTCATTCTGCTTCTCTCTTTTCCAGACGCACGACAATCGCGTTGGGAATCAGTTCGGTGGCGGTCTGCGGCCAGGCAAACAGGGTTTCGCCCGGTAAATCCGGGATCGGCTGCGTGCTGTCGCCGACGTTCAGCGCCAGTGACAGTGTGCCCAGCGGGAAGTCCCAGCGAACGGCCAGGAAACCTTCTGACGTTTTCACTATCTGACCGGCATCACCCCCGGCCGTCTGCAGCAGCGGCACAATATGTTCCTGACGCAGCGCCAGCAGATGACGCGTCAGCGCCAGCCACTGCTGACCTTCCGGCGTTTCTGTGCGCGGCCAGTTAAGCTTCGACTGTTCAAAGGTGGTGACATCATTGGGATCCGGCACCGTTTCGCCGTGACCGGCATGGCCTTCAAACTCGCGGGCACGGCCTTCGCGCACCGCTTTGGCCAGATCGCCGTGGAAATCGGTAAAGAACAGGAACGGCCGGGTTTCACCATACTCTTCACCCATAAACAGCAGCGGGATGTGCGGCGAGGCCAGTAACATGGCCAGCAGCACCTGCGTCCGCTCTGCACCTGCCAGCGAGACCAGCCTTTCGCCCTGTGCACGGTTACCCGTCTGATCATGGTTCTGGATAAAGTCGACAAAGGCGACAGGCGGCTGACGGCTGCTTTTCACGCCGCGTGGCTCACCCGACTGCGGTGAAACCTCGCCCTGATAGACAAAGCCTTCGGCCAGCGCCCGCGCGACCCGCTGTTCCGGCTGGTCGGCGAAATCCTGGTAATAAGCGTGCGTTTCACCGGTTGCCAGCACATGCACGGCGTTATGGAAGTCATCGTTCCATTCGCCGGTGAACAGCGGCGCTTCTCCGTTTTCATCACGCGGATGCAGGAAGGTGACGTTACGGCAGTCTTCGGTAGTGAGATGAACAGGGCGGTCGGTAATGGTGGCGCGGATGCGCTCAGCAATCTCAATCAGCACATGTTTTTCGCTCGGATCATCAATCTGATCGATGGCGTCAAAGCGCAGGCCATCCAGATTGAACTCCTGCAGCCAGTAGAGCGGCGCTTCCACGATATAGCGGCGTACCGCATCCACGTCATAGGCGATACCCGCGCCCCACGGCGTCTGGCGCTCTTTGTGGAAGAAGTCTGGCGCCAGCAGCGGCAGATAGTTGCCCTCCGGGCCGAAGTGGTTCAGCACGATATCCAGCACAACAGACAGACCATGGCCGTGCGCCGCATCGATAAAGGCTTTGAAATCATCGGGCGAACCGTAGGCAGCATGGGGTGCATAGAGCAGTACGCCATCGTAGCCCCAGCCGCGATTACCGCCAAACTGCGACACCGGCAGCACTTCAATCATGGTGATGCCGGTTTCAGCCAGCATCGGCAGTTTTTCAATTGCCGCCCGGAAGGTGCCTTCAGGCGTAAAGGTGCCGATGTGCAGTTCGTACACTACCGACTCCTGCCACGGACGGCCCTTCCAGCCTGTGTTTTGCCACTGATACGCATCAGGATCGATCACCAGCGACGGGCCGTTAACCTCCGCTTTCTGAGCACGGGCGGCGGGATCGGGCACGGCCGTGCCATCCGCCAGCACAAAATCATATTCGGCATTTGCTGCCACACCCGCGACCTGGGTTTCAAACCAGCCATCCGCCTGCGGTGTCATTTCAATGTCTTTACCGGAGAGCCGCAGCGTCACGCGTTGCTGACCGGTTGCCCAGAGGCGGAAACGCACCTCATCACTGGCAACCCGTTCAGCGCCCCAACTTTTGAAAAAAGATTTGGATTCCATTCAGTTGCCTCATTTAGCCTGGAAATACGCGATGGTGGCCACCGCGTGAAAAGGATGTCGATGACGTAAGCGTCAGAAATCATAAACCGTGCAGCGAGACCAGGATGCCAGGTGGGCTGGCGCGTCTCTTCAGCCAGAACGCAGGACTGATGTTCAGCGTTATGCGGCGGGAAGGGGGGAGTGAGACCGCTTCCACGCGGCATACAGAAAGTAATCATAGACTAAGATGTTGCAATCGCAGGGCGGCGAGGTGTCTGGTGGCATTAATTTGCGTTAATTACCCTGAATCGGCCTCTGCCTGGGGAAAGGAGACGGTGCAGGCGCAGAAAACCCTGCCGGATAGCGAGGATTCGCTATAAGCTTAAGCGCGATCGCGCAGGTCGTACTGGATGACCTGCGGCGCTGAACACTTCAAAAGGATGTTACGTGAGGAAACGCGTTCTGTTAGCCACGCTTTTACTGCTCGCCGCCTGTTCTAATCGGGTCGGACATCGGCTGGACAACAGTAATCTGCAGCAGATTCATGCCGGTCAGACCACCAAAGCTCAGTTGATTGCGCTGTTTGGTCAGCCTGACAGTGAAACGCCTTACCCGGACGGACAGCGGCTGCTGAAATGGACCTACAGCGAGGCGCGCACCCTGAACACCACCGAGGGGCAGACGCTGACCGTGCAGATGAAAAATGACAAAGTGCTGAACTATGCGCTCAGCAAGAGCTAAGGCTTAGCTAAGTTTACTACGGCGGTGGCAGGAGATTGCCACCGCGCATCATCGGTTACTGTATGCCGCTCTGCTGCGCATCCCGGCTCTCGGGCCGTGGCTGAGCCAGTCGGGCGAAATCGGAACCTGCCGGATGCTGGTAGATTTGCAGTTCAAACACGCGGGCTATTGCATAGATATACTCAAAAATCGCCGCCTGGGTATTTTCATAATCCGCCCAGAAAATCGATGAGGTGAAGCAGTAGATCTCCACCGGCAGCCCATCCGGCGACGGCTTCAGCGGCCGTACCACGATATACATCTCTTTCATAATGTCATCGCGTTGGGCCAGCCAGGCAGACAGGTATTTGCGGAACACCATCAGATTGGTGATGCCGTTCTCCATAAACCAGCGTTCGCCGACGGCATTGATATCGCGTCCATCCAGCAGTTCAGTGATCGTTTCGCCTGCAAGGCGGATCTGGCTCATCGATTGCAGCATCTCCTGATTCACAAAGGTGATCGACTTCTGATCCAGATGAAAGCTGCGCATGATGCGGCGCGCACCCGACGAGAACATCGCCTGCCAGTTGGTGTAGGTTTCGGTCAGGAAGTTCTTGGTCGGAATACGTGAAATAGTGTTATCCCAGTTGCGGATGGTGATGGTATGCAGCGCAATGTCGATCACCTCACCGCTGATGTTTCTGTCCGGCATCTCAATCCAGTCGCCCAGTTGCAGGACATCGTTGGAGGAGAGCTGAATGTTCGCCACCAGCGACAGCAGCGTATGCTGGAAGATCAGCATCAGCACCGCGGCAACCGCACCCAGCGAGGAGATAATAATGGCAGGTGACTTATTGGACATAATCGCCAGAATCATGATTGCGGCGATGATATGCACCAGGATTTTGCCAATCTGGATATAGCCCTTGATCGAGTGATTCTTGCGCTTGGATTTGCGCGTATAGGAGTTGTTAACAATCTCCAGCACTTCGTTGAAGAAGATCGACAGATAGACAAAAAACAGGATGCCGCAGATGGTCTGAATCGCCACTTTCAGGTTTTCAGGCAGGCCTGGCATAAATTGCAGAAAGTTGTAGACCACAATTACCGGCACAAAATTTGACAGCTTCTGAGAGAGGCGAATGTCCTTATCCAGTGGCACACCCTTTTTATGGCTGCTGAAAAAGACCTTCCTGATCACTTTGACGATGAAGAATTTGCAGATCAGGTGAGTGACCAGCCCGGCCACGATCAGCAGCAACAGGCTAAAGCTGATCGACAGCACTCTGTTTCCCTCTATAAAACTCATCAGACTCTGAATGTAATGCATGTTAACCACGTGCGAAAAAGTAAGGGGCGAATTCAACCACAGCACAGGGTCGGTTGTTAAGCGTCAAATGCGTTCAGGCAGAGCCGCAACTTTATTCTGTCCTGAGCGGCGCGCTGGCTGCGCCCGGCAGGTGGCGTCTTGTTAACTTCTTTGTTCGCAGACTCAGATAAATCTCAAGCCAGCCGATAACCACTCTAACTTCTCTGATATGAGCCTGCAGACATGCTTAAAAATCTTAAAATAACCCACGGTATTCTGGCGGTGCTTGCCGTCTTTATTACGTTACTGACCCTGACCGGATTTCTGTTTTACAACGGCGTCTCAAACGCCGACAAAAACTTCGTGGCAGCAGAACAGCTGACCCTGCAGCAGCAGCACCTGAGCGATGCGGTGAAAACCCTGATTAAAACCCGCGTTACCATCAACCGCGTCGCTATCCGTTTCCTGAAAAACCAGCAGGATCCTAAATCACTGGCCGCCATCGCCACGCTGCTGGAGCAGGCGGGCCAGTCTGCGGACAGAGCCGATGCCGACTTTAAAGCCTGGCAGGCGATGCCACGCAAAGAGGGGCAGAGCGAAGCGCAGTCGGCGCAGGTTCAGACCGCCTATCAGCAGATGCATGAGACCATGCTGGCCTCAATTACCTTTTTAAAGCAGGGTAATTACGCGGCCTATGGCAACCTCGAAGCACAGGCGGCGCAGGACCAGCTCGACAGTGCCTATGAGGCCTGGCGTGCGGTGAACATCCAGCTGATGAAAGATACTTCAGAACATAACCAGCGTAGTCTGACAGATGCGCTCTGGGCGCTGCTGACGATTAGCCTGATCACTGGCGTGATTGGCGTGGCGGTCTGGTTGGGACTGCAAAAATTGCTGATTAGTCCGCTGGCCAGGCTGACAGGGCATATGCGCACCATTTCGGCAGGTGATTTAACCTCTGATATTCAGCACGAAGGCCGCAATGAGATGGGCCTGCTGATTGAGGAGCTGCAACAGATGCGCGATGCGCTGGTGGTGACCATTACCTCGGTCGATGACGCGACCCGCTCTATTTTTACCGGTGCAGCGGAAATTTCCGCTGGCAGCACCGATCTCTCTTCCCGTACTGAACAGCAGGCTGCCGCACTGGAACAGACCGCCGCCAGCATGGAGCAGCTCACCTCAACGGTGAAGCTCAACGCAGACAATGCGCAGCAGGCGACAACGGTGTCGAAAGAGGCGTCAGCCACCGCCCTGCAGGGCGGCGAAACCGTTGCCCGCGTTATCGCCAACATGGATCAGATCAGCGAAAGCTCGAATCAGATCGCCGGTATTATCGCCATTATCGACAGCATCGCCTTCCAGACCAATATTCTGGCGCTGAACGCTGCGGTTGAAGCCGCGCGTGCCGGTGAGCAGGGGCGTGGATTCGCCGTTGTCGCAGGTGAAGTACGCTCGCTGGCCGGACGCAGCGCCAGTGCCGCGCAGGAGATTCGTGGATTGATTGACCGCTCAGCCGAGCGCATTAAAACCGGTGCCGGTCACGCTTCCCAGGCGGGCATCGCCATGGAGAGCATCGTGAAGTCGGTGAGCCGGGTGACGCAGCTGATCGAAGAGATCGCTGCCTCCTCCACTGAACAGACCCGCGGCATTGAGCAGGTCTGCATTGCGGTTTCTGAGATGGATGGTGTAACGCAGCAGAACGCCGCGCTGGTGGAGGAGTCTGCGACTGCTGCTGCCTCACTGGAAGAGCAGGCGAGCTACCTGCGTAAAACGGTATCGGTCTTTAAAACCGGCAGCATGCACGCCGCGTTCTCCGCCGCACCGGTTGCGAAGGCGATTGCCGTGCCCAAACGTCAGCCTGTCGCCGTGACAGACAATGAGAACTGGCAGACTTTCTGATAACGGAATATCTGACGGATCACTGCGCACGCGGCCGTGCTACAGTTTCAGCATAAAAAAACCGCCCCCAGGGGCGGTTTTTTATTCACTTAACGCATCAGGCAGGAACGGACTGTGCCTTCTGGCTGCGTGACCAGACGCGGTGCGCTTTCATCGCCTGCGTAAAATCAGACATCAGTGCGTCCTCCGCCGCGTCGCCCTGCACAATGCCTTCTTCCTGATCGGCATCTTCCAGACCGAACTGCGCTTTAAAGCGACGCGCGTCGCCCACCAGACCAATCACCTTGAGGTGTTTGTAGGCTTCCAGCAGGAAGTAGCGGGCATCGCCGCTTAACAGCAGGGCATCAATATTACCATTCGGCACCATCACCGCATCAAAAGTCAGAGACGGCAGGCCGGCGAAGGTGGCATCGATCGGCAGCACAGAACCGTCATCCGCGCGCACCTGGCCCATATGCGGCGCCAGCAGTTTTGTGTGCACACCTTCCGCTTTCAGCGCCTGCAGAATCGCCAGCACATCCGCCGCCTTCACACCATCGCTCAGCAGCAGCGCCACCTGACGGCCTTTAATCTCACCATCCGGGATAGCGTAGAGGCTCAGGCTGTCATCTTTCGTCAGGCCATTCACCGCCGCAGGAGGCTGGATATTGCGCTGCTCATCGGTCAGGGCGAGTCCCAGATTATCCGCTACGCCCTGTGCCAGTTTAGTATCGATACGCGCCAGAAGATCCACCACGCGCTCACGGATGTAGGCACGGCCCACTTTACTCAGTTCAAATGAGTAGGCACCAATGATGTGCTGCTGTTCGACTTCTGTCTGGCTGTTCCAGAACAGGCGCGGCTGGGAATAATATTCACCAAATGAAGGGCTGCGCTCGCGCACTTTGTGGCCCTCAACCCGCTCCTGATAGCTTTCGAAACCGCCGCCTTTCGCAGCCGGTGGCGTTTCGCGCGGCCAGTTGTCGTTGATCGAGTTCGGCTCGTAGTTCGCCGGGTTGGTGTCGATGTCCTGGCGATGCATGCCCTGACGCTGGAAGTTATGGTACGGGCAGGTCGGACGGTTAATCGGGATCTCATGGAAGTTCGGTCCGCCCAGACGACTGATCTGCGTGTCGGTATAGGAGAACAGACGGCCCTGCAGCAGTGGATCGTTGGAGAAATCCAGGCCCGGCACGATATGGCCCGGGTGGAACGCCACCTGCTCGGTTTCCGCAAAGAAGTTATCCGGGTTACGGTTCAGCACCATCTTGCCGACAATTTCCACCGGCACCAGCGCTTCCGGGATCAGCTTGGTGGCATCCAGAATATCGAAGTCGAATTTGAATTCATCCTCTTCCGGGATTAGCTGCAGACCCAGTTCATATTCCGGGAAATCACCGGCTTCAATCGCTTCCCACAGATCGCGGCGATGGAAGTCGGGATCGCGACCGGTCAGTTTCTGCGACTCATCCCACAGCAGCGAAGCTTTACCGGCCACCGGCTTCCAGTGGAAGCGGACAAAGGTCGCTTTGCCTTCGGCGTTGATCAGGCGGAAGGTGTGAATGCCAAAACCTTCCATGGTGCGATAGCTGCGCGGAATACCCCGGTCAGACATCGCCCAGATGACGTTGTGCATGGTTTCCGGCTGAAGAGAGACGTAATCCCAGAAGGTGTCATGGGCACTCTGACCCTGCGGGATTTCATTATGCGGCTCCGGCTTAACGGCGTGCACAAAGTCAGGGAATTTATGGGCATCCTGAATAAAGAACACCGGCGTGTTGTTACCGACCAGGTCAAAGACACCTTCTTCGGTGTAGAACTTGGCGGCGAAACCGCGGATATCACGTACGGTATCCGCAGAGCCAGCGCCACCCTGAACCGTGGAGAAACGCACGAACACCGGCGTGGTCTGCTCGGGGTCGCTCAGGAACTGCGCTTTGGTCAGATCTTTCAGTGAGCGGTAAGGCTGAAAATAGCCGTGTGCGGCAGAACCACGGGCGTGAACGATACGCTCCGGGATACGTTCATGGTCAAAATGCGTGATTTTCTCACGCAGTATAAAGTCTTCCAGCAGCGTCGGACCTCGCGAACCCGCGAGCAGTGAGCTTTGGTCATTGGCGATGCGCGTGCCCTGATTCGTGGTGAGAGCCTGATGGGTGCCGTTTTTACGGCTGGCTTCAAGCTGGTCAAGTTTGGCGCTGTGTGTCTGCGGCGCTTTCAGACTGCCCGGGGCGGTGGGCTGTTTGCCTGGCGGGGTCGGTTCGGCTGGGGGCTGATGCGAACCATCTTTCGGTGCCAGCGATCCCAGACCCGGTTCTGATGATTCCGGACCGGTGGTGGGGGCGTGTTCGCTCAGGGGTTTCTTCTCTGTTTCTTTCGACATGAATCTATGCTCCAGCTGTTATTTTACTTTCGACGACACTAAATATAGAACAACCTGAACAATACTGAGGGTAAACCGGCCATTTAACCGCTGTCACTGTCCCTTTTTTGTCCGGCAGAAAAACCACGCTTACGTCTGAATGTCTGTTATCGCTTCGCTTATCCACGCCTTGTGCCGTCTGGCTTAGCGGCGTGTCAGCCCGCACCCGCTATGCTGGCTACCTGCTTTGTAACCCTGTCAGATTCGCCTCTCGCTGGACTGCGTGATATTCCGCGAGAGGGTGAAAATCTATAAATAAAATTAATAGGGAGAGGTGTCATTCCTGATTGAGTTTAGAAATGTTATATCATAACATTTCATTTTGTAATGTTGACTGAGGATCAGGCTTTGACGAATCATGCAGGTAAATGGATGGGAATCATGAGCGCGCTGCTCATCAGCCAGCAGGCGCTGGCACATAGCACGCATACACATGGCAAACCGCTATCAGTAATGGAGCAGAAAGCAGCCGAAGGGGTTTTTGCTGACAGCGACGTGAAAGATCGCCCACTCTCTGACTGGGACGGGCTGTGGCAGTCAGTTTATCCGCTGCTGCAAAGCGGCGAGCTGGATCCGGTCTGGCAGAAGAAAGCGCAGCAGGACAAGAGCAAAACGGCAGAGGAGATTAAAGCTTATTATCGCAAAGGCTACGCCACCGACGTCGATAATATCGGTATTGAAAACGGGGTAATGGAGTTCCATGTCGGTGATCGGGTCAGCGCCTGCCACTATCGCTATGCAGGCCACAAAATCCTGACCTATACCTCGGGTAAAAAAGGGGTGCGTTACCTGTTTGAGTGTCAGGACGCCAGCAGCAACGCCCCGAAATATGTGCAGTTCAGCGATCATACCATCGGCCCACGCAAGTCTGCTCACTTCCACATCTTTATGGGTAATCAGTCTCAGCAGACGTTGCTGGCTGAAATGGACAACTGGCCAACTTATTACCCTTACCAGATGACAAATCCACAGGTCGTGGAAGAGATGCTGCACCATTAAGTGAAGGGCCGGGATCGGATGGCCCGCTGATGACAGCGGGGTTTCTGTGACGCGCTGCCACCGCCGTCATCCCACCCAGGCCGGACGGCGTGAGGCGGGGATGCCGCGCACCACTCGCTGATACGACTCTTCAACCAGTTGCTGAATCAGGCCGGGTGAGAGGCCGTCACCCGGATACACCGTGATCCAGTGACGTTTATTCATATGATAACCGGCGGTGATCGAGGGATAGATCACCCGGTGCAGCTCTGCCTGCTGCGGTTCACACTTCAGGGTGATAATCGGCACGCCCCGCAGTTCCGTCAGCAGTAAAAACACTTTTTCACACACTTTATAAACCTGATGTTCCGGCCCGAAGGGATAGCCTGATTCGGCGGCGGGCAGCCGTTCAGCCGCGTCGATAGCGGTGCGCTGGATCTGGTGACCCTGCATAGTGATTCTCCCTGTCATGGTTAACCCCGATCTCTGTGGCCCGCGACTGGCTGGTCGCCAGAGGCCTGTTACACTTCTGATAAGCATAAATCAGGAGCAGACATGAAATTAGGTTTTGCATGTAAGTATCTCAATAGCGACGGTAAACAGTTTTTCCCGTTTCGCGCCACCACCCGTAAACGATTTCTGAGTTTACCTCAGGCTGAACGTCATCAGCTGATTCATGAGATTACCGTTACTAACCTTAATAATCTCTACCTGACACTGGAGCATCTGGCTACGTTACCGGCGCCACTCAGAATGATGCGTATCGGCAGCGACCTGCTGCCACTCTATACGGTACCCGAAGCCACGCCGCTCTTTGCGGAGTTTCTGCCTGAGCTTTATCCACTCTTTGCCCGCTGTGGCGAGCTGGCGCGGACGCATCAAATCCGGCTCTCATTCCATCCGGGACAATATACGGTGCTGGCTTCCGATAATCCGGATGTGGTGACGCGCGCACTGGAAGATGTGGAGTATCACGCGCTTTGCGCCTGTCTCATGGGCTACGGTAAGACCTTCCAGGATTTTAAAATCAACATTCATATGAATGGCAGGGCGGGATTCGACGGTTTTAAACGCGCGTTTACTCAGCTCAGCCCGGAAGCGCGGCGGATGCTGACGGTTGAAAATGATGAGATTTCCTGCTCGCTGGATGATGTGCTGCAGGCGGCACCCCTCTGTCCGGTGGTGCTGGATATTCACCATCACTGGGTAAAAGAGAGTGAGTTTATTCAGCCGGATGACGCGCGTGTTGCCAGCGTCATTGACTCATGGCGGGGTGTGCGGCCGGTGCTGCACTATTCGATTTCTCAGGAGGGAATTATTCCGGAGGAGGGCTGGCCCGATCAGCAGCAGCTGGGTGTGAGCAAAAGCAAACTGCGGGCGCACTCCGACTACTTCTTTAATCCGACGCTGAATGCGTGGGCACTGTCGTTCCAGGATTTCGATATCATGTGCGAAGTGAAAATGAAGAATCTGGCGCGGGAACCGCTTTATCAGTGGGGGATCGCGCAGAAACTGATAGGAAATTCCCTGGCCGAAGAGACCAGGGAAGCGGCGAACGTTAAATAATAGCCACGCCGCCCGTAACGGCGATAGTCGCGCCGGAAATGTAGCTGGCTTCGTCACTGGCCAGCATCACGTAGGTGGGTGCCAGCTCAGCAGGTTGACCGGCACGCTGCAGCGGCACTTCACTGCCAAAGTTTTTCACCTGTTCAACCGGCATGGTCGAGGGGATTAGCGGTGTCCAGATAGGACCGGGCGCGACCACATTAGCTCGGATACCTTTCTCTGCCAGCAGGGCAGCCAGGCCTCCGGAGAAGTTAATAATGGCGGCTTTAGTCGCGGAGTAGGCGAGCAGCTTCGGTTTCGGCTGGTCGGCATTGATCGAGGCGGTGTTGATGATCGATCCGCCCGCTGGCATGTGCTTTGTGGCCGCTTTAGTGATGTAGAACATCGCGTAAAGATTCGTTTTCATGGTGCGATCAAACTCGTCGTCGCTGATCTCCTCCAGCGACTCGCGTGTCATCTGATATGCCGCATTATTGACCACAATGTTAATCTCACCAAAGGCTTCAACGGCTTTATCAACCAGCGCATTACAGTGTGAGGCATCGGTGATGTCGCCTGGCACCAGCAGCGCTTTCTGACCGGCGGCCTCGACAAGCCGGGCGGTGTCCTGCGCATCCTCATGCTCATCAAGATAAGAGATCAGCACATCGGCACCTTCCCGGGCAAAGGCAATGGCCACGGCCCGGCCAATGCCAGAATCCCCGCCGGTAATAATCGCTTTTTTACCCGCCAGACGGCCGGAACCCTGATAGCTCTCTTCGCCGTGATCGGGCTGTGGCTGCATCGCGGCAGTACTGCCTGGCCACGTCTGCTGCTGCGCGGCAAAAGGGGGGAGTGGACGCTGAGTGGATGACATGACTTTTCCTCCGTAAAAAGGGATCAACCCTGTCAGGGCATTGGACCCTGACAGGCGAGGGATTAAGGTTTTGGTGGTGTGACGCCATCGATCTGTTCTGACTGTGCACCGGAACCGGGACGGGCATTGCCGAGTATCGGTTCATCACCCAGAATATCGGGCTGCTGTTTCGCGCTGAACTGGCCGTGACCATCGTAAGCTGGACCACTGCTCCAGCGACCTTCCGGCAGCGGTTTATCCAGCGAGGTATTCAGGCAGTAGTAAGCGTGCTCCTGCGCTTCATGTTCCTGCGGGAAGCTGTTGGGGATCGGCAGCGACGCGTTCAATCCGCCCATCTCTTCGATCACCGCCAGCCACTGCTGCTGGTGCATGGTGTCACGGGCAATCAGGAAGGAGAGGAAATCCTTCATGCCTTTGTCTTCGGTCATGTTGTAGAGGCGGGTCGCCAGAACACGACCGGTGGCTTCTGCGGTGACATTAGCCAGCATATCGGCGGCCACGTTGCCGGACGCGTAGATGTGGCTCATGTCGAACGGCATGCCGTTGGCGTTTACCGGCATCGCGGCCAGACCGGAAGAGAGAATATGGCGTGGGTTCATGCCGCCCAGAATGGCATTAACCACCGGGTCTTTGGCTGATGCTTCCTGGTAAGAGAGCGGTGCGCCTTCAAGGTTCAGCGCCACAGCGTAGCCCAGCATTTCGATATGACTCAGCTCTTCGGTGGCGGTGGAGATCAGCAGATCCCGAATCCGCGCATCACCTCGCGCGCCCATCGCCTGGAAAAAGTATTGCATCGCTACACGAATCTCACCTTCGACGCCGCCGATGGCTTGCTGTAACAGCATGGCAAACTCTGGGTCGGGCTTCTCTACACGAACCGGGAATTGAAGTTTTGATGAATGATGAAACATAGCTATTTTCCTCGCCTGTGTTTGCAGTAGATGCAGGAAAAGCCTGGACACAGATATCGGATAAATAAAGCGAAACGAGAGCAATTAATCGGAATTTACGGTAAAAAAAGCGGGGAAATAGGTCATTTTCGGAGCTATATCTGGTACGACAGGACAGGCAATATCAACGATGAGAAAGTGACATATGACTCAGTGCAGAAGAGATAAAAAAGCCCCCATTAAAAGGGGCTGATTCAGTACGGGAAAGCATCCTCACTTCCGCTATAGCTGTTTAACAATTCAGCTTTCACTGGTGGCCGTTGCACGTTGCAAAACGTGTTCCAGAGCCTGACGGTAAATATCCTGCTTAACTACGTCACGCTCGCTCTCCAGGCGATGAATCAGGCCCAGCACAATGTCTTTATCTGAGACATGGGCTTTTGAATGGGCGAGTTCAGCGTGAACCGCAGCGATAACCTGTTTTTCTGTCGTCATCGCGGCGCCAGAGTTCATAAAGTAATCAGAAATCTGAGACTCTGTATTCATTGTTGTTTGCATGTCAGGCCTCATAAAGAATTGGGGAGTGTGCGTCGGTTGATAGCCGGTTGCCGGCTGACGCAAAAAAATTGCATCTGAAGGTGGAAATCCACAACACCTTCAGATGCGGTGCAAAGCACCTCGTTACAAGTGATTTAACATCACGAGATAAAGTTATACAGCAATTTAAAAGTTGTACAAGAAAATTTGACAGAATATTTCATTTTTTTAGCCTGGTATAAGCCGTGGTAAAGTGCGCTGAATGCGATTTTTTTATTTAATTAAACTAATACAATAAGTTATGAGTTTTTTTGTCAGGCGGGTTTTTTTGAGGCGGCCGTTTCTGCGTTTTTTACCCGGATTGTCTGACGGGGTGAAAACGGTTTTTCAGGAGAATTTTAGCAAAAGCTGTACAGCTTTTTACACCACAAATGGAGAGCAGTGTCAGAGTGCGGTGGCAGGCTGCTGCAATCTTGTGCTTCTGACGGCACAGGCTGCATAATTCACTTCCCACGCCTGATGCAGAAAGCTAAGGTGGCCTCTTATTCATCACAAGGAAATGATCATGGTTCACGACTATTTCGCGATTCCGCCTGCGGGCGTGACTCAGGAACAACATAAACGTTCAGTTGCTGTGGCGGCCGCGCTGTCAGTGGCAAAGGAGTCCGTCAGCGCTTCTACGTCGGCAACCGGCTCAAAAACCTCCTGGGACCTGCAGGCTGTGGCGAATGAAATTGGTAATCTGGCCGATGCGATTCAGGATGCGCTGGAGAGTGACAGCCAGCCTTAATCTCTGACCGCTTCGCCTGAAACGGCTGCTGAAGCAGGCCGATCAGGGAAGGGCAGCGTTCAGGAGCCGATAACGTCGTCGGCAAGCGAACGTTGCCCAGCGTTTGCTTATTCCATTGCGGGCGGTTCATATTTAATATATTCACGCAGGGCATCATGGATGGCCTGATTATTACCTTCCTCCAGACCGCGTTCGGCATATTCTTTCGCCAGCGCCGCCAGTACATCGTCAAACTTCCCTTTGTAATTGAGATTATTCAGTGCAATTTGCTGACCGAGTATCGCTTTTAATACCGTCGTCTCAACGGTTAACTGTGCGACTACCTCTTCCAGATGTTTGATGCGATCGTCGTCTGCCATAACCCCTCCATGCTTTAAAAAGGCAGAATAACCAGCCCGCGCTAAATATTCAAACCTCACCCCATGCCAGAGAGTCGTTGTCGGATTTTCCTTAAGTCAAAATAATCGGCGGATTAATTTATAAGAGGCGTGACTGTAAGTAAAAAGCGAGACTATTACCGCAGTGCGGCGAAAGTAACCTGTTTCCGTTTATTCTCACACCAGTAAGAGAAAAACGGTTAAAAAAAAGTGCATTACCATCAATCTCTTCGCGTAAAAGGGGTCCACGTCACTTGATTAAAAGGGGGATTAGCTATTACTGTATTTATATACAGTAATCTGAAAAAGGAGTGTAATTGTGGAATTCATTAAACCTGCGGACGTCCGCGCCGTCATGTCTTTACCGCTTTATATCGAACGTGTGCCGTGTGGATTTCCCTCACCGGCGCAGGATTATGTCGAACAACGTATCGATCTCAATGCGCTCATGGTTCAGCATCCCAGCGCCACCTATTTTGTGCGGGTCAGCGGTGAATCAATGATTGAGGCGGGCATCAATGATGGTGACATGCTGGTCGTCGACAGCTCGCTCACCGCCTCACACGGCGATATCGTGGTCGCTGCCGTCGACGGTGAATTCACCGTTAAACGTCTTCAGCTTCATCCCTGCCTGCAACTGATGCCGATGAACACCAAATTTAAACCGATCGCTATCCAGACCGAAGATGCGCTGGAGGTGTTTGGCGTAGTGACGTTTGTGATTAAAGCGACACATTGAGCATGTTCGCGCTGGTGGATGTGAACTGCTTTTATGCGTCGTGCGAAACCGTTTTCCGGCCTGACCTTAAAGGCAAGCCCGTCGTCGTGCTATCGAACAACGACGGCTGTGTGATTGCGCGCAGCGCCGAGGCGAAGAAAGCCGGCATCAAAATGGGCGCGCCCTATTTCAAAATGCGCGAAGCGCTGACCCATCACAATGTACAGGTTTTCAGCTCAAATTACGCGCTTTACGCCGACATGAGCCTTCGGGTGATGACGATTCTGGAAGAGATGGCGCCGTCGGTGGAGATCTACTCGATCGATGAGGCCTTTATGGATCTCACCGGCGTGCAGAACTGTATGGCGCTGGAGAGCTTTGGTCACCAGGTCAGAGAGCGGATACGCAAAGAGACCCATCTGACGGTGGGCGTTGGCATTGCACAGACCAAAACGCTGGCCAAACTGGCGAATTTTGCGGCCAAAAAGTGGAGCAAAACCGGCGGCATTGTCGATCTGTCGGATCCCGAACGGCAGAAAAAGCTACTGGCACTCGTCGATGTGGCTGAGGTCTGGGGTGTCGGTCACCGTATCGGCAAGCGGCTCAACGCCATGGGCATTACGACGGCGAAAGATCTGGCCTGCCAAAGCACCGAGTCTATTCGCAAACAGTTCAGCGTAGTGCTGGAACGTACCGTCAGAGAGCTGCGTGGTGAATCCTGCCTGGAGCTGGAGTCGGTGATGCCGGATAAACAGCAGATCATGTGTTCGCGTTCGTTCGGCAGCCGTATTTCCAGCTACGACCAGATGCGCGAAGCCGTCTGCGCCTATGCTGAACGTGCGGCAGAGAAACTACGTCGTGACAATCAATATTGCCGTCAGGTAGGGGTCTTTGTGCGTACCAGCCCCCATGCTACGGATGAACCCTTTTATGGTAATCAGTCTACCGGTCAGTTGCTGATCCCGACGCAGGACACGCGCGACATTGTCGGCGTTGCAATGGCGTGTCTGGATAACATCTGGATTGAGGGGCATCGCTACATGAAAGCGGGCATCGTACTGGGAGATTTTTTCAGCCATGGCGTGGCCCAGCTTGATCTGTTTGACGAACATCAGCCACGCCGCAATAGCGAAGAGCTGATGACGCTGATCGATAAGATTAACAAAAGCGGCAGCGGCAAACTCTGGTTTGCCGGGCAGGGGATCAACAAGGCCTGGGCGATGAAGCGCGAGATGCTGTCACCTGCCTATACCACGCGGGTAACGGATTTGCCGGTGGCGGCGGTTAAGTAGGTTGGGTGGTTTTCCTCAGCTACTGAAACCGCAAGGTCTGCTAAATTTCTTTTAACCTGGTTTCTTCCGCAAAGCACTGCTCCAGCGCCGTAATCACTGCCCTGATACGTGCGACTTTTTGCAGATCCGGATGGAGCACCAGCCAGATATCAACCGGGTCGCGCTTTTCAGGAAATACCGGGATTAATTGCGGATCGCAGTTAGCTAAAAATGTCGAAAGCAGGCCGATGCCAATCCCGCGTTTAATAGCGGATTGCATCAGCAGTTGTGTATTACATTCCAGCACGACTTGCTGGCTGTTTACTGCAAAGCCACACAGGTTTTGTCGATGACGAGGCACCATGTCTGCCGGAAACATGACCAGTTGATGATCAGTCAATCCGCTTTCTTGCTGCGGTTCTCCGAGCCGATCAAAATAACGCTGGCTGGCGTAAAGCCCCATATCAATGGTCGCTAGTCGTTTAACTATTAACTCTTCAGAATCGGGTCGGGCACCACGAATGGCTATATCCACACTACGGTAAGAGATATCGGAGAAGCCTATTCCGGTCAATAAGGTTACGGTGATATCCGGGTATTGTTCGCGCAGGCGCTGAATGGCAGGTATGACAAACACAGTGGCGAGTGTGTCTGTGCTGGCGATGCGAACGTTACCTGCAGGGATGCTATCGCCGCAGGCGGCTTTACGACTCATCGCCTGCATAGCGCTTTCCATAGCACTGGCTTCTGCCATCACCTGTTCGCCAAACTCGCTCAGCATAAAAGCGCGGGGCGTACGTATAAATAACCGGGAACTGAGCGCGCTTTCGAACGCGGCGATACGGCGCCCGACTGTCGCCTGATCGACGTTCAACGATTTTGAGGCACCCCGCAACGTTTTTTGTCTCGCTAATGCGAGGAAAAAGCGAACATCATCCCAGTTCATCCACTGCTCCATGTTATTTTTAACTAAACGGATATCTTCAACGTGGCTAAAAAATTATCAAAACTCATAAGCCATATCATAAACAGCACCATAAAATTATAAGTATTTCTGCATTGTTGTGAAGCATTAATGCAACTTTAAAAATTTCGAATTGTGACTATGATGGGCCGTTTTTTGGATATAGGCGCGATGTGTTTTGTTATGTGAAGCCTTTCATATAACGCACATTTTTTCCTCATTACTTCTGATTATCTTTATTTTTATTCTAATGGATTTAGAAAATGAAATTTTTTGAAGATGATTTTTTTAACACTACCTGCCCGGCGTTTACCTCAGATAAAGTTGTTGGAAGAGAAACTATCAAAGCAGATGTTGCTTTGAATTATGCCGAGGCCCTTATTGCTCAATTACAGAATAAGTAAATCAGTCACATTTATACGAGTGGTTATCTATCCTTCCATATGTTTGAGCTTATGGGGATCGAAAAGCGGTAGTTATAAATGATTAATAGCAGCGCTAATTAATCATTTTTCATGGGCAGGCCTTATTAGCGATTTGCATTGCTATAACCCGTATCCAGCGTAACACGACACATTCAGTGCGGATTATCAAGCTGCATAAATGAATGCTTGTGATGCAATCTTGTCTCTACCATAGGGAATAAGCAGGTTTTATCATCACTTTGTTTGCTGCTCTGTGGTATTCGCATTCGCTGCACAGAGTTGATTTATCTACAGCTCAGGAAATAAAAATGTCAGAAGTGTTAACTATTGATAGTCGTCCGACAGACAAAAAGAATTCTGCTTCCAAAAAGAGCGTTTTATTCTTTCTTGCACTGGCGCTAGTCGCTGCCTTATTGAACAGCAGTGCACCAACGCCGCTTTATCCCCTCTATCAACAGCAGTTGGGCTTAACCGCCGTCAGCCTGACAATCATTTATGGCGCGTATGCGGCAGGTGTTTTGATTGCGTTGTTCAGTGTAGGAAATCTTGCAGGGAAAGTTGCTGACCTGCGCAGCCTGATGATGCCTGCACTACTGGCCGTCTTCGCAGGTGCATTGCTGTTTTCACTCGCCGATTCGTTTGCCTGTCTGTTTATGGCACGCCTGCTGGCGGGCGTAGGAACCGGGGCATTAACCGGCGCAGCTAATATTGCCCTTTTGCGTTTTGGCCCTAAAGATGGCGGTAAAGCTGCAGCTCTGCTCGCAACGCTTTCTTTCACCACCGGTCTGGCACTGGGGCCAGTTTTTAGCGGCGTGGCGATTCAGACAAATTTCCACAGCCAGACGTTGCCGTTTCTGCTGATTATGATCACGGCTGCGATTGCCCTGATCGGATTACGTTTTAGCTGGCCAGCGCGTCATCACGACCAACCCAAGGCTGCGCCATCCTCGTCTGCCATTTCAGCGGGTACGACACTTAAAGCCGGACTGAAAGCGACTGGCATACGTTTTTTCCTGTGCGCTGGCGCTCTGTTTATGAGCTGGGCGTTTGCCGCCAGTATTTTGTCGATTGGACCGGCAGTATCGGAGCATCTGCTCGGCATTCATAGTCAGGGCGTTTATGGCTATGTGATTGCGGTATACTTAATGGTGGCCGGTATCAGTCAGATTTGGAGCCGCCGGATTAGCGCTCGCACATCTCTTGCTGCCGGCTGTCTTACTCAGGCCATTTCGATTGTGTTTTTTACCTGGGCTATTAGCACCCACTCTTTAGTATGGGCATGCACAGGACTGCTTGTGGCTGGATATTCCTATGGCGCCATCTTTGTGGGAAGTGCGACCCTGCTAAATATGATCTCTCCTGCAGCCAGTCACGCAAAACTGATTTCATTGTTCTACGTCATTGCCTATATCGCTAACTGGGTGCCCGTGCTGTTAGGTGCGGTGGTGGATCATGCCAGCCTGAATCTGGCTGTTGATTTGCTGTTCAGCGTCGGTGCTGTTATCTGTCTACTGCTGAGCATCGCGGTATTTTGGATAAAGATGGAAAAACGCGACTAATTCAGAATCAGACCGTGCCTGATTCCTCCCAGGCCGGTCTGAGGACCAGCGAATGGACGCTTAAAATCACATCAACTGACTGACTGTCTCGGTCAGCAAAGCCGTGCTTCGCATCATTTTGCTATTGAGGAATACACCACTCGTCGTCTGATGCCGCTGATTAATAAAATTAACAAACCTGGCAGCAGAAAACTCTGGTTTGCCGGGCAGGGGATCAACAAGGCCTGGGCGATGAAGCGCGAGATGCTGTCACCTGCCTATACCACGCGGGTAACGGATTTGCCGGTGGTTGTGCTGAAGTAGATGCTGGTCCGCCATCATCATGAATATGAGCTTTACGCGGTCGACGATAACAGCGATATAAAAAACCGACTCTTTTTATATGTTGCTGACAATGAGAACCACGCCAGGCTGTTAATTAAGCCGCTCAGATTATGGCTGACCATAATAAACACACAGTAACGGGCTGATTGCCGCAAAAAAAACGCGTTACTACCTGAGTGAATCATGAGCGGTTTGTCCTGTAACCTGAGCCGGATTGCAGGTCACAACCGGTTAAACCCCCTCTGCCATTCAGCGACAGGAACAGAGATCTGTCCGAATGTATGCTGCGGGCTGATCGCCGCCAGCTATACTTGTTACCCGAGCCTGGGATAGAATCCCTGTTGATTCTGACAGGAACGCACTTCTTCAGGCCGGTAATTAATGAGCACGACAGCGACAGCGCATAAAAACAAAGAGCGGGGACGGCCCAGGGAGTTCGACATTGAACAGGCTCTGGATCGTGCCATGATCGTTTTCCGGCAAAAAGGCTATCACGCGGCATCAATAGGCGATCTGGGGGAGGCGATGAACCTCTCCGCAGGCAGCATCTATAAAGCGTTTAAAGACAAACGCTCCCTCTTTCTGCTGGTGTTCGAACGTTATCTGTTGCTGAGAAATACCGAACTGCGCCGCCGTCTGGCACCCTGTGTCAGCGGACGGGATAAAATCACGGAGTTGTTACAGTTCTACCTGGATTCGGCGCGTGCCATTGAGGGGCGATGCGGCTGTCTGGTGGTGTCCAGCGCCATTGCGCTGCAGACGATGGATGAAGATCTTGCGCAGCGCATTGATGATGTCATCAAGCGTAGTCAGCGCTTCCTGGTTTCATTGCTGGAGTTGGGACAACAGGATGGCTCTATCAATCGCACGCTGGACAGTGAAGCGGCAGCCGGTTTAATTCTCTGCATCGCATACGGTATGCGCGTGTCGGGCAAAGTCAGTGATGTGATCCATGAAGAGCAGACGCTGGCGCTGGCATTGAAAATACTGGGATAAGTGTTCTGAGTGGGGACAGCAGCATCCGTAAACAGGCGCTTCTCTGATATACGCTTTCCGGACAGAGAAATTCTTCCGCTTCCTTTCCCCGGGTCTGATTATGTGCCAGGCTTTTACGCTTTATTCTATTGCGTGGAAAATTAAGGCCCGTTTCGTGAAAACTTCAATCTTACTGACACTCGTGGCAGCCATTGGCTGTTCTGTTTTTGCCGCCCGTGGTGGGTTTGAAACCCAGACAGCGAAACATCCTCAGGCACAGCGGGTGACGGAGAGTGGGGAGCCACTGACGCGCTGACCGGGGCGAAGCGTGGCGATGATTAACGACCAAACAGCAGGCTGATGAGCGCGCGATAGTGGCGCTCTTCTTCCTCAGTGGACGCTGTTTCGAGGCGACGCAGGAGTTTGGTACAGATCGACTTACGGTTCACATTCCCGCCGGCATGCAAAATTTCCACGACTACCTGTCCCAGTGTCTCCTGCTGTGAGGGCAGGCTTGCCGCATTGAAATAACGGGCGATATCGTCTGCCGTCCGCGGCAGTCTCGGGTTCGGGTACATGGTGCGTTTCCTGGCTGTTGATGTAAAAACGATCGAATAGCCGCGAAGTTATACGCAAAAAGTGAATCTGTACAGTTATTTCAGCGTAATGATGAATGACGTTTTTTGGTCAGGATGCCGGGCAGCGAGAGAGCGGCCGTAAAGAGAAGCAAAGGGACAGCAGTATGAAGCGCATGAGAGCCAGAAGGGCGTCCGGCTCTCATGAGAAATGAACGTCGAAGCCTTATGACTACCGATAATCTTTCAGGGAAACCGGTGCCTGCCCGGTCTCGACCAGCCAGTTTAATTCGGCGCGGTCACGAGGCGAATCTTCAATGAAACCTTTGAGCCAGTGTCGTGCATCAGCAATCTGCTCTACACGTTCATCGCTGCACTCCTTTTCGGCCATTTCGCCCAACTGACGAATCAGCGATACCAGCGTAATATCCTGTTCTTCAAATGCCAGATTAATTGCTGCTTCACCAAGAATCATATGACCAGTCGTTGTATCGTGATAAATCATTTATAGCCTCCTGATTGATAGCGATATAAATAGTCTAGTTAAAGAGGCGCTGGACTAAAAGGTCATAAGTTACAGACGGCACCAGATAATTTTGTTAAAAATAAAGGGAACCTTTGTGTCATGATATAACTTCATGATAGTAAATAATAAAAAACAATAGATTATTTTTGAAGTGAACAGGTTGAACTATTGTTCTGGTTAAAGAAGCAGACGTTTGCCTGAAATTCAGATAAGTGATGTGGCCTGTGCGCAACAGCATTTTCCAGTCGGTTTTTTACGCCTGTATAAACGATAAATTGCACAGTTCCTTATAATGCTTTGCAATATTATTGCCATATCGCATCGGATATTTCTGCTTTAAAAAAGCCCGCTCTGAGAGTGGGGCTATATCAGGTAAAAGGCGAAAAAAAGGCAAAAATAAAGCCGCTCTTAAGCGACTTTATTAACGCGAGAACAGCATTGCGATTATTTGTGCGGAACTTCAGAGACGGCTTTAACGTCTGCTTTATTAATCTGCTGCTTCACACCATTGGCATCGGTATAGGCCAGCAGGCCAGCATCCGATTCAGAAGGCTTGCCATCACTAATAATGGTGCGTCCATCGTTAGTCTGAATCGCATAACTGGTACGGGTGCAGCCAGTTAATACGGTCATACCAATCAATGCGGCGAGAGGTAAAATCAGCGCTTTTTTCATCGTCTTCACCTTATATTAGTTGTCGAGTTCGCTCATATTACTGATTTCATTACGATTGATCTGCTCAGTTTTTCCTGTCTGAGCATCACGGTAAGAAACAAGACCGGTATCTGAATCAATCTGCGGTTTGCCGTCAGTCACAATCGTGCGGCCATCGGTCGTCTTAATAGACTGATTCGAGGCGCAACCTGCAAGCGTACCTAAAGAGAGTGCCAGCAGCGCGATGGCTGACAGGGTTTTCATTTTCATTTTTCTGCTCCATGAAGTATATCCAGACGTTTACAGCATAGACGGCTTTATAAATTTTGCTGGCTCTGTCGCGCGTCGATGCCTGTTTTTTATACAAAAACAGAGTGTATTGCGTTAATTAGCAGGCATGGCGCCGGCGAATAGCATTTATTGCAAATGCATGCGGCTGTTTATGCGTTTCAGCTGAGCCCTGACCGCATCGAAATAAAAAACGGAGCAAAAGCGGGAAATAGAGAGCGCAGATAATTCCGTTAACGCGGAAGAATCGCATGCAGGATGCCACATCGATGGCGGCACCTGGCGCTATTCGCGGGTCCGACGCCTGAAGGGCTATCGGACCCGTGAAAAAGGATCAGAGAATAGAGTCTTCGCCCGCTTTGGCGGCCGCTTTTTCCGCTTTCATGGCGCTGACCGGGTCAGATGCGCTCAGCCAGCGGTCAAACTTCTGGTAGGTGTCGATAAAGGTTTTAAAGTAGCTGCTGGCGATGGTGGCATTCTCTTTATGGTTCATAAACGCCACGGCCAGCTTAAATGCATCTTCGTTATCAAATTTCATGTTTGTCTTCCTCGCTTAAGATCTATAGAGCGTAGCCTGATAACACGGCCTGTGCATTCAGACAACCGTCTGAAAAGGCGCAATAATTCAGCCTGGCTGACAGCATCCTCCAGATTGGCGCGGATTCCCACTTACTTCGCGACAAATCCTTCTTATAATGCCAGCTTCACTCGTGAAGGAGACCCGCTTATGTTGAAAGGATTAACCGTTGTCGCGGTGCTGCTATTGTCAGGCTGTAGCCTGATGCATAAACAGCCGGCATCGCCACAGACCCTGCATTATCGCTGCGGAACAATGCCCCTGACCGTGACGCTGGACGAGGCGCAGGAGCAGGTAAGTTTCATTATGGATGGCAAGCCTTTAACGTTGAAGCAGACCGTCTCCGCCTCCGGCGCGCGCTACAGCGATGACACCTATGTTTTCTGGTCCAAAGGAAACGGCGCATTTATCGAACGAAACGATAAAATTGTCGTGAATGATTGTGAGCTGCAACCTGCCAGCTGACTTTATCTCTGAATAGGCGAGCATTAATGAGCGACAGCGAAACGCTACACACCATTGCCCATCTGCGGCGTGAATATACCCGCGGCGGATTGCGTCGCAAGGATCTGCCGGACAATCCGATCGCGCTGTTTGAACAGTGGCTGAGCCAGGCCTGTGAGGCAAAACTGCCCGATCCTACTGCCATGACCGTGGCCACCGTGGATGAGCAGGGTCAGCCGTGGCAGCGTATTGTGCTGCTGAAACACTTTGATGCGCAGGGCATGGTGTTTTACACCAACCTCGGCAGCCGTAAGGCGTTACAGCTGGCGCACAATCCGCACATTTGCCTGCACTTCCCGTGGCACTTTCTGGAACGTCAGGTGATGGTGCTGGGCGAAGTGGAAAAACTGTCGCCGCTGGAGGTGCTGAAATATTTCCACAGCCGCCCGCGTGACAGTCAGATTGGTGCCTGGGTATCGAAGCAGTCGAGCCGGATTTCGGCGCGCGGGATTCTGGAAGGGAAGTTCCTTGAGCTTAAACAGAAGTTTCAGCAGGGCGAGGTGCCGCTGCCCAGCTTCTGGGGCGGTTACCGGGTGAAATTTCACACAATGGAGTTCTGGCAGGGGGGCGAACATCGTCTGCACGATCGTTTCATCTACCAGCGCGACAATGACGGCTGGAAAATCGACCGTCTGGCTCCCTGAATCTGCACGATTTCTCCCTATCAGCGCTGGCACAGAAAGCGCCAGCGCTTTATGCTATAGCCCTGATTTTTTTCGATTCCGCAAGTCAGCGGAAAGCTGTGTACCAGCATAGGTGCAGTCTGATCAATTTGGAGTCAGTAATGACCAGCAGTAACCTGATACAACAATTGCAGGAGAGGGGCCTTATCGCCCAGGTGACGGATGAAGCCGCGTTAACAGAGAAACTGGCACAGGGGCCAATTTCGCTCTATTGCGGCTTCGACCCCACTGCTGACAGCTTGCATTTGGGTCATCTGGTACCGCTGCTCTGCCTGAAGCGTTTTCAGGATGCCGGCCACAAGCCGGTAGCCCTGGTCGGGGGTGCAACCGGCCTGATTGGCGATCCAAGCTTTAAAGCCGCAGAGCGTAAACTTAATACCAGTGACACCGTCAACGAATGGGTTGAAAAGATCCGCCAGCAGGTGGCGCCATTCCTCGACTTCGATTGCGGCAGCAACAGCGCCATCGCCGCCAACAACTACGACTGGTTCGGCAGCATGAACGTGCTGACCTTCCTGCGTGATATCGGCAAGCACTTCTCTGTTAACCAGATGATTAACAAAGAAGCAGTGAAGCAGCGTCTGAACCGTGACGACCAGGGCATCTCCTTTACCGAGTTCTCCTACAATCTGCTGCAGGGTTATGACTTTGCCTGCCTGAATGAACTGCACGGCGTATCGCTGCAGATCGGCGGCTCCGATCAGTGGGGTAACATCACCTCTGGTATCGATCTGACCCGTCGTCTGCATCAGAACCAGGTCTTTGGCCTGACCGTTCCGCTGATCACCAAGTCTGACGGCACCAAATTCGGTAAAACGGAAGGCGGCGCAGTCTGGCTGGATGCGAAGAAAACCAGTCCGTACAAGTTCTATCAGTTCTGGATCAACACCGCGGATGCTGACGTCTATCGTTTCCTGAAGTTCTTCACCTTCCTGAGCATAGAAGAGATCAACGCGCTGGAAGAAGAGGACAAAAACAGCGGTACCGCGCCACGCGCGCAGTATGTGCTGGCTGAGCAGGTCACGCGTCTGGTGCATGGCGAAGCGGGCCTGACGGCGGCGAAACGCATCACCGCCAGCCTCTTCTCCGGTTCTGTAAGCGAAATGACGGAAGCTGACTTTGAGCAACTGGCGCAGGATGGTATGCCAACTATCGCGCTGGGCGCAGACGATGACCTGCAGCAGGCGCTGGTGAAAGCGGAGCTCGTGCCGTCTCGCGGCCAGGCTCGCACCATGATCGGTTCGAATGCCGTCTCACTGAACGGTGAAAAACAGTCCGATGCGGAATACCGCTTCAGCGACAGCGACAAACTGTTTAACCGCTACACGCTGCTGCGTCGCGGTAAGAAACATTACTGCCTGATTAACTGGCAGTAAGATTTAGGGCCGGTTTCCGGCCCTTTTTTATGGCAAGGCAGGACAGGGCAAACTAGTGAAAAATATCTTAGCGATTCAGTCGCACGTTGTATTTGGTCATGCAGGTAACGCGGCAGCTGAATTTCCGATGCGTCGCCTGGGTGCAAACGTCTGGCCGCTGAACACCGTGCAGTTTTCCAACCATACGCAGTATGGGCACTGGACCGGCACGGTCATGCCTGCAACGCATTTAACCGACATCGTTAAAGGCATTGCGGATATCGACCGCCTGAAGACCTGTGACGCGGTGCTGAGCGGTTATCTGGGCTCGGCGGAGCAGGGCGAGCAGATTCTGCAGATTGTTCGTCAGGTCAAAGCGGCTAACCCACAGGCCTGGTATTTCTGCGACCCGGTGATGGGTCATCCGGAAAAAGGCTGCATCGTGGCACCGGGTGTGGCGGAGTTCCACTGCAAGATGGCGATGCCAGCCAGCGACATTATCGCCCCGAACCTGCTTGAGCTGGAAATGCTAAGTGAACGTACAATCACTGACGTCGACGCGGCGGTAGACGCTGCGCGGGCACTGATTGCCCAGGGACCACGTGTGGTGCTGGTGAAGCATCTGGCACGCGCAGGGCGTCGCAGCGACCGTTTTGAGATGCTGCTGGTAACAGCAGAAGACGCGTGGCACATCAGCCGTCCGCTGGTCGATTTCGGTGTCCGTCAGCCCGTCGGCGTGGGCGATCTTACCAGTGGTTTGCTGCTGGTTAATCTGCTGCACGGCAAATCACTGCAGGATGCGCTGGAGCACGTCACTGCCGCGGTGTATGAGGTGATGCTGAAAACTCATGAGATGGGCGAGTATGAGCTGCAGCTGGTGGCGGCACAGGATGCCATTGCCCGTCCGACGCAGCACTTCACGGCAGAAAAGCTGTAACGCATCAGGGCCGGTTAACCGGCCCTGTTCTCTCAGGCTAAGCCTTCCGCTTTCAGCGCCGCCTGCACCGCAGGACGTTCCGCGACACGATCAAACCATGCCCCAAGTGCCGTAAAGCCGGACAAATCCAGCCCCAGCGCTTTTGCCCAGCGCGTCACCACAAACAGATAAGCATCCGCGACGCTGAAATGCATCCCCATCAGCCACTGCCTGTCACGTAATGACTCATCGACATAGCGGAATTTCGCTTCCAGCTGGTTGCGGGTCTGCGCTTTCACCTCATCGGAGTATCCGGGGCGAAACAGCGGCCCAAAGCTTTTGTGCAGCTCGCTGCCGATGTAGCTCAGCCACTCCAGAGTGTGATAACGCGTCAGGCTGCCAACCGGCGCCAGAAGATGGCGATCGGGTTTGAGGTCTGCCAGATACTGTACAATCGCGGCGCCTTCCGTCAGCACGGTACCATCGCTGAGCTGCAGCGCGGGCACCTGACCTTTAGGGTTGATTTGGCGAAAATCGTCGCCCCGTTCGGTGAGTTTGGTTGCCAGATCAACATTCACCTGCGTGAAGTCCAGCCCGCATTCGCGCATAACAATGTGGGGAGAGAGAGAGCAGGCTCCTGCTTTGCAAAACAGTTTCATGACCATGTACTCCTTGTTGCAGTGGGATCACAGCATAGTAAAGACTCAGGATGGAATTACCAGTGATAAGGATCAGGGATCTGTTAAGGGGGAGTGTGAGGCATAAAAAAGCCGGGCAGAGCCCGGCTGATTTGTCACGTGGCAGCGATTACGCTTTCACATTGTTTGATCTGGCGTCGCTATCCTGCGCCTGTGTCATGCGGTTCAGCAACGGCGCCGTAATCAGCATCAGCAGAGCAATCACCGCCGTCACGATACCAATCTGCTGGAATACGCGACTGTAGGTTGCCAGCGAAATCAGCGGATCGGTTACGTTTTCAGGCACGGCCATCAGGTTTGCTACTTTACCTGCAATCACAGCTGCACCTGCCGTGGTCAGGAACCAGGAACCCATAATGAAGCCCATCAGGCGCTGTGGCACGAGCTGCGCGACCATCGCCAGGCCGAGGCCGGAGATCATCAGCTCACCAATACTCTGCAGCGCATAGCTCAGGATCAGCCAGTTTACAGAAACGATGCCTGCATCACTGGCGAACTTTGCACCCACCGGCAGCACCAGGAACGCAGCGGAGCAGAGCACCATACCAAAGGCAAACTTATGCGGCATGGGCAGTTTATCGCCCAGCTTGTTATAGAGCGCCGCCAGCAGCGGACTGGCCAGCATGATCCAGAACGGGTTCAGTGCCTGGAACTGCTCTGGCGCAAACGTAATACCAAGAATGGTGTGTTCAACGTTACGGATAGCGAAGAAGTTGAGCGATGTTGGCATCTGCATATAGAGGACGAAGAACAGAATCGCTTCGACCATCAGCAGGAAGGCCACAATCATCTTACGACGCGCCGCGCCGTGCAGCGCAAAGGCTTCTTTGGCAAACACCAGCAAAATACCCAGCGCAATCACCGCCAGCACCAGTCGTGCAATAACCTGATGATGCAGCATCCAGTTGGCCAGCGCGATCAGCACAACGACGCCCATAAGAGTCATCAGCAGTTTACCGATCTGCAACGGCGCAAAGTCTGGCTTAGAGCCGTAATCCTTAACCATATGTTTACAGAACAGGAAGTTAAACAGGGTAATAACCAGGCCAATGACGCACAGTGAGAAGGCGACGCTGTAGCCATATTTCGCGGCTAACCACGGTGTCAGCATCATCGAAAACAGGGAACCGATGTTGATCGACATATAGAACATGGTGAACGCACCGTCGAGACGCGGATCATCTTTGTCGTAACAGGTCGAGAGCAGCGAAGAGGGGTTTGCCTTGAACAGGCCGCTAC
Source organism: Pantoea jilinensis (assembly GCF_019104105.1). Classification (NCBI taxonomy): domain Bacteria; kingdom Pseudomonadati; phylum Pseudomonadota; class Gammaproteobacteria; order Enterobacterales; family Erwiniaceae; genus Pantoea; species Pantoea jilinensis. The sequence goes on along the minus strand of NZ_CP077746.1, from coordinate 2,205,651 downwards.
CAACCGCGATGGTCGCCATGCCAATATAGACAATGCTGACGTTATGACCGGAGAACGCGACCAGCGCATAACCCAATGCCAGCACCAGCACGCCCAACACGATGACGCGTTTGGTGCCCAGCACTTTATCACCGAGCCAGCCGCCAATCGCGACCAGCCCATAAACCAGCGCACTGAATGAAGAGAACAGGGTAATGGAGTCTGATTCAGACAATCCCAGTTGCTTCACCAGGTAAACCGCCATAATGGCCTGCAGGCCATAGAATCCAAAACGTTCCCATAATTCGATCGAGAAGATTAAATAGAACGCCTTCGGCTGTTTAAACGCATTGAGACTGACAGCCTCATCAGTGTGTTTGTTTGCAGTTGACACATGTACCTCAGTTTTTTCATACCCTGTTTCGGGACAGGAATTAAGTCCGCGTCATGTGAGTTTTCCATGCGCAAGATTGTTATTAGAAGGGAAAAGCGGCGACTAATTTGGCTGATTACGGGCGTCAGGGCAAGAATTTTCTGGCAACCCGTTGAATCCAGGGATGTTGGGTTAAAAAACTTATAACAAATCGTTAATTGGTTTTAAATGTTGAAGCAGCAAAAAATATTAGTACAGATACTCTGAATGAGCACCTTGCACTAGCGAGTAATGATATTAACTGCTAAATCGAAGCTAACCAGATAAATCGGCTGTTGAATAATAATCAGACAGTGCTAATGAAAGGTTACTGGCTGAATCGCAGTCAATCTGACGAATTATCAGACATTACCTGCCCGGCATTGGCGAAAAAAGAGTCAAAAGGCGATCCGGCGCACAATCAGATGATTTATTTCAGAAAGCAAAAAAAGAAACCGATTGCGTCGTGAGATCGGGAGGGGAAGTGGAGGTCATGGGGCGGCCAGCAGGAAGTTAAAATGACTTCAGACCGCCGGTGAAAAACCGCGCAGTCATATTAAAATCTTATCAATACGCGGATGCACAATGTCACCCTCGACAGAAAATTAACATTACTGTAACCTCTCAATTTCTCCAGGAAGGATCAGTTCATGTCGTCTCCACTGCATTTATCTCTCGTCGGTGACTACCGCGCCGATGCGGTTGCCCATCAGGCTATCCCCCTTGCTATTGAACGTGCTTCACGTCGGCTAAATCTTATCGTTGAAACGAACTGGATCGCTACTGACCACCTCGAACAGACAGACCTGACGCGCAGTGATGCGGTCTGGGTTGTTCCTGGCAGTCCTTACCGCAACGATAATGGCGTATTTGAAACCCTGCGCTGGGCGCGGGAGAGCGGTAAACCTTTCCTGGGTTCCTGTGGGGGATTCCAGTATGCGGTGATCGAGTATGCGCGCAACGTCCTGGGCTGGCACGATGCCCGTCATGCTGAAACGGATACCGGCGGACGGATGGTCATTGCCCCGCTGAGTTGCTCTTTGGTGGAGCAGCGTGGCAAGGTGAGGTTTGAAGCGGGTTCCCGTATTGCTCTGGCTTACGGGACGCTGGAAAGCGACGAGGGCTACCACTGTAACTTTGGCGTTAACCCGGAATTCAGTGACGCGCTGGGCGATAATACGCTGCGCATTACCGCCTGGGATGATGCCGGTGACGTTCGCGGCGTGGAGTTACCGGATCATCCTTTCTATGTGGCTACGCTGTTCCAGTCTGAGCGCGCGGCACTGCAGGAAAAAGACTCTCCGCTGGTGATTGCATGGATGCAGGCGGCACTGGCGCAACGCTAAACAAAGCCACCCTGTGACACTGTCACAGGATGGCGGTCATCAGCGCAACAGGGCCGGTCGTTTCGCGTTGAACGTCCAGTTATCAATCAGAAACTGCATGCCCAACGCGTCGTTTCGGTTTTTATCAGGTAGCGAGTGGTAGAGTTCATGGGCAGCTTCGACCAGCGCCATGTCCAGGGTAATACCCAATCCTGGCCCCTCAGGCAGTTCCAGAAAGCCATCCCGAATCTGCGGCGCATGCTGCGTCAGCTGCTGACCATCCTGCCAGATCCAGTGGGTATCAAACGCAGTCAGTCTGTCGCCCGGTGCCGCGGCTCCCAGATGCGCCACCATTGCCAGTGATACATCAAAATGGTTGTTTGAGTGGCAGCCGGTTGTCAGGCCCCATTCATGGCACAACTGCGCCACGGTATGTGCATTACGCATCGTCCAGAAATGCGGATCGGCCAGGGGGATGTCGATGGCATTAAGCTGTAAGGCATGCTGCAACTGTCGCCAGTCATTGGCGATCATATTGGTGGCGACCGGAATACCCGTGGCTCGCTTAAACTCCGCCAGCGTTTCCCTGCCGGAATAGCCCTGCTCCGCGCCGCAGGGATCTTCCAGATAGGGAATCCGGCCCGCCAGCTGTTTACCATAATAAATGGCCTCATCCAGCGACCAGCTGGCATTGGGATCAACCGTTACCCGTGCCTGAGGAAAACGTGTCAGCAGGGCGTTAACCGTCTCCACTTCCACTTCGGCATGATGAACGCCGCCCTTCAGTTTAAAATCCCGGAAGCCATAGCGATCGGCTGCCGCCTCCGCCAGCCGCACCACGCTATCCGCATCCATCGCTTTCTCATGACGCAGTTGCAGCCAGGCATCACCACCAGCGTGGCCCGCCTGATAGTCCATGCTGGTCAGGTTACGGTCGGCGATATAGAACAGATAGCCAAGTACCGGCACGCGATCGCGCTGCTTGCCGCTGGCAAGTAACTCGGCAACCGGCAGATTCAGGTGCTGGCCCAGCAGGTCAAGTAGCGCAGCTTCAATGGCTGCGGTGGCGTTGTAAAACTTCTCGGGATTCATCTGCGGAATATGAATGTCGTCGGTGTGCGCGGTCTGCTGGTGTCGTGCGTCGCTGGCAAACAGCGTCGCGACGGTGGCATTCAGCCGCAGCAGATCGCTGCCCTCAATCTGCGGACGAAAGCGCGCCAGCAGCGCCAGTGTTGAGGCGTGGCAGGGACTTTCGCCGACGCCGGTACGGCCAGCGGAATCGGTCAGGATCACCAGAATGCGGGTAAAATAGCAGTTGTGCGCGCCGCCAATGTTCAGCAGCATGCTGTCATATCCGGCGACAGGCACCACCCGCATTGTTTTAATGACTGGACTGTCTGACATTGTGATTCTCCATAGGATCAAGGGAAGGCGGGGAGGGCTTGCGGCGCAGCAGCAGCCACAGCCCGGTCAGCAGCGAGACGCTGGTCAGGGCATAGAGACCGCCGGTGGTGGAGCCTGTCTTCATCTCCAGATAGCCAAACACCGTCGGTGCGAAGAAGCCGCCAAGGTTGCCAACAGAGTTCACCAGCGCAATCCCAGGCGCAACAATTGAGGCAGGCAGTTCTCCCTGCGGCATCGGCCAGAAAAAGGTGGCGCTGACTTTCGAGCCGATACAGGCCACGATCATCGCCAGGAAGCCAAACCATGGAGAACCCAGCGTAGCCATAAAGGTGCCGCAGGCCGCGACCAGCATGGCGACGCCCAGCGCTTTATCGAGTTTGTCGCGGTGGCGGTCTGAAAAGCGACTCAGCAGGTTGATGGCAATAATGGCGCAAAGCCAGGGTACGGCGGTGAGAATGCCGATGCCAAAACTGCTGAAGCCCTGAATACGCTGAATAATCTGCGGCAGCCAGAACACCAGGGTATAGCCTGTCATGGTCATGGTGAAGAAGATCGCGCAGAAGAACAGCAGGCTGCGATTACGTAACAGCGACATTTTACCGGGCGCGCGGTTAAGCTCGTCACGCTGTGCCTCTTCACTATTCAGCTGCTGTATCAGGGCCTGTTTCTCCGCATCGCTCAGCCAGCGTGCGTCGCCGGGGCGTGACACCAGTACCCATGCGGCGAGAATACCGACCAGCACGGAAGCACCGCCTTCAAGAAACATCACCCATTTCCAGCCGGCAATGCCTGAAAAATCGTGCATCATCAGAATGGCGCCAGTGATTGGCCCGGAGAAGAGGAAGGCGCCCGCAGTTGCACTCAGCACCATCGCAGTGGCCCGGCCGCGCCAGGCATTCGGGACCCACTGACGGAAATAGAACAGTACGCCGGGAAAGAAACCTGCTTCAGCCACGCCGAGTAAAAAACGCAGCAGGTAAAACTGGATGGGTGAGGTGACGAAACCCGTCATGACCACCACCAGTCCCCAGGTAATCATAATGCGTGTCAGCCAGACGCGGGCGCCAAAGCGCTTCATCATCAGATTACTGGGAACTTCAAACAGCGCATAGCCGATAAAAAACAGGCCCGCACCCAGACCAAAAGCCGCCGCGCTGATCCCGGCATCGGTACGCAGTTCCGCCTTGATAAAGCCAATATTGGCGCGATCGATCTGGTTAATGATCAGCATCACCACCAGCATGGGGATGATATGGGTGAAGAATTTTTTGATGGCGGAGGCGATCAGCTCATCTTGCTGGGGGGACAAGGCGCTATCCATCGGTCTTCCTCGTAAGAAACGTAAAGAAGAGCAAAGTGTAGGGCGCGCAAAAGGGCAGCTCTATGGGCATTCGCCCAGGACCCGATGGGCGTCCGGCCTGGGTGGCTGTGTTATCAATATGTTATTGGATATGGCTGGCGCAGCGGCTAAGCAAAAGTGTGGCAGCGATCAATGTCGGCATCCCCGCCTCCGCAAGGAGAAAAGCGGAGGACCGACAGCCACAACAGGCAGGTTTCAGCCGTTAACCTGACGGCATCCGGCAATCTCTTCGGCTCGCAGCAGCAATTCCTGCAGATCGTCTTCATCAATATCCAGCAGTTCACCGCCCTGTAAAGCCTGATGCAGATCGGCGCGCGTCAGCGAGACCGGCATCGCGATCGGCTCCGGTTTAACTTCCTGTGGCGCCAGTGGGTGGGGATAGCGGCGACCGGCCAGATTATTAAACAGCAATGCAAGCAGCGCCAGTGTCAGTGAGTTAAGCATGATCGGCGTAAGGACAAACTGATAACCCAGTTGCTCCACGGAAGGTCCGCCCAGAATAGCGGTTAGCGCGACTGCGCCGCCGGGTGGATGCAGACAGCGCAGTTGAAACATCAACAGGATCGCCACGCAGGCCGCGACGCCGCAGGCAATCGCCGGATCGGGGATGAGCTGGCTGACGGTGACGCCCGCCAGCGCGGACAGGGTGTTGCCGCCGACGATGGCCCACGGCTGCGCCAGCGGACTGGCGGGCAGACCAAAGAGTAAAACGGCCGAAGCACCCACCGGGGCAACAAACCACAGATTCAGCTCCCCCAGCATCCAGTGACTCAGCAGACTGGTGAGTACCAGGCCAATGCCCGCACCCAGTCCGGCAATCACCACATGCTTTTTACTTACTGTCAGCGGATGTGGCCAGAATCGTGCCAGAAACAGGCGCAGCGGATGTCTCTCCGCAGAAGAACCTTTGATCATTACTTTACTCACCGTGTCATAACATTTTCTTATCGTCAGGGGCGGCGATTTTCCATCATCAACCTCAATGTAACAACCCGACAAACAGTGGAGGTATTCAGACGAGCCAGAGCGTGCGGCGAAAAGGGGGAACCGGACTGGAAAGAAGGTTACAGAGGGTTCAACCAGACAATAAAAAACCCGCCGCAGCGGGTTAGTCAGGCGAATCACTCGACTTTGTCGGGATACTCGCAGAGGTCTTCAATCAGGCATGAGCCGCAACGGGGCTTGCGCGCCACGCAGGTGTAACGGCCATGCAGAATCAGCCAGTGGTGGCAGTCAACTTTATAGGCAGCCGGAACCACCTTCAGCAGCTTCTGCTCCACCTCTTCCACATTCTTACCCGGCGCAAATTTTGTCCGGTTGCTGACGCGGAAGATGTGAGTATCAACGGCAATTGTCGGCCAGCCAAAGGCGGTATTCAGCACTACATTGGCCGTTTTACGGCCAACACCAGGCAGGGCTTCCAGCGCCGCACGATCTTCCGGCACTTCTCCGTTGTGCTGCTCAAGCAGAATGCGGCAGGTCTTAATCACATTTTCCGCTTTGCTGTTAAACAGGCCGATAGTCTTGATGTATTCCTTTACGCCATCCACGCCTAGCGCCAGCATCGCGGCAGGCGTATTCGCCACCGGATAGAGCTTTGCGGTGGCTTTGTTGACGCTGACATCGGTCGCCTGCGCCGACAGCAGTACCGCAATCAGCAGCTCAAACGGCGAGCTGAAGTTCAGCTCGGTGGTGGGATGCGGATTGTTCTGCTGCAGGCGATGAAGAATCTCGGTGCGTTTAGTCTGGTTCACACCGGCTTCCCGACGGCGTTCTGAGGTGCCGTGTTTTCAGCAGCCTGAGCACGCAGGGCAGCCCGCTGTTTCATCTTCTGATCGATCAGGTATTTACCCGCCAGCATCATGCCGAGGCCGATAAAGGCGCCTGGCGGCAGCATTGCCAGCAGCATCGGTGAATCGAAATGGACCACTTCGATACGCAGCGATTTCGCCCATGGGCCGAGCAGCTGATCGGCACCGTTAAACAGTGTGCCACTGCCGATAATTTCACGCAGCGAACCCAGCACCACCATGGCGCAGGTCGCGCCCATGCCGATGGCAAAGCCGTCCAGCGCGGCAAGCGGGATGCTGCTTTTAGAGGCGACCGCTTCAGCGCGACCAACCACAATGCAGTTGGTGACAATGAGTGGGATAAAAATCCCCAGCGACTGATAGAGACCATAGGCGTAGGCGTTGATCAGCATCTGCACGCAGCTCACCACGGAGGCGATGATCATCACATAAATCGGGATACGAATTTCAGACGGCACCCAACGGCGCGAGGCCGAAATAAAACTGTTGGTCAGGGTCAGCACCAGCGTGGTGGCCAGCCCTAAACCCAGCGCATTCGTTGCCGTCGCCGTAACCGCCAGCAGTGGGCACAGGCCCAGCAGCTGCACCAGTGCCGAGTTGTTTTTCCACAGTCCACCCACCAGCAGACTTTTAGCTTCACTCATTTGCGTCTCCACATGCCGGTAACGAAGAGAGTTTCTCCGGAAGCGTTTTCATCAACAGCGCGGTGCGTTTGGTCGCATTGACCACCGCGCGTGGGGTAATGGTGGCGCCGGTGAACTGATCGAAGTCGCCGCCATCTTTCTTAACCGCAAACGCTTTATCCGCCGGACCATGAACCACTTTGCCATTAAAGCTGTTGATCCAGTCAGAAATGCGTAATTCAATCTTATCGCCCAGACCAGGCGTCTCATGGTGTTCGATCACCCGCACGCCCAGTACTTTACCCTGGAAATCAGCACCGACCAGCATCTGTATCGCACCAGAGTAGCCGTCAGGCGCAGTTGTCTCCAGTGCGGCAGCGACCGGCTGGCCGCCTTTACGCGCCAGGAAGAGATGGTGCGGGGCGCTATTCCCCAGTGCAGCATCTGTGACAACGTAACAATCCTGCTGAATATTGTTGTCATAAAGGTCTTCAGGCACCACCTGATCCAGCAAATTTTTCTGCTGAAGCAGGGTCTGATGCTCTACGGTCGGTTTAGTGACCGTATTAACTACTGCAGTAGCAGCCGTGGTAATTGCGGCGAAAATCGCCAGCGTCACACCATTTTTGCGAATCGTCTCCAGCATCGCTTAATCCTTCTGATGGCCGTAAACGCGCGGCTGGGTGTAGTAATCGATGAGCGGCACGCAGATGTTTGCCAACAGCACAGCAAATGCCACGCCATCAGGATAGCCGCCAAAGCTGCGAATCAGCCAGACCAGCAATCCAATCAGCGCACCATAGATCAGGCGACCCCGATTGGTGGTGGAGGCGGTCACCGGATCGGTGGCAATAAAGAACGCCCCCAGCATGGTGGCACCGGAGAACAGGTGAATCAGCGGACTGTTGAGTGATTCCGGTGAGAAGAACCAGCCCAGCGTGGCGCAGAACGCCAGTGACAGCAGCATGGCTGCAGGGATATGCCAGCGAATCGCACTTTTCCACAGCAGGAACAGGCCGCCCACCAGATATCCGACATTGACCCACTGCCAGCCCAGGCCCGCCAGCACGCCGCTGTAGATCGGCTGGGCCAGCAAATGCTCTGCGCTGTGACCGGCGCGTAAACCGGTTTTAAAGGTATCAAGCGGCGTCGCCTGGCTGATGCCATCCACTCCCATCTGCAACTGCTGCATGGTTTCGCCCGCCAGCGTATGGCCACTGAACACCATGCTAAGACTGTCCATCAGCCCCGGTTTGATCGCCTGAAGGGTGTCAGGCGGCAGCCAGCTGGTCATTTGCACCGGGAAGGAGATCAGCAGCACCACATAGCCGACCATCGCCGGGTTAAACGGGTTCTGTCCCAGACCGCCATAAAGCTGTTTAGCAATGACCACAGCAAACAGCGTACCGATCACCACCAGCCACCAGGGCGCCAGCGGGGGCAGGCTGATACCAATCAGCACAGCAGTCAGTAACGCAGAGTTATCCGCCAGGGTGCTGCCAACGGGCGCTTTACGCAGCCGCAGAATGGCCGCCTCGGTCAGCCAGGCGGTGAGCGTCGCAAGCAGGACCTGCAAAAAGGTGCCGTAACCAAAGAAATAACATTGTGCAGCAAAACCCGGCACTGCAGCCAGCACCACCAGCAGCATGATGTTGCCTGTGCTGCGGCGGTTATGGGTGTAAGGAGAACTTGCGATACGAAAAGCCATTTAATCCTCAAGCGTCTTAGACGACTGCGCTTTACGCGCTTTGGCACGGGCGATGGCGGCAGCAATAGCGGCCTTGCGCGCATCATCGGGTTGATTCAGTTCAGGTGCCTGTTCAGGTTCAGCATTCGCATTGTTTGCCTGCTCCTGCGCCTCTTCAGCTTTCTCCACCGCAAAATGCGCGGCAGTAGCGACTGCTGCGGCATCGCGTGAAGCCATCTCCGCGTCATGTTCAGCCTGCGCGGCTTTCTTCGCTTTGGCACGGGCAATCGCCGCCTGAATGGCAGCTTTGCGCGGGTCAGTTTCGGCAGCGGCGTCTGGCGCGGCTTCCGAAACGCTCGGGGTGTCAGCCGGAGTCGCCGCATCCGTATCTTCAGCCTGCGCGGCTTTCTTCGCTTTGACACGGGCAATGGCGGCCTGCACCGCAGCTTTACGCGGATCGGTTTCAGCAGCGGCGTCTGGCGCGGCTTCAGTAACGCTCGCCGCGTCAGCCGGAGTCGTCGCATCCACGCCTTCAGCCTGTGCGGCTTTCTTCGCTTTGGCGCGGGCAATGGCGGCCTGCACCGCAGCTTTGCGCGGGTCAGTTTCGGCAGCGGCGCCTGGCGCGGCTTCAGACTCGCTCGCCGTGTCAGCCGGCGTCGCCGCATCCGCGCCTTCAGCCTGTGCGGCTTTCTTCGCTTTGGCGCGGGCAATCGCGGCCTGTACCGCAGCTTTACGCGGGTCGGTTTCGGCAGCGGCGTCTGGCGCGGCTTCAGAAACGCTCGCCGTGTCAGCCGGAGCCGCGGCTTCAGCCTGCGCGGCTTTCTTCGCTTTGGCGCGGGCAATCGCGGCCTGCACCGCAGCTTTGCGCGGGTCGGTTTCGGCAGCGGCGTCTGGCGCGACTTCACTAACGTTCGCCGTGTCAGCCGGAGTCGCGGCTTCAGCCTGCGCGGCTTTCTTCGCTTTGGCGCGGGCAATGGCGGCCTGCACCGCAGCTTTGCGCGGGTCAGTTTCAGCAGCGGCGTCTGGCGCGGCGTCAGAAACGTTCGCCGTGTCAGCCGGAGCCGCGGCTTCAGCCTGTGCAGCTTTCTTCGCCTTAGCGCGGGCTACCGCCGCTTCGACAGCGGCTTTGCGCGGATCGACGCTGGCTTCAGCCACGGTCTCCACCGCATCAACCGGTGACACTTTCTTCACCTTAGCTCGGGCAATGGCCGCTTCAACCGCGGCTTTGCGCGGATCGACAGTCTGACGCGTTACTGGTTGGGTTTCCGCCTGAGCCTCGGCCTGACGCAGACGCGCCTGCGCATGACGGGCTTCACGTTGCGCTTCAAGCGTCGCTTCATCCGGTTCAGCGGCCTGGCGGGCTTTCACCCGCGCTTTCGCAGCCGCCAGCTCACTGGTATCGGTACGGGCTACACGCTGTTTTGCCTCCTCATGACGCGCTTCACGGGCCTGTTTCTCGCGCTCCAGCCTTGCCTGACGGGCTTCGAAGCGAGCTTTGGCTTCCAGCGTGCGTTTCGCTTCCAGATCGATGGCGCGCAGCTCCGCTTTTTCCTGGCGATAATATTGCACCAGCGGAATATTGCTCGGGCAGACATAGGCGCAGGCGCCACATTCAATACAGTCATCAATGTGGTGTGAGCGCGCTTTATCATGATCGCCGCCCTGGCTGAACCAGTAAAGCTGCTGAGGCAGCAGCTTAGCCGGACAGGCATCGGCGCAGGCGGAACAGCGAATGCAGGACTGCTCTTCATCGTTGTTACCCATCTCACTGGGAGAGGGGGCGAGAATACAGTTGGTGATCTTCACCACCGGCACATCCAGCGACGTCAGGGTAAAGCCCATCAGCGGGCCGCCCATGATCACCATCTGACGCGGTGCTGGTGTAAAACCGACATGGTGCAAGAGATGGCTGATTGGGGTGCCGAGACGACTCCAGACGTTACGCGGCTGGGCAATTGACTCGCCAGTCAGCGTCACGACACGTTCGGTAATCGGCTCACCATTAATTATGGCGCGTTTAACCGCCCAGGCGGTGCCAACGTTTTGCATCAGCACACCGATATCGGTGGAACGTCCGCCGTGTGGCACTTCCATGCCGGTCAGAATACGGGTCAGCTGCTTTGCGCCGCCAGAAGGGTATTTAGTCGGGATGACGCGAATGTGCAGATCGCGTTCGTTACCCAATGCCTGTTTCAGCGCGGCAATCGCCTCTGGTTTATTATCTTCAATACCAATCAAAACCCGCTCAGCCTGCAACACCCATGCGAGAATGCGACTGCCTTCCAGCACTTCGGCGGCGTAATCCTGCATCAGACGATCGTCCGCGGTGATGTAGGGCTCGCACTCGGCCGCATTAATAATCAGGGTTTTCACCCCGCGCAGGCCGCCTTTGAGTTTGGTGGCGGTAGGGAAGCCCGCGCCACCCAGGCCCGCAACGCCGGCGTCGTGAATACGTTGCACAATGTCGGCGCGCGGATGCTGACGGTAGTCAGGCAGAGGATCAAGCGGTATCCAGCGGTCGTCGCCGTCGGGCGTCAGAAAAATACACAGTTCTGACAAACCCGAAGGATGCGCGGTCATATGCTGACCAATATCATCAATGACACCAGAAGTGGGTGCATGGACCGGCAGCATACGGCCCGTGCCAAACGTCAGGGGCTGACCGCGCAACACCTTGTCGCCAGGTGCAACGCAGATCTCACCTTCATGTCCGATATGCTGTTTCAGCGGGATAATAAAACGGTGTGGCAACGGCAGTTCGCTGAGTGGCGTACCGTTAGACTGGGTTTTCATTTCCGGCGGATGAATACCGCCCTGAAAATCCCAGACCTTCTCTTTTTTCAGGAAGTTAAACAGATTAAGCATGAGTATCTACCGGAATCACCCGTACAGGAATGGTATTCAAATCCCACTTCCAGTTAGCTGGTGTGGTGGCAACCGGACGCATTTCAATACAGTCTGTCGGGCAGGGTGCGACGCAGAGATCGCAGCCGGTACAGACATCGCTCAGCACGGTGTGCATGGCGCGGGTTGCCCCGACAATCGCATCCACCGGACAGGCCTGAATACATTTGGTGCAGCCAATACAGTTGGCTTCGTCAATGAACGCCACCGTGCGCACCGGCTCTTTCGCCGATTCATCGCCATCAATCGGCTGCGGATCAACGTTAAGCAGCGCAGCCAGTTTGAGCATGGTCTGCTCGCCGCCTGGCGCGCATTTATTGATCGCTTCGCCGTTGTTGCCGACCGCATCCGCATAGGGACGGCAGCCTGGATAGCCACACTGACCACACTGGCTCTGCGGCAGAATGGCATCAATCTGCTCAACGATAGGATCTTCTTCGACTTCAAAGCGGCGCGAGGCGTAACCCAGCAGCGCGCCGAACACCAGGCTCAGCGCACTTAATACGGCAACAGCAATCCAGATCGCGGTCATCAGAATTTCACCAGACCGCTGAAGCCCATAAATGCCAGCGCCATCAGGCCCGCAGTGATCAGGGCAATGGAGTTGCCTTTGAACGGGGCCGGAACATTCGCCAGCACCAGGCGCTCACGCATACCGGCGAACAGGACCATCACCAGCGAAAAACCGATGGAAGCACTGAAACCATACAGCGCAGCCTGCATAAAGGTGTGGTTGAGGTTAACACTCAGCAGCGGCACGCCCAGCACCGCACAGTTGGTGGTAATTAGCGGCAGAAAAATACCCAGCAGGCGATAGAGCGACGGGCTGGTCTTACGTACTACCATCTCGGTGAACTGCACGACAACAGCGATCACCAGGATATACGCCATGGTGCGCAGATAGACCAGATCCAGCGGCAGCAGGATCAGATGATTGACCAGCCAGGCGCAGATCGACGCCAGCGTGATGACGAATGTCGTGGCGAGGCCCATGCCAATTGCCGTTTCCAGTTTTTTGGAAACGCCCATAAAAGGACAAAGGCCGAGAAACTTCACTAATACGAAGTTATTCACCAGCACGGTGCCAACAAAGAGAAGCAGATAATCGGTCATTTTTTCGCCTGGGAGCCAGAAAGCGGCTTATTATCATTGATAGCGCGACGTATCTCAACACCCGCGCCACCCGCAAGGCGGCAGACCGCACTCAGAATTAAATTCCTGACACAACTCACCGCGTTACGGCGCGATAAAGGTCTTTTTTACCCGTTCTGAGCGTTTGAAATAGGGCACAAACACCGCCGCGGCAAGCAGCGACAGTAGTAATGTCTGAAGGGCTCGGCTATCAGCGACGGGTGTGAAAGCAAAGGTTTTCAGCGCCAGTAGCACGGTAATCAGCAGCCAGAGCAGATAATGGCGCGGCAGGCGTCGGGAGCGCTTCAGGAACAGCCAGCTGATCCAAAGACTATAGGCCCAGACCGCCACGGCGGTAAGCAGGGAAATGGCCCAGTATGAGAAGAGGGTGCTGCCGTGAGAAAACAGCGCCACACGCCACGCCGGATTAAACAGGGGAGTCAGATACATCGCCAGCACCAGAACGGTGGTTAACAGGGTCATTATCAGCCAGGCCAGAGGCAGCAAAAGCCAGCCACCAATGCGCGGCGCAGCAACCTGTTCATTCATCGTAGTTATTCCTGTCTCGGAGAGTCAAAGCGCAGCAGAATAACATGTCCAGAGAGGCACGCCCATCCGGACAACGTCAGCAGTAAACGAAGCGATAAATCAGTGAGAAATCAGACCACGTAGCGCCACACCGTTTTTGGTACGCAGCCCAGATCATATAACCGTCCGCCAGAGACCAGTTCAGCGCGTCGATGGTCGGCAGCCCGGTACATATTGATAATTTCCAGATCATTGGTCAGGGAGTAATTAAGATGATCGAAAAGCTTTTCCAGACTGTCTGAATTATTTACTTTGCGGAATTTAAGCAGGTAATCGTGCGCAGTCATCATTGCCATAATAGATAGAAGTAACAAAGGAGTGCTCAGTATAGGGGGCGGGCTTGGTCTGTCCAGATCATGCAGGTGAAAAAAGCCGAAAATCAGACAAAATCACCTTATTAGTCACTAAAAGTCCATATTCCTCGTTCTGATTATGCACGATGTTGGTAACTCAGCGCCTTAGTTTACTACGTCAGCCTGACTGGTTCGGGTTACTGCGGCAATTAAACGTTAAAAATAAGCAGCACAATATTATTTTTTATTCCATTTGACCCTGACAGCACATGAATACCTTATTTATTACACTTTAACCGCAGGAAATTTAACCGTTAAATAACGAATGCCATAGAAACGTTTCGCGCCTGATTCGTCTTCACCATCGATTGTGCGGACAATCACAAATCCCATTTTTTGTTCACCGCAAACCGGATAACCCATTTTGTACGCCTGCCTGTAATCGTTTCCAGTGGCATTAAACATAAGCGATTCTGTTTATTACATTTATTTAACCGGCATTGTAATTTTACTCAGCGATTTTATCCATAACACCCCTGTTGGAAAACTGCTCGCTCTGCACGTAACTCCTTTAAATTGCTCTGTTTTGTGAAGTGTGTCGCCATTATGCACGCTTTTTTAGTCCAGTCTAAGCAGGCTCTCTACCCTAAACAGCAAACGCCTTTCAGAGGATTAAAAACTATGTGGAAACGTTTACTTCTGACCACGCTGGTCAGCGCCGCGTTAACCGGCCCGGTACTCGCTGCTGATATGACGGTCGGCTTCTCGCAGGTCGGTTCAGAATCTGGCTGGCGCTCAGCGGAAACTAACGTAGCGAAAAGCGAAGCCAAAAAACGCGGAATCACCCTGAAAATCGCCGACGGACAGCAGAAACAAGAGAATCAGATCAAAGCCGTGCGTTCGTTCATTGCTCAGGGCGTTGATGCCATCTTTATCGCGCCTGTGGTACAGACCGGCTGGGAGCCGGTACTGGAAGAAGCCAAAGATGCCAAAATACCGGTTTACCTGCTGGATCGCGCCATCGTGGTGAAAGACAAATCGCTCTATCAGGCGGTGGTGACAGCTGACAACGTGCTGGAAGGCAAGCTGATTGGCGACTGGCTGGTAAAAACCGTAGGCGACAAAAAATGTAACGTGGTCGAACTGCAGGGCACGGTCGGTGCCAGCGTGGCAATCGACCGCAAGAAAGGCTTTGCCGAGGCAATCAGCAACCACCCTAACATTAAAGTGATCCGTTCTCAGTCCGGTGACTTTACCCGCAGTAAAGGTAAAGAGGTGATGGAGAGCTTTATCAAGGCGGAAAACAACGGCAAAAACATCTGCATGGTTTACGCGCATAACGATGACATGGCGATCGGTGCCATTCAGGCCATTAAGGAAGCCGGTCTGAAACCGGGCAAAGATATTCTGACTGGCTCAATTGATGGCGTACCGGATATCTACAAAGCGATGCTGGCGGGTGAGGCTAACGCCAACGTGGAACTGACGCCAAATATGGCGGGTCCGGCGTTTGATGCGCTGGAAAAATTCAAAAAAGATGGCACGCTGCCGCCAAAAGTGATCAAGACCGAATCGAAGCTGTTCCTGCCTGCTGATGCACAGGCGGAGCTGGATAAGAAAAACGGTATGGGTTACTGATTCACCGACCCGTCAAAGACCAGCCGCAGACCGCCCTCCGGGGCGGTTTTTCATGACGTAAGGCGGAGTGAGCAGAATGACCACGCAAAATGAAACACCGCTGCTATCCATCAGCGGCATTAGCAAAGGTTTTCCCGGCGTCAAAGCGCTGAATAATGTTTCCTTTGATATACGCAAAGGGGAGATCATGGCGCTGCTGGGCGAGAACGGTGCCGGTAAATCCACGCTGATTAAAGTGCTGACCGGTGTTTACAGCCGCGACGCCGGCACCATTACCCTGAACGGCGAGCCGATTACACCGCACAATACGGCGCAGGCGCAGGAGATGGGTATCGGCACCGTTTATCAGGAAGTGAATATGCTGCCGAACATGTCGGTGGCAGATAACCTCTATATAGGGCGTGAGCCGCGTCGTTTTGGCATGATTGACCGTCGGAAGATGGTGCGTGATGCCGATGCGCTGATGCGAAATTACGGTTTTTCCCTTGATGTCACGCGTCCGCTGGGCCACTACTCGGTGGCAATGCAGCAGATTATTGCTATCTGTCGCGCGGTCGACCTTTCTGCTCAGGTGCTGATCCTCGACGAGCCAACAGCCAGTCTGGATGCCAGTGAAGTCGAGATGCTGTTTACCCTGATGGCGCAGTTAAAAGCCAAAGGGATGAGCCTGATCTTTGTGACCCATTTTCTTGACCAGGTGTACCGAATTACTGACCGGATTACCGTGCTGCGTAACGGGCAATTTATCGCGACTCGTGAGACCGCCACGCTGCCACAGATTGAACTGATTAAGCTGATGTTAGGACGTGAACTGCTTGAGACGGCGTTACAGCGTCAGGGCAGCACGCTGCGCAGCAATCAGCCGGTGGTGTCATTTGAAGATTACGGCAGAAAGGGCACCATTGAGCCTTTTAACCTGGCCGTGCGTCCCGGTGAGGTGGTGGGACTGGCGGGTCTGCTGGGCTCAGGCCGCACCGAAACCGCAGAAGTGTTGTTTGGTATTCGTCGCGCCGATCGTGGAACCGCGACGATCAAAGGTAAAGTGCAGCGTATTACCAACCCGGCGAAAGCCTCACAGCTTGGCATGGGGTTTTGCCCGGAAGATCGTAAGACAGACGGGATTATTGGCGCGGCCTCCGTGCGCGAAAATATTATTCTGGCATTGCAGGCGCAGCGCGGCTGGTTACGGCCCATTAAAAAACGCGAGCAGCAGGCGATTGCCGATCGTTTCATCAAAAGTCTGGGCATTCGCACGCCGCACGCTGAGCAGCCGGTAGAGCTGTTATCGGGTGGCAATCAGCAGAAGGTGTTGCTGTCGCGCTGGCTGGTGACCAAACCGCAGTTTTTGATCCTCGACGAGCCGACACGCGGTATTGATGTGGGTGCGCACGCCGAGATTATCCGTTTAATCGAATCCCTTTGCGCCGATGGTCTGGCGCTGCTGGTGATCTCCTCTGAACTCGAAGAGCTGGTCGGTTATGCCGATCGGGTGCTGATCATGCGCGATCTGAAGCAGGTGGCAGAAATTCCGCTGGAGCAGCTTTCGGTGGCGTCGATCGTGAATGCTATCGCGGACGGAGGGGCAAAACATGCTTGAGTCACCTATGACATCTGAAAAAACGCCACGTCGTAAGCTGAAACTCCCGCCGGGGATGCCGCAAATCGCCGCGCTGCTGTTGGTGCTGTTAATCGACAGTCTGGTGGCCAATAACTTTTTTGCAGTGCATCTGCAGGATGGCCGTCTGTTCGGCAGTCCGATCGATATTCTTAACCGTGCGGCACCGGTTGCCCTGCTGGCGATAGGGATGACGCTGGTGATCGCGACTGGCGGCATCGATCTTTCCGTAGGGGCGGTGATGGCGATAGCGGGCGCAACGGCCGCCACACTGACCGTCGCCGGGCACGGTGTGCCGTTTATTATTCTCTGCACGCTGGCAACCGGTTTAGCCTGTGGTTTGTGGAACGGGGTGCTGGTGGCGCTGCTGCGTATTCAGCCATTTGTTGCGACGCTGATTCTGATGGTTGCCGGGCGAGGTATTGCTCAGCTGATTACCCAGGGTCAGATTGTGACGTTCGACAGTGACAGTCTTGGCTGGTTTGGTAACGGCTCGCTGTGGATGTTGCCGGTGCCGGTCTGGATCACGCTGGTGGTCGCGCTGGCCGTCTGGCTGCTGACGCGCAAAACCGCGCTGGGTCTGTTTATCGAAGCGGTGGGGATTAACCTGCGCGCTGCCCGCAATGCGGGTGTGACGGGCTGGCTGGTGGTGATGTCCACCTACGCGATCAGTGGCGTCTGTGCGGCAGTGGCCGGGCTCATCGTCGCGGCGGATATTCGCGGTGCAGATGCCAATAACGCCGGTTTGTGGCTGGAGCTGGACGCGATTCTCGCCGTGGTGATAGGCGGTGCATCCCTGATGGGTGGCCGTTTTAATCTGGTGCTGTCGCTGATTGGTGCGCTGATTATTCAGTCGATGAATACCGGGATTCTGCTCTCCGGCTTCCCGCCTGAGCTGAATCAGGTGGTGAAAGCGGTGGTGGTGATGTGCGTGTTGTTACTGCAGTCACCGCGATTTATTGCGATGTTAAAACGGAGGCGTCCGACATGATTAAACGTCATCTTCCGCTGATGATTACCTTGCTGGTGTTTGTGGCGGGTTATCTGTTTTGTCTGAGTCAGTTTCCGGGCTTTGCTTCTACCCGGGTAATTTGCAATATCCTGACCGATAACGCGTTCCTTGGCATTATCGCCGTCGGCATGACTTTTGTGATTTTATCTGGCGGTATCGATCTGTCGGTCGGCGCAGTGATTGCTTTTACCGGTGTTTTTCTGGCGCGGGCAATTGGTGATTTCCATGTCGATCCGCTGCTGGCCTTTGCGTTGATTCTGTCAATGGGCGCGCTGTTTGGTGCCATGATGGGCTGGCTGATCGATGCGCTTAAGATCCCGGCGTTTATTATTACGCTGGCAGGAATGTTTTTCCTGCGTGGCTGTTCTTATCTGGTGTCTGAGAACTCGATTCCTATCGATCATCCGCTTTATACCATGCTTTCCAGTCTGGCGTGGAAAGTGCCGGGTGGTGGGCGTCTGAGCCTGCTGGCCGTGATTATGCTGGTGGTGGTGATTGGCGGGATTATTCTGGCGCACCGCACGCGCTTTGGTAATCGGGTTTATGCTATTGGCGGGAATCTGACCTCCGCACAGCTGATGGGTGTTTCAACCCGTGCGACCACCATTAAGATTTATATGCTTTCCACCACGCTGGCGACGCTGGCTGGCATCGTGTTCTCGATCTATACCTCGGCAGGTTATGCGCTGGCCGGGTTGGGTGTGGAGCTGGATGCGATTGCATCGGTGGTGATTGGCGGCACGTTGTTGTCGGGTGGTGTCGGTACGGTGCTGGGTACGCTGTTTGGTGTGTTGATTCAGGGGCTGATTCAGACGTGGATTAATTTTGACGGCACGCTGAGTTCGTGGTGGACCAAGATCGCCATCGGGATTCTGCTGTTTGCGTTTATCGCGCTGCAGCGGTTACTGACGGTGATCTGGGATCGTCAGCAGAACGCACCGGTTAAACGCATCCCAACCTGAGTATTGCGTATCCCGGTTAATGGCGGCTCTCAGGAGCCGCCTTTTACTGCGCCAGATGCAGGACCATCACCGTGACTTCTTCTCCCGCTATGTGCCGCTGTTCCACCGCCTGCCATCCTGAACGCTGATAGTACGCCTGCTGATCGGGAGTATAGAGCCAGAGTTCACTAATTCGCTTTTGTCTGGCCCGCGCAATTACCTGCTGGATCAACGCTTTTGCTACGCCCTGACCGCGAAATTTTTTGTCCGTCACCACTTCACCCATCCAGTATTCTCTTGCCGGGATGTCGTCCAGTTCATAGCGGATGACGCTACAGGTCGCGATGACCGTTTCGCCATCCGGCGTGGCAACAAGGGTAAATTCCGCCGAGCCTGTCTGGTTCCTTTGGTGTAAATGCGCAAGGATGGTGGGTTGATGTGACCAGGCTGGATGATGTGACCATTCAGTGTGCAGCAGTTGTGCTGTTTGTCTGGCGTAGTCGGGATGTTGGTTCAGATCGACAACTTGCATGGCGCTGGTTACCTTCGTTTTGTCAGTCTACAAGCAATACAGGCTGGTGGGGGAAAGTGCAAGATGATGAAAGAGTTGAGTTTTAGCAAAGAGACCGGTGCTCTCATGTATTACCGGGAAAACAATCGCTATGGGATTCAGGTGTAAGGTCAGGAAAGGTAGGCCTGATCGCAAAGGATTCCCGCATCCATGCGGATCGGCCGCGCCATCCCTGGCGCGGACGCTTTGCTCTTCAGGCATACCATTCCTTCCCGGTTGGGCTTGATCATTGCTGTAATGGACAGTGCGAGATTGAAAGAATGGAGTGCACAGTTGCAGCGAAATGGGACTTTCGCAGTAAGGGCTTTTATTACATGCTGAGCTTTTGAATATTCGCAAAAATGCAAAATTAAGGAGGGGATGGCGGGCAGTGGAGTAAAGCGTCCGCCGCAGGGACGCGGCGGCCGAGCCTACAGGGATGTATTTACGGAGACTTTACGGAACGCCCGCCATTCCCGACTGAATAGCACGAACCTGCAAACAAACGGCGCTTTATCGATCCTGAACCGATTTCTTTTCAGAACCCCTAAAGCGCCGTTTAATCACTTATTAACGTTTCAGACGGTAGTACGCTTCGTTCCAGCGCAGCGCGTCTTTAAACGCAGGCAAGGTGGTGTGCTCATCAATCACCAGCACTTCAATATCGTTCATCTCACCGTACAGATACATATCCTCCAGCGTCAGCGCCTGGCTGAACACCGTATGGTGTGCACCGCCGCCCAGAATCCATGCTTCAGAGGCGGTCGCCAGTGATGGCTGCGCTTTCCACAGTGCGCGCGCAACCGGCAACTTCGGCAGCGGTTTCGGCTGTTCGATAGCATCCACCACGTTAACCAGCAGACGGAAACGGTCGCCCATATCGATCACGCTGGCGTTAACCGCACGGCCCGCTGGGGTGGAGAAAATCATACGCGCCGGATCGGCTTTATCACCAATGCCCAGGAACTGCACATCGATTAAGGGTTTCTCTTCAATGGCAATTGACGGGCAGACTTCCAGCATGTGCGAGCCAAGCACTAAATCGTTGCCTGGTGAGAAGTGATAGGTGTAATCCTCCATAAAGGAGGTGCCACCTTTGCGGTCACCGGCCAGCACTTTGAAGATGCGCAGCAGGGCAGCGGTTTTCCAGTCGCCTTCGCCGGCGAAGCCATAACCCTGACCCATCAGACGCTGAACCGCCAGACCGGGCAACTGCGTCATGCCGTGCAGCGTCTGGAAGTTAGTAGTAAAGGCGTGGCAACCTTCTGCTTCCAGAAAACGCTTCAGACCGAGTTCGATGCGTGCAGCATCCAGCACGTTCTGACGTTTCTCACCGCCAGATGCGGCGACATCGGTAAAGCGATAAAGACTTTCATATTCGTCGATCAGCGCATTCACGTCGCCATCGCTGACGCCATTGATCACCTCAACCAGATCGCCAACGCCCCAGCCATTCACTGAATAGCCGAACTGAATCTGCGCGGCGACTTTATCGCCTTCGGTTACGGCCACTTCACGCATGTTGTCGCCAAAGCGAGCGACTTTCAGCTGCTGGCTGGCCTGTTTAGCCAGTGCTGCACGCATCCAGTTGCCCAGGCGCTGCTGGCTGGCGCTGTCTTTCCAGTGACCGGTCACCACGCTGTGCTGCAGACCCATGCGCGCGCCGATGAAACCGAACTCACGGCCGCCATGTGCGGTCTGGTTCAGGTTCATAAAGTCCATGTCCATGCTGTCCCACGGGATCTCGGCATTGAACTGGGTATGGAATTGCAGCAGCGGCTTATTCAGTACGCTCAGGCCGCCGATCCACATTTTGGCCGGGGAGAAAGTGTGCAGCCAGGTAATGAGCCCAACGCACTGCTTGTCATAATTAGCATCGCGACACAGGGCCAGCGCTTCATCCGGTGACTTCACCAGCGGTTTCAGCTCCAGACGCAGTGGTAAACCGGCCTGATTTAAACCCTCGACGACCTGACGTGCATTCTGTTCAACCTGGCGTAACGTTTCCGCCCCATAGAGATGCTGCGTGCCGATAACAAACCACACGCTGTAATTGTTTGACTGTTCCATAAAACCACTCCTTCACTTAGCGCCTACCTGATAGGCTATTTTATTTGTCATTCCGAACCTGGGCAGCGCTCACACAGGCTGCTTTAGCAACCTGAACGCCCGTCAGGGCGGCCCTGAAGGGGCGAGCGCAGCGAGTAATCCTCACGTACGCCCTCTACGCTCCGGTTGCTCCGCACTGTCCGTGTCCAGACTGCCTGCAACAATTACGCCTGTTGGGAGAGGCTCGTCGCGGAAGCGGGGCGGGCGGCGTATTGCGGTTCAGCCGTCACGCACCATTGTTGATAGCGTTGATACAGTTGTTGATAGCGGGCAACGCGCGCCGGATCGGGCTGCAGCGTCACGGCAATCGGACTGGCCATGACCTGCTGAGCATCCGGGACGCTGGCGTGAACACCGGCGGCAACGGCGGCGAAAATGGCCGCACCCAATGCACAGCACTCGTCAGAGGCGACGATATCCAGTGGCCGATTCATCACATCGCAGCAGGCCTGCATAATCGCCGGAGATTTTCGCGCGATGCCGCCGAGAGTCAGAATGCTCTCGACCGGGATCTGCTGCTGCTCGAAGCACTCCATAATGGCGCGCGCGCCAAACGCGGTTGCTGCGACCAGACCACCAAACAATGCAGGGGCATCAGTGCCCAGATTCAGGTCGGTAATCACCCCTTTCAGACGCTGATTTGCATTCGGTGTGCGGCGCCCGTTAAACCAGTCCAGTACCACCGGCAGGTGATCGAGCTGCGGATTGGCAGCCCAGGCCTCGGTTAAATCCTTAATCAGCGTTTTTTGCATCTCAGCCAGCTGAGGCTTCAGTTCCGGATGCTGCTGCGCCGCCAGCTGTAATGGCCAGCCCAGCAAACGGCTGAACCAGGCGTAGATATCACCAAAGGCAGACTGACCCGCCTCCAGTCCGATAGCGCCAGGTACCACGCTGCCATCAACCTGACCACAGATGCCCTTGATATCGCGATCGCCGACCTTTTCTGCGTCAGCAATCAGAATGTCGCAGGTTGAGGTGCCGATGACTTTTACCAGCGTATAAGGTTTAGCTCCGCCGCCGACCGCGCCCATGTGACAGTCAAACGCGCCACCGGAAAGCGTCACGGTCTGCGTCAGACCAAGACGCTGCGCCCATTCCGGGCTGAGGGTGCCCACCGGCATATCAGCGGTCCAGGTGTCAGTGAACAGCGGGGAGTCGAGCTGCTGCGTTAACAGCGGGTCGAGCGCATTCAGGAAATCGACATCGGGCAGGCCGTTCCAGTCGCCGTGCCACAACGCTTTATGTCCGGCGGCACAACGGCCGCGACGCAGCTTATCTGGTGCGGTGGTGCCGCTTAACAGGGCGGGCACCCAGTCGCACAGCTCCACCCAGGAGACGGCGGCTTCGCGCACAGCCGAATCTTCACGCGACACGTGCAGAATCTTCGCCCAGAACCACTCCGAAGAATAAATGCCGCCGATATAGCGGCTGTAATCCTGGAAGCGGCCACTGTGGCAAAGCTGATTAATCTCTTCCGCTTCTTCTATAGCCGTGTGATCTTTCCACAACACGAACATCGCGTTGGGGTTCTCAGCGAACTCCGGACGCAGCGCCAGCACGTTGCCGTCGCGGTCAATAGGCGCCGGGGTAGAACCGGTGCTGTCAACGCCAATGCCGACCACGGCGTTGCGCTGATCTTCACTCAGTGCATTCAGAACGCCGAGCAGCGCCTGCTCCATAGCGTCAATATAATCCTGTGGATGGTGGCGAAAACGGTTGGTGTGCGGATCGCTGTATAAGCCCTGTTGCCAGCGCGGATAGCTGAACACCGCACTCTGCAGCTCTTTGCCGCTATGACAATCCACGGCCAGCGCACGCACCGAATCACTACCAAAGTCCAGCCCAAGGGTGATGGCTCCAGCACGCATCGGAATCTCCTGTAGTTAGTTAACGCCTTTATCCTGGGTTCGGTGCGCCAAATCAGTTAGTCATGGCTGGCTGACAATATGCACTTTTCTGTCATCGGCAGTGATTTTGTGATCCATTGCATAAGTTAAGGGCCGGTTAAATTTGCTGAATATATGGATGATTTTGCCGTGATTTTAAGATGTGATACCGCTCTACATTTTTCTTCGCTAATACCGCTAAAACTAGCCCAGCGTCTGGACACTCTGTCAGCACATGCCAGCCTAACGCACTGATTTATGGCTGTACCCACAAAACAAAACTTACTGGTAGCGTTTACACCGATTCGTTATTAGCAGCGAAAAATAACCTGGTACCGGAGAGCATCATGCATAAATTCACTAAAGCATTCGCGGCCATCGGCCTGGCAGCGGTTATGTCACAATCCGCTATCGCCGAGACCATGAAGCTGGGTTTTTTAGTCAAGCAACCAGAAGAACCCTGGTTCCAGACTGAATGGAAATTCGCCGATAAAGCGGGCAAAGATCTTGGCTTTGATGTCATCAAAATTGCCGTGCCGGATGGTGAAAAAACCCTGAATGCCATCGACAGCCTGGCGGCGAACGGCGCAAAAGGTTTTGTCATCTGTACGCCCGATCCAAAACTCGGTTCCGCCATCATGGCAAAAGCGCGCGGCTACGGCCTGAAAGTCATCGCAGTGGATGATCAGTTCGTCACCGCCAAAGGCAAGCCAATGGATACCGTGCCACTGGTGATGATGGCGGCCACTAAAATTGGTGAGCGTCAGGGTCAGGAGCTTTATAAAGAGATGCAGAAACGCGGCTGGGATGTGAAAACCACCGGCGTGATGGCCATTACCGCCAACGAACTCGACACCGCTCGTCGTCGTACTGGCGGCTCAATGGACGCGATCAAAGCCGCTGGCTTCCCGGCAGCCCAGATCTACCAGGTCCCAACCAAATCTAACGACATCCCTGGCGCGTTTGATGCCGGTAACTCCCTGCTGGTGCAGCATCCTGAAGTCAAACACTGGCTGATTGTCGGCATGAACGACAACACCGTGCTGGGCGGCGTACGTGCGACTGAAGGTCAGGGCTTTAAAGCGGCTGACGTCATCGGTATCGGCATCAACGGCGTCGATGCCATCAGCGAACTGTCGAAAGACAAGGCGACCGGCTTCTACGGTTCGCTGCTGCCAAGCCCGGATATCCACGGCTACAAAAGCAGCCAGATGCTCTACAACTGGGTCAGCAAAGGTGAAGAGCCACCTAAATTCACCGAAGTTACTGATGTGGTGCTGATCACCCGTGACAACTTCAAAACTGAACTGGCGAAAAAAGGACTGATGTAACTCCGAGCCTGCCGGGCTGTTCGTTGCCCGGCATCCTTAATAGCCCATTTCGCGTCGCCCGCCATAACCGGCCGGTGGCGCGAAAGAGTGAGGATTAACATGAACACTGATTCAGCATTTCTGTCGTTTCATGGCATCAGTAAAACTTTCCCTGGCGTGAAAGCGTTGCAGGATATCTCCTTCGACTGCCGTGGCGGTGAAGTTCACGCTCTGATGGGCGAGAACGGCGCAGGCAAATCGACGCTGTTAAAAATACTCAGCGGCAGTTATCAGCCGAGCGGCGGTGAGATTCGTATTAAAGGCAAGCCGATGAGTTTTCAGCGCACGACGGATGCACTGGACGCGGGCGTCGCCATTATTTACCAGGAACTGCATCTGGTGCCGGAAATGAGCGTGGCGGAGAACATCTATCTCGGTCAGATTCCGCACAAACATGGACTGGTCAACCGTAAGCTGATGCGTTTTGAGGCGGGCGTACAGCTGAAAAATCTCGGCATGGATATCGATCCCGATATGCCGCTGAAATACCTGTCACTGGGCCAGTGGCAGATGGTGGAGATTGCCAAAGCGCTGGCGCGCAACGCACGTATTATCGCCTTTGATGAGCCAACCAGCTCCCTGTCGGCGCGTGAAATCGACAACCTGTTCCGCGTCATTCGCCAGCTCCGCGAGGAGGGCCGGGTGGTGCTCTACGTGTCTCACCGTATGGAAGAGATTTTCGCCCTTAGCGATGCCATCACCGTGTTTAAAGATGGCCGCTACGTGCGGACATTTACTGACATGGCGAACACCCATCACGACGATCTGGTGCAGGCGATGGTTGGGCGCAACCTGGGTGATATCTATGGCTACTCACCGCGTCCCAAAGGGGAAGTGCGGCTGGAGCTGGACAAGGTTGAAGCGAAGGGCGTGCGTACGCCAATTTCACTGAAAGTCCATGCCGGTGAAATCGTTGGACTGTTTGGACTGGTCGGTGCCGGACGCAGTGAACTGCTGAAGGGCCTGTTCGGCGGCACGCGTTTGCGTGGCGGTCAGGTCATCCTGGACGGCAAGCCACTGCCGCTGCGTGAGCCGATTGACGCCATTCGTGCCGGCATCATGCTCTGCCCGGAAGATCGTAAAGCTGAGGGCATTATTCCGGTGCACTCGGTGCGCGACAACATCAACATCAGCGCCCGCCGTCACAACCTGACTGCCGGTTGCCTGATAAAAAACGGCTGGGAAAACAAGAACGCCGACAGCCATATCCGCTCGCTGAATATTAAAACGCCCAGCGCCGATCAGCTGATCATGAACCTTTCTGGCGGTAATCAGCAGAAAGCGATCCTGGGACGCTGGCTCTCTGAGGATATGAAAGTGATCCTGCTGGATGAGCCAACGCGCGGCATCGATGTCGGTGCCAAACATGAAATTTATAACCTGATTTATCAGCTGGCGAACCGGGGCATTGCGGTGCTGTTCGCCTCGAGCGATTTACCGGAAGTGATGGGCCTGGCCGATCGCATCGTTGTGATGCGTGAAGGTGCCATTGCCGGTGAACTGCTGCACGACGACGCCACGGAGCAGCAGACGCTGAGCCTGGCGATGCCCAAAACCACTCAAGCGGCCGCCGTGGCCTGACAGGAGATCATCATGGCTTCATCTACGACCTCAAATACACCGCAGCCCGCTTCACGCGGCGGCCTGCAGTTAGGTCGCATCTGGGACAACTTCGGCATGCTGGTGGTATTTGCACTGCTGTTTATTGTCTGTGCGATTTTTGTGCCGAACTTCGGCTCGTTTATCAATATGAAAGGCTTAGGGCTGGCGATGTCGATGTCCGGCATGGTCGCCTGCGGCATGCTGTTCTGTCTGGCCTCCGGTGATTTTGACCTGTCGGTCGCTTCCGTCATCGCCTGTGCGGGGGTCGTCACCGCCGTGGTCATCAATATGACGGAAAGCCTGTGGATTGGTGTGGGTGCCGGACTGGTGCTCGGCATGATCACCGGCTTTATCAACGGCTTTGTGATTGCGCGACTGAAGATCAATGCCCTGATCACCACGCTGGCGACGATGCAGATCGTACGCGGCCTGGCTTATATCTTCTCTGACGGTAAAGCCGTTGGTATTGAAGATGAGCGCTTCTTTGAACTGGGCTTTGCCAACTGGCTGGGTGTGCCCGCGCCGATCTGGCTGACTCTGGCCACCATGGTGATCTTCGGCTTCCTGCTCAACAAAACCACCTTTGGTCGTAATACGCTCGCGATTGGTGGCAATGAAGAGGCGGCGCGCCTGGCGGGTGTACCGGTAGTGCGCACCCGTATCATCATCTTTATCCTCTCCGGCCTGGTCTCTGCGGCGGCGGGCATTATTCTGGCGTCACGTATGACCAGCGGCCAGCCGATGACCTCCATCGGCTATGAACTGGTGGTGATTTCTGCCTGCGTACTGGGTGGTGTTTCACTGAAGGGCGGCATCGGTAAGATCTCTTACGTGGTGGCGGGGGTATTGATCCTCGGCACGGTAGAGAATGCGATGAATTTATTGAATATCTCGCCATTCTCACAGTATGTGGTGCGCGGTCTGATACTGTTAGCTGCGGTGATTTTTGACCGTTACAAACAGAAAAAAGCCTGATTGAGCGAGCCGTTGGCCTGCGGACGCAGAGGTGTCTGCAGGCTATCCGAACAATAACAGACTGAGTGAGGACGCTATGTATCACCGCGAATTACCGGCTGAGCAGCAAAACCCCTTGTTGCCGGGCTATTCATTCAATGCCTGGCTGGTGGCAGGGCTGACGCCCATCACTGCCGATGGTCCGCTCGATTTTTTTATCGACCGCCCGCACGGCATGAAAGGTTACATTCTGAATCTCACCATTAAAGGCAAAGGGCGGGTATTCGACGGCGAGCGGGCATTTGACTGCGAGCCTGGCGAAATGCTGCTGTTTCAGCCAAAAACCGCCCACTACTATGGTCGCGCGCCGGACAGTCCGCAGTGGTTCCACCGCTGGGTCTATTTCCGTCCGCGCGCCTACTGGCACGACTGGCTGCGCTGGCAGGATGAGCAGGAGGGTGTGGGACGACTGCTGCTGCCTGAGTCACTGCGTGGCGAATTTGACCGACTGTTTGCCAGTATCGAACAGACCCATAATTCGGGTCGGCGCTTTGCGGAAGAGCTGGCGATGAACCTGCTGGAGCGACTACTGCTACGTGCCGTTGAAGAAGATCCGCGTAGTCATCAGCTCATCCGCGATCCACGCGTAATTGAAGCCTGCCAGTATGTGACCAACCATCTTGCCAGCGAAGTGAAGATTGAAGAGGTGGCGCGTCACGTCTGCCTGTCACCGTCGCGGCTGGCACACCTGTTCCGCGAGCAGATGGGTGTAAATCTGCTGCGCTGGCGTGAAGATCAGCGCGTTATTCGCGCCAAACTGTTGCTGCAGACCACCCAGGAACCGATCGCCTCGGTAGGGCGTGAAGTGGGTTACGACGACCAGCTCTACTTCTCGCGCGTGTTTCGCAAGCGTGTTGGTGTCAGTCCCAGCGATTTCCGCCGCCGCAATCAGGACGCACATGACAGCCTGGCGGCGCAGACGGCCTGGCCCCTGGCGCGGAGTGCTATCTCTTAGTTTTTTCGGGAGATTCCGCCTTGTCCTCACCTGGTTAATAGTCTTAAATCAATCAGGTTAGCGACAAAGAGGAATCAAAATGAGCGATAAATTACGTGTTGGTCTGATCGGCTACGGTTTTGCCAGTAAAACGTTTCACGCCCCGCTGATTGCAGGGACACCGGACGTCGAGCTGGCAGCCATTTCCAGTAGCGACGCCAGCAAAGTCCACGCCGACTGGCCTGCTGTTAAAGTGGTGGCCGATCCTCAGGCGCTGCTGGACGACCCTACGCTGCAACTGATTGTTATTCCTACCCCCAACGACACCCACTTCCCGCTGGCAAAAGCGGCGCTGAACGCCGGTAAACATGTGGTGGTCGACAAGCCGTTTACCGTGACGTTGTCACAGGCGCGCGAACTGGATGCGCTGGCGAAAGCCAAAGGTTTGCTGCTATCGGTGTTCCATAACCGCCGCTGGGACAGTGACTTTCTGACGCTGAAATCCCTCCTTGAGACAGGCTCACTGGGTGAAGTGCGCTATTTCGAATCGCACTTTGACCGCTTCCGTCTGGAAGTGCGTAATCGCTGGCGCGAAATGAAGGGCGCAGGCAGCGGAATCTGGTATGACCTGGGGCCACATCTGCTGGACCAGGCGCTGCAGCTGTTTGGCCCGCCGGTCGCTATTAATGTCGACCTGGCCGAGATGCGTCCGGGCGCGCAGACCACCGACTACTTCCACGCCACGCTGACCTACCCGCAGCGCCGCGTGGTGCTGCACGCCAGCATGCTGGTGGCAGCAGAATCTGCCCGTTATACCGTCCACGGCACGCGCGGCAGTTACGTCAAATATGGTCTGGACCCACAGGAAGATCGCCTGAAGTCGGGGGATTTCCCGCCGCAGGAGGACTGGGGTTATGACATGCGCGACGGCACGCTGACGTTAGTTGACGGTGATTCACTGACGGAAACTACTCAACTGACTCAGCCGGGCAACTATCCCGCTTACTATGCGGGCATCCGCGATGCGATTGCCGGACGCGGTAACAATCCGGTGACGGCGGAAGAGGCGATTCAGGTGATGGAGCTGATTGAACTGGGTCTGCAATCCGCTGAGAAACGCCAGACGATGTCGCTGAAGCGCGTCTGATCTGTAGGTGCTTAATGCAGAAAGCAGAACGGGCCGGTTATCCGGCCCGTTTTATTAGCAGCGCCAACTGCAAGACCGAGCCAGCGAAGGGAGCACGGCCAGATCGGAAAGACGCAAAAGCCGCCATCCATGGCATGCTCGGCCCTCGCCGCCCTGGCGCGGGACGCTTTCCTCTTCTGACCGTGTTCCCTGCGCGTCAAGCATATGCGTGGCTGTCAGAATTGCCCGGAGTGTGTTGGGGCAGCAGAGTGACGGGCCGGTTATCCGGCCCGTTTTTTGTCGCTACGCTTCAGGATTACTGCACGCGTGCGCGGATAGCCGCTTTCTCAGCCTCGCTGAGGAAGGCAATCGTCAGACCATTCTCCTGCGCCTGACGCATCTGCGCTGCGCTCAGACCGGCAGCCGGTGCGGCGTGCTGATACTCATGCGCCAGTTCAATGCCCTGAACCGCCGGATCATCCGTGTTGATGGTCGCCAGAATGCCATGCTCCAGGAAGGTTTTCAGCGGATGCTGCGCCAGTGAGGGCACAGTG
Organism: Pantoea jilinensis; assembly: GCF_019104105.1. NCBI lineage: Bacteria > Pseudomonadati > Pseudomonadota > Gammaproteobacteria > Enterobacterales > Erwiniaceae > Pantoea > Pantoea jilinensis. The sequence continues at coordinate 2,175,783 of NZ_CP077746.1, read as the reverse complement.
CTGGTCTGAATATTGGAGGTCAGGCAGGATTCAATACCAATCCGGTGCTCCGCCAGGAAATCCATCAGCGCGCGATCTTCGATCGCTTTCACACCGTGACCAATACGTTCAGCGCCCAGCTCCCGAATCGCCTGCCAGATGCTCTCTGGTCCAGCCGCTTCGCCCGCATGTACGGTAACGCGGAAGCCGGCATCGCGCGCCTGGGTAAAGTGGCTCAGGAACTCGCTGCCCGGGAAGCCCAGCTCATCTCCCGCCAGATCGACCCCAGTGATGTGATCGCGATGGGCAAGCAAACCTTCCAGCTCGCCGAGGCAGGCATCTTCGCCAAAGGTACGGCTCATAATACCAATCAGACGCACGTCGATATCGTGTTGCTGCCGACCTGCGCGTACGCCCTCGATCACCGCTTCGACCACACCGGCAATCGGCAGGTTGTGGGTCATCGCCATATAACCAGGGGAAAAACGCAGTTCAGTGTAGTGAATGCCGGCGCGCGCGGCATCTTCGACATTCTCCTGCGCGATCCGGCGGCAGGCATCCAGATCGCCCAACACTTTCACGCCCCAGTCGAGCTTCTGCAGGAAGCTCACCAGGTCAGGTTCATTCTCGCCGACCTGCACGTGCGGAAGCAGAGTCTCAAGCGTGGTGGCGGGCAGGGTAAGGTTAAACTGGCGACCTAAATCGAGAATGGTTTGTGCACGAATGTTGCCATCAAGGTGGCGGTGAATATCAGTCAGTGGGATTTTTGAATCGATCATGGCGCACTCGCTCAGTTGTCGGTGAAGTGCAGAGCATTATAAAAATATCTTGCGCAACAGCGCCAGCTATTTGCGCAACAGCCTCGCCGGATGCTGCTTAATTACCCATAACCAGCGAGTGAGAGCCACTTCGCCGATGGATGTCAGCCCTGCAACTGATGTATCGCCGCAATAAGGCGCGAAATGCCATCTTCAATCTTACTACGCGGACAGCCAACGTTAAGACGCAGAAACCCGCTGCCTGCGTCGCCGTAGGTTGAGCCGGGCATAATCGCCACCCGTTGCTGGATCAGCGCCTGTTGCAGTGCCTCTTCAGGAATACCCAGCGCATTCATATCGATCCAGGCGAGATAGGTCGCTTCAGGGATGTGCCAGTCAAGTCCGGGAAACTCAGTGTTGAGGCGATCGGCAACCCGCGTGAAATTGCCGTAAAGATAGCTGCGTAGCGCATCCAGCCACGGCTCGCCATGTCGGTAGGCGGCAACGTGTGCCGTGACGGCCAGCACCGCCGGAGACGAAAGGCCGTCAGCATTTTTCAGCGCCTGAAACCAGGCTGCTCTGTCCGCCGCATCCGGGATGATGCCCCACGCACCCGTCAGGCCCGGCACGTTGAAGCTTTTAGACGCCGAGGTAAACAGCGCCCAGTCACTGCGTGCCACGCTGGCCCACGGAGTATGGGGTTGATTACCCATGATCATATCCATATGGATTTCATCGCTGATCACCCGCACGCCGTGACGATCGCAGAGCGCCGCCATCTGTTGCAGCTCCGTTGTCGTCCAGACTTTGCCGGTGGGATTGTGGGGGCTGCAGAGCAACAGGATTTTGCAGCGCGGGCGCGCCAGTCGCGTCTCCAGCGCGGCCATATCACATCGCCAGCGCCCGCGATCCCGCTGCAACGGCATCTCCAGCACCTGTCGCTGATTGCCGCGTACAGTTTTATAAAAGGCATCGTAGGCGGGAGTATGAAGTACCACTTCATCATCCAGGTGACTCCAGCGACGCAGCATCTGCGCCACCATATAGATCACTGACGGGCCATAAACCAGCGTGTCAGCATCGGGCTGGTAGCCGAAACGACTGGACATCCAGTGACAGCAGGCGGAAAGAAAATCGTCATGCTGCCAGCGACTATAACCCAACACGCCGTGTGCCACGCGCTGCGCCAGCGCCTGCTGAACCGCTGGTGCTGTTCTGAAGTCCATATCGGAAATGGTAAATGGCAACAGATCGGATACGCCAAAGCGGTCAGCCACAAAATCCCACTGCGTAGACCAGCTGCCACGGCGATCGATGACTTCGTCAAAGTTAAACATTATCGGCTCCAGCGCATCATGCAGTCACATTCATCAGGTGTGACAGTTCATCTTTCACCGACTGCACCTGCGGGCCAATGACCACCTGCAGGCTGGTCTGATTGAGATGCACAACCCCAATCGCGCCGTTGGCTTTCAGCGCCGCATCGTCCACCTTACTCATATCCGCCATGGTTAAACGCAGACGTGTCAGGCAGTTGTCCAGCGAGGTAATATTCTCAACGCCGCCCAGCGCCGCCAGGATAGCCGGTGAGTTATAGCCCGATTTACCTTTACCGGCATTGCTGACCTGCTGCGCAACCGCACTGGTATTTTCTACTTCCCGGCCCGGCGTTTTGATGTTGAAGTGCAGAATGGCGAAACGGAAAATCAGGTAGTAACCGGCAAACCATATCGCTGCAACAACCGGTACCCAGTACCACTTTGTCGACAGGCCGTGTAGTACACCAAACACGACAAAGTCGATGATATTGCCATCTGTATTGCCGATAGTAACCCCGAGTATCGCCATGATGGTGAAGCCAACACCGGTCAGCAGAGCGTGGATAAGATAGAGGAAGGGGGCGACAAACAGAAACAGAAATTCGATCGGTTCAGTGGTGCCGCCGACCACGCAGGCCACTACGCCAGAGATTAACAGACCTTTAATCTTATGGCGATTCTCCGGCCGGGCGCAGTGATAGATGGCCAGGGCGGCACCAGGCAGACCACCGAGGAAGGCCGGCATTTTGCCCTGAGACAGGAAGCGGGTCGCGCTTTCAGCAAAACCGTGGGTTTCCGGGCAGGCGAGCTGCGCCTGGAAAATGGTTAACGCACCGCTGACGCTCCTGCCACACACATCCAGTGTGCCGCCTGCATCGGTAAAGCGCATGATCGCCACCAGAATATGCTGCAGGCCAAACGGCAGTAGCAGGCGTTCGCCGGTACCAAAAATCATCGGGCCAAAGTCACCCGCGCTATTAATCATCCAGCCTAATCCGGTAATGCCCCGTGCGAAAAATGGCCAGATCAGCGGCACGACCAGCCCCATTAACCCAATCACCAGCGTGGTGATAATCGGGACAAACCGGGTGCCGCCAAAAAAGGCCAGCGCATCGGGTAGTCGGATGTTATGGAAGCGCTCGTGTAGCCAGAACACGACGATACCCACAATCACCGCACCCAGTATGCCTGTATCGATCGACGGAATCCCCATGATCGGCTGAACGTTATTCGCTTTCAGCAGGGCGGCATCAGTGGTCGGCAGAATGCCATTGATATTTAGCCAGAAGTTGATGCTGAGGTTTAATACAGCATAACCCACGAAACCGGCAAACGCTGCAACACCTTTGTTCTCGCGCGCCATACCCAGCGGAATCGCAATAGCGAACATCAGCGGCAGATAGCTGAAGGCAAACGATCCCAGCTTGGCCATCCACAGAAAGAGATATTGGAGCCAGGAGTGATCAAGCACAGGTAACAGAGTCAGAACGTCATGGCTGCTCAGTGAACTGCCAATCCCGAGCATGATGCCGCAGAATGAGAGCAGGGCAACCGGCAGCATAAAGGTTTTCCCCAGACTCTGGAAAAATTCCCAGACGGACATTTTTTGGTGAGAAGGTGACATGAACGCTCCTGGATAAAAGGACCATTGAGTAAAGTGGCGGGATGATAAAACGTTTTACCTGGATCTTATGCGCGCTGAATCACAATCCTCAGGTCATGGGTGATATTATTCTGACGTCATAAGGTGTAACGTTTTACCTTGTTTTCTAATGCTGTAGTTCAGTTGAGTAATCTGATGAGTAAAATCACCATCAATGATGTTGCGGCGGCGGCGGGCGTCTCGGTGACCACGGTATCGCTGGTGTTATCCGGTAAAGGACGGATCTCTGTGGCCACCATGGCACGCGTGAATGAGGCCATTGAGCAACTCGGCTTCGTCCGTAACCGTTCAGCGACCATGCTGCGTGGCGGTGAGAGTGGTGTGATTGGATTGATTGTCCGCGATCTCAGTCAGCCGTTTTATGCCGAGATGACGGCAGGTCTGAGCGAAGCGCTGGAGAAGCAGGGCAAATTGCTGTTCCTGACGCAAAGCGGTGCTCAGGGGCAGCATCTGCATCGCTGCTTTGAGTCACTGGTCGCTCATGGGGTGGATGGTATAGTGCTGGGAGGCGGTGCCGACAAGGCCAGCCAGATTGTGACGAGAGCCAGCGAACTGAATATGGCGTTAGTCTGCGCCGCGCGCGCCAGTAGCCTGGAAGAGGTGGACGCTATCCGTCCCGATAATGCTCAGGCTGCGCGTCTTGCCACTGAATACCTGATTCGTCAGGGACATCAGCGGATTGCCTGGCTGGGCGGCCATAGCGCTTCACTGACGCGGGCGGAACGGCTTGGCGGCTATTGCGCCACACTGCTGCAATATGGTCTGCCGTTCAGGCCTGAATGGATTATTGAATGCGGCAGTACCCAGAAAGAGGCTGCCGAAGCGGCGGTCCAGTTGTTTCAGCACCATCCCCGATTGACCGCCGTGCTGGCTTACAATGCCACTACCGCGCTGGGGTGTTATTTTGGGCTGATGCGCACCGGGCGCACATTTTCCCGTGGTGCAGTCGACAGCTATTACGATCAACAACTGGCTTTAATGGGGTTTGGCGATGAACCGCAGGCGGAACTCACCGATCCCCCTCTGACGTTTGTCACCAGTTCCGCACGGGAGATTGGCCGCGTGGCCGCAGATCGTATCCTGCAGCGGATGGCGCATCCTGACGCCGCCCGGCAAAACGTGATTATGCCGCCACAGCTGGTTATTCGCGGGTCGGCATAAAAAAGGCGACCCGGAGGTCGCCTTTGATGGAAGACAGCGCAATTACTGTGGCATGCCTTCGCTGGTGGGCATGCCCAGCATATAGCGGGACATGAACTGCTCCAGCGTCATCTTGTCGCCGTTCATGTTCACCTGACCGTTGGCATACTGCAGGCTGGTCACGATGTTGTTATCCTGCTGCTGAGTCAGGCGGAACATCTGACCCATCGCCGCCAGACCCTTCACCTGCTGATCCGCCAGCTTTTGCGCGTCGTCGGCCTGATAACCTTCAGCCAGACCTACCTTACGCATGGTTTCGGTGGCCATCGGCATGTTGATGACCAGTTTGCTATCCAGGCTTTTCAGCACCCGATCAACCATGGCGCTGAGGGTCTGCGCTTCGCCGGTGACGGTGGACGGATCGTTGAAGCTGGCGGTCAGATTGAAGGTACTTTCACCTTTATCGTTTTTCCAGCTCAGCGGAGCGATGCTGATGGATGGCGAGCCTTTCAGCAGCATCGACAGGTTGTTCATCAGAATCTGATGAACGCCCGCCTGATAGCGAATAGGGTCTTCCGCAACGCCAGGCTGGCTCAGCAGTTCCTGCATCTGCGCGTTGTAACGATCGGAGAAGGCTTTGACTGCCTGGGCATCAAACTGGGACAGCTTCATTTTCAGGGCTGCCTGACCAAAATCCTGTTTCTGCAGCTGAACGCCTTCAACCTTGTAATCGATATTGCCGCCAATCTTACCGGCACTATTATCGAACGAGGAGGTGCCTTTCATTTTATTCAGCGTCAGGGCATCCTGACCATTGATGCTGGCATTCACCTTCTCAATGTCTACCGACTGGTCGCCGATACGCACGCCTTCCGGGCTGAGATGTGTGTTACCGCTTAGCTTCAGACCATTAATGGTGAAGAGGACAGGCTGGCCCATCTCATTTTTGCTGGTCAGCGCGAGGCTATCAACGTCACCGTCCAGCGACACTTTATCGCCTTTGTTATCTGCACTGACGTTGAAGGTGCCGCCATTGGTGGCCAGGCGTTCGCCGGTTTGGGCATTCTGATAGTCAACCGGCAAGACGCGCAGCGCGGTATCCGTGGCGCCGCTGTAACCAATGCGGGTGTCTGCGTTAATCAGAGACTTGTTCCCGGTCAGTTCAAACAGTTTTTTCACCGCATCGGTGTTAGCCAGTTCGGTATGAACGGACGCCATGCTTGGGATCAGATTGAAATGCTTCAGCTGCGCGAACGGGAAAGGACCATGATCGATAGTCTCATTCAGGATGATGCTCTGACCCGGTTTCAGCAGCGGATTATCTTCCGTCTGTGAGCTGGCCTGAACCACCAGATTTACTTTGCTGCTGAACACGCCGCGCTGATAGTCCTGATAGCTGATCTTCAGTCGGCTGTTCGGGGCATAAGCATTCAGCTGAGCGTTGGCGTTTTGCACCAGCTGGTCCCTGTGGCTTTCAATCTGCTTGCCGGTGAACCATGCCGCGCCAGTCCAGACTACGCCCAGTGCGATGATCACACCTACGGCAACATTGGTCTTTTTCATTGCTGATTCGTCCTTATCCTTGAGTCCGCTTATGCCGCAGGTTTAGCCTGGCGACCGAAGAAAAACGCCCGCAGGCGTTTAAAAGCTAATAGGTTGAAATAATAGCAGTTAACAGGCATGCCGTCAGCCGCTTCACCCTAAGTCGTTAAACACCCGCGCCAGTCGGCCCGTGCCAGCCGCCGTAACCGGTGATTCGCTGGCGGCAATGAAGCAGGACTCGCCAGGCTTCAGCGTCACCTGCTGCTCGCCTTTGGCGATCACGGCCTGGCCTTCGATGCAGAACATTATCGCGGCGCTCTGCTGCGCCAGCGACTGGGGTTGTGCATTGAGACTGTGAATAGCAAAGGCAAAATCGTCGACCGGAATCGGGAAGCGCAGTGTGTTGCCCTGGTGCTCCGGCGCTGTCAGCAACGCATTAGCGGGCTTCTCATCGAATTTCAGATTAGCCATCAACTCGGCAATATCGATATATTTCGGGGTTAAACCGGCCCGCAGGACGTTATCGGAGTTTGCCATCACCTCCAGTGCCACGCCTTTCAGATAGGCGTGCGGGGTTTCCGCGTAGAGGAACATCGCCTCGCCAGGTTGCAGGGTAATGACATTCAGCAGCAGCGGTGAAAACAGGCCACTGTCGTCAGGATACTCTGCCGCAATCATACGGATGGTTTCCCATGGCTCGCCCTGTTGCACGTCAAGCGCAGATTTCAGCACGCCCAGCGCCAGCGATTTCGCCTCGCCCTCCAGTGACAGCAGGGTAGAGAACAGCGCGGCCAGCGTATCCTTTTCAGGGTGCTGCAAAAAATGCGCAATCTGTGGATGTGCGCCCGCCACCGGTTCCAGCAGTGAAACCATCTGCGTCAGTGTGCGAAAGCCATTCATCGCCTGAAACGCAGTCAGCGCGTAGACCAGCTCTGGCTTGTGGTTGGCATCTTTATAATTGCGCTCAGCCGCAGCCAGTGGAATACCCGCTGCATTCTCACGCGCAAAACCCACTTCGGCGGCATGCTTGCTGGGATGAACCTGAATCGACAGCGGTTGATCGGCACATAACACTTTGAACAGGAAAGGCAATTCACCAAAACGCTGCGCCACCGCATCGCCCAGCATCGCCGCAGGCGAAGCATCAATCACGTCACGCAAAGAACGCTCGCTGCCCTGATCAATAACGGTTGAAGGGCTTTTCGGATGTGCGCCCATCCAGAGTTCCGCCATCGGCAGCCCTTTTGGGTTCTCAACCCCATAAAGTTCAGTCAACGCAGTTTTGCTGCCCCACGCGTAGTTTTGCAGCGAATTGTTCATTTTTTGCATCGCATAATCCTTTATCACGGGAAATTATTGCGGCTATTAAAGCAGAAACTACCGGTAAAAATACATATCCAGCGCAAAAGGACGCTAAGCTCTGATAATGTTAAATTATTGTATATTACTATTCTGACTGCCTGGCAGCCGATCGTGATCACGGACCAGGCGGTCATTCTTTAAAACAAGGTGAAGGAGACGTATTCATGGCAGCCAACCGCATTGAGAAAGATTCAATGGGCCCCATCGACGTACCGGTAGACAAACTGTGGGGCGCGCAGACGCAGCGCTCACTGGAACACTTCCGCATCTCAACTGAAAAAATGCCGACCGCGCTGGTGCATGCACTGGCACTGACCAAGCGCGCCGCCGCCAGCGTGAACCGCGATCTGGGCCTGCTGCCCGCAGATCGCGCCGATGCGATTATCAGCGCGGCGGATGAAGTGCTGGCGGACAAGCATGCGGATGAATTCCCGCTGGCAATCTGGCAAACCGGTTCCGGCACGCAGACCAATATGAACATGAACGAAGTGCTGGCGAATCGCGCAAGTGAAATCCTCGGCGGCGAGCGCGGTATGTCGCGCCTGGTCCATCCCAACGACGATGTGAACAAGAGCCAGAGCTCCAACGATGTCTTCCCGACGGCGATGCATGTCGCCGCCGTGATTGCCCTGCGCGAACAGCTGATCCCACAAATTCAGGTACTGAAAAAGACGTTGAGCCAGAAGTCTGACGCCTTTAAAGATATCGTCAAAATTGGCCGTACTCACCTGCAGGATGCGACGCCGCTGACGCTGGGCCAGGAGATTTCCGGCTGGGTGGCGATGCTGGAGCATAATCTGAAGCATATCGAACAGAGCATTCCGCACGTGGCGGAACTGGCGCTGGGCGGAACCGCAGTTGGCACCGGCCTGAATACCCACCCGGAATATGCAGTGCGCGTGGCGAAGGCGCTGGCCGACCTCACGCAGCAACCGTTTGTCACTGCGCCTAACAAGTTTGAAGCGCTGGCCACCTGTGATGCGCTGGTGCATGCGCATGGCGCGTTGAAAGGGCTGGCTGCTTCACTGATGAAGATCGCCAACGATGTGCGCTGGCTCTCATCCGGTCCGCGCTGCGGCATCGGCGAAATTGCTATTCCTGAAAATGAACCGGGTAGCTCCATCATGCCAGGCAAAGTGAATCCAACGCAGTGTGAAGCGATGACCATGCTCTGCTGCCAGGTGATGGGCAACGATGTCGCCATTAATATGGGCGGCGCGTCCGGTAACTTTGAGCTCAATGTGTTCCGTCCGATGGTGATCCATAACTTCCTGCAATCGATTCGTCTGCTGGCAGATGGCATGGACAGCTTTAATCATCATTGCGCTGTCGGCATTGAGCCGGTGCGCGAGCGTATCGACCAGCTGCTGAACGAGTCACTGATGCTGGTGACGGCGCTCAATACTCATATTGGCTATGACAAAGCGGCAGAAATTGCCAAGAAGGCGCACAAAGAGGGGCTGACGTTAAAAGGCTCCGCGCTGAAGCTGGGTTATCTTACCGAAGAAGAGTTTGATGCCTGGGTCCGGCCGGAAGAGATGGTCGGCAGCATGAAGTCCTGATATTCAGGATGAGTCAGAGGCCAGCAGATGCTGGCCTTTTTTATTCAGAGGGGGCAATCAACCCACAGATGCAGGCGGGGTATCAGCAAATTCAGTGGCTCAGCGGCCGGTTTATGACGATGCGTTATGTTATCGGCGTCGTAATTGAGTAACTCGCCCAGCGCCGGAACCTGAGTGCGATCGCGACAGATCACCAGTATTGGCGACGGGCAGGCGAGTTGCGTTTGCTTCTGTTCATCCGCGCGCCAGACACGAGCCACCGGCTGAACTTTTACGGGACGCTTGATTTTCAGCCGTGCCGAAGCGGGCAGGGCGCGTACGCTTGCCAGCTCTTCCTGCACTTTTTCCGCCCACTGTTCCCGTGACCACGGTGCCTTCGCCCGTCCCGACTTCAGGCTTTTTTCCAGCTGGGCGATCACCTCTTCGCGCCTGAGATTCTTGATAATGTGCTTGTTGGCCCAGCCGAAACGCAGGCTGTCTGGCGCGCTCAGCAGGGTAATGGTGCGATAGGCATTCAGGGTAATCAGCCCGCGCAGGTGCTGGTGGACAAACTCAAAACGCGCTTCACTCGGCAGCCCTGAATCCACGGTAATCAGCTGCTCCAGCCTTGCTTTCAGCTGGTTGATAAGTTCGACCAGCGAGACGATTTCCGCTTCCTGTTGCGCATCACATTCAATACAGAGTGCGCCGGGTAAGCGTACGGCTGCTTTCGTGCTCAGCTGTTCAGACTGGTGCTGCATAAAAAGGCGGCAGTAGTGGTCAAGCGCCATCTTTAACGCGCGCTCACCGAGATGCTGCTCAACGGCAATCCGGGTAATCGCCTCATGTTCGCGGCCTTTAACCACGGGCGGCAGGCTGAAGACACGGGCGATCAGCAAGGGTGTAGCTTCAATCTGCTGACGCAATTCACCCAGTGCCAGTTCCAGATCGTTAACACACTGATGCATATCAGCCACTAAGTCATAGCGCGTCATGTTGTGCCTCCATAGTTACAACGTCCACAATGTGGCAGAAGCGTCGGAAGGATGCAAGCGCCATATAGTTACAACATACTATAAGGTTTAATCAAAAAACCGTGCGGTCTGTCTGGCCTGCCAGCGAAAAGGAGATCACGCATTTTGGCTTATCGCAGAACATGTTATAAAACGGTTCGCCTGCTAATGGAGAGACCCCTTGTGAATCAGAACATCAAACCCGGCATCGCCGCCATTTTTACCCTTGGCTGGGTACAGATACTTTCCTGGGGCGGGTCGTTCTACCTGATGGCGGTAATGGCGAATCCGATTGCCGCAGAGACCGGCTGGTCACAGCAGTGGATTTACGGCGCGCTATCAACCGGCATTCTGGTGTCGGGCCTGCTGTCACCGCTGGCGGGCAGAATTATCGCCCGAACCGGTGGCCGCCTGCTGCTGGCACTGAGTGGCGTCGTGATGGCGGTGGGGCTGGTGATAATGGCTTACAGCGTCACGCTGCCGCTGTTTCTGTTCGCATGGGTAATTATTGGCATCGGAATGGCGATGGGCCTCTATGATGCGCTGTTTGCCACCCTCGGCACCTGCTATGGCGGTAAGGCGCGTTCCGCGATTACCAGCATTACACTGATTTCGGGCTTCTGCACCACGCTGGTCTGGCCAGGCACGGCGTTGTTAATTCACGGCTTTGGCTGGCGGGATGCCACGTTGATTATTGCAGCCATGATGGTGGTCTGCGTTTTGCCTGCTTATCTGTTTGCCATACCGGCAAACCACGCGAAGCAGCCTGTGAAAAGACGGAGCAGGGAGCCTGCCTCAGCGGAGATCGAACCTGCGCTGTTCTGGCTACTGTGCGCCATTTTTACGCTGGCGTCCGTGATCATGACAGCGATTTCGGTCCAGCTCATCGCTTTGTTGCAGGCGACGGGCCATACGCTGACCTCGGCGCTGGCGATCAGTGCTGTGATGGGTCCGTGTCAGGTGGGATCCCGACTCGTCGACATCGCCTTTAAGCGCAGTCATCCCATTCGAACCACCTTTTTCTCCGTCGGACTGGTCGCCGCAGGCTTGCTGTTGCTGGCGATCTTTCCACAGATGGCGATACTGAGCATGGTGTTGTATGGCGCAGGAAATGGCTTACGTGCCATCGTGCGCGGAACTTTGCCGCTGGTGATGGTCAAACCAGAGTCTTACGCAATCGTGGTGGGCAAAATGGCCCGCCCGGCATTAATGGGACAGGCGCTGACACCGCTGATTGGTGGATATGTGTTTGAAAGAATGGGCGCGCCGACGACGCTGTGGTTGCTTTGCACCTTAGCAATCTTTAACGTGGTACTGGTTATGGCGCTGAAGCAGCGATTACCGGCGGTATCGGTCACCACCGCCCGATAGCAGGGGCCATTAAGTTTTGAGAGAAGCGGGCCGTTAGCAGGCTAAGCACCTTGTGCTATCGGGCCTCCGCCTTTGGTGAATACGTGCCTTGTCACCGCTGGCTTGCTTCAAAAAAGCAACAGTGTTTGTTATATTTATTGCTCATTGATTGTTCACTTATGCGGCAATAAAACAATAAGATCCACCGCAACTCAGGATAAAGAAATGCTTGATTATCGCTTCCCGACAGCTTTGCAAATGGTTCTGAGCGTAGCGATGGCGGAGCAAATGGGTAAACGCTCTACCAGCGCGATTCTGGCCTACGGGCTTGAAGCGAATCCCAGTTTCATACGAAAATTAATGGTTCCGCTGACCCGTGACGGCATTATCGTCTCGACGCTGGGCCGTACAGGCTCCATTCACCTGGGCCGTCCTGCTGCGGAAATTACCCTGCGGGATATCTATGTCTCCGTCATCGAAGACAAAAAAATCTGGGCCGCGCGTCCTGATGTCGCACCGCGTTGTCTGGTCAGTGCCAACCTCTGCTGGTACTTTAAGTCGATAGCTGATGAAGCCGAGCAGGCGTCGCTGGATGTGCTGGCAAAACGCACCGTGGCAGACGCGCTGAATGAGCTGAAGGTACGCGATACCAGCAACTGCACTGCCGTGCCAGAGCCTGAACCCGAAGAGATTGATGACCTCTGCAAAAAGAGCCGCTGATTGCGGCTTTTTTTATGCCTGTTGAACGTCCATTTCTGAGCCACTTCTTTGCCAAACCTGCAATGCAGGCCTTCTTTCCGAAAATTCCATCTTGAACTCTTACCGCGTAGCAATAGAATGACTTCACAGGATGAAGTCACGGAGGTCAGGGTGAACGCCGTTGTCAGGGAATTACGGAAAAACAGCGTGAAATACTGGCGCAGATTTTTCAAATGCCCCTCCGTGCGGACTGAAATGGCTGGCAGTTGAGTCAATAATCAGGGCGCTGGGTGGTGAGATTAAAGAAGGCAGGGGTTCAAGGGCCCGCTTTCTTCTCAGAGGAAAAATAGCGCGTTTTCACCGGCCGCATCCTTCGCCAGACACCGACAGAGGTGCTGTTGTTAATCTGCGCGAATGGCTGGAAAGTATTGGAGTTGATCCCTATGAATAATCGTTCAAATTCATCAATCACCGTCGCCGGGCAACCCGCGGTGATCACCTATGTCCCCGAACTCAACATGTCCGTGGACGCTTTACTGGCCTGTCAGGTTACTGTGATTTTGTCTCTGACAGCGTAAAGGGCCTCTACAAAGAGGGCGAGATTTCGCTGCGCGAATACCTGGAAGATTGTGCAGCCTCCGGCATCAATCCTTACGCTGAGCAGGAAAAAATAAAAACCTTCACGCTGCGATACCCTGAATCACTGGGAGAGCGCCTGTCTCAGGCGGCAGCTGAAAATTAAACTTCACTCAATGCGTTTATCATCGAAACGCTGAATGAAAAATTAGGTCAGCGTTAACCGCGAAGCCGGATTGACAGGCAATCAATGAATCACAAATAAAAAAAGGGCGATCAGTTGATCGCCCCGGTTAACATCTGTGGTTTACACCGTCACTGACTCTGCATTGCCAGACCGGCGCGTCACCAGTTTGCGCAGGGCGACATAGAACACCGGCGTCAGGAACAGGCCGAACAGCGTCACGCCGAGCATACCGGAGAAGACGGTAATACCAGTTACGCCGCGCACTTCTGCACCTGCGCCTTCACCCAGAATCAGCGGTATGGTGCCAGCGATAAAGGCGATGGAGGTCATCACAATCGGACGCAGACGCAGGCGACACGCTTCCAGCGCCGCTTCCACAATGCCTTTGCCCTGAATCTCCAGCTCCCGTGCGAACTCCACGATAAGAATCGCGTTCTTACAGGCCAGCCCCATCAGCACCACCAGTCCGACCTGCACGAAGACGTTGTTGTCACCGCCGGTCAGCCAGACGCCAAACAGCGCAGAGAGCATCGTCATAGGGACAATCAGGATCACCGCCAGCGGCAGCGTCCAGCTCTCATAAAGCGCCGCCAGCACCAGGAACGCCAGCAGGACAGCCATCGGGAAGACAATCAGCGCGGTATTGCCCTGGGTTGACTGCTGATAACTCAGGTCAGTCCACTCGATGTTCATGCCGTTCGGCAACAGCTGACCGGACATCGCCTCAAGCTGGCTCATTGCCTGCGCTGAAGAGAGCACGCGCGGGTCGGCATCACCAATCAAATCCGCCGCCGGATAGCCGTTATAGCGGATCACCGGGTCGGGGCCATAGGTGGTGGTGATGTTAACCATGCTGCCAATCGGCACCATCTCACCGCGGTCGTTTCGGGTGCGCAGGTTAGCAATATCTTCCACGCTGTCGCGGAAATCGCCATCCGCCTGCGCCATTACACGCCAGGTGCGGCCAAAGCGGTTGAAGTCATTCACATACGACGAGCCAAGATAGGTCTGCAACGTGCTGAACAGGGCAGTCAGCGACACGCCCTGTGCCTTGGCTTTATCCCGATCAACCTTCACATCAAGCTGCGGAACGTTGGCCTGATAGGAGGAGATAGGGAAGTGCATCCCTGGAGTCTGCATGATGCTGCCCGACAGCGTATTGATTGCCGTCTGCAATGCGCCATAGCCCAGACCCGCACGGTCCTGCACATAGAGCGAATAACCGGAACCCTGACCCAGCCCCAGAATCGGCGGTGGCATAATTGAGAAGCCAAACCCCTGCTGGATTTGCGAGATCTTCGCATTGATCTCCGCGTTGATCTCCGCTGCCGTATGTTTGCGCTCATTAAACGGTTTCAGGCCGAAGAAGACCGTTCCGCTGTTTGGCGTATTAGTGAACTGCAACGCATTCAGGCCGGGGAACGCCACCGCATAGGCGACGCCTTCGGTCTGCATACCGATTTCACTCATCTTACGAATCACTTCATCGGTGCGCGCCAGTGACGAGCCTTCCGGCATCTTCACGCCACCAATCAGGTAGAGCTTATCCTGTGTTGGGATAAATCCACCTGGCACGGTGTGGAACATAAAACCGGCACCGGCCAGCAGCAGCACATACACACCAAACACCGCACCACGGCGACGCAGCGTGCGACCGACCAGTGATTCATAGCCATGCGCACTGCGCTGGAAGAAGCGGTTAAACGGACGGAACAGCCAGCCAAACAGCGCGTCAATGATCCGCGTTAACCGATCTTTCGGCGCATCATGACCTTTCAGCAGCATCGCTGCCAGCGCAGGCGAGAGCGTCAGCGAGTTAATGGCGGAGATCACCGTGGAGATCGCAATGGTGGTGGCAAACTGCTTGTAGAACTGCCCGGTAACGCCCGACAGAAACGCCATCGGCACAAACACTGCGCACAGCACCAGCGCAATCGCAATGATCGGCCCGGAGACCTCTCGCATTGCCTGATGCGCCGCAGCACGTGGCGAAAGTCCCATCTCAATATTACGTTCGACGTTCTCCACCACCACAATGGCGTCATCCACCACGATACCAATCGCCAGCACCAGCCCAAACAGGCTCAGGGTGTTCAGCGAGAAGCCGAGCAGATAAAGCACGCTAAACGTACCGACGATAGAAACCGGCACCGCCAGCAACGGAATGATCGAGGCGCGCCAGGTCTGCAGGAACAGAATCACTACCAGCACGACCAGGATCACCGCTTCAAGCAGAGTCTGAACCACCGCTTTAATAGAGTCCCGGACAAACACCGTCGGGTCATAAGGCGCGGCCCATTTCACATCGTTGGGGAAGCGGGTCGCCAGCTCATCCATTTTGGCGCGAACCGCATTGGAGAGGTCAATGGCGTTAGCACCAGGCGCCTGGAAGATACCGATACCCACTGCGTCTTTGTTATTCAGCTGCGAACGCAGGGCATAGCTGCCTGAACCCATCTCAATCCGCGCCACATCACGCAGGCGCACCAGCGAACCATCTTCTGAGGTTTTCAGGATGATGTCGCCGAATTCCTGCTCGCTCTCCAGTCGTCCCTGCGTGTTGATCGACAACAGGAAGTCGCTCTGCTTCTTCAGCGGCTCGGCACCCAGCTGACCGGCAGAGACCTGCACGTTCTGCTCCTGCATCGCCGTCACCACATCAGAGGCGGTCAGACCACGCGCCGCGACTTTATTGGGATCAAGCCAGACGCGCATCGCATATTCGCCTGCGCCGAAAATCTGGATCTGACCGACGCCCGGCAGACGCGCAAGCTCATCTTTCACCTTCAGCGTGGCGTAGTTACGCAGGTAGAGCGAATCATAGGTATTGTTGGGTGAGAACATGTGAACGACCAGCGTCAGGGTCGGCGACATCTTCTGGGTTGTTACCCCCAGACGACGCACATCTTCCGGCAGACGGGCTTCCGCCTGTGCCACGCGGTTCTGCACCTGCACCTGTGCCTGATCGGGATCGGTGCCTGGACGGAAGGTGACGGTAGTCACCAGCACGCCGTCCGAACCGGCCACAGACTTCATGTACATCATGTTCTCGACGCCGTTAATCGCCTCTTCCAGTGGCGTCGCCACGGAGTCTGCAATCACCTTCGGGTTAGCGCCAGGATACTCAGCACGCACCTGCACACTGGGTGGCACGACGTCGGGATATTCACTGATCGGCAGTAACGGGATGGAAATTACGCCGGTGACAAAAATCAGGATCGACAGCACCGCAGCAAAAATTGGCCGGTCGATAAAAAAGCGGGAAAAGTCCATAGCGGCCTCGAATTATTGAGCGGCTGCCGCACGCATGGCGACCTGCTGAGCAGTGACCGGCATGCCGGGCATAAACACTTTTTGCAGACCGGCGATGATTACCTTGTCACCGGCGTGCAGACCCGACTTAACAATACGCAGGCCATCTATCATCGCGCCGGGCTGGATATCGCGCCGCTGCGCTTTGCCTTCTCCATCCACCACGTAGACATATTTCCGATCCTGGTCGGTTAACACCGCTTTATCATCGATCAGCACCGCCTCGAACTGCGCGCTGCCTGGCAGACGCACGCGGGCAAACAGACCCGGCGTAAACTGACGCTGTTGATTGTCGAGCAGGGCGCGCATCCGAATAGTGCCCGTGCTGGCGGTCAGCTGGTTATCCGTGAAATCGATTTTGCCCTGATGCGGAAAACCCTGTTCGCCAACCAGCGCAATCTCGACCGGCAGCGCATGACGCTGCTGGCCCTGACGCGCCATCGCCTGATAGTTGAGGAACGTGTTCTCATCGACATCGAAGTAGACATACATCTGCTGCTGCGACACCAGCGTGGTCAGCACGCTGGCGCTGTCGCCAGCGGTGACCAGGTTACCAGCGGTGATCTGCGCGCGGCTGGCGCGACCATCAATCGGTGCGGTGACGCGGGTAAAGTCCAGGTTAAGCTGCGCCATATCGACCGCGGCTTCTGCGGCCAGCACATCGGCCTGCGCCTGACTGGCAGCAGAACGACGCTGTTCCCACGCCTCGCGGGAAATCGCCTGTGTGCCGATCAGCTTCTCGCTGCGGCCGGACTCACTGCGGGCCAGACTCGCCTGGCTGCGTGCACGAGCCAGTTCCGCTTTGGCCTGCTCCAGCGCCGCGCGGTAACTCCGGTCATCAATGGTAAACAACACCTGACCTTTTTTGACTTCATCGCCTTCCCGATAGTTAACCGAGTCGATGTAGCCCGAGACGCGCGGACGCAACTGCACGCTTTGCACTGCTTCCACCCGTCCATTGAAGTTGTCCCACTGACTGACTGGCTTGATCAGCACGGGTGCGGCGCTCACTTCAGGCGGTGGCGGCGGGGCGTTTTGCGCCACACCCTTGTCGCAGCCGCTCAGTTGAGTGATGAGCAGTACCATCCCTAAGAGGGTTAAACCCTGACGAACCCGGTTCGTAATCATTGTTGTTATTCCGCGATAGATATAAACAGGCGGCCTGCAGGCCAATATTTGCAACTTTTAAGATTGCAATTAATCGCGGTGAGTGTAGGCTTGCGGGGCTGGCAACTGCAAGAATAACAGATACACTTTATGTGCGGTTTAGGGCAGGGCGATGAAGACCTGAACAGATCAGCATAAACCCTACAAAGAGTGCGGCATTTAATGTACTAATAAAACTTGCATTAAATGGCATAGTCAGCCACCCTTAAGTGTAACTGCAACTGATACTAATACTTTTCGCCACGGCGACAGGAGAGACTGGAATGATGAGTGATGCCTTTATTCACGATTTAATCGACTGGATTGATAACAACATCGAAGCACGTCTGGATCTGGATACCGTTTCAGAGCGTGCGGGTTACTCCAAATGGCACCTGCAGCGTATGTTCAAAGAGCACACCGGTTATCCATTGGGTGAATATATCCGCGTTAAGAAGCTGAAAAAATCAGCCGATCGCCTGACCACCACCGATGAGCCGATTCTCAATGTGGCGATCTCGTTAGGTTTCGACTCGCAGCAATCCTTTAACCGCAGTTTCAAACGTCAGTATGGTGTCGCGCCGGGTGCATGGCGTCGTCACAGCGGGGAATCGCACGCAGCTTAACCTCGCCAGGGCCAGCTTGTCTGGCCCGCGCTTTTCTCTGTGCATAAAACTGGTATCATCTGCGTCCTGTTGTCTCGGATGCCATCATGTCAAAAAAACTCTGGATTGGACTTTTCCTTGTCCTCGCGGCCTGTTTCTACGGCCTGAAACCTTATCTGAACACGGGTTCTACACCTGCCCAGACGGATATCGCCACCCTGACCGATGCCCATACCGTGGCCCGCTGGGTGCTGCAGCATCAGCAATTGCCGGACTACTACCTCACTAAAAGCGATGCGCGTAAGCGTGGCTGGAATCCAGCCAAAGGCAATCTGTGCGAAGTTCTGCCAGGAAAAGCTATCGGCGGCGATCGATTTACCAACCGTGAAAAACGTCTGCCATCGCGTGCAGGTCGTCAGTGGTATGAAGCGGATGTGAATTATCGCTGTGGTCATCGCGACGCCGATCGTCTGGTCTACTCCTCTGACGGGCTGGTGTTTCTCTCCACCGATCACTACCGCAGCTTCAGACAGGTACCCTGATCATGCTTAATCTGACCTTTGACCTGCGTCAGCTCACCACGCGCGCGGCCTTTTATCAGGCGCTTGCTGATCAGAGCGGCTGTCCGCAGACGTTCGGACATAATCTGGATGCGTTATGGGACTGGCTGACGGGTGGGATGGCGCTGCCTGCTACGGTCTGGCTGCAGCACTATGCTGCGCATCATGCCGATTTAGCGCCAGTGCTGGCGCTGCTGGAAGAGGCGGCGCAGTCGCTGGAGGGCGAACTGCGCCTGATCATTGATTAAGCGCGCAGTGGCCTGAGCAGGGCAACCAGCGCTTCACGGGCTGCCAGTGGCAGATCGCCGCCGCCGGTATAACCATTGTTCTCAATGATGACCTGATTCAGCCCCACCAGCCAGTCGTAGATATAATAGGCAGTATGGTTAGCCGGGGCAGCCGAGAGTTTGGTCAGACGCTGACCGGCACTGAAGCTGACGCTGGGCGCCGGAGGACGTGAGAATATCACCTGACCCCGGTTAACGCGGCTGTCGGGGCGTTCGCTTTCAGGGCGCTGTAAAAAGCCGAGCCAGGCAACAAAATCCCCCAGCACCGTCATCGCCCGCGTCACCTGACGATCGGCGCGTGATTCATGGCTGACGCTCTGCGAATCGGGTTCATGCAGCGCCTGCTGCAGTTTCTGCGCGATATCGGTACGGAAACCGGCCGTAATTAACTCTTCAACCAGCCACTCCATCGTCGCCTTGTCCACGTTGAGCAACGCCAGCAGGCTGCGGTTTTCCGGCAGCTGACGCAGATGATCCAGCCACAGCAGCAGCACCTGACGCGGGAACTGCTGAGCGCTTTGCAGGCTCTGACGCGGCTGAACCGGTGCTTGGGCCGGGCTTTCACTGAACAGGTCAAATTCGAACCCGATGCCGAACTGATTTTCCGGTGCCTGGCTGTTCGCGGGTTTGCTGCCCTGTAATGCTGACTGATTAAGCCAGAGCTGGCGCAGCGCCTCACGCGGCGGCTGCAGGCGTTCCAGCAGTTCGCCATGCAGGCCAGTACGATGCTGCAAACACTTCAGCAGCGTGTCGGCGATGTTCTGTTTGCGTGCCGCCTGTTCCGGACTGGCACCCGCTTCGGTCCAGGGCAGTAAACGCCGCTCTACCACGGTGTGCTGAATCTGCGCCAGCTGAGCCAGCAGCAGGTCGCGGCGGGCTTCCGGCTGCATCTCATCCTGTAACCAGCTTGCCATGCGGTCGACTCCCGCACGATCCAGTGCCAGCATCGATCCCCAGTGCTGACCCGGTTGTCCCATCTGACGCTGCACCGCTTCATCCACATTGACCAGCTGATGACGGGCATCGAACGGGGTAATCGCCCAGATCAGGCGCGGTTTCTCTGCCGATTCCTGAGCGGGCTGCTGACGCTGCCATTCGCGCAGCGTTTCGCTGGCGAGATCCACATCCTGACGGTGACTGGCTGCGGTACAAACCAGCAGCAGGTCAATCGCCTGACGCGCGGCATAAAGACCAGGCAGCAGGGCGCGTTTCTGCGCCAGCAGCTGCGCACGCAGGGGATCCTGCTGTTGCAGACGCTGACGATCTTCCTGGGTGGCCGCATCACCGGACTGACCCGGCGCGGGCAGCTCCAGCATGTCGGCATCATCATAGAGGGCGGTACGCGGCGTCGAACTAAGTGGCGCCAGCACTTCCAGCGTCAGCAGCGCCAGTAATCCCAGCGGAACGTTCTGCGCCTTGCCGATGCGGTTACCGTTCAGCGGGCAGACTTCGACCAGCTGCTGCTGATCCTGCTCGCTGGCTGGCACAATCAGCTGCTCAGCCGGCAGCAGCGAGGTGTCGGTCAGCAGGCTCAGTGGCGCGATTACGCGGGTGCTGTTACGCAGCTGATGACGAAGATGCAGCAGGCTGCGCAGCATCTCGTTCAGTTCCGGCTGAGCTGGCCACAGCAGAGAAAAGAGCTGCACCCGGTCGTCAACGCTGAGCCACGGCGCCAGCTCAACCGCCTGCGGCCAGAAATGACGGTCCAGCCGCACATCGTGGTGTGAACGACGACGGCACCAGGACCAGAGCGTGACCAGTGCATCACCGTCAAGACCGGCCAGCGGCGTAGCGAGGCGATGACGCTGCAGGCGCTGCAGTGCGCTGTCAATCTGCGCGGTGTCAGGCGACGTCTCTCCGGCACACGCGACCATCAGCCGCACAATCTCCGCTTCGCTCAGCAGCGTCAGTTCAACCGGCCACTCATTTGAGAGCGGCTCGCGCTGATGGCTGAAACGGGTCGCGGTAGCAAAGTCGAGATTGCCGGGATTGATGTGCTGAAACCAGCTCAGCTGTTTATCGCCCATGCGGGTCACGAGCTGGCCCTGCGCATCAGCCACCATTTCGTTCAGCAGCCAGGCTTTGCCCGCCTGTGACTGTCCAAACAGTGCCAGCGTCACCGGACGTGCGACCTGCTGCGCCAGTGCCTGCGCCTGTACGCGCGCCTGACGCAGCTGCAGCGTCAGGGTTTCGGCTTCCAGCGCCAGTCGTGGCGACTGCTCGCGGGTAGTTTCAATCCACGTCAGGCTGTTATTCAGGGCGTCCTGCAGCAGGCTAAGGCGTTTTGCCAGCGTTTGCGGCTGACGAGGTTTCAAAGCTTTCATCGTTTACACACGCTCCCGCTGTCAATCCAGTATTGCGCATTGGCATTGCCGGTCGCCGACAGGGTATTCAACTTCAGACTTAACTGCTCCAGCGGCACGCGGGTGCCATCATCCAGGCGCGCATCGCTCAGCACCAGGGTTTCCGGGCCGGAGGCATCGGGGCCGGCTTTTACGGCCAGTTTGATGCGCAGCACGCTCTCACCGGCCACCTTACGCGCCAGCGTGGTGTCGTTCAGCGTCAGGCTATAGAGCGGCGAGGCGGGCCAGCGCTCGTTATCAAGCTGACGGAAGCCGAGACAGACGTTACCACGAATACGGAAACTGCTTTTTTTATCCAGCGCATAGCCAGGATTGTCGAGGTCAATTTCGCTGTAGCACAGGTTCTCATCCGTTAGCGCCTGGTTTTCGTCAAGCATGCCAAGATAGCGAATGGTCGAATAGGGTTCAAAATCGCCCGCGCGGAACCAGAAGCTGCTGAGGCGGAGATCCAGCGCCAGCAGACAGAGCATCGCGCCGACTGCCGCTGTGGATTTCGGGTTGTCGATGCGCCCATGTTTGTTAAACGGATACCAGTCGCTGGTGTGATAGCCTTCCAGCGACAGAATACGGCTGCCCGGCAGCGGCTGCAGATGACGGACCAGCGCCTGAATACCCGGGAAGCGCGACGGGCGACCGGTCAGCAGCAGCACGTCGCACTGATAGAGCGACACCACTTCACACATTGAGCGCAGCGCCGGAATAATTGCCATCCGGTGCTGCATAAATTCGCCATGCAACTGGGCCAGACTGACCACCAGCGGCACCTGCAGCAGGTCAAAACGGCTATTGCCACCCAGTTCGCGCTGAATTTCACCGTTAACAAACGCCAGCACCGCGTCGCCCGGAGGCTGATCGACCAGCTCGCCAAACAGCGCGTTGATCTCGGCGTGACTTTCCAGCGGATCCCAGTTTTCGTAACGCTCCAGCACTGCCTGCGCCAGCGGAATAAACAGCTGTAAGGTGACCTGCTGACGCAGTGTCGCCTGACCGTCCATGCGGCTGTCGTGACCAAACAGCTTGTTCATCAGCGGTTCTGCCAGCGTCAGACCTGCTTTCTGAAGATGCTGCTGCAGCGCCGGTAAAATCCACAGCTGAATCACATCCAGCAGGATATCGTCGCCTGCCACTTTAAAGCCTTCGCGGAACAGCAGGCGCGGGGTGATTTTGACATTGTTGCCCTGACCATCGTCCAGACGATACTGGGTGATGGCGAGGTCAGTGGTGCCGCCGCCGATATCAATCGAGGCGATACGCAGGCTTTTTCCTGGCAGTTCGTCGGCCTCACGCGGACGGTCCGGACGCGCCATGCTGCTGAAGAAGTCTTCGGCACGACCGGCAAAGTTGACCTGGGTTTCATTGAACAGCCAGACCATCTGACCACAGGTCGCTTCATCCCACTCCATCTGCACATCCGGCAGCGGTTTCGGGGTCTGACGCGACAGCGAGGGGGTAAATTCATCTTCGTCCGCCAGCCAGCCTTCCGCTTTCCAGACCAGCGCCAGCGCTTCCTGCATCCGGCGGCGGAAAATTTCACGCTCCGGCTTTGGCATCGCCGATGGCAGCGTCAGGATCACATGGCGCAGCTGACGCGGCGCGTGGCTCTGTGGCATGCGCTGACGCTGTGCCGCGCTGTTCATCTGCATCAGCGCCTGAGCCAGCAGCTCACACAGCATAAAGGTCATTAGCGAACTGCGGCTGTAGTGCGGCGAAAAGACCGGCAGACGATCGTCCGGTGCCAGCGTAGAGAGCGGCTGGCCTTCGTCGTTCAGCAATGTGGTAAAGGGTGCGGCGTAGGCCAGCGGTTCAGCCTGATCGCCAGGGGTGTTAAAGCGCCAGCCTGGCTGATAGCGCGCTTCATCCCACAGATAGCGGCGCGGGCTGGAGAGGCCGGTGCTGCCTTCCAGTCCCACACGCTGCAGGGCCAGACGGCTTGCTTCACGTCCAACGCGCGTCAGAGACGGCCACATAAAGGCCTGTTCACGACCGCTTTCCAGCGAGAAATTCGCTTTACCAAAACGGGTTTCGGCAAACTCCAGACGGCTGTCAAACAGCTCGTTATAAACCTGATGCGGCTCGGAGAGATCGCGCAGCTGCAGCTCATAGGTCTGCTTCAGGCCGTTGCTCTCTTCCGGGTGATCTTCCACCAGAACGCCGCAGGTATGGGAGTTGCCGACATCCAGAATGATATCGACATTGACCGCGGGGGTCTGCAATGTAGCGGCCTGAATGTGAATTTCGCTGAGGTCGAGCTGTTCGCCCAGCAGCTCCAGCAGATTGAGGTAGTGCGCCTGATACTCAAACTCGCGCAGTGCCTGATTAATCGCCTGTTCGCGGCGATCGGACACGCGGTCGGTAAAGGATTCGCGCAGCCAGCCGTCAACCCAGGTCAGATCAAGAAATTCGCCCAGCTCGTAGTTGTGCCAGGCGAGCGCAAAGGTCACGCCATTTTGTGCATCAGCAGGGCTCAGGCCGAGCTGCTCGCCACCGTCCTGTTCCGCCACGCAGCGGGTGTCGAAAGCCAGGCTGACGCGATGGGTATTGCCCGCCGCATCAGGAGTGGGCAGGGCAACCAGGCGCATCCGCGCCCAGTTTTCAGGGCCACCAATAAAGCGACGTCCGCTGGCACAGCGCAGCATCGGCAAGGGCAGCCAGCAGGCTGACAGCAGGGTCAGGGAGTCTGCCAGGGCGATATCGGACTCCGGGCGCACCACTTCAGCGGCACCCCCATCTTCCGGATAGAGCAGAAACTTACCGCTGTTGCCATCGACCTTCAGGCGCAGCAGCGGGCCATTGGCGGTCTGGCGCACAAACTGGCGGCGCGCCGGGGTATCGGAGAGTTGCAGGCCAAAATCCAGAAACTGCACACCGCTGTTTTCAATCAGCGTAATTTTTTGTTTGTCATCGATCAGGGGAGCCAGCATCG
Organism: Pantoea jilinensis; assembly: GCF_019104105.1. Taxonomy (NCBI): domain Bacteria; kingdom Pseudomonadati; phylum Pseudomonadota; class Gammaproteobacteria; order Enterobacterales; family Erwiniaceae; genus Pantoea; species Pantoea jilinensis. Next base: position 2,151,458 of record NZ_CP077746.1, on the reverse strand, counting down.
TTATTTACTCTCACGCTTAATCGTCATCGGGAAAACCCGGTCTACAGCATACTGCGCTTCACACACAGCGGCGCCTATACTCGCATGGCAGACCAGCAGCGGCATACGGTAGCGCGAATTGTTCTGGCACTTCGCCGTATAGCGGCTCTCAATAACCAGGTTACCCGCGCTGGTCATGGCGGCGCTGACATCGGCTTTACAGGTGGTATTACCCTGAGCGACCTGCACGCTGCCTTTGCCATTTTTAAACTGGAAGCGCATCACAGGCGGCTTACCGGTTGGCGTTTGCATCTGGTCGATAGTGACCCGCCAGCGGCCATCAATCACCTGTACCTGGCCTTCACGCACGGCGTCCGGCGTTACAATCAGATCATCAGCTTTAGCTGGCACCGGCGGCGTTACCATACTGGCAAGGGTAGCAGATGAGGCAGCAGGCGCGGCGTCGGTGGTGCCCGCGTTTGCCGGGACCTGAGGCAGCGACTCGGGTGGTTTCTCGGCCGTTACTGTCTCCGCAGGAGGCGTCGCAGCTGACGGTGTTGCCGCAACTGGTGCCTGACTCGCAACCGGTGTTGGAGTAGATACCGGCGCTGGCGTTGTAATCGTCGCTGTGGCGGGCTTCGTTGTCGCAACCGGTGTAACCACAGGCTCAGGCTTATGCAGCAGCACGGCCACCGTCACGGCAGCGGCAATCGCCACGGGCGGTAACAGATACCAGATGCGGAAAGGGCGGCGAGCCGCTACAGGCGCGGCTGGCTGAGGTTCTGCAGGCACCACAACCGGCAGCGGTTCAGCCGCCGCTTCGGGTTCAGGTTCGGGCTCAGCGATAATGATCGGCTCAGCGACCACGGGCGTGGCAGGCAGCTCAGGCAGCGGTTCAACCAGTGTAGCCGGCAGGTTTTCATCCAGCGTCTCACGCAGGCAGGCCAGTGCATCATCACGACTGCGTGCCTGGGCATCGACAAAGCCCCAGAAGGTGATAACCGGTTTACCATCAACCAGATAGACATACTGCTGGTCGGGGAATTGCAGGGTTTTGCTCAGCAGGGCACCAAACAGGCGCATCGACGGGTTCTCTGCCGCGCGCGCGCGCGTACTGAGTGCCTGCATATCCTGCTGACAGGCGGTAAGCTGCTGCAGTGCGGCGCGACGTTCATGATCGCTGGCGCCCAGCCAGGATTTCACCCGGCCGTTAATAGGTGAATACCAGTCGAGGCGATCGCCCCGATCATTAGCCTGGGGTATCGCCAGGCAATCTGCCAGTGCGCCCTGACGGCGCAGACGCAGGGTTTCACGAATTTGCAGTGCGGAGGCGAAGACCGGCTGGCCATTTTCACCTAACGCCAGAACCGCATCCAGATTACCGCTGCGCAGAATAGTTTTTGCCACCTGTTGGGCCCTTATCGGTCGTTGTCTGAGGCAGAAAATCGCGTGTTATCGACGATTAGGTTGATTTTACGCGGGGCAATGACAAATCAAACGGCAGAAAAGGAGGTAAATCCAGTGTTTTTTTCATCGGCGGGTGGAAAAATAACCGATATTTCAGCGGGTATCACGTCATCAGACGGTTCTGCGCACCAGCACCAGGTGAGCGATGATGCCGCCTGCCAGTCCCCAAAATGCCGGACCAATACCCAGCAGCGAAACACCCGACGCCGTGATCAAAAAAGTCACTAACGCGCTGTCTCGTTCGGCAGGCACATCGAGTGCGCGATGCAGGCTGCCGCCCAGCGTTGCCAGGAGTGCCAGACCCGCCAGCGCCTCGATCAGCACCGCAGGCAGCGCACTGAACAGCACGGCAATGAGCGCACCGGACACGCCCGCCAGCAAATAAAATATGCCGGCCAGCACCGCCGCCCGCCAGCGCTGCTGAGGATTTTCGTCGACCTCATCGCTCATGCAGATCGCCGCCGTAATCGCCGCCACGCAGACCGAAAAGCCTCCAAACGGCGACAGCAGCAGGCCAGCCAATCCGGTCCAGCTCATCAGTGACGAGACCGGCGGTCGGTAGCCGTGCGCCTGTAATGTGGCGATGCCGGGGGCATTCTGCGAGGCCATCGTCACCAGGAAGTAGGGCACGCCCATCCCCAGCAGCGTGGCCAGGGTAAAGTGCGGCATCACCGGCTCCGGCAGAGCCAGCATAATCGACTGCTGCGGAAAGTGGATAGCGTGCTGCGCCAGCGCAATCACAACGCCCACCAGCAGCGTCACCAGAATGGCATAGCGGGTAAGCCAGCGACGCGCCAGCAGCCAGGCCAGGCACATGCTGCCGCACAGCACAAAATTGCTCTGTAAATCGGCAAAGGTCTGAAGTCCGAAGCGCAGCAGAATACCCGCCAGCATCGCCGCTGCCAGTGAAGCGGGAATGTGGTTCATCAGCCGGGCAAACAGACCCGTCACACCCGACACGACAATCAGCAGGTTGGCGAAAACAAAGACGCCAACCGCCTCATTCAGCGAAATGCCGTGGAAACTGGTCGCCAGCAGTGCGGCGCCCGGCGTGGACCAGGCGGCCAGCACCGGCATGCGATAACGCAATGACAGCCCTATTGAGACAATTCCCTGCGCGAGGCCCAGCACTGACAGCCAGCCCCCAATCTGTGCGGGCGAGGCACCTGCCGCCTGAAACATCTGATAGATGATTGCGCCGCTGCTGCTGTAGCCCACCAGCACAGCAACAAAACCCGAGACCAGCATCGGCAGGGTAAAACGGGACGATTCCGCTCTCGTCATGATCAGACTCTCAGTAAGGTTGTGCGTTATAGCGCACATAGTCGCATGATGCGCTATAACGCACAAGTGTTACACTATTACCCTGGTGTCATAGACCCGTGACCGGAATTCAGGAGAGAAAATGGCAGATTTTCAGCAACACCTGAGCGGCGCGCTCAGACAGTTGCGCCAGGCCAATGGCTGGAGCCTGACACTCACGGCGGAGCGAACCGGCGTCAGTAAAGCGATGCTGGGGCAGATTGAGCGAGGTGAATCGAGTCCCACTGTGGCGACACTATGGAAGATCGCCACCGGTTTTAACGTGCCTTTTTCCTTTTTTATCGACGGCAGCGCACTACCTCCCGGCACAGCGACAGGATTCAGTCAGACTAATGCCGAAATGTCCGTGCGCTCGCTGCTGCCTTACGATCCACACCTCCGATTTGATCTGCTGGCAGTGGAGCTGGCAGCGGGCGCGCAGAGTCATTCTTCGCCCCATGAAGCAGGCTGCGTGGAGCAGGTAGTGGTGATTGAAGGTGAACTGCTGCTGGGTGTCGGGGATGTCTGGCGGCGTCTGCTTACCGGTGAAGCCTTTCAGTTCAGGGCCGACGTGCCGCACAGCTACCGGAACCCGCTCAGCACACCGCTGCGCTTCCACAGCCTGATTCACTACCTGCAACGCCCGGACGTTACAAATTGATACCGCAGCAAACTACACAGTTTACCTTCCTATCTTTATACTTTCGCTTATCGATGGAGACGAGTAATGAGCGATCTGACTGAATCTGCTGCCATGCTGCGGATGCTGGTGGGCAAACTGGGCCGCCGGTTACGCGAGTCGGCACCGCCTGGCGAACTCACCTGGTCGCAGGTGGCGGTGTTGGGCCATCTGGTGCGCGACGGGGCAATGACGGTAACGCAACTGGCGGCTGCCGAGGGCGTACGTACTCAGTCAATGGGCACAACTGTCGCTGGGCTGGTGGCGGCAGAACTGGTGACCGGCGAGCCGGATCCCCACGATGGTCGTAAAACCCGCTATCGGCCCACCGAATCAAGCCTCGCGGTGATTAGCTCAAGTCGCGCGATGCGCGATGACTGGCTGGTCCGGACGCTGGATGCGCGGCTTAGCCCGGCAGAACAGCAGCAGCTGACCGACATTCTCCCTCTATTGCAACGACTTACTGACGATTAACCCCGAGGATTCAACATGGCTGTCACCACACTTGATGCAAAAACTGCGCTGATTGTTATCGACCTGCAACATGGCATTGTGGCGCTGCCGCTGGTTCACGAACCGCAGCCAGTGATCGAACGTTGTGCCGATCTGGCCGAAGCGTTTCGCGCACACGATCTGCCGGTCGTGCTGGTTAACGTGGCCGGTGGAGCGCCAGGCCGCAACGAGCAGGGGCGTCACAGCGGCGAATTCCCTGCCGACTGGGCGACGCTGGTTCCGGCGATGACCCCGCAGCAGAATGACCTCACCGTCACCAAAAAAACCTGGGGCGCTTTTCATGCCACGTCACTGCACGATGAGCTGCAACAGCGCGGCATCACTCAGGTGGTGATTTGCGGTATTGCGACCAGCATCGGCGTGGAATCGACCGCGCGTCAGGCGTATGAGCTGGGTTACAACGTCACGTTAGCCACGGATGCGATGACCGATCTGAACATGGATACCCACAACAACAGCGTAAAATTGATCTTCCCGCGTCTGGGTGAAACCGGCAGCTGTGAGGATATTAAGGCGCAGTTGAAAACACGCGGCTGATTAGCGAGTAGATCGGGGCCACCGCCAGGGTGGCCCGGATGCTTTTAGCGGAAGGCGTAACCCAGCGTTAAACCGACACTGTAGTTACGGCCAGGTGCTGACTCGAAGTAGCGACCATTACTCTCATTCACAATCACTGAACCCACATAGTGCCGGTCAAACAGGTTATCGACCCGGCCAAACAGATCCAGCGTCCAGTTCCCAACCAGCCACTTATAGCCACTGTTCACCGCCGCCACGGTGTAAGACGGGGTATTCACGTTGTTCTGATCTTCAGCGGCGATCTGGCTCAGATAGCGAACCTCACTGCCTGCGTAAAATCCCTGTTCCGGCAGATAGCCGAGTCCGGCATAGGCCATGTTGCGGGCGATGCCAGGGATGCGATTGCCGTCACAGCTGTCGCTGCCACAGGCGTTACTGCGGTAGCGCGCATCCAGCAGCGTATAGGCCATCTTCAGCCGCCAGTTCCAGGCGAACTGTTGATCCAGGCTTAACTCCAGACCGCGACGACGGGTCTGACCGGCATTTTTATAGGTCGTGCGGCCGCCGCTGCTGGCATCCGCCACAATCTCATCACGGGTGTCGGTCTGGAACAGCGCCGCGCTGACCAGGCCATTGCCGATGCGTTTTTTGCTGCCGATCTCCAGCGTGTCGCTGGTGGCCGGTTTCAGGCCCAGATTCAGGCCCGTCGCGTCATCTGAACGGTAAGACAGCTCATTAATGGTCGGAGTTTCAAAGCCGCGACCGGCAGAAACATAGGCATTCCAGCCTGGGTCAAAGGCATATTTCAGCGCCGCAGCGGGCAGCCATTTGTGATAGCGCGCCTCACCGCTGTCGTCACCGTTACCAGGCCGGATATAGAAGTCATTGGAGTCAAAGTTCACGGTGCTGAAGCGCACGCCGGCATCCAGCGACAGCTTATCGGTCAGCTGCCAGGCGGTCTGCAGATAAGGATCAAGCGTCCACATCAGATTGCGTTCATTGCGGCGCAGATTGCCCTGTTCACCCAACTGCGTCACGCCGTTGCTGACCGTGAAGTTCTCATAGCCCTTGCGGCGCTCGGTCATAGTTTCGTAGTCGAGGCCGCCGGTCACCGCCACCGGAATCGACAGCAGCGTGTCGCGATGGGTCCAGCGGGTATCGACGCCCTGATAGTGGCGGGTCAGGGCGATGACGCCACCCGGATGAGACGGAGTGCGCTGAACAGCGGCAGGAATTGACTGGAACTGCGTGGTTTCGCGCATCCCGGCATAGAGCATCACGCTGAGGTCGTCGTTTTCACTCATCTGGCGCTGATAACGCAGGCCACCCTGAGTCTGATCCACCGTTTTACGGGTGTTATAGAGCGAAACGTTACTCACCACCTGACGCGGATTGTCACGCCATTGCGCTTCGGTTAAACCGCCAGGATCCTGTGCATCAATGTGAACGCTGTTAAACAGCAGCGTCAGGGTACTGACATCATCGATCCGCACGCCCAGCCGGGCATTGCCGAGGTTCTTTTGCGCAGCACTGTGATCGCGATAGCCGTGAGTGGTGAAGCGGGAGGCGGAGACCGTGTAGTTCACATCCCCGGCGTGGCTGCCGTCACCGGTCGCACCACTGGCTTTGACGCTGTTGCGCCAGCTGCCATAACTGCCGTACCAGCTGCTGGCTTCAAGCGTGGTTGGCTGCTGTCCCTGCTGGGTCGTCACGTTGATCACGCCGCCCGAGGCATTGCCATACAGCGCAGAAAAGGGGCCGCGCAGCACTTCGACATGATCAATTGAGCCGATATCAATATTGGAGGTTTGTGCCTGCCCATCCGGCATGGTGGCCGGGATGCCATCCACGTAGATGCGCAGACCGCGCACGCCGTAGGTTGAACGGGAGCCGAAGCCACGCATCGACAGCTGCAGGTCCTGTGCGTAATTCTGCCTGTTCTGGATCTGCAGACCCGGCACGCTGCTGAGGTTTTCCGACAGATTAACGCGCGGTGCTGCCTGACGCATATCGTCGCCGCTGACCACACTCAGGGCGGCAGGCGTGTCGAGTTCGTTAAGGCCCGTTTCCGGCGGCGCGGCCGTTACGACCAGCGTATTTTGATTATCTGCCGCCAGCAGCGGCAGCGGCAAAATGGCAGGCAACATCAGCAGCGTCGCCTGACGCAGAGAGATTATTTTCATTATCAGAGGCCTAAAAAAGAAGCGTAAATGAATCAGGTGAAACAATCGCCGCGTATGGTAAGGGTTTGATGCGATGGGGTACACCGTTTCGGGCTGGATTTTTTTTCGGTTTACCGCCAGGCTGGAATTCAGCTTTTCCGTGATAAATCATCCGACAGGGTCGGATACAGACAGATAAACCAGGGGAGTCAACATGCAACAACCTGAAGTGGCGGTTCTGGGATTAGGCGCAATGGGGCACGCATTTGCCGCCAACCTGCTGAAAAAAGGCTTTCGCGTACACGGCTGGAACCGTACCCGCGCACGCGGTGAGGATCTGCTGGAGGCCGGTTTACAGCTGGCTGACTCGCCGGAAGAGGCGGTGCGTCAGGCGGATGTGGTGATTGCCATGCTCTCCGATGGCGACACCACCGAGCAGGTGCTGCATCAGGCGAAAGAGACGTTTAAGCAGGGCGCGACGCTGTGCCAGATGGGTACCATTGGCATCGAGAAAACCGACGCGCTGATCGCCTTTTTCGCAGAAAAACGGCCCGATCTTTTACTGATCGACGCACCGGTCTCCGGCACCAAAGCGCCCGCAGAGAACGCACAGATTCTGGTGCTGGCCAGCGGCGATCAGAGCCGGGCGCAGGCGGCAGAAGCGGTGTTTGCCGCCATCAGTAAAGGGACAAAGTGGCTGGGTGAGGCGGGCAAGAGCAGCCGCATGAAACTGGTCATCAACAGCTGGCTGATCGGCATGATGCAGAGCCTGGCGGAGAGTACCCAACTGGCCGGGCAGTTCGGCTTCTCCACCGACGATCTCTGGCAGGTGCTGGAGGGCGGTCCACTGGCTGCGCCTTATGCGAAAATGAAGCTTGGGATGATCGCCAGCGACGACTATACACCGCAGATGCATCTGATCTGGGCGCTCAAAGATGCCCGCCTGGCGCTGGATGCGGCAGAGACGCCATTACCGGCGCTGGAGAACATCGCGCAGCTCTGGCAGCAGGCGGTTGACGCCGGACACGGCGAAGAGGATCTGGCGGTCATCTACCGCTACCTGAAGGCGCAATGAGTCAGCAGCATTTTGACTTCAGTACGCGCCCGCTGGTGCCGCTGGCGCACGACTACCTGCACGGGGCCAGCGAACCCTGGCATCATCACGCCTGCGCCCAACTGATCCATACTCTGAGCGGCGTGGTGCGGGTCGAGACAGAGTTTGGCAGCTGGGTTGTGCCGCCGAGCCGCGGCGTCTGGCTCCCGGCTTTTACCCGCCATGCGCTGCAGATTACCGGCAGCGTGGCGGCACGTACCCTTTTTATCGACCCACTGGCGCGCGCCGATCTGCCCGCCAGTTGTCAGGTGGTACAGATCTCGCCGCTGCTGCGTGAGTTAATCGTCACGGCCCTCAGCCTGCCGGAGCACTACAGCGCCGGGAGCCGGGCTGAGCGGGTGATGGAGTTAATTCTGGATGAGATTCGCGGCATGGATGTGCTGCCTTTTGCACTGCCGACACCCAACAGCCCCCGTTTACAGGCGCTGTGCGAGCAGATCAAGCAGACACCCGGTGAAAACTGGACGCTGCTGCGCGCCAGCGCCCACCTTAACGTTTCGGGCCGCACCCTGGCCCGTCATTTCATGCGCGAAACTGGCCTGCAGTTCAGTGACTGGGTGCGGCGCGCCCGTCTGGCCATCGCCCTGACGCGACTGGCGCAGGGCGACTCCGTGCTGCGGGTGGCACTGGAGCTGGGCTATGAAAGCCCCAGTGCGTTTAGTGCGATGTTTCGTCGTCTGCTGGGCGTGGCGCCCACGGACTATTTTCCCCCTCTAGAAACTGGCCTGCCGCGCTGAGCAGCGCCTGCAATGCGGCACGGGCCGTGTCGTTATCAATACTCACTCCCCAGGCCCGCACACCACGGACATCCACGCAGCTGATATAGGCCACCGAGCGGCTGTCACTGCGCCGTCCCAGCGTGTGCTCGTGATAGTCCTCAATGGTCAGATGCAGATCAAACGCGCTGCGCAGAGCATTCACCGCCGCTGAAAGCCAGCCATTGCCGCTGCCGGTCAGTGTCAGTGAGCGGTCCTGAACCACTACGCTGGCGCTGATCTGCGTCTGCCCGCCGCTGTCGCTCTGGCTGTCCGCCCGCTGTAACGCCACCATGGGCTGTGTGACACCATACTGACGGCAGAAGAGCTGCCACAGCGCGTAGTGCGTCATCTCGCCGCCGTGCCGGTCTGTCTCATGCTGAACACAGCGGCTGAAATCCTGCTGCAGCGAACGTGGCATTTGTAGTCCATGATTCTGCTCCAGCAGCCAGGCCGCACCGCTTTTTCCCGACTGGCTGTTCACACGGATCACCGCCTCATAGCTGCAGCCAATGTCGGCTGGATCCAGCGGCAGGTAGGGCATCTGCCACGCTTTCTCCTGTCGTTCGGCGCGGATGGCGAACCCTTTTTTAATCGCATCCTGATGAGAACCCGAGAAGGCAGTAAAGACCAGTTCACCCGCATAGGGATGACGGGGATGAACCGGCAACTGGTTGCAGCGTGTCACCACCTCAATCACCTCATGCATCTGGCTGAAATCGAGCTGCGGCGAAATGCCCTGGGTATAGAGATTCAGCGCCAGCGTCACCAGGTCCACATTGCCAGTACGCTCACCGTTACCAAACAGGCAGCCCTCGACCCGGTCAGCGCCCGCCAGCAGGGCCAGTTCGGCACAGGCTACCCCGGTGCCGCGATCGTTGTGCGGATGCACGCTGATACAGACGGCGTCACGACGGCTGAAGTGACGGCAGAAAAATTCAATCTGATCGGCATAGACATTGGGTGTGTTCACCTCCACCGTGGCGGGCAGATTAATAATCATCGGCCGCTGCGCGTCAGGCTGCCAGACATCGGCTACCGCCTCGCAAATCTCCAGCACAAACTCCGGCTCGGTAAAGCAGAAGGTCTCAGGCGAATATTCAAAGGTCCAGTCAGTCCCGGGTTGCGCCTCGCATTCCGCGCGGATCTGGCATGCGCCCGCGATGGCCAGCTCTACGATTTCCGCTTTGCTCTGTTTAAATACCCGCTCGCGGAACAGCGGCGCGGTGGCGTTGTAGAGATGAACGATGGCACGCGGAACACCCTGTAATGACACAAATGTGCGGGTAATCAGATCCTCGCGTGCCTGAGTCAGCACCTGTAACGTCACATCCGCCGGGATGCGTTGCTGCTCAATCAGGTCGCGCACAAAATCGAAATCCGTTTGTGACGCCGAGGGAAAGGCGACCTCAATTTCGCGGAACCCGCAGCGCAGAAGCAGATCCCAGAATGCCATCTTCCGCTCCCGATCCATCGGTTCTGCCAGCGCCTGATTGCCGTCACGCAAATCGGTGGAGAGCCAGCGCGGGGCCTGGGTGAGCTGGCGTGAAGGCCACTGGCGATCGGGCAGAGACACGACCGGAGAGGCACGATATTTATCAGCAGGTTGGGTCAGCATAGTATTCTCCTTGTGTTTTTTTACCAGTCTGACGACAAGCCCTGCAAACCGCGCGCGCAACGCTGACAACCTGATGTGCAAAAGTGACAACACCCTCCGTGCGCTCTGGTTTGATGAATCCGCCTGGTGGGGTTAGCATGGTCGCCTGTTTAACTGGGTGGACGCTTATGCTGATTTTTGACGGTCACAACGATCTGTTGCTTAACCTCTGGCTGCATCATCGTGATGCGCCCGCGCAGGCGTTTTATCAGGGTATTGAGCGGGGGCATCTCGACTTTCCGCGCATTCAGCAGGGCGGAATGGGTGGCGGGCTGTTTGCGATCTTTGTGCCGCCGCAGGAATATATCGCCCGCACCGTTCCGGTTCGGGCCGATGAGCCGTATCGCCCGCTGGAGATCATGTGGCAACAGCTTGAGATCCTGCAGCAGCTGGCCGATGCGTCAGGCGGGCGGGCGCGACTCTGCCGCAGCAGTGAAGATATTATTGCCTGTCGCGCCGACGGTGTACTGGCGATGGTGGCTCACATTGAAGGTGCTGATGCGCTGGACGAGGAGGGCGAACAGCTGCACGCCTTCTGGCAGGCGGGGGTGCGCAGCATCGGGCCATTCTGGAATCTGCGCAGTCGCTTTGGTGAAGGCGTCAGCGGCAGTTTTCCCGGCTCGCCCGACACCGGACCGGGCCTGACCGCTGCCGGCGAAAGGTTGATTCAGCAGGCGGGTGAGCTGAAGATGATGATCGACGTGTCGCACATGAACATGAAGACGTTCCAGGAAACCGCCCGGCTTTCCACTGCGCCGCTGGTCGCCAGCCACTCCAACGCGCACGCCCTCTGTCCGCAACCGCGCAATTTGACCGATGACCAGCTGCTGGCGATCCGCGACAGCGGCGGTCTGGTCGGCATTAATTTTGGTAATGCGTTTTTGCGCGCCGACGGTAAACGCGACGCTGACACGCCATTAACAGAAATTGTTAAGCATTGTGATCACCTCCTGAAGATAATGGGCAGCGACCATGTGGCGTTTGGCTCCGATTTCGACGGAATTACCCCGCCAGCAGCGCTGGGCGATGTCAGCGGAATGCCGCGATTGCTCGCTGCTTTTCAGGAAGCAGGCTATGATCAGACACTGACTGAGAAACTGGCATGGGGAAACTGGCAGCGGGTTTTACAACTGACCGGGCTGTGATAACAATTTCCTTACGTTCCGGACTTGATCCCGACGCGCCATTGGCGCAACATCTGCCTGGAAATTGTGACGGCCGTCTCATTCATTGCCGGTCACGCTGATTTCAGACAGCTTTTTTACTGTTAACCAAGAGGAAGTAACTCATGTGGAAAAAACCAACTTTCGTTGATATGCGTCTCGGTCTGGAAGTCACTCTGTACATCTCCAACCGTTAATCGTTCTGCCCGCCCTCTGAGCGGGCATTTTTTTTCAACTTCTGGTTTTCCTCTATGTTTATCAAAATCCTCGGTTCAGCCGCGGGTGGCGGATTTCCGCAGTGGAACTGTAACTGCGCCAACTGCCACGGCGTGCGTAATGGCACGATTCAGGCCCAGGCACGCACGCAATCGTCAATTATCCTGAGCGATAACGGCGAAGACTGGGTGCTATGCAACGCTTCACCCGATATCAGCCAGCAGATCCTGCATACGCCAGAACTGACCCGCCAGGGCGTGCTGCGCGGCACGGCGATTGGGGGGATTATCCTCACCGACAGCCAGATCGATCACACCACCGGGCTACTGAGCCTGCGTGAAGGCTGCCCGCATCAGGTGTGGTGTACGCCGGAAGTGCATGCTGACCTCAGCACCGGCTTCCCGATCTTTCCGATGCTCACCCACTGGAATGGCGGCTTACAGCACCGGCCGATTGCGCCACTGACGCCGTTCAGCGTCGATGTCTGCACAGATCTGAAGTTCACGGCGATTCCCATTATCAGCAATGCACCGCCTTACTCGCCCTTCCGCGACAGGCCGCTTGCCGGCCACAACGTGGCGCTGTTTATTGAAAACCGGGCGAATGGCCAGACGCTGCTCTACGCACCCGGTCTGGGCGAGCCCGATGCGGTGATATTGCCGTGGCTGCAAAAAGCGGATTGCCTGCTGATTGATGGCACCGTCTGGCAGGATGATGAGCTGCTGGCTACCGGCGTGGGTCACAACACCGGCAAGGCGATGGGCCATCTGGCGCTGGCGGAAGAGCAGGGACTGATGGCGTTGCTGGCGTCTCTGCCGGCCAGACGCAAAATTCTGATCCACATTAACAACACCAATCCGATCCTTAACGAGCAGTCACCGCAGCGTCAGTTTCTGACGGGGCAGGGAATAGAGGTGAGCTGGGACGGGATGGCGATCCATCTTCAGGGCTAAATCATGCAGATCACTGACACGCTGTCACCACAGGCTTTTGAACAGGCCCTGCGCGACAAAGGCGCTTACTACCATATCCATCACCCGTATCACATTGCGATGCATAACGGTCAGGCCACGCGCGAGCAGATTCAGGGCTGGGTGGCAAACCGCTTCTATTACCAGACCACCATTCCGCTAAAAGATGCGGCGATCATGGCTAACTGTCCCGATCCGGCGACCCGCCGCAAATGGGTTCAGCGCATCCTTGACCACGACGGCAGCAATGGCGAAGAGGGCGGCATTGAGGCCTGGCTGCGGCTGGGCGAGGCGGTCGGTCTGACGCGCGAAGAACTCTTGTCAGAGCAGCATGTGCTGCCGGGCGTGCGTTTTGCGGTGGATGCTTACATTAACTTCGCCCGCCGCGCCAACTGGCAGGAGGCGGCCTGCAGCTCGCTCACCGAACTGTTCGCTCCGCAGATCCACCAGTCACGGCTTGAGAGCTGGCCGCAGCACTATCCATGGATCAAAGAAGAGGGCTATTTCTACTTCCGCAGCCGCCTGGGTCAGGCGAACCGCGATGTGGAGCATGGTCTGGCGCTGGCGCTGGAGTACTTCACTACCGCTGAAACGCAGAACCGGATGCTGGAAATTTTGCAGTTTAAGCTCGATATTTTATGGAGCATGCTGGACGCCATGACCATGGCTTACGAGCTGAAACGTCCGCCTTATCACACCGTCACAGACAAGGCGGCGTGGCACACCACCCGACTGGTATAACAGATGAATGAAAACTCGATTGCCGCGTTTCGTCGCGGCTACCGTATGCAGTGGGAAGCTGCTCAGGATACGCACGTGGTGCTTTATCCTGAAGGCATGGCAAAGCTGAACGAAACCGCCGCCGCCATTCTTGAGCTGGTGGATGGCAAACAGAATATCGCCGCGATTATCGCGACCCTGGATAACCGTTTTCCGGAAGCGGGCGGCGTGGGTCCGGACGTCTTAGAATTCCTGCAGTCAGCCTATGAACAGAAGTGGATACAGTTCCGTGACCCCGCATAAACCTGGTGTGAATCCGCCGCTCTGGCTGCTGGCAGAGCTGACCTATCGCTGTCCGCTGCAGTGTCCCTACTGCTCTAACCCGCTGGATTTCGCCCAGCAGGAGAAGGAGCTGACGACTGAGCAGTGGATCGAAGTCTTTCGTCAGGCGCGCGCGATGGGCAGCGTTCAGCTCGGATTTTCCGGCGGCGAGCCGCTGGTGCGAAAAGATCTGCCTGAGCTGATCAAGGCGGCGCGCGACCTTGGCTTCTATACCAACCTGATCACCTCCGGCATTGGCCTGACCGAGAAGAAGCTGGATGCGTTCAGCGAAGCGGGTCTGGATCATATCCAGATCAGCTTCCAGGCGAGTGACGAAACCCTGAATGCGGCGCTGGCGGGATCGAAAAAAGCGTTTCAGCAGAAGCTGGAGATGGCGAAAGCGGTGAAAGCCCACGGCTATCCGATGGTGCTGAACTTCGTGCTGCATCGTCATAACATCGATCAGATCGATAAAATCATTGACCTCTGTATTGAGCTGGAGGCAGATGACGTTGAACTGGCGACCTGTCAGTTCTACGGCTGGGCGCAGCTTAACCGTGAAGGTCTGCTGCCGACACGTGAGCAGATCGCCCGTGCGGAAGCCGTGGTGAAAACCTACCGTGAGCGGATGAGCACCACCGGCAATCTGACCAACCTGCTGTTTGTGACGCCAGACTACTACGAAGAGCGACCCAAGCCCTGCATGGGTGGCTGGGGCGCTATCTTCCTCAGCGTGACGCCAGAGGGCACGGCGCTGCCGTGTCACAGTGCGCGCCAGCTGCCGGTGGAATTTCCCTCTGTACTGACGCAAAGCCTGGACGATATCTGGTATAACTCGTTTGGCTTTAACCGTTATCGCGGTTTCGACTGGATGCCGGAGCCGTGCCGCTCCTGTGATGAGAAAGAGAAAGATTTTGGCGGCTGTCGCTGTCAGGCTTTCATGCTGACCGGCAATGCCGACAACACCGATCCGGTCTGCAGCAAATCGCCGCATCACGGCAAAATCCTTGAAGCCCGGCGTGAGGCGGATTGCAGCGACATTAAAATTGGTCAGCTGCAGTTCCGTAACCGCAGCAACTCGCAACTGATCTACAAAACACGGAACCTCTGATGAAAACGCGCGGCCTGGTGATAAACGGTCTGATGATTGAACTGGTGCATCAGGCAGATGCCAGCCAGGCCGCTGCCCTGATTCAGGTGGGTGCAGGGAGCCACGATGAGCCAGAACGCTGGCCCGGACTGGCGCATCTGCTGGAGCATCTGCTGTTCACCGGCAGCAGCGGCTGGCCTGATGAGGGCCGGCTGATGAGCTGGATTCAGACCCAGGGCGGGAAGGTCAACGCCACCACGCTGGCCCGGCGCAGCGCGTTTTTCTTTGAGGTGACGCCGTCGTTGCTGGCTGACGGGCTGGCCCGACTTCAGGATATGCTCGTCTCTCCGCTGCTGGATAATCAGGCCATCGCGCAGGAAGTGGCGGTGATTGACGCCGAGTATCAGCTGTTGCAGCGCCATGAGCCATCCCGCATCGAAGCGGCACTGCTGCATTCCGCGCAATCACCTGCGGAATTTCAGCGCTTCCATATCGGCAGCCGGGCGAGCTTTGGCGACGAGATGTCTGCGCTGCAACGGGCGCTGCGTCAGTTCCATCAGCGTTACTATTTCGCCAGTAATATGCGGCTCTGGCTTCAGGGACCGCAGTCACTGGATGAACTGGAGCAGCTGGCACGTCAGTTTGCCAGCGCGCTGCCTGCTGGTCAGTGGCAACAGGATCTGCCACCGCCGCAGCTGAACAGCCAGACCTGCTGGCGACTGGCGGATAGCGCCTCGCCAGCGTTATGGCGCACCTGGCTGATTGAAAGTAGTGACGGTGTCACTTTGTGGCGTGAATTTTTGCTGGATGAGGCACCCGGATCGCTGCTGGCAACGCTGCGCGAGCAGGGGCTGGCGGAAACGCTGGAGCTGAAGTGGATCTATCAGGCAGGCGGTGCGCTCTGGCTGGCGCTGGGTGTCGAAACTGAGATGCCAGAAACCGTGAATGCGCTGATTGATAGCTACCTGCAGGCACTGAGCCAGATCGGTGAGGCACAGCATCAGCACTATCATGAGCTTAGTCAGCAACGATTTGTGACGTTGTCACTTATGGAGCAACTCCGTCAGCGCGCCGTTGGCTTTGCGCCTGATGAAACGCTGCCTGTACTGCTACTGTTGCTGGAGAGGCTTAACAGCGCGCCGGGCACCCTGCTCTGCTGTACGCCGCAACCGCCATCAGAAAACCTCATCACACAGGGTTACAGTCTGGCACTGACCCACTGGCAGCCAGCACCACCTGACGCGCTGCCCGCGGTGAATTTCACATTCTATCCGCTTAATGTCGCCATTACGCCTGATCCCCTGCCCGAAGAGTCGGTGGCGTTACCGCATTATCAGTCAGATAACCCGAACCCCGTGCTGATTCTGCGACCCGAGTTTTACTCAACGTTTACCGCCGAGGTGGGCGAAGCGCTGGGGCGGCGGTTGCGTCCGCTGTTTGCTGCGCTGCGTCACCAGGGCGGTAACGGCTGCTGGCAGGAAGTAGAGGGCGTATGGCAGCTCACGCTTCAGCTGACGACAGATGAGGCGGTCACTGATCAGGCGCTGAGCCAGATTGTCTGTGCACTGTCGCTGCCGGTTGAGGCAAACCTGCCGTCACCTGTCGAAAGCATCGCAATCCGCGCGCTGCAGCAGCAGCTGCCTTATCAGCTGGCAGCGACCTTTGCGCCGGATTGCTGGCGGGCGGCGCTTAAAGGCGGCAACGCGGCGCTGCATTCGCTGATTGCCCGGCGGCTGAGCGCGCTGTCGCTGCCGGTTAACCCTGACACGCCACCAAAACGCATGACCACACAAACGGGCATGACGCGTCTGCTGCACGCCAGTACGGACAACGCGCTGTTGCTGTTTATTCCACTGCACCGTCCTGAACAGCTTGCGGCATTACGTGCGCTGGCGCTGATCTACGAGCCGCGTTTCTTCCAGCGCTATCGGGTTGAACAACCTATAGGGTATGTCGTTAACAGCCGCTATATGCGCTGTGCCGATGAAGATGGCGTAGTGTTTGCGCTGCAGTCGCCCGATTACAGCGCGCTGTCACTGTTGCGCTACTGCCGCAACTTCCTGCGTTCCCTTAACGAGACGCTGGCAGAGTGTGACCTGGTGGCACTGAAAACGCGTCTGCTGAGCCGGGAAGTGGCGCAGCCACTGGCGCAGTTACGCCGTGAAAATGGTCTGGCAGAACCGGATGCGGCGCAGATAGAGGCGCTGACCCTTACCGATCTGCAACAGCTGCACCGCACACTGATTCAGGATCGCCGCCGCTGGCGCGTGCTGTTTACCGGGGGAGAAAATGTATAGCGCCCGATATAAAGTTGCTGAATTTATTTGAAAATTACGGACAAATCTCTTCACTGTCTATTTCGGGCTAACTGAACCACACTCAGTTCACTTTTGTCCGGATAAGGAATTGACTGTGAAGAACTTCAAACGTATCGCACTGCCCCTGTTAGCCGCTGCTACCCTTTACGCCCCGTTATCTCAGGCTGAGGCGATGCACTACCAGCTGAATCCTGAGCATACGTCTGTCATTGTGGCCTGGAACCATTTTGGCTTCTCAAATCCTACCGCGGATATTCCGGATGCAACCGGTACGCTGGTGTTTGATAAAGATCATCCGGAAGCATCACGCGTTGACGTAACCCTGCCAGTCAGCAAAATCGACAGCCATGTTGCGGCGCTGACCAAAGAGTTCAAAGGCGCTGAGTATTTCGACACGGCCAAATACCCAACTGCGACCTTCCACAGCACCAAAGTGGTTGCAAAGGGCGACAACAAATTTGACGTTGAAGGTAACCTGACCCTGAAAGGGATCACTAAGCCTGTTACGCTGCACGCCACGCTGAACAAGCAGGGCGAGCATCCGATGGTGAAGAAGCAGGCGATTGGTTTTGATGCCACCGGCACCATCAAGCGTTCTGACTTCAGGCTGGACAAATATGTCCCGGCGGTAAGCGACGACGTCACCCTGACGCTGTCTACCGAAGCTTACGCGAAATAAGTGTGTGGGGCGCAGCAGCTCGCTGCGCCCCTGATTCATTTTTCTTCCTTTCCTGCATCTCCTGAAATATTCCCTTTTTTACGTGCACTGAATAATCCAGCCCTCCCGATAAAAACTATTTTAATCGCCTGAACCGGGCCAGAACCGGGAAAAATGAGGTGAAAGTCACAAATTCGCAATGCCATTTTTATGCCCGATCATTCGTTATTCTGTTGGCCAAATCAAAAACCTGTTCGGCAACCTAAGCTGATGATTTGTATTGATTCGTCCGTGAAGTAATAAGTTGGAATAGAGTGACTCAGCTCACAAATAAAGGCCTTAAGCTACTGCTGTCAACACGCCTGCCCGAAAAATACCGCGCGTAACTGTGATCTCCTCTGCAAATAGCAACGCCGTGAACCGGAAGAATGGCCCTCAGCAGAGTAAGCCAGCGGGGTGAGGGAAATGCGCATTGGAATGGTGATCAGTGGCGGGGATGTCACCGGAATAAATAACTTTGTCTTCCAGATAGGGCGTCTCGCGCAGGCTGAGATGGTGATATTTGACGGCGGCATTCCCGGCCTTCTGGCAAATAACCATCGTGATATCAGCCAGCGCGATCTGCTCGACTTTGCCATCGCCCCGATTCCGGTGATGCAGTCCGGAAGGACGGAAAAGAAACTGGTGCGCAGCGAATATGATTTAATTGCGCGCCAGCTGAAAAGCGCACGTATTGACGTATTAATCATGGCGGGTGGTGACGGATCGCTGCAGTTTCTCCACATCCTGTCGGAGTCTGGCGTTAATTGTTTCGGCGTCGGTATGACCATCGATAATGATGTCTTCGGCAGTGATTACACGCTGGGATTTTCTACCGCCTGCGAGCAGGTATTAAAAGAGGTCGCAAAGCTGCGTAATACCGGCCGCGCCTTACCGGGCCGGGTTTTTATGCTGGAGTTACTCGGCGGCTATTGCGGCGAATTAACGCTGCAATCGGCGATTAAATCCAATGCGGATATCGCCCTGATTCCGGAGTGCCAGATTCCTTTGCCACAACTGGCACAGCGCATCACCGGACGGCTGGCCGAACAGAACAGCGTGGTCATCCTCTGTTCAGAAGGCTACACCCGTGAATATTCGCCCGGTTTTCAGGGGGCGATCGACACCTTGATCAAACAGCTTGAGCCGCTTATTGGCGTACGCATCCGTAAAACTATTCTCGGTTACGGACTGCGCAATGGTGATCCCACCTGCGAAGAAATTTATCAGGGCACCATTATGGCCAGTGAAGTGGTGCGTTGTATTCAGTCAGGCATGCGGAATAAAGCGGTCATTATTAATGGCAGCAATAAACCGATCCCGATTGATTTAATAAGCATGCAAAAACGCCTGGTCGATATTGACGGGCACCATTACAAACTCGCTAAACAACTCAATATAGTGTGAGGAAAAACCATGCTGAAAATATTATGTGTCTGTGGTTGTGGATTAGGCTCCAGTTTTGCGATTGAGATGAGCGCAAAAGCAGTATTAAAAAAACTGGAAATTGAGGCTGATATCGATCACACCACCATTTCAGAAGCGAATGCATTTAAGTCAGATATGATCCTGACGCAAAAAGCCTTTGCCGATGTATTAAATGCCGACGCCAGTCCGGAGCAGATTAAACGGGTCATTATTCTTAACCGGCTCACCGATAAAGTGGAAATAGAGCAGAAGATCCTGGCCTTTTTAAAAGAACGTAACGAGAAGGTCGCTGCCCATGAATAGTGTGATCGACTTTCTGGTAAAAGATCTGCTGGGGCAGGCCTCAATTCTGATCGCGTTTATTGCGCTGATTGGTCTGCTGCTGCAGAAGAAATCAGCAGGCAAGGTGGTGGAAGGCACCTTTAAAACCCTGCTCGGCTTTTTAATTATGATGGCGGGTATCAATATTATTGTGGGGACGCTGACGTTCCTCAATACCATTTTTACCCACGGTTTTGGCATGCGCGGTTATATCACCGATGTAGCCGCTATCGCCGGACTGGCTAACCGTGAGCTGGGATCTGAAGTGGCGCTGACGCTGCTGGTGATCTTTATCGTCAATATCATCATCGCGCGGCTGACACCCTTTAAGTATATCTTCCTGACGGGCCAGGCCCTGCTGTGGATGGCGACGATTGGCGCTGTCATCGGCTACAAAGCGGGGCTGACTGGCCTGCCGCTGATCCTGACCGGCGGCATCTTCGGCGGGATCATGGCGGTCGTGATGCCCGCGCTGGCACAGCCGGTGGTGCGGCGTATCACCGACTCCGACGATGTGGCGCTGGGTCACTTCTGCACCATTGGCTATCTGGTCACGGCGGCGGTCGCCAAGGTGGTGGGCAAAGGATCGCGCTCCACCGAAGACCTGAAGCTGCCCGATAACTTTAAGTTTCTGCAGGATACCTATCTGTCGATGGCGCTGGTGATGGTGCCGATGTACCTGATCCCCGCCGTGGCGGCCGGTCCGGCATTCATTGCCCAGTACAGCAACGGCATGAACTACCTGATGTACGCCTTTATGCAGTCGATTCAGTTCGTGGCCGGGGTCTTTGTGCTCTACAGCGGTGTCCGCCTGCTGCTCAACGAGCTGGTGCCTGCTTTCCGGGGCATCGCCATGCGCGTGGTACCCGATGCCAAACCGGCGCTGGACTGCCCGGTGATGTTTCCTTACGCCCCGAACGCGGTGATTGTCGGCTTCCTCGCCACCACGCTCGGCTCCATCGTTGGCATGCTCGTCTTCCCGATGTTTGGACTGGCGATGATCCTGCCGGGACTGCTGACCAACTTCTTTGCCGGGGGCACCGCTGGGGTCTTTGGTAATGCCATGGGCGGACGACGCGGCGCGATGATCGGCGGCTTCGTCCACGGACTCTTTATCACCATTCTGCCCGCCATCCTGGTGCCAATGCTGGAGAGCTACGGCTTCACCGGCGTGACCTTCAGTGACTCGGACGTCATCAGTACCGGCCTGGTACTCGGCCACGCCTTCCAGAATAACTGGCTGTTTGTTGCCCTGTTTATTGCTTTTGTTACCGCGCTTGCCTGGTTTGTTAACGGCAAATCCACCAAACCTCAAGAGGAAAAAATCCATGAAACTTTATAATTTCGCCGACCTGTTAAAGCTGGCTAAACAGCGTGACTTTAAAGCGGTGGGTTCTTTTAATCTTCACTGCCTGGAAATGTTGCCCGCTTATTTTAAAGCGGCAGAGAAGACCAACAGTCCCTTAATGATTCAGATCTCCACCGGCACGGCGAAATATCTCGGTCATAAGTTGCTGGTCGATGCCATTAAATCGCTGTCGGAGAGTATGAATGTGCCGACCTGTTTGCATCTCGATCACTGTTCCGATTTAGCGGCGATTCAGACGGCGATAGATGCCGGATTCAGTTCCGTGATGTATGACGGGTCACATCTGCCGATTGAAGAGAATATTGCCAATACCCGCCGGGTGATTGATATGGCGCGTCCGCATAATGTTTCAGTTGAAGCGGAACTGGGTGCGATTGGCGGTTCGGAAGATGGTAAATGTGTGGAGATGGAGGCGATCGCGTTTACGCCGGTGGAAGATGCACGCCGTTTCGTTGAAGAGACCGGCGTTGATATGCTGGCAATCTCAATCGGCACCGTACATGGCCTTTACACCGGGAAGGCGCATATTCAGCATCAGCGCCTGGCGGATATTACGGCGGCAACCCACACGCCACTGGTGCTGCACGGTGGCACCGGCGTCAGCGATGAAGATATGCGACTGGCGGTAAGCAGCGGGATTGAGAAGGTCAATGTCGGCACCGAAATGAATGTGCAGTGGGTGGCGCAGTGCAAATCGACCTTTGAGAAAGGCAAGGTCAATGACAGCGTGCGTAATTTCCTGGTGCCCGCCAATGATGCAGTGACCAATGTGCTGGTAGAGAAGATGCAGTTATTCCGTTAATTACCCGCGTCGCCATCACCGAATTATTGCGTTAAACGTTTTTATCATCACTATTAATCTGAGACACCCCGGCATATAGGGGGCAGGAGAGCCTATGTTTGGATTCTTAAAAAAGTCTCCGGCTGCGGAACAACCCAGCGAGCAGCAGCAGGATCATCTGGCGGAAGTCAGTCGCGAGAAAATAACGCAACTGGAGCAGCAGCTCGCAATTAACCCGCGTGATGGCGAAACGCAAAAACAATTAATGCTGGAATATAACCGGGCATTAAGTTTATTTGCGAAAAGCCGTCGCTATCGTAATGAAATTGATGCGCTGTTTGTCAAAATCGATGAATTACGCAATGTGGTTCGCCAGTCGATTTAAGGAGAGCTGATGACGATTAAGCAGTTATTGCAAGAGGCCAACGCCATTCAGATTGGCATCGACGCCACGGACTGGCGTCAGGTTATCGCGCTGGCCGCCGAACCGCTGGTTAGCGGCGGCTATCTCGACGCCACCTATCCGGATGCGGTGATCGCGAACACCCTGGCCCATGGGGCGTATTATGTGTTTGAGGAGGGAATTGCCATTCCTCATGCCCGGCCGGAAGCGGGGGTGATCCGCGACTGTTTCAGTATGATCCTGCTGAATGAACCGATCTCGTTTGAGGGCAGTGAAAAGGCGGACATTGTGATTATGTTTGGCGCGCGCGACAGCAACGCCCACATTGAAGAGGGGATCCGCGCGATTGTGTCGCTGCTGGAGGATGAGGAGACGCTGGTCCGGTTACGTCGGGCCAGCAGT
Organism: Pantoea jilinensis; assembly: GCF_019104105.1. NCBI lineage: Bacteria > Pseudomonadati > Pseudomonadota > Gammaproteobacteria > Enterobacterales > Erwiniaceae > Pantoea > Pantoea jilinensis. The sequence continues at coordinate 2,129,111 of NZ_CP077746.1, read as the reverse complement.
GTCGCGGAGGTTATCGATATCCTATGACACAAAATATCCCCCCTAAACGCGTGGTGCTGGTTAACGGCATTCCGGCGTCGGGTAAGAGCACCCTGACGCACGCGCTATCACAACACTTTGGCTGGCCGGTGCTGACGCTGGACAGCCTGAAAGAGCCTTTTATGCACGCTTTTGCGCCGGTCGATCGGCAGCGTAACCGGCAACTGGGCTGCGCGGCCTATCAGGCGATCTGGAACATCGTCGAACAGGCACCCGCCAGTCAGGTCTGGCTGATCGATGCCTGGTTTGGTTTTCAGCCGCGCGCGCTGCTGGAGCAGGGACTGCAACAGGCGGGCGTCGAAGAGGTGCTTGAGCTGTGGCTGAAGATTGAACCGGAGGTGGCGGTGGCGCGCTATCAGGCGCGACTGACCCAGCGACTGCCGGGGCATCCAGGCGCTGAGTACCTGCCTGAACTTCATCAGCTGGCACAACAGGCCAGGCCAATGACGCTGGGGCCGTTGTTTGAGGTGGATGCCTGCGCCCAGGATCACGCTGCCGTTATCCACTGGCTGCAACAGCAACTGACCAGAACCCGCTACACTTCAGCTCATCATCAGAGGAGTGAGGAGTTGCAGGATGTCGTCGCCCCCGTATCTGCAAACCGGTGAAAGCGCCGTGCTTTATGACGGCGTCTGTAAGCTGTGTAATGGTTGGGTTCAGTTTCTGCTGCGCCACCATCTGGCGCGGCAGGTCCGTTTTGCCTCGGTGCAGAGCGAGCAGGGCAAAGCGCTGTTGCGCTGGGCCGGACTGCCGGAAGAGAATATCAGCACCCTTGTCTACATTGACGGTAATCAGCACTGGCTGCGGGCGCAGGCGGTTTTCCGTGTTATGCAGCACCTGCCAGCACCCTGGCGCGGGCTGGCGGTGCTGCGTCACTTTCCGGACGTGATCAATAACGCGGCTTACGACCGCATCGCGTTAAACCGCTATAAGCTGTTTGGCCGCTATAGCGAGCAGCATGCTCTCACGCCCGATTATCCTGACCGTTTTCTGCATCCGATGCCGTCCGAAGGTTAGTGGCGGCTTGTCCGACAGGCAGGCCCGCGCTGTTGATGCCGCGGGAGACTACAGCGTAAACACTGTTCGACAGCGGCTGTCATCTTCATCCCATGCTGTATCCACCTCAGAAAGAGGCCGTGGTTTAAAAGGCACCGAAAAGCCGTGCTGCCCGGCAGCCTGTAGTAGTTCTGCCAGTGAGTCAATCAGGTCTGCGTTGGATACGCTGCCCAGACCACTCCCCATCAGTGTCAGCCCGGATGCACGCAGCAAATGACTGTGCAAAGGAATCTCCTGTGCGCTGAGTGAGCCAATCTGAACGAAGCGAACGACATGATCACCGCCTCGCACCGCCGCTTCCATGATCGCCAGCGCGCTCTCACCCCAGAGATAATCCAGCACCACATCAATGCCGTCTGCCATCAGGGCAGGAAGTTCAGCGGCCATAGCATCCAGTGTCACGACGCTGTCTGCGCCCTCATTAAGCAGTTGCTGCAGTATCTCCGGGTTCCGGCCGGTCGCAATAATTTTGCCCGCGCCAAGACTGCGGGCGATGCGAATCGCCAGGCGGCCGGATGTGCCGGTTGCGCCGTTAATCAACACGGTTTCCCTTTTGCGCAGTTCAGCCCGGCGGGTGAGTGCGGCCCATGAAGACATGCCTGGATTGGCAAGCGCGGCGGCGACCACGGGGTCCAGCGCTGGAGGAAGCGGAATGACGCAGCGGGCATTGACCACCACACTTTCCGCCATGCTGCCCGACGCGGTACCAAAGGTCAGAAAGTAAACGGCATCGCCGTTTTCGAGGTAACCGGTGCCGTCAATGCCTGGCACCAGAGGATAGGGCGCAGTGGCGCTGTAATGCGTGCCTGCCGCCCGTGCTTTGACCAGCTGGCTCATGGCGGCGGCTTTCACGCGAACCAGCAGTTGGTTTTCAGCGGGCTGAGGAGTGGGGAAATCCCCATAGTGTGGTTTCTGACCGGCCTGACGAATGATGGCTGCTTTCATAGGTTGCTGTCCTTCTAATAATAAGCAATTAAGTGTAAAGTACACACATTATTCCTGCCTCTGGATGGCGTCAATGAAAAGTGTGCAAAATACACATAAATACGATGCGCTGCACAATTGTCTGCTGACGATTGCTAGCGCGCTTAACCGGCCCCAGCGCGATGTAGCGATGATTAAAGCGGCGGGTATCGACCTCGATCGGGCGCTTTTTCCGCTTCTGGTGCAGGTCAGCCGGTTCGGGCCGATCGGCGTGGGTGAACTGGCCGATCGGGTAGGGCGTGACTACAGCACGGTCAGTCGTCAGGTCGCGAAACTGGAAGAGACCGGACTGGTCCGGCGGCAGAAAAACCGGCAGGACAAAAGAATTAACGAGGCAGCAATCACCCTGGATGGCAGAGCGATGACGGATAAAATCGATGCGCAACGTGTGCAGGTTTATCAGCGCGTCTTCCGGCACTGGCCGGAAAGCGATCGTGATACGCTGGAACAACTGCTCAGCAGATTCGTGTCCGACTTTGGTCAAACGGAAGGCGATGAAAATGATGAACAAAAGTCTGATGCAGGTTAAGGGAAGAGAAAACCATGCCGGTTAATTTCGATCTCAACGATCTCTACGCCTTTCGCGCGCTGGTGGAGTTTGGCAATTTTCGCCTGGCGGCGGAATCGATTTGCCTTTCACAGTCGGCGCTAAGCCGCCGCATCGATAAGCTGGAAACCACGCTGGGTATTAAGCTGTTTGAGCGGACCACACGCCGCGTCACGCTGACGCTGAAAGGGCATGCGTTTGCTCAGCGTTCGGAAAAGCTGCTGGCCGATTTTGAAGAGGTCATGGCCGATCTGAGTGAGGTGAGCTTAGCCCGCACCGGACTGATTACTGTGGCCTGCGTGCCGTCAGCGGCCTACTATTTCATGCCCAACATCATCCGGCTGTTTCAGGTGCGCTATCCCCGCGTACGCGTGAAACTGATCGACAGCAGTGCGGCTAACGTCTATGACGCGGTGATTGGCGGGCAGGCTGACTTCGGCATCAGTTTTTCCAGCCGCTCGCAGCCGGATGTGCATTTTCAGCCGCTGATGGATGACCCGTACGTGGCGGCCTGCAGGCGAGACCATCCGATAGCAGGCAAAAAGAGCCTGAGCTGGCAGGCGTTTTATCAGCATGAATGGATTGGGCTGGATAAAACCTCCGGCAACCGTAACCTGCTCGATCAGGCGTTACAGGCTGTTATGCCGGAGAAGCCCTGTGTCTGTGAAACCCGGCACGTGACAACTATGCTGGGGATGGTTGAGGCGGGGCTCGGCATTGCTGCCGTCCCCGCCATGTCGCTACCTGGCTACGAGCACGCGCTGCTGACGGCGGTGCCGTTAACCGATCCACCGGTGAAACGCACTGTGGGCCTGCTGCGCAAAAATGGCCGGATACTGTCACATATCGCCAGCGAACTGGAGAACCTGATCATTGAACAGTATCAGCGACTTTAACCGGTTTTGACGCTTTCACGGTGTGCAGGCCGCTGGCGTGGACAGCCTGCTGAGCCTCGGGCGAGGCGAGCCAGTGCAGCAGCTTCGCTGCCTCATCTGGCTGTGCTGACCTGCGCACCACGGCACCGGCAAAACGAGTGGTGTATTGCAGCTTGTCCGGCAGTTCACCAATGAAGGTTACGCCTGAAACAGGCAACAGCTCACTGACCTGCTGAAACCCGATGGCGTATTTACCTTCAGCAACCTGGGAAGCGACCGGGATGCGTTCAACTTCTACCGCCTTGCCTTTAACCTGATCCTCAATGCCCAGCCGTTTGAACAGCTGACTGCTGACATATTTGCCGCTGGCGCTGTCAGAATAGGCGATGGAAGAGGCATTCAGCAGGGCAGTACGCAACTCACTTTCGCTGCCGATTTTAATGGGTGTGGCACCCTTTTTAATGACGGCGCCAATGCGGGAGTCCGCCAGTTCAACCCGTGAGCCTGGCAGCGTCGCGCCCTCTTTTTGCAGATTGCTTAGCGCATCGCCAACCATGATGACCACATCAGCCGGTTCACCGCGTGCCAGCCGGGCAGGAATGGCTTGCGGTGTTTTACCCATTGACGGACCAGCAACGGTGTTGATGGTGATCCCTTCCTGTTTTGCGAATTGTGGCGACAGGGTATCCCACGCTGCTTTAAACCCGCCGGAGATCATTACCGTCAGTTCTTTTGCCTGCGCTGTGACGCTGCCTGCCACGCTAAACAGCAGGGCAGCATAAAGTGACATCGTTTTCAGTTTCATCTTCCGTTCCTCAGCTAACAGTTTCATGGGCAGGCGTGACGGCACTGCGGGTACGACGATAGAGGTAGAGTGTCGCGCCCAGAGCGCAAACTGCCGCAAAACTCATCCAGTAACCTGGCGAGGCTTTATCGCCGGTCATCTCAATCAGGCCGGTTGACATCACCGGGGTAAAACCACCGAACAGCGCTGTTGCCAGGCTGTAGGCCAGTGAGAAGCCCGCCACACGGACTTCCGCTGGCATAATTTCGGTCAGCGCCGGGATCATCGCGCCGTTGTAGAGCCCGTAGATCATCGACAGCCACAGCAGCACACCCAGCATCATCGAAAAGCCTGGTGCCGCCGCCAGCATGCTCAGGGCCGGATAGGTGGTGACGATCGCCAGCAGTGTCATGGCGACCAGTACAGGCTTACGGCCAAAGCGGTCGGAGATCGCGCCGCCAATCGGCAGCCAGATAAAGTTCGACACTGCTACCAGCAAGGTCACCAGCAGGCTGTCAGAGGCGCTGAGCAGCAGCACTTTTTTGCCAAAGGTCGGCGCATAAACCGTAATCAGGTAAAACGCCGTGGTGGTCATCGCCACCATCAGCATCCCGGCAATCACCACCTGCCAGTTAGCCAGCAGGATGCGGAACACCTGCTTCACATCGGGATGGCTGCGACGGTTGTTGAACGCCTGTGTCTCTTCAAGTTTGCGACGCAATATGAAGATAAACGGCACAATCAGACAGCCAAACAGGAACGGAATACGCCAGCCCCATTCACGGATGGCGCTCTCTTCCAGCACGGCGTTGAGGATAAAGCCCATCGCCGCCGCCACCATAATGGCGACCTGCTGACTACCCGACTGCCAGCTGGTGTAGAAGCCCTTGCGGCCGGGCGTAGCGATCTCCGCCAGATAGACCGACACGCCGCCCAGCTCCGCGCCGGCGGAGAAGCCCTGTAACAACCGACCGATCAGCACCAGCATCGGCGCCCACAGGCCAATGCTCTGGTAGGAGGGGATCAGCACGATCATAAAGGTGCCTGCCGCCATGATGGAGAGCGTGACAATCAGGCCCTTACGGCGACCGACCTTATCGATGTACGCCCCCAGCACCACTGCGCCAATCGGGCGCATCAGGAATCCTGCGCCAAATACTGCAAAGGTCATCATCAGTGAGGCGAACTCACTGCTGGCCGGGAAAAAGGTATGGGCGATGTAAGTGGCATAGAAACCAAACAGGAAGAAATCGAACTGTTCGAGGAAATTGCCGGAGGTAACACGAAATATGGCGCCAATCCTGGCGCGATGAGTCATGGGTGAGGTCGTTTGCATCAGTAACTCCAGTAAGGTTTGACGCTTTTTGCCGCGCCTGTTACTGAAGAGTGGATCAGCGCCCGTCGCTAAATAAGTGCAAAAAGGGCATTGATTGATGTGTGGGGAACATGATTTCTGGGGGTTATCATATAAAACCTATTTTATTCAGTAACTTGAATCGGGTGGCTGTTTTTCTGCTCATGTTAACGTGCGTGAGATAAGTTTGCGGAATTGTGACAGATTTCATATGCGTGTTACCGTCTAAAACGGAGATTCTGGCGTGACCAGAGGTCAGCGATGCTGGGGGCAAAGAGGTTCAGGACCGAGGTGGCGTGGAGGCATCAGGCAACGGTGATGTCGAAAAACGTACGTAGAGTTGCAGGTAGCGCATCTGATGTTCGGGTCGTGCCTCGGCTTCAAACAGTACGGCAATCATCGCTATTTCCTTTGGGTAAGAGCAAAAAGGGCTGTAGCGCAAAAATAGCGGGCGGGGCAAAGCCATGCTTCGGCCAGTGACGAAATATGACTGTAAAGGTGACAGCCCGAACAGTCTCATGATGGAGCAAAGCGTATGTTCAGCGGACTCAGTGCCTTTCCCCTTACTCCTTTTGCCGATGGCAAACCCGATGAAGCGGCTTTTATTCGGATCCTGCGCAGGCTGACGGAGGCAAAAGTCGATTCTCTGGGCGTGCTGGGGTCCACCGGCAGCTACGCCTGGCTGACACGGGCACAGCGCAGGCGCATTGCCGGGCGGGCCGTTGAACATGCAGAGGCGATTCCAGTGATGATCTGCATTGGCGCGATAAATACTGATGAGGTGCTGGCGCTGGCAGAGGATGCGCAGCAGGCGGGCGCAGCCGCTTTACTGCTGCCACCGCTGGGGTATCAGGCGTTGAAAGAAGATGAAGTGTTTACGCTGTTTGAAACCGTGACGCGACACGCCTCGGTGCCAGTCTGCATTTATGACAATCCGCGCACCACCCATTTTACGTTCTCCGATGCGTTACTGAGCCGGATTGCCTCACTTCCCGGTATCGGGTCGGTAAAAATTCCCGGTGTTCCGGCGGCGCAATCGGCAGCAAATGATCGCCTGGCCCAACTGCGCGACATACTGCCTGCTTCCGTGTCGGTTGGCATCAGCGGCGACGCGTCTGCTGCCAATGCGTTGATTGCAGGCTGTGATGGCTGGTATTCCGTGTGCGGCGGGCTGTTCCCACGTGTCGCGAAAGCAATGACCGACGCAGCAGCAGCAGGTGATCATGAGAGCGTCAGGGCGCAGTCGGAGCGCCTGCAGCCTTTGTGGTCGCTGTTCCGCCAGCACGGCGGCAGCTTCAGGGTGATGAATGCCGCAGCAGGTCTGCTGGGACTGACGGCACGCGACTGCCTGCCGCGTCCGCTGTTGCCACTCTCTGATGCGGATAACCAGCAGATTGCTGAGGTGCTTGCGGCACTCGATCTCTCGTAAATTTGCAGAAGATGTTAACTGTGCCGCACCAGGTTAAAGCCTTCCTCCTCCTGCGGCGGTTCAAAATAGCGGGTAATCAGCGTGAACTGCTCGTCCGTGGCGGCAAAGGCGTGTTCGCCGCTCTGATTACGGGCGTGCAGACGCGCTTTACACAGCGCGTCCGGCATATCCAGATAATGCAGGCGATGGTCGGCAGAGGATGCCTCAATCACCGAGCGCATCCAGTCACGATTCCCCCGGGTGTTGGCCGGAAAATCGAGCACAACCGATACGCCTGCGTTAAGCAATGCGACCAGATGCGGCGTCATCGCCTTCCTGAGCTTTGCCGCAACACGCGCGTAATCAGCCACCGATTGCATCTCATCCTTATAGAGTGCGGCCAGCCACTGATCTTCGCTGATCACTACGCAACCGGGCGCAGCACCCAGCTGCGCTGCCAGCGTCGATTTCCCGGACGCTATTTTTCCACACAGCAGATGCAGCGTGGCGGAGAAAGAGGTCATGGTCATAGCACGCCTGTGGAACCTGATAATAAATCGGGGAGATTCAGGCTAACAAAAGAGTTGAAAGAGAAGCAATGAGAGTCGTCGGGTCGGTTTAACAAGGTCGTACACGTATATCAGCTATCAGCTATCAATATTCGCGTCGGTGTAAATTACGGTGCAAAAAAGCGGCAGCTTTTCAGCAGAGGTGACGCGCCTGAACGGGGAAATACGGTCAGGCGGGTTTTCGTGGTAATGCCCGGTGTTGAATCTGTGCTGAACAGCCAGCTACAGACTTCATTTTTGGGCCATCAGCAACGTCAGCAGTTCACGGCAACAGGCTTCTTCTTCAGCACTGTCCGCAGAGGCCAGATGACGCAGTAGCTCCATACAGCTTTTTTCCTTGCCCGCTTCCAGTAACTCTTCGATTAGAAAATTAAGTTTATCCTGCTCAGATGCAGCAAAGGATGAACGGAACTCACTATTAACCGGCGCGTTGTGATTCAGCGGCAAGGTAAGGGTGTTTTGCATCGGCATATTATTATCCTTTTACGGGTTAAAAAACGAACTGGCGTTGTCATTAAACTTATACAACGATCTTCATTTTGTACAGAAGTGAGCCCGAATGATTTTTTACAGGAAGCTAAGCGCAGCGCGGCATGAGGGGAAACTGTGGTGAATCATTCAGTTAGCTGGGAAGGGAATGGTGGAAAAATTGTACGCGTTTTAAGTCAAATTTTTCGTGCAGGCAAAATGGGCAGTCATGCGGCAGTTCATGAGGCGGCCCGCCGGGCCGCCTGCACTATTTCGTGGTCAGGAAATCTTCGCGCTGTGGCGTAAAGGTATCCAGCAGCACGCCAGCCTCAAGACAGACACAGCCATGAACCACATTGGGTGCTTTATAGAGTGTGTCCCCAGCGCCAACTTCCCGGGTTTCACCGTTGATGGTGAAGGCAAAGCGTCCGCTCAGCACATAGGTCAGCTGCTCATGGGGATGATGATGCAGCGGACCGATGGCGTCTTTTTCAAAACGCACTTCAACTGCCATCATTGTGCCGCCATGTGCCAGTACGCGGCGGGTCACGCCGTTACCCAGATCTTCCAGTGGTCGCTCTTTGTGGTAGATAAACATCATTGTCCTCACGCAGTCGTGGGCGCTGCAATGGCCGTTTTGTGATGGGTCTCACAGCACCAGGGTGAATTAATCCATGCACTTTAATGGTTTTTCTCTAAAATGAAACGGTGTTTCATTTATTTTACGAGGGTAGATCATGAAAATCGCGTTAATGATGGAAAACAGTCAGGCCGCTAAAAACGTTACCGTGCTGAAAGAACTGGAAGGCGTCGCGCAGCCGCTGGGCCATCAGGTCTTCAACGTCGGGATGAGCGATGAGCAGGATCATCATCTGACCTACATTCACCTCGGCATCCAGGCCAGCGTGCTGCTTAACAGCCAGGCAGTGGATTTTGTCGTTGCGGGCTGTGGCACCGGCCAGGGCGCTCTGATGTCGCTTAACATCCATCCGGGCGTGGTCTGTGGCTACTGTATCGATCCGGCGGATGCTTACCTGTTCGCGCAAATCAACAACGGCAATGCCTTATCTCTGCCATTTGCTAAAGGTTTTGGCTGGGGCGCTGAGCTGAACCTGCGCTTTATCTTTGAAAAAGCGTTCACGGGCGAGAAGGGCAATGGCTATCCGCCAGAGCGCAAAGAGCCGCAGGTGCGAAACGCCGGTCTGCTGAATCAGGTCAAGGCTGCGGTGATCAAAGAGAACTACCTTGATACCCTGCGTGCCATCGATCCTGAACTGGTTCGCACCGCCGTCAGCGGCCCGCGTTTCCAGCAGTGCCTGTTTGAGCATGGCAAAAACCAGGAGATCGTTGCCTTTGTGCGTCAGCTGACCCACTAACGCATTCGATATCACAGGGCCGGTCCAGCCGGCCTTTTTTGATTCTTTTCAGATACCCGCTGATATTCAGCCCGGCTGCGCCAGCGCCGCATGATTGTGGCGACTCGCTTCCACCAGCATCCGCGTATAGGGCATTGCGGCGCGATCGGCCACCAGCGTCGGCACATCCAGCGTCTCCAGCACTTTGCCCTGTTGCATGACGGCTACGCGATGGCAGAGATGCGCCACCACGCCAAGATCGTGCGTCACCATCAGATAAGTCAGGTTCTCCTGCTGCTGCAGATCGCTGAGCAGATTCAGGATCTCTGCCTGCACCGAAACATCCAGTGCGGAGGTCGGCTCATCCAGCAGCAGCACGCGTGGCTCCAGAATCAGCGCCCTGGCAATTGCCACGCGCTGACGCTGACCACCGGATAGCTGGTGGGGATAACGCGTCTGCCAGGCACGGTTCAATCCGACTTTATCCAGCATCGCCACGACCCGCTGCTGACGCTGCCCGATACCCTGAATCTGCAACGGCTCTTCCAGAATGTCGCCCAGCGTGTGACGCGGATGCAGCGAACCGTAAGGGTCCTGAAACACCATCTGCACCTGCCGACAGCGCGCCCGAACGATGTGATGCGCCAGTGGCTGACCATCAATCATCAGCTCTCCCTGCCAGTGAGTGAACAGCCCCGCCAGACATTTCAGCACCGTGGTTTTGCCCGAGCCAGATTCACCGACCAGCCCGAAGATTTCACCCTGATTAACCTGCAGATTTACGTCGAACAGCACCTGATTCCGCGCGCCTTCATCGCCAAAGCTGAGGTTGAGATTTTTTACATTAATCATCACCACTCCTTAATCGGTTAACCAGCTTGCGTGACGTTGTAACACTGGCAGGCGTGTGCGGCGGTGATCAAGGTCGGGCAGCGCCGCCAGCAGTCCCTGCGTGTAAGGATGCTGTGCGCGATCGAGGTCACAGGCGGCCAGTGACTCCACGACGCGCCCGGCATACATCACCAGCACCCGATCGCAAAAGCTGCGCACCAGATTGATATCGTGACTGATAAAAATCAGCCCCAGTCCGCGCGCTTTCACCAGATCATCGAGCAGTGCCAGCACCTGCAGTCTTACTGAGACATCCAGCGCAGAGGTCGGCTCATCGGCAATCACCAGTTCCGGTTCGGTGATCAACATCATGGCAATCATCACGCGCTGACCCTGACCGCCGGAAATCTCATGAGGATAGAGCTGATAAACCCGTTCTGGATCGCGGATCTGCACTTCCTCCAGCATTGCCAGCGCCCGCTGACGTGCTGCCGATTTCTGATCGCGATGATGACTACGCCAGGCCTCGGCGATCTGCTCACCAACCCGAATCACCGGATTCAGCGAATATTTCGGGTCCTGCATAATCATTGAGATGCGTTTGCCACGAATGGCGCGCATCTGCGCCGGGCTGGCGTGCAGCAGGTCGATATCGCCAAACTGCATCCGGCTCGCCTCAATGCGCGCCTTCGCCGGATGCAGCTGCAGCAGGGCGCGACCCACGGTCGATTTACCGGAGCCAGACTCGCCGACTATCGCCAGCTTCTCCTGACCGAGCTGAAAAGAGACGCCGCGCACCGCCGGGGTTGCCTGGCGTCCGTTAATAAAGTTCACGTGCAAATCGCGCACGTCGAGCAACGGCGTGGCGTTACTCACTGCGGGGATCAAGCAGGTCACGTAGGCCATCTCCTAAGAAATTAAATGCCAGGCTGTTAATCAGGATCGCCAGACCGGGCACGGTGACCACCCACCAGCACTCAAGCATGTAGGTGCGGCCGCTGGCGATCATCGCGCCCCATTCCGGATCGGGCGGCTGTGCGCCCAGCCCGAGAAATCCCAGCCCGGCGGCAGTGAGGATAATGCCCGCCATATTCATGGTGATGCGGATAATCACCGACGGCAGGCAGAGCGGAATAATATGTTTCCACAGCACCCGCAGCGGCGATGCGCCCTGTAAACGGACCGCTGAGATAAAGTCCGCCTGACGCAGCGACAGCGTTTCGGCGCGCGCCAGACGGGCGATAGGCGGCCACGCGGTGAGCGTAATGGCAATCACCACATGCTCCAGACCCGGGCCCAGGGCGGCAACAAACGCCAGCGCCAGTACCAGGCTCGGGAAGGAGATAAAGATATCGGTGACGCGCATCAGCACGCTATCGACTTTGCCGCCGAAGTAACCGGCGGTGACGCCCAGCAGCAGGCCCAGTGGCCCGACGGTGACCGACACCAGCAGTACAATGTAAAGCGTGATGCGCGCGCCCCAGACCAGACGGCTGAAAATATCGCGGCCAAACTCGTCGGTGCCAAACCAGTGGGCTGCACCGGGCGGTGTCAGGGCGTTGTTCAGATCCTGAATCAGCGGATGATATGGCGCGATCCAGGGCGCAAACAGTGCGACGATACAGAGCAGCAGCACAATGCCGCCGCCAATGGCGGTGAGGGGATTACAGGCCATGCGCCAGAGGAAATAGCCGCAGCGGGCTGCAAACCGCTGGCAGCGTGCCAGACGCTCGCGGGAGTGACTTACAGAGGCAGTGTCAAAGGAGATCGTCATACTTTGGTCCTCGGATCAAACACCTGATAGAGCAGGTCGGAGATCAGGTTAAGCAGTACAAAAATCAGGCCCACCACCAGCACACAGCCCATCACCGCATTCATATCGCCCAGCATCAGGCTGCCGGTGAGGTAAGAACCAAAGCCGGGCCAGGAGAAGACCGTTTCGATCAGTACCGCGCCCTCCAGCAGCGAGCCATAGGCCAGCGCCACGACGGTCAGTAGCTGCACCAGGATGTTGCGGAAGGCGTGCTGCCAGATCACCTGCCATTCGGTCAGGCCTTTGACCCGTGCGGTCAGGATGAACTCCTGCGAGAGCTGCGCCAGCATAAAGCTGCGCGTCATGCGGCTGATGTAGGCCATAGAGTGAAAACCCAGCAGCGAGGCGGGCAGTACCAGATGGTTGAGTGCGTTCCAGAATACCTGGCTGTTGCCGGCCAGCAGGGCGTCGATCAGCATGAAGCCGGTGCGATGGGGCACAATGCCATCCAGGCTGAAATCCACCCGTCCTGCGCCGCCGACCCAGCCGAGATGGGCATAGAACAGCAGCAGGCCCATCATGCCGACCCAGAAGATCGGCGTGGAGTAACCGGCCAGACTGAGCATCCGCACCACATAGTCGATGACGCTGTTACGGCGTGCCGCCGCCAGCACACCCAGCGGTACGCCGAGGCCCGCACCAATCACAATTGCCAGCGTGGCCAGCTCTACTGTGGCGGGAAAGACGCGCAGAATGTCGTATACCACCGGCTGACCGGTGAGCAGCGCATGGCCGAGATCGCCATGCAGCAGCGCGTTAAGGTAGATGCCAAACTGTACCCACATCGGTTTATCAAAGCCGAGCTGGTGGTAGACCTGCTGGTAAGTGGCCTGATCGGCGTCGGGGCCGACAATCGCCAGCACCGGATCCAGCGGCATTACCCGGCCAATAAAAAAGGTCAGCAGCAGCAGGCCGAACAGGGTAATCAGCACCTGCACCGCGCGATGGGTGATGCGACGGCACTGATGTCGGGTCAGGGTCAGAATCATGGGGTGCCTCCCGCCAGGGCTTCAGGGGTTTTCCAGACGTCGCGCAGAAAGGTGGTCGCGGAGGGATGGGGCTGATACGCCTGCACCCGGTTACTGACCACCACGGAGTCGAGCATTTGTGAAATCGGCATCAGCGCAGGCACCAGCTGGTCATAGCGTTGCTGGATGGCGAAATAGTCCTGCTGCTGACGGGATTTGTCGCGTTCAACCAATGCCTGATCGATCATGCGGTTAAGCTGCGCGTCGTAGAAACCGGTGCGCCAGCCCTGAAAGTTAGTCAGCCGGGCGCTGTCCGCATTGTTCGGGTTGTAGACCAGCGAACGCAGGCTGGAGTGGGGATGCGGCTCTACACCGCTGCCGCCGCGTCCGACCAGCAGATTAAACTGACGATCGCGCATCGCGCCATAAATCTGGTTGCCGGTGCCGGTAATGATTTTTGCGCGAATCCCGCCCTGCAGCAGCGTTGACTGCACCGCGATGGCGATATTCAGGAACGGCTGATCGGCCAGCACCCGCAGCGTGGTGTCGAAGCCGTCCGGATAACCCGCCTCAGCCAGCAATGCCCGGGCACGCGGCACATCGAGCCGGTAACCGGGGTCGGGGAGCGTGGCGGGCATCCCGGCCTGAATCGGGCGCTGATGGAGTTCGCCGTAGCCGGTCATCAGGCTCTTATTGATGCCCTGATAATCGACCAGATAGCGGACCGCCTCACGCACTTTGCTATTCCCGAAGTGCGGATCTTTCATGCTCATCGCCAGGTAATAAATCGTCCCTTTTCTGACCGCGTCGATGGTGAGGTCGGGATCGTGGCGCAGGGCGCGCACGTCGGGGATCGCCATGTTACTGGCAATATCCAGGTCGCCTTTCTCCATCATCAGCCGCAGGGTCTGCGACTCCTGAAGGTGGCGGAACACCACCCGCGACATTTTTGCCTCTCCGCGCCAGTAGTCTGCCGCGCGACTCATCCGCAGCACATCTTTTGCCTGCCAGACATCCAGCCGGAACGGGCCGGAACCCGCTTCATGCGTGGTCAGCCAGCGGTTGCCCCAGTCGCCATCAACCTCATGCTGCTGCACCGTTTTGCGGTCCAGGACCACCATGCTGCCCAGCGCCGCCAGCGAGTAAATCACCAGTTGCGGATCGTTTGGCTTAGGAAGTGTGATCACCAGCGTGCGGTCGTCGGGGGCGGTGATCATCTGGTCAACGTTGTCGCGGCTGAAACCGTACGATTTCCACACCGACGCCTGCGCCAGATTCAGATGCAGCACCCGCCGCATCGACCAGACCGCATCGGCGCTGGTGAGCGGATTACCGGAATGAAACCTGACGTTGTCACGCAGGTGAAAGGTCAGGGTGCGGTTATCGGGGCTCACTGACCAGCGTTCGGCCAGCGCCGGGCGCACCTCGGTGAGCTGCTGCGGGTTCAGCTCAACCAGGCCGTCATAAAGATTCACCACTATGCCGACCACCTCGTTGCCGGTCATGGCGGCCGGATCCAGGGTGAGCAGGTTATTCATGTTCATGCCGACGATTAGCTGATCATCCGGCGTTTTTGCCTGGATAGACGCGCTGCCCGTCAGCACCAGCAGCGTGATCAGCCACGCGCCACATCGTTGTGTCAGGGTCATAAGTGAAGTCCAGCAGGTCAGAGGTTTTTTCCCGTTTACCGCGTCGTCAGAGGTGCGCGGTAACGGGGTTCTTATTGTGTGCCGTACTTTCGGAAGTGCGATTTACCAGCGATTCAGCGTATGAGTCTCAATCCAGCTGAAATTAATATCTTCACCCAGTCCGTTTCCCGTGGGCAGGGTGACAAAGCCCTGATCGTCCATCGGATCAATCAGGCTATTGAGGTAGGCAGGCGGCGTCTCATAATCCAGGAAGGGATGCAGCAGGCCGCGCTCATACCAGCGGCAGTTACGAATCGCGCCGACCACCGCCAGGCTTGCTGCACCGTTGCCGTGGACTTCACAATCCATACCAAAGGCTTCAGCCAGACTGGCCACTTTCAGCGTGGCAGAGATGCCGCCTACGCCATTGGCACCCGCACGCAGAATGTCGCACGCGCCGGCGCGAACCCAGTCGGCACGGCTGTGATGTTTACCGCCCAGACTTTCCGGGCCAAGCACGTCAATAGAGAGGTTGTCCGCCAGCCAGGCGTAAGAGGCCATGCTCTCTTCTTCCATTGGCTCCTCAAACCAGGCGAAATTAAGTTTTTCCAGTGCCTTGCCGATGGTCAGCGCGTCACTTCGGCTATACCAGTGGTAGCCATCCAGCATCAGTGCGATATCAGGGCCGACCGCTTCGCGCACTGCCGCGCAGGCTTTGATATCCATCGCCGGGCTGGGCGCAAAGGAGACCGGCGGCATCCAGGTGTGCAGCTTGATCGCCTGATACCCGCGCGCCACCAGCTTTTCAGCAAACTGTGCATACTCATCGGGCGTCGATAAACCACCTTTCAGCTCATCGCCACACATGGTGCTGCCATAAGCCGGGATCTTCTCGCGATAGCCGCCCAGCAGCTTGTGGACCGGCTGTTTCAGTTTGCGCCCAATCAGATCCCACAGTGCCTGCTCCACAGCGGAGAGCGCCCGTTCGGTGAGCTGGTGGGCACTGCCGCGCTGCCAGTGCACCAGGTCCTGCCACAGACGCTCGCGGTCAAAGGCGTTCTGACCGATCAGCACCTTGCGGAAGAAGGCATTAACCACGTGAGAACGCACCACTTCCGGCGGCGCAAAGGCGTAACCGCAGTCGCCATCCTCGCTGGTCAGGGTCAGTAACGCCATCTGGGCATCATTCTCCGGACCCGGATGAGAGTGTCCTGCGCTGTCGGCGCAACGCTGGGTGGGATAAGTAAAAAGGGTGACATCAATGGCGCTGATCTTCACGGTTAAGCTCCTGTGGCAGGCTGTCCTGATGAATTATTAAAACGCTGTTTCATTTTAAATTTAGCGATCACAATTCATTAACGCATTAGCCAAAACGATACGATTAATGGCTAAAATATGTGCAGCCGCCCAGGCCGTTGTGAGCATATTCACGAAAGATGCGCGTTTTGTGAGCCGCGACACGCTGCGCTTTTTTGTGCCCGGAGGGAGCATTGTTTACCCTCTCCTCAGCCTGTTAACGCCGCGCTGCAAAAACATTTATTTGGATGACTTCCCCTGACCCCGGTTTTAGGTAATAGTAACGCCGTTTTACATTAATAATTCTCATTATCATTTGTGCGGGTTTTTACAATGAAAAAATGGTTTTTAGCGCTGGGGCTGTTGACGTTAGCCGGGACGGCTTCGGCCAAAATGATTACCGATGTTGCAGGCCGTCAGGTCGAGGTGCCGCAGGAGGCAAAACGCATCATTCTGGGCGAAGGGCGTCAGATCTATCTGCTGGCGGCGTTTGATACGGGTGCGCCGTTTAAGCGGGTGATTGGCTGGCGTGATGACCTGCATAAAGCGGACTGGGACGGTTATCAGGCTTATGAAAAACGCTATCCGGAAATTAAAAAATTACCGACCTTTGGTGGCGCAAAAGATGGCACCTTCAACGTGGAACAGGCGTTAACGCTGAAGCCCGATCTGGTGCTGATGAATCTGGAATCCAAAGCTGCCACCGATGAAGGCAAGCTGATTGAAAAACTGCAGGCGGTGGGTGTGCCTGTTGTGTTTATCGATTTCCGCGAAGCCCCGATGGAGAACGCGGAGAAAAGTATCCGCATTATGGGCGAACTGGTGAATAAACCAGAGCGGGCGCAGGAAATTATTACCTTCCGCCAGCAGCAGATTGACCTTGTCACCTCGCGTCTGAAAAACTTTACCGGCTACCGGCCGAAAGTGATGATTGACCGTGCAGGCGGCTACAGCGACGAGTGCTGCATGTCGTTTGGTAATGAGAACTTTGGTCAGATGGTAGAGACAGCAGGCGGTCGCAATATCGCTAAAGATCTGATTCCTGGTACCTTCGGCACCGTTAACCCGGAGCAGATCATCGCCAGCCAGCCGGATGCGGTGGTGGTGACCGGCGCGAACTGGAAGAACTACAATACCGTGGGCAAATGGGTCGGCGTGGGTCCGGGTGCCAACGTCACTGAAGCCACGGCGCGTCTGAAAGCGCTGATGATGCGCGATGCCTTCAAAACTCTGCCGGTGGCGCACAACGGCAACGTCCACGCCATCTGGCATCAGTTCTATGATAGCCCGTATCAGTTTGTGGCGATTCAGGCGCTGGCGAAATGGCTGCATCCCGATCTGTTTGCTGATTTGGATCCGGACGCCACGTTCCGCACCTTCCACGAGAAGTTTCTGCCGCTGCCTTACCAGCCAGGATACTGGGTCACGTTACCCGTGGATAAGTCCTGACAGACCGGCGATGACAGGGACGTCATCCGCCTGATTTGCAATTCCTTTCGAATAAACCCTCTGTTTCTCTTCAGATTTACTAATCTTTTACAGGCGCGGTGTCGGTTGCTCTGAGCAGCGCGACGTCTGACCCGATCCGCATTCACGTTAAAAATGGAGAGAAACATGCGCAATACCCTGGGAAGATCGGCGTTTGCCGTGACGCTTTACGCTTTGCTGGAGCCTGTGCCGCTGGGCTTTTTTGTCGCCGCCTGGCTGTTCGACATTCTCTACATGCAGACCTTTGTACAGTTCTGGACGGATGCCGCCAGCTGGCTGATTGCGCTGGGACTGATACTGGCGATTGTGCCGCGACTCATCGCGCTGGTTTATCTGTTTCGCGGCAGTGACAGTGCGGAAAAGGGCCATTTCTGGCTCTGGCTGGTGGCGATTGCGATCGCTATCGTTAATGCGTTTATTCACAGCCGTGATGCCGCCGCTGTGATCCCGCTGGGTGTGACGCTTTCGACGCTGGTGGTAGCACTGCTGCTGCTGGCGAATGTGCAACTTGCGTTACGTCAGCGTAGCGCTTAAGGAGGAGCCACCATGAACATACCGCATAAAACGCTGCTCACGCTGACCCTGACCGCTTTGCTGGCAGGCTGTGATGAGGGTGCGCTGGTCGATCCGCAAAAGCAGACGGGACCGAACCCTGAACTGCCGCAGGCGAAGAATTTCTTTATGCCGCCGATGCAGGTACCGGAAGGCACGCCCTGGAAAGCGGGCGAAATGCCAAAAGTGGCTGACGGGTTGAAGATTGAAAAAATTGCTGAGAATCTGCAGCATCCGCGTCAGGTCTATGTGCTGCCAAATAACGATGTGCTGGTGGCGGAATCCAACGGACCACCGAAGCCAACGACACGGCCTAAACAGCTGATCATGGGCATTGTGCAAAAAGCGTCAGGCAAAGGGGGAGAAGGCGGCAACCGCATTACGCTGTTGCGCAATGTTAACGGTAAATGGGAGCAGCATCGCTTTATTGAAAATCTGCATTCGCCGTTTGGTATGCAGCTGATTGGTAACACGCTCTATGTCGCGAACGCTGACAGCCTGGTGAAATTCCCCTATCGCGAAGGGGAAACGGAGATTCGCACCGCACCGGAAGAGGTGACAGAACTGCCGGGCGGACCGATTAACCACCACTGGACCAAGGCGCTGTTAGCCAGCCCCGATGGCAGCAAGCTCTATGTCGGTGTCGGCTCCAACAGTAACGTCACCGAGAACGGCATTGGCGCCGAGTATCGTCGTGCGGCGGTGCTGGAGGTGGACGCAGCCAGTGGTGCCAGCCGTATCTTCGCCAGCGGACTGCGCAATCCAACCGGCTTACAGTGGGAGCCGCAGAGCGGCAAGCTGTGGGCTGTGGTCAATGAGCGTGATGAAATCGGCTCCGATCTGGTGCCTGATTACATGACCTCAGTGCAGGATAAAGGCTTCTACGGCTGGCCCTACAGCTACTATGGCCAGCATGTGGATACCCGTGCCGAACCGCAGCGCCCCGATCTGGTAGAGAAAGCGATCAAGCCCGATTATGCCCTGAGTTCACATGTCGCGCCGCTGGGTCTGCTGTTTTATGGCGCCGATAACATGCCGCAATACCGTGGTGGCGCGTTTATCAGTGAGCATGGTAGCTGGAACCGGACACCGCTGAATGGCTATAAAGTGGTGTGGGTGAAATTCGAGAATGGCAAGCCAGTAGGGCAGCCGCAGACGGTAGTCTCGGGCTTCCTGACGGATGACGAAAAGCAGGTGCGCGGTTTGCCGGTGGGTCTGGCCAGCGACAAACAGGGCGGTGTCCTGATTGCTGACGATGCAGGTAATACCGTCTGGCGAATCAGCGCCGCGAAGTAAGTTCCGTGCTGCTTTTTTAAGCAGGAAGCAGGCATAAAAAAAGGATTTGGCATGTCGCCAAATCCTTTATTTTTTTGTTCGCTACCCGGCTGGTAACCGCGCTGCGAACGAGGTGCTCAGCACTCTCCACAGACAGGATTGTAAAATGTGCGGCTAAGGATTTCAAGTTTCGCCAAAATGCTGTATGTTTATACAGGTGTTGAGTGTTGAGCATCGCCTCATTGTCGACTGGCCGCTCCCAGGGGCACGGTTTTAAAATCCCGGCAGGCATCAGGTGGTGCTGGCCTGTGGCTTTAACCATGAGTGCCGCTCAGCCCTCTCCACAAAGATGTGCTTAGGCACCCGGCGGGTAGAGTCAAAGCCCTGGTTTGCCGAACAGCGCGCTCCTGTAAAAGGAGAAGGAAAGTGATGGAACTGACTAAGCTGATTCTGGATCTTATCCGGGTCATCTTGCAGATCATCGTTGCCCTTATGCAACTGACCGGTCACGCAGGTTAACCGGAACTTGAAACAAGGCGGAGCTAACCACTTCGCCTTTTTTCTTTGTCAATTCTCTGTCATCGGCGTTGTGTAAGGTGGTAAGGCAAAAAGCAGGCCGCCGGGGCGCTGCTTATCCAGACCGGGAGTAATATGTCCATTGCCGCCGTTGTACCTGCCCGTTTAGCGCACACCTGGATTGATGACACTGTGAAGATGCGGGAAACCACCGTGGGTCAGCAGTGTGAGATCCTGGCGCACAGTTCACTGGAATATAGCGAACTGGGTGACTTCTCCTATGTCGGCGAGCACTGCTGCCTGGCCGACACCCAGGTAGGGCGATTCTGCGCCATTGCCAATCAGGTGCGTATCGGTGCGCCAAATCATCCCATGGACCGCGCCTCTCAGCATCGCTTTACCTACTGCCCGGAGTATTATCATCACGATGCCCGACGGGACCAGGGCTTCTTTGCCGCCCGTCGCGCCGACCGTGTAGTGATCGGAAATGATGTCTGGATCGGTCACGGTGTCATTGTGCTGCCTGGCGTTACGATTGGAGATGGTGCGGTGCTGGCTGCGGGCGCTGTCGTGACAAAAAACGTTGCGCCTTACAGCGTGGTGGGCGGTGTGCCGGCCCGGCCACTGCGGGTGCGGTTTACCCCAGCGATTGCGGCCCGCCTGCAGCGCATTGCCTGGTGGAACTGGCCGCTGGAGAAATTGATGGCGAATCTGCCCGACTTTCAGCACGGCGACATCGACGCGTTCTGCCAGCGGCACGATAGTTAATTTGCTCATTATCCCGCTGACTGAGGACGCGTCTGCCTATTTAAAAATGAGCCAGCCCGCCACGCTAAGCAGTCCCACGGTCAAAATGGCAAACACTTCCCCGCGAGCAAATGCATTCGCACGCTGCTGATCGTCATTATGAATGTCATAAAAACGTGCCAGCGCACGATTTTCATCAGGGGCGGTCACTTCTTCGAATTGTTTCTCGTAGCCGCGCTGAGACAGTTCAGCCGCGCCTGCGCTGTCGCTTCTCTCCAGCACGGTAATCTGGCGTCCCTTCTTAAAAAAACAATATTCCGGCATGTGCTCCTCCTGGAACAGGGTGGCTGTGAGAAATAACCTATATGAACCGGCCGCGCGTTGTATAGCGAAGTCTTGAGACTCTGAATACTGGCGTCGCTTACCGCAAAGCATATCTGTCACGGATGATAACTTCCAGGCTGTTGAATGGTCTGCTGTGCCGGTCTGTCCCTCGCACCACACCAGAGAGTCTTACCGAGCCATAAGTGGAATAATGCCCTGCAGAGGTAATGTCATTAGTGACGCATACCGTACCAGCAGAGAAAGGCAGAGGCGCTGGCAGTTGCCCCGGCATAGCAGACCGCCTGCCATCCCCAGTGGGCGTAAAGCTGGGTAGCTGCAATCGCGCCCAGTGCACTGCCCAGCGAGTAAAAGCACATATAGGCACCGACCAGACGACTGGCTGCCTCGGGCCGGGCAGCCACCAGCAGGCTCTGATTAATCACATGTACCGTCTGAATAGCGAAGTCGAGCAGGACCACCCCGACTATCAGCAGCAGTAGCGAGCTTTGCAGCGCGGCTATCGGCAGCCAGGAGAAGGTCAGCAGCACCAGGGCGAAGCCGGTGGCTTGCTGCCCCCGTCTCTGGTCAGCCCATGAGCCTGCTCTGGAGGCCGCCAGCGCCCCGGCCAGACCCGCCAGTCCGAACATCCCAATCGCGGTGTGAGTCAGCGACAGGTCCGTCAGCGGCAGTACCATCGAAGACCAGAGCATACTAAAGGCCGCAAAAATCAGCAGCGCGAGGATGCCTCGCCTGCGCAACAGCGGTTCCGTCCGGAACAGCCGAAAAACCGACAGTAACAGCTGAGTGTAGGGGGTGCGCTGCGCCTGGCCGGTTGTGGCGGGCAGCACTTGCACCAGTACCAGCGAGATCAGCAGTAACAGGCAGGCGGCCGTCAGAAAGACCGCGCGCCAGCCCGCCAGATCGGCAATCATCCCGGAAATAAAGCGCGCCAGCAGAATGCCGATCACAATGCCACTGGTCACGCTACCCACCACCTGTCCACGCTGCGTGGGTGACGCCAGCATGGCGGCCCAGGCCACCATCAGCTGCGTGACTACCGCCATTAACCCCACCAGCAGCATCGCACAGAGCAGCGTCATCAGGTCGGGCGCGAAAGCCGCGGCGGTTAACGCCAGCACGGAAAGCACCAGCTGGGCGAGCACCAGTTTTTTGCGGTTGATGCAGTCGCCTAACGGCACCAGAAAGAGTAATCCGAGGGCGTAGCCGGTCTGAGTGACCGTGACCACCGTGCCAATGGTGCCGGGAGAAACCTGCAGGCTGGTGGCTATCAATTCCAGCAACGGCTGCGCCGAATAAACATTGGCGACCGCCAGCGCAGAGGTGAGTGAGAACAAAAAGATCATCCGGGGCGAGAGCACCGGCATCGCGGCGGGCGATGGATCGGCTTCCTGAGCCTTGCATGTCGTCGTGGTCATAATTATGCCTTCTGGTTTTTATTTGAAACTGGATTGACATTATCATTAATCGAGCTGGTTTTTTTTTGCAACTTCTTTTCAAGGTGGCTAAGCTGGGTTCATCAGACAGGCAGAGTGAGAGAATAAAAATGGCTAAGCAGGAATCCCTGAGAACCAGCGAGTGTCCGGTTGCAAGAACCCTGGAGTCTATAGGTGAGCGCTGGTGCATGATGATCGTGCGTGAAGCCTTTGATGACGTCCGCAGATTCAGTGACTTCCAGCGCAACTTAGGGCTGGCGAAAAATATCCTGGCGTCGCGCCTGAAGCAGCTGGTGGAGATTGGGGTGTTTGAGATTGCGCCGGCCTCGGATGGCAGCGCCTACAGCGAATATGTCCTGACCGAAAGAGGCCGTTCACTGTTTCCGGTGGTGGTGGCTATGCGCCAGTGGGGCGAACGCTATCTGTTTGAAAAGGGCGAGACCCACTCGGTGTTGCTGGATAATGCGGAAGGCAAACCGCTGCCGCGTCTTGAAGTTTACTCGTCTCAGGGGCAGAAACTGGATCCCGCCGACTGCCATCGTCAGCGGGTCGTTGCTGAGGGTTAACCGTCGGAGTATCGCCTCCTCCCTGCACGCTGAGCCTGACCTACCTGGCATCGCACGCGATCCCGATCGGCGTTATCAGCCTGTCGATATCATCACATTTTCCAATGACAGGTTGCCTTGTAACTTTCAGATGTGCATGACATTCTCGCTAATTGTATAGACATGTAATTGCAACCAGGGATAGGGCAAATCACGCTTTCCGTTAACGCGTCTCTTACCGTTTCAGCGAGGAATCTATGTCGGTCAAATCATCCGTATCAGATTATTCAGGCGCAGAGAAACCGCGCCTGTCAGAAACCCGTTCTATTGATTACATCCCATTGCGTGAACGGCATGGTCATCCTTTTAGCCAGTTCACGCTCTGGTTTGGTGGCAACCTGCAAATTACCGCGATTGTTACGGGTGCGCTGGCCGTGGTACTGGGCGGCGATGTCATATGGTCCCTAATCGGCTTACTGGTGGGACAGATTCTGGGTGCAGCGATCATGTCGTTGCATGCGATCCAGGGTCCGCGTCTTGGGTTGCCGCAGATGATCACCAGCCGTATGCAGTTTGGCGTCTTCGGTGCCGTGATTCCTCTGGTGCTGGTCTGCATGATGTATGTGGGGTTTTCAGCCAGCGGGACGGTCCTGGCGGGGCAGGCCCTGGCTAAACTTGTCGGTGTCAGCAATGCAACCGGGATGATCCTGTTCAGCACCCTCATCGTGATCATTGCGGTGCTGGGCTATCGCGTGATTCATCAACTGGGGAAGGTGGCGAGCGTCATTGGCGTGTTAGCCTTTGCTTATCTGTTTATCACGCTGTTCACTACGCATGATTTATCCGCCGTGTGGCAGAATCAGCACTTTACCCCGGCAAATTTTCTGCTGGCGGTCTCTCTCTCTTCCTCCTGGCAGATTGCCTTCTGTCCTTATGTCTCGGACTATTCGCGCTACCTGCCAGCAGATGTCTCTGCGAAGAAACTCTTCAGCGCGGTATTTTTGGGCACCGTACTGGGCACCCAGGCGTCAATGACGCTGGGCGTGATCGTCGCGGCCATTGCCGGAAGTGCGTTTGCAGGCAATGAGGTCGGTTACATCGTGAGTATGGGCAGCACAACAACCATGGCTATGGTGATTTATTTCGCCATTTGCTTTGGGAAAATCACCTTTACCACGCTGAATGCGTACGGCAGTTTTATGTCACTGACCACTATTGTCTCTGGCTTCCGTCAGCAGACCACACTGAGTCGCGGCGGGCGCATACTGTTTGTGGTACTGATGGTGGCGCTGGCCTGCGTTATTGCTCTCCTCAGTGAACCGGCCTTTCTGAAATCCTTCACGCACTTCCTGCTCTTTTTGCTGGCTTTCTTTGTGCCCTGGAGCGCGATCAGCCTGACCGATTTTTATCTGATCACCAAAGGCAGCGTTGATGTCCCGGCGCTGTCTCAGCCGGACGGACGCTATGGACGCTGGAACCTTGCCGGTATTACCGTCTATTTTCTGGGGGTGCTGGTGCAACTGCCGTTTATCGATAATCCGCTGCATCACGGATCGCTGACCTGGATTTTTGCCGGTAATGATGTCTCGTGGATCGTCGGCTGGTTTGCGACGGCACTGTTGTGGCTTGTCGCCAGCCGCTGGGATCGCCGTGGCACACCTGAACAGTCAGTTTATCCTGCGGGGTGACAGATTAAGCCGCCGGGCGGCTGGCATTCAGGGAGAGTCAGCGCGGGTGAGTGATCACCCGCGTGTCAGGGAATCTGCGCGTTTTAAATCAGGCTGCTGAAACATCCGCCGTGCCGGTCTGCGCCTCAGCCACCAGCGGCTTCTCAGGCTGTAGCAGCGTCATCGCCAGCATGCTGCCGAAGGCGATGACTGCGGTGACGGTAAACATGGCGTTATAGCCGTAATATTGCGCCAGCCAGCCACAAAGCATCGGGGAGATAATTGCCGCCAGATTGGCTATCGCCAGTGTCATACCGCTGTAGGTACCCACCGACGCCTTCGGGGTGACATCAATCACCACCGACCAGTAGACATTATTCACCAGTGCATTCAGCGCATTGCCCAGGGTCATCAGTGCAATAATCCCGGCTGCCGACTGGACATAGGGAATGGCCATAAAGCAGCAGGCGGTGCCGCACAGCGTGACTGCGGCAAAGAGATTGCGCGCCAGACGCAAATTACGAAAGCGGGCCAGCAGGGCATCAGCAATGCGACCGCCCAGCAGCACTGTAATACAGGCACCGCTCCACGGAATCATCGCCACGTACCAGAGCGAGTGCAGGTCATAATGAAAATTATCCTGCAGATACTTCGGCATCCAGGTCACCAGGGTAAAGGTGATGTAAAGGAAGGAGAAGTAGCCGAGTGCGTTGCAGACCAGCGTGCGGCTGGTAAAGAAGCGCCACCAGGGCAGTGGAACGCCATCGCCGGCGCTGCGGCGCTGACCGCTCAGGATCAGCGTGCGTTCTGCTGCGCTGGTGTGGGGACTTTTATCCGGGCTGTCGCTGAACGTGCGGGCAAACAGCAGCATTGCCAGCAGAGAGAACACCCCAAGCAGGATAAACATCATGCGCCAGTCATGGGTCAGAAGCAGCAGGCCTACCGCAATCGGCGCGGTCAGCAGTGCGCCAACCTGCGTCGAGAGCAGGCCGATGCCCAGCGCAAAGCCGCGCTCGTTATCGGGTGCCCAGTGGGCGATCGCTTTGTTCATCAGCGCATAGGCCGGGCCTTCGGAAAAACCAAACAGGATGCGCAGGGCAGCAAAGCCCATAATGGCTGAGCCGCCAAACAGCGCCATGCCCAACTCTCCAGCCCAGGCGGTCGCGATTTCCAGCAGCGACCAGAGCACACCTGCCAGCAGCCAGACCTTTTTCGTGCCGATACGATCGGCAAGGAAGCCGCCACATAGCGAACCAAACAGATACCCAAAGCCAAAATATCCCAGCACTGCGCCAAGCTGGACTTTGCTGAAGTGGTACTCGGTCGCAATGGCGTTGGCTGCAAATGACAGGGCGCCACGATCGATGTAATTGATCAGGGCGATCAGGAACAGCAGTGAAAATATGGTGTAACGGTAACGACGGGTATTCATCTTACTTCTCCTGATTAAGTGTCTCAGGAGGACTCAAGCAAGATTGATGCCGGAAAGAAAATTTGCCCGGCTAACACTGGCAGGTAGCGTGCCCGGGCAGTTTACTCTGCCCGAAACGGTATTCGCTGATCTCGCTAATTATTTGCCTGCGCATCAATGCGGTGCAGTTGCTGCCTGACAATGGTGAGTCTTACGCGGCGTTATGATGGCTCGGGCTGACGTGGGGCAGTGGGATAACCACGGCTTCGGCTTCGGCTTCGGCTTCGGCTTCGGCTTCGGCTTCTGTGTCCGGCATTTTGTTCAATGATTCGCCGACGTGTTGCAAAATCTGCCGCTGGTAAGTTGCATCGGCCACGGTAGTCTGTTCACTCAGCAGCACGCCCGCTTCATTGACGTTTTTGCCTTCTACTTTTATTTTTTTGGTGGCACTGGCCAGCATCCACTCATATTCAATGTCAACGTGACCGCTATCGATACAGCGGATACCGCGCTGACTTAAATCATACGCCAGTACCGTTGCCGTCGGCCCTAAAGAAATCAAGACCAGATCAAAGTTGACGGCATTCTCTAATACGGTATCAAAAAGACGGTCATAAACGGAAAAGGCATTACGGTTCAGCGTGGTAATACGTTTAACGTCGCTTGCGCCATCCAGTAAATCATTGCCTAAACCGAGACGTGTGCCACTGCCCTCAACAATTAATACCCGACGGCCCTGATAAAGCTGTTTGAATTTATCAAATATCGTCCGGGAAAGTTTTTTAACTTTATAATCGTGATAAGGGCGGGTGACAGACGTATTTCCATACCGGACCTGTTGATTCAGCAGAGTCTCATAATGTTTAAAGTAAAATGATTTATGGAAGAACCAAAACAGGGCCGATCCATTTTTCATATTACGGGTAGTGCGAAAGGCATCCGGCAGACAAATCAGGCAGTTCGGATTAGCCGCAGCGTCCTGTTGCAGCAAGGCTTTGAGCCGCCCTGACAGTTTTGGATCAAAGGGCTGAAAACCGATATTTTTATACCAGGTCATTTCAAGTTCGCCGTCGCCGTAACGGGCCAGAGATAATTGTGGATTACGTAATAACAGATCAATTGTTTCTTCTATCGACATTACGGAATAACGCTTTACTCGTGCCTGAGCAGCAGGGTAGCGAATAGCTGCATTTAAAAACTTAAACGGAAAACGAAACTTGCGGTAAATAGCGTTGAGTGCGGACATAGTCAACCTGCCTGGGTTATTGCTGCCAGAGAAAATCCTGCCTGCTGGCTGGATAAAGAGAAGTGAGAAGAATGAAATATATCACAATTAGATTTCGCGTCATGCTACGGAATGTCTGAATTACTCTTCAGTCCCGGAACGACTTCTTTTATTAATCTATATATTTTTGAGGTTAAAGTGACAGAAATCATGACAGCGTAAAGTCAACTGCCAGATTTAATAATGTGAAAATCATTGACACCGCATGAGTGCTGATACTCTTTCTGTTTAAAAAAGGAAAAGAATAACATTCCCGCTTTCAGCAATAAGAGTTATTGCAGGGCGGTGCAAACAAACCATTATGATTATTTGACGTTAAAAATTGTCCATCAATTACACTTAAGCCAGCTTTATAGAAGCGATGCTTGTCTGATATTTGTTCGCCTTTGAACAAAAGGTGCGATAGTTAGCGGCCTATGGTTAACATTTTGTGATGTATATCTCGTTATTCTCCCTTCAGAAAGTAAAAAAAGCGGTCTGAATACCTCTGAAGGTAACATTTACAATAAATATTGCTAATGATTTACGCCTGTACACGTTTTTACATATTTCACACGTAAGTTAAAATCTCGTTGAATTTATGTTTCCAGCTTAACTTACCTATCGTCGCTAATGACCCGAGGAAGGATCATGATCAATAAATTAACCAGTATAATCATGGTGATATTTGCTATCGCCCTGATTTACATGGGAGGACAACTCCTGCTGGCAGGAGGCAGCGCGTTCTATGCGCTGATGGGTGCAGGCGTTTTGCTCAGCGCTATTCTGCTATTAATGAACAAGCGCAGTGCGCTGACCCTCTATGCGCTGCTGATGTGGGTCACACTCATCTGGACTATCTGGGAAGTGGGCTTCGACAAATGGCAGTGGATCCCGCGCGGTGACCTCTTTGGTGTGCTGGGCGTCTGGCTGGCTCTGCCGTGGGTGGTTCGTCCGCTTTATCAGGGACAGCGTCGCTTCCATCCGTTCCTCGGCGGCTCAGTGGTGCTGATGGTACTGCTGGTGGCTGGCCTCTGCTTCTACGATCCGTTGCCGCAGCAGGGCACTATCAATACGCCGCGTAACGCCTCTGCGACCGGCGGTGCCGCTGACGAGTGGAGCGCCTATGGCGGAACCGCGGATGGCCAGCGCTTCTCGGCGCTGAAGCAGATCACCAAAGATAACGTCAACGATCTGGAAGTGGCCTGGACCTATCACACCGGCGATCTGCGTCAGGGTGATGATGCGACCGAATACACCTTTGAAGCGACGCCGCTGAAAGCCAACGGCATGCTTTACTTCTGTACGCCGCACAACGAAGTCCATGCGCTTGACCCGGAAACGGGTGCGGTGAAGTGGAAAACCGCGCCGGATAAAAACCGCTCTTATCTGCAGCAGCATCAGACCTGTCGCGGCGTGAGCTATTTCGATGCCGGTCAGCAGGTGCAACAGCAGACGGGCGCAGCACCGGCCATCTGCCGCAAGCGTATCTTTAACGCGACCACCGATGCCCGCCTGCTGGCGCTGGATGCCGACACCGGCAAGCCGTGCGCTGACTTTGGTGACAACGGTGTGGTGAACCTGCGCGCCAACATGGGCGAGGTGCGTCCGCATGCGCTGATGCAGACCTCAGCACCGCTGGTGGCAGGCAATCTGGTGATTGTCGGCGGCTCAGTGATGGATAACGGCTTCAACAGCGGCAACCCATCGGGTGTGATCCGTGCCTATGACGCCGTCAGTGGTCGTCTGGTGTGGAACTTCGATCCGGCTAACCCGGATAACACCGCGCCCGTCGCTGCAGGAGCCACCTATCCGCAGGATACCCCGATCGCCTGGGCTACCCTTAGCGCGGACCTGAAAAACGGCCTGGTCTATGTGCCGTTTGGTAATGCCTCGCCGGATGAAGTAGGGATTGAACGCGATCCAGCCAGCAACACCGAGAAATTCCGTGATGCGCTGGTGGCGCTTGATCTGAAAACCGGTGCGTTCAAATGGCGCTATCAGAGTTCGAACCACGACTTGTGGGATCGTGATAACCCATCACAGCCCTCGCTGGTAGATATTAACTATCAGGGCAAGCCGCAGCCTGCGGTGATCCTGCCGACCAAAACCGGCAACCTGTTTGTGCTGAATCGCCTGACTGGCGAACCGGTTTACCCGGTAGAGCAGGTTAAGGTCTCTACCGATGGCATTAAGGGCGAGCAGTATGCGGCGACCCAGCCGGTCTCCAGCCTGAACTTCATCCCGCAACCACTGACTGAGAAGTCGATGTGGGGCATCACGCCGTTTGATCAGATGGCCTGCCGCACCACCTTCCGTGAGTTGCGCTATGACGGTAACCCGTGGACGCCGCCAACCGAGAAAGGCTCGCTGATCTTCCCGGGCAATATCGGGGTGTTTAACTGGGGTTCCGTGGCTGTTGACCCACAGCGTCAGATGCTGATTGCGGCACCGGTACGCCTGGCTTACAAATACAACCTGATTAAGCGCACGCCGGAAACCGAAACGCAGCGTACCTTCACCAAAGATGGCACGCCGTACTGGAATGAGAACTTCCACGGTGACTACGCGATTCACATCCAGCAGATGGCGTCGGGACTGGGTATTCCCTGCATCGCGCCACCGTGGGGACGGATGGTGGGTGTGGATCTGACCACCGGCAAAACCGAATGGCTGCGCCGCGTCGGCACCACCAAAAACCTCAAGACCAGCTTCCTGCCTGGCCGCTTCCCGATCGGTTTCCCGATGGGGATGGTGGCGCACGGCGGACCGCTGCTGACGGCGGGTGATCTGGTGTTCCACGGCGCAACGGCAGATAACTTCTTCCGTGCTTACGACAGCACCACTGGCGAACTGCTGTGGCAGACTGAACTCAGCGCCGGAGCGCAGGCCACGCCATCCACCTTTATGGGTAAAGATGGCAAGCAGTACGTGGTGATTGCCGCAGGCGGCCACGGCTCGCTCGGCACCACGCAGGGCGACAGTGTTGTCGCTTTCCGTCTGAAGTAAGTCATCTCGTCCCGCTGAGCGCCGCCCTGGCGCTCAGCTTTTTTCATTTCTTTCTCTGCCAGATTCCACGCCCGGCTTCTCACGACAACCCGTTGTCTTTCAATTAAATTCTCCCTCCACTGCCTGTTATTCATCTGATAACACACCGAAACTATTTCGTGACAGTGCTCCCGGTTTAGAGATTTCCCCATCCTGACAGACTTGCGCATTAAGCCGCGAGGCGTAGATTAATATATAACTTCACAATTAATCGTGAATATGAAAAGTACTTCACAATACGCACTCTGAAGGATTGAGCCTCATGTCGGAACTGAAATTTGCTACCCGTCTCAACTCGTTCGCCTCGGGCGCACACCTCTACTGGCCTGACCTGCAGGGCAAGCCGTCGGTTCTCCAGATGGTTGCCCGTGCGGGAAAGGTAAATGGCTTAACACATCTCGATCTTAACTTTCCGCAGCATCTCACCACTGACATCGCCACTCTGCGCCAGGCGATTGAGGATGCGGGCCTGGCGGTAAATGGCATGCAGATGCGCTGGGATGCACCTCAGTTCAAAATCGGTGCATTTACGCATCCGGATGCGAAAGTGCGTCGTGAAGCGATCGAGCTGACCAAGCGCGGTATCGATGCGGGTCGGGAGTTTGGTTCCCGACTGATGACCCTGTGGATGGGGCAGGATGGATTTGATTACTGCTTCCAGGCCGACTACAAAAAGATCTGGGAGGATGCGGTCAGCGCTGTACGTGAAGTGGCAGAGTACGCGCCGGATGTCGACGTCAGCATCGAATATAAACCGAATGAGCCTCGCGCCTACAGCATCTTCCCCAACGCGACCACCTGTCTGCTGGCAGTGGAAGAGGCCGGCTGCGCCAATCTGGGTATCACGCTGGATTTCGCGCACGTCCTGTTTGCCAATGAGATCCCGGCTTACGCTGCTGCGATGGTGGCACGCCGCTCACGGCTGCTGGGACTGGACCTGAATGACGGCTGGGGCAAACGTGACGACGGACTGATGGTTGCCTCCGTGAATCCGCGCGCCACGCTGGAGTTTCTCTGGCAGATGCAGCGTGACGGCTACAGTGGCGCTTACTACTTCGATACCTTCCCGGATGCCAGCGGTCTGGACCCGATTCGTGAAGCAGAGAGCAACATCGCCACCGTTAAGCGCCTGCTCAGACTCTGTGACCAGCTGCACGGTAACGCGGCATTACTGGCGGCCATTGCGCGTCAGGATGCGGTGGCTTCCCAGCAGATAGTCAACGACATCATGCTGGCTCGCTGACAGTCGATTAATCCTAAGAACATCACACCTCTACCCACATGCTGAGACTATAAAAATGAAAAAACGCCTGCTTGCCTTTATCGCTTCTTCACTGCTCTGCAGCACAGTTTATGCGGCAGATCTGGCACCGCTGCAATCCGACACTGAACCGGATCGCACCGACTGGACCCAGCTTGATACTAAATATGGCGCGCTGCCGAAAGTCGACAAGTCGCTGAAAATTGGCGGGGTATCAAAAACCCTCACTAATGAGTACTGGCGCCTGCTCGGCCAGGGCTACCAGGACGCGGCGAAAAAGTATGGCATTACCGTCGAGTACCAGGCGGCAGCCAATGAGGACG
The DNA here is from genome assembly GCF_019104105.1 of Pantoea jilinensis. Taxonomy (NCBI): domain Bacteria; kingdom Pseudomonadati; phylum Pseudomonadota; class Gammaproteobacteria; order Enterobacterales; family Erwiniaceae; genus Pantoea; species Pantoea jilinensis. Next base: position 2,097,261 of record NZ_CP077746.1, on the reverse strand, counting down.
ATCAGCTTGGTCAGCTGTCGATTGCAGAGACCCTGATCTCCCAGGGCTTTAACGGCCTGCTGGTTTCGCCGCAGACCGACATCAACCTGCAGCCTGCGCTGGAGAGTGCGAACAGCAAGAATATCCCGGTGGTGAACGTCAACGATGCGGTGATGCCGAATGCGCGTTACTACGTCGGCAACGTGCAGAAAGATAACGGTGTGCGGGTCGCGAAGTGGTTTATTCAGCATCATCCGCAGGGCGGGAAAGTCGCGGTGATTGAAGGGCAGCCAGGCGTGTATGCCGCCGGACAGCGTACCCGTGGCTTCAAAGAGACACTGGACGCAAATGGCAAGTTCACCATTGTTGCCAGCGTGCCGGCGAACTGGAGTCGCGAGCAGGCCTTTAATGCGGCGTCAACCATCCTTCAGCAGCATCCTGACCTGATCGGCTTCTATGCGAACAACGACACCATGGCGCTGGGCGTGGTGGAAGCAGTGAGGGCGCAGAACAAAGCGTCACAGGTGGCGATCTTTGGCACTGACGGCATTTCGGATGCGTACGCCTCAATCAAGCGCGGCGAGCTGACCGGCACGGTGGACAGCTTCCCGGTGCTGACCGGTGAAGTGGCGATGGACGTCATGATCCGTCTGATCAATGGACAGAAACTGTCGCGCGTTATCTCCACGCCACAGGCGTTGATCACTAAAGAGAACGTCGACGCGTTCTCGACCAAAGACAACAACCGGTTGCGTGAGCTGCTGGCTCAGCAATAGTCGGCGGAGGCGGGTATGGAACAGTTTCGCTTAATGATGCGCGGCATCAACAAAAGTTACGGTAACGCCGCCGCACTGCAGGAGGTCGATTTTTCAGTGCGACCCGGCGAGGTGCATGCGCTGATTGGGGAAAACGGCGCGGGTAAATCGACACTGCTGAATATCCTCTCAGGCGTGCGCGGCGCTGACAGCGGAGAGATCAGCGTTAATGGCAACAGAGTGCAGATTCGCAGCCCGCTCAGTGCACGTCAGGCCGGTATCGCCATGATTCACCAGGAGTTGCAGCATGTTCCTGAGCTTTCCGTGGCGCAGAACATGTTCCTGGGTCGCCCGCTGACCCGTGCCGGTGGTTGGTGGGTGGATAAAAAAGCGCAGCTGGCGCGGGCGACGCTGATTCTGAAGACGCTGGATCCCACTATCGATCCCGATACGCCGATCAGAAATCTCAAGGTGTCGCAGCAGCAGATTGTTGAGATCGCCCGTGCGCTGCTGGATGACGCAAAAATCATCGCCATGGATGAGCCGACTTCCAGTCTGACGCCCCGCGAGTTCGACCGGCTGGCGGAGCTGATAGGCGATCTGAAGTCGACCGGCGTCTCGCTGATCTATGTGTCGCACAAGATGAATGAGATTTTCCGGGTCTGCGACCGCGCCACCATTATGCGTGACGGAAAGCAGGTGGGTGTGGTCAACATCAGTGATGAGGATGAGGAGAGCATTGTCGCCAAAATGGTCGGACGGAAGATCGACAAACTCGACCATCAGGCGTTTGTCAGCGAACGCGAGGTGCTGCGGGTAGAGGATCTGACGCGGGGCAATGACGTGGTAGCCGCCAGTTTCAGCGTGCGAGCTGGTGAAGTACTGGGCATTGCCGGGCTGGTGGGTGCGGGGCGGACCGAACTGCTCAAGCTGATTGCCGGCATCGACAGGCGTACCGGTGGCACGGTGAGCGTCAACGGCACCGCAGTGCAGAACCACAACGTGCGTGCGGCGATCAAAGCAGGTATTGGCCTGGTGCCGGAGGATCGCAAGAAAGAGGGCATCATTAAAGAGCGGGCGGTGAAGATGAACATGGCGCTGCCGTCGATGCACCGCTTCACGCTGGCGGGGCTGATGAACCATGCCCGGCTCGACCGTGAGGCGCTGAGGGTGATGGGCGACCTCAAACTGCGTCCGCTCGACATTGAGAAAACCATCGGCACGCTGAGCGGCGGCAATCAGCAAAAAGTGATTATTGGCCGCTGGGTGGCGGCGGATGCCAATGTGTTTCTGTTTGATGAGCCGACGCGTGGCATCGACATTGGCGCTAAGTCTGAGATCTATCACCTGATTGAGAAACTGGCGCAGGCGGGCAAAGCCATTGTCGTGGTGTCGTCAGAGATGACCGAGATTATGCGCATCTCTGACCGGGTGCTGGTGATGCGCGAGGGGCGTATCACCAAAGAGCTCACTGGCAGCGCTATCACCGAAGAGAACATTGCCCGCTATGCCATTAAAGATATCGACCAGACCGCCTGACCGCTTACCTGACACTATTTAAGGTTAATATTATGACGACTCAGACCTCCACCGCGCCAGGTACCCGACCCGCGCTGCGGCTTAAATTTAACGTGCGTGATGCCGGTACTTTAATTGGCCTGTTGATTATCGTGGTGACATTTTCGTTTCTGTCGCCGGTCTTTTTCACGCTGCCAAATCTGCTGAATATATTGCAGCAGTCTTCGATCAACGCCCTGATTGCTCTGGGCATGACGCTGGTGATTATCTCCGGCGGGATTGACCTTTCGGTTGGCCCCACTGCGGCGCTCTCAGCGGTGCTGGGTGCCACGCTGATGACCCTGGGTGTGCCGGTGCCGCTGGCGATTCTCGCGACGCTGGGCGTCGGCGCGATGTGCGGGCTGTTCAGCGGTTCGCTGATTGCCTATGCCGGGCTGCAGCCGTTTATCGTTACGCTGGGCGGCCTGTCGCTGTTCCGGGCTATCGCGCTGATTTATACCGGCGGCAATCCGGTCTTTGGCATTCCGCTGGCGTTCCGCAGCCTGATCAATAGCACGGTGCTGGGTATTCCGACGCCGATTGTGATTGTGGCGGTGATTGCGCTGCTGCTCTGGACGGTGATGAATAAGACCCCGCTGGGGGAATATATTCTGGCGATCGGTGGTAATGAAGAGGCGGCGCGGGTCGCGGGTGTGCCGGTGAAGCGCACCAAGGTGACGGTTTACATCTTCTCCGGTCTGCTGGCGTCACTCGCTTCGCTGATTCTGATTGGTCGTCTGGGCGCTGCCGAGCCGACTATCGGCAACCTGTGGGAGCTGGACGCTATCGCGGCGGCGGCCATTGGCGGTGCATCATTGATGGGCGGCAAGGGCAGTATTTTCGGCACGCTGATTGGCGTGGTGATCCTCGGGGTGTTACGTAATGGCCTGACCTTACTGAACATTCAGGCCTTTTACCAATTGCTCGCTACCGGCCTTATTATTATCATAGCGATGTTGATTGACCGGGCGACCCGAGGCAAGTAATGAAGCAAGATCCGCGAGCCATTGGCGCTCAGATTCGTATGCGTTTGCCCCAACTGACGCCGTTAGAACGCCGTGTGGCGGAGGCGATAATTGCCCGAACCGACATGACTGAGCAGTCGTCTTTAAAGGAGATTGCGCAGGAGAATAATGTCTCTGAAGCGATGATCGTTAAGATTACAAAAAAACTTAACTTCACCGGCTTCAGGCATTTCAGAAGTGGTCTGATCTATTACAACCAGTCTGAAGTGGCGGGACTGCATGCGGAAATTGAGCCGGATGATTCGTCGGAGCAGTTGCTGGCCAAAGTCTTCAGAACCTCTATCCAGGCCATCGAAGAAACATTATCGATTCTGGATGTCTCTGAATTCAATCGTGCGGCGGATATCATCTTTAAAGCGCGTCATATCGATCTCTATGCTGTCGGCGGCTCTGCCGCCGTGGCGCGGGACCTGTCGCACAAGATGCTGAAGATTGGCATCAAGTCGACCGCCTATGACGACGCCCACATCATGCTGATGTCAGCCGCCGTGTTATCTGATGACGATGTGGTTATCGCCATCAGCCATTCGGGTGCGACACGTGCAGTGAACGATCCGGTTAAACTGGCGGGAAAGAATGGCGCGAAAGTGATCGCCATTACTAACTACGCCGAATCCCCGATCGCGCAGAGTGCGCATGTGGTCCTCAATTCAACCTCTCAGGGATCGCATCTGTTGGGTGAAAACGCCGCGTCACGCATCGCCCAGCTCAATATTCTGGATGCGCTGTTTGTCGCTATCGCCAAGAAAGATCTGAAGCGGGCGGAGAAGAACCTGATGAAAACCCAGCATGCGGTTCAGGATCTGCGGGAATTCTAGCTATGAGCAAAATTGCAGTCACCGGCAGTCTTCATTACGACATTATGCTGGACGCACACCATCGCCCGGAGAAAGGCGAAACGGTGATGGGCAGCGCCTGTCACTATAAGTTCGGCGGCAAGGGCGGGAATCAGGCGGTCGCGGCGGCCCGTGCGGGCGCAGCAGTGCGTTTTGCCGGGTCGGTGGGGCGCGATCAGCAGGGGAAATTCCTGCTGGATCATCTGCAGCAGGCCGGTGTCGATTGTACGCAGGTGAGTGTGACCGATGCGCTTCCCTCCGGCATGAGCGTGGCGATTACCGATGCTGAAGGGGATTACGGCGCGGTAGTGGTCTCTAATGCCAATCAGCAAATCCCGCTTGAGACCTTTGCACAGCCAGGCTTCTGGCAGGATGTTTCGCTGCTGGTGCTGCAAAACGAAGTCCCGGAGGCGGTAAATCTCTGCGCGGCACAGGCGGCACGGCAGCGGGGGATTACGGTCTGTGTGAATGCTGCACCTGCCCGGACATTGTCAGCGGGGTTTGAGGGCTGTATCGATCTGCTGGTGGTGAACGCCATCGAAGCGCGCGATATGTGCGGGATTAACGTGCAGGATCTGACTTCAGCGCGTGCTGCTGCGGCATCGCTGGCGGGACGCTTTGCCCGCGTGGTGGTGACAGCAGGTGAACACGGAGTGGCTTACAGCGAGGCAGGAGAGACGCACACGCTGGTGGCGCAAAAGGTGACGCTGGTCAGTACACACGGTGCCGGGGATTGCTTTGTCGGGGTGTTGTGTCAGCGCCTGAGTCTTGGCGCAACGCTGGGAGAGGCGGTCAGTGACGCTAATCGTGCGGCTGCCGAACACGTTTCACGGCAGCCGCATTGATTCATCGCATTGATTAATAGATAGCGTGCCACGTCACTGACGCGGCACGCTAACGCGATTACTCGCTGACTTTCACCACGGTTTTACCGAAGTTTTTGCCATTCAGCATGTCGATAAACGCCTGTGGTGCATTCTCTAATCCCTCAATCATATGCTCGCGATAGTGGATTTTTTTGCTCTCCACCAGCGGGCTCATTGCTTTGAGGAACTCAGGATAACGGTCACCGTAATCCTGGAAGATGATAAAGCCCTGCATACGGATACGACGCTTAAGGATACCTGCCATGATCAGCGAGGTTCTGTCCGGACCGTCCGGCAGCTCACGCTGGCTGTACGCGGAGACCAGACCACAGACCGGCACGCGTGCCGCGGTGTTCAGCAGCGGGAATACGGCATCAAACACTTTGCCACCGACGTTTTCGAAGTAAATATCGATGCCATCCGGGCAGGCGTTTTTCAGTTGCTCTTCAAAGTCTGCGCTGTGGTGATCGAGGCAGGCATCAAAACCCAGCGTATCGACCGCATAACGGCATTTTTCTTCGCCACCGGCGACACCGACTACGCGGCACCCTTTCTGTTTGCCCAACTGACCGACCGTTGCGCCCACTGGACCGGTTGCGGCGGCAACCACCAGGGTTTCGCCCGCTTTCGGCTGACCGATATCCATCAGACCCATATAGGCGGTAAAGCCAGGCATACCGAGAATGCCCAGCGCCCATGAGGGATGTGGCATATCGTTGTCCAGCTTCGCAATCTCTTTGCCATCGGAAACGGCATATTCCTGCCAGCCGCTCTGCGCCAGCACCCAGTCACCGGTTTTAAAGTTGCTGTTTTTCGATTCTGCAACCTGACAGACGGTGCCGCCCACCATTGGCTCATCCAGCTCTGCGGGCGCAGCGTAGGATTTACCCTCATCCATCCGGCCACGCATGTAGGGGTCAAGCGAGAGGTAGATGGTTTTCAGCAGCACTTCACCCTCTTTGATTTCCGGAACGGGCTGAGCCACATGGCGGAAATTCTCTTTGGTCGGCTCACCGTGAGGGCGTGATGCCAGTAACCAGGCGTGGTTCTGGGTAGCGTGTTCAGTCATATTGTCTTCCTTTTATAGCCAGGCAATGCACAGGACATTGCCGTATGAATACCGGGAAAGTGTAGATGACCGCAGCGGGAATGCATTTAGCGCTGTGAGCGGTAAGGTGATTTTCCGGATAACCGGAACAGGGTGCCGACCGCAGCGGCACGCCGACTGCAGAGCGATTTCAGGGTCAGGACTGCGCGGAAGGGTATTCACATCTTTTTGCAAAAAACGGTGGTTTGATGGAAGTGCCGGGGAAGTGGTTACGCATCCAGCGTCACGGGAAGCTCAGAGGATTGTGATAAATATCAGTGAACTCAACAAGGAGAGAAGCATGACTATCCCGCATCTGCGTATTGCCCGTCCAGTGACTGACCTGACGCAAAGCTGCCAAATCTATTGCCTTGGGCTGGGGTTGCAAAAAATCGGTGAGTTTACTGACCATCAGGGGTTCAGTGGTGTGATGCTGGGCGCTGACGGGCTGGCCTGGCATCTCGAATTCACGCTCTGTCACACGCATCCCGTCCGGCCATCGCCAACGGATGACGATCTGCTGGTGCTCTACATCCCACAACAGCCTGACTGGCTGGCTCGCTGTAACAGCATGGATGAGGCAGGATTTCAGCGGATGCCATCATTTAATCCCTACTGGGATCAACGGGGCGTGACATTTATGGATGGGGATGGTTATCGTGTCGTTATCCAGCAGGCCGCATGGTCGCCCGCACGCTAACTTTATGAAGAACCGGAGCTCACCCTGAACATTCTTTGCTTCCATACCGCCGCCAGTAATATCGCGATCTTTGATGATGCCGCCCGCGCACTGGCTCTTGATATTCTGCCCCTGAATCATCTGGTGATGCCTGCGCTGCTGACTGAGGCGGAGCGAAGCGGCGGGATGACAGTGGAATTACGCCGCCGTATTGCACAGCTGATTGAATCGCTGCTGCCGCAGTTTGATGCGATTCTGATCACCTGTTCGACGCTGGGGCCGGTTGCTGATGATTTCAGTACGCATGCTGGGGTAATGCGCACTGACCGGATGTTAGCGGAGACACTGCGGCATCTTACGGGGCCGACGGTGGCGCTGTGTGCCGCAGAATCGACGCTGGCTGCGACACGGACACTCTTCTGTCATCCAGACAGTCAGATCGAGGTCATGCTGGTGGAAGATGCGTGGGCAGCGTTTAAAGCGGGAGACACAGCACGCTACTTTGCCCTGATTGGGGCAGCAGCAGAGCAGGCTTATCAGCAGGGCGCGGTTGCCGTTGCCCTGGCACAAAGTTCAATGACGCCTGTCGCACAGCAGTTTCCCCCTGCGCAGAGACCGCTGACCGGCCCGTATCTTGCGCTGCAGGCTTGCTGCGATCTCAGATGATCGTCACACCGTGCTGGCCGAGCGCCTTTTTCAGCGCCTCGTCCGGCTCTGTTTCCACTACCAGCGTACTCGCCAGCGACAGATCGCCAATGGCAAATGCCGACGCTGAATTGAGCTTTTCGGCGGACGCCAGTACCACGGTTTCTGCTGCGCGTCCTGCCAGCGCCCGCTTCACCGTCGCTTCTTCAAAATTCCCGGTTGTCAGACCCGCCGCCGGATGCACACCGGTAACACCCATAAAAAAGAGATCGGCGTTAATGCGGTTTATCGACTCCAGCATGGCTGCGCCTACCGCCACCACCGAATGCTTATAAAGTTGCCCGCCAATCAGTATAACCTCCACGAGTGGGTGATCGGCTAACGCCAGCGCCACGCTGGGACTGTGTGTCACGGCGGTAAAGCTCAGCGTTGTCGGCAACTGTCGTACCAGTTCTGCGCTGGTGGTCCCGCCATCAATCAGCACAATCTGGCCTGGCTGGATCAATGAGGCCGCTTTTCTGGCGATAATCTGTTTAGACGCCGTCTGCACGCTTTTTCGTGTTTCAAAGGTGCCCAGTGCAGCGGATACCGGTAACGCACCGCCATGCACCCGTTGCAGTAATCCTTCCGCCGCCAGTTCACGCAGGTCACGCCGGATAGAGTCTTCGGAGAGACCAAATCGCTGGCTCAGGTCGCGCGACTGAACCTGTTTTTCCTGGGCGAGCAGGGCGAGAATTGTCTGTTTTCGTTGGCTGGATAGCATCATTCCATTCTGCATGTTTTTTCTTGAATTTGCACGATTGTGCATGATAGCGTGTGGGCTGTCCACTTATCCTGGAGAGTATCATGCAGCAGAATCATCCCCGCGTACGCATCATCAACGAGCAGTTGCTGTCAGATAACTGGTATACCCTGAAGAAGTACACCTTCTCGCTACTGCGCAGCGATGGACGCTGGCAGGAGCAGAGCCGTGAAGCCTACGATCGGGGAAACGGCGCGGTGATTCTGCTCTATAACCGTGATAAACGCACAGTCGTGTTGACCCGGCAGTTTCGCTTTCCCATTTTCCTGAACGGGCATGATGGCTTTCTGATTGAAGCGGCAGCTGGTCTGCTGGATAACGCCTCGCCTGAGACGCGTATTGTTGCCGAAGCGGAAGAGGAGACGGGCTTTCGCGTCAGTCGCGTAGAAAAGGTTTTTGAGGCTTTTATGAGCCCCGGTTCAGTGACGGAAAAACTCTACTTCTTTATTGCTGAGTATGACGATCAACAGCGCAGCGGTGAAGGCGGCGGAATAGTGGAAGAGGGCGAAGATATCGAGGTACTGGAGATCGGTTTCGACAAGGCCTTACAGGCGATTGATCAGGGTGAGATCGTGGATGCCAAGACCATTATGCTGCTCCAGCATCTGCGGCTGAAAGGCATTCTTTAAAATCGCGGGCAGACCACGGTAACGCGGCCTGCCCGTTAACGCTTACTGATCCTGCGTCAGGATGCCTTTGACATCGTGCGGTTCAGAACGCAGATACTGCGGCGGAACCTGCACTTTGCCATCCAGTGCGGCGGCGGCGTGCCACGGCCAGCGGGGATCATAGAGAATGCCGCGCGCCAGCGCCACCAGGTCAGCGTCGCCCTGTTGCAGAACACCTTCTGCCTGCTGAGGTTCAGTAATCAGGCCAACAGCAATCACCGGAATTGACACCTGCTCGCGAATATCGCGGGCGAAAGGCACCTGATAATTGGGTCCGACGCTGATTTCCTGTTTTTCCGACAAACCACCACTGGAAACATGAATATAGGCGCAGTTAAGCGCTTCCAGCTCACGTGAGAGGGCGATCGACTGCTTGATTTCCCAGCCGCCTTCCACCCAGTCCGTCGCGGAAATACGCACACCCACCGGAATGGCAGCGGGAACGGCTTCACGGACGGCTTTGAACACCTCAAGCGGGAAACGCAGTCGGTTTTCCAGCGAGCCGCCATATTCATCACTGCGCTGATTCGAGAGCGGTGACAGAAACTGATGCAGCAGATAGCCGTGCGCGGCATGCACTTCAATCAGTTGGATACCCAGTCGCACTGCACGGCGGGCACTCTCAACAAAAGCCTTTTTTACCCGCTGCAGATCGTCAATGCTCATGGCAACCGGTTTAACTTCATCCGCGCTGTAGCTCAGTGCCGACGGGGCTACGGTTTGCCAGCCGCCTGCATCGGGTGCAATCTGCTTACCGCCTTCCCAGGGAACCGCACACGACGCTTTACGTCCCGCATGGCCCAGCTGCATACCAATCGGGATAGAGGAGTAGCGGCGCACATCATCCAGAACTGTTTTTAGTGCGGCTTCATTATCATCATTCCACAAACCGAGATCGCCGGGAGAGATACGGCCAATGTCCTCAACGGCAGTGGCTTCAATAATCATCAGACCGGCGCCGGAAAAGGAGAGCTGGCCAAGATGGATCCGATGCCAGGCGGTCGCATTGCCTGCTTCAGCGGAGTACTGACACATCGGGGCAATCACAATGCGGTTATCCAGCGTAAGTTCGCCGAGCGAGACAGTGGAAAAAAGTTGGCTCATGTTATCTCCATGGTGTTATGACGGACGTGACAGGCAATAACTATAGCGGGGGATTTACCGGACGGGATGACTGCAACGTGACATTTTATGACTGCGTGCCGGACGACGGAGAGATCGCAGCTTTTCCTTCGGGTTATGAAACAGGGAGTGACTGGCTAGCGGTCAGCCAGCCAGCCAAGCTGTGCTGGTCTGGCTGAACCGGGATTTCGGGTTATCACTGTTGTGGCAGCGTTCAGGCTGGCTTAAACCTCAGACCTGTGCCATGCCGCCATCGACAAACAGCTCTGTCGCGTTAATAAAGCTGGCGGCATCAGACGCCAGAAACGCAACGGTACGGGCAACCTCCTGTGGTTCACCCAGACGGCCAAGCGGTATCTGTGCCGCCAGCGCATCAAACAGACCCTGACGCTGCTCTTCACTCACCAGATCACCCAACCCAGGCGTGCGAACCGGGCCAGGACTCACGACATTAACCCGGATGCCGCGATCTTTCAGATCCAGCGCCCACGAACGGGCAACATCTCTCCGTGCGGCTACTGCAACGCACCACCCGGCGCGTGACCGTCACCGCAGAAGGGCAGGAATACTATGAGAAAGCACTGCGTATCCTGCACAATCTCGAGGATATTGATGCCTGTTTTAATGCGCGGCGCAGTAAACCGCGCGAGCAGTTACGCGTTGATATCGGCGGGTCTACCGCACGGGATATTCTTATTCCGCTGCTGCCCGATTTCTTTGCCCGCTATCCGGACATTACGCTGGATCTTGGCGTCTCGGACCGTCCGGCTAATCTGATTAGCGACAACATTGACTGTGTCATTCGTGGCGGTCCTTTGGCCGATTCCTCACTGGTGGCGCGTCTGATAGGGCACGCCACGCTGATCACCTGCGCGACACCCGCCTATCTCAAAGCATTTGGGATTCCTGCTTACCCTGATGAATTGCGCAACGGGCACCGGCTGGTGAGTTATCTTTCGCCGCAAACCGGCAAACCGTTTCCGCTACAGTTTGAACGTCAGGGTGAGAAAATAGAGATCACCAGCGCGCATCGCATTGGCGTTAATGAAAGTAATGCACACCTGGCGGCGGGTCTGGCCGGGCTGGGGATCATTCAGACGTTCAGTTATTCACTGTCGTCGATTCTGCGGCAGGGCGATATGGTGGAGATATTGCGCGACTGGCGGCCTGCGGGTTATCCGTTTCATCTGGTTTATCCGCAAAACCGGCACGTAACGCAACGGCTGCGGGTGTTTATCGACTGGCTGGTGGCGTGTTTTCCGGCGCGCGTCGCGGGGGAATCCGGCACCTGAGTGCCGGATTAGCAGATTAGTTGCCGCGATAGGTTGAGTAACCAAACGGGCTCAGCAGTAACGGGATATGGTAGTGCTCGCCACTGGCTTCCATGTTGAATTCAACCGGAATCTCCGGGAAGAAGGTTTTCTGATTGGTTTTTTTGTAGAAGTCACCGGTTTTAAACACCACACGGTAGCTGCCCGCACTGGCCATCTTGTCCTGCGGGAACAGGGCGCTGATACGACCGTTGTTGTCGGTAACGCCGGAGGCCAGTTTTACCCAGTTATCCTGCTGCTTTTGATCCAGCTCGACTTCGATGCCCGCGGTAGGCTGACCGGTTTGCAGATTAAGAACGTGTACGCTCAGCGGATTTTTAGCGGCAGCGGGCTGAGCTGCGATAGCGGACGCGCCAGAGGCCATCAGTAATGTTGCGATCAAAGCGTATGATGTTTTCATCAATGTTTCCTTTATTGATTGGTTGAAGTCGTGTAGCAGTGCAGAGAGAGTAAAGGGCCTGAGACCAAAGCGAAAATCAGCCGCGGTAAATGTGAAATTTCTGAGGGAATTAATCTATTTAGTTACATCATACAAGAGTTGTTTTTTTAATTAATAGTCCGGCATTTATGCGATAAAAGTTGATCAGAGAAAAGTGCCGCCAGGTTGAATTCCCGGAGATTGGCAGCCAAAGCAGGGCACCAGGAGTTCAGTGCTGAGCAGAAAGCGGAATCAATTCAGGATTTTTCCGCTTCTGAAATGTCGCGCTCAATGACTGCAATTCGATACAGATAGCTGCAATTTGCCACGTTAACCCCGATGATTTCCAGGAAGACTGGTTCTGCCATTTAAATGGTGCGCTATTTAGTTGTTTACAATGAAGAGGTGCCGTGTCATTGTTCGGCCAACCAGATAGCACACTATTAAATAGCAAGTTAATCGGAGTCCTGTAATGAAAATGAAACTGATCGCCAGTGCATTACTGTTAAGCAGCCAGATAAGTAGCGCGTTTGCTGCGCCAACTGAAAACAGTCCGCAACCGACCGTAGGTGTCGCCGCCTTTCTGAAAGCGCTCAACAGCGGAACGGGTAAACCAATTGAGCAACTCTCTGTCAACGATGCCCGGGCAGTATTGACCGGAGCACAGAAGGGCGCAGAACTGCCGCCGGCACAGATTTCACAGAAGATCATTACTGTACTGGGCAAGCCTCTGACGCTGACCATCGTTAAACCTGAGCACGCCAGCAGCACATTGCCGGTGTTTATGTTCTTCCACGGCGGCGGATGGGTGCTGGGCGATTTTCCAACCCATGAACGTCTGGTTCGTGACATGGTGAATGCATCCGGTGCTGCAGCGGTATTCGTTAACTATCAACCTTCGCCAGAAGCCCATTTCCCGGTGGCAATCACTCAGGCCTATGAAGCCACTAAATGGGTCGCCGACCATGGTGCTGAAATTGGCGTTGACGGAAAACGTCTGGCGCTGGTTGGTAACAGCGTTGGCGGTAACATGGTGGCGGCAGTTGCGTTACAGGCGAAACAGTTTAAAACGCCAGCTATCCGTTATGATGTGATGCTATGGCCGGTTACCGATGCGCGTTTCGACACGCCGTCATATGAGCAGTTTGCTGACGGACATTTCCTGACGAAGAACATGATGAAGTGGTTCTGGGATAATTACACGACGTCGGAAAAAGATCGTAATAACATTCTGGCATCGCCGTTGCGCGCCAGCACTGAACAGCTGAAGGGGTTACCGCCAACGCTGATTCAGACTGCAGAGCTGGATGTATTACGGGATGAAGGTGAAGCATTCGGTCGTAAGCTGGATGCAGCAGGCGTGCCGGTGACCGTTACACGGTACAATGGCATGATTCATGACTTCGGTTTGCTGAACGCCTTGAGCCAGGAACCGACAGTCAGAACAGCCATTGACCAGGCGGGTGAAGCACTGCGTTCGCATCTGAAATAATCTGATGACAAACCCCGGACTGCATCGTTGTTCGGGGTTTTCAGGCGATCTGTTTGAAGGCATCACTATGAAGGTGCAGGGCAGTGGCAGTAACGTAACAGCAGGTCGGAAGTACAGTAATGAATGACGCAGTATCACAGTGATAAGTGCACTGTTAATCTCTTATTTAACATAATATACATTATGCGCTCTTTGGTCAGGTGTCTGTCTTATCCTGTTTTCCACCTTTCCCAGGGAATCTCTGCGGATGCCTGATGATTCTGTCTGACAATGAATCTCTCCGTCTTTTCATCATTCAGGCTGTAATCGATAAACATCTGCGTTGCCGTGTTGCACCTCTCAGCCTGTTCTCTTCTGACACTGTGTTCAGTGGGAAATTTTAATCGGCGCTAATTTCCGGCCAGACGCCTGCATTGCTGCGTTATGCCATCAAACACGCGTTCTGCCAGTTCTGACGGGAACTGATCTGGCAGTTGAGCGCGAACACGCTCGATGACGTCCGGTGCGTCAGAAATTATTTCATCCATCATCATCTCAACCTGCTTTTTACTCAGGCCGGTCTGCTCACCGTGGTTAATCCAGTGCCGTCTTTGTATTTTGTAGAGTTTGTAATAGTTGCTGCTGCCGCGAGCGGCCATCGCCAGTTTGCATTTTTGCCAGGCTATCTGATTATTGCCATTTCCGATGACCGGCCATGCCGATAAAACATCATAAAGTGGCGTAAGGCAATAATGCCCCTGAGGCCCTATCGCAATACTGAAATTTTTAGCATGGCCATCTGTGGCCGCCAGTACCCAGAAAATTATCTGTGCTTTAAAGAAATGCAATCTGTCCTGTTCTGCGTGATCTGAATGACTCAGAATCTCCATAATTTCAGAGATACCTGGCCCGCCGTCGGCCTGATATTTGCGTAATGGTGACATCCCCGCAGCCTGACACATATCTTCCTGAGGTAAACGAATGATCCACCGCTGATCACCTGACCATTTGCGGTCAAAACGTTCAACCACCAGGACTTTCTGATCTTCGAATTGAGCGATTTCTGTTCTTGCGACCGGGATGCCGAATTGTTCAAGTAGCAGCGAACAGAGCCATTCGTTTTCCACGGATGTACTCATATCAGCTTTCATATTGCCGACCAGGCCAAGCGGCAACTTGAAAATATGCGTCGTTGGCGTATTCCCTTCAGGCTTGCACCACCGATCGTCATGCCATAATAACGCTGTTTTTTCCTGCGCACCGGCAATGGATAGCCGTAAGTCGCCTGTATCACTCTGTCTGCCGGGTAATGATGCCGCCGTGGTATTTCGCAATGTCATTGCGATCTCTGATTCAGAGAGCGGCCGATATTTTACGCAATATAAATCCGTGGGTTCATCGCCCTCTTTCAGTAACTGTATCGCGCCTGCGCAATCTTTTCCCAGCTCGGTCAACAGGTCAAAAGGGTCGAGACTTTCTGCCTGATACCGCATTGCCAGACGCCTGCGAATCCCTTCACTATCCGGTAATAAATTATCAAAGTAGTCACGTACCACATTTCCGCGCCAGATTTGATCGCCGGGGGTAAAAGGCAAAGAGAGCGATAACGGTCTTCCTTGCGCGTCGGCACTCCATTCAGGAAGATATTGCAGCGTATCTTCTCCTTTGCTTTTGTTCCAGAATCCAACCTGGATACCGTTCATCCATATCACTAAACGCTGCTGTCTCCGGCTCATAGCGTCACCACTTCTCCCGTCTCGCAGGTGAATTTTCTAACGTCCCCTTTTCTTCTGTCGGCTTTCCTGCGGATGAGCTTATTCCCGAAGAGAGAGTCATCTCCACGCCCAGTAGTGTGAAGATTTTGAAGAGGCGTTCAATGCTGGCTCTGGCCGGGTTGGCTTCCAGACGCGCATAAGTCTGCTGAGTGACGCCTAATCGTTCAGACAGATCTTTTTGCGTCAGTCCATTTGCTTTGCGAAAACCAATAAGCAAAGGACGCAACTGGCTGAGTGTTTTTATCGGATAGACATTTTTCATCGTGCGCTGACCGCTTTAACAGGTGATACAGCCTGTACGCTGTTTAATCAAAATACACTCTAAAAGCTGTTAAAGCAATATAACAGCTTAAAAGCTGTAATTTGCTAATACAGCCTTCAGGCTGTTAACGTCGGCTTTCCTGTTTTACATGCGTACTCCAGGGCCGGGATGCGTGCGCTAACTGTAGAATTTTTGTGCTCCGCAGGCGCTGCTACGTCAATTCTGAATAACTGGCGTGACGTCAGGGCTGCAGAATTTATCACAACGCGTTAAAGTAACCGGCTTTGAGTCTGGAAAACGAGGAAAAATGGAACGCTTATTTGTCTATGGCACGCTCTGTCCGGGCCGGGAGAATGCCCATATTCTTGAAAACATTAGCGGCGAATGGCTGGCCGGCTCGGTAAACGGCACCTTCTATGAGCGTGGCTGGGGTGCAGCGGCTGATTTTCCTGGCATTGTTCTGGATGAACATGGCCCCGCTGTACCAGGATACTTGTTTATCTCTGAGCAGCTGGATGCGCACTGGCCAATGCTGGATGCGTTTGAAGATGGCTATGATCGCGTCGAAGTTCGCGTAACTGCCGGGGATAACCAGTATTACACTGCGTGGATTTATCAGTTACAGCCACAGGTAAACAGCTAATTCTCTCAGCCTGTAATGCGCCAGGCGCACCCTGCTCTTATTGCGGGTTTCAGCCGCTGCGTGATGCGAATTTGACGAATCCTCAAATGACGGCAACAGTGTCAGGCGGGCATGAAAAAGTATGCAACACGCTGATTTTAAATGGGTATAATGTCCGCTTTACTCAGCAATCCACCCCAGCGTTTTCCCATCATCCCGGCTCGTGTTACTGTAAGACATGACAAACAGGCACCCTGTCTGACATCTGTTTTAGACTAAGATCTTATGTATGATGTAACTAAAAGGTATTCTCTTTACTACACTTCAATCCCGGTTCGAAACACCACCAGCCAGCCCCTGTTACTCCGGCCAGCGCTGATGGGGAAAAAGTGATACCCGAATATTAAAAAGATGGATTAATGGCGCGACAGCTGCACTCTCCTCGCGGGCAATTCTTTCTATCCGCAGCAGTAACAGATCCAGTTCATCCAGCAGATCCTGATGCGGCGCTAATTGCAGTGACTTCATTTTGCGTTTCAGATAAAGCGCCAGCTCGTGAAACATCTGACCGCTATCAATCCGATGGCTCTCCAGCACTTCCCTGTATCGTGCGTAAAAGTCATAACAGTTGGCACCCAGCCAGGTTTCGGTAATCAGATACCCACCCACCACGATATCCGGCACCGGGTCGAGACGTTTACGCGGCAGAATAATGTTCACCCTGTCGAGCATTCGGGCAATAAATTGTTGCCGTGACAGCAGCGTGGCGGAATTACGTTCCACCATTTTGATAAATCCTAACAGGTCGCGCAGTCCCCGTTGCACCGCTCTTCTGGCAATCCAGGAGGGCCGCTTATTGCGAATCAACGCCGTCAGCACCACAGCAAACATAATCCCCACCATTGAGGAGATGGCCGCGTTCAGCGTGACGATCAGGTTTGGCACATAGTGATGGCTTAAGCCGATAAAGCCGGGGATCTGAATAGCGACACTCAGCCCCACCATATTGGTTGCCGGATTAGCGATCACCAGACTTAGCAGCATCAGGCCAGGCAGCAGACAGATCATCAACGCCTGTAAGGTATTGGCCTGTGGAATCAGGAACGCGATATAAAACAGGCTGACCACCAGTGCAATCACCACCCCTTTCACGAAGAGCTTCATCGGCGTCACCGGGGAATCAACACCCGCGAAAAAAGAGCTGATAATCGCCGCCATCAAAGGCGCATTCGCCCCATCGGCCCAGCCGCTGCCAATCCAGAACAGGCTGGAGAGAAAGGTGGCCAGAAAAGCGGTCAGCGCGGACAACCGCAGCAGGCCTTTATCAATATGACGATGTTCCCGGATATTGCGGATCGCCGCCCCATCCCCGTGGCTGTAGAGATCCTCGGCTCGCGCGCTGACATTTTCATAGGCATCGGCAATACGTACAAAGTTAGCCAGCCGCTCCAGCAGACCAATCAGCAGCAGACTCTCTTCAGTTGGCAGACGCCCTGCCCGCCATTCCTCTTCCAGCGTCGCCTGACTGGAGGCAATCGCCTCACGCAGTCCGGCAATATCGTTAATACGGTCATGATGCAGCCACAACAGAAATTCCTGAAACACGTCGGTGACGCACGGCGGAAAACGAATGTTCAGTTCGGCCAGTACGCCCAGCCGTGACTCAATCGCGGTCAGCGTCGGCAGCAGATAACTCAGATGCTGATACTGCACGCTGACCAGACGGATGACATTACGCGCCGCTTCGCCCTCATAAACACAGTGTGTCAGCAATGTTTCAACATTCAGCGGATAGCCCGCCATCTGAATCAGGATATCTTCCCGCTCCAGCGATTTGTTCTTCGCCATCCCGCTGATCAGTTCATCACAGAGTTTGCGCGCGTTGAGAAACCAGTGATTAACGCTCTGCCCCAGCAGATGGTGCATCGAAACCGGAAATACCAGCCGGTGAACCAGCGTACTGCAGAGGATACCCAGCGTAATCTCCTCAATACGTGAAATGACGGTATTAATAATCGCAGACGGCGTATCCACATCAGGAAAGCCCATTATCGCCGCACTGTAACCCGCCAGCATAAAGACATAACTCTTCGGCGTGCGGTCATGCAGAGAAAGATAAAGGCAAACCGTTACCCACAGCGACACACAAAGACTGAACAATACGGGTGACTGCACGGTTTCAGGATAGATCAGCAGAATGAAGATGCCGCCCAGCAGCGTGCCCATCAGACGAAACAGTGATTTCGAGACGGTCGATGCCGCATAAAGCTGTGACGTGACAAAAACGGTGGTCAGCGCCCAGGCGGGTTTTTCGAAGTTAAGAAAGAGTGCGACAGAGAGTGCGATAAACGCGGCAAGAGAGGTTTTGCAGGCAAACAAAACCGCGTTTTTGGTAAACCATTTCATCGAATGAGAGCAACCAGGAACTTTCTGAGGCGCGTATCCTGACAGATGCGCCTCTGTTTTACTCTCAGTTAAATTTTACAAATTATTACCGGCCTCCTCAGGCCGGGTAATCGTCTACTGACGCACCAGCGCGCGGCGCTTATCCAGTAAAAAAGGGCGTAAATACCCTACCGTATTTGAGAGCAACATCACCTCCTCCGGCAACCGGATCCTCAGCACCTCCGCCAGGTAGGTTTTGCGCTGCGTCATACGCTGCCAGACATCCGGATAAGCGCGCGCCAGCTCATCACGCAATGCCGCATCTGCCAGCCCGACCGTATCCTCAATACTGCAGCCTCCGTAACCCGGCACCGACGGGATGATATCAATCTGCAGCAGCATACCGCTCTTTAGTGTCACGGCAGAGTCGGGATAGACAGGTGAGCTTAACCACTCCTCGTCAGCCACCAGATGCCCCGGATTCAGATGCCAGCCATACTCTGCTTTGGGCAACACGCTCTCAATAAGTGAATAGAGTTCGCCGCCGGTCATACCGATGTGCAGATGTTCCAGCCAGCTGACCACCGCATGATAATAGGGGATCGCCAGACGGGTTAACCAGTCCGAAACGTTACACTGTAACTCAGAAGACCCGCTGACCACATAAGCGGAACGACTTGTCAGCCCGCCTTTATAGCCGGTAGTAAGAGAAAGCTTATCGCCAGTGACGAGCTGTTTTTCCGATGGATAAAGCCGGGCATGCGCAAAACGATCGCCGGTTGCCGCAATCGTCATCACCGTATTAGGCTGACCTTCTGCGTTAAGCTGTGCGCCTAACGCCTTCTCCGTGTTGCCTGGCTCTACGCTATCCAGCGCAGCCAGCATGGCGGTTGACGCAAGATTTGCCCCAGCCTCATAAAACGCCACTTCATCGGCGCAATTCACGCAGCGCGCACCGTTATCCGGCGAAATAAACAGCCCGGTCGCGTTAACCAGCAGCGCATCACTGCCCGTCGCCTGCGCCGCTGCAGCGTAAACGAACTGCGGCAAATCACACATTCCTAGCTGCCTGCCGGTAAACAACTTCCAGCCCACCAGCCCGGTGCGTTATCCCGCGACAATCCCGGCCTCATTTAACAGCTGATCCAGTGGCTGCTCACCGCGCATCGGCTGATTAGGCAACGAAAAGAGCGGCGCATGCAGACAGCGCCCCGGATTGCGGGCAAAAGGCACCAGCTTTAGATTCTCATTACCCATGATATAAGTGAGAGCGCCCTGCTGATTCACCACCAGCAGCGCCTCCTCGAAGCGAGGAATGAATCCCGCCAGATACTCAAAATTGCTGCCGTGCTCTTTGTCGGCATAGATAATCAGCTGTGCAATCTTCTGCTCCTGCATGCGCTGAATAATAGCGGCCAGACGACGATGCAGCGTTTCATCAGACAACACAGGACTGGCGACACCGGGAAACACCGGCGGTGAAGCAATGACTTCCAGGGCATAGCGATTGGCATCCATAACGCACTCCAGTGTCCGCATTGACAGAGTCAGGTTCCCGTTCCCGGGGTAAACCTAATGTTTCTCCTGTAGGGTGCAACCATCACACAACTTACTCGTTGCGTGTTATCAAAAGATGGACATTCCCTTATAACGATTTGCCTGCCTTGTGCAGGCTTTTTTATGGGTGATTCGTCGCAGGAGACATTATTCGCTGTGACCGGCGACAAAAATGGTCAGCGACGCAGGACCCAATAAGAGTGAGCCGATCAGAAGAGTACATAAAGCGATAAGCAGAGCCCGCTTTACGCGGGCTCCTGATATTATTTGATGGGAACGCCGGCATTCTCCAGCGCTTCAGCCTTTTCGGGATACTGCTCTGCCGTGCCGGCATTCATGATCACAGCCCCGCAACGGATGCAGTGATCGCCCTTCACATCGTGCACAACATCATCCGGATTACCGGTATTGAGACTGACATCACGCGTGGCGTAAACAAACGCCTCTCCTTCACATCCCGGACACTTCATACCCATACTCCTTTGTTATGCCTGTCAGATAAGCATAGCTGACCCGCTTTTAACGAGACATGGGCAGACTGGCTTTTCAGCATAGTGCCAGCTCCGTGCCCTCACTCTCCATGCCGTAACCGCTCCAGCATAATCAATGCATGG
Source organism: Pantoea jilinensis (assembly GCF_019104105.1). Classification (NCBI taxonomy): domain Bacteria; kingdom Pseudomonadati; phylum Pseudomonadota; class Gammaproteobacteria; order Enterobacterales; family Erwiniaceae; genus Pantoea; species Pantoea jilinensis. The sequence goes on along the minus strand of NZ_CP077746.1, from coordinate 2,076,805 downwards.
CTGAAAATGGCGTCGGCGATATGCTGAGGAAAGTCGGGCGGCAACGCATCACGCACCAAAACGATTGCCTGGGGAAGCGCTTTAATGAAGAAGTCAAAGATCTGCTGCAGGCTGTCACGATCAAAACTCACCTGCTTCGCCGTGGCGATAAAATGGCGCGGGTAAATTTTGTCGATCTCCGTCCTCTTCTCCTGAGTGGCACCCAGCCCCATCGCCAGTGTCAGCGTTTGCGTGTTCATGCCGGAACCCGACTGCACCGGGTACGCGGAGATCACATCATAAAAAGGGGTCAGACGGTAACTGCCGCCGCGCTCAATAAACAGTGAGAAATTCCTGGCGTGACCGTCGGTGGCACCAATCAGCCACTGAAATACCTGGAACATCATAAAGCGATAGCGATCTTCAATGGCGTGACGTGATCCCATCAGTATCTGCATGATCTCTGCGATGCCCGGCCCGCCATCCGATTCATATTGGGTTGACGAGGTCAGTCCCAGCGCCTGACAGAAATCCTCCTGTGGCAGGCGAATCAGCCGGGTTTTGTCACGTGACCAGCGGCGATCAAAGCGTTCAACGGCGAGGGCGCGCATCTTTCCGGCCCGGATAATGGTCGCCTGCGGCACATTGATACCGAGTGCGCGGGCCAGCGTCAGACAAAGATACTCATTCTCTACGCTTTCACGCATATCCAGCGTAGCGGTCGGCTGTTTAATCTCACCGACTGGCAGCTTAATGATGTGTGAGGCAGACGTGCCACCGGCAGGAATGCTCCAGCCTTCCTGCGTCAGCAGCAGCGCGGTTTTCTCCTGTGCACCCGCAACTGAGAGGCGGAAATCGGGCTCCTCATGCAACATTCCCAGCGGAATATCGTACCTGGCCGACAGTACGCTTTCGAGCCGGGCTTCATCCAGCACCTCATAACGAGCCTGCACGGCAGGCAATGGCCTGTCGGGCGGCAACAACATAATTGCTCCGACGGTGTCACGTCCCACCTCCTGCAGTAAATCAAAGGGCTCACAGGATTGAGTCTGGTAACGCGCTGCGATTCTCTCACGAATCAGTGGGCTGTCCGGCAGCAGGTTATCGAAGAAGTTAATCACAGCGTGTGATGTGATCGCCTTAACCTGCAATGGCATTGAGAGTGACAGCGGCCGGGAGAGCGGATTACTCAGCCAGCCGGTATCATACTGAAACGCATGGGTGCCGTTTCGCTGCCGTGTCAGTACACCCACCCGTTCGCCGTTCATCCACGCAATCAGCCTTTGCATTACCACTCATCCTCATCATGCAAATGAGTCGCCGTGACCCCCTCTTTTTCCTGAACGGCCAGACTCACTTCCAGCGCCTGTAACAGCTTAAACAGCGTGGCCAGTGAGGTGCTGTCAGGCGCATTTTCAAAATGAGAAATGGTAGCCTGTTTCAGGCCGACCTTTTTTGCCAGCTCACTCTGCGTCCAGCCATTGCGCTGGCGGATAAACTTGAGCTGGTTTGCCAGCTGTATCGGGCTGTATATCATGGGGTGACTCCTTAAGGATCACAGGCTGTCAGCATAACGCAGATGCATTATCCTTTACAGGGGATAAAAAGAGATTATACCCGCAAAGGGATAATTTGCCTATTATACCCTACAGAGGATAAACGCTAAAATATCCCTTTAAGGGGATAAAAACACACAGATAGAAGAGACACAGAATGCACACATTTACCCTTACCTATCAGGAAAACGATAATGATCGGGACGCGTTGCTGGCAGGATTAGGCGCTTACAACCGGCAGTTTATCAGCCGCGAGAACTGGGGCCCGCTGTCGGTTTATCATAAAGATGCAGAAGGCGTGTTGCGCGGTGGAGTCATCGCCTCGCGCAAAGGCAACTGGCTCTGCATTGATTTTCTCTGGGTGGACGAAACTGTGCGTGGCAGTGGTCTGGGTCGCGCGCTGATGGAAGCCGCGGAACAGGAGGCGGCTAAGAGGGGATGTCTCTTTGCGCTGGTGGATACCTTCAGCTTTCAGGCTCTGCCGTTTTATCAGAAGCAGGGGTATCAGCAGCAGATGTCCCTGCCCGACTTTCCAGAAACCGGCATGCAGCGTCACTATCTGACGAAAACGCTCAGGGTAATAGACTCATGCTGACCACCATTAAAGCAGTCAGCGTGACAGGGTCACAAACCCGCAATGCGCTTAAGGTCTGCTTCGGCGCCGGGAGCAACGGCCAGAACCTGCGCCCCTTTGATGATGCGGTCGCCTTCGGTATTGAACGGGTGGTACCAGCCGCCCGCCTCTTTCACCAGACAGTAACCCGCCAGGCAATCCCAGGCGTGCATATAGGGTTCGTAATATCCCACAACCCGACCGGCGGCGACCCACGCCAGCATCAGCGCGCCCGAACCAATGCGGATAAAGTTACCGCCCGCCGACAGCAGCGCCGCCACAATCTCGCCAACCTGCTGCGGACTGACATAACTGTTAGCGCCAAAGCCGGTAACATGATTTTGCAGTGTGCGGGTGGGATCAACCTGCAGACGACGACCGTTCAGCGTCGCGCCCTGCCCCAGTGCCGCCACATAGCACTCCTCATAAGTGGGTGCGAAAATCACACCGATAACCGGCACATCGCCACGCAGCACTGCCACCGAAACGCACCAGCTCGGCATCCCATTGAGAAACGGGCTGGTGCCATCGATCGGATCAACCACCCAGGTGTAGTCAGAGTGTCCCGCCTGCAGCCCCGACTCCTCACCCAGAAAGCCATCATCGGGAAACGCATCCTTTATGCGGCTGGCGATCAACTGCTCTACTTCACGGTCGGCAATTGACACCACATCCTGCAAATCGTACTTGGTCTCTACCACCAGCGTGTCGCGACGGTTAAACCAGCCTAGCGCGGTCGCGCCACCTTCGCGGGCCACAGCCTCCGCTAAAGCCAGTCGCGCCATTATTTCATCATGCGATGCCATGCAAACTCCTCGGGTTAATCAGATTAACGGGCAATCAGGGCAAGGCCCTGCGGCTTAAAGTTGACGCCTACCAGGGTGGCGAGAGGCAGACGCTGTTCCATCTGCGGATCGATAATGAACAACGCGCCCAGCTCGGTCGCGACTTCATATTCAATATGGTCACCCAGCCAGGTGCTGTGGATCACTTCACCCTGCAACGCGCCCTGGCCATCGCCAGACAACGTAATAAACTGGGGTCTCACCGCCAGCTGGGCACTGCCGGTTTTAGCGCCCGCACCCCGCACCCGAAAGCGCTGGTTACCCAGACGAACCAGTGCGTCATCTGCATCCGCCTGCTCCACTTCACAGGGCAGAATATTGGCTTCCCCCATAAAGTCCGCAATAAAGACCGAGTTGGGCGAATGATAAAGCGTCTCCGGCGCGCCCTGCTGGGCAATATCCCCCTCTTTCATGACAATAATCTTATCGGAGACTGCCAGCGCCTCTTCCTGATCATGGGTGACATAGACCGCCGTAAATCCGAGCCGCTGCTGCAAATCACGGATATCGGTGCGCACCCGACGGCGCAGACGCTCATCAAGGTTCGACAACGGCTCATCGAGCAGCAGCACCTGCGGTTCCAGCACCAGCGCACGCGCTACCGCAATACGCTGCTGCTGTCCGCCAGAAAGTTCAGACGGCAACCGCTCTCCCTGACTCTCTAACCCCACCAGCTTCAGCCCCTCACGCGCCCTGTCCTGCGCTTCGCGTTTGTTCATGCCCGAGGAGAGCAGCCCGTAAAGAATGTTGTCGATAGCGTTCATGTGGGGAAACAGCGCGTATGACTGAAACACCATCGCCACATCCCGTTCGTTAGCGGGCAGATGCGTTACCTCTTTGCCGCCAATCAGAATCCTTCCCGAGGTGGGATGCTCCAGCCCGGCCAGTAGCCGCAGCGTGGTAGTCTTGCCGCAGCCGGACGGCCCGAGCAGCGTCACCAGCGTGCCTGGCTCTACGGTGAGCGACAGATCCGGCACGGCGGTAAAACCAGCAAAACGCTTCGCGACATGTTCAAACACCACCGATCCGGCGTTAATGGTCGTCATAGGGCTCTCTCCTGAGTCAGTGTGGAGGCAGAAGGTGCGGTAACCATCACCGCCGGTTGGGTTGTACGGCGCAGGCGACGTTCGCCCACCAGCAGCTGGAACAGGCCTATGATTAGCAGCATCACGACAATCAATACCGACGAGTAGGCAATGGCGACGCCATACTCACCGTTCTCCACCAGCCCGACGATGTAAGAGGTCGCCATGTTGTACTGGGCGCTGACCAGGAAAATCACCGCGCTGATCGAGGTTATCGCCCGCACAAAGGCATAGACCAGCGCGGCGCTGATCGCCGGTTTCAGCAACGGCAGCACGACTTTGCGCAGCGTCCGAAAACTGTTAGCGCCCAGCGTCAGTGAGGCTTCATCCAGGCTTTTATCCAGCTGGCTCATCGCCGCAATCCCGCCACGCACGCCGACCGGCATATTACGGAAGACAAAGCAGGCGATCAGGATCATCGCGGTACCGGTCATCTCCAGCGGCGGCAGGTTATAGGCCATGACATAACTCACGCCGATGACCGTACCGGGAATGGCAAAGCTCAGCATCAGCATGAATTCAAAGGTCTGACGGCCGGCAAACTTCTGCCGCACAATCAGCCAGGCCGTCAGCAGCCCCACAATGGCCGTGAGCGGCGCAGCGATCAGGGCAATCTCCAGCGTGGTCCAGAAGGAGTTCCAGGCGACGCCGCGCCAGACCAGCTGCCCCTGATTGACGCTGACGCTGAAGGCGCGAATGTAGTGATCCAGCGTCAGGTTGTTATTCAGCCCCCACGACTGTACAAAGCCGCCAATCATGATCATGCCGTAGATCACCAGCGTGAAGAGTCCCCACGGGATGACCATGCCATAGACGCTGTAGCGCACCGGACGCGGCAGCATCACGTGACGGCCACCGTCGCCTTTGCCGGTGACGGTGGCAAAGCTTTTTCCGGCGAGCCAGACGCGCTGCACCAGAAATGCAGTCAGCGTAAAGCCCAGCAGGATCATCGCCAGCACCGCCGCGCGGCTCGGGTCGTTCTGTGCGCCGACCACAGAGAAGAAGATTTCGGTGGAGAGCACGCCATGACTGCCACCCAGCACCATCGGGTTACCGAAATCGGCCATGCTTTCGATAAAGCTGATCAGGAAGGCGTTGGCCAGACCGGGCGCCATCAGCGGCAGCGAGATGCGGGAGAAGGTGCGCCAGCGACTGGCGCGCAGCGTCTGAGAGGCCTCTTCCAGTGACGGACTGACACCCTCGACCACGCCAATCAGCACCAGGAAAGCGATAGGGGTAAACGACAGCACCTGCGCAATCCAGATGCCGGTCAGGCCATAGAGCCAGCGGCCCGGTTCGATGCCGAACAGCGTTGCCAGTGATTCTGTTACGACACCGGAGCGGCCAAACAGCAGGATAAGCGCCAGTCCGATAACAAACGGTGGCGTGATAATCGGCAGAATGGTCAGCATCCGCAGCGCTTTCTTGCACGGCAGCGACGTGCGCGTAGCCGCCAGCGCAAACGCCAGCCCCAGCAGCGTCGAACCGCTGGCGGTCATCAGCGCCAGTCCCAGCGTGCGCCAGGCCGTGCCGCAGGTGCCACCGGTGAAACAGGAGAGACTCCAGATCGCAGGGTCCTGCATATTGGCAATCAGCCCATCCGGTTTGAAGCTGCCATCAATATCCTGCACCGAGGCGACAAACAGGCTCAGCACCGGATAGAGCACAAAGGTGGTCACCAGCGCCACCAGCAGTACAATCGACGCCACGACAAAGGCATCACCTTTCAGCACACCCCGCTCCGCCAGGGCAAATGCGAAGATCAGCAAAAACACGGTCAGCAGCAGCAACGCGCCCGCGCCCATTGCTGGCTGGCCCAATGCCTGCGGACCCGCGATATGTTCCAGCCACAGCCAGTTCCAGCCACTGAAACCAATGGCATGCCCTTCCAGCACCAGAAACAGGATGCCCGTGACGCTGAAAAGCAGCAGGAGCGTGCTACGCGTGCGGCCCGGCGGCAGAAAGACGCTGGCCGCAGAGAGCAGCCACAGCGCGACAGCAATACTCAGCCAGCTGCGTAACGCGAGCTGCCCCAGCGCCGGTGCACTGTTCTCATCGGTCCATAAGCTGAACAGCCACTCCCCGCTGAAGAAGCCCTGCTCCAGGCTGTACCAGGGCAGCAGCGTCAGCGCGACGGCGCCCGCCAGCAGCGCCGCGGTTAAGCGACGATTGTGCGCATTCATAAATTACCTCGATCAGGAAGCGGGCATCAGGCTTACGCCACCGCGGTCTGGCAACGGCCCGGCTCAGGCGGCCGGGACAACCCCACTGTTATTGCGCGCTGGCACCAATCTCTTTATCCCAGCGGCCCAGCAGCGCTTTACGTTTTGCCGAATCGCCATAGGTTTTGAAGTCATAATCGATCAGTTTGATGTTCTCGAAACGCGGCGCATATTCAGAGATCTCCGCCTGACGGTTGGAAGGGAGCTGGAACGATTTCGCCTCTTTCATGTGTGATTGCGCCTCAGCGCTCAGCGCCCAGTCATACCAGACTTTGGCATTTGCCAGATTTCGTGCTCCTTTGATGATCGACATTGAACCAATCTCATAGCCAGTGCCTTCACAGGGCGCGACGGGCTTAATCGGGAAGCCATCCACTTCCATCGCTACGGCATCGTGCATAAAGACAATCCCGAGGGTGGTTTCACCGCGCGCAGCGGCTTTGACCGGCGCAGAGCCGGACTTGGTGTATTGCGAGATGTTGGCGTTAAGCTTCTTCAGATAATCGAAGGCTTTGTCTTCACCCATAATCTGCACCAGCGTCGCCAGGGTGTTATAGGCCGTGCCGGAGGAGTTGGGATTGGCGATCTGAATCTCACCTTTAAAACCCGGGTCGAGCAGGTCAGCCCAGCAGGCCGGGACCTTCAGCTTTTTCTCCGCCAGCAGCTTCGTGTTATAGCCCCAGCCCAGCGCACCGGCGTAGACGCCCACGGTGCGATAACCGGAGATTTCCGCCACTTTTTGTGACCAGGGTTGTTGCTGATCGAGCAAAGGGGATTTATAGGCCTGGGTTAAGCCCTCTTCGGCAGCCTGCATGTGCGGATCCCCGGTGCCGGCCCACCAGATATCGGTACGGGGATTGCGTGCTTCACTGCGGATACGGGCATAGGCTTCACCGGCAGAGAGCCGCACCATGCTGAGTTTGATATCAGGATGGCTCTGGCTGAACAGCGTGGTCATCTGTTCACACACCACCACATCCGCTGAGCAGATCATGTTAAGGCCGGCCGCCGAGGCAGCAAACGGCATCATAGGGCAGACAATGACAGCAGCGAGCAGAGAGGAATAACGCATGATGTTCTCCTGGGGCTGGATGACGCAGGTGCGCCAGCTATTGCACATGTGTGCAAACGTATGCGCAAAGTAGTACGGCGAGCTGTTGACACTGTCAATTCGGTTGTTACGCAATTGTCAGGCGCTGTCACAAATTTGAAACACTTTACGTGCAGCCATGTTTTGCACAGCCTTGCAATTTCAGGCAGACTCAGTGCAGACAACGGTGGGACGGGGAAATAAGATGCAGCAGCTTAAAGCGGTGGTAAGCGCACAGGATGTCGCAGACCGGGCGGGCGTTTCCCGTTCAGCGGTCTCCCGCACCTTTACGCCAGGTGCCAGCGTGTCGGAGGCCACCCGTCAGCGGGTGATGAAAGCGGCAGAAGAGCTGGGCTATCACGTCAACCATCTGGCACGGGGTCTGGTTCGCAACCGCAGCGGCATTGTCTGTTTAATTGCCTCCGAAGTGGATACGCCCTACCGTGCCAGCCTGGTGCGCTGGATGACCCAGTACCTGCAGGAAGCGGGAAAAGTGGCGATGCTGATTAACACCGACCGCTCGGATGCGCGCGTTTCCGCCGCGCTGCAACAGGCGATTAATTTTCGCGCCGACGCCTCCATTATTCTTTCAGGTATGCCTGACAGCGGCATTACCCGCCTCTGCTACAAACATGGCCAGCACCTGGTGCTGATTAATCGCGATGAGTCTTTGCCCGGTACGCTCAATATTAATCTCGACTCCGGCCCGGCAGCGGAAATGGCGGTCAACGCATTTGTGCGGGCGGGCTGCAACCGCATCGCTTTCGTGAATTCGCTGGCGGGAACACCCAGCCTGCTGAAGCGCGAAGCCGATTTTCTGGCCGCGGCGCAGAAAGCGGGCGTCGCGGTTCAGGTCGAGCGGTTCGGCTCCACCTCCTATGAAAGCGGACAGATTCTGGCTCAGCGTCTGCTGACCCGAAAAGTTCGCCCTGACGCGGTTTACTGCGCCACCGACCTGCTCGCCTGTGGCTTTATGGATGAAGCGCGTCACCGCTTTGCGCTGCGTATTCCGGAGGATCTCTGCATCATGGGGCACGACAATATTCCGCAGTCGGGCTGGTCCTCTTACAACCTCACCACCTTCGCGCAGCCGGTGGAGCAGTTCGCCCGCGATGCGATTGCCTGGCTGGTGGAGACGGAAGCGCAACCGGAGACACTGATGCCGAAGAATGAACAGCAGCAGGAGCGCAGAATATACCCGGTGGATGTCGTCTGGCGGGGTTCAGTACGCGGCGGATAACCGCCTTTTTTTATTTTCTGCCGATGCGCTTTATTCGCTGTAATAATAACCAAAACCCGCCACGCTTCGTTTTAAATATCCCCTTCCCGCGCAGAAAAATAATCGGAGGCTCCGGCACAGTTTTCTGATTTCATGACTACGCTTTATCAGCATTATTAATTTCTTCTGGTTTTACCTGCTCAATGAATCAGCAGTCAGATGTGACAAATATCACATTTGTGCCAGGCTTAATGTCTCAGATAACGTTGTTCAAGGAGCATACAATGGCGACACCCACTAACAAGACGCTCGATCTGGATCAATTCCCTAAACCTCCTTTTGAGGATCAGCCACAACAGGCACCAGGCCTGGCCAGCAAAATGATCCCGGTTCCCGATCACGGTGAAACCAGCTATCGCGGCACAGGCAGACTGACTGGCCGTAAGGCGCTTATCACCGGTGGTGACTCCGGCATTGGCCGCGCGGTAGCTATCGCTTATGCCCGCGAAGGCGCAGACGTAGTGATCAATTACCTGCCTGAAGAACAGCCCGACGCTGATGAAGTGGTTAAATTAATCGAAGCGGAAGGCCGTAAAGTTTTCGCTATTCCGGGCGATATTCGTTCTGAAGAATTTTGTCAGCAATTGGTTAAAGACGCAGCCGATAAATTAGGCGGTCTGGATATTCTGGTGAATAACGCCGGTCGTCAGCAATTTAATGAGTCCATCCGTACCCTGAGTACGGAAGATTTTGATGCGACGTTTAAAACTAACGTGTATGCCATGTTCTGGATCACCAAAGCGGCGCTGGAATATCTGCCACGCGGTGCATCCATTATTAATACTTCTTCGGTTCAGGCGTTTAAACCCAGCGATATTCTGCTGGATTATGCGCAGACCAAAGCCTGCATTGTCGCCTTTACGAAATCACTGGCTAAACAGCTGGGTGGCGAGGGTATCCGGGTCAATGCTGTTGCCCCAGGTCCTTACTGGACGCCGCTGCAGTCCAGCGGTGGACAGCCAATGGAGAAAGTGAAACAGTTTGGCGCCGATTCACCGATGGGTCGCCCGGGCCAGCCGGTTGAAATCGCCCCGCTCTATGTCACGCTGGCCTCAACCGAAAGCAGCTACTCTTCCGGTCAGGTCTGGTGCTCTGATGGCGGTACCGGCACGCTGTAACAATATCCCGATGGCCGCGTTATGCGGCCATTTTTTTGTCCCGCTTTCTTTCGTTTCGTTACCCAGCCGCCACGGTGGCAACCGAATGGCATTGGTGTGCCTGTTCAGATTGCGCGAGGTGACCGGGAAAGCCTGTTAGCGCCCTACTGCAGCCGGAAGCGGGGATCGAAGAAAAACGGCTCCACCACCACCTTGCTGACGATGCCGGCCGCCGCCGGATGACGGGGATTGAACAACGCATTCCACTCACCGGTCAGCGTGCTGGGCACCTTGAGCACCAGGCCGTTGTCCGGGCTGGCGAGCCAGTCGTCTCCAATCTGCCGTGTAGAGGCGGGTGCAGGATCGGTCTGCCAGTCGTCGGGCAATGCCGACAGCGAGAGCTCGGTGATCAGAGCCTCTGGCACACTAATCGCCAGCATAGCGTAGTCATGCGCCAGATCCTGAATGGTGAGATGCACTAAGGCCTCCAGCACACACAGCGACCGGCTCGATCCCATATAAACACAAACCGTGCCCACAGAGTTCCAGCGCCCGCCATAAGTACGGGCACCAAACCCATCAAAAGCGGTCATTGCATATTCACGCTTCACCAGACGGTAAAAAGGCACCGCCATCAGGTAATCACGCCATGCTCAAGCTGACCAATCAGGTTAATGACCGCTTCTGCACCCGCTACCGTGGTGGTCATTTCCGCCGGTTTTTTACCTCCCAGCGCTTTAGCCGGCGTTTCCAGCCACTGCACCAGGCGCTGCCTGTCGTCGCGGAACAGTTTACTGGCGGCAGAGAGAACACGAATCAGCATATAGATGCGTCCGCTCTGGTCGGGCGAAAAGGTCTGGTCGGGATCTTTCACTTTGCGGTTATAGGTGGTGCGGTCGATGCCTGCCAGACGGCATAGCCAGCCTTCGTCAAAGGTGGACAATGACGCCGTGCGTTTCAGCACGCCGCTGCTGAACCCCACCGCAATACGCTGGTGCGCATCGGGCAGCGTATCCGGCAGGTTCAGTGCATGCAGCAACGACGTATCGCGACGATGCTGAGCGGGTGTATAGATGGCGATGGACATAGCAGCCCTCCTGTTCATTTGATTTTTATTTTAGCTCAAATGAACAGGAGGTGCCAGCCTTACCCCGTCGCAGAGTAAGCAGATAGGTATTAAGGCGTGCCCTGATGTAACGCCTGCAGAATCTGCCAGGCCGCCTTTATGCGCAGCGGATTGGGGTAATTTTTGTTGGCGAGCATCACGATGCCGCTGTTCTGCTCAGGGATAAACGCGATATAAGCACCAAATCCATTGGTGGCACCGGTCTTATGCACCCAACTGGCGTTGAGTGAAGGCCCGACCGGATTTAGCAGAGTCGCTGGCCGCGGTTGTAACGCAACACCATTGTCGCTGTCGCTGATGATGGTGTCAGCAGTGGCAGGCAAGTCATAGATCTCCCAGCCCAGTCCCTGCCAGAAACTGCCGATTTTGAAATAGCGCGACTGTGCGGTGCGGATAGCATTACGCAACACAGTGTTGCCCGAGGAGAGGCGATTAGGATCGACGTTGGCCTGCATAAAGGTCAGCATGTCACGCGCGGTGGATTTAACGCCGTACGCTTCGGCATCCAGCATGCCGGGGGAAACCCGAACCGGCTGACCCTTTTTATAGCCCCACGCGTAGTCCAGCATCATCGAGGGCGGCACGGTGATATAGGTGCGCGTCAGCCGCAGCGGCTGAAACACATTGCGCGTCATCGCCTGCTCATAATCCCCCTTCACCATCAGCGAGCCAAACAGACCGATACTGGCGTTAGAGTACTGACGAAGCGTGCCTGGTGATGCTTTTGGCTGCCATTCCTGATAAAAGCGCAGCAGTGAGGCCTGATCGGTAACCTCATCCGGCAGCTGTAAAGGTAAGCCACCGGCGGTATAGGTCGCCAGGTGCAGCATCCTCACCGGACGCCATTGTTCACCGGTCAGCTGCGGCCAGTATTTCTGTACGGGATCATTGAGGCGAATGTCACCGTTGCGGATCAGGATACCTGCCAGCGTACCGGTAAACGTTTTGCTCACCGAACCCAGCTCAAACAGCGTATTTTCCGTCACCTGGCGGCCTGATGCGAGATCGGCCACGCCGAGGTTCACAAACTGCGCCCGGCCCTTGTAAAGCACCGCCACCGACATGCCCGGGATCGCCTGCTGCTCCATCAGCGGTTCGATCGCGGCTTTAACCAGAGAAGTGACCTGCTGTGAAGAGAGATCGGCGGCAACACAGCTGGCAGAAAGAGACAGTAAAGCAAAATAAAACACAGACTTTTTCATTGGCAACTAAAGGCTTCTTCACTGAAATGAATTATTTACACTGGCTGGCACACGCCTGTACGCACATCTGCGCCTCTGAACTGCAGGCACCGTTTTCACGGGTGTTGCAGTGTGACTGTTCGACGTAACAGTTGGTCTGACAGGCGGAGACATCACAGCGGGCTGCCGCAGGGGTCAGCTGAACCAGGGGCGCGCGGGCCGGAAAAACCGGTGCGGGCTGAGCGAAGGCGCTGCTGCCCAGTAATCCGGACAGCAGCAGAGTGAGGATAATTTTCATAAGAGTTCTCCAGTGGGACGCTGCGCTAAGTATGGCTAGTCTGGCGCGCGCCGTCAGAGAAATCTAATCAAATTGAGACACCAGGAGGATGTTAAGTGGCATTCACTACGCCACGACGGTAAATATCGTTGAGCCGGGCAATGTAGCGCCCGGTATCATGCTGCTCTTTGATGCGCAGAATCGCCGCCTCGCCTTTCTCCTGCAGCATCTCAGGACGTTCGATGATGGCGAGCAGCGTTGATTTAAGCCCTTCCACCAGGGACTGTCGCAGCTGCGTTTTCTGCTCTGTTGACGTAATGCTGTATTCACGGTCCGCGTTCAGCGGACTCGCCAGCACCCAGCCCGCGCTATCCGGGTTAATTTCTGGCAATGCACGCACGTTGCTGGTGATCACCGGGCAGCCATTAGCCTGCATTTCCAGTACAGAAAACCCGTAGGTTTCCTGCCAGGTCGGTAACAGGCCGGCATCGCTCTGGCGGAACAGCTGCATCAGCGCACTGTTTTCCATCTGGGTATGATGCGTAAAGCAGCGATGGCGTTTGATGCGATTCTCAATGTCGCGGTAAAAAGCCTCGTCATCCTGGAACTGGCGGTGAGCAACGTTGCGGCGCTTAGCGAGATCACCAATCAGCTGCACATCCAGCTGCGACGCATCCAGCCGCTTCTCTTCAATCAGCTCACTGATAGCCAGCACCACTTCGGCTCCGCCTTTGCGGTAGAACTCGTTACCGGCAAAAATCAGCCTGAGCGTACCTGACTGGCGTGGCGCTTTATGCTGAACAAACAGCGTCTGTGGCGGATGCAGCACCACGGTTTTACGCTGAATCTGCCGGGCGACATCCGCTTTGAACAGCTTCATCTGAATGTTCAGCGTGGCGTCGGAAATGGCAATCAGCCCCAGGCAATTGTCTTTTAACAGATAGGGGATCAGGCGTTGCAGCTCAGGGTTATCCTGCTTGGCTACGCCAGCCACCGGCAGCACTCGCGGCAGCTCAGTCTCAAATGAGGCGACCCACTTCTGTCGGGTAATCGCAACTTCATTAAACAGATGCAGGATGTCAGCCCGCGCTGCCCCTGAAAAAGGCACAGGCTGAAAGATAAAGGTTTTGTTTTTCTTGAGCAATCGGGTTCGTAACGGGTTGATAAAATAGAAAAGATTGCTTTTTTTCAGATTGATGTACTGGTTTTCCGGATTAACTAAAATATTACGTTGCTCCGGATACTGGTTATTCGTGATTCCAACTTTCATGGTCGTTTTCCAGAGTCCTTTATGTCCAGAGTGATCTATATCACGCGATCGCTGCAGATGCGTTTGAGCAATATCCTAAAAGACCGTTTCGCCTCGAAATAATTAACTTTACTAATCATTAAAAGCCATAACCGGAAGGCCTTCGTCGTGCCTGCGCGCCTGTACTGAACAAGGCTTTCTGATAACGTCACAGCGCATTATTGTCCGATAAAGAGGCAAAGCCACGGAAAAGGGTGTGCTGTGTGTCATGAGAATGTGGCGCTGCCCGGGCGGGCTGATTTCAGGGAAGGGGTGATTTAGTTTATAATTTTTAAACAAATTAAAACGGGTATAAGGCTAAACCGCCGACAATGCACGCTGAAGGATAAATGACTCTGAAACTGACCGACTGCATCTGATGAATGATGAAACAATCGATGCAGAAAAAATGATCACTGCACCCTTTTGATTCGACCCTTTGCCACATTTAAGTGCATGAGGTCAGCAATCAGACGACGCAGCCACCTCAGAGATTATATGTCAACGTACTGATTAACCTGTTTTTTCTACTCACTCTCCCTGTAGGTCTCCCTCTGGTACAAAAGTTGCAGGAAAAGTCTATGCAGACAGGAGAGCATTATGAAAGCAATCGTGATTGGTGGCGGTATTGGCGGAATGAGCAGCGCCATTGCGCTGGAGAAAGCCGGAATTGACGTGGAAGTTTACGAAGCGGTGCAGGAAATGAAGCCTGTCGGCGCGGCGATTTCCATCTGGCCCAACGGCGTTAAATGCCTGAATGCGCTGGGAATGAAAGCTGCGCTGCGTGAGCTGGGCGGTAACATGGCCTTTATGGCTTATCACGACGGCGCGACCGGCGTACCTCTGACCCGCTTCAGCATGGCGCCGCTGGTTCAACAGGTTGGCGAATACCCTTATCCGGTAGCGCGTGCAGAGCTGCAGGCGATGCTGATTGATACCTTTGGCCGTGAACGGGTGCAGTTTGGTAAGCGGGTGATCCAGGTTGAACAGACCGCAGACGGCGTGATCGCCACCTTTTCTGATAACAGTCAGGCCACCGGCGATTTTCTGATTGCTGCCGATGGCACCCATTCGGTGATTCGTGAATATGTGCTGGAAGAGAAGCTGGAGCGCCGTTACGCCGGTTACGTTAACTGGAATGGGCTGGTCACCATTGACGAGCGGATTGCTCCCGCCGATCAGTGGACCACCTTTGTCGGTGATGGCAAACGCGTTTCGCTGATGCCGGTCAGCGGTAATCGCTTCTACTTCTTCTTTGATGTGCCGCTGCCGAGAGGTCTGCCGCAGGATCGCAGCACCGTGAAAGCCGATTTAACCGGCTACTTCCAGGGCTGGGCGGAGCCGGTACAGCAGTTGATCGCGGCGATTAATCCCGACACCACCAACCGGGTTGAGATCCACGACATTGAACCCTTTAGTCGCTTTGTGAAAGGACGCGTTGCTCTGCTGGGTGATGCAGCCCACAGCACCACCCCCGATATTGGTCAGGGCGGCTGCGCGGCGATGGAAGATGCTGTGGTGCTGGCGTCGACGCTGGCCTCACATTCGCTGGGCATCGAAGATGCGCTGCTACGCTATCAGGCGCGCCGCGTTGAGCGGGTCAAAGATCTGGTGCTGAAAGCGCGCAAACGCTGTGATGTGACCCATGCTCGCGACCCGGCGGTCACGGCGGAGTGGTATCAGTCACTGAAAAACGAAACCGGTGAGCGGGTGCTGGCCGGAATGTGCGAAACCATTGAAGGTGGCCCGCTGGGCTAGCCCCAATAACAAAAGGGCTGTCATGGTGACAGCCCTTTTCATTATGAATCCGCCAGACCGCGATTTTTCAGCATCGGCTCAAGCTGTGGAGGCGCGCCCCGCCAGCTTTCATACAGCGTTTTAAGATCGCTGCTGTTCCCACGTGACAGAATGTTCTGTCGGAAGATATCGCCGTTCTCACGCGTCAATCCGCCATGCTCCGCAAACCACTGATAGCCATCGTCGGCGAGCATCTGCGTCCAGATATAGGCGTAATACCCTGCGGCATAACCGCCTCCCCAGATGTGCTGGAAATAGCTGGAACGATAGCGCGGCGGCACCGCTGTCAGCGCCATATTGTCGCTCTGCAACGCCTGCTGCTCGAATCCCTCCACGCTTTGCGGCGCGGCATCACGGTTAAGGCTATGCCAGTGCAGATCCAGCAGCGCGGCAGCCAGCAACTCGCTCATCTCATAACCTTTGTTGAACGTTGCGGCCCGGACAATCTTTTCATGCAGCTCAGCGGGCATCAGCTCATGCGTCTGATAGTGGCGAGCGTAGTTGCGGAACACCGCCGGCTCGCTGGCCCAGTGCTCATTGATCTGCGAAGGAAACTCGACAAAATCGCGCGGGGTCTCCGTGCCCGACAGGCTCGGATAGCGCTGGCTGGCAAACAGGCCGTGCAGCGTGTGGCCGAATTCATGAAACATCGTAATGACGTCGTCCCAGCTCAGCAGCGCCGGTTCACCGGCGGGCGGTTTGGTGTAGTTACAGACGTTATAGATCACCGGTTTGGTGTCGAGCAGCGTCGACTGGTTGACGAAGTTGCTCATCCAGGCACCGCCGCCTTTGCTGTCACGCTTAAAGAAGTCGGTATAGAACAACGCCAGCGGCGTCTCGTCCGCATCGAAAATTTCATAGACCTGCACATCAGGATGATAAACCGGCAGATCCTGTCGCGGGGTAAAACGGATGCCATAGAGCTGTGTCGCCGCCCAGAACACCCCGTTCTGCAGCACCGAGTTAAGCTCAAAGTAGGGCTTAATCTGGCTCTCATCGAGGTCATAGCGGGCGCGCCGCACCTGTTCAGCATAAAAACGCCAGTCCCAGGCCTGCAGGGTAAAGCCGCCCTGCTGCTGATCGATAGTCTGCTGGATAGCCGCGGCTTCACGTTCGGCACGGGCGCGCGCAGCGGGCACGATGTTGTGCATAAAGGCCAGCGCTGCTTTGGGGGTTTTGGCCATCTGATCCTGCAGTTTCCACTCCGCATAGCTGGCAAATCCCAGCAGCCGGGCCTGCTCCGCCCTGACCTGCGCCAGCCTTAACACCAGCTCGCGGGTGTCGTTTTCATCCCCTTTTTCCGTGCGCGTCACGCCCGCCTTAAACAGCGCTTCACGGGTTGCGCGATCGGCGAGACTCTGCAGCGCCGGTTGCTGCGTGGTGTTCTGCAGCACCAGCAACCCGCTTTTTTCCAGCCCGCGCGCCTGCGCTTCCGCCTGTGCTACGGCCAGATCGGCCGGCGACAGACCCGCCAGCTGCTGCAAATCATTGACGACAAGACCACCCGCTTTGGTGGCAGCCAGCAGTCTGTTGGTGAAGCGCGTACCGAGGCGTGCGGCCTCCTGATTCAGCGCTTTAAGCTGCTGTTTCTGCGCCTCAGGCAGATTGGCCCCCGCCAGCTGGAAGCGCTGCCAGATCACTTCAACCAGACGTTTTGATTCAGCATCCAGTTTAGCGCGCTGCAGATAGACCGCGTCGAGCCGTGAAAACAGCGGCCGGTTCAGCATGATGTCATCGTTGAGCGCGGTAAGCTGGGGCGCTATCTCCTCATCCACCTGCTGCAGATACGGGCTGGTATGGGCCGAGGTCATGGCACCAAAGACCAGATTGACCCGGTTAAGCAGCTGTCCGCTCTTCTCCAGTGCTTCAAAGGTGTTAAGAAAGGTGGGCGCTTCGCTACTCAGGGCGATCGCCTCGATCTCCTGACGCTTCTCTTCGATGCCCGCCTGCAGCGCAGGCAGGAAATCCTGCTCCTCTATCTGGTCAAAAGGCGGAGCATGATAAGGCAGTGTGCTGACGCTAAAGAAGGGATTCTGACGGGCGTTCATGGTTCGCTCCTGATGGGGCATCGCAAAGTCTTATCCTGACAGGTTGCCGCGCAGGCCACAACTCAGGTGATATGTTGCTGATAAACGCAGATAATTTCACCGGCAATCGCCACCGCAATCTCGGCGGGTAGCTTGCCTTTAACATCCGGCAGACCAATCGGGCAGCGCAGGCGCGCCAGTGATTCGCTCTGAACGCCCCTGCCTGCCAGCCGGTAGCGAAAACGCTGGTTTTTCGTCGACGAACCGATTAATCCGGCATAGCGGAAATCCCCGCGTTTCAGCACCGCTTCACACAGTTCAAAGTCCAGCGGATGATGGTGGGTCATGATAATAAAGTAGCTGCCCGCAGGTGCCTGCGCCACGCAATCGAGCGGATCATCGGGCTGCCAGGTCACTACGCCCGCAGGGACGCTGGAAAATTGCGCCGGACGGCTGTCAATCCAGTTTATGTGACAGGGTAACGTCGCCAGCAGGTTAACCAGTGCCTGTCCGACATGACCTGCACCAAACAGAAATATCTCCGGCTGCGCCTGCAGCAGCGGCTCAAACAAAATCTTCGTTTTGCCACCACAGCATTGTCCAAGCCGCGCGCCGAGGCTGAAATCTTCGGTATGGGGCGCGGTCGCCCCATCCTGCAGCATCGCCCTGGCCTGGGCGATACACGCAAATTCCAGATGACCGCCACCGATGGTGAGAAAACTCTCCTGCTGTGTGACGACCATTTTGCTGCCGCTGTCACGGGGCACCGAACCGTGCTCGCTAAGCACGGTAATCAGCACGCAGCTTTGCCGTTTTTCACGCAACTGGTGAAGCACGCCTATCCAGTCATGATAGATCATCAATGGCTCCCGACAGACGCTGCACGCCCCAGAAGATGCGCTCCGGTGTAGCGGGCGCATCCAGCAACGGATGCTGGCGGTAATCCGCCACGCTGGCGACCGCATCCTGCAGCGCACACCAGGCAGCTATCCCTAACATAAACGGCGGTTCGCCAACGGCCTTGGAGTGGAAGATCGTGTCTTTCGGGTTTTTGCGGTTCTCCACCAGTGTGACCCGCAGCTCCGCCGGCACGTCACTGATGGCGGGAATTTTATAGCTCGCGGGACCGTCGGTCAGCAGCTGACCTTTGTCATTCCACACCAGCTCTTCGCAGGTGAGCCAGCCGACACCCTGGACAAAGCCTCCTTCGACCTGACCGATGTCGATGGCCGGGTTCAGCGAGGCACCAACGTCATGCAGGATGTCGGCGCGCAGCAGGCGGGATTCGCCGGTTAAGGTGTCGATGACGACCTCGCAGCAGGCCGCGCCATAGGCGTAGTAATAGAATGGCGTGCCGCGCCCGGCAACGCGGTCGTAATGAATGCCTGGTACGCGATAGTAGCCGGTGGCAGAGAGCGGCACCTGATTCAGCCACGCCAGTTTCGCCACCTCAGCGAAGGTGTAATGTTTTTCTCCGGCACGTACCACGCCATTGCGGAAGCTCACCGCCGCTGCGTCGCACTGATGCAGTTCGCAGAGCATGGCGGTCATGCGATCGCGCAGGATTTCAGCCGCATTCTGCGCCGCCTTACCGTTGAGGTCAGCACCGCTGGAGGCCGCTGTTGGCGAGGTATTGGGCACTTTACCGGTGTCGGTAGGGGTAATCTGGATTTTATCGGTCTCTATCTGCAGCACTTCGGCGACAATCTGGATCACCTTGGTGTTCAGGCCCTGGCCCATCTCGGTGCCGCCATGATTCAGCTGCACCGTGCCATCGGTGTAAATCAGGATCAACGCGCCCGCCTGATTAAGGAAGCTGGAGGTAAATGAGATGCCAAATTTTACCGGCGTCAGCGCCAGACCGCGTTTCAGCAGCGAACTGCGGGCGTTAAACGCCGTGATTTCCGCGCGACGCGCCTGATAGTCGCTGCTCTGCTCCAGCTGTTCGGTAATCTCATCCAGCAGATTGTCCTCGACCTGCTGGTGGTAATGGGTGATGTTGCGATCCTGCTTGCCATAATAGTTACGCTTGCGCAGCGCCAGCGGATCCAGCCCACGGTGGCGGGCGATGTGATCCATGATCTGTTCAATCGCCACCATACCCTGCGGTCCGCCAAAGCCGCGATAGGCGGTGTTGGAGGCGGTATTCGTGCGGCAGCGATAGCCCGTGACCAACGCATCGCCGAGGTAATACGCATTATCGGCGTGGAACATGGCGCGATCGACAATGGATCCGCTCAGATCCAGCGAATAACCGCAGTTACCGGCCAGATCGATTTTGATGCCACACAGCCGGCCATCCTCCTCAACGCCTGCCTCGTAACGCACAAAGAAAGGATGGCGCTTGCCGGTCACGCGCATGTCGTCGCGGCGTGAGAGTCGCATCTTTGCCGCCCGCCCCGTCTGACGGGCTACGATGGCGCAGAGACAGGCGACACCGGCGGCCTGCGTCTCTTTGCCACCAAAGCCGCCGCCCATACGGCGCATATCTATCGTCACCTTATTCAGGCTGATGCCCATGACTTCCGCCACCAGCTTCTGCACTTCCGTGGGGTTTTGGGTGGAAGAAAAGACCTGCAGCTGCTGATCTTCGCCAGGAATGACCATTGCCGTCTGGGTTTCCAGATAAAAATGCTCCTGACCCCCGATATGAAACGACCCGCTCACCCGATGCGGCGCACGCGCCAGTGCCGCGTCCACATCACCGCGCTGATGGATGTGCGGTTCCTGTACAAAGCTGCCCTGCGCCAGCGCCTGCTCTACATCCAGCAGCGGTTCCAGCACCTCATATTCGACCACCGCTGCGGCCGCGCCAAGACGTGCAGCGTCAGGGGAGTCCGCCGCGACGGCAATCACGATCTGCCCCAGGTACTCGACTTTGTCATGCGCCAGCAGCGGATCGCCCGGCTCCAGCGGCCCGACATCATTGATGCCCGGCACATCCTGCCAGGTTAATACGCTGACGACACCCGGCACGGCATAACAGGGCTGCACATCAATATTCACGATGCGCGCATGCGCGTGTTCACTCAGACGCGGGCAGAGATGCAGTAAACCCGGCAACTCCGGTTTATCGTCGATAAAATGCGCCTCGCCAGAGACATGTTTCTCCGCGCTTTCATGGCGGTTACTCCGGCCTACGCCGCTCTGTAAATCGGCGGCATACTGGGCCTTGATGACCTCTTCGTTGAGTTCCGGGCGGTTATGAGACATAGCGAGAGACCTCAAGGCAGGTGATTTCGCCGTTATGGCGATGCCAGTAGCGGCGAAGCAGGTTACGGGCGACCTGCAGACGGTAGTCACTGCTGGCGCGAAAATCGGAAAGCGGCTGGAAATCAGACGCAAGCGCGGCAGCGGCACGTGACACCGTCACGGCATTCAGTGGCTGACCCATCAGCGCCTGTTCACAGTGGTGGGCGCGTTTTGGCGTCGCCGCCATACCGCCAAAGGCGATGCGGGCACCACTCACCACGCCCTGTTCGATTTGCAGGTTAAAGGCAGCGAAGACGGCGGAGATATCATCATCCAGCCGTTTGGAGACTTTCCAGGCGACAAAATCAGGTGACACCGTCACCTTATCAATGCGAATTGCGCGGATAAACTCCCCTTTTTCCAGCTGTGTCTGCCGATAGCCGGTAAAGAACTGGTCCAGCGGCAGGCTGCGTTGTTCTTCACCGCGCTGCAGCAGCAAACTTGCATTGAGGGCCAGCAGCACCGGCGACGCATCGCCTATCGGGGACGCATTAGCGATATTACCGCCCAGTGTGCCCTGCAGACGAATTTGCAGTGAGGCAAACCGCTGCAGCATCTCGCTGACACCAGGAATGCGGGTGGCAAGAAACTCACTGACCTGCTGCAGTGAGGCACCTGCACCCAGCAGGTAATGATCGTCAAATTCACTGCAGACCTTAAGCGCGGCCACCTGCTCCAGCGCAATCAGCAGCGGTATTCTCTTATGCTGCTGGGTAATCTGCAGGCTGAGGTCGGTACCACCGGCAATCAGTTTCGCATCGGGATGCGCCAGGTAGATCCCTGCCAGCTGAGCCGGCGTTTTGGGCAGGAAACAACGGCGGCCTTCACCGTCTATCTCCTGCATGTCCGGGGTAGCCAGCGCCTCCAGCCGCTGCACGGTGGCGGCGGCACTGTGATCGAACTGGTCAGTAACCGGCTGGGAGCAGAGCTGTTCTGCGGCAGCCATAATGGGCCGGTAGCCGGTGCAGCGGCAAAGATTACCGGCCAGCGCCGTTTCCGCCTGATGGCGATCCCAGCCCGCTGCGTTTTTTTGCAGGCTGAACAGCGACATGACAAAACCCGGCGTGCAGAATCCGCATTGTGAGCCGTGGCAGTCGACCATCGCCTGCTGCGCCGGGTGCAGTGCACGACCGTGACGCAGATCCTCTACGGTGATCAGCTGTTTACCCTGTAATGACGAGACCAGCGTCAGACAGCTATTGACCGTTTCATACTGCATCTCACCCCTGACGGCTTTTCCCAGGGTGACACTGCAGGCGCCACAGTCACCAGAGGCGCAGCCCTCTTTGGTACCAGGACGATGCTGACGGGTGCGCAGATAGTTGAGCACCGTAAGATTGGGGTCAAGTGCCTCTTCCCTGACCAGCTGGTTGTTTAACAAAAACTCAATCATGCGGCTTGCTCCTGTGCGTCGCGCTGCCAGACCGGACGACCATTTACCCAGGTCTGGGCAATATTGCGATCGTCGCCTAGCGTCATTAATACAAACAGCTTTTCCCAGATATCTTTGCTATTGCCAATACGCAGCTGCTGCAGCGCAGAGACCGCCGGATCGAGCACGACAAAATCGGCTTCTTTGCCGATGTTAAAATTTCCGATGGCGTGGTCGAGATCCAGTGCACGCGCTCCGCCCA
This sequence comes from Pantoea jilinensis, assembly GCF_019104105.1. Classification (NCBI taxonomy): domain Bacteria; kingdom Pseudomonadati; phylum Pseudomonadota; class Gammaproteobacteria; order Enterobacterales; family Erwiniaceae; genus Pantoea; species Pantoea jilinensis. Next base: position 2,054,457 of record NZ_CP077746.1, on the reverse strand, counting down.
GCGTGGCGTGATAAAAGGCTTCAGCGGCACTGAGCCGGTAGTGCTGCAACTGGCCTACTTTGTAAGCCTCACCCAGCGTCTGCAGGATATTAAAGGTGGTGCCCGCGCCGACATCCGTGCCGATTCCCACTTTCACGCCCTGCTGCCAGCTGCGTTTAATGTTAAACAGGCCGCTGCCGAGGAAGAGGTTTGAGGTTGGGCAAAAAGCAATAGAAGAATCAGTATCGTGCAGACACTGCCACTCTTTATCCTCCAGATGCAGACAGTGCGCGAAGACGCTGCGACGCCCGGTTAGCTGGTGATGATGATAAACATCCAGATAGCCCTCACGCTCCGGGAACAGCTCTTTTACCCAGGCCACCTCCTGTGGATTTTCGCTGAGATGGGTATGCAGCCAAGTATCCGGAAATGCCTGGCGCAACTGCTGCACTTTTTCCAGCAGTTGCGGGGAGGAGGTCGGCGCAAAACGCGGCGTCAGGGCGTAGCTCAGCCGTCCACGATTATGCCAGCGCTCAATCAGCGCCCGTGTCTGCTGGTAGCTCTGCTCCGGGGTTTCGGTAAGATTGTCGGGCGCATTGCGATCCATCATCACCTTCCCGGCAATCAGTCGCATGTTCAGGGCTTCTGCGGCACTGAACAGCGCCTCCACCGATTGCGGATGGACAGTACCAAACACCAGTGCGCTGGTAGTGCCATTTGAGAGCAGCTGATGCAGGAAAAAGGCGGACATTTTGGCCGCATGGTCAGGACAGTGATACTGCGCTTCAACCGGAAAAGTGTAGTGATTCAGCCACTCCAGCAGCTGTTCGCCGAACGCACCAATCATCTCTGTCTGTGGATAGTGAATATGCGTATCGACAAAGCCAGGTACGATCAGTTTGCCGCGCAGATCGGTAATCGGATGGCCTGCCAGCATCGCCTCGCTGTTCTCCCAGCTATCCAGCCCTGCTACGCGTCCGTCACGCAGCAACAGCACCGCATCTTCCAGATAGCGCGCCTTACCGGCCAGGTCGTCGGGCTGATCCACGACACCAGTAAAGTCAAAGAAGCTGGCGCGAATCGCCGTGTCGGTTGCTGATAGCATGGGTTGTCCTTTCTGAAAGCGCGATAGAATAGTTGCAGGGAAATCTCCTGTTATAGCCTTGCAACCTGCGTGCCAGAACTGGTGAGCCGTAAAATCCTTATAAATCAATCAAATAAATCATTTACCGCCTGTTGCGCAACATAAATCACCACAGATGGCTTAGCAACCGTTTGCGGAACGGAGGCAAACGGTTGCGACTCAATTTTATGTAAACTGATCATTCTGAGTATGGCCTGCCGGAGGGAAACGTGCCCTTTTTAGGTGCAGCCTGCCCTGAAAAGGCGCAGTCAGTTAACCGGTAAAATCCATTTACAGGCCTGGCGATTTTTCAACGCGCAGAAGCGGAAATGAAATGCTATGGTGAAGTCATCGACTCTGAAAATGGCATAAGGAACAGTGAGATGATTATTTTTGTCACCGGCGCGACCGCCGGTTTTGGTGAAAGCATCACCCGCCGCTTTATTGAGAATGGTCACAAAGTCATTGCCAGCGGACGCCGCGCCGAGCGTTTAAAAGCGCTGAAGGAGGAGCTGGGCGAGAATCTTTATACGGTGCAGCTGGATGTGCGTAACCGTGCCGCCATTGAAGAGATGGTCACGCACTTACCGGCAGAGTGGCGCAATATTGATGTACTGGTTAACAACGCCGGTCTGGCGCTGGGGATTGAACCTGCGCACAAAGCGAATGTTGAAGACTGGGAAAACATGATCGACACCAACACCAAAGGCCTGGTTTACATGACCCGCGCCCTGCTGCCCCACATGGTAGAGCGCGATATCGGCCACATCATCAACATTGGCTCGATTGCCGGTAGCTGGCCTTATGCCGGCGGCAACGTGTATGGTGCAACCAAAGCGTTTGTCCGTCAGTTCAGCCTTAACCTGCGAACCGATCTGCACGGTACGGCACTGCGCGTCACCGATATAGAACCCGGCCTTGTCGGCGGCACGGAGTTTTCCAATGTGCGCTTTAAGGGCGATGATGACAAAGCGGGCCAGGTTTATGAAGGCGCAAAGGCTTTAACACCCGAAGATGTCACAGAAGCGGTCTGGTGGGTTGCCACGCTGCCTAAGCATGTCAACATCAACAGTCTTGAAATGATGCCGGTCAGCCAGACGCTGGCAGGCCTGAAAGTCCATAAGCCTTAAGCCTCTGCAGCGCCAGTCCGTCCGGCTGGCGCTACCCGCGCCCCCAGCCCATCACGATGATCAGCATGCCGCTGAAGGCGATCACTGCCCCGCTCCAGTCCCACGCGCTTAACTTCACGCCATCCACTACCCGCAACCAAAGCAGCGCAGTCAGCACATAGACGCCACCGTAAGCGGCATAGACCCGTCCACTGGCGGCAGGATGCAGGGTCAGCAGCCAGACAAACAGCGCAAGACTCGCCGCTGCAGGCAGTAACAGCCAGGCTGAGCCCCCTTTTTTTAGCCATAACCAGGGCAAAAAACAGCCGATGATCTCCGCCAGCGCGGTAATAAAAAACAGCAAGGCGGTTTTAATCAGCACCCTAACCTCTCCTGAACGTAAACAAATGACTCACCACTGGTGAGCGAAGAAACGGCGATGATATAATAAGAATCTCTGTCATCGGGCTATTTTATTTTTAGCCTGAACCCGGGCAGCGCTCACCATCACCACGCATGTACGCCGGATTGCTTCGCGCTTTCCCTGTCCGGACTTACAGCAACAATGACGGCTGGTGGGCCAGGCTTAAAGCATACCCGCTGCAACAGACGTCCCGGAAGGCGATGTTTGCGTTAACTAAAGGATATTGTGATGAAAAAAATGATCCCTGCCGTGCTGTTGGTTCTGATCTCCTCTGCGGCATTCACTGCCAGTGCGAATACGAATCGTCTGATCATTGAAGATGGCAGCACCGCGCTGGGCAATGAAGCGGCGCGCCAGGATAAAGAGCAATGGAATGACACGCGCATGCTGCGTAACAAAGTGAACACCCGCGTCGAAAAAGAGTTTGATAAGGCCGATCGCGCCTATGACACCCGCGACAAATGCGAGCAGAGCCTTAATCTCAACGCTTACTGGGAACCCAACACCCTGCGTTGCCTGGACCGCCGTTCAGGTCGCCCGGTTGCGCCGTAATTTTGAGCTATAGTAATGACGGACGACTAACATAAGGAAGACGTGATGAAGCTACAGAGGGTTTTATTAAGCGCGGCGTTTTTAGCTCTGCCGCTGATGGCACAGGCATCCTGTGAGTCGGTGAAAGCCGACATCAGCCAGAAAATTATTCAGAACGGTGTGCCTGAGTCAGGTTTTAGTCTCGACGTGGTCGCCAACGATCAGGTTGATCAGGCGGGCGGTCAGGTCGTCGGACATTGTGAAAACGACACACAAAAGATTGTTTATAAGCGTACAGGCCGTGACGACGAAGCCAGTGTCCCCGCCAGTGCCGGCAGTTCACAGGACTCGCCTGCTCAGTAGTCAGCGTCAAATCAGGGCGACATCCTGTCGCCCTGCCTGCTAGTCCGCCTGTTCCGGCCGCTGACGTGGCATCATCCAGGCCACACCCACCGCAAACAGCGCAATCACCAGTGCCACCACAAATACCCAGTGCAATGACGTCGCGATGGACGCAACCATCTGTTGCAGCGTTTCCGGCTGCAAATGCTGACGACTGGATTCTGACATAATCTGCTGCACCGGATCCTGTACCTGTGGCAGTCGCCATTGCAGATTCAGATTCAGCACTGCGCCCATAATCGCCGTTCCCACCGCCGAGCCGATCATCCGGCTGAACATGATTGAAGCGGTGCAGATGCCACGAATCTGATAGTCCGCCTGATTCTGCACAGAAACCAGGAACGTGGTGCTGGTCATCCCCATGCCAGTCCCGATCAGAAACGCCGTAAAGCCCGCCTGATAGAGAGAGCTTGCGGGCTGTAAGAACAGTAGCAAGGCGCTGCCCGTCACCAGCAAGAGCGCGCCAAGCTGGGCGGTAAAGCGGTAGGAGGTGTGCAGCATCAGTCTGCCGCTGAGGGTACTGGCCAGCGGCCAGCCAATCGACATCATCGCCAGCACACTGCCCGCCTGCAACGGTGAGCCACCGCGGATCCCCTGAATCCAGGTGGGTAAAAACGCGCTGATGCCCATCATGGCCGCCCCGATAATCAGATTGCCCGCATTACCCGCCACGATAAGCCGGCTGCGCCAGATGATCAGCGGAAACAGCGGTGCTGCTGAACGTTGCTCATGGCGTTTAAGCTGCCAGCCCGCAAACAGCGAGAACATCAGAAACGGCACCAGCCAGATGCCCAGCTGTTCTGCCTGCAATAGCGCCACCAGCAGGGCCGTCACGCAGAGCATCAGCCAGCCGCTTCCTGCCAGGTTCAGCGGCTGTGATTTCTCCTCCTTCTGGTGCGCCGGTAGCCAGCGCGCCAGCATCAGCATGCTCATCAGGCCAATCGGCAAGTTAACCCAGAAAATCACCGACCAGCTAAAGTGCTGCACCAGCCAGGCCCCGGTCAGTGGCCCGACGATAGCCGCCACACCCCAGACGCTGGAGAGCCAGCCCTGCACGCTGGCCCGTTCGCGCGGCGAATAGATATCCGCCACGATGGTGGAGCTGAGCGGCATAATCGCGCCCGCGCCCAGGCCCTGAAATGCCCGGAACAGGATCAGCCAGGTCATCGTATGGGCAAACCCACACAGCACCGATCCCACCAGGAAGATGGCGGTCCCGACAAAAAACATTGTTTTGCGCCCCACCATATCCGCCAGCCGGCCATAGAGCGGTACGCTGACCGCCTGAGTCAGCAGATAGATGGAGAAGACCCAGCCAAACTGCGAAAAACCGCCAAGGTCAGCAATGATAGTGGGCATTGCGGTAGCCACAATCGTCACTTCAATGGCCGCCATAAACATCGCCAGCATGCAGGCAATTAAGATCCAGTGGCGATGTCCGGTCTGGAGTTGCGCGCTTTCAGTCATAGGGTTCCTTTTTTTATCTGCAAGGCTAGCTCAAAAACAGCCAGTGCAGTTTCCCGCGCGTGCGCACCTTTTGCGTCATCTGTGACGTTGTCACCAAATGTCGATGAATTTTTTTTATTGTCGCATTAACCCAGCGGCTATGCGGCTTTAACACCATTTTAACCTGTTTCTATCTGCCTGATATATGGCTTAAAAGCTGGCTTGTGCAAAAAAGGCCTGCTATAGCATTACCCCATCTTATTCGGTATTCGCTGAAAAAGAGTGGGTAAACAGTCATTTTATCTACATTTTATCGCAGTTTCGGTTTTGGGTGCGGTGGCAGTTTTTGTCGCGCCTGTCGGACTGTTTATGGTTGTTATAACAAATGAGATCGTCATCAGGGAGATTCTCCTATGCAAAATGCTTCACTGGCCCAACGCGCCGGTCTGGCAGTGCTTGCAGTGGTCGCGGTGATCGCAGCACTGATCTGGGGCTTAGGCTGGGATCAACTGGTCGCACGTAAAGTCGATCTGCTCTATCTCGGGCAGCAGCACCTCTTCTTAGTTTTCTGGTCAATGTTGTTCGCTCTGCTGGTCGGTATTCCCAGCGGCATCCTGCTCAGTCGCCCGTTTGCGCGTCGCTGGGCCGAATATGTGATGCAGATTTTCAATGTGGGAAACACACTGCCACCGCTCGCGGTGCTGGCGCTGGCGATGGTAATCATCGGCATTGGCGATCGTCCGGCGCTGATTGCGCTGTTTCTGGCGTCATTGCTGCCCATCGTTCGAAACACCTTCTCTGGCCTGAGCGCGGTTCCTCCGTCGCTGATTGAGGCCGCCAACGGCATCGGCATGACCAAATGGCAACGTCTGCGTCAGGTTGAGCTGCCCAACGCCCTGCCGGTCATTCTCGCAGGCGTGCGCATCGCCACCGCCATCAACGTCGGTACTGCTCCACTGGCCTTCCTGATTGGTGCCAGCAGCTTTGGTGAGCTGATCTTCCCGGGCATCTATCTGAATGACTTCCCGACACTGATTCTGGGCGCCGTTGCCACCGCACTGGTGGCACTGGTTCTGGATATGCTGCTGGCCGCACTGGGCCGCTTTCTGAGTCCGCATGCTGCGGCCTGACCACAAGGAGCTTTGTAATGCTAACGAAGTGGATTAAGAAAAGCGTTGTCGCGCTGACTGCGACGCTGCTGCTAAGCCAGACGGCGCAGGCTGCCACCCCGCTGGTGATGGCAACCAAAAGTTTTACCGAGCAGCATATCCTGTCCGCGATGACGGTGCTGTGGCTGCAGAAGAAAGGTTTTGAGGTGGTCCCTAAACGTAATATCGCCACTACCATTGGTCGTAATGCACTGCTGAACAAGCAGATTGATATGACCTGGGAATATACCGGCACCTCACTGATTATCTTCAACCATATCAACAAGCCGATGTCTTCGCAGCAGGCCTATGAAACGGTCAAAAAGCTGGATGCAAAGCTGGGACTGGTGTGGCTTAATCCGGCACCGATGAACAATACCTATGCCTTTGCCATGACCCGTGAGCGGGCCGAAAAAGAAGGCATCACCACCCTCTCGCAGCTGGTTGCGAAAATTGAGCAGGTGCGGAAATCTGACCCGGACCATAACTGGCGTCTGGGGCTGGATCTGGAGTTCGCCGGTCGTTCTGACGGCCTGAAACCCCTGCAGAAAACCTATAACCTGGCGCTCGATCGGCCGCAGATCCGCCAGATGGACCCGGGTCTGGTTTACAACGCAATTCGCGATGGATTCGTCGATGCCGGTCTGATCTACACCACCGATGGACGGGTTAAGGGCTTCAACCTGAAAGTGCTGGAGGATGATAAACACTTCTTCCCGAGCTACAACGTGACGCCGGTCGTGCGTAAGGATGTGCTGGCGAGCCATCCGGGGCTGGATACCGCGCTTAATCAGCTTTCTGCTCAGATCACTGATGAGGCGATCACAGAGCTGAACAAGCGGGTCGATATCGATCATGAGTCACCGGAAACCGTGGCGCGTGATTTCCTTCAATCCAAAAACATGCTGTAAGGAGGCACTGTGGATACCCTTCACTACATCATGGATAACTGGAGCACCCTGCTCACCCTGAGCTGGCAGCACAGCTGGCTGGTGCTGGTGGCGGTCGGCCTGGCCATTGTGATTGGCGTGCCGCTGGGCATTCTGATCGTGCGTGTCAGATGGCTGGCAACGCCGATACTCGGTATCGCTACCGTGGTGCTGACCATTCCTACTATTGCGCTGTTTGGTCTGATGATTCCGGTCTTTTCGCTGATCGGTCAGGGCATCGGCGCGCTGCCAGCGATCACCGCGGTGTTCCTCTACTCACTGCTGCCGATTGTGCGCAACACTCACACCGCACTGGAGAATCTGCCGGATGGACTGCGTGAAGCGGGCCGTGGCATCGGCATGACCTTCTGGCAGCGTCTGCGCTGGGTTGAAATCCCGATGGCGCTGCCGGTGATTTTTGGCGGCATCCGTACCGCCGTGGTGATGAACGTTGGCGTGATGGCGATTGCTGCCGTCATTGGCGCGGGCGGTCTGGGCCAGTTGCTGCTCGATGGGATCAGCGGCAGTGATATTCGTATGTTGATTGCCGGGGCACTGATGATTTGTCTGCTGGCTATTTTTCTTGACTGGCTGCTGCACCGTTTGCAGCAGGCGCTGACTCCAAAGGGGATTCGATAATGATTACGCTGGAAAACCTGACGAAAACCTTTACCCAGAAAAACGGCACCACTAACAAAGCCGTCGATAACGTCAGCCTTCACGTACCTGCCGGTGAGATGTGTGTGCTGCTGGGGCCATCGGGCTGCGGTAAGACTACCACGCTGAAAATGATTAACCGTCTGATCCCCGCCACCAGTGGCCGCATCCTGATCAACGGCGAAGATACCAGTACCCAGGACACCACCACTTTGCGTCGCAACATTGGCTATGTCATCCAGCAGATAGGTCTGTTCCCCAACATGACCATTGAGGAGAACATTACTGTAGTGCCCCGCATGCTGGGCTGGGACAAGAAGCAGTGTCGTGAACGTGCCACTGAGCTGATGAGCATGGTCGCGCTGGACCCGACTAAGTTCCTGCATCGCTATCCGCGTGAGATGTCCGGCGGTCAGCAGCAACGTATCGGCGTGATTCGCGCCCTGGCCGCGGATCCACCGGTGCTGCTGATGGATGAGCCGTTTGGTGCCGTTGACCCGATTAACCGCGAAGTGATCCAGAACGAGTTCCTCGACATGCAGCGCCAGTTGAAGAAAACCGTGATGCTGGTGAGCCACGACATCGATGAGGCGCTCAAGCTAGGCGACCGCATCGCCGTCTTTGGTCAGGGTAAAATCGTGCAGTGCGCCAGCCCGGATGAGTTGCTGGCGACTCCGGCCAATGATTTCGTTGGCTCGTTTGTGGGCCAGGACCGCACGCTTAAGCGTCTGTTACTGGTGCAGGCGGGAGACGTGACTGATCAGCAGCCGACCATCACCGTGCGCCGCTCAACGCCACTGGATGAAGCCTTTGGCACCATGGATGAGAACGATATGCGGTCGATTACCGTGGTCGATGAGGATGGTAAGCCGCTGGGCTTCGTGAAGCGTCGCGAGGCGCGTAACGTGAGTGGCCGTTGTGAAGAGAAGCTGCACACCTTTAAGGTCACCGGTAAAGCGGAAGAGAACCTGCGCGTGGTGTTGTCCAAACTCTATGAGCACAATACAGTCTGGATGCCAATAGTCGATGAAGAGGGTCGCTACAGCGGGGAGATTTCGCAGGATTACATCGCGGATTACCTCAGCTCGGGTCGAACCCGTCGTCGTCTGAATCCATAATGTCGTAATAGTGATATAAGTCAGAAAAAGGGCCGCTCTGGCCCTATTCCCCTCGCCGACTCCATCTTAAAGCCAGTTAAGTCACGGCGTATTATGACTGTTAATTTATTACCAGCTCAGGGAGCATACACCCTCCGCAAAGACGCAAACCACGCCATCCCTGGCGGGCTCAGCGCGGACCATCCCTGGTCCGCGATGCTTTGCTACTGGCGTATGCTCCCATCGCTTTGAATTTCTGAGCCGTCTGTCAGAGCAACTTCAGCGGTTGTGCGTTATTCAGCGGTTGTGCGTTATTCAGCTTTTAACTTTCAGTCAGTGTTTCCGCCTCAACCTCTTCCACGGCAGATGCCTCGTCTGGCAGTACCAGATTGAGCATAATCGCCAGAATACCGCCGGTCGTTACCGCATGACCAAACAGACTGTTAATTAGCGGTGGGAACTGCTTCAGTACCTCCGGCACCGCTTCCACGCCAAGACCAATCCCGAGTGAAATTGCGACAATCAGCATCTCACGGCGGCCCAGCGGCGTCTGTGTCATCACCCGGATACCCGCAGCGACGACGCTGCCAAACATCACAATAGTGGCTCCGCCAAGGACTGGCGGCGGGATCTGCTGCAGCAGCGAGCCAACAAAAGGAAAAAGCCCCAGTAGCGCCAGCATAATGCCTAAGAGCATGCCTACGTAACGACTGGCAACGCCCGTCATCTGGATAACCCCATTATTTTGCGCAAACGTGGTGTTAGGAAAGGCGGAGAAAACCGCCGCCAGCACACAGCTCAGGCCATCAGCGACAATACCGCCCTGCAGCCGCTGCTGAAAAGGCTTGCCAGCGATGGGCTGCTGTGAAATCAGGCAGTTGGCCGTGAGATCCCCAACGGCTTCAATTACGGCGATGACCGACACGAGTGCAATCGGCAGAAAGATAGTCCAGTCAAAGGCGAAACCAAACCGGAAGAAGGCTGGCAGTACCATCCAGCTGCTCTCCGGCGCGACGTGCAGTTGTAAATGTCCGGTTAAGACTGCCGCCACGCATCCCACCGCGATGCCGGCCACCACTGCCACCAGCCTTGCCCAGCGGTTGCGCGAACGGTTAAGCGCCACAATCACCAGCAGCGTCAGCGCTCCCAGCGCCAGATTCCCCGGCGAACCAAAATCTGTGGCGTTGTGACCGCCAGCCCAGTCGGTGATGCTCACCTTGATCAGGCTGATGCCGATGAGAGTAATCACTGTGCCGGTCACAACCGGCGTCAGGACTTTGCGCAGTGAGCCCACACAGCGGCTAATCAGAATCGGAATCAGCGCTGCCACCAGGTTGCAGCCAAACAACATCGCCATAATCTCTTCTGGCGATCCGCCGCGCCCTTTCACCATCAGCCCACCGGAGAGAATCACACCGAGAAACGCGAAACTGGTGCCCTGCAGGCAGATCATGCCCGCGCCAATGCCATAAAAGCGTCTGGCCTGCATAAAAGTGCCTAACCCTGAAACAAACAGCGACATGCTTATCAGATAAGGAATGTAGGCATTTAATCCCAGAACTGAACCAATAATCAGCGGTGGCGTGATAATCCCCACTACGCTGGCGAGCAGATGTTGCAATGCGGCCAGAAACGCCGGGGCGGGACCAATGCGGGCCTCAAGCCCATATAACAAACCTTTCTCGTGCGAATGCGACATGATGATACTCCGGCTCACTGTGATAAGCGGAGTTAATGCATTTTTTGCGCCATGACGTTGTTGTTTCGCGTTAACTGCGTCAGGCCATTCAAATATAAACAGAAATTTTTGCAGAGAGTCGAAAACGAGCCTGAAACTTTAGGCTCACTCCCGACTCAGATGACTCGTTTTGTTTCATAATCAGGCGATCTTTGCACTCACAGCGTGCAAACTGTCCGGCTCCAGCAGGGAAATATCGATATAAGGTGTGAGGTCGCGTTGTTCGGCACGCGGTAAATAAGGCAGTTCGCCCAGCAGCGGTGCGCCGATTTTTTCGCGCAGAATCCCGATAATGTCGCTGTAGTGCGCCAGTCCTGGGTTAATACGATTGCCTACCCAGCCCAGCAGCGGGAGACCATCCTGCGCAATTGCTTCTGCCGTCAACAAGGCGTGACTGATGCAGCCCGACTGGATTCCGACCACCAGCACCACCGGCAGTTGCTGCTCAACGACCCAGCAGGAGAGCGGACGGCCATCGTTCATCAGGCTGCGCCAGCCGCCTGTGCCCTCAACGACCACGCGACTGGCCTGCTGCATCAGGCGGGTTAAGCCCTGAGTCAGCAACCCATAGTCGATGATCTGCGCGGGATGGGTGCAGATCTCCTCTTCCTGGAAAACCAGCGGATTGATTGCCTGATAAGGCAAGTCGATGGAGGACGCGCTTTGCAGAACCTGTGCATCTTTGTTACGCAGGCCATCCGGGGTTTTAACCGCAGATCGCGCGATAGGCTTATAGCCGACTGCACTGTGTCCGGTCTGTATAAAACTTTGCAACAGGGCGCGTGACACCACCGTTTTGCCCACTGCGGTATCGGTGCCGGTAACAAATAATCTGTTCACTCAACTTCTCCTCTAAAACCGTTGCGATTAATCAGGGATTAACCTTGCTGCGAAACGGCATTTTAAGGAATGAAGGAGGGGAACAGATTGCGTTAGCGCAAGTTCAGGTCTGCTTAACCTTGCAACAACTTCACTAACAGATGTCCGTTATAGAGGGCGTCTTTGATTAGCGCGGCACCGCCCAGTGTCCCTGGCTCGCTAAATTCAGTGGGTGCCAGCTCAATACTCGCGCTGTAAGCGGGCAGTGACTGCTGCAGAATCGTATTGCTGACCGCCGGAAACAGCACATCAGCGGCGGCATTGAGCGGAGAACCTATAAGAATATGTTGTGGATTGAAGATGTTGACCATCATCGCCAGGATCCGGCCAACGTGGTGCCCGACGCTGGCAATGGTGTCGCGCGCCAGACGGTCGCCCGATTGCGCGGCCGCGCACAGTGACTGAAGCGTCAACGGCTGGTTGTTGAGCAGGCTGTCAGGCTGGGCTGGCAGACGCTGCGCTGCCAGCGCGAGCAGACTGCCGGTACTGGCTACTGTCTCCAGACAGCCATGATTACCGCAGTAGCACTGCTGACCATAAGGGTCTATCTGGGTATGGCCGATTTCGACCAGTGCCCTGCCACTTTTGTGCAGCAGCTGACCGCCACTGATCACGCCAGCACCGACGGTTTCATCAATCACAATCTGAATAACGTCCTGCGCACCGCGTGAGGCGCCAAACAGCGATTCCGCCAGCGTCCAGGCTGAAATGTCGTGCTGCACAAACACCGCTAAGCCGGTTCGCGCTGCCAGCGCATCGCCCAGCGGCATATCGCGTACCGCATAACCTGGCAAACGATGCACCACGCCGGAGGCGGCGTTAATCAGTCCTGGCAGGGTGATAGCGATAGCCGTCAGGCGTTCCAGCTTCTTTTGATGACGAATGAAAAAAGCATCGACCTGTTCTATTAGCGCGGAGAGTAATGGCTGAGCAGATTCATCAGGCAGCGGCAGGCTGTCTTCTGCCAGCGCCCGACTGCTGAGATCGCGCAGCGTGAAGGTCATTGCGCCGCGATGCAACCGAATCGCCAGATAGTGCCAGGCATCGGTGTCCAGTATCAGGCCAATCGCCGGACGGCCACGACTGCCGGGGTCCTGGTACTCGGTCTCCTGCACCAGATGCGCATCCAGCATTTCACGCACAATTTTGGTGATGCTGGCCGGCGCGAGCTGGGCACGGCGGGAAAGTTCGATACGCGAAATGGGACCGTAGCGATCAATTAATCGATATACGACACCTGCATTGGTCTGCTTAATCTGGTCAATGTGGCCAGGTTGACTGTCCGGATTCACAACCCTGCTCCCGGTTATTTTCGCGCTTCTAAATAAACATGCGCCATGGTGAGGCAGATCAGGCAACAGCGTCAAATATTTGATTAGAAATGTGATTTATCGCACAAATTGATGCGGTGACAGGCAGGGTTCAGCGCTGCTTCTCCTGCAGCAACGCCATCATGTGCTGCATCTGGGCATTTAATTCACGTCCTGCAGACCAGACCAGCCACAGCTCTGAAATGGCATCCTCTTCCGTTAACGGCAGCCAGACCAGATCGGCCAGCCGCGCCCGCCGGAATGAGGCGGGCAGAATGGATACGCCCAGACCGGTTGCGACCAGCCCCAGGATGGTCATCGCTTCACCCACTTCCTGCGTGATATAGGGCTTGATGTGATAGCGGTGCAGCAGCGCCAGAATATCGCTGTAAAGCGCGGTGCCGCCCTGAGGATCGAAGAAGACAAAGGGTTCAGCCGCCAGCGCAGTCACCGAAATTTTTTCGGCGCCCGCCAGCGGATGGGCCTTATGCACCACGGCATAGAGCGGCTCACTCAGCAGCAACTGATGCCGCAAATCGGCCGGCAGCGGCGTATTGCGCATCACACCAAGATCAAGCAGTCCTTCGTGCAACGGGACCAGTTGCTGACGGGTGTTGATCTCCTGCATCTTTATATGCACCTGTGGCCAGCGCTGACGAAACCGGAACAGTGCATCTGAGACCACCGCGGTAAACGGCGCCGAAGAGGTAAAACCAATTCTTAACTCTCCCTCTTCGCCACGATGCAGCCGGGCTGCGCGGTCAGACGCCTGCTCAACCTGTAAAAGAATCGCACGGGCATCACTCAGTAATTGCTCTCCGGCTGCGGTAAGTTGCACGCTGCGGTTGGTGCGATTAAATAGCCTGGCACCCGTTTCCGTTTCGAGCTGCATTATTTGCTGGCTGAGCGGCGGCTGAGAGATATTCAGACGCAGGGCTGCCCGCCCGAAATGTAACTCTTCGGCAACCGCAATAAAGTAGCGCAGGTGACGCAGCTCGATATTCATATTTTAAACGTCTTATTTGAGATTATTAATATATTAGACATCATAATTCCACTTTCCTATGCTGACCACTGGTTTTCTGACTGAAAGGATGATGTGTGAGTCGCTCAATACAGGCCGCCGTGGATGAGAGTGCGGTGTCTGCACCGCCAGAATCTGTGGCAGCTTCAGGATACATTCGCCGCGGAACGCCCGCGTTTATGCGCGTGACGCTGGCACTCTTCTCGGCCGGACTGGCCACCTTTGCCCTGCTCTATTGTGTGCAGCCGATTCTGCCAGTCATGTCACAGCAGTTTGGGGTTTCTCCGGCGACCAGCAGCCTGTCGCTCTCCATCTCTACCGGTCTGATGGCGCTGGGCCTCCTCGTCACCGGCCCACTCTCTGATGCTATCGGGCGTAAATCGGTGATGGTGACCGCCCTGATGCTCGCCGCCATCTGTACGCTGATCTCGGCCACGATGACCAGCTGGCACGGCATTCTGATCATGCGTGGGCTGATGGGCCTGTCGCTTAGCGGCGTTGCGGCGGTGGGCATGACCTATCTCAGTGAAGAGATAGATGCACGGGTCGTTGCCTTTTCCATGGGGTTGTATATCAGCGGTAATTCCATAGGCGGAATGAGCGGGCGTCTGCTCAGCGGTGTCCTGACCGACCTCTTCTCATGGCGGATCGCCGTGGCGGTAATCGGCTGTTTTTCACTGGCCTCCGCGCTGATGTTCTGGAAGATCCTGCCCGCATCGCGTCATTTCAGACCCATCACCCTGCGCCCGCGTAATCTGTTAATTAACTTCCGGCTGCACTGGCGCGATCCAGGCCTGCCGTGGTTGTTTGCCGAAGGCTTCCTGCTGATGGGCGCCTTCGTCACCCTGTTCAACTACATTGGCTATCGTTTACTGGACGCGCCCTGGCATCTCAGTCAGGCCGTGGTCGGGTTGTTATCCGTGGTCTACCTGACCGGCTCATGGAGTTCGCCTAAAGCGGGCGCGCTGACCAGCCGCATTGGGCGCGGGCCGGTAATGCTGGGCGCGACAGCCATCATGTTACTGGGCCTGCTGGTAACGGCCTTTAACTCCCTCTGGCTGATCCTGCCTGGGATGATGCTGTTCACTGCCGGTTTTTTTGCTGCTCATGCCGTTGCCAGCGGCTGGATCGGTCCCCGGGCGCGTCGGGCGCGGGGACAGGCTTCCTCGCTTTATCTTTTCAGCTATTACGTGGGTTCCAGCGTGGCGGGTACGCTGGGCGGTCTGTTCTGGCATAACTTCGGCTGGGGCGGTATTACGCTATTTATCAGCGTCCTGCTGATACTGGCGTTAGCGGTTGCCTGGCGCCTGCACAGTAGAAAACTCTGACAGCCTGCACGTTTGCCAGGCCCCGCCGGGTCTGGCAAACCGCCTCCAGAACGTTTGATTCAGATCCACAACAAACAAAGTGTGCGTTTCCCGCTATAATCATTTTATTGTCATAATTCATCTGTTTTGCCTTTCAGCACGGCAACAAGGAACGCCTGTGGCTCTCTACTATTACGTTAATAAACAATCAGGATATAACGATAATCATGTCGTCCATGCTGCGGGTTGCCCTCATCTTCCCGACATGGATAACAGACTGTTTCTGGGCAGTTTTTACCACGTTAACGCCGCTATTCTTCAGGCGAAAAAATATTATGTGGGTGCAATAGGCTGTGAAAATTGCTGTCCGCTCAATCATACGACCCATCCGGCAGCTCAGCTCAGTGTGGCCCTGAAGCACACGCCAACGTCGCGTTAAGCGCAGGGCTTTTAACGGTGATGGTGTTCTCTCTGGCGTGCTGCTCCGTCACATTTTGCTTATAGATTATGCTGCTGCACAGGATCTCCTTGCGTTGTCGCGGGTAATAACCTCTGGCTATCGCCCGGTGCCAGGGCGATAAAAAAAATTCAGTATTAAAAGCGCGTTATCAGGTTTCTCTTCCCGGTTTATTGACTACAATAGCGGTTAATTTTGTGACGCAGGTCACTTTCACTGGGTGTGTCTGTCACATCCACATTCGCTATTCTGACTGGCTTGACTCCTCATGCAATCAACAACTGTTTCACGTAAGACTGCCTGGCTACGCGTGGTATTGCTGGCTATTGCTGCGTTTGTCTTCAATACCACCGAATTTGTCCCGGTTGGCCTGCTGTCCGATATTGCCGCTGACTTTTCAATGCCGACGGCTGATGTCGGGATCATGCTGACTATCTATGCCTGGGTCGTCGCGCTGCTCTCACTGCCGCTGATGCTGCTAACCCGTAATATCGAGCGACGCCTGCTGCTGGGCGTGCTATTCCTGATTTTCATCGTCAGCCATATACTTTCAACCGTCGCCTGGGATTTCCGCTCGCTGATGGTGTCACGTGTGGGCATCGCCCTGTCTCACGCGGTGTTCTGGTCGATTACAGCCTCACTGGCGATTCGCGTTGCACCCGCCGGCAAGAAAACACAGGCTCTGAGTATGCTGGCGACCGGTACTGCGCTGGCAATGGTCCTGGGCGTGCCGATTGGGCGTGTGGTCGGTCAGTATCTTGGCTGGCGTACCACCTTCGGCGCGATTGGCCTCTCGGCGCTGGTGCTGATGATTATGCTGGTGCGGATCCTGCCGCGCCTGCCGAGTGAGCATACCGGCTCGCTGAGCAGTGTGCCGATGCTGTTTCGCCGTCCCGCGCTGGTCAGCATGTATCTGCTGGTGACGCTGGTGGTGACCGCGCATTACACCGCTTACAGCTATATCGAGCCGTTTATGCAGAATGTGGCGCATTCCAGCGGCAATTTTACGACCCTGCTGCTGTTGCTGTTTGGTTCAGCGGGTATTGTGGGCAGCGTGCTGTTCAGTACCCTCGGCAATAAATTCCCTTCCGGACTGCTTATTGCCGCCATCGCACTGATAACCCTTTGTATGGGGCTGCTGATTTTTGCTGCCGTCCGACCTGCCGCTATTTCAACACTGTGCGTTGTCTGGGGCATGGCAATGATGATGATTGGACTGGGTATGCAGGTGCGGGTGCTGTCACTGGCACCCGATGCCACGGATGTGGCAATGTCGCTCATGTCAGGGATTTATAATATCGGGATTGGCGCAGGTGCGCTGCTGGGGAATCAGGTCAGTCTGCATCTGAGCATGGCGGAAGTCGGGAACGTCGGCGGGATGATCGGGCTGGTGGCGTTACTCTGGTGTATTTACATCTTCCGTCGTTATCCCCAGTTGCGGAGCAACGGATAAGGCTGTGACTTAAGAATAAAAAAGGCTTCAGATAAGTGGGTTTATCTGAAGCCTGTTTATGAATATTTATCGTGCTTTTACTTATAAAGAATGGCTGTGCCATGCAGGTTGTTGTTGCCAGAGGTCGAAGTGATGCGGAAAGACTTTGCCCCGACATCGCTGGCCTTTTCTGACAGTTGCTGCTCCAGCGAGGTCAGATTAGTACTGCCCGTCGCGCTGATGACACCGATTTTTTGCGCATCAGGCGGTGTACTGCTGACCTGCTGAGCCGCGACACTGGCAAATGAGATGCTGCTTAGCAAAGCCGCTGTCACCATCAAGCTAATACGTTTCATAACAAATCCCCTCTCACTGATTCTGTCGACACCCGATTTACTGATAAATCACTGCCGTGCCGTGCAGTTTGTTCTGGCCGCTGGTTGAGGTGATACGGAACGATTTCGCACCCGCTTCATCCGCTTTAGCACTCAACTGTGATTCAAGGGAGGTCAGGTTAGTGCCGCCCTGTACAGAGATGGTGCCGACTGGCTGCTGATTAGACGGTTCGCTGGTGACGAGGTCAGCGGCATATGCGCCAAAAGTCAGAGTGGTAAGTGCCAGTGCTGCCAGGGTGGTTTTAATGGTTTTCATCATCTTCTCTCTATTCGGTAGTTGAATTTGGTTGGTCTGAATTAGGTTGTCGCTATTTAATTAACGACCGTTAAACAAATGATAGACCCCGCCGGGGCTCGCCGTCAATATTTATTTAATGAGCGTTATTTTAATCGCGAAGTGGCGTGATTATGGGCTTCAGCCCCTTTTCTGACTTAACCATAGGGGCGATAACACTGCGCTGGCGCACAAAATGGCAACCCTGGCCGAGGGCATGCATAGCGGACCTTGCACATTTTTATAATGATCGGTAATTTAATAGGATGTTTTACTGTCAGTGAGGATGTATGAGCCAGGTTCAGGATTGTGATGTAAAGAAATGCCGTGGCCGACCTAAAGTGTTTGATCGTGACGCTGCGCTTGATAAAGCACTCACCCTGTTCTGGACACACGGTTATGAGGGAACGTCCCTGTCCGATCTTGTCGCCGCAACCGGTGCAAAAGCACCGACCCTTTACGCAGAGTTTGTGAATAAAGAAGGGTTGTTCCGTGCGGCGATGGATCGCTATATAGAGAAGTTCAGTGCCTGGCGAGAAGCGGTGTTAGGCGACGATACGTTACCCGTAGATCGCGCAATTGAAGCCTATTTCCGTGCCACCGCCGCCTGCTTTACTGAGCGTGACTCTCCCGGCGGCTGCTTCTTTATCTGCACCTCAACCGCCCTGTCGGCGGCGTCGAAGGAGATTGCCACTATGCTGCAACAGCAGCATCAGTCGCAGGAGCATGTATTAAGCGATTTTCTGCTGGCGCGTCAGCAGCGTAACGAACTGAGCGCGTCAGTCAATGTTCCGGCGCTGTCCCGTTATCTGGGTTGTATGCTGCAGGGCATGTCGGTGCGGGCGCGTGAAGGCGCTGAGCGCGACGATCTTGATAGTATTATTGATACGTTGATGGCGATGTGGCCAACGCTGACCGGCCTGTGTCAGACTAAACGGTAGAGCATCAGGGCGGCGATGCCGCCCTTTCCCTCCACTACTCCAGAAAGAACACCGGTTTCAACGGCTGACTGATTGGGCTGTTATCGGCATTCGACGGCATTAAATCTTTCATTGATGCCCACCAGCGCTGGCACACCTCCGTCTTTGCCACCGCGTGCCAGCGCTCCTCAGATTCAATCTCAACGCTGGCGAAGAGCAGATGCCGTTCGGCGTCCAGCCAGATAGCATAGTTGTGTGCGCCATGCGCTTTCAGCGTCTCAGCCAGTTCCGGCCAGATCGGGGAGTGGCGGCGCTCATACTCTGCATGAGCGTCGGCATTCACCTGCATCACAAAAGCTTTACGCAGCATTAGCAGGCCCCACATCCAGCGCGGGTTGCCACGGCTTCACCCCGAAGCGCTCACCCAATGCGACCAGCTGTTCTGTGGTAATGCTCTGGCGAATCCCGCCCATAGACAGCACTTTGACGATCACTTCGGACGATTTCTCCGCTGTGTCTATCAGACCAAAAGTCTCATCGAGCGTCGGGCCTGTACCAAAGACGCCGTGGAACGGCCACATTACCAACGTGTGCGACTGCATCTGCCCGGCCGTCGCCGCGCCGATTTCATCGGTGCCGGGCACCATCCATGGCAGCACACCCACGCCATCCGGGAAGACCACCAGACATTCAGTGCTGCCTTCCCATAACAGGCGGGTAAAGCGGGCAGAATCCATCTCCACCACATAGCTCAACGCCATAAAGTTGGTGGCGTGACAGTGCATGATCACCCGATCTGCGCCCTTGCTGACCGCTTTACGCACCGCGTGAGACTGGAAGTGTGACGCCAGCTCGGAGGTCGGCAATCCGCCATTCGACAGGCCCCAGTGAATGGTATAGGAGAGCCCTTTGTCATCGACCTGCAGCAGCGCCAGGCAATCCGCCGGATCAAGCTGAACGTTGCGCATGAATTTTCCAGACCCGGTCACCAGAAACCAGTCGTTTGCCAGCGAAGGTGCCGGTTGAGTCAGCTCAATGCAGCGAGGTGCTTTACAGAAGTCGTGGACGAAGGGTTTGACCTCCTCCTCCAGCAGACGCAGGCTGACGTTGCCGCCGTTGCGTTCGTCCCAGCCCTTCAGCCACATATCACTGGTCGCTTTGACCATTCCCTTAACAAACCCGGAAGAAAGAATGTTTTGCATCATGAAATCCTTAACGTTGGCTCAAGATCTGTTGTTCATAGTGACGGACATCACCTAACCAGCTGGCATCAGCCGGGACATCATGGCGCAGGCACCACGCTTCCCATACTGCCTGCCACGGCAGCGATTTTTGCTCTTCCAGCAGGGTCAACCGTGCGGTGTAATCACCGCTGTTTTCGGCCTGCCGCAAACGGTCGGTGGGCTCCAGCAAGGCACGCAGCAGCGCTTTTTTCGTGTTGCGTGTGCCGATAACCCAGGCGGCAATGCGGTTGATAGAGGCGTCAAAGAAATCGAGCCCGATATGGACTTTATCGAACAACTGGTGACGAACGATCTCATTCGCGATCGCCTGAGTTTCATCGTCCAGCAGCACCACATGGTCGCTGTCCCAGCGCACCGGACGGCTGACATGCAGCAGCAGACGCGGCACATAGAGCATCGCGGCAGAAATTTTGTCGGAGATCACTTCGGTGGGATGGAAATGGCCTGCATCCAGGCACAACGCCGTCTGGCGGCTGGCAGCGTAGCCGAGACAAAACTCACTGGAACCTACCGTATAGCTCTCTGCGCCAATGCCAAACAATTTGCTCTCTACCGCATCGATATGGTGCTGCGGGTTGAGTTTTTCTGAGATGACCTCATCCAGTGCGCTCATCAGACGCTGACGCGGAGCCAGTCGATCCACGGTGATATCTTTCATGCCGTCTGGCACCCAGATATTCATCACTGATGGCGAGCCCAGTTGCTCACCAAAATAGGCGGAAATACGGCGACTCGCTTTGCAGTGATCGATCCAGAACTGACGCACGGTTTTATCACTGTGCGACAGCGTAAAACCGTCTGCGCTCATCGGATGCGAGAAGCAGCTGGGATTAAAATCCAGCCCTAAATTGTGCTCTTTCGCCCAGTCAACCCAATGGGCAAAATGGGCAGGTTCAATCGCATCGCGCGTCACGGGTTTGTCGCTTTCCAGATAGATGGCGTGCAGATTCAGGCGTTTTGCACCGGGAATCAGGGACATCGCTTTGTCGATATCTCTGCGGAGTTCATCGGCGTTACGTGCTCGCCCTGGATAGTTACCCGTCGCCTGAATACCGCCGGTCAATGGGCCCTGTGGGTTTTCAAATCCCCGGACGTCATCCCCCTGCCAGCAGTGCATCGAAACCGGGATGCGGTCCAGCTGACGAATAGCCTGTTCAACATCAACCCCCATGTCGGCGTAGCGGTGTTTAGCCAGTTCAAAAGCCTGTTCAATCTGCTTAGTCATAAATGGTTTCCTTAGCGGGTTGAGTCAGCGTCGCGAAGCGTGCCTGACTGGCACTCAAGACGCTGTGAGTTTGCGGTTCGAATTTTTCGAGCGGAAAGTTGTTAATAACGCTGCAGCGAAAATCCGCCACATCCCTCAGCTCGCCCAGCGCAATCAGCTGGCACCCAATATTGCCCAGCGTGGAGGCCTCAACCGGACCGGCCAGCACCGGAATCTGGCAGGCATCGGCGCAAAGCTGGTTCAGAAAACGATTCTGACTGCCACCACCCACTACGTGCAGCTGGCTGAAAGATTTGCCACGTAGTTGTGCAAGTTCGTGAATCACGTCGCGATAGAGGAGTGCCAGGCTGTCAAAAATGCAGCGCGCCAGCGCAGCGGCAAATTGCGGCACCGGCATGTCCTGCTCTGCACAGGCATTCTGAATTTCGCTTACCATGCTGTCGGGATTAATAAAGCGGGCATCGTTGGGATTGATCAGTGAGACACAGGCGGGCTGGCGGGCTGTTTCTTCAATCAGCGCGTTAAGATCGTCAATCTGCAGTTCGGCACAGATGCGCTGCAACAGCCACAAGCCCATAATGTTTTTAAGTACGCGATAACCCTCTGCGCCCCCCTCATTGGTGATATTGGCGCGCAGCGCGGCGTCGCTGGCATAGGGCTGCAGACTTTCAAAGCCCATCAGCGACCAGGTCCCGGAGCTCAGATAGGCGGCGTCATCCTGCATCAGCGGCGTTGCCAGCACTGCGCTGGCCGTGTCGTGCGTGGCGACCGCGATGACCGGAACCGGTATGCCTGCGCGGTTAATCCAGTGGCCGACGGTATTGCCCGGTGCCTGCGGCTGTCCGAACCACTGCGCATCCACCCCCGCCCAGGCGAGCAAATCACGATCCCACTCGCCGCTGTGAATATTGAGCATCTGCGTGGTAGTGGCGTTGGTGTATTCCCAGTTAAGGTTGCCGGTCAGACGAAAATGCAGGTAATCGGGAATCATCAGTGCATGTACTACGCGGGCCTGCCAGTCGGGCTGTTGCAGATGCAGGGCGCGCATCTGATAGAGCGTGTTAAATGGCAGAAACTGAATGCCGGTGCGGGCATAGATAGCACTGCGGCCCAGTTCCTGATGCGCCTGCTCCATCACACCGTGAGTGCGCGCATCGCGGTAGCTGACCGCCTCACCCACCGGCTGGCCCTGTGCGTCCAGCAGCACCATATCAACGCCCCAGGTGTCGATGCCGAGACTGTCCGGCACAATGCCTTCTTCATCTAACTGAGCCAGCCCGGCGCGGATCTCCTGCTCCAGCAGCATCAGATCCCAGCAGTCATAACCGGCACGATGTTGACGCGTATTGTTAAAGCGCCGGACCTCACGCAGCATCAGCTTGCGCTGCGCTGCCTCCCAGCTGGCGAGCATAACCCGTCCACTGGAGGCGCCGAGATCGATAGCAACAAAACTTCTCCTGGTCATAGCGGCGGTTTCCTGTGATTGCGTCGTCACAGCGTAAAAATCTTAGGGGTTTCACACCTTCCCCGGAGTGCCAGCGGCGGACAGGCCTTGGCAGACTGGCAAAGAACTTCGTGAGAGAGATCACAGAGGCGGCAGTGAGGAGGATGTGACCCCTGCCGCAAAATGATTAACTGCTGAGGATATCTTGAAAAATCAGCGTGATTCCTGCTGAGTCAGGATGAAAATTCAAGGTAAGGTGTTGGCGGGCTGATTAGACTGCGTTACGGTTTTGTAAAGTAGCGAGAGAAGATCATGACCATTTTACACAGTGCGGATTTCTTCCCCGAAGGTGATTACGCCATAGCAATAGAACCCCGACACCCGCAGGCAGCCTTTCCGGAACATCATCATGACTTCCATGAGATTGTGCTGGTTGAACAAGGCGCCGGCATTCATGTATTCAATGGTCAGCCACAAACGCTTTGCGCGGGGTGCGTCTGCTTTGTTCGGGATCACGATCGTCATCTCTATGAGCAGACAGATAATCTTTGCCTGACCAACGTGCTCTATCGCAGTCCCGGCGCGTTTCGCTTTCTCTCCGGGCTACAGGCCTTACTGCCCCGCGATCAGGATGGGCAATATCGCTCTCACTGGCGCATCAATCACAAAGTGATGACGCAGGCGCTGTGTGTGGCATCGCAAATGCAGCCCGATGAGAGCTGGTCGCTGGAGAAGCAGGCACGACAGGAGCAGCTTTTTTTACAGCTGCTGGTGCTGTTGCGAGAAGCATGCATTGACGGACAGAGTCAGGATCTGGAGGCACGGTTGCATCGCCTGCTTGACTGGCTGGGTGATCACTACAGTGACGAGATTGTCTGGGATGAGCTGGCCGATCGCTTCTCACTGTCGCTGCGTACGCTGCATCGGCAAATGAAGCAGCAGACCGGCAGCACGCCGCAGCGCTATCTTAACCGTCTGCGGCTATTACAGGCCCGTCATCTGCTGCGTCACAGTGATATGCGCATTACTGATATTGCCTTCCAGTGTGGATTTGGTGACAGCAACCATTTCTCAACGCTGTTCAGGCGCGAATTTGGCTGCGCACCGCGAACGGAGCGTCAGCAAATGCTGTAATGGAGGCGAACATGGCGTTGATACTCAGTCGGGATGACTATTTTCCCGCCACTACTTTGCCGGTGGCGGTGGCTGAAAGGATGCCACAACCCTCTTTCCCGCCGCACCGACACACGTTCAGCGAAATCGTGATTGTCTGGCGCGGCAACGGCCTGCATATCCTCAACGATCGTCCCTGGCTGATAACCTGCGGCGACGTTTTTTACATCCGCGACAGTGATTGCCACAGCTACGACAGCGTCAATGATTTGGTGCTGGATAACATCCTCTATTGCCGCGATCGCTTTGGTCTTGCCCTTGACTGGAACCATTTGCTGCCGCAACAGGACGCGGATGAACCGGGCGGCTGGCGGCTGACCACGCGAGGGATGGCGCTGGCACGGGGCGTGATCAGCCAGCTGGAACGAGAAAGCCGCAAAAGCGATCCGCTGTCCGTGCAGCTCTCAGAGGCGCTGTTTTTACAGCTGGCGCTGATTCTGCGTCGCCACGGCTACGCCGCTGACCGTCCATGGGCGTTACCGGAGGGTGAACAGCTGGATCTGCTGATGTCGGCTTTACAGGGTGCGATTGCCCGCCCCTTCGATCTGGCGGCGTTTTGCCAGCAGAATCGACTCAGCGAACGGGCGCTGAGGCAGCTTTTCCGTCAGCAGACCGGCATGACCATCGGTCATTACCTGCGTCAGCTTCAGCTCTGTCAGGCAAAATATCTGCTGCGCACCCAGGATTGTCTGATTAGTGAGGTCGCCGCCCGCTGCGGTTTTGATGACAGTAACTATTTTTCTGTCGTCTTCACCCGTGATACCGGGTTAGCGCCCAGCGCCTGGCGCCAGCGATTTATCGCGCCCCGGCAGGCACTGAAGAGTGCCGAGTCTGACTAAAAAGGGCCTGCATAGCAGGCCCTTTCAGGTTACAGACAAAAGCAGCCCTGCATTGTTGTGAAACAGTGTTTTTACAGGGAACAGGATCAGACTGGAAAGACGCTAGATCCGTGACATGCCCGGTCCGCGCGATTACGCACCTCATGGATGAGGTGCGCCCGTGGCCGGGCCAACGCGTTGCGTTGTTCAAAAAAGCTCCCGGCGTTTTTGTCCAGGGCGGCGGGACGCTTTCCTCTTCTGACCCCGTCTCCTGCACGTTCTGCTAATAGGTTGCTGTAACTTAACTCCGACGGAGTGAGCAATCAGGCCGCCATGCCCAGACCGACTATATTGGCGGCAATGATAATCACCACACAGCCGAGCGACAATACGCTCACCGGGCGACGTCCCGCTGACTTCCACTCTTTCAGCAGCAGCCCAACCAGCCCCCCACATAAGACATAAAGACTCATGTGCAGCATCCAGCTGACATAGTCATACTGTGCCGGGATTCGCGCATGTCCCCAGGCGTAGAAGAAGAACTGCAGATACCACATGGTGCCGCCAAGCACGGCAAACGCGGTATTCGCAATCAGCAGTGACTTCCCGACGGAAAAGTCTTTACGCACTGACAGCTCCGGCCGGGTGGCCAGCCGCCAGAAACAGAAGCCCAGATTGATCAACGCCCCGCCGCCCATGATGACCACGTAACTGGGTAAGGCCACATAAAGCGGATCGATGCCGAGATTAGCGGCAGCCTGATGCATCGGTTTCGCCGCATCCATCGCAAACGACATGCCTGCCGAGAAAATGCCGCACATCACCGCCAGCACCAGTCCCTTTTTGAGATTGAATTCCTCCGCGTTGATCCCCAGCGCGCGCTCCTTTAACAACCCGGCGCGTGTCACAATCCCCACACCAATCAGCGCCACCATGACACCCAGTAGCGTTAACCGGCCACCCGACGAGGCGAACAGCTCACCAAAGCGCCCTTGCAACAGCGGCGTCATCAGCGTACCAACCACCAGGGTGATGCCAATCGCGATACCAATACCCATCGACATCCCGAGATAGCGCATGGTCAGACCATAGTTGATATTGCCTATTCCCCACATCGCGCCAAACAGAAATACCGGCGTGAGTTGCGACAGCGTAAAACTGCTGTAATAGGCCATAACGTCCGGCAGCAAAATGGCACTCACCGTCCAGGGCAGGATTAGCCACGACATCAGGCCGCCAATTGACCACATGGTTTCCCATGACCATCTTTTCACCTGTTTAAACGGCGCATAGAAACACGCCGCGCTGGCTGCGCCGACAAAATGCCAGAAGATACCCGCAATAATGGCACTGTTCATTATTATTCCCCGGTTTGGTTGAGGCCTGTCGGAAACCTGTCTGCTTCCGCTCAGCAGGCAGTCTACGTTTTGCAGGAATTCCTCAGCCTTTGGATAAATGCCGGAAACCGCAGCAGCGTGGCAATTTCTGACCGTTATTCCTGTCAGGGATCACAATTTCACAGTTGTTATAAAACTGGACCAGCGCAAAGGTAACTTACTTATTATTCACTGTTTTTTACTGTTCTGCTGTGTAGCGCAGCACAATTCTGTTATGGCTGCCATAAAGGCTGATGGAGTGGCAAGTCTGCAAAGAAGCCTTTTATAAACCCAGCCAGGATTGTATAAACTGGGGAAAATTGATCGGATCAGGGATTGGGATGACATCAAAATGGTTAACACTGTTTCTTTCACAGTCAGTCAGCCGGGTGATGCTGGATGACATCAGGGCAATATTACCCGCAGATGCGATAAAGGTGTTTGTGAATGGCCTGGATGAAACGCACTATGCCACCATCGAGTGTCTGCAGTCAGAACAGCATTGCGCTCTCATCGCCTCAGCGATTGTAGTCTGGCGTCAGCTCGGCCATGTGCATCATATTGTCTATAAAAAAGGGGAAGTGTTGCGCGAAGAGAGTGATGCAACGCAGTTTCAGCTCTTTACCCTGCTGAAAACCCATCGCGCCGTTCTCCAGATCTCATGATAAGATCGTGGCCCCTGAAAACGCTGTTTGCAGCAGGTTGAATATGAGAATTGGAATTTTGTTTCCGATCGCCATTATTGTGGCGGGTGTAGGGTTTCTGGCATGGTTTATTGGCAGCGGCCTGGCGATGCCAGGCTCCTGAGGGTTAGCGCAGCTGACTATCTTTACTGCCCCGACGATTATACAGGCTGGTGCTCTGCTGCTGTTTGTCGATTTTTTCCTGACACGCCACGCAATAGTGCACGCCTTTAAGTGCCTGACGACGTGCTTCAGGAATTGGCTCGCCGCAGAGTTCGCATTCTGTGGCGCTTTCGCCCTGCCCGATTGACTGCCTTACCCGCTCAATACCGTCGTTCACGGTGCTATCAATCTGTTCCTGTACTGCGCCTTCTGCAGCCCATCCGCTTGCCATTATTTAACCCCTTTCACGACTTCACTTCTTTAAATCTACAACAGATTGACGTTTTTGCCTCAGAACTTACCGATACCTGTGATTGGCTGCCAGCCGATTACGGCACCTGGCACTCAGCTAAAGGTCACGCTTAACGATCTGTTTCACTCTGCGATTACATCACTGCAACATATCGATAGCGGAGAGCAAAGCGAATGACAACACATCATCAACATTACATTAATGGCGAGTTCGTCGCCCATCACGGTGACCAGTGGATTGAGGTGATCAACCCGGCCACTGAGGCGCTGCTGTCACGTATTCCCGAAGGCACTCGTCAGGATGCCAGCCGTGCCATCAACGCCGCAGAAGCGGCTCAGCCAGCGTGGGAGAATCTGCCCGCAGTGGAGCGTGGCACCTGGCTGCACAAAATTGCCAGCGCCATCCGCGACCGGGAGCCTGAACTGACGGCAACGATTGTGGCTGAGGGTGGAAAAACCCAGGGACTGGCGAAGACCGAAGTGCTGTTCACCGCCAACTACCTTGATTACATGGCGGAGTGGGCGCGACGTTACGAAGGAGAGATCATCAACAGCGACCGACCCAATGAAAACATCTTTTTGTTCAAAAAAGCGATTGGCGTTACCACCGGGATTTTACCGTGGAACTTCCCCTTCTTCCTGATTGCCCGTAAAGCGGCGCCTGCCCTGATTACTGGCAACACTATCGTGATTAAACCCAGTGAGCTGACGCCAGACAATGCGGCCATTTTTGCCGACATCATTCACACGCTGGGTCTGCCAGCGGGCGTGATTAACATTGTCTACGGTCTGGGTCCGGAAGTGGGACAGGAGCTGGCGGCAAACCCCAAAGTCGGGCTGGTGAGCCTGACCGGTAGCGTCGGCGCAGGTATCGCTACCATGGAAGCCGCTGCTAAAAATGTCACCAAAGTGTCGCTGGAACTGGGCGGCAAAGCCCCGGCTATCGTGATGGATGACGCCGATCTCGATCTGGCGGTTCAGGCAATTGTCAGTTCGCGGATGATCAACAGCGGTCAGGTCTGTAACTGCGCAGAGCGTGTCTATGTGCAGGAAGGCATCTACGCGCGCTTTATCAGCGCGCTGACCACGGCGTTTCAACAGGTTACGTTTGGCGATCCCGCCGAACGCAGTGATATCGACATGGGGCCACTGATTACGGGCGCGGCAAGGGATCGGGTTGAGCAGAAAGTAGCAGACGCCGTCGCCGCCGGCGCCAGAGTGGTGCTGGGCGGCAAGCGCGCCGGGGATAAGGGCTTCTTCTTTGAACCGACGCTGCTTACCGATGTGCGTCAGGAGATGGCGATTATGCAGGAGGAAATTTTTGGCCCGGTGCTGCCGGTGATGAAGTTCAAAACGCTGGATGAGGCGATCGCTTTGGCTAACGACTGCGAGTATGGGCTGACGTCCTCAATTTATACCCGGAATATCAATACCACCATGACCGCGTTGCGAAAGCTGAAGTTCGGCGAGACCTATGTTAATCGTGAGAACTTTGAGGCGATGCAGGGCTTTCATGCCGGATGGCGCAGGTCGGGTATCGGCGGTGCCGATGGGAAACATGGCCTGGAGGAGTATCTGCAGACCCATGTTGCTTACCTGCAGTTCAGTTAAACGAAGGCTCGATCTTAACGCCTCCCGTTCCTGACGTTGTCAGCCACAAAATGGGCCAGCTAACCGGCCCATTTTGCTATGCCACCCGCTTACTGCAGCGCAGCAGCGCGATGCCACTTAGCACTGCCACCGCCATCAGGTAGTAGCCTGGTGCCAGACTGCTGCCGGTAGCGGCAATCAGCATGCTGCAAATCAGCGGCGCAAACCCGCCAAATACTGTCACCGCCACGTTGTAACTGATCGCCATACCGCTGGCGCGGGTGGTCGCCGGAAAGAGATCGGCCATCACCGACGGCACCGTCGAGAAATAGACTGACTTGAGCAGCGCCATCCAGGCCACCAGCAGGATTAACGTAGTGGGCGTGGTGTGATCGACCATCCATTTAAACGCAGGATAGATGGTGGCCATCAATAGCAGCAGCGATCCCCACATCAGCGGCAACCGGCCAATCCGCTCTGCCCACAATCCCATGATGGGCGTCACGACCGTCAGGATAATGCCCGCAATCAGTGTGGCGGTGAAGGCGACCGATCCCGGCAGATGCAGGGTTTTGGTGGCGTAAGTCGGTATGTAGTTGAGCATGTAGTTTACTGCAGTGGAAATCACCATCACGCCTATCGCCAGGGTGATTAGCGCTTTCTGCCGCCCGAACAGCGTCTTCAGCGGCGCGGATTCCTTCTCCTGCGAGGCAAAGCTGGCAGGTTCCTGCACATGGCGGCGAATGTAGATACCCAGCGGGCCAATCAGCAGGCCGAAGGCAAACGGAATGCGCCAGCCCCACGCCTGAATATCACTTTCGCTTAGCCAGTGCGTCAGCCCCAGCCCGAATGCGGATGCCATCAGCGTGCTCGCCCCCTGAGTGGCGAACTGCCAGCTGGCAATAAAGGCTTTACGTTCGGGAAAGTGCTCCACCAGAAAGGCAGTGGAACTGCCAAACTCGCCCCCGGCAGAGAAACCCTGAATCAGACGCGCCAGAATGATCAATAGCGGTGCGGCCAGACCGATAGTGGCGTAGCCCGGCATAAACGTAATGATCGCCCCGCCCAGCATCATCAGGTTAATCGACAACAGCAGCGCCTTTTTGCGCCCATGACGGTCGGCATAGTTGCCCAGTACAATGGCACCCAGCGGACGGATCAGAAAGGAGATACCGAAGCTGCCAAAGGTCAGCAACAGCGACACTGACGGATCGCTGACCGGAAAGAAAACGTGCGCGATGTAGCTGGCAAAAAAGCCATAGACCGCGATGTCGAACCACTCCAGCGCGTTACCAATGCAGGTGGCGAACAGTGTTTTGTGCAGGCTCGGTTTCACCTGCGAGGTCGTCTGCGCGATGCTGCTCATTGTTCACCTCTCCGCCACTGATGGTGGCGCGTCATCAACTGTTCGCCCTCTTCGCCCAGTTGCCAGAAAAGCCGCGTCATAATCGCCAGGCCTTCACGTGCAATGGAATTGAGCATGTGTTCGTTAACGCCATGCTGGCCGCAGGCGGGATAGGAGTGCGGCACCCACAACGTTGGCAGACCCAGGATATCGGCGAAGACTTCATTGGGCAGTGAACCGCCAAGATTGGGTAACAGCGCCGGTTTTTTACCGCTGCTACGCGCCAGCGTGTCCAGTGCCCAGGCCACCAGCGGATCCTGCGGATCGAGCCGCGTCGCCGGTGAGCCGCGCAGAAACTCCACGCTGACGTTATCGAAGCCGTGCTGACGCAGGTGACTTTCGACATGCTGCACCAGGTTTTCCCAGTCAGTGCCGACCACAAATCGCAGCTGACACACCGCCGTGGCGCTGCCCGGAATAGCATTCATCGGACGTGCCGGATTACCGGTTTCAAACGCCAGCACCTCCAGCGTGTTCCAGCCATAAAGGCGCTCTGCAGACGTCAGACCTGGCTCACCCCAGCCTTCTGCAAGCGCCGGATCGCCCGGCATACCGCCGACGTCAATATCACTCAGGATCGCCCGCACGGCCCTGGTCAACGAGTCCGGTTTTAGCGCAGCGACCTGCAATACGCCCTGCGCATTCACCAGGCAGGCGATCGCATTGGCCAGTTGCGTACCGGGATTACTGAGCAGTCCGCCCCAGTTGCCGGAGTGATAGGCGTTGTCACGCGCCCGAATGGTCAGACGAAAGTTCGCCGCACCACGCGAACCCAAAAACAGCGTTGGTCGCACTGCGTTGAGCCGTGGGCCATCAGAGGCGATAAAGAGATCGGCTTTTAACAGCGCCTGCTGCTGCTGGCAGATCGCCGCCAGTCCCGGCGAACTGATCTCTTCGCCCATTTCAAACAGGATTTTGCAGTTAAAGCCCAGCTTTCCACCGCGCGTCTGCCACACCTGTTCCAGCGCCGCGAGGTTGATGCAGTGCTGACCTTTGTTGTCCGCACTGCCACGTCCATACAGGCGATCGCCTTCAGCTGTGAGTTGCCACGGCGATAAGCCTTCGCGCCAGTTTTCATCGTCGCCGAATACCACATCACCATGGCCATAGCAAAGCAGCGTCGGTTTCAGCGGATGTTCAATGCGGGTGGCAATCAGAAACGGCGGGCTGCCTGGCTGGGGATTTTCAAATGGATGTAACGTAAATCCCATCTTCGTCAGTTGCGGGCCAATTTCCTGCTGCAGATAGTGGTCCAGCTCCGCCCCTCTGCTGGCCTGCTGGCTTTCGGTCACACAGGCGACACGCCGTGCCAGCAGTTGCTGAAACTCACCGCTATCGAAATAGTTCATCGCCTGATCAACGGCCTGTTGCTCTGTCATGTTTGCCCTGCCTGTTTTTTTTATCGTGCTTTATCTTTGACAAACTTCTCTCCTTGCCACAATTATCAATTTATCGAGTGAGCGTTGCTTTTAAAGCAATGCCTGACTGCCCTTTTATGATGCGTTTTGACGGAGTGGAGATGATAAGCAGCGAGATCCGCTATTTCCTGGCGGTTGTTGAGAGCGGCTCGTTGAGCGCCGCCAGTGAACAACTTTTTGTTGCGGTGTCGGCGATCAGTCGTCAGATTCAGCGGCTGGAGGCACAGGTCGGGGTGCCGCTGTTTGAGCGTCATGCGCGCGGCATGGTGCTGAATGAAGCAGGTGAGATTTTTGCGCATCACGTGCGTAAGAGTCAGCTTGATATGGCGTATGCGCTGGCAGAGATTAAGGGATTGAAAGCGATACGCCGCAGTTTGATCCGCATCGCCTGCACGGATGGTATGGCGTTTAGTCTGCTGCCTGGCCTGCTGGCGGCGTTTCGCCTGACAAACCCGGGCGCGCTGTTTGCGATTAACGTGACGCACTCGCAGGGCGTGGCCGCATGCGTCCGGGCGGGAGAATGCGATGTGGCGCTGCAGTTTAGTCTGCAGCCGGAGCGCAGCGTTGAGGTACTGGGTTCGTGGCCCGCACCGGTGTTGCTGGCGATGCATGAGTCACATCCGCTGGCGTCACGCGAGGTCACGCTAAGCGATTTGCCTCGCTGGCCGCTGGCGCTACCGGGCCATCACACCACCGTCCGGCAGCTGTTTGATCTTTCCTGTCAGATGAATGACTGCGTGGTGGAGCCGGTGCTGACCTGCGACTATTTCGCTACGCTTTATCACTTTTTGCTGCATACGCCGCAGGCAGTAACCATCTGTAGTGCCTTTACCCTGTTGTTCGAGCGCGATACGCAAAATCTGGTGTTGCGGTCAATGGGAGTGGATCAGTTGAGTCAGCGCACATTGCAACTTCAGACAGTGTCGGGACGTCAGCGCAATGCGGCTTTGACGCTATTTCTGGCGTTTTTGCAGCAGCGGCTGACGGAGATGGATCAGCAGGTGAGGATGGGATAAGAGGCCCACTGATGCGTGGGCCATTGACGTTAACTGCCACGGGTTACTGCTTAATATCCACCTGATAGAAGATATGCTTGCCAAACGGATCGACCTGATAGCCGCTGACCGATTTGCGCACCGGCTCGAAGATTGTGGAGTGCGCGATCATCACGGCAGGCATCTGATCATGCATTATCTGCTGCGCCTGCAGATAGAGCGCAGTGCGTTTGACCTGATCCGGCTCAGCGCGGGCTTCGGTGATTAACTTCTCGAACGGCTGGTAGCACCATTTTGAAGAGTTAGAACCGCCCTGCGCAGAGGTACAACTGTACAGCGGGCCGAAGAAGTTATCCGGATCACCGGTCGCAGTCGTCCAGCCCATCAGCGCCGCCTGATGCTCGCCACTGCGGACGCGCTTCAGGTATTCGCCCCACTCGTAGCTGACAATGTTGGCTTTGATGCCGACTTTGGCCCAGTCCGACTGAATCATCTCCGCCATGCGGCGCGCATTCGGGTTGTAAGGCCGCTGAACCGGCATCGCCCAGAGCGCAATTTCGGTACCCGGTTTGACGCCAGCCTGTTGCAGCAACGTTTTGGCCTTCTCCGGATCGTAGTCGTAATCCTTCAGATCTTTGTCCGCGCTCCAGACGCCCGGCGGCAGGATATTCTTAGCGACCGTGCCAGTGCCTTTGAATATCGCCTCGATGATCGCCGGTTTGTTGATCGCCATCGCCAGCGCCTGGCGCACTTTGACGTTGTCGGTTGGCGCTTTAGTGGTATTAAACGCCAGGAAGCCGGTGTTCAGACCCGCCTTCTGTTCCAGAGTGATGTCCGGATTGGCGCGCATTTTGTCCAGATCGGCGGGGTTCGGGAATGGCATTACCTGACACTCGTTCTTCTCCAGCTTGGCATAACGCACGGAGGCGTCAGGCGTAATACTGAATACCAGCCGATCGAGCTTCGCCTTGCCCTGCCAGTAGTCCGGAAACGCTTTATAGAGGATGCGGGAATCTTTCTGATACTGCACCAGTTCAAAGGGGCCGGTGCCAATCGGGTTCATATCGACCTTCTCCGGCGTCCCCGCTTTCAGCATCGCGTCTGCATATTCCGCCGAGTGGATTGAGGCGAAATACCAGGCGAGATCGGCAAGAAATGGTGCTTCCGGATGAGCAAGCGTGAAGCGCACGGTGTGGTCATCAACCCGGTCAATACCTTTAATCAGCGTGGAGAGTTCCAGGCTTTCGAAGTTGGAATAGGTGCCGCCAGAAACATTGTGGTAGGGATTTTTCGGGTCCATCTGACGCATAAACGAGAAGATCACATCATCGGCGTTGAAGTCGCGGCTGGGTTTGAACTGTTTATTGCTCTGGAACTTCACATTTTTGCGAAGATGGAAGGTGTATACGGTGCCATCCGGGCTGATCTCCCAACTTTCCGCCAGGCTCGGGACCAGATTGGTGGTGCCGGGCGTGAAATCCACCAGCCGATTAAAGACCGGTACGGCACTGGCGTCAACACTGGTTCCGGAGGTATAGAGCTGAGGGTTAAAATTCTCTGGCGATCCCTCAGAACAGTAGACCAGCGTTTTGGCGTTTACGCTGCCAGCCAGCGCTATCCCAGCAGTAACAAGCGCTAAGGTGGCTATCTTGATTTTCATTATCATCCTCGCTTTGTATTGACTTCCGGTGATCACAATATCTAAATGAATCATTCAGATGCTTCATTGATAGCACGATTCGGCACCATAGCGAACCCCGCCAGTGGCTGACTAATAAGGAATAGTGATGACAGACAAACTTGAGTCGCAACTCACCGAACGTTTTTTTCGTTACCTCGCCGTCAGCAGTCAGAGCGATGCTAAATCAACCTCCTTGCCCAGCACCCCGAGTCAGCACGCCATGGCAAAACTGCTGGCGGATGAGCTGCGCGATTTGGGTCTCGATGAGGTGGTAATTGATGAACATGCCACAGTGACGGCAGTAAAACGCGGTAACCGTCCTGACGCACCGCGCATCGGGTTTATTACACACATCGATACCGTTGATGTCGGTTTGTCGCCTGATATTCACCCGCAGATCCTCACCTGGCAGGGCGAAGATCTCTGTCTGAATGCAGAGCAGGATATCTGGCTGCGCCGCGATGAACATCCTGAGATCGCGCCCTATGTGGGTCAGCAGGTGATTTTCAGCGACGGGACCAGCGTGCTGGGCGCTGACAACAAAGCGGCGGTTACTGTAGTGATGACGCTGATGGCCAATCTTAAAGGCGACCACGGCGATATCGTGGTGGCCTTTGTGCCGGACGAAGAGATTGGCCTGCGCGGGGCGAAAGCACTCGATCTGGAATCGCGGTTTAATGTCGATTTTGCCTGGACCATCGACTGCTGCGAACTGGGTGAAGTGGTATATGAAAACTTCAATGGTGCTGCTGCAGAGATTGTGTTTACCGGTGTGCCCGCACACCCGATGTCGGGCAAAGGCGTGCTGGTCAATCCGCTGCTGATGGCACATGACTATATCAGCCTGTTTGATCGCCAGCAGACGCCGGAGCACACCGAAGGTCGCGAAGGCTATATCTGGTTTAATGAGATTCAGGCCAACGCCAGCAAAGCCACGCTAAAGGCCTCCATTCGTGATTTTGACCTCACCAGCTTCGCCGCACGCAAGCAGCAGTTGCAGCAGGCAGCGGAAAAACTCGCAGCACGTTATCCCACCGGCGACGTGAGCATCACGATCAGCGATATTTACAGCAATATCAGCAATGCACTGGGTGAGGATCGTCGGGCGATTGATTTGATCTTCAGTGCGTTTGCCGCGCTGGAAATTGAGCCAAAAGTCATTCCGATGCGTGGCGGCACGGATGGGGCTGCGCTGTCAGCCAAAGGGTTGCTGACGCCGAACTTCTTTACCGGCGCACACAACTTCCACTCACGCTTCGAGTTTCTGCCGATTACGTCCTTTGTGAAATCCTATCAGGTGGCGGAAAAACTCTGTTATCTGGCGGCGGGTTAACAGTTTTATTAATGCTTATATGTACAGGGCTGAAATGGGAAGTTCAGCCCTGATTTTGATACAGCCAGTGAAACCTAATCAGCGAATTTTCCACATTAAACGCGCGTTTTATTAAGGCCAGAACCTGCGTTATTCCGTCACTATTATAACTTCACCTCCCAAAAGCACCCTCCTTTTATCCGGTTTATTTTGATCGCGCGCATTAATGAGCACTTAAGCGGATTTACATACATCTTAATGCTCTTTATCTTCAATGAACATTTAAATACGGGGATAATTTAAGGGGTTCAGTTATGCAACACGCTGATGAAATAATCAATTATTTACAGGCGAACGAAATTTTAGCAAAAAAGTTAGATCGGGCCTTTAATGGGGTTAGTGATGCATTATCACATCAGATTGAACACATAGGTTCAGGCGTGCAACGTGCGCTTTATTACACCTCCTGCTTCACAGAAAAATATCAGGAGGTTTGTCAGAAGCAAAAAGTCGAGGACGTAAGATTTGCAAAGGGAGTGATTCAACTTAGAAGGCATGGCAATGTTATAAATGACATGCTCAAGATATATTTCAATGAACTATTCAGATATAAAACAATTAATCAACTGGAGCAAATAAAGAAGTCTCTCATGGCGGTAAATGTACATATTGCGCCAGTCATCTCACCCAACACGGTTTTTCTTCCGCCGTTACGTCAGCAGTTGCAGTCGGCATGAAAGTGAACCTTGATATGAGCGCGCTAATTGGCGAAGGGCTGGCAGTGCACATACAATTGCTGGAATTTATGGAGTCATTCAGAAAGCAGCAGATTGCGCCAACCGGTTAAATTACACTTTACCGGCATATTATGCAGCACTCTATGAAAAAGAACTTTAAATGATGTATTTCCTGATTGACCCGTTATTTGTTAACTCGGGAGCCCTCAAAAACACGTCCCCATCCGATAATGAAATTTCAAAAATAATCACGACTATGATTCGATAGCCAAATGATTAAAAATATTATATACCGGATTTTTAAAAGAATATTCAAATCAATGATTGAGGTTTATGTCCCCCCATTTCTTATTCTTACTTTCGCAGTCATCTTCGTGCAGATTTTTCCAGAAGGTCCTTTATGGCCCATTGCAGTCTTTGCCTTAATTGTAATAATGGTTTTTCCACGAATATTCAAATAGCAATGCTAAACATCAGATAATGTCAGAAACCTCAATAAGGAAATAAAATTATGTCTGTACCCGCTCATCTATGGCTTGACGATGAAAACGGTTCACCCATCGTGGGGAGCTGCCAGATGCCACTCCGACTCGGTTCAATAGAGTTAAAATCGTTCGCGCACCACATCACCATTCCTGTTGATCCCGCCTGGGGAAAACTAACCTGTACGCGTGTTCACAGCCCGATTACTATCGTCAAAGAGTTCGACCAGACAACGCCCGTTCTTTATCGCGCAATTTGTGAAGGACGAATACTTAAAAATGGCACAATAAAAATGTACAGAATTGTGGAGTCAGGCAGTGAGGTTGAATATTTCAATATTATGCTGGAAGGGATAAAGCTCACTACCGTTTCTCCCTATCTTGCCCCTAACGGACTAAGCAGCACGCACCTGGAAACACTGGAATTGCGGTATCAGGCTATCACCTGGAAATATACGGACGGAAACATTATCTATCGGGATGAATGGAATAACTTTGCAAAGGCTTAAATCTAAGAACTGTTTGGTAAAAATGAAGGCTGACATAATCAATCGGAGAGAATCGGGCGCAGAGTGCGCCCGATTCTGTTTATGGCTTCGCGCTCACATCAATGCCCGGGAAGTATTTTTCAGCCAGCTTTTTGATGGTGCCATCGCCCTGCACTTTGGCGATCGCCGCATCAAGAGACTCCTTCAGCTGGGCGTCATCTTTGCGCAGGCCGTAGCCGATGCCCGAGCCAAGAATCGCGTCGTCTTCGACCGGCTTGCCGACAAAGCCAAAGCCTTTACCCTGGGGCTTATCAAGGAAACCGGACTGACCGGCAGCAGACATCACCAGCGTGCCATCAAGGCGGCCCGCGACCATATCGTTGTAAACCTGGTTCTGATCCTGATACGACGTGACCGTTACGCCCTGCGTCTCCCAGTGCTTCTTCGCATAGGTTTCCTGAATAGAGCCCTGCAACACGCCGATGTTTTTACCTTTGAGACTGTCGGCGGTCGGTGCCAGATTTTCACCGTTTTTCGCCACAAGCATGGTCGGAATACGGTAGATCGGCTGCGTAAACGCGATGCTTTTGGCGCGCGCTTCGGTGATATTCATCGCCGAGTTGATGGCATCAAATTTTTTCGCCTGCAGCGCCGGGATCAGCGCATCAAAGCTGCTCTCGACCCAGTGGCAGCTGAAATTGCCGGCCTTACAGATAGCGTTGCCCAGCTCAATATCAAAGCCTTCCAGCTCCCCTTTAGCATTGCGGCTTTCAAATGGCGGATATTGTGACTCTACGCCGTAACGTAAATCCTGTGCCAGTGCCTGTACCGATGTCATCATGCCCAGAGCAAGAAAAAGCGCGTTCAGTTTCTTCATTATTTACCCCGAAAAGTCCTGGTTACCTGTTCCCGATGCTGCCTCACGCGGTGGCGTGATTCAGTGAGAAAAAGCAGATAGCGCCGCTGCGCCAGCCTCTAGTGTCGCCTCGTCTTTCGCAAATGAGAGACGAATCAGTTTGTTGTCTGTGCCATCCATATAAAACGCCGACAGCGGTATGGTGGCCACACCGTGATCGACGATGAGACGTTTTACCATTTCACTGTCCGGCTCGTCACTGAAATGTCCATAGCTGGCGAGCATAAAGAACGAACCGGCACTCGGCAGCAGCTGGAACGGCGAATTTTGCATCAGGGTGATCAGGCGATCGCGCTTCTGCTCATAGAAGGCGCTGAGCGACAGGTAGTTCTCCGGCCGCTGCAGGTAGTGTGCGAAACCCACCTGCATCGGCGTGTCGGCGGCGTACATCATAAACTGATGCACTTTCACCAGTTCGGTCATCAACGCTGCCGGCGCCAGGCAGTAGCCCACCCGCCAGCCCGTGACGTGGAAGGTTTTACCAAACGAGGAGACGATGACGCTGCGCGCCGCCAGTTCCGGGTGCGTTGCCATGCCACAATGAGAGTGACCATCAAACACAATATGCTCATAGACTTCATCGGAGAGCACCACGATATCGGTATTGCGAATCAATGCCGCCAGCTGATTAAGGTCATCAGGCGTCAGTACCTGCGCGCTGGGGTTATGTGGCGTATTAATGATGATCATGCGGGTGCGCGGTGTGATCGCCGCCCGCAGCGCATCCCAGTCGATGGCAAATGACGGCACCTGCAACTTCAGGCCTATCGGCGTACCGCCCTGCAACCGTACCACCGGAGCATAGCTGTCAAATGCCGGTTCAAAGAAGATCACCTCATCGCCCTGATGCACCAGCGCGGTAATCGCCATATAAAGCCCCTGGCTGGCGCTGCCGGTGATTAGCACTTCACGGGCAGGATCATATTTCTGGCCATAAAGCGCCTCCACTTTACTGGCGAGCGCCTCGCGTAAGGCCGGCAGGCCCATCATGGCGGCATACTGATTATGTCCTTCCTGCATCGCGCGACTGACAGAGTCGACCAGCGCCGGATCGCAGGGGAAGTTGGGCGCACCCTGCGACAGGTTGATCGCCTGATGCTGCGCCGAGAGCTGGCCAATCACGCTGAAAATAGTGGTGCCGACGTCCGGCAATTTTGAGTGGATAGCGACAGGCGTTTTCAGGGACATAGTCTCTCCGTCAGGGGCATAACCGATCAGATGCGGTAAAACGCTATTCAACGGGCTGCCACTTGAGTCGGCAAGCGAAATGTCGTCATAATAGCCATGAAAAAAATGCATAGCTGAGGTTCACTGTGTCACGCTTATCGCTGCCGCTTAATGCCATTCACGCCTTTCTGGTGACCGCCCGTCATCTCAATCTGACCCATGCAGCCCGTGAGCTGTGTCTGACTCAGGGTGCCGTCAGTCGCAAGATCGCCGCACTGGAGCAGTGGCTGGGTGTCACACTGTTTGATCGCCACGCGCGCGGCCTGCGGCTCACGCCACAGGGCGCCGCGCTGCTACCCGAATTGCAGCAGGGTTTTGAACTGATGCTTAAGGCCAGCGAAAAGGTCCGCCGCAGTCAGGTCAGCATTCGCCTGAAAGCGCCGACCTGTGCGATGCGCTGGCTGGTCCCCAGGCTGATGGAACTGGAACAACAGCGCCCTGAACTGCATGTGGCCCTGACGACAACGCTGGATCATGCTACGCAGCTTGAAAATTTTGATGCCGCGATTGTCTATGGCAAGCCGCATCCTGAAGGCGTCTGCCTGTTCTGTGAGTCACTGACACCGGTAATGGCAGCGAATCAGCCCTGCCCGGACTCTCCGGCGGCGCTGACTGCAATGACCTTTTTGCATCCCACCGCAGACACCCGTGACTGGCAGTGCTGGCTGAAAGCGCAGCAGGTCACACTCAGCATGAAGCGAAACCAGCATTTTGCCACGATGGATTTAGCGATCAGTGCAGCGATTCAGGGATTTGGCGTGGCGATTGCCGACAGCAATCTGGTGGAGAGTGATATCGCCAGCGGCAGGCTGATTAAGCCGTTCGCTGGCGAGGTTAAAACGGGCGCCGTTTACAGTCTACTGCAACGGCCTGCGCAGGATGCGCCACCGTTCCTGGCGGAACTGGTGGCGTGGCTTAGCCGGGATCAGAAGGTGACCCAGTCGCCATTATCAGCAAGTTTGGCCTGAGGCGCACTTAGCACCGGGGCTTTTGGCGCAGCCGGTTTATTGCCGGTGACAGGTGCGCTCTGGCGTTCACTGGAAAGACGGAACTTCGACACAGAGGCCTGCAGCGCTTCTGTCTGCAGCGCCAGCGCGCTTGCGGCGGCGGAAACCTCTTCAACCAGTGAGGCGTTTTGCTGCGTGACACTGTCCATTTCTGTGACTGCTGTTCCCACCTGAGAAATGCCTTTGCTCTGCTCTTCTGAGGCGGAGGCGATCTGTTTCATAATCGCATCCACATCCTGTACCGATTTCAGAATATTATTCATGGTGCCGCCGGTGGTGCTCACCAGCTCGGCGCCTTTACCCACACGCTGAACGGACTCTTCAATCAGAGTCGCGATCTCTTTGGCCGCATTGGCACTGCGCTGGGCAAGGTTACGTACTTCAGACGCCACTACAGCAAAACCCCGACCCTGTTCACCGGCACGAGCCGCTTCAACGGCGGCGTTCAGCGCCAGAATATTGGTCTGGAAAGCGATACCGTTAATCACGTTGGTGATCTCAGCAATTTTCTTCGAACTGCCTGAAATGCCATCCATGGTGCTGACCACTTCGCTGACCAGCTGGCCGCCTCGCTGTGCCGTCGTGGTGGCGGTTTCAGCCAGCAGGCTGGCCTGACGGGCGTTATCAGCGTTGAATTTCACCGTAGCAGTCAACTGCTCCATGCTGGCTGCAGTCTGCTCCAGCGCAGAGGCCTGCTCTTCAGTGCGTGATGAGAGATCATTGTTACCTGCAGAA
The DNA here is from genome assembly GCF_019104105.1 of Pantoea jilinensis. Lineage (NCBI taxonomy): Bacteria > Pseudomonadati > Pseudomonadota > Gammaproteobacteria > Enterobacterales > Erwiniaceae > Pantoea > Pantoea jilinensis. The sequence continues at coordinate 2,013,506 of NZ_CP077746.1, read as the reverse complement.
ATTTCTGCCGCCCCACGCGAGATATTCTCAGTACCGCTGCGAATGGCGCTAACCGCTTCACGCAGGCTATCCTGCATGGCGCTCAGCAGCGGAACCAGTTTACCCACACAGTTGCGACCGAATTCATTGACCGGCTGGCTGAGGTCACCCGTGGCAATCACGGCGAAATGGGTGCGAATGCTTTCCAGCGGACGAACCAGCATCGTTACCAGATAGCGGTCGGTAAACAGCAGAATAAACAGACCAATGATGACCGTGATGGTAATTATTGTTTTCGTCGTCGCGGTGAGGTGATCAACTTCAACGCGGGTGGTATCCAGCTTTTGAGCTGCACCCTGACTGAATTTCTCTGCGCTGACGCCAAACGCGCGGCTTAATGCCGGAGTGACGTTGTTCGCCTGCTGGCGATAAGCATCAGGTGTTGGCTGACGCGCCAGCTGAAATTGTGGCGTTACGCCTTCATCCAGCAGCTTCTGCCAGCTTTGAATCACACCATCCACGACTTCCGGGTTCATCGGACCGGGGGCGAGCTGTTTGAAGCGTGCCAGTTGCTGGGTCATACCATCCAGCGCCTGTTGCACCGGCGCGTACGATTCGTCGGTCAGGGTTTTACCTGCCGCTTTGCTTTCCATCACACGGGACAAGCGCGTGACAACACGAAAATATTGATCGTTTCCTTTGCTCAGCACCGTCATTTGCTCAACCAGATGACGGTCAACCTCGTTGCCTTCGCTGAGCGCGCCAAGAGAGTGGATGCTATACAGCCCGACGCCGGTCCACAGTAAGCAAAACAGCCCCAGAATCGTGAGCATCACTGCGCGAATGGTAAAATTTTTGAGCATTCCCATACCAAAATCCTATACACGTTGACCCGCAAGCGTCGGGCATAGGAGGTTTATCGGCACAGGAAGGTGAAAATGTAACTGTTTTGTTACCTATTATTTTACAGCGTCAAATAGGATTTAACGCTGTAAACTTCTTTAATTTTAATACCTTACAGTTAATTAAGCAGATTAATTTCATTTGCAAAATTTAATGATTAGCAGGCTAATCTTTCTGGTACACCTACAGCCTGACCAGATGCGTCATTAATAATCTGAAGAGACGCATGCGGGCGCGCATAAAATTTCGCTTCAGAACCAATCCGCTTTTATGCTCCTGACCAAGTGACATTGTCACATCCTGCCCCGGATGCCAGGCGGGCCAGACGACCTCGCCTTCCAGCTGGTGCTTATATTCTGTGGCATCACGGGCGAAGGTAAACCAGTAGTCACTGACCTGCTCAGCAAAGGCCTGATCGCTATCACTGAACGGACGATTTTCATTGGGATCGGGCATCTGGCTCAGCGTATTCAGCACATAGGGCACTTCATTGCCGTGCCAGGTGCCGTGTGGATAGAGATCGTGCGCATGCTCTGAAACATAATCAAACCAGTAGCGCCAGCCCGGCATGCCAGCATTGTGCTGCGCCCGCATCACCAGCCATGGCACCAGCGTGAAAGCCATATCGCGTGCCACGGCGCGTCCCAGTAGATGATCGTCATGGATGTCATACATCCATTTAAGCGTACGGTAAGTGAGTCGATTTTTGTCGCGTAACTGCTGCAGCACTGCAGTAGCATCAACACCAAAATATTCCAGAACGCTGGCTTCATCGCTGTTACTGCCGGCCATCAGCGGCAGACGGTGCTGTTTTGCCGCCATAAAGGTTTTCAACATGGGCTCAGGCAATACGGCGTCACCGGCAATGGGTACCGGCGGAATCGCCAGTGGGCCGTCCAGCGACCAGAAGGCGTCAGCGGGCAGTGCGCGCAACGCCTCTGCGCTGACATCGGCTGGCAGTCCAAAATGGCGGGCTACAGCGACGCCCTGCTGACGCGCTTTTTTCAGCGGCGTGTCCGGCAGGCTATAGGCGCTCTGTACGATGCCTTTGTGAAACAGCCCTTCGGCCAGTGGTGAACAGCAGAGTGACAGCACACTGCGCGCACCAGAGGATTCACCGAAAAGCGTCACATTGCGGCGGTCGCCGCCGAATGCAGGAATGTTGCGCTGCACCCACTGCAGTGCGGCAATCTGGTCAAGCAGACCAAAGTTGTTTACCGTGCCCGCGGCAGGATACTCAGCGTCCAGGGCCGGGTGTGAGAAGAAGCCGAGATGACCCAGCCGGTAGTTAAGGGTGACCACCACTGCGCCCCGGGACGCCAGCGGTTTGCCGCTGTACGGTGCCAGGCCGCCCGCACCAATGGTGTAGCCTCCTCCGTGCAACCACACCATCACCGGCAGCGGCGTTGACGGTTCGACATCGGGTGTCCAGACATTCAGGTAGAGACAATCTTCACTAAACTCACCGGGATCGCCGCCGCCCACAGCCTGGCAATACGTGCGATTTTGCCAGGCAGATGACCCGAACGCCGTGGCATCGCGCACATGCTGCCACGGTATCACTGGCTGAGGCGGGCGCCAGCGTAGTGCGCCCTGCGGTGCCGCCGCATAAGGTATGCCTTTAAATACGAAAAGGTCATCATCCATGCCTCCACGTAACTCTCCCTCAGCAGTCATGATCCTCAGACCCGTTTCGTTTTTCATTCCTGTTTCCCTGTCTAAACGTTCCTCCATTATTTGCAGGCACGCCAGTATTGTCCAGGTACGGAGGGGATTTGCAGAATATGCCGAAGCGAGAGATGCAGGGGCTAGCATGCCCATCAACAGGTTCAGAGCGTCAGTGATGACCAGGGATTAACGTTGTTTACGTTTCGCCAGCACGTGAATGCGTTGTCAGCGCCGACGATATCCACATTTCTCACGCATCCCACGCGTTTTTACTGCAAATAATTAGTCAGTTTTCTAACACATCAGGATACTCACGCCGCTAAATTTTCGCTGGATGGTGAAGCGTCTTTTTTTCCAGGTGAACTGAACAGGCCTGATCGATTACCTTCCATCAGGACCATCCGCTTAACAGGGCTGTGGTGAAGAGAGCAACGCGGGCAACGTAGACGTTGCCCGTAGACACTGTCAGGCCTCGCGCAGGCCGCACTGCGCCAGTGAGCGCTGCTGGCGCTCTTCATATAACGCCATCTCATCCAGCACAGGGGTACCCAATGCGGCTTCAAACGCCTGCCGGCTCGCCTGTCCCGCCGAACGAACCTGCGCCCGATCGCCAAGGTTAGACTGAAAAATGCCTGCCGCGCTCACGGGAAGAAAATCCTCATAGGTGATGGGGTCAGCCAGTACACGCCCTTCTTTGATAAGGGTCTCCAGCGATTCCCCCTGGGCAGGCGGCGTAGCAATACCCTTTTCGCTCAGGCGATAATGAAACCACGCCAGTCCCTGCTGGCGCAGCGTGGTTTCGTCGTCCGGAAAATCGCGGAAAATCGTCGACAGATGTTGCTGGTGTTGCTGATTATCCTGACCGCTGCCCGCCTCGCTCAGTAATCGATCGTAGAGTGCGCGTCCTGCGGGCGTCAGCGCTGCCCCGCGCTGCTCAATTTCTCCGAAGCGCGCCGTATGCGTTCCCTGATGACCTTCTTTAAAGATGATCGGCTCTTCCAGCGCTTTAAAGCTGGTTTGACGTAACAGGATGGGGACCTGACGACGAGGCGGTCCCTCGATCAGGGTTTTCGGATCGATACCGCGCGACGGCATCAGTTGCTGGACACGGTCGATATCCAGTGTGCGCGGCGTAAGATGGTTGATGTGACAACCGGGAAAGCAGACTACATCCGCAATCAGCCGGTGCTGCTGGTTCAGCGCCTGATAGGTCTGGCTGTCTACACTGCTGTGAGCATGCCAGCGGAAGGTTTCCAGCGCTTCAGTCACAAATTCACCGGCCTGCTCCTCCGTTAATCCGCCCTGCTGCTGATGCAGTTGCAGTAACGCCCGGCAACGGGGAGTGAAAATGTCGCGCGCAGAGAGAATCTCCGCCGCTTTTTCACGCAGCGCCGCATCGTCGATCAGTTCAGGGCGTAACAGCGAGGTAAAGACCCGGAAGGGATTGCGCCGCAGTGCCGCATCAGTTACTGGCCGGAACGCGGTGGAGTGCACCGGCACCCCTGCCTGAGAGAGATCGTAATAGCCAACCGGATGCATTCCCATCACCGCAAACACCTGTCGCAGTGTGGCGAGTTCGTCTGCGGTGCCGACACGGATCGCGCCATGGCGTTCAACATTAAGTCGGCCGATTTCATCAGCAGCCGTAAGGCGATCTTTCAGCGCACTATCCGCTTCCAGTACGCGTTCATTAACGGTAGCGACCAACTGCATCAGCGTGCCATATTGCGGCACTTCCTGCTGATACATGGCTGACATTGCCTGAGAGAAACGGGTGCGGATGAGGTCCGCACTGATAAAGTTGTCCATCTTATCCACCTGACACCATGATCGTTGCTGCTAATGTAATGCAACGCGCTGGCGCCAGTGGAAAAAATCACGAATCTGTGATCGGCTTAAAGCCATAGCGGTTTTTTAACAGCAGCATCAGGGTAGTGATCACAGCCGGTATCGCCAGCAGCAGAAAGATAACGCTGAAAGACCAGCCGAGTGACATCATCTCTGCACCGACGAAAGCGCTTAAAATCGCACCAATGCGGCCCACACCATGCATCCAGCTGGAGCCAGTGGCGCGTGCGTGCGTGGGATAGTAGCTGGCGGATAAGGCATTCATGCCGGTGTTAGCGCCGTTGAAACAGAAGCCACTGCAAAAAGCGATTGCGCTCATCATGCCCACTTCGGCTGGCGAAAAGCCAAGGGCCACGATAAACAGCCCGCCACAGCCGTAAATCGCTGCCAGCGCCAGATTGGCATTAAAGCGATCCATCATCCAGCCTGCAAACAACGATCCCAGCGTCCCGCCAGCCTGATACATCGCGGTGATAATCGCCGCTTCGGTGACAGACATGCCCAGCGTGTTGACCAGTGATGGCAGCCAGCTGCCAATCAGGTAGACCATGAACAGTCCCATAAAATAGCCACCCCACAGCATCGTGCTGCCAAACAGATAGCGGCGTGACAGGACGGTGCCGATCGCGCCACCCGCCGGCACGCTGACTTCCGGCGCGTGAAACGCACAGTCTGGTCGGGTTTTGCCCGGCATCATCCGATCAAGGATGGCGTGAATGCGGGCAGCCGGTGCACCACGACTGATGAGGAATCGCACGGATTCCGGCAGGCCACGAATCAGTAATGGCAGCACCAGCAGCGGCAGTATGCCGCCCAGTAGCAGCACGGAGTGCCAGTTATAGCGCGGGAGCAGCCATGAAGCGGCAAATCCCCCGCTGGCCGCGCCAAAGGTGAAGCCGCAGAACACAACGGTGATAAGAAATGCCCGCCGCCGTTCAGGCGCATACTCCGCCACCAGCGTACCGACGTTGGGCATTGCGGCACCCAGCCCCAGCCCGGTCAGGAAGCGGAACAGCATCATCTGTTCAATGTTTTGTGACAGCGCGGTTGCCAGCGTCCAGAGACCAAAAAAGAAAACGCTTAAGATAATCATCATGCGACGGCCATAACGGTCAGCCAGCGGCCCCGCTACCATCGCACCCAGCGCCAGACCGATTAAGGCGGCGCTGATGACAACGCCGAGCTGATGATTTGTTACGCCCCACGCGGCTTTAAGCGTCGGCGCAATAAAACCCATAATCGCAATGTCCATGCCATCGAGTGCTACCACGATAAAGCAGAGAGCAATGAGCCGCTTTTGCCAGGGGCTCAGTTGCTGCTGGTTGATAAGCTGGCGGACATCTACCGCCTCGATGCTGGTCAATGAACACTCCCTGAGTAAAGAAATCTGGCATCAGTTTAAGTAAAAAAAACGGCGTTTATGATAGCCGATCGTTAACCTTAAGCGGTCAGATTTTTGTTTGATAGTGAGAATCATTCATATTCATGCAATTAAGTTCTTGATTTCTCTTTAACCAGAGAATGAACACATTACAACCGTTTTAAGATGAATGCTTGAAAATCATGGTCTTAAACAGCGAAGCGGTCATTCCCGTGCTTTTGTTAAAAAAAATTTGCAGCAAAGTTAACAGAATTCATTATTAACAGTTGCCTCACGCCCTTCATTCTCATTAAGTTTAGGATATGGAAAAAAATATCCTTTTCAATCAGCGCATTCGCTTGCGCCACTTACACACCTTTGTTGCGGTTGCGCAGCAAGGTACGCTGGGCCGGGCGGCTGAGACGCTTAGCCTGAGTCAGCCTGCCCTGTCTAAAACCCTGAATGAGCTGGAGGAACTGACCGGCGTTCGTCTGTTTGAACGTGGCCGTCTGGGCGCGCAACTGACCACCATGGGGGAACAATTTCTGACGCATGCCGTGCGTGTGCTCGACGCGCTCAATCATGCCGGTCAAAGTTTTAATGAGCAGCCAGGCGATGCGCCGGTGATTATCCGGCTGGGTGCGCTGACCACCGCCGCAATGGGGATGCTGCCACGCATTCTTGATCGTTTTCATCAGTTACAACCCAATACCACTATCCAGGTGGCAACGCTGCACAACAATGTGCTGCTGGCGGGATTACGCGGCGGTGAGTTTGATATCGGCATTGGACGGATGGCGGACAGCGACATGATGACCGGTCTGACCTATGAGCTGCTTTTTCTGGAGTCGCTTAAGCTGGTGGTAAGGCCGGAACACCCGCTTTTAAGTGACAACGTCACGCTGTCACGGGCCATGCAGTGGCCGGTGGTGATTTCGCCCGAAGGCACTGCACCGCGCCGGATTGCACAACAGATGCTGGATGAACAGGGATGTACGTTGCCACCTCACTGCATCGAGACCTCATCGACCTCACTGGCACGCCAGCTGGCTCTCCGCTACGACTATATCTGGTTCGTTCCTTCCGGCGCGATTAAAGAGGATCTCAGCCACAACGCGGTCTGTGCGCTGCCGATCAACTCATCCGGCCCGGGCGAGCCAGTGGGCATCATTACGCGTACCGGCGCAGAGCTCAGCCTGAGTGCCGAAGTGCTGATGTCTACCATTCGTAAATTTCACAGCTAGCGGCTGCGTTTCGCATGTCGCTCGCGGTTTTCAAGGCGCGCTTTATCGGTTTTACGTAAACCCACGTAGAGCGCACCGCCTCCGCCATGGCGGGTCTGTGCCACGCAAAAAGTCTGTACGTCGTCAAACTGCTGTAACCAGCGCGCGAGATAGCTTCGTACGATATTGGCATGTGACTCGTTATCACGTCCTTTGCCGTGAATGATCAGCAAATTTCGTAATCCCTGTTTGTGTGCCTGCATCATAAAATTGAACAGCGCCTGACGGCAGGTTTCCACCGGTTGCCGTAACAGGTTGAGACTGGCATCCAGCTTGTATTCACCCCGACGGAGTTTATCCAGAATACCCTGCTGGATGCCGTCGGCTTTATATTCCAGCTGCGTATTAAGTGGGATAATCTCCAGGTCACCCCGGGTCAGGAAATTCTCTAGTTCAGATTCGCCCGGCGGTTTGCGTGGTGCTTTGGTTGAAGGGGCTTTCAGCCACAGGGTCGTGGTGGTGTCTTTCAATGGCGTGACATCGCCCATGGCATCCCGAAAAAGATCGTTATCATCAAGGTTCATGGTTTTCTCACACCGGGTTAAATTGATCGAATGTGTCAGACAGGCTTTAACAGTTAGCGTAGCAAAACCTGGAATTACCGGACCACCCGCCTTTTCCCACCCTAACGGGCCGTAGAGAATCGTGCAACAGATCACATAAGCGGAAAGTTATCGTGACAGCGGTCTCTACCCGGGTACTGAAAAGCCCGTCACAGCGGCCTTTGACGCCGTGTAACTCATCCATAATGTTTGTGGGTGTAAAACTGCTCGGATGAGTTCCCTTCAGCACAAAAAATGTTAAAATTGACCCCAGTCACTTATCGTCGAGCAAACCATTATGATCCCTGAAAAACGCAGCATACGTCGTATTCAGTCGGGCGGTTGTGCCATTCACTGCCAGGATTGCAGCATCAGTCAGCTCTGCATCCCCTTCACGTTAAATGAACATGAGCTGGATCAGCTCGACAATATCATTGAGCGTAAAAAACCGATTCAGAAAGGGCAAACCCTTTTTAAAGCGGGAGACGAACTCAGGTCTCTGTATGCCATTCGTTCCGGCAGTATTAAAAGCTATACCATTACCGAACAGGGTGATGAGCAAATTACCGGTTTCCATCTGGCGGGTGATTTAGTTGGCTTTGATGCCATTTTAAATGCCAGCCATCCCAGCTTTGCGCAGGCGCTGGAAACGGCCATGGTGTGTGAAATTCCTTTTGAAACGCTGGATGACCTGTCAGGTAAAATGCCGGCACTGCGTCAGCAGATGATGCGTTTAATGAGCGGTGAGATTAAAGGCGACCAGGATATGATTCTGCTGTTGTCGAAGAAAAATGCTGAGGAGCGACTGGCGGCGTTTATCTGGAACCTCTCACGCCGTTTCGGCCAGCGCGGCTTTTCACAGCGTGAATTTCGCCTCACCATGACGCGCGGTGACATTGGTAATTACCTGGGCCTGACGGTTGAAACCATCAGTCGCCTGCTGGGCCGTTTTCAGAAGTCCGGTATGCTGGCGGTGAAAGGCAAATACATCACAATTGAAAACCACGCCCTGCTGGAAGAGTTAGCGGGCCAGAGTCACCAGGCCGCCTGATTCAAAGCCGGATCAATAAATCTTATTTTATTGATCCGGCAATAACTTTTTCACTTCTTACGCTGTACAACATAGGCTATCTTTACTCCAGTCGCTCTGGTTTAAGGAGAACGCCTCATGTCCCAGTACCAAAATATTCTGGTCGCCATTGATGCCCAGCAAGACGATCAGCCCGCGCTGCGACGTGCGGTCTATCTGAATCAACGTATCGGCGGAAGAATTAAAGCCTTCCTGCCTATCTATGATTTTTCATATGAAATGACCACCCTGCTTTCGCCGGATGAGCGCGCGTCTATGCGCCAGGGTGTCATCAGCCAGCGTACCGAATGGATCCGCGAGCAGGCCCGCGCTTATCTTGATGCCGGTGTCGACATTGATATCAAAGTGATCTGGCATAACCGCCCCTTTGAGGCCATCATTCAGGAAGTGCTCGCTCATCAGCATGATCTGGTGCTGAAAATGGCGCATCAGCATGACCGCCTGGAGTCCGTGATTTTCACCCCAACCGACTGGCATCTGCTGCGTAAATGCCCTTGCCCGGTCTGGATGGTCAAAGATCAGCCGTGGCCGGAAGGCGGTAAAGCCATTGTCGCCGTCAATCTTGCCAGCGAAGAGCCGCATCACGATGGCCTGAATCAGAAGCTGATTCGTGAAACGATGAAGCTGGCGGAAAAGGTGAATCAGACCGAAGTCCACCTTGTCGGTGCCTACCCGATTACCCCAATCAATATTGCTATCGAACTGCCCGATTTTGATCCCAGCGTCTACAACGATGCTATCCGGGGTCAGCATCTGGTGGCCATGAAAGCACTGCGCCAGAAATTCTCAATTGGTGAAGAGTTCACCCACGTGGCTAAAGGCTTGCCGGAAGAGGTTATCCCCGATCTGGCCGCGCATCTCGGTGCCGGCGTAGTCGTGCTGGGCACCATCGGAAGGACCGGACTATCAGCGGCGTTCCTGGGCAATACGGCGGAACAGGTGATCGATCATCTGCGTTGCGATCTGCTGGCGCTTAAGCCTGACGATTTCAAGTCGCCGATTGATCTGGATGATGAAGAGGACGAGGAGGATTAACGTCTCCTCGTAAAGAAAATGGGCGGCTGATTAGCTGCCCATTTTTTTATTACAGCGCTTTGAGAATCGCTTCCACGCTGGCTTTGGCATCGCCAAACAGCATCTGGCTGTTCTCCTTAAAGAACAGCGGATTCTGAACGCCGGCATAGCCTGTGTTCATTGAGCGTTTGAACACCACCACGTTGTGCGCCTTCCACACTTCCAGCACCGGCATTCCCGCAATCGGGCTGCGGGGATCATCCTGCGCTGCCGGGTTGACGGTATCGTTAGCACCAATCACCAGCACCGTGTCGGTGTCGCTGAAGTCATCGTTGATTTCATCCATCTCCAGCACCACGTCATAAGGCACTTTGGCCTCGGCCAGCAGCACGTTCATGTGCCCCGGCAAACGCCCCGCGACCGGATGAATGCCGAAGCGCACTTTGATGCCAAGCGCGCGCAGACGTGCCGTGATTTCCGCTACCGGATACTGCGCCTGCGCCACGGCCATGCCGTAGCCTGGGGTAATAATCACCGAGCGGGAGGCTTTAAGCATCTCTGCGGTCTCTTCAGCGGTAATTTCACGATGCTCTCCCGCTTCCTGCGTTTCGTCACCACTACTGACTTCAGTACCGAATCCACCCGCGATCACGCTGATGAACGAACGGTTCATCGCTTTACACATGATATAGGAGAGAATCGCACCGGACGAACCCACCAGTGCACCGGTCACAATCAGCAGATCGTTGCTGAGCATGAAACCGGCGGCGGCGGCGGCCCAGCCTGAATAGGAGTTCAGCATCGATACCACGACCGGCATATCGGCACCGCCAATCGACGCGACCAGATGCCAGCCAAACGCCAGTGCAATCACCGTCATCAGCAGCAACGCAAAGACCTGCGCAGCGGTGCTGCTGGTGTTAACAAACCACAGCAGCAACAGGAACGAGACCAGCAGCGCCAGCAGATTGAGCTTGTGACGATGCGGTAACGCCAGCGGTTTTGAGGAGATTTTGCCGCACAGCTTGCCAAACGCCACCAGCGAGCCGGTGAAGGTGACGGCACCGATAAAAATACCGATAAACACTTCACTGAGATGGATATTTTCCATCACTGCTGGCAGGCCAGGTGCATGGTCGATATAGCTGTTTATGCCGACCAGTACCGCGGCCAGGCCAACAAAGCTGTGCAGAATCGCGACCAGTTCCGGCATTTCGGTCATTTCGACTTTCTTTGCCATGCGGATACCAATAGCGCCGCCAATCACCATCGCCAGCAGGATCCAGACCACGTTACCGCTGTCCGGACCAAAGATGGTGGCGACCAGCGCAATCGCCATACCGCTGATACCGAAAATATTACCCCGCTTAGACGTCTCGTGACGCGAAAGACCGGCAAGGCTACAGATGAAGAGAATCGCAGCAACAATATAGGCTGCAGTGACTAATCCGCCAGACATGTCTTACCCCTTACGAAACATTTTCAGCATGCGCTGGGTGACGGTAAAGCCACCAAAGATATTGATGCTGGCAATCAGCACGGCAATAAAGGAGATAAAGGTGACCCAGCCACCGTGCCCCATCTGCAAGACTGCCCCGATCACGATGATGCCGGATATGGCATTGGTCACGGACATCAGCGGCGTATGCAGCGCATGACTGACGTTCCAGACCACGTAATAACCCACCACACAGGCGAGCGCGAACACGGTAAAATGGGAGAGGAAATTGGCAGGCGCCACGTTGGCCAGGCTGCCAAACAACACGATGGCCAGAGCAATAAGCAGATATTTTCGCCACGGTGAAACAGGTTTCACCTCAATCTTCACTGCCGGTTTCGCGGTTGCCGGTGCAGCCTGAGGTGCAGCGGACACCTGAATCGGCGGTGCCGGCCAGGTGACTTCCCCCTCGCGCACCACAGTCACGCCCCGTACGACTACATCGTCGAAGTCGACCTGGATTTCGCCATTCTTCTCTTTGCACAGCAGCGTCATCAGGTTGACCAGGTTGGTGCCATAAAGCTGGGAGGATTGCGTTGCCAGACGGCTCGGCAGGTCGGTATAGCCAATGATTTTGACGCCGTCAGGTGTCACAGTAACCTGATCCGCGACGGTCAGCGCACAGTTGCCGCCAGTCTGCGCGGCCAGATCCACAATCACACTGCCGGGCTTCATGCTGGCAACCATCTCTTCGGTGATCAGTTTCGGTGCCGGTTTGCCAGGGATCAGCGCCGTGGTGACAATGATATCGACTTCTCTGGCCTGACTGGCAAACAGTGCCATCTCCGCTTTAATGAACGCCTCGGACATCACTTTGGCATAGCCATCACCGCTGCCAGCTTCCTCTTCGAAGTCGAGTTCAAGGAATTCGGCGCCCATACTCTGCACCTGCTCTTTGACTTCGGGACGGGTATCAAACGCCCGGACAATCGCGCCCAGACTGCCCGCTGCACCAATTGCTGCCAGCCCGGCCACACCCGCCCCAATCACCATCACTTTTGCAGGTGGCACTTTGCCCGCCGCCGTGATCTGCCCGGTAAAGAAGCGACCAAATTCATGCGCAGCTTCCACAATCGCACGATAACCGGCAATGTTTGCCATGGAGCTCAGCGCATCCAGCGACTGCGCCCGTGAAATGCGCGGCACCGAGTCCATTGCCATGACAGTGACCTGACGCGCGGCCAGTTTTGACAGCAGATCGGGATGTTGCGCGGGCCAGATAAAGCTAACCAGCGTGCTACCCGCGCGGGTCAGTGCAATCTCTTCGTCATCGGGTGCATTTACTTTCAGCACGATGTCGGACTGCCAGACCTGATCTCTGTCGCTGAGCGTGGCGCCAGCGGCGATATAGCTTTCATTATCGAAGCTGGCGCGTTTACCTGCGTCACGCTCCACGGTGACACTAAAACCCAGCCTGATAAGTTGTTCCACGGTCTTTGGCGTGGCGGCCACGCGCGACTCGTTTGGCAACCTTTCCTTGGGTATTCCAATTAACATAGTGTTTCCTTTCATCGGTTAAGGATGATGGCCCGTATCTGCACCACGACTGCGCAACTGAAACGCCGTTTCGGTTACTTATAGACGAAATGCATGTATTTCAAAGTGTTTATAACCTACTGAAAATGTGACCAGCGATCTATAGCGTCTGTACAGAGTGATGACATTCACTCAATTATTCAGCGTTCTGCTTAAAAATCGGTGTTAACCCACTGCAAAACAGCCTGACAGGCAAATATTCTGCCAGAGATAATTATGAGCGGGCGAATTAAGCATCAATAAAAACCTATAATTAACAATGCATTAACTGTTTAACCGATATTAGTTATCGCTTTTAGTGATAACCGTGGCTAAAACGGGCCATAACTGCGTTTGATGACAATTAAATGAAAAAATGATGGTTTAATAACGCGATCTGACACAAAAAATCGCTGCGACAGTCTGTTTATAACATGCAATAATCAGCGGCTAATCTGTTATACATCAAGAGTCCAGCACGTTTTCGTACTCATTTTTGCGTAAGGCGAAGGATTATTTTTATGAAGCTGAAGAACACTATTCTGGCGTCCACTTTGTTGTCCCTGCTGGCAGCCAACGCATTCGCTGCGCAGGAGTTAACGCCAGAAAAAGCGGCAGCGTTGAAGCCATTCGAACGTATTAATATCACCGGCCGTTTCAACGCGATCGGCGACGCTGCCGATGCCGTCTCTAAGCGTGCAGATCAGATGGGCGCTGCCTCTTATTACATCCAGGCAATCAACGACAGTAACGGCAACAGCGGTAACTGGCGCGTCACGGCTGACCTCTATAAAGCCGATGCGCCGGCAGCTTCAGCGTCAACAACGTATCGTCGCTTTAACGGCGTTAATGAACTGCCAAAAGCAGAAGCCTACAGACTTGAACCGTTTGATACCGTTTCGGTCAGCGGCTTCTTTGCCAGCCAGCCGGATGTTAACGACGCTATTTCAAAAGCCGCGAAAGAGAAAGGTGCCGCATCATTCTTTATCGTGCGCCAGATTGATGCTAACAGCGGTGGCAACCAGTACGTCACCGCCTATGTCTACAAAGCGGATGCTAAAGAACGTACAGTGCAGACACCAAACGCCATCCCAGCCGATTCAGAAGCAGGTAAAGCTGCGCTGGCAACCGGTGGCGCGGCAGCCGCTAACGTAGAGATTCCTGGCGTGGCCTCATCTGAAACGCCAAGCAACAAAGTGGGCCGTTTCTTCGAAACACAAAGCTCTACCGGTAAGCGCTACACGGTGAATCTGCCTAACGGTAAATCGGTGCAGGAAGTTAACGCGATTACCGCCGCGCAGATGCAGCCGTTTGATACCGTGACTTTCACGGGCCACTTCGGTTCACCTACTGAGGTTTCAGAAGAAGTGGCGAAGCGTGCTTCAGATAAAGGTGCCAAGTTCTATCACGTGACTCGTCAGTGGCAGAACCAGAGTGGCGGTAACCTGACCGTGACGGCTGACCTGTTTAAGTAATCCCTCACAGGGCGGCACCCGCCGCCCTGCTGTTTGCAAACCTGCTTTGTTTTGCATAGTTATGCATTGCCATCCCCTGCCACACTCCGTAAAATCCCCCGCCTGTTTTACCGGATATTGTCCCTGGATTGTGCCATTGGTCTGACATAACCCAGCGATATAATCCGATTTACCCAGCCATATATGCTAGCGGGAAGGTTGTTTTGGAGAAAAAATTAGGTCTCGGTGCGCTGACAGCACTGGTGCTCAGCTCAATGCTGGGTGCAGGTGTGTTCAGTCTGCCGCAAAACATGGCTGCAGTGGCCGGTCCGGCTGCTCTGCTGCTGGGTTGGCTGATCACCGGTGTCGGCATTATCTTTCTTTCGCTGGCGATGTTGCTGTTAACCCGCCTTAAACCCGAACTTGACGGCGGCATCTTTACTTACGCCCGCGCCGGATTCGGCGAACTAATGGGGTTCTGCTCTGCATGGGGCTACTGGCTGTGTGCTGTTATCGCCAATGTCTCCTATCTGGTAATTGTCTTCTCGGCCCTGAGCTTCTTCACCGATACGCCGGACCGGATTATTTTTGGTGATGGCAACACCTGGCAGGCGATGCTGGGCGCATCCGTGCTGCTGTGGCTGGTTCACTGGCTGGTGCTGCGCGGTGTGCAGACAGCAGCCAGCATCAATCTGATGGCCACGCTGGGCAAGCTGGTGCCCTTACTGCTGTTCATTGTGCTGGCGGTGATGGCGTTCAATTATGATCGCTTTCGCTTCGATTTTTCCGGCGTCACGCTGGGGCAACCGCTCTGGGAGCAGATCAAGCAAACCATGCTGATCACTCTTTGGGTCTTTATCGGGGTTGAGGGTGCGGTGGTGGTTTCTGCGCGTGCACGTCAGAAAAAGGATGTGGGCCGTGCAACACTTTTTGCCGTTCTGGCTGCCTTACTGGTCTATTTGCTGGTAACCCTGCTGTCGCTGGGCGTGGTTCCGCGCGCTGAACTGGCTGAAATGCGCAATCCGTCCATGGCGGGATTGATGACAAGACTGATGGGCAACTGGGGCGATGCGGTGATTGCGATTGGCCTGATCGTCTCTGTCTGTGGTGCCTACCTGAGCTGGACGATCATGGCTGCTGAAGTGCCGCTGATTGCTGCGCAGCAGGGGGCGTTTCCTCGCATTATCGCCCGACAGAACCGACACAACGCGCCGGCCGCCTCGCTGTGGCTGACCAACGGCAGCATTCAGCTCTGCCTGATCCTGATTGCCCTGACCGGTGCTAACTACAATAACCTGCTGACCATCGCCTCAGAGATGATTCTGGTGCCCTATTTACTGGTGGGGTTATACCTGATCAAAGTGGTGCGCGGACAGAATAAACCCATGGCGATGGCGGTGGGTGTCGGCGCCAGTCTGTATGGCATCTGGCTGCTCTACGCGTCGGGGCCAATGCACCTGATGGCGTCAGTCGTGCTCTACTCCCCAGGCCTGCTGTTGTTTCTGTTTGCCCGACGCGGCGGCCGCGCTGATGTTGCGCTGACCTCGCTGGAGCGGATTGCAATGGGATTACTGATTGCTGCGACGCTGCCCGCTGTGTGGCAGCTGACCACATAGCGCCGGATCCATCGGGCGTCATTGTTGCAGAGAGTCTGGACACGGGTAGCGCAGGACACGCAGGCGTACATGAGGATAATGAGCGCTGCCCGGTGTCAGACTGACTGATTTACTAGCCTGGTGAGAGAGGTGCTTAGTGTGACTGCACCGGGATCGACACACACAGCAGGTCATCCTGCTGGGTAAGATTCAGCGGTTTTGAATATTCATGATGGATCGCGTCCAGCTGCTCCGCAGAGAGCGGATAAGGGAGCTGAATATCAAAACGGCTTATCTGCTGCTGTTCTGCGAGCGTAATCAGGCGTGCGATGTTAATTTCGTCGCTGACCTGAGTAGAAATGATTTGTAATGCTAATTCTTTTAACGGGTCGTCACTGCCCTGTAAACGGTGTGCTGATTTACGTGTCACCATGCCAAAGATCGGCATCACACCATAAATAGCATCAACGAAGCTCCAGCGCTTTTTGCAGGAAGCGGAAAGAAAGTCACTGTAATTGAAGCAGATGCGGTCGGGGTATATGGCTGATGCCAGCTCTTTATCAGACACACTAACGCTCCTCATGATAATCATCGATATCCCAAACCTGGCGCAAAAATGCCGCGCTAATGATTGCACATATTGACGGTTATATACCAGCAAGCCACGGATATTTCGTGCGATAACGTAGAGCTCAGGACCAGGACAAGATATGATTTCTCTCACGTCTGTTTCTGCTTTGTGAACTATGAACAAAATTGTTTATGTTGAAGATGAACCTGAAGTGGGTTCGCTGATCGCAGCTTACCTGGGTCGTCATGATATTGAGGTGATTGTCGAGACGCGCGGTGATCGTGCTGAAGCGGTGATAGCGGAACAGCAGCCGGATCTGGTGATGCTGGATATCATGTTACCCGGCAAGGATGGCATGACCATCTGCCGCGACCTGCGGGCCAACTGGCAGGGACCGATCGTGTTACTGACGTCACTGGACAGCGACATGAATCATATTCTGGCCCTGGAGATGGGTGCGCAGGATTACATTCTGAAAACCACCCCGCCTGCTGTGCTGCTGGCTCGCCTGCGCCTGCACCTGCGTCAGTCCCATCAGGGACAGCCGGAAGATACACCGAGCGCACCTGCTGCCAACCGTATGCTGCGTTTTGGCTCGCTGACCATTGATGCCCTGAACCGGCAGGTCACGCTGTTTGAGGAGCAGATCGCCCTTTCTACCGCAGATTTCGATCTGCTCTGGGTGCTCGCCAGTCATGCGGGCCAGACACTGAACCGGGATGCGCTGCTGAAAACATTGCGTGGCGTCAGCTATGATGGTTTAGACCGCAGCATCGACGTGGCGATCTCGCGGCTGCGTAAAAAGCTGCACGACAGCGCCACCGAGCCCTTCCGCATCAAAACTATCCGCAACAAAGGCTATCTGTTTGCACCTCAGGCCTGGGATACCCGCGGACTATGAGAAAGCTTTTTATTCAGTTCTATCTGCTGCTGTTTGTCTGCTTCCTGGTGATGGCCTTACTGGTGGGGCTGGTTTATAAGTTCACCGCTGAGCGGGCAGGCCGCCAGTCGATGAATGACCTGATGGCCAGCTCGCTCTACCTGATCCGCAGCGAACTGCGCGAGATCCCGCCGCGCGACTGGAATAAGACCATCAAGAGTCTCGATCTTGGTCTCTCATTCGACCTGCACATCGAGCCGATGAACAAATATCAGCTTGATGAAGGCAACATGCGTCGGTTGCGTGCCGGAGAGATTGTTGCGCTCGATGACCAGTACACCTTTTTACAGCATATTCCGCGCAGCCACTATGTGCTGTCAGTCGGACCAATTCCCTATCTTTTCTACCTGCATCAGATGCGGCTGCTGGATATTGCCCTGCTGGTGTTTATTGGCATGTCTCTGGCACTGCCGGTGTTCATCTGGCTTCGTCCCCACTGGCAGGAGATGCAGCGACTGGAAAAAGCAGCGCAGCGTTTTGGCCGGGGTGAGCTGGATGTACGTACCCATTTTGACAGTACCTCCAGCCTCTTTCGGCTTGGTATCGCCTTCAACCAGATGGCCGAGAATATCAATACGCTGGTAGCCAGCAAAAAGCAGCTGATTGATGGCATCGCCCATGAGCTTCGAACGCCGCTGGTGCGCCTGCGTTACCGGTTAGAGATGAGCGACAATCTTACAGATGGCGAACGGGTGGCGCTGAACCGCGATATCGGCCAGCTTGAAAGCCTGATAGAGGAACTGCTGACCTATGCACGACTTGATCGGCCACGCGTCGATCTCAATCTCAAAACACTGGATCTCGCCAGCTGGCTGAGCGAGCGGCTTGACGATTTCCGCACCATCAACACGGACATACGGCTCGACCTTGATCTGCCACAGCGTGAAAACATCGGCGTTTCTGATACCCGCCTGATGGAACGAGTGCTGGATAACCTGGTGAACAATGCGCTGCGTTATGCTCAGCAGCGGCTGCGTATCAGTTTATGGTTTGATGGCGCGATCGGGTGTCTGCAGGTGGAAGATGATGGTCCCGGCATTCCGCCGGAAGAGCGTGAACGGGTTTTCGAACCCTTTGTCCGACTTGACCCGAGCCGCGACCGCGCCACAGGCGGTTGCGGATTAGGCCTGGCAATTGTTTACTCCATTGCTCAGGCGCTCAGCGGCAAGGTGACGATTGAGTCCAGCCCACTGGGCGGCGCCAGCGTTCGCTTTTGCTGGCCGGTTGATCTAACCTTGCGCGAAATTGCGCAGCGTTAAAACCACAAGGAGTCTTACGTGACCTCAGCGTATCAACAACTGACCAAAACTTTCCAGCGCCTGTCCCGTTTCAGTCACGTCACGGCAATTGCCGGATGCGACATGCAGACCACCATGCCGCCGGGCGGCAGTCAGGCACGCGGTGAAGCACTGGCTGAAATGAGCGTGCTGCAACACCAGATTCTGACTGCCCCTCAGGTCGGTGAGTGGCTTAAAGCTGCTGAGCAGCAGTCGCTGAACGATGTCGAGCGGGCCAATCTCAACGAGATGCAGCGCGCATATCAGCAGGCAACGCTGCTGCCTGATGATTTTGTTGAAGCCAAATCGATCGCCGGTTCGGTCTGCGAACATGCATGGCGCACTCAGCGTCCCGCCAATGACTGGCAGGGTTTTGCCGCCAACCTCAAAGAGGTGGTCCGCCTGAGCCGTGAAGAGGCCCAGCGCCGCGCCGACGCCAGTGGCTGTTCCCGTTACGATGCGCTGCTGGATCTCTATGAACCAGGTATGACCCGGGCCCGACTGGATCAAACCTTTGGCGAACTGAAAACCTGGCTACCTGAACTCTTACAGCAGGTCGTGGAAAAACAGGCACAGCAGAAGGTCATAACGCCGCAGGGGCCATTCGCCGTGCCTGCGCAGCGGCAGCTCGGTCTGAGCATTATGGAGACGCTGGGTTTCGACTTTAACCACGGTCGTCTGGACATCAGTGCACATCCCTTCTGTGGCGGTGTGCCGGAAGATGTGCGCATTACCACCCGTTACAATGAGAATGAGTTTCTCAGTGCCATGATGGGCGTGATTCACGAAACCGGCCATGCTCGCTATGAACAGAATCTGCCGAAGCAGTGGCGCGGTCAGCCGGTAGCACTGGCGCGATCAACGGCTATCCACGAATCACAAAGCCTGTTTATGGAGATGCAGCTTGGTCGCAGCCGTGAATTCCTGCAGCGCATTCTGCCGCAGGTGATCGCCACCTTTGGCGATCAACCCGCCCTGCTGGCGGATAATTTCGTGCGCCTGACCCAGCGGGTTTTGCCTGGCCTGATCCGGGTTGACGCTGACGAGCTCAGCTATCCGGCGCATGTCATTTTACGCTACGAAATTGAGCAGGCGTTGATCGAAGGGGACATTGAGGTTGAAGATATCCCGGCGCTGTGGGATGAGAAGATGATGCAGTCGCTGGGGCTGGATACGCGGGGTAACTACCGCGATGGCTGTATGCAGGATATTCACTGGACCGACGGCGCCTTCGGCTACTTCCCCACCTATACGCTGGGCGCAATGTACGCCGCGCAGCTGTTCCAGTCGTTACAGAAGGCTATTCCTCAGCTCAGTGAGCTGATTCAGCATGGTGAGCTGCAGCCGGTGTTCGACTGGCTGCAACAGAATATCTGGCAGCACGGCAGCCGTTTCCAGACCGACCAGTTGCTGATCAACGCCACTGGCGAAGCGCTGAACCCGGCTTTCTTCCGCCAGCACCTTGAACAACGTTACCTTAATAGCTAAGCTTTCGGGCGGTCATCTGACCGCCCTTTCCCGCCTTTGTACAATCGGTTACACGCCGATACCAAACACCCACGGACACCGTTCATTGATTTCCCTATAGTCTCTTCACCGGCCCCGCAGTGGGCTACACATGAAAAAATAGTCTCCGAGGGATTTGCGATGAAAAAATTATTTGCACTGGTTGTCGCCGCTGCTATGGGTATGTCTTCTGTTGCTTTCGCTGCTGACACCACAGCTGCTCCAGCTGCTGCGCCAGCCGCAACAACTACTACTCCTGCCGCTGCAGCACCGGCTAAAACTGTTCACAAGACTGCGCACAAGAAACACCATAAAGCTGCTCAGAAAGCCCAGGCTGCTCAGAAACACCACAAAAAAGCGGTGAAAAAAGATGCAGCGCAGAAAGCGCAGGCTGCTAAAAAAGTTCACCACAAAAAAGCGGTAAAACCTGCTGCACAGAAAGCTCAGGCCGCTAAAAAA
This sequence comes from Pantoea jilinensis, assembly GCF_019104105.1. Lineage (NCBI taxonomy): Bacteria > Pseudomonadati > Pseudomonadota > Gammaproteobacteria > Enterobacterales > Erwiniaceae > Pantoea > Pantoea jilinensis. The sequence goes on along the minus strand of NZ_CP077746.1, from coordinate 1,993,004 downwards.
GTTCACCACAAAAAAGTAACTAAACCAGCCGCTCAGAAAGCGCAGGCTGCTAAAAAAGTTCATCACAAAAAAGTAACTAAACCAGCTGCCCAGAAAGCTCAGGCTGCTAAAAAAATGCACCACAAAAAAGTAACTAAACCAGCTGCCCAGAAAGCGCAGGCTGCTAAGAAAATGCACCACAAAAAAGTTGTGAAACCAGCAGCTAAAAACTAAGGTCGCCTTCAGCGCACGGCCACGAGATGATGAATAAAAACACCCGGTTCTGCCGGGTGTTTCTTTACTGGAGTGGATGAAATGACGAGAGTGGATGAAATAGTGCGTCGCTATCGCTTCGAAATTATTCTGCTTGTTATGATCCTGTGTGGCATTGTTGCAGCCAGCTTTTTTATTTAGATGCTGTAGCGTACTGATTAACCAATAAAACTCCCTTTTTCAACGCTCACCGACTATAGTTACCGTACTTACGTAATAACAATAACGTTAATTTTTTCTCGCCATTGAGATTTCTATGCGCCTGGCTACCTTGTTAATGGTTGGACTCTTCAGCTTTGCCACCACGGTTCATGCCGATGATGACGATGACTCGCCTACTCCTGCTGAGATTAAGATGCTGTTCTTCGGCAAGGATCATCGCCAGGCAATCACCGATATTACTGCTGCCCCCTGGGATGCCATTGGCCAGCTGGAAACCGAAAGTGGTAACCTCTGTACTGCCACGCTCATCTCTCCCCATCTGGCCCTGACCGCCGGACACTGTCTGCTTTCCCCGCCCGGGAATTTCGATAAGCCGGTTGCGCTGCGATTTATGGCCAGCGATAAAGGGTGGCGCTACGAGCTTCATGATATTGATGCGCGGGTGGAACCTTCGCTGGCGTCAAAATTAAAAGCGGATGGCGAAGGCTGGATCGTGCCGAGCAGTGCAGCACCCTATGATTACGGCATCGTGATATTACGCAATCCGCCTTCAGCGATTACGCCCATTCCCTTGTTTGATGGCTCACGCAGCGATCTCACGGCGGCGCTGAAGCTGACCGGACGTAAAGTGACGCAGGCAGGCTATCCGGCCGATCATCTGGATACGCTCTACTCCCACAGCGATTGCCTGATTACCGGCTGGGCGCAACGTGCGGTGCTGTCGCATCAGTGTGACACGCTGCCGGGTGACAGTGGTTCACCGCTGCTGCTTAAAAGCGATAATGGCTGGCAGTTAATCGCGGTACAAAGCTCTGCGCCCGCAGCGAAAGATCGCTATCTGGCTGACAACCGCGCAATTTCGGTCACCTCGTTTAAAGACAAGCTGGAATCCCTCGCGCAGTAACCGCACTGACGCTTTACCATTGGGTGCGCGCCTGTTAAGACGCGCACCCTGGCTTTTTAAGCCGCTATCTGTTCCATCGTCTGCAGGATGCGCTTATCTGAAATGGGATAAGGTGTGCCTAACTGCTGAGCAAAGTAACTGATACGTAGCTCTTCAATCATCCAGCGGATGTTCTGAACCTCTTCATCATCCTGACGCTGCGGCGGCAACTTATTACGCCACGCCTGATACGCCTGTTCCACTGCCTGCACTTTTAACATGCGCGCCCGATCGCTGTGCGGGTCAGCAGGCAGCTTTTCGAGCCGCCGTTCAATACCATTCAGATAACGCAGCGTATCGGCCAGTCGCTGCCAGCCATTGCCGGTGACAAAGCCGCGATAGACCAGACCATTTACCTGCGCCTTGATATCCGATAATGCCAGCGCCATGGTCATATCAACCCGGCCTTTCAGACGCTTATTGATGTTGAAGACGGCCGTGAGGATCTGCTCAACCTGTTGTGCGATCGTCACAACGGTCTCATTGAGTTCACCGCGCACTTTGTCACGCAACTGCTCAAACGCGCCCTGGTCCCAGGCCGGACCGCCCGCTTCACCTATCAGCTTATCAATACCACAGGCGATACAGTCGTCGATGAGCTCCAGCACTTTGCCATAAGGGTTAAAGTAGAGTCCGAGCTTGGCTTTGTTCGGCAATTTCTCGTGCAGATATTTAACCGGAGACGGCACATTCAGCAGCAGCAAGCGACGCTGACCGCGCCACATCATTTTTTGCTGCTCCTGCTCGCTGTCAAACAGGCGAATGGCGACGCTCTCTTTCTCATCGACCAGCGCAGGCCAGGCTTTGACCTGATAGCTGCCGCGCTTCTGTTCATAGCTGCGCGGCAGATCGCCGAAGCTCCAGATGTGCAGTCCGCTCTGCTCCAGCCCGTCATCCGCCACTTTCGATAGCGTTTCCTGCACTTTATCTTTCAGCTGCGCCTTGAGCGCGGTGAGATCTTTACCTTCCAGCAGTTTACGGTTGTGCTCGTCTACCACGCGGAACGTCATTTTCAGATGATCGGGCACCTGTTCCCACTGCCAGTTTTCACGTTCCAGCGTGACACCGGTCATGCGGCGAAACTCACGCGACAGCGCATCAAGCAGTGGCATCTCCATCGCCTTCACGCGTCCCAGAAACGCTTCAGCGTAGTTGGGAGCTGGCACCAGGTTACGGCGCAGCGGTTTGGGCAGCGACTTAATCAGCGCGATGATCAGCTCACGACGCACGCCTGGGATCTGCCATTCAAAGCCGCTATCCTCAACCTGATTCAGCAGCGGCAGCGGAATATGCACCGTGACGCCATCCGCATCGGCACCTGGCTCGAACTGATAACTCAGCCTGAGTTTGAGGTTGCCCTGATGCCAGAAATTGGGGTAGTCGAGCTGGCTGACTTTATCCGCGCCCTCTTTGATAAGCATATGCTTGTCGAAGTTCAGCAGCTCGGCGTTTTCACGGCTGGCCTGCTTCCACCAGCTGTCAAAATGCTTCGCCGACACCACCTCTTTGCCAATGCGCTGGTCATAAAAAGCAAACAGCGTTTCGTCATCCACCAGGATGTCGCGGCGACGGGATTTGTGTTCCAGATCCTCGACTTCACTACGCAGCTTCTGGTTAGCCCGGAAGAAAGCATGACGCGTCTGCCAGTCGCCTTCCACCAGCGCGTGGCGGATAAACAGCTCACGGCTCAGTGTAGGATCGATGCTGCCATAGTTCACTTTGCGAGCGGCCACAATCGGCAGACCATAGAGCGTGACTTTTTCAGCGGCCATCACCGCGCCCTGCGATTTCTCCCAGTGCGGTTCGCTGTAGCTGCGCTTAATCAGATGCTGCGCCAGCGGCTCAATCCACTCTGGCTCAATGCGCCCCGCCGTGCGGCCCCACAGGCGGCTGGTCTCAACCAGCTCCGCGACCATGGCCCACTTCGGCGGCTTCTTAAACAGCCCGGAGCCAGGGAAGATGGCGAAGCGGGTGTTGCGTGCCCCGGTATACTCCTGCTTATCGGCATCTTTCTGACCGATATGCGACAGCAGACCGCTTAACAGCGCGCAGTGAACGGGCTGCAGCTCAGCCGGTTCGCTGTTCACCGGAATCCCCAGTTCCCGCACCACCTGCCGCAGCTGGGTATAGATATCCTGCCATTCCCGCACGCGCAGATAGTTAAGGAAGTCGGTTTTGCACTGACGACGGAAAACATTGCCGGACAGCGCTTTCTGCTGCTCCGCCAGATAGTTCCAGAGATTCACGTAGGCAAGAAAGTCGGAGTCTTTATCAGCAAAGCGTCGATGCTTCTCATCCGAAGACTGCTTTTTATCTGCCGGACGCTCACGGGGATCCTGAATCGACAGGCCTGCGGTGATAATCATCACTTCGCGCACGCAGCCAAATTTCTGCGCTTCCAGCACCATCCGCGCCAGGCGAGGATCCACGGGCAGCTGCGCCAGCTGACGCCCGGATCCGGTCAGCTTGTAGTGGCCGTTCTCTTCATTCAGCGTCAGCGCCCCCAGCTCTTCCAGCAGACGGACACCATCCTGAATATTGCGTTTATCGGGTGCTTCCACAAACGGGAAGGCGGCAATATCGCCCAGACCCAGCGAGGTCATCTGCAGGATCACCGACGCCAGGTTGGTGCGCAGGATTTCAGGATCGGTAAAGGCCGGACGACTCAGGAAGTCATCTTCTGCGTAGAGGCGAATACAGATACCGTCTGACACACGCCCGCAGCGCCCTTTACGCTGATTGGCAGACGCCTGGGATATGGGCTCAATCGGCAGACGCTGCACTTTGGTGCGGAAGCTGTAACGGCTGATACGCGCCGTGCCGGGATCGATCACATATTTAATTCCAGGCACCGTCAGCGAGGTTTCCGCAACGTTGGTCGCCAGCACGATGCGACGACCGCTGTGCGACTGAAACACCCGATTCTGCTCAGCATTGGACAGCCGGGCATAGAGTGGCAACACTTCGGTGTGCGGCAGATCGCGTTTGTTGAGCGCGTCGGCGGTGTCGCGTATTTCGCGCTCGCCGCTCATAAAGATCAGGATATCGCCACGGCTTTCCCGTCCCAGTTCATCCACCGCATCAAAAATCGCCTGCAGCTGATCACGATCACCATCATCCGCCTCTTCGACCACCGGACGATAGCGCACTTCAACGGGATACGTGCGGCCAGAAACTTCAATCACCGGCGCATTATTGAAATGACGGGAGAAGCGCTGAGGATCGATGGTAGCGGAAGTGATGATGACTTTCAGATCGGGGCGGCGTGGCAACAGCTCACGCAGATAACCGAGCAGGAAGTCGATATTCAGGCTGCGTTCATGGGCTTCATCAATGATGATGGTGTCATATTGCATCAGCAGGCGATCCTGCTGGATTTCCGCCAGCAGAATCCCGTCAGTCATCAGTTTAATCTGCGTCAGATCGCTGACCTGGTCGTTGAACCGCACTTTGTAGCCGACACAGCCGCCCAGTGAGGTGCTGAGCTCATCGGCAATGCGGTTCGCCACGGTCCGCGCGGCCAGACGGCGCGGCTGAGTATGGCCAATCAGCCCGGTAACACCGCGTCCCAGTGCCAGACAAATTTTCGGCAACTGGGTGGTTTTACCTGAACCGGTTTCACCAGCGACAATCACCACCTGATGATCGCGAATCGCCTCAGCAATATCCTGCTGCTTCTGACTCACCGGCAGATTGTCCGGGAACGTAATCGCTGGGGTAGCCGCGCGGCGCTGGGCCACGCGCTGTTCGGCGGCGACGAACTCCAGCGCCAGCTCGCTGGCAATGCCCTGCTGCGCCTCAGGATTTTTGATTTTTCTGGCTCCCTGCAGGCGGCGCTGCAGCCGCTGGCGATCGCGCAGCATTAAACCGTCGAGCCGTGACCAGAGCGCTGCCAGTGGGGAAGTATCGGGTGATGACATAATTGTGACGTACCTTACTCAGACGGTGTCGCTACATAAAGCAGCGCCCAGAAGCCGGGGTAACCAGCTGATTCAATAAAATAATTGCGCGTATCATAGCACATTCTGAACTGTTCAGGCGGCCGCTCCCGGTTACGCTTATTCAATAAATTCGAACATGGGTCTCGAAATATTGCGCTTTCACCGCGCCATCGATAACCGTAGAGTGTAAACCATTGAGCGGAAAGTCTTCCGCGTAACAGACAGGAAACCACCATGAGCAAAGTTTTAGTTCTGAAATCAAGCATCCTTGCAGGCTACTCACAGTCAAGCCAGCTCGCTGACTTCTACGTTGAACAGGCAAAGGCACAGGGTAAAGAAGTCACTGTACGTGACCTGGCGGCTAACCCGATTCCGGTTCTGGATGGTGAGTTAGTGGGTGCAATGCGTCCTTCTGATACGCCACTCTCACCGCGTCAGCAGGAAGCACTGGATCTGTCCGATGAACTGATTGCAGAACTGCAGGCTCATGATGAAATCGTCATCGCTGCGCCAATGTACAACTTCAACATCCCTACGCAGCTGAAAAACTATTTCGACCTGATTGCCCGTGCTGGCGTGACGTTCCGCTACACCGAAGCAGGCCCGGAAGGTCTGGTTAAAGGCAAAACCGCAGTGGTTATCTCAAGCCGTGGTGGCATTCACAAAGATACCCCAACTGACCTGCTGACCCCTTACGTCAAGCTGTTCCTGGGCTTCATCGGCATCACTGACGTTGAGTTCGTGTTTGCTGAAGGCATCGCCTACGGTCCGGAAGTGGCCAGCAAAGCGACCGCCGAAGCGAAAGACGCTATCACGCAGATCGTGACCGCCTAACGCTCAGCCATCTCAGGATGACGCTGTCAAAGACCGGGCCTGTGCCCGGTTTTTTTTGCCGGTTAGTTGCTGCTGTCTGCCTCTTTTCTCAGCCATTGACCATTAATGCCACGCACGTACTCTCCCGCTGCGGCACGGCTCACCAGCTTCTGTCCGGCAATGCTGGCCACATCGGCCGTGGAGAGATTGTTCTGGTCGGCCAGCCGCTGATACTCCTGCTGACGCCCGGCATTAATCCGCTGCACCAGCGCCAGCGTTTCACTGTCCTGCGAACGTGCCGCCAGATAGCCGGAGAGCGTTTCACCTGCACGGCCTGATTGCCTTGCCTCGTCGAGCGTCAGTGCCAAGGCAGGGTGCGCCATCGTCAGGGCAAGTAACAGCGCCGCCCTTATGCGTTTCATCATGGCTCTCCTCAGAACAGTCCGCTCTGGTTTTTCAGTAACGCTTCCACGTCTTTATCAACTTTGATGTGGATCTCATGCTCGATTTTTACATTCATATTGATGGTGATGGGGTCTTTGGGTGCCGTGACTTCAATGCGTGGCACGCATCCGATGCTCAGCAGTCCGGCTGCCAGAACCAGTAATGGCCTCAGGCTCATGGTGAAGTGTCCTTGTTCGATGGCAAAGTCGCATGTTGCTCTAACCAGGATTGCAAATTATCGCCAAAGCGCAGGCTGCGCCAGAGCTGAAACAGGTTTTCCTGATGACGATAGTTAAGATTGACCGTCTGACGACGGTTACTGAACTGGCTGACGCCCTGTACCTGCGCTTCCATAGTGAGGTCGCCGAGGTTATTCAGATTGATTGTCGCCCAGCTGCGGGAGACTTCCATATAGCGTAACCAGTCCAGCGCTGCGCCGGTCGCTACGTTGTTGCGGGTAATCGCATCCGCCATATCTTTATCCAGCCGGAAAGTCAGCGGACCGCTGTTAGCAATCCACCCTTTCTCCACCAGCCAGCGTGGATTATTCAACCACAGCGGCAACTCACCGTTAACCTTACCTGACATGGCAAACTGTTTAGGCTTCAGCGCCGTCACCAGCTCGCTGAGGCTGATATTACGCAGCGACACCCGGGCGGGATCATGTTGCGGCATACGCAGGGCTGGCAGCGTAATCTGTCCGCCAAGCAGGTCAAGACTGACATCCTGTAAAGTCAGGGGGGATTGTTCAGACCACGGCCAGTTACCCTGCAGATCGGCCCGAATATTCTGCATGGCAAACTGGTTCTTCACCTCGGCAATGCGGAGTGATACCGGGCCATGCTGACCAAACTGCCATTGCTGCTCATGAAACCTGAACGGCAGCGAGAAGTCGATACCGTTCACCTGACTGTCCGGCGTCCAGACACTGCCCTGTTTGACCGTCCAGTGGCCTCCCGCCTGGAAGCCCTGTTTACTGGCAGCGGAGAATGCGACCTGTGCCTGCAAACTGCCGCCCTGAATCTGCATTTTCATGTCGGGGCTGAGCAGCGGCTGAAACACGGTCAGCGACTGTGCCGGCCACCAGGCCTGACCGCGTAACCGTTCACCGTCCCAGCGGCCATTCACCCGCAGCGGGCCAACCTTCCCCGCTTTTAACTCGCCCCGCCAGAGGAAATAGCCGGGATCACGGCCTTTCACCTCAAAGTCCAGCGTGGAATCAGCCAGACGGCCGCCATAGGTGAAGTGGGTCGGGCCCGCCTGCAGTCTGAAATGGCCATTGAAGGAAGGTTGCGCCACATCGCGCTGCCACTTAACGGGTTCGGTCAGTGTCAGGCGCGGTTTTGCGACGTTAACGCTGCCATAAGCCAGCTGATTAAATCCGGTGGAGAGCGTATCCAGGTGGATCAGCGTGTCGTGCCAGCCGCCGGTGCCTTTGACATCCCAGCGTGCCTGCAGCGGCAGCATCTCGCCCCCGCCCCAGTAGCGCCAGTCCCACTCGCCCTTATCGGGCCAGAAATTTGTGGCGCGACCATCAAGATGCAGCCGGAAGCGGCCAAAGCTGGCATCGTGCGCGTTGAGAATGGCCTGCAGGCGGCCATCAATACCCTGCGAGGAGAGTCGCACGCCGGCCAGCGGCCAGCGCGCTTCGTCCACTTCCAGCGTGGAGAGCAGTCGCCCCCGCAGGCGCAGCAGCGATTTAGGTTGCAAAACTAACTGAGGATCGAGCAGCGAGCCGTTGAGCACGCCGGGAATAGAGCCGAAAAGTTGCAGATCGGCCAGCTTGCTTTCACCGGTCAGCTGAAACGGCAGGTGGCTATTGGTCAGACTCAGGTTGCCGGGACCGACGCCCAGTACCACGTTACCTTTACCGCCACGTCCCTGAGTCAGCAGGTTAACGCGCCCCGTGATCTGGCTGTTTTCAAGACCCGACTGCCAGTTATCCAGCGTCAGGTTAATAAATCCAGACAGTGGCTGAGCCGCCAGCGGCCAGAAATACTCGCCCTTTTCGATCCGAATCTGATCGCGGCTGATTTGCCACGGCAGTCTGAGAAGCGGCCTTTTCTCATCCATCATCCCCACGCGTAACTCGCCCTGCTGCTGCTTCCAGCTGAGCGTTAACTGCAGCGGATGCGGTAAGGCATCCAGCGCCAGTTGTCCGTCCACCTCACCATTCACCGGCAGATCGGTGGCGAAAGCAGGTAACTCAAGATGACCACTTAGCGTAATGGGTTCAGGCAGCGCAGGATGGGTAAGCGTCAGGCGACTGATCGCGAGCTGCTGACCGGTCAGCGTCGCCGCCAGTTGCAGGTTGTCGCCCTGATAATTAAGTTGCTGGCGATCTTTTTCCAGCGTCAGGTCCAGCGCGCCCGCATAGGCCTGCCAGGGTGCCACGACAAGTTTGTTCAGATGAACATCGGCATCAGGTAGCATTGCCTGCCATTCGGCCAGCGTTTTGGGGGCTGTCGATCTCTCGTCACTGGCGGGTAATTTTTGCAGGCAGGTGCTCTCCACCACCAGTTCGTCCGCATCCAGCTTCCAGCGCGACTGATGCCAGCCCAGTGACACTGCCTTTACGGTTGCCAGTGAGCAATCGCCGGCGAGGTAACGAATCTGAGGCAGCCACAGGCCGCCCTGCCGCCAGCGCGGTGCACCCGTCAGTTCAATGCGGGTATCCTCAGGCAGCCAGATGCCGACCAGCCTTGGCAGCCATTGCGTCACAGTCAACATCAGTCCGAGCAGCAGGAGAATCAGCGCAAGTACGGCCGCCAGCCGTCGCCGGAACATCCGTGGCATAAAAGCCATAATCCTTTTCCTTACAGTATCCTGACAACGATGATGGCATGTAATCTGCCAGAGGTGAAGGTGTGCACGGGACGCAAATACGCAGTTTCAGCAAAGTCGGTCAGAAAACGTTATCCTTGGTTTATCACCTCTGCAGGAGCACAACGATGAAAATCGCGGTTTACAGCACTAAACATTACGATCAGAAATACCTTGAGCAGGTTAACCAGCAGTTTGGTTTCGAACTGGTATTTTTTGACTTTTTACTCTCAGAGAGCACGGCCAAAACCGCAGTGGATTGCGATGCCGTCTGCATTTTTGTTAATGATGACGGCAGTCGCCCGGTGCTGGAAGAGCTGGCCGGGCTGGGTGTGAAATACATCGCGCTGCGTTGTGCTGGCTTCAATAATGTCGATCTGGCTGCAGCGAAAGAGCTGGGTCTGGAAGTCGTACGGGTTCCGGCCTACTCACCGGAAGCGGTGGCTGAACATACTATCGGCCTGATGATGACCCTTAACCGCCGTATTCATCGCGCGTATCAGCGTACCCGTGATGCGAACTTTTCACTCGACGGACTGACCGGCTTTAACATGTACAACAAAACGGCGGGCGTTATCGGCACGGGTAAGATCGGCATTGCGACCATGCGGATTCTGAAAGGGTTTGGTATGCGGCTACTGGCGTTTGATCCCTACCCAAGTGAGCAGGCGCGTGAGCTGGGCGCAGAATATGTTAATTTAAAGACGCTGTTTACAGAATCCCACGTCATTACGCTGCACTGTCCGCTGACCCCGGAGAACCATCATCTGCTGAATGCCGACGCGTTTCGTCAGATGCGCGATGGGGTGATGATCATCAACACCAGTCGTGGCGGGCTGATTGATTCACAGGCAGCGATTGACGCGCTGAAACAGCAGAAAATCGGCGCGCTCGGCATGGATGTGTATGAGAATGAACGTGGCCTGTTCTTTGAAGATAAGTCGAATGATGTGATTCAGGACGATGTGTTCCGTCGTCTTTCAGCGTGCCATAACGTACTGTTTACCGGTCATCAGGCATTTTTAACGGCTGAAGCGCTGACGGCCATTTCCGAGACGACACTGAATAATCTTAGCCAGCTCGATCGGGGTGAAGAGTGCCCGAACCGACTCTCAGCCTGACGATTCTCTGCTAATGATGCGGGCCGGTGCTATCCGGCCTGTTCATCAGCGCGCGCAGTTCCCGCCAATTAACGCCTGCTCATCGCAGCGACGGCCATTCACTAACTGACACATGCCCACACGTGATCCATCCAGCTGATGTGAAAACGCCAGCGTTCCGCCTGCGTTCGAACAGGTGCTTTCTGCCAGGGAAGACATCACCACACGAGGCTGGATGTGCGCGGCGGTGGCTTGTTGCGGTGGCTCGTTATCATCACTGTTGCTACTGCAGGCAGAGAGTAATAATGCGGCACCGGCCAGCAAAAAGGTGGCTGCTTTCATCAATCGGACTCCGGGAATGGGGATAATAGGCTGGCTCAGCATATGTCAGGCAGCACAAGGGGTCGAGAGGTGAAACAGCTTTTTACAAAATTCTCCACCGTGATTTGCAAGCAGAATTATCTTGTTTACCTGCTATCGCTGAACTGTCACCCTTTTTCGGTTCCTATTATTTCGGAGTAAAGCCATGTTAATGGATATGTTAATTCGCATCGCCCTGGCCGGTATTCTTGGCGGCCTGATTGGTCTGGAGCGTCAGATGCGGGCCAAAGAAGCGGGACTGCGTACCCATATTCTGGTCGGTATCGGCAGTGCGATGTTCATGCTGGTGTCGAAGTATGGTTTCGCCGATATGCTCACCAGCGACCATGTGGCACTGGACCCCAGTCGTATTGCAGCCCAGGTCGTCAGCGGTATGGGCTTCCTGGGCGCAGGCACCATCATGATTCAGAAGCAGGTGGTGAAAGGCCTGACCACGGCAGCGGGATTATGGGTAACGGCAGCGATTGGTCTGGTGATCGGCAGCGGCATGTATGAGATCGGCATTTATGGCACAGTGCTGGCGCTGGTGGTGCTGGAAGTGTTCCGCCGCCTGAGCCATGTTTTAATCGGCAAGCACCATACGTTACTGGTTTTCCTTAAGCCTAAAAGCGTGCCGCTGGTGCTACTGGTTATGCAGCGGGAAGGTATTCGTTATGGCAATGTGACGGTGATTAATCGAGATGAGGAGAGCGGCCTGTGCGAACTCAGCATACAGGTAACGTTGTCCCGCAAGTCAAATGATGCGCACCTCTACGATAAGGTCATTGAGATAAAAGGCGTTCAGTCACTGGAGATGATGTAAACGTTTGCTGAACAACCCCGTCACTACACATGGCGACAAACACATAAGAACCTTGCAGAAGGCGGTGAGCGGCAGTCACCGCCCTCCTTCTCCTGCCATTTCTGAAAAATCAAAAATGCGCAGAGTCTGACCTTAAAAGTAGTGCCTGCCGGGAAGTAATGGCATAATCCGTTATTGTTAATTTACGTAATCATTTTACCCGGAAACTAATGCCTCAGAACTCTGACCATCCAGAAGACGCCCTTTCCAGTACTTCGCCTAAATATCGGTTCGCAGTCAGCATGCTGATTTTTACGCTGATAGCGGGCGCCGCAGCCATCATGATGCTCCTGGAACATCGGGATTCAGTGAATAATGCGCTGGAGACCGGACAATGTCTGGCAGAAGAAGGGGCTGAGGATTTAATGGAAGTGCTCAGGCATTTTCTGCATCATGCCTACCGCTGGATTTTTAAAGCCTGTGGCTGACGGTAATGCGTTTAGTGCAGCAGAAAATGCAGCAAACCGTGTCGGTTAACCAGCAACAAAACCCCGCAATACATGACGGCAACATAGCAAAGTAAAAAGAGTAGCAGCGTCATAATAAATCTGATTCCGTATTTCTTTATTTTGTCTGTTTTATCCGAATATTTCATAGACGTTAAATGCTGATTCATTTTTTTATTTTATACCCGGTCATTAAACGGCTTCATCGGAATGCTGTATTGCCGAAATGTGCGAAACGAACGGCATCCACGCAGGACGTTGCAATAAAAAAATCAAACGCAAAATACCTTTCCCGCATCCTGACAATTTACTGATCATTGTAACCTGATGGATACATATTCACCTTGAGCAGCAATGGCTTAAGCAACGGCGCGGTGTGTAAGCAAAACAATCTGAATTTAACGTTTCACAGGCTTCAGCGGCAATATAAGGATCAGTCTCTATCTGATTGGTCAAACGTATATTCAACAAAGTATGATTTTCAGATTTTGACATTGTAAAAGTCATTCCGGGTCACAAAATAAACCCGGTGAGGTTTCGTATCCGACTTAATTTGATGCGTATCAAATCTGGCAAGTACAGACAACACGCCGTTTAATCAGTATTGATTAATAACTGCGTAAGCTGCTTTTTTTACTCATTAAATCGACCCGATGAAAACGCTATTCATTCTCTCTGTCATTTTTATGATCGCCGGTTGTACAGCAAAAAAAGATCATGTGCGTGCTGATGCTTACCAGGCCTCCCCCCCTTCCTGCTCAACACACAGTGATGAAATTGATTGTCAGTGGAAAAATGTTCCTGCCAGCTGACCTCGCACTATTCTCCCGCGTGGCATCGTCTCATCCAGCAGACTTTCTTCCTGGGGATGTAAAAGCGCGCTCTCACCAGCATCTTCCTCGCGGCATTCCTTTTCGGCAATATCTGCTTTGAAAGAGAGACGCTGCCGGATGCCTCCGGCAGCGATTTTCCGCTGATTACTTCACTCCAGTGCTGGCATTCGCGACAACAATCCGTACCATACGCTGCATATTCGTGACACCGCAGTGAAGTGTCTGGCTGGACGCGCACAGCAATTTGCCCTTCGGCTACGCTCTCTGGTTTTTGAGATAGGTAAAAATGCAAGATAATCAAACGGTTGACAAGAAAGAACAGTACAACCTCAATAAGCTGCAGAAACGTCTGCGTCGTAACGTCGGCGAAGCCATTGCAGATTTTAATATGATTGAAGAAGGCGACCGCATCATGGTCTGTCTGTCGGGCGGTAAAGACAGCTACACCATGCTGGAAATTTTGCGCAGCCTGCAAAAAAGTGCGCCGGTCAACTTCAGCCTGATTGCCGTTAACCTCGACCAGAAACAGCCTGGCTTCCCGGAGCACATCCTGCCGCAATATCTTGAGGCACAGGGCGTTGAGTACCGGATTATCGAAGAAGACACCTACTCCATCGTCAAAGAGAAAGTGCCGGAAGGTAAAACCACCTGCTCACTCTGCTCGCGCCTGCGCCGTGGCATTCTCTATCGCGTCGCGACTGAACTGGGTTGTACTAAAATCGCGCTCGGCCACCATCGCGATGACATCCTGCAGACGCTGTTCCTGAACATGTTTTACGGCGGAAAACTGAAAGGTATGCCGCCAAAACTGATGAGTGATGATGGCAAGCAGATTGTGATTCGTCCGCTGGCCTACTGCCGCGAGAAAGATATCATTCGTTTCTCAGACGCGCGTCAGTTCCCGATTATCCCGTGCAATCTCTGCGGTTCTCAGCCAAACCTGCAGCGGCAGGTGGTAGCCGATATGTTGCGTGACTGGGATAAGCGCTATCCTGGCCGCATTGAAACCATGTTCAGCGCAATGCAAAACGTCGTGCCGTCGCACCTGGCAGATATCAATCTGTTCGATTTTAAAGGGATTAAGCATGGCGATGCGGTCGTTGATGGCGGCGATCTCGCTTTTGACCGCGAAACCCTGCCGTTGCAGCCTGTGGGCTGGCGAGCTGATGAAGAGGATGCACCGGACCTCAGCGCACGTCTGGATGTGCTTCAGATTAAGTAAGTACCTGATAAGTTAAGGGCGTGCTGCTGGCAGCACGCCCTTTTTTTATATGTTGCGGTGCGGCGGTGGATCCATTATCGGCGGATATTCCGGATCGGTCGGCTGATCAGGCTGGGGTTGCGGATGAGGAATCGGTTCAGGAATCGGGACTGGATCCGTAGGGATCGGCTCGCTGTTGTAAATCGCGCTCATGCCGTACTCCTTTTCTTGCGAATGGACTTTAAGTTTAGAAAAGGATTGGCGTTCCAGCCAGGCGGGCAAAAAAAAAGCCGGCACACGGGCCGGCATGTTTTGAATTAATTGTGCTATGCAATAATTCTAAATATGGAAGTAAGACAATATGGAGCGCAACGCCCATCGCTTGACGTTGCATTCACCTGCGGGAAAGAGTTTGCGTCAGCAGCGGCATTAGGTTCTTGATGTCGATCAGCTTTTGCTTTCTTATTATGATTTTTATCCCACCCGGCGGGATTTTCGTCCTCAAATCAGACGCCCCCGCCGATGTGACCTTTCCGCGTTACAGCCAGCGCCGTTTACGCAGATAACCCGCGACGCCCACCGCCAGTGCCACGAGCAGCAGACAGAAGATAGAGAAGCCGTACTCCCATCCACCGCCCGGAATGCCACCCAGATTAACCCCAAACAGACCGGTCAGGAACGTAGCGGGCAGGAAGATCATCGCCATCAGTGACATAGTATAGGTGCGGCGGTTCATCGACTCCGCCATCGCAGAGGCCACCTCGTCAGCCAGAATCGCAGTGCGCGCTACGCCCGCATCCAGATCATCCAGTCCGCGTCCCAGCCGATCGGCGATTTCCTGCATCCGGCGTCGTTCACTGTCATCCATCCAGCCCAGTTTTTCACTGGCCAGCCGGGCATAAACATCGCGCTGCGGTGCCATGTAACGCCGCATCACAATCAGCTGTTTGCGCAGCAGGCCCAGCTCGCCGCGCGCGGGCATCCGCTGGTCAAGCAGCGCATCTTCCAGCTCAATGATTTTGTCATGTAACTCTTCGATAAATTCGCTGGTGTGATCGGTCAGGGCATCACAGACATCGACCAGCCAGCTGCCGCAGTCAATCGGGCCGTTACCGTTTTGCAAATCGGTGAGCACTTCATCGACGGCAGAGACTTTACGCCGCCGGGTCGAGACGATGAGCTTATCGTTGATGAACACGCGCATTACCACCAACTGGTCGCGACGCGCATCGGTGTTGTGGTTAACGCTGCGCAGCACGATCATAAATCCGTCGCCCAGCCGGCTGACGCGGGGACGCATGCTGTCACCCGCTAAGGCGTCACGCACGGCATCGGGAATCTGCGGCGTTGACTGCAGCCATTCTGCGCTTTTGCTGTGGGTATAGTTCAGATGCAGCCAGCAGGGCTGCTCACACTCGATAACTTCATCTTCAGCTATCGGGATCATCCCACCCTTGCCATCCAGCTGGCATGAAATGATGGCATCTGAAACCTGTAATGCTTTTCCTTCAATGACGTCCACAACATTCCCTCACCATTAATATCAATACGATACAGTCTAACGTGACGGCGTTGAGTTGCAATCTCCGGGCTGTGAAGAAAGATGTCAGCAGGTGGCCGGGAAACCGGCCACCACAGGCTTAGTGCTTTTCAATCCACAGTTCACGGCTGTAGGCGACATCTTCAGGGTTGGTGATGGGATAGCCTTTAACCCAGGGTTTAATCAGTCGGCCATTCGTGTACTGATAGATGGGCGCAATCGGGGCCTGTTCAGCGAGGATCTGCTCGGCACGGTTGTAATCGCTGTTACGTGCCTGCTCGCTGGTTTCACGGCTGGCTTTAGCGACAACTGCATCATAATCCGCGTTGTTAAAGCGCGCGATATTGCTGCTGCTGCCCGAGGTCAGCAGATTCAGGAAGGTGGAGGGCTCATTGTAGTCTCCCACCCACGAGGCGCGAATCACATCGAAGTTCCCGCTGTTACGACTGTCGATGTAGGTTTTCCACTCCTGATTCTCCAGTGTGACATCCACACCGAGGTTCTTTTTCCACATAGAGGCCACGGCAATCGCAATCTTCTGATGGCTCTCAGAGGTGTTGTAGAGCAGTTTGAGCTTCAGCGGTTTACCCGGACCGTAACCGGCGGCGGCAAGCAGCGATTTGGCCTGCGCATTCAGGGCGTTCTGATCGTGCTGTTGCATGAACGTGGGCAGTGGCTTAAAGCCTGCTGTCACATCTGGCGTAAAGTGCCACGCCGGTTTCTCACCGGTGCCCAGCACTTTGTCAGCAATGACGTTTCGGTCGATAGACCAGGACAGTGCTTTGCGAACCCGCACATCGGCAGTTGGTCCTTTCTGCGTGTTAAACGCATAGTAATAGGTGCCTAACTGGTCAGGTGTGTAGACCTCTCCCGGCAACGTTTTCTTTAATAGCGCATACATGTTCTTAGGGAAAGATTCGGTGATATCAATGTCGTTGGCACGATAACGTTTAGTCGCGCTCGACTCTTCATTGATTGGCACAAAGGTCACTTTCGTCAGCACCGAATGTGCATCATCCCAGTAATGAGGATTACGGGTCAGGACGATTTTCTCGTTCACTACCCGCTCGCTGAGCTGATAGGCACCGTTACCGACCAGTTTGCCGGGTGCCGTCCAGCTGTCACGTTGCTGGGCAATGACTTTTTGCGGCACCGGAAAGAGCGCCACGTTAGCCACCAGCGCCGGGAACCACGGCACAGGACGATCCAGCGTCACTTTCAGCTGGGTTTTGCTCTGGGCAGTCACTCCCAGTTTATCGGGGGTCATTTCGCCTTTGGTAATCGCTGCCGCATTTTCAATACCGCTTAACCCCGCAAACCCGGCAGAGCCTGAGCTGTTTTTGGGATCGACCAGCCGCTGCCAGCTGTAGACAAAATCCTGCGCCGTGACCGGTTCGCCGTTTGACCAGCGCGCGTTATTGCGCAGGGTGAAGACCCAGGTTTTGTTGTCGCTGCTGCTCCAGCTCTGTGCCACGCCCGGCACGATTTTGCCCTGAGCATCCTGATTTGTCAGACCTTCAAACAGATCGCGAATCACCTGAATTTCAGGCAGCCCTACCGCTTTAAGCGGATCGAGTGAAGCGGGTTCATCTTTAATATGGCGGACGATCTGCTGCTGTTCGGCCAGCTGCGCGCCAGCGGGTGGATTCGCCGCAATGGCGGGTGTGAGGATGCTGCTCAGACTGATTGCTGCCAGCGTCATACGAAAGGTCTTAACCATTATCACTCCTTTACCCCAAAGAAGTGCTGCATCAGTCTGTTGCCGATGTAGCTTGTGCAGGGCACTTTATCGCAAATGGCTGACAGATAAATAGCTATTTTCCGCACACGGCTTTTCCGCTACTTTGAGTAAAACCCTTTGAGGAAATCTGTATGTCGCCACTTCATCCGCGTCCCCTTCGCGGCAAACTTGACGTTTCGTATCAGCAGTATGGCCGCTCCGTGCTGGGCGCGCCGCTGCTGTGGTTTCCAGCGCCACTGGGTGACCCCGACAGCGGTCTGATTCTGGCTGGCACACACGGTGATGAAAATGCGGCCATCGCCACCCTTTCTGCTGCGTTACGGACACTGCCCGATGGCATGCGTCGGCACCACGTGGTGCTGGCAGTCAATCCTGATGGCTGTCAGCTTGGCCTGCGCGCTAACGCAAATGGCGTCGATCTCAACCGCAACTTCCCGGCAGCGAACTGGCAGCCCGGAGAGACCGTTTATCGCTGGAACAGCGCTGCCGATGCGCGGGATGTCACGCTCTCAACCGGCACGCATCCGGGTTCTGAACCGGAAACACTGGCGCTCTGTGCCCTGATACATCAACTTAAGCCAGCCTGGATCGTTTCCTGGCATGAGCCGCTGGGCTGTATTGACGACCCGCATCAGGTGGAGATTGGCGGCTGGCTGGCCAGCCAAACCGGCCTTCCTCGCGTCAGCAGCGTGGGATATGACACGCCTGGCTCATTCGGCAGCTGGTGTTACGATCTCAGTCTGCCCTGCGTGACCGCTGAGATGCCGGTGATTTCCGTGGATGAAGCCACGGAGACCTATCTTGAGATGATGGTTAGTTTGCTGCGCTGGCAGCAATAATCAGCCGACCGCTGCGCACGGTGATCGCCGGTTCTGCATCCACCGCCAGCCAGGTCGGCCCATCAAGATCGGCGAAACGGGTCTGCGGCACCAGCGGTAGCGCAGCACGTATCGCCCGCGAGGTGCAGAGCATGCAGCCCAGCATTACCGCAAAGCCCTGCTGCTGCGCGGCATCGGCAAGCGCCAGCGCCTCGGTCAGACCGCCCGTTTTATCCAGCTTGATGTTGACCATCTCATAACGGCCTCGCAGCGCGGCCAGGCTTTCACGTGTATGACAGCTCTCATCGGCACAAATGGGCAACGGGTGAATAAAGTTCTCCAGTGCCGCATCTTCACCTGCAGGTAAAGGCTGTTCCAGCATCGCCACATCAATGTCTGCCAGCAGCTGACAGCGTGCCGCCAGGCCTTCAGCGTGCCAGGACTCATTTGCATCCACAATCAGGGTTGCTTCCGGTACGGCGGCGCGGATGGTCATCAGCCGTTCAGTAATAAAATTGTTATCCAGCTTAATTTTCAGCAGTGTTGCACCATGCTGCCACAGTGCGAGTGCGCTGCTGGCCATCGCCTCAGGGGTATCAATGCTGACGGTCTGCGCGGTCACGACATCAGCAGGCGCAGTCACACCGCTAAGCGCCCAGAGGCTGCACTGCTGCTGATGTGCAGCGAGATCCCACAATGCACTGTCGATGGCGTTGCGCGCCGCCCCGGCAGGCAGCGCCTGTTGTAATGCCTCGCGCGTCATGCCCTCTTGCAGCGCGGGCAGCAACGTGGCGATCTGCGCCAGCACCGATGCTTCGCTTTCACCATAGCGCGCATAGGGCGTCGCTTCACCGACGCCTTTTACGCCATCTTCCTCAATTTCAACCACCACCACTTTGACTTCGGTCCGGGTTCCACGGGCAATGACAAACGGCGTATGCAACGGCCAGGCTTCGGGATAACTTTTTACCGTTCTCATTTACACTCCACAAAGTGTGACGCAGTGGCAGACCGCCACGTTAAATTCCACAATTGAACTCGTAAACCCTTAACATTTATGTCATAAACAACGGCTATCTTTAGCCGTTTTGTGTCAGATCTTTTTTATCATCAAAAGGAATCACTATGTCTCAGACTGTTCATTTTCAGGGTAATGCCGTTCCGGTTGCAGGTCAGTTTCCACAGGCTGGCGATAAAGCTAAGCCTTTCACGCTGGTAGCAAAGAACCTGGTTAACGTTGCGCTCTCTGAGTATGCAGGAAAACGCAAAATTCTGAACATTTTCCCAAGCGTTGATACCGGTGTCTGTGCCTCATCAGTGCGCAAATTCAACCAGGCGGCAAGCGAGCTGAATAACGCCGTGGTGTTATGCATCTCTGCCGATCTGCCTTTTGCCCAGTCGCGTTTCTGTGGCGCGGAAAACCTGAGCAATGTGGTGACGCTGTCGACGCTGCGCGGCTCAGAATTCAAGTATGAGTATGGTGTAGAAATTGCTGATGGTGCGCTGGAAGGCCTGACCGCACGTGCGGTGATCGTTCTGGATGAGAACGATAAAGTGATTTACAGCCAGCTGGTTGATGAAATCACCACTGAGCCTGATTACGACGCTGCCCTGGCCGCGCTGAAGTAATAAAAAAAGCGGATAACCTGGTTATCCGCTTCCTGCTCTCTGCTTACCGATCATTCGCTTTCGGTGCGCTTCTGTCCCAGACCATATTCACGCAGCTTGTTGGCAATCGCGGTATGGGAAACACCCAGACGTTTTGCCAGTTTTCGGGTGCTGGGATAGGAGAGATAAAGCCGCGTCAGTATTGACCGCTCAAAACGGCTGGTAATCTGATCCAGCGTTCCTTCCAGTGCTTCATCGCCCAGCGATACATCCAGTGTCTGTTCAGGCAACACAATATCCTGCGGTCGCAGTTCATATCCTTCCAGCTGGGTTAACGCGCGATACAACGCATTTTTTAACTGGCGCACATTGCCAGGCCAGGCGTAGCGCGTCAGAAATGCAATGAGCTGTGGCGAGAGTCGCGGCCGGGCCATCCCCTGCTCATCCGCAAAGCGGGCCACAAACATCTCGGTCAGTGGCAGGATATCCTGCGGTCGATCGCGCAGCGGGGGCAGTTGCAGCGTCAGCACATTGAGCCGGTAAAAAAGATCTTCGCGAAACTCACCGCGTTGCACCAGTTCAATCAGGTTCTTCTGCGTAGCGCAGATTACGCGCACATTAACATGGACTTCATGCTCTTCACCGACGCGGCGGAAGGTGCCATCATTGAGAAAACGCAGCAGCTTGGTCTGCATTCTCGGCGACATCTCGCCAATCTCATCCAGCAATACCGAGCCACCATTGGCCTGCTCAAAAAAGCCCTTCTTGCCTTCCAGCGCATTCGGATAGGCACCGGCGGCATGACCAAACAACTCGCTTTCCGCAACGTCGTCAGGTAAAGATGCACAGTTCAGCGCCAGGAAAGGATTTTTCCCACGGGCGCTGCGCAGATGACAGGCGCGTGCCAGCATATCTTTCCCGGTGCCGGTATCGCCGACAATCAGTAACGGCGCATCCAGCATCGCCAGTTTGCGCGCCTGATCGACCACCTGACGCATCTTCGGCGTGACGGCAATAATATGGTCAAACTCGGATTCGTCGGTGACGACCAGATTCTGTAACTGACGGCCCATGCGAGCGGTTGACTTCAGCATCACCATCGCCCCGACCGGCCTGTCGTTCTGGCCCTCTTCACCCGGCAGATAAATAGGACGCGCTTCCATCAGAAAATCGCGCCCTTCAATGACGACATGCTGCGCCTGCGCCTCAACCCGATCGCTTTCCAGCCAGCGCATGAAGTTAAAGCCATTAATCAGGTTGCCGGCGCTGAAATTGCGCATTTTCTCTTCATCAAGATTAAACAGGTTTTGTGCCGCCGGATTAGCCAGTTCCACCTTGCTTTTCAGATCGATGGAGAAAACCGGATCTGGCATGGCCACCAGTAAGGCACTCAGCGCGCGATGTTCACGCTCCGAAGGCATGTACGTTACCGTGCGCACATCTGTTACGCCCGGTGTACGCCGGATTTCTGCCATCAGATTACTGAAAGCGTCAAATTCCAGTGCCGAAAAATTCAGGTAGATGCGGCCCAGCGCCGTAATTTCGATACCGCGTAAATCAATGTTGCGTGCCACCAGCAGATCGAGCAGTTCACGCGTCAGACCGATGCGGTCCTGACAGAACACTTCCAGACGCATTGCGTTCGCCTTAATCAGGTTCAGATAAATGAATATTACGCTAAGTGATGCGCCGGTAGAAAGGGATCTGTCAGGAAAAGTTGACAGTGTAAGCGTGTATGGCGGAGTTTTGTACTGACCGGCTGGATTCCGGTATCGATTGCTGGTTGTCAGCTTTTGTCAGTACCAGACTGTTGATTAAAGACTTATTGCTGTATATTTTTCTCAACTGAGTAGAATTGATTATAATATGCTGACTTTCTTCGCAAAATATCTGACTGTGGGCCTGATAAATACCCTGATCCATTGGGTGACTTTTTTTATCTGCCTCAGCCTTGGATTATTCCAGTCGACCGCTAACCTGATTGCTTTTAGCCTGGCCGTTACCTTCTCTTTTTTCGTTAATGCGCGCTGGACCTTTGAGCAGCAGGCAACGGCCTGGCGTTATCTTATTTACGTCGTTTTTATGGGTGCGATGGCTTTCAGCGTAGGTTATCTGGCTGACCATTTTGGCTTCTATCCCCTTATTACGCTGATCGCCTCCTCGGCTATCAGTCTGGCGTGTGGCTTTCTTTTTTCCCGCTTTATTGTTTTCAAAGGAGAATAATGAAAATCTCTCTGGTGGTACCGGTATTCAATGAAGAGGATGTCATCCCTCTTTTCTATGACGCGGTCAGAAAAGATGAAGCACTGGCCGCCTGGCAGATTGAGATCGTATTTATTGATGATGGCAGCACAGACGCAACGCATGCGCTGATTACCCAACTCAGCCAGTGCGATCCGCTGGTGCGCAGCTTGTCGTTTATTCGAAATTTCGGCAAAGAACCGGCGCTGTTTGCCGGACTGGAAGCCGCAACCGGCGATGCGGTTATCCCGATAGATGTGGATTTGCAGGATCCGATCGCGATTATTCCCGAGATGATCCGGAAGTGGCAGGCTGGGGCTGATATTGTGTTAGCTAAACGGATTGACCGCAGTGCCGATGGCCACCTCAAACGCAAAACAGCCCGCTGGTTTTACAAATTGCATAACAGCATCAGCCATCCGCAGATTGAAGAGAATGTCGGTGATTTCCGGCTGATGTCGCGTGAAGTCGTTGAGAATATTAAATTGCTGCCTGAGAAGAATCTCTTTATGAAAGGCATTCTTAGCTGGGTCGGCGGACAGACGGATATTGTGGAATATACGCGAACGGAGCGGATCGCAGGCCGCAGTAAATTTGGCGGCTGGAAGCTGTGGAATCTTGCGCTGGAGGGTCTGACCTCATTCTCTACCGTTCCGCTGCGGATTTGGTCATACCTGGGCTTTCTGGTGGCCTCGCTGGCCTTTTTATATGGTCTCTGGATGATCGTGGATAAACTGCTGTTCGGTAACCCGGTGCCAGGCTATCCCTCAATTCTGGTCTCCGTGCTCTTTCTGGGTGGCGTTCAGCTTATTGGCATTGGCGTGTTAGGCGAATATATTGGCCGCATCTACATGGAAACTAAAAACCGGCCTCGCTATATTTTGCGAAAAGTGGCACCGACAAAAATAACCCCCTCTCAGGACACGGACTAAACGGCCCGTTCAGACTCAGAGAAATGGTCAGATTAAAAAGGATGACAGATGTTCGCCACTGATAACGGCATAAGCCGCAATAAGGTGTTTTTGCTTTTTGCGACAGTATTTCTGCTTGCATACAGCCCCGCTTATTTAACGCATTACGCCTATACCGATGACTGGACGAATCTCTATTGGGCTAATTTTGACAGGCTCAGTATTTTAAACTGGGACACATTATCCGGCAGGCCGGTTTATGGCATTATCCAGTACAGCGCTTCCTTTCTGGTCGGGAGTGTAGAACGTCTGGCACTGCTGCGTTCAGTCTCGATTGTTCTGCTCATTTTTACCGGGTATTACATTTATACCCTGTGTCAGAAAATGGCACTTCTTGAGAGTCAGGCTCAGCGAATCACATTTTCGCTATTGCTTTGTCTGCTGCCTTCCTTCCAGGTTTATATCGCCTGGGCATCCTGTTTCCCCTATATCGCTGCAATTTTGCTGGCGGGAACAAGTTACCGTTTTTCCATTAAAACGGGCATGACCAGTCGCCTTATCGCGTTCTGTCTGCTGACCCTTGCCTTCTGTCTTTATCAACCGGCAGCGATGACCTTTACCTTCTTTGCCGCGCTTGACCTCTGCTTTTCAGAAAGAAAAGTCGATACGAAACGTGCAGTGATCTCACTGATGGTTCTGGGTGCGGGTATGTTCGCTGCGCTGATCGCGTCAAAGGTACTGCCCGTTCAGCTTTATGGTCATACGTTGCCACGTTCAGCATTCAGCTACGACATCCCGGTTAAGCTGAAATGGTTTTTCACCGAATACCTTAAGAACGTTATATGTAATTTTGACCTCGGCGCAAAAGCGGTGTCGGTGATCATCTCATCGATCATTATTGGGTCTGGACTGAAAAAAATTAAAGCAGCAGGTAACGACAAATTCTATCTGATGTTTGTTTTATTGCTGATCGCCGCACTGCCTAATCTGATCGTCAGTGAAAGCATGGCGGCTTACCGCACCCTGATTGCCGGTGCGCTGATTACCACCAGTGCGTTTATTCTCGGCCTGTTTGAAATCAGCAAAAAATTAAAATGGAAAAATGCATTTTATGCGCTGCTCGTGATCGCTGCCGCCTCACTGTCGATAAGTCATTTAATCAACGGCTATTCCGTGCCGGCTCGTAAAGAGTTTGCCCTGCTCGATCAGGCGATTACCCGGCAGGTGCCAAAGGAATTTAAAGGGGCACTCTATTATCGCCTGACCGGTGAATACCTGCCGAAGGTTGCGACGTTGCGGAAGTATGATGATTTCGGGGGGCTGGGCCTGAGTATGTCCTGGACATTTGCCGGGATGGCGCATTTTATCAGGGAGAAAAATGGCATGGCCTTTACGCTGCCTGCAAATCCGGTGATTACAGATGAATCCGCCTGTCCGGGTGAGTGTCTGATTATCAATTCACGGCAGGTGCTGCGCCAGCCTCACTGATCATTAAAGGCGGCTATGCCGCCTTTAATGTGTCACGCGAGATTCAGGCTGATTTGTTACCGCCCTTCTGCAGTGCCTCTTTCAGCTGGCCCAGCAGTTCGCGCCGAAAATCGCCAAGCCGTGGCTTATCCTGCTCCAGCCACGGCAGTGGACGACAAAGCTCCATCGCTTTGATGCCCAGCCTTGCAGTCAGCAGGCCTGCACCAATGCCCTGGGCAGCGCGCGTGGAAAGCCGGGCAGCGATATCCTGCGACATCCAGTCCATTCCCACTTCCCGCACCAGTTCGGACGCGCCGGCAAAAGCCATATTGAGCAGCACCAGGCGGAACAGCCGGATACGGCTGAAGTAGCCCAGTTCGATGCCGTATATCGCCGCGATGCGATTGACCAGCCGCAGATTACGCCAGGCGATAAACGCCATATCCACCAGTGCCAGCGGACTGACCGCAATCATCAGTGTTGCTTCCGCAGCATGACGACTGATTTCACGCCGCGCCTGCCTGTCCAGAACGGGCTGCACCAGCTGCGCATACAAGCGCACGATTTCGCTGTCATTGTGGGTTTCGTGCAGCGAGGCATGCCAGCGCTGCAGGGCCGGATGCGCCTGATCCAGTTCAGCCTGCTGGGCCAGCTTTTCGCAGAATGCCCGACCTTTACCGATACCATGACTGTGCAATAGCTCCCGGCCCACATCCCGCTCTTCGGCACGCTGACGCAGCTGGTAGAGCCGACGCCACTCAGTGGTCAGCGCGCCGACACCCGCCAGCACAATAAGTCCGCCTGCTACGCCGCTCCCCAGTGAAAACCAGTCGCGTCCCAGCCAGGCGTCATGCGTCCACTGCACCCCCTGCGCAATCACGCTAACGCCAAACAGCAGTGCGCCTGCGGTCACCATTTTGCGCCACAGACTGCGTTTAGGTTTCAGAGCCGCTTCCACTGCGCGCTCCCCTGCACCTTCTTCTTCTACGGCAACATCTTCATCCTGCACTGCCAGAAACGCAGCCTGCGCGTCCGCTTCAAAGGTCTGCGCCGGACGCAGCGGCGTGGTGGTGCTCTCATCCAGCGGACGAGCAAAATCGATACGCGGCTTCAGCGGATCACTCATCGCAATTTATCTCCCAATAAAAATTCCAGCGCGGCATCCATGCGGATATGCGGCAGTGGACGGTCGACGTCGAGCTGCTGCGGCCGGAACTGTTCAAACTGAAAACCCTGCTGCTGCCAGAAGGCATTGCCAGGCAGGCGCGGCGGGACTTCACCCGGATAGACGGTAAGCGGTTCTCCATCATCCAGCCGGTGACCGCGCAGGGCCGGGATCTTCTCGCCACGGTGGTCGACCAGGCCGCTCTGTGTCGCCTGCACTGATGCCAGTCCGATGCAGTCCATGCTAATCCCCTCAAACGCGGCGTTCTGCCAGGCATCCTGCACCAGTTGCTGCAACAGCGAGACCATGTTGCCGTGCTGATCGCTGGTGATGTGATCCGCTTTAGTTGCCGCAAACAGTAATTTGTCGATCACCGGTGAGAAAAGCCGGCGAAACAGGGTGCGCTGGCCGTAATGAAAGCTCTGCATCAGCTGAGTCAGCGCCAGCCGCATATCATTAAACGCCTGAGGACCACTATTCAGGGGCTGGAGGCAGTCAACCAGCACGATCTGGCGGTCAAAACGCAGGAAGTGATTTTTGTAAAAGCCCTTCACCACATGCTGGCAGTAGTAGTTGAAGCGCTGCTGCAGCATGCTGAAGTTACTCCCCTTATCCGCCTGCGCCAGCTTAGTGAGTTGCGACTCATCAGCGGTTGGCCAGGGGAAAAACTGCAGCGCAGGCGCGCCTGCCATATCGCCAGGCAGCACGAACCGTCCAGGCTGAATAAAATGCAGGCCTTCAGATTTACAGCGATGCAGGTAGTCAGTCCAGGCCGCAGCAATCTCTGCCAGCTGGGTTTCATCGGCGGGAGCAAGCGGATCGAGTTTTTCGCAGAGCGTGCGCCAGGGTTTTGCCCACTCCGCACGATCGCCCTGCAGCAGACCGTTCATCTGCCGTGACCAGGCGAGATAATCCTGCGCCAGCATCGGCAGATCCAGTAGCCATTCTCCGGGATAGTCGACAATTTCCAGATAGAGTGTTGCCGTCTCTTTCAGATGACGCAGCAGCGAATCATTTGGACGGTAACGCAGCGCCAGACGCATTTCGCTGACGCCACGGGTGGGCGTCGGCCAGGCGGGCGGCGTGCTGTAGAGTTGTGCCAGGCCTTCGTCATAGGTAAAGCGCGCGGTTCCCATGTCCCGCTGCGGCACCCGTTTGACGCCCAACAGTCGCTCGTCCCGCACAACGGAAAACAGCGGCAAACGTGCGCCGCTGTGAACCGTTAAAAGCTGATTGACCAGTGAGGTAATAAAGGCGGTTTTACCGCTGCGGCTTAATCCGGTGACCGCCAGCCGAAGGTGGCGATCAACGCCACGGTTCATTAATGCCATTAATTCAGTTTGCAGTCTTTTCATCGTTCTCCCTGATGAAGCGCGATGCCACCCGATTCATCACGCGTTTCAGCAATGGCTCAAGTGCCACAGCCAGCAGAAGACGTAACGGGCGTCGCGCTACCGATTTCACCGCCCAGCCAGAGACACCGGCGGGACCGTAGGTAACAGCATTAATAATGATAAATTTAGCCGCCGACTTCAATGCAGGTGCCGCGCGGTGGCGAAAAGCAGTGGATCGCGAAAAAGACATCAACACCTCCATTGAGAGAGCGGACGGGCCCGTAACGGCCCGGCAATAATATAATCAAATCTGGCGGAAGCGGCTGCGTACGCTGAAAGTTTCAGACGTCACATAACGCTCCACGTCGCGCACGCTGCGCTCATCGCGCTGCAGCGCACTCTCCAGCTGGTCCAGCAGCTCGCTGGCGCTGGGCTGACGTTCGTCCTCCGTGACATTGGCGGGTTTCACATCCAGCACAAAACCCAGCACGAAATAGGCGACCACCGTAAACATAAACAGACCAAAGAACAGTGATAAGACCACAATGACCCGAAGCAGACGCACCGGAATATCGAGATACTCCGCCAGACCCGCACAGACGCCCATCAACTTTCCTTCGTCAGGCTTGCGCCACAACTTACGGCCTTTCATCATGGCTGCCTCCAGTTAGGGTGTTCGGCATCCAGAATCGCTTCCAGTGCGTCAATGCGTTCACGCATCCGCTGTGCATCCTGCGTAACACGCTGCAGGCGCTGGATTTCGCTTTGCGACAGTTCCGAACCGCCGTTGCGTTTGTTGTTGTAATGCAACCATAACCAGATCGGTGCGACAAACAGCACGAAGATCGTTAAGGGTATGGCAAGAAAAAGTGCGCTCATTGACTCTCCTTAATCACTTATTGCAACGTCGATGATTACTCACTGCGGTTCATTTTGGCTTTCAGCGCATTAAGCTGCTGGCTGATTTCATCATCCGCTTTCAGGTCAGTAAACTGCTGGTCCAGGGTTTTTGGCTTACCGAAACCGTGGCTTTCTGCTTCCGCTTCCATGTGGTCAATGCGTCGTTCAAAAGATTCAAACCGGGCCATCGCCTCGTCGATTTTACCGCTGTCCAGCTGACGACGAACATCGCGTGATGAAGAGGCCGCCTGGTGACGCAGCGTTAACGCCTGCTGGCGGGCACGTGTTTCAGTCAGCTTTTTCTCCAGCTCAATGATTTCGCCTTTCATACGTTCCAGCGTCTCTTCAACCTGGCCCACTTCCTGTTTCAGTGAAGCGATAAGGTCAGTGAGTTTCTGTTTTTCGATCAGTGCTGACCGCGCCAGATCATCTTTATCCTTACGAAGCGCCAGTTCCGCTTTTTCCTGCCATTCGGCCTGCTGGATCTCTGCCTGCTCAATACGGCGTGACAGCTGTTTCTTTTCAGCCAGCGCCCGCGCAGAGGTGGAACGCACTTCGACTAAGGTGTCTTCCATTTCCTGAATCATCAGACGGACCAGTTTCTGCGGATCTTCAGCACGCTCCAGCAGGGAATTAATGTTGGCATTTACGATGTCAGCGAAACGAGAAAAAATACCCATAATGATGTTCCTCTTTTAATGTTTTAAAACGTGTTGCCCTGCTTAGTTAATACAAGATGCGTGCCAATTTTTATCGCATTGATTTTTAAGGAATTTGATATTTTACAGCCTCGTCCGCATATTTTAAGATAGTCAAAATGATTAAGGGATGGCGAAATTCATCATGACAGGCACTAACGATAATCTTTTAGGTGAGTCGAACAATTTTCTGGAGGTTCTTGAGCAGGTCTCCAGACTGGCTCCGCTGGAAAAGCCGGTTCTGGTGATTGGCGAGCGCGGAACGGGTAAAGAGCTGATCGCCAGCCGTCTGCACTATCTCTCTGACCGCTGGCAGGGACCGTTTATCTCGCTGAACTGCGCCGCGCTGAATGAGAACCTGCTCGATTCTGAACTCTTTGGCCATGAGGCCGGTGCCTTTACCGGTGCGCAGAAGCGCCATCTCGGACGTTTTGAACGCGCTGATGGTGGCACGCTGTTTCTGGATGAGCTGGCAACCGCGCCGATGCTGGTGCAGGAAAAGCTGCTCAGAGTAATTGAATATGGGCAGCTGGAGCGTGTCGGCGGCAATCACTCACTGCAGGTGAATGTGCGGCTGGTCTGCGCCACTAACGAGGATCTCCCTGCGCTGGCGGCAGAGGGAAAATTCCGTGCCGACCTGCTGGATCGTCTGGCCTTTGATGTGGTGCAGTTACCGCCCCTTCGCGAACGCCGCAGCGATATTCTGGTGATGGCCGATCATTTTGCCATCCAGATGTGCCGCGAACTCGGCCTGTTACTTTTTCCTGGTTTTACCGCTCAGGCGCAGCAGACTCTGCTTGATTACCACTGGCCCGGCAACGTCCGAGAGCTTAAGAACGTCGTGGAACGCTCAGTCTATCGTCATAACAGCAGCGAGCAGTTGCTGGATAACGTCATTATCAACCCCTTTGCTTCACGTCCTGAACCGGTTGCGCTCATCCGTGCCACTCAGAACGCGGAGAGTAACGACCTGCCTGCCCTGCCGCTGGATCTGCGCCAGTGGCAGAATCAACAGGAGCGGGATCTGGTGGAAGCCAGCCTGCAACAGGCACGCTATAACCAGCGTCGCGCCGCCGGGTTGCTAGGTGTTACCTATCATCAGCTGCGCGCGATGATGAAAAAGCACGACATAAAAGCCGAAAACTAGACAGGTCGACGATGACATCTTTGTCTATGCGTTATGTTTTCTGGTTAATCGCTGTCAAAACTGTCTGGTAACGTCCAGGCTGCTTTAGCAGGAACAAAAAAGCAATTACATGTTATGCGGCCTGGTGCCCATTTTGTCAGGTTGCCTGAGGGTCGGAACCAGCAGGACAGCAGCTGTCACCATGACCACGGCAAGTGCTGACATCAGCAAAACATTGTCTGTCCCATATTGTGCCGCCAGCGGCCCCGCAACCAGTTGACCAAAGGGAATGGAGATAAAGGAACCCATCGCATCATACGCGTACACGCGAGCCAGTTTATCGGCTGGGATATGAGTCTGTAATGAATGCGCCCAGGTTACGCCAAACAGGCCTAATGAAACGCCAGCGATAAAGAACCCTGCAATCAGCCATGCTGCTGATGCATTCAGGCCTAGCATCATTATCGGGAGTGCACAGAGACCTGCCAGCATAGCGCCAATCAGCAGATCACGACGTGGATGCCATTTCATAGCCAGAAATAATCCAGCAATTAAACCTGCGCTCTGGGCGGCCACAATCATCCCCCACTGCGCCCGCCCGAAAGAGGCGTCAGCAATTATCGGGCCATAGACTTCTACAATGCCATTAAACGCGACGTTGATAATGGCGAACTGAAGGACTATCGACCAAATCCAGCTTCGCCCGGCAAATTCTGCCCAGCCTTCTTTAATATCGCGCAGGATATTGCCTTGCATCGTCCCGCCATTATTCGGGCTCACACGCATAAGGAAATAAAGCGGCGCGGAGACCGCAAATCCCAGCGCATCTATCGCCAGCCCCCAGCCCGGCCCGACAGCACTGGTCATCACGCCTCCCAGCGACGCTCCCAGTACCGTGCCGCCATAAACACTGAGCTGAATGAAAGCATTGGCCTGACGCAGGTGCTGTGCAGGCACGACCTGCGGAACCAGCGCAGAGGAAGCTGGCAGAGCAATCCCCGATGCCGCGCCATTCAGCGCGCCCAGCAAGGTGAGGCTGATTACTGTGGCTGAACCCTCAAGCACAGTCCACGCAACGAAAGCCTGAGAAACAGCAGCTATCAGCGCCGATACAACTAATACCCGACTACGTGAGTAGCGGTCGGCAACCACACCGCCCACCAGCAGAAAGAGCACGTTGAACAGGGAGCGGGATGCCACCACGACGCCTAAATCAGAGGCAGATCCATCCATATCCAGAACTGCAAAGGCCAGCGCGATGGGCGCGATTCCATTGCCCAGCACGGTAAACAAACGTCCGAAAAACAGATAACGAAAGGAGGGATAGTGGAAAGCCTGAGCGCTTTTCTGGAATTCAGTCATTGTCCGGCGTTGGTTGGGCAGAGGTTGTGCTTATAGTAACGGCGTTTCTGTAATAGTTAAGTCCGGTTTTAAGCCGGTCTTGCTCAGGTAAATGCCAGGCCATTACAGATATCATTCTGTTTTACTCTTTTTCCATCCCCATGCTTTCATGCAAAACCGCAATCAGTGCACCTGTTCAGTCAGCGGTGATCCTGCTCTTCAGCGCTATGCACCCGACAAAAAAAAGCCCGCCATGAGGCGGGCAACAATACTGGAAGCAATGTGAGCAATGTCGTGCTCTTCTTCGGCAGAGCCACCGTCGAAGTGCATATGAATAATAATCATTCCTATTATCATTTGTAAAGCACCCGTTGAGAATTTTTCTCATTACCACACCTTCTGTGCGCTCTTTTTCCTGATGCAGGATGAAAAACAGCCTGGTAGCCGCTGCAGGTTTTGGGACAATGCCCGCTTTGAGATACACTCTGCCTAATGCCTCAAAATCGTTGAGTTCTATGTCAAAACTACTATGTTCGCTGTTGCTCAGCCTCAGCGTGTTGAGTGCCCCTGCGTGGTCAGCGCCTGCGGGTGATATCCGCCAGACCGGCTTTGTCTATTGCGTCAGCGGCACGCTGAATACCTTTAACCCGCAGATGGCCAGCAGCGGGCTGACTGTCGATACCCTGGCGGCACAACTTTATGACCGCCTGCTGGATGTTGATCCCTACACCTATCGTCTCAAACCCGATCTTGCGTCCAGCTGGGAAGTGCGCGACAACGGCGCAACGTATCGCTTTCATCTGCGGAGCGGCGTGCAGTTTCAGCAGACCAATCAGTTCCACCCTACCCGGCCGCTGAACGCAGACGACGTTGTTTTCAGCTTCGAACGGATGTTTGACCGTAATCACCCCTGGCATAACGTCAACGGCGGTAATTATCCCTATTTTGATAGCCTGCAATTTTCCGACTCAGTGCAGAGCGTGAAGAAAATCGACAGCAGGACGGTTGAGTTCAGACTCAACAGCCCGGATGCGTCGTTCCTGTGGCACATGGCGACCCACTATGCGCCGGTGCTGTCGAAGGAGTATGCCGACCAGCTGACGGCGCAGGGACACCAGGAAGAGATGGACAGGCAACCCGTTGGCACCGGCCCTTATCAGCTCAGCGAATATCGCACCGGCCAGTACATCCGTCTGGCGCGCAATCCTCACTACTGGAAGGGTGTTCCGCGTCTGCAACAGGCGGTAATCGATCTGGGGTCTGGCGGTACCGGACGGCTCTCCAAACTGTTAACCGGCGAATGCGATGTACTGGCCTATCCCGCGGCCAGCCAGCTCAGCATTCTGCGCGATGATCCGCGCCTGCGGATGACCCTGCGTCCTGGCATGAACATCGCCTATCTGGCTTTTAATACCCGCAAGCCGCCGCTCGACCGTCCTGAAGTGCGTCACGCGCTGGCGCTGGCAATCAACAATGAGCGGCTGATGGAGTCGATTTATTACGGCACCGCCGAAACGGCTGCCTCCATATTACCGCGCGCTTCCTGGGCCTATGACAATGATGCGCGTATTACCAGCTATGATCCGGATAAATCCCGGGCCGCGCTGGCAGCATTGGGCATCAGCGATTTGCATCTGCGACTGGTGGTGCCAGTGGCATCGCAGTCCTGGAATCCCAGCCCACTTAAAACCGCCGAATTGTTACAGGCAGATCTGGCACAGGTTGGTGTGCGGCTGACGATTGTACCGGTAGAAGGCCGTTTCCAGGAGGCGCAGCTGATGGCGATGAATCATGATCTGACGCTGTCAGGCTGGGCCACTGACAGTAACGATCCTGACAGCTTCTTCCGTCCTCTGCTCAGCTGTGCGGCGATTCGCTCACAGACCAATTACGCGCACTGGTGCTCGCCGGCCTTTGACGAAACACTGCAGAACGCCCTGTTATCACAACAACTTTCGGGCCGCATCGACAGCTATGACAAAGCGCAACAGATTCTGGCACAGGAGTTACCGGTACTGCCGCTGGCATCCTCTCTGCGGCTCCAGGCGTTTCGTCATGATATCAAGGGGCTGGTGCTGAGTCCGTTTGGCAACGCCTCGTTTGCCGGTGTTTATCGTGAAGCTGATGAGGGGAGTAAATGATTATCTATATTTTGCGGCGCCTGCTACTGCTGCTCATCACCCTGTTTCTGCTGTCGCTGGTCAGCTTCAGCCTGAGCTATTTTACCCCTAATGCGCCGCTGGAAGGCGCTGCACTCTCGGACGCCTGGTGGTTCTGGTTTAAAGGGATGCTGCAGTTTGATTTCGGCGTCTCCAGCACTAACGGTCAGGAGATTGGTTTACAGCTGCGCGAGGTGTTCCCGGCCACCATGGAGCTCTGTATCCTGGCGTTTCTGTTTGCGCTGCTGGTGGGCATTCCGCTGGGAATCTGTGCCGGTGTGATGCGCAACAAATGGCAGGATAAAACCATCAGTGCGCTGGCGCTGATTGGCTTTTCTGCGCCGATCTTCTGGCTGGCGCTGATTCTGACGCTCTTTTTCTCGCTGACGCTGGGCTGGCTGCCAGTGTCAGGTCGCCACGATCTGCTTTATCCGGTTCAGAACGTCTCTGGTTTTGCGCTGATTGACGCCTGGCTGAGTCGTTCGCCGTGGCGACATGAGATGATTATCAGTGTCCTCTCGCACCTTATTTTGCCGGTGCTGGTGCTGGCGATGGCACCGACAACAGAGGTGATACGTCTGCTGCGCAACAGCACCAGCGACGTGATGGACAAAAATTATGTCAAAGCGGCCGCCACGCGCGGTCTTTCACGCTTTACCGTCATCCGCCGCCACGTGCTGCATAACGCGCTGCCGCCGGTGATCCCACGTCTTGGCTTGCAATTTTCCACCATGCTGACGCTGGCGATGATTACTGAGATGGTCTTTAACTGGCCTGGTCTTGGACGCTGGCTGATTAACGCGATTCGCCAGCAGGATTATGCGGCGATCTCAGCCGGTGTCATGGTTATTGGCGGACTGGTGATCCTGGTGAATGTGATTTCTGACATTATTGGCGCGGCCATGAATCCGCTGAAACATAAGGAATGGTATGCCGTCCGATAATATCTACGCCGAAAAACGCCTGCCCAGCGCATTTCGTCAAAGCTGGCATCATTTCTACGGCAACCCGATTTCAATGGTCGGACTGTATGGCTTTGGCGCACTCTTATTGCTCTGCCTGTTTGGCGGTCTGATAGCGCCCTACGGTATTGACCAGCAGTTCCTGGGCTATCAGCTGCTGCCGCCCTCCTGGTCACGCTATGGCGATGTCTCGTTCTTTCTCGGGACTGACGATCTGGGTCGCGATGTACTGAGCCGCCTGCTGAGTGGCGCAGGCCCCACAGTGGGTTCAGCGATTCTTGTGACGATCTCCGCCACCCTCGGAGCGCTGGTATTGGGCGTGCTGGCGGGCATGACGCACGGTATCCGCTCGGCCGTCATGAACCATGTCCTGGACACCCTGCTCTCGATTCCGTCGCTGTTGCTGGCGATTATCGTGGTGGCGTTTCTCGGGCCACGACTCGAACATGCGCTGCTGGCCGTCTGGCTGGCATTGATGCCACGTCTGGTCCGCGAAATATACAGCGCCGTGCATGATGAGCTGGAAAAGGAGTATGTGGTGGCTGCTCGCCTTGATGGCGCTCGCGGTCGCAACATTCTGCGCTATGCCATATTGCCCAATATTCTGCCGCTGCTGATTACCGAAATAACCCGCGCGCTGTCGATGGCCATTCTGGACATTGCCGCACTTGGCTTTCTCGACCTTGGCGCGCAGTTGCCTTCGCCGGAATGGGGCGCGATGCTCGGCGATTCACTGGAGCTGATCTACGTCGCACCCTGGACCGTTATGCTGCCCGGCGTGGCGCTGATGGTGAGCGTATTAATTGTTAACCTGCTCGGTGACGGCATCCGTCGCGCCGTCGAAGCGGGAGTGGAATAAATGCCGTTACTCGATATCCGTAATCTCACCATTGAATTTATGACCGCTGACGGGCCGGTCAAAGCCGTTGACCGCGTTAATCTGACGCTGGGCGAAGGCGAAGTCCGGGGACTGGTCGGAGAATCCGGCTCCGGCAAGAGTCTGGTCGCCAAAGCTATCTGCGGCGTCACCAACGATAACTGGCGTGTTACCGCTGACCGCATGGTGTTTGATGATGTGGACCTGCTGCGCTTATCGCCGCGCGAGCGTCGTCGCATTATCGGACACAACGTCTCAATGATTTTTCAGGAGCCGCAATCCTGTCTGGATCCCTCAGAGAGCATTGGTCGCCAGCTGATGCAGGTGATCCCGCGCTGGACGTACAAAGGGCCATGGCTGAAACGCTTCTGGTTCTGGCGCAAAACCCGCGCTATCGAACTGCTGCATCGTGTCGGCATTAAAGATCACAAAGATATTATGCGCAGCTTCCCTTATGAGCTGACTGAAGGTGAGTGCCAGAAAGTGATGATCGCCATTGCGCTGGCTAACCAGCCGCGCCTGCTGATTGCGGATGAACCAACAAATGCCATGGAACCGACCACCCAGGCGCAGATTTTCCGCCTGCTGAGCCGCCTCAACCAGAATAACAACACCACTATTCTGCTGATCAGCCATGACCTGCGCACAATGAGTCAGTGGGCAGATCGAATCAACGTGATGTACTGCGGTCAGACGGTGGAAACCGCCCAGAGCGAAGATTTGATGAGTACGCCGCATCACCCTTATACCCAGGCGCTGATTCGGGCCATGCCCGATTTTGGGCGCGCCCTGCCGCACAAAAGCCGTCTTAATACCCTGTCGGGCGCGATTCCGTCGCTGGAGAGTTTACCGATTGGCTGTCGTCTGGGGCCTCGCTGTCCCTATGCCCAGCGTAAATGTATTGAAACGCCTCGGCTCACCGGCAGCAAAACCCATCTCTACGCCTGTCATTTCCCGCTGAATATGGAGGGCCAGTAGCATGGAGACCCTGCTGGAAGTGCGCAACCTGAGCAAAACCTTTCGCTACCGTACGGGCCTGTTTCGCCGTCAGCACGTTGAAGCAGTGAAATCGGTAAGCTTTACCCTGCGTGAGAAACAGACGCTGGCGATTATCGGCGAAAACGGCTCGGGTAAATCCACCCTGGCGAAGATGCTCAGCGGCATGGTCGCCCCCACTGAAGGTGAGATTCTGATTGACGATCATCCGCTGACCTTCGGCGATTATGGCTATCGCAGTCAGCGCATACGCATGATTTTTCAGGATCCCTCAACCTCACTGAATCCGCGACAGCGCATCAGTCAGATCCTGGAGTTTCCATTGCGGCTCAATACCGAGCTGAATGCGGAGGAGCGCGAGAAACGCATCATTGCTACGCTACGTCAGGTTGGCTTACTGCGCGATCATGCCGGGTACTATCCTCACATGCTGGCGCCCGGTCAGAAACAGCGTCTGGGTCTGGCGCGTGCATTGATCCTCCAGCCTAAAGTCATTGTGGCCGACGAAGCGCTGGCCTCGCTGGATATGACTATGCGATCTCAGCTGGTGAATCTGATGCTGGAACTGCAGGAGAAGCACGGGATCGCCTACATTTATGTCACGCAGCATCTGGGCATGATGAAGCACATCAGCGATAAAGTGCTGGTGATGCATCAGGGCGAAGTGGTCGAGCGCGGCGGCACGGCGGACGTGCTGGCCTCCCCGCTGCATGATCTGACACGACGGCTGATCAGCAGCCACTTTGGCGAAGCACTGAGTGCCGAAGCCTGGCGGCGTGAGCGCTGATTTTTGCTGCATATCGCGGAAATTGCGGGGCGATTTACCTGATTTATGAGAGACGTGCTAGAATCCGCACGTCGATTAACGTCGGTCGCTTACTTTTTAATCATGCGGCCGCCAACTACAATGACCATAAGGATTACAGCTATGGGTTTTCTTTCCGGTAAGCGCATTCTGATTACTGGCGTTGCCAGTAAACTTTCCATCGCCTACGGTATTGCACAGGCGATGCACAAACAGGGCGCAGAACTGGCTTTCACCTACCAGAACGACAAGTTAAAAGGTCGTGTGGAAGAGTTTGCCAAAGAGTTGGGTTCAGACATCGTGCTGCCATGTGACGTAGCTGAAGATGAGAGCATCAAATCTCTGTTCACTGAACTGGCAAAAACCTGGCCAAAATTTGACGGTTTCGTTCACTCTATCGGTTTCGCGCCTGGCGACCAGCTGGTAGGCGACTACGTGAACGCCGTGACTCGTGAAGGCTTTAAAATCGCGCATGATATCAGTGCTTACAGCTTCGTCGCGATGGCCAAAGAGTGCCGCGAGATGCTGAATCCACAGTCTGCGCTGCTGACCCTCTCATACCTGGGTGCTGAGCGCGCAATCCCGAACTACAACGTGATGGGTCTGGCGAAAGCGTCGCTGGAAGCTAACGTGCGTTATATGGCGAACGCCATGGGGCCGGAAGGCGTGCGTGTTAACGCCGTTTCTGCGGGTCCAATCCGCACCCTGGCAGCTTCAGGCATCAAAGATTTCCGTAAGATGCTGGCGCATTGCGAAGCGGTCACCCCGATTCGCCGTACTGTCACCATTGAAGATGTCGGCAACTCAGCAGCATTCCTCTGCTCTGATCTGGCTGGCGGCATCACCGGTGAAGTGGTACACGTTGATGGCGGCTTTAGCATCGCTGCAATGAACGAGCTGGAACTGAAATAAGTTCTGCAAGGGCGAGCCTGGTGGCTCGCCCTTCTCTTTATTCCCGCCTCGCTCTTCCTGCCTGATTTCGCTCCCGTTATACCGTAACGCTATTAATTATCACCGATCATTCTTTTGCCCCGGCCTGCCCATCAGCGACGATAAGCCTGACCTTCGGTTTATGCACATTTTCAGACTTTGCCGCCTGCATGCCGAACCCGATTTTGCAAAAGGATTGATCATGGAACAACGCCGCTATCCGGGCCATAACCACTGGTTTTATGAAAGCCAGACCAGTCCACGTATTGCTCAGGCCGCACCGCTGGTGCCAGAGGCTGCCCATATTGATGACCGTTTTCTGCTGGGATGCTACGCCGATAACACCGTAGTGCAGTCACTGCTGCGCACGCATCAGCCGGCCCTGCTGGCCGCGCGCGATCTGGCACAACTGCTTTTTCCTGATCGCGTCAACAACTCACTCACCCATACACTAACGCTCTACGATCGCCTCAGTACTGCGCTAACCGTCGCGCAGGTCGCGGGCGTGCAGCGGTTGTGTAATCACTACTCTGCCCGATTAAATCCATTGCCCGGGCCCGACTCCTCACGCGAGAGTAATAATCGCCTGACCCAGATTACACAGTATGCCCGCCAGCTGGCGATGCAGCCTGAGCTCATCAACGCGAGCGCGATCACCGCCCTCGATGCGGTCGGCCTGACTGAACCCGATATTGTCACGCTGAATCAGGTGATCGGGTTTGTCAGTTACCAGGCACGCGTGGTTGCCGGATTGCAGGCGCTGCAGGGTCAGCCGGTACGCTGGCTGCCGGGCAGCTCCCTGCCCCCTGATGCTGATTCCACCGGTTTTGACCAGCCTGACCGCTGGCAGCCCGTGCTGAAACCGCTGGAGTTGCGCTATGCCAGTGCTGAGCAGCTCGCTGCCGTTACCCGCTGTCAGTCTCTGCCCGGCATGCAGGAGGCGGTATGGCTGCTGGCCCATGATCCCTCGGCGCTCTATGGCTGGGCGCAGCTGTGTCAGCATCTTTCTCAGGAGGATACGCTGGCCGAGGCAACCGCCGCGCGTATTCTGGGCAGTCGCTGGGCGTTCCGGCTGCTGGACGGGAACGACATCCTGATTGAGGGTGTGGAGGAGACGGCTTCAAAAGGTGAAGAACAGCTGATTATTGCGCTGTCGGTACAGCTGACCCGGTCACCTGAGCGATTCAGCGCCGCCCACCTGCAACCGCTGATGGAGGCAGGCTGGGAGGCTGAAGCGTTGTTCGCGCTAATACAGCGTGTTGCGCTAGGCAACTGGAACAGCCGCCTGTTTTACGCGCTGGGCGAGGCGAAGTAACTGCGTTATACCGGCAGCAGACCACGCGCTTCGTCGAAAAAGTGCTGTGCCAGCGGTGTGGCACGGCCAGGTTCGGCTATCACCAGTGCCGCCTGACGTGCCATCGGCGGCAGCGTAATGGCGCGCTGCTGCAGTCCCTGCAGTGAAGCGGGCAGCAGGTGACCAACCGGCGACACCAGCAACCCCAGCCCGACCTGCGCACACTGCATCAGTTGCATAATAGAGGCACTCTCAACGATCACTCGCGGCACCAGTGCCGCCTCGCGAAACGCCATATCAATGTAGCGGCGGAAATAGCGCGTGGGCTCCGCCAGACAAAGTGGCTGTTGAGCCAGTTCATCCAGCGTCAGCGGGGTTTCCCCCACCAGCTCGGGGAAATGGTCGGGATGGAATACAGCTTCAGCGCCCCGGTCTGCCAGCATCTCGGTCTGAAAATGGAGTTCCCGTAGCGTCGCCATCTCAAAAAAACCGATACCGACATCCACGGTGTGGCTATTGAGCGCTTCCAGCAGCTGATCAGCACTCAGCACCGCAATGCGGTAATCAAGCTGAGGATAACGCGCCTGCACCGCTTTCAGCAGCAACGGCAGCGCCATGCTGCACTGCGGCACCACGCCAACCCGCAGCGTGCCGTTTACCCCATGTTTCAGTGATTCAACTTCCAGCTTCAGCCCCTGATACACCGACACGATTTCCCGCGCCCAGGCCAGCACGCGATCGCCCTCTGGCGTAAATCCGGCAAAGTTATTGCTGCGGTTAATCAGCGGCAGGCCCAGCTCGCGCTCCAGGTTTTTCAGGCGCATTGAGAGGGTTGGCTGTGTAACAAAACTGGCTTCCGCGGCCCGCCCGAAATGGCGTTCACGCTCCAGATTACATAGGTAGATCAGTTGTTTAATGTCGATGTTATTTATCCATCTGCAGGTTAAAGCGTGTTTTCGTCACTGTCTCGCTGTCAGAGTCAACCCGAGTTAAGAGTGAGATGTTACCCTGCTTAACCATGGCGGTTTTAACCGCACGGTTCATTGGCGCAAGGGGAACGATGAATCAGCAACCGATGTGCCCTGAAAAAGCGGCAGAGCGTATGCCCCTCTACATCTTCACGACCGCTGTTTTCGCGGGTTTAGTGAATATGGCATTCAGCGCCAGACAGATTAAGCCGAACCCCACCGGTAGCAAAAAATCGTAGCCTAGCACCCGGTAAAGCCCGATTCCGGCTATTCCTCCTGCGAGGAAAGCCAGCAATGTCAGCGTGTGTAGTCGCAGCCGGTCCAGATAAAGCGGCGCATCTTTCGGCGAGGTTTTACGCCGCAGCACCTCAAACAGCATCGCCATTTCAATGCCGATGTCGGTCGCTGTGCCAGAAATATGGGTTGTACGAACACGTGCATTAGAGATCCGCGTAACAACCGCATTTTGCAACCCCATCAGGAAGCTCAGGCTCATGATTAACACCACGCCAGGTGACAGCGGCGGAAAGTGATTCTCGATCACGCCCAGCGCAATCAGCGCGGTGCCCTCCAGCAGGATGACAAACGCATAGATAGTGCGGATGTTTCTGCGGTGCCCGGCATTAATGACGAGGGTCGAAAACAGGGAACCGACAATAAATAACAGGACGATCGACAGAAAAAACAGGCCGGGCCCCAGATTCGCTTTTGCCAGATGATCGGACAACAGCGAGACATTCCCTGTCATGTTGGCTGAAAAAAAACCGACGATCTCAAAGGCTGCGGTATTCAGCGCGCCTGCAGCAGCGGCAAGCGTGCAGGCGAGTCGGGTATCGGCGCTATTGCTGCGGCCATGGGTGCTGGTTAGCATGACGACCCTGTGTTCAATGGAAAGCCTTATAATCCGCCGAATCTCTGCCCGCGACAAGGCGCTGCGTCAAACTCGCGCCTCTCTGCCATGCTTTGCTTAGCACCCCGCGCTGCATACACTGAGCGCAGAGTGGGCTGATTAATGCGTTGCCAGCCGGAAGGTGGAGACCGACTGCGTCAGGTACTGCACCTGCTCTTCCAGCGAGGCAGAGGCCGCCGCAGACTCCTGCACCAGCGCCGAGTTCTGCTGAGTAACGCTATCCATCTCGGTGACGGCCTGCTCAATCTGACCGATGCCGCGACTCTGTTCATCAGAGGCCGTGGAGATATGCTCCATCAGCAGATTGACGCGGCTGACCGAGGAGATAATCGCGCTCATGGCATCACCGGTCCGGCTGACCTGATCAGAACCGGCATGAATGATCGAAACCGATTCGGCAATCAGCCCTTCAATCTCTTTGGCAGCGGTGGCGCTGCGCTGGGCAAGATTACGCACTTCCCCTGCCACTACCGCAAAGCCACGTCCCTGCTCACCTGCACGGGCGGCTTCAACGGCTGCGTTCAGCGCCAGAATATTGGTCTGGAAAGCGATGCTGTCGATAACGGTCGTGATCTCTTCAATCTTCTTCGAGCTGGCATTAATCAACGCCATTGATGTCACCACTTCCTGCGAGACTTTTTCACCGCTCTCCGCATTCTTCACCGCTTCACTGGTCAGACGGCAGGCTTCAAAGACGTTTTCGGTATTCTGTTTCACCGTGGCGCCCAGTTGCTCCATGCTGGCCGCCGTTTCAGTCAGTGCGGCGGCCTGCTGTTCGGTACGCGAGGCAAGATCGATGTTACCCGCTGCAATCTCCTGCGAGGCGGTGGAAACGGAGCGGGTTGAATCACGCACCTGCAGAATAATGGTGGTCAGCGCACTGCGCATCTGCTCCAGTGAGCCCATCAGCAGCTGAATTTCGCTGCGTGAACCTGACCTGGCCGGTACCGTGGTATCCAGCACACCCGCCGCAATCAGTTTGCAGTGTTCCTGCGCGTCATTAAGCGGTGAAAGTACGTAGCGCTTCATGAAGATGTAAATGGCAATAATAATGGCAAAAAACAGGACGCCAAACAGCCCAAGCAGCGTAATGCCGGCGGTGAAGTGACTCTGGGCATCGCTGTTCAGCTTTTTAGCATACGTTTCATGCTGGGCCAGCACCCGATCCAGAATGATTTCGTACTGGCGATCAAGGCGAACCACGTTAGGGATCTGACTTTTAAAGCGCACCTGATCATGCGCCTCAGCGGCATCAATTAAGGGTTGTAGTCCCTGCTGACGATAGGCCAGATAAGCCTGACTATAGGCGTCAGCTTCGGCTTCTTCGCCCGGCAGACGCGGCGCATTCATGTAGGCCTGAAATGCGGCATCCGCTTTACCGGCTACGGTCCGCACACTGTCCAGCGTGGCGGGATTGTTTGCGTCGCTGCCCTCAATCTCCTTCATATATTCCATCAGACGGACACGCAGCGTTCGGCTGTGGTTGATCGGGTCAATCACTGAGAGCACCACACGGATCTCTTTGTTAACCGCATTCAGGGAGTGATTGCTCTGAATCAGGAGCCAGGTACTGATTGCCACGCTGGTCAGAAACAAGGCCAGCAGGAAGGAAAATATCATCAGGGAAGATTTTTTTAACGACATTGCGGTGTTCCAGTAATGAGGGGATTAATCGCTATATCGGCAGAAAGAGGTGCCCCATTAGGGTAAGGATTTTTTTAGTTACAATAGGCGGGTTGGCAGTGGTCAGTATCTCCACCAGGAATGGTGCAAACCGCCCGCTGCACCGGGCGGTTAACGTGATGCTCACGCCTGAAATGGGCTGGGGTTATGCAACACCCAACGCCATTTTCACCTCATTTGCGATCTTCTCAACCTGCGGGCCATAGATCACCTGAATATCGTGCTCGCTGACACGATTAACACCGTTCGCACCGGTGCTCATCAGCGTCTGATCAACCACCTGATTCATCTCTTTAACCCGAACCCGCAGACGGGTAAAGCAGCAATCGACATCCTCAATGTTGGCCTGCCCACCCAGTCCGCTAATAATCACCTGCGTGCGTTCATCCGCGGTCACCTGTTGCGGTTTTTCATCCTCCGACTCCCGGCCCGGTGTTTCCACATTCATTCGGGTAATCACCAGCCGGAAAGCGTAGTAGTAGATCGGCGCATAGATTACGCCCAGCGCCAGCGTCCACCACCAGTGGGTTTTCGCCCCGCCCAGCATGCCGAACACCACCAGGTCGATGACGCCGCCCTGCACATTGCCGATCATCAGATGCAACATCGACATCAGCATAAACGACAGGCCGGTCAGGAAAGCATGCAGCAGGTAGAGCACTGGCGAGACAAAGATAAAGCAGAACTCCAGCGGTTCCGTGATGCCGGTGGTGAATGAGGTCAGTGCGCCCGCCATCACCAGTGCTTTGACCCGCTGTTTATGTTCAGGCCGCGCGGTGTGATAGATCGCCAGTGCCGCCGCGGGCAGGCCAAACATCATGACCGGAATCTTGCCCTGCGCCAGAAACTGCGTGGCGGTGCGCAACGTCTCATCGGGGATCGACCCCGGATGGGTCAGTGAGGCGTTGAAGATGTTCAGCGCGCCGACAACCGTCTGGCCATCGACCACGGCCATGCCGCCAATGGGTGTAAAGCGCACGGTTTCATTGAGAATATGATGCAGGCCGGTGGGGATCAGGATGCGCTCAAAAGCCCCCAACAGAAAAGCACCATACTGGCCGCTTTTACCAATCATCTGTCCAATCCAGGCGATGCCATTGCCAATGGTCGGCCAGATCAGCGCCAGTAACACGCCAATCAGCGGCAGACAGACCACGGTAATGATCGGCACAAAACGCCGTCCGCCAAAAAAGCTGATCGCCGTGGGCAGTTGCTGCGTGTAAAAACGATTGTGCAGCGCCACCGTGATCAGTCCGGCAATGACCCCACCCAGCACGCTCATGTTGTAAGTGAAGACACCCAGCATGTTGATGTACTCCGCCGAAGTCATCATGGCGGTGGTCTGATCCATTCCCGCCTGCTGCAGGGCTGCCGGAGTGGT
This sequence comes from Pantoea jilinensis, assembly GCF_019104105.1. Lineage (NCBI taxonomy): Bacteria > Pseudomonadati > Pseudomonadota > Gammaproteobacteria > Enterobacterales > Erwiniaceae > Pantoea > Pantoea jilinensis. Next base: position 1,948,969 of record NZ_CP077746.1, on the reverse strand, counting down.
CGTCGCCGCCGTAATCCCTTTCGCCGCCAGCGTGGCGCTGATGCCGACGTTCATCACGATGTAGCCGATCACTGCGGCAAAGGCGGCCGTGGTTTTTTCTGCTTTAGCCAGGCCGATGGCACTCGCTACCGCAAAGAAGACGGGCAGATTAGCAAAGAGCGCGCCCGCCACTTTGCGAATAAAGCCAATGATTATCTGGGGAATCTGCATCTGCGCAAAGGCATCGCCGGTTACCGCCGGATTCTGCATCGCCGCCGCCAGTCCGAGAAAAATACCGGCGGCCGCGATGACTGAGATGGGCATCATCAATGCTTTGCCAAACGCATGGATCTGGCTGGTCAGCTGTTTCATGGCGTCACGCTCTCTCTGATTGTGAACAGCAAGTATTAGCCTGTTGTCAGCAGAACTCCCGTTATCGGCCGGTTTAAGGCGGGTAAAATCTGAGCACCATCACATTTCAGACCTGTTCACGATAAACGCCAGCTATCGCACCATTATGTCAATCAATTAGACAAGGTATAACGATAGCTGCAGACTTCCTTTCACCATCAGGCTATAACCTGATAACAAACACCAAACAATAATGCCTACTATAAAAGCCTGCACTCACTATGAAATTTAAACGCCAAATCAAACCCTATCGCGCGGCTGCGGGCGGCTGGGGTTCTCTGGAAGCCACCACGCGTTTCGTGCTTGACAGCAAAGCGGCCCTGAAAAATATGCGCAACCTGATGCGCATGAATAAAGCACGCGGTTTTGACTGTCCGGGCTGCGCCTGGGGTGATGACAACAAAAGTACCTTCAGCTTCTGCGAAAACGGGGCCAAAGCGGTCACCTGGGAAGCGACGCGCCGCATGGTCGACACCGACTTTTTTGCTAAACACAGCGTAACCACGCTCTATACCCAGAGTGATTACTTCCTGGAGTATCAGGGGCGTCTGACTCATCCGCTGCGCTATAACGCGGAAACTGACCACTATGAGCCGATCAGCTGGGAAGATGCGTTTGCGCTGATCGCGCAGCACATCAAGGCGATGGATCATCCGAATCAGATGGAGCTTTACACCTCCGGTCGCGCCAGCAACGAAGCCTCCTGGCTCTATCAGCTGTTTGGTCGCCTGATGGGAACCAATAACTTCCCTGACTGCTCGAATATGTGCCACGAAGCCAGCGGCACCGGTCTGAAGCGCAGTATTGGCGTCGGTAAAGGCACGATTCGTCTGGATGATTTCGATCACGCCGATGCGATTTTCGTCTTCGGTCAGAATCCCGGCACCAACCATCCGCGTATGCTGCACAGCCTGCGTCATGCTGCCGATCATGGTGCGAAGATCGTCACCTTTAATACCCTGCGCGAGCGCGGCCTGGAGCGTTTTGCCGATCCGCAGAAGCCGCTGGAAGTCGTCACTTCAAAAGCGGGTAACATCAGCTCATCTTATTATCAGCCCAATCTGGGTGGTGATATGGCGGCGGTGCGCGGCATGGTGAAATCCCTGCTGGAGACCCATCGCGCGCGTCTGGCAGCCGGTGAAAGTGGCCTGTTTGACCAGACCTTTATCAATGCTAAAACCAATGGCATTGAGGCCTATCTGGATGCGGTGGATAACACCAGTTGGATGCAGATTGTGGCGCAGTCTGGCCTGACGCAGGCGCAGATCCGTGAAGCGGCGGCGATTTACCAGAGCGCTGACCGGGTGATTTGTACCTGGGCAATGGGCATCACCCAGCACAAACACTCGGTAGACACGGTTCGCGAAATCACCAACCTGCAGTTGCTGTTTGGTCAACTGGGCAAAAAAGGCGCAGGCCTCTGCCCGGTTCGCGGTCACAGCAACGTGCAGGGTAACCGCACCATGGGGATTGATGAGAAACCGGCTAAAGCGTTCCTGGACGCGCTGGGTAATCATTTCAATTTCGAGCCACCACGTGCCGCGGGCCATAACACCGTTGAAGCGCTGAACGCGATGCTGCGTGATGAAGTCAAAGTGCTGATCGCGCTGGGTGGCAACCTGGCTGCGGCTGCGCCGGATTCACCGCGCACCGAAGAAGCGATGTCACGCTGTGGTCTGACTGTGCATATCAGTACCAAACTGAATCGCAGCCATCTGGTGCCGGGTCATGAAGGGCTGATTCTGCCGACGCTGGGCCGCACCGAACGCGATCTGCAGGCAACCGGCAATCAGTTTATTACCGTGGAAGACTCCTTTAGCATGGTGCACGCCTCTGAAGGGATTGGTATTCCGCTGGCGGAAACACAGCGTTCTGAGACCTGGATTGTTGCCGGTATCGCGCAGGCGGTGCTGGGTGATGAGAAAGTGAAATGGCGCGAGCTGGCCGGTGATTACAACCTGATTCGTGAGCATATCGCGGCAACGATTCCGGGCTTTGCCGACTTCAATGCGAAATGTGATATCCCCGGCGGTTTCTACCTGGGTAATGCCGCTGCCGAGTTGCGCTTCAATACGCCGAGCCAGAAAGCAGAGTTCAATGCCGCGGCGCTGCCGACCTCGCTGTTCCCGAATCTGGATCAAGAGGTCCCTTTCACTCTTCAGACGCTGCGTTCACATGACCAGTACAACACCACGATTTACGGCCTTGATGACCGTTACCGTGGCGTGTTTGGTCAGCGCGAAGTGGTGTTCATCAACCCGGACGATATGACAGACCTTGGTTTCACCGAAGGTCAGAATGTCGATATCGAGACCCTCTGGAATGATGGCATTACCCGTCGCGTCAGCGGCTTCAAACTGGTTCCCTATAATATTCCGCGCGGTAATCTGGCGGCTTATTACCCGGAAACCAACCCGCTGGTGCCGCTGAACAGCTTTGGTGATGGCAGTGGCACACCGACCTCTAAGTCGGTGCCGGTGAAGCTGGAACTGTCAGCGGCACTGCCTGAACAGCGCATTGCCTGACCTCCCTTTCACTCCTCTCTGAAAAGCCGGTTCGTCCGGCTTTTTGCCTTGCCGCGCGCCGCCGAATCGCGTAAAACTGTCAGCCGCAATCAGGCCACGAAACGTAAAAATTATGTTCCAGGATAACCCGCTGCTCGCGCAGCTGAAACAGAAGCTCCATTCGCAAACGCCTCGAGCTGAAGGCGTCGTTAAAGGCACCGAAAAAGGCTTCGGCTTTCTGGAAGTCGATGCGCAGAAAAGTTACTTCATTCCGCCTCCGCAGATGAAGAAAGTGATGCATGGCGACCGTATTACCGCTGTGATCCATAGCGAGAAAGATCGCGAAAGCGCTGAGCCGGAAACGCTGGTTGAGCCGTTCCTGACCCGCTTTGTTGGTCGGGTGCAGAAGAAAGACGATCGCCTGTCGATTGTGCCGGACCATCCCCTGCTGAAAGATGCGATCCCGTGTCGCCCCGCACGCGATGTCAGCCATGAGTTTGAGAATGGCGACTGGGCAGTAGCAGAAATGCGTCGCCATCCGTTAAAAGGCGATCGCGGCTTCTATGCCGAACTTACCGATTTTATTGTCAAAGCTGATGATCATCTTGCTCCGTGGTGGGTGACGCTGTCGCGTCACAACCTTGAGCGTGAAGCACCTGATGTCAGCTTTGGCGAGATGATGGATGAAAACCTGACGCGTGAAGATCTGACCGCGCTGGATTTCGTCACCATCGACAGCGCCAGCACCCAGGATATGGATGATGCGCTCTATGCAGAAGCACAGGACGACGGCACCCTGCGTCTGACTATCGCTATCGCGGATCCGACCGCCTATGTGGCAGAGGGCAGTCAGCTTGATAAGCTGGCGGCACAGCGTGCGTTTACCAACTACCTGCCGGGCTTTAATATCCCGATGCTGCCGCGCGAACTCTCTGATGATGTCTGCTCGCTGCGTCCGAATGTGCGTCGTCCGGCGCTGGCCTGCCGTGTCACCGTAGCTGCCGATGGCACCCTGGGTGATGACGTCGAGTTCTTTGCTGCCTGGATCGAGTCTAAAGCCAAGCTGGCTTATGACGATGTCTCTGACTGGCTGGAAAACAGCGGCACATGGCAGCCAGAAAGCGAGGCGATTGCTGAACAGATTCGCTTGTTGCACCGCCTTTGCCTGGCGCGCAGCGAGTGGCGTCAGACCCACGCGCTGGTGTTTAAGGACCGTCCGGATTACCGCTTCCTGCTCGGTGATAAAGGCGAAGTGCTGGAAATTGTGGCTGAACCTCGCCGCATCGCTAACCGTATTGTTGAAGAGTCCATGATTCTGGCCAACGTCTGCGCGGCAAAAGTGCTGCGTGATCGTCTGGGCTTTGGTATTTACAACGTGCATGCCGGTTTCGATGCCACCAATGCTGAACAGGCTGCCGCGGTACTGGCCAATCACGGTATTACCGTGGATGCGCAGGCGATCACCACACTGGAAGGTTTCCGTGTGCTGCGTCGTGAGCTGGACGCCCTGCCGACCCAGTTCCTTGATAGCCGTATCCGTCGTTTCCAGACTTTCGCTGAGATCAGCACCGAGCCCGGCCCGCACTTCGGTCTGGGTCTGGAGGCTTACGCCACCTGGACCTCACCGATTCGTAAGTTCGGCGACATGATCAACCATCGTCTGCTTAAAGCAATTATTCGCGGTGAGTCGATCGCACGTCCGGATGATGCGGTGACGGTAACGATGAGTGAACGCCGTCGCCTGAACCGGATGGCGGAACGTGACGTTGGTGACTGGCTCTACGCCCGTTATCTTGCACCCTTTGCGGCTACCGATCGTCGTTTCAGCGCCGAGATTATCGACGTGTCGCGTGGCGGCATGCGTGTTCGCCTGGTCGAGTTTGGTGCGGTTGCCTTTATCCCGGCACCGTTCATTCACGCGGTGCGTGATGAGCTGGTCTTAAGTCAGGAGAATGGCAGCGTACAGATCAAAGGTGACGTGGTTTACCGTGTGACCGACGTGATTGATGTCACCATCGCCGAAGTCCGCATGGAAACTCGCAGCGTCGTGGCCCGGCCCGCCGTCTGAATGTCGCGTATTTAAGCGCTGACATAAGCGGGATAACGCTGGTTATCCCGCTCTTTCCCGCCCCGTTCTGATTGCAAAAAAGTTAAATTTGTACCCCGCTTCACACTTCTCCACTGATTAACTTTCACTTACATTCCATTACATTAAGTTTAACTCGTTGTTTTCGATCGCTTTCCTCTCGGTCCTCACAAGGAGTTAGTCATGAAAAACGTCAAAACCAGTGTGATCTGGTTAGTGGTGGCGTTAATCGGCGCGGGCGCTTTCGCCATGCTGGCCCTCAGCCGCGGCGAACACGTCAATGCAGTCTGGCTGGTGATCGCCGCTGTCGCCTGTTACAGCATCGCTTACCGCTTCTACAGCCTGTTTATCGCCCGCAATATTTTTGAACTGGACGATCGCCGGATGACGCCTGCCGAGCGGCTGAGCGACGGACTGGATTATGTTCCCACCAATAAATGGGTGCTGTTTGGCCACCATTTCGCGGCCATTGCGGGCGCCGGTCCTCTGGTCGGTCCGATTCTGGCCGCGCAGATGGGGTTTCTGCCGGGCACTATCTGGATTCTGGTCGGGGTGATGCTGGCAGGCGCGGTTCAGGATTTCCTGATCCTGTTTATCTCGACCCGCCGTGATGGCCGTTCGCTGGGTGAAATGGCGCGGCAGGAGCTGGGCGCATTCGCTGGTGTCGTGACAATGCTCGGCGCGCTGGGCGTGATGATCATCATCCTGTCGGCGCTGGCGCTGGTCGTCGTGAAGGCACTGGCGAACAGCCCGTGGGGGTTGTTCACTATCGCGGCCACCATTCCGATTGCGCTGTTTATGGGCGTCTACATGCGCTTTATCCGCCCCGGTAAAATCGCCGAAGTGTCATTGATTGGCTTTGTGCTGATGATGGCGGCGATTATTTATGGCGGCGACGTGGCACAACATCCGTACTGGGGCCCCTTCTTTACCCTGAAAGGCACCTCGCTGACCTGGGTTCTCGTCATCTATGGCTTTATTGCTTCTGTGCTGCCGGTCTGGCTACTGCTGGCACCGCGCGACTACCTCTCCACTTTTCTTAAAATTGGCGTGATTGTCGGCCTGGCGGTGGGCATCGTCTTTGCCATGCCAGAGATGAAAATGCCAGCAGTGACCAAATTTATCGACGGTACCGGTCCGGTATTCTCCGGCGCGATGTTCCCGTTCCTGTTCATTACCATTGCCTGCGGAGCAATCTCAGGCTTCCATGCGCTGGTCTCCAGCGGCACTACACCAAAACTGGTGGAGAGGGAGAGTCATATCCGCTTTATTGGCTATGGCGCGATGCTGATGGAGTCTTTTGTGGCGATCATGGCGCTGATTTGTGCCTCGGTGCTGGATCCCGGCGTCTATTTTGCCATGAACTCCCCTGCCGCGCTGATTGGTACCACCGTTGAGAGCGCCTCTCAGGTCATTAATGGCTGGGGCTTTGTGGTCACGCCAGAAATGCTGAGTGGCATCGCCCGCGATGTCGGTGAAGGTTCCATTCTCTCTCGCGCAGGCGGCGCACCTACCTTCGCAGTGGGAATGGCCCATATTATTACCGAGATCTTCAACAGTCGGGCGATGATGGCATTCTGGTATCACTTCGCCATTCTGTTTGAAGCGCTATTTATCCTGACCGCGGTCGATGCCGGTACCCGCGCCTGCCGCTTTATGGTGCAGGATCTGGTGGGAACAGTGGTGCCTTCTATGGCGAACAACCGTTCCTGGCTGGGTAATATGGCGGGCACGACAGTCGCCGTTGCAGGCTGGGGTTTCTTTGTTTATCAGGGCGTGGTCGACCCGCTGGGCGGCATTAATACCCTGTGGCCACTTTTTGGTATCGGCAATCAGATGCTGGCCTCGATGGCGCTGATTCTCGGTACTGTGGTGCTCTTCAAAATGAAAAAGCAGCGTTACGCCTGGGTGACGATTCTGCCGACCGTCTGGTTGTTTATCACCTCAATGACCGCGGGCTGGCAGAAAATCTTCCATGAGAAACCTTCTATCGGTTTCCTGGCGCAGGCGAATAAATTCCGCAAAGGGCTGGATGAAGGCGTGATCATCGCGCCAGCAAAAAGCGTGGCGGATATGCAGACCATCGTGTTCAGCAATCAGATTAACGCCGCGCTATGTGCTTTCTTTATGCTGGTGGCGGTCACCATGCTGATCTCGGCATTCTTTGTCATTCGTCGTGCACTGAACAGCTCGGTGCCGACCACCCGCGAGACGCCGGTAGCAATGCGCAACAAGGAGGTGCGCCATGTCTGATGCTATTCATCAGGTCCACCGTCCACACGGTGACTGGCAGATTCTGCACTGTAATGTGATTGCTGCTTCTCCGCCGCAGAGGTTTAGCTGGTGGGGATTCTGGCGCGGCCTGCAACAATGTTTTCGCTTAATGGTCGGGGTGCAGGATTATCAAAAATATCTGCAGCATATGCGACGGCATCATCCCGGACAGGCGCCGATGAGCGAGCGCGATTTTCACCGTTATTGCCTGGATGCCCGCTTCCCCAGCCAGGCCGGTAAACTGGGCAAATGTCCCTGCTGAATGCACTGAATAGCCCCGCACCGTCGGGGCTTTTTTGTGCCATTCTTATCTGGATGGGAAAATATATTTGGTTTGCACCTTGTGCTTGCCTCAGATGATGAATACTGTTGCTAAAATAATGAGATAACGCCTGCAGAGCACTTCCCGGAGGAAGTTTCCATGACCGATGAACAAGGGCAAACGTTGTTGTACACCCTTTTTGGTACAACCAGCCCTCATTGGCGTCTGACCGCGGACAGCGATGCATTGCATTTTGCCGAAGATGAGTCGTCACAAACTAATATCGCCCTGCCGCTGACACCCGGCCAGGCTGCAATGATCCGCGCAATGCCCGTCATTACTTCAAGTATCAATCTGACCATGTCCCTGCAAGGCATTGATGTGCCAATGCATTTTGTCGGACGTAAAGTGAACCAGGCCTCCTGGGCCGGAACCGCTTCTGCCTGGGGAGATACGTCTGCGGTCGCCCGTGACCTGACCCTGGGCCTTTCATTCGCCGAACAAGTGGTTTCTGAAGCTAATTCAGTGATTGTTATCCTCGATCAGCGGGGCAATATTCAGCGTTTTAACCGCCTGAGTGAAGAATATACCGGTCTGAATGAACATGAAGTTATAGGTCGAAATGTCTTTCAGTTGTTTATGACCCGGCAGGAAGCCTCACAGTCGCGGCGCAACATTGCAGGCTTCTTCCGTGACGGTAACTCGTACGAGGTGGAGCGCTGGGTCAAAACCAAAAAGGGCCAGCGACTGTTTCTGTTTCGTAATAAGTTTGTTCACAGCGGCAGCGGCAAAAATGAAATTTTCCTCATCTGTTCTGGTACAGACATTACCGAGGAGCGACGTGCCCAGGAACGCCTCCGGGTGCTGGCAAACACCGATACGGTCACCGGTTTACCTAATCGCAACGCCATTCATCAGCAGATTAGCCTGGCGCTGGAGCGCGCCGGGCATGATGAGACCGGTGTCGTCTATCTCGATCTCGATAATTTCAAAAAAGTGAACGACGCCTACGGTCATATGTTCGGCGATCAATTACTGCAGGCAGTCTCTCTCGCGATTCTTAGCTGTCTGGGTAAGGACCAGACGCTGGGTCGTCTGGGTGGCGATGAGTTTGTGGTGCTGGCTGAACACACCAGCCAGGCTGCGCTGGAGGCGATGTCCTCCCGCATTCTTGAGCGCCTGCGACAGCCTTTCCGTATCGGACTGATTGAAGTTTACAGTGGCTGTTCCATCGGTATCGCTTTCGCACCGCTGCATGGCGAAGATAGAGAGAGCCTGATTCGTAACGCGGACACCGCGATGTATCACGCTAAAGAGAATGGTCGCGGCAAGTTCTGTGTCTTTGCCGCCGAGATGAACCAGCGGGTCTTTGAGTATCTGTGGCTGGACACCAACCTGCGCAAGGCGCTTGAACTCGATCATCTGCTGGTACATTACCAGCCCAAAATTGATAGCGATGGACAGGTTCGCAGCGCCGAGGCATTAGTACGCTGGAACTCACCAGAGCGAGGTATGGTTTCGCCCGCAGATTTTATTCCCTATGCCGAAGAGTCGGGGCTGATTGTGCCGCTGGGACGCTGGGTAATGCTCAACGTGCTTCAGCAGATTATCGTCTGGCGTCAGCAGGGCATTTTCCTGCGCGTCGCTGTCAATGTGTCTGCCCGTCAGTTGCTCGACCAAAGTATCTACACCGATCTGAAACAGGCACTGCATGAGGCGAATATCACTGATTGTCCGATTGATATTGAGCTCACAGAAAGTTGTCTGATTGAGAATGAAACTGAAGCGCTGAAGCTGATGAAACAGTTTCAGGAGCTGGGCGCACAGGTTCATCTGGATGATTTTGGCACCGGTTACTCTTCGCTTTCTCAGCTCGCACGTGTGCCGATCAATGCGATTAAGCTCGATCAAAGCTTTATCCGCGACATCAATAAACAGCCGGTATCACAATCGCTGGTGCGTGCAATCGTCGCCGTCGCTAAGGCGCTTGATTTGCAGGTGATTGCAGAAGGTATTGAGACGCCGGATGAAGAGAAGTTCGTGCTTAAAAGTGGTGTTGATGGGCGTCAGGGTTACTATTACGCAAAACCAATGCCCGCAGAACAATTTGGGCATTGGCTGGCTAAGCATCCTGCCCGCGTTTAATGCTGGTCCGGATTAACCCGCTTTACGCAGTGATGCGCTGTGGCGGTTTTGTAACTGTACCAGGCGTTCCATGTAAGCAATATCTTTAGGTTCGATAGTAAACGCGTAATCGACCCAATCTTCTGTGATATCCATGAGCTCAGCGCGTGACAATTGCAGCACGCGCTGGCGCGCTTTCAGCATCGCCCGCACGCCATTGAGTTTAGGCCGTAACGTGTCGATAAAGGTGCGAGTGGCACGATAGCTGTCGCCTGGCTGGAAGACCTTATCAACCAGTCCACGCGTCTCATACCACTCAGCGCTGTGAGACTCTCCTTCACAAATCAGCTCTTCGGCCAGTTTCATGCCGGAACGACGCGCCACCAGTGAGTAGCCGCCCATACCTGGGAACAGGTTAAAAGCAATTTCCGGGAAGCCCATCCGCGCATTGTTTTGCGCCAGAATGAAGTGATGCGCCAGCGCCGCTTCGAATCCGCCGCCTAACGCACTGCCCTCAATCATCGCCAGCGTCACCGCGCCTGTATCAAAACCGCGTGCTGCAGAATGGATGCAGTCCACGCAGGCACGCGCATAAGCCCGGAGCGCCTCGCGGCGGTTGTTGCGAATGCACTCAACAAAGAAGCGCAGATCGCCACCGGCGTTGAACATTTGCGGAACCAGTGACCCGGTGACCCAGAAATCGATTGGCAGGCCGGAACGCTGAGCGGCGTAGCTCAGGTTCATGATCTCTTCAATCAGTTCATGGTTGAAACTCGGACGGGGCTGTGCACGCAGCATCATCCACATGGTACGACGCCCTTCTTCGTAATAGGCGACTAACTGCGTGGTATTGCCGACTTCGGTAAATAATCTGCACGTTGCTTGGTTAATAACTGTCATTGTCTCATCCTCTGTTTATATTTTGATGCGTTAAATACGCCACATCAGCGTAATGCAGAGTGAGGCCAGACCAAATGAGAGATTGATTTACAACACAAAATCCAGAGTGATCCCCGACTGGCGCGCCGGGGATTGATTAGGCAGGTTACTTAATAGCGGCACGCTGCCCGACGGCAACATGGAGACGCTTAAGGCGTTTTGAATAGATAGCGGTGATAATGGGCACCAGCACTGAGGTCACAATGACAGATGTGGCAACCAGCGCCGTTGCGGCAGGCGCAACCGGTTTAAACTGCGGCAACATCTCGGCAATCAGTACGGGTGTCGCCACTGCGGCGCCTGCCGTACTGGATGCGGCTATACCGGCCGTGCCATCCCCGCCGCCAATCAGCCGGTCGGCCAGAATAAGCGGGATACCTGTAATGATGATCACGGCGATGCCCAGCATGATGCCCAGCAGTCCGGTTTCCGCAATCACGCCCAGGTTAATGGTGTTACCCAGCGCAAAAGCGAAAAAAGGAATCAGCGTATGTACCGCTTTTCCGAAGAAGTCACGCAACTCCGGATCAAGATTTCCTAATGCAAATCCGACCACAAACGGCAGGACAGCGCCCACAAACACGTGTGGCTCGAATGAGGCGATACCCGCAGTACCCAGAATAACCATGGTCATTAATGGCCCGGACTCCAGTGACATCAGCACAAACGCGCCAGCCTCCTCTTTGGAACCGTATTGCTGCATGATCGAGGCATAAAGGCCGCCATTCGTCATGTCCATTGCAGCCACCAGCGCCAGCGTGGATAAGCCCGCGAACATCCCCACTTCTACCCCATTCTCCGGCATCACGCGTGAGGCGATAGCCGCCACAACCCAGGCAACGGCAATTTTCGTTAACACCAGCGTCCCCGATTTACGCAGTACCGTGCCGGTAGCGCTGAGCTTTATCGATGCTCCCATACAGAAGAACCAGACGGCCAGAATCGGCACCGTCCCCGTCATCAGACCGTTGGTGAAAGAGCCGAAGTATTTCCCGGCGCCGGGAGAGAATGTATGGCAGAGTGCGCCGATAAACAGCGGAATAAGCATCATGCCGCCCGGAATTTTGTCTATTGCCCGTTTGATGTGCATACAGGTTTCACCTTTGCTTTGCCAGTGTTGGAGCAGGAAGTGCCCGAAGGCGATGAAAGCAAAGTAGTGATTTGAGGTTATTAAAACAGTGATCGCCCCGATATAAATGAAACGCTGTTTTATTTTTTCAGGATGGATGTTTTGATAACTATGATGGAGATCGCCATACCAGCGGCAATGGCGACAAAAAAAAGGGACGCCGTCGCGTCCCGTTCGTTATTTTTGCCCGTACCAGGCATTCTCACCGTGCTTCCGCAGGTAGTGCAGATCGAGCAGCGTCTGATTAATGGGCGGCAGGTTAGCAGTAAGCTGCTGGCTAAAGAGCCCCATATAGGCCACCTCCTCCAGGACAACCGCGCTGTGTACAGCGGCATGGGCGTCTTTACCCCAGGCAAACGGGCCGTGGGAGTTGACCAGTACCCCAGGGATCGCCGAAGGCGATAATCCGCGCTGCGCGAACGTCTCAATAATCACTTCGCCCGTGTTCCACTCGTACTCGTGCTGAATCTCTTCGTTACGCATCGCGCGGGTGCAGGGGATCTCGCCATAGAAATCGTCGGCGTGCGTCGTTCCCCAGGCCGGAATGGGTCGTCCTGCCTGCGCCCAGATGGTCGCATGACGCGAATGCGTATGGACAATGCCACCGACTTCCGGCCAGGCGAGATAGAGCGCACGATGCGTCGCCGTGTCCGATGAAGGGCGTTTATCCCCTTCTACTACATTGCCACTCACCAGATCGACCACAACCATGTCGTCGCGCTTCATCACTTCATAGCGCACGCCGGAAGGTTTAATCACCAGCAAACCCTGCTCGCGATCAATCGCGCTGACATTCCCCCAGGTAAAGGTCACCAGGTTGTATTTGGGTAGATCCAGATTCGCTTCCAGAACCTGTTGTTTAAGGTGTTCCAGCATCTCTTTTCTCCTGCTGACAATCGTCCCTGAATTTTGCGGAGTCGGACGCGAAAGGGTTATGGAGCAAATGGCTATAAACGCAGAAGGAATGGCTGTGAATGAAAAAATGTGCCGTGATTTCAGAATTTTCCATCTTCGGAATTATTGCAGAACGCTTAGAATCCTCTCAGACAATGCGTGGACCTGTTGGCCTGGCGCATTGTGACTCACCCGCTACAAACGGTTTGTCCATGGTGATCACATTTCTATGCCGTCAGGGATGAGGCAATAATGCGGCACAAGCGGGCTGAGGAAATATCGGAGCTATACTAAGAGTGTTGCCTCTGTGAGCACATCAAAGGAGAAGTGTATGACTACAACAATGAAACGAATCACTGCCGTTGTACTGGCTACCACGTTAGCTGTTGCCCTGAGCGGCTGTTCTAACTGGTCTAAGCGTGACCGCAACACCGCCATTGGCGCGGGCGCGGGTGCGATTGGGGGTTCAGTATTGACCAATGGTAGCGCGCTCGGCACAGTCGGTGGCGCCGCAGTTGGTGGTATTATCGGTCATCAGGTCCACTAAGGACCTTATTAAAAGAATAAACGGCTACGCTAAGCATCTACATGACCATCGGGCTACTTCGGTAGCCCGATTTTTTTAATTCAGCCGCCCGCCAGTTTGACTTTCATCCCTTTAGCTTCCAGCAGGCTTTTCAGTAAATCGCGTTTGTCACCCTGAATCTCGATAACACCCTCTTTTACCGATCCACCACAGCCACACTTCTTTTTCAGTTCAGCGGCCAGCAGCGTCAGTGCTGCATCATCCAGATCAATGCCGGTGATCAGACAGACGCCTTTGCCTTTGCGTCCGCTGCTCTGGCGCTGGATGCGTACAATGCCATCCCCTTTTGGCCGTTCTGCTTTAGTCTCAGGCTGGGTAATGCGCCCGCTGTCGGTGGAGTAAACCAGTCGATTATCATCTGCCATTATGGTGTCTCCAGACTGTGCAGGATCGCCTGCAGGGTGGCGGCGGGATCGGCAGATTGGGTGATTGGACGCCCTATCACCATGTAGTCTGCGCCCGCCTGCTTCGCCTGCTGGGGTGTCATGATGCGACGCTGATCGCCTGCATCGCTGCCTGCCGGGCGAATTCCCGGCGTGATCAGCGCAAAATCCTGACCCAGAACCTGTTTGAAGCGAACCGCTTCATGTGCAGAACAGACCACGCCATCCAGCCCGCATGATTGCGTCAGCTTCGCCAGTCGTTCTGCCTGTTCGGCAGGCGAAAGTGTAATGCCCAGCTCTTTGAGATCGTCTGCATCCATGCTGGTCAGTACGGTCACCGCAATCAACAGAGGCGCATCTTTGCCAAAAGGAAGCAGCGCCTCGCGCGCTGCGTTCATCATCCGCGCGCCACCGCTGGCATGGACGTTGACCATCCAGACGCCGAGATCGGCAGCAGCAGCCACGGCATGGGCAGTGGTGTTAGGAATATCGTGGAATTTCAGATCGAGAAAGAGCTCAAAGCCGCGCTGCTGCAGGGTGTTAACCAGCGAGGGTCCGAACAGCGTAAACATCTCTTTGCCCACTTTCAGTCGGCAACTGCGGGGATCAATCTGGTCTACGAAACGCAGCGCGCTGTCGAGGTCATGGTAATCCAGCGCGACCAGAATCGGCGAAGCGGTCACATTGTGGGGTGAAGACATGGCATTTCCTCAGCAACAGGCGCCCGCAGGCGCATTAGACAAACGGCAAGCATTCTACCTGCGGTATCTGACCATCACAATCGCCTTTGCCCCTCTGCCCGGCGTTTTATGCACGATGGCGGAGGTCAGGGAGGTGATAATTCAATAGTATGTTGTAACTATAATAAGGTGTGTGCTGTGCGCGGCGGCCAGTTTTACTGGCCGTCGAGCCCACGAATAGGTTTAACGGAAGACCAGGTACGGCAGGATGGGCAGTGCCAGTAAAGTGCATGCGCGGTGAAACCACACTTCTGGCAGCGATAGCGCGGCTTGGTGCGAATCTGTTCGCCCACCATGTCACGCAGCACCATCAGGCTTTCTTTGGCACGGCCATCTTCCGCATCATGCAGGTTCAAATCCATCAGGCGATGGAACACACGCATCGTTGGATGGCGTTGCAGCTGTCGACTGATGTAGTTTTGCGCCGCTTCAGCACCCTGCTGCTGCTCCAGGATATCCGAGAGATAGAGTTCCGCTGCGGCTCCCGTATTCTCTTCCACACAACGCTGCAGGAAATCAGCCCAGGCTTCGGGCTGATTAAGCCGCTGGAAACAGGTCTCCAGCATCCCCAGCGTTTCACTGACCAGCTCTTTATCCTGATCCAGCACCCGCTGCAGATGGCCCACCGCTTTGGTGAAATCCTCTTTCTCCATGAAAATACGGCCCATCATGATAGAGATGCGCGCGCTGTTGCGATCGGCCGCCTCCCCTTTCTTCAGCAGGCTCATTGCGCGATCCAGGTCGTCGCTGCTCATGGCCTGTAACGCCAGTTCACAGTAGAAGTGGGCAATTTCGCCCTTCTGCTTATCTTTACCGAGCTTAACCAGACGTTCTGCCACCTCAATCGCCTGCTGCCAGTCGCTGGTTGCCTGATGGATCAGCAGCAGCTGCTGCAGCGCGCCCACCCGGAAGTCCGTTTCATCGGTGAGCTGCTTAAACATATCTTCAGCGCGGTCATAAAAGCCCGCCGCCATATAATCACGCCCCAGTTGCTGAACGGCGAGCAGACGCTGCTCGTAGCTCAGGGAAGCACTTTCCATGAGAGCCTGATGAATACGGATAGCGCGATCAACTTCGCCACGCGATCGGAAGAGATTACCCAGCGTCAGGTGGGCTTCTACCGTGCCGCTGTCCTCTTTGAGCATATCAAGGAACAGATCGACCGCTTTGTCCTGCTGATTTGAGAGCAGGAAGTTTACGCCAGCGACATATTCACGCGACAGTCGGTTGGCTTCCTGTTGCTTGTCCTGATGTGCACTGCGGCGGCCCATATACCAGCCATACGCAGCCGCCACCGGCAGTAACAGAAACAGCAATTCATGCATCGGGGATTATTCCCGGCCAGCCGGCGAAGCTGGCGTGGTCGCCAGAGCGGTACTCTGCTCGATTTGCGTCTGCATACGCTTGATTTTCCGGTTGGCGTTCGCCAGCGCGACGCGGGTCCGTAACCAGAACAGACCACAGATAATCCAGCCAAGCACGAAACCTGCGCCAAACAGCGATGCCAGTAAGGTCGAGATGCTGAACTCACCCTGCGCCAGCAGATAGTTAAAAGTAATGACCTGATCGTTATGCGCACCCAAAGTGACGGAAATAATAAAAATGACCAGTACCACTAAAAAAATCAGCAAATATTTCACAGTGCATCCTGTTGTGAGGTTGTCGGGTAGAATTATGCCAAAACTCCAGCAAAAATGCTGCTCCCAGCAGCATCGGCCAGGTCACTTTTGCGCAGGCCTGACTAATAATATGGGGTCTTAAGGGTGAATTACAATCAGGGCTCCCGCTGCGCCACCTCTTTTTGCTCTTCCGGCGGCAGCGTCAGTGGTCCACAGAATCGCTGTGCCAGCCAGGTAGCAACGGTGACCAGTATCCAGGAAAGTACCGTTGCCATTGCCAGATCGCGCGGCCAGTGCATGCCCAGCAACAGACGGCTCGCCATTACGCCCGTGGCCCACAGGAAGATCACCACCACGGTTTTATAGTGACGACGCGGCCAGAGCAGGCCCAATGCCAGTAGCGCCCAGCTGGCGGCAAACATGGTGTGTCCAGAGGGAAAAGCGAAACCGGTTTCAAATGCCCAGTGACGTTTCAGCCAGCCAGGGATCTGCGTCTCATCGGCTATCAGCGAGGTCACCATCTCCCCACGCTGTTTACGTTTGAGTTCGTAAAAGGTCTTTTCATCCAGTCCATGATGCTGTTCCAGCCAGATCACATAGGGGCGCGGCTCCTGTATCTGCTCTTTAATAAAGGATTTGGTGTATTGCCCGGCCAGAATCGTCGCGTTCATGATCAGCAGAAGCAGAATGGCGGGCTTCAGGCGAAAGCGCAGGCACCAAAGCATCCATGCACTCAGCAGCACGCTGGTGACAATGCCCCACGGATTGGTAACGGTTTCGGTCATCCAGAACAGACCTTTCAGCACCGCATTGCTTTCACCTGGCTGCCAGCGCCAGCCGGTAAGCCAGACGGCAACCGGCATGATCAACAGCAGCAGCATACCGAAGGTGGTTCGACGCGAAATCTTAAACATCCTCTTCCCTTATCCCGGTGTTAAAAGACAACAATTGCATAACTTTAGCTTAAAAAAGAATAACATAACCGTTGCCGATTGGATAATTGTGCTTTATCACTGCAATTGGTATCAGAGATTACCAGCCCGCTTGCAGGTTGTGGCACAATATTGCACGTTTGTCGGGCCACACTGGCCTGTGCACTATCATGATGATAGTGCATCCTCTGAAGGTTCTGGAGAGTCACATGCAGCTTAAACGGGTGGCAGAAGCCAAACTGCCCACGCCATGGGGAGATTTCCTGATGGTTGGTTTTGAAGAACTGGCAACCGGACATGACCACGTTGCACTGGTCTTTGGCGATATTAATGATAACGAGCCGGTACTGGCGCGCGTTCACTCCGAATGCCTGACCGGCGATGCGCTCTTCAGCCTGCGTTGCGACTGCGGCTTTCAGCTTGAAGCCGCCCTTAATGCCATCGCAGAAGAAGGTCGTGGTGTGCTGCTGTATCACCGCCAGGAAGGCCGTAATATCGGTCTGCTGAATAAGATCCGCGCCTATGCGTTGCAGGACAAAGGCTATGACACCGTAGAAGCGAACCATCAGCTAGGCTTTGCCGCTGATGAACGCGACTTCACCCTGTGCGCCGATATGTTCAAACTGCTGGGCGTAAATGAAGTGCGCCTGCTGACCAATAACCCGCGTAAAGTTGAGATCCTCAGCGAAGCCGGGATCAACATCGTTGAGCGTGTGCCGCTGGTTGTGGGACGTAATCCGAAGAATGCGCACTATCTGGATACCAAAGCGGCGAAGATGGGGCATCTGCTGCCGAAATCCTGAATGAAAAAGCCGGGTCGCCCCGGCTTTTTTTGTCAGTCCAGCATATTGCGGATAACGTAGTGCAGGATGCCGTCGTTACGGTAATAGGTCAGCTCATTACCGGTATCAATGCGACAGCGGGTGTCCAGCTCCTCTTTACTGCCGTCAGCACGGGTCAACGTCACTTTCACGCTGCAGCCTGGCGTCAGTGCCTGAAGATTCTCCACGTCAATACGCTCTTCACCGGTCAGGCTCAGGGTTTTGCGGGTCACGCCCTGCGGGAATTCCAGCGGCAGAATGCCCATGCCGATCAGGTTTGAGCGGTGAATACGCTCAAAAGATTCAGCAATGACAACTCTCACACCCTGCAAACGTGGGCCTTTCGCCGCCCAGTCGCGGCTTGAACCGGAGCCATACTCAAGACCGGCAATCACGGCCAGCGGTATACCTTCCGCCTGATATTTCATCGCCGCGTCATAGATAGCCAGCTGCTCGCCACTCGGATAATGACGGGTATAACCGCCCTCCACGCCTGGCACCATCTCATTGCGGATTCGGATGTTGGCGAACGTGCCGCGCATCATCACTTCATGGTTACCGCGACGGGAACCGTAGGAGTTAAAGTCGGTTCGCTCAACGCCGTGTGACAGCAGATAACGTCCGGCCGGACTTTCAGCTTTAATGCTGCCCGCCGGTGAGATATGGTCCGTGGTAACGGAGTCGCCCAGCATAGCAAGGACCCGCGCACCGCGAATATCCTGCACCGGCTTAGGCTCTTTCTCCATATCATCAAAGAACGGCGACAGACGAATATAGGTCGAGCCTTCATCCCAGTCATACGTCGCCGCTTCACTGACCTTGATCTCCTGCCACTCGGGCGTGCCGTCGAAGACTTCAGCGTACTCTTTATGGAACATGTCGCTGGTAACCTGCTGCACGGCTGTGGCGATCTCTTCCGGCGTTGGCCAGATATCTTTCAGATAGACCGGCTGGCCCTGACGATCGTGGCCCAGTGGCTCAGTCTGCAGGTTGATTTTCATATTACCCGCCAGCGCATAGGCTACCACCAGCGGTGGCGACGCGAGCCAGTTGGTTTTAATCAGCGGATGAATACGACCTTCAAAATTGCGGTTGCCGGACAGCACTGCACCGACAGTCAGATCGCCCGCTTTAATGGCAGACTCAATCTCATCTTTTAGCGGACCAGAGTTACCGATACAGGTGGTGCAGCCATAACCGACCAGATTAAAGCCCAGCTCATCAAGATAAGGGGTGAGTTGCGCGACGGCGAGATAGTCTGAAACCACTTTAGAACCGGGTGCCAGTGAAGCTTTAACCCAGGGCTGACGTTTCAGGCCACGCTCGACCGCTTTCTTCGCCAGTAAGCCAGCCGCCATCAGCACGCTGGGATTAGAGGTGTTAGTACAGGAGGTAATCGCACTGATTACAACGGCACCGTCGGTCAGTGTATGCGTCAGGCCGGTGTCACTGTCGGTGTATTCGACATTTTTATGCGGTTTCTGCGCCTGATTCACTTCCAGCTCGTTGCTGGCGTCAAACGCGGCAGGCACATCACCCAGCGAAACCCGATCCTGCGGACGTTTTGGTCCGGCAAGGCTCGATTCCACTTCGTTCATGTCCAGTGACAGGGTGCTGGTAAAGCGCGGCTCATCGCCGGCGTTACGCCACAGGCCCTGCGCTTTGGCATAAGCTTCCACCAGGGCGACCTGGTCGGCATCGCGTCCGGTGAGCGTCATGTAACTGAGCGTGACATCATCGACCGGGAAGAAACCGCAGGTCGCGCCATATTCCGGGGCCATGTTGGCAATAGTGGCGCGATCAGCCAGCGGCAGATCGGCCAGACCATCACCGTAAAACTCGACAAATTTGCCCACGACGCCATGCTTACGAAGCATCTGGGTAACGGTAAGCACCAGGTCAGTCGCGGTGATGCCTGGCTTGAGTTTGCCGGTGAGTTTGAAACCCACTACATCCGGAATCAGCATGGAGACGGGCTGGCCAAGCATGGCAGCTTCTGCCTCAATTCCCCCTACTCCCCATCCCAGCACGCCCAGCGCGTTGATCATGGTGGTGTGGGAGTCAGTGCCGACCAGTGTATCGGGCCAGGCATACTCTTCGCCGTTGAGCGTTTCATGCCAGATCGCCTTACCCAGATACTCCAGGTTCACCTGATGGCAGATACCGGTGCCCGGCGGTACAACCCGGAACTTATCAAAAGCTTTCTGTCCCCAGCGCAGGAAGACATAACGCTCATGGTTGCGCTCCATCTCCAGCCGGACGTTCTCCTCGAAAGCGTCATCATCGCCAAAGTGATCAACGGTAACTGAGTGGTCAATGACCAGATCCACTGGCGATAACGGATTCACTTTCGCCACATCGCCACCCAGGCGATTTACCGCTTCGCGCATCGCCGCCAGGTCAACTACGGCAGGTACGCCGGTAAAGTCCTGCATTAATACACGGGCGGGACGATAGGCGATTTCACGATCGGCGTGGGCATCTTTTTGCCAGTCAACCAGCGCCTGAATATCTTCTGCCGTAACAGAATCACCATCCTGCCAGCGCAGTAAATTTTCCAGCAGGACCTTTAGGGACTTGGGCAGACTGTCTATATTGCCGAGATGTTGAGCAGCGCGGGGAAGACTGAAGATGTGATATTTTTTGGTGTCGACCTGCAGTATTTCCTGACTCTGCTCGCGTAGGGTAGACGACATAGCTCCTCCTTTTTCATTCATGGTCTTAAACCTTAGAGAGACAAAGGTTTATGTTAAAGATAGACCAAAATTCGTTAACGATTTGATTACAACACAAATTGCCACAATCGCTCACAAACGAAAATGCCCCGTGAGATCACGAGGCATCATAAAAAAGGTGATTTAATTCAAATTACAGCGTTATCCACACCGCCGCAGACCAGAACGCAAAGGAGAAGGCATACGCGCTGAGCCAAGACATTTTAATCATATTCATTTGGTTCACTCCTTCGCCGGAATCTGGCGTAAAAGTTTTTGCGGTCACCTCATCAAGGCGACACCCTTTGGTCGTACGCAATGTGGTAAAGGGCAATTAACAAGCCCGCCGGAAACTCCGGTAATAAAAACTGCGACTAATAAATGGTCTGAAAAGGTTATTTACTCTTAGGGTCCAGGAATGACTCAATAAAAAGTCTCTGGTTATCACTCAAATCCCACGATTCGGGGATAGACACTTTCTCGTCCTTTGCAAGTGGTTCTTTTCCTTTGCAGGCAACCGGCTTGTGCTGACGTGAAGTCAGGGAACGTTTATGGCTGAGTGTGTTTGCCCACATGGCTTTAGCCCCAGATACGCCAAATCATTAACGCTACTACCACCCAGAACAGCGCAGAGGCAGCGAATACGGTTAACCAGGCATTGCGACGGGTGTTGCCGGTACGCTCAACCTTGGTGCTTTTTGCCGGGAAACCCGGTTGTACAGTCAGTCGTGTATTCATAGTTTTTGATAATCACTCTCAACAAAATGATTGATAACATCGATTAAGATTTAGGAGGAATCCTAAACGCGTTAAGGCCAAAAATCCAGTTATTTTTATTGAGCAAAACGATTAACAGTATTAATCAATAGGTGCCAGTAACGTAAGAAACCATTAACTTCGGAACAAATATTTAATTAAACAGAGAGCTAATAAATTTGAGTTAATTTAAAAACAGGTCCATTTAAAACTAAAGAGATCGCTAAAGACCCTTATGTTTACTGGCTTCCTGCATTAACTCTTAACTGGAGTATGGGAATAATCCTGGCAAGTCGCAAAGTAACATAGTTAAAAATGTGTGGTAATTCGCATTTAAGAAAGCCCAATGGGAAAACATGTGATCAATGTTTCATTTACAAAAAAATCATAAAAATTTTGATTCTCATTTGGCGCTAAAGCCTGGAAACAAAAAAGGCTGCACCAGGCAGCCTTAAGTTTAAGTGAAGCGCGTAAACTCTATTTAAACGGCAGTTTGATATCTTTAAACATCGCCTCAATATCCTCGTTTGAGCGTAAGGCTACCGCTGTGTCCACCACGTCGCGCGTCAAATGTGGCGCAAAACGTTGTATAAAATCATACATATAACTACGCAGGAAGGTACTTCGACGGAAGCCAATTTTTGTGGTGCTGTTGGTAAAGATGTCAGCGGCTTCAATACGAATAAGGTCAGGATCGGCCACCGGGTCTACCGCCATGCTGGCAATAACCCCTACGCCCAGGCCCAGGCGAACATAAGTTTTGATGACGTCTGCGTCAGTGGCGGTGAAAACAATGCGTGGCGTTAATCCTGCGCGATTAAAGGCCGTATCCAGTTCAGAACGCCCGGTAAAGCCGAAGGTGTAAGTGACCAGAGGATACTCAGCCAGCTCCTCAATGGTCACCTGGCCTTTCCCCGCCAGCGGATGGTCAGCGGTGACGACAATCGCCCGGTTCCAGTGGTAGCAAGGCAGCATGATTAAGTCGTCATAGAGATGCAGTGCCTCGGTGGCAATCGCAAAATCCGCATTGCCCTTGGAGACCGCTTCGGCAATCTGAGTCGGGGAACCCTGATGCATGTGGAGTGAGACACGCGGATAACGCTCAATAAAGCCTTTGATCACGCCAGGCAGCGCATAGCGAGCCTGAGTGTGCGTGGTCGCCACATAGAGCGAGCCTTTATCCGGCCAGGTATGCTCACCCGCCACCGATTTGATCGCATCCACTTTTGAGAGCACTTCACGCGCTATACGAATGATCTCTTCACCTGCCGGCGTGATCTGGGTGAGATGTTTCCCGCTGCGGGCAAAGATTTGCACGCCCAGTTCATCTTCCAGCATGCGAACCTGTTTGCTGATGCCAGGCTGAGAGGTGTAGAGGCCTTCCGCTGTCGAAGAGACATTGAGATTATGGTTTACCACTTCGACGATATAGCGCAACTGCTGTAATTTCATATCTGTTCCATCCGGTAAGTTACAGAGTCGCATCCCCGGTTGACGTATAGTCGCTAGGGTAGAAAATGCTATGCATCAGGAAAGGTCGGAAATGCTATAACAACTATATCAGTTTACGTTAAAGAGTAGAACGGATTGATATAAGGCTCAGAAAAAGGCCAGCGAGCGCTGGCCTGAGTGGATTACTTCTTCGCGACCTGCCATTTACCGTCTATATAGAAGGCGGACCAGCCTGTTGCTTTGCCCTCTTTTTCAGAGGAAACATACTGCTGTTTGGTTTTACGGCTAAAGCGCACCATCGCTTTGTTACCTTCCGGATCGGCTGCTGGCGCGTCGGCCAGATATTTCAGCTTTTCAGGCAGACGATCTTTAAAGCGCTGAAGCTCTTCCACCAGCGGCGCACGCGTTTCGCGTGATTTCGGGAAGGTGTTGGCTGCAAGGAAAACGCCCGCTGCGCCGTCTCGCAACACGAAGTAAGCATCGGACTTCTCACACGCCAGCTCTGGCAGTGGAACCGGATCTTCTTTCGGTGGAGCAACCTCACCACTACGCAAAATCTTACGGGTGTTTTTGCACTCTTCATTGGTACACGCCATGTACTTCCCAAAGCGTCCCATCTTCAGGTGCATCTCAGAACCACACTTCTCACACTCCACTATCGGGCCGTCATAGCCTTTGATGCGGAACTCACCCTTCTCGATTTCGTAACCATCACACTCCGGGTTATTACCACAGACATGCAGTTTACGTTCGTTATCGATCAGATAGCTGTCCATGGCTGTGCCACACTTCTGGCAGCGGCGACGGGCACGCAGTGCGTTGGTTTCAGCATCATCCCCTTCCAGAATATTGAGAACTTCATTTTCCGGAATCAGGTTGATGGTCTGTTTGCAGCGTTCTTTAGGCGGCAGCGCGTAGCCAGAACAGCCCAGGAAGACGCCGGTACTGGCGGTGCGAATTCCCATCTGACGGCTACAGGTCGGACACTCGATTGAGGTCAGCACCATCTGGTTTGGCTGCATGCCACCCTCTTCAGGATCTTTCTCAGCCAGTTCAAGCTGCTGAGTAAAGTCGCTGAAGAAGTGGTCGAGCACCGCTTTCCATTGCGCCTCGTTATTGGCAACCTGGTCAAGGTTGCTCTCCATGCGGGCGGTGAAATCGTAATTCATCAGTTCGCGGAAGTTCTCTTCCAGACGATCGGTAACGATTTCACCCATTTTTTCCGCATAGAAACGGCGATTTTCCACCCTCACATAGCCACGATCCTGAATGGTCGAGATAATGGCTGCGTAGGTTGATGGACGGCCAATTCCGCGTTTCTCAAGCTCGCGCACCAGGGATGCTTCGCTGAAGCGCGCCGGTGGCTTGGTGAAGTGTTGACCCGGCTGCAGTGCTTTAAGGTCCAGAACATCCCCCACACTGACCGCAGGCAACGTACGATCTTCATCATTCTTGCGCAGCGCTGGCATCACTTTGGTCCAGCCGTCGAAACGCAGAATACGCCCTTTTGCTTTGAGTCTGAACTCACCCGCGGCGGCGGTGATGGTGCTGGAATCATATTTTGCCGGTGTCATCTGACAGGCAACAAACTGACGCCAGATAAGCTGATAGAGTTTCTGTGCATCCGCTTCCATATCTTTCAGCTGTTCCGCCACCACGTCCACATCAGAAGGACGAATCGCTTCATGCGCTTCCTGGGAGTTTTCTTTGCTGGCGTAAGTCACAGGATTGTCAGGCAGATATTTTTTACCGAAATTGCTTTCGATATAACCCCGTGCCATGGCGACCGCATCCTGACTCAGGTTGGTTGAATCGGTACGCATGTAAGTAATGTGACCCGCTTCGTACAGGCGCTGGGCCATCATCATGGTTTTCTTAACACCAAAGCCAAGACGGGTACTGGCAGCCTGCTGCAGCGTTGAGGTGATATAGGGCGCGCCCGGCTTACTGCTGGTCGGCTTATCTTCACGATCGACGATCTCATAACGCGCTTTTTCGAGCAGCGCGACGGCGGCGTAGGTTTCATCGCGATTGACCGGACGGAAGGCTTTATCGCCTTTGTGCGTCACATCCATCGACAGCTCATCACCTTTCGGCGTGCTTAGCGCGGCATTAACTTCCCAGTACTCTTCAGGCACAAAGGCTTTAATTTCTCGCTCACGCTCCACGACCAGACGCACGGCAACGGATTGAACACGTCCGGCAGAAAGACCACGGGCGATCTTTTTCCACAGCAGTGGTGAGACCATATAACCCACCACGCGGTCCATGAAACGACGCGCCTGTTGAGCATTAACCCTGTCAATATTCAGTTCGCCCGGCTTTTCAAACGCCTGACGAATCGCATTCTTCGTAATTTCGTTAAATACCACGCGGCTAAAGCGTGAGTCATCACCCCCGATCACTTCCCGCAGGTGCCAGGCAATAGCTTCCCCTTCGCGGTCAAGGTCGGTTGCGAGATAGATGTGGTCAGCATTGGCGGCTAATGCCTTCAGTTCCGCAACCACTTTCTCTTTGCCGGGCAGAATCTGATAATCCGCTTCCCAGCCGTGATAGGGGTCAACACCCATGCGGCTGACGAGTGCGGCTTTCTCATCTTTTTTTACTTTTTTGACTTTCTTGTCAGTCGCAGCGTCTTTGGCTTTCTTTTCAGTCGAGGCGTCAGCACTCTTCTTTGCGGTTGAACCACTGGTCGGCAGATCCCGGATATGACCGACGCTGGATTTAACCACGTAGTCATTGCCCAGATATTTATTGATTGTTTTAGCCTTTGCCGGGGACTCAACAATAACGAGTGCTTTACCCATATTTACCTTTACCTAATGAAAACATCCTGCTTAACGGGAGAGGATTGGATGCCCAAAAACCCATCGGGTTCAATATTGCTGCGCCTGTTTAACATTTCAAGGCGGAGGGGTCAATCTCAGAACAGATGATGCGGTGTAATGCAACTGCATGATAAGGCATACTTTTTCCATCTGAACTCTTCACACATCCCGGTGCAAAATCCCTGAAATCGGAATCGCCCACACTCTACCTGATAAAATCTGTTACGCAACCTAATTAGCACTCAGCCTGAACTTACGCCAGATTTCATCGTTCAGACCGATTTGTCATACCGTCTGGCACGCCAGTAATATAGAAAGGATTTGGGTGCTGTCAAAAAGGAACGAATAAATGGAGAGAACGACACAGGCTATTTCCCGCCAGGCGTTGCTGGAAAAGGCCAATACGCTGATCAAAGAGCATGACGATTATTTAGCAGGCATGCAGGCGGACGAGGTGACTCAGCAGGCCGATGTACTGGTCTTTCGCGGACCGTTTTTTCTTGACGCGGACGGACTGCCGACCGCGAAAACCACCGCCGTGTTTAACGTCTTTAAACACCTTGCAGTGGTGCTGTCGCCGCGCTATCACCTGGAATAAAACACCCGCACCTGAAATAAAAAACCCGGCACAGGCCGGGTTTCGCATCAGAGCAATGGCTTTTCACCACGCTGCCAGAGTTTCAGCAACAGCCGCTCGGCCACCGAACCGGCACTCTGGGTAAAGCGGTCCATCATTTTACGGCGACGGGCATAATGCACGCCAAGAACGTTGAACTGATCCATCTGACGAATGATCAAATCATCGCTGGTGCCAATTTCGTCAATCAGCCCCAGATTCAGCGCCTGACGGCCATACCAGTGTTCACCGGTTGCAACCTTATTGATATCGAGTGACGGGCGCATCTGGTGAACGAACTGTTTAAATAACAGGTGTGTTTCGTCAAGATCTTCCTGGAACTTCTCACGCCCTTCTTCGGTGTTTTCACCGAAGAGCGTCAGCGTACGCTTATATTGTCCGGCGGTATGCAGCTCAACATCGATATCGTTACGTTTCAGCAGGCGGTTGAAGTTAGGAATTTGCGCAACCACACCAATTGAGCCAATGATTGAGAACGGTGCTGCCACGATGCGGTCAGCTACGCAGGCCATCATGTATCCGCCGGAGGCCGCCACTTTATCCACGGCTGCCGTAATACGCAGTCCCTGATCGCGCAGACGCTGCAGCTGCGAGGCCGCCAGGCCATAGCCATGTACCACGCCGCCCGGACTTTCAAGACGCAACAGCACTTCATCGCCGGGCTGTTTTACGGCCAGTACTGCTGATATCTCTTCACGCAGTGAGGTCACCTCACCGGCATCCATGCTGCCTTTAAAATCGAGCACATAAAGGGTGGGTTTGACGCTGTCAGTCTGCCCCTGCTTCGCCGCCTGTTTTTCCGCTTTCGCTTTCAGCTTTTCGCTTTTTTTATGGTTTTTCAGCCAGACTTTTTGCGCCTGGGGTTTCATTTTTGCCAGCTGCAAATCCTCTTTCATCTGCTGATAGTCATCACCCAGATGCGTCAGGCGAAGCTGACCATTTTGTGCCCGCTTGCGCAGCGCAGCATTCATAATAATCATGACGATCGCGGCGACGGCAACCACCAGTGTCACCGCTTTCGCTAAAAACAGTCCATACGTTGAAATAAAATCCATCAGGTCGCCTTAGTTACAGAGAATCAAAAACAGTTCGCCAGTTTAGCCGTTTTGCCCTGCTCCGTCGCCTGAAATGCCAGCAGCCGGCACAGAATGCGCAGGTTGGCGATTGCGCCCATTCGTAAATTCAGGCATAAAGCGGAATCATGCTGTTTTCGCTGGAGGATCCCGCTGTGCACTATCAACCGAAAAGCGACCTGCTCAATCACCGTATTATCCTGGTCACGGGTGCTTCCGATGGTATTGGCCGGGAGGCGGCGCTGACTTACGCCCGTTATGGCGCTGAAGTGATCCTGATGGGCCGTAACGCTGATAAGCTTCAGCAGGTCGCACAGGCTATCAATCAACTTAATCAATGCCCTGCTCACACTGTGGTGTTCGATCTGGCCGATGCGACGCCGGAACGTTGCCATCAGATTGGAGAGCAACTGGCTCAGCAGTTTCCGCGTCTTGACGGCGTGCTGCACAACGCCGGTATCCTGGGTGAGATTGTGCCGCTGGCGGAACTGGACCCACAGATCTGGCAGGAGGTGATGAATATCAATCTGGATGCGACCTTCTTCCTGACCCAGGCACTGTTACCGCTGCTGTTAAAATCGGATGCCGGTTCACTGGTCTTTACCACCTCCAGCGTTGGCCGTACGGGTCGCGCGGGCTGGGGCGCTTATGCCGTCTCTAAATTTGCTACCGAAGGGATGATGCAGGTACTGGCTGATGAATATAAGACGCACTCGCTGCGGGTAAACTGTATCAACCCGGGCGGCACGCGCACCAAAATGCGCGCCAGTGCTTTCCCGCAGGAAGATGCTAATAAGCTGAAAACCCCTGCCGATCTGATGCCGCTCTACCTTTATCTGATGGGTGATGACAGCCGACGCAAAACCGGTATCAGCTTTGATGCACAGCCGGGCAGAAAACCGGGAGCCGCGGAATAATGGCTGACGATCGTCATCAACAACGTCAGCAACGTTTAAAAGAGCAGGTCGATGCGCGCATTGCAGCGGCCACCGAGGTTCGTGGCATCCTGATGGTGTTCACCGGCAATGGCAAAGGCAAAACCACGGCAGCCTTTGGCACAGCACTTCGCGCCACCGGACATGGCAAGCGAGCAGCAGCGATCCAGTTTATTAAAGGTGACTGGCCGAATGGCGAGCGAAACCTGCTGGAACAGCACGGTGTGGAGTTTCAGGTGATGGCAACCGGGTTTACGTGGGACACGCAGAACCGCGAAACGGATACCGCCGCCTGTCTGGCTGTGTGGCAGCATGCAAAGCGGATGCTGGCCGATGAGCAGATCGATCTGGTGGTGCTCGATGAAATCACCTATATGGTCAGCATGGATTATCTGCCGCTGGACGATCTGATCACCACCCTGCAACAGCGCCCGGCACATCAGAGCGTGATTATTACCGGACGAGGCTGTCATCGCAGCCTGACGGAGATGGCAGATACGGTAACGGAGATGCGGCCAGTGAAACACGCATTTGATGCCGGTATACAGGCTCAGCAGGGAATTGACTGGTAACAGAAAAAGAAAACGCAGCCACGGGGCTGCGTTTTTAGCATTCAGGCAACGCTATTAACCGGAGTTACGTTTGCTGCCCGGATTGCGGCGTGGCGCACGAGGTGTGCTGCTCACTTTAGTGTGCCGTTTCACGGCACGACGAATCTGGTTCGCCTTGGTACGACGACGATCTTTTTCGACCACCAGCTTAGTGACGGTTTCATCATCCAGCTCAACCAGGTTACGCAGGTAGTTTACCGCTGGCAGATCCAGTTCAGTCCAGCCACCACGTGGCAGGCCTTTTGGTAAGGTGATATCGCCATAGCGGACACGCATCAGACGACTGACCTGCACGCCGACCGCTTCCCACAAACGACGTACTTCACGATTACGTCCTTCGGTGAGGGTGACGTTATACCACTGGTTGATCCCTTCCCCGCCGCCAAACTTAAGCGTTTTAAACGCAGCCGGGCCATCTTCCAGCTGAACACCTTTACTCAGCTGACGAATTTTATCATCGTCGACCTGGCCAAAGACGCGCACTGCATATTCACGTTCCACTTCACGGCTCGGATGCATCAGGCGGTTCGCCAGTTCACCGTCGGTGGTGAAGAGCATCAGACCACAGGTGTTCACATCCAGACGGCCAACGGCAATCCAGCGTGAACCACGCAGACGAGGCAGGCGGTCAAACACCGTTGGGCGGCCTTCAGGATCGCTGCGGGTACAGAGTTCGCCTTCCGGTTTGTAGTAAGCCAGCACACGGCATACTTCGGTTGCGGATTCAGCAATCGATACCAGATGGCCATCAATACGGATTTTCAGGGATTTGCTGCTTTCGACGCGGTCGCCCAGTGTGGCGATCTTGCCGTCAACGCTGACACGGCCAGCAGCTATCATTGATTCGATTTCACGACGCGAGCCATGACCGGCACGCGCTAAGACTTTCTGTAACTTTTCGCTCATTGAGCTTCCTCTTTGTCGCCTTCCCAGGCGTCATGATTGGGTGATAATCCTTTCTAAATCAACAGGTTAACTTAGTAAGTTTGCCCCATTATACAGGCATTTAACGCTGATGTAACGTGCTTTATGAGCAGAGCAATGGCTTAATAATAGTTTGGTTTCTGATTGTTTTATATCTGATAATCTTTAATTTACATTTAAATAACATCACCCTTTATCATAAGAAAATATGTTTAATAAAACGCAGACATCAAAAACTTTATAGCTGAGCGTAATTAAATTTCTTAAGCATTCATTTCCAGGCAAAACAATGTTCTGATGATAAAAACCTTAACACTACCTTAAGCTTCTTTTGCTGGGCTCGTGCTTTTGATGCTCTGCAAAAAGCGCCAGTGCTAGTGTAAAAAACTGCCTGTTTGATTTTATCCATGACAAGCGATCGGTCGATATAAAAAAGGCAGTTGATTCCTTAGGGAGATTTATTTAAAACCTTATTTTCCGTAATATTTGTTTTTTATTAACTTTAATAAATTGTACGATACTATTAAGATGGTACACTTAATCTCAGCAGTACAATAAAAAAGCATAAAAACGCGATAAAGCGTTTTTGCAACATCAGCGTGTGGTTATGCCATACGTTAATAAAAATAGCGTTTTTTAATTAATCCAATAAACCGGCGCATCCGGAGTTGTTGCGTTAATACGGTTCAGTGATGAACCTTGCTTGCATGTCACAAATCTTCACCAGGGATTTTCCGACATGCCTGAATAAAGAAAACCATTATGAGAAACCTGTTTCTGTGCCCGGTGCTTGCTGCACTGGTCCTGAGCGGTTGCTCTGTGGGCCATACTGAGTACAGTCGCACGGCGATGCAGCACGTAGATATGAGCGTGACGGGCATTCCGACGATCCTCGGTCTCGGCACACTGGGCACCAGCATACCTCTGACGCCTGAATATAGCCTCACCGCTGCGCACGTTGCTAAAACTGCCGTACAGCGCGTGAAGTCATATCACCCTTATTGCGACCTTGCGATTATTTATCACAAGAATGATGCTAACACGCTGGCTAAATTCCGCAGCGGTGACATCGGCGATCCCGTTAAAATGTATGGCTACAGCTTTATTTCCGCGATGCCCGTTGAATCGACAGGGGTTAATTTAGCCCGCACGGCTATCAGGAATAACTGGAATAAAAGCCCCTGTATCGCCATGGCGTCTAACGCAGGCGTGGTTCAGGGAATGTCGGGCGGCGGCGTTTACAACCGTGATGATACGCTAAGCGGCGTTATTGTTGGCTATTCTGATTCGATTAAGAATGGTCGTAATAACAAAGTGATCCTGAAAGATGTGTCACTTTATATTCCTTACGGCCAGTTTAAGAGCTGGCTAGAGTCGAATCTGGCTCAGACACCGACCCGCGGTGTCTGAAGCCCGACTTAATTACAGGAACGGGCGGGTATCGCCCACCCCTTCACGCACAATTTCCGGTGCATCGGTGGTCAGATCGACCACCGTGGTCGGCTGCTGTCCCAGCGTGCCGCCGTCAATAATCAGATCGACCAGCTTACCAATGCTGTGCTGAATCTCTTCCGGATCGGACTCGGTGAAATCGTTGCCCGGCAGGATTAATGAGGTCGACATCATCGGCTGATTCAGGGCTTCCAGCAGCGCCAGTGCGACTGGATTGGAAGGCACGCGCAGACCAATGGTCTTACGCTTCTCATTCATCAGGCGACGCGGCACTTCTTTGGTCGCCTTAAGAATAAAGGTGTAGTTACCCGGCGTGTTGTTTTTCAGCAGACGAAAGGCGGAGTTGCCCACCTGCGAATAAACCGACAGTTCTGAGAGGTCACGGCACATCAGGGTGAAGTTGTGGTGCCCATCGAGCTGACGGATACGGCAAATGCGCTCCATCGCGCCCTTCTCTTCCAGCCGACAGCCCAGCGCATAGCCGGAATCGGTCGGATAGACGATGACGCTGCCTTTGTTCAGGTAGTCGACCGCCTGATTAATCAGGCGCGGCTGTGGGTTATCCGGATGAATGTGAAACAATTGACTCATAAAAACCTCGTGTCACCTTTCCGTGATTGCCAGGCTGGGAGCGAGATCCGGGAAGCGTTCCCAGACCGGCTCAACCGCCGCGGGCAGCCAGAGTTTGCGGCCCAACTCAATCCACGGGCAGGGTTGATGAAAATCAGAACCTTGTGATGCGGCCAGTTCATTATCTCTGGCGTATTGCGCCAGTGTCGTGCGCTCATTAGGTGGCTGCTGGCACTGTGCGACTTCCATCGCATCGCCCCCCGCTTCGCGGAAATGGGCGACCAGTCGTTTAAGCCACTTTGCCGATAAACCGTAACGGCCAGGATGCGCCAGCACGGCACAACCACCAGAATGATGAATCGCATCAATAGCTTGTTTAATTGTACACCATTGTGGCGGCACGTAGCCGGTTTTGCCACGCGCCAGATAATTTTTGAATACCTGCACCATGTTCTCAGCTTTGCCCTGCTCAATCAGAAAGCGGGCAAAGTGACCACGGGTAATGATGCCGCCATCTGCCAGTCGCATCGCTCCCGCCAGCGCATCCGGAATACGCGCCCTGGCCAGTCGTTCACCGATCTCTTCGGCCCGTATCCGACGGCACGCATGTTGTCCGGCCAGAAAGGTCACCATCGCCGGATGGTGGATATCAATGTTCAGGCCCACGATGTGAATCTCATGGTTCTCCCAGAGTGTGGAGATCTCTGCACCTGCCAGCACCTTTATCGGTAAATCCTGGTCGAGTGCCGTTTGCTGCGCTTCTTCTACACCTGCAACGCTGTCGTGATCGGTGATCGCCAGTACGCCGACGCGCATCTCTACAGCTCGCTGCACCAGCGCAGCTGGCGTCAGAAAGCCATCGGAGGCACGCGTGTGACTGTGTAAATCGTAAACCGGGAAACGGGCGATATCGCTCAAAAGAACTCCTGCTAATACTAAACCGGCCAGCATGATAACGATTTTAATGCTCAGTGAAAAAGGCTATTGACTTTTCCGCGCTGAACCCGTTAACTAGTACACAAGTTCACACGTAACGGGTATTGAATCATGGCTGTTGTAATCACGCATTTAAACGGTTGGCGCGATGTTCCCGAATACGGGCGACTGGGTCGTGCACACTTTGCGTAAACGCTGTGCTAATACCTGAGCCCGCCACCGAGCGGGCTTTTTTTTGAGCGAAATTCAGAGAAATCATCATGCCAAATGCGAAACCTACAGTGAAGTTGATTACCGGCAACGCGCCCTACCGCGAAGATCCGGCCGCAGTGTTTCATCAGCTGTGCGGCGCACGTCCGGCAACCCTGCTGCTCGAATCTGCTGACATCGACAGCAAGCGCAATTTGAAAAGCCTGCTGATTGTCGACAGCGCGCTGCGTATCAGCGCCATGGGTAATACGGTTACCGTTCAGGCGCTGTCAGAAAATGGCCGCGCCGTGCTGCCACTGCTGGATGAGGCGCTGCCCGCCTCCGTCAGCAATCAGGTCCGTCCCGATGGACGCGAGCTGACTTTCCCGCAGAGCACCGATCATCAGCAGGATGAAGATTCCCGCCTTAAGGCCCTGTCGGTGTTTGATGCATTGCGTCTGATTCCACAGCTGGTTAACTCCTCTGCCGACGAACGTGAAGCCGTGCTGCTGGGAGGCTTGTTCGCTTATGATCTGGTGGCAGGTTTTGAAACCCTGCCGGAGCTGGATAATCAGCAACGCTGCCCCGACTACTGTTTTTACCTGGCAGAGACCTTACTGGTGATCGATCACCAGACCCGCAGCGCGCGTCTGCAGGCCAGCCTGTTCTGCCCGTCCACCAGCGAATTCCAGCGCCTGCAACGTCGCATTGAGCAGCTCCATGGTCAGATGCTGCAGCCTGCTCCGGCCCTGCCGGTTCAGACGGTAGAGCAGATGTCGCTGACGACCAGCCAGAGTGATGAAGAGTACTGCGACGTGGTTCGCACCATGCAGCAGGCGATTCGCATCGGCGAGATTTTCCAGGTCGTGCCGTCGCGCCGCTTCTCACTGCCGTGCCCGTCACCGCTGGCCGCCTACGACACGCTGAAAAACAGCAACCCAAGCCCGTACATGTTTTTCATGCAGGATCAGGATTTCTCCCTGTTTGGCGCGTCGCCTGAAAGCTCGCTGAAGTATGACGCCACCTCGCGTCAGATTGAGATCTACCCGATTGCCGGTACCCGTCCACGTGGCCGCCATGCAGATGGTTCACTGGACCGCGATCTCGACAGCCGCATTGAACTGGAGATGCGCACCGACCATAAAGAGCTGGCTGAACATCTGATGCTGGTGGATCTGGCGCGTAACGATCTGGCGCGTATCTGCGTGCCTGGCAGCCGTTATGTCGCTGACCTGACCAAAGTCGACCGCTACTCGTTTGTGATGCATCTGGTTTCCCGCGTCGTGGGCACGCTGCGCGCCGACCTCGACGTCCTGCACGCCTATCGCGCCTGTATGAACATGGGCACGCTAAGTGGTGCACCTAAGGTTCGTGCCATGCAGCTGATTGCCGGTGCTGAACGCACGCGTCGCGGCAGCTATGGCGGCGCGGTGGGTTACTTCACTGCCCAGGGCGATCTCGATACCTGTATCGTTATTCGTTCGGCCTATGTCGAAGACGGCGTTGCCACCGTGCAGGCGGGCGCCGGTGTGGTGCTGGACTCTAATCCGCAGGCTGAAGCGGATGAAAGCCGCAATAAAGCCCGCGCCGTACTGCGCGCTATTGCAACTGCCCATCACTGCAAGGAGATCTTCTGATGGCCGATATTCTGCTGCTCGATAACATCGACTCATTTACCTATAACCTGGTTGATCAGCTGCGGACCTTTGGTCACAACGTGGTGATTTATCGCAACAATCTTCCCGCTGAACTGTTAATTGAACAGCTGCAGCGGATGGAAAATCCGGTGCTGATGCTCTCCCCCGGCCCCGGTGCACCAAAAGATGCTGGCTGTATGCCGGCGCTGCTGCGGGTGCTGCGCGGTCGTCTGCCAATTATCGGTATCTGTCTGGGGCATCAGGCAATTGTCGAAGCCTATGGCGGCCATGTGGGTCAGGCAGGCGAGATCCTGCACGGCAAAGCCTCTTCCATCGTTCATGACGGCGAAGCCATGTTTAACGGCCTGAGTAATCCACTGCCGGTGGCGCGCTATCACTCGCTGGTGGGCAGCAACACGCCGGATGAGCTGACGGTCAACGCCAGTTACAACGGGATGGTCATGGCTGTTCGCCATGAAGCCGATCGCGTCTGCGGTTTCCAGTTCCATCCAGAATCGATTTTGACTTCTCAGGGCGCGCGTCTGCTTGAACAGACGCTGGCCTGGGCGCTGGCGAAGTAACAGGGAGAATAACGATGCAACAGACACTGGAAAAACTTTACCAGGCGCAGACGCTGAATCAGGCTGAAAGTCATGCGCTGTTCAGCGCCATTATTACCGGACAGCTGGAGCCCACGCAGCTTGCTGCCGCGCTGGTTGCCATGAAAGTACGCGGTGAAACGCCGGAAGAGATTGCCGGAGCCGCCACGGCGCTGCTGGAAGATGCCAAACCGTTTCCCCGCCCGGATTACGCGTTTGCCGATATCGTGGGCACCGGTGGAGATGGCAGTAACAGCATTAATATCTCGACGGCCAGCGCCTTTGTGGCCGCGACCTGCGGTCTGAAAGTCGCTAAGCACGGCAACCGCAGCGTCTCCAGTAAATCGGGTTCATCGGATCTGCTGGCCGCTTTTGGTATTAATCTTGATATGCCCGCTGACCGTGCGCGCCAGGCGCTGGACGATCTGAACGTCTGCTTCCTGTTTGCGCCCCAGTACCACACCGGCTTTCGCCACGCGATGCCGGTCCGTCAGCAGCTGAAGACCCGTACGCTATTTAATGTGTTAGGTCCGCTGATCA
Organism: Pantoea jilinensis; assembly: GCF_019104105.1. Classification (NCBI taxonomy): domain Bacteria; kingdom Pseudomonadati; phylum Pseudomonadota; class Gammaproteobacteria; order Enterobacterales; family Erwiniaceae; genus Pantoea; species Pantoea jilinensis. The sequence goes on along the minus strand of NZ_CP077746.1, from coordinate 1,913,433 downwards.
ACCCGGCGCGCCCTCCACTGGCAGTAATCGGTGTTTATAGCCCGGACCTGGTGATGCCGATTGCCCAGACGCTGAAAGTGCTGGGTTATCAGCGCGCCGCAGTGGTTCACGGTTGCGGCATGGATGAAGTGGCGCTGCACGATGTGACACACGTGGCTGAACTCCGTGAAGGGGAAATCACCCGCTATCAGCTTTCGCCAGAAGACTTTGGTTTTGGCTTCCATCCCAAAGAAGCGCTGGCGGGCGGCACGCCGGAAGAAAATCGTGACATTCTGACGGCTTTACTCCAGGGTAATGGCCAGCAGGCCCATGAGGAGGCGGTCGCCGTCAACGTGGCGATGTTGCTTAAAGTATTTGGTCAGGAAGATCTGCGTGAAAACGCACAGCAGGCGCTTAACGCCATCCGCAGCGGACAGGCTTATGAGCGTGTAGTCGCACTGGCAGCAAGAGGATAATCATGAAAGGCACCGTGTTAGAAAAAATTGTTCAGGACAAAGCGATTTGGGTTGAAGCCCGCCAGCAGCAGCAGCCTCTTTCCACCTTTCAGAACAGCATTGAACCTGCCAGCCGTCATTTCTACGACGCGCTGCAGGGCGCAAGAACCGCGTTTATCCTGGAGTGTAAAAAAGCGTCACCCTCAAAAGGCGTGATTCGCGAGGATTTCGATCCAGCCGCCATTGCCGGGGTTTACCGCCATTACGCTTCCGCGGTGTCCGTGCTGACTGATGAGAAATATTTTCAGGGCGACTTCGCCTTTCTGCCGATTGTCAGCGCTGCAATCACCCAGCCTGTGCTGTGCAAAGATTTTATCATCGACCCTTATCAGATCTATCTTGCCCGCTACTACCAGGCGGATGCGATCCTGCTGATGCTGTCGGTACTTGACGATGAGCAGTATCGTCAACTGGCCGCCGTGGCGCACAGCCTGAAGATGGGCATTCTGACGGAAGTGAGTAATGAAGAGGAGCTTGAGCGGGCTATCGCGCTGCAGGCTAAAGTCGTGGGAATTAACAACCGCGACCTGCGTGACCTCTCTATTGATCTCAACCGTACCCGCCAACTGGCGCCACGCCTGTCGCACGGCGTGACGGTCATCAGCGAATCGGGTATTAACAGCTACGCTGATATTCGCGAGCTGAGCCACTTTGCGAATGGCTTCCTGATTGGCTCAGCCCTGATGGAAGAAGCTGACCTGACGGGTGCGGTGCGTCGCGTCACGCTGGGCAGCAATAAAGTGTGCGGCTTAACCCGTGACGAAGATGCACGTGCTGCGTATGAAGCTGGCGCGATCTACGGTGGTCTGATTTTCGCTGAAGGTTCACCGCGCCAGATCGACACCGCCACTGCACTTACCGTGATTGCTGCCGCGCCGCTGCGCTATGTCGGCGTATTCCGCAACAACTCAGTTAGTGACATTGTCACGCATGCCACCGAACTTTCACTGTCCGCAGTGCAGTTACATGGCAATGAGACACCGGAATTTGTGGCCGAACTGCGTGCGGTGCTGCCCGCAGAGATTCAGATCTGGAAAGCGCTGCGCATTGAAGGCACGTTACCGGCGCGCGACTGGCCCCATGTTGACCGCTATGTCTTTGATAATGGCGATGGCGGCACCGGACAGCGTTTCGACTGGTCGCTGTTGCAGGGTCAGACGCTGAACGATGTGCTGCTGGCCGGTGGCCTGAGCGCAGATAACTGTGTTGAAGCCGCGCAGCTGGGCTGTGCCGGACTGGACTTCAACTCTGGCGTGGAAAGTGCGCCTGGCATCAAAGATGCCCGTAAAATTGCCGCTGTGTTTCAGACACTGCGTGCCTACTGATTTGCCCGGCCTGCTCCACAGCGGGCCCGAGAAAGGAAGATAAAAATGACGTTACTGAATCCCTATTTTGGCGAGTTTGGCGGAATGTATGTTCCGCAGATCCTGATGCCCGCTCTTCAGCAGCTGGAACAGGCGTTTGTCGACGCCCAGAAAGATCCTGAGTTTCAGGCCGAATTTACCGACCTGCTGAAGAACTATGCGGGTCGTCCTACTGCCCTGACGCTGTGCAAAAACCTGACAAAAGGCACGAAAACCCGCCTCTACCTGAAGCGTGAAGATCTGCTGCATGGTGGCGCGCACAAAACCAACCAGGTGCTGGGTCAGGCGCTGTTAGCCAAACGCATGGGCAAAAACGAAATCATTGCCGAAACCGGTGCCGGTCAGCACGGTGTGGCTTCCGCGCTAGCCTGTGCGCTGCTGGGCATGAAATGCCGCATCTATATGGGTGCGAAAGATGTCGAGCGTCAGTCACCTAACGTATTCCGTATGCGTCTGATGGGCGCAGAAGTGATCCCGGTTCACAGCGGCTCCGCCACGCTCAAAGATGCCTGTAACGAAGCGCTGCGCGACTGGTCTGGCAGCTACGAGACCTCTCACTACATGCTCGGCACCGCGGCGGGTCCGCACCCCTTCCCGACCATTGTGCGTGAGTTCCAGCGCATGATCGGCGAAGAGACTAAAAAGCAGATTCTGGAAAGAGAGGGCCGTCTGCCAGACGCCATCCTCGCCTGTGTGGGTGGCGGCTCCAACGCTATCGGGATGTTTGCCGACTTTATCGACGAACCCGGCGTGAAGCTGATTGGCGTTGAGCCTGCCGGCCACGGCATTGAGACCGGCGAGCATGGCGCACCGCTTAAGCACGGCCGCGTCGGTATCTACTTCGGAATGAAATCACCGATGATGCAAACGCATGATGGCCAGATTGAAGAGTCTTACTCGATTTCTGCCGGTCTCGACTTCCCTTCAGTTGGTCCGCAGCATGCGCACCTGAACAGCATCGGTCGTGCAGAATATGTCTCCATTACCGATAACGAAGCAATGGACGCGTTTAAACAGCTGTGTCGTGCGGAAGGTATCATTCCGGCGCTGGAATCCTCTCACGCCCTGGCGCACGCTATGAAGATGATTCACGCCGAACCGGAAAAAGAGCAGTTGATTGTCGTTAACCTCTCTGGCCGTGGCGACAAAGATATTTTCACCGTCCATGATATTTTGACAGCGCAGGGAGAAATCTGATGGAACGTTACAATCAACTTTTTACCCGTCTGTCAGCGAACAACGAAGGGGCTTTCGTTCCTTTTGTGACGCTGGGCGACCCTTCTCCTGAGCTTTCACTGCGCGTGATTGACGCCCTCGTTGAAGGTGGCGCGGATGCGCTGGAGCTGGGCATTCCCTTCTCCGATCCGCTGGCGGATGGGCCGACCATTCAGAACGCAACATTGCGCGCCTTTGCGGCGGGCACCAACACCAGCCAGTGTTTTGAAATGCTGGCGACTATCCGCCGGAAATACCCGGATTTGCCGATTGGATTACTCATGTACGCCAATCTGGTCTTCACTAACGGCGTGGATGCGTTTTATGCCCGTTGTGCTGAAGCGGGTGTCGATTCGGTTCTGGTGGCGGATGTCCCGGTTGAAGAGTCAGCGCCTTTCCGCCAGGCGGCTCTGCGTCACGGCGTTGCCCCTATCTTTATTTGTCCGCCTAACGCCAGCGATGACCTGCTGCGCGAGATTGCGTCGCACGGCCGGGGTTATACCTACCTGCTGTCACGCGCCGGTGTCACGGGGGCGGAAAATCGCGCCAGCCTGCCGCTGAAGCATCTGATCGACAAGCTGCGCGAATACCACGCGGCGCCACCGCTGCAGGGCTTTGGGATTTCAGAGCCTGAACAGGTGAAAGAAGCGATTGCTTCCGGCGCCGCAGGTGCGATCTCCGGTTCTGCGATTGTCAAAATCATTGAAAAGCATCATGCAGAACCTGAAGTGATGCTGAGCGAACTGAAAAATTTCGTCAGCCGCCTCAAAGCCGCCAGCCGTTAATCCTGCCAGCATGCCTTATCCCACGATAAGGCATGATTTGTTTCCTTTTTTTCATCTCGTTATTTGCCCTTTTTGCAAAATCTGCACCACAATGACAATGCGCCGTTACGGTAACGTCGCATCCATTTTGTGACAGGGAGAGAAGGCAATGAAATTCGTTAAACTGCTGACAGGTGCTGTACTGGCGGGCGTGGTTGCGCTGACACTGAGCGCCTGTGCGCCAACCGCAACCAAAGAGGGAACCGGTGGCTATATTGATGACACCGTGGTGACCACGAAAGTTAAAGGTGAGCTGCTGAAAGATGAGTCGCTGAAATCAACTGAAATCAACGTAGAAACCTTTAAAGGTAAAGTTCAGCTGAGCGGCTTTGTTTCATCACCACAGATGGCTAATCGTGCCGTACAGGTCACGCGCAGCGTGCCGGGCGTGAAGTCAGTCGTCAACAACATGCAGATCAAATAACGTCTTAACAGACACAAAAAGGCCGCTGATTCAGCGGCCTTTTTCTCATCAGAAACGGTAACCCGCTCCGAAGAAGAAGACCCAGGGATCGATGCGCATATTGATGTTCTGCTGTTCGCCACCGGCTTTAAACTTCACTTCCGTGTCAATATCCATGTACCACAACGACGCGTTCAGCATCCAGTCACGGTTAATCTGATAATCCAGACCAACCTGACCTGCCATACCCCAGGAATCTTTTACGCTGAGATCGGTCAGTCCCGCATCGCGGCCCGTCTGATTGAAATCGGCATCGTAGAAGGTGGTGTAGTTGATACCTACGCCGATATAAGGACGCACTTTACTTTTGCTGTCAAAAAAGTAGTACTGCGCCATCAGCGTGGGTGGTAACTGGCGCACGGTAGCCAGCGTGCCGGTCGGACCAAGACCCACTTTATGGCGGAATGGCGTGGCCGCCAGTAGCTCGACGCCAATGTTATCCGTTGCCATATAGGTAAAGGTCAGACCCAGTTGCGTGTCGTTGGAAGCGCTGAAAGACCCCATCCCCAACACATTATCGGAACCTTCGGTAGGACGGACGGTGGCACTGCCGGCCCGCATAAAGAAGTCGCCCGCTTCGTGTGCCATTGCCAGCTGGGGAAGAGCCAGCGCCAGCAGCATCGCGCATTTTGCCAGTTTCATCATCACTCCTTTGCTTAATGTGAATGTAGCGACTGTCATCGCTTTTTAGCTGGCAATTATTTAACGTGATTCAGAGAAAATTGCACTCTGTAACATTCAGATAAAGTGTTTAAAAAACAATGGATTGATTTAGATCAATTTCAACTGCGGCGGCCACAGCCAAATTCCCCTTGCTGAATAATTTTGCCCGCTCTATGTTGCTTATCTTCATTGTTGATTTTGGTTCGATGCCCTGGGAGGGGCGGATGATCAAATGAGTGAGCTTTCCAACCCTTGTGTCAGCTGTGGCGCCTGCTGCGCCCATTTCCGTGTCTCATTTTACTGGGCTGAAGCCGATGATGCGGGCGGCCTGGTGCCGACCGAATTAACCGAACCGCTTAACCTGTTCATGCGTAATATGCGTGGCACTAACCGTGCAGCACCCCGCTGCGTTGCTTTACAGGGCGAAATTGGCGGCTGTGTCTCTTGCGGCATCTATGAACAGCGTCCTGCGCCCTGTCGGGAGTTCACTTTGTCCGGTGAAGGAGGTATTCATAATGAAGCCTGCGATCGTGCCCGCGCCCGTTATGGTCTTCCTGCCCTTTTTTCGCCATCTTTACCTGTTATGACAGAAAGTTATGCTCTGCCGGGTGCCCCGGAGCTGCCAGAACATGTACAATCGCCGGGTTAATTAACCCGGTTCCTTCAAGGAGTGTACATGTCTATCACGGCAAGCTCGTTATACCGTGACACAGGAAATTTTGCGCGGCATCAACTCTCTACAGTGTTGTTGATGTCGCTGCTGGCCGCTTTTGTCACTGTCATGCTTGTGCATGTGCTGACACCAGGTGCCGATCAGATGGCCATCCTGCAACAGGGCGATGACAGTGCCAGTTCGTTGTTTGAGATGGTGCAGAATATGTCACCGGAACAGCAGCAGGTGCTGCTGCGTGCCTCGGCGGCCAGCACCTTTGCGGCGCTGATGGGGAATACGCTGCTGCTTGGCGGCATGCTCTATCTGATCCCGATGGTCTCCTCAGGCCAGCGTGTCAGTGCGCTGCGGGCGATTGGTGCGTCAGCGCCGCTGTTGCCAAAGCTGCTGCTCCTGACCTTCCTGATGACGCTGGTGGCGCAACTGGGCTTTATGGTGCTGGTGGTGCCAGGCATTCTGCTGACGATTCTGCTGTCGCTGGCGCCCGTGATGGTCGCCAGTGAGAAGATGGGTGTCTTTGCCGCGATGCGCGCCAGTATGCGGATGGCCTGGAAGAATGTGAAGCTGATTGCCCCCGCAATACTGCTCTGGCTGCTGGCCAAAGTGATCGTGATGCTGTTTTTCTCTTCGCTGACGGTACTTCCGCTGAATGTTTCCTCGGTGATTTTCACTGCAGCAGGCAATGTGGTTTCAGCAATGTTGATTATCTACCTCTATCGGCTCTATATGCTGTTACGTTGATTGACGGTGTGCCTTCGGGCGCATTTGAAGCCAACTCTGAATGGAAAAACTATGAAGCAGCTACTCGACTTTCTCCCCCTGGTGGTCTTTTTCATCTTTTATAAGCTTTATGACATTTTTGTCGCCTCGGGCGCCCTGATTGTGGCAACCGGTCTGGCCCTGGTGGTCAGCTGGGTGCTTTATCGCAAGCTGGAAAAGATGACGATTTTCACCTTTGTGCTGGTGGCCGTTTTTGGCACCCTGACGCTGGTGTTCCACAACGATGAGTTCATTAAGTGGAAAGTCACGGTGATCTACAGCCTGTTTGCCGCCGCCCTGCTCTACAGTCAGTGGTTTATGGAGCAGACGCTGATTCAGCGCATGCTGGGTAAAGAGCTGCAACTGCCTGATGCGGTCTGGCGCAGGCTCAATGTCGCCTGGGCGCTGTTCTTCCTGATCTGCGGCCTGGTCAACATCTATGTTGCCTTTTGGTTATCTCAGGCGTTTTGGGTTAACTTTAAAGTGTTCGGTCTCTCGGGTCTGACCTTACTGTTTACCCTGCTTAGCGGGCTTTACATCTGGCGACAGATGCCGCAGCAGGAACAAAAATAATCATCTGCCCGGCTCGCCGGGCATTTTTTTAGCATTTACCTGCATAAAAAGTGGAAGCAATGGGCGAAAAACATAAATTACCGCAAGGCGAAATGGTGCTGCGAACGCTCGCCATGCCGGCAGACACCAACGCCAACGGCGATATTTTTGGTGGCTGGCTGATGTCACAGATGGATATGGGCGGCGCTATCCTGGCAAAAGAGATCGCTGAAGGACGTGTGGTTACCGTGCGCGTTGACGGTATGTCATTCATGAAGCCTGTCGCGGTGGGCGATGTGGTGAGTTGCCATGCGAGCTGTCTCCGTACCGGTAACAGTTCCATGACGATTAACGTGGAAGTGTGGATCAAAAAAGTGTCATCTGAGCCGATTGGTCAAACCTACTGTGCAACGGAAGCGGTATTTATCTATGTGGCAGTCGACAATGAGGGGAATTCACGTCCTCTGCCAGCCGGCCGCGCCAATCAGCAGCCTGCAGGATAACTGACGGGTCAGGCAATCTGAGCCTGACCCGGCGCCTTACTCAATACTGGCACCGCCATTGATTTTGAAAACGATATTCATCGTCAGCCCCTGTCCTGGCTTCTCTTTCTCGTAGCGCCAGTTTTTCATCGCCTGTTTGACGGTCCGCTCAAACATATTGCTCGGCTGTGCAGAGAGGATCTGGATATTATCCACCCGTCCGTCGCTGTCCACATCGAATTTTACCCGAACGCGCCCTTCTATCCGCAGTGCCAGAGCACGCGGCGGATAACCTGGCTTGGTAACGGCCAGGGCTTTGGGACCGGTTGAGGCCGATGCCGTGGGTGACGGCGTTGCTTTTGGCGCTGCAGCAGGTTTGTTCTGGGTCGCCGGAACATCCTGCTTAAAGGGGTCAGCCTGCGGTTTGGTCTCCCGACGCGGCTTCACCTCGCGTTTGGGCTGCTCCCGCTTGTGCTCCGGTTTGGGTTTAGGTTTGGGCTTTGGTTCAGGTTTAGGGATCGGCACCGGCTCTGCTTTCGGCGGCTCCGGTACAGGCTGCGGTTCGGGTTCTGGCTGGGGTTCTGGCTGCGGCGCAGGGGGCTGCACGATGGCCGGTGCAGGCTCGGGCTGGACCTCCGGCGCGACCATCGTCACGCTGATAGGCTGCGACGCCTTAGGCACCTCACTCACCTGCTGGAATGACATATACAGAATTCCGGCAATCACAGCGCCATGCAAAGCTACAGACAACAACATGGAGACAGGCGTGCGTTTAGGTAATGGCATAGTCAGCGTGGTCATAAAAGTCGCGGCGATTGAATGAAGCAGCGATTTTAAATGCAAATAGCAATCAGTTTCAATAACTCCCGCCATCCTCTCTCAAGAAAAGCGCTTTTTAGCCCTTTATGCTGAGCGATTCACCCTCTACAGGTTTCGTTTGCACTCTAATCGTCAATCCCTTAACGTGTTGCAAAATTCGGATAATCAGGAGTTCCTTAGTGCTTTACGTAATTTATGCAGAAGATACTGCAGAGTCACTGGAAAAACGTAACGCCGTTCGCCCCGCCCATCTGGCGCGGCTTAAACTGCTGCAGGAAGAGGGACGCCTGATCATTGCAGGGCCGATGCCTGCAGTTGACAGTAACGATCCGGGCGTGGCGGGCTTTACCGGCTCAACGGTGATTGCTGAGTTTCCATCATTAGAAGCCGCACAATCCTGGGCGCAGGATGACCCTTATTTTGCCGCAGGCGTCTACAAACAGGTCTCGGTTAAACCATTCAAACGCGTCTTCTGATAGAGAACATGCAGTCAAAATGGCTTCTGTGCCTGGCACAGAAGCCATTTTTGTTTTTATCATTGAAGGAGGAAAGATGCAGATAATCATTATGGGACTGCTGGCAATTATCACGCTGCTGATTGGCGGTGCAGTTTATCTCTGGCGCACCCAGGGGTGGCGTAATAAAAAACAGTGGATTGTCATGCTGATTGTGCTGGCGGCCGCCCTGCAACTGGTCAACGTTACGCTGATGATGACGGCGCAGCGTCTTCCGGGATAATGTTCACTTAGCAATGCATCTGGTTCACAGAATAATTGATTAACGCTTTAACCTTAACTGTGTTGCGAGATAATCATAAGGCAACCCAATTTAATACCGTGGCGTTTATGCAGGACCACAATTAATAAAGGCGTTGCCCCTGACTGACTGAATTCGATCGCGTAGTGAGATTCGCCTGCACTCTGCTTTACACATCTCTTGCTGACACAATATCGGCGCGCGATTAACTCCGGTCCAGGATCAGGCCAATTAATGCATGGTAGTGCTGCTCTTCTTCCGGGTTGTCGACATGTTGTAAACGGCTGATAAGTTTTGAGCAGATAGCTTTACGATTCAGGCTACGGCCAGAACTGATAATTTCTGTAACAACAGATCCAAGAATGGCCTGCTGGGAAGGCTGCGCAGCACTGTGCAAATAAGCTGAGATATCAGATACTGAAGCGGGAATACGAACGTTAGTCTGCATGGTTGGCCCTCATAGGATTCATTAAAAGTTACTAACCGATGCGGTAAAGCTATACAACCAGGCCTTAGTTGTACAGGTATTTAGGTTAAAAAATCGCTGATTTGTACATTTAAAAAAATAAAATCATAAATTTCAGTATCTTGACTAAATGTAAAGTTGTACAGGTTTCCTGTCATTCATCACCTCCTGTTCTGGTATCCTGACCGCTACGCGCTGTTGTTCGGCTAATTATGATCTGAACATCATTTTTTTAGCTTTAAAGAGGAATTATTCAGAAGGGCTGTCTACATTTATTACTGATTGATTACACCTCTGACCTCGAAGGGATGCGCAGTATCGTCGCGGGCTCATTATGAATAAAACCTACACTCGCCAGACTATTACGCTGTTTGATCCGCTGTTATCACGGATTCAGGCTATTGCCGATCCAAAAATTGAAGTCCTGAGTGGTTATCCGGCCAACTGCTCAGCGTGGCTGACCGTTTATTATCAGCGTAAGTCTGATAAATGGTCTTTTGAATGGTATGACCGTGTGGGTTATCGCAGACCCACATCGCTGGGCAGCGTAGTGGATTGTCTGATGCGTGAAGTCACCGATCGGGGAGCGTCACGACAGGAACATTCCATGGCGCGACGAGTAATGGATGAATTAGGGTTTCTGGAAGCCTGATTATATTATCTGCGTAATAAACAGAATCGAGCGACGCTGCTGCTGGGCCAGTTGATGGCGGATGCAGTGGATGCGTTTATAGCGTCGCGACTGCCCTTCCAGCCAGCGTGAACGACGGCGATGCACCTGGCGTAACATTCTCCAGCGCGCCACTTCATTTCTGCTTCGTTTCATCACTTCCTCACTGACGTCATCTATGCCGGGGCATTATAGAGATCTTTGCGGCAATGCCAAATCGGATCCTTCATCGATGATGTCCTGGATTAAGGGTTTCGTTAACCGGCTTCTGCACGTAAACTTGCCGGACGAAAGCGCGAACGGGACGTCCACTTTATGACCACTTTTTACACCCTGATCAGCTGGTTACTGGTATTTGGTTACTGGCTGCTCATAGCCGGGGTGACGCTGCGCGTATTAATGAAAAGACGTGCGGTAACATCCGCCATGGCATGGCTTCTGGTTATCTATATTCTGCCACTGGTAGGCATAATCGCTTATCTTTCGTTTGGCGAACTGCATCTGGGTAAACGTCGTGCGGAGCGTGCGCGCACCATGTGGCCGTCTACCGCCCGCTGGCTCAGTGACCTGAAACAGTGCCGTGAAATTTTTGCCACTGAACACAGTGACGTTGCTCGCTCGCTCTTCGAGCTTTGTTACCATCGCCAGGGCATTGCCGGGGTCAAGGGAAACCAGCTTCAGCTGCTTACCAGCTCTGACGATGTTATGCAGGCGCTGATTCGTGATATTCAACTGGCACGCCACAACATAGAGATGGTTTTTTATATCTGGCATCCCGGTGGGCTGGCAGATGAAGTCGCAGAATCGCTGATGGCGGCCTCGCGCCGTGGCGTTCACTGCCGACTGCTGCTCGACTCAGCGGGCAGCGTCGACTTTTTCCGCAGTCCCTGGGTGGGCATGATGCGCAATGCCGGGATCGATGTCGTAGAGGCGTTGCAGGTTAGCCTGCTGCGCGTCTTCCTGCGACGAATGGATCTCCGCCAGCATCGAAAAATCGTTCTGATTGATAATTACATCGCCTATACCGGCAGCATGAACCTGGTCGATCCGCGCTTCTTTAAACAAAGCGCGGGCGTAGGCCAGTGGATTGACCTGATGGCGCGTATGGAAGGTCCGGTAGCGACCGCGATGGGCATTGTTTTCAGCTGCGACTGGGAGATTGAGACCGGTAAGCGCATTCTGCCGCCGCCGCCCGATCGCAACATCATGCCGTTTGAACAGGAGAGCGGCCACACGGTGCAGGTCATCGCCTCCGGTCCTGGCTTCCCGGAAGATATGATTCATCAGGCGCTGCTGACCGCGGTCTATTCAGCGCGTGAGCAGCTGATCATGACGACTCCTTACTTAGTGCCGAGCGACGACCTGCTGCATGCTATCTGTACGGCCGCACAGCGTGGCGTTAATGTCAGCGTGATTGTGCCGCGTCATAACGACTCGCTGCTGGTCGGCTGGGCCAGCCGCTCCTTCTTCAGCGAGATGCTGGAAGCGGGCGTGAAAATCTATCAGTTTGAAGATGGTCTGCTGCACACTAAAAGCGTGCTGGTCGATGGACAGCTGAGCCTGGTGGGCACCGTGAACCTGGATATGCGCAGTTTATGGCTCAATTTTGAAGTGACGCTGGTGGTCGATGATGCCGGTTTTGGCAGCGATCTCGCCTGTGTGCAGGATGATTATATCGCCCGTTCCCGCCTGCTGGATGGCAAGCGCTGGGCAAAACGTGCGTGGTGGCAGCGCATCGTCGAACGACTGTTTTACTTCTTCAGCCCTTTACTGTAAAACGAGCCAGATTGTGTAAATGGCCGCAGGCCGACAGGACAGACTATGGATTTAAATAATCGCCTTACCGAAGATGAAACGCTGGAACAAGCCTACGATATCTTTCTTGAACTGGCTGTCGACAATCTTGATCCGGCAGACGTCATTCTCTTCAATCTGCAGTTCGAAGAGCGCGGTGGCGCAGAGCTGTTTGATCCGTCTGAAGACTGGAAAGATCATGTCGATTTCGATCTGAACCCTGACTTTTTCGCCGAGGTGGTGATTGGGTTGGGTGAAGCGGACGGTGAACCGATTACCGACGTCTTTGCTCGCGTGTTGTTGTGTCGCGAAAAAGATCACAAGCTCTGTCATATCCTGTGGCGTGAATAGGCGTCAAAGCAGATAAGAAAACGCCGGGCAAGTGCCCGGCGTTTTGCATTATAGCGGGTCGACTTTCAGACAGGATACCGCATGGTGGAAACTGCCTTCCAGAAGCGGACGGGTTTTCGCACATTCCGGACCGGCAATCGGACAACGGGTGCGGAATACGCAGCCGGATGGCGGATTAATCGGCGACGGCAGCTCCCCTTCCAGCAGCTGAATCTCCTTGTTCTTCTCTTTATCCGGATCGGGAATCGGTACAGCAGACATCAGCGCACGGGTGTATGGATGCTGCGGATTGGTGTAGACCTCTTTGTAAGTCCCCAGCTCCACCGCATGCCCCAGATACATCACCAGCACCCGGTCAGAGATGTGTTTCACCACCGCCAGATCGTGCGCAATGAAAATCAGCGACAAGCCCATTTCCCGCTGCAACTGCTGCAGCAGGTTCACCACCTGCGCCTGAATCGAGACATCCAGTGCAGACACCGGCTCGTCACAGATAATCAGCTTCGGCTCCAGAATCAGCGCACGTGCGATACCGATACGCTGACACTGCCCACCCGAGAACTCATGCGGGTAGCGGTTAATCAGGTTTGGCAGAAGCCCGACTTTCATCATCATATTTTTGACACGGTCTTTGACTTCCTGACGCGCCATTTTTGGATGATAAGTACGAAGCGGCTCTGCGATGATATCGCCGATGGTCATGCGCGGGTTCAGGGACGCCAGGGGATCCTGGAATATCATCTGGATATCGCTGCGGGCTTTGCGCCACTCCTCTTCGCTCTGACCCAGCAGATCGCGGCCTAACCAGGCGACACGACCTTCGGTGGCCTTAACCAGGCCGATAATGGCGCGCGCCAGCGTCGATTTACCGCAACCCGACTCGCCCACCACGCCCAGGGTTTCACCTTCATACAGACGCAGGCTGACACCATCCACCGCTTTCAGGGTTTTTGATGGCTGCCAGAACCACTGTTTGCCATCTTTAATGTCGAAATGCACCTTGAGATCGGCGATTTCCAGTAACACTCTTTTTTCAGCTACGGTGCTCATACTAACTCCTCCACCGGCTTAAAGCAGGCACGCAGACGGCCATTGCCAAACGGTTCCAGCGGCGGTGCCTGGGTGCAGATATCCATCGCGTGCGGACAACGCGGCTGGAACGGGCAGCCCTGCGGCAGACGCAGCAGGTTCGGTGGATTGCCCGGAATGGTGGCCAGGGTTTCGCCTTCAATCGCATCCAGACGTGGCACCGCATTAAGCAGGCCAATTGAGTAAGGATGGGCTGGCTGGTAGAAGACATCACGGGCGCTGCCATACTCCATAGTGCGTCCGGCATACATCACCAGCACTTTGTCGCAGATGCCTGCCACCACGCCGAGATCATGGGTGATCATGATAATGGCGGTGTTGAACTCGCGTTTCAGGTCGTTGAGCAGCGTCATAATCTGCGCCTGCACCGTCACATCCAGCGCGGTAGTTGGCTCATCGGCAATCAGCAATTTTGGGCGGCACAGCAGCGCCATGGCGATCATCACACGCTGACGCATTCCGCCGGAGAATTCATGCGGGTACATTTTCATGCGTTTGCGTGCTTCCGGCATTTTCACCGCATCCAGCATCCTTACGGACTCTTCGAATGCCTGGGCGCTGTTCATCCCTTTGTGCAGCTTAAGCACTTCCATCAGCTGCTCGCCTACCCGCATATAGGGGTTCAGTGAGGTCATCGGATCCTGGAAGATCATCGCAATCTGTTCGGCGCGGAGTTTATTGAGCTGGTTCTCAGGCAGATTCAGGATCTCTTTACCGTTGAACATTGCTGAGCCGCCAATGCGGCCATTTTTTGCCAGCAGCCCCATCAGGGCAAAGGCGGTTTGTGACTTGCCAGAACCAGACTCGCCAACAATGCCCAGCGTTTCACCGGCGCGCAGCGAGAAGTTCAGGTCGTTGACGGCGGTAACATCCCCATCGTGCGTGCCAAAGGTCACGCGTAAATCTTTGACCGTAAGTAGCTGTTCGCTTCCCGCGCGGGCCGCCATCGCTGGCTGGAATTCATGAATAGTCATCGGGAAACTCCTTAACGATCTTTCGGGTCGAGGGCATCACGCAGGCCATCGCCAATAAAGTTGAAACAGAACAGCGTGACCACCAGGAAGCCCGCCGGATAGAGCAACAGCCACGGCGACACTTCCATTGAGTTAGCCCCGTCGCTCAGCAGCGCGCCCCAGCTACTCAGCGGCTCCTGTGTCCCCAGACCCAGGAAGCTCAGGAAGGATTCAAACAGGATCATGCTCGGTACCAGCAGCGAAGCGTAAACCACCACCACGCCCAGCACGTTTGGCACGATGTGACGTACCACGATTTTCCAGGTTGATACCCCACCGACATGCGCTGCTTCGATGAACTCTTTGCGCTTCAGGCTCAGCGTCTGGCCGCGCACAATACGCGCCATATCCAGCCATGAAACCATGCCGATAGCGGCAAAAATCAGCAGGATATTACGACCAAAGAAGGTCACCAGCAGGATCACGAAGAACATAAACGGGAAGGAGTTGAGAATTTCCAGAATACGCATCATCACCGAGTCGGTTTTGCCGCCCAGGTAACCGGCTATTGAGCCATACAGCGTGCCGACGATCACCGCAATCAGCGCAGACGCTACGCCCACCATCAGTGAGATACGACCACCGATGGCCACACGGACCAGTATGTCACGTCCCGATGAATCGGTGCCAAACCAGTGACCAGATGTCGTATCGGGCGGTGAGGACATCATGGACCAGTCGGTATCGTCGTAGGTGAAATGCGCCAGCATCGGCGCAAAAATCACGAACAGCGTGATTACTAACAACACCAGCAGACTGATTAAGGCTGCCCGGTTATGGATAAAACGACGACGCGCGTCCTGCCAGAGACTGCGCCCTTCTACTTCCAGCTTTTCACTGAACGCATCAAGAGCTTCGCTGTTTTTCTTACTTAACATCATGGCGAACTCCGCAATCAGTAACGAATTTTGGGATCGATAACGGCATAGAGCACGTCAACAATCGCGTTAAACAGAATGGTCAGCAAACCGACCAGGATGGTCAGGCTCATCACCAGAGAGTAGTCACGGTTCAGCGCGCCGTTCACAAACAGCTGACCGATACCCGGCAGACCGTAGATCGACTCAATCACCATCGAACCGGTGATGATGCCGACAAACGCCGGTCCCATGTAGGAAATCACGGGCAGCAATGCGGGCTTGAGCGCATGACGCAGCACAATGCGGCGCAGCGGCAAGCCTTTGGCGCGCGCGGTGCGGATAAAATTGGAGTGCATCACTTCAATCATTGAACCACGAGTGATACGCGCAATACTGGCGATATACGCCAGCGACAGCGCCACCATCGGCAACAGCATGTAGTTCCACTGACCACCGTTCCAGCCACCGCCGGGCAGCCATTTCAGGGTGATGGCAAAGAGCAGAACCAGCAGCGGCGCGACCACGAAACTCGGTATCACCACGCCGGTCATTGCCACCCCCATCACCACGAAGTCCCATATACTGTTCTGTTTAAGCGCGGCGATCACACCCGCCGTGACGCCCAGTATCACCGCCAGCAGGAACGCGGCCAGGCCGAGTTTGGCTGAGACCGGGAACGCGTGCGCGACCAGATAGTTGACCGAATAATCTTTGTATTTAAACGAAGGGCCGAAATCGCCGTGCGCCAGCTGCAGCAGGTAATCAACATACTGCTTACCGATGGGATCGTTGAGGTGATATTTCGCCTCAATGTTGGCCATCACTTCCGGGGCCAGGGTGCGCTCGCCGGTAAACGGGCTGCCGGGTGCCAGGCGCATCATAAAGAAGGAGATGGTGATCAGGACGAACAGCGTCGGAAGCGCTTCAAGCAAGCGACGCAGGATGAATTTTAACATTGCCGTACCTACCAGGCTGTTGCATCACAACATATAAATAAGTAAAAAAGGCGGCGCCAGACGCGCCGCCACTGCTGATAGCCTGAATGCTATTAGTGTTTGATAATGTAGAAGTCTTTATCCAGGGTTTTATCCAGTGGATCTTTACCGGTATAACCGCCGACATAAGGCTTCACCAGACGCGTATTTACGTAGTAGTAAACCGGTACGATGGTGCTGTCTTTATCCAGGATCTGCTCCGCTTTCTGATAATCCACTGCGCGGGCTTTCGCATCCGGTGCCTTAATCGCGTCACGGATCACTTTGTCAAACGCCTCGCTCTTATAGTGCGAGGTGTTACTGCTGCTGTTAGACAGCATGGTGTTCAGGAATGAAGTGGGCTCGTTATAGTCCGCACACCAGGCCGCACGCGATACATCGAAGTTACCCTGATGACGGGTATCCAGGAAGGTTTTCCACTCCTGGTTTTCCAGCTTGATGTTCACACCGATGTTTTTCTTCCAGATCGACGAGGCGGCAATCGCCAGCTTCTTATGCAGATCGGAGGTGTTATACAGCAGGTTAAAGGTCAGCGGTTTGTCGGCGGTATAGCCGGCTTCAGCCAGCAGCTTTTTCGCTTCGGCATTACGTTTGTCCTGTGACCATTTGAACCAGTCTGGCGGCAGGATATCCATGCCGTCGGTTGATGGCGGCGTGTAGCTGTAGGCCGGCTTCTGGCCCTGCGCCAGCACTTTGTTAACCATGATGTCACGATCCAGACCCAGCTTCAGGGCGGCGCGAACGCGTGGATCGGTGAATGGCGCTTTCTGGTTGTTGATTTCGTAGTAATAGGTGCAGAGATAAGGATCGACGTGCAGCTCTTTGCCGTTGTCACGCTGCAGTTTCTTAAACAGCTCAATCGGCAGATTGTTGTAAGTCATGTCGCTGCCGTTCTCGGAGAAGTAACGGTTAACGTCGCTGACTTCGGAACTGATTGGCAGGAAGGTGACTTTGTTCAGCACGGTGTGTTCGTTGTCCCAGTAATTCGGGTTACGCACCAGGGTGATACGCTCGTTGATCACGTGCGCGTCGAGTTTAAAGGCACCGTTGCCGACCCAGTTCTGTGGCTGAGTCCACTGATCGCCAAACTTCTCAATCGCCGGTTTATAAACCGGTGACATTACGGAGTTGATCAGCAGTTTATCAAAATAGGGAACCGGCTCACTCAGCGTGACTTCCAGCGTGTGATCGTCCAGGGCTTTCACGCCCAGATCGGTAATCGGTTTTTTACCGGCAATGATGTCATCGACGTTCAGGATATGACCATATTGCGGATAACTGGCGTACGGTGAAGCGGTTTTAGGATCGACCAGACGCTCCCAGCTGTAAACGAAGTCCTGCGCGGTCACCGGCTCGCCGTTGGACCATTTAGCATTTTTACGCAGGTGGAACGTCCACACTTTGAAGTCTTTATTTTCGTAACTTTCCGCTACAGCCGGAATCGGTTTACCGTTGCTGTCATTGACCAGCAGACCTTCGTAAAGATCGCGCGCCACGTTGTCTTCCGGCACGCCTTCGATTTTGTGCGGATCGAGCGACTGCACTTCATCGCCATTGCCGCGAATCAGCTCCTGTTTAGCGGCCAGCTCAACGCCTGCGGGCACATTTGCTGCGAAAGCCGCATTCCCTGCCAAAGCACTCACTGCGGCGAAAACACCCGCTGCTATCAGGCTTTTTTTCGTGATGTTGTTCATTATTACACTCCAGTTTTATTATCGTCACCGTGGCGATGCGCTGCCCCGGCGTCCCCCGTCTCCGGGCTCCCTGGCCTGTTACCAGGGAGATTGACCCCAAAATGGTCTGTACGTTGATGCGTTCCCGACTGTCTCGCCGTACGGGCGATCAGATCAGTGTTGTTTGATGAAATAGTACTTCAGGTCTGTCATGTCCTGCGGGTCTTTGCCCGTAAAGCCGCCAACCCAGGGCTTTACCAGGCGCACACTTACGCGGTAGTAAACTGGCACAATTGGTGAGTCTTTGTCGAGTTGTGTTTCAGCCTGCTGATACAGGTCGGCACGCTGCGCCTCACTGCCCGCCGTCAGCGTTTCCTTCATCAGACGATCGAAGGTCGCGCTGCTGTAAAACGCGGTGTTGATCGAGGCGTTGCTGATTAGCATATTCAGGAAGGTTGAGGGTTCGTTGTAATCGGCACACCAGGTAGCACGGACCACGTCATACTGCGCCTGATGGCGGGTCTCCAGCATGGTTTTCCATTCCTGATTCTGCAGTGTCACTTTCGCGCCAAGGTTTTTCTGCCACATCGAGGCAGCTGCAATCGCCTGCCGTTTGTTCTGATCTGAGGTGTTATAGAGCAGCGTAAAGGTCAGCGGATGGGCAGCATCGAAGCCTGCCTCGGCCAGCAGCTTCTTCGCGGCGTCATTACGCTGCGCCTGCGTCCAGGTGAACCAGGCAGGCGGCGTGAGTTTGATACCGGCGGTGAAAGGCGGTGTCAGGCTATAGGCGGGAATTTGTCCCTGGGCCATGATCTTATTGGCAATCACTTCGCGATCGAGGGTCATTTTCAGCGCGGCACGAACCCGTGCATCGGTGAACGGCGCCTTTTTATTGTTAATTTCGTAGTAGAACGTACAGAGCAATGGACTGACTTTCACTTCGTCGCCCAGCTCTTTGCGTAGTTTGCCAAACATCTCCGGCGGCACCGCACTGTTGGTCATATCCGTGCCGCCGCTGCGGTAGCGATTGATATCACTGTTTTCAGAGGCGATAGGCAGAAATGTCCCCTGCTCAATGACCGTATGGGCATTGTCCCAGTATTGTGGATTGCGTTTCAGGACGATTTTTTCATTGACGACCCACTCGTCCAGCGTATAAGCGCCGTTACCAATGTAATGACCCGGACGCGTCCAGGCTTCACCCCACTGCTTAATGGCCGGTTCATAAACCGGCTTCATCGCGGTAAGCGCCAGCATCGCGACCAGGTAAGGCACTGGTTCACTCAGGGTAATCTGCAGACGATGGGCATCCAGCGCTTTCACACCCAGTTGATCAGGTGACGCTTTACCGGCAAGGATGGCATCGATATTGGCAAAATGGGCTGCCTGCGGATAGCTTGAATAAGGCGACGCCGTTTTCGGGTCCACCAGGCGACGCCAGCTGTAGACGAAATCATTCGCGGTCACCGGCTCACCATTGCTCCACTTTGCATCACCCCGCAGATTAAAAATCCAGACGGTAGGTTGCGGATTCTCCCAGCTTTTGGCGACGCCTGGCACGACCTGACCGCTGTTGTCAGTATTGACCAGTCCGTCCAGCAGATTTTGAATAATATTGGACTCCGGCACGCCTTCAGTTTTATGCGGATCCAGTGAAGAGACTTCGCTTCCGTTATTAATCACCATCTGCTGTTGCGCAGCCAGTGCCGTTCCCGGCGGAACGGTGGCGGCATAGGCCGGTGAAAACGCCAGTAACAGAACACCTGCGAGTGAGGACCGCTTTTGCTGCAAGTTCTTTATCCCAATCATCCGAAACGCCAACCTTATTTAAGTATCCCGATAGGCTTAAGCAAAAAGCGTTCTCACTTTGGGCTTTCAGAGAAAAAATTCACGTTAAGCCAAAAATTATCAGAAGGCGTTAAGGGGCGCCAAAGCAAAATAACGAAAATGTTAACTAATTCTCTTTTATCATGAGATGTCACGAAGCGGAAGTGTTAATTTTCGTTCTGAAAATTTCATATCAATATGAAAAATAGGCGTTTTAGCCGGAAAGCTCTTTGCGAAGCAGGATCAGGTGACAAATTGTGCCTGTTTTGGCATTCATACTGATAAATCCGGCTTCAGCATGATGAAATTCAGGCTTACCGTAATATTGTGGCGGATTATGAGGCAGAGTTAAAAGTGCAGAGGAGAATATCGTGTGAAAATAGTGACATTATTTCCCACGAAAAAGTCTGTGAGCAAACACGCAGTAATGAAATTTATAATCGTGCCTCTATTTTAAGTATCGCGAATAATTGCATCGTAATAGTGCAATGAAAGGCCATTTTGCACCATCACGGATCATTACTTCATTTCATTGCCTGAAATAAGTGAGGGTTTAATTCAGCAGACCGGGAAAAATAGACTTCATACCGGTTACAACAAATTCAATGCCCAGTGCCATCAGTAACAAACCCATGATACGGGTAATGACGTTGATGCCGGTCTGGCCGAGAATACGCACCATTAATGGTGCAGCCCTGAACAGTAACCAGCAACAGAAGGCAAAGATAGCGATTGCCAGGGTAAAACCCATCAGGTTCAGCCAGCTGTGATAACGGGTACTCCAGACGATTGTCGAGCTGATAGCACCTGGCCCCGCCATCAGTGGCAGCGCCAGAGGCACAACGCCCACGCTTTCACGGATCGCCGTTTCTGACTTTTCCTGCTTGTTCTGCTTATCCTCACCCAGCTTGCCGCTGATCATCGACATCGCAATGGTGACGACCAAAATCCCACCCGCAATGCGGAAAGAGTCAATCGAAATACCGAACACATGCAGAATCGCATCGCCCAGAAAAAGTGACGTCCAGAGAATGATGGCCACCGCAAGATTAGCGGTAAGGTTAGTTTTATTACGCTCAGCCACGCCCTGATATCGGGTCATGCTGATGAACACCGGAATAATGCCCACTGGATTGACCAGCGCAAAGAGCCCGACAAAAAATTTTATATAGCCTGATAAATCTAACAGCGCAGGGTTCACGACTTTAACTCCGTACCACAGGGGGGAAACGCGCCTAATGTATGTGAAAACAGACCCGTACACCAGATGCTGAGCCAGCTATTTATATAGATGAATGAACGCTCCTTTAGCGCTTTACACCAGAGATTAAAAAGTGACTGGATTTAGACGCTACCAGGCTGACTGCCAGCATGTGAAAGTCCATTTGAGCTGATAAAGGATCAGCCCCGTGCTGAAAGGTGTCAGCCTGCGGTTAAATTGATCTGCATCAAAATTGACCTACCCCAAACCAGGTAATATTTTCACAACGGAAGTATTAGCGGCATCAATGAAAACGTCTTCACAGACAACGCAAGACTTATTCAGTAAGCAGTTGAAAATCCTGTCATTACATCCTGATACAGCGCATTTTTTGAGCATGGCTATACTCAGGGCGCAGGATTGTTTACTAAAAAAGTTTAACTTCCTTCAGGAGAACACCATGGCCGTAACCAATGTCGCTGAACTCAATGCACTGGTTGAACGTGTAAAAAAAGCCCAGCGTGAATATGCCAATTTTTCTCAGGAACAGGTCGACGCCATATTTCGTGCCGCCGCCCTCGCTGCCGCAGATGCCCGCATCCCCCTTGCTAAGATGGCTGTTGCCGAATCCGGTATGGGCATCGTCGAAGACAAAGTCATTAAAAACCATTTTGCTTCAGAATATATCTACAACGCCTATAAAGATGAAAAGACCTGCGGTGTGTTAGCCACCGACGATACTTTCGGCACCATCACCATCGCCGAGCCGATTGGCCTGATTTGCGGTATCGTCCCGACTACTAATCCAACTTCAACCGCCATTTTCAAAGCCTTAATCAGCCTCAAAACCCGTAACGGTATCATTTTCTCGCCACATCCACGTGCCAAAGACGCGACGAATAAAGCGGCAGATATCGTCCTGCAGGCCGCGATTGCCGCCGGTGCGCCTAAAGACATTATCGGCTGGATCGACGCCCCATCTGTTGAGCTGTCAAACCAGCTGATGCATCACCCCGATATCAACCTGATTCTCGCCACTGGTGGACCGGGAATGGTGAAAGCGGCTTACAGCTCCGGCAAACCGGCAATTGGTGTGGGTGCCGGTAATACGCCGGTGGTGATTGATGAAACCGCCGATGTGAAACGTGCCGTTGCGTCAATTCTGATGTCGAAAACGTTTGATAACGGCGTGATCTGCGCCTCAGAACAATCGGTAATCGTGGTTGATTCGGTCTATGACGCAGTGCGTGAACGTTTTGCCAGCCATGGTGGTTACATGCTGCAGGGCGCCGAGCTGAGTGCAGTTCAGAATATCATCCTTAAAAACGGCGGCCTCAATGCGGCCATCGTGGGTCAACCGGCATTTAAAATTGCGGAGATGGCCGGGCTAACCGTACCAGCAGACACGAAAATTTTGATTGGTGAAGTGAAACTCGTGGATGAATCTGAACCTTTTGCCCATGAAAAACTCTCCCCAACGCTGGCGATGTATCGGGCGAAAGATTTCCAGGATGCGGTTAATAAAGCGGAGAAACTGGTCGCGATGGGCGGTATCGGTCACACCTCCTGCCTTTATACCGACCAGGACAACCAGACTGAGCGCGTGCACTACTTCGGCGACAAAATGAAAACTGCGCGTATTCTGATCAACACGCCGGCTTCACAGGGCGGTATCGGTGACCTCTACAACTTTAAACTGGCCCCCTCTCTGACGCTGGGTTGTGGTTCATGGGGCGGTAACTCTATTTCAGAAAACGTCGGTCCAAAACACCTGATTAATACCAAAACTGTCGCCAAGCGAGCTGAGAATATGTTGTGGCATAAACTTCCTAAATCCATCTACTTCCGTCGGGGTTCACTGCCTATTGCGCTGGAAGAAGTGGCAACGGATGGCGCGAAACGTGCCTTTATTGTCACTGACCGTTTCCTGTTCAACAACGGCTATGCCGACCAGGTCACCCGCGTGCTGAAATCACACGGCATCGAAACCGAAGTCTTCTTCGAAGTTGAAGCTGACCCGACGCTGAGCATCGTGCGTAAAGGTGCCGAGCAGATGAACAGCTTCAAGCCTGATGTCATCATCGCACTGGGTGGTGGTTCCCCGATGGATGCCGCGAAAATCATGTGGGTGATGTACGAACATCCGGAAACCCACTTCGAAGAGCTGGCGTTACGTTTCATGGATATCCGTAAACGTATCTACAAATTCCCGAAAATGGGCGTAAAAGCACGGATGGTGGCCATCACCACGACCTCCGGGACCGGTTCAGAAGTCACACCGTTCGCCGTGGTGACCGATGACGCGACAGGTCAGAAATATCCACTCGCTGACTATGCATTGACCCCGGATATGGCGATTGTCGATGCTAACCTGGTGATGGATATGCCGCGTTCACTCTGCGCCTTTGGTGGTCTGGATGCAGTGACCCACTCGCTGGAAGCCTACGTTTCTGTGCTGGCAAATGAGTACTCTGATGGGCAGGCACTGCAGGCACTGAAACTGTTAAAAGAGAATCTGCCAGCCAGTTATGCTGAAGGCGCGAAAAATCCGGTTGCGCGTGAACGTGTCCACAACGCTGCTACTATCGCCGGCATTGCGTTCGCCAACGCCTTCCTTGGGGTCTGTCACTCAATGGCGCACAAACTGGGTTCAGAATTCCATATCCCTCACGGCCTGGCTAATGCGCTGTTAATCTCGAACGTTATTCGCTACAACGCCAATGACAACCCGACTAAACAGACCGCTTTCAGCCAGTATGATCGTCCGCAGGCCCGTCGTCGCTACGCTGAAATTGCGGACCATTTAGGTTTGAGCGCGCCGGGCGACCGCACTGCGCAAAAAATCGAGAAGTTACTGGCATGGCTGGATGAGATTAAAACTGAACTGGGTATCCCGACCTCCATCCGTGAAGCGGGTGTGCAGGAAGCGGACTTCCTGGCAAAAGTCGACAAACTGGCCGATGATGCCTTTGATGACCAGTGTACCGGTGCTAACCCACGTTATCCGCTGATTGCTGAGCTGAAACAGATTATGCTCGACACTTTCTATGGTCGTGAATTTGTTGAACCGTTCTCAAGCGTCGCTCAGGCGGTTGCTCAGCAGCCGGTTAAAGGAATCAAGGCTGATAAGAAGGCGAAAAAGGTCTGATAATGACCCGCTGACACTGTGATAAGAAAACCCGCCACGGCGGGTTTTTTATTACCTGAAAAGAGGGTTACGGCAGCGGAGTCTGTGCACCATGAATCGCCTGTAACGAGCCCTGCTCTATCGCCTGTTTATAGTGCTTACGACAGACGGAGATATAACTTTCGTTACCGCCAATCACGACCTGCTCACCTTCACTGAACGGTTTACCTTCACTATCCAGTCGCAGCACCATGCTGGCCTTGCGGCCGCAGTGACAGATAGTTTTAAGCTCAACCAGCTTATCAGCCCATGCCAGCAGATACTGACTGCCCACAAACAGTTCACCCCGGAAATCAGTTCGCAAGCCATAACAGAGCACAGGGATGTCCAGATCGTCCACGACATCAGAGAGCGCTTTGACCTGTTCCCGGGTCAGGAACTGACTCTCATCAACTAACACGCAGTGAATAGGCTGCACAGCATGTTCAGCAGCAATTTCACTGTAAAGTGCAGTCTCTGCATTGTAGAGCACAGCGGGAGACGAAAGTCCGATGCGGGAACTCACCTGCCCGGCACCAAAGCGATTATCGATCTCAGCGGTGTAGACCAGTGAACGCATGCCGCGCTCCTGATAGTTATAGGAAGATTGCAGCAGTGCAGTTGATTTCCCTGCATTCATGGCAGAGTAATAGAAATAGAGTTGGGCCATAGGAACGTATCTTCATCGGGACTGAACAGAATGGCGCGCATATTAACACAAAGCGCAGGGAATACGTTGACGCCGATGGAGGAATAGAGCGTAATGCCCGCCCGCTTACCGTTAAACAGGCAGTTTATGACGACCGTCAGGTGCGTCAGGAAAGAGAATAAGTTTTGCTTATTTTAACTGCAATGCAAGCAATGACATTTTTGTTACTGCCTTAAATACATTAAATTTATTTCATATCACACTAAGCGAAAATATTTTTCATTCGGCATAATTATGAATTATTCCCCCTCAGGTTATTTTAATTTCCAGCGTTATTAGCCGTGATCATTTTTTTTATGATTGAAGTTATTTAACGTCACCACTACTATTAGCGGGCAACACAACTTTCCCCTTATTCAGAGACCAGGACAATGAGCGAAGCACTAAAAGTTCTTAATAATATCCGTACGCTGCGCGCCCAGGCCAGAGAGTATTCCGTAGAAACACTGGAAGAGATGCTGGAAAAACTGGACGTGGTGGTAAAAGAACGCCGCGAAGAAGAGTCGCATTTTCAGGCAGAAAATGAAGAACGCACGCGTAAACTTAATCAGTATCGTGAAATGTTGCTGGCCGATGGAATCGACCCGAATGAACTGATTAACGCCCAGGCCGCGACTCCCCGAACTGCGGCAAAAGCTAAACGCTCAGTGCGCCCGGCTAAATATGCTTATACCGATGAAAAAGGTGAGTCCAGAACATGGACCGGTCAGGGACGTACACCTGCGGTGATCAAAATAGCACTGGAAGAACAGGGTAAAACGCTGGACGATTTTTTACTGAAACAGTAAACAGTGCCGCGACATTAGTATCAGCCTGATGCGCAAAAAAAAGGAAGCAGACGCTTCCTTTTTTCTTTAAATCAGACGCTGTAAAAATCCCGATACCAGTCAACGAATTTTTTAACGCCCTCTTCAACACCGGTCTGCGGTTTAAAACCAATGGCCTCAAACAACGCGCTTGTATCCGCACTGGTTTCCAGTACATCACCGGGTTGCATCGGCATCAGATTTTTATTCGCAGTAATACCCAGTGCTTTCTCAATCGCTTCGATATAGCTCATCAACGTAACAGGCTGACTATTACCAATGTTATAAACACGATATGGGGCTGAACTGGTTGCGGGTGAACCGGTTTCAACGGTCCAGTGATCATCCTTCTGAGGTATAACATCCTGCAGACGAACAATCGCTTCAGCAATATCGTCAATATAGGTAAAGTCGCGTTTCATCTGGCCCTGGTTATAAACATCTATCGCTTCACCGGCAATCATTGCGCGCGTGAATTTGAATAATGCCATATCCGGGCGGCCCCACGGCCCATAGACGGTAAAGAAGCGCAATCCGGTTGTCGGCAACTGATAAAGATGCGAGTAAGTATGCGACATGAGCTCATTGGCTTTTTTGGTCGCCGCATATAATGATACCGGATGATCAACGCTGTCTTCCGTTGAGAACGGCATCTTGCGGTTCAGACCATAAACTGAACTGGATGAAGCATAGAGCAGATGTTCAATTTTATGATGACGGCAGCCTTCAAGGATATTGAGGTGACCGATCAGATTAGCGTCTGCGTAAGCATGAGGGTTTTCGATGGAATACCTGACACCAGCCTGAGCGCCAAGGTGAATAACGCGCTGGAACCTGTTCTGGCCGAACAGTGATGCCATTGCATCACGGTCCGCCAGGTCCATCTCAATAAAGGTAAAACCTGGGTTGGCTTTAATTAAATTGAGACGGGCATGCTTGAGATTTACGTCATAATAATCATTCAGGTTGTCGATACCGACAACCTGGTGACCGGCGGCCAGCAGACGCTGACTAACATGAAAACCAATAAAGCCTGCGGCGCCGGTGACCAGAAAGTTCATAAATCCCTCGTTAATTATGCAGTTTGAATAGACGCTCCGCGGCCGATTGCATAATAAACGAAACCGCGTTTGCTGATACGCTCTGGATCATACAGGTTACGACCATCAAAAATCACGGCTTCTTTCAGCGCATTTTTGATAATGTCGAAGTCAGGCGCACGGAAGTTTTGCCACTCCGTACAGATGACCAGACCGTCTGCACCCTGCAGGGCTGCTTCTTTGGTCCCCATCAGCTTCAGATCGCTGCGGTGACCATAGATACGCTGCGCTTCGTCCATTGCTTCAGGGTCAAACGCCTGAACAGAAGCGCCCGCTTCCCACAGCGTTTCCATCAGCACACGGCTTGAGGCTTCACGCATGTCGTCCGTATTAGGCTTGAATGACAGACCCCAGAGTGCAAACGTTTTACCTTTCAGATCGTCGCCAAAATGACGCTTAATGAAGGTAGGCAGTTTATTTTTCTGGTTGTCATTCACATCTTCCACGGCCTGTAACAGACGTGGCTGATAGCCAATAGACTCCGCGGTACGGATCAACGCCTGCACATCTTTCGGGAAGCAGGAGCCGCCGTAGCCACAGCCAGGGTAGATAAAGTGGTAGCCAATGCGGGGATCTGAACCGATGCCCTGGCGTACTTTTTCAATATCCGCACCTAAACGTTCAGCCAGGTTAGACATCTCGTTCATAAAGCTGATTTTGGTTGCCAGCATGCAGTTAGCGGCATACTTAGTCAGCTCTGCGCTGCGGATATCCATCATGATCATGCGATCGTGGTTACGGTTAAACGGCTCATAAAGCTCACGTAACAGCTCTACCACGTCGTCGTTGTCAGTACCGACAACGATACGCTCCGGACGCATGCAGTCATTAACTGCAGCACCCTCTTTCAGGAATTCAGGGTTTGAAACCACATCAAATGTGATGTTGGCATCACGCGCTTTCAGCGCTTCCGTCATTACCGCACGAACTTTGTCTGCTGTGCCAACCGGAACGGTTGATTTGTCGATAACCACTTTGTGATCGTTCATATGCTGCGCAATGGTGCGCGCTACGGCGGTCACATATTTCAGATCGGCAGAGCCGTCTTCATCCGGTGGAGTACCGACTGCAATAAACTGCATAACACCATGGTTTACGCCCAGCTCAGCATCAGTGCTGAACTTCAGACGACCCGCTTCGTAATTGGACATTACCAGCGGCGTTAAACCTGGTTCGAAAATAGGAATGATGCCTTTTTTCAGATTTTCGACTTTGTTTTCGTCGACATCAATGCAGAGAACGTCATGTCCGACTTCGGCTAACACCGCAGCCTGAACCAGACCGACATAGCCGATACCAAATACAGTGACTTTCATCGAGTTATCCTGTGTTTATGAATTACTTTTTGTTGCCAACTGCGCCATCGAGCCATTCAGAAAAATCTTTGCCCAATACCGGATGACGAACACCGTACTCAACGAAAGCCTGCATGTAGCCCAGCTTGTTACCGCAGTCATGGCTCACGCCTTTCAGGTGGTAAGCTTCGACAGTCTCTTTTTCCATCAGCATGGCAATGGAGTCAGTGAGCTGAACTTCACCGCCTGCACCTGGAGGGGTTTTCGCCAGCAGTGGCCAGATCTCTGAAGAGAGAACATAACGACCGACTACAGCCAGGTTAGAAGGTGATTCTGACGCTTTAGGCTTCTCAACCACACCGACCATCGGCGCGCTGTCGCCTGGGTTCAGTTCTGCGCCCTGGCAATCAACAACACCATAAGCGGTCACATCGGCAACCGGCTCAACCATGATCTGGCTGCGGCCAGACTCTTCATAACGGCTCAGCATTTCTGCAAGGTTATCTTTGGTTGGGTTGGATTCGTATTCGTCGATGATGACGTCTGGCAGGATAACGGCAAATGGCTCATCACCGATCAGTGGGTGTGCACACATCACTGCGTGACCCAGACCTTTGGCAATGCCCTGACGAACCTGCATGATGGTAACGTGTGGCGGGCAGATTGACTGGATTTCGTCCAGCAGCTGACGCTTAACACGTTTTTCCAGCATGGATTCCAGTTCGAAGCTGGTATCAAAGTGGTTTTCGATGGCATTTTTTGATGAATGCGTTACCAGCACAATTTCATTGATGCCAGCAGCGATACACTCGTTAACGACATACTGGATTAACGGCTTATCAACCAGCGGTAACATCTCTTTTGGAATCGCTTTGGTAGCCGGGAGCATACGCGTGCCCAAACCCGCTACCGGGATTACCGCTTTTTTTACTTTGGTATTATTGGCAGACATTAAGATACCTCTCTCATAGGCCGTTCAAGTTAATACTTGATATGTCGGTTTAAATTCGGAAATGAGTATATCAGCTAGTATCGAACGGATTTATCCTGGAAGGCATGAAACCGTCGAAATTAAGACTATTACCCAACTGTAAAGCTAAACTCTGGCCCTGTCCTCAGCACCAGAATCTTTCGTTTTTTAGCCCTTATTCTTCGGTCGACAGCATCAGCCGGATGCGCCCGCCCGCGCCCCACACATGGCATTGCCAGTTATCAGCACGCTGACTGATTTGGTTCAGATGGGTGCTGCCCATAGTGCCAAGAGGGACGCCATTGCTGAGCTGAATCTGATGGGTATGAACATGAAGTGTGGCGTTTAATCCGGCGGAAACCAGGATCAAGTTTTTTAAACCGCGGTGATAGTAACCAACCAGCAACGGGAACTGACCGCTGAGATTTGCCTGACGGAGTAACAGATTAACCTGTCTGAGCAATCCATTAAGCTCTGGCAGGCGCTGTTTTTGTCCGGTCAGCTGCTCCTGTAACAGACCATTGAACAGAGCCCGCAACAGCAACGCCGCCAGCACGCCATTGTCACCGGCGCGCGTGACGTCCAGACAGTAAAATGCCAGATCTTTATCGGAGAGCGCCGCGATATCAAGCACCAGTCCGGGCTGCTCAGCCATTGTCAGCTGGCGGTAGTTAACCCGACAGTTGGCAATCGTCTGTTGTACCGGAGGCTGGAGTTGCTTAAGCAGCTTGGCAGCCGCTTTGGGATCGCGAACCAGCGCATCCCAGTCCTGGAACAGTTGCTCATCCTCTTCCACTTTCGAGGTGAACATAGAGGGATAGAGACACTCATAGACCGCTTCACGGAAGCGTTCAAAGTTTTTCAGCGGTTTCAGCAGCACATCCTGCACCCCAAGACGCAGTACGTGAGCGATATCAGACATGTTTTCAGTGGCCGAAATGATTAAAATCGGCACCACATTGCCACGGGTGCGAATATGCTCAACAAACTGGATGCCGCTCATGCGAGGCATTTCCAGATCGCAGATAATCAGGTCGACAGTATGCTGTTGTAGTTGTGTAATTGCTTCCAGACCGTCTTCCGCTTGTAACGTCACAGCACCCATCGATAACAAAAATTGGTCCAGCAACGAACGGAAAACAGCCTCATCTTCGACAATGAGTATCTTTTTGCCGAGTAGTGGTTTTTCCATTCTTTCCCCCTGCGTACCAGATATTTCAATAGTGGTTCATAAAACGCAGTTGCGCCTTTCAGAATTGCCCGAAGTCACCGCTTTGAATGAACAACTTCATTATCTGCCACGGACCAGTGGTAATAGTTCATCCATTTTCTTCTCTACGGCCGCCCTGCCTGCCTCGATAGCCTCTTCAGCACGATGAAAGTCCAGCGTCGAAATTTGCGGACAGACCGGCTGTATTAAAACGTCGGGTGGATCGCCTGCCATACGGTTCATCTTCAGGCGATTCTCCAGCACCTGGATTGAGGTGGACATAATCTCCATCGCGCCAGGCGACTGAGATGCACGGCGCTGGGTGAAATTCACCAGGCGCTGTCGCAGTTTCCCACCCCAACTCAATGCCGCTGCTGCGGCTTCTTCTTCGCTGTTCTGAGGCGTAACGGAAAAGAGATCCTGTTGCATTAAATGCGCGTCATGCTGTAAATCAACGGCAATAACAATGTCTGCGCCCAGGGCACGCGTCAGTGAGACTGGCACCGGATTGACCACGGCACCATCTACCAGCCAATACCCATTGTAGCCCACTGGTGGTAATAAACCTGGCATACTACAGGATGCACGCACGGCCTGATGTAAATCGCCCTCAGTGAGCCAGAGTTCGCGACCGGTACTGAGGTTGGTCGCCACCACGCCAAAAGGTTTATGGCA
The DNA here is from genome assembly GCF_019104105.1 of Pantoea jilinensis. Classification (NCBI taxonomy): domain Bacteria; kingdom Pseudomonadati; phylum Pseudomonadota; class Gammaproteobacteria; order Enterobacterales; family Erwiniaceae; genus Pantoea; species Pantoea jilinensis. The sequence continues at coordinate 1,882,502 of NZ_CP077746.1, read as the reverse complement.
CTGCTCAATCGCATCGTTAGGGATAAGCTGACGAACATGGTTGAAAACCCGCTCGCCGCGTAAAAGTCCGCCACGCTGCCACGAGACATCCATCAGACGAATAACATCCCAGTAGCGGAATGCACTGACCCATTTCTGCATCAACGGCAAACGATTATTCACATAGGCAGACCCAACCAGTGCGCCGACTGAGCAACCTGCAACAACGTCAATCTCAATGCCAGCGCGCTCCAGGGCGTTGATCACACCAATGTGTGCCCATCCTTTGGCCGCTCCAGACCCCAGAGCCAATCCAATTTTTACTTTTCTCATTTGTATCTGGTCCTGCCGTCAATACGTAGCGTCACAACGTGGGGTCAGCTAACATAGCGCGCCTGTGAAATCGACTCATCATTCTCTGGAGATAATGTGTCAGAAACCTGCCCATGTTGTAGCGGAGAGCAGTATAGCGTATGTTGCGAGCCCTTTCTGCAGGGCAACCAAATTCCTTTTACAGCTGAACAACTTATGCGATCCCGTTATTGCGCTTATGTTCAGCATAATGCGGAGTATCTGGTTGCGACCTGGCATCCTGATAAACGCCATCCCGGCCTGTCAGGGCTTTTATCTGAAAGTTTCCCGGGTACCGTTTGGCTTAGCCTGAATGTAACCCGTTGTAATCATGGAAGCCATGAGGACGAAGCTTTCGTCACCTTTTTTGCGCGATACCGCGAGAACGACAACATTCATGCCATTCATGAGTGTTCACGCTTTCTTCGCGAGGATCAACGCTGGTACTATGTTGACGGTACAGCACCGCCCGTGGGGCGTAACGATCCCTGCCCATGTGGCAGTGGCAAAAAATACAAAAAATGTTGTGGTTAAGCTGATGGCTGCCCCAGCGGTTTACCCCTAATGCTTTGACAGGACTCTGATTGAGATGCAAGCGCAAACCATGCAAAGAAAAGTTTTACGAACCATTTGTCCCGATGCAAAAGGTCTGATCGCCAAAATCACCAATATTTGTTACAAGCACGAACTCAATATCGTGCAGAACAATGAGTTTGTTGATCATCGCACCGGGCGTTTTTTCATGCGCACCGAGCTGGAAGGGATTTTCAACGACAACACCCTGCTCGCCGATCTCGACAGCGCTCTGCCACAGGGTTCAGTGCGTGAACTGCACAGCGCCGGTCGTCGTCGCGTAGTGATTCTGGTCACCAAAGAAGCGCACTGCCTGGGCGACCTGTTAATGAAGAGCGCCTTTGGCGGCCTGGATATGGAGATCGCGGCAGTCGTCGGTAATCACGATACGCTGCGTTCGCTGGTTGAGCGTTTCGATATTCCCTTTGTGCTGGTGAGTCATGAGGGTCTGACGCGGGAAGAGCACGATAACCGCATGGTGGAAGAGATTGATCGCTATCAGCCCGACTACGTGGTGCTGGCAAAATATATGCGTGTCCTGACGCCTGCTTTTGTGCAGCGTTATCCGAACCAGATCATCAATATTCACCACTCGTTCCTGCCCGCCTTTATCGGTGCCCGCCCTTATCACCAGGCTTATGAGCGTGGCGTGAAGATCATCGGTGCCACCGCGCACTATGTGAATGACAATCTCGATGAAGGCCCCATCATCATGCAGGATGTGATCAACGTCGATCACAGCTACACCGCTGATGAGATGATGCGCGCCGGTCGCGACGTAGAAAAGAATGTTCTGAGCAACGCACTCTACAAAGTTCTGGGGCAGCGCGTCTTCGTTTATGGCAATCGCACGATTATTCTTTAATCAGCCAGCGTGCTGAATTGTCTGCAGATTCAGCGCTACGCGTAAAAAGTGGGCAAACAGATGTTGTTTTGCCAGTGGGCGCTTTACACCTTTATCGCATTTGGTATGATGCGCCCCGCTTTAAGAGAGAAAGATTCAGGCCATGGTGGGATTCCCGAGCGGCCAAAGGGAGCAGACTGTAAATCTGCCGTCACAGACTTCGAAGGTTCGAATCCTTCTCCCACCACCATCTGAATCTGAAACATCTTAAGCCACGTCAATATATCCCTGGTGGGATTCCCGAGCGGCCAAAGGGAGCAGACTGTAAATCTGCCGTCACAGACTTCGAAGGTTCGAATCCTTCTCCCACCACCATTCTGCAAATCGCATATGAATCCCAAAAAACTACCCAAGCTTCCTGTTCTGCGGGGAGAGGGATGAGAACCTTCGATTAAGGTTCGTGTCGAGCATCGCGAGACAACGCGCTTCAGCGCGGCCCGCAGGGTGAGGCGCAACGCGCCGAATAATCCTTCTCCCACCACCATCCTGCATATCGCACACGAATCCCAAAAAACTACCCAAGCTTCCTTTTCTGCGGGGAGAGGGATGAGAACCTTCGATTAAGGTTCGTGTCGAGCATTGCGAGACAACGCGCTTCAGCGCGGCCCGCAGGGTGAGGCGCAACGCGCCGAATAATCCTTCTCCCACCACCATTCTGCAAATCGCACACGAATCCCAAAAAACTACCCAAGCTTCCTGTTCTGCGGGGAGAGGGATGAGAACATTCGATTAAGGTTCGTGTGCAGCATCGCGCTTCTGCGCTACCCGATAATTCCTTACCCGCTTTCGACCAATCTTCCCCTGTTCTGCCATGACTTTATGCATAAAAATCGTTACCATCTCCGGCTATCACTTGCTGAACAATGGTCGATCTCATGAAATTTGTTTCATTTAACATCAATGGGTTGCGCGCCCGCCCGCACCAGCTTCAGGCGCTTGTCGAACAGCATCAGCCCGATGTGATCGGTCTGCAGGAAACCAAAGTTCATGATGACATGTTCCCGCTGGAAGAGGTGTCAAAGCTCGGTTATCACGTCTTCTATCATGGACAGAAAGGCCATTATGGCGTGGCATTGCTCACCAAAGCTCAGCCCGTGTCGGTCAGTCGGGGATTTCCGGATGATGACGAAGAATCCCAGCGCCGTCTGATCGTCGCGGAAATCCCCAGCCCGATTGGCGATATCACCGTGATTAATGGCTATTTTCCACAGGGAGAAAGTCGTGACCATCCTACAAAATTTCCGGCTAAAGAGAAATTCTACCGCGATCTGCAACGTCTGCTGACCGACGATCTGCCTGCTGATAAGCCGGTTCTGATTATGGGTGACATGAATATCAGCAGCACCGATTTGGATATTGGTATTGGTGAGGATAACCGTAAGCGCTGGCTGCGCACCGGCAAATGCTCATTCCTGCCGGAAGAGCGCGAATGGATGGATCGCCTGCTGAGCTGGGGACTGGTTGATACCTGGCGTGAGCACAATCCGGAAGTTGCGGACCGTTTCTCATGGTTCGATTACCGTTCGAAAGGGTTTGATGATAATCGCGGGTTACGTATTGATCTGGTGCTGGCAAGTAAAAACCTGGCGTCACACTGCGTCGAGACCGGCATTGATTATGCTATCCGGAGCATGGAGAAACCTTCTGACCATGCACCCATCTGGTCAACCTTCCGCTTTTAACTGACGGTCGCGTGGCAGAGCGCCACGCGACGGCTATTTGACGATCTTCCAGATCAGGTTGTTGGTGCCAAGAGACTGTTCATCACGCGCGCACTGCAGCAGCACACCCTCAGATTTCACTACCGCGCCTTCTGTGTAGTTGCGGTTCTCAAAAATACAGCAGCGGAGACAGTCCTGCTGGCGTCTCTCTGACTGCGTCCAGGCTTCCGGCGGCATATCCACCACCACATCTGTGTTCACACCGTTGCTGCCCTGTTGTGGCATCGACTGATAACGACTGTTGGCCTGCACTGCGCTGGTCACCAGCGTCAGAGCCACGACCAGAAATACCGAATAATGCCTCATTCCGTCTCCTTCACTTTACGCCTGGTTTTGCGCACCGGACGTTTCTGTCCGGTGGACGGTAATCCCCGAAATGCATGCGCCGCAGGCTGCTGCCGCGCCTGCTGGATAAGGCCGGTTAAGGTCTGCACCAGCGGCTGCATAAACTCATCATAGCGGCAGGCCTTTTCGCTGATACGCGTCAGTGTCGATTCCCACTGCGCCGTCATATCCGGGCGCGCTGCCAGATCGGGCAGAGAGTGAATCAGGGCGCGTCCGGCATCCGTGGAATTGATGTAACGGCCCTTCTTCACCAGGAAGCCACGACGAAACAGTAATTCGATAATGCCGGCGCGTGTGGCTTCCGTTCCTAAACCATCGGTCGCACGCAGCACTTTCTTTAATTCTTTATCCTGAACGAAACGGGCGATGCCGGTCATTGCAGAAAGAATGGTGGCATCGGTAAACGGTCGAGGCGGCTGAGTCTGCTTCGCCAGCACCTCGCCCCGCTCGCACAGAAGCTCATCCCCTTTTGCCACCACCGGCAGCGGCATACCATCATTCTCTTCATCCCGCTCTTTACTGCCCAGCAGCGCGCGCCAGCCTGCTTCTGCAAGAAAACGCGCTTTCGCCACGAATTTTCCGCCCGCAATATCAAGGTCGATGACGCATTTGCGGAACACGGAATCGGGGCAGAACTGCATCAGATACTGGCGCGCCACCAGCTCATAAATATTCTGCTCGTTTTCACTGAGCTTAACCGCGCTGGAACGCGCCGTGGGGATAATGGCGTGGTGGGCATCCACTTTTTTATCGTCCCAGCAGCGGTTTCTGCGATCGGCATCGAAGTCTCCGGGCGGGATCAGCTGCGACTGATGGGCTTGTATCGCCTTTAATACCGCATGTCTACCGGCAAAATGCTCTTCCGGCAGGTAGCGGCTGTCTGAGCGGGGATAGGTAATCAGTTTATGCGTTTCATAGAGCCGCTGGCAGGTATCCAGCACCGTCTGCGCACTCAGCCCGTAGCGTTTAGCCGCTTCAATTTGCAGGCTGGAGAGGGAGAATGGCAGCGGAGCCACCTCATTTTCACGCTTATCACTGTAAGCGGTGACGGTTGCAGGCTGGCCGGTAATGCGCGCCACCACATGATCGGCCAGCGCACGCTTGAGCAGACGGCCCTCTTCATCCTGCCACGGCTCACAGGCTTCGCTGGGGATCCAGCTGGCGATAAACTGAGTGCCATCAGGCGTGATAATATGGGCCTTCACTTCGAAGTAATCTTTCGGCACGAAGTTTTCGATCTCTTCATCGCGCCGGACGACCAGCCCCAGCACCGGCGTCTGTACGCGGCCAACCGACAGCACACCGTCATAGCCCGCATTACGCCCGAGAAGTGTCCAGGCACGGGTCATGTTAATACCGTAGAGCCAGTCAGCACGCGCGCGGGCCAGCGCGGAAACGCATAACGGGATAAACTCGCGATTCTCACGCAGGCGGTTTACCGCCCGGTCCACCGCCTGAGGATTGAGATCGTTGATCAGGCAGCGCTGCACGTTTTTACGTTTTTCTGGTGGCAGATTCAGGTAATCGAGTACCTCATCCACCAGCAACTGCCCTTCCCGATCCGGGTCACCGGCATGCACCACTTCGCTCGCCTGCGCCAGCAATCCCTCAACCACTTTCAGCTGCTTCGCGACCGAGGGACGAGGTTTAAGCTGCCACTTTTCCGGAATGATCGGCAGATCGACCAGCGACCAGCGCGCATAACGGCTGTCATAACTGTCGGGTTGTGCCTGCTCCAGAAGATGGCCTACGCACCAGGTGACGATCTGATCGTTGCCGCAGGCAATGAAGCCATCACCGCGTCGATGCGGTTTCGGTAATACATCCGCGATAGCACGCCCAAGGCTCGGTTTTTCCGCAATAAACAAACGCATTGAATCAGGTAATCCTTAACATCAGGGGAACACGTTGATAACCGGTTGTTCGCTGTCGGTTTGCATCTCGCGGGCTATGTTAGCCTGGCTGCTCTTCTGGCGTAAGCGTGATACGCGGTGTTAGCGATCGTTCGCACAGGAACCGTGCAAAAGGCAGGGCTGAAGAGCACCCTGCCCGAACCCGCAGACAATCAGAAGTAACGGACGAAAGGCGCAGTGTCTGGCGGGAGCACAGTAGTGCTGGATTTCAGTTGCGGGGTGCCCAGATAGAGAAAGCCGACGATAGCATCCTGCTCGCGGCAGCCAAAGGCCTGGCGTACCTGCTCGTCATCGGTCCAGGCTCCACTGCGCCAGATACCGTTGAAGCCCTGGGCCACGGCCGCCATCTGCATCGCCATCACGGCACAGCTTGCCGAGGCGATCTGTTCCCAGCGCGGCACTTTATGGTGCTCTTCACAATGCGCCACTACCGTGATGATCATCGGCGCGCGAAACGGTGCCTGGCTCGCTTTGTTAATCGCCTTTTCATCCAGCTGATTATCGCGGGCTGCTTTCTCCAGCAGCTGGCTCATCCGGTCGCGTCCCTCATTTTCTACAATAATAAAACGCCAGGGCTGCAGCGTCCCATGATCCGGTGCGCGCATGCCAGCCCGCAGAATGTTTTCCAGCGCGTCACCTGCCGGTGCCGGCTCGGTCAGGCGTGAGGCCGAACGTCGGTTGACCAGTAATTCAAGTGCGTCCATGTTTCTCTCCCGATCTCTGTAATGTGGCCGTTATCCTGGCACAGGCAGATTTTTTGTAACAGTGCACAGTGATTTCCTGCTGACTTTTAACACGCCGCTCTTTAGGATGAGCTCGTCGGGGAAGTCTGGTCCGCGCGGCGGCCACTTCCTGCTACATATTTATGGAGAGTCTGATGCGCACATTGTGGCGAATAATTGCAGGTCTGTTCCGCTGGAGCTGGCGGGTATTGAATTTTATCAGGGAATTTATTCTGAATATTTTCCTGATTTTGTTGATTGTGGTGTGTGCAGGGATCTGGCTGCAGGTCAGCGGATCAGGCGGCAGTTCAGCGCCGGTTCAGCAAGGCGCACTGAAAGTCGATCTCAGCGGCGTACTGGTGGATAAACCCTCAGTGAGCAATCGTCTGAGTAAAATCGGCCGCCAGCTGCTGGGTGCCAGCAGTGACCGTTTACAGGAAAATTCGCTGTTTGATGTGGTCGACGCGATTCGCCAGGCAAAAGGCGACAGCAACATTAAAGGCATCGTGCTGGATTTACGCGAATTTGCCGGCGGTGATCAGCCTTCGCTGCAATATGTCGGAAAAGCATTACGGGAATTCCGTGACAGCGGTAAGCCGATTTATGCACTGGGCGACAGCTACAGCCAGGCGCAGTACTACCTTGCCAGCTACGCCACTAAAATCTATCTGTCGCCGCAGGGCAGCGTGGATCTGCATGGTTTCGCCACCAACGGGCTTTACTACAAAACGCTGCTGGATAAGCTGAAAGTCACCTCACACGTTTTCCGTGTCGGGACTTATAAATCCGCGGTAGAACCGTTCCTGCGTGACGATATGTCCCCTGCTGCACGGGATGCTGACAGCCGCTGGGTCGGTCAGCTGTGGCAGAATTACCTGAACACCGTGGCGGCCAATCGTCAGATTACGCCTGAGCAACTCTTCCCGGGCGCAGCGGCAATCATTGCCGGATTGAACGCGGTGAAAGGCGATACCGCGCAATATGCACTGGACAATAAGCTGGTTGATACGCTGGGTTCCCGTGCAGCAGCGGATGAAGAACTGATAAAGACCTTTGGTCTGGATAAGCAGAGCAATGATTATCGCAGCGTCAGCATTTATGACTACAGCGTGAAACCGGCTGGCTCTCAGCAGGATGGCAACATCGCCGTCGTCATGGCCAGCGGAGCCATCATGGATGGCGAAGAGACGCCGGGCAACGTCGGTGGCGACACCACGGCAGCTCAGATTCGCGATGCGCGTCTTGATCCGAAAATCAAAGCGATCATTCTGCGGGTAAACAGCCCGGGCGGCAGCGTCACGGCTTCTGAAGCCATTCGTGAAGAGCTGGCAGCGGCTCAGGCCGCGGGCAAGCCGATCGTGGTTTCAATGGGCGGTATGGCGGCATCCGGTGGTTACTGGATCTCAACACCCGCCAGCTACATCGTGGCGAACCCGAGCACGCTAACCGGCTCGATTGGTATCTTTGGCGTGATCAATACGCTGGAGAACAGTCTGGACAGCATTGGCGTACACACAGATGGTGTCGCGACCTCCCCGCTGGCGGATATCTCTACCACCAAAGCGTTGCCAGCCGAAGTTCAGCAGATGATGCAGCTGACCATCGAAAATGGCTACCGCAACTTTGTGGGTCTGGTGGCGAAGTCGCGTCACAAAACACCAGAGCAGATTGATGCCATTGCCCAGGGCCACGTCTGGACCGGCAGCGATGCAAAAGCCAATGGTCTGGTTGATGCGCTGGGTGACTTTGATGATGCCGTGAAGAAAGCAGGCGAGCTGGCGAAAGTCGATAAACCTATGCTGAGCTGGTATCAGGATGACCCGAGCTTCCTGGATATGATGCTGAGCCAGATGAACGCGTCTGTGCAGGCAGTATTGCCGGATACGCTGAAAGCCTGGCTGCCAGCGCCGATGCTGGATGTGATGAGTGCCATGAAAGCCCAGCCGGGTCTGTTTGACAAGCAAAACGATCCTCAGAACCGTTACGCCTTCTGCCTGAACTGCGGCGAAGTGCGATAAACCTCTCAGCCCGGCCGCTGGTCGGGCTGCTTTTCCCCGCTATTCCCCTTATACTGCGCGTTTTATGGCGAGTCTGAGTTCTCTGATGCAAAAGAAAAATATCTATGTAGCCTACACTGGCGGGACAATCGGTATGCAACGCTCGGCGCAGGGCTATATTCCGGTCTCCGGACACCTGCAGCAGCAGCTGGCAAACATGCCCGAGTTCCACCGCCCTGAGATGCCTGATTTCACTATTCACGAATATCAGCCGCTGATCGACTCTTCCGATATGACACCGGAAGACTGGCAGTCTATTGCCGAAGATATTCGCCAAAACTACGATCGATACGATGGTTTTGTGATTTTGCATGGCACGGACACCATGGCGTTTACCGCTTCAGCCCTCTCTTTTATGCTGGAGAATCTGGCTAAGCCGGTGATTGTCACCGGGTCACAGATTCCACTGGCTGAGCTGCGCTCAGATGGCCAGCAAAATCTGTTAAATTCGCTTTATGTCGCGGCTAACTATCCGATCAGCGAAGTATCACTGTTTTTTAATAACACCCTTTATCGCGGCAACCGTACGACCAAGGCCCACGCTGACGGCTTTAATGCCTTTGCTTCGCCAAACCTTTCTGCGCTGCTGGAAGCGGGCATTCATATTCGCCGCCTCAATACGCCACCCGCCCCGTCCGGTCAGGGCGAGCTCAGGGTCCACACGATTACGCCTCAGCCTATTGGTGTGGTCACCATCTATCCTGGGATTTCAGCAGACGTTGTGCGCAACTTCCTGCGTCAGCCGGTGAAAGCGTTGATCCTGCGTTCTTACGGCGTGGGTAACGCACCGCAAAACAAAGAATTCCTTGCTGAACTGCAGCAGGCCAGCGAGCGCGGCATCGTGGTGGTGAACCTCACTCAGTGTATTTCTGGCAAAGTGAATATGGGCGGATACGCTACCGGCAATGCACTGGAACATGCTGGCGTAATCAGCGGATTCGACCTCACTGTAGAAGCAGCATTGACCAAATTACACTTTTTACTCAGCCAGGATCTGTCGGCCGATCAAATTCGTGCAAGAATGCAGCAGAATCTGCGCGGTGAACTGACTGAAGACTGAAACGGAGCGACAAATAATGAAGCGGGCACTCATCATTATTGATATCCAGAACGATTTTTGCCCAGGCGGCCCAATGGCCGTTCATGAGGGTGATCACACTGTCGAGGTGGCAAATCGTTACGCACGCATGTTCCGTGAAAACGGTGAGTGCGTTCTGGCCCTGCAGGACTGGCACCCGGCCGATCACGGCAGTTTTGCCTCGATCTCAGGCGAACCGGTTTACACCCTGGGCGAATTAAATGGTCTGGCGCAGATCTGGTGGCCCGATCACGGTATTCAGGGCTCAGCGGGCGCAGATTTTCATCCCGGTCTGGATCGCTCGCTGTTTGATGCGACATTCCACAAAGGCGAAGATCATGATGTCGACAGCTACAGCGCCTTTTTTGACAACGGTCATCGCCGTAAAACCGAACTGGACAGCTGGCTGCGTGAGCGTGGCATTACCCATCTGGTGATGCTGGGGCTGGCGACGGACTACTGCGTGAAATATAGCGTACTGGATGCGCTGGAGCTGGGGTATCACGTTGAGGTGGTCAAAGAGGGTTGCCGCGGAGTGAATCTGAATCCAGAGGACAGTGAGATCGCCTTCGCACAGATGACCGCTCAGGGCGCTATTTTGATTTAAAGATAGAGCTGGCTCGACGCCAGCTCTATTTCGTGCAGATTAGTGCAGATGAATCCGTGTTACATCCGGGTCGATGCCGAACTCCTCTTTCAGTTCTTTTTTCGACTTCATCACCATCTCGCCACCTTTACCGATGGTCATATGCTGTGGCGCGTCGTTGTGCCTTGCCTGCCACATCATTACCAGTTGCAGGCAGTTGTCACGCTGCTCCTGAGTCAGCGCCACACCATCCGGCCACTTACCAATCTCAACCGCCGTCGCCAGCCGCTGATAAACTTCAGGTGTCATTGACGCAAGCATTGCTTCAAGTTGTTCCTTCATTGCCGTTACCCTTTGGTCTGTTCGCCCTGCTCGTCGGTAAAATTCAATGAGGCGGAGTTAACACAGTAGCGTTCGCCAGTCGGTTGCGGGCCATCGGGGAAGACGTGCCCCAGATGCGCATCACAACTGCCACAGCGGATCTCAACACGCTGCATGCCATGTGAGTTATCTTCGATGTAACGAATCGCATCATCACTCACTGGCTGATAAAAACTGGGCCAGCCACAGCCAGAATCATATTTGGTCTCAGAGAGAAAGAGTGGCGCCTCACAGACCAGGCAGTGGTAGATCCCTTCCTGCTTGTTGTGGAGCAGTGCGCCGCTGTAAGGCGGTTCCGTTCCGCGCTGCTGTGTCACATAACGCTGCATCTCTGTCAGCTCGGCGATTTTTGCGTCGGTTGCGGTGTCTTTAGCCATTTTAGGATTCCGGGGAAGTGCCATTCTGAAAAATTCGACTATTATTCTAACAAATGATCAACATAACCCGGGTCTTTTTTTGTGCTCACCCTTTCAGCCCGTCTGCTGCTAAGCGGATTTGTGACTTCGATCACCTTTTGTTTCGGGCATCCCTATATATTCGGCGATTGAATCGACGAAGCGCTATATGATGAGCGGCGCGCAAGCGGTTGCGCATCGAATAATTCCTTTCAGGCGAATTGACCTGTCGCAACAATTGACACGATTCCGCTTGACGCCTGGTAAGGTTTTTGTAATTTTACAGGCAACTTTTATTCACTAACCAATAGCTGGTGGAATATATGACTATCAAAGTAGGTATCAATGGTTTCGGCCGTATCGGTCGCATCGTTTTCCGTGCTGCTCAAAAGCGTTCTGACATCGAAATCGTTGCTATCAACGACCTGCTGGACGCGGATTACATGGCGTACATGCTGAAGTATGACTCTACTCACGGTCGTTTCGACGGCACCGTAGAAGTTCAGGATGGCGCACTGGTGGTTAACGGTAAAAAAATCCGTGTTACTGCTGAACGTGATCCAGCGAACCTGAAGTGGGATGAAGTGGGCGTTGACGTTGTTGCTGAAGCAACCGGTATCTTCCTGACCGACGAAACCGCACGTAAACACATCACCGCGGGTGCTAAGAAAGTCGTTCTGACCGGTCCATCTAAAGATGACACCCCAATGTTTGTTCGTGGTGCAAACTTCGACAAATATGATGGCCAGGATATCGTTTCTAACGCTTCCTGTACCACCAACTGCCTGGCACCACTGGCCAAAGTGATCAACGACAAGTTCGGCATCGTTGAAGGTCTGATGACCACTGTTCACGCGACCACTGCAACCCAGAAAACCGTTGATGGTCCATCTCACAAAGACTGGCGCGGCGGCCGCGGCGCATCGCAGAACATCATCCCTTCATCAACTGGCGCAGCGAAAGCCGTTGGTAAAGTTCTGCCAGAGCTGAACGGCAAATTGACCGGTATGGCATTCCGCGTACCTACCCCTAACGTTTCCGTTGTTGACCTGACCGTGCGTCTGGAAAAAGCGGCGTCTTACAAAGAAATCTGTGCTGCAATCAAAGCAGCTGCAGAAGGCGAGATGAAAGACGTTCTGGGCTATGTTGAAGATGACGTGGTTTCTACCGACTTCAACGGCGAAATCCTGACTTCAGTGTTTGACGCTAAAGCCGGTATCGCGCTGAACGACAACTTTGTGAAACTGGTTTCCTGGTACGACAACGAAACTGGCTACTCAAACAAAGTTCTCGACCTGATTGCACTGGTTTCTGCTAAATAAGGCAGCCAGACAGCATTGAGAATAAGGGCGACTTCGGTCGCCCTTTTTTTATCCGTACAGGAAGGAATCGAACATGCAAGATAAGCTGTTTACTCTGCCGGTGGTTAATCAGATTTCCCCTTACCTCACCCAGCGTCAGGTAGGTGAACTCCCGGCGATTGTCATCAGTCACCCTAAGGTTCGGGCTGCGATCACCCTGCAGGGCGCGCACCTGATCGCCTGGCAGCCAAGCGGTGAGAAGCCGGTGCTCTGGCTGAGCGATAAGAGTCTCTTCTCACCAGGCAAAGCAATTCGTGGCGGTGTCCCCATCTGCTGGCCGTGGTTCGGCCCGGCAGGCGAACCGGCACACGGTTTTGCCCGGATTCAGCTGTGGAAGCTGACTGCGCATGATGAGAATGAAGATGGCGTGATGCTGACACTGGTGCTGGAGAGCAATGCACAGACGCTGAAGCTCTGGCCGCATGAGTTTACCCTGATTGCCCGCTTCCGCCTGGGCCAGCATTGTGAGATCGAACTTGAAGCCTACGGTGACTTCGAAGCGACAGCAGCGCTGCACAGCTACTTTACCGTCAGCGACATCAACGGCGTTGAGGTTTCCGGTCTGGGCAATAGTTTTATCGACAAGGTGAATAACGGCGAGGCTGGCAGCAGCGACGGCAAGCAACGTTATCCGGGACGCATTGACCGTATCTTTACCGCCGCAGAAGATTGCTCGGTGATCAATGATACGGCGGATCAACGGCAGATTGAGGTTTATCACCATCACCACAGTGACGTTGTCACGTGGAATCCAGGTGTGGAACTCTCCTGCAGCATGTCGGACATGGCGAATGAGGGTTATAAAACCATGGTCTGCGTGGAGACGGCGCGCATCAGTAAACCGTTACGCAGCGCAGGTGAGAAGCCAGCACGCCTGGCCACGACTTTCCGCCTGAAGAAGAAAGCCGCAGCGGGCGACAAGGTCAGCGGCTAAACGATATCCAGCGGTAACTTATGCTGTGGTGCTGGCCAGGCACGATCGATGAGCTGCAACTCTTCATCGGTCAGGACGACCTCCAGTGCCGCAGCATTTTCCTGCACGTGAACGACTGAGCTGGCTTTGGGAATGGCAATCACCTCAGGCTGACGAATGACCCAGGCCAGCAGAAGCTGCGCGACGCTGATGCCCTTCTGTTGTGCAATCTGCGTCAGTACCGGGTCGGTAAAGAGTGAGTCACGCAGCCGTCCTGCCTGTGCCAGCGGACAGTAGGCCATTATCGGCATCTCACGCTGCTGACATGCCGGCAGCAGATCAAATTCAATACCGCGTGACGCCAGATGATAGAGCACCTGATTGGTCGTACACTGACTTCCTTCCGGTTCATCCCAAAGTTCTGCCATGTCATCTGTGTCAAAATTCGAGACGCCCCAGTGACGGATCTTGCCCTGCTGCTGCAGGCGTTCCATGGCGCGCAGGGTCTCTTCCAGTGGAACATTACCGCGCCAGTGCAACAGGTAAAGGTCAAGATAATCGGTCTGCAGACGGCGCAGGCTGCGCTCACAGGCTTCAATAGCATCCACTTCGCCTGCATTCCACGGATAGACTTTTGATACCAGCAGCGCCTTGTCGCGACGCCCCAGCATGGCCTGCCCGACCACCTCTTCGGCTCCGCCGTCGGCGTACATTTCGGCGGTATCAATCAATTGCAAACCACATTCAAGACCTGCCTGCAGTGCAGCGATTTCAGCGGAACGCTGCGCCGGATTCTCGCCCATGTACCAGGTGCCCTGGCCAATGACCGGCAGATTACTGAAGTCAGCAAAGTTAATCGTGTTGCGCATTCTGCTCTCCCGCCCCCTTTCGGGGCCCTGTAAAAGAACAGAGGGCAATAGATGCCCTCTGTTGGTGCGAATGAAGCGTTATCAGAAGGTGTAGCTGATACCCGTCCAGATTAACGCCTGCCCGCTTTTATCAATCATTGGGCTGTCTTTGATTTCGCTGTCAAAGCGCGTGTAGCGTCCTGTGAGGCTGGCATTCCACTGCGGAGAAATCTGATAGCTGGCATTCAGCTCAACGTAAGGGGACCAGCTGTCATCAGGCGTATAGCGACTAATACCGGTCCGGGCGCTTTCATGGCCGGAGACACCGTAGTAGTAACGGTTTTGATTGGCGCTGTTCCAGATAGCACCAATGCCCGGAGTAAGACTGAAGTCGCCCATCTCAAAGCGATAAAGGTAGGTTAAATCCCACATCATCCCGTTGCTGTTGTTCAGCACATCGCCCAGTAATGAAGTACGGACGATACCCCAGTCAGCAACGTGACGATACGTTGCGCCACCCATCAGCGTCATACGGCGTTTATCCAGCCCTTTCATGTCGCCCAGGTCATTCTCACTGGGTTTGTACTCCTGCGGTGAACCCAGCAGCGTCAGCGACAGCTGGTTCTGGGGATCTTTCCACAGATAGTAGCCACCCTGCAGGCTGCGGAACCAGAAGTCTTCACCCTCATAGTTGATCACCGGAAGGGGGATATAGCGATCCTGACCGCCGCGATAAGGTGACTGGGCATAGAGTACCGACGCACCAAGAGAAAGCGGTGCGGCAAAGGCCTGCGAGCTCAGTAAATAACACGGCAGAAGTGCAACAAGCGTCTTAAATTTGAATTGGTTCACAATTTATTCATTCCATAAATATAACAATCAAACAGGAAGTCTAACGTTTTTTTACGGCTGCATTAACTTATATCGAATTCCTTTAAGTTACTCACCAATCAAAGTGGCATTTAAGGTTAAAAACACGTTAAGTTAAAGCATCACCCATATGAACTCATCTCACGACAAACCTGAAATACTCTTGATCTCCCCCTCATTCACCTAAACCCGTGGAGGAAATTTCCTAGAAGCCATCTACAGTTAGAAGTAACAGCATAGAATTTGACCGAGCAGAGTAACCACAAACGTTGTGTATCCCGATAAAAAAGATCAGGTTGGCATAAGGGTTGCTGTACTCAACAGAGAATATCTTCCGGGAGCTGCTACAAGTCATTAATTGTGCTCCTTACCTGTGCTAAAAACGAAAGGACGGGCATCGCTATGAATATATTCGATCACTATCGTCAGCGTTATGAAGCTGCCAAGGACGAAGAGTTCACACTGCAGGAATTTCTTGCTATCTGTAAGCAGGATCGCAGTGCATACGCCAACGCTGCAGAGCGACTGTTAATGGCTATCGGAGAGCCGGTAATGGTCGACACTGCTCAGGAGCCACGCCTTTCCAGAATATTCTCCAACCGTGTGATGGGACGCTATCCAGCGTTCGAGGAGTTTTACGGCATGGAGGAAGCGATTGAACAGATCGTCTCCTACCTGAAACATGCCGCTCAGGGACTGGAAGAGAAAAAACAGATCCTCTATTTGCTGGGGCCGGTCGGTGGCGGTAAATCCTCACTGGCGGAACGGCTTAAGTCGCTGATGCAGCGGGTGCCTATTTATGTGCTCAGTGCTGACGGCGAACGCAGCCCGGTAAATGACCACCCTCTTTGCCTGTTCAATCCGCAGGAAGATGCGCACATTCTTGAAAAAGAGTATGGCGTACCACGCCGCTACCTCGGCACGATTATGTCGCCTTGGGCCGCTAAACGTCTGCACGATTTTGGTGGTGATATTTCACGTTTCAAAGTCGTTAAAGTCTGGCCGTCGATTCTGGAACAGCTGGCTATCGCCAAAACTGAACCGGGCGATGAGAACAACCAGGATATCTCTGCGCTGGTGGGTAAAGTGGATATCCGTAAACTGGAAAACCATGCGCAAAACGATCCCGATGCCTACGGCTATTCCGGTGCCCTCTGCCGCGCGAACCAGGGCATCATGGAGTTCGTCGAGATGTTTAAAGCGCCGATTAAAGTGCTGCATCCGTTACTGACGGCGACGCAGGAAGGGAACTATAACGGTACCGAAGGCATTTCGGCCCTGCCGTTCAACGGCATTATTCTGGCGCACTCCAACGAATCTGAATGGGTGACGTTCCGTAACAACAAGAATAATGAGGCGTTCCTTGACCGTGTCTATATCGTCAAGGTGCCCTATTGCCTGCGGGTCTCTGAAGAGATCAAAATCTACGACAAGTTGCTTAACCACAGTGAGCTGGCGACCTCGCCCTGCGCACCTGGCACGCTGGAAACGCTGGCACGCTTCTCTATCCTGTCGCGCCTGAAAGATCCTGAGAACTCCAGTATCTATTCCAAAATGCGGGTGTACGATGGTGAAAGCCTCAAAGATACCGACCCTAAAGCGAAGTCCTGGCAGGAGTATCACGACTACGCCGGTGTGGATGAGGGGATGAACGGTCTCTCGACCCGCTTTGCCTTTAAAATCCTGTCACGGGTGTTTAACTTCGACCACGCTGAAGTGGCCGCCAACCCGGTTCATCTGTTCTATGTGCTGGAGCAGCAGATTGAACGTGAGCAGTTTCCACAGGATCAGGCAGAGAAATACCTTGAACATCTTAAAGGCTATCTGATTCCTAAATACGCTGAGTTTATCGGCAAAGAGATTCAGACTGCTTATCTGGAGTCCTACTCTGAGTATGGTCAGAACATCTTTGACCGCTATGTCACTTATGCTGACTTCTGGATTCAGGATCAGGAGTATCGCGATCCCGATACCGGACAGCTGTTTGATCGTGAATCGCTCAATGCGGAACTGGAGAAAATTGAGAAACCCGCTGGCATCAGTAACCCGAAAGACTTCCGTAATGAGATCGTCAATTTTGTGCTGCGCGCCAGAGCACATAATAATGGTCGCAATCCAAACTGGACCAGTTACGAGAAGTTACGCACGGTAATTGAGAAGAAAATGTTCTCGAATACCGAGGAGTTACTGCCGGTGATTTCGTTCAATACCAAGACCTCTACCGATGAGCAGAAAAAACATGATGATTTTGTCGATCGCATGATGGAAAAAGGCTATACCCGCAAACAGGTTCGCCTGCTGTGTGAATGGTATCTGCGTGTGCGTAAATCGTCCTGATAGAGGTAAGCTTGCCGGTAAGTGATACCGGTCTGACAGGGTCGGGTGCGCCCGACCTGCTTACAATGTAGTTTGGGGGAATACCATGGCCTATTTCATCGATCGCCGGCTTAACGGTAAGAACAAGAGCGCGGTTAACCGCCAGCGCTTTCTTCGCCGTTATAAGTCGCAAATTAAGCAGTCGATCTCCGAGGCCATCAATAAACGCTCGGTGACCGACGTCAGCAGCGGCGAGTCCGTCTCTATACCTATTGACGACATCAATGAGCCGATTTTCCATCAGGGACGCGGCGGAAATCGTCATCGGGTCCATCCGGGTAACGACCATTTTGTGCAGAATGACCGTGTTGAGCGTCCACAGGGCGGCGGCGGCGGTGGCAGCGGACAGGGTAATGCCAGTCAGGATGGTGAAGGACAGGATGAGTTTGTCTTTCAGATCTCGAAGGATGAGTATCTTGACCTGCTGTTTGAAGACCTTGCCCTGCCTAATCTGCGCCGCAACCAGCATCGTCAGCTTAATGAATATAAGACTCACCGTGCCGGTTTCACCTCTAACGGCGTACCAGCCAATATCAGCGTCGTGCGTTCGCTGCAGAACTCACTGGCGCGTCGTACCGCAATGACGGCAGGGAAACGCCGTATGCTGCATGAACTGGAAGAGACGCTGCAGGAGATTGAGAAAACTGAACCTGCTCAGTTGCTGGAGGAGGAGCGGCTACGCAAAGAGATCGCTGAATTGCGGGCGCGCATCGAACGGGTGCCCTTTATCGACACCTTCGATCTGCGCTACAAAAACTTTGAGAAACGCCCGGAGCCTTCCAGCCAGGCGGTCATGTTCTGTCTGATGGATGTCTCAGGTTCGATGGATCAGGCCACCAAGGATATGGCGAAACGCTTCTATATCCTGCTTTACCTGTTCCTGAGCCGCACCTACAAGAACGTTGATGTGGTTTATATCCGTCATCACACGCAGGCCAAAGAGGTGGACGAACAGGAGTTCTTCTACTCTCAGGAGACGGGCGGCACCATCGTGTCCAGTGCACTGAAACTGATGGATGAAGTCGTAAAAGAACGCTATGACCCGGCGCAGTGGAATATCTACGCGGCGCAGGCATCGGACGGTGACAACTGGGCCGACGATTCACCGCTCTGTCATGAGATTCTGGCGAAGCATATTCTGCCGGTCGTGCGTTATTACAGTTATATCGAAATCACCCGCCGTGCGCATCAGACGCTGTGGCGTGAGTATGAGCATCTGCAGGCAACATTCGATAACTTTGCCATTGAACATATTCGCGAACCGGAAGATATCTATCCGGTGTTCCGATCGCTGTTTCATAAACAGGCAACGGAAGCCTGACCCACCAGGCCGGTTAATCACCGGCTTTTTTTATCTGCCGAATAACCTGCTAAAACAGTCTGTTTTCTCCCGCTTGCCTGCCAACCCCCTCATTCTTCACATTAATCTGATTCCATACCCTCTTCAGCAATTGGTATAATGATCATTTTCACAATGACAACTCCTTGATAAAACATTATCTTTCAGAGATAGCATGGATATTTGTCAGCAGTTGCTGCAGCGCACTGTCATATCTCAGGAGACCGGGTTTGAACCACACTATTGTCTACAGTCTTTTTATCATCGGTTCCGTGCTGGTAGCATCGAGCATTCTGCTCAGCTCTTTCTCATCCCGACTGGGCATTCCTATTCTGGTTATCTTCCTCGCACTGGGTATGCTCACCGGTGTTGATGGTATCGGCGGCATCGCTTTCGATAACTATCCCGCGGCTTACTTAATTTCTAACCTGGCGCTGGCGATCATCCTGCTGGATGGCGGTATGCGAACCAAAGCCAGCTCGTTTAAAGTCGCGCTCGGGCCTGCGCTGTCGCTGGCCACCGTCGGCGTGATGATCACCGCAGGTTTAACGGGCGTCGTGGCCGCATGGCTCTTTAACCTCGACATGATGCAGGGCTTCCTGATTGGCGCCATTATTGGCTCTACGGATGCTGCTGCGGTCTTCTCACTGCTGGGTGACAAAGGCCTGAATGAGCGCGTCAGCTCCACGCTGGAGATTGAATCGGGCAGCAACGACCCGATGGCCGTGTTTCTCACCATTACCCTGATTGAAATGATTGAACAGGGCCGCAGCGGCCTTGACTGGATGTTCCTGGTGCATCTGGTACAGCAGTTTGGTCTGGGTATCGTATTAGGCCTGGGCGGCGGCTGGGCGCTGCAGCAACTGATAAACCGTATCAGCTTGGCTCCCGGCCTTTACCCGTTGCTGGCGTTGAGTGGCGGCATTCTGGTGTTCGCGCTGACCACGGTATTAGAGGGCAGCGGTATTCTGGCGGTCTATCTCTGTGGCTTCTTACTGGGCAACCGCCCGATTCGTAACCGCCACGGCATTCTGCAGACCTTTGACGGTATGGCCTGGCTGAGTCAGATTGGCATGTTCATTGTGCTGGGCCTGCTGGTCACACCCTCTGATTTGTGGCACATCGCGGTGCCAGCCATGCTTCTTTCGCTGTGGCTCATTCTGGTGGCACGTCCGCTGTCGGTCTTTATTGGCCTGCTGCCATTTCGCAACTTCACGACCCGTGAACGGGTCTTTATCAGCTGGGTCGGCTTACGTGGTGCGGTACCGATTATTCTTGCGGTCTTCCCGATGATGGCAGGCTTAGAGAACGCTTCGCTCTATTTTAATATCGCTTTCTTCGTGGTGCTGGTCTCCCTGATGCTGCAGGGTACATCACTGGGCTTTGCTGCCAAAAAAGCCAAAGTGGTGGTGCCGCCAACCGCTTCACCTATCAGCCGTGTGGGTCTGGATATTCATCCGGAAAATCCCTGGGAGCAGTTCGTCTACCAGCTCAGCGCCGACAAGTGGTGTGTCGGTGCCGCACTGCGTGACCTGCAGATGCCACGCGAGACGCGTATCGCCGCCCTTTTCCGTGACAATGTGCTGATGCATCCCAATGGCGGGACGCGTCTGAAAGAGAACGACGTTATCTGCGTCATTGGCCGCGAGCGCGATCTTCCCGCGCTGGGCAAAATGTTCAGTCAGTCACCGCCGGTTTCGCTCGACCAGCGCTTCTTCGGCGACTTTATTCTGGATGCAGAAGCTCGCCTGCGCGATGTTGCGCAGATTTACGGACTGGAACTGGATGAGAGCACGAATGATCAGCAGTCACTGGGACAGCTGGTTCTGGCTATGCTCGGCGGTTCACCGGTGGTCGGCGATCAGGTGGAGTGGAATCAACTGACATGGACTGTTGCTGAGAAAGAGGATAACCGTATTGTGAAAATTGGTGTCCGGCCAGCGGAAGAGAAGGAATAATCCTAATGATTCAGCCACGTTATTTTCTCTCAATACGCTAAGCTTAACGTTCTACGCCAGTAAAAACGGGAGAAATGAATGGGACACGTGGTTAAAATTGGTCGTTATGAGATTGTTGATGCCGATCTTGGCGGTGAGAATCCGGACACTGTCAGTATCCCCTGTCACACTAATCCCGGTTTAATTACGCAACTTGATGGCTGGGATCGTGATACCAGCGTCCCGGCCTGGATTGACGGTGAACCGGTGAATCTGCAAATCGGCCATTACGATAAACAGCAGGACCGCTGGATTTTAAAGAAACCTGCCTGATGCGCGATCATTACCGCCAGTCGTCAGATTCGGCGGTAATTCCTAAAAAGCGTCTTAAACAGTTTAGTTATAACTGACCCCCTTCCTTATTTTATCTAATTAAATCCACAAGTTAGCTATTTAAAACTTTAATCAGTTTTGATGTTTTCAGATTTTTTCCGTATTAACTCTGTCAAATAACTCCTGCATACTCATTCTCAATGCTGCAACATTCCGTGATTATCATCACGCTTTAATCGTTATCTTTTTTGCAGCTGTACTGGCTTTACTGACTGCAACAGACTGAAAATTATTTTTTAATTTTTCAGAGGCCCACTCCTGAGCGCGCACCTGATTCTGGTCAGGCCATCTTTTACTTGAGAAAGAGAGCAGGTTTTATGGCAAGTACATTGATAATGAATAGCCCGAGCCGCTCATGGAGCGGCACGCGTAAAAATATCATCGTGAAATTCGCCCTGAGCTTTTCCGATCTGATTGCACTTAACCTGGCACTGTTTTTATCTGCCGCGACGATACAAGGTATTTGGGGCGAGCTGGATACCTTTATTCCACCGCACCAGATCGAATATCGTTTCGTGGCACAGTTTATTATGTCAGTAATGTGTACCGGCTGGTTCTGGGTACGTCTGCGTCACTATACTTATCGCAAACCGTTCTGGTTTGAGCTTAAAGAGATCGTTAAAACATTATTTGTTTTTTCACTGCTCGACCTCGCACTGATCGCTTTTTCTAAATGGGACTTCTCCCGCATGGTGTGGGTCTTCAGCTGGACATATGCCCTGCTGCTGCTCCCACTGATGCGTGCTCTGGTGAAACGCGCCATCAACAAGGCGGGCCAGTGGCAGAAAGAGACCATCATTATCGGTTCCGGCCGCAATGCCACCGAAGCTTATGCGGCGCTGCAGAGTGAAGAGATCCTGGGCTACAACGTGCAGGCCTTTATCTCGGTTGATGATGTTCCTGCCCAGCAGAGCGTGAATGGCGTGCCCGTTATCACCTGGAAAGACATTAACTGGCAGACCATTGACCGCGATAACGTGCAGTTTATTGTTGCCATGGAGTATGAGCAGCAGCCAATGCGCGATCGCTGGCTGAAATTCCTGTCGAAGATGAACTGCCGTTCAGTCTCAGTGATCCCTACGCTGCGCGGTGTACCGCTTTATGGTACGGACATGTCCTTTATCTTTAGCCATGAAGTGATGATCCTGCGCGTCAGCAACAACCTGGCGAAACACTCCTCCCGTTTCATGAAGCGTGCCTTTGACATCGTGGTGGCGTCAATGCTGCTGCTGTTCCTTGGCCCGATCTTCGCCCTGCTCTGCTACATGGTGAAACGCGATGGCGGCAATGCAATTTATGGTCACGAACGTGTGGGCCAGAATGGCAAAAAATTCAAATGCCTGAAATTCCGTTCCATGGTGACCAATTCAAAAGAGGTGCTGGAGAAATTACTGGCAACCAGTGAAGAGGCGCGGATTGAGTGGGACAAAGATTTCAAACTGAAAAACGACCCGCGCGTGACCCGTATTGGTAGCTTCCTGCGAAAAACCAGTCTGGATGAGTTACCGCAGTTATGGAACGTGATCCGCGGCGAGATGAGCCTGGTGGGTCCGCGTCCGGTTATCGAAGCGGAGCTGGAGCGTTATGCGGGTGATGTGGACTATTACCTGATGGCCAAACCCGGCATGACAGGTCTTTGGCAGGTCAGCGGACGTAACGATATCGACTATGACACTCGCGTCTACTTTGACTCCTGGTATGTCAAAAACTGGGCGCTCTGGACCGATATCGCGATCCTGTTTAAAACCGCAGGGGTGGTATTACGCCGCGACGGCGCCTACTAGGCCTTTAATGCGATGCCTGTTTACAGCAGGCATCGCACTTTCCGCACGACTTCCTCTATCTTTTTTGCCTCTGAATCATTACCCTCTTCGATCGTTTTTCAACAGAACGTTACCCTCTGGTTGTTATGCAAAAATTTACGCTGCTGTTATTAAGCCTGGTGCTGCTGGCACCCTTAGGCATTGATCTCTATTTGCCCACGCTGCCACAAATCGCAGAAGGGCTGGATACGCCGGTTAATCTGGTTCAGACCACGATTCCACTGTTTCTGCTGGTCATGGGGCTGGGACAACTGGTCACGGGTCCGCTGGTGGACAACTATGGCCGCAAGCCGATTGCCCTGCTGGGACTTGCGCTTTACATCGCCGGCAGTGCTATCGCTGCCACGGCGACGTCATTCCCGCTGTTTGTCGTTGCTCGTCTGGTGCAGGGCTGTGGCGTCTGTTGTAGCGCCGTTGTCGCCTTTAGCGGCGTGCGCGACCGCCTGAGTGGCGATGATGCCGCACGCGCCTATGGATTCCTGAACGGCGCACTGAATATCGTTCCGGCACTCGCTCCGTTACTGGGTGGCCTGCTGGCCAGCGCCTTTGACTGGCGCGCGCCCTTCTGGTTCCTCTGCGCCTATGGTCTGCTGATTACGCTGCTGGTGATTATCTGGCTGCCCGAGACGCGCCCGGCAGATACCCTGCGGGTGAAAGGATTACCGGTTAAGCAGTACGCTGAAATCCTGCGTCAGCCGCGTTTTCTGGCGTTCGCTTTTGCCAATGCCGGTGCGCTGGGCATGGTGCTGACCTACGTGTCACTGGCACCACAGGTATTAATGACCGAAGGCGGCCTGACGCCGATCCAGTTCTCGTTTGCTTTCGGGGCCAACGGTTTCTGGATTATGTTTGTCAGCATGTTTGTGAATAAAGCGATTCGCAAAGCGGGTCGCCCTTTCTGTCTGGCAATGGGTTTTTTAACGATGCTGCTGGGGGCGGTACTACTGATGGCGGGAACGCAGATATTTCCGGCGGAAATGCAAACACACTGGGCGCTCTACATGTTCCCGGTGGCGGTATCGGTTGCCGGACTGGCCTTTACGGTAGGACCCGCCACCAGCTATGCGCTGGAGCCGTATCAGCAACAGGCAGGCGTGGCGTCCGCCCTGCAGGGATTTATTCAGATGGCTGGTGGTGCAGCAGGCAGCCTGGTAATCGTTGCGCTGCCGGTGGCGGAGAAGCTCTCGCTGAGCCTGATGATGCTGCTGGGTGCAGCGCTGGCGTTTATCGCCTGGCGCTGCAGCAGAAAGATGCGCGGCAGCCTGACCGCGCTTAAATAACGGTGACCGGAACGCGGGGTGCCAGGGCGCACATCAGCTCATACCCTACCGTTCCGGCTGCTTTTGCGACCTGATCGATTTTCACCTGCTCACCCCACAGCTCAACGGCTGAGCCAATGCCAGCCTGAGGGCAAGGCGTTAAGTCCACGGTAATCATATCCATGGAGACGGCTCCCACCACCTGCGTCATTACACCATCTACGCAGACCGGCGTGCCGGTTGGGGCATGACGCGGATAGCCATCAGCGTAACCGCAGGCCACCACGCCAATCCGCTGCGCCGTGCTGGCATGATAGCGATAGCCGTAACCCACGCCATCGCCAGCCTGTAATTGCTGAACCGCGATAATCTCACTGCTTAAGGTCATCACCGGCTGCAGGCCACTGCCTGCAATGTCCTGCCAGTTACCGCTGGGCGATGCGCCATACAGAATGATGCCAGGACGAACCCAGTCAAAATGCGCTTCAGGATGCCATAAGGTGCAGGCGGAGTTAGAGAGCGATCGCGGGCAGCTCAACCCTTCTGCCGCCTGCTCAATGCGCTGCAGCGGTGCAACTAAACCCTGCGGATTTTCAGCATCGGCGAAATGCGCCATCAGCGTCATCTCACCGACATTGCTCAGCGCCCGCAGTTTCTGCCACGCGCCGTTGACCTGCTCCGGGCGAAAGCCCAGACGGTTCATCCCGCTGTTCATTTTGAGATAAATATCAACCGGGGCAGAGAGTTGGGCACTGGCCAGTGCTTTGATTTGCCAGTTGCTGTGCACACTGGTAGTCAGACGATAGCGATCGATTAACTGCAAATCTTCTGGCTGGAAAAATCCCTCCAGTAACAGAATCGGTTTTTTCCAGCCCTGCTCACGCAGCTGAATCGCCTCCTCCATATTAAGCAGTGCGAAGCCGTCAGTAACAGATAACGCCTCGCGGACGCGTTCAATACCATGGCCGTAAGCATTCGCTTTCACCACTGACCAGACGCGGGATGCAGGTGCCGCCTGGCGAACGACCGCCAGGTTCTGACGTAACGCCTGCTGATTGATGGTAGCGATAATCGGACGTGACATCCTCTCTCTCCCTGAAGACTTAACGAGTTGCGTTGGCGTTACGCAGCGGCGATGACGTCGGCGCGAAACCGGGTAAGTAGCGGAACACCGCTAAGTCATCCGCCGCAATGGCAGGCTTTTTACCGGAGATGAGATCGGCCAGCAGCTGACCAGAACCACACGCCATCGTCCAGCCCAGCGTACCGTGACCGGTATTGAGCCAGAGATTAGAAATTGGCGTGGCACCCACAATCGGCGTACCGTCTGGCGTCATCGGACGCAGCCCGGTCCAGAAACTCGCCTGCGCGACATGACCGCCTTCAGGATAGAGATCACTGACGACCATCTCCAGCGTTTCCCGACGTGCTTCAGTGAGTTTGGTGTTAAAACCAACAATCTCTGCCATGCCACCAACACGAATACGATCGTCAAAACGGGTCACCGCCACTTTGTAAGTCTCATCCAGAATGGTCGAAACCGGCGCAGCGTCAGGGTTTTTAATCGGAATGGTCAGAGAGTAGCCTTTTAGCGGATAGACCGGGATATCAATGACATTTTTTAACAGCGCGGTGGAGTAAGAACCCAAGGCCACCACATAACTATCCGCCTTGATGATCTCCTCACCACACTTCACACCATAAATACGATTGCCATCGCGCAGCAGGTGGTCAACCGGGGTGTTAAAGCGGAAAACGACGCCCGCCTCTTCGGCCATTTTTGCCAGACGCTGAGTGAAAAGCTGACAGTCGCCGGTTTCATCGTTGGGCAGCCGTAATCCGCCAGTGAGTTTATGCTGCGTTGCCGCCAGTGCAGGCTCAACGCGTGACAGTTCATGCGCCTCTAACAGCTCATAGGGCACGCCCGCGTCGCGCAGCACGGCAATATCTTTGCTGGCGCTGTCAAACTGCTGTTGAGTGCGGAACAATTGTAATGTTCCACCCTGACGACCTTCATAGGCGATGCCGGTCTCAGAACGCAGCGCTTTCATGCAGTCGCGACTGTACTCGGCAATCCGTACCATGCGGCTTTTGTTCTGCTGATAGTGGGTGATGTCGCAGTTACGCAGCATGCGCCACATCCACTCCAGCTGAAAACTGCTGCCATCCAGCCGGATAGCCAGCGGCGCGTGGCGCTGAAACATCCACTTCACGGCTTTCAATGGCACGCCTGGCGCGGCCCAAGGTGCGGCATAACCGGGTGAGATCTGACCGGCATTACCCGCGCTGGTCTCCATCGCCGCCGCGGGTTGACGATCGATGACGGTCACCTGATGTCCGGCGCGCGCCAGATACCAGGCGCTTGCCACTCCCACCACACCACTTCCAAGAATTACAACGTGCATAGCTCCCCCACCCGGCATGTAAAAGCATAATTCACTGTTAAGAAGATGATAGTCAGCGGATTTACACAGCGGACATCACCCCATAAATTCAGCATCCATTTCACATCTTTTTCACTTTTCAGGTAACTAAAATCTTGCTGCCCGGCTAATTTCAGCGCTTTATGCGCCTTAATCACGAAAGACAGAAATAAATGACAACAGTGGCAGTTAAATCTGCGCATTGCAGGAGAATCCTTCAACCCCATACATTCCGCTTATAAACAGGATGATATTCCGCATTTTAAATTAATAGTCGCATCAAAGGCTGTTAAATTCTCTGCTGCAACACTCTTAATGATTTTGTGCCAAAGAATTCATTTGAGTTCGTATTTCGGATAAGCGACAGTGGGCTATCATTGTTGTGTTCGCTCAGTTTTTTTCGGGTTCCCTTTTTCAGGACGAAGCCTTAAATAACCAGAACGGGTTGTCTTTCGGGTCAGCCGGTTTGCAAAAAAGAGGTGCGCTATGACGACAATCTTTGACGAAGCCATCAGAGACAGCAAACGACTCAATGACGGACCAGACTGGACATTCGAACTGCTTGATGTCTATTTAGCAGAGATCGACCGGGTGGCTAAACTCTACCGGCTTGATACCTACCCGCACCAAATCGAAGTGATCACCTCTGAACAAATGATGGATGCCTATTCCAGCGTCGGTATGCCCATCAACTATTCACACTGGTCATTCGGTAAAAAGTTTATCGAGACCGAGCAGCGTTATAAGCACGGTCAGCAGGGGCTGGCCTATGAGATTGTCATCAACTCGAACCCCTGCATCGCCTACCTGATGGAAGAGAACACCATGACCATGCAGGCGCTGGTGATGGCGCATGCCTGCTATGGTCACAACTCATTCTTCAAAAATAATTATCTGTTCCGCAGCTGGACCGATGCCGGCTCAATTGTCGATTATCTGCTGTTTGCCAAAAACTATATCAGTGACTGCGAAGAGCGCTATGGCGTCGAAGAGGTCGAGCGACTACTCGATTCCTGCCATGCCTTAATGAATTATGGCGTCGATCGCTATAAACGCCCGCAGAAGATCTCCCTGCAGGAGGAGAAGGCGCGCCAGAAAAGTCGTGAAGAGTATCTGCAAAGTCAGGTAAACACCTTGTGGCGCACGCTGCCACGACGTGAGACCGAGGCGGTGGCTTTTGAAGCCGCACGCTACCCTTCTGAGCCGCAGGAAAACCTGCTCTATTTTATGGAAAAAAACGCCCCGCTGCTGGAGTCCTGGCAGCGTGAGATCCTGCGCATCGTGCGCAAGGTAAGCCAGTATTTCTATCCACAGAAACAGACCCAGGTGATGAATGAGGGCTGGGCAACCTTCTGGCACTACACCATCCTGAATCACCTGTATGACGAAGGCAAAATGTCGGAACGCTTTATGATGGAGTTCCTGCACAGTCACACCAATGTGGTGTTTCAGCCGCCTTATAACAGTCAATGGTACAACGGTATCAACCCTTACGCCTTAGGGTTTGCGATGATGCAGGACATCAAGCGCATCTGTCAGTCGCCAACGGAAGAGGACCGCTACTGGTTCCCGGATATCGCCGGTTCCGACTGGCTGGAAACACTGCATTTTGCGATGCGTGAGTTCAAGGATGAGAGTTTTATCAGCCAGTTCCTGTCGCCGAAAGTGATGCGCGATTTCCGGCTGTTCACTGTGCTGGATGATGACCGCAATAACTATCTCGAAATCGCCGCGATCCACGATGAAGCGGGTTACCGGGCGATTCGTCAGCAACTTTCCGCACAGTACAACCTGAGTAATCTTGAGCCTAACATTCAGGTTTACAACGTTGATGTGCGCGGTGACCGTTCGCTGACACTGCGCTATGTGCCGCAGAGCCGCACGCCGCTGGATAAGAGCCGTCGCGAGGTGCTGAAGCATGTGCATCGCCTGTGGGGGTTCGATGTGATTCTGGAACAGCAGAACGAGGATGGCAGTGTGGAGCTGCTGGACCGCAATCCGCCACGCGGTTCTTCACTTTGAGGGTTCAGTTGAAGGTGACGGCTTAGAAACAAAAAACCGGACGCGATGTCCGGTTTTTTTTAACGTTTGTTGCCGAGATCGTCAGGCAAGTTTTTCTGCATGCTGTGCCAGATTTCACCGCTGCGGCGACCATAGTTGCGCACCACATCCACAATCTCATCCTGTCCTGGTTCTTTATCGCACAGCGCCAGAAGCTTAAGATAGAAATCGCGCGCGACCTGGCGAGCTTCCGGGTTAGAGAAGTAGTGACGACCAACGCGAGTATAGAGGCCTTTCAGGCCATTCAGAATCAAACCATAAATCGGGTTACCTGACGCAAATGCCAGGCCACGGAACACCCGATAATCAAGTTCGGTATAGGCATCAGCCTGATCGGCTGCGGCACTGACTCTCTCCAGCACTTCACGCGCTTTATCCGGATGATGACGCAGCGCTCGGCTGATAAAAATCGATGAAATGTTGCTGCGGACAGACAGCAGGTTGTCGATTAACACGGGAACGCTGTCGTGATCGAGACGGGCCAGGGTTTCCAGAATATTGAGGCCGGAGGTCTCCCAGAAATCGTTTACCCGTGTCGGTTTGCCATGCTGAATCGTCAGCCAGCCATCGCGTGCCAGTCGCTGCAGCACCTCACGCAAGGTAGTGCGCGTTACCCCAATCAATTCAGAAAGCTCACGCTCAGCAGGAAGAATCGATCCGGGCGGAAAGCGACTGTTCCAGATGCTTTCAATAATATACTCTTCAGCAAATCCCGCTGGACTCTGAGCCTTTATAACCATAGCAATGTGTTCTCGTTGCTTTTCTCATCATGATGTGGACTCATCATACCAGACGCCCTATAGCGGATATAGCCTGCGTACTCATTAAACCGGGCGTAGTCGCATATTTCAGAATGGCTGACAATCTAATCTGCTGCGCAGAGACAACCGTCATCAGAACAGTTTTATGGGCTGAAACAACCTGTGTCCCCGAACAGCATAATGGCGTTCTGAATGCGTGGACTGTTCGCGCAGGATAGTTGCTGCCAGCCGTTTCACTGACTGCCTTATGCGACCCACTCTCTCCGCCTGACTGATTTCAATCGCCGTGCTGATGCGACCTCCGCGGAGATAGCCTCTGCAGATCCTCATTTAACCTGTTCTGGATCAGAATCAGGTCATGTTTGCACACGATTTTTCCTTGCGACTGGCTGGTTTGCAAACGCTTTTGGTTTACACTGCGTGGCATTAACGTTTACAGGGAATGCAATATGTTGCGATATCTGAATCAATGTTCACGGGGGCGTGGAGCCTGGTTATTACTGGCACTGACGGCGCTTGCACTGGAATTGACGGCACTCTTTTTTCAGCATGTGATGGGCCTGAAGCCCTGCGTAATGTGTATCTATGAGCGTAATGCCCTGTTTGGTGTGTTGGGTGCGGGTCTGGTGGGCGCAATTGCGCCTAAATCGTCGTTGCGTCTGGGCGCGCTGGCCTTGTGGATCTACAGTGCCTGGGAAGGACTGCGTCTCTCCTATGAACATACGATGATTCAGTTGCACCCTAACCCATTCACCACCTGTGATTTCGCCGCACGCTTCCCCAGCGGATTACCGCTGGATAAGTGGATGCCATCCGTGTTTCAGGCTACCGGTGATTGCGCTGATCGCAGCTGGACGTTCCTGACGCTCAGCATGCCACAGTGGATGATTGTGGTATTCGCCGGTTATCTGCTGGTTGCGGCGCTGGTACTGATTGCCCAGCCGCTAAAACCAAAACGTCGCGATCTCTTTAGTCGCTGAGATCAGGAAAGGCTGCCAATGGCAGCCTTTTTTTCATATCCCGACTCACGCGACGCGTTTAGCCGTTGCGATCGGGGCGATCGATAATGTGATCTTCCCAATCCCGCACTTCACTCTCGCGCACGGCAATATACCTTACAGAAATACGCTTCGCGTGCATGGCGGTTTTAGAACCGGCTCGCAGCGGATGCCAGGCGGGGAGATCTTTACCTTCACCCAGCAACCGGTATGCACAGGTACGCGGTAACCAGTTAAACGTGGTCAGATTTTCGCGCGTTAACTTGATGCAATCCTCTTCAAGTTCGAAGCGGCGCTCATAGTTGCGGCACTGGCAGGTTTTAATATTGAGCTGATTACAGGCGACATTGGTGAAGTAGATCTCATCGGTGTCTGCGTCCTGTAACTTGTTCAGGCAACACTGTCCACAACCATCACACAAGGATTCCCATTCCTCATCGCTCATTTGTGCCAGGCGTTTTTGTTGCCAGAAAGGGGTGTCTGTCATGATGATTTGTCCGGGTTGTGCCTAAACCGCACCTTATAAAGCCTATGCTGCGGTGATGCAAGTTTTTAGAGTACGCGCGTGCTGATGCCGTGACCCGCCAGGGAGACTTCCAGCTGATCACCCGAGCGCATCGGGCCCACCCCTTCTGGCGTACCGGTCAGAATCACGTCGCCGGCGCGCAGGGTAAAGTAGTGGCTCATGTGTGCAATCAGCGGCAGGATTTTATGAATCATATCTTCGGTGTTACCGTGCTGCCGCACTTCACCATTCACCACCAGTTTCAGTTCGACATTCTGCGGATCGCCACTGAAGTCTGACACCGGGATAAAACCGGAAACCGGACAGGCGTTATCAAAACCTTTGGATTTTTCCCAGGGCTGGCCTGCTTTTTTCAGCCCGGACTGCAGATCACGCAATGTCAGGTCCAGCGCCACGCCATAACCTGCAATCGCTTTAGCCACATGTGCCTCCGTCGCCTGCTTCAGCGTCCCGCCAATCAGCACGGCCAGTTCGACCTCGTGATGAACTTCGCCAAATGCGTCGGGAATAGAGAGCGGCTGGCGTAAATCACACAGCGCTGTTTCCGGCTTGATAAAGATCACCGGCTCAGTCGGCGTTGCGCTGCCCATTTCTTTAATGTGTTTTGCGTAATTACTGCCCACGCAAACCACTTTACTGACCGGAAAATCTAACAGAGCGCCTTGCCAGTTACGATGCTGATACATGCTCATCCCCTGTTCAGGTTAGGTGTGATGCCAGCGCTGCTGGCGGGTTGATGTTTGCTTTTGTGTTGATCGAAATGCCAACCTCATGGCGTGATAATAAGATCCTTTTAACGGTCCGGGGGATGGAATTTGTCAAAAAGCGTAAATGGCGGCGCTGAGGTGCTGAATAATCGTACAAATCAGGCGAAAAAAATGGGCAGGAAATTTAGAAACGGGTGAAACAGATAAGCTGCGCCGTTAATTTTACGCAGCGTCGGGCAATATTATCCTGCCAGGATGACGCCGACAGGATTTATATTTACAGAAGAATCTGAGTTAAACTTTTTTATCAGCCTCTAAATGAATTTTTAGCAGACTTTCAATCGGCGGAGGAAGTTGCAAATAATAGCCCTGCTCACTCAACCCCTGCTTAACTTTATTGATATCTGCATTTGCCAGCCTGTCGCGGCCCGCCAGCTTTAGCACCATCGCCAACTGCGGCTTGCCAAACCCTTTCAGCAATTCTTCAGGAACGCGCGAGAAATCGTCCTTTTTTTCTACATAGAGATAAGTCTGGTCACGTAACGGGCTTCTGTAGATCACACAAAACATATTTTTTACTCGAATTAACCGGCGTTGAGGCTTGTCTGAATATAGCTGTAACTATAACATGCTTGCAGAACTTCGAATATTCACCGTTAGCGCTTCAGTGATGATTTTATCATCGGCTTGCTAACGGTAGTGAAAACAGGACTGAGTCGGGACAGATGTCGCAAACGCCAATCGAATTCAAAGGTAGCAGTTTCACCCTATCTGTCGTCCATTTGCACCACCATGACCCTGCGGTGATTCGTAAGGCACTTCAGGACAAGATTGATCAGGCTCCGGATTTCCTGAAAAACGCACCGGTTGTACTTAACGTCGCCACATTGAGTGCCGAGGTTAACTGGAAACAGTTGCAGCAGGCGATTCTCGCCACCGGTTTACGTATTGTCGGCGTAAGCGGCTGCAAAAATGACGCACTGAAACGCATGATATCCCGGGCAGGCCTGCCAGTTCTGGCAGAAGGCAAAGAGTCCAGACCGCGTGCAGAAGCGCCACCACCCGTGCCAGTTCCTGAACCGCTGCCGGTGGTCACCGAAACGGTGGCAACGAAAACACGCATCGTGAACACGCCGGTGCGTTCAGGCCAGCAGATTTATGCGCGTGACGCTGATTTGATTATCACCAGCAGCGTCAGCGCCGGCGCCGAACTGGTCGCCGATGGCAACATTCATATTTACGGCATGATGCGCGGTCGCGCACTGGCGGGTGCCAGTGGTGATCGCAATTGCCAGATTTTTTGTACCAACCTGGCCGCCGAGCTGGTCTCGATTGCCGGAGAGTACTGGATCATGGATCAGATCCCGCAAGAATTTTTTGGTAAAGCCGCGCGTCTGTGCCTGCAGGATGGCGCGCTGACTATCCAGACACTTAATTAGGCCCCTTTTCTTTTGTTAAGGAAATCAACATTTATGGCACGCATTATTGTAGTTACATCCGGTAAAGGGGGCGTTGGTAAGACCACGTCAAGCGCGGCCATCGCCACCGGTTTAGCGCAGAAAGGCAAAAAGACGGTCGTTATCGACTTTGATATCGGTCTGCGTAATCTGGATTTGATCATGGGTTGTGAACGCCGCGTGGTTTATGACTTCGTCAACGTTATCCAGGGCGATGCCACGCTGAACCAGGCGCTGATTCGCGACAAACGCACT
This sequence comes from Pantoea jilinensis, assembly GCF_019104105.1. Lineage (NCBI taxonomy): Bacteria > Pseudomonadati > Pseudomonadota > Gammaproteobacteria > Enterobacterales > Erwiniaceae > Pantoea > Pantoea jilinensis. The sequence continues at coordinate 1,849,190 of NZ_CP077746.1, read as the reverse complement.
GAGCAACTCTACATTCTGCCCGCCTCGCAGACCCGTGATAAAGATGCGCTGACTCGCGAAGGTGTTGAAAAAGTTCTGAACGACTTAGCCGCTATGGAATTCGATTTCATCGTCTGCGATTCACCGGCAGGGATTGAAACCGGTGCACTGATGGCGCTCTATTTTGCTGATGAAGCCATTATCACTACGAACCCGGAAGTCTCATCTGTGCGTGACTCCGACCGTATCCTCGGTATTATTTCGTCTAAATCGCGTCGTGCGGAAAACAGTCAGGATCCGGTGAAGGAGCATCTGCTGCTGACCCGCTATAACCCTGGCCGGGTTAACCGTGGCGATATGCTGAGCATGGAAGATGTGCTGGAGATTCTGCGCATTCCTCTGGTTGGCGTGATTCCTGAAGATCAATCGGTGTTACGTGCCTCTAACCAGGGTGAACCGGTGATTCTTGACGGCGAATCTGATGCTGGCAAAGCCTATGCCGATACCGTTGAACGGTTGCTCGGTGAAGTACGCCCCTTCCGCTTTATCGAAGAAGAGAAGAAGGGTTTCCTGAAACGCCTGTTCGGGGGATAAACCATGGCATTACTTGATTTCTTTTTATCCCGGAAGAAGAACACTGCCAACATAGCCAAGGAAAGGCTGCAGATTATCGTGGCAGAACGGAGAAGGGGCGACAGTGAGCCCCATTATCTTCCGCAACTTAAGCGCGACATTCTGGAAGTGATTTGCAGATATGTGAAGATCGATCCCGAAATGGTGACTGTGCAGCTCGATCAGAAAGGTGACGATATCTCGATTCTGGAGCTGAACGTAACGTTGCCGGAAACGGATGAAGTGACTAAATGACGCTGACGGTTTCCTGAATTTCCCCTGCGCTCTGGCAGGGGAAATTTTTACCGTTAACAACCCGCCAGAATCTCCTCAATGCCGGGTTTCAGCAGTTCGCCCCGCCATCCGGTCAGTAACTCCGGTTGACGTCCCTGTGGCTTAAGACCCCAGTGCTGGCTTAATACCTGATTAATCTGACGTCGTGACGCCAGTAATTCCTGACTGAACCCACTCTGCCCGCTGACCTGCTGCACCAGGGCTTTCATCGCTTTAAACACCTGCTTGTAATCAGGATGGTCGATCAGATTGCCCAGCGGAGCCGGCAGTTCACTTTCATCCAGCGCCTCTGCTTCGGCCACCAGCGCCACCAGCGTTTTACCGTGGAAACGGATTTCATGACCTGACAGTCCCAGATGATCCAGCTCACCCAGTGAACCTGGCATAAAGCGCGCGACTTTCCACAGGTGCTCTTCGCGCACAACAAAGTTAACCGCCATATCCTTTTCACGCGCCAGTTTCAGACGCCAGGCCGCCAGTCGCTGCAGCGCGGCCAGTTGACGCGGACGCAATTGCCAGGCATTGGTGATATCCCGCCAGGCTTCATCCGGCGAAAGGCTATCCAGACGACGCTGACAAAGATTGTCGCACTCACTGAGCGCCGCCGCCATGTTGCCGGCCTCTTCAGTGTTGATCATCAGCTGGCGCGCAATCGGCAGCAGATAGTGAACGTCTGCCGCCGCATATTCGCACTGACGCTGGGTCAGAGGGCGTGCCAGCCAGTCGGTGCGTGATTCACTTTTATCGAGTTCGACCTGCGTGAAATGCGCCACCATTGAGGCAAAGCCCCAGGAGAGCGGCTGGCCGGAGAAGGCTGCCAGAATCTGTGTATCGATCATCGGTGTCGGCAGCACGCCGAAACGGTGCAGGAAGACTTCCAGATCTTCACCTCCGGCATGGAGGAATTTGGTGACACGGGTGTCGGTAAGCAACGCAATAAAGGGTGACCAGTCACGGATATTCAGTGGGTCAATCAGCACCAATTGGTGATCGTCGAACAGCTGGATCAGGCCAAGCTGAGGATAGTAAGTACGGGTACGGACAAATTCGGTATCCAGTGCCACCGCCGCCTGCTGGCGCGCTTTCTGACACACGTCTGCCAGTTGATCATCCTGGTCGATAAGGGAATAGTTCACGTCTGATTTCCACCGCAGCTAACAACGCGCGGCGCTCCATGTTAAAAACAATAAAAACGCCGGACATGCCGGCGTTCAACCTCAATTTTGCCCGGATTCAGCTCGCGCCGGGTTTTACCTCGTCACGCAACTCGCGCCGCAGAATCTTGCCGACGTTGGTTTTGGGCAAATCATCACGAAACTCAATGATCTTCGGCACCTTGTAGCCGGTCAACTGACGGCGGCAGTGATCGAGCACGTCTTCTTTAGTCAGTGACGCGTCTTTTTTCACGATACAGACTTTTACGGCTTCGCCAGAAAGATCGCTCGGCACACCAATTGCCGCCGCTTCACGCACTTTAGGATGCTGCATCAGCACATCTTCGATTTCATTCGGATAGACATTAAAACCGGAGACCAGAATCATATCTTTTTTGCGGTCAACGATGCGGATAAAGCCTTCCTGATCAACGGTAACAATATCACCGCTGTGGAGCCAGCCATTTTTCAGCACTTCCGCTGTCGCTTCCGGATGCTGCCAGTAGCCCAGCATCACCTGGGGACCTTTGATGCAGAGCTCACCCGGCTCACCTGGCGGCACTTCGTTGCCATCGTCATCCAGAATCCGCACGTCTGTCGAGGGCACCGGCAGGCCGATACTGCCGGTATGACAGCTGATGTCATACGGATTGACTGACACCAGCGGCGAACATTCGGTCAGGCCATAGCCTTCCAGCAGATAGTGTCCGGTTAGCTTTTCCCAGCGTTCCGCCACCACTTTCTGCACAGCCATCCCGCCACCGGCCGAAAGACGCAGCGTTGAGAAATCGAGCTTATTGAACTGCTCATCGTTGAGCAGCGCATTGAACAGCGTGTTCACGCCAGTGATCGCGGTAAACGGAAATTTACCCAGCTCCTTAACGAAGCCAGGAATATCACGCGGATTCGTGATCAGCAGATTCTGACCGCCCAGCTCCAGGAAAAGCAGGCCATTCACTGTTAAAGCGAAAATGTGATAAAGCGGCAGCGCAGTGACGACAAACTCTTTACCGTCGCGCAGCACTTTACCGTAAGTCGCGCGGGTCTGCTCCAGGTTCGCCTGCATGTTGCGATGGGTCAGCATTGCCCCTTTGGCTACGCCGGTCGTGCCGCCGGTGTACTGCAGGAAAGCGAGATCGTCATTTGAGACGGTCGGACGCTGATAATTGAGTGTGGCACCCACGTCCAGAACATGACGAAAGGAGATGGCGCCAGGCAGATGATATTTAGGCACCAGCTTCTTCACATACTTGACGATAAAGTTAACCAGCGTCGCTTTTATGGGTGCCAGCTGATCGCCCATCCGCGTCAGAATGACATGACGCACCGCGGTTTCCGCCACCACTTTTTCCAGCGTGTGGGCAAAATTCGAGACGATGACGATGGCGCTGGCACCGCTGTCATTGAGCTGATGCCTGAGTTCACGTGGCGTATAGAGCGGGTTAACGTTGACCACCACCATGCCAGCGCGCAGCACACCAATCAGGGCCACCGGATACTGCAATAAGTTAGGCATCATCAGGGCCACGCGGTCACCCGCTTTCAGGCCCAGTTGCTGCTGGAGATAGGCGGCAAACGCGCGGCTCTTCTCCTCCAGCTGACGGTAACTCATCTTCTGACCCATGTTTATAAACGCGGGTTGATCAGCGTAGCGTTTTACGGCCTGCTCAAACAGATCCACCAGCGAGGTGTAACGATCTGCACTTATTTCGGCAGGCACATCTGCCGGGTAGCGTTTCAGCCAAACCTTATTCAAGGATTCACCCCGATAATTATGTTGTATTTCCATCGCTGCCTCAGCCAATCTGTTTTGTTAACAATATTTTAACTGATTGTACCAGTTTGCCTGGTTTGGCATGTTGAGGTTGCGAAGTGCATCACTAAATTTCGTGCAGCGAAAACAGGCAAATAAAAAGCCCGGCAGCGAGCACCGCAACCGGGCTGGATATCACCTTTTTCACCGTTACTCGGTCAGTATGGTTTGCACCTCAGTCGGCCCACTGTTAACCATACCCCAGTAAGGATTTGGGCCCCAGTAGCCGCCGCGATGACGAGTCGGACCATACCAGATCCAGGGATCCATTGGCTGAGGCGGTGCTGTTACCTGTTGCGCGAGACGCCAGCGCTGGTAACCTCGTACATCGATAACGGCAAATTTATAATCTGCCTCACCAATTTTGCCCTGCTCCGTTCCCTTCAGGGTACCCAGCACAGTGACATACTGGTTTCTGACATCCACTGGATCAACGAAGCCGTGGATATCGGCATAAATCCGCCCCACCGACGCCGCCCCCAGACGCGGTCTGGCGCTATCGTCCAGCGGCTGTGCAGCAATCTCAAGCCGGGTTTTGCCGTTCAGATTAGTGACATTCACGACCTTGCCGCCAAAGCGAGATTCCTGCCCGACGAAGATCGAAGGATCGCTCATGACCCGCAACAAATCCTGCTGCGGCTGAGGCGAGCTGCCCTGCAGTGTGTCGGGAATCGAGACACAACCGGTTAACGCCAGCACACAGGTCAGCAGCAGACCTGAAAGCCCTTTACCACACATTGACGACATAGACGTTCTCCCGTTAGGTAAAGACTTAGACTGGACGCATAACAATAAGTTGCGTGCATTTTACCGGCCAGGTAATTTTTTCCAGGCGACTTCATTGCGCAGATAAGTGGGCTCCGCCGTCTCCGGCAGCAGCGTATTCCCCTGCGCCAGAGCAAGTATCGCCAGCGGCAGCATATCCTGAGCGGCAGGCAGCGTGACCTCACTGGCAACCAGCGTCAGTTCATGTCCCTGCTGCAGGCCAGGATAAGCCTGCCAGCCGGTGCCAGCGGTCATCCATTCACCAGAGAGCGACTGCATGCGTGCCAGTGCCGCTTCCGGCGACAACACACTTTCGCTGGCTTCGCCCTGCCAGGCACCGTGCTCATCACGCTGATATTCGGCCCAATAGACTTCGCCCATCCGCGCGTCAATCGCCGTTAATACCCGGGTTGCCCCGTGAAGGCGCCATGCGCCTTCCGCCAGCGTCGCGAGGGTAGAAACCGCGATCATCGGCAGTGCTGCGCCCAGTGCAAGGCCCTGCGCAATGCCAATGCCAATGCGTACGCCAGTAAAACTGCCCGGGCCGCGACCAAAGGCGAGCGCGTCCAGTTCGGTCAGTTCCAGCTGCTGTGCCAGCAGGAGCTCTTCGACCAGCGGTAAAATACGCTGGGTATGATCACGCGGGGCGATCTCGAATCGGGCATCAATCTGTTGCTGATTCAGCAAGGCAGCTGAACAGGCTTCTGTCGCCGTATCCAGCGCTAAAATTCGGGCTGACATGACCACCTCAGAAGAAAGAAAACGGCGCGCATATTAGCATAAAATTATGCGTCTGGTTCGGGTTGCTGACGGATAAAGGCGATGGCACGATCAATGTCCCGGGTGCGCGGCGTAGGTGGCAGGCTGTTGAGAAACAACGCGCCATAAGGACGCGATACGAGGCGCTGATCGCAAATCACCAGCACACCCCGATCATCCGTATCACGGATCAACCGCCCCACCCCCTGCTTCAGCGTGATCACGGCATCCGGTAGCTGCACATCCGTGAAGGGATCGCCGCCACGAATCCGGCAATCTTCCATTCTGGCTTTTAACAGGGGATCTTCCGGCGAGGTGAACGGCAGTTTATCGATAATAACCAGCGACAACGCATCACCCCGCACATCAACCCCTTCCCAGAAACTGCTGGTCGCCACCAGCAGGGCGTTGCCTTTGTCGATGAACTGTTTCAGTAACTGACCTTTGCTGGTTTCACCCTGTACCAGCACAGGCAGGGTCATTGAGGCGCGAAATTCTGCCGCCAGTTCACGCATCATCAGGTGCGATGTGCAGAGGAAGAAACAGCGGCCTTTGTTGGCATCGATCAGCGGTTTCATCATCGCGGCCAGCTGGCGGGCGCCGCCGGGACGGTTAGGCTCAGGCAGATTGCGCGGCACGCAGAGCAGTGCCTGCTTCGCAAAATCAAACGGGCTATTCAGAATCAGGCTCTTTGCCGCATTCACACCCAGTCGTTCGGCGAAATGGGCCATTTTTTCATCCACCGCCAGGGTGGCCGAGGTGAAGATCCACGCCGCTTTACGGTTGTCCATCACTTCCCGGAATCGTTCAGCGACCGAGAGCGGCGTCAGCGCCAGAATAAAATGACGCGACGTACATTCATACCAGTAGCTGTAGCCCGGCTCGTTAATCGCCCGTAACCGTTTTAAGCGGGTACGGTAAAGCGCGGCGCGCTCAAAGGCGGCATCCAGCAGAGCTGAACGACCCAGCGAGAGTTTGATAACGTCGTAACAGAGCTCCAGCGCATCGTCCAGCAAGGTGAACATGCGCAGTATCTGGTTATCGCTCAGCAGTTCGCGTAAATTACCGCGATAACCCGGATCGCCTAATGACAGGCGGAAATCCTGTGCGCATTGCGCCAGTCGATCAGCTGATTTCTGCAGTTGCTGGGCATCACGCACTTCCGTGCGGTAGGCGGTAATAATATCTTTAGCCAGATCGAGTAACTGGCGGCTGGAGAGTTGCTGACCAAAATACTGGCTGGCGATATCGGGCAACTGATGGGCTTCATCGAAGATCATCACATCAGCCTCGGGAATCAATTCGCCAAAGCCCCCCTCTTTTACCACCAGGTCGGCAAGAAACAAATGGTGGTTAACGACCACCACATCAGCGTCCATGGCGCGCTTACGTGCCATGACCACAAAACACTCTTTATAGCGCGGACAATCCGTGCCCAGGCAGTTGTCGTTGGTGCTGGTCACCAGCGGCCAGATCGGGCTATCTTCGGTCACACCCGCACAGCTGCTGATGTCGCCATCTTTTGTCTGTGATGACCAACTGCGCAGCGTCACCAGATCGGTTAGCGCCTGCACGGTGAGCTCACCACCGGCCATCGACTGCTGTTCCATGCGTTCCAGGCAGAGATAGTTAGAGCGCCCTTTCAGCAAGGCCGTTTTCCCTTTGAACTTCAGTGCCTTAATCATGGTGGGCAGATCGCGGCCATAAAGCTGATCCTGCAGCGCTTTTGAGCCGGTGGAGACAATGACTTTTTTTCCGGCCCGCAAGGCGGGTGCCAGGTAAGCATAGGTTTTGCCGGTGCCGGTGCCGGCTTCAACCACCAGTTCACCCTGCTGTTTTACGGCTTCAGATACCGCCTGCGCCATCTCACGTTGTGCTTCACGCGGTTTAAAACCTGCGATCGCCAACGCCAGTGCGCCATCCACTGCAAAATCGTCTGCCACATACCCTCTCTAAGAACGGCAAAAACACTGTAATTATGTCAGTATTGGATAAACAAATCAAAATCGATAAATATCAACAGGTTGAGGTTTTAGCCGTTTCAGGTGCGGCGGTACGTGACCCGAAAGTACGATAAGAAAACCTGAAATTTTAGCGCTTCATTAAATACCCTGCTGAATAAGCTAATTAATAACAGGGACTTTATTCCATTCGCTTTTTAATCTGTAAGGCGATAAACCGCCGTGCATCCGCGCAGGAATCGCTAAAGGTTTTCATCGATGCGAATGTCAGTGAGACTAATGACTGAAGGATTTTATCCGGGCAGTTTATCTGAACAACCCGAGCGGTCAGAGGGTCATCACCAGGGTGTTGTTTAGCCAGATTCCAGCAACCCGGGTAAAGCTGAAAAGGCGCGGACAGAAGTGAGTCAATGAGACCGGTGTAGAAACCGCAAAACTGCGCGACTGACGGTTTTGCGGCGTGAGTCAGAATTCAGAAGAAATGGAGGTCGTCAGACAACCGTTTCAAACGCCTAAACATCCTTTTCTAAGGGATCGTTTTCCTCATCCTCTTCTTCATCTTCCGGATAGATCTCAGCATCATCTGGCAGCGGTTCATCGTAATCAGGACGTTCAGACATAATTACCTCCGGTGATAAATAGCAAGGCTGCTATTTCAACTGATCATAGTTAACACTCACTGGAGGCCGCACACTTTCCACCTGAAATGTGAACCAAACGTGAATTCACTGTAATGGACTGAAAACAGCCCAACCGCACCTTGCTAATGATGCAGGTACAGTGCACCCGCCAGCATGATGATGAACAGCACGGCAAAGGTAACAAATCCCTGCTTACTGCCTTTGGATAACCCCACAAATGCCGCGATAACAATAAACAGCAGCGTCAGAGCGCCAGCCATTACCCAAAAAAGATACTGCGTATTCGCCATGCTTTAATCCTCAACCTGTGGCGCAATCTCATGACTGATTTATAACATTTTTAAGCCGCCAGTTCCCCTAATTCCGTGTTTCTTATCCCCTGTCAGCGCTAACAGCAGGCGCGATTAAGGACACTTCATTGTCAGCGCAGTTAGCGCCACAGTGTGATGCAGTTATCAAATGCAAATGAACACATCAGGTAATCAAAAGGCAGGATTATAATGATTAAATCAGCTTACTGTTGGGATGTGGCACCCGTAGGCTGATGTGCTGAGACTGGCTTAACATTGCCCTTCAGGTGATGTTTCGCAGATGGCTAAACCCGACTGCCTGTTTCAGGCGGAGGTACATCATGAATTATGTCCGCATCGGATCTCTGGCTGGCGTACTGCTGCTCTGCGGCTGCCAGGCACCTACCCCTGATCAGGCTCGTCTGCAGCAACCCGTTTTCCAGGGCCAAAGCGCCCGCACCGTCCCTCAGCTCAGCGACTGTATTTATCGCGGCTGGTCCACCACCAGCGTCATTGCACGGGATAACACCACCCACACCCAGCCGAACGGCAGTGAGATCAGCGTCTTTACCTGGGAAGATTCTATTTTTGCGGATGTTTCGCCCCGCCGAAAAGGTGCTGATGTGAAATATTTCACCACCTTCCGGATGTCCCCGGACGTGATGGCAGACAGACAGGCGATTGTTGAGCGCTGCCTGTAAAGCGTAAGAGGTGACAGCGATATCAGGAGTGTGCCAGGCTAATGCGCAATTAACCAGGGAGAAACCGATGAGTATTACCCGCATTGACCCGGAACATCGTATGTCCGAAGCCGTCATTCATAACGACACAATCTATTACACCAGTGTGCCCGAAAATCTGGATGCCGACGCAGAAGCACAGACCGCCAATGCGCTGGCGGTGATTGACGCCATTCTGACCCGGCTCGGTAGCGATAAAAGCAAAATTCTGGATGCGACGCTGTTCCTGGTAGATAAAGCCGACTTCCCCGCCATGAACCGCGCCTGGGATGCCTGGGTTTCGCCGGGCAATGCGCCGGTGCGCTGTACGGTTCAGGCCGGTCTGCTAAATCCAAAATACAAGATCGAAATTAAAATCATTGCTGCACGTTAAACCTGCCGGGCGTTATTCCTCTTCGTTTTCGTCATCTTCGTCTTCGAATAACGCCCGAATACGTTCGCCCTTGTGATTTTCGCGGATTTCCTGCGCCACCTGGGCGATTGCTTCACCGCTCGATAGTCCGCCTGCCATCAGCGCCTGAATACGTTCGACGGCCTGTTGTTGTTGCTCATGAGAGAGAGCCGGTAATCCAATAAACATTTTTTACTCCTGCGTTGGGTCAGACAGTATCCCACGTGGAACTAACAGGTGCCAGTGAGGAAAAAATATGTCAGTCTGACCGCCTCTTAGCTTTCTGATTTGTCTGCCCGATGATTGTTGAAACCCTCACGCTTGATTATACCCCCGATGCGCTGACTCAGCGTTTCGCCACCCTTGCCCATCTGCCCTGGGCGATGCTGCTCTCCTCCGCGCAGGCCAGTCACAGTGACAACCGTTTTGATCTTCTGACCGCCGATCCCCGCGCCACCCTGGTGACCCGCGGCGCAATCACGACGCTCAGCGACCCAACCGGTACAACCGAATCAACCGCCGATCCCCTGTTGCTGGTGCAGCAACAGTGTGATGCGCTGGGCGTCACACCTGCATCCAGCGAGACGCTGCCGTTTCAGGGCGGTGCGCTGGGGCTGTTTGGTTATGACCTGGGCCGCCGGTTTGAGTCCCTGCCGCAGCGGGCTGCAGCCGATCTCACTACGCCTGACATGGCCACAGGAATCTATGACTGGGCATTGATTGCCGACCATCATCAGCAAACCCTGACGCTCGTGGCGTTGAGCAATGTTGAAGAACGTGCCGCCTGGCTGGCACAGTGGCCTGTACGCGAAACTGTACCCTTTTCGCTGACAAGCCGCTGGCGCTCTAATATGAGCTATGCCGAATACGCCGCGCGCTTTGCCGCCGTTCAGGCTTATATTCAGGCCGGTGACTGTTATCAGGTAAACCTGGCACAGCGTTTTCAGGCGGGTTATCAGGGTGATGAGTGGCAGGCATTCACTCTCCTCAATGCGGCTAACCGCGCACCCTTCAGCGCGTTTCTGCGGCTGCCTGACAGTGCAATTCTCAGCCTGTCGCCGGAACGCTTCCTGTCGCTGAATAACAAGCAGATTGAAACTCGCCCCATTAAAGGGACCCGACCACGCTGTGACGACCCGATTGCCGACGCACAACAGGCGGAGTCGTTGCGCCATGCGGAGAAAGATCGGGCTGAAAATCTGATGATTGTTGATTTGCTGCGCAACGATATTGGCCGTGTGGCGCGACCCGGTTCGGTTACGGTGCCAGAGCTGTTTGTGGTTGAACCCTTCCCCGCCGTGCATCACCTGGTGAGCACGGTGCGGGCGCAGCTACCTGACAGCCTGCAGGCCACTGATTTACTGCGCGCCTGTTTTCCTGGCGGCTCGATAACCGGTGCACCTAAGATTCGGGCAATGGAGATTATTGATGAGCTGGAACCGCAGCGCCGCAATGCCTGGTGCGGCAGCATCGGCTATATCAGCCTCTGTGGCCGGATGGATACCAGCATCACGATTCGCACGCTAATCGCCGAAGGCCAGCAACTCTACTGCTCTGCCGGTGGCGGATTGGTGGCTGACAGCGATCCGGAAGCGGAGTATCAGGAAACGCTCGATAAAGTCAGCCGGATCTTACCGACACTTGAGCAGGCAGGAGGTTCAGTTGGCACTGACGATTGATGTTTTTCGCAGCCGTTTTTTATTGCAGCAACCCGCCCGCAGCACCCAGCGTCTCTCAGGACGTCATGCTGCGGTGCTGGTGCCTATTGTGGCCCGTCCTGAGCCGGGTTTGTTGCTGACGCAGCGTTCGCAGGCCCTGCGCAAGCACGCCGGACAGGTCGCCTTTCCCGGCGGGATGCAGGATGACACCGACGCCTCACTGATCAACACAGCACTCCGTGAAGCGCAGGAAGAGGTCGGCATCGATCCGCAGCAGGTCGAGATACTGGGTGCGCTGCCTGCCGTCACCAGCAGCACCGGCTTCCAGGTCACGCCCGTGCTGGGCATTATTCCGGCCGATTTACGACTTACTCTTAACCCGGATGAGGTCAGCAGTGCTTTTGAGATGCCGCTGGCCGAAGCTCTGCAGCTAAGCCGCTACAGCGCGCTGGAGGTGCATCGGGCCGGTGTACGCCATCCGGTCTGGCTCTCGCGCTACCAGGATTATCTGGTGTGGGGCATGACCGCCGGAATCATCCGTTCATTGAGCACCCAGATCGCCTTCTGAAACCTTTTTGCCTGTTTTTTCACAGATGCTCGCCAGCGACCTGCCGGGCTGCGCTATAATTTTTTCTATCGTTTTAGATAAGTTTATTTCATGCGAAAAAGCGCTCTTTTCCGGTGCATGACTATTACTATGGGCGCCATAAACTGCCCCGGCAGACTGAGAATAATTGTGAGGAGTGTCACCTGTGATTAGTGTTTTCGACATGTTCAAAGTGGGCATCGGCCCATCGAGTTCGCATACTGTCGGCCCGATGAAAGCGGGTAAGCAGTTTGTGGATTTGCTGTGCGAACAGGAAAAGCTTCAGGAGGTGACCCGAATCGCCGTAGATGTCTATGGTTCTCTGTCTCTGACCGGCAAAGGCCATCATACGGATATCGCGATCATCATGGGTCTGGCGGGTGAATCGCCCGATACCGTGGATATTGATGCGATACCCGCGTTTATTAAAGATGTCGAACAGCGTGAGCGGCTGCTGCTGGCGAAAGGCGCGCATGAAGTCGATTTTCCGCGCGAAGGCGGCATGGTGTTCCGCAGCGAGAACCTCTCGCTGCATGAAAATGGTCTGCGTCTGCTGGCGTTTGCAGGTGACCTGCTGATTCTGTCGAAGACCTATTACTCCGTTGGCGGCGGTTTCATCGTTGATGAAGAGCACTTTGGGCAGTCGGCACTGGATGAAGTGTCAGTGCCATGGCCGTTTCATTCCGCTAAAGATCTGCTGGCGCACTGCCATGAGACCGGCCTCTCCCTCTCTGGCCTGGTGATGAAAAATGAGCTGGCGCTGCACAGCCGCGATGAGATCTATGCCTATTTCACCGATATCTGGCAGACGATGCAGGCCTGTATCGATCGCGGTCTGAATACCGAAGGTGTGTTGCCCGGACCGCTGCGCGTGCCACGTCGTGCTGCCTCACTGCGTCGCCTCCTGACCTCCTCCACTAAGCACTCCAGTGACCCGATGATTGTTATCGACTGGATTAATATGTATGCACTGGCCGTCAACGAAGAGAACGCCGCAGGAGGTCGTGTCGTCACCGCACCAACAAACGGTGCCTGTGGCATCGTGCCGGCGGTGCTGGCTTATTACGATCACTTTATCGAGCCGGTAACCCCCGATATTTTTCTGCGCTATTTCCTTGCCTCCGGCGCCATTGGCGTACTGTACAAAATGAACGCATCTATTTCCGGTGCTGAAGTGGGTTGCCAGGGTGAAGTGGGTGTGGCCTGCTCCATGGCGGCGGCCGGTCTGGCCGAGTTGCTGGGCGGCAGTCCTGAGCAAGTCTGCGTGGCCGCTGAAATTGGCATGGAGCACAACCTGGGACTAACCTGTGACCCGGTTGCCGGTCAGGTTCAGGTGCCCTGCATTGAGCGCAATGCGATCGCCTCAGTTAAAGCCATTAACGCGGCGCGAATGGCACTGCGTCGTACCAGCGAACCTCGCGTCTCGCTGGATAAGGTTATTGAGACGATGTATGAAACGGGCAAAGATATGAACGCTAAATACCGCGAAACCTCACGCGGCGGTCTGGCAATTAAAGTGCAGTGTGATTGAACGAAACGTTTAAATGTTTAAATAACGTTCAACTGTAATAAAATCCGCATCCTGCGCTATCTCAGCGCAGGTTTTAACGGTAGAGTGTTTTCCGCGCAACCGTCCGGCTTTCGTCGCTTTCCAGACCCGCTTTTCTGCATTTCGGCCTCAATATTGATCTGGCCGTGCCGATACTAACCCCGTAATTTTTTGCTTTATTCTGGCTTTTTGGGAAGGTGGATACTGATGTTTATGGCCCAGCAATTTGTTGGACAATTCAGACGCAAGCGTTTGCTCATAGCATTCTCAATCGCCATCGTGGTCATGATATTGACGCTGGCCTTTCGCTATTTTGAAGAAAAGTCACGTATTGAACGTCAGGCAATGGATTTCGCCAATAAAGCGATTATGCGGTTTGACCGGATGTTTTCGCCGCTGGAAGTTTCCGCGAATAATACGCTGGGCCTCGTGGGTGTACCCTGCAACAATGTTCGTTTTCCACTCATCGAAAAAATCTCTTCTCTGCAGACGCTCCGGGCGATTCTGCTGGTGGATAACGATGTACTTTACTGCTCCAGTGTTTATGGACCCCGCGCGATTCCTTTTAGCCAGACCTGGCCCGACCTTGCCTATAATGGCGAGCGTATGACCCTCTCAACCGATGATTATCTTCTCAAAGGCTCACCGATTTTAATGTTGTGGACGCCAAAAAGCCCGGATAACCGCTCAGGCATTTTGCAGGTAATTAACATCGAAATGATGAGCAATTATCTGCTGGAGCCGCAGTTACCCTGGGTTGAACGCGCCGTGTTTAACGTTAACGGACAGAGCCTGGAGTATGGTAATCCGTTGATCGAGTCGACAGTCGCTGCAGACGATGAGGTGAGCTATGAACAAGGCTCGCTGCGCTATCCATTCACGCTTACACTCTATGGCCCCTCACCTACCCGATCGGCGCTGGCAACGCTTCCCTCACAGCTGCCGCTGGCAGTGCTGCTGAGCCTGCTTATGGGCTATATCGTCTGGCTGGCAACCGCAAATCGCATGAGCCTGAGCTGGCAAATCAGTTATGGCATTACCGCCCGCGAGTTTATGGTTTATTGCCAGCCACTGATCAATAGCAAAAGTGGTCAGTGCGACGGTATTGAGATACTGATGCGCTGGCATAATGCCCGTCAGGGCTGGATTGCGCCGGATGTTTTTATTCCGCTGGCTGAGCGCCAGAATCTGATCAAGCCGCTGACGCGCTTTGTGCTGAATGAAGTGGTGAGTCAGCTACCGCTCTTGCCCACGGATCCCGGCTTCCATATCGCTATCAACGTGGCTGCCAGTCATTTCCGGGACGGCGCAATTATTGAAGATCTGCAAAAGCTGTGGTGGCCCGCCTCGCCAGTGCCGACACTGATGGTGGAGCTCACCGAGCGGGATGCACTCCCGGTGGTGGATCAATCGGTCATTACGCAGCTGCACGATATCGGCGTTCAGCTGGCGATTGATGACTTCGGCACCGGTCATAGTTCACTCTCCTATCTGAAAGACCTGCAGCCCGACGTGCTGAAAATAGACAAAATTTTCACAGCAGCTATCGGCACTGACGCCATCAACGCGACGGTAACGGATATGGTGATTTCGCTGGCCCAGCGCCTGAACATCAGTCTGGTTGCTGAGGGCGTGGAAACGGCTGTGCAGGCGGCTTATCTGCGCGAACGCGGCGTGGATCATCTGCAGGGTTACTATTTTGCCCGTCCGATGCCGCTGCAGGATTTTCCGGCGTGGCTGTTACTGCACCAGGCCGATACCCACAGATAAAAAAACAGCCGCGACGTTGAAGCAGCGGCTGTCGGGAAGATTTACCGCGGCCGGTTATGCCAGCCGCGCCTTAGCAACAACGTGAAGAATTAACCCTCTTCATCTTCGTCATGCGGTTTATCTTTGGTGACACGCACCAGATCGATGCGGTAGTCGGTCGCTTCGATGATCTGGAAGTGCAGCGGAGTGATATCAATTACATCGCCAGGCAGCGGTAACTGCCCTTTCTGCTCAATCAGCAGACCGGCCAGCGAGGCGTGGTCCTCTGTCGGATCGACCAGCTCATGGAAATCGAGCAGTTGCTGCAGCGAATGCAGATCGGTCCCGCCCTTAACTAACCAGCCATCACCGTCCGCCACAATATCAGGCGTTTCATCTTCATCCGGGAATTCACCCGCGATCGCTTCCAGCACGTCCAGTGGCGTGATCAAACCCTGGACCACACCAAACTCGTTGGTGACGATAACGAAGCTACCTTTGGCACGGCGCAGCACGCCAAGCAGGTTAATCGGATCCAGCGTCTCCGGCACCACAATGGTCGGGCTATTGGCCGCAAAGGTTGCCACATCCACGCCATGCTCCAGCGCCACCAGCAGCTCTTTAGCGCGCACTACGCCGACAATTTCGTCCAGCTCACCCCGGCAGACCGGAAACAGACTGTGGGGGGTATCAAGCAGCTGACCGCGAATCTCATCCACCGGACGATTCGCATCAACCCAGGAGATTTCACCGCGCGGCGTCATGATGCTGCGAATTGAACGTGACGCCAGGGTCAGTACGCCATTAATCATGTAACGTTCTTCATCTTTAAACGCTTCCTGCGGCATCGCTTCCGCCAGCGCAGCCTCTTCGCTGCTGCTGGTGTTGCTGTTACTGGCCATCTGGGCACGATTGCGGCCTCCCATCAGGCGCAGAATCGCCTCTGCGGTACGTTCACGCATCGGACGGTTGGACTGATGGCGGATAAAGTTTCGACGCGCAATCTGGTTAAACATCTCAATCAGAATTGAGAAGCCGATTGCCGCATAGAGATAACCTTTAGGAATATGGAAGCCGAAGCCTTCTGCTACCAGTGACAGACCGATCATTAACAGGAAGCTCAGACAGAGCACCACCACGGTCGGATGCGCGTTAACGAAGTTAGTTAACGGCTTAGACGCCAGCAGCATCACACCCATCGCAATCACCACAGCCGTCATCATCACCGGCAGGTGGTTGACCATACCTACAGCCGTAATCACAGCATCCAGCGAGAAGACCGCATCCAGCACCACAATCTGCGTCACGACTGCCCAGAAACTGGCATATCCCCGATTACCTGATCCGTCGAGCTGCCGGTTCTCCAGCCTCTCGTGCAACTCCATCGTCGCCTTAAATAACAGGAACAGACCACCCGCCAGCAGAATTAAATCACGACCCGCAAAGCTGAAACCGCCTACGCTGAAAAGAGGTGTTGTCAGCGTCACCATCCAGGAAATCAGTGACAGCAGGCCCAGACGCATAATCAGTGCCAGCGACAGGCCAATCAAACGGGCCTTGTCACGCTGCTTTGGCGGCAGTTTGTCGGCCAGAATGGCAATAAACACCAGGTTATCGATGCCGAGTACGATTTCCAGCACGATGAGCGTCAGTAAACCCGCCCAGATTGAGGGGTCGAATAAAAATTCCATTATTTATGACTCCAGAACAGGGAACAGATTGAGCCGGTGCGTATCAGCGCAGTGAAACGTGACATCCGGATGGTCGGTAAAGCGTTGAAAACGCCGCGAGGCGAAGGGTGACGCGCCAGCAGGCGCAAAGAACAGGTTAAGCGACGTCGGTGACGATCCATAAAGGTGGGCTGAAGCCCGTTACTCCTGAGTATTAAACAGAACGTTAATGTATCAGGTCGGTGATTTGCGTCAAAAAATTTTCTTATTTTTACAATCTGCAGAGCGGATGATCGGGCGCATAAAAAGGGTGACTCGCCTCTTCACAGGGTGAATAGCTGACAGACATCACATAATTTATTTTTTCGATCACTAAAATAAATCGCGACTTTATCGCCTTAACGTCATTAACCCATGTTTTTTCGACGCTAAACCGATTAATCGAATCACCCGGTTAAAACAATAACCAAAGCATGACTCAATACAGTTCATTGACTCAGATGAGCATCTCTAGCGAACGGAGGTAGCACGTGACCATTGCGATTGTAATTGGTACACACGGCTGGGCAGCGGAACAACTGCTGAAAACAGCAGAAATGCTGTTGGGCGAGCAGGACAATGTCGGCTGGATAGATTTTGTCCCTGGTGAAAATGCAGAAACGCTGATTGAAAAATATAATGCACGACTGGCAGAACTGGATACCAGCAAAGGGGTCCTGTTTTTAGTCGATACCTGGGGTGGCAGCCCGTTTAATGCGGCCAGCCGTATCGTCGTCGATAAGCCCCAGTATGAGGTCATCGCCGGGGTCAATATCCCGATGCTGGTCGAAACCCTGATGGCGCGCGATGACGATCCCGGATTTGACGAACTGGTCGCCGTCGCGGTCGAAACTGGCCGTGAAGGGGTTAAAGCCCTGAAAGCCAAAGAAGAAGCACCGGCACCGGCTGCGGTAAAACCGGCCGCTGCAGCGCAACCGGCTAAACCGATGGCACCTGGCGATCACATGAAAATCGGACTGACGCGCATAGATGACCGTCTGATTCATGGACAGGTCGCGACACGCTGGACGAAAGAGACCAACGTTCAACGCATTATCGTGGTCAGTGATGAAGTGGCCAACGACCACGTGCGTAAAACCCTGCTGACGCAGGTCGCCCCGCCCGGCGTGACAGCCCATGTGGTGGATGTCGATAAAATGGTGCGGGTGTGGAATAACCCGAAGTATGGTCAGGATCGCGTGATGCTGCTGTTTACCAATCCCACCGATGTTCTGCGCGTCGTGGAACAGGGTGTGGATATTAAAACGGTGAACATCGGCGGGATGGCATTTCGCCAGGGAAAAACCCAGGTGAATAATGCAATCTCGGTTGATGAAAAAGATATTGCCGCCTTCCGAAAACTCAACGAACGCAATATTGAACTGGAAGTGCGTAAAGTTTCCAGTGACCAGAAACTGAAAATGATGGATCTGATTGCGAAAGTTAACGCGTAACAGAAGCACTTCTGCGCCTGCGTTTCCGGGCTCGTCGTTATCCTGCTGAGGACAAGAAGTATGATGGAAATAACCTCGCTACAAATTATTTTAATTTTTATTGTCGCCTGCATTGCCGGTATGGGGTCGATTCTGGATGAGTTTCAGTTTCACCGACCGCTGGTGGCCTGTACTCTGATTGGTATCGTGCTGGGTGATATGAAAACCGGCATTATCATCGGTGGTACGCTGGAGATGATTGCACTGGGCTGGATGAACATCGGTGCCGCCGTGGCCCCTGATGCCGCCCTCGCCTCCATTATCTCGACCATCCTGGTGATCGCCGGCGGTCAGAGTGTGGGTGCCGGTATCGCGCTGGCCATTCCGCTGGCGGCGGCCGGACAGGTGCTGACCATTATCGTGCGTACCCTGACTGTGGCCTTCCAGCACGCAGCTGATAAAGCCGCCGAAAAAGGTAACCTCACGGCCATCTCCTGGATCCATGTCTCTGCCCTGTTGTTGCAGGCGATGCGTATCGCTATTCCGGCGCTGATTGTGGCGATTTCGGTCGGCACCAGTGCGGTTCACGCCCTGCTCAGTTCTATCCCTGAAGTCGTCACCAACGGTCTGAATATCGCGGGTGGCATGATTGTGGTCGTCGGTTACGCGATGGTCATCAACATGATGCGCGCAGGCTACCTGATGCCGTTCTTCTATCTCGGCTTCGTCACCGCGGCGTTTACCAACTTTAACCTGGTGGCGCTGGGCGTGATTGGCGTGGTCATGGCCGTGCTCTACATCCAGCTCAGCCCGAAATACAACCGTGTAGCAGGCGCACCCAATGGTGCAGCAACCGCAAACGATCTTGATAACGAACTCGATTAAGGAACAGGTGAGCACATGGTTGATATTACGAAAGTCGAAAAGAAACTGACAGCCGGAGATGTTCGCGCCGTCTTTATGCGCTCGAACCTGTTCCAGGGCTCATGGAACTTTGAACGTATGCAGGCGCTGGGCTTCTGCTTCTCTATGGTGCCGGTGATCCGCCGTCTCTATCCGGAGAACAACGATGAGCGTAAGCAGGCAATAAAGCGTCATCTGGAGTTCTTTAACACCCATCCTTATGTGGCCGCGCCGGTACTGGGCGTCACCATGGCGATGGAAGAGCAGCGTGCCAACGGCGCACCCATCGACGATGCGGCGATTAACGGCCTGAAAGTCGGCCTGATGGGACCGCTGGCCGGTGTCGGCGACCCGATCTTCTGGGGCACGGTACGTCCGGTGTTTGCCGCGCTGGGTGCCGGTATCGCAATGAGCGGCAGTCTGCTGGGGCCGTTGCTGTTCTTTGTGCTGTTTAACCTGGCGCGTCTGCTAACCCGCTACTACGGCGTGGCGTATGGCTATCGTAAAGGAATCGACATTGTCAGCGACATGGGCGGCGGTTTTCTGCAGAAGCTCACGGAGGGCGCCTCGATTCTGGGCCTGTTTGTCATGGGGGCGCTGGTCAACAAGTGGACGCACGTTAACATCCCGCTGGTCGTCTCGCGCATCACCGACTCCACTGGTAAAACCACCGTCACCACGGTTCAGTCGATCCTTGATCAACTGATGCCGGGCGTGGTGCCGCTGCTGCTGACCTTTGGCTGTATGTGGCTGTTGCGTCGTAAAGTGAACGCGCTGTGGATTATCGTCGGCTTCTTCGCCATCGGTATCTTTGGTTACTGGATCGGCCTGCTCGGTCTGTAATTTCACCCGGCCGGGAGCCTGCGCTCCCGGCTTTTAAGCGTGGTGAGCTGAGCCACAACCGGCTGAGCTCACCCTGTTTGAGGTAGATGTGATGTCTTTAACTGACGCGTTGATTGCGTGTTGTATCGCCGCCCTGATGGGGTTTGCCGTTTACCATGAGGCGATTCTGCCGCGTCGGCATGGCCCCACCCGCTTAAGGGTCACGCTGCGCAGGCAGCATAAACTCGACAGCCTGATTTTTATCGGTCTGCTGCTGATTTTGCTGTGGAACAACGTCAGTCATCACGGCCCGCAGCTCACCACCTCTCTGCTGATGATGCTGAGTTTTCTGGCATTCTGGCTCTTCTGGCTGCGAAAACCTACGCTACTGATGAAGAATGATGGATTGTTTTACGCCGGTGTCTGGATCGATTACCGGCGGATTCAGGGGATGAATCTCTCTGAGGATGGCATTCTGGTGATTCAGCTTGAACAGCGTCGACTGCTGATCGCGGTGCAGCAACTCGACGATCTGGAGCGCATCTATAACACCCTGGTAGAAGCGCGTTAGTCGCGCTGCCACATCGTCAGGCTAAAGTCGGCATCGCAGCTGAACTGCTCGCTCTGCTTCAGCGTTTGCCAGACCTCCTCCCGCGCCCGCCAGGCGAATGGCGTCATTTGCAGCAGGGTCGTCGCGGCTGCACTGGTTAATGCCATCGGGTAACGCAGCGCCTGCTGTGTCACCTGCGTGAATCCGGGGTACGCTTTCTGCTCCGGCACATGCAACTGCACTTCGCGGTAAATTAGCGCTTTAAACTGTTGCAGATGATGCGGGCCAGGTGTGACCGTCAATACCAGGCCACCCGGCTTCAGCACGCGTGCCAGTTCTGCTTCATTGCAGGGGGCGTAGATGCGTACCACCGCATCCAGGGCCTGATCGGCAAAGGGTAAGCGCTGGCTGGAGGCGACGCAGAAGCGCACCGCAGGATAGCGCTTTGCCGCCAGACGGATTGCCATTCGGGCAACATCCAGCCCATAAATCTGTGCCTCTCCGCCTGCCGCCTCAGCCAGTGCGGCGGTGTAGTAGCCTTCGCCACAGCCTATATCAAGAATTTTGCACGCCGGCTGGGTCAGTGCCGGGCTGAGCAGGCTGACCACCTGATCACGAAGCGGTTGGTAGTAGCCTGCCTCAAGAAACGTCCGCCGTGCCTGCATCATCTCTGCACTGTCACCTGGCTCCCGTGAGCGTTTGTGCTGAACGGGCAGCAAATTGACGTAGCCTTCTTTCGCCTGATCAAACTGATGGCGATTTTCACAGCACCAGCTGCGGTTTGTGAAGGTCAGAGGTGAGTGGCAAAGAGGGCAAATCAGGGACATAAGGTGCTCCGGCATCAGATAACGCGGCGCAGTGTAACCTTATCGTTTACGCATCGGAAGCATAAAGAAAGCCCCGGCTGAGAAGCCAGGGCTTTGAGATTCCGTGTCAGGGTGCGACGCACCGAGGCGGAGTCGAATCAGATAGCAGTTACGTTAACTGCTGCCGGGCCTTTCTGGCCGTCCTGAATTTCGAACTCAACGCTCTGGCCTTCAGCCAGGGTTTTGAAACCATTGCCCTGGATAGCAGAGAAGTGTACGAACACATCTTTGCTGCCGTCAGCAGGGGTGATAAAACCAAAACCTTTAGACTCGTTGAACCACTTAACCTGACCTTTAATCTTTGCCATTTTGCAAATTCCTTTAGATGTTTATTTAGCCCGAAGGCTGTCATACAGAAAAACCAGAGACATTACTGCATGAGGCACTAATTAAGGTTCGGCAAGGAAGCGGTATTCAACGTCAACGTCTTTACTCGTACTTCTTTACTGAAGATGCCATGCATAAACAGAACTGTACCTCGTTTAACTCAGGAATTGTTATCACATATCCTAAAAATAATGGCAAGCCATTTTTAGGGGCTCAGAGAGCCTGTGCACATAATTGCCAAAAGGCTCACATTGCCTGTCAGGTGGGTTTACGCATGTCTGCACGAATAAGGCCCCTGCCCGGCCAGCGCGGTGCCACGTTGCGGCTGCCAGTATGAATTCGATGGATACCATAAGAAATTAATATTTCACAAATATGGCAATTGCAGAATGATTAAGCGAAGCGGTAACGTTTGAAGATATCAGAAATCTGACGTCAATCCTGTACACCGCTGTTTATTTTTGTACAAACAACATTTTTTTGCACCAAAACCATGAGTAACACATTAGCCTTGCGTCAAATAAAAGCATCGAAGACAATTTTTCTTATTAATAATTTAACTTTCGATTTGAAAAATTGATATCAGATAAAAAAGTACTGGCTTTTATTTATCCATCAGGGTTTAGGATAATTCCTGGGCGTCATTATTCAGCCTTCGGCTTTCACCTATTCGCCAGGGCGTGAAGCCGTCGTTTCGCTCGTTTGCCCGCAGCAGCGCATCTGCCAGTTCTTTTGGTGGCGCATCCAGTGACTCATCGGCCAGTTCGTACACACCCCAGTGGATCGGCAGCGTTAACGGCCTGCCGGCTGCCTGCCACAGCGCCACCGCCTGATCGGGATTCATATGCTGGCTTGCCATGAACCATTCAGGTGCATAGGCGCCAATCGGCAAAGCGGCCAGGTTGAACGGCCCCAGTCTGCCTGGAATGTCCAGCAGGCTGTCGCTATAACCGCTGTCGCCCGAAAACCAGAAACGTACGGAGGCAGACCGCACAACCCAGCCGCACCAGAGCGAACGGTTTCGATCGCGTAGCGTTCTCATGCTCCAGTGACGTGCCGGAACGGCATCAAAACAGAGGCCATTGACCGCAGTCTGCTGCCACCAGTCGAGCTGATGCACCTGTTTCACGCCCCGCGCCCTGCACCACTTAGCCAGACCCAGCGGCACAATAAAGGTTGCCTGAGGGAAACGCCGGACAATAGCTTTAACGGTCGTCCGATCAAGATGATCGTAATGGTTATGAGAAATCAGCACCACATCCAGACGCGGCAGATCAGCGATACTGAGCGGCGCAGGTGTTTTTCGCTGTGGTCCGGCAAATGAGAACGGCGAAGCGCGTGAGCCGAGTGCAGGATCGATCAGGATATATTGCTCGTTCAGCCGCAACAGCACGGCAGCATGCCCCAGCCACCAGATGCGATCGTCACTGCCGCGGATGTCGGCTGGCTGCCACCATTGATCGGTGAACGCCGCATAGCCCTGCTGTGGAGGATGCGGCAGTCCCTGAGCCTTACGCTCTCTGCGCCAGCGCTGCAGATCGCCTGGCTGGCGCTGCTCCGGTTCTGGACTACAGAACCCCTCGGGCGTATGGTGCGCTTTACTGCTGTCATACCACGGATTTTTCCAGGCCATCCTGCCTCTCTGCTGTGATTAACGTTCCGGAATTAACCGGATAAAGTCCCGTTTCTCCGCATCTTCATCGGTTTTTTTGACCTCGGAGACGGGCTGCATCTCAATCAGACGGCGCAGCAACTGGTTCTGTTTCTTCTGCTCTTCCAGCAACGACGCCAGTAAGTGAATTTGCTCTCCGGCGCGAACGCTGGCCCGGTTAACAAAGAACCAGGCAATAAACGCCACAATTAAAATAATGACCATCAGGCCATAACTGACCAGCGGTCCCGGATTTGCGGCTAACTCATTCATAACTGCCTCATAAAACAAAGTGAAAACGCCAACCCCCTATTCTACCTTTAGCCATCACAAAAGATAATGGGGATCACGTCAATGCAGATTTTGCCGTTTCAGTTATCTCTGATCGATCCTGCCTGAAAACCGAGGCATGCTGATATCATCATAACCGGCAGCACCAGGTTGTGCGCTGAGTTATCTTTCACAAGGAGACATAATGAAACTGTTGATTCGCACGATAGGCTTGCTAGCGGTGATCTGGCTGGCGATGCTGTTTACCGGCTATGGCGTATTAACCGGCAGCACTAAAAATGCAGCCGGACTTGGCCTGCAATGCAGTTATCTGACCGCTCGCGGCGTGATCAGCGCGCAGTATCTGCACACTGACAGTGGTGTAGTGGGCGTAACGGATTGCCCGTTGCTGAAGAAAAGCGGAGAAGTGATCGATAACTAGTAGAATGGCGGGCCGGATGGCCCGCTGTTTTCAGAACGGGTAGTCGTGATAGCCCATCTCTGATGAAAGCGTGCGCGCCGCACGATGCAGCATGGCCACGTAATCCTGACGGGCATCTTCTGAAAAACGAATGGTGGGAAAAGAGATACTGAGTCCCGCAATCACCACGCCAAATCGGTCGAATACCGGCACGGCGAGGCAGCGCAATCCCTCTTCCTGTTCTTCATTATCCTCACCATAACCCTGCGCTCTGACCTGATCCAGCGTCGTAATCAACGCCTCCGCGCTTAACAGCGTATTGGCCGTGCTACGTTTAAACTCCACATCCCGTAGAATCTCCTCCACTTCGCTTCGGTCGCGCCAGGCCAGCAGCACTTTACCGATCGCAGTGGTATGCAGCGGATTACGACGACCAATGCGTGAATACATACGCAGGTTATAGAGCGAGTCGATTTTGTGGATGTAGACAATACTGTCCTCTTCCAGCGCGCCCAGATGAATCGTCTCTTTGGTCAGACGCGACAACTCACGCATCTGCACATCCGCGCTGCGGATTAAATCAACGTTCTGTAATGCTTTTGCACCCAGCTCAAACAGCTTCAGCGTCAGTGAGTACTTCTCGCTCTCGCCTTCCTGCGTGACATAGCCCAGCGACTTCATGGTCTGCAGAAAACGGTAGACGGTGCTTTTTGACATCATGACGCGCTGCGCGAGCTCAGTAATACCATGATCGCGCTCTTCGCCCAGCGCCTGCAAAATGCCAAACACTTTAAGAACAGAAGAGACCGAATCAGGCTGTTTATCATTTTCACCAATGGACATCGCGCACCTTATTAAACCTGTTTCAAAAAAAATGGAACGGATAGTCAGTATAGAGTGAGGCGCAGCATGGCAGCAATGCTTTAACCCATGCGTCATATTTTAAGACAGTTTTTTATCCGTTCGATCGCTGCATTTCAGCGTTAATTTCATTAGCATGATGATATTCACCCTCTTTAGTAATTAACTTATGACTCTTTCTCCTCCGCAGGATGGATTACCAGGCCGTCAGCGCTATATGGCTATTGCCACAATCGCTATCGGGCTGACCATGGCGGTGCTGGATGGCGCGATTGCCAACGTCGCCCTGCCGACCATTTCGCGTGAACTCAATGCAAGCCCGGCGCAGTCAATCTGGATAGTGAATGCCTATCAGATTGCGATTATCGTCTCGCTGCTGTCGCTCTCGTTTCTGGGCGATATGCTGGGCTATCGGCGCGTCTACCAGGCCGGCCTGGCGCTGTTTATTGCCACCTCGCTGTTCTGCGCCTTCTCGACCACGCTAACCATGCTGACCTTTGCCCGCGTGCTGCAGGGGTTAGGTGGCGCCGCGCTGATGAGTGTGAACACTGCGTTGATACGCATTATTTATCCCCAGCGCTATCTGGGACGCGGCATGGCAATTAACTCGCTGGTGGTGGCGGTGTCGACCGCGGCAGGCCCGACAGTAGCGGCTGCGATTCTGTCAGTGGCGAGCTGGAAATGGCTGTTTCTGATTAACGTCCCGCTGGGTGCTATTGCATTGTGGCTGGCGCTGCGCACACTGCCCGATAATCCGCAAAAAGCCACCGCACAGAAATTTGATGTGCCCAGCGCGATCATGAATGCCCTGTTCTTTGGTCTGATCATCTCCGCATTGAGCGGTTTTGCGCAGGGTCAGAGTCATCTGCTGGTGCTGTCGGAGGTCGTTGTTCTGTTGGTGACAGGCTGGTTCTTTATTCGTCGTCAGTTAAACATGGCGGTGCCGCTGCTGCCGGTTGATCTGTTGCGTATCCCCATTTTCAGCCTGTCGATGGGCACGTCGGTCTGCTCCTTCTGCGCGCAGATGCTGGCGATGGTCTCACTGCCCTTCTTCCTGCAAAACGTCCTGCAGCGTGATGAGGTGGCAACCGGTTTACTTCTGACGCCCTGGCCGCTGGCGACCATGGTGTTTGCGCCAATAGCCGGCCGGCTGATTGAGCGGGTGCATGCCGGGCTGCTGGGAGGAATCGGGCTGGCGATGTTCGCCCTGGGGCTGTTCCTGCTCGCCTGGCTGCCAGCAAACCCTGGCGATGGTGATATTATCTGGCGCATGATGCTGTGCGGTGCCGGTTTTGGGCTTTTCCAGTCACCTAACAACCACACAATTGTCACCTCTGCTCCACGTAACCGCAGCGGCGCTGCCAGCGGCATGCTGGGTACCGCGCGCCTGCTGGGTCAGAGTATGGGTGCTGCGCTGGTTGCGCTGATGTTTAATCTGTTTGATGAGCGTGGCACGCACGTTTCGCTGCTGCTGGCGGGCAGCTTTGCCGCCGTGGCGGCGCTGGTAAGCGTGTCGCGCATGACGCAGACCCGCGCCTGATGGCAGCGAAAAAGCGAACGCCTTACAGCATGTGAACCGATTCGCTGTAAGGCCGGGTCTGCACAGGGAGCCCAGACAGATCGGAAAAACTACTGTCATCCAAGACGGTCGTCCTGCACGATTACGCACCTCATCCCTGATGTGCGCCCATAAACGGGCCAACGCTTTGCGTTGTTTAAAAACGCTCCCGGCGTTTTTGTACAGGCGTCGGGACGTTATCCTCCTCTCTCTGGGTTCCCTGCTCTTTGAGCTAAGATACTGGAGCTAAGATATTGCTGTCAGATTCAATCTGATGCTGATTTCTAAAACAGAAAAGGCGACCCGCGGGTCGCCTTATTTGCTCTGCTTAGTGCTATTTCAGATACTGACCGCTGCGCAGTGCTTCAATACGCTTATCTAACGGCGGATGCGACATAAACAGCTCACTGAATGATTTGCCTTTGCCGTTGATGCAGAACGCCATCATGCTGCTCGGCTCCTGCGGTTCATAGCTGGTTTTCAGACGCTGTAACGCCGCAATCATCTTCTCACGACCAACCAGCTTCGCTGAACCGGCATCGGCATGGAACTCACGGTGACGGGAGAACCACATGGTAATGATGCTGGCGAGAATACCAAACACCAGTTCCAGCACCATCGACACCGCAAAGTAGACCAGCGGATTGCCGTTGCTGCTCTCCTCACCATCACGGTTGCCGGACATAAAGCCTGCCGCGATCTGCGCCAGAATGCGTGAAACGAAAATCACAAAGGTGTTCACCACGCCCTGGATTAGCGTCATGGTGATCATGTCGCCATTAGCGATGTGCGACACTTCGTGTGCCAGTACCGCTTCCGCTTCATCACGGCTCATGTTTTGCAGCAGACCGGTTGAGACAGCAACCAGTGAGGCGTTACGTCGTGCGCCGGTCGCAAAGGCGTTGATGTCAGGTGCGTGATAGATTGCGACCTGTGGCATCGCAATGCCCGCCTGCTGGGCCTGACGGCCAATAGTATCCACCAGCCAGCGCTCGGTTTCGTTGCGTGGCTGTTCAATCACTTCACCGCCAACCGATCGCAGCGCCATCCACTTCGACATCAGCAGTGAAACAAACGCACCGCCGAAGCCAAACAGGCCTGCCATGATCATCAGGCCCTGAACACTGCTTGACTGGATCCCTGTCAGGCTGAGAATCAGCCCGAATACCAACATCACAGCCAGGTTGGTCATCAGGAAAAGAGCAATACGCATCATTTTTGGTAATCTTCCTCAGTAGTTCACGCGCCTATACGCGGATCCATATCCTATGGGCATTGGGCTGCTTTTCAAGCAACCTTAACGTTTAAGTGCCTAAAAAGACATAACTTTACATTCTGACATGCCTGATGAGCAACCCAGCCTGCAGGCGGCTTCTCGCGCGCTAATCATTGGTTAATGGAAACTTTTACGGACGCAAAAAAAAGCACCGCTTAGCGGTGCTTTTTCTGGCAACAGCGGCTTATTTCGCCGCGGGTGCGTCTGGCTGGGATTTCTCCAGCTGGGCAAGATCATTTGCGATCTTCACCGTCTCGTCGAGATACGGATCCGGCTCTTTATAATCTTTCGGCAGCTCATCCAGGTTTTTCAGCGGTTTTTTGCCTTCTGCCTGATAGCGCGCGTTGATGCGCTCCAGTCGTGATGCATCATCTTCGTGGTTCTCTTTCTCGCGCTGAGCAAGATTAAGTGACACGATATTGCGCTTATCTTTCAGGGCATTGTAACGGGCAATGTCCTTCATGATGTACTGGAACTCGCGATCCTGTGCGATGCGATCAGCATGCTGCTTCGTCAGCTGCGCAACCAGCGGTTTAACATCACCGGTTTTGGTGTAGGTTGCCGCTTTGATGCTGTCCCACGGCAGTGCGTTATCCTCAAATTTCTCACCGGTTTCAGCCGCTTCTACGCCGGTTGGCATCAGCAGATCCGGCGTGACGCCTTTGCGCTGTGTACTGCCACCGTTAATACGATAGAACTTCTGGATGGTATAAGAAACGGAGCCTAACGCTGGCCACTCCGGACGCAGCATCTGATCATAGATGCGGTTCAGAGAGCGATACTGCTGAACGGTGCCTTTACCAAAGGTTGGCTCGCCAACAATCACTGCACGACCATAATCCTGCATCGCGGCAGCGAAGATCTCAGAGGCTGAGGCGCTGAAGCGATCGACCAGCACCACCAGCGGACCTTTATAGTAAACAACGCCGTCGTTATCGCTGTCTTCGCGCACCCGACCATTGTTGTCGCGAACCTGCACCACCGGACCACTCGGAATAAACAGGCCGGAAAGGGATACCGCTTCGGTCAGCGCGCCGCCGCCGTTGGTACGCAGGTCGATGACCACGCTGTCGACGTTCTGTTTCTGCAATTTCTGCAACTGGACCTTCACGTCGTCGGTCAGACCGACATAGAAGCCAGGAATATCGAGCACGCCGACTTTCTGCTTGCCGACATTTTTAATGGTCAACTTCACCGCACGGTCTTCCAGACGGATTTTCTCACGCGTCAGCGTGACAGTACGGGTTTTCGTGCCCTTACCGGCTGGCAGAACTTCCAGGCGCACTTTGCTGCCTTTAGGCCCTTTGATTTTTGCAACAACATCATCAAGACGCCAGCCGATAACATCTTCCATTGGCTTGCCTGGCTGCCCGACACCCACAATGCGATCGCCAACGGTAATGGCTTTGCTTTTCGCTGCCGGACCGCCTGCCACCATTGAGTTGATCACGGTGTAGTCGTCATCCATCTGCAGAACCGCACCGATGCCTTCCAGAGAGAGGCTCATCTCCGTGTTGAACTGCTCGGTGTTACGCGGCGACAGATAGCTGGTGTGGGGATCGATTTCGCGGGCGAAAGCGTTCATCACCAGCTGGAAAACATCTTCACCGTTGCTCTGGGCCAGACGGCGGATCGCGAAGTTGTAACGCTTAGTCAGAACGTCGCGAATCTCATTGTCGTCTTTACCGGCCAGCTTCAGGCTCAGCTGGTCATATTTAACCTTGGCATCCCAGAGCGCGTTTAGTTCAGCCTCATTTTTCGGCCATGGCGCTTTGGCGCGGTCAATGTCGATAGTGTCATTGCCGCTGAAATTCATCGGACGCGCCAGCACCGTCAGCGCATATTGATAGCGCTCAAAACGGCGCTTCTGCGCCAGATTATAAATATCGTAAAAAAGATCCAGCTTGCCACTGCGGAGCTCATCGCCCACGGTGGTTTTTTTGCTGGCAAACTGCGCCACATCCGATGCCAGCAGCACATTGTGGCTGTAGTCGAGCATGTTCAGATAGCGATCAAAAATTTTCGCTGAAAAGTTCTGATCCAGATCGAACTGGCGATAGTGGGAACGGGTAAAGCGCGACGTGACGCGCTCACTGACAGTGGGATCCTGCGGGTCTTCGTGAAGCTGGGGAATCTGGTCGGCGCGCGTAATGTTCTCTGCGCCGAAGGATGGGCCTGCTAATAGCAGGCCCGCAATAAGTCCAACTTTAAAAAGGGTGTTCATGCCGGGGTTAGCCTCCGTTTCAGAACTGCAAGTGTTCTGCGCGCACAATCATTGCCATGCCGGAAGCGAGCTGGACCCGAACGCCGTCTTTTGATACTTCAAGAACGGTAGCGTCCATCGCACTTTTGCCTGCTTTAACTTTAATACTCTGGCCGGGTTGCAAAGTTGAGGTATCAGTGATGGGTCGGGCTTCCTGCTCCGGACGTGGGGCTGGCTTGCGATGCTGTGAAGCGGTCGCACGCGGTGCTGCAGTGGTCTGCGGACGCGGTTTACGCGCAGCGTCACCTTCTGCAGGCTTACGAGCCGCGGGCTTGCGTGGACGACGCGGTGCTGCGCCCTCTTCGCTTTCACCGGCTTCACGACGTGCAGCGCGCTGCTGGTCACGCTGCGCCTGGACGCGGGCTTTCGCTTCTTCCAGCTGCTTGCGTGCATGCTCTACGTGTTGCTCATCCAGCACGCCACAGGCGTTGCCGTCGAGATCGACACGGATAGCACCGGCTTTAATGCCGTACAGATAACGCCAGCTTGACGTATAAAGACGCAGCGCGGAACGCAGCTGTGTTTTGCTCAGACCCATTTCGCCCTGAACACGCTCGACCAGATCCTGAAAGATACCGATTTTGAGCGGACGCGCTTCACCTTCAGCGCTAAAGCAGTGCGGAAAGCGCTCCGCCAGAAAAGTGATGACTTCTTTACTGCTATTCAACTTAGGTTGATTTTCCATGAAATTTCCTGATTACAACGGGTTTGCCGACCAGCGCAGGCATGAACAGGCGACATTATAATGACAACATCGCTAAATGCCATGTGATCCAGTCGATTAGCTGCGCGTCAGCTGCAGATATTTTTCTAAGTCGCTGTTCGCAAGCACTTCACAAAGCCCATCAGTCAGTGTGACCAGCCCCGATTCGTCTTCGCTGTCAAAGCGATTGTATGTCACGCTGTCGATGTCCAGCACGCCAACCACCGTGCCATTCACTTTCAGAGGAATCACAATCTCAGCATTGCTGGCAGCGTCACAGGCAATGTGGCCCGGGAAGGCATGCACATCGTCAACGCGTTGCACTTTTTCTTCTGCCAGCGCCGTGCCACACACACCTTTACCGACCGGAATCCGCACACAGGCAATTTTGCCCTGGAAAGGACCCAGCACCAGCGTATCGGCTTCCGTCAGCAGGTAGAAACCCGCCCAGTTCACGCCATCGAGACGTTCATACAGCAGCGCGCTGAAGTTTCCCATCGCGGCGAGGAACGCCGTTTCTCCCGCCAGTAAGGCGCGCATATCGCGATTCAAATCGGCGTAAAAGGCAGTTTTGTTCATTATCCAACCGTTACCAATGACATCTGTACAGGAGATACAGACCGTTCGTTAAAAATAAGTTTTAAATATCCAGAGCCACAAGGTGAATCATAGCGTTAGTTGCTATACCCTTAGCATTCTGTGGATCGAAGCGTGATGCCCGAGACAGGCACACAGACAATGTCTTAATGACCGATATCTGTTACTTCTGAAGAGCGAAGATTGCATCACCCTATGAAAATTCACGCTATCAGCCAGACATTGCCTCACGCACGTTATCAGCGTTGCCCGCAATGCGATACCCTTTTTTCCTTACCGGATGTGAAATCGCATCAGTCGGCTTATTGCCCGCGCTGTAACGCCGAGATTCTCAGTGGTCGGGACTGGTCAATGACTCGCCTTATGGCGATGGCCGCCACCATGATGGTATTGATGCCCTTTGCATTCTCATTGCCGCTGGTGGATATCCGGCTGCTTGGCATGCGCATCAATGCCAGCGTGCTGGAAGGCGTGATCCAGATGACCCAGCAGGGTGATGTACTGACCGCCTCAATGGTGGCGTTCTGCACCATCGGCGCACCGGTGACGCTGGTGGCTGGCATCTGTTATCTCGGCATTGGTCATCAGCTTGGTATGAACCTGCGACCGGTGCTGCTGATGCTGGAGAAGCTGAAAGAGTGGGTCATGCTCGATATCTATCTGATCGGCATCGCCGTGGCGTCGATTAAAGTGCAGGACTATGCGTCGCTGGAGATCGGTTACGGGCTGGCAGCTTACATTGCCCTGACGGTACTGAGCGTGCTCACGATGATCCACCTGAATATTGAGCAGCTGTGGGAGCATTTCTACCCGCAACGTCCCGGCAATATGGCCCGCAACGAGATGCAGGTCTGTCTGAACTGTCACAACACGGGCGTAGCCGATGAACGGGGCCGCTGCCCGCGCTGCCATACGCCGCTCGACTTCCGGCGCCGTCACAGCCTTCAGAAATCCTGGGCCGCACTGATCGCCTCGATTGTGCTGCTGATTCCTGCGAACCTGATGCCCATTTCCGTGGTTTATCTGAATGGTTCACGGCGTGAAGACACGATCTTTTCCGGCATCCTGGGGCTGGCTGAAGGCAACATTCCGGTGGCAGCAATTGTTTTTATCGCCAGTATTTTAGTGCCCTTTATCAAGGTGCTGGTGATGCTGACGCTGTTGCTCAGTATTCATTTTCGCTGTGAACAGGGGCTGAGAACCCGCATACGGTTATTGCGCTTTGTCACCTGGGTTGGCCGCTGGTCAATGCTCGATCTGTTTGTCATTTCGTTAACCATGTCGCTGGTCAACCGTGATCAGCTGCTGGCTTTTACCATGGGACCGGCGGCGCTGTTTTTTGGCGCGGCCGTCATCCTGACCATTATGTCTGTTGAGTGGCTGGACAGCCGCCTGCTCTGGGATGCACATGCAACAGGAAACGCCGACTACACCGACTAACGCCACGCTGCGCAATAAGCGTAAAATTTCGCCTTTCTGGCTGCTGCCGATCATTGCGATGCTCATCGCAGGCTGGCTGCTCTGGGCTAACTATCAGGAGCGCGGCACCACCATCACCATCAATTTCCAGACGGCGGATGGTATCGTGCCGGGCCGCACACCGATCCGGTATCAGGGTGTGGAAGTGGGCACCGTGCAGGGCATTAATCTCAGCGACGATTATCGCCGCATTCAGATTAAAGCCAGCATCAAAAGCGATATGCGCGACGCGCTGCGTGAAGACACGCAGTTCTGGCTGGTGACGCCTAAAGCCTCACTGGCAGGTGTGTCGGGGCTGGATGCGCTGGTCGGCGGTAACTATATCGGGATGATGCCAGGCAAAGGTAAACCCAGCGAGGCGTTTACCGCGCTGGATACTCAGCCTAAATATCGCGTGAATACCGGCGAACTGATGATTCATCTGCATGCGCCGGATCTTGGCTCGCTCAATACCGGCTCGCTGGTCTATTACCGCAAAATTCCGGTTGGCCGTGTTTATGACTACAGCATTGATAATAAGGCTGATGGTGTGGCAATTGATGTACTGATTGACCGTCGCTTTATCAATCTGGTGAAGACCAACAGCCGCTTCTGGAACGTGTCGGGCGTCAATGCTGACGTCAGCCTGAGCGGCGCTAAAGTCCAGCTTGAGAGCCTTGCAGCGCTGGTGAATGGTGCAATTGCGTTTGACTCCCCTCAGGGTTCGGAAACCGCCAAAGCGGAGCAGAATTACCGGCTCTATCCCGATCTGGCACACAGTCAGCGTGGCGTTCAGATCACACTGGACCTGCCTGACGGAAAAAATCTTAAGGCAGACAGCACTCCGCTGATGTATCAGGGCCTGGAGGTCGGCACACTGACCAAACTGAACCTGCTGGATGGCGGCAAAGTCACCGGCGAGCTGACCATCGATCCTTCCGTGGTGGGTCTGATGCGCAGCGGCACCCGCATTGAGATGCACAGCCCGAAAATCAGCCTGACCGATACCAGCCTCAGCTCCCTGCTGACCGGCAACACGCTGGAACTGGTGCCTGGCGAAGGCGAGCCGCAACAGCACTTCACCGTGCTGCCATCCAGCGAGACCCTGCTGCAGAAACCTAACGTGCTGACGGTCAAACTCAGTGCACCGGAGAGTTATGGTATCGACCAGGGCCAGCCGCTGATGCTGCACGGTATGCAGATTGGCCAGGTGATATCACGTTCGCTGGATGAAAATGGCGTTAACTTCGTGGTGGCGGTTAATCCTGAAAATCGCGATCTGGTGCATGGCGACAGCAAATTTATCGTTAACAGCCGGCTTGATGTGAAGTTTGGCCTTGATGGCATGCAAGTGTTAGGCGCCAGCGCCCGTGAGTGGGTGGATGGCGGTATCCGGCTGGATCCGGGCAAAAAAGGTGAGCCGAAAAGTGCCTATCCGCTGTTCGCTGATGCTGAAAAAGCGGAAGAAGGCATCACGGGTGATGGCCCTTCTACAACGCTGACGCTGACCGCCAACAGTCTGCCCGACGTGCAGGCCGGTTCTGTCGTGCTTTATCGCAAGTATCAGGTGGGTGAAATTGTCAAAGTCACACCGCGCGCGGATGCCTTTGATATTGCGGTCCATATCCAGCCGGAATATCGCAAGCTACTGACCAGCGAGAGCGTGTTCTGGGCTGAGGGCGGCGCGCGTGTGAGCCTTAACGGCAGCGGCCTGACGGTGCAGGCATCGCCGCTTAACCGTGCGCTGAAAGGCGCAATCAGCTTCGACAATATGAGTGGTGCGCAGTCGGCCAAAGGGGCAAAACGCGTGCTCTATCCGTCTGAGACGGCGGCACGCGCGGTGGGCAGTCAGATTACGCTGCACACCTACGACGCCAGTAAGCTCTCGGCCGGTATGCCGATTCGTTATCTGGGAATTAATGTCGGCCAGGTGGAGTCACTGTCGCTGAGCAAAGATAACAACCAGGTCGTAGCGAAAGCGGTGCTCTATCCGGAGTATGTGAATGATTTCGCCCGTCTCGGCAGCCGTTTCTCCGTGGTTTCACCAGAGATTTCCGCCACCGGAGTGAATCATCTGGAAACCCTGTTGCAGCCTTACGTTAACGTGGATCCAGGCAAAGGCGGTGCGGTGCGCACCTTCGAGCTGCAGGAGAGCACGATCACCGATTCACGTTACCTGAATGGCCTGAACATTTATGTTGATGCCACGGAGGCAGGCTCGCTGTCGCTGGGCACGCCGGTGCTGTTCCGCGGTGTCGAAGTGGGTACGGTGACCGGCACCTCGCTGGGTACGATGGCAGATCGCGTGCAGATCGCCCTGCGCATCAGTAAGAAGTACCAGCATCTGGTGCGTAATAACTCGGTGTTCTGGCAGGCGTCCGGTTACAACCTCGACTTCGGCCTGGTGGGCGGCGTGGTGAAAACCGGTACCTTCCAGCAGTTTATTCGGGGTGGCATTCAGTTTGCGACGCCGCCGACGGTGCCGCTGGCACCGCAGGCGAATCCGGATAAACACTTCCTGCTGCAGGATGAAGCGCCGAAAGAGTGGCGTAACTGGGGAACGGCGATTCCGTCTCCGCGTTAATTGAGTCTGAACGGGCCGCTTCTTTCAGACGGCTCAAAACGTAAAGCGATGGGAGTATACGCCTGTAGCAAAGCATCGCGGCCCAGGGATGGGCCGCGCTGAGCATGCCAGGGATGCCCGGCCCTCGCCATCTCTGGCGCGGGACGCTTTCCTCTTCTGCCCGTGTTCCCTGCGCGTTGAGTTTATCCGTTGCGGTCAGATTCACCCTGATTTGGATTTGTCAGCAGCCTCAAACGGGCAGCCAGGCTACCCGTTTCCTTTCCGCATGATACACTGCCGCCTTTGCCTTAACTGGAATGTGCCCGTGTCCGAAGCTTCTTCGTTTTTCCCCGCCGATTTTCTCTCGTTAATGCGTCAGAGCCTGCCCGATGAGGCGAGCTTCGCGCAATTTATTGCGTACAGTCAGCAACCCCTGCGCCGCAGTATTCGCGTCAATACCCTGAAGATCAGCGTGGCCGATTTCCTGAGTCAGACTGCAGGTTATGGCTGGCAGCTGACGCCCGTGCCGTGGTGCGAAGAGGGATTCTGGATCAGCCGGGAAGATGAGAGCCTGCCGCTGGGCAGCGTCGCTGAGCACCTCAGCGGCCTGTTCTACATTCAGGAAGCCAGCTCCATGCTGCCGGTAACCGCCCTGTTTGACGCTCAGCCAGAGGTCAGCGCGGTGATGGATATGGCGGCGGCGCCGGGTTCTAAAACCACCCAGATCGCTGCGCGGATGGGCAATCAGGGCATTATCCTGGCAAACGAATTCTCATCCAGCCGGGTAAAAGTGCTGCACGCCAACATCAGCCGCTGCGGCGTCAGCAACAGTGCCTTAACGCACTTTGACGCGCGGGTATTTGGCCCAGCATTGCCGGAACAGTTCGACGCCATCCTGCTCGACGCGCCCTGCTCCGGCGAAGGGGTGATTCGCAAAGATGCTGACGCGCTGAAAAACTGGTCGCTGGCCAGCACAGAAGCGATCGCCGATACTCAGCGCGATCTGCTCGACAGCGCCTTTCACGCACTCAAAGCGGGCGGCACGCTGGTTTACTCGACCTGTACCCTGAACCAGATTGAGAATCAGCAGGTGATTGACTGGCTGTTGCAGCGCTACCCGGATGCAGTTGAGGTCGTGCCGCTGGAGGGGCTGTTTAGCGGTGCCGAAAAGGCCGCGACGCCAGAAGGTTATCTGCATGTCTTCCCGCAGATGTTCGACAGCGAAGGTTTCTTCGTGGCCCGTCTGCGTAAAACCGCATCGGTCGAGCCCCTTCCAGTGCCAGGTTATAAAGTCGGTAAGCTGCCCTTCTCTCACCTTAGCCGCAAACTGGAAAGTGAGATAGCGCAGGCCGCCGCGGCCGTCTCTATAAGATGGGATGACTCACTGGAGCTGTGGCAGCGTGATAAAGAGATCTGGCTATTCCCTAAAGCCGTCACCCCGCTGCTTGGCAAAGTGCGGTTTTCACGCATTGGCCTGAAGCTGGCAGAAACGTTTGCCAAAGGCTATCGCTGGCAACATGAAGCGGTGATTGCACTGGCGCAGCCCGATACGACGCAGACCTTTGAGCTAACGGCGGCAGAGGCGGAAGAGTGGTATCGCGGCCGGGATATCTATCCGGAAACCGCACCCGCAAACAACGAGATGATTGTGACGTATCAGCACCAGCCGCTGGGGCTGGCAAAGAAAGTCGGTACCCGCATCAAGAACAGCTACCCACGTGAACTGGTTCGCGACGGACGCCTGTTCCGGTAACTCACTTGAGTCGCAGCAGGGTCAGATGATTGCCAAACACTGCACCGGTATCGATATAGTGCAGATTGGCAATCGTCAGCGATTGTTTTAGTGGCGTGTGCCCAAAGTAAAAGGCGTCCGCGCCACGGATGCCAGCCTGTTCACCTGACTCAATACCCTCCAGCCGCTGACGGCTCCAGACCACCTGTTGCCAGTCGAGTGGCTTATTGAGCGCGTATTCCTGAGCAGGATAATCCGCATGAGCAATGACAATAATGCGCTCGCCGAGTTGCAGATGAAGGATCAGCGGCAGCTCGCGGCAGCGGCGCAGCGCGTGACGTGCCGCGATCAGCGCCGCGCCACGCAGACGAAAAAACCAGTCTCCCCCGTTCATCTGCCAGAGCGCCATCTCCTGGCCCTGCAACGCCGACAGCGCCATCTCCTCATGATTTCCCCGTACGCAGCGAAACCAGGGTTCCTGCAGCAGCGCCAGACAACCCAGACTGTCCGGCCCGCGATCGATAATGTCGCCAACCGAAATCAGTAAGTCCTGCTGCGGATCAAACTTATGCTGCTCCAGCAATAGATCCAGTTCGCGACGGCAACCATGCAGATCGCCAACGACCCAGATCCGCCGCCACTTCGCGCCATTCAGGACGTGGTAACACATCGCTGCCCCCGCCTCTCTGCTGAAAATATCCCCAAAGTATAGTCAGAGCTCAACCTGAACCGGCATGGGGAAAAGGAAAGCAGAGTGCAAAGGAAGCAGGCAGAGAGTGTAAGGCTATTGGGGAAAGAGAAATAATGGTGGTCAAGAAGTGCGTCCCTTCCGGCGCTTATCTCCGGCACTCAGTTAAGGTGGTAGCTCTGTAAGGGACGTAATTTATGATAACGACATCAGAGACGACAGGCTATTCTGTCCGAAACATTTTCGTTGTCATTTGAGATCAACTGCGCAGTTTAGCCGGGTATTTTTGCAACTTCTCTGCCGGACGCACCGGACGGCGCACCAGTTCGCCGCTGCAGTTGGGACAAATATGCGCGAGATGCTCATCGCAGTCAGCGCAGAATGTGCATTCAAACGAGCAGATGCGAGCCGCCAGAGAGGATGGCGGAAGATCAACATCGCAGCGTTCACAGTTGGGGCGAAGTTCCAGCATGGTGTATCTCCTGAAGAAGCGTATCCGTCAGCATCGCGGTTACTGGCCTGAATGTCGAGCCAGTAAACGGACAGGTGTGCGCCAGATCCGGACATCCTGCTTAAACCGTACAGACAGCGGCGAGCGTCGCAATGCCATGCGGGCGCTATTTATGTTGCTGATTCTCAGGGATATCATCCGTCAAATTTTCTTCGACCCTCGTGTCTTCGTCACTTTCGCGTTCATCTTCCGGCTCCTGACCGCCCATTGACGCATGAATCACCTCCTCTTCCAGCGTTGGGATCAGCGCAGCACCCAGTGGCGAGGTCGCCAGACTGTCAGGCATCACCACGTGCGGCAGCGGCACTTCGGTCGTCGGAAGCGGGCCAGGCGCTCGGACAAAGCTCAGTCCGCCGATCACCAGCGCGCAGAGCATAAAGAAGAGATAGAGCATATTGCTGCCGAGCGGCTCCATCAGCGCGCCCACCACCAGCGGCCCGATACTGGCGCCAATACCAAATGCCATCAGCAGACAGGCGGTTAACGAGACACGACGCTCGGGGGCAACCTGATCGTTGGCCAGCGCCACCTGCAACGGATAGAGCGCAAACTGCATCATGCTGGCAGCAAAGGCGATGCCGATCATCCAGTGGAAGGTCAGGTGCGGCAACACCACCAGCGGCACACAGGCTACGGCAAACAGGATGGCAATGATAAACAGCAGTCGCTGACGATCGAAGCGGTCAGAAAGCCAGCTCAGCGGAAATTGCGATACCAGACCGGCAAAAATCGTCAGACTCATAAAATAGCCGGTCTGGCTGGTAGTAAATCCCTTACTGCTGCCGTAGACCGGTGCCAGGCCGTAGAACGCGCCAATGGCCATACCGGTCACCAGTGTGGTGCCGAGAAGTTTGGGGATAGTGCGGATAAAATAGCCCAGCTCCATCGGCGCAGGTGTCATCGGCCTGACGTGAGTGCGGGTCGTCAGGGCAATTGGTACCAGACAGAGTGCGAAACAGAGTGCCACAATCAGCAGGGTGCTGACGCCAAAGCCCGTTTGCAGGCTCAGTATCACCTGTCCGCCACTGAGTCCAAGATAGGTGGCGACCATGTATAAGCCGAAAATCATGCCGCGCTGGGATGATTCCGCCTGATCGTTAAGCCAGCTCTCCAGCACCATGTACTGACACATCATGCAGAGCCCGATAATCAGACGCAGAAAGACCCACAGCGGAATAAAGTCGGTGAGCCCGTGACCAACCACAGACGCGGTAATGATCCCGGCACAGGCCACGTAGGCGCGTATATGGCCGACGCGGGCTATCAGGTTGTGCCCCACTTTGCCGCCGATCACCAGTCCGATGTAGTTGGCCGCAATGATTGAGCCAATCAGCGCGCCGTTGACATGCTCGCTGGCCAGCCGTAATGAGACATAGGTGGTCAGCAAACCGGAACCGAGCAGCATCAGCAACGTGGTCGTGTAAAGCGGCAGAAACGTACTGAATATTTTTCCCATCATGACTCCCTGTCTGTGCTTTTCTGGCATCAGGCCAGAAAGCCCTAAAGATAGTCGATTTCGTCAGGTGAAGACGGTTAGTTCAGTACGACGGTAGCGAAAAAAAAGCCCGCCAGCAATTGCTCACTGACGGGCCCTGATTCAGACGCTCGGGAAGCTGATGTTGCTGCCCGGTGCTTCACGGTTGAGATGGATGAAGTTCAGGTGTCGCT
Organism: Pantoea jilinensis; assembly: GCF_019104105.1. NCBI lineage: Bacteria > Pseudomonadati > Pseudomonadota > Gammaproteobacteria > Enterobacterales > Erwiniaceae > Pantoea > Pantoea jilinensis. The sequence continues at coordinate 1,809,419 of NZ_CP077746.1, read as the reverse complement.
CATACTGATCCAGTATGTCGATAATTACCTGCTCTTTGCTGTAATCCATCAAGTCGTTGCCCTGACTGCCCTCCATCAGGAAGGTTTCCAGGCGGTAGTAGGTCGACTTACCACTCCGGGCGCGATAGGTAAAGCCCGGGATCGAATATTGCTGCGGCCAGACCTGATAGACAAAGTCCTGCTCTTCGCCCAGATGAACGCGCAGATCCAGATAGCCAATCGGGTTAGCCTCATCTGCCTCAACGCTTTCCAGCGTCACGCGGCCATCACGCAACTCCAGCTCCTTCGCGACCTCCTGCATCGCCGGATAAATGGTCTTTTCCATCATCTGCTGGGTATAGCGCGACCCAGGATAGTTCATCAGACGCGACAGGCGTTTCTTCCAGGTCAGACGATCGGTGGCATGCGCCAGATAAGGCGCAGTGTCGCGCGTGGCGCTGGCCCGACGGTGGTCTTCAATCTTCAGAGATTTAAACAGCCCGGCCATCACAAAGAAGATAACAAAGCTGAACGGCAGCCCCATAATCACCGTGGTGTTCTGCAAGGCAGTGATACCGTTGGTCATCAGCATGCTCAGGGTCAGAACGCCAATCGCCACGGACCAGAAGATACGCAACCAGTTGGGCGCATCGCTGTTGATGTCTTTGAGGCGTGAGGTGAAATTACCCAGCACCAGCGAACCGGAATCCGCCGAGGTCACATAGAACAGCATACCGGTGATGGTGGCGATCGATGCGCTGAGTTTAAACGCCGGATATTGCGCCAGCAGGCTATAGAAGCCGCGTTCTGCATGATTCATCACTTCCTGCGCAAACTCGGTATTGCCATGAATGATCTGATACAGCGCGGCATTACCGAACACAGAGAGCCACAGCAGCGTAAAGGTGAAAGGAATAATCAGCGTGCCCAGTACGAATTCACGGATGGTACGACCGCGTGAGATACGTGCCAGGAACAGGCCGACAAATGGCGACCAGGCCACCCACCACGCCCAGAAGAAGAGCGTCCAGCTGTTCATCCATTGGGTCGGACGATCAAAGGCAAAGGTATTAAGCGTCATGCCCATAAAGCGGTTGATGTAATCGCCGACGTTCAGTACCAGCGCATTCAGCAGGAACTCGGTGTTGCCAAAGAACAACACAAACAGAATCAGCCCCAGAGCCATGATCACGTTGAGCTCAGAGAGAAAACGAATTCCTTTATCGACGCCTGATGTGACAGAGATTGTAGCGATCACGACGGAAAGGACTATCAGCGCAGCCTGTGCGGTCAGGCCTTCCGGAATATCAAACAGCACTTTCAGGCCGTAGTTCAGCTGTACGACCCCTATCCCTAATGTGGTGGCGATACCAAAAATGGTGCCGACCACGGCTGCGATATCCACCGTGTGACCAATCGGGCCATAGATGCGTTTACCAAAAATAGGATAGAGCGCCGAACGGATAGTCAGTGGCAGATTATAACGATAGCTGAAGTAGCCCAGTGCGATGCCCATCAGTGCATACATCGACCAGCCGGTCAGTCCGTAGTGGAACAGCGTCCAGACCATCGCCTGACGGGCCGCTTCAAGGGTCTGCCCTGCGCCCTCCGGTGGCTGCATGTACTGCGTCACCGGTTCAGCGACCGAGAAGAACATCAGGTCGATGCCGATCCCGGCGGCAAACAGCATGGCAGACCAGCTGAGCACGCTGAACTCGGGTTTGGAGTGCTCAGGCCCGAGCTTGATCGAGCCAAAGCGTGAGCAGGCCATGTAGAGCACAAACACGATATAGAGCGTGGCAGCCAGCATGTAGTACCAGCCAAAGGTGGCGGAGACCCAGTTTACCGCCTTGAGGATCCAGCTCGCGGCCAGTTCACTGTAGAGAATCGTCACAAGTGAAAACGTCAGAATCAATCCGGCAGAGGTATAAAATACAACGGGATTGAGTCTGTCTTTTTCACCGGCAGGTGGATTATTCATCGATTACCTCTGGTTTATGTCCTGAAAATACGCAATGGATACGTTGTGCCGCCCCCGGACTACGGGCCGTGCGGCTATGTTTCTATCTGTGACTTCCTGTTAGAGCGTGCAGCAAACCAGCCTATTTTAGCACTCATTGCCGTTTCGCTTTTGCTACATTTTAAGAACAGCATCCTAACAAAGTTTCTTTTTATATTGAACGTGCAATCAAAAAAAGTTTAAATAGGGGCTCGATTTGAGGGTGGAGCTGGAGCAATGCCAAAGGTAGGGATGCAGCCGATACGACGTCGGCAACTGATTGATGCGACCCTGAGCACGATTAATGAAGTAGGGATTAATGATGCCACTATCGCCCAGATCGCCCGTCGGGCGGGTGTGTCCACCGGCATCATCAGTCACTATTTCAAAGATAAGAACGGTTTGCTGGAAGCAACAATGCGTGATGTCACGCGCCAGCTCCGTGAGGCAGTACTGTCGCGGTTACAACCGCTTCGCGATGCACCGGCAGAAGAGCGCCTGCGTGCCATCGTTGACGGGAATTTTGATGAAACTCAGGTGCACACGGCAGTGATGAAAGCCTGGCTCGACTTCTGGTCGAGCAGCATGCATCAACCCCAGCTCAACCGCCTGGAGCGGGTCAGCAGCAGGCGACTCTACTCTACGCTGGTGGTCGAGTTCCAGCGTGAACTGCCACTGGAAAAGGCACGACTGGCCGCACATGGTCTGGCCGCCCTGATAGATGGTCTCTGGCTCCGCGCCGCGCTGAGTGGAAAGCCCTTCAGCCCGGTCATCGCCCGTACACTGACCACCCAATTCATCCGTCAGCAACTGGCTGGCGAGCACGAATAACGGAAGGAGAAAACATGTCCCGATTTACCGAGCAGAAACTCTACATTGATGGCGCTTATGTTGCCGCAGCGTCTGGCGAAACATTCCAGACGATTAATCCGGTCAACGGCGAAGTGCTGGCAGAGGTTCATGCCGCCGGCCAGGAAGATGTCAATCGCGCCGTTGCTGCCGCCAGAAAAGGCCAGAAAGTCTGGGCCGCGATGACCGCCATGGAGCGTTCGCGCATCCTGCGTCGCGCTGTTGATATTCTGCGTGAGCGGAATGATGCGCTGGCTGAGCTGGAAATGCTCGACACCGGTAAGCCCTACAGCGAAACCTCAGCGGTCGATATCGTCACCGGTGCAGACGTGCTGGAGTATTACGCGGGCCTGGTTCCGGCGCTGGAAGGTCAGCAGATCCCCCTGCGTGAAACCTCTTTCGTCTATACACGCCGTGAACCGCTGGGCGTAGTCGCCGGTATCGGTGCCTGGAACTACCCGATTCAGATCGCCCTGTGGAAATCAGCCCCAGCGCTGGCTGCGGGTAACGCAATGATTTTCAAACCCAGCGAAGTGACGCCGCTTACTGCCCTGAAGCTGGCTGAAATCTACACCGAAGCAGGTGTGCCGGATGGCGTATTTAACGTGCTGCCGGGCATCGGTTCGGTCACCGGCCAGTTGCTCACTGAGCATCCTGGCATCGACAAAGTCTCCTTCACCGGCGGCGTTGTCAGCGGCAAAAAAGTAATGGCGAATGCAGCGGGTTCAACGCTGAAAGAAGTCACCATGGAACTGGGCGGTAAATCCCCGCTGATTATCTTTGATGATGCCGATCTCGATCTGGCCGCCGACATCGCCATGATGGCGAACTTCTACAGCTCCGGACAGGTCTGCACCAACGGCACCCGCGTCTTTATTCCTGCAAAACTGAAAGCGGCATTCGAAGCCAAAATCAGCGAACGCGTTGCCCGTATTCAGGCCGGCGATCTGCGTGATCCCGCCACCAACTTTGGCCCGCTGGTCAGCTTCAGCCATCGCGATAACGTGATGCGCTACATCGAATCGGGCATTGCTGAAGGCGCACGCCTGCTGTGCGGCGGTAAACGTCTGACCGGTGGTGATTTCGACCAGGGTGCCTGGGTTGCACCGACTGTGTTTACCGACTGCCGTGATGAGATGAAGATCGTCCGTGAAGAGATCTTCGGACCGGTCATGTCGATCCTGAGCTATGAAACCGAAGAAGAAGTGATTCGCCGTGCTAACGACACCGAATTTGGTCTGGCCGCCGGACTGGTGACGCAGGATCTTAATAAAGCGCACCGCGTGATTCATCAGATCGAAGCAGGAATCTGCTGGATTAATACCTGGGGCGAATCAGCCGCAGAGATGCCAGTAGGTGGCTATAAGCACTCCGGCATTGGCCGTGAGAATGGCCTGATGACACTGCAGAGCTACACCCAGGTGAAGTCCGTGCAGGTTGAGCTGACGCGTTTTCAGTCAGTCTTTTAATCACTTAACCTGAGGAACGACGAATGGAATATGATTACATTGTTATTGGCGCCGGATCCGCAGGAAACGTTCTGGCTACCCGCCTGACCGAAGAGAGCAACGTCAGCGTTCTGTTGCTCGAAGCGGGCGGCCCGGATTACCGTTTTGATTTTCGCACTCAGATGCCTGCTGCCCTCGCCTTCCCGCTGCAGGGAAAACGCTATAACTGGGCGTATGAGACTGAGCCAGAGCCGTACATGAACAATCGCCGCATGGAATGTGGTCGCGGAAAAGGCTTGGGCGGTTCATCACTGATTAACGGTATGTGTTACATCCGTGGTAACGCAATGGACCTCGATAACTGGGCCAGTGAACCAGGGCTGGAGAACTGGAGCTATCTGGACTGCCTGCCTTATTACCGTAAAGCGGAAACCCGTGATATCGGCCCGAACGATTTCCACGGTGGAGATGGCCCGGTGTGCGTCGCCACGCCTAAAGCCGGCAATAACGTGCTGTTTGAAGCCATGATTGAGGCAGGCGTGCAGGCGGGTTATCCGCGCACTGATGACCTCAACGGCTATCAGCAGGAAGGTTTTGGTCCGATGGATCGTACCGTAACACCAAACGGTCGCCGTTCCAGCACCGCACGTGGCTATCTCGACATGGCCAAAGGCCGTGCAAACCTGAAGATCATTACTCATGCCACCACCGATCGCATTGTGTTCGATGGCAAACGCGCAGTCGGCGTGGAATATCTGCAGGGCGACAGCAACACCATTAATAAAGTGACCGCTCGCCGTGAAGTGCTGCTGTGTGCCGGTGCTATTGCCTCGCCGCAGATCCTGCAGCGTTCTGGCGTGGGCTCACCGGAGCTGCTGAAGCAGTTCGATATTCCACTGGTTCACGATCTGCCGGGCGTGGGTGAAAACCTGCAGGACCATCTGGAGATGTATCTTCAGTATGAGTGTAAAGAGCCGGTTTCAATCTATCCGGCCCTTAAGTGGTGGAACCAGCCGAAAATCGGTGCAGAGTGGATGTTTAATGGCACCGGTATCGGCGCCAGTAACCAGTTTGAAGCGGGTGGTTTTATCCGCAGCCGCGAAGAGTTCAGCTGGCCGAACATTCAGTATCACTTCCTGCCGGTAGCGATTAATTACAACGGTTCTAACGCCGTTGATGCGCATGGCTTCCAGTGTCACGTCGGCTCGATGCGTTCGCCAAGCCGCGGTCATGTGCGCCTGAAGTCACGCGATCCGCGTCGTCATCCGGCCATTCTGTTTAACTACATGTCGCATGAGCAGGACTGGCATGAGTTCCGCGATGCTATCCGCATCACGCGCCAGATCATCAATCAGCCAGCGCTGGATAAGTATCGTGGACGTGAAATCAGTCCGGGCCTGGATTGCCAGACGGATGAACAGCTGGACGAATTCGTCCGTAATCACGGCGAAACCGCTTATCACCCGTGCGGTACCTGTAAGATGGGTAACGATCCAATGTCTGTCGTTGATGGCGAAGGTCGCGTGCATGGGCTGGAAGGATTACGCGTGGTGGATGCGTCGATTATGCCGTTGATCATCACCGGTAACCTGAATGCGACCACCATCATGATTGGCGAGAAGATTGCCGATAAGATCCGTGGACGCGACCCACTGCCACGCAGCACCGCTTCATACTATGTTGCTGGTGACGCCCCGGTTCGTACAGTCCCCCAGCGTGCTGAATAGTTAGTTACAGTGTCACTTATAAGGTGCCGGGCAGACTGTTGTCCGGCACTTTTTTTGCCCGATTTATCGCACTTATTATTACACGCCATCATTTTCTAAACTCGCCCCGGTAAACCCTGAACCTTAACCGCAATCAAACCAGGCAGTATCTGCTGTTGATTTAATGATTTGCAGAATGCTGTAAACCCAGCATCTGTTTTACCGGAGACACTATTCGTCCACTGATGAGAAGCAACAATGTGGATGCGTTGTAAATTTTATGAGCAGAATGTTCATGTCCTGCCTCTTCCCCGCTTTCCCCTCTTGCTGGAATGCCGCCGATCAGCTCTGGCGTAACGCCCTGTAGTTTCCTCACCACATCGATACTGTTTTGAGTCTGCCTGCACACTGTGCGTTATGGCAGGTCGTCATTTTTCGTTGCTGGAGAGTTCCCATGCGCGCCTGGGTTTTATTGTCACTCGCGATTATCACTGAAATTATTGGCACCCTTTTTATGAAATGGTCCAGCCTCAACGGCAGCCACTCAGGCTACCTGATGATGCTGGGCATGATTGCCTGTTCTTATATCCTGCTGAGCTTCACCATTAAACGTATAGCTCTGGGCGTGGCTTACGCCCTGTGGGAAGGCGCTGGCATCCTGCTGATTACATAATTCAGCGTACAGCTGTTTGATGAAGTGTTGTCTGCGATGAAAGTCTGCGGACTGATGACGCTGGTCGCTGGAATTGTGTTGATCAAAACCGGCATGCACTCATCAGCGGAGGTTAATCATGGTCATCGCTGATTTCGCCCACGCAGCCTGGCTGGCGCTGGCTATCGTGCTGGAGATTGCCGCCAATATATTCCTTAAATATTCTGATGGGTTTAAAAGACCGCTGCACGGTCTGCTTTCACTCTGCTGTGTCCTGCTTGCGTTCAGCGCACTGACTCAGGCGGTAAAAGGTATCGATCTGTCGATGGCCTATGCGGTCTGGGGTGGTTTTGGAATTATCGCGACTGTCACGACCGGCTGGGTATTGTTCGATCAACGGCTGAATCGTAAAGGCTGGGCTGGCCTGACCCTGCTGCTGGCCGGCATGATCCTGTTAAAGCTGGCATAACAGGCATTTTGATTCAGTTATTTTTGTTATGGGTGTGCCTTCGTACACCCTTAACTTTCCGTGCTCTCTTCTCCAGTTTCAGTTGATTTCCCCTTCCCGACCGCGTCGGAATCTTCTCACTTTTGTAAAGACCCGTTTACATATCTGTTGTCTTAAGGCTTAGTGAGCGCCAAAAGTCGGATAAAAACGAGGAAGAGTTATGTCTGCAACACGAGGTTGGTCCACGGAGCTGGAGGGGTTACGCGGCATCGCCTCTCTCTGGGTACTGGTTGGCCATATCACCTTACTGATACATTGCCACATCACACTGATTTCATCGCCTGGCATCGGGGTCGATCTGTTTATTCTGTTATCGGGTTATCTGATGGCGAAAAACTATGTTGAACGTCAGCAGAAAGAGCCGTGGCAGAGCATGGAGACCATTAAAAAGTTCTGGATCCGTCGCTTCTTCCGTATCGCCCCGCTCTACTATCTGCTTTTAATCATCGCGCTGATTTATGGCCCGTGGTTTGGCGAGATGCGTGACACTATCGCCCATTTTTATTCCGGCACCGCCACTGAATCGTCGCGTTACACCGATCAGTCGCTGGCAAACATCCTCACTCACTTCAGCTTCCTGTTCGGCCTGCTGCCCGAATATGGTTTCAATACCGTGCTGCCTGACTGGAGCATCGGGCTGGAGATGCAGTTCTATGTGCTGTTTCCGTTCATTATGCTGGTGACGCTGCGCTTTGGTTATGCGGCCTCACTGATAGGCATTATGGCGCTCTGCTGCGCCGGACGGTATGTGCTGGCAGATTATTATGAGGCGTTTGAAATGCCTTCCATGATTCTGATAAAGCTAAATATGTTCCTGGCGGGCATGCTGCTGGCGGAAGCAATTCGCCGTAAATCCCTGCTCTATGTCGCCTTCGCGCTGCTCGGCCCGGTCGTCAGCGTGGCAATGGGAATGGGCGCGATCAAGCTGCAGGTGATAATGGAAGCGCTGATGATTGTCGGGATGGCAGCAATTCTGTGGCAATACCCACAGGGCAGCCTGATGGCAACGCTGATTGCTCTGCCACGTAAGCTGCTGAACAACCGTCTCAGCACCTGGCTGGGTGACGTCTCGTTCTCGGTCTACCTGCTGCACCTGCTGATTGTGATCCCGATGATTGCGCTGCTGCTCACTCACACCGACATTGAGTTTAAGAGCGACATGATGCGCTTCCTGATCGTCTGTGTCTCAACCATCCCGCTAACCTATGCCCTGGCCTCTTTACTCTATAAGTATGTTGAGAAGCCCGGCATTCAGATGGGTAAACGCGTGCTGAAGCCGAAGCTGGCCGATCAGACCAGTTGAGTTTTTAACACCGGCCGTTCTTTTTTTAAAAGCCCCGGATGGGGCTTTTTTATTGCCGCTTACACAATCTATCTGCTCTGAACAGGTGTTTATCACATGCCGTCGCCAGCACGCCTGCTGAGGTGAACTAGACTTTGCTGGTCGAACTCCACACCACCCGCTAAATGTCTGGCATAAAAATATACCATTGCCAAAACGCGGTATCAGGATTTAAAACGAGGATAAGCATTATGGAAAAGAAGAAGTGGTTTGTTTCTTACGTGATCAAGCCAAAAGGTGAAAATCATGTCACGACTCACGCCTTTATTGAGGGTGACGATGTCGAGGAGGCGCTGGAAACCTTTATGTTCGAAACCAAAAAAAGTCTGTCGCTGGAAACCGAAGAGCTGATACTGCTGTCAGTGAGTCTGGTATAACGTCAATTCAACCTCGCCATCGCGGGGTTGTTTGCCCTGTGAGAGGGTCATTTTATTAATGCTTTCCCTGGTGTGGCACTCAGTTACTGATTGGGATAAGGCCAGGCATGATCCACGCCTGTTGATGACAGTAACCCTGTCAAAATCAGATATGCCAGTATCAGAACAAAGAGCACAATCGCTGTTATTTCAATCGATTTAAGTAAGTGATGCTTCGCCATAAATAACCCTCCTTCACGTGTGTGTAATAACCTTTCACCCCATAAACTATAATGTTACCGGTAAAGTTCAAGTCAAAATCACATCATGAAACATAAAGACTGGCTTATTAATGGTTAGAAGGATTGTGCTCTGAAGGGCTCAGAGAGATCTTAACGATATTAAAAAGCCCGCAGGATGCGGGCCTTTGCAGGAGTCAGATGAACTTTAATCAGCAGAGTGACCGGTGAAGTCGATTACCATCCTGCCACGGATTTTGCCCTGCACCATCTCATCAAAGATGTCATTGACCTCACCAATCTTCCTTTTGGTCACTTTAGGCACGACTTTCCCTTCTGCCGCAAACTGGAAGGCTTCTGCCAAATCGTTTCGCGTTCCGACCAGTGATCCCACCACCTGAATGCCATCAAGTACCAGACGGGGAATATTAAGACTCATCGCTTCCGGCGGCAGTCCGACAGCCACGACGCGCCCTCCTGCTCTCACCGCATCCACCGCCGAGTTAAAGGCCGCTTTAGCCACCGCCGTCACCACAGCAGCATGTGCTCCACCGGTTTTCTCCTGAATAATGCGCGCTGCATCTTCGCTGGCCGAATTGACCACCAGATCGGCTCCCATCTCCTTCGCCAGTGCCAGCTGACCATCACTGACATCAACCGCGATCACTTTGGCGTTGAAGACATTTTTTGCATATTGCAGCGCGAGATTTCCCAGCCCGCCAAGACCATAAATGGCCAGCCATTGTCCCGGTTTAACTTCTGACACCTTAACCGCTTTATAGGTGGTGACACCGGCACAGGTGACGCTACTGGCAGCGTAAGGATCAAGTCCATCAGGGACTTTGACCGAGTAATCTGCAACGACAATGCACTCTTCAGCCATGCCGCCATCGGCTGTGAAACCGGCATTGATTACCGATCTGCAGAGGGTTTCGTTACCGGAGTTACAGTATTCGCAGTGACCGCAGCCCTTGAAAAACCAGGCGACGCTGGCCCGATCGCCAGGCTTGAGTGACGTCACATCCGGTGCGACTTCCTCAACGATACCGATCCCTTCATGACCCAGGGTCACACCCGTTTTATCGCCGAAATCACCGTTCTTAACATGCAAATCGGTATGGCATACACCACAGCATTCCATCCTGAGCCGGGCTTCACCGGTTTTGAGAGGACGCAGCGTCTTCTCAACAACTTCAACCTTGTGTTCACTATTAGCAATTGCCGCTTTCATAAACGTTACTCCTTTTGATTGAATCTCAAGAATATGCCATACGGGAATGATGGCAAGATTACAGATTAGCTTTGGGTGCGGGACAGAAAGAGTTGTTGCTGCCTTTGTGAGTGAAGTCAGTTTTGAGGTGCGTTACTAAAGGGATTTTGCGTGTTAAAGCTTTGGAAATCATGAGTGACTTACTGGATGCGTGAAGCACGTTTATCGTGAAGAACCTTTTCAGACGGCGATTACCGGTTAAAAGGGGCGATAGCGCCCCTGTTCATCTAAATGCTTCGTATCAATTACTCAGCGGAGTCGCTCGGTTGCCAGCGGTGAATGCCACTGTCAGTTGCCGGTCCCCTGTGTTCAGTAGAATCATCCGAGGCTGGCGGTGGCCCCAGATGCTGGGCTGCACTATACGTCGCTGGCGGTGGCCCCAGATGCTGAGAAGCGTTATTTTCTGATGCGGCTGGTCCGGCATGGTGGGTGGCTCCAGCCATTATCATTTTGCTGGTCCTGATAAGACGCATGGTGATGATGCCATTCAGATGATGGGCCGCGATGGTATCCTCCCTCTGCCATCACACAACCAGACATGGATGCACTCGCTAACGCTACGAGCGCACAAGGAATAACTTTTTTTAAGAACATAACAAACCCTGGTTAAAAATCACCGGGGCAGGTTACGACGTGGTTTTTATACGTTAAATAAACGTGGAGGACCGTTCGGGGAAGATGTTTAGATATATTGATTGAGATCAATTTTGAGGAGAAGCGTCCGGAAAGCCTCTGTTCTGCTGGCAGTAAAATGGGGGGTATCATGAGTATTAAGGGGACCCAAAGTAAGAATAACAGAGCAGTTATTAAGATGATTTACATATCAGAAAATAAGAAATAGCGCGAGCCTGATTCAATCATATCTCAGACAGGACTTAACCAGAGAAACCAGATTATATAATCGCTAAATGGCAGCCAACCTCACTAAGGAGATCATTTTTTTCGTCACACTTCACACTTTAACGCTATCGATTAAATCAGGATCACGAAGATCTCTTAACAAACCTAATACCATCGATAGTATTTAATACACACATAAGAAACAACCATCACCCATATTATGCTAATAATCGCCGCATGTTCAGAAATAAATCGAATGAAAATATAAACTCCTGCAACAATCAAAACAGCAGGAATTAAATAGATAAATGATTGCATGAGCCATAAAAATACACGCTTCAATTATTCAACCTCTCATTTATAGCATCTGATTTTTATTCGTTGTAAACACTGCATCTACGTGAAATAGTGTCATGATCATTTTAATATCCAATAAGCATATAGAATGTCAGAAGAAACATCCAATCAGACAGGACGAGATGTTATAACGCGCATGGCGTAGCCATTTTCCTGCCGCAACGGGCTGGCTATGCGTAACTGATGTTAGCTTTAGCTTGTGGGGAAAATAAAATCTAAATCATGAATGAACAACCCGAAGACATTCAGCGCCCGCGCGGGTAAAACCCGCTCCTGGAATGCGCCGTCAGTGGGTGAGCAGGTGCTTGTACTGTGCCTCGGTGGTGAACTTGATACCGGCTTTGTGCTGCCGGGAATTTTCTCTTATGACAATCCGGCTCCGTCTGCCTGGGCCGATGCGCTGGTCATTTCCTGACGATGCGGTGATCGAATACGAGCCGGAAACCGGCGCACAGACCTCAACCGGCATACAGACGGCAACTATTAAAGCGGCAGTAAAAATCCTCTTTGACTCGCCAGAAGTGGAATGCGCAACGCTGCTCATAACTGCGCAGCTGGAAGTCAAAAAGGGCGGCACGATGAAAGCCAACATTAGCGTGCCGGACCATCGTGGCGAAACGGTTTACCCGGTTTCCGGGGCGCGTCAGTGAATATTACGGGGCCTAGCGACTATCTGGCAGACACCACAACGCAGGCTCCAGCAACCGCGTTTGACAAGTGGGACGGCGAAAAGTGGGTAACCGACGGCGATGCGCAGCAGCAGTCACTGCTTGACGCAGCGGCCAGCGAAAAGTCAGCGGGCGTGAGTGAGGTCAACGGAATTACTCAGGCATGGCAGACGCAGCTGCTGCCCGGCATCATTACTGATGCGGATAAAGCCACGCTGACCACCTGGATGAAGTACGTGCAGGCGGTACAGGCTGCAGATATCACAAATGCGCCAGCTATCAGCTGGCCGAAAACGCCTGAATAGAAAATTCGTTTTACGCCCGTAGCTTTCTATTAAAATTTTCAATGGCAGAATGTTTAATTCTGCCATTGAATCATTTCATCAAGTCGATTCAGAATGTCGGGGAAATAGCTTTCATCAAGGCCAAAGCTGCCTTTAACCTGGACGCTGTCGGCATGTGGTTCCGGGCGAAGAATGAAATCAACAGTTACGCCATCAATACTTTTTTCATTGGTCAGTATCATGTCCAGTTGATGAATATCGCTCTGATAGTTAAACGACCTGATCTTTTGCTGATTAATAAGCGCCTGATGAAAAGCTGAGAATTCTTTTTTCAGCATTTTCAATTCTCCAACGGTGAACTCCGTTTTAAATGCCACTTTCAGGCCGCTTACCGAAAACTCCACCCAGGACTGTATCCAGTCCCAGTGATGGTTAACAGGATCGGCTTCGTTATCCACTACGCGTTCAAAGGGAGCGATTGCGAATGTAAACTCTTCATTCCTGATATCAAACATTGAAATTTCCTTGTCAGCTAATAAAAATATTTAAAATGAGATATTGTCCAGTCTGATTCCCTGACTATTACTTCAAATTTGTATTTCTGATGAACATATTCCCTTCGCTGCTTATCGTAGCGCAGTTTATAAATATCCGTTTCGTACCGGAACATTCCTTTTCCTTCACGAGGGTCTGGCATTCGCTTACCAAAACGAATAGCTCTTTTCTGAATCTGCAAAGGTATATACCGACTGGGTTCAAGCATATGTTTTGCTACTGTTTCGGTCATTTTCAAATTGCGCGCATGCAGCCCGATTTTAAGCCGCCCTCGCAAAAGAGATATGGTCCCTTGACTGATTCTGGCTGTAACAGCCGCGCGCGCGCCTGCTATAAGCGCCTCATTTTGTGAAGACTGTGATACCCCAATTCCTGAAACGCGCCGCCGCGCATATCTGAGTGTAATTCGCTGCGTTTCCTGCCAGGAAATTGAGGAACATCGCAATAAACACCGGCAGGGCAATGTCTGATGCATGAGGAATTTGCTTACCCGTGGAATGCTCCACGGGAAGCCATCGCCAGCCCTTATCCCACATATGAGGAAATGCACAGCCGCACTCAGATGATTGCGGCTTTAGTGCGTGCGCAGGAGCTACTTGAAAAGCAGCCGACTGTGATACAGCTCGACGTTAAACGCCGCGTTAGTGATCTTGAAAAGACACAGGGAACAGCCCGCGCCAATGCGTACTTAACAAAGACATTTGTTGAGCGCACATTGCCACGCGTTGAAACCGTTAATGCTCAATATCGTCTCGGCGTGATGTAGGGGAGCACATTAAGTTTACTCGGCGGTAACGCAACTGAGCGCGACAATGCGGCTATAGCAGGTGGTCAGCTTTTCATTCTAATGCGCCGTTTTAACCGCCTGCCGGATATGGCTCGCGCCGATGTCGATCTGCTGGCCGGGTATGTGGCTAATTTCATTCTCGCTGAGCTGGTACAGGCGCACGCGCAGGCCAGCGATGAGTCAGATTACAAATACACGCACCGCGTTTACATGACCGCCGCCACCATTACCCGTGAGCTGAGCCAGACCCCGCCATTATGGGATAAAGTCACGTCACGGCTGTTTGACCCGGAGGAAGTTATCCCGGCGATCATGCGTATGCAGACGGAAAAGTGGTGGAAAGGCCGACTGCGGCGAGTGGCTGCATCATGGCGTGAACACCTTCAGATCGCCCTGGCTAACGTCAGCAAAAAGCACACCCCCTACGCCAGCAGCATGACCGTTTCAGAGTGGCGCGAGCAGAAGCGCCGCACCCGTGAGTTTCTGAAGGGAATGGAGCTGGAAGACGAAGAAGGCAACCGTATCAGCTTGATCGAGAAATATGACGGCAGTGTGGCCAATCCGGCTATTCGCCGCTGCGAGCTGATGACCCGCATTCGTGGCTTCGAAAATATCTGCAATGAAATGGGCTTTATCGGCGAATTCTACACGCTGACCGCCCCCGCGCGCTATCACGCCACAATCAAAACCGGGCATCGTAACCGTAAATGGAACGGTTCCAGCCCGGCCGACACCCAGCGTTATCTCTGCAGTGTCTGGCAGAAAATTCGCGCCAAGCTGCACCGCGAAGAAATCCGCATCTTCGGGATCCGCGTTGCTGAGCCTCATCATGATGCGACTCCGCACTAGCACATGCTCATGTTTATGCGTCCGGAGCAGGCTGAACGCGTGCGCGAGATTATGCGCGACTACGCCTGGCAGCAAGACGGCAGCGAGCTGACAACCGACAAAGCCCGTAAGGCCCGCTTTCACGCCGAGGCTATCGACCCGGAGAAAGGTAGCGCGACGGGTTACGTTGCTAAATACATTTCCAAGAATATCGACGGCTACGCGCTAGACGGCGAGACGGACGCCGAAAGCGGCAAAGACCTTAAGGAAACTGCCTCGGCCGTTTCTGCCTGGGCGGCACGCTGGCACATCCGGCAATTTCAGTTTGTGGGCGGTGCGCCGGTCACGGTTTACCGCGAACTGCGCCGCATGGCAGACAGCGAAACCGCGCACGGCCTGAGCGTTGAGTTTGCGGCCGCGCATGACGCCGCCGACGCAGGAGACTGGGCCGGATACGTTAACGCGCAGGGTGGCCCATTTGTGCGCCGCGACGAGCTGGCTGTGCGCACCTGGTATCAGGCAAGCGAAGACATGAATGAGTACGGAGAGGAAACTGTGCGTATCAAGGGTGTTTACGCAACTGAAGTTGGCAACGATACGCCAATTTTAACCCGTCTGATGCAATGGAGGATTGTCCCGAAACGTGCCGTTGATTTGGATTTTGAATTTAAGGACGCGCCTGCGTCCTCTCGGAGTTCTGTCAATAACTGTACGGAGCCGACAGGCTCTGAAGCCGCTATCGATTTCACAAAGCCCCCTACTCGCGCCGAGCGAAGAAGGATTCTTAAGCGATTAAGAGAAAAGCCAGCGCAGGAGCAACCTGAGCCGGACAAATATCACTCTGAACGGAGTCATTGCGCAGAACGTGAGGCGTTGAAAAAGAGTTTCTTTGAGATCTCCAGGTTAACACTGTCCGACGGTGAAGCTGTGCGCATGATGAAAGGCCACACAATCAAGATTGGAGAGCTTTCTTACTGGAGCGGAACAAGCGGCTATCTGTTCCATAGACGTCGCATAAATGCCGCCCCATTAAAGCGCTTCAATGCACTAGCGAGAAAAAGAGGCATACAGTTGCCTGATTAATAAAACGGCAGTCGGACTAATCTGAGCCGCACGATTGTTTACGATTTTAGTTCATCATGACACTGTTTATACATACAGTACATTTTGACTAAAAGGAGTTAATCATTTGATGAAAATAGATAATCTAAGTGAAACGGTTGCACGCATTCAGTTCATTGCTGACGTATCGCTGATCGCACATTGCAAAGAAGATGAATTAAAAATGGCACTGTCGATGATTAGCGACATGGCAGGGACAATCGACACAGCTATTTTCGAAGCCGCTATTTACTGCCAGGCAGAATGATTAATTGCCCCTTCCCTACCGTTCACTAGCCACCTTTAAGGTGGCTTTTTGCTTCTGCATCAAAGTGCATATGCTTGCATTAATCCGCATGATCCAAAGTGGATCGCTAAGCGTCTGTAAGACCAGAGCTGGCGCGCTCAGAGGTTGTACATGCAACTGCATTAAAAGCGATGCACAAAGCGGGCAGGCGTGGCGGGGATAGCATTGCGCGCGAGGGGTGTAAACATGTATTCGGAGGTTGCGCCAGCGGCACGGAGGCGCACGCAAGGGTTTGATGAGATTGAACTGGTGAAGAGGATTTGAGCCTCGCAAATCGGGTCTGAGAGCGGCAGATGAAGTATGGCACTGACCGGAATCAATATGATAAAGTTTTGACCAACACGGTTAACCATGTAAGGGAATTATATGGATACAACTGAACAGTTAAACGGGACTTACTTCTATGGCGGGCTTACCAACCTTTCCCCGGCAGAGCTTTATTTCTGGATTATGATTGATGTGACCGCTGAGCATTTTAGCGGTGCAAAGGATATCATAGCCATAGCTGCAATTTACTCGGGACAGAATACGATTGACGTGTCAGGAAAGTTAAAGGGTGCCTGGAAAGGTACCTCTTATGCCTCGGTGTATTCTCGCAAGCTGTTGCGCGATTACCGTCTCCCGTTCAGGTTGCCTACGTGGATACAAAACCCTAAAAAACCATTCCAAATTAAAATGTTGATGACCCATAAATTGGGTACTTTCGTCGGTCGCACAATACCGGTTTTAGGATGGGTAATTATGGCCGCTGATGTGGCGGAGATAGGCTGGAAAACTACGGTAAAATACAACCTTATTGCCCATAAGGACGACAGAATATGGTAAGTGAGGATATAGAGAAGGCAGTATTTGCGCTGGTTGAAGATTATAACGGCAGAAGCTTGTTTACATTAAAACGTTACAAGCTTGAGCTGGACACTGATCTGAACAACGACTTTCGCATGGATCCCATCGACGCTTATGAATTACTTGAGCGGTATGCTGACAGTTTTGGCATTGACCCCGGCACCATCTCTTTTAACGACTATTTCCCGGAAGATTTCACCGCACCGCATGATCCGCTTACTCTCCGTTTGTTGGTTGAGTCTGCACAGGCCGGGCGCTGGTTGGGTAAATAACTAACGCCTGCACAGGCAGGCGTTACATCTTCAGTTTGTTGCCGCTTCCAGCGAATAAGGGCGGAAGGCGATCACCTCTTCGCCCAGCCAGTTATTGATTTCCTTCAGACGTTCCTGCAGCGGTGTCAGTTCGTTACGCACAAACACCTATGCCGCTTTCACCGCATCACCGAATCCGCCGGAGTTGTCCGGGATAATCCCCATCATCTGCGGCGGCACGCGGTGTGCGCTTAGCAGGTCGTCGCGGCTGGCCTTCTTGATGTTAAAGAAATCGTCCTTCGTCGCTACCTCGCTGAGCGGCAGAATCTTGATCCCGTCCGGCTTACCGTTCGGCGCGTACATAAACAGGTTGCGGAAGTTGCCGATCCCTTTCGTGTCGCGCATAGCCTGGCGCATCCGGGCAACGTCGCTGCTGCTCTGCGCCGCGTCGGTCATATACAGGATGTAACCGGCGTGCGCGCCGTTCTGATAATACTTGCGGCGGAACAGCGTCGCCGCCTCATTCAGCCATGCGGAGTTAAGCGCGCTGAGGTATTCCGGCAGGCCGTACAGCTCCTGATTGATATCCGGCTCCAGCAGATGAAACACGCTGCCGGCCGAAAATTCGTGCGGCTCCTTCCAGTCATTCACAAACCAGTAAACGCCATCCTTCACGCCTCTGCGGGTGAATTTGGCCGGGGTGGTTTCAAGGCGCAGCGGCTTACCCAAGCCATTACGGCGCAGCTCGGCAAAGGCGTTACCGAAGACCAGATAATCCAGCGCAAACTTGCTGAACTCCTGCTGACTCATCATTGGGTTCGGGATGAATGTTGATGCCAGAATGTTGCGCTTTACATAAATCGGCGAGCTGTGATGTACGGCCGCACGCAGGCTTTTCGCCAGGCCGTTAAAGCTGACCGGCGGCTCAAACCAGCGCCCGTTACCGATGCACTCGGCGTAATCCAGAATGTCGCGCTTATCCATTACCGGCGTCGGATCGCCAAAGGTAAACGCCTCGGCGTGCTGCTGCGGTGCGGTTGCCTGTACCGGCTGCGCGGTGGCGGTGTGAGCCTTGCGGCCTCTGCGTTTGCTCATCAGTAAAATTCCAGAATTGAGGGATTAGCGCCGCCGCTGGCTGCGGTAAGCGGTTCGTTTAACAGTGCGTGCATGATTGCCCAGGCGACGTCGGCATGGCTGGCCTCTTCGCTGCGGCTCGCCTCATAGGTTGAGCGGTTGCCGCTGGTCGTCATGGTTTTGCGGATAGCCATAAACGACTGCGTGATATCAGTCGCCCCGGCGTCATACTCAAGCCGCCCGCTGCTGATGGTGTCTTTCGCCTTCAGCACCATTGCCGTTTTCACTTCGGGCGAGTATTTGATTTCGCGAGCGGCCGGGTAAAACTGGCGTACCAGCTGAAAAACCCCCTGCCCTATGCCGGTGGCATCCACGCCGATATATTCCACAGTGTATTTTTTCGTTAAGTCCTCGATAGATTTCGCCTGCGCGGCAAAGTCCATGCCCCGCCACTGGTGGCGCTCCAGCACGCGAAATTTTCCGCCCGCAACGAGCGGCGGCGCGATAACCGCACAGCCTGCGCTGTCGCCGGTGTGTGACGGGTCATAGCCAATCCAGACCGGCCGGTATGCAAACGGGCGCGGCAGGTACGGGTTAAAATCTTCCCACTCTTCCAGGCTGTCGATCATGCAGCTCTGCAGCTCAGCGAACGGGAACACGCTCGCCTCGTCGTCGACAAACTCACACATCAGCAGGTTCTGATATTCCGTCGGGCTGTATTCAAGCTGCAGCTGGTCAATGTCGAACAGGTTGCAGCCGCCGGTCAGCGCATCCTCAACCGTGACAATCTGCCGCCACTGGCCGTCACCGCACAGCGCGCCTTTTGCCAGGTGTGAATGCGACAGGTCTATCTCAATGCGATCATCTTTGCTGCGCCGTCCCTTGTTAAACAGCTCACCCGACCAGAACGGATAGGCGCTGTGTGAAAGAGCTGACGGCGTGGAAAAATAGGTCGTGCGCCATTTCTTGTGCAGCGACATGCCGCTGGCAACCTTGCGCAGCTCCTGGAATTTCGGGATCCAGAAATACTCATCAAGGTACAGATTGCCGGTGTAGCTCTGCGCGGTGCGCACGTTGGTGCCGAGGAATATCAGGCGCGCGCCGTTCGGCAGCACGATGGGATAGCCTTTCAGGTCAACGTCAGCCTGGCGGGCAAAGTCGATGATGTATTTTTTGAAGACGTGCGCCTGCGCCTTGCTGGCTGAAAGAAATATCTGGTTGCGGCCGGTGGTCAGCGCGTCTATCAGTGCCTCGCGGGCAAAGTAGAACGTTGCGCCAATCTGGCGCGACTTCAGGATATTGCGGATGCGGTGAGTCAGTCCGGCTTTATGCCAGTTGAGCTGATACTCAAAGCAGTTATCCATAAACACGCCGGTCAGCTTATCCGTCTGTTCGTCGCTGAACTCATTTTTAACGACTGGCTGGCGCTCTCCTTTGTTGCGATTGCGCACGTTGGGGTTTAAGTCGGCCTCGTTGCCGCTGCTGCGGTAGCGCTCAACGCGGGCAAGGCGTTCAATCTGACGGCCGAGCGCGTCTATCTCTTTGTAATCACCATTCCCCTTTACCTCTTTCATGATGAGCTGAATCAGCCGGGCTTCCATGCTGGATTCGACGCGACTGATGGGCGCAACGTTGTCCCACGCGTCGCGCAGCTTCCAGCTCTGCACGGTTGGCGTTTTCTGTCCGAGCGTCTCCGCAATCTGGCGCACGGAATAACCCTGCCAGTAAAGCAGTGCGGCCTGACGGCGTGGATCGCTGATGATGGTTGTCGGTGTCATGTTCATACCGGCAAGGCTACCGGTGCCGAAAATGGCGCGCCTGCTGTCCCTGTTTGCTGATGCATCAGCGGGCTGGCATTCGTTGAGGGATTGTGTGGCGACGGGGAAACTGGCCCCGAACCGACCCAACACCTGACCGGAGCCTGATTAATGGCAGCAATCAAAGCAAAGCGTTTTCGTATCGCCGTTGAAGGCGCAACCACTGACGGCCGCGTCATTTCCCGCGACTGGATTTCGCAGATGGCGAAAAACTATGACCCGGCGATGTACGGTGCCCGCGTCAACATGGAGCACATCAAGGGCTATACCCCTGACAGCCCGTTCCGCCGCTACGGTGACGTTACCGCGCTGACCGCCGAAGAAATTACCGACGGGCCGCTCAAGGGCAAGCTGGCGCTTTACGGGGATATCAACCCGGCGCCGGAGCTGGTTGAGCTGACTAAGGCGCGTCAGAAAATCTACACCTCCGTTGAAATCAATACGAAGTTTGCCGACACAGGCGAAGCCTACCTGATTGGTATCGCCGTCACCGACGACCCGGCAAGCCTCGGCACGGAAATCCTGAGCTTCAGCGCCACGGCCAAAGCTAATCCGCTGGCATCCCGCAAGCAGGACAAAGACAACCTCTTTACCGCCGCCGAAGAAACCGTGATCGAGTTTGAAGAGGTGGCCGAGCCGTCACCGTCCCTGCTGACGCGCATCTCGGCGATGTTCTCCGCGAAAAAGAAAACCGATGGCGAACAGTTCGCCGACGTCAGCGCAGCGGTAACAGCCGTCGCCGAGCAGGTGCAGCTCAACGCGGAGAGCCAGACGCAGGAGCTGTTGGCGCTGGAGCAGTCCGTCAGCGCACGTCTGGAGGCTATTGAGCAGCAGTCCGGGGAAGACCGCGCCGCTTTCGCTGCGCTGCAGGGCCAGCTTTCACAGACCGACGGCAGCTTTACCCGCCGCCCGGCGGCAACCGGCAGCGATCCGAAGTCCGGCGCGCAGACCGACTGCTAATCAGGCGTTGCCTTAAAGTTAAACCCCAACACAGAGATAAACAGGAACGCCAATGCGCAAGAATACCCGCTTCAAGTTTAACCAATTCATGACCCGCCTCGCCGAGCTGAACGGCGTCGAAACCGACGACATGAACAAGAAATTTACCGTTGAGCCGTCGGTCACGCAGACCCTGATGAGCCGCGTGCAGGAGTCTTCCGACTTCCTGACCCGCGTCAACATCGTGCCGGTGTCCGAAATGAAGGGCGAGAAAATCGGGATCGGCGTGTCCGGCTCGATTGCCAGCGTGACCGACACGGCAGGCGGCGATGAGCGCGAAACCGCTGATTTTGCCGCGCTGGCCTCTAACGGCTATGAGTGTGTGCAGGTCAACTATGACTTTCATATCCGCTATAACACGCTCGACCTGTGGGCGCGTTATGAGGATTTTCAGGCCCGTCTGCGTGACGCCATCGTGAAGCGCCAGGCGCTTGACCGCATCATGATTGGCTTCAACGGCGTGACCCGCGCCAAAACCTCGAACCGTGCGAAGTTCCCGATGCTGCAGGACGTGGCCGTGGGCTGGCTGCAGAAGTACCGCGAGCATGCACCGGCGCGCGTGATGAGCAAAATCACCGACGAAACCGGTGCCGTGGTGTCGGCGAAAATCCGCGTCGGCAAAGGCGGCGATTATGCCAACCTCGACGCGCTGGTGATGGATGTCACCAACACCCTGATTGAGCCGTGGTATCAGGAAGACCCAGAGCTGGTTGTGATCTGTGGCCGTCAGCTGCTGGCTGACAAGTACTTCCCGATCGTCAACCAGTCGCAGGCCAACACCGAGCAGCTGGCAGCCGACCTTATCGTCAGCCAGAAGCGAATCGGCAACCTGCCAGCGGTGCGCGTGCCTTACTTCCCGGCCAGCGCCCTGATGATCACCCGCCTCGATAACCTGTCGGTTTACTGGCAGGAAGGCACGCATCGCCGCCTGATTGACGAAGTGCCGAAGCGCGACCGCATCGAAAACTATGAGTCCACTAACGAGGACTACGTGATCGAGGATTACGCGGCCGGTTGCCTGGTTGAAAACATCGAAGTCGGTGAGTTCAGCGCGGCTGCAGAAGCCCCGGCAGCAGTAACCCCGGAGGCGTAACGGATGTTAAGCCCTGCCCGACGTCACCGCATGCGCCAGGAGGCTATCGAAGCCTCGCAGAGTGCCGACAACCCGCTGCGCCACGCCAGCGGCTATGAGCAGATGCTCATCAAGCTCATCGACGATAAGCGCCGCCTGAAGAAAGTGCACTCTAACGAGCGCAAGGCGGAGCTTAAGCGCCAGATGCTGCCGGAGTACCTGCCGTGGGTAGCGGGCGTGCTGGAAAAAGGCAAAGGCGCACAGGATGCCGTGCTGATGACCGTCATGATCTGGCGGCTCGATGCGGGCGACGTGCCCGGCGCGCTGGAGATTGCCCGGTACGCGCTGACGCATGGCCTTGTGCCGCCTGACGGCTTTAAGCGCGCCAGCCTGCCTTACCTGCTGGCCGAGGAAGTCGCCAGCGCGGCAACGCGCGCCTGGACGGCAAAAGAGCCGGTCGATGTTGACCCGCTGCTGGCAACCATTGCGATGACGGAATCCGAAGACATGCCCGATCAGGTGCGCGCCAAGCTGCACAAGATAACCGGGTATGTGCTTCGCGATGCGGGCAGGGCCTCGGAGGCGATGATCCACCTTGTAAGGGCGCATCAGCTGCACGACGGCTGCGGCGTCAAAAAAGACATTGAGCGGCTGGGAACTGCGATGAAAAAGCAGGCCATCGCCAGCCGCTGACCGAACGCGACCCCGCGCACGGGCGGCAGGACGGCAACGCACTTTCAGTGTCTGCGCCCTCCTCCACCGCCCACCTATTTCAAAGGCCGATTATGAATAACACGGTTATTATCCCCGCCCCGCCCCGCGACCGGCAGACGCTGCCGAGCCGCCGGTAAAGAATACGTTTTTCTGGCCTGACGTTGACCTGCAGCAGCTGCGCGATGCGCTGCGCTATGAGGGAACGGTCACGGCGCAGCGCCTGCGCCTTGCCGTGAAGACGGCGATTTCAGAAGTGAACGCCGAGCTGTACGACTGGCGCGCCGCGCAGATGGTGGCGGGCTTTAAGATGCAGGCCGACGTGCCTGCGGAATCGCTGGACGGCGAGAGCGAAAAGATTACGGCCTACCTTGCTGCCGTCGGCGCGCTGACCGCCGCCACCATCGTTGAGCGCTATCGCGGCTATGACGCCAGCGGCACGAAAAAAGCGGGCGAAATCGAGGCCAGCGCCGACGAGTACTGGCGCGACGCGCGATTCAGTATCAGCCGAATCGCAGGTAAGCCTGGCTGCATTGTGGATCTGCTCTGATGAACATTTACGCACAGCAGGGCGATACCGTTGACGAAATCTGCCAGCGCTATTACGGGCGAACCGGGCAGGCCGTCGAGCTGGTTTACGCGGCTAATCCGGGCCTTGCCGAAAGCGGGCCGGTGCTGCCGCACGGCTGTGAGGTAACGCTGCCCGATCTGCCTGACTCTTCAGCAGGTGAAACCGTCAACCTGTGGGACTAAAAATGGAAAAAATCAGCTCTGTGATTAACTACCTGATTGGCCTCATCCTGATGTGGTTCGGGCGTCATACGCCGCAGGATATCGCCTTTATGGTCGGTTCCGGCGTGGCCGTTATCACGCTCATTACTAACGTGGCGACGTTCTTTATCAACTGGCATTACCGCCGTAAAACCTACGAGCTGCAGCGCCTGCGGGGGGTGAGCCTTGAGCCAGACCGTTAAACGCTGCGCCGTGGTGGCCGTGCTGGCGATTGCCGCGCTGCTGCCACAGTTCAAAACCCTGAAAACGTCCGAGGCCGGACTGGCGCTCATCGCCAACGCTGAGGGGTGTCGCACCTCGCCCTATCAGTGCAGCGCCGGAGTCTGGACGAACGGCATCGGTCACACAGAGGGCGTGACGCCGCAAAGCCAGATCAGCGAGCGACAGGCGGCGGTCAATCTGGTGTATGACGTGATGCGAGTCGAGCGCGGGATCGATGCCTGTATGCGCAGCGATATGCCACAGCCGGTCTATGACACGGCCGTGTCATTCGCCTTTAACGTCGGCGTGCGCGCGGCCTGCAGCTCGACCTTTGCCCGTTACATCAGGCTGCAGCACTGGCTTGATGCCTGTAACGAGCTGCGACGCTGGGTGTTCGTTAAGGGCGTGAGAAATCGCGGGCTGGAGAACCGCCGCGCGAATGAGACAGCATACTGCCTGCGGGGTGCGACATGACGCGCCTGATAGCGCTGATTCTGGCCGTGGCTCTGCTGGCGCTGGGCGTAACCGGCTGGCAGTGGAAAGAAGCCAAAGACGACCTGACCAGCGCACAACGCATTATCGGCACGCTTTCAGCCGGTATCGAGAGCCGGGATAAAGCCATAGCCCGGCTGGATGCCGATGCCAGGGCCAGCCAGAAGCGTGAGGCCGAGCTGCGGCTGATGCAGGGGCGCGCCAGCACGGCCGCGCTTAACCGTGAAATGACCATACAGAGAGAAACCGATGCGAATCCGATACTGCGTGACTGGTCTGCTGCTGCTCTGCCTGACGATGTTATCCGGCTGCACACCCGCCCGGCCTTCAGCAGCGCCAGAGATTATCTGGATTGGGTGTCCGCGCGTGACAAGCTGCCCGCTGCCGGGAAACAGCCTTAAAACGGCGGGCGATCTGGCGGCGGATAATCGCCAGCTTGAGTCCGCACTCGCTGCCTGCGGGCTGCAGGTCGAAATCATCAAAGACTGCCAGGAGCAACACGATGCTGAAACCGCAACAACTGCGCCAGGCGCTTACCGACAGCGTGCCGGAGCTGCAGCGAAACCCTGACGCGCTCAATGTGTTTATCGACAGCGGGCGCATCGTCTCGACGCTTGCCAGCTCGCTGTCGTTTGAATACCAGTACCGGCTTAACATGGTCATTACCGATTACGCCGGTAACATCGACCTGTTGATTGTGCCGCTGCTGGCATGGCTGCGAACCAATGAGCCCGACATTATGGCAACCGAGGAAAAGCGCCGGACGGGCTTTACCTTTCAGGCTGACGTTATCAGCGACACGGCCAGCGATATCAGCATTGAGCTGCAGCTGAGCGAGCGCGTGATCGTGAAGCAGGCCGACGACGGGCTGCACGTGACGCACGTCGGCGAGAACCCGCTGCCGGAGAATGACGCGCGGCCGGTGCAGCTTTACGTTAAGGGCGAGCTGGTCAGCGAGTGGCAGTCATGAGCGAGCTGCAGCGGGTAAATGACAGGCTGGAGGCGCTTATCAGCAGCCTGTCTGCCCCGGCACGCAAAGAGATGGCGCGAACCATCGCGAAGAAGCTGCGCGCGAGTCAGCAGCAGAACATTAAACGCCAGCAGGCACCTGACGGCACGCCGTTTAAGCCCCGCAAAACGCAGCCGGTGCGCAGCAAAAAGGGCCGGATAAAGCGCGAGATGTTCGTTAAGCTGCGCACAGCTAAGTACATGAAGACGCAGGCCAGCCCGAATGAAGCCGCGATCGAGTTTGCGGGCAACGTGCAGCGCATGGCCCGCGTACATCATTACGGGCTGCGCGACCGGCCATCGCGCAAAGGTAAAGAAGTCCGTTATGAAGAGCGCCCGTTATTGGGGTTAAGCAATGAAGATATTCACGCAATTGAAGAGGCTGTAATATCACTTTTTTGAATAATCACTTAACTTTGACTGCTTTGATTAATGTGGCAATTTGTTCTAACCCATCAAAAGTTGATGGTATTTTTTCTTCCGAGGTCATTATGTTTGAGAAAATAATATCTTCAAATTTACTCAATAGCCCAGCGTTTTGTTTAGATATTTCACTACTATACTTTGAATAATCCTGTATGAATTGACATAAGCTTTTCCTTAATTCAATCTGCATTAACTGCGCTCGGATAGAATTGTAGTTGGCTAATGAGACCCTGAAGTAATACAGCATAACCAAGGTGATTGCAGAAGCAGGCAGAAAAATCACTAGCTCATTTACACTTGCAAAAGCATATGTTTTGTTCACAAAGTGATAAAGGCTATACGCCATTATTAAAGGGATGGTAAAACCTATCAATAGCATAAATGTTCTTGCCCAGCGGATTTCTACTTTTTTTTGTCTGCCTAGTTCGTTAAAACCGGCATAAAGTGCAACGAAATTAAAGCCTGTTTTATATTTCTCAAGGGCCTCTCGTAACTTATCAACCTCACCTTTCTTTTTAATAAGTTCGCCATCCCAAATTTGTTTATGTTGTGCTGCTATTGCTTTTGCTTTTAAAAACTCCCTCATGACACCAAAGTCTTGTCCAGACATCATAAACTTTAGGATGGCTGAGGGCATATCATACAAAGTATAATTAATGTGCTCTGATAGCTTTTTCGGAAATCGCGCTAAATTTTCTTTGATGAACATTCTGATTGCGTCATACGGCCCCGTTGAATCATGTGCTGTGTACAATTGAAACTCGCTGTAGAATCTAAAAGCCAATACAAATATTAAATTGATATTTGCAGCATCTAAGCTTTCCCGATAATTTTTATCCAAGTTAGATGTCAGTTGATCAGAAAAATGGTGAATATTGAACTGAGAATTAACATCCCAATCTTCGCAGTCTCTTACCATTGAACCAAGAATAAGTGCTGTGAAGCCTGCTCGATTTTTTTCGAAGTCATCTGAGAAATCAAGTTTCTTTAGTTCTTTCAAATAAGTAGAAATAATACCTTTGATATTTTCATCTGCAAAATAAATTTTCATAAATGTTACCGGGGTTTTTCAACTGTTTGCTGGCTCATGAACAAGCATAGTTGTGTGGTTTGCTAATACAGTACGTCTCATTATGCCTGCATGAACGAACAACTTACAGAAATCCTGCGCCTGCTGCGCAATATCATCCGCATCGGCACCGTCTCTGAAGTCAATCGCATTGACGGCCTGTGCCGTGTCGATACCGGAAAAAATACAACTAACTGGCTGCACTGGCTGAGCGCCCGCGCGGGTAAAACCCGCTCCTGGAATGCACCGTCAGTGGGTGAGCAGGTGCTTGTGCTGTGCCTCGGCGGCGAACTCGATACCGGCTTTGTGCTGCCGGGTATTTTCTCTGATGACAACCCGGCTCCTTCGGCCTCGGCTGATGCGCTGCACTGGTCATTTCCTGACGGTGCGGTGATCGAGTACGAGCCGGAAACCGGCGCACTGACCGCAACCGGTATACAGACGGCAACTATTAAAGCGGCGGTAAAAATCCTATTTGACTCGCCAGAAGTGGAATGCACAACGCTGCTCAAAACTGCGCAGCTGGAAGTCACAAAGGGCGGCACCATGAAAGGCGACGTTACGCATACCGGCGGCAGCCTTTCCTCAAACGGCAAGGTGCTGCATTCGCATATCCATCCGGGCGACAGCGGCGGAAAAACGGGAGCGCCAGTATGACAACCCCAAAATATATCGGCATGAACCGGGAAACTGGCGGCGCGCTGACCGACCTCGATCATATCCGGCAGTCAGTGCGTGACATTCTGCTGACCCCGCACGGCTCCAGGGTGATGCGTCGCCAGTACGGGTCGCTTTTATCCGCGTTGATTGACCAGCCGCAAAACGAGGCGCTGCGCCTGCAGATTATGTCGGCCTGCTATCTGGCGATCCTGAAATGGGAGCCGCGCGTAAAACTGACCGCCATCAGCTTTGAGTCGGATATCAACGGCGCAATGGTGGTTGAGCTGTCCGGCAACCGCACCGACAGCGCGCAGCCTTTTTCCTTAACCGTTCCTGTGAGCTGAGACTATGGCAACTATCGACCTGAGCCAGCTACCCGCGCCTGACGTGGTGGAGTCGCTGGACTATGAAACCCTGCTGGCCTAGCGAAAGGCAACGCTGATTTCCCTTTACCCGGCCGAGCAGCAGGAGGCTGTCGCCCGCACGCTGACGTTTGAATCAGAACCCATCGTCAAGCTGCTGCAGGAAAACGCCTATCGCGAGCTGATCCTGCGCCAGCGCATCAACGAGGCGGCAAAGGCCGTCATGGTGGCATATGCACTTGACGGCGACCTTGACCAGCTCGGCACTAACAATGGTGTAACCCGCCTGACCATTATCCCGGCTGACAATACAACAATTCCGCCGACCTCCGCCGTGATGGAAAGTAACGACGATTTCCGGCTGCACATCGCCTCGGCTTTTGAGGGGCTGAGCGTGGCCGGGCCAACCGGTGCATATGAATACCACGCCAGAAGTGCCGACGGCCGCGTAGCCGATGCATCAGCCATCAGCCCGTCGCCCGCCGTTGTTACCGTGACTGTGCTCGCGCGTGAGGGCAACGGCGTGGCCGGTGATGATTTGCTGGCCGTGGTTAACGCTGCGCTCAATGACGAAGACGTGCGCCCGGTTGCTGACCGGGTGAGCGTGCAGTCAGCGAAGATTGTTAGTTACGAAATCGAGGCCGAGCTTTACCTCTATCCGGGGCCGGAAGCGGAGCCAATCCGTGCCGCTTCAGAGGCAAAACTCGCCGCCTTTGTCAGCGCACAAAAGCGTCTCGGCCGTGACATTCGCCTGTCTGCGCTGTATGCCGCCATGCACGTTGAGGGCGTGCAGCGCGTCAACCTTATCAAGCCTTCCGCTGACGTGGTGCTAGACAAAACCCAGGCCGCTTACTGCACAGGATACGCGCTGACCGTGGGAGGCTCGGATGAGTGATCGCCTGCTGCCGACCGGCTCGTCAGCGCTTGAGGTTGCTGCCGCCGAGGCTCTTGCAAGCCCCGGTACGATGAGCGTGCCGCTGCGCCAGTTATGGAATCCGCAAGCCTGCCCGGTTGAGCTTCTGCCCTATCTGGCGTGGGCGTGGTCAGTTGATCGCTGGGATTCAGCCTGGCCGGAATCAACAAAGCGCGCCGTGGTTGCCGCCTCGCAGTACGTGCATCGGCACAAGGGAACGATTGGCGCTATACGCCGCGTCGTTGAGCCTCTGGGCTATCTCATCAGAATCATTGAGTGGTGGAAAACCGGCGAAGCGCCTGGCACGTTCCGGCTGGATGTGGGCGTACTCGATACCGGCATTACTGAGGAAATGTATAACGAGCTTGAGCGCCTGATAGCCGATGCGAAGCCCTGCAGCCGTCACCTTATCGGCCTGTCTATCAATCTTGACGTGAACGGCGCGCTGCCGGTTGCCGTTGCCAGCTACAGCGGCGACGAGCTGACCGTTTATCCCTATACCCCTGAACTTATCAGCGTCGGCGGGCCGGGTTATTCCGGCGTGGCGGTGCATCTTATTGACCTGACGGAAGTGAGCGCATGACGACAAAATATTTTGCCCTGCTGACCAATCAGGGCGCGGCTAAGCTGGCGAACGCCGCCGCACTCGGCACGAAAGTAAACATCGCCTCGATGGGCGTCGGCGACGGTGGCGGCACACTGCCGACCCCTGATGCGGCACAGACAAAGCTCATCGGCGAGAAGCGACGCGCGCAGCTTGATTCGCTGACCGTTGACGCGGCAAACAGCAGCCAGATTATCGCAGAGCAGATTATCCCGGAAAGCGAGGGCGGTTTCTGGATCCGTGAAATCGGCCTGTATGACGCTGACGGCGTGCTGATTGCCGTTGCTAACTGCCCGGAGACTTACAAGCCTCAGCTGGCCGAAGGAAGCGGCCGGACGCAGACCGTGCGCATGATTTTAATCGTGAACAGCACAACCGCCGTCACGCTGAAAATTGATCCGTCAGTGGTGCTGGCAACGCGTAAGTATGTTGATGACGCTGTGATCGAGGTGAAAGCCTACGCTGACGAGGTGATGGCAAAGCATCTCAAAAGCGCTAATCCGCATGGTCAGTACCCGTTAATTGAAAACGCATTAAAGGAAATGGCCGATGCCGGGCTGTTGCCTGACGTTCTGAAAAATCTTGGCATCAGCGATAAGTTTTCCGGCCGTTTTATCGGGTACCAGATTTTCACCACGCCCGGAGCAGTTAACTACAAACCCACGCCGGGAACGAAACGAATCAAGATTATCCTGACCGGAGGTGGTGGCCGGGGTTATGGTTATCTTGCCTGGGGATCGAGTTATGTTTCCCGTGGTGCGGGCGGGGGAGCAGGCGGAACGGTAATCGCTTGGCTGAACGTGGATGAGACAAAAAATTATCCTGGCGTAGTCGGTAGAGGCAGTAACGAAACCGACGGCGCGACTAGCAGTACCTTTAACGGTCAGCTGACAGCGGGCAATGGCTATAATACGACTTCCGGTGATGCCGGTGGCGTTGGCGGCTCGGCCATAGGCGGATTGTTAAATATACAGGGGGGTGATGGCAGCGACGCGCCCGGACTGATTACGGCCTCAAGCAACCCTTACCGGGGCGGCTCTGGTGACGGCGGCGTCAGTTACTGGGGCGGCGGTAGCCGTAGCGGGGAAAGCTCATCATCAGGCAAAAAAAATACCTATGGTGCAGGCGGCGGAGGTACAACGCGTACCGATCCCTTTATCGGAAGTTATGGATCTGACGGTATTATTTATATTGAGGAGTTCAGCTGATGAAAACCTACGCCCGGATTGAAGATAAGCGAGTTGCGGAAATTGTCTCTATGAGTGTCAAGCCAGAGAAACTCTATCATCCGTCACTGGAGTGGGTAGATATTACCGCATTGTCTGAACAGCCCGGCTGTAATTATCTCTACAGTGACGGCGTATTTACAGCGCCATTTGTGGATGCCAAAGATGCTGGCTTTCTGGCCAGCAGCCGTTTGTCGGCAGAAATGGACGAAGCTAATCGTACTATAACCCCTTTGCAGGATGCGGTTGATATCAGCATTGCAACTGACGAGGAACTAACGCGACTGGCTGCATGGAAAAGATACCGCGTTATGCTGAGTCGGACGGATATCACGACCGCGCCAGATATCAGCTGGCCAGATAAGCCTGAATAAAAAATTCATTTTACGCCCGAAGTTTTCAGTTAAAAATTCTCAATGGCAAAATGTTTAATTCTGCCATTGAATCATTTCATCAAGCCGCTTCAGAATGTCAGGAAAATAGCTTTCATTAAGGCTGAAGTCACCTTTAACCTGAACGCTGTCGGCGTGTGGTTCAGGGCGGATATCAAACTCCACTATAACACCTTCTTTACCCGTAACTTTTCTGATAACCATATTGAGCTGGCCACGTTCGCTGCGAAAATTAAAAGGTTTTAATTCACGCTGCGTGATAAGTGCTTGGTAATGTGCGAAAAACTCATCCTTTAAAATCTTTAGCTCGCCGATGGTAAATTCAGTTTGAAACTGCATTTTAAGGCCGCTAACAGAGAACTCAATCCAGGACTGGATCCAGTCCCATAGATGATCAACCGGGTCGGCCTCATCGTCTGAGATTCTTTCAAAGGGAGAAATTACAAATGTGAAATCTTCATTGCGCAAATCAAACATACAAGTTGTCCAGTCTGTCAATCCATGTATTTAAAATGCGATATCGTCCAGTCTGACTCACGCACGACGACTTCAAGTCGTGTATTCTTTATACTCATATTCCATTGTTTGCTTATTAAAGCGTAGTTTAAACAATCTGGTCTCATATCTGAACATACCTTCACCTTTGCGGGGATCTGCCATCCGCCTGCCATAGCGAATCGCTCTTTCCTGAATTTGCAGAGGGACATAGCGACTCGGTTCATACATATGTTTTGCAGCAGTCTCGGTCATTTTAAGGTTACGTGCATGCAGCCCGAGTTTAAGTCTGCTGCGCAGAAAGGATATAGTGGAGTGACTGAGCTTCGCATAAACAGCGGCACGTGCCCCTGATTCAAACAGCACCCGCCCTGTACCAAGGATACGAAAAATACCCAAGCCAAACAGGGCAATATCAGTGGGATCGATCAGGGGTGTTTCAAGCGGCGCTTCTTCCAGCCTGACAAAATGCCCCTGAACATCATAAATCTGCCACAAACCCGGAGCCTGTGCTACTGAGTTACCGATACACATTCCGCTGGCTTCATCTGTTACGGGCTTTGCATTTTGGGGCAAATGGTCGGGCCGAATCTCAAAAAAAACGCCCTGAGGCAGTCTCGACTCAAATGTGTAGTAACGTCCGGGTTCCTGTTTTGCTGCTGTTCCTGAAATCATTCTCAATCCCTCGTTCATGACAATGGCTGTTTATAGTGCCACAGGAAGATAAAACAATCATTTCCCATAGATGCCCGTGCTCCTGTTAACAGACGGCAACTGCGTGTGCCCCTTTCCCTGATGTCAGACCATGAGCACTCCCTTAAAACAGCATGCATCAAATGCCTGATTATCTTTATGGTGTCCGCATCGTCTGAGTCAACGATGCCAGGCGCACAATTTCTACCACTATCGTAAAATGTTCTAAATCGTTCAGGATATTGATGCTGAAAATGCAACATAAGCGTACTTATTGCGACAGGGTATAAGCAGGCTGCGTAGTTATTTACTAAAGGATAGAAACGACAGGTTCAATAAACTCAATCCGCTGGCGTTGGTGGCGAAGAAAAATAGCGACAAAGTGGCGGCACAGAGTCCAGCAGAGTAGAACAGGAAGTAACAGGAGCGGGCTTAACTGATTGATTTCACGTTAAGTCATTGATACGAAGTGCCAACCAAAAAAAGACCGAATACTATTTTCTATCTTTATTTTCATATAGTTACGGTCTAAAATGGCGATGGAATGGCTCTTCAATGCTTGGAGCAATTTTTATTCTAAAATATCTATAGATTTGATCTTTTGAATTGTGGCAACAATCTCATCAGGATTGCAGTTTGATGCGTCGATTTCTTTTACTTTATCTCCATCAAAAACAATCCGCACTTTCTTACCACGATTAACAAAAGCTACTAGTATGCCTGCCACTCCGCCGATAAGAGCAGTCGCTATTGGCAACGCAATATTTATGTACTCAAGATTACCAGCAGAAAAACATAAAGGCCCTCTGTCATTTTTTTGCCCTAACTTATCGAGTTCATCCTTAATCTCGTCTATAATGTTCCATCTTGCACGACAATGGATTGATTCAATGAAATTATTCATCTTGAGTGACAAACTCCCTTTAATGAAAAGAATTAAATTTGCTGTTGTTTTTATTAATAGTGGAATAACTATTCTTACCGGTAAAAACCTTTCATTCTCATTTCAGACAACCTTGATCGAGCAATTAAGTGTGTTTGGAGCTGATACATATCAGCAAAGTTTACCAACCGATGAGACTATTATTTTACTTACTAATAATGGTAAGCTTGTTAAGAATACCTCTTAAATATCTTACACCATAACTAAATAACATTTCAGCCTCGTATTTTTTTATTAAAATTTTTCTCACATGAATTAAAGATAATTGAAGCTTAGGTAAATGCCAAAATTTATTATGGCATTTACCAGTGGCTATGTGAATATTAAAATTCAAAGTTTCTTAACACCTAATACCTCAATCAACCCGGGATGAATCCTGAACCTGTTGGCTGTGTGAGAAAAAGATGTTCTGCTATCACGATATCTAAATATGTATTCCGAGCCACCGTAGCCACTACCACCAGCTTTATAAAAGCCAATAAAAGAATAATCATACAATGCTTCTAATGACTCATTAAAACTTTTTCCTGAAGATGGATAAACCGTCTTACAGGTATTTTCAAATATATCTTTATCAAACTGCCATGTTCCTATGGCTCTCAGTACGTCAAGATACTTTTCATAATCTGGAAAATGCTTATGGACCTCGTCATCAATTTCCCTAAGGAAGTACTCACTATAATCTACTCTAGCACTGTGAATATCTATGTTATCAATTTTTAACAAGTCATCCTGACTTTGGTCGTTATTTTGACTTAGTCTTTCTCTATGCTTCGCCAATGCACTATTGGCAAACTTTATCATGTCTCTAGGGCGCAAATATGTCCTATCCTTCATATGGTCATATTTTGTCTGATGTCCAGGCATCTCACGCTTTTCATTAAATACAGATTCCCATGGTATAACTTCCTCCGAAGAAGAACCATCACCTAGTAGAATTGAGAATCTTTTTTCCATTAAAGATTTCAGTGTCTTTTGTGTTCTAACTGTATCCCATTCAATTAACGATAAGAAGTTTTCAGTTATTTTGTTTTTATCTTCAAATCTGAGTATATTGTAAATATCATCTCTAAGGAAAATAGCAACTATAAAATTAACACCAGCTTCTTTTGCAGCAATATTAACAGATCGAGCGGCCAAAAGTAGACCGATCAGTCTACTTATATAATCTTCAGAACTAATATCAAATCCTAAATCTAACTGATCGAAAGCTATAAAATATTTATGGTCAGGATTAACAGATTTTAAGGCCCTCGTTAGCAACTGTGCATTCACCTCTTGTATTATTGTAGGTAACTCTGACATAGGAATGGTTTCTGCCGATGCTCCACCTTTAAACACGCTGAAGTTCAGTTCGAAATGAGGCTTAATTTTTATTTGTTTTTGAGGATTGAAAACCTGAGTTATATCTGGATCCCTACTACCATAAGCATCAATTATAAATGCTTCTAATTTTTCCAAGTTTTCTAAAGACACGTCGTTGCATGGAAGCGACTGGTCTTGATTCAGCACAATTTTAGCCAACGAAATCAGAATTAAATACTTCCAGCTATGTGTGTATTTATCATCGTTAGGTATTCCTGCTCTTGCTTGTTCTTGATGAAAATGCCACGGGTAGTCGGAAAACGTATGCCCATATGAAAAAACATCGTGCTGTCTTGTAGTAATTATTTTTTTGAAAATAGCAGTTTTACCACTTCCTTTCTTGCCTACAACAAGAAACTTTTCAAAGTTAATAATATCTTCATATGCTTCATGGTCTTCAAAGGCCTTTAAAAGAATCTCATCATTATCTGCATCTGTCCCGCCAAAGGTTTTGATACTACTTAAAGATTTCATATTCATTCACCCATTGAGTTGTTAGTCTTCAATCAGAAATTTTTTTCCATCGTTAAAATAACCTTTTCTTTGGTAAAACATCTTTAACATCACACTCTAGACTGCTTCTTTTACATTGAGAGTTTTTTTTCGGGCAAAGTTCCTACATTATATATATCATACTAAGAGTAAATGTAAAAACAAAAGACTTATAGTGGTGCGAGGCTAGGATATGGCGGCATCTCCAGCGCTGATCATGGATCCAGTAATCTCTCAAATGTAGTCACTGATAGAAATATTTATTTCTGTGCCAACTAAGATACTTAGCATTATTGGGATTAATTAAGAATTTTTTTTCAAGATCAACACCTAATTTTTCTAAAATGTCAGTTCCCCGTAATTTATCCGAAAAGAGCATTTGGCCATTATCTTTGAAGCTTATAAAGCCTCTATCAAAAAGAACATCAATACTGGCGGATAGAAGTAAGCCATTTCCAGGATCTAATCTTTCCTGATTCGTTGAGTCTTTCCAAGGTTTAATGTGACTCGCTCTCAACAAATCAGGAAGCTCAATTCCAGTTACAATACATTTTTTATGTAATGCAATTACATCCTGCCTAAACTTACCCTGCCCTATTCTTGCATCGACAAGCTGTTGGCGCTCGGTCACAGGAATGTTTATGTTTTCTTCAATTTCTGAAATATCTTTATTTATCTCACTTATCTCAACATCATTTTTTTGTACATCAGGAACCGCTTTATCAATAATTTCAAAACCCAATTTTTTCAAAATCTCAAAACACGGCGTACCATTACCACCTGAAAACTCGTCTGAAAACAATGGCCTGTTTATTACTTTGGCTGCTGCAAAGCCAAATATAACCTTTGGCGCAAAAAGTTCAAGTCCATACTTAAGATCATAAGTTGATGATTGCTGATATTTATAATGCGATTTATTCAATGTGTTATAGCTTTTTATAACATTCAAAACATCATTTCGTTTAAGTTCAACCAGCAATTCAGCAAGGTTATGCACTCGGTTGTTCAAACCTTTTTTCAATGCAACTGCTTTACCATTAGATAAAAAAACGCCTGCTCTTGAGAGTAAAAAATTAGCCACATTAGCTGGGATATTAGAGCAGTAACCCTCTTGGGATTTTCCTTCAGAAGTTATTGGTGAGTACTTTATTTTTTTATTATCCACCAAATACTCTTTATGCTCTAAAATCGAAACGGGATTTTCCAATTTAAAATGCTTAAACTTTACTCTCCATAGTTCGCCTTCCTTATCTTCACTATATATAACTGAACTTTCTGTAATTCCAATATATGAAATTATTCCTTTGGAGCAGAAGAATAACACATCTCCTTTTCTTATATCCTTGACTGATTCCCTATAATAACTGTAATTTACAGAGGGCCGCGAGTTAATGTAGCCCTCTTCCAATTCTTTAAGCTGAGATTTCGGTTTTTGTGTGATCCAGAAATAATCCATCTTGATGCACCTCCAATTTAAAAGTTGTTTTTATTTTTCATGCTATCAATTCATTGGAACATTAGCAGAACAAGCCTGAATGAAAATTGCAATTCATGTTAATTATAAGTCAGTGTTAACACCACTTTACCAGCAGCTTTTATTTCCTCGACACCGCATGTAAAATTATTGCCCTTACCTGTCACGTTTAACTTTCGGCCCGGCAATAATGCTATATCATAGATATCATATTTATCATCAATGCCAATTAGCCAGCGGCCGTTACTTATGTCTTTAACACTCTGGTCTACTATCCATGCCTCGACGTTACCTGAAATAAATATTGGTTCAATAATTGGTTGTTTAATGAAGCTAAAATCTGCTAACCAAGTCCCGCTATCAATTAACACACCTGCTGCCAAATTCTTATGCGGGATCTCATGACCACTTAAATCTTTAAGAAAATTTTTGTGATGCTTACCCTTCCCTGTAGCGAGCCACTCTAATGAGGCACCTGTATCGAGTGCACAAGTCACTACTACATCTCCAGGAAAATAATTTCTGCGTACCCACGTACTTACTGTGCCGGATGATATGCCAAGCAGATCGCAAAGTTGCTTTTGAAGGGTGAAACCATATGCATCCATGATTCTGCGCAGCACTGCTTTGCCACCATTGGATGTGATTTCCTTCAAAAGAGCTTCGCCAGAAGGCAGCTCTATAGTTCGCTCCAAGTTTGCATTTGCAAGCTTTCCATTCAAAAGCCATTGCAGATCTACGCCGGTATCAAGCACGCACTTAATAATCGCGCTACCAGGCACGCTATTACGTTGTGACCATGCACTTACGTTATTTGAGGGAACATTGAGGGCTTCAGCCAATGCACGCTGTGTCGTTACACCATAAGCCGAAAGTAACCTCTCAATCACTTCTTGGGCATTTGACTCTAAGTTAGGCATACATAACCAACCACAAAAGTAGTTTACATGAGCACAATTGTGATCTAACGTATGTGCACACCACATGTAACACCGTAGAACACGTTATTTAACTGGAGATATTGCGTTATGCATACTGAAAATGCAAACAGCCAGAACGCATTTGACTTAGTGCAATCTCAAGATTTTATTGCCAATGTCGCAGCGATTTTGATGCCAGCCATCAGCGAAGCGGTAAACGACGCCGTAAACAAAGCCGTCACGCTCGCCACATCCCCAACCATGTCTAAGCAGGACTTTGCTGCAGCCAACCGCATCAGCCTGTCTGTGCTGGAGAAATGGATTGCTAATGGCGTTGTCTTGCTTGCCCCTACTCCATCTTTCACCTACACGCAGAACCGCACTAATCGTAAGACCGGCGAAGTGGTAGAAACCACCATGACGAAACATGGCAATCCGCTTATCAATGTTGCTGCATGGCGTGAGAAGAACCGCCAACAAGCAATCAAATGCCG
Source organism: Pantoea jilinensis (assembly GCF_019104105.1). Lineage (NCBI taxonomy): Bacteria > Pseudomonadati > Pseudomonadota > Gammaproteobacteria > Enterobacterales > Erwiniaceae > Pantoea > Pantoea jilinensis. The sequence continues at coordinate 1,771,553 of NZ_CP077746.1, read as the reverse complement.
CTACATCAAACCATAACTTGATTTTGCAAGTTAAGAAGGATCTGAGCATGTTTGATTTCAAGGTTTCTACCCATACCCATTACGACGATGCTTGTCGTAAATTCGCCTTAGCTCACAACATGGAAGACGTCGCTAAGCAGTCCGGCATGCGTGCGCAAACGCTACGTAACAAACTGAATCCAGACCAGTCACATCAGCTTACCGTCTTAGAGGTTTTAGCCCTTACCGATGTCACTGAGGATGCAACGTTGGTTGATGGCCTGTTGGCGCAAATCCAGTGCCTCCCCTGTGTGCCGGTAAATGAAGTCGCAGATGAAAAATTTCCCCTATATGTCATGAAAGCCACCGCAGAAGTAGGCCAGTTAGCAGCTGGTGCAACCTCTACAGAACCTATGACTGCCAACTGTAAACGCGGCCTGCTGCAAAATGTTAATAGCGGTATTCGCTGCTTAACACTGGCCGCAATGGCAGTACAAGCGCGTATTCAGGCTAACCCGGCACTGTCCTCAACTGTCGATGCCATCAGCGGCATCGGTGCATCATTTGGCATGAGTTGAGTGGTAATCATGATCTCATTGGCAGCAAGGCTTAAACGCCAAAGCCCATCTATGTCTTATGGACACGGCTGGATCATGGGAGAAAACGGTAAGCGCTGGAATCCAGTAACGCCGTCAGCTTCAGAAATCAAAGCACAGGCATTACTTAAGAGGAGCAAATCATGGCTATCGAAGGCGATTCCATGCTGGTCGAACTAACAGCCGGTCAACGTGTTGCCGCGTTGAATCATGTAGCTCTGCTTCGGGCTCAACTGATGGGCGGTAATTGTGAAAAAGATGTAGCCCGTTTTATTGCTGAAATGCGCGATGTGACTGACAGCAATTATCAGGATAACAGGCGTGCTTTAAGTGCCATTTTCTTTCTGGCAAACATCGGTAAAGACCGGCACTCAGCCGATTTTACTGATCTCACTACTGATGAAAGAAACGCGTTGATTCGCGCAATGAACCAGCTGAAAGCCGTTGTGAGTTTGTTTCCCAAACGAATGACTCTTTTAAGCTAAATAACCCAAAGCAATTAATTGGCGTAAACCCGCCGGGATTCGCTTTGCCTGAAGAAAGGAAAATCACATGCTGAATAAATCATCTGCTACCAATAAACCTGCTTCATATATTGAACTCGATATGATGCTGAATGATGCTCGCAAGGAAGAGCGTCTTGCTCGTGCAGAACTTATGGCCTCACGCCTCAATGTATTGGCATGGAAGATCCGTAGTGATGGAATGACACACATCGAAGCAGCCGAGCTACTTAATCATGAAGCGGAAAAAATCCAGGCTCAGATTGAGGAGGCGCACTAATGGCTGACTCAATGGACATCGTGCAGCAGCGCACCGATGAAATGCTGGCTCGAAATATCGCCAATATCGTCAATCGCGCGCCTGCTATAAGCGCCTCATTTTGTGAAGACTGTGATGCCCCAATTCCTGAAAAGCGCCGGCGCGCGTATCTGGGTGTAACTCGCTGTGTTTCCTGCCAGGAAATTGAGGAACATCGCAGTAAACACCGGCAGGGTAATTCCTGATGCATGAGGAATTTGCTTACCCGTGGAATGCTCCACGGGAAGCCATTGCCAGCCCCTATCCCACTTATGAGGAAATGCACAGCCGCAGTCAGATGATTGCGGCTTTAGTGGGTGCGCAGGAATTACTCGAAAAACAGCCGACGCTGATACAGCTCGACGTTAAACGCCGCGTCAGCGATCTGGAAAAGAAACAGGGAACAGCCCGCGCCAATGCGTACTTAACAAAAACATTTGTTGAGCGCACATTGCCACGCGTTGAAACCGTTAACGCTCAATATCGTGTCGGGGTAATGAAGGGGAGCACATTAAAGTTACTCGGGGGTAACGCAACTGAGCGTGACAACACGGCTGTAGCAGGTGGTCAGCTTTTCAATCTAATGCGCCGCTTCAACCGACTGCCTGACATGGCGCGCACCGACGTCGATCTACTGGCCGGGGATGTTGCTAATTTCATCCTCGCCGAGCTGGTGCAGGCGCACGCGCAGGCCAGCGACGAGTCAGATTACAAATACACGCACCGTGTTTACATGACCGCTGCCACCATCACCCGCGAGCTGAGCCAGACGCCTCCACTGTGGGAAAAGGTCACGTCGCGTCTTTTTGCCCCGGAGGAAGTTACTCCGGCAATCCTGCGTATGCAGACGGAAAAGTGGTGGAAAGGCAGGCTGCGTCGCGTGGCCGCATCATGGCGTGAACATCTTCAGATTGCCCTGGCTAACGTCAGTAAAAAGCACACCCCCTACGCCAGCACCATGACCGTTTCAGAGTGGCGTGAGCAGAAGCGCCGTACCCGTGAGTTTTTAAAGGGAATGGAGCTGGAAGACGAGGAAGGCAATCGCATCAGCCTGATCGAGAAATATGACGGCAGCGTGGCTAATCCGGCGATCCGCCGCTGCGAGCTAATGACCCGCATTCGCGGCTTTGAAAACATCTGCAACGAGATGGGCTTTATCGGCGAGTTCTACACGCTGACTGCCCCTGCGCGCTATCACGCCACAATAAAAACTGGCCATCGCAACCGTAAATGGAATGGTACCAGCCCGGCCGACACGCAGCGTTATCTCTGCAGCGTATGGCAGAAAATCCGCGCCAAGCTGCACCGCGAAGAAATCCGCATCTTCGGGATCCGCGTTGCTGAGCCTCATCACGACGCGACCCCACACTGGCACATGCTGATGTTTATGCGCCCGGAACAGGCTGAGCGCGTGCGCGAGATTATGCGCGACTACGCCTGGCAGGAAGACAGCAGCGAGCTGACGACCGACAAGGCCCGTAAGGCCCGTTTTCACGCCGAGGCTATCGACCCGGAGAAAGGCAGCGCAACGGGTTACGTTGCTAAATACATTTCAAAAAATATTGATGGTTATGCGCTCGATGGTGAGACAGACGACGAGAGCGGCAAAGATCTGAAAGAAACTGCCTCGGCCGTTTCCGCCTGGGCGGCACGCTGGCACATCCGGCAATTTCAGTTTGTCGGCGGTGCGCCGGTCACGGTTTACCGCGAGCTGCGCCGCATGGCAGACAGCGAAACTGCGCACGGCCTGAGCGTTGAGTTTGCGGCCGCGCATGACGCCGCCGACGCAGGAGACTGGGCTGGATATGTTAACGCACAGGGTGGCCCGTTCGTGCGCCGTGACGAGCTGGCTGTGCGCACCTGGTATCAGGGAAGCGAAGACATGAATGAGTACGGCGAGGAAACCGTGCGTATCAAGGGTGTTTACGCGACTGAAGTTGGCGACGATACACCAATTCTAACTCGTCTGATGCAATGGAAAATTGTCCCGAAGCGTGCCGTTGATTTGGGTTTTGAATTTAAGGACGCGTCCGCGTCCTCTCGGAGTTCTGTCAATAACTGTACGGAGCCGACAGGCTCTGAAGCCGCTATCGATTTCACAAAGCCCCCTACTCGCGCCGAGCGAAGAAGGATTATTAAGCGATTTAAAGAAAAGCCAGCGCAGGAGCAACTTGAGCCGGATAAATATCCACCTGAAGTGAGTCATTACTCAGAACGGGAGGCGCTGAAAAAGAGTTTCTTTGAGATCTCAAGGTTAACACTGTCCGACGGTGAAGCTGTACGCATGATGAAAGGACATACCATCAAGGTTGGGGAGCTTTCTTACTGGAGCGGCACAAGCGGCTACCTCTTTCATAGACGGCGCAAAAATCCCACTCCATTAGAGCGCTTCATAGCACTCGCGAGAAAAAGAGGCTTACAACTGCCTGATTAATAAAACGGCAGTCGGACTAATCTGAGCCGCACGATTCTTTACGATTTGAAGTCACCATGATACTGTTTATACATACAGTATATTTTGACTAGAAGGAGTTAATCATTTGATGAACATAGATAATCTAAGTGAAACGGTCGCACGCATCCAGTTCGTTGCTGACATATCACTGATCGCACACTGCAAAGAAGATGAATTAAAAATGGCACTGTCGATGATCAGTGACATGGCAGGCACAATCGACACATCTGTTTTCGAAGCTGCCATATACTGCCAGGCAGAATGATTAATTGCCCTTCCCTACCCTTCTCTAGCCACCTTTCAGGTGGCTTTTTGCTTCTGCATCAAAGTGCATATGCTTGCATGAATCCGCATGATCCAGATTGGATCGCTAAGCGTCTGTAAGTCCAGAGCTGGCGCGTTCAGAGGTGGTACATGCACATGCATGAAAAGCGATGCATAAAGCGGGCAGGCGTGGCGGGGATAGCATTGCGCGCAGGGGTGCAAACATGTTTAATGTTGTAGTTTTAATTTGTCGAACTTAGTATAAAAATATCTAAGGTAAAGGAGTGAATCTCAATGGTTAAAGAAGTGTATCCAGTTCCACCTGCGCCCCAACAACCTAACTCACATGGTTTAGGACTTGGACTGTCTCAACTTAGCAATAGGTCAGGTTTAGTTTTGCCCGAATCTCGAGGGCTTTGGTTTAACAATCAAGAAATTTACCTAGACGGATGGAAGTTCATCTCATGCCGATTCGATAATTGTAAAATTCATGTGAGTACCGGTAACTTTGTGATTGAACGGTGTTTTATCGATAATACAAATATTATTTATTACATGGGTACTTCGGTAAATATCATACAGCTTTACAATCGAGGTAGTGAATGGGCCAGAACTGCTACACCGGGTTTTGCTGCTGCTAAAAATGAAGATGGCACTCTGACCATAGGGGCATGATATGGCTCTGTTAAATTCTGAGTTTAAAGCAAGGTTAGATGCTTCAATTAAATTAAGCCCTAAAAAAAACTTAGCTATAGTAATTGTATTTGCTACGTTATGCGGTATTTTTTCTTTTATAGGCTGCCTCTTTTTATGGTTTGAAAAAGAAGGCATGCCTGGCCCATTTATAGTAAGCGGATTGTTTGGAATAGTTAGCTTTGTAGTATTTTTATTGACCTTTAGAGGGGGGCAACTCTCGGATAAGGAACCATTTGAGATAGTCCAAACTCCTGATGGAGTGACTGTTAGAATGGATTCAGCTCTCTTCTTAAGAAGTAAGGATGTTGCAAACGTTGTTAGCTTGATGGCCAATACAAGATACTTACCTAAGCCAGCAGGAGTTTTAGACGAATTTGGAAATATTATTCCTAACTCTCAGTTACAGGCACAAAAGATGGTCAATGAGGCTAACGACAGTGTCAAAAGTGCAATCAGGAAAAATGTAAACAAGGTAATGCAAAATCCTGATATTGCAGTGCGAGGAGAAGTCTTAATTCAACCAGATCCTCTTGAGAATATACATACTCAAGTTGACAAAGATGTAGCTATTGATTAAATACACTTTGAATAAAACCTAAGTGCATTTAATCCAGATTATAATAATGAATAATCTTTAAACTTTATAATTTCTATGTCGAGCCATGTATTTATCTCTTTAAATCTTTCTTGAAGCGGCGTCAGCTCATTACGAACAAAGACCTGCGCCGCCTTCACCGCATCACCAAATCCGCCGGAGTTATCCGGGATAATCCCCATCATCTGCGGCGGTACGCGGTGCGCACTTAATAGGTCGTCGCGGCTGGCCTTCTTGATGTTAAAGAAATCGTCTTTCGTCGCCACTTCACTAAGCGGCAGAATCTTGATCCCGTCCGGCTTTCCGTTTGGCGCGTACATGAACAGGTTACGGAAGTTACCCAGCCCTTTCGTGTCGCGCATCGCCTGGCGCATCCGGTCAACGTCGCTGCTGCTCTGCGCCGCATCGGTCATGTAAAGGATGTAACCGGCGTGCGCCCCGTTCTGATAATACTTGCGGCGGAACAGTGTCGCCGCCTCATTCAGCCAGGCGGAGTTAAGCGCGCTGAGGTATTCCGGCAGGCCATAGAGTTCCTGATTAATATCTGGCTCCAGCAGATGAAACACGCTCCCGGCCGAAAATTCGTGCGGCTCCTTCCAGTCATTCACAAACCAGTAAACGCCATCTTTAACGCCTCTGCGGGTGAATTTGGCCGGGGTGGTTTCAAGGCGCAGCGGCTTACCCAGGCTGTTACGGCGCAGCTCGGCAAAAGCGTTGCCGAAGACCAGGTAATCCAGCGCGAACTTGCTGAACTCCTGCTGGCTCATCATCGGGTGCGGAATAAACGTTGAAGCCAGAATGTTGCGCTTCACGTAAATTGGCGAGCTGTGATGCACGGCCGAGCGCAGGCTTTTCGCCAGCCCGCTAAAGCTGACCGGCGGCTCAAACCAGCGCCCGTTACCGATGCACTCGGCGTAATCCAGAATGTCGCGCTTATCCATGACCGGTGTCGGATCGCCAAAGGTAAACGCCTCGGCGTGCTGCTGCTGCGGTGCGGCTGCCTGTAACGGCTGCGCGATGGCGGTATGAGCCTTGCGGCCTCTGCGTTTGCTCATCAGTAGAATTCCAGAATTGAGGGATTAGCGCCGCCGCTGGCTGCGGTAAGCGGCTCGTTTAACAGTGCGTGCATGATGGCCCAGGCGACGTCAGCGTGGCTGGCCTCTTCGCTTCGGCTCGCCTCGTAGGTTGAGCGGTTGCCGCTGGCCGTCATGGTTTTACGGATAGCCATAAACGACTGCGTGATGTCTGTAGCCCCGGCGTCATACTCAAGCCGCCCGCTGCTGATGGTGTCTTTCGCCTTCAGCACCATTGCGGTTTTAACTTCAGGTGAATATTTGATTTCCCGCGCGGCCGGGTAAAACTGGCGTACCAGCTGAAAAACACCCTGGCCGATGCCGGTGGCATCCACGCCGATATATTCAACGGTGTATTTTTTCGTTAAGTCCTCGATAGATTTCGCCTGCGCGGCAAAGTCCATGCCCCGCCACTGGTGACGCTCCAGCACGCGGAACTTTCCGCCCGCAACCAGCGGCGGCGCGATAACCGCACAGCCTGCGCTGTCGCCGGTGTGCGACGGGTCATAACCAATCCAGACCGGTCGGAATGAAAACGGGCGCGGCAGGTACGGGTTAAAGTCTTCCCACTCTTCCAGACTGTCGATCATGCAGGTCTGCAGCTCGGCAAACGGGAACACGCTGGCCTCATCATCGACAAACTCACACATCAGCAGGTTCTGATATTCCGCCGGGCTGTATTCAAGCTGCAGCTGATCAATGTCGAACAGGTTGCAGCCGCCGGTCAGCGCATCCTCAACCGTGACGATCTGCCGCCACTGGCCGTCACCGCACAGCGCGCCTTTTGCCAGGTGTGAATGCGACAGGTCTATCTCAATGCGATCATCTTTGCTGCGCCGTCCCTTGTTAAACAGCTCACCCGACCAGAACGGATAGGCGCTGTGTGAAAGAGCTGACGGCGTGGAAAAATAGGTCGTGCGCCATTTCTTGTGCAGCGACATGCCGCTGGCAACCTTGCGCAGCTCCTGGAATTTCGGGATCCAGAAATACTCATCAAGGTACAGATTGCCGGTGTAGCTCTGCGCGGTGCGCACGTTGGTGCCGAGGAATATCAGGCGCGCGCCGTTCGGCAGCACGATGGGATAGCCTTTCAGGTCAACGTCAGCCTGGCGGGCAAAGTCGATGATGTATTTTTTGAAGACGTGCGCCTGCGCCTTGCTGGCTGAAAGAAATATCTGGTTGCGGCCGGTGGTCAGCGCGTCTATCAGTGCCTCGCGGGCAAAGTAGAACGTTGCGCCAATCTGGCGCGACTTCAGGATATTGCGGATGCGGTGAGTCAGCCCGGCTTTATGCCAGTTGAGCTGATACTCAAAGCAATTATCAATAAACACGCCGGTCAGCTTGTCTGTCTGTTCGTCGCTGAACTCATTTTTAACGACCGGCTGGCGCTCCCCTCTGTTGCGATTGCGCACGTTGGGGTTTAAGTCGGCCTCGTTGCCGCTGCTGCGGTAGCGCTCAACGCGGGCAAGGCGCTCAATCTGACGGCCGAGCGCGTCTATCTCTTTGTAATCACCATTCCCTTTTACCTCTTTCATGATGAGCTGAATAAGCCGGGCTTCCATGCTGGATTCCACGCGACTGATGGGCGCAACGTTGTCCCACGCGTCGCGCAGCTTCCAGCTCTGCACGGTTGGCGTTTTCTGTCCGAGCGTCTCCGCAATCTGGCGCACGGAATACCCCTGCCAGTAAAGCAGCGCGGCCTGACGGCGCGGATCGCTGATGATGGTTGTCGGTGTCATGTTCATACCGGCAAGGCTACCGGGGCCGAAAATGGCGCGCCTGCTGTCTCTGTTTGCTGATGCAGCAGCGGGCTGACATTCGTTGAGGGATTGTGTGGCGACGGGGAAACTGGCCCCGAACCGACCCAACACCTGACCGGAGCCTGATTAATGGCAGCAATCAAAGCAAAGCGTTTTCGTATCGCAGTTGAAGGCGCAACCACTGATGGCCGCGCAATTCCGCGTGAGCACATTGCGCAAATGGCGAAAAACTATGACCCGACGATGTACGGGGCGCGAATTGACCTTGAGCACATCAAAGGCATCACGCCTGACAGCCCGTTTCGCCGTTTTGGTGACGTGGTGGCGCTGTCAGCTGAAGAAATTGCTGACGGGCCGCTAAAAGGCAAGCTGGCGCTATACGGAGATATCGATCCAACAGATGAGTTGGTTGCTATGACCAAAGCACGCCAGAAAATCTATACCTCAATTCAGTACAACCCCAAGTTCGCGGATACCGGTGAGGCATATCTAATCGGCCTGGCTGTTACCGACAATCCGGCCAGCCTCGGCACGGAAATCCTGAGCTTCAGCGCCTCGGCGAACACTAACCCGCTGGAATCCCGCAAGCAGCATAAAGATAACCTTTTCAGCGCCGCTGAAGAAACTGTCATTGAGTTTGAAGAAGTGGCCGAGCCGTCGCCGTCCCTTCTGACGCGTATCACCGCCATGTTTACCGGCCAGAAAAAGGCCAGTAGTGAGCAATTCGCGGACGTCAGCGCGGCGGTAACGGCTGTTGCTGAGCAGGTGCAGCTGAACGCGGAGAGCCAGACGCAGGAGCTGTCGGCGCTGGAGCAATCCGTCACCGCACGTCTGGAGGCCATCGAGCAGCAGGCCGGGGAAGACCGCGCCGCATTCGCTGCGCTGCAGGGCCAGCTTTCGCAGACCGACTGCAGCTTTAACCGCCGCCCGGCGGCAACCGGCAGCGATCCGAAGTCCGGCGCGCAGACCGACTGCTAATCAGGCGTTGCCTGAACGTTAAAACCCAACACAGAGATAAACAGGAACGCCAATGCGCAAGAATACCCGCTTTAAGTTTAACCAGTTCATGACCCGCCTCGCCGAGCTGAACGGCGTCGAAACCGACGACATGAACAAGAAATTTACCGTTGAGCCGACGGTTACCCAGACGCTGATGAACCGCGTGCAGGAGTCTTCCGACTTCCTGACCCGCATCAACATCGTGCCGGTGTCCGAAATGAAGGGCGAGAAAATCGGGATCGGCGTATCCGGCTCGATTGCCAGCGTGACCGACACGGCAGGCGGCGACGAGCGCGAAACCGCTGACTTTGCTGCGCTGGATAAGCAGGGCTACGAGTGCGTGCAGGTCAACTACGACTTTCATATCCGCTATAACACGCTCGACCTGTGGGCGCGCTATGAAGATTTTCAGGCCCGCCTGCGTGATGCCATCGTGAAGCGGCAGGCGCTTGACCGCATCATGATTGGCTTCAACGGCGTGACCCGCGCCAAAACCTCGAACCGCGCCAAGTTCCCTATGCTGCAGGACGTGGCCGTCGGCTGGCTGCAGAAGTACCGCAACGATGCCCCGGCGCGCGTGATGAGCAAAGTCACCGAGGAAGACGGCACCGTCATTTCTGAAAAAATCCGCGTCGGCAAAAATGGCGACTATGCCAGCCTCGACGCGCTGGTGATGGATGCCACCAACACCCTGATCGAGCCGTGGTATCAGGAAGACCCGGAGCTGGTTGTTATCGTGGGCCGTCAGCTGCTGGCTGATAAATACTTCCCGATCGTCAACCAGTCGCAGGCCAACACCGAGCAGCTGGCCGCTGACGTCATTATCAGTCAGAAGCGCATCGGCGGTCTGCCAGCGGTGCGCGTGCCGTACTTCCCGGCCGACGCCATGTTTATCACCCGCACCGATAACCTGTCGATTTACTTCCAGGAAGGCACGCATCGCCGCCTGATTGACGAAGTGCCGAAGCGCGACCGCATCGAAAACTATGAGTCCATTAACGAGGACTACGTGATCGAGGATTACGCGGCCGGTTGCCTGGTTGAAAACATCGAGGTCGGCGTGTTCGCTGCACCTGCAGCCACCACGCAGGAAGCAGCGACAGAAAGCGGCGCTGCTGGCACTGCAACAGCGGAGGCGTAACGCATGTTAAGCCCTGCCCGACGTCACCGCATGCGCCAGCAGGCTATCGAAGCCTCGCAGAGTGCCGACAACCCGCTGCGCCACGCCAGCGGCTATGAGCAGATGCTCATCAAGCTCAACGACGACAAGCGCCGCCTGAAGAAAGTGCACTCCAACGAGCGCAAGGCGGAAATGAAGCGTCAGCTGCTGCCGGAGTACCTGCCGTGGGTGTCAGGCGTGCTGGAGAAAGGCAAAGGCGCACAGGATGCCGTACTGATGACCGTCATGATCTGGCGGCTCGATGCGGGCGACGTGCCCGGCGCGCTGGAAATTGCCCGGTACGCGCTGAAGCATGGCCTTGTGTCGCCTGATGGCTTTAAGCGCGCCAGCCTGCCTTATCTGCTGGCCGAGGAAGTCGCCAGCGCGGCAACGCGCGCCTGGACGGCAAAAGCGCCGGTCGATGTTGACCCGCTGCTGGCAACCATTGCGATGACGGAATCCGAAGACATGCCCGATCAGGTGCGCGCCAAGCTGCACAAGATAACCGGATATGTGCTTCGCGATGCGGGCAGGGCTTCGGAGGCGATGACCCACCTTGTAAGGGCGCAACAGCTGCACGACGGCTGCGGCGTTAAAAAAGACATTGAGCGGCTGGGAACGGCAATGAAAAAAGAAGCTATCGCCCGCCGCTGACCGAACGCGACCCCGCGCACGGGCGGCAGGACGGCAACGCACTTTCAGTGTCTGCGCCGTCCTCCACCGCCCACCTATTTCAAAGGCCGATTATGAATAACACGGTTGTTATCCCCGCCCCGCGACCGGCAGACGTTGCCGAGCCGCCGGTAAAGAATACGTTTTTCTGGCCTGACGTTGACCTGCAGCAGCTGCGCGATTCGCTGCGCTATGAGGGAACGGTCACGGCGCAGCGCCTGCGCCTTGCCGTGAAGACGGCAATTTCTGAGGTAAACGCCGAGCTGTACGACTGGCGCGCCGCGCAGATTGCGGCGGGCTTTAAGGTGCTGGCCGAGGTGCCTGCGGAATCACTGGACGGCGAGAGCGAAAAGGTCACTGCGTACCTTGCCGCTGTCAGCGCGCTGACTGCCGCCACCATCGTCGAGCGCTATCGCGGCTATGACGCCAGCGGCACGAAAAAAGCGGGCGAAATCGAGGCGAGCGCCGACGAGTACTGGCGCGATGCGCGATTCAGTATCAGCCGCATCGCCGGTAAGCCTGGCTGCATTGTGGATCTGCTCTGATGAACGTTTACGCGCAGCAGGGCGATACCGTTGATGAAATCTGTCAGCGCTATTACGGGCGTACCGGTCAGGCCATCGAACTGGTTTACGCGGCTAATCCGGGCCTCGCCGAAAGCGGGCCGGTACTGCCGCACGGCTGCGAGGTGACGCTGCCTGATCTGCCGGAATCTTCAGCAGGTGAAACCGTCAACCTGTGGGACTAAAAATGGAAAAAATCAGCTCTGTGATCAACTACCTGATTGGCCTCATCCTGATGTGGTTCGGCCGTCATACGCCACAGGATATCGCCTTTATGGTCGGTTCCGGCGTGGCCGTTATCACGCTCATTACTAACGTGGCGACGTTCTTTATCAACTGGCATTACCGCCGTAAAACCTACGAGCTGCAGCGCCTGCGGGGGGTGAGCCTTGAGCCAGACCGTTAAACGCTGCGCCGTGGTGGCCGTACTGGCAATTGCCGCGCTGCTGCCACAGTTTAAAACCCTGAAAACGTCCGAGGCCGGACTTGCGCTTATCGCCAACGCCGAGGGGTGCCGCACTTCGCCTTATCAGTGCAGCGCCGGAGTCTGGACTAACGGAATCGGTCACACAGAGGGCGTGACGCCGCAAAGCCAGATCAGCGAGCGACAGGCGGCGGTCAATCTGGTGTATGACGTGATGCGCGTCGAGCGCGGGATCGATGCCTGTATGCGCAGCGATATGCCACAGCCGGTCTATGACACGGCCGTTTCATTCGCCTTTAACGTCGGCGTGCGCGCGGCCTGCAGCTCGACATTTGCCCGTTACATCATGATGCAGCACTGGCTTGATGCCTGTAATGAGCTGCGGCGCTGGGTGTTCGTTAAGGGCGTGAAAAATCGCGGGCTGGAAAACCGCCGCGCTGCGGAAACAGCCTACTGCCTGCGGGGTGTCAAATGACGCGCCTGATAGCTCTGCTTCTGGCGGTGGCTCTGCTGGCGCTGGGCGTGACTGGCTGGCAGTGGAAAGTCGCCAAAGACGATCTGAACAGTGCGCAGCGCATTATTGGCACGCTGTCGGCCGGTATCGAAAGCCGCGATAAAGCGATAGCCAGGCTGGATGCCGATGCGAGGGCCAGCCAGAAACGTGAGGCCGAGCTGCGGCTGATGCAGGGACGCGCCAGCACGGCCGCGCTTAACCGTGAAATGACCATACAGAGAGAAACCGATGCGAATCCGATACTGCGTGACTGGTCTGCTGCTGCTTTGCCTGACGATGTTATCCGGCTGCACGCCCGCCCGGCCTTCGCCAGCGCCAGAGATTATCTGGATTGGGTGTCCGCGCGTGACAAGCTGCCCGGTGCCGGGAAACAGCCTTAAAACCGCTGGCGATCTGGCGGCTGACAATCGTCAGCTTGAGGCCGCACTCGCCGCCTGCGGGCTGCAGGTCGAAATAATCAAAGACTGCCAGGAACAACACGATGCTGAAACCACAACAACTGCGCCAGGCGCTGACCGACAGCGTGCCGGAGCTGCAGCGAAATCCTGACGCGCTGAACGTGTTTATCGACAGCGGGCGCATCGTCTCGACGCTTGCCAGCTCGCTGTCGTTTGAATACCAGTATCGGCTTAACATGGTTATTACCGACTACGCCGGTAACATCGACCTGCTGATCGTGCCGCTGCTTGCCTGGCTGCGAACGAATGAACCCGACATTATGGCAAGCGAGGAAAAGCGCCGGACAGGCTTCACCTTTGAGGCGGATGTTATCAGCGACACGGCCAGCGATATCAGCATTGAGCTGCAGCTGAGCGAGCGCGTGATCGTGAAGCAGGCCGACGACGGGCTGCACGTGACCCACGTCGGCGAGAACCCGCTGCCGGAGAATGACGCGCGGCCGGTGCAGCTTTACGTTAAAGGTGAGCTGGTCAGTGAGTTACAGACATGAGCGAGCTGCAGCTGGTAAATGACCGTCTGGAGGCGCTTATCAACAGCCTGTCAGCCCCGGCGCGTAAAGAAATGGCGCGCAGTATTGGCCGCAAGCTGCGCGCGAGTCAGCAGCAGAACATCAAGCGCCAGCAGGCACCTGACGGCACGCCGTTTAAGCCCCGCAAAACGCAGCCGGTGCGCAGCAAAAAGGGCCGGATAAAGCGCGAGATGTTCGTTAAGCTGCGCACCGCTAAGTACATGAAGACGCAGGCCAGCCCGAATGAAGCCGTGATCGAGTTTGCGGGTAACGTGCAGCGCATGGCCCGCGTGCATCACTACGGGCTGCGCGACCGTCCATCGCGTAAAGGTAAGGAGGTGAAGTATGAGGCCCGTCCCCTGTTGGGCTTAAGTAATGATGATTATCAAGTTATCGAGGACATTATTATAAATGCACTGGCACAACATTAAGTTGTGCCCGGTAATACTATTTTTTAAGTTTATCTCGTAGTGCATTTTCTAGGGGGGTTAGTGTTTTTTTAAATGCCATTCTGAATGTGTCTGATTCATCCTTTAAAGTGTCATATAGCATCTGGCGGTCAACATGTTCCCTATCAAACTTTTTGTCCTCTGCGTCAATGGATGGATTTATTACCCTTAGATAACAGGAAATATTAAACATCAAGTCTTTTTCGTGCGCGAACATATTTTTAAGTTGCAGTGCTAAGTCCGCTTCCCAAAGAGCTTCTATCTCAACGATGTTAGTCAGAAGCTTTGAGCGCACTTCTACTACTTTATCCCACCTGTTCTGATATGCTGATTCAGTTCGCAAATAATTAACTTCAGCATACTTTAATTCTTTTTCCTCAACACCTTCGGGTAACTTCAATTCAGCACCTGTTATTAAAGGGTGCCTGACAAAAAATAATGCATCGCGATATTTATACAAGTTGATCAGCACATCTTTAGCGAGGTTATAATCTGACTGCCCTTTAAGTTGCCGCCTCCACGTACTTAAACCTTTGACCGCAACTATTGCACCTGTTGCCGGTGCAGCCACCACAACAACATCTTTTAAAAAGCTAATAATTTCTGCCCACGCCATAAATCTTCCTTGTATTAAAACGGAACGTTTCAAAGTCCAGTGTTTGTTAGTAAACCACCAGACATAACACATTAGCCCTTAAGTCACCTTGTCTTCAAGATAATTCCATGAACGAACAACTCGCAGAAATTCAGCGCCTGCTGCGCAACCTAATCCGCATCGGAACCGTGTCGGCCGTCAATCTCGACGGTGGGCTGTGCCGTGTCGATACGGGAAAAAATACGACCGGCTGGCTGCACTGGCTGAGCGCCCGCGCGGGTAAAACCCGCTCCTGGAATGCGCCGTCAGTGGGTGAGCAGGTGCTTGTTCTTTGCCTCGGCGGCGAACTCGATACCGGCTTTGTGTTGCCGGGTATTTTCTCCGATGACAATCCGGCTCCGTCAGCCTCGGCCGATGCGCTGCACTGGTCATTTCCTGACGGCGCGGTGATCGAGTACGAGCCGGAAACCGGCGCACTGTCCGCAACCGGCATACAGACCGCAACCATTAAAGCGGCGGTAAAAATCATGTTCGACTCGCCAGAAGTGGAATGCACAACGCTGCTCAAAACTGCGCAGCTGGAAGTCACTAAGGGCGGAACGATGAAAGGCGACATTACACATACCGACGGCAGTCTGTCCTCAAACGGCAAGGTGCTGCATTCGCATATCCATCCGGGCGACAGCGGTGGCAAAACAGGAGCGCCAGTATGACAACCGCCAAATATATCGGCATGAACCGGGAAACCGGCGGCGCGCTGGCCGATCTTGATCATATCCGCCAGTCAGTGCGCGACATTCTGCTGACTCCTGTCGGCACCCGGGTGATGCGTCGCCAGTATGGCTCGCTTTTATCCGCTCTGATTGGCCAGCCTCAAAACGAGGCGCTGCGCCTGCAGATTATGTCGGCCTGCTATCTGGCGATCCTGAAGTGGGAGCCTCGCGTAAAGCTGAATGCCATCAGCTTTGAGTCGGATATCAACGGCGCAATGGTGGTTGAGCTGTCCGGCAACCGCACCGACAGCGCGCAGCCTTTTTCCTTAACCGTTCCTGTGAGCTGAGACTATGGCAACTATCGACCTGAGCCAGCTGCCCGCGCCTGACGTGTTGGAGGCGCTGGACTATGAAACCCTGCTGGCCGAGCGAAAGGCGACGCTGATTTCCCTTTATCCTGCTGACCAGCAGGAGGCCGTCACCCGCACGCTGACACTTGAATCAGAACCCATCGTTAAGCTGCTGCAGGAAAACGCTTACCGCGAGCTGATCCTGCGCCAGCGCATCAACGAGGCGGGACAGGCGGTAATGGTGGCGTATGCACTGGATGGCGACCTTGACCAGCTCGGCGCAAACAATGGCGTAACCCGCCTGACGATTACCCCGGCCGATGATACAGCCATGCCGCCGACCGCCGCCGTGATGGAAAGTAACGACGATTTCCGGCTGCGCATTGCCTCGGCGTTTGAGGGGCTTAGCGTTGCCGGGCCGACCGGTGCATATGAGTATCACGCCAGAAGCGCAGACGGCCGCGTAGCCGATGCATCAGCCATCAGCCCGTCGCCTGCAGTGGTCACGGTGACAGTGCTCGCGCGTGAGGGCAACGGCGTGGCGGGCGACGATTTGCTGGCCGTGGTTAACGCTGCGCTCAATGACGAAGACGTGCGCCCGGTTGCCGACCGGGTGAGCGTGCAGTCAGCGAAGATTGTTAGTTACGAAATCGAGGCCGAGCTGTACCTCTATCCGGGGCCGGAAGCTGAACCGATCCGCGCCGCCTCTGAGGCAAAGCTCGCCGCCTTTGTCAGCGCACAAAAGCGCCTCGGCCGCGACATTCGCCTGTCTGCGCTCTATGCCGCCATGCACGTTGAGGGCGTGCAGCGCGTCAACCTTATCAAGCCTTCTGCTGACGTAGTGCTCGACAAAACGCAGGCCGCTTACTGCACAGGCTACACGCTGACCGTGGGAGGCTCGGATGAGTGATCGCCTGCTGCCGACCGGCTCATCAGCGCTTGAGGTTGCCGCCGCTGAGGCGCTGGCAAGACCCGGCGCGATGAGCGTGCCGCTGCGCCAGTTATGGAACCCTCAAACCTGCCCGGTGGCGCTTCTTCCCTATCTGGCGTGGGCGTGGTCAGTTGACCGCTGGGATTCAGCCTGGCCGGAATCGACAAAGCGCGCCGTGGTTGCCGCCTCGCAGTACGTGCACCGGCACAAGGGAACGATAGGCGCTATCCGCCGCGTCGTTGAGCCGCTGGGCTATCTCATCAGGATAATTGAGTGGTGGAAAACCAATGAAGCGCCAGGCACGTTCCGGCTTGACGTGGGCGTGCTGGATACCGGCATTACCGAGGAAATGTATAACGAGCTGGAGCGCCTGATAGCCGACGCGAAGCCCTGCAGCCGACACCTCATCGGCCTGTCCATCAATCTGGACGCGAACGGCGCGCTGCCGGTTGCCGTTGCCAGCTACAGCGGGGATGAGCTGACCATTTATCCCTACACCCCTGAACTTATCAGCGTCGGCGGGCCGGGTTATTCCGGCGTGGCGGTGCATCTTATTGACCTGACGGAAGTGAGCGCATGACGACAAAATATTTTGCCCTGCTGACTAATCAGGGCGCGGCGAAGCTGGCGAATGCTGCCGCACTCGGCACGAAGGTGAACATCGCCGCTATGGGTGTCGGCGACGGTGGAGGCACGCTGCCAACGCCTGACGCGGCACAGACAAAGCTCATCGGCGAGAAGCGACGCGCGCAGCTAAATTCCCTGACCGTTGACGCAGCAAACAGCAGCCAGATTATCGCGGAGCAGATTATCCCGGAAAGCGAGGGCGGATTCTGGATCCGCGAGATTGGCCTGTATGACGCCGACGGCGTGCTGATTGCCGTTGCTAACTGCCCGGAGACTTACAAGCCGCAACTGGCTGAAGGCAGCGGCCGGACGCAGACCGTGCGCATGATCCTGATTGTCAGCAGCACCAATGATGTTGCGCTGAAGATAGACCCGGCTGTTGTGCTGGCGACCCGGCAGTATGTGGATAAGGTTATGTCTGACCATATTGCCGCCGCTAATCCGCACAGACAGTATCTGCTTGCCGCTGACGGCTCGGCGCTGCCGGTTGGTATTCCTCAGCCGTGGCCGGCCGCAACACCCCCGACAGGCTGGCTTAAGTGCAACGGCGCATCCTTCAGCGCCTCTGCCTACCCGGCGCTGGCGAAAGTCTATCCGTCACTGAAACTGCCCGACCTGCGCGGTGAGTTTATCCGCGGCTGGGACGACGGGCGCGGTGCGGACAGCGGACGTGCGCTGCTGTCCGCGCAGGGCGACGCCATCAGGAACATGACCGGCGTTCAGTCCCTTGCCGTGCCGTACAACGGAAAGTCAGACGGAGTGTTTTATAACAATGGTAAAAATGCTAACGAAGGGATTTACCCCGACGGATCAGCTATTACCGACGGGCCTCCTGTCGGCAACTTATCAAACGGGCAGTCTATGGGCGAGAAGATTTATTTTGACGCCTCGCGCGTAGTGCCGGTGGCGGCGGAGAACCGCCCGCGCAACGTGGCGTTTAACTACATCGTGAGGGCTGCATAATGGCTAAGGTGACACTTGATAAAAACGGGCTGGCAGAAGCCGACGGCACGCTGACGGTATACGGGTATGACGCGCTGACCGGGGAGTTTACCGGCGCGGTGCAGGAATTTCTTCCGCAGGGTGTCGGCCTTCCCGCCTGCGCCTGCCTGAGCGCACCGCCTGCCGCGCAGTCGGGCATGGTGGCCGTGCATCAGGACGGGGGCTGGCTGAGCGTGCCGGACCATCGCGGCGAAACGGTTTACCCTGTTTACGGCGGCGCGCCGGTGAAGATTACTGCGCTCGGCGACTATCCCGCAGACACCACAACGCAGGCTCCGGCAACCACGTTCGACAAGTGGGACGGTGAAAAGTGGGTAACCGACAACGATGCGCAGCAGCAGTCACTACTTGACGCAGCAGCCAGCGAAAAGTCGGCGCGCGTGAGTGAGGCCAATGACATCACCCAGGCATGGCAGACGCAGCTGCTGCTGGGCATTATTACGGATGACGATAAAGCATTGCTTATCGAGTGGATGAAGTACATTCAAAAATTACAAAAATTAGACTTGAGCAAAAAAACAACAATAGTTTGGCCTAACAAACCATTGTAATAAAAAACGAGGGTTCTTTAATCTTCATAGATAGGAAGAATAGAGAACCCAAAATATAAGTGACTTCTTTAAAAAGACTACTGTCAATTCTACAAAAATATTGACGCAGCAAGCTTTTCAGCCTAGGTTAAAAAGACTAACCCATCTATATTAATATATCATATCGCAACCTTAGGTTGCCATACATCACGCAAATTTCATCTCAAACTCAAATTATGTGTTTTGACAAAGATCATGACAGGGATGCGTAATAGAAAACCCCAAGCAAGCCAGTAGAAAAAAATAAAATCAGCCATCTTTTAACCCTAACATTCAAAGGCGCTACTTTTTTATCACTCCTGATGAAATCATTTAAAGCTGAATCATATTGTCTCACTAGAGTGGTCCTTATTGATTGAATTGTAGATGAGCCAACGCCAGAGTTAAGATAAGTATTTAAAAGATCTCTAGATTCAATTTCAGTTATAATATTTGAAGGCAAACACATCTTCATTAAAACAAAAGATTTTTCATTGGATTGTATAATCAACTCAACGAAGTTATCTTCATTAAAGAATGGCCCGATGCGTATTATTGGCTCAATTATCTTTGTGATGTCTTCATTTTCTAAAGGGCTACGTTTCCCTATTTTCTCATAGGCCATCACAATCGCTGATGATGATTTATCTATTAATGGAGAAATGTAACTCATTTTAGCTCTAGCTTCGGAAATAGTTAGATTCATTAAGCTCCATATAAATATAAATATACCTGCAACAATGGGAGCTATGGATTTTACAACTTCTTTCCAGCTATCCTTGTTGTAGTTATTATATAGAGTGTTACTTATGTTGACTAACTGGCCCTTTATTCCGTCTAGCTTTTCACCTAGTTGCTGAGATGCGATAGTTATATCGTTGTGATATTTTTGAATTCTAAACTCTTCAAAACCTTCACTCAAGAGTTTGATACCTCTTAACCCTTCTTTAAATGATTTAGCGTCGACTCCAACCTTTCTTTCCTCTTTAAAGGCTTCATCTATCGCGAAATTAATTTTAATTAGGTGACTCTCTAGAGATGAAAGTTTTCTTGCGCTTAATGGATCGACAGTATATAGCTCTGTAACTTCCTTTTTATTGACTTGCGCAGGTGCTGAGCAAGCAGATATAAAAATGAAAAAAAATATAAAAATCCTATACATCAACTCTTCTCCATAAAAATTTATGTCCATCGCTAAATCTAATACTTTTCTTCAAAAAGGTTTTGCTAATTATAACAGTAAAACAATTTCGAGCTAATGTCCTTTGATGTCTTAGCAAACATAAATGAGCTGTTGTTATACAAAAAAGAAGTCACCCTGAGCACACCCTCAAAATGGAGTGCATCAGATGTCTGATTATCATCATGGTGTTCGCGTCGTCGAAGTTAATGACGGCACGCGCACCATTACAACCGTATCAACTGCAATCGTCGGCATGGTCTGCACCGCGCAGGATGCGGATGCGGCAACCTTCCCGCTCAATACGCCGGTACTTATCACCAACGTGCAGGCCGCTGTCGGCAAGGCCGGTAAAAAAGGCACGCTTGCTGCTGCGCTGCAGGCCATTGCTGACCAGTCAAAACCCGTGACCGTCGTCGTGCGCGTCGCTGAAGGAGCCGACGAAGCCGAAACCACGTCCAATATCATCGGCGGCACGGATGAAAACGGCCATTATACCGGCATGAAAGCGCTGCTCGCCGCGCAGACCCAGCTCGATGTTAAACCGCGCATCCTCGGCGTGCCGGGGCTGGATTCTATGGCGGTGGCAACCGCGCTTGCCAGCATTGCGCAGCAGCTGCGCGCCTTTGCCTACGTGTCAGCATGGGAATGTAAAACCATTTCCGAAGCCCGCCTGTACCGCCAGAACTTCAGCCAGCGTGAAATCATGGTTATCTGGCCCGACTTTCTCGCCTGGAACACCACGACGAGCAAATCCGATACCGCCTTTGCAACCGCGCGCGCGCTGGGCCTGCGCGCAAAAATCGACAACGACACAGGCTGGCATAAAACCCTGTCTAACGTCGGCGTCAACGGCGTGACCGGTATTTCTGCATCCGTGTTCTGGGATCTGCAGCAGACCGGCACCGACGCCGACCTGCTCAACGAGGCCGACGTCACCACGCTGATCCGTAAAGACGGCTTCCGCTTCTGGGGCAACCGCACCTGCAGTGATGACCCGCTGTTTCAGTTTGAGAACTACACCCGCACCGCGCAGGTGCTGGCCGACACGATGGCCGAGGTGCACATGTGGGCGGTTGATAAGCCGCTGACGCCGGTTCTGGTGCGCGAGATTATCGCGGGTATTAACGCGAAATTCCGCGAGCTGGTTAACGCCGGTTATCTGCTGGGTGCATCAGCCTGGTATGACGAAAGCGCCAACGATAAAGACACCCTGAAGGCGGGCAAGCTCTTTATTGATTACGACTATACGCCGGTTCCGCCGCTGGAAGATTTAACCCTGCGCCAGCGCATTACCGACACCTATCTGGCGAACTTCGCCGCATCCGTTAACAGCTGAGGAGCCGGATAAATGGCACTGCCACGCAAATTAAAGGGCATGAACCTTTTCAATAACGCCAACAGCTATCAGGGCGTCGTCACCGCCGTGACCCTGCCGAAGCTGGCGCGCAAGCTCGACCCGTTCCGCGCGGGCGGCATGAGTGGCGCGGCCTTCATTGATAACGGTCTGGAAGATGACGCGCTCGATGTTGAGTGGAGCATCGGCGGTATTGATGAGCTGGTACTCACGCAGTGGGGTGCGTCTGACATTCCCCTGCGCTTTACCGGCTCTTACCAGCGCGATGATACCGGCGAGGAAATCGCGGTAGAGATTGAGGTGCGCGGCAAGCATCAGTCGTTTGATTTCGGCGAAGCCAAACAGGGCGAAGACACCGAAACCAAAATCACCAGTAAAAACACCTATTACAAGCTGACCTTTAACGGCAAAGAGCTGATCGAAATCGACACCATCAACATGGTGGAGAAGGTTAACGGCGTTGATCGCCTTGAACAGCGCCGTAAAAACCTCGGCCTGGTATAAACCCTGACGCCAGCGCCCGCCGCTGGCTTTACCTGACTACAGTGAACAGAGAACCATCATGGAAAAGAAAGATAACGTTGTTGAGTTTGAAACCCCGCTGCTGCGCGGCGAAACCGAAATCAAAAGCGTGGAGCTGATTAAGCCGACGGCCGGAAGCCTGCGCGGCGTGCGCCTGGCCGATCTGTGCCAGTCGGATGTTGACGCCCTGCTGACCGTGCTGCCCCGCATTACCGTGCCGACCCTGACAAAGGCCGAATGTAACGCCCTCGATCCGGTTGACCTGATTGCGCTGGGCGGAAAGGTGATTGGTTTTTTGCAGTCGAAGTCGGACGAATAGACTGGCCGCACGGCCTGACTGTCAACGACCTGATGGCCGACATTGCCACAATATTCCACTGGCAACCCTCCGAGATGTACGACATGCCGCTGGCAGAGCTGATGGACTGGCGGCATAAAGCCTTTATCCGCAGCGGAGCAACCCCGGATGAGCAATAACCTTAAAGTGCAGGTGCTGCTGAATGCGGTAGACAAAGCCTCGCGCCCCTTCAAAGCCGTGCAGACCGCTGCCAAAAATCTGTCGTCTGATATACGCCAGACGCAGACGACGATTAAGGAACTGGACGCGCAGGCTGGGAAAATTGATGGCTTCCGCAAGGCAAGTGCGCAGCTGGCCGTCACGCAGCAGAACCTCAAAGATGCAAAGCAGGAGGTAGCAGCGCTGGCCGTGCAGTTTAAAAACACGGAGCGCCCGACGACACAGCAGGCCCGCGCACTGGAAAAGGCCCGGCAGGCAGCTTCTGAGCTGCAGACGAAGTCCAACAGCCTGCGCCTTTCGGTGCAGCAGCAGCGCGAGGCACTTAACGCAGCGGGGATATCAACCAAAGCTCTGAGCAGCGAGCAGCAGCGCCTGAAATCCGCCTCGGCGCAGGCAACTGTCAGCCTGAGCCGCCAGAAAATGGAGCTGCAGCGGCTGAATGCACAGCAGGAGCGACTGAACCAGACCAGCGAGCGCTACCGCAAAGGGCAGGAGCTGTCGGGTAAGGTGCGCAACATGGGCGCAGCCGGTATCGGTGCCGCCACGGTTGGCGGCATGGCGGCTACGTCGCTGCTGATGCCGGGGTTTGATTTCGCACAGAAGAATTCCGAGCTGCAGGCCGTGCTCGGCGTGGGAAAAGAATCGCCGGAAATGAAAGCCCTGCGTGCGCAGGCGCGTCAGCTGGGCGATACAACCGCCGCCTCTGCCGATGATGCCGCAGGCGCGCAAATCGTTATCGCCAAAGGCGGCGGCGATGCCGCTGCCGTTCAGGCCGTTACACCGGTTACGCTCAACATGGCGCTGGCAAACAAGCGCACGATGGAGGAAAACGCCGGGCTGCTGATGGGGATGAAGTCAGCCTTCCAGCTTTCAAACGATAAGGTGGCACACATCGGCGACGTCCTGTCGATGACCATGAATAAAACCGCCGCTGACTTTGACGGGCTGAGCGACTCGCTGACCTACGTTGCCCCGGTTGCGAAAAACGCGGGCGTCAGCATCGAGCAGGCGGCGGCGATGGTCGGCGCTCTGCACGATGCCAAAATAACCGGCTCAATGGCCGGTACGGGAAGCCGCGCCGTACTGAGCAGGCTGCAGGCGCCGACTGGCGAATCATTCAAGGCTATCAAAGAGCTGGGAATTAAAACCGCAGACGGCAAAGGAAATACCCGCCCGATCTTCACCATCCTGAAAGAAATGCAGGCGAGCTTTGACCGTCACAAGCTGGGAACCGGCCAGCGCGCCGAGTACATGAAAACCATTTTCGGCGAGGAGGCCAGTTCATCGGCCGCCGTGCTGATGACCGCTGCCTCAACCGGCAAGCTCGATCATCTGACCGCCACGTTTAAAGCCTCTGATGGTAAAACCGCCGAGCTGGTCCAGGTCATGCAGGATAATCTCGGCGGCGACCTGAAAGAGCTGCAGTCTGCTTATGAGGCTATCGGCACCGACCTGTTTGATCAGAACGATGGCAGCCTGCGCACGCTTACCCAGGACACGGCGGCGCTGTTGCTAAAGGTTGATAGCTGGATTAAAGCTAACCCGGAGCTGGCAGGCGGTATGGCAAAAGTTGTCATGGGCGGGCTGATGTTAGCCGGGGCGCTGGGCGCAATCGGGCTGGTAGCCTGGCCGGTGATTGCGGGCGTGAATACCCTGATTGCCGGGGCGGGCTTCCTCGGCACGGCATTCAGCATCGCGGGCGGAGCCATTACGGCCGCGCTCGGCGCTATCACTCTGCCGGTTGTGGCCGTCGCAGCGGCAATCGTGGCCGGGGCGCTACTGGTGCGTAAATACTGGGAACCCATCAGCGCCTTTATAGCGGGCGTGGCCGAAGGCTTTACCGCAGCGATGGGGCCGATCAGTGATTCCTTTGGCTCGCTGAAGCCGGTTTTTGAGTGGGTAGGTGGCAAGGTTAAAGAGTTGTGGGACTGGTTCGGCAAACTGCTGGAGCCGGTAAAATCCACGCAGACCGAACTTGCCGCCGCCGGAGACATGGGTAAAAAGTTCGGCAACATGCTGGCCGAGGCGCTGAAAATTCCGAGCTACGCGCTCGATCAGCTTATGGGCGGCATTAACTGGGTGTTGGATAAGCTCGGCATTATCGACACGAAATCCGATGGCCTGAAAGACAAGGTGCCGTCGCCTGATCCGGTTGCGACCGGCGGCGCGGGCGCAGATACCGGCGGGCTGCAATACAACATCGCTTACGGTGGCGCGCCTTACCGGCCAGTTTCCTCACCGTCAGCCGGGGGCGGATTCACCGACCGCAGCCAGAATACCTATCAGTATGAAATTAACATGCATGAGGGTATGACCAAAGACGACGCAATGGCACTGATGGCGCAGCACCAGGCGAAAGAGCAGCGCAACCGGCAGGCACAGAACCGCAGCAAAATGGGCTGGGAGGATTAACCGATGATGATGATTTACGGCATGATGCCGTTCATGCGGCAGACCCTGCCTTACGGGAATATGCAGCAGAATATCGACTACCGCTGGCCCACTAACAGCCGGTTCGGGCAGCGTCCATCGGCGCAGTTTATCGGGCCGGGTGATGAAAAAATCACACTTTCCGGGGAGCTGCGCCCGGAAATTACGGGCGGTTCGGTGTCGCTGATGACCGTCCGTCTGATGGCCGACGAGGGGATGGCGTGGCCGCTGATTGGCGGCAGCGGCATGATTTACGGTATGTACGTGATCGAAAATATTTCTAACACCTTCAGCGAATTTTACCCCAACGGAACGGCCAGCAAAATCATGTTCACGCTAAGCCTTAAGCGCGTTGATGAATCCCTGACGTCCATGTTTGGCGATCTGAAAAAGCAGGCTGACGGGCTTATCAGTGGTTCCGGCAATCTGCCAGGGCAGCTCACGTCGGCAATGGACAGCGTGAAGTCGGCGGCCGGTAGCCTGATTTCATCTGCAGGGGGGCTGCTGGGATGATCGGAATAAGCAGCCTGCCGGTACAGGCCGGGGCGCAGCTGACGCCGGATTTCATGCTGAAGGTTAACTCTAAGGACGTCACAACCAATATCCGGGATCGCCTTATCTCGATGACACTGACCGATAATCGCGGCTTTGAGGCTGACCAGCTGGATATTGAGCTGGACGACGCCGACGGGCAGCTGGCGATGCCGGTACGAGGCGCAGTGTTAACGATTTTTCTCGGCTGGAAAGGCCAGACGCTTTTCGGCAAAGGTGATTTCACGGTTGATGAGGTAGAGCACCACGGCGCGCCGGACACCATGACCATTCGCGCCCGCAGTGCTGATTTTCGTGGCTCGCTCAATTCCCGCCGGGAGGTGTCCTATCACGACACAACACTGGGGGAAGTTGTCACGCAGATAGCCGCGCGCAATAACTTAAAGCCCATGCTGGCTGATGGATTCGCCGGACTTGCCGTGGCTCACATCGACCAGACGCAGGAGACTGACGCTAAATTCCTGACGCGCCTCGCCACGCTTTACGGCGCGGTTGCGGCAGTGAAGGCCGGGCGGCTTCTGTTTATAAAGCCCGGTAACGGCGTCACCGCCAGCGGCAAGCCAATCCCGCAGATGACGATCACGCGACAGGATGGCGACCGGCACAGCTTCAGCATTGCTGACCGTGGCGCATATACCGGCGTATCGGCGAGATGGCTGCATACCAAAGACCCTAAGCCTAAGAAAGTTAAGGTAAAGCGCAAGCCGAAAGAAAAGCACCTGCGCGCGCTGGAGCACCCGGCGGCTAAAAAGAAAAAGGCGACCGCGACTAAAACGCCGGAGGCCAGGGAGGGTGATTACCTGGCAGGCACGGAAGACAACATATTTACGCTGACGACCGTGTATGCGACTAAGGCGGCAGCAATGCGGGCGGCTAAAGCAAAGTGGGATAAGCTACAGCGCGGCGTCGCTGAGTTCTCGATTACGCTCGCGATGGGACGCGCCGACCTGTACCCGGAGACGCCGGTTAGAGTGAGCGGCTTTAAGTCGGTGATTGATGCTCAGCCGTGGATTATCAGCAAGGTCACACATAGCCTGAGCGGCAGCGGATATACAACCGCGCTTGAATTTGAGGTTCTGCTTTCAGATATTGAATATCAGTCAGAAACAGAGGGTGAAACGGAAACTGCTTAATCAGGGTGTAATTTGCAAATCGTGATTTGCATATTCAAACTAAGTGGCTCTCCCCTGCCCCTTTTCGAGGATATTAATCATGATGCACTGCCCTTTATGCCAAACAGCAGCCCATGCAAAAAGCAGCCGCTATGTCTCAAAAGAAACAAAAGAACGTTATCACCAGTGCCAGAATATTAATTGCAGCTGCACATTCAAAACACACGAGACCGTTACTGGAATGATTGTCTCGCCAGGGCAAATCAATAAGGTGCCACTCTACACCAGCCAACAGCAACCTTCCCTGCTGCATTAATTTAGCCCGCTAAGCGGGCTTTTTCATGTTTGAAAATCCATAATCAAACATTGAATACTGTTTTTATATACAGTAATTTAATCCCCTTTTATCAAGGGGGACTGCATGGCAATAAGGAAATTAAATACAGGTAAGTGGCTCTGCGAGTGCTATCTCAATGGAAGGGATGGTAAACGAGTGAGACGACAGTTCAGGACCCGTGCCGAAGCCATTGCCTTTGAGCAATACACTCAGGACGAAATGAAGGCTAAACCCTGGCTGGCTGATAAAGAGGATAACCGCAAGCTTAGCGAACTTATCGAGCTATGGTACAAACTGCACGGTTGCTCGCTAAGTGACAGAAAAGGCCGACTCGGCAAACTCAATATTATTTGCAATGGCATGGGAAACCCCGTTGCTGCCTCTATCACTTCGAAGGATTGGGCACATTATCGGGATCGGCGTTTACAGGGCCTCATACAGAACGGATACAAAACCAGTGATAAATCGTTAAAGGTCTCACCGGGTACCATTAACTGTGAACATGCATTCCTTCGCGCTCTTTTCAATGAGCTGGAACGGCTTGGCGAAATCAGCTACCCCAACCCACTTAAAAATATACGGGAGTTTGATCAGCCAGAGAAAGAAATGGCATGGTTGACTGAAACCCAGATACAAAAGCTTTTTGCCGCCTGCAAAGTTCACGATAACCCTGATCTGACGCTGATTATCAAAATCTGCCTTTCAACCGGGTGCCGGTGGAGTGAAGCCGCGAATCTTAAAGCCTCACAATTGTCTCCAAACAAAATCACCTTCATCAATACCAAAGGCAAAAAGAACCGCTCGGTACCCATCGACAATGCCCTGTATAAAGAATTAAAAGACAAAGAGGGCCGTTTTTTTTCAGAGTGCTATCGCCAGTTTTATCGGGTCATTCGCCAGGCCGGTATTGAATTACCCGAAGGCCAGATGAGCCATGTACTGCGCCATAGCTTTGCCAGCCACTTTATGATGGCCGGAGGAAATATCATCGTGCTGCAGCGTATTCTCGGGCATTCCGACATCAGGGTGACGATGCGTTATGCGCACTTCGCGCCAGACCATCTTGAGGATGCAATTCGTTGTAATCCGCTGGCGTTGATGGCGAAGAAAAATGGCGACAAAGTGGCGGCACAGAGTCCAGCAGAGTAGAACAGAAGGCAACAGGGTGGCGTTTAACTCTTTGATTTTAATCTAAGTTGTTGTTTTTAAATGCCGACCAAAAAAAGACCGAATACGATTCCTATATTCGGTCCAGGGAAATGGCTCTCAAGGAGCCGTGCGCTAAAAGTTGGCATTTATGAAGGCGGTGTCGCCTTGCCATTTAAGATTAGAACAGCGCGGTGGAAATGCCAGCAAACGCGGGAATCAGGGCCATAAACTGGATCAGATTGTGATCGCAACGGCAAAATTTCGGAGAGTGGGCGCAGCGCGAGGCTGCACCCGAAAGGCCTATTTTCCGCACAGCGCCTGAGTGCGTTCGATAATCGGCTGCAGGCTCATCATCTGGCCCGGATGGGCTTTGTCTTCGGCCTGAATCACGCTGATCGGCTGGGCTTTCACCTGCTTGTTTTTAAACAGTGTGTCAGCGATGTCGTTCAGCGGGTATGTCATCAGCGTACTCGGATTGATGGCAAACATCGCACCATCTTTCTCGCAGGTCAGCATCACCTCTTCACGATTAAAGGGCCACTTATCTTTACCGATCTCAAAGCGGCTGACGGTAATGATTTGCGCCGCCAGCGCCTGGCCGCATACGGATAACAACAGGATTGCGGGAATCACTTTCTTCAGCAACATAACTACCCTTTTCTCTCTTAAACTACATTCAGGCTGGCGACAGCGTGGCAAATACGCTGACCAGCCCAACCACGCCGCATGCCAGCAGTAGTTCAAGCTGCGTCATGCGAATAAATTTTTGCTGCGCCCCGCTGCCCGCCAGGCGGAATCGCGGCACCAGCCAGTATCGATTAATCAGCGCCACCAGAACCATCAGAGCAACCAGCAGCACTTTGCACAGTAGCAATATAACGTAGCGTGAATCGTGCCACATCAGCGGCCAGCCCGCGATCATTACGCTGTTTATCACCCCGCTGAGCAGCGTTAACGCCACCGCCAGATGACCATAGCGTGAGAAACGCATCATAGTGCGAATCGCATCGGTGCGGCGATCAATCTGCCGTGCCTCGCGCATCAACAGCAACAGTGGCAGTAATCCACCTGCCCAGAACGTCGCCGCAATCAGATGCAGTGCATGGTTAATCTGCTGAAGATCGCCGGGCCAGCTATCGCGCATCGCAGCATGGCCTATCAGCGCCATGCAGGCCAGTTGCAGAACGCCAGCCAGCAGTAACACCTGCTGACGCAGGCTTCCGGTCAGTAATAGCGCGCCAACAGCCAGCACGCCGAAAATGATTTCCCACTGCCACACTTCACCAAAGTGCGTGCCCAACACTGCCAGCCAGATATCGATGTCGGTCAGGTTAGTGCTGGTGCCGCTCATTAACACATTCTGGCAGGCCAGCATCGCCACCGCACTGAGCAGCGCCAGCCAGGCACTCCCCTTCACCAGCGGATTTAACTGAATCGCCAACAGGGATCGGTAGCGTTTGGGCGCCAGCAGCGCACTGTAACAGGCGCTGCCGGTCAGCAACATCACGGCAGTAAAATGCAGCGCGCGCAGCAGGATCCAGAGGGTTGTCACCGGGTTACTTCACACTAAAGCGATAGCTTCCAGCGGTTTTATGTCCATCCACCGACAGCACATGCCAGTTAACCTGATAGCTTCCCGCTTTTAGCGGCTGCGGCAGGCCAACAATCAGGCGTTTTTTCTGGTCAGACTCAACGCGGGCTTTGGCGGTCACGACGGGCTTCTGTGCACTGTCCAGCAGCGTCACGCCACTGAACGCCGCTTCAATATCTTCACTGAAGTTCAGCGTCAGCGCATCAGGGGATGTCGTAACCTGCGCTTTGGCCGCCGGGAGAGAAGACTGGAGGTGTGCATGCGCCCCCGCCAGCGAGCTGAAGGCCATCATGCCCGCGGCCGTCACTGCTATAATCATGCGGGAAATAGTTTTTTTCTGCATAAGATCATCCTTTTAACCGCCGCCAGGGCGTAAACGTGGCAAAAGGATACGCTGCTGGTTTTACACTGTCGAGGCCAGCGATGCGATCCTTTATCCTTGATTCAGACCGACGAAAACATTACTTTTGCCGGCTATCGTCAGGAGATAATTATGAGCCGTAACCTTGCATTGCTGTCCCAGGAAGAGAAAGACAAGATAAATGTCGATTTGGCGGCCGCAGGCGTGGCATTTAAAGAGCGCTATAACATGCCGGTCGTCGCCGAGATGGTGGCGCAGGAGCAGCCTGAAGCGCTGCGTGACTGGTTTCGTCAGCGTCTGATGCAATACCGTCAGGCATCACTCAGCCTGTCGCGCCTTCCTTATGAACCGAAGATGAAGCAATGATGTTCCGCGTTATTGATACCGAAACCTGCGGCCTGCAGGGCGGCGTAGTTGAAGTTGCGTCCGTGGATGTGGTCGACGGTAGAATTGTGAATCCAATGAGCGATTTGACCCTACCGGACCGCCCGATCAGCCGTCAGGCGATGGCTGTACATCGCATCACCGAAGCAATGGTCGCCGGTAAACCCACGATTGAAGAAGCGATTCCACGCTATTACGGCAGCGCTTTTT
The DNA here is from genome assembly GCF_019104105.1 of Pantoea jilinensis. Lineage (NCBI taxonomy): Bacteria > Pseudomonadati > Pseudomonadota > Gammaproteobacteria > Enterobacterales > Erwiniaceae > Pantoea > Pantoea jilinensis. The sequence goes on along the minus strand of NZ_CP077746.1, from coordinate 1,741,098 downwards.
ATGTCGCGCACAACGCCAGTTTTGATCGGCGGATGCTGCCTGAAATGTACGGCGAATGGATCTGCACCATGCAGCTGGCGCGCCAGCTCTGGCCGGGCATTAAATATGGCAACCAGGCGTTACGTCATTCGCTGAAGCTGGATGTCACGCCACCCGCTGAGCTTCATGCGCACCGCGCACTGTATGACTGCTATGTCACGGCGGCGCTGCTGATCCGTATCATGGAGACCTCCGGCTGGAGTGCCTCCGAAATGATTGTGCGTTCGCAACCGGCGGCCCAGCGCTACGACATTCTGCCGTTCGGCAAATATCGCGGCCAGGCGATTGCCGTAATTGCCAGAAAAGATCCCGGCTACCTGAAGTGGGTACTGAATAATGTCAGTGATTTGCGCCCGCCATTGCGGCAGGCGCTGAATAAATACCTCTCTGAATCTCAGTAATCCTGGGCTGGCGGCAAGGTACCCTGCGCCAGTCCGAGCAGGAAAGTGTACTCCATCGCGATCCCTTCGTAGGCTTTGTAGCGTCCGGACTTGCCGCCGTGGCCGGCATCCATGTCGGTGCAGAGCAGCAGAAGATTATTGTCGGTTTTCATCAACCTCAGCTTCGCCACCCACTTGGCCGGTTCCCAGTACTGCACCTGTGAGTCGTGCAGACCAGTCGTGACCAGCAGATGGGGATAATCCTTCGCCTCGATATTGTCATAGGGGCTGTACTGGCGGATATAACGGTAATATTCAGGATCATTGGGGTTGCCCCACTCGTCATACTCACCGGTGGTCAGCGGGATCGACTCATCCAGCATCGTGGTAACCACATCCACAAATGGCACCTGAGCCACCACGCCGTGGAACCGTTCTGGTGCCAGGTTAATGACCCCGCCCATCAACAGCCCGCCTGCGCTACCGCCCATGGCATAAAGCCGCTCCGGGTGGCCGATGCCGCGTGCCACCAGCGCATCCGTCACCTCAATAAAATCAGTAAAGCTGTTCATTTTGTTCAGCAGACGACCACCGTCATACCATTGCTGTCCCAGCTCACCGCCACCGCGTACCTGAATCAGGGCATAGACAAAGCCGCGATCCAGCAGGCTCAGACGGCTGACGCTGAAATCGGCATCCATGCTGCTGCCATAAGCGCCGTAGCCATAGACCAGCATCGGGTTCTGACCGGGCTGATAATGCTTGCGGTGATAAACCAGCGAGACCGGCACTTCGGTGCCATCGCTGACTTTGATCCAGTGGTGCTCGCTTTTGTAATCTTCCGCGTTAAAGCCTTTCACCGCGCTCTGTTTCAGAATGCGACGTTCACCCGTATCCATATCCAGTTCAAACAGCGTGGTCGGCGTGGTCATGGACGAGTAGCCATAACGCAGTTTGCTGGTGCGGGGCGTGGGATTATAAGCAAGCCACGTCACATAGGTCGGATCGTCAAAGGCGATGCCGCTGGTCTCGCCGCTGGCCCAGTTGATCTGACGCAGACTGGTTAAGCCGCGCTGACGCTCTTCCACTACCAGCCAGTCGCGGAACAGCTGAAAATCTTCCATCACCACCTGTTCCCGCGCAGGAATCAGCGTTTCCCAGCGTGACTCATCCAGATAGCGACTGCGGTAGAGCCCGAAGTTTTTCCCGTCACGGTTTGATCGAATGAAAAACTGATGATCGTAATGATCGATGCTGTATTCGTGATCGCGACGGCGGGGCAAAAACACATGCGGCTGCGCATCAGGGAAGTTCGCATCGATTAACTGGATTTCGCTGGTGTTAGTGCTGTAGAGCGCAATCATGATGAACTGCTTGGAGGTGCTCTTGTGCACGCTGAGATGATAGGTGTCATCGCGTTCTTCATAGACCAGCTTATCATCGGACTGCGGCGAACCGAGTTCGTGTCGCCAGACCTGATAAGAGAGCAGCGTCTGCGGGTGCTTGCGCACATAGTAAAGGGTGCGTGAGTCATTGCCCCAGGCGAAGCTGGATGAGGCGTTGCTCAGTACTTCGGGATACCAGCTGCCACTCTCCAGGTTACGGAACCGGATGCCATATTGCCGCCGCGACAGGAAATCTTCCGCCAGCGCCATGACCCGGTTATCCGGGCTGATATGCAGCGCGCCCATGGTGTAGAAATCGCTGTGCGAGGCGCGCTGATTGGCATCCAGCAGCAGGCTCCATTCGCCCGATTCATCGCTTGCTGCAGGCTGACGGTAATAGGCCGGGTATTCGTTACCGCTCTGATAACGGCTCTGATAGCGGTAACCGTTTTTGACATAAGGCACGGAGTGATCTTCCGGCGGCAGCCGATCAATAATCTCTTTTAACACCCGGTCCTGCAGCGGTTGCTGCGACGACATGATTTTTTTGCCGTAATTATTTTCGGCTCGGAGGTAATCAAGAACCTCGCTGTTTTCGCGTTTGTCGTCGCGCAGCCAGTAATAATTATCAACGCGGGTCTCGCCATGCAGCGTCATCTCGTGGGGTATTTTTTTTGCGATGGGTGCTTTCATCCATCCGTCTCCATCAACGTAATGATCTGTAAGCGTAACACTTCAGCAGCGGGAAGCCAGACATAGGGTGAGAAGCTGCCGCCAGCGGAACATCTTCAGTGACCCGCTGGCGGAGAATCGAAGGTTTAACTGGCAGGCAGACGGGCTTTTTCGGCCTCGAGGTCCTGTTGAATGCCATCACGAACATCCTGAGGAATTTTCAGGGCGTCGCCCAGGGCGGAGAGATAGCTGCGCTCCATAAAGTGGTCGACGTCGATAGCGGCACAACTCAGGAAATAAAGCTCCAGCGCCTCCTCTTCATTTTTCACATCAGCCGACAGCCACTGCGGATCCAGGGGGCGATTCATCGCTTTCTGAATCAGTTGCTCTGCATCCTGACCATAACCGGATTGATGAATGTTCTGCTCAATCGCGGCTCGCTCCTGATCGTCGATATGCCCGTCACTTTTAGCAGCAAACACCAGCGCAGTGACCAGACGCTCAGCGCGCAGGTCCACGGGCGTCTGTGCCACACCAAAGTCAGGCTCATTCTGATGCGCTTCGCTAACCCGCTGCTTGTATTTGTTCCACAGTACCGCGCCTGCTGCCGCACCCCCTCCCACAATCAGGGCTTTGCCGCCATATTTGGTCAGCAGTTTGCGCGACGACTTACTGGAGATCAGCATCGCAGCCAGACCGCCCAGCGCGCCGGGTGCCAGCATGTCACTTAAGCCGCCGCCCGGTTTGCTCTCACCGCTCTTCTTTGTCAGCACCGACTGAATCTGTTGCAACCAGTTATTCATCATTCACTCCTTTCAGGATGTCAGCCGTTATCCTGACCAAAAGGATGTCAGGAAACGTCAGAGCGGGAAAAGTACGGCAAAAAGCGGTGTCACATGGATGGAAGATGAGAACGCAAACGTTTTCGTTTATACTTGCGCGCGAATTTTGACTGCTTAGGGGAATGTATGACAACTCTCGGAACAGCACTGCGTCCGGCGGCGACGCGTGTAATGCTATTGGGTTCAGGTGAACTGGGTAAAGAGGTGGCGCTGGAGTGTCAGCGTCTGGGGGTGGAAGTGATCGCGGTTGATCGTTACGCCGATGCCCCGGCGATGCATGTCGCCCATCGCAGCCATGTGATTAACATGCTGGATGGCGCAGCCCTGGCTGCGCTGATAGCGGAAGAGCAGCCGGATTTTGTGGTACCGGAAATTGAAGCCATCGCCACGGATACCCTGGTTGAACTGGAGCAGCAAGGCCAGCGCGTGGTTCCGACTGCCCGTGCCGCACGCCTGACGATGAACCGCGAAGGCATTCGTCGCCTGGCGGCTGAAGAGTTGTCACTGCCAACTTCCTGTTATCGCTTTGCCGACAGCAAGGCGCGCTTCGACGAAGCCGCTGCAGAGATTGGCTTTCCCTGCATTGTGAAGCCGGTGATGAGTTCATCGGGTAAAGGCCAGAGCTTTATCCGCGACGCCAGCCAGCTTGATAAAGCCTGGGACTACGCACAACAGGGCGGTCGCGCCGGAGCCGGTCGCGTCATTGTGGAAGGAGTCGTCAACTTCGATTTTGAGATCACCCTGCTCACTATCAGCGCCGTCGATGGCATTCACTTCTGCGCACCGATTGGTCATCGTCAGGAAGATGGCGATTACCGTGAATCATGGCAGCCGCAGCAGATGAGTGAGCTGGCGCTGCAGCGGGCACAGGATGTTGCCGCAGAGGTCGTTAAGGCGCTTGGCGGCTATGGTCTGTTTGGCGTTGAGCTGTTTGTCTGCGGAGATGAGGTGGTGTTCAGTGAAGTATCACCGCGCCCACACGACACCGGCATGGTGACGCTGATCTCGCAGGATCTGTCTGAGTTTGCGCTGCACGTGCGGGCGTTTCTGGGTCTGCCTGTTGGCGGGATTCGTCAGTATGGTCCATCTGCTTCCGCCGTTATCCTGCCGCAACTGACCAGCCAGAACGTACAGTTTGTGAATGTCGAAGCAGCACTGGGTGCAGGGCTGCAACTGCGACTGTTCGGCAAGCCGGAGATCAGCGGTCAGCGTCGTCTTGGTGTGGCGCTCGCCAGCGGTGATAGCACCGAACAGGCGATTGCGCGTGCGGTTGCCAGCGCAGCCGCGGTCACGGTTCAGGGTTGACGTTATGCGGTGAGCAAATGCTCACCGCCATTACTTACTTCGCGCCTTCCACAGCTTCGCGTGCCAGGCGGGTAATGCGATCCCAGTTGCCCGCTTCCAGCGCATCGTTAGGCACAAGCCATGAACCCCCGATGCAGAGCACGCTTTTCAGCGCCAGATAGTCACGATAGTTGGCCGGGGAGATACCGCCGGTCGGACAGAAACGCACCTGCGGGAAAGGTCCGCCAATCGCCTGCAGCGCTTTAACGCCACCATTCGCTTCTGCCGGGAAGAACTTAAACTCGCGCAGACCGTAGTCCATACCCGTCATTAACTCAGAAACGGTGCTGATACCCGGAATCAACGGAACCGGCCCGTCAACCGCCGCTTTCAACAGCGATTCGGTGACGCCGGGGCTGATAACAAACTGCGCACCGGCATCGGTCACTTCCTGTAACTGCTGCGGGTTAATTACGGTTCCCGCACCAACGATCGCATCCGGCACTTCTTTGATCATCGCCCGTAAGGCATCCATCGCCACCGGTGTGCGCAGCGTCACTTCCAGCACTCTGACACCGCCCGCCACCAGTGCTTTCGCCATCGGCACCGCGTGTTCGAGTTTGTTCACCACGATGACCGGCACCACAGGTCCGGTGGTCAGAATCTGTTCAGCACTCGTTTTCCAGTTTTTCATCAGTTCCCCTTGCTTGATAACACCGGGATTATGACCCGGTCATGGAGCATCGGCTCCTGCCCTGTAAATTGCGTCACTACCATACATGATCCGCTTCCTGAGCGTCTATCACCCTGCGACCATTTTGAAACAGCAGTTCAATTTTATCTGCATGCTCTGGCCCGGTTTAACGGCGAAAAAAAAGCCCGCGTTGCGGGCTTTATCATCACTTTAGTTATTCAAATTCGTTCCACGACCGGCCATCGCGGGTGATCATCGCGACCGAAGCCACCGGACCCCAGGTGCCCGCCTGATACGGTTTGGAGGAATCGCCATCCGCAGCCCATGCTTCGATAATAGAATCGACATAGGTCCATGCGGCTTCCACTTCATCACGGCGCACAAACAGCGCCTGGATACCGCGCATGCTCTCCAGCAGAAGACGCTCATAAGCATCAGCGAGGTGCGACTGGTTAAATGTCTCGGAGTAACTCAGATCGAGCTTGGTGGTCTGCAGTTTGTGCTTGTGATCGAGGCCTGGCACTTTATTCAGGATCTCGATATCCACACCTTCGTCCGGCTGCAGACGAATCGTCAGCTTGTTCTGTGGCAGTTCTGAGTAGGAATCCTTAAACAGGTTCATCTCAGGGTTTTTGAAGTAAACCACAACTTCAGAGCACTTGGTCGGTAAGCGCTTACCGGTACGCAGGTAGAACGGCACGCCTGCCCAGCGCCAGTTATCGATATCGACACGAATCGCCACGAACGTCTCTGTTGCGCTCGTTTTATTGGCGCCCTCTTCTTCCAGGTAGCCCGGCACTTTTTTGCCCTGCACAAAGCCAGCGGTGTACTGACCGCGCACGGTTTTCTCACGTACGTTGGTCTGATCGATGCGGCGCAGCGAGCGCAGCACTTTCACTTTTTCGTCACGGATGCTGTCGGCGCTGAGATCGGACGGCGGCGACATCGCAATCATGGTCAGAATCTGCAACAAATGGTTCTGGATCATGTCGCGCATCTGGCCCGCTTTATCGAAGTAACCCCAGCGGCCTTCAATGCCCACTTCTTCGGCCACGGTGATCTGCACATGGTCGATGGTGCGGTTATCCCAGTTGTTGACGAAGATGGAGTTAGCAAAGCGCAACGCCAGCAGGTTAAGCACGGTCTCTTTGCCGAGATAGTGGTCAATACGGAACACCTGGCTCTCTTCAAAGTATTCGCCAACGCTGTCGTTGATCTCCTGAGAGGTTTCCAGTGAGGTGCCCAGCGGCTTCTCCATTACCACGCGCGCCGGTTTGGCATTCAGCTTCGCCGTGCCCAGGCCCTGACAGATCGCGCCAAAGGTGCTGGGTGGCATCGCAAAATAGTTGATGGTGGTGCGGTTTTTCTGATCCAGCATCTTGCCCAGTTTCGGGAAGTGCGTGGTGTCATTAACATCGAGGTTGCAGAAGTCGAGACGGTTGCTGAGTTTATCCCACAGCGCTTCGTCAATCTTCTCCTTCATGAAGGTTTCCAGCGCTTCACGTACCACTTTGGTGTATTCCGCTTTATCCCACTCAGCACGGCCGACACCAATAATGCGGGTTTCTTCATGGATCTGACCCGCTTTCTCTAACTGGTACAGTGAAGGCAACAGTTTACGGCGTGCAAGATCGCCTTTGGCACCGAAAATCACCAGATCGCATGCCTGGGCTATTTGTGTTACCGCCATTTTCCTCTCCTCGTTGCAGGATAATCCGGTGGTGATGCATCTTCTGCCACCGGGTCCAGGTTATTATTTTCTTTCAGCACAATGTACTTTTTTCCCTGCGCCAGGTAAACCGACTCGCCGGGTCAACCGCATTAACTCTGTACCGGATGTGCTAAACACGTGTGATGACACGTGCGGATTGCCGTTTTTTTCTGTTTCTGTTGGTGTCAGGAAAATCTGGCACCGGTCAAAGTATCCCAAAAAAAAGAGCAATCAACTTGTCAGCCGTTGCGCTTGCCAGGTGCTGGCGCGATATAGTCTCTGTTAATCGGCTCCTGCGACAGTGATAATTGAAATGATAAAAGTGATTATGGTCATCAGCTTATGAATATGCTGGAAAAAATTGAGGCGCAGTATGCAGCGCTGAGCAAAGCGGAAATGAAAGTCGCCCGGCAGATTCTGGCTGAACCGCAGGCGGCGATGCACTCCAGCATCGCAACACTCGCCGGCATTGCCGGCGTCAGTGAACCCACCGTGAACCGCTTTTGCCACCGACTGGGTGCACGGGGCTTTCCCGACTTTAAACTGCATTTGGCGCAGAGCCTGGTGAAGGGCAGCAACTGGGTCAGCCGGGGCGTTGAAGACCACGACACAGCAGAGAACTACAGCCACAAAATCTTCGACTCAGCGCTTGCAGGACTGCAGCGGGTGCGCGATCAGCTGAACAGCGCGCATCTGCAACAGGCGGTAACCCTGCTCGCGCAGGCCGATAAACTCGCCTTTTTCGGGCTCGGTGCGTCCGCTGTAGTGGCGCATGACGCTTTCACCAAATTTCTGCGTTTTAATCTGCCGGTCATCTGGTCGGACGATATTGTGATCCAGCGCATGAGTTGCATAAATAGTCGAGCCGGTGACGTATTTGTTCTTATTTCGCATACTGGACGCACAAAAAATATGGTAGAACTGGCTCGCCTGGCCCGTGTAAACGGTTCCACCGTTATTGCCATCACCTCTCCCGATTCACCCCTTGCTCATGAAGCAGCGATAGCTTTAGTGCTTGATGTACCGGAAGATACTGATGTCTATTTGCCGATGGTGTCGCGCCTGGCGCAGTTGACCGTGATTGATGTGCTGGCGACTGGTTTTACTCTGGAACGGGGTGCGCCCTTCCGGGAAAACCTGAAACGCGTGAAAGAGGCGTTGAAAGCGTCGCGTTACGAAAAGAACACCCTTCGGGAAAAGGATGATCAGCAAAAAAATTAACATCACATTTACAATGTGAGTCGTATCACAACCCATCGATCATATAGAATAGATAACCTTGCTGTGTCCACTGTCCATGACACGCTTAAATGTTTACGGAGTCCTCGATGTCAAGACGTCTCAGAAGAACCAAAATCGTTACAACCCTCGGCCCGGCTACCGATCGTGATAATAACCTGGAAAAAATCATCGCTGCCGGCGCGAACGTTGTACGACTCAACTTCTCTCACGGCACGCCAGAAGACCACCAGCTGCGTGCTGATAAAGTGCGCGAAATCGCGGCAAAACTGGGTCGCCATGTGGCTATCCTCGGTGACCTTCAGGGCCCAAAAATTCGCGTTTCAACCTTCAAAGAAGGCAAAGTTTTCCTGAATATCGGCGACCGTTTCCTGCTGGATGCCAATCTGGGTAAAGGCGAAGGCGATAAAGAGCGTGTCGGAATCGACTACAAAGGCCTGCCTGCAGATGTGGTGCCAGGCGATATTCTGCTGCTGGATGATGGTCGCGTGCAGCTGAAAGTGCTGGAAGTTCAGGAGATGAAAGTGTTCACCGAAGTTACTGTCGGTGGCCCACTGTCGAACAACAAAGGCATTAACAAGCTGGGCGGCGGCCTGTCGGCTGAAGCGCTTACCGAAAAAGATAAAGCGGATATCATCACCGCCGCTAAAATCCGTGTCGATTATCTGGCTGTCTCCTTCCCCCGCTGTGGTGAAGATATGAACCTGGCACGTCGCCTGGCGCGTGAAGCCGGTTGCGACGCCAAACTGGTGGCTAAAGTGGAACGTGCCGAAGCGGTTGCCAGCCAGGAAGCGATGGATGACATCATTCTGGCCTCTGACGTGGTGATGGTTGCGCGTGGCGACCTGGGCGTTGAGATTGGCGATCCGGAACTGGTCGGCATTCAGAAAGCGTTAATTCGCCGTGCCCGCCAGCTTAACCGCACTATCATTACCGCGACCCAGATGATGGAGTCGATGATCACTAACCCGATGCCGACCCGTGCAGAAGTTATGGACGTGGCAAACGCCGTGCTGGATGGTACCGATGCCGTGATGCTGTCTGCGGAAACCGCCGCAGGTCAGTATCCGGCTGAAACCGTTTCAGCGATGGCGAAGGTCTGCCTGGGTGCAGAGAAGATTCCAAGCGTTAACGTCTCCAAACACCGTCTGGATGTGCAGTTCGACAACGTCGAAGAAGCGATCGCTATGTCTTCTATGTATGCTGCGAACCATCTGCAGGGCGTGACCGCCATCATCACCATGACCGAGTCTGGCCGTACGCCGCTGATGACCTCGCGTATCACTTCAGGCCTGCCGATTTTTGCGATGTCGCGCCATGAACGCACCCTGAACCTTACCGCACTCTATCGCGGTGTCACGCCGGTGTTCTTCGACAGCAACAACGACGGCGTCGCTGCTGCACACGACGCGGTTAACCTGCTGCGTGATAAAGGCTTCCTGGTCTCCGGCGATCTGGTCATCGTGACGCAGGGTGATGTGATGGGCGCCACCGGCACCACCAACACCACCCGTGTGCTTCGCGTGGATTAATTGAGTCTGGGTTGACATTGTCGGTGTAGAATCAATGACGCGACTGCCAGGCAGTCGCGTTTTCTTTTCTGACAAGGAGGCAAGATGCCCCGTTTCCAGCCTATCAGCCAGCTTACCGGCCGAATTTTACTTTTTCCTCTGGCGTTAGTGCTATTCGAGTTTGCTACCTATATTGCTCACGACATGATCCAGCCTGGTATGCTGATCGTCACCAGTGAGTTCTCTGTTGGCCCTGAGTGGGTCTCTACTTCGCTAACCGCCTACCTGATTGGTGGTGTAGTGCTGCAATGGCTGCTGGGTCCGCTCTCTGATAAGTTTGGCCGGCGACCGGTGATGCTGTCTGGCATCCTGTTTTTTGCTGTCGCCTGCATGCTGACGCACTGGGTCAGCTCGATTGAGGAATTTGTCAGCCTGCGCTTCATTCAGGGCATCAGCCTCTGCTTTATCGGTGCAGTTGGCTATGCCGCGATCCAGGAAGCCTTTGATGAGGCGCTGGCGGTGCGGATGATGGCGCTGATGGCTAACGTAGCGTTACTGGCTCCGCTGGCAGGCCCACTGGCTGGTGCCGCCTGGCTCACTGTTGGCAGCTGGCGCAGCATGTTCTGGCTGTTTGCCGCCTGCAGCCTGGTCGCTTTTGTGGTGCTGTGGCGTGTGATGCCCGAAACTGCAGGCGACCGCAGTCATTCTATCGCCCTGCCCAATCTGGCGCGCAACTATGGCCGGTTAATGAAAGACCGTCTGGTGGTGTCTGGCTCTTTTGCGATCGGGCTGGTGTTTATTCCAATCCTCACCTGGGTTGCCCTTTCGCCGGTGATCCTGATGCATGATGAAGGTCTGTCACGCATGCAGTACGCCCTGCTGCAGCTGCCGGTGTTTCTGGCGATGATCGCCGGTAACCTGACGCTGAGTAAGCTGGCGGGACGGGTGCCGATTGAACAGCCGGTGAAGTTCGCCGCCTGGCCCATTCTGATTGGCCTGAGTCTTGCGCTGGCCGCAAGCCTGCTCAACAGTCATAGTTATCTGCTGATTACCGCCGGCCTGAGTCTCTACGCTTTTGGTGCCGGAATGGTAAATGCCGGGCTGTATCGCCTGACGCTTTACGCCAGTAATGAAGGTAAAGGTAGCGTAGCCGCGATGCTGGGTATGATCAGTATTCTGACGCTGGCGGTAGGAATTGAACTGGCGAAAAGTGGCTATTTCAGTGGCGGCACGCTGTGGTTCTGTCTGATTAACTTTATCAGCGGCGTGCTGTGGTTTGGGCTGGTTATTCTGTTTATGCGTGAGCGTAAACGCCGCAGCCGGCTCGAGGCGTTATAACAAGCTGCGCGGTCGTTTTTCTCAGACGGCGACCCTGGCCAAAGCGATGGAGCATAGGCCTAGTGCAAAGCATGCTCCGTAGCGCAAACTTCATGATCAAAAAAGGCCGCGAGAGCGGCCTTTATCTATTTGCGCGGATAAAGCTCTTTGCGCGAATAAGGTTCGATGTCACCCTCTTTGCGGGTTTTCAGCAGCTTGAGGATCCAGGTGTACTGCTCGGGATGCGGACGGACAAACACTTCCACCTCTTCATTCATCCGGCGCGCCAGCTGACGATCATCTGCTTCCAGCAGGTCATCCATCGGTGGACGCACATAAATCTCAAGCTTGTGCGCGTCGCTGTTATAAACCGGGAACAGTGGCACCACGCGGGCACGACACACCTTCATCAGTCGACCGACTGCAGGCAATGTTGCTTTGTACGTGGCAAAGAAATCGACGAACTCGCTGTGCTCCGGGCCATGATCCTGATCGGGCAGATAGTAGCCCCAGTACCCCTGCCGAATCGAACTGATAAACGGCTTAATCCCGTCATTGCGGGCATGCAACCGGCCTCCATAACGGCGACGTGCCGTATTCCAGGCATAATCCATCAGCGGGTCGCTCTGATTATGGAACATCGCCGCCATCTTCTGCCCTTCTGACGCCAGCAACATCGCGGGGATATCCACCGCCCAGCCGTGTGGCACCAGGAAAATCACATTCTGCTGGTCAGCCATCATCTGATCGATAATGTCACGGCCGTGCCACTCAACACGCTCACGGATACTCGCCGGATCGCGCAGCACCAGCTCGGTCATCATTGCCATTGCCTGCGGTGCGGTCGCAAACATCTCATCGACCAGCGTTGCCCGCTGCGCTTCACTCAGTTCCGGCAGACAATAATAGAGGTTAATCAGTGCACGGCGACGTGCACCCTTTGCCAGCTTACCGGCAAAACGGCCTAAACGGCCCAGCAGCGGATCGCGCACTTTCGGCGGTAAATAAGCCAGACCCGCCAGCGCACCAATTGCCAGCCAGCTGCCCCAGTACTTAGGTTTGAGAAAAGAACGTTCAAAAACGGGAATAAATTCAGTGTTATTTTTTTTACGGGTTTCCATGCACTCGCCTCAAGCAATGACCGGCTTATGATAGTGACGACCTGAAAATTTGCAATCATCCTGCGCCAGATAGCAAAAAACCGACGGAGATGCCGTCGGTTTTTGTGCGATTTGACGAAATTCGCTTACTTCAGACCCAGCTGAGGCAACCAGGCTTTCACCTGCGCCATATAATCACTGCGATCTTTGCCGGTCAGACCTTCCATGCGCGGCAGTTTCGCCGTTAATGGGTTAACCGCCTGATTGTTGATCCAGATTTCGAAATGCAGATGCGGGCCGGTAGAGCGTCCGGTATTACCTGACAGCCCGATACGGTCGCCACGCTTCACTTTCTCACCGGGTTTCACCAGCACTTTCTTCATGTGCATATAGCGGGTCATATACTGACGGCCATGACGGATAGCTACATAGTTACCCGCAGCGCCGCCGTTCTTCGCCACGACAACCTCACCATCCCCGACTGCCAGCACGGGCGTACCGATTGGCAGCGCAAAGTCGACGCCTTTATGCGGCGCAATGCGACCGGTCACCGGATTAAGACGACGCGGATTAAAGTTCGATGAGACACGATACTGCTTAACCGTCGGGAAACGCATAAAGCCGCGCGCCAGACCGGAGCCGTTGCGATCGTAGAACTTGCCATCTTCAGCGCGGAAGGCGTAATAGTCTTTCCCGCCGCTACGCAGGCGCACACCCAGCAACTGGCTCTGTGCACTCTTACCCTCCAGCATTTCGCGTGACATCAGAACGCTGAACTGGTCTCCCGCACGCAGTTTGCGGAAGTCCATCTGCCACTGCATCGCTTTAATGACGGCGCTGGCTTCGGCACTGCTCAATCCCGCCCGCATGGCGCTGGCGGCAAAACTGCCGCGCACTTCACCCTGCATTACGCTGTTGCGCCATTCACCCTTCTGCATCTCCGCTTCCATCTTAAAGCCACCCGATGGGGTGCGCTCATAGGTGCGGGTTTCGCGGCGGGAAATTTCCCAGCTCAGGGTTTTCAGGCCGCCATCATCATCCAGCGTCCAGCTCAGTTGCTGACCCACCTGCAGATTACGCAGATCCCGGTCGCTTACCACCAGCGCGTTAATGTCGCTGATGTCGATGCCATACTGATTCAGTGCGCTGCTCAGGGTATCGCCGGATGAGACGGTGTAGTCGTGAACCCCAGCCGTTTCCGGCGCGTCGGTGTCCACATCGTCCGCTGGCAGCTCTTCGTCCGGTTCCGGTGTGCTTTGATCGATCGGCTCACTGGCTTCCGGCAACAGCGTGCGGAGGGTGTTCTTATCCAGCTCAATGTTTTTAACGATGGGCGTCACATCATCCGTGGGATGATAAACGTAAGGCCGCCAGACAGCGACGGCCAGAGTGACGACAGTTAACGATCCCAGCATTACGCGGTGGGGGCGCGGCAAATTATTAAATGCGAGGGCGACAGAGCGGGCTATCTGCTGCACTTTTACCTATTCCTCATGCTCCATTCAGGCAGCTTTCATACTGGCTCGACAGTTGTGAGAGGAATTTCACATAGCTGTCTTTGGCTAAGCTGATGTCTGTGCCCAGAGGATCGAGTGTGCCTTTACGCACCTGCGTTCCACGGGAGACAGCATCGATGACTGCTGGCCTGAATTGTGGCTCAGCAAAGACGCAGACCGCCTTTTGCTCAACCAACTGTGTTCGTATCTGGTGTAAACGCTGAGCGCCCGGTTGAATTTCAGGATTGACGGTAAAGTGCCCGGTGGGCGAAAGACCGTAGTGCTTTTCAAAGTACGTGTAAGCGTCGTGAAAAACGAAATATCCTTTATTTTTAACCGGAGCAAGTTGTGCGCTAACGCGTTTGTCCGTGTCCGCCAAAGCTACCTCAAACTGCTGTAGGTTGGCGTCAAGTTTGGCTTTATCTTGCGGCATAAGTTCCAATAATTTTCCATGGATTGCAACCGCGGTTTTGCGCGCAATCTCTGGCGACAACCACAGGTGCATATTAAACTCGCCGTGATGATGGTGATGAGCATCTGCGTCCTGATCTTCGGATTTTTCCGCTGCATGTTCCTCTTCATCTTCACCACCGCTAATCAATAACGGTTTTACCCCGTCGATGTTCACCATGGCGAGGTTTTTTTGGGCTGGAAGTTCGGCTGCAGATTTCGCCATAAAGGCTTCCATTTCAGGCCCGACCCAGACAACTAAGTCCGCGTTTTTTAAGCGTTTTGCATCAGAAGGTCGCAGGGAGTAATCGTGTTCAGATGCCCCGTCCGGCAGCAGCACTTCTACCGGCGTGACGCCATCGGCGATGGCCGCAGCGATAAAACCTACCGGTTTGAGTGAAGCCACGACATTTGCCTGGGCAGGAAGGGTTAATAAAGCTGAAACAGTTAAAGCCCCTAAGGCGAAAATTGCGCCCTTTTTATTGTGTAACATATTGCGTCATTCCATCGTGACCATGAGGTGGAATGTGATATTATAACATTCGAAATTCTGTGCAACCTGTAAATACTATGACCCCACTTGTCACACTCGATAACGTTTCGATAAAGTTTAACCAGCGCAATGTGCTGTCTGGCGTCAGCCTGACCCTGCAGCCTGGTCGCATCCTCACTCTGCTGGGTCCCAACGGTGCCGGTAAATCAACACTGGTGCGTGTGGTGCTTGGCCTGCTTGCCCCGACGTCCGGTTCCGTTCAGCGTGATCCCGGCCTGCGTATTGGTTATGTCCCTCAGAAGCTGCACATCGATCCTACTCTGCCGGTAACAGTAGAGCGTTTTATGCGCCTGACGCGTGGCAGTAAAAACGCGGAGATTCTGCCGGCCCTGAAACGGGTGCAGGCGGGCCACCTGCTTCATTCGCCGCTGCAAAAACTGTCGGGTGGGGAAACTCAGCGTGTGCTGCTGGCCCGCGCGCTGCTGAATCAGCCTCAGCTGCTGGTGCTTGATGAGCCAACGCAGGGTGTGGATGTGAACGGTCAGGTTGCGCTGTATGACCTTATTAATCAGTTACGCGTGGAACTGAACTGCGCCGTGATGATGGTCTCCCACGATCTGCATCTGGTCATGGCAAAAACTGACGAAGTGCTGTGCCTTAACCACCACATCTGCTGTTCCGGTACCCCGGAAGCGGTCTCGCAACATCCGGAATTCATCGCGATGTTTGGCCCGCGGGGCGCAGAAGAGCTGGCGATTTACCGTCATCATCATAATCACCGTCACGACCTTCAGGGACGTATCGTTTTACGCAAAGGACAGGGTTCATCATGATTGAGTTGCTATTACCGGGCTGGATAGGCGGTGTGATGTTAGCGCTGGCTGCCGGTCCGCTGGGTTCGTTTGTGGTCTGGCGCAAGATGTCCTATTTCGGCGATACCCTGGCGCACGCCTCTCTGCTCGGGGTGGCATTTGGCCTGCTGTTAAATGTGAATCCTTACTATGCGGTGATTCTGGTCACGGTCTGCCTGGCGCTAGGCCTGGTCTGGCTGGAGCGTCGTCCGCATCTGGCTATTGATACCCTGCTGGGCATTATGGCGCACAGTGCGCTGTCGCTGGGTCTGGTGGTGGTCAGCCTGATGAAGAACGTGCGCGTCGATCTGATGGCGTATCTGTTTGGCGACCTGCTGGCGGTCACACCCGACGATCTCTGGATGATGGGTGGCGGCGTGGTGATCGTGCTGCTGGTGATGGCGTGGCAGTGGCGGTCGTTGCTGTCGATGACCATCAGCCCGGAGCTGGCGCAGGTCGATGGCGTCAATATCCAGCGTACCCGGTTGGTTCTGATGCTGGTCACGGCGCTGACAATTGGGGTAGCGATGAAGTTTGTCGGTGCGCTGATCATCACCTCACTGCTGATTATCCCGGCGGCGACCGCACGCCGTTTCGTGCGCTCACCGGAAGGCATGGCGGGCGTCGCGGTGGTCATCGGTGTGATTGCCGTCACCGGCGGTCTGACCTTCTCCGCGTTCTACGACACGCCTGCCGGGCCGTCGGTTGTGCTCTGCGCTGCCATCCTGTTTATCTTCAGCATGGTACGCAAACCAGCCATGTAGTTACTCTTCGCGCGTCATACCGAAGTGACGATAAGCATGCTGCGTGGCCATCCGGCCACGTGGTGTGCGCTGAATGAAGCCCTGCTGAATCAGGAAGGGTTCAATCACATCTTCAATGGTTTCCCGCTCTTCACCAATGGCAGCAGCCAGGTTGTCCAGCCCCACCGGCCCACCCATAAATTTGTCGATGATCGCCAGCAGCAGTTTACGGTCCATATAATCGAACCCTTCGCTGTCAACGTTAAGCATATCCAGCGCGCTGCTGGAGACTTCACCGCTGAGATCACCGTTTGCCCGCACTTCTGCGAAGTCACGAACGCGACGCAGCAGGCGGTTGGCGATACGCGGTGTGCCGCGTGCGCGACGGGCGATCTCTAATGCCCCTTCATCACTCAGCGCCAGGCCCAGACAGGCGGCACTGCGACCCACGATATGCTGCAGATCTTTAACCTGATAGAACTCCAGACGCTGCACAATGCCAAAACGGTCGCGCAGCGGCGAGGTCAGCGAGCCAGCACGCGTGGTGGCACCAATCAGCGTAAACGGCGGCAGATCGAGTTTGATTGAACGCGCAGCCGGGCCTTCACCAATCATGATATCCAGCTGATAATCTTCCATCGCCGGGTAGAGTATCTCTTCCACTACCGGTGAGAGGCGATGGATTTCATCGATAAACAGGACGTCATGGGGCTCAAGGTTGGTCAGCATCGCCGCCAGATCGCCCGCCTTCTCCAGCACCGGACCGGATGTGGTGCGCAGATTGACGCCCATCTCATTGGCCACGATGTTGGCCAGAGTGGTTTTACCCAGCCCTGGTGGACCGAAGATCAACAGATGATCGAGCGCATCGCCGCGCAGTTGCGCTGCCTTGATGAATATTTCCATCTGCTCACGCACCTGCGGCTGACCGACATATTCGGTCAGCATCTTCGGGCGAATCGCGCGGTCAATAACCTCTTCTTCGCTGATACTGGCAGCGGAGATCAGGCGGTCGGCTTCTATCATGACTTACCTCAAATGGCGGCGCGTAGCGCTTCGCGGATCAGGGTTTCGCAATCCGCATCCGGTCGACCGACTTTACTGATCATACGGCTCGCTTCCTGCGGTTTATAACCCAGTGAAACCAGCGCTGCAACCGCTTCGGATTCCGCATCATTGGTTTCCGGCTCGGCGCTCGGCGTGGTGAGCGTAAACGCAGAATCGCCGCCAAACAGGTCGCCGTGCATCCCTTTGAAGCGGTCCTTCATCTCGACCACCAGTCGCTCAGCCGTCTTCTTGCCCACACCGGGCAGTTTAACGAGTGATGCGATCTCTTCTTTCTCGACGGCAGTCACAAACTGCTGCGCCGACATGCCGGAGAGGATCGCCAGCGCCAGCTTGGGCCCGACGCCATTCACTTTAATCAGTTCGCGAAACAGCGCGCGCTCCTGCTTGCTGTTAAAACCAAACAGCAACTGCGCATCTTCACGCACCACAAAATGGGTAAAAATCACCGCTTCGTGCTGAAGTTCAGGCAACTCATAAAAACAGGTCATGGGCATGTAAATTTCATAGCCGACGCCGTGTGCCTCAAGCAGCACCAGTGGCGGCTGCTTTTCCAGAATATTGCCCCGTAAACGACCTATCACCTGAATGCTTCCTTAACTAAAGAATGTGGCGGATTTTATAACATAAAAAAGGCTGGATGAATATCCAGCCTGAGAGTGAGACCTGAGCGATAAGCGCTAACTTGAGCGCAATCGTCCGCGCGTCAGCACCAGCTTGCTGTCACTCATGCGCGCCGCGTTTTGGGCCACGTGACAATGAGTGATGGCTATCGCCAGTGCATCGGCGGCATCCGCCTGCGGGTTTGCGGGCAGCTTCAGCAGGGTTCGCACCATGTGCTGCACCTGACTTTTCTCGGCGCTGCCGATGCCAACCACGGTCTGTTTCACCTGACGGGCGGCATACTCAAACACCGGCAGATCGTGGTTAACCGCGGCAACAATGGCGGCACCGCGCGCCTGGCCGAGCTTCAGCGCCGAGTCGGCATTCTTCGCCATAAACACCTGTTCAATGGCGAAGAAATCGGGTGAAAACTGCGTGATGATTTCGCAGACGCCCGCATAAATCAGCTTCAGACGGGCGGGCAACTCGGTGGTATTGGTGCGGATACAGCCGCTGCCCAGATAGGTGAGCTGGCGGCCAGTCTGACGAATAACACCATAACCGGTGATGCGTGAGCCGGGATCAATTCCCAGGATAATCGACATTACGCCTCTCCGGTTAACAGGGCGGCAGACGCCATTACAGCGTTTCCGCCACCTCGTCGGAGATCTCACCGTTGTGATAAACCTCCTGCACATCGTCGCAATCTTCCAGCATGTCGATCAGACGCAGCAGTTTTGGTGCGGTTTCCGCATCCATTTCGGCTTTGGTCGTCGGGATCATCGCCACTTCTGCGGTATCCGCTTTCAGACCAAGTGCTTCCAGTGCATCACGCACCGTGCCCATCTCTTCCCATGCGGTGAAAACATCAATCGCGCCGTCGTCATAGGTGACAACGTCTTCGCCGCCCGCTTCCAGGGCCGCTTCCATTACCGCATCTTCATCCTGACCTGGCGCAAAAGAGATCACGCCTTTCTTGTTGAACAGGTAAGCCACGGATCCGTCAGTACCCAGGTTGCCACCGGTTTTGGTAAAGGCGTGACGCACTTCACCCACGGTACGGTTACGATTGTCACTGAGGCATTCAATCATGATGGCTGAACCGCCTGGACCATAACCTTCATAAATGATGGTTTCCATGTTGGCGTTGTCATCGCCGCCCACACCGCGCGCGATAGCGCGATCCATGGTGTCGCGGGTCATGTTGTTCGCCAGCGCTTTATCCATCGCGGCACGCAGACGCGGGTTTGAGCCCGGATCACCACCGCCCAGCTTGGCCGCTGTCACCAGTTCACGAATGATTTTGGTGAAGATTTTGCCGCGCTTAGCATCCTGCGCCGCCTTACGGTGTTTGGTGTTTGCCCACTTACTGTGTCCTGCCATTTTAACGTTTCTCCGATCTTTTACAGGGTGCAGGCTATCCTGGCTGCGAGCCTGTTTACCGTCGGTGCTTACACCGTTTTTAAAAACCCGTGTACCCGCTTTGGGCGAGCATCGCGCATGATCATCACGTACAACAGTATGCTGATGACTTCACGCGGGTGGTAAACAACGTCGCAGCGTAGATGATGCCTGGCTGTTCAATATATTGGTGAAGTCCTGTTAAAACTCACCAGATTCATAAAATTTAATCTATCCGCCGCCGGAATACCGGGCGATGGCGAGCATTCAGATAAATTCTTCAATTGCCTGGCGGTTACTCCATGATCGGGTTAATGCTGCAGCGTCAGCAGGTGCCAGCCAGCGAAACGCCAGATGCTCCGTGAGCGTCACATCGCGCTCTTCCGGCAGTTGCAGGCGAAACCAGTGCTCGTGATTATGGGTGACATCAGGCGCATAGCGATGGCGGAAATGGGGAAAGATTTCAAAGTCGATTTGACGATGACAATCCT
The DNA here is from genome assembly GCF_019104105.1 of Pantoea jilinensis. Classification (NCBI taxonomy): domain Bacteria; kingdom Pseudomonadati; phylum Pseudomonadota; class Gammaproteobacteria; order Enterobacterales; family Erwiniaceae; genus Pantoea; species Pantoea jilinensis. Next base: position 1,721,331 of record NZ_CP077746.1, on the reverse strand, counting down.
CCACCTCCAGCTGCTCAGTCAGCACGTCAATGCCGACCTCCTCATTCACTTCACGACACGCGGTCGCCAGCGGTGACTCCCCCGTTTCCAGGCTGCCGGTAACCGACTGCCAGAATGAGGGATCGTCACGCCGCTGCAGCATCAACACCCGGCCAGTATCGCGCGCCGAAATAACCACCAGCACTGAAACCGGGTGTTTATAGCCCATTATTTAATCTCAGGCTTTTCTTTTTTAATGACCTGAATGCCCAGTTCCAGCAGAGAAGCCGGGTTCGCTTCGCTTGGCGCTTCGGTCATCATGCAGGCTGCCGCCGTGGTTTTCGGGAACGCAATAACGTCACGAATGTTGTCGGTGCCGGTCAGCAGCATGGTCAGGCGATCCAGACCAAACGCCAGGCCCGCATGCGGTGGTGTACCGAATTTAAGCGCATCCAGCAGGAAGCCAAACTTCTCGCGCTGCTCGTGCTCTTCAATACCCAGAATGCTGAACACCGTCTGCTGCATTTTGCCGTTGTGGATACGCACTGAACCGCCGCCCACTTCATAACCGTTGATCACCATGTCGTAGGCATTCGCCACGGCACGGGTTGGATCCGCAGCCAGCTCTTCTGCGCTCATCTCTTTTGGTGCAGTGAACGGGTGGTGCATCGCAGCCAGACCGCCTTCCTCGTCCTCTTCGAACATCGGGAAGTCGATCACCCACAGCGGTGCCCAGGCTTTTTCATCGGTGATGTTCAGCTCGCGACCCACTTTCAGGCGCAGCGCACCCAGTGCATCCGCAACCACTTTGGCGCGATCGGCACCAAAGAAGATGATGTCGCCATCCTGTGCGCCGGTGCGGCTCAGAATGCCTTCAACGATCTCTGCATTCAGGAACTTGGCAACCGGACTCTGCACGCCCTCCAGGCCGTCCGCGCGGACGTTAACTTTCATCCACGCCAGGCCTTTCGCGCCGTAAATTTCTACGAACTTGCCATATTCATCAATCTGCTTACGGCTCAGCTGCGCACCAGTTGGCACACGCAGTGCCGCAACACGGCCTTTTTCATCGTTAGCCGGGCCAGAGAAGACCTGGAACTCCACATTTTTCAGCAGGTCACCCACGTCCACCAGCTCCATCGGGTTACGCAGATCCGGCTTATCAGAACCGTAACGATGCATCGCTTCCGCAAAGGTCATCTGAGGGAACTCGCCGAGATCAACGCCCTGCACGTCCTGCCACAGATTGCGGATTAAACGCTCCATAATTTCACGCACCTGCGGCGCGGTCATAAAGGAGGTTTCAACGTCGATCTGGGTAAATTCGGGCTGACGATCGGCGCGTAAATCTTCATCGCGGAAGCATTTAACGATCTGATAGTAGCGGTCAAAACCTGACATCATCAGCAGCTGTTTGAACAGCTGCGGTGACTGCGGCAGCGCGTAGAACTTGCCTTTATGAACCCGGCTAGGCACCAGATAGTCACGCGCGCCTTCTGGCGTCGCTTTGGTCAGCATCGGGGTTTCGATATCCAGGAACCCTTCGTCATCCATAAAGCGGCGAACAAAGCTGGTGATTTTCGCGCGGGTCTTCAGACGCGTCACCATCTCAGGACGACGCAGATCCAGATAGCGGTATTTCAGGCGCGCTTCTTCGCTGTTGGTCTGATTAGAGTCCAGCGGCAGTGGCTCAGAGCGGTTGATGATGGTCAGCGCCTGGGCAAACACTTCGACTTCGCCGGTCGCCATGTCGCTGTTTTTATTCTTCTCATCACGCGCACGCACGGTGCCGGTGATCTGGATGCAGAATTCGTTACGCAGTTCAGAAGCCAGCTTAAATGCGTCCTGACGATCGGGATCGAAAAACACCTGCACGATGCCTTCACGGTCGCGCATGTCGATAAAAATCAAACTGCCCAGATCGCGACGGCGATTTACCCAGCCGCAAAGCGTGACTTGCTGACCTACATGAGACAGATTGAGCTGTCCGCAATATTCTGTACGCATAACACTATCCTTTTAACTTCGCCGCTGCAGCTGACAGCATCCGGCCGCGTTACCTGTTGCGATGCTGTCGCAAAAATGGCGGTCATTATAATGGAAAAAGCCAGGCAGGATAAGCAGATCCACGCCAAAGCACCGATTTCCTGTGTGCATTTGCCCACCTGACCGAACATAGAAGATAATGGGGCATCTTAACCCATCGCCAGGAGCGCGCGTGACACTTCGTATTGGCCTGCCCCAGTGGGGGCATTCACACTGGAAACGCTGGGGTATCACGAGCCTGGCGGACTATGCCCGATACTTCCATTGTGTAGAGGGAAACACCACGCTTTATGCGCTGCCTGATACCGAAACGGTGATGCGCTGGCGCGATATGACGCATGATGCGTTTCGCTTCTGCTTTAAGTTTCCCAACACCATCAGCCATCAGGCGGCGCTACAGCACAGTGACGACCTGCTGACCGATTTCCTGCGCCTGATGGAGCCGCTGGCCGATCGCATCGGTCAGTACTGGCTGCAGCTGCCTGCCAGCTTCTCTCCGGCGCAGATCGCCGATCTGTGGCGCTTTCTGGATAGTTTGCCGCGTCGTTTTCACTACGGCGTCGAAGTCCGCCATCCCGCTTTCTTTGCCAAAGGTGACGCAGAGCGGGCGCTGAATCGCGGATTGCTTGAGCGCGGCATCAATCGCGTCATGCTGGACAGCCGCCCGGTTCACGCCTCCACCTCGCAAAACCCGGCAGCGCTGGTGGCCCGTGCTCAGAAGCCTAAAGTGCCGCCTCATGCCTTACGAACCGGCTCGCAGCCAATGGTCCGTTTTATCGGCAGCGACAGTGTGGAAGAGACCGTGCCGCTATTTCAGATCTGGCGTGACAAGCTCTCGCAATGGCAGCAACAGGGCGACGCCATGTTGTTTCTGCATACGCCCGATATGGGTCAGGTGTTTCCGCTGGTGCAGGCGCTATGGCCGCAGCTGCAGCAGATCGATCCGGCTATTGGCAATGGACCCGACTGGCCGCAACAGACATCACTGTTTTGATCACTGCACAGGACAGCGTGCTGTACGCTGGATAGAATAGCTACTTTACGGATGGATACCGGAGTGACAATGATTAGCGCGTTATACGTCGTACTGGGTGCATTGCTGGTAATGAAATTTACAATGGACGTGGTGCGTTACCGCCGTTTCTATCGCGTGGCGTATGGCGATGGCGGCTATCACGACCTGAAAATGGCGATTCGCATTCACGGCAATGCCATCGAAACTATCCCGCTGGCGCTGTTGCTGCTGGTGATGATGGAGATGAATGGCGCCGATATCTGGATGGTGCATCTCACTGGCCTGCTCTTTTTCATCAGCCGGTTACTCCATGCCTGGGGTTTACGCAGCAGCGCCATGGCTGGCCGTAAATATGGCATGCTGCTGACGCTGTTTTCCCTGTGCGGCATGGTCATTTTTAATCTTATTTATCTGCCGTGGGAACTGGTGCTGACACTTCATTAAGTCGCCCTGGGTTAAGGGGTGCAGGCCGCCCCACTTTCTGCGAGAATAGCGCCCTTTCCGTCGTCTCTTCGGATTTTCGATATGTCTGACCGCGATCAACTCTTCTCAGCGCCCATTGCAAAACTGGGCGACTGGACTTTTGACGAGCGCGTAGCTGAAGTCTTTCCAGACATGATTCAGCGCTCGGTGCCGGGCTACTCCAACATCATTTCGATGATTGGCATGCTGGCAGAACGTTTTGTTACGCCCGACAGCACGGTTTATGACCTGGGCTGCTCGCTGGGCGCCGCCACCCTCTCGGTGCGCCGCAATATTCATGTCCCGGGTTGCCAGATCATCGCAGTGGATAACTCCCCGGCGATGGTGGAGCGTTGCCGTCGTCATCTGGATGCGTTTCGCGCTGATACGCCGGTGACGGTGCTGGAAGCGGATATCCGTGATATTGACATAGAAAACGCCTCGCTGGTGGTGCTTAACTTTACGCTGCAGTTTCTGGAGCCACCCGCACGTCTGGCTCTGCTGGAAAAAATCTGGCAGGGACTTAAACCCGGTGGCGCGCTGGTGCTGTCGGAGAAATTCAGTTTTGAAGATGCCGAAGTCGGTGAACTGTTGTTCAACATGCACCATGACTTCAAGCGCGCCAACGGCTACAGCGAACTGGAAATCAGCCAGAAACGTAGCATGCTGGAAAATGTGATGCTGACTGACAGCGTCGAAGCCCATAAAGCCCGCCTGAAACAGGCCGGTTTCTCGCACGCCGAACTCTGGTTCCAGTGCTTTAATTTTGGATCTCTGGTGGCGTTGAAATGATCGACTTTGGCCGTTTTTATCAGCAAATTGCCGTAGGTCCACTGGCGAAGTGGCTGGAAGTTTTACCGGCGCAAATCAGCGAGTGGCAGCGTGAAAACCTGCATGGGCACTTCCGTGACTGGTACAAGTCGCTGGAGTATCTGCCGCTGCTGGAGCCGCAAAAGCTCGATCTGCTGCATAGTGTCACCGCCGACCGCGATGACATCAGCGATCGTCATCGTCAGGGTATTGAGAAATTACTGCGTAACCTGATGCCATGGCGCAAAGGGCCCTATTTCCTCTATGGCACCCATATCAACACTGAGTGGCGTTCTGACTGGAAATGGGAGCGTGTCCTGCCGCATATATCCTCGCTGGCGGGCCGGACGGTGCTGGATGTTGGCTGTGGCAGCGGTTATCACATGTGGCGGATGATTGGTGCGGGTGCGCATCTGGTGGTCGGCATTGATCCGATGCAGCTCTTCCTGGTGCAGTTTGAAGCCGTGCGTAAGCTGCTGAACGATGATCGCCGGGCGCACATGCTGCCGCTGGGTATTGAACAGTTACCGGCGTTACAGGCGTTTGATACCGTGTTTTCGATGGGTGTGCTCTACCATCGCCGTTCCCCGCTGGATCACCTGTTACAGCTGAAAAATCAGCTGGTGAGCGGCGGTGAACTGGTGCTGGAGACGCTGGTAATTGAGGGCGATGTGAATCAGGTGCTGGTGCCCGGTGAGCGCTATGCGCAGATGCGCAACGTCTTCTTTATCCCCTCCGCCGAGGCGCTGAAAAGCTGGCTGGAGAAAAGCGGCTTTGTCGATGTACGGATTGTCGATTTCGCCCTGACCACCACCGAAGAACAACGTCGGACAGACTGGATGACCAGCGAGTCGCTGGCGGAATTCCTCGATCCCGATGATCCGAGCAAAACGGTTGAGGGCTATCCGGCTCCGCTGCGCGCCGTGCTGGTCGCCACCAAACCTTAAATCTCAGCGGCGAGACAACGCCAGTTTCGCCGCAAATCCAATAAACACGCAGCCGGTCAGGCGATCCATCACCTTTAATACCCGCGGTTTTTGCAGATGACCCGCAAAATAGTGACTGCCGCCGATTAACACGGCATTCCATATCAGCCCCAGCAGCATATGTGCCAGCGCCATCAGTGTGCACCAGAGCGCCACTGACGCCCCGGCCGGAATAAACTGTGGCAGGAAGGTGACGTAAAACACGCCCACTTTTGGATTCAGCAGATTCCCCATCAACCCCCGACTGAAGCAGGCCAGATAACCCTGCGACCTGGCAGGCTGTTCGTCCACGATGAGCGGTTGCTGACGCGGTTTAAGCAGTAGCCTGATACCGAGCCAGAGCAGCCAGGCCGCCCCCATCCACTTCAGCAGGTTGTATGCAATTTCAGAGGCCAGCAATAGCGCACCCAGCCCCAGGCCTACCGCCACTCCCCAGATCAGACAGCCCAGCGTCACGCCGAGCGCGGTGGCGCAGGCGCGCTGCCAGCCCTGCGCGATAGCGGTTCGCAGCACCAGTGCGGTGTCAAATCCGGGTGTGAGTGTCAGAATGGTTATCGCAAGCAGAAATGAAAAGAGCATTGCGCTCATCATGATTTCTCCGTTATCTCCTGGGTGTTCACGCAGCTTAACAGCTCCGGTGACCGCAATCCTTCATCAACTGTCACTCTTCCCGGATTGTGCCAGACTGGATCAGGTTGATTCATTCATATCAGGGAGTTTTGATTATGAGTAAATTTATTTTTTCCTCACCCCGTAAATATGTACAGGGCGCAGGAGTGCTGGACGAGCTGGGAACGTATCTGACTGAACTGGGCGATCAGGCTTTTCTGGTGGCTGACAACACGGTCTGGACGTTGATTGGCGAACGGACGCAACACGCCCTGGATTCCGCTGGCGTGACATTCAGCTGGCAGCAATTCAATGGCGAAGCCTCCAGTAATGAGATTTCCCGACTCAGTGCGCTCGCAAAAAGTCAGGGCTGTAATGTGATTGTCGGCCTGGGCGGGGGAAAAACGCTGGATACGGTTAAAGCGGTGGCGGATGAACTTAAACTGCCGGTGGCTATCGTGCCAACCATTGCGTCCACCGATGCGCCCTGTAGCGCCCTGTCGGTCATCTATTCTGACAGCGGTGTATTCGAGAGCTATCGCTTTTACAGCAAAAATCCAGATTTGGTGCTCGTGGACACGGCAGTCTGCGCCAGTGCGCCAGCACGGCTGTTTGCATCAGGCATTGCAGATGGACTGGCGACCTGGGTTGAAGCGCAGGCCGTGGCACGTTCGCATGCGAAATCAATGGTTAACGGTGATCCGACACTTGCCGGGCTGGCCATTGCCCGAGCCTGTGAAGAAACGCTTCTTACATGGGGTTACAGCGCCTATGTTGCCGTTTCCGAAAAACGGGTAACGCCAGCGGTGGAAGCGGTCGTTGAGGCCAATACGCTGCTCTCGGGACTGGGGTTTGAGAACGGTGGTCTGGCAGCCGCTCACGCGATTCATAATGGTTTTACCGCCATCGATGGCGATATCCACCATCTGACTCATGGCGAGAAAGTTGCCTATGGCACGCTGACGCAGATGGTGCTTGAGAAGCGTACGGATGAGGATATTGCGCGCTATATACGCTTTTATCGCTCAATCAATATGCCAACCACACTCCGGGAGCTGCATCTGGAAAATGAAAGCTGGGAGAATCTGGTGAAAGTGGGGGCGCTGGCAAACAGTGAGGGAGATACGCTGAAAAACCTCAACCCACACCTGTCACCCGAAGATATCGCTAATGCTCTGCTGGCACTGGATGCCTTTAGTCAGACTGTAAAATAGGTCAGGAACGGGCGATCACCCGATCGCCTGTTACTCTTCTGTCGCAGGCTGGTTCCAGTACTCATATTTGTAAGCCGAACTGAGGTGGCGCTCGATAGTGCCACGCGTAAAGATCTCGGTCTCATGCAGATAGCTGAGTGTACAGTTGCCGACCTCATCCCATGACTGGCACTCATCAACCGACCGGATGGTGCTCAGCGGTGTGGTCTCGGTGCCGTTAAGTCGTACTTCACGCCATTGAGGATCATAGGTGTATTCGTCGGTGCCTCTTGCAGATGTGGTGCGCGTGACCAGACCTTTTGGGTTCCAGTGATAGTGAAATTCACCGTTGGTCAGCGGATCGCTGCCGCGCGCCACGCTCTTCTCCAGCCGTAGCTGGGGATCATAGCGATAGGTGATGTCGGTAAAGCCGCTTTTCCCCATGCTGGTAAATCTATCAGAGGCGCTGGTAATCGTGCCATGCCGGCCTTTCTGCCAGTTAATCGTTCCCTGTCGATTATCCACGACGACTTCCTTACCTTCTTTCAGCACTTTGACCAGATAGGCGTATTCCGCCACCCAGCCGCCCTGCACTCTGGCGATATGTTGCTCCATGCTGAGAATCACATTACGTTCGCTTTTATCGTAGCTGACGTCGGCGACGGTCAGATCGCCGCAGGCGTCAAACTGCCCCAGCACCCGCTTTTGCGAGTTAACATCTTTGCCAAACTCGCCCGCAATCACCTGCTTCACAGCGCCTTTCGCGTTTCCCCCCAGCAGAATAAGGTTATTGCTGTTTGCAACGGCCGCATTATTCGGGCTGCAGGCGCTGGCCGCTGCGCTTTCAGTCCAGGCAGTCAGCATCAGGCTTAAAACAAGAATCTGATTGCGTTTCATAGGGTAATTTCCAGGCGACGTTGCTTTCAGTGTAAACGCTGTGGTGATAAACAGCGCCAATCTTTGACGATTCCGGCCTGCAGTGCTTTAAATGATTAGAGAGGTGAAAAGGCACAAACGTCAGGTGTCATCTTCCGTTCACATCATGACAATGCCAGAGAACCCCGGAATAAGGTCACTGCACTTGAGAGGGCTTCAGACAAAAAGAACCCCAGCAAGAATACTGGGGTTTGGTACTTGCAAACACCACGTCAATAATCGGCGTGCTGCGCGGCAAAATCTGTTGTGATTCAGGCGACCCGAACGGTGCTCATCTGCATCACACTTTTCATCGCCTCAACGACATCGCCGTCTACACAGTAGCGGCTGAACTCATCGCTTTCGGCTTCAGAACACATGGAGACCCCCGCTTTGCGGTAGCGCATCGGCGACACCATCAGGCGACTTGCCGAGCTGTGAACTTCATCAATACCCATGTCGAGAAACTTTTGCAGGTTGCTGAGACGAACCCCGGCACCCGCCATAATAATAGGACCGGTGCTGGCCTCATTTAGTTCCCTGAGGAGTGCAATTCCGTTTTCAGCACTGTGTTGCTGACCGGATGTCAGAATGCGCGCTACCCCCAAATCTGTTAATTCTTCCAGCGCTCGCTTAGGGCTGTGGCACAGATCGAAGGCGCGATGGAACGTCACTGACAGGCCGTCACACAGCGCCATAATCTGCCGCATCTGACCATGATGGATATGCGCGTCCTCATCAAGCATCCCAATGACCAGCCCCGGAAAACCCAGTTCGCGTATCAACGCCACATCCGATTTCATCGCTTCAAACTCGCGCGCGGTATAACAAAAGTCACCACCCCGTGGCCGGACAATAGGATGAACCGGGATTGAAACCTCGCGCCGGGCGGCATTCAGCATCCCTGCCGATGGGGTCAGACCACCCTCACGCGGTGCGGCACAAAGTTCAACCCGATCGGCGCCCGCCTGTTGTGCGGTCACGGCGCAATCCACGCCATAGCAGCAAATTTCCAGTGTGGTCATTCTCTTCTCCTTTACATGACTCTGGTTCAAGGCAGATTCATCAGTTAGTCTGGCTGCTGATATGAGTTTACCGGGAAAGTTAACTATGGCATTCAATTTCGACCAACGGATAGACCGTCGTCACAGCGATAGCCTTAAATGGAACAAATATGCGGACCAGGACATTCTGCCGTTGTGGGTGGCAGATACCGATTTCCGATCGCCTGACTGCGTTATCGATGCGATCAAAACCCGCGCCGGGCATGGCATTTTCGGCTATGGCGATACGCCGGTAGCGTTTCTCGACAGCGCAGTTGCGTGGCTCGCCTCACGCTATCAGTGGCACGTCAATCCGGAATGGATTGTGGTTTTACCCGGCGTGGTGAGTGGACTGAATCTCGCCGTGCGTGCCTTCACTGCGTCGGACGAGCTGACGATTTCTCCCACGCCGATCTATCCACCGTTTCGCGGGGCGGCAAAACTGGCAGAGCGAGGTCAGATCAATGTGCCTGTCACGTTGCAACAGGGGCGCTGGCTGCTGGATCTGGATGCAGCCGAAGAACAGACTGGGGGTAAAGAACGGCTGTTAATGCTGTGTAACCCGCAGAATCCGGGCGGCACGGTCTATCGCCAGGACGAACTACAGGCGCAGCTGGAATTCGCCCGGAAACACAATCTGATTGTCTGTTCCGACGAGATCCACAGCGATTTGCTACTGGAACCGGGCGTGCAGCACATTCCGTTTGCTTCGCTAAGTGAGGATGCGGCCCAGCGAAGTGTCACGCTGATGTCGCCCTCCAAGAGTTTCAATATCGCCGGTCTGGGTGCGTCCATCGCCATCATACCGAATGCTGAACTGCGCGCGCGCTTTAACCGGGTGCGACGCGGCATTGTGCCGGATGTAGATATTCTGGCCATCACCGCAGCAGCAGCAGCCTGGCGCGAAGGTGAGCCCTGGCTGAAGGCACAGAATGCTTACCTGCGCAGTAACCGGGACTGGCTGGTATCTCAGGTCAATAAAATGCCCGGTCTGTCAGTTGCCACCCCGGAAGCAACCTACCTGGCCTGGATTGATGCCAGCGCGCTGGGTGTGGCCAGTCCTGCCCTCTATTTTGAGAAGCACGGACTGGGCTTAACCGCCGGACGTGAGTTCGGCAACGACCAGTTTGTCCGGCTCAATTTCGGCTGTACCCGAGCGCTACTGGACGAGGCGGTTGCCCGACTGAAACGCGCCGTGGCTGCCCGCATTTAGTGCTGCTCACTGGCGACAATTTCCTCCAGTCGCCACGGATGAAACTTGATGGTTGTCTGCCCGTCCGTCACCGCCAGGGTCGGATTAGGCAGACGCTCATTCTCGCCCTGCGGTGAGCTGGTTTTAAAGGAAATACCGGGCTGCGTCAGTGCCTCATCAGACAATAATGCCATCGCGCGCATGCCCAGCGTTCGATGATCGCCACGTAACACCACTTCAATGTGCTCCCAGCCTTCATGGCGATAACGCTTCTCACCCGGCCACGGCAGCTCAACCACATCGATCTCTCTGCCCGCCACAACCAGTGGATCATGTAGTTTAAACAGGCAAATCTGCCGTCCGTTAATCATCGTCGCGGAAAACTGCGTACCCATCTGCTGCAGGCCTTGCTGCCAGCGGATCGCCGTCGTGTCCTGATGACAACGCACCGAAATATGGTCCACTTCAAGATCGTTAAGGCGCAAACCAAGTTGCTGCGCAAAACTTTGCAACGATTTTTCAAAACGCCTTAAATCTGTCTTTAAATCGTCCAATTCTGCCGGAAAAGATCGCTCTGACACCGTAAATCCTCTCAATTTGTTTAGCATTTATAAACAGTCTCGTTTATGGAGCGCCGCGTGCCTGACGTCACATAATGATAAGATTCATCTTATTTGGACTGAAATTTAACGCAAAACCTCATAATAACATCTTTCATTTCGGATTTATCTCCTGTTTAGGGCCATAAGTTCCTTGATGAAAGTGAGTTAACTGCATGATTATAATCAACTTCTTTAATACAATAAGATAAGTCTCAATTGACTGATAAACAATTGCAGCATTCTCTGCCTTCCTATAAATTTGACCTAACACAAACAAAAGGAATGGCTATATGTCTATGCTCATCGTTGTCGCTGTACTGATCGCACTGATGGGATTCGCAATTGCGCGCCACTGGAAGGTGCTTGAAGATAAAAGCGTAAAGAACCCACGTCGTCATCTGCGACGTCGTTAACGCCTCCGGGAAACATCTTCTTCAGCTCTGTTTCCCCGCTTCATCCAACTGCTGACGCCCATCCACATTTCACGTATACTTTTCCCCTCATTTTTTTCCATTTTGTCTGCCCCATCCGTTTCTGCCCCGCCGTAACGCGATGTGCTCAGGCAAGATGATGACAGCCCGGTTTAGCAGTCCAGGGCGCTGTTCAGCTTATGAAGGTAACTCGGTGAATATTCAGGCACTTCTTTCCGCAAAAGTCAGTCAGGCAATGGTTTTAGCCGGCGCACCCGCCGATTGCGAACCACAGGTTCGTCAGTCTGCACGGGTTCAGTTTGGAGACTATCAGGCCAACGGCATTATGGCCGTGGCGAAAAAGCTGGGACAGGCACCGCGACAATTAGCGGAAGCGGTGATTCAGCACCTCGACCTGACCGGCATCGCCAGCAAGGTTGAAATTGCCGGGCCGGGTTTCATTAATATTTTCCTTGACCACAACTGGCTGGCAACACACGCCCGTCAGGCACTTAGCCTGCCGCGTCTTGGCGTGCAGCTGGCTGAGCCGCAGACCATCGTGGTCGACTATTCCGCCCCTAATGTTGCAAAAGAGATGCACGTCGGTCACGTCCGCTCCACCATCATTGGTGATGCGGCGGTGCGTACGCTGGAGTTTCTCGGCCATAACGTTATCCGCGCTAACCACGTTGGCGACTGGGGTACGCAGTTCGGCATGTTGATCGCGTTCCTTGAAAAGCAGCAGAATGAAGATCACGCAGAGATGGCGCTGGCCGACCTCGAAGGCTTCTACCGTGAAGCAAAACGCACTTATGATGAAGATCCTGAGTTTGCCGAGCGTGCGCGCAGCTATGTCGTGAAACTTCAGGGTGGCGATGAATATTGCCGCCAGATGTGGAAGAAGCTGGTCGACATCACCATGAGTCAGAACCAGAAAATCTACGACCGCATGAACGTGACGCTGACGCGCAACGATGTAATGGGTGAAAGTCTTTATAACGACATGCTGCCCGGCATTGTTTCCGACCTGAAACAGAAAGGCTTAGCGGTCGAGAGCGAAGGCGCAACCGTGGTGTTCCTGGATGAATTCCAGAACAAAGAGGGTGAGCCGATGGGCGTCATCATCCAGAAAAAGGATGGTGGCTACCTCTACACCACCACGGACATCGCCTGTGCGAAATATCGTTATGAAACGCTGAAAGCCAATCGCGTACTCTATTACATCGATTCACGTCAGCATCAGCATCTGGTGCAGGCATGGACGATTGTCCGTAAAGCGGGTTATGTGCCGGAGTCTGTGCCGCTGGAGCACCATGCATTCGGCATGATGCTGGGCAAAGATGGACGACCATTTAAAACACGTAGCGGCGGTACTATTAAACTCTCTGATCTGCTGGATGAAGCCTATCAGCGTGCCTACTCGCTGGTGCGTGAGAAGAACCCGGAGATGAGCGAAGCGGAAGTGAAAACCCTGGCGGAAGTGGTGGGGATCAGTGCTGTCAAATATGCTGATCTGTCAAAAAGCCGCACCACCGACTACATCTTCGACTGGGATAACATGCTGGCGTTTGAAGGCAATACCGCGCCTTACATGCAGTATGCCTATACCCGTGTGCTTTCCGTGTTCCGTAAAGCGGGCATTAATGCCGATTCGCTGGATGCAGAGATTGTGATCAGTGAAGAGCGCGAAGCACAGCTGGCCACGCGTTTGCTACAGTTCGAAGAGGTCATTACTCAGGTCGCTCGCGACGGCACGCCACATGTGATGTGTGCCTATCTCTACGATCTGGCCGGTCTGTTCTCCGGCTTCTACGAGCACTGCCCGATTCTCAGCGCAGAATCAGACGCAACGCGCCTGAGCCGTCTGCAGCTGGCCGCGCTGACGGCGAAGACGCTGAAGCAGGGTCTGGATACTCTGGGTATCGACACCGTCGAGCGCATGTAACCTGTAAAACGGAGAGGGATTTCCCTCTCCGTTGCTGTTCCCAGTCATCCGCTCTGAACGCCCCCCAAATTTCCGCAGCAGGATGGTGTTATGTCTGTCGCCGCGCACCTTATCAGCAGTCATCTTCCCACCATAAAGCAATTGCAGTGCTTTCTGGCTGTTGCGCACGAGCTTAATTTTCGCCGGGCCGCAGAACGCCTCAGCATGACGCAGCCGCCGCTCACCCGTCAGGTTCAAAGCCTGGAAGATCTGCTCGGTCAGCCGCTGTTCAGCCGAACGACTCATGAGGTGATGCTCACCGATGCTGGCCGTGCGCTGGTTGCAAAAGCAGAAGCGATTCTTACCGCGCTGAATAGCCTAAAGCAGCCTGCTGCTGTGCGACCACGTATCGGACTGACCCGCACGCTCAACTTTGAATTAATGGCACCGCTTAACCGGCAACTCGCCAGTTTCCATGCCAGCGATGAAATGGAGATGCCCAGCCTGACCTCCGCTCAACTGCTGCAAAGCCTGGCCAAAAACAGCCTGGATTTAATTCTCACTGGCGAAAAAGGTTCGGAAGCGGAAACCCTGGTTCAGTACACCTGGGTTTACCGTGAACCGTTGCTGCTCGCTATGCCGTCAACGCACCCTGCCAGTCTGGCAGGAGAAAAGGTCGCACTGGAGGCGCTGGCCGACCTGCCGCTGTTCTGGTTTGCGCGCAGTGCCAATCCGCAGTTTTACGATAAATGCGAACGCTACTTTGCGACGCTCAACGTCACGTTAAAACGAATAAGAGAGCCGGATGATTCTCTGCTGATGCTGTCGCACATTGCCAGAGGCAAAGGATTCGCCCTGATGCCGCAGTCAAAATGTACCTTTAACCAGACAGGACTCTGTTATCGCCCGCTGACTGAAAGCGCGGCGCGGCAATTGACGATTGATGTTTATGCGGCCATTCGCGCCAATGAAAAAAATGCGGCAGTGCTGAATGCGCTGAGCGTGCTTTCACAGTCGGCTGATCACGACGCTCACCCGCATTCATCGGACTGAGTCGCCGCCCTCTTACGTCGCGCTGCCTGTGGCTGATGATGCGCGGTTCCGCCCGCTCCTGTGTTGTCCCCGGTCTTACCTTTCCTGATACCTTTTTTGCATGACGAAAAGAGCAATTCATTGCCTTCACGCGGGGTGAAACAATCGCCTTTCACTCACGAGGAGAAACAATGAAAAAGCGAACCTTAAGTCAGGGTCTGGATGTCAGCGCCATAGGCTATGGCGCAATGGGGCTGAGCGAATTTTACGGTCACTCCGACGACCGCCAGTCTCTCCAGCTGCTTAGCCAGCTGCGCGACCTGGATATCACCTTCATTGATACCGCCGATCTTTACGGACGTGGCCACAATGAGCAGCTGATCGGTGAGTTTCTTGCCGGGATGAGCAAGGCTGAACGCCTGACGTTCACCGTCGCCACCAAATGTGGTATCGAGCGTCCGGCAGATGAGGCTTATGCCCGTACCATTAACAATAAGCCGGACTACATTACCCGCAGCTGCCATGCCTCCCTGAAACGATTGGGCGTCGAGCGTATTGATATCTTTTATCTGCATCGTATCAGCCCGGCAACACCGATTGAGGAGAGCATGCAGTGTCTGAGCCGCCTGGTAAAAGAGGGGAAAATTGCCCGGATTGGATTGTGTGAAGCGTCGGCTGCCACGCTGAATCGGGCGCACGCCATCCATCCGCTGGCCGCGCTGCAGACGGAATATTCTCTGTGGACGCGTGACATTGAAGAAGACATCCTGCCAGCGGTGAAACAGCTCGGTATCGGTCTGGTGCCCTATTCCCCGCTGGGCAGAGGTTTTCTGACCGGGAAATACCGCCAGAACAGTGATTTTGCCGGGGATGATTTCCGCAAAAATAACGCGCGTTTCCAGCAGGAGAATATCGATCACAACCTGCAGCTGGTAAATGCGATTACGCCGCTGGCGGAGAAATATCACGCCACCACCGGGCAGATTGCGCTGGCCTGGCTCCTGGCCCAGTATGAAAGAATTGTGCCGATACCGGGCACCAGGCAGATCGCTTATCTTAATGAAAACGCGCAGGCCGCGGATATTCAGCTGGAAGAGAACGATCTCCTGTTGCTGAATGCACTTCACCGGCAAATAGAAGTTAAAGGGGGGCGTTACTCGGAAGAGGGAATGAAAGGCGTTAATGCCTGAATTCTGACCTTTGCGTCGGTGCCTGATGTATCGGCTGAGAGTCAGTGCGTTAATTGTTGCTCTGTAAACGACGTAACAGCCGATGCACATATCTGGTGTGCATCGGCGTGTCCCGCGCAGGCATCAACGTTGCTGATTCATTATTCGTAATTGACCATCACTTCACTGCTGACCACCCGTAATCCGGGTGGAAGCGCCCCGCTGCCCGCAAAACCAAACACCATGTGCAATGTCTCACCGGCATTCAGATGCGCCAGCCCGCGCGTGGTGCCGCTGGCACCTTCAAGCGACGTGCAACGTTGTTCACCGCACAGCCGCACTTCCAGGCCAGAGGGCGCCGGCCTGCTCAGCTCATAACGCCAGTTAATGATGCTGACTTCCCCACCGACGCCGGCGGGTGGCGTCAGCGGCTGCGCCCGTTGCCAGCTGCCACGGTTCGCCAGTAGCGGCCCGTTAGCCGAGGCACTCCAGGCCCCTCCAGCCGCCTGAGCCATCAGTGGCATCATTAACAATGCCATGATCAGTCTGCGCATTATTTGCCTCCAATGGTGGCAGTCATACGGATCTGACGGTTATCGCTCAGCTCCAGGTTTGAGAGCACCACCAGCTGTGGCAGATTGCGGCGCAGGAATCGCGCCAGCAGTGCACGCAGCGGATGATTGACCAGCAGCACCGGCGGTGCCCCCAGCATCTCCTGGCGCTGCAATGCGGCCTGTGCCTGACTCAACAGGCGGTCGGCCAGACCCGGCTCCAGTCCGCCACCGCCCTGCAACGCCTGCAACAGCAGACGTTCCAGCGTTGAATCCAGCCCGATAACCTGCACTTCGTCATTACCCGGGAACCACTGTTGCGTAATCGCACGGCCCAGCGCCACACGGACCACGCTGGTCAGCTCCTGGGGATCGCTCTGCACCGGCGCGTGTTCCGCCAGCGTTTCGATGATGGTGCGCATATCGCGAATCGACACCCGCTCCACCAGAAGGTTCTGCAGCACCTTGTGCAGCGTGGTGAGTGAAATCACGCCTGGCACCAGATCTTCAGTCAGCTTCGGCATCTCCTGGGTTACGCGATCCAGCAGCTGCTGCGCTTCCTGACGGCCAAACAGTTCGCTGGCGAACTGGCCGATAAGATGGTTGAGATGGGTTGCCACAACGGTACTGGCCTCGACGACAGTAAAGCCCTGAATCTGCGCCTGCTCTTTGAGTGCGCTATCAATCCAGACCGCTGCCAGACCAAAGGCGGGATCGACGGTCGCTTCACCAGGCAGACTTCCGGCAGCCGTCCCCGGGTTAATCGCCATCCAGCGGCCAGGATAGGCATCACCGCTACCAATCTCTACCCCTTTCATCAGGATGCGATAGCGCGCAGGCGGCAGCTCCATGTTGTCACGGATATGCACCACCGGCGGCAGGAAACCAACATCCTGAGCAACCTTTTTACGAATACTGCGGATACGTCCCAGCAGCTCACCGTTTTGCTGATGATCGACCATCGGAATCAGGCGGTAGCCCACTTCCATGCCCAGGGTATCTTCCAGCTGCACATCGGTCCAGGACGCTTCGGTGGCGGCTGGCGTGTCTGCTGGTTTGTTGCTGATGCTGCCTGCAACGTCCACTTTCTTCTTCGGCTGTGCTTCGCGACCACGCAACCACCAGGCCAGACCCAGTAAGGCGGCGGTGAACAGCAGGAAAACAAAGTTAGGCATGCCAGGCACCAGACCCAGTAAGCCAATCACCCCGGCGCTGAGCATCAGTACGCGGGGATCTTTGAACAGCTGAGTGACCATCTGCTCGCCGACATCCTGATCGGTGGCAACGCGCGTCACGATAACACCGGCAGCAGTGGAGATAACCAGCGCCGGGATCTGCGCGACCAGTCCATCACCGATGGTCAGCAGCGTATAGGTCTCTGCGGCATGCCCCGCATCCATACCGTGCTGCACCACGCCCACCAGCAGGCCGCCGATGACGTTGATGACCATGATCATGATACCGGCGATGGCATCACCACGAACGAACTTACTCGCACCGTCCATCGAACCGTAGAAGTCGGCTTCCTGGGTCACTTCTGCACGGCGGCGTTTGGCATCATCTTCACCGATCAGACCGGCGTTGAGGTCGGCATCGATTGCCATCTGCTTACCGGGCATGCCGTCCAGCACAAAGCGCGCACCCACTTCCGCGATACGACCGGCACCCTTGGTGATAACCATAAAGTTGATGATCACGAGGATGATAAACACCACGATACCGATGGCGAAGTTACCGCCCACCAGGAAGTGACCGAACGCTTCAACCACCTGTCCGGCCGCAGCGGCACCAGTGTGCCCTTCCATCAGGATGATACGGGTTGACGCAACGTTCAGCGCCAGACGCAACAATGTTGAGAAGAGCAGAATGGTCGGGAACGCCGCAAATTCCAGGGTCCGCTGGGTGAACATGGCCACCAGCAGGACCATGATCGACAGCGCAATGTTAAAGGTGAACAGCAGATCGAGGATAAACGGCGGCAATGGCAGAACCATCATCGACAGGATCATCAGGATCAGTACCGGCCCGGCCAGTACCTGCCACTGCATATCTTTAAAGCCCGGTAGACGTAGCTTTACGGCCAGGTTATTAGCCATCGTTTTTGCTCTCTCCTGCAAAGTCCATCTCTGCCGGAACCGGCAGGTCTTTTGGTTTGGTTGGAATCAGGCCCCCTTCGCGCTTCCAGCGACGCGACTGCCAGACCCACGCCAGCACCTCGGCCACGGCAGCATACAGCGCGCCAGGGATGTGCTGACCAATTTCGGTATGACGATATAACGCACGCGCCAGCGGCGGTGCTTCCAGAACCGGGATGCGGTGTTCAGCAGCCAGTTCACGAATTCTCAGGGCGATCTCGCCGGCCCCTTTCGCGACAACTTTTGGCGCACTCATCTTTTTCTCGTTGTACTGCAGGGCGACGGAGTAGTGCGTCGGGTTGGTAACGATGACATCGGCTTTTGGCACATCTGCCATCATTCTGCGTCGTGCAGCGGCGCGCATCTGCTGACGGATGCGTCCTTTAACATGCGGGTCGCCTTCCTGCTGCTTATGCTCGTCGCGAATCTCCTGCATCGACATCTTCAGCTTTTTAAAGTGGCTGTAGAGCTGCCAGAAAACGTCATAGCCCACCATCGGTATCAGCCCCAGCATCACCAGCGAGCAGCAGACCGCAATCATCTCCATGCCGTGGATGAGCGCGGTCACCGGTGCTTCGCTGATCAGCCGCAGCATCTCAGGCCAGTGACTCCAGATGTACCACCAGCCCACTGCGCCAACCAGGATAGTCTTGAGGATCCCTTTAAACAGTTCGGTCCAGGCCTGAGCGGCGAACATTCGCTTAAAGCCGGCAATCGGGTTCATCTTTTTCGGATCAAACTTGATCGATTTACCGCTGAAAACGATACCGCCCAGCAGCATAGGGGCGGCAATCGCCACCAGCACCAGACCGCCCATCAGCGGCAGCAGCGCCATCAGTGCCTGCGTGATCAGGCTGCCAATGTGGCTGACGATAATTTTGTCATCTCTGACCATGCCGTGGTCAAAACGAAGCCCGGTAGCGACCATCGCCGCCAGCCGGTGCGCCATCATGTTGCCGCCCATCCACAGGATCATGATGCCGGCCAGCAGCATCAGTACGGATGTCAGTTCGCGCGAACGCGGAATCTGGCCCTCTTCACGCGCTTTCTCAAGTCGGTGGGCCGTGGGCGATTCTGTTTTGTCCTCGTCGCTATCAGACACGACAAACCTCGGTTGGCAGGAATTCTGAGCATAGGATGCCAAATCTGGCTTAAGTCAAAGCGGAGATAAGATGGGAAAAACAGGCGTTCTTTCGGGGATGGATCTGACAATGCAGAACGGGGCCACCGGAAGGTGACCCTGTTTATTATAATATGCCGCTGTTTCGCCCGCACGCGGGCGAACGACGCTTAAAACCCTAAGCTGTCCAGCAGGTCATCAACCTG
This sequence comes from Pantoea jilinensis, assembly GCF_019104105.1. Lineage (NCBI taxonomy): Bacteria > Pseudomonadati > Pseudomonadota > Gammaproteobacteria > Enterobacterales > Erwiniaceae > Pantoea > Pantoea jilinensis. The sequence continues at coordinate 1,701,932 of NZ_CP077746.1, read as the reverse complement.
ATCCTGGTTCGCCACCACGCCTGGAGCATCAGCGTGAATCTGCGGTCCGTTCAGCAGGCTGGTGCCTTCCTGACGCTTTTCAGCACTGACTTCTGGCATGTTTTCCAGCAGCACCATTAACAGCTGGCGCTCAATTTCCTGAATCACATCCATCATACGCTTGATCACCTGACCGGTAAGGTCCTGGAAATCCTGCGCCATCATGATTTCAAGCAACTGCTTGTTGGTAAAGGCGGTATGCTCTGGCACGGCGGTGAGGAATGCGCGCGTATCCGTCACCAACTCCCGCGCATCACCCAGTTCAATTGGGTTCTCAAACCACTCATCCCAACGTCCTTTCAGCTGGGTTGCCCCGGCTTCCATTTTATCCTGATGAGGTTGTGCTGCTTCAACACAGTTCAACGCACGGTCAGCGGCCTGCGCCGTCATCTGCACAACATAATCCAGACGATCGCGGGCATCAGGAATGGCTTCAGCCGCATCGGCAATGGCTTTATCCAGCCCCAGCTCGCGCAGACTGTCGCGCAGCATGCGCGTCAGAGAGCCAATACGTGAAATGATGTCGTGTGCCGCGGCATCCTCAGTTGGTTTCGGAAAGTCGCTCATCACATCCCCTTACATGCCCAGTTTTTCGAAAATTTTACCCAGCTTTTCTTCCAGGGTTGCCGCAGTGAAAGGTTTCACTACATATCCACTGGCACCCGCCTGGGCGGCGGCGATAATGTTCTCTTTCTTGGCTTCCGCAGTGACCATCAACACCGGCAGCGAACTCATTGCCGCGTCAGCACGAATGGTCTGCAGCAGCTGCAGGCCATCCATGTTTGGCATGTTCCAGTCGGAAATCACGAAGTCGAAACCACCCGCTTTCAGTTTGCCGAGGGCATCCACACCATCTTCCGCTTCTTCTACGTTATTGAAGCCAAGCTCTTTCAGCAGGTTACGCACAATACGACGCATCGTATTGAAGTCGTCTACTACCAAAAAGCGCATGTTTTTATCTGCCATATCTACTCCTGAGTTGTCTCGCCCGGCGGGACGGGCCTGTTAAATACGCAATGCCTGTCCGGCGCTAATTTTCGCCAGCATGTGCTGGCTGATGTTGCTTAAATCTACGACTTCGCTCACGCCGCCCGTGGCAATAGCCTCACGCGGCATGCCAAATACCACACAGCTGGCTTCGTTCTGGGCGATGGTCCAGGCGCCTGCCCGGTGCATTTCCAGCATCCCGGCCGCACCATCGTTGCCCATTCCGGTGAGGATGACCCCCACCGCATTTCGTCCGGCGTTAATCGCCACCGATTTGAACAGCACATCCACAGAGGGTTTGTGCCGGTTTACCGGGGGCCCTTCATTCAGTTTCACCACATAGTTGGCACCACTTCGGCCCAGCTCCATGTGCATTGCGCCTGGGGCGATATAGGCGTGGCCTGGCAAAATACGTTCACCATCTTCGGCTTCTTTTACCGTGATCTGACACAGCTTGTTCAGACGCTCGGCAAAGGAGCGGGTAAAGCCTGGCGGCATATGCTGGGTAATCAGCAGTGCCGGGCTGGTTGCCGGTAACGGCTGCAGCACATGGCGAATCGCCTCAGTTCCGCCGGTTGAGGAGCCAATCGCAATCAGCTTCTCACTACTCAGCAGCGGACCCGCTTTCAGTGTCGCCGGCACCGGCATCGCTGTGCGGTTGTGCAGGCGCGCACGGGAAGCCGCACGAATTTTGTCGCCAATCATCTGGCTGTACGCCAGCATCCCCTCGCGGATGCCGAGCTGCGGCTTGGTCACGAAATCCACCGCGCCCAGCTCCAGCGCTCTCAGCGTAATTTCGGAGCCTTTTCCGGTCAGCGATGAAACCATCACCACCGGCATTGGCCGTAACCGCATCAGTTTTTCCAGGAAATCGAGGCCATCCATGCGCGGCATTTCCACATCCAGTGTCAGCACCTGCGGATTGAACTGCTTGATCAAATCGCGGGCGACCAGCGGATCGGGCGCCGTAGCGACCATCTCCATATCCGGATGGCTGTTGATGATTTCTGTCATCAACTGCCGCATCAGCGCAGAGTCATCTACGCACATCACGGTGATTTTGCTCATCATCTTTCCTTCGTCAGTCCATAGACGGTTTGCCCACGCAGCCAGAACTCTTTACTGATCTGACTGAAGTTTTCTGAGTGTCCGGCGAAAAGGATTCCGCCCGGTTTTAGCAGTGGGACAAACCGACGCAGAATCTTCTCCTGCGTCTCTTTATCGAAATAGATCATCACATTGCGACAGAAAATAGCGTCGAACTGACCCGGCAGCGCCCAGTCATTCGCCAGCAGGTTAAGCTGCGCGTAAGTGACCATATTGGTCAGCTCGGGACGCGCCCGCACCATACCGGCATGCGGACCGGTTCCGCGCAGGAAGAAACGCTGCATTTGCGCCGGTGACAGCGTGCGCAGCTCTTCCTGGCGGTAAACCCCTGCCACCGCCTTTTCCAGTACCTGAGTATCGATATCGCTGGCATGAACCTGGAACTTGCCAGGTCCTGTGCCCAGCGTTTCCGCCAGCGTCATGGCGATCGAATAAGGCTCTTCACCCGTTGACGCTGCGGTACTCCAGACGCTGAAGTTGCCCTGTCGCTTACGTGCATGCTCCGCCAGAATCGGGAAGTGATGCGCTTCGCGGAAGAACGCGGTCAGGTTGGTCGTCAGCGCATTGATAAAAGCCTGCCACTCGGCACTGTTTGGATCGGACTCCAGCAGCGCCAGGTAGCGACCAAAATCGTCGATATTCAGCGTACGCAGACGACGAACCAGACGGTTGTAAACCATCTCACGCTTGTGGTCGGCCAATACGATGCCGGCACGCTGATAGATCAGCTGGCTGATACGGCGAAAATGCGTATCGGAGAGCGGCAAACGCTGCACCATTTGCGACAGCAGTGTTGTCGTCTCATTTTGATCTAAAATCGTCGATTTTTTCATCTCTGCACCTGGCCCGAACTTTATACATTAACTGTCTGCTGCGATGCCCGGCGCTATAACAGCGAACGGACCACGGGCGTTTAAAAGGTTTCCCAGTTGTCGTCGCTGCGTGACGCAGACGAACGACCAACGGCTAACGGTGCATCTAACTGGAGAGTTTTCATCGCCGTTGTCTTGTTAACGGCCTGAGCGACAAATTCTTTACCAATATTGAACACTGAAACCGCTTGTTTTAAGTGACTTGCCTGATCTTCGAGCGCTGCAGCGGCGGCGGCTGACTCTTCAACCAGTGAGGCGTTCTGCTGTGTAACGCGATCCATCTCGGTCACCGCAAGGCCCACCTGGTCAATGCCACGGCTCTGCTCGTCTGACGCGGAGGCGATCTCACCCATGATGTCGGTGACGCGGGTAACCGCGCTGACGATGTTGCTCATGGTGTCACCGGCACTCTCTACCAGCACTGAGCCGGTATTAACGCGGCTAACGGAATCTTCAATCAGCCCTTTAATCTCTTTGGCGGCCTGGGCGCTGCGCTGTGCCAGGCTGCGGACTTCACCCGCCACTACCGCAAAACCACGACCCTGTTCTCCGGCACGCGCGGCTTCAACCGCGGCATTCAGCGCCAGGATGTTGGTCTGGAAAGCAATGCCATCAATCACGCTGGTGATATCGGCAATCTTCTTAGAACTGCCCGCAATCTCTTTCATGGTGGTGACCACGCCATCCACGACTTTGCCGCCCTGCTGCGCGGTTTCTGAGGCAGTCAGCGCCAGCTTCGACGCCTGACGGGCGTTTTCAGCATTCTGTTTCACGGTTGCGGTGAGCTGCTCCATGCTGGCGGCAGTCTGCTCCAGCGAGGCGGCCTGCTGTTCCGTTCGCGAAGAGAGATCGTTATTGCCGATGGAAATTTCGCTGGCGCCGGTATAGATGGCGTCGGAGCCATCACGGACAGTGCGAACGGTACGCACCAGCTCCTGCTGCATGTGCTGCAGTGAAGTCAGCAATTCGCCGATTTCATTTCGTACATTAATCTCAACCGGCTGGGTCAGATCACCACGTGCAATGTGCTGGATGTGCTCAATGCTCTGACGCAATGGACGGATCAGCACTGAACGCATCACGTTCCACACCAGTACAATCATCAGCAATGTCACAGCCAGCGTGGCAATGACAATGGTGATAGAGCGGCTGTAAGCCTGCTGGTTTGTTTTTACACCCTCCTCTGCAAGCTCTTTGTTGTGCTCAAGCCAGGCGCTGTAATCTTTCTGGAACTTGTCCTGGAAACTTTGCGTAGGCTGATCGACAAAACCTTTGAAGTTACCGGTCGTGAAGAAGACCATCAGTTCTGCCAGGGCATCGTGATAGGCCTTATAGTTGGCCTGTAACGTCAGGACGTTTTCAGCTGTTTTGCCCTTTTCTGACAGGTTATCGTTGAAAATCTGATAGCTGGTTTCGGCCTGTTTCAGCTCCTCGCCCGCCAGGGCGACCAGCTCTTTCACGCTGGCTCCCGACCCCGACATCTGTGCATCCTGCAAAAAACGGATACCAGCGCGGTTAAGGGTGTTACGCGCCTGAACAAGCGAAACCCATGAGGTGCCCATCGCCTGTTGCAACGTATTCAGACGCTGGTTATAAGCAAAATTCTCTTTATCTGAGCTGACAGTTTTGAAAAACATTCCGCCGGAAAAAAGCTGCAGCAGCGCAAACAGCGCCAGCACACACAGCAGGCCGGAAACGACTCGTACACGACTAAACATACACACCTCATTGGTTGGCGATTCGTGTTTATTTATCGGCGGAGTCAGGGGGAACTTTATGCATGGCAGCAGCTTAAAGCCGCTGCCATGGTGAAAAGCAGAAAATCAGGCGCGGGAAATTTTAAATACGGAGACTGCCTGGGTCAGAACGCTGGCTTGCTGCTCCAGAGCGGCGGCGGCGGCGGCAGACTCCTCAACCAGAGAAGCATTCTGCTGCGTCACGCGATCCATTTCAGTAACGGCCACGCCGACCTGTTCAATACCGCGGCTCTGTTCATCAGACGCTGAGGCGATTTCGCCCATGATGTCGGTAACGCGGGTCACGGCACCCACAATCTCATTCATGGTACTGCCGGCGCTTTCAACCTGCAGTGACCCATCGTTAACGCGAGAGACGGAGTCTTCAATCAGGCCTTTGATCTCTTTTGCGGCCTGGGCGCTACGCTGTGCCAGGCTGCGCACTTCACCCGCCACTACTGCAAAACCACGCCCCTGCTCACCGGCCCGCGCGGCTTCAACGGCGGCATTCAGCGCCAGGATATTAGTCTGGAAGGCGATACCGTCGATCACACTGATGATGTCAGCAATTTTCTTCGAGCTGTCCGCAATCTCTTTCATCGTGGTGACAACGCCATTAACCACTTTCCCGCCCTGCTGTGCGGTTTCGGAGGCGGTCAGCGCCAGTTGCGACGCCTGACGGGCGTTGTCCGCATTCTGCTTCACCGTGGCGGTCAACTGCTCCATGCTGGCGGCAGTCTGTTCCAGTGAGGCGGCCTGCTCTTCGGTGCGTGACGACAGGTCGTTGTTACCGGCGGCGATTTCGCTGGCACCGGTAAAGATGGCATCTGAGCCATCACGGACATTACCCACGGTCATCACCAGAGACTGTTGCATCTCATGGATGCCTGCGGCCAGCTGGCTCATCTCATTGCGTCCCTCAACCACAATAGTCTGTGTCAGATCACCGGAAGCGATAGCACGAATCTGTGCCAGCAGCTGTTGCAGGGGCTGAATCAGCACCTGACGCAGGCCAAACCAGCAGGTAATAATCACCGCCAGTACCGCAACGCCAATGGTGGCCAGCAGCCACATCATCTGGGTGTACGCGTTGTGGTTCTGTTCCATGCCCTTGTCAGAAAGTGCAGTCTGCAGCGCACGCCATTTATTGTAACTCTCCTGCATCGCCACCTGCTTCTGTTCGATGTTCTGTTTGAACATCCCTTCCAGGTCACGCGCCTGCAGACTTTTTACCATCGCTTTCAGGCCGTTTTCATAATTGCCGTAATCAGCTTCAAGCTTGTCCCCCAGCGTCTCGTCAAGACCAGCGGTGGTAGGCAGATGGTAATAGATTTTGAAGTGACGATCGGCCTCTGCTAACTGGTTATTGGCTTTGGTGATAAGTTCATCAAGCTGACCGCCGTTCATCTGCGAAGCCATGCTGGTCTGTAACCGAAGCATGCCGCGGTTCAGCGTGGTACGGCTGTTGTTTAAGGAAATATAAGCATCTGTCATCTCAGTAACATTACGATTAGAGACCTGAGACAGCGCGAAGGAAGCTTTGTCTTTATTCAGTGCTGACCAAAAAAGGCTGCCAGAGACTAACTGGAGCGCGCCAAAGATAACCAGCACTGCGATTAAACTGGTTACCACTTTTATTTTTTTTAACATCTTGTTCCCCTGCAGGTTGATTAAGGTGCAGCGGCTATATCGGCGACCCTTCAGGATTAATTAACGCTTTTTGGCGCTTTCAGGAGAGAAGTGGCTTTTGTAATTATTTTTATCAGCATGAGCTGCTGAGTTTGGCTTTAAGCAGAGGAATAACGGGGAGTGTTGCGCATCCCTCAGGATGCGCAACGGGACATCAGAAGGTTTCCCAGTGGGTATCACTGACGGGGGCCGTCAGGGCTTTGCGGGGGATCTGCGCAACCGTGGCTGGCGCGGCAATCGGCAGATGCTTTGTCAGCGTCTGCTGCACGGTGCCGCGTGTAATGTTGAACACCGACACGGCCTGGCTTAACCGGCTGGCCTGGTCTTCCAGCGAGGCGGCCGCCGCAGCGGATTCCTCCACCAGCGAGGCGTTCTGCTGGGTCACGCGATCCATCTCGGTGACCGCCTGACCGACCTGATCGATGCCGCGACTCTGCTCGTCCGACGCCGAGGCAATTTCACCCATGATGTCGGTGACGCGTGTGACGGCACTGACGATATCGCTCATGGTTTCGCCCGCGGTGCCAACCAGCTGCGAACCGACGTTGACCCGGCTCACGGAGTCATCGATCAATCCTTTGATCTCTTTGGCCGCCTGGGCGCTGCGCTGCGCCAGACTGCGCACTTCACCCGCCACCACAGCAAAACCGCGACCCTGCTCTCCGGCACGCGCCGCTTCAACGGCCGCATTAAGCGCCAGAATATTGGTCTGGAACGCAATCCCATCAATCACGCTGGTAATATCGGCAATTTTTTTCGAGCTGCCGGCGATTTCGCTCATGGTTTTCACCACGCCAGCCACAACGTTCCCGCCTTTCTCTGCGGTTTCGGAGGCGCTAAGTGCCAGCTGTGAGGCCTGGCGGGCGTTTTCAGCATTCTGTTTTACCGTGGCGGTGAGCTGCTCCATGCTGGCTGCCGTCTGCTCAAGGGAGGCCGCCTGTTGTTCTGTGCGGGCGGAGAGATCATTATTCCCGGCAGAGATCTCGCTGGCGCCGGTGAAAATCGCATCCGATCCTTCACGTACATTGGTTACGGTGCGCACCAGCGACTGCTGCATATCATGCAGGCTGGCCGCGAGCTGGGTCATTTCATTGCGCCCTTCCACCACGATCGGCTGGGTTAAATCCCCCCGGGCGATATGCTGGATGTGGTTAATGCTGCTGTTCAGCGGCGTTATGACGATTTTGCGCAGGCCAAACCAGCAGAGCACGATCACCGCCACCACCGCGGCCATAATGATGGAGAGGATCCACATCATACGGGTATAGGCACTGCTGTTTTCTGCCACACCCAGGCTGGTCAGACGACTCTGGTCGGCGCGCCACTCACGGTAGAGCGTCAGAAATGCACTCTGGCTCGGTGCGACCGGGGCTTTAGCGGCCGCGACCATGTCGTTTACCTGCAGCGCGCTCTGCAGGCTGCTCAGCGCGCCCGCATAGTCTCTGAAGCGCTGGTCAAGCTGGCTGCCGAGTTGCTCATCCATTCCTGGGGTTTCTGGCGTCTCTCTGAACGCCTTGTAGAAGCCCGCGGCCGCCTGCTGGAAACGCTGACTCTCTTCAAACAGCGTAGCAACATCCGCCGGTTTGCCTTCAAGTTTACTGGTGGCAAAACGCAGCTGAATGCGGGTCAGCAATACACGGCTCTGGTTAAGACTCATATAGGCATCATTAAGCCCCTGCGTATTTTGCATGGCAAGCTGTGACACGGCGAAGTTTTGCTTATCGTGACTTAATGCGGAGTAAAAGACAGAACCGGAGAAGGCCTGTAACAGCCCGAACACCAGCAACACCAGTAACAGGCTGGTGACAACACGGATTTTCGTTAACATGAGTAACCCTGAACAAAGTAGGTAATTAAAAAGTGACTCAGGGATTATCGGCAGGTGATCGCAGGAAATTAGGGAGGACGTAACTTTATTCTATGAATTTAAAGGGATTATCACATGAAGTAATTATCACGGGCCAGCCATAACTGGCCCGTGAAGATTCGATTACGCGCTACGCAGATTATCAACCAGCGCCATCTCGTCGCTGCTCAGCAGCTTTTCGATGTCGACCAGAATCAGCATGCGATCGCCCAGTGCACCCAGACCGGTCATGTACTCGGTCGACATGGTCACCGCAAACTCCGGTGAAGGTCGGATCTGATCCTGAGTCAGCGACAGCACGTCAGAAACGCCGTCAACCACAATACCAACCACACGATTTTCCAGATTCAGCACGATAACCACTGTGTTTTCATTGTACTCAACATCGGGCTGCGCAAACTTCACGCGCAGATCGATAATGGGCACGATGACACCGCGCAGGTTAGTCACTCCGCGGATAAAATCAGGGGTATTCGCAATACGTGTTACCTGATCGTAACCGCGAATTTCCTGAACTTTGAGGATATCGATGCCGTATTCTTCGTCGCCCAGCGTGAAGACCAGAAACTCCTGACCCACAGTTTCGCCAGCAATTTTTGTCACGGTTGCCATTCCATTCATGTTATTTACCCTTTCGTTATCAATCAGGCGGCAGCGCCAGCCACACGTTTTTCACGGTTAAGTGATTGCAGTGCTGAAACATCGACAATCAGCGCTACGCTACCATCGCCAAGAATGGTGGCAGCGGAGATGCCCGGCACTTTGCGATAGTTACTTTCCAGGTTCTTCACCACCACCTGATGTTGACCAATCAGCTGATCGACCAGCAGCGCATAGCGTTTGCCCGCGCTTTGCAGGATCACCACGATGCCCTGAGTGGCTTCGGTTTTAGCATCCTGCACATCAAAGACGTTCCACAACTCAACCAGTGGCAGATATTCACCACGGACTTCCAGTACGCACTCGCCACCGGCCATCGGTTTGAGATCTTCGGCACGCGGTTGCAGCGACTCCATCACCGCATTCAGCGGCAGAATAAAGACTTCATTGGCGACGCGAACGGACATGCCATCAAGGATGGCCAGCGTCAGCGGCAGCAGAATACGAATGGTCGTGCCTTTGCCCTGCTTCGAGGCGATTTCAACGTGACCGCCCATCTCCTGGATATTTCGTTTCACCACGTCCATACCGACGCCGCGTCCTGAAACATCCGTCACCTGCTCCGCTGTAGAGAAGCCTGGTGCGAAAATCAACATGCCGACCTCTTCGTCGCTCATGTTCTCATGGACTGGCAGGCCCGATGACAGTGCTTTTGCAAGAATACGTTCACGGTTCAGACCGGCACCATCATCAGAAACTTCGATGCAGATGTTGCCACCCTGATGTTCCGCTGAAAGCGTCAGGTTACCGGTTGCCACTTTACCGGCGACAAGGCGTTTCTCTGGCGTTTCGATACCGTGGTCAAGACTGTTACGCACCAGGTGTGTTAATGGATCAATGATGCGTTCAATCAGGCTCTTATCGAGTTCGGTTGAACTGCCCAGCAATGTCAGTTCGACCTCTTTGCCAAGTTTGCTTGCCAGGTCACGCACCAGACGCGGGAAGCGGCTGAAGACATATTCCATTGGCATCATACGAATCGACATCACCGATTCCTGCAGATCGCGGGCGTTACGCTCCAGCTGACCCATGCTGTTCAGCAGGTCGCCGTGCGCCACCGGATCGAGTTCGCCGGAACGCTGGGCGAGCATTGACTGGGTAATCACCAGTTCGCCCACCAGGTTGATCAGCTGATCGACTTTCTCCACGGCTACGCGGATGCTGGTGGATTCGCTTGATTTAGCCGGCGCTGCAGCGCGCTTAGTTTCACGCTTTGCCGCTGCCACAGGCAGTTCGGTGACGGTCGCGGTGTGAACCTCTTCCACCACAGGTGCGGCGGGAGCGGCGACGGCAACCGGCTCAGCAACAGCGTCATCAGCGGCCGGGAAGCGAATTTGCGCTTCGTCAATGACGAAACAGAGCACCGCCACGATGTCATCTTTACCGACGCCATCAATGCAGACGTCCAGCATGTTGCTGCCCTTCTGCACATTGGTCAGCGTGCCCAGATTACTCATCTCTTCCAGCATCAAATCGACCTCTTTCTCTTTGAGATCGATCAGCTGTACACGCAGGCCGCTGGTGCTGGCGGGCTCTGCGCTGGCAGTGGCAACACTGGCCGGTGCTTCAACCGGCAGACCTTTGGCCTCTAACGCCAGCTGGCGCAGCGCTTCACAGATATATTTGAAGCTCTCCGCGTTAGGCTCCTGCGCGGTTTTATAAGCATCGAGCTGTTCCTGCATAATATCTTTGGTTTCCAAAAACAGGTTGATGATGTCGGTGCTGAGCTGCATCTCGCCGCGACGAGCACCATCCAGAATGTTTTCCAGGATATGAGTCGTTTCCTGCAATACCGTAAAACCAAAGGTTCCGGCCCCACCCTTTATGGAGTGAGCGGCACGGAAGATGGCGTTAAGCTGTTCCGAATCTGGCTCCTGTGGGTCCAGACCCAACAGGTGTTGTTCCATATCCGCTAATAGCTCATCGGCTTCATCAAAAAACGTCTGGTAAAAATCGCTGATGTCCATACTCACGGGAATCACCTCGGCTGTGAGGGGGCTGCTGTATTCACCGCGCTGCCTGGTGTTGCAGGTGCGGTAATCTGTTCAATCGCCGCCGGATCGCTGATCTGGACGGCATCACTTTCTGCGTTCTCTTTTTCAATTGCCGCTTCGGTGTCGTGGTTCAACACCAGCAGGCTAATGCGGCGGTTTACTGCATCATTCCCGCCACGATTTTTCAGGCTCATGGTGTCGGCCATGCCTAACACCCGTAAAATCTTGCCACTGTCCAGACCGCCAATAACCAGTTCACGGCGTGAGGCGTTCGCACGGTCAGCCGACAGTTCCCAGTTGCTGTAGCCTTTATCACCGCTGGCATACTGAAAATCGTCAGTATGTCCGGCCAGGCTGATGCGGTTCGGGATGTCATTAAGGATGGGCGCTATTGCACGCAGGATATCGCGCATATAAGGCTCCACCTCGGCCCGACCGGTTTTAAACATCGGGCGGTTCTGACTGTCGATAATCTGAATACGCAGCCCCTCTTCCACCATGTTGATGATCAGATGCGGGCGCAGCGTTTTAAGGCGCGGATCCGCTTCGATCAACTGGTCGAGCTTTTCACGCAAACGGTTAAGACGAATCTCATCCAGCTTGCGTTTCTGGGCATCCATATCGACAACTTTATTAACTTCACCAATCTTTTTCGTCGGATCGTCACCGCCGCCAGGGATTGGACTGGTACTGTCGCTGCTGCGTTGACCACCGGTAATCGCAACTTTAAGAGGTGTTTTAAAGTAGTCTGCAATCTGCACCAGCTCCTGCGGGTTGGCGATAGAGAGCAGCCACATCACCATAAAAAAGGCCATCATCGCCGTCATAAAGTCGGCGTAGGCAATCTTCCACGATCCGTGGCTGCCTTCATGGCCTTTATGTTTGCGCTTTTTGATCAGCACAATTGGGCGATTGCCGTGTTTCATGAAGCCTCATCTGACGTCTGTTTAGCCGGGTTCTTGGCGTTACGCACGTGCTCTTCCAGTTCGCTGAACGATGGGCGCTCGGCGGAATAAAGCGTCTTGCGACCAAACTCCACCGCGATTTGCGGCGCGTAACCATTCAGGCTCGACAGCAATGTCACCTTGATGCACTGCATCATCTTGGTGGTTTCCGCGCACTTCTGACGCAATACTGACGACAGCGGGGAGACAAACCCGTACGCCAGCAAAATGCCCAGGAACGTCCCCACCATCGCATGCGCGACCAGCGCACCCAGCTCAGCGGCCGGACGGTCAGCAGAAGCCAGTGCGTGAACCACGCCCATTACTGCTGCGACGATACCGAATGCAGGAAGACCATCACCGACTGCAGCAATACTTTGCGCTGGTACGTCACACTCATGTTCGTAGGTCTCTATCTCTTCATCCATCAACGCTTCGATTTCAAAGGCGTTCATGTTGCCGCTCACCATCAGACGTAAATAGTCAGTGATAAAATCGACTAACTGTTTATCGGCAAGAATACGAGGATAATTAGCAAAAATTTCACTCTGGCTCGGATCTTCAATATCCCGTTCCAGCGACAACATCCCCTGCTGGCGCGACTTCGCCATCAGGCGATAAAGCAGCGCCATTAAATCCATGTAAACGGCTTTATTATATTTGGAGCCGCGAAATAATTTAGGCAGCGCTTTCAGCGTTTTTTTAATCGACTTGCCATTGTTGCCGACTAAAAAAGCACCCGCACCGGCACCGCCGATCATTAATAATTCAGCAGGCTGATAAAGCGCGCCAAGATGGCCACCTACCAGCGCATATCCGCCCAACACGGAGCCTAAAACAATCAGGTAACCTATAATTATCAGCACAAAAAATCCTTACGTCCGTAACGTGTTGGTGGAAGTTAAGCCAGAGAGCTGCAGGTGCTATTCCTGAACCGCAAGCAAAAAAAAAGCAGCGGTATTAACCGCTGCTGGATGGCTTCCACAATGCGAACAAATTTAAACGGCGTGTTTAACCTGTTCATCCAGCAGTTGTGGAAATATATCGGCAGGTTCTGCAGAAAGTTTACGTCTTTTTACGGCACGTGATGGCGGCTGGCACAGGCTGCAGGTAAAGCTGCCAACCGGCTGATGCGCATGGTTAATAAAGCTGCCGCTGCAGCTCTTACAATCCGCCAGTTCCAGCATACCGCTATCAACAAATCGGACCAGGGTCCAGGCTCGAGTCAGCGCCAACAGTGGGCCCTCGTCCGATTGAGGACACTGTTCAAGATACAGGCGGTAAGCTTTAATCACGGCATCTACGCCGCTGCACAGGCCAGTTTTCAGTAAAAACTTCCAGGCGTTACAGAACATCGAAGCATGGATGTTCTGCTCCCACGTCATAAACCAGTCCGTGGAGAACGGCAGCATGCCTTTCGGTGGCGGACTGCCACGTAATTCTTTATAGAGCTTGATCAGACGACCACGACTGAGCTGGGTTTCACTCTCTAACATCTGTAAGCGTGCACCCAGTGTGATCAACTCCATTGCGAGCTGAATATCACGTGCTTCCTGAACAATACTTTTCTCACTCATGACATTGCTCTCTTTTTAGCAGGCGCATCATCTTTAGACGCATTACGCAGTAAACGGCTGGATAATAAAATTCCTGTATGGATTTGCTGTAAATCATCCACGCGAGATTCCTGCGTCAGCCGACTAATGCTGCTGCTGTCGGTAAAACGAAATTGACAAACCAGTTGATTGGTTTCTGCCATTTTTACCATTTCAGGCAATGTTAATTCAGATAATGCGTTCGCCATTTTCTCGTCAATGCCGAGGCGAAACATCGCTGAGGCTTTATCCTGGTTAATTAAGCGCTGTGCCAGCAGTAAATAAGACAAGTTGAGATCGTAAATATGTTTCAGTACTTCAGAGGTGCCCATTATTTTTCCATCCTGAGAGATGCGACGTAACTGTATCGCAGATAAAACTCTGCGGTTCGAGCTGCTGTTTGTTAAATCAAAAGATGGCAAAAAAAACTTCACATATAATTAATGTCACCGTTTTCGCCTTCTGTTTTTTGTGGGTTTCAGACCCACCGAAGGTCGAAAATCCATGCCATTCTATTTTCGAGTTCTGGACATCTTCCGTGACATCTTCTTACGTTTTTTAGGACTAATCCGAAAACAAGGCAAATCTATATCGTCTGATTTCGACATACAACGACAGCGACACGTAATTTTAGATAAAGTGTGACGTAGATCACACTTTTAAGGCAAATTTCTTCAGCAACCCTTTACGATTTCTTACCGACCGGTCATTTTTTGCTCAAAAAAGAGCAATTTTAAGTCCAATTGGTCCTGAGAAAGGTTTAATAGGGGGTAAAATCATCGCTATTCGACGCTTTGAGCAGTCCGGAATGAATATCGGGTGTTAATCGTTTTAACACCCTATTTAGAACCAGCCAAACACGCGTTATCAGAAGATTGTGCTGGCAGGCGGTGCGCGTAATTGCTGTTAAATTAGTTACTTAACGGGAGTATCGCAGCAGGTAAGTAATGAAACCGTTAAGGTTTATACGGCAGTACGCGAATTTTCTGACAACGGGTGTTAACAGTTGCAGGGATGTGTCCGGGCTGAGATATCCGATGTAACAAGGGGTTACATAAGAATGTCGAATGAATTAACGAGGAGTTATAGGTTGGCACTAATACTATCGGCAGCCTGTCGGAAAACTTGAGTAAAGAAGGTAAATAAAGCGGCAGGGGCCGTGCTGACGGGGTTTGGGACATGGTGGGCGTTGCAGGGATCGCAGGGGTTGCAGGAATCGCGCCACTCTGCGCACTCACGGCAGGCACTAACGCCTGCTTACCACATACGGTCCTTAACAGATGCGGGGCGGCTTTTCTGTGAGCGGTACCAAAAAAAGCAGCGAAACCCTGACTCGGGTATCGCTGCTTTTATCATCTTAACCTGGACTCAGATCAAGCCAGTTTTGGGAAGGTTGCAACCTTGTTGGCCGTGTTGTGGTCAACGCTACGTGGGTCGATGCGTTCCAGGTCTTTCAGGAAGCTTTCACGCCATGCGGTAATATCATTCTTACGCAATACCGCCATCATGTCGTTGTAGCGTGAAATCCTTTCGGTACGCGGCATGGTAATCGCCTTGTCCAGTGCGGCGGCCACTTCATCACGGTCATAAGGATTGACTATCAGCGCTGAGGTCAGCTCATTTGCTGCCCCGGCAAAGCGCGACAGCACCAGTACGCCTGGATCGTCCGGGTCCTGCGCAGCAACATACTCTTTGGCCACCAGGTTCATCCCATCACGCAGCGGCGTCACCAGACCGACATCGGTGAGGCGGAAGATCTTCATCAGCAGGCGACGGTCGAAATGCTGGTTAAGATAGTAGAGCGGGGTCCAGCCCAGCGTTCCGTACTTACCGTTGATGCGCCCTGCTTCGGTCTCCAGCTGATGACGGATATCCTGGTACGCCTGCACATCGCCACGCGAAGTTGGGGCGATCTGCGAATAGCGGATCTTGCCGCGATGCTCCGGGAAGTTTTCCAGCAGCGCTTCATAAGCCAGGAAACGCTCCGGAAGACCTTTGGAATAGTCGAGACGTTCGCAGGCAATGATGTTGCGCGCATCGCCAAGCTCTTTCTTCATGGCAGCCATTTTCGGCGGCAGCGGTCCTTCGGCCATCTCTTTAATGCTGTCTGGCTCAATCCCGATCGGATACACCTCCGTCATAAAGGTGTTGCCAAAGGCACGATGCTTTTTGTCGCCCTTATTCTGTAACTGCGTGAGCTGACTGACGCTGTCAAGGAATGCCACCCGATCGGATTCGGTCTGGAAGCCCAGCAGATCATACTCACACAGCATTTCCAGCAGCTCTTTGTGTGGTGGCAGCGCGTTAAAGATTTCAGGCGTCGGGAACGGAATATGCAGGAAGAAACCGATGCGGTTATTGATGCCTGCGCGACGCAGTGCGGCGGCAAACGGTAAAAAGTGATAATCGTGGATCCAGACAATATCATCAGGCTTGATCAGCGGTTTTAAACGCTGCGCCACCGAATCATTGACGTCGCAATACCCTTCCCACGCTTCACGCTGGAACTGCACCAGGTCGAGGCGATAATGGAAGGCAGGCCAGATCACTGTATTGGAGAACTGACAATAATAGAGATCGTAATCGTTTTGGCTCAGCGGGAACGAGGCATATTCGATACCTTCATGTTCCTGAACCTTGACGTCCTCTACCTCCTCGCCAGTGAACTCGCTGATTTCACCGTTCCAGCCAAACCACATTCCACCGGTGCTTTTCAGAGCATCGAGAATGCCGACGGCCAGGCCGCCAGCACTGGTTTTAGACCCATCTGGCATGGCGACACGGTTAGAAACAACCACTAAACGACTCATAACCTAAACTCCTTACCGACGTTGTCTTGCTCTAATAGTAATAATGTTTTTTCCAGCCAGCCGTAAACCGCATCGACATCACTAAGCCGATAATCGGCCTGGCTGAACCCTTCGCCGACTTTGACAGAAACGCCCTGTCGTTCGTTGACGGCCAGAAAGCCCTTCTCATCAGTGAGATCGTCGCCAATAAAGACCGGCGTACGTCCGGCAAAAGGGGACTGCTGCATAAAGTCGCCTATTGCGGCGCCTTTATCGATACCTGCTGGTTTGATTTCTACCACACATTTTCCCGGCTGAAGCGCCAGTCCCGGGAAACGCTTTACTGACTGTTCGGCCAGTCGCATGACATCCTGCTCATGCTGCATCGCCTGACGATAATGAAGCGCAAAGGCCATGCCTTTGATCTCCAGTTGAGTGCCTGGCCACGCGGCCATGGCCGCCTGCAGTTCGGTTCTGAGCGGTTGCTCAACCTCAGCCGGCAGGCTGATGCGATGCAGATTACCCTCGGCATCACGGCGTTCAGCACCATGCACACCCGCGGCCGGGCCGTGCAGAGGCGCGGCCAGCGCATCAAGTTGTTCTATGGGTCTGCCAGAAACCAGCGCAAGTGCACCCTGTGAGAGTGCAGACAGTCGCTGCAGTTGCGCAATGACCTGCTCAGGAATAAATACCGCTTCGGGACGGGACTGTATCGCTGCCAGCGTGCCGTCGACATCAAAAAAGAAGGCGTATTGCCCGCTGCTTAATGTCGGGTACCTGGCATGGGTATCTGCCGCTTGAGTCACGTTACTTCTCCTGAAAATCGAATTTTAATAAAACATTGAGTTAAAACAAGAATGTCCTGACGCAGTCAGGTCAGCAAGCGGGAAATTCTGATAAAACGGTGATTGAGGGATAAAACGCGGTGATTGAATAGGTCACACTCCTCAAACTTGCAAGCGCATTGCTGACAATACTGGCTAACTGAGAACATCTTCACATTAAGTGTAGTCATTAACAGGGGTTATGCCAGAAATATGCAGTTTTCATGCCAGCCGCTGCGGTTAAGACAGCATAACAGCGCACTGCACATCTGTTTTTTTTAGCTTTACGGGCCTTCGCCGATCCACTGTTCGCTGCGGCCGTTGTTGTATCGCTGCCTCACCAGCCAGCCACATTCAAACCTTAAGTTTCTTAAGGTATTCCTAATATTGAAAGTGCATTCTCGTGACACTTTTATTACTTTGGTTCCTGCTCACATGGCGTTAACCCTTAAAAGGCCGCTAATCAGCCGCCTTACGTTGTTGATTCTGGCTGCGGTTTACATCGCGATTTTCCTTAATATTGCCTATTACCGTCAGGTTCTGACGATAATGCCGCTGAACGACCTGCATACCACGCTGGTGTTTTTATCGATGCCGCTGGTCGCCTTTAGCGTCATTAATATCGTGATTACACTGGCCTCGTTTATCTGGCTGGATCGCCTGCTGGCCGTGCTGTTTATTCTGCTCTCCGCGTCGGCACAATATTTTATTCAGACCTATAACATCGTGGTCGATCGCTCGATGATCACCAACATGATGGACACCACGGCTTCGGAATCCTTTGCGCTGATCACGCCAAAGCTGCTCGTGACCCTGCTTAGCTCAGGGGTGCTGATGGCGTTGCTGGTGTTCTGGCCGCGAATCAAAAAGCAGCGGTGGCGCGGCGTGCTGGCGCGACTGCTCAGCGTGCTGCTCTCAGCCGCACTGATCGTGCTGGTCGCCCTGCTCTTCTATAAAGATTACGCCTCGCTATTTCGCAACAACCGCGAGCTGGTTAAAGCGCTTAGTCCTTCTAACAGCATTGCGGCGACGCTCTCCTGGTATAAACACGAGCAGCTGCAGAACGCGCCGCTGATTCGTATCGGTGAAGATGCCCACCTGCAACCCAGCCGCAGCAGCGGCAAGCCGAATCTGACGATTCTGGTGCTGGGTGAAACCTCACGCACGCAAAACTTCTCGCTGGGCGGTTATGGCCGTCTTACCAATCCCTTACTGGCGAAAGATGATGTGATCTATTTCCCGCACACCACCTCGTGCGGCACAGCTACGGCGGTTTCCGTGCCGTGCATGTTCTCTAATATGCCGCGCGCACATTATGATGATGTACTGGCCGCGCACCAGGAAGGATTGCTCGATGTCATTCAGCGTGCCGGGATCAGCGTGTTGTGGAATGAGAACGATGGCGGCTGTAAAGGTGCCTGCGATCGCGTTCCACATCAGGATATGACCAGCCTGAACCTGCCTGGCATGTGCATTGAGGGTGAGTGTTATGACGACGTGCTGTTCCACGGTCTGGATGAATACATCAGTCAGTTAAAAGGCAATGCGGTGATCGTGCTGCACACCATTGGCAGTCATGGTCCGACTTACAGCCATCGCTATCCGCCGCAGTTCCGTCAGTTTGAACCGACCTGTGATACCAATCAGATACAGGACTGTTCGCAGCAACAGCTGATCAATACTTATGACAATACGCTGGTCAATGTGGATCATATTGTCGATAAAGCCATTAACGTACTGCGTGCGCATCAGGATCGCTTCACCACCAGCCTGGTCTATCTGTCAGACCATGGCGAATCGCTGGGTGAAAACGGGGCTTACCTGCATGGCCTGCCCTATGCTATTGCACCGGATACCCAGAAACATGTGCCGCTTCTGATCTGGCTTTCCGATGATTATCAGAAACGCTATGCCGTTAATCGCAGTTGCCTGAATAAACTGGCGGCGACAGACGAATTTTCACAGGATAATCTGTTTTCAACCATGCTGGGATTAACCGGCACCGCGACTCACGAATATGTGCCAGCGGATGATATTTTGACGTCGTGTCGGAGCCAACCTTAATGAAGATACTGATTGTTGAAGATGATGCTCTGCTGTTGCAGGGTCTGATACTGGCGCTGGAAGGTGAAGGCTATGTCTGTGATGGCGTGACGCGCGTGCGGGACGCTGAAGCGCACTTCGCCAGCGGCCTCTATAGTCTGGTGGTGCTGGACCTTGGCCTGCCGGACGAAGATGGCCTGCATTTTCTGATACGACTGCGTCGCCAGAAGCAGATGACACCCGTGCTGATTCTGACCGCGCGCGACACCATCAACGAGCGGATTGCCGGACTCGACGCGGGTGCTGACGACTATCTGATTAAACCGTTTTCGCTGGATGAGCTGCTGGCGCGTATCCGCGCATTGATCCGCCGTCACGTTAATCAGGGCGACAGTCATGTCAGAGTGGGTGCGCTGGCACTGGATATGACCCATCGCCAGATTATGCTTAATGACGCGCTGCTGGATCTGACGCCTAAAGAGTTTGCGATTCTGTCACGGCTGATGCTCAAGGCTGGAAACCCGGTGCACCGTGAAATTCTCTACCAGGATATTTACAACTGGGAGACCGAGCCTTCTACTAATACGCTGGAAGTACATATCCATAATCTGCGTGACAAAATTGGTAAAAGCGCGATTCGCACCGTGCGCGGCTTCGGTTATGCGCTGGTAACGCAGGATGGCGTTCGTGAGGCAACATGATAAGAGGTTTCGATCACCGTAGTATGCGCTTTCGCCTCATTCTGGCTATCGGCCTGATTCTGCTGGTCTTTCAGATCATCAGCGTGATCTGGCTATGGCATGAGAGTAAAGAGCAGATTCAGTTTCTGGTGGAAGCGCAGTTGCAGAAACGTAACATGGACAGTCACGTTAAACGTGAAATTCATGAAGCGGTAGCCAGCCTGGCGGTGCCTAGTCTGGTCATGATTACTCTGACGCTGTTGCTTTGCTATCAGGCGGTAAAATGGATTACCCGGCCGCTTTATCAATTGCAGCGTGAACTGGAGAGTCGCAGCGAAGAAAATCTCGAGCCTGTCGCCTGTTACAGTCAGGTCCATGAGATCGATGCCGTGACCCAGGCGATCAATCAGCTGGTCGCGCGTCTGAACAGCAGCCTCGAGCGCGAACGGTTGTTCACCGCCGACGTCGCGCACGAGTTGCGTACGCCGCTGGCGGGATTACGCCTGCATCTGGAATTAATTGAGCGTAATAGCGATGTCAAAGTTCAGCCGCTGGTGCAGCGCCTGGATCAAATGACACACAGCGTGTCGCAGTTGCTGAATCTGGCGCGAGCCGGGCAGTCGTTTACCTCTGGTACCTATCAGAACGTCGGGCTGATCGAAGATGTGATCCTGCCGATGGAGGCGGAGCTGAGTATCATGCTGGAGGCGCATCAGCAGACGCTGTTGCTTGATTTGCCGCAGGAGCAGTTTGTGCGCGGTGATGCCACGCTGCTGAAGATGTTGTTGCGTAACCTGGTAGAGAATGCTCATCGCTACAGCCCGGATAACAGCACGATCAGTGTGCAGCTGCTCTCTGCTCCCGACCTGATGTTGGTGGTGGAAGATGAGGGACCCGGTATCGATGAGAGTAAAAGTGGCGAGCTGAGTAAGGCATTTATCCGCATGGACAGTCGTTACGGCGGTATCGGACTTGGGCTGAGCATTGTCAGCCGTATCGTCCAGCTACACCGGTTTCAGTTTTTCCTGGGGAATCGTCGCGACCGAAGCGGGTGTCGGGCCGTCGTTAAATTTTAAGCAGTAAACCAGGCTGACAGGAAAAGAACAACGGTGGCTGCGGCAATCAGGAATGCAGCATATTCACTCATCGGACGTGAAGCAGTAACAGGAAGAGAGACAGGTACAGTTTTCATAATATTATCCTCACTTAGAGCGGGCAGTATCGCGACTGCATATTAAGGAAACCTTAAGGTCGCGATACTGCAGTAAAATGTCAGCGCTCTTCCCTCCGCTATCAACCTCGCATTTCTGACCATTGAGGCTCCTGCTCTCCGCGCCGGGTGCTCTACACTTAATGGCACCCTTACGCTAAAGGAGTTATGTCATGAGCCAACGCATGCACAAATATGCTTTCCCGGTCAGTAAAGCCCGTAAATATCTTGAACCCGGGCCGGTGCTGCTGCTCAGTTCACAGTACAAAGATCACCATGACATCATGACGCTCGGCTGGCACACGGTGATGGAGTTCTCGCCCTCCCTGGTCGGTTGCGTGATTGCTGGCATGAATTACAGCCATGAGCTGATTCGGAATAGCGGTCAATGCGTGCTGAATATCCCTTCGGCCTCACTGATTGATGAAGTTGTAGGGATTGGCAACAGTCACGGCGACCAGCTGGATAAGTTCGAGGCTTTTGGCCTCACGCCAGAACCGGCTCAGGTCGTGGGCGCGCCGATGATTGCCGAATGCTTTGCCAGCTTTGAGTGTCAGCTCTATGACGATTCAATGGTCGCTAACTACAACCTGTTTATTTTTGAGATTGTGAAAGCCCATGTCGCTGAGCAGCCGGAATATCCCACTACTCTGCACTATACCGGCGAGGGCCGGTTCAGCGTGATGAGCGAGAAAATAGTGGACAGGAGCAGAGATTTTAAACCGGAGATGCTGATCTAGTTGAAAGCGGTCTGTCGCGCCCCCATTCACTTCTTTCGACCTGACAGGAGTAAATTATTATGGCTATCGAATATGCAGTTATCGCCGGCGGCTGTTTCTGGTGTACCGAAGCGGTGTTTAAAGATGTGATCGGCGTAGAGTCGGTTGAAAGTGGCTATACCGGTGGTGCCCGTCCTAATCCGACTTATGAGCAGGTCTGCAGTGGTGCAACCGGTCATGCAGAAGCCATCCGCATTGGCTTTGACCCGGAGAAAGTGACCTACGGCGATCTTCTGGATATCAGCTTTGTGACGCATGATCCGACCCAGCTTAACCGTCAGGGCAATGATATCGGCACCCAGTATCGCTCGGCGATCTTCCCGGCCAACGCAGAACAGGAAGCAGAAGCGCGCGCCGCCATTGCCCGTGCTCAGGCTGACCATGATGTGCCGGTGGTAACCACCATTGAGCCGCTGAAAGAGTGGTACCCTGCCGAAGCCTATCATCAGGATTACTGGGAAGGCGCGGGCCAGCGCAACGGCTACTGCATGGCGGTAATCCCACCGAAGCTGCAGAAACTGCGCAAAAGTTTCGCGAATCGGGTGAAGAGCTGATTTAGCCTTTAACGAAGCAAAATATGCGACATAAATCCCCGGTTTTATGTCGCAGTAAATCGATTCGTTCAGAGCTTAAGCGAATAGATCAAAAGAGAAAAATAGTGCTTGACCCTTTTCAGCCGACTCCCTATAGTACCGCCCCGTTGACCCAGCGCGGTCGGCGAAGTAAATGTGGTGAGGTGTCCGAGTGGCTGAAGGAGCACGCCTGGAAAGTGTGTATACGGCAACGTATCGGGGGTTCGAATCCCCCTCTCACCGCCACATTCTGAAGAAGAGCCTGAACGTTTGTTCAGGCTTTTTTTTTGCATATTGCAAAGAGAGAGGGGTATGAGAACCCCCGCCGGGGTTCGACAACGGGCCATGCCCGCTGGACAGCGGAGCCTGCGACGCTGCCCGAAGGGTGAGCGCAGCGAATCAATCCCCCTCTCACCGCCACATTCTGAAGAAGAGCCTGAATGACGGTTATTGTGAGAGCCGCACACCTTTAAATGCAAAGTCACAGCCTTAAATTAACGCATGGCAGACACAAGTCCTGGCGCCTGCCACCAGCATCACACCGCCACAGCCTGCGGCGTCACTGAATCCCGGCTTACCAGCGTTCCCTGATGAGAAGACGGGACGCTCTCATCGGGATGCAATAAAATCTTAATCGCATCCTGTATCATTTCATCAATAGGCACACGAACAGTCGTTAGAGAGGGTGTGTAATACTTTCCAATCACTGAGTCATCAAACCCGGCAAGTGAAATATCGCCAGGTATAGTTTTGCCCGCGTCCTGAAACGCTTTTGCCACACCAATGGCCATGTCGTCATTGGCCGCCAGCACGCAGGTGAACGGAATATTGCGCGCTAATAGCTGGAGTCCGGCGTCGTATCCACTCTCCGTGCTCCAGCTACCCTGCACCACTAATTGCGGATCCGGCTCGATCCCCGCGTTCAGTAGTGCATTACGATAGCCCTGTAAACGACGCTCACCTGTCGGTGAATCATTGCATCCCGATATAAACGCAATCCGGGTATGCCCATGCGCCAACAGATGCGCCATCATCTCTTCACTACTGCGCTGATGGTCGGTGAACACACAGTGGCGTCGATTTCTGATGAGTTCACGATTAATGACCACTATCGGCGTCTGAATTTTATCGACAATATCATCCAGCTCACTGACTGAAAGATACTTGGGGTAGAGCATAATCGCTTCGCAACGGAGCTCAATAAGTAAGTCAATCGCATTGCGCTCGTCCTGAGCACTGTGTTTACCGTCCGCGAGCACCAGCTGACGGTTTTGTTTCTCGCTGAGCGTTGCCGCCTGATAAACCAGGCTTGAAAAAAACGGCCCGTTGTATAATCCGTTAGTGATAACCAGCCCAATCGAATGCGTTTTATTAGTAGAAAGGTTTCGTGCCAGCAGATTAGGTCGATAACCCGTATCAGCTACAGCCTGCATAATTCTGGCTTTCACCTCTTCGCGCACAAAAACCTTGCCACTTAACGCACGCGATACGGTGGCTTTTGATACACCAGCCACCCTGGCGATGTCCTGTATTGTGACCATTAATGAACCTCAATCATTGGATGGCTTAAACCACCCAGGATGAACCAGGCTGTAAAGTGAGATACACATTAATCGTATCGACTAAAACCGGGGTCATTTAACCTGTGCGCGCCCAGCCCCCTCTCTTTGTGTCATAGACATCAGCGGCATCCCTGGCCCGATGGGACCCTGAGACTGATATTCTGTTAAAATAAAGTCTTCGCTATTCACCACCAGGACGGGTGTTGTCAGGTCATAGCCTTCACGTTCAATGCAGTCTTTGTCGAATTCAAGAAGTGGCGTACCTGCTTTAACAACATCCCCCTCTTTTACCAACGGTCGGAAATATTGCCCCTGCAACTCGACCGTATTTAATCCAACATGGATCAGCAATTCGGCGCCATTATCACACAATAACCCGATGGCATGATGGGAAGCGATCAGGGATTCCACCCTCGCATTACAGGGTGCCACCACTTTTCCCGCGGCCGGCTTAATGGCGATACCGTCACCCATCACCTTACCGGCAAAGACCTCATCAGTAACACTTTCCAGCGCGAGGACCTCTCCTTTTAACGGGCTTAGAATATCAATCGCCTGACCACTCGCCGCTGTGGATGTTGCCTGCGGGGTGGATGCCAGAGGCGCAGACTCTTCTTCATCGATGGGATCGTCGAAGCCTACAAACTGCACCATCAAAATAGTCAGCACTATTGTCGTACCCGCACCTGCAAGCTCACCAATAAACGACATCGGCGCATCAGGACTGATGGCATTAACCAGCGTAAACAGACCCGGCAGTGCAGCATACGCGTAGTAAAGGCTACCGAACAGGCTGGCAACAACGGCACCAATTGCCCCGCCAATACAGCCACAGATAAAGGGTTTTTTAAAGCGCAATGTCACGCCATAAATCGCCGGCTCAGTGATGCCAAAAATAGCGGTGACGCCGGCAGAGAGCGAAGTTGCTTTTAACCGCGCGTTGCGGGTTTTCAGAAAGACACCTAACACTGCCGCCATCTGACCGATAACCGCGATAGTCTGATAAGCCTGGAAGGAGTCATGACCCTGCGTATCGAAGTTCGCCATAATGACGGGCGTAATACCCCAATGAACGCCAAAAATAACGATTATCTGCCAGATGCCTCCAATTACCGCGGCGGCCAGCATGGGCGCAGCATGGAACAATGCGTTATAGCCATTTGCTACCGCCAAAGCCGCCCATGTGGTAATCGGACCAATAACGATCAGAGTCAGCGGCACAATCACCACAAAGCAGATTAATGGGGTAAAAAGCGGACTGATGACCTCTGGTAACCACCTGACTACACGATGTTCAAGCCAGGAGAGTGCCCAAACCAGAAACAAGGGAGGTAAAACTGAAGAGGTATAAACTGTTTCAGAAAGCGGGAAGAAAAGGAAATTGATGCTTTCTCCCCCGGCAATGCGCGCTGCCAGCGAAGTCCAGTCCGGACTAATTAACGCACAACAACACAGGACAGCAATAAACGGGTTACATTTAAAATGCCGTGCGGCCGTAATCGCGATAAATACGGGCAAAAAAGCAAACGGCGTCCAGGACATGAAGTTGAGTACAGCAAATGTACCGGTTGTTTTAATATCAACATTAATCAAACCCAGAACAATCAGCAGTCCCTGAAGGATACCTGCCGCTGCAAGAATATAAACAATAGGCGCAAATACCGCCGACATCGTGGCAATGACCGCATCCAGTTTGCGTGTTTTTCCCAGCTGTTTCGGTGTTCCTGTCTCTTTAACCAGGCCGGACATTGCATTAAACACATCGGCGACATGGGTACCGATCACAACCTGAAACTGCCCGCCACTCTCAACTACGGCAATGACACCTGACAGACGTTGCACGTTACGCTTCGCCTCAGCGGGCGTTTTAACAAGCACCAGCCTTAAACGCGTGGCGCAGCGGGTAAAACTTTGGATATTCTCTTGCCCACCAACTTCATGAAGAATATCGCTTGCTAACTTATTGTAATCCCTGATGCCTGTCATATTTTTTCCCTTTCATTGTCACTGACTACACCGTCTGAAAAAGTGAAAATATTTGCATGGCAATCTGGAAACCTGCCATGCAACCGGTTTCACGGTATCCTGCGAGATATTTCATGCAACCGGTTTCATGGGAAAATGAGAGTGAAATCACTTATTAGATGAGAATGAATTCTGTTGAGGGATTGCCTGAAAAGAAAACCCGGCCGAAGCCGGGTTTGGGCGCTACACTTCTACTCAATCAAACGCTAGCTATACGCGTGCAGGGTGCGCTGACACAGCGCAGAACGCACACAATCCTCTTTGACAAAGCGCACAATGCCAACCATCTCGTCCTCTTCAAAACGCGCCAGCGCGTCCGCGAGACCGGAAGGCACCCCAGCGGGCAAGTCGCACTGGGTAATATCGCCGTTAACAATGACTGTGACGTTTTCGCCCAGTCGGGTCAGGAACATTTTCATCTGCGCGGCGGTAACGTTCTGCGCCTCATCCAGAATCACCACAGCATTTTCAAAAGTGCGGCCTCGCATGTAGGCGAAAGGCGCAATCTCTACCTTGGCAATTTCCGGACGCAGACAATATTGCATAAATGATGCGCCAAGACGTTTAACCAGAATGTCATAAACCGGGCGGAAATAAGGGGCGAATTTCTCAGAAATATCACCGGGCAGGAAACCCAGATCCTCATCTGCCTGTAGTACCGGGCGCGTAACGATAATCCTGTCGATATCCTTATTAATCAGGGCCTCAGCTGCTTTCGCAGCACTGATCCAGGTTTTACCGCATCCGGCTTCACCGGTTGCGAAGATCAGCTGTTTCGTTCCTATGGCATTAAGATAGTGCGCCTGAGCTTCATTACGGGCCTCAATCGGTAACCGGTCACGCGTATCACGCGCCATGCCAATTGCATCCAGTCCGCTCATATGCACCAGCGAAGTGACCGACTCTTCTTCGCGCTGACGATGACTGCGAGAGTCACTGCGAAGCACTCTTCTTGCTTCACGACGCGCTTTGATCACTGCTTTCTGTCTTCCCATAGTGGCACCTTTCAGTTGGTTTCATTTCCCGCGCGAGGTCGTTGACCCGTTGCGATTACGTGAACGCTTTAGAGGTTTCAGTTGGCTTCCTTTAGAGCCATGACAGGACAGGATAATGGGTATGCAGCAACACAATGACGTGGCTGAACACCGGATAAAACAGGATGCGATAAGACAAAAGAAATGGTTGAAGGAAGGGAGAAATAACGAGGCAGAATTGCCCTCGCGGTCAGGCGCAATTTATTTAGTGACAGTGACTTTCCATTAAAGACTCGACCCATTCGCGAACTCCAGTGTGATACATCAACACATACGATTACGCCTGTTTAATAAATTGCACCATTTTGTTGGGCCTTTGCAACAGTAATTTTACCTGCTGGCAAAGGAATTGCTAATCGCGGGTAAGTATTTCTTTTAAGGCAAAATGTAAAATCTCTACATTTCAGTCAATTACCATATTTTATAAACACCCGACACCCGGTAAATCTCAGTAAAAACTTAGCCAATAATACCTGAAAGTGGTAAACCGCGGGCGGCATGAGACAGGCCCGCCCGCGCTGTTCAAAAATTAATCAAGTCTCCAGTAGCGACTGTCCTAAATAATGGCTGGCGTCGGCAACTCCGGGTAAAGCGAAAAAGTAACCACCGCCAAAAGGACGGATATATTCTTCCAGCGCTTCACCGTTGAGACGCTGCTGCACCGTGAGAAAACCACGCTCCAGATCGTGCTGGTAGCAGACGAACAATAATCCCATCTCAAGCTGCCCGGATGCAGAGATACCCGCAGAGTAGCTGTAGCCACGTCGCAGCATCAGGCTACTGGCGGTCTCAGGTGTGCGGGGGTTCGCAAGACGAATGTGCGCATCCAGTGCAATGACCTCACCATCCGGATCACGCGCGTAATCCGGCACGTCATGTTCATGCTGCATGCCCAGTGGCGCGCCGCTCAGCTTCTCGCGACCAAAGATAGTCTGCTGCTCACCCAGTGGGGTGCGGTCCCACATTTCAACGTGAAAGCGAATAAGTCGTACTGCCTGATAGCTGCCATTGCGCGCCCAGACAGGCTCATCCTGATCGGAGGTCACCCACAGCAACTGGTTCATAAGAGCAGGATTGTGCGTATCCGGGTTGGCGGTGCCATCTTTAAAACCCAGCAGATTGATCGGCGTCTCCTGCCCCTGACTACGTGCCGCGTGGTCCGAGATAAAACCTTCGCGTCGCCAGCGTACACCCAGCAGGTCAGGCGTATGCTTGATGATGTCACGCAGAGCATGAATCACCGTATCCTGCGTGTTAGCACAAATCTGCAGCAGCAGATCGCCATGACACTGACTGGCATCAAGCGAATCATTGGGGAAGCGCGTCATCGGCTGCAATTTTTTCGGCTTGTGAGGCGCTAAACCAAAGCGTTCATCAAACAGCGAATGGCCGACCGACACAGTAATTGTCAGATTATCAGGCGCGATAGTCGCCCCAAGAATGCCGGAATCCATTGGCGGCAGTTGCGGATTAGTCACCGCAGGTGCCGGCCCTCCCGTGGTGAGAAAGGCGATACGCTGGGTCAGTAGCTGGAACAGACGCTTCAGCTCCGCTTTATCACTACTGAGCAGATCAAATGCCACCAGCATCATCGATGCCTGCTGGGGCGTCGTGATGCCCGCCTGATGTGGACCGTAAAACGGCTGCGTCTGCTGTCGCGCCTGCGGCGTTACCGTACCCGGCGAAAAGCTGTCCGCAGCAGCGGCGTGGAACGGACAACCGCCGCCGATCGCCGCCGCGCCGCCCAGCAGACCCAAACCTTTCAGTAAACGACGACGCGCAGGCTGCGCGTCATCTTCCTTACGACTCATGATTAATCCAGACCCAAAGTGCCACGAAGTAACGAAAGATCTTCCGCCAGCGCGGTGATCGGTCCTTTCAGCGCGTTACGGTCGGCGCTGGTCAGTTTCTCATAGGATTCGAAACCGGTTTTGGTGCGGTACTTGCTCAGGATTGCATCGACTTTTTTGAAGTTAGCGTCAACCTTAGCCTGCAACTGCGGGTTCGCTTTGCTCACCATCGGGCGTAGCAGCTCAACAATTTTCTGCGCGCCATCAATGTTGGCCTGGAAGTCCCACAGGTCGGTACGACTGTAGCGATCTTCCTCACCGGAGATTTTGCTGGAGGCCACTTCTTCAATCAGACCGGCCGCGCCGCCAACCACTTTAGCTGGCGGGAAGGCCAGTTCACTGATGCGCACCTGCAAATCTTTCACATCTTTATTCAGCTTATCCGCGTAGTCCGCCATGCCTTTGGTGCTGTTATCCGCAAACAGGGCTTTTTCCAGACGGTGGAAACCGGTGAACTTAGGATCGGCTGCCTTCTTCTCGTAGTCATCTTCACGGGCATCAATGCTGCCGTCGAGATCGGAGAAAAGCTCAGCAATCGGCTCAATGCGCTCATAATACTGACGGGTCGGCGCAAACAGCATTTTGGCTTTTTCCACATCACCCGCTTTAACAGCATCAGTAAACGCCTGGGTGTTACTGACCAGCTGATTCACCTGATCCGTCACATACGCTTTATAGGCGGTGATCGGGCCTTCTAACTGCATACGCGCGGAAGTGGTGCTTTTCGCCGTGCCCTCGCCCGCCTCAACAATCAGCTTGCCTTTAGGATTGCTCAGCAGACCACAGGTCATCTCATATTCGCCTGCTTCCAGATTGGCGGTCAGCTTCTGACTGAAGCCTGGCGCGATGTTCTCACGCTCTTCAACCACCAGCACGCCTTTGAGGATTTCCCACTCCAGCGCTTTCTGGCTGTTGTTTTTGATCAGGAACTGAGTCTTGCCGGCCTTGACCGTTAAGCTCATCGGCTCACACTGCTTGTCGTTGACGCTAACGGTAACCTGAGGAACCGCTGCCGCGGCCGAAGCGGAGATCGCCAGCAGAGGAAGCAGCAGTGCCTTGCGGCGGAAACGCATTGTCATCTCGATATTCCCTGTTAAGTTGCCGGCGCGGCGGGCGCGCCTGTTAAATGTCTGATTACACCGTGGCCGACGCAGCAGGACGCGCAGGCATAAAGAACAAAATTAGCGCGGGGATCAGGTAGACGAAGTAAACGGTCACTTCACTCACGCTTGGGGCCTCCTGATATCCCAGAATCCCTTCCAGCAAGGTGCCGAACAGCGAATGGGTCGATAAAGTACTACTGAGGTCGAACGCCACATCCTGAAAGCGATTCCAGAGGCCTGCTTCGTGGAACGCACGAATTGCCCCCGCCGCCAGGCCCGCCGCAACAAATAAAATGAACACGCTGGTCCAGCGGAAAAAGTGCGCCATATTCAGGCGGATACCGCCCCAGTAGAGCAGCATGCCCAGCACCACCGCCGTTGCCAGCCCCAGCACCGCGCCAATCGGCGGCGCATAACCGACATCCTGAGTAAAGGCGGCCAGCAGGAAGAAGACAGACTCCAGCCCTTCACGTGCCACGGCCAGAAATACCATCAGCACCAGCGCCAGACCGCCACGGCCGGAGCGGTGCAGCGCCTGATCGACCGCCTGCTCAAGCTCAACCCGGATATTGCGTGCCACTTTG
Organism: Pantoea jilinensis; assembly: GCF_019104105.1. NCBI lineage: Bacteria > Pseudomonadati > Pseudomonadota > Gammaproteobacteria > Enterobacterales > Erwiniaceae > Pantoea > Pantoea jilinensis. The sequence goes on along the minus strand of NZ_CP077746.1, from coordinate 1,671,387 downwards.
CGCATCCAGAACACCATTGAGGTGAGGATGACGACCGCAATCAGCGCCACAATACCTTCAAACAGCTCCTGCTCTTTTTGCGGGAATTCACCGGTGGTGGCATTGATGAACAGACCCAGGCCCAGACAGAGTGCAGCGGCGATAAACACGCCCGCCCACATCGCCGGGAACCATTGGGTGCGCTGGGTGCGTTTGAGATAGCTGGCTATCAGGCTGACTATCAGCGCGGCTTCAAGCCCTTCACGCAGCATGATGAGAAAAGGAACAAACATCGCCAACCTCTTGAATGTTAAGCAGCGTCAATAAATAGTAAAATCAGGTAAAGTGTAAACGATACCGATTATCATTATCGCTGCGAAAAAAACAAGTTACTGGTGGAGATAATTTCATCTTTGGGTGATTTATCTTTGTAACAAAAAGGCCCGCCCCTTCCGGGACAGGCCTTAAGGATTAACGCTTCGCTTATTTGGTCTGGAACTCTGCTTCTGCAGCGACAAAGCGCTGTTGCGCTTCTGCTGAAGGTTCACGTCCCATCAGGCTGAAGACCACGATCGCGATGCTGGCAAAGATGAAGCCTGGGATGATTTCATACAGTCCCAGCCAGCCATACTGTTTCCACACCAGCACGGTCAGCGCACCGATAATCATGCCCGCCAGCGCACCGTTGCGGTTCATGCGCTTCCAGCAGACGCCAAACAGCACGACCGGACCAAACGCAGCACCGAAGCCCGCCCAGGCGTAGCTCACCAGGCCCAGCACGCGGTTTTCCGGATTAGACGCCAGGGCAATGGCAATCAGTGCCACCAGCAGCACCATCAGACGCCCTACCCACACCAGCTCTTTCTGGCTGGCATTTTTACGCAGAAAACCTTTGTAGAGATCTTCAGTCAGGGCACTGGAGCAGACCAGCAGCTGACAGCTCAGCGTTGACATCACGGCGGCCAGAATCGCTGACAGCAGAATTCCCGCAATCCATGGGTTGAACAGAATACGCGCCAGCTCAATAAAGACGCGCTCAGCATTATCATTAACGCCCGTTGCCAGCGTCGGGTTGTTCTGGAAGTAGGCGATACCAAAGAAGCCCACCGCCACAGCGCCCGCCAGACAGAGCACCATCCACGTCATACCGATGCGACGTGCGGTACGGATTGAGCGATGTGAATCTGCCGCCATAAAACGCGCCAGGATATGCGGCTGCCCGAAGTAACCCAGACCCCAGCCAAGCAGCGAGATGACCGCCACGAAGTTCAGCCCCTTGAGCATGTCGAGATTTTCCAGGCTTTTCGCTTCAATCACTGCCATGGAATCAGACCAGCCGCCGACCGCGATAATCACAAACACCGGCGTCAGGATGAGCGCAAAAATCATCAGGCTTGCCTGGACGGTATCGGTCCAGCTTACCGCCAGGAACCCACCCACCAGCGTATAGAGGATAGTCGCCGCTGCACCCGCCCACAGAGCAGTCTCATAACTCATACCAAAGGTGCTTTCAAACAGACGCGCACCGGCCACCACGCCCGAGGCGCAATAGATAGTAAAGAACACCAGGATCACAAGAGCAGAAATGACACGCAGGATTTTACTGTGGTCTTCAAAGCGGCTGGTGAAGAAGTCCGGCAACGTCAGCGCGTTGTCATGATGCTCGGTCTGGACCCGCAGGCGACCCGCCACGATTTTCCAGTTCAGCCAGGCACCGATGGTCAGGCCAATCGCAATCCAGCTTTCAGAGATACCGGAGATGAAAATGGCACCGGGTAATCCCATCAGCAGCCAGCCGCTCATATCGGAGGCACCGGCAGAGAGTGCCGTGACCACGCTACCCAGGCTGCGGCCACCGAGGATGTAATCATCGAAGTTTTTGGTTGAGCGCCAGGCTATAAAACCAATCAACACCATCCCAAGAATATAAATCACAAAGGTCACCAGCATTGGTGTACTTACACTCATCTGTCTCTCCACTTATTATTTGATATCCAAGAGAAATCGCCAGCTACCCGCCAGCCGGAACGGGGCAAAGCGGGCCGATTTTTTCGTCAGGGCGTCAGTCATTTCCCAGCGGCGCGGTATCCTGCCGGAAAGGCGTGGCGCGCACAATGGATTTAACACAGGCGTTACAGTGATTTCACTAACCGTTTGTGAAAACGTGCTGATAGGTTGCACTCGCTCACAGTTATCCGGTTGCACCACGGAATTACCCGCCATAAAACCGCTTTTTATCAGGCTTGCCAACCTGGCGAGGATCTTGCAGCAATATCCATGCCGCTTTGAGAAATTTAACAATCGGCCTCATTTAAAGGGTGTTAACTGGCTCACATTTAACACGGTTGCACAAAGTTGCAACTTAAGTGATAGTGCAGCCAACGCCGTACCGAACCACTACAAGGAGCTCTGGAGTCATGGCTACAACCACCATGGGTGTAAAACTGGATGACGCAACACGTGAGCGCATCAAACTGGCTGCACAGCGGATTGATCGCACGCCACACTGGCTGATTAAACAGGCGATCTTTAACTACCTGGGCCAGCTTGAAAGCGGCGACGCCGTGCCGGAGATCCCGCTTTCTGCCCTGGCGGTCGCGGAGTCCGATGACACCCAGCCAGAGGAGTCGCACCAGCCGTTCCTTGACTTCGCAGAGCAGATTTTACCTCAGTCAGTGACCCGTTCAGCGGTGACCGCCGCCTGGCGTCGTCCGGAGACTGATGCAGTACCCATGATGCTGGAGCAGGCCCGCTTGCCGGCAGCGCTGGCAGAGAAAACCCATCAGCTGGCTTATCAGCTCGCCGACAAGCTGCGGCACCAGAAAGGGGCAACCGGACGCGCTGGCATGGTGCAAAGTCTGCTGCAGGAGTTCTCTCTCTCCTCACATGAAGGCGTAGCGCTGATGTGCCTGGCTGAAGCGCTGCTGCGTATTCCTGACAAGCCCACGCGCGATGCGCTGATTCGCGACAAAATCAGCAATGGCAACTGGCAGTCACATCTGGGACGCAGCTCCTCAATGTTTGTCAATGCAGCGACCTGGGGCCTGCTGTTTACCGGCCGCCTGGTTTCGACCCACAATGAGTCGAACCTCTCCAGCTCGCTTAACCGCATTATTGGTAAGGGTGGCGAGCCACTGATCCGCAAAGGCGTGGATATGGCGATGCGTCTGATGGGTGAGCAGTTCGTTACCGGTGAAACCATTGCCGAAGCGCTGGCTAACGCCCGCAAGCTGGAAGAGAAAGGTTTCCGCTACTCTTACGATATGCTGGGCGAAGCGGCACTTACTGCAGGCGATGCCAAAGCCTATCTGCTCTCTTATCAGCAGGCGATCCATGCCATTGGTAAAGCGTCGAATGGACGTGGCATTTATGAAGGACCCGGCATCTCCATCAAGCTCTCCGCACTGCATCCCCGCTACAGCCGCGCGCAGTATGAGCGGGTGATGGACGAGCTCTATCCTATTCTGAAATCACTGACGCTGCTGGCCCGCTCTTATGACATCGGCATCAATATCGATGCAGAAGAAGCCGATCGGCTGGAACTGTCACTCGATATGCTGGAAAAACTCTGTTTCGAGCCAGAGCTGGAAGGCTGGAACGGCATCGGGTTTGTGATTCAGGCCTACATGAAACGCTGTCCGTTTGTCATTGATGAGCTGATTGATCTGGCACAGCGCAGCCGCCGTCGCCTGATGATCCGTCTGGTGAAAGGCGCGTACTGGGACAGCGAAATCAAGCGCGCCCAGATGGAAGGCCTGGAGGGCTACCCGGTTTATACCCGCAAGGTTTACACCGATATCTCTTACCTGGCCTGTGCCCGCAAACTGCTGGCGGTGCCAAGCCTGATCTATCCGCAGTTCGCGACGCACAACGCGCACACTCTGGCGGCAATTTATCAACTGGCGGGCAATAACTACTATCCGGGCCAGTATGAGTTCCAGTGCCTGCACGGCATGGGCGAACCACTGTATGAGCAGGTGGTCGGCAAAGTGGCGGACGGCAAGCTTAATCGTCCCTGCCGTATCTATGCGCCGGTGGGCACCCATGAAACCCTGCTGGCCTATCTGGTTCGTCGTTTGTTAGAAAACGGGGCCAACACCTCCTTTGTTAACCGTATTGCTGATACCTCGCTGCCGATCGATGAGCTGGTAGCCGATCCGGTGACTGCCGTCGAGAAACTGGGTGCCAGCGAAGGCGCCATTGGCCTGCCGCATCCGAAGATCCCTCTGCCGCGCGAACTGTATGGCGATAACCGCGTTAACTCTTCGGGTCTGGATATGGCCAACGAACATCGTCTTGCCTCACTGTCCAGCGCCCTGCTGAGCAGCGCCGCACAGCCCTGTCTGGCCGAGCCGATTATTGAGGGTGAAGCGGGTGCTGGCGAGTTGCGCGATATCCTTAACCCGGCCGCACCGGGCGACCGTGTTGGTCAGGTTCGCGAAGCTACTGAGCAGGAGGTCTCTGTGGCACTGGATGCCGCCGTGAACAGCGGACCGATCTGGTTTGCCACGCCACCGCAGGAGCGTGCTGCGATTCTGGAACGCGCTGCACAGCAGATGGAAGGCCAGATGCAACAGCTGATTGGTATCCTGGTGCGTGAAGCGGGCAAGACTTATAACAACGCTATCGCGGAAGTCCGTGAAGCCGTTGATTTCCTCTATTACTACGCCGGTATGGTGCGGGACGATTTCGACAACGAAACGCATCGTCCACTTGGCCCGGTGGTCTGTATCAGTCCGTGGAACTTCCCGCTGGCGATTTTCACGGGTCAGATTGCAGCTGCACTGGCAGCTGGCAACAGCGTGCTGGCAAAACCGGCTGAGCAAACCCCACTGATTGCCGCGCAGGCAGTTCAGATCCTGCTGGATGCGGGTGTGCCGCCAGGCGTGCTGCAACTGCTGCCAGGCCAGGGCGAAACGGTCGGTGCACAGCTGACCGGAGACGATCGGATTCGCGGCGTGATGTTTACCGGCTCGACTGCCGTGGCAACCCTGCTGCAGCGCAATCTTGCCGGTCGCCTTGATCAACATGGTCGTCCGGTGCCGCTGATTGCGGAAACCGGCGGGATGAACGCGATGATCGTCGACTCTTCCGCGCTGACTGAGCAGGTGGTGATCGATATCGTCGCCTCGGCCTTCGACAGTGCCGGACAGCGCTGCTCTGCCCTGCGTCTGCTCTGTATTCAGGAAGATGTCGCCGACCATACGCTGAAGATGCTGCGTGGCGCGATGGCGGAGTGCCGCATGGGCAATCCGGAACGCTTCTCAACCGATATCGGTCCGGTGATTGATGCCGAAGCCAAAGCCAATATCGACCGTCATATTCAGGCGATGCGTAACAAGGGCTTCACGGTGTATCAGGCGGTGCAGGATAACCCGCAGGACAGCAAAGAGTGGAATAGCGGCACCTTTGTGAAACCGACGCTGATTGAGCTGAATCAGGTTAGCGATCTGGATAAAGAGATTTTTGGGCCGGTGCTGCACGTCGTGCGCTTTACCCGCAACAACCTGCCGCAGCTGGTTAATCAGATCAACGCCTCCGGCTATGGCCTGACGCTGGGCGTGCATACGCGCATCGACGAAACCATCGCGCAGGTGACGGCGAACGCCCGGGTCGGGAACCTTTACGTTAACCGCAACATGGTCGGCGCCGTGGTCGGCGTTCAGCCGTTTGGCGGTGAAGGCTTATCCGGAACCGGTCCGAAAGCGGGTGGCCCACTCTATCTTTATCGCTTGCTGGCCCATCGCCCGGATAGCGCACTGCGTCTGACCTTTGATCGTCAGGATGCCGAGCGCCCGGCGGACAGCACGCTCCGTCACTCTTTGCTGGCACCGCATCAGGCACTCAGCAACTGGGCTAAAGATAAGCCTGAGCTGGCTGAACTCTGCCGGCACTATGGCGAGCTGGCCCAGGCGGGCGTGGTCCGCCTGTTGCCTGGCCCGACCGGCGAACGTAACACTTTCTCGCTGTTGCCGCGTGACCAGGTGATCTGTCTGGCTGACAACGAGCAGGATGCGTTAGTCCAGCTGGCTGCGGTCACCAGCGTTGGCAGTAAAGCGTTGTGGCCGGATGATGAGCTGCATCGCACCCTGCGAGCCTCATTGCCTGACGCCGTGAAGGCACGCATCACGCTGGCGCGTGACCCGTTAGCGTCGGAGTTTGATGCGGTGATCTATCACGGCGATGCCGATCAGCTGCGCACCCTGTGCGAACAAATTGCGGCGCGCGACGGCGCGATTGTCTCGGTGCAGGGCTTTGCCCGCGGCGAGACCAATCTGCTGCTGGAACGTCTGCTGATTGAGCGTTCGCTGAGTGTGAATACTGCCGCGGCGGGCGGTAATGCGAGTCTGATGACGATTGGGTAGCGCTGAAGCTTAAGGGGGGGTTCGCTTCGCGAAGGGGCTTGGGTGCACACAGGTGCTGGGGGGTTCGCTGCGCGAACGAGCTATGAGAAGGTTTCGTTCGCCTGGTGAGCTGGCCAGTTTCAGTTACGCCTCTGCAGGCGACCAACAAGGGGGCGCCAGTCGCCGCGCCCCCTTGACCCCGGGCTCCGGCCTGCTTCACCGCCGCTTCGCGGTTCCTTCGCTTCTTCCGGATTTCTTACGGACCGGCGGGACGCGCCATCCCTGGCGCGAACCCGCCTCTTCGCGGCATCCCTGCCGCTCGTCCTGAAATCCCTCATCCGCTCAGCGGCTCTGACGGCCTCCCTTCCCCGCTTTTATCTCTTCTTTTTGTGTTGGGTACGTCGTCGCTGTAAGTCCGGAGGATTATCTGTGTCTCTCTGCCGGGCAGGAAGAATGGCCTTCCACCCTATCTACTTTTTATCTCTTCTTTTTGTGTTGGGTACGTCGTCCCTGTAAGTCCGGAGGGTTATCTGCGGCTCTCTGCCGGGCAGGAAGAGTGGCCTTTCACACCATCCTCTGTTGGCTCTTCTTTTTAATGTTGATGCATTGCCGCTGATAGCTTTCAAAATTAGCTTTGGCTTTCAAATTACCAGACAACGCTACGTCCGATAAAAACCAGGATATTAAAGGCGGGGGTTTACCTGAGGCATCCGAAGCGCTGAGGAGCAACCGGAGGCAAGGATGAGCCGACAGGACGTCGGCGAAAGGACGGAACGCGCCAGGGAAGGCGCGTCCGGACGGTCCGCGGGCCGCAGGGCGTGACGAGGGTACCCCGCAACGCGGGCCGCGCAGGCTGCCGGACGCCGGGATTGTTAAGGGGCGGGCGTACGCCCCTTAACGCGTCCGCCTGCACGGGCAACCTGAAACTTCCCACCGCCTGGCGGGCGTAACCCGCTCAGTGTCAGCCCGCTGCAAAGCGAAACCAGCCAGCCCCTTCCCCCCCCTTTCAGCGGCCTTAATCCCCGAACCGGGCAAAAATCCCACCGGCAGGGGTTTACCAGAGGCATCCGAAGCGCTGAGGAATAACCGGAGGCAAGGAGGAGCCGACAGGACGTCGGCGAAAGGACGGAACGCGCCAGGGATGGCGCGTCCGGACGGTCCGCAGGCCAAAGGGCGTGACGAAGGCACCCCGCAACGCGGGGCGCGCAGGCTGCCGGACGCCGGGATTGTTAAGGGGCGGGCGTACGCCCCTTAACGCGTCCGCCTGAACGGGCAACCTGAAACTCCCCACCGCCTGGCGGGCGTAACCCGCTCAGTGTCAGCCCGCTGCAAAGCGTACCCTGCCCGCTTCCAGGTGGAAGCTACCGCGCAGCCCGCTGCAAGGCGCAAACCTCACCCCCTGCCATGCGCCCGCTTAACCAGTGTCGGAAATACAAACAGCGACTGCCCCACGCCGCGATTGGTCAGCGACCAGATAGCCACTGAGCAGAGCGAACACAGACCGACTATCGCCACCGGATAGAAGCAAGCCCAGAGAAACGAAAACCACGCCTGCTCAAACAGATGATGACGCTGCGCGAAAAGAATCGCAGACATACCAAAGAACTCGATGAAGATACGATGGATAACGTAAATCTGCAGTGTATTGCGGCCAACCCAGTTGAGATAGCGCATGCTGAAATGCTGATTCAGCCAGCGGCACGCGGCAATACTGAACAACACAGCCAGTACGCACAGGAACAGACTCTTATCCAGACCGAAAATCACATGAATCCCCGCGACCGCTGCCAGTAGCGCCCAGGGCATCAGATTCTCGCGCCGCCACTCACTCAGGCGCAGCATGGTCTGACTCCAGAACGCACCTAACAGGAAGAACAGGAAATATTGGGCCAGACTCTGGGGACCCCAGAACGGAATCACTTTTTCCACCGCGAGGTAATTCAGCAGGATCGCCACCAATACCAGGGCCAGCTTATATTGACGGAAAACTTTGGCACAGAGGAAATAGAGCCCCAGCCCATACAAATACCATGACGTACTCATGGCCATAAAGGTCAGTTTCAGGAACTCGAATAGTGAACCCGCATAGGCGGCATTGAGATTCTGGGAAATGCGCTGGCCGGTAATTTCAGTAGAGATGCCTATGATAGACCACCACTGAATAAAGCCCCATAGAATATAGAGATAAAAGAGATTGGTGATACGACTGGTAAACACCTGTTCCCAGGGCCGGTTAATAATGCCATTCGTCGCCAGCAATCCTGAAACAAAGAAAAAGGCAGGCATACGCAGCGGCGACAATACCGTATTAAACTGTATCCATATTTCGGCAGGAATCCATCCGGCAGTGAGATATTTCATGGTTCCTTCAAAGCCGGGTAAAACCGTGTGGTACAGGACCACCAGCAATATGCAGGCGCCCTTAAGGGTATCTACCCATAATATCTGATCTGACTTCGTCTGGCTCATTAATAACTCCTGCTGTGTAGGTCAGAATGCTGGAATGTAAAAGCGAGGAAAGCAGTTTTGCTTTTATGGTTATCCAGCGATTATTCGCCAATGAGCCGAAGTTGAATGTAGCGAAACTCTTAAAATCCGCAGAGTGGCCCTGCTGCTACAGTTATTTACCTGACTGAACGTTTCCTTACACTTATTAATTGGCGCAGCGATACGCTTATTACCGCCGCTCCACTCAGGAAAAAAGATAATATTGCCTGATGATCGCTAAAATATAAATAAGAGAAAGTGGCAACAGTAAAAGCCATTTAATATCCGATGAAAAGAAAAGATTTGTCAGATGTGCCAAAAGGTTTAACGGCTAAATAAATAGTTGTGGTACTGCGCCGCACACTCAGGAAAAAGCAGTCCATTGCTGCGTTAAAACAGGCGTACGGGAGGGCTAAAACTGCCTTCCGGAGAAGGCAGTAGAATTACTGATTAAGGAATTTATCGAGGAACTGACGGGTTCGCGGCTGCTGAGGGTTAATGAACAACGCTTTCGCGTCGCCCTGCTCGACAATACGTCCCTGATCCATAAAAATGGCGCGGTCCGCAACGTCGCGGGCAAAACTCATCTCATGCGTGACGATAACCATGGTACGTTTCTCCTCGGCCAGGGCACGAATGGTGCTGAGCACTTCGCCTACCAGCTCCGGGTCCAGCGCAGAGGTCGGCTCGTCGAACAGAATGACTTCCGGCCGCATCGCCAGTGCACGCGCAATTGCCACGCGCTGCTGCTGTCCTCCTGACAGACGGCGCGGATAGCTCTCCTCCTTACCATTCAGCCCGACCTTCTCCAGCAGAGTGCGGGCACGGGCTATTGCATCCGCTTTCGGCTCGCCTTTAACGATGACCGGCCCTTCAATAATGTTCTCCATCACCGAACGGTGCGGAAACAGATTGAAGTTCTGGAAGACAAAGCCGACCTGCTGACGCAAACGACGCACCTGCTCTTTCTGCTTGCTCTGCGCCAGCGCGGCATCCACAGTAATCTCCCCAACACGAATCGTGCCGCTATCCGGTACTTCCAGCAGATTAATACTGCGCAGCAGCGTGGTTTTACCTGAGCCGCTGGGACCGATAATCGCCACCACTTCACCAGCGGCAACATCAAGGTCGATGTCGTGGAGCACCGTCTGGCCGTTAAACGATTTCACCAGCTTTCTGACTTCAATGGCGCTCATTTCGACTCCGAATCCTGACGATTAACATGCTGTTCCAGCCGGTTCTGCAACGCAGACAACACCGTTGCCATCACCCAGTAGATTAGCGAGGCCGCCAGATACATGGTGAAGACTTCCAGCGTGCGTGAGGTGATCAACTGCGCCTGACGGAACAGTTCCGGCACCTGAATGGTCGCTGCCAGCGAGGTATCTTTCACCAGACTGATAAAGCTGTTGCCCAGCGGTGGCAACGCGGTGCGCGCGGCCTGCGGCAGAATGACCCGGCGCAGCGTTTGCCAGCGCGTCATGCCGATACTGGCCGCCGCTTCCCACTGACCGCGTTCAATCGATGAAATCGCGCCGCGCAGTGACTCTGAGGCGTAAGCGGCGGTATTCAGGGAAAGACCAATCATCGCAGAGGGGATCGGATCCAGTTCAATGCCAAACTGCGGCAGGCCGTAATAGATCATAAAAAGCTGGGCGATTAACGGCGTGCCACGGAAAATCGAGACATAGATCCGCGCCAGCCAGCGAACCGGCCAGAAGCGTGACAGACGCATCAGCGCCAGAATAAAGCCCAGCAGCAGACCAAAGAACATCCCGCCGATGCTGAGCTGCAGCGTAAACAGCGCGCCCTTTAATAAAAAAGGTGCTGAATCCAGCACCAGTTGAAGACTTTCCTGCATTATTTCGTCACATCCGCGCCAAACCATTTCTGAGACAGCTTGCTCAGCGAGCCATCTTTCTGCATATCAGCAATAGCCTGGTTGACCGCTTTCAGCAGATCGTCGTTACCTTTACGCATCGCCACGCCCGATTCCTGACGGGAGAACGCATCGCCCGCGACGGCCATGGTGTCACCGGTTTTCTTCACCAGATCCAGCGCGGCCAGACGGTCAACCAGAATCGCATTCAGACGGCCAGAACGCAGATCCTGATATTTGGTCGGGTCATCATCATAGGTACGGATGTCCACGCCCTTCACATTCTCGCGCAGCCACTGCTCGTAGTTGGTGCCCAGACCCACGCCCACTTTCTTACCGGCCAGATCAGCCGGTTTAGTGATAGTGCTGGCGTTGGCTTTCATGGTCAGTGCCTGAATACCGGAGACTGTGTATGGCGTAGAGAAGTCATACTTCTTCTTGCGCTCATCAGAGATAGTGACCTGGTTGATCACCACATCAATGCGCTTCGCGTCGAGTGACGCCAGCATGCCATCCCACTTGGTGGGTTTAAGGCTCGCTTTGACGCCCATGTGCTGCGCCAGCTGTTCCGCGAATTCCACTTCAAAACCGGTCAGCTTGCCCTTTTCATCCTGAAAGCTGAATGGCGGATAAGTGCCTTCCAGCCCCACCAGCAGCGTGCCGCGCTCTTTAATTTTGTTCAGCAGGTTTTCCGCTGCAAAGGTTTTAACGTTGACGCCTGCAATCAGCGCCACAGCCATAACGCCCATCACCATCTGACGACCTGCACGAGAAAAGGACATATTCACCCCATTATTGACAGTATTGTGTGTGTGTTCTTATAAGGGCAGCACCGCGTATCGCTGCCTGTTCAAAATGATAACGCACGGAGTATAAACTGTTTTATTCGCTTGTCTCAGACTGAAGGATGATAAGCAAATAACGCCGGTGCCCCGCCCGTATGAATAAACAGCAACGGACCTTCACGGCGGAAACGATTCTGGCTGATGCCATCCAGCAGTCCGGCCATCGCCTTGCCGGTATAAACCGGATCCAGCAGTATCCCTTCCAGCTGCGCCAGCAGTTTTACCGCCGCCATGCCTTCATCATTCGGCTCGCCGTAGCGTGGCGCAAAATAGTCATCCCACAGGGTGATCGGTGCCTTAACCTGTACTTCCAGCTTCTCTGCCAGCGACTGACGCAGCCGCTCAACCAGCGGCAGCTGCGCGTCAACTTGACGTGAAACGGTGACGCCCACCAGCTCGGTTTCCGGCAGCAGATGCTCCAGTCCTACCGCCAGTCCGGCATGGGTGCCAGCACTACCGGAAGCAACGATCACGGCGGCGAAATCAACCACGCCTTCGCTCTGATGCGCGATCTCCTGTGCACACTCCACATAGCCTAGTGCACCCAGCGCATTTGAGCCGCCGACCGGCACGATGTAAGGACGAAAGCCCTGCGCTTCCAGCCGGGTTGCCTCTTCAGCCAGCTGTTCGGTGGGATTGTGCAGCGCATCCACCATGATCACTTCAGCATCCATCAGATCCAGTAACAGACGGTTGCCGTTGCTCAGGTAGTTTTCAGCGTGTGTACCGATCGGGTTTTCCAGCAGCGCTACGCACTTCAGGCCAAGCCGGGCAGCGACTGCCGCCGTCTGACGCACATGGTTGGACTGAATAGCGCCCGCAGTCAGTAACACATCGGCACCTTCACGCAGGGCATCGGCCGCCAGAAATTCCAGCTTGCGCAGCTTGTTGCCACCCATCGCGACAGGCGTGAAGTCATCGCGTTTGATGAAAATATCGCGCCCCAGATAATCAGAAAGCCGTGGCAGATGTTCTAACGGCGTCGGTGCGCCCAGCAGTTCAAGACGAGGAAATTGGTGTAACAAATGCAAAGACAATGCGGCCTCCGTTTGGGCACGGGAATTATCCTTACAGTGTTGCAGAAGATGCGAAAAGGATCACCCTATTCAGGTGTCAGCAGATGCGGTGTGACGGAAGTGCAGGGAAAAAACCAGGAGGAAGAAGCGCCGTGCTCCCCCGCCCCTTTTTCCCGGCTGGTGGGAAAAGAGGATTGTGCCACAGGCACGCGGGGGAGCAATCGGTGCAGATCAGGCTTACGCCTGCTGCCAGCCTAAGAACTGATCGTACTTGCGCAGCGCAATGCGGTAATTGTTATTACCGGCATCGGGCAGATCGCTTTCCAGACACTGATGCCAGCTATTTCCTTTAAGCTTTTCGGCCGGGAAATTTTTGGCTTTCAGCATCTCATCCAGTCGACGGAGACGCACCACATACTCACGAATCGTGCTCGGGCTCATCTCTGTCTGTTCAAACAGGTACTGTTTAAACGCCATAATGTCGAAGTAATTAGGATGGGTATTGCAAAAAATATCACTACAAAAACGACAAAGCGCGGTCAGCTCGGGCTGAAGTTTCAGCCACAGCTGTTCATCAATCATCTGGTCCATCCGAGCGATGGCCTCTTTATTGATGATCTGGCCACGAAAAACGAGCGCCATTCGATCTAATACTTTGCCACAGTGTGAACAATTGCTCTGGCTGTGTTTATAGTCTTTAAGATAACGACTTAACGGTCTGGCTTTGGTCTTGGCTCCCATTACTGAGTCCCCGGTTTCTTATAATTTTGAATCGCCAGGAACTGATACTGCTAGCGCGCTCCCGCAAGTCGGGCCCGCAGGCGTTTAATCGCCTGACTGTGCAGCTGGCTGACACGGGATTCACCCACATCAAGCACCGCACCAATCTCTTTCAGGTTCAGTTCTTCCTGGTAGTACAGTGTCAGCACCATCTTTTCACGATCGGGTAACGCTTCGATCGCTTCAATGACGCGCTCACGCAGACTCCCTTCAAGCAACTGGTGAAGTGGATTGGCTTCTTCATGGCCTTCCGTCACCAGCTCCGCGCTGTCGCCGTGCTCTTCCCGATACTCGTCGTAGGAGAAAAGTTGACTGTTGTTGGTGTCCAGCAGGATCTGCCGGTACTCCTCCATTGAAACGTTCAGCTGCTGCGCGACTTCCTGCTCGGAAGCAGAACGCCCCAGCGACTGTTCAACTCTGTGCATTGCGCCAGCCACCTCACGTGCGTTACGACGCACGCTGCGTGGTGCCCAGTCCCGACTGCGAAGCTCATCGAGCATTGCGCCACGAATACGCTGCACGGCGTAGGTGGTAAAGGCTGTACCCTGAAGCGCGTCGTAGCGCTCTACGGCATTTAACAGCCCTATCCCACCTGCCTGCAGCAAGTCGTCAAGCTCAACGCTTGCCGGCAGGCGAACCTGCAGACGCAACGCTTCATGACGCACCAGCGGCACGTAGCGCTGCCAGAGCGAATGCTTGTCCATCACGCCTTCGGCGGTATAGAAATCGTTCACGTTGACTACCCTGCGTTAATGAAGTTATCGGCATGATTATGCAATTCTGTAGCGTTTTCGATTGACTGAATAGGCGGGGTAAAACGAGGCTATTTCATTTTTGTTAAGTCAGGGTGCATATCGTTCTGCACCCATCAATAGAAATTAACGACGGGCGCGAAGCCGTTGCCGCGTGGCGGGTGGTACGGCGGCCCACAGGCTACAGACGCGACCATCCAGCTCCTGATACCAGGGCGCGATATGCTGCCGCGCCTCCTCGCCAGGGTGCACCTGAATCTCTCCCGACTCACCATTTATACTAATCAGTCGGTTAATAAATAATCGCTGTAAATCGCTGCGTAAAAAGAGGCCATTATCGATGCTGTTATCGGCCAGGATACCGTCATCGCCTTCCTGTGTGTCGATATGGCAGGCTTCCACCCACGGCCAGTTATGGCGTTCGGTCAGCTCGGTTCCGGTCATCACACAGGCGCCGTAGCGTGCTTTGACACCGGCGCTGAATTCCGCCTGACTGGCACGCTGCAGCACCCGCGCTTTAACCCGACGCCCTACCTCCGTTCCGGGCATCACCGCCGCAGGAACTTTGTGCTGCGGCGTACTCAGCACTACGATGAACTGAATGCGCTGCGACTGCGGAAAACAGGGATCGGCCTGGGGACTGAAGAGCTGCCAGTAAGCGTCATCATCATCCTGATGCATCAGCACCAGTTTATAGCCGCGACTGTTCAGCAGGTTTTGTGCCGTGGCGGATTGCGGATCGATCATCGCGAAAACCTGGCTGCTGCCCATCACTTTCCACAGGTTTTCGCGCTTCTCGTTCTCGCTGCGACGGAAATAGAGGAAAGAGAGATTCTGCTTCAGGTAGTGCTCAAAGCGACGCAGGTAATTTTTTCGCTCGTTGTCATGTGAGATGAACAGCAGGTCCTCCAGCGGACTGTTACTCTCTTCCTGCGCGAACACCGCACGAATCTTCAGCGTACGCAGGCCCGTTGAGGGACTGAGCAATGCGCGGGCTGTCAGCTCTTTCTCATCAGGATATTGCAAAGCATAACGCCGGGCGATTTCGTCGAAGGTCAGCCGCTCGCCCGGTAACAGGTCATAATTGAAGCGCATAGACACTCCACAAAGTGAAAATCATTAATGATGTTGTTCTGTAGAGAGTTATCGGCAGGCGTGGGGGGAACTGTAACGGGGTTGAGTGGTTTTAAGGATAAGAGAAAGCGGGCCTGCACCATTGTGGTCAGGGTCTGAACAAAGGACGTTTTGCTAACGAGAGCGAATGCCCTGATCGCGTGCGAGTGCCCTGGTGTGCCGGTTTGACAATAACCCGGCACGCCAGCAGTCACGCTTTAGATATCAGCAGAGGCAAGCCCATGGAAAGAAACATCGGGTTCCTGCACACGCTTTAATGAAGGTACAAACGGTTATTTCAGCAAATAAATCAGCGACAGATCGTCATTGACCTTAACTTTGTTAATCTCGGCTACAAACGCTATCACCGACTCTGGATTATGCTTTGTTATCGAGTGGAAGCTGTAGATGATATTGATAATATCCTCCTCATCAATGGTTCCGACTAATTCAACACTCGCGGCTATCAGTGATTTAAGCAGGAACCATTCTGCCGTCAGAAGATACAAACTCAGTAATGGGCTGCCGGTTTCGTCATTAGGAAAAAATTCATCATAAATTCGGTACTGAATATAGTTGTTCATTATCCATGGGCGCTCAGCAAGCCATGGCATAACCTGCTTCTGCCAGACGTTCTCCAGCCGAATCATTGACTGACTGACGTCATCAGTTTTAGCCCCTTCAGTCTGAATATAAATCAGCTTATTAAGGTAATGATACAGCATAGGAAAAGCACGTTTGTCTGTCATTCTGCCGAACCATGTTTGTAATCTTAACAGTAAAGACCATTGCAGGTTATGGTCCGACTTTACCTGATCAAGCTGCTGTCTGATATGGCCCTGAGTCAGACTATCTAGCACGGCAGAAAAATTGTGTTCCATCTGTTCAAGCCAATCTTTGTCAGGGCTGATCCTATCAGCACCCAGCAGAAAACTCGTCAGCGCGTAGAATCCTTCATCTAGCTTTGATGCACTGATTTTAACAATATTCAGACACATCAGATTCAGCAGCTTCTTTTGCTGATCAAGATTTTTCGCTTTAAAGGTTTCAGCCTGAGGCTTAATTGTCTCCTCAAATAACATCGCATCAGGTGAAGATAACAATTGTCGGGCCGCCTCAGGACAGGAAATCATCAGGGTCTTTTGCTGTTCAGTTTTAAAAATCCGGGACTTTCTGGGATAGGTGGCGCAGGTATTGCTCAGCGCGGAGACGCCCAGTTTGGCGTGTACTTTGCACAAACTGGATTCATCCATAAACGCACAGTTGCCTGATGCAGTCAGCTTTATCAAGCCCCAACTGGCATAGCTTTTTCGGGTGACATCAATATTTTCAATGGCCAGAGTTTTAATTTCAATCTGCGAAGATTTCAGATAGCGATTGACCGTGGGCTTGTCCAGATGGATATTCCAGCCTTTGCAGCAGTGATCGCGACATTCACTGCCAATACATTGAAAAGCGCTGACAAACTGCGGTTCCACAACAGTAATATTTTTCATTTTTACCTGCTCAACCAGGGTGCTAAAAGCCATGAGGGTGAGTGTCAGGATAAATAAAAGAACAGAAATTGATTGGCAGAGAAAAGATTAAAAACCAGGCTAATCGTACGCATAAAAAAAACCCCGCCGAGGCGGGGTTTTGAATTTGAGTCGAAGGCGATTAGCCCTGCAGCAGAGACAGAACCTGCTGTGGAACCTGGTTCGCTTTAGACAATACTGAGTTACCAGCCTGCTGCACGATCTGTGCTTTAGACATGTTGGAAACTTCAGTTGCGTAGTCAGCATCCTGAATACGAGACTGTGCTGCAGACAGGTTAGTGGTGGTGTTGTTCAGGTTAGTTACCGCTGAGTTCAGACGGTTCTGTACCGCACCCAAGCTTGAACGGAAGCTATCAACAGTCGCGATTGCTTTGTCAAGCAGTGCCAGCGGATCAGCAGTTGCGCTACCGGTAAATGATGCTGCATTAGTATCACTTGCAATATCATTAATGTTAGACGCGACATCAAGGTTGGTCTTGTTGGTGCCGTCACCGTTGTTAATAGCGGTTGCGTTAGTAGTATAGTCTTTACCTTGAACTGTTACGTAACCAACTGGTGCGCCAGCTTTATCGGAGCCAACTTTAACAAATTGATCAGCCATAGTACCAGCCGTTACACCATTTTTAGAATCGGTGTAAGATACGTCGGTGGTGTTCAGTTTTACTGCGCCAGTACCATCATCAACAGAAACCGCATAGTTGTCGCTACCTGAAGAAACAACATAAGTAGTTGTTGCTGCACCAGCTGGAGTCTGAACATTTTTCAGTGACAGTGAGCTTGCATCTACTTTCAGAGCATTGGCAACCGCTGACAGGTCAACAGCTTTCAGAGCACCGCTTGCGCCAACCTGAGTGATTGCATCGCTGGTTTTCAGTGCGTTTTTAGAGACGCCGAAACCTGACAGGCCCAGAGTAGAAGAGTCAATCTTCTTCAGGTCGATGTTGATGGTTTCGCCGTCGTTTGCGCCAACCTGAATTTTCATTGCGCCGTCTTTAGCCAGCACGTTCACGCCGTTGAACTGAGTCTGACCCGATACGCGGTCGATTTCGCTCAGACGGGATTTGATTTCGTCCTGGATTGAACCGAGGTCAGAATCAGAGTTGGTGCCGTTCTGAGCCTGTACAGTCAGTTCACGAACACGCTGTAAGTTGTTGTTGATTTCTGACAGCGCGCCTTCAGTGGTCTGCGCAGCAGAGATACCGTCGTTGGCGTTACGAGCAGCCTGAGTCAGGCCCTTGATGTTAGAGGTGAAACGGTTGGCAATTGCCTGACCAGCAGCGTCATCTTTCGCGCTGTTGATACGTAAACCAGAAGACAGACGCTCCATTGAAGTAGACAGAGCTGACTGGTTCTTGTTGATGTTGTTCTGAGTGATCAGCGAGAGGCTGTTGGTATTAATGACTTGGGCCATGATGAATTTTCCTGTTAATCAAGTCTTTCGGTTAAGGTGTGGGCTTCAACCCGCCGGCTTCAGCGCCGTCAAAGTTGTTATCGTCTGCCGTTTAACAACCTTTAGAATTTTTTTAGTACCAGGCGAATTTTTCTGCTTCAACCTGTCACGTTTTAAGTTATCGCCACCCGTCCGAACTTCTTTAGACTTAATTCATTAATTTTCTAGCCGCTGAATTACCCTTCTCTATAGTGCTTATTTACCTCATTACCCTAAGGCAGATAACCTTAAACTTTCCTTATTCAAGGCCGATAACCCAGGTATCAATTTCTCTGTCGACCTTATAAAGGAATTAACATGGCCAGTATAAGCAACCTTGGTGTGGGCTCCGGCCTGCCACTTAGTACCATGCTTGACAGTTTGACCACCGCTGAAAAAGCGTCACTGACACCGATTTCAAAACAGCAAACGGCTTATACGGCCAAGTTAAGTGCTTATGCATCGCTGAAAAGCTCACTGACGACGTTCCAGACCGCCAACACTAAGCTGAACAGTGCGGATTTGTTTACCTCTACTACTGCGGTCAGCAGCTCCACGGCATTCAGCGCGACCACGTCTGGAACCACGGTGCCCGGCAAATATGCGATTAACGTGACGCAGCTGGCCCAGGCGCAGGTCCTGACCTCTGCGGTGCAAAGCAGCAACACTGCTGCACTGGGCGACAGCTCTGTGGCCAGCCGCAGCATCGCGATTACCTTAAAAGATGGTTCAAGCAAAAGCGTGACCCTCTCCAGCGATCAAACCTCGCTAACCGGTATGCGTGACGCCATCAACGGCGCCAATGCTGGCGTCACTGCCACCATTATTAAGGTGTCAGACGGCAGCTTCCGTCTCTCCATGAATGCCAATAAAACTGGCAGTGACAATGCGGTGGCGACGATTGCTGTCACTGGTGACAGCACGCTACAGGGGATCGTGGGTTTTGACGCCTCTGCCAGCAGCAATCCGCTGACGCAGAGCGTTGCGGCGCAGAATGCCCAGCTGACGGTTAACAACGTGGCAATTGAGAACAGCAGCAACCAGATCAGTGATGCGCTGGAAGGCATTACCTTAAATCTGACCGCGACGACGGTTGGCGATCAGTCGCTGACGATCACCAAAGATACCTCAAAAGCTTCCAGCGCAATCAGCGGCTGGGTAAGTGCTTACAATACGTTGCTGGATCAGTTCAACACCCTGACCAAGTACACCAAGGTGGATACCAATACGGATTCTCAGGATGCCAGCAATGGTGCCCTGATTGGTGACAGCACGTTACGGACGATTGAGACGCAGCTGAAAACTATGCTGACCAATGCGCAAAGCTCTTCTTCATTCAAATCGCTGGGGCAGATTGGAGTCACCACCGATCCTAAAACCGGATCATTGTTAATTGATACGACGAAGGTTAACGCAGCGCTGGATAAAGATGCCGCAGGTGTAAAAGAGATGATCGTGGGTGACGGTAAAACCACCGGTATTACCACCAAAATCGCAACCAACATCACGGGCTGGTTATCGACCAAAGGGATTGTTCAGGCGGCTACCGATGGCGTCAGTAAGACACTGAATAATTTAACCGCCCTCTATAACACCACCAGCGATCGTATTGATGCGGATATCGCCCGTTATAAAACACAGTTTACTCAGCTTGATCTGGCCATCAGTAAACTCAACTCGACCAGTACGTATCTGACACAGCAGTTCGATACGTCAAGTTCTTCAAGTAAATCCTAGGAGTGACCATGTACAGCGCTACAGGCACCAAAGCCTATGCAAAAATTGGCGTCGAAAGCGCCGTGATGAGCGCCACCCAGCAGCAGCTGGTGATGATGCTGTTCGACGGTGCACTGAGCGCGTTAATCCGCGCACGCTTGTTTATGCAGGATGGCAATATTGAAGGCAAAGGCAGCTCGATCTCCAAAGCGATCAATATCATCGAAGCAGGCCTGAAAGAGGGCCTGCTTGAAAACAGTGGTGATGAACTGGCAGACAATCTGCTGGATCTTTACAACTACATGACCCGTCGCCTGCTGCATGCCAACCTGCATAATGATGTTGCAGCGGTCGAGGAGGTCGAAGGCCTGCTGCGCAATATTGCGGACGCGTGGAAAGAAGTAGTTCAATCTCACCTGATTCAGGACGCCGTTTAATGACCACTGCACCGCATCTGATTACCGTTTACCAACAGTTACTCGATCTCAGCCAGGGAATGCTGCGTCATGCAGTACAGGGCGAATGGGATGAATTGATCAGCAGGGAGATGGAGTATGTCAGTGCGGTGCAGAACTTAGCCCAATCGACAGAAGCTGTGTCGCCTTCATCGCAGACGCAGGAGCAGTTACGCCCGGTGCTGCGTCGTATACTGGATAACGAAAGCGAAGTAAAACGTCTGCTGCAGGCGCGGATGGATGAGCTGGCCTCGCTGGTAGGTCAGAACACCCGTCAGAAATCGGTCATGTCTGCCTACAGTAGTCAGGGCGGCTTAGTCATGGTGCCGCGCGAAACGCTCTCCTGATCCCCTTCTCTGCTACGCCGCCAGATTTATTTCTCTGCGCGGCGTCTCTTTTCTGCCGCTTACTCCATACTTGATTCTCATCATCCCCTGGAGTGTGGTACATGCAAAACCCAACGTTATTACAGTTTTTCCATTGGTATTACCCGGATGGCAGCAAACTGTGGCCTGAGGTCGCCGATCGTGCAGCCTGGCTCAGCGAAATTGGAATCAGTATGGTGTGGTTACCACCCTGCTACAAAGGGGGTTCAGGCGGCTATTCAGTCGGTTACGACAGTTACGATTTGTTCGACCTCGGGGAATTTGATCAAAAAGGCGGTGTTGCCACCAAATATGGCGACAAAACGCAATTACTGGCGGCAGCAGAAGCCCTGCGCAGCCACAACGTTGGGGTACTGCTGGATGTGGTGCTGAACCACAAAATGGGTGCTGATGAGAAAGAGGCGATCAGTGTTAACCGCGTCAACCCGGATAACCGTGATGAAATCTACGAAGAGGTTGTCGAGTGCGAAGCCTGGACGAAATTCACCTTTCCGGCCCGTGCCGGGGAATATTCTAAGTTTGTCTGGGATCACAAGTGCTTTAGCGGTGTAGACCACATTGAGAATCCGGACGAAAACGGCGTGTTTAAAATCATCAATGACTATACCGCCGAAGGCTGGAACGATCAGGTCGATAACGAACTGGGTAACTTCGACTATCTGATGGGTGCCAACATCGATTTCCGTAACAATGCGGTCCGGGAAGAGCTGAAGTACTGGGCGCGCTGGGTGATGGAACAGGTCCCCTGCACTGGCTTTCGTCTGGACGCGGTCAAACATATTCCGGCCTGGTTCTACAAAGAGTGGATCGAGCATATTCAGGAGGTTGCTGAAGAGCCGATGTTTATCGTCGCGGAATACTGGTCATTTGAAACCGAGAAACTGCAGGAGTATGTGCATCAGGTGGAAGGTAAAACCATGCTGTTTGATGCCCCACTGCATATGAACTTCCATCAGGCTTCCACCGCGGGCAGCGCCTATGACATGAGCCAGATTTTTGCTAATTCGCTGGTCGTGGCTGATCCCTGGCATGCCGTGACGATCGTCGCCAACCACGACACCCAGCCGCTGCAGTCTCTGGAAGCGCCGGTTGAAGCCTGGTTTAAGCCACTGGCTTATGCGCTGATCCTGCTGCGTGAACAAGGTGTGCCCACCATTTTTTATCCTGATCTGTTCGGGGCAACCTACGAAGATGAAGGCGGCGACGGTGAGACGCACAAAATAGAGATGCCGGTGGTCCCTGAACTGGAAGGGTTAATCCGGGCGCGTCAGCAATATGGCTGGGGCGTTCAGACCGACTATTTTGATCATCCTAACTGCGTGGCATTCAGCCGCAGCGGCACCGAAACGCAGCAAGGCTGTGTGGTGATCATGTCGAATGGCGATGCAGGTGAGAAAAGCGTGCCGATGGGTGAAGGTTTTGCCGGTAAGGTCTGGCGGGATTATCTGGGTAACCGTGAAGAGACGATTACCGCCGACGAGCATGGCACAGCAGTCTTTGCCTGTAACGGTGGCAGCGTCAGCGTCTGGGTCATCGCAGAATAAGTTAGCAGCAAAATAAGGGATGCAGTAAAAACGAAAACCGCCCCGGCAGACAAGTGCGTGAACGGCACTCAACCTGTTGGGGC
This sequence comes from Pantoea jilinensis, assembly GCF_019104105.1. Taxonomy (NCBI): domain Bacteria; kingdom Pseudomonadati; phylum Pseudomonadota; class Gammaproteobacteria; order Enterobacterales; family Erwiniaceae; genus Pantoea; species Pantoea jilinensis. The sequence goes on along the minus strand of NZ_CP077746.1, from coordinate 1,649,044 downwards.
GGTTTTGCTATGGATCGACGGTTATGACTTCGCGTTATTCTCGGTAATCGCCGTGCGCAACAGTTGCGGTTCGATGTTCTGAATCACGGCGGCTTTTGGCTGCTTTGCGACTTCTTCCAGTGCCTGCTGGCACTCTACTGTCGGACGCGCCACTTTGCGTAGGGTCATCCTGTCATAGCTCAGTTCGCCATTATCGACCACCAGCGGCATCACCCGTATCTTACGTGTAACATTCACATAATCGCCATTTAATCGGGTCAGTTTGCCCGGCTTCGCGATGACCCGCATCCACTGACGGCAATCCAGGGTGCTGCCATCGGCATTAATGATCAGACTGGCTATCGCTTTGTCGCTGATCAGGCTGCTCTGTGGGCCGACGGTTTGCCAGGTCCCCTGCAGATCAGCAGGTGCCGGTGTCTGCACCGCATTTTCATAATCGTTGATTTGCGCACAACCACTCAATGCCAGCGCGGCAATCAGCATCCACTTTTTCATGTTTAATCCCTAAGATCACGTCAATGGCGGCTACGTTATAATTTTTCCACCGCGTTACGCAAGATATCTGAATGTTAAGAGGCCACGCAGACGATGATTGCGGCAGAACGAAACCCGCAGTGAGGTCTGCATGAAGCATTTTAACCGGAAAATTGCTGGCGAAGCAGGTTCATCCCTTATCTTTGCCACGCCTGACAAGCAGGAGACAACCCGCTACACTGACGCGCTGCAACAGACTTTCAGGAATATGAATATGAAAACTCCAGAAGCTTACTATGCCCAGGCACGCGAGATGTTTTTTACCGCGCATCCAGACTTTCAATCCGCACTTGACGAATTAACTGAAAGCGATGCCCGCGCCGCCAACCTGTCATTGCGCCAATTGCGCGAATGGCATGCCGAACGTATCTATGCGGCCTTTTTGCGCCAGAAGAATCTGGATGGAATGATCTTCTCCATTCAGCTCGCTGAGCCAGATAAAGCGGTGGCGGCTGAAGCGATCGAGACTTATCTCAAATCTCACGCTGAATCATTGGGTATGAGCTGGGAAGAATTTTGCATTAAAAACGAACTTTAATACGCGCTGCAGAGAAGAGGCCGGTAAAGCACAACGCCTGCCTGCATGAAAGTAGCTGAAGAATGTGTACCCGGTTAAGAGAGTAGTCACTTTTCCGCAGGACTCAGATCATGACCATCCCTGAACAACGCCTGCGCCTGCACTGCCTCTGAAGATGTTGATAAATATCCATCTCCAGAGGCGAATTTTTCCTGCCCTACTCTCTCTCTTCCGTCGCTTTACCCTTCACTTCAACATAACTTGCCACAGCCAGCAGACGATTAATGTGCGTCAGCAGCAGATCAACATCCGATTGCAGAAACCCGGTCGACGATTGCGAAGCGGTAATGATGGCATCCTGCACCGTTTCCGAAATGGTCAGCGAGTTGTCCTGTTTCGCCTGCACCAGCAGCGCTGCAACCAGCAGGGACTGCGCTTCAAGCTGCGCCGTCAACTCTTTTGCATCGACATCCATCTTTGCCAGTTTTAGCAGAATATCTATTACCAGTTGTCGCATCGCGGACCTCCTGAAAAGTAAGCCGTCATTATGTCGTGATGCGTGCGCATTTTTCCAGTTGAAGATCGTGTTTTACACGACATAAAAATTTACGCGAAATCACGCGCCACGCCTTGCCACTGTTTTTATTTACAGTATTATATGTCAGCGATTTTGCCCTGAATGGATTGCCATCATGTTTGTTGAGTTGATTTATGACAAGCGCAACGTTGCCGGTTTACCGGGTGCCCGCGAGATGATTCGTGAGGAGCTGGAAAAGCGGGTGCATCGGGTGTTTCCTGACATTGAAGTTAAGGTCAAGCCGATGGAACGTAACGCGATTGATACTGATTTGAGTAAGAACGATAAAGCGACGGTTGCGCGGATTGTTGAAGAGATGTTCGACGAAGCGGAGATGTGGCTGGTGGCCGATTAATCCTTTACCGGCCACCGCATCAGTTAGCGGGAGATGACTTAGCTCTCCTGCTCGCTGTGATTAATTTCAATCTCGATGTCCTGAATGGCGGCATCCAAATCTTCCAACAGCTTGCCCTGCTTATTCAGCAATGCATCGATTCGGTCGGCGTTCGTCTTATCTTTGTATTCACCGGCGTCAAACGCTAACCAATGGCTGGACAGCGTTTCGGTGTTGGTCTGCGCATAGTGGCGCATCTCTTTTAGCTGAGACGTCACATCACGCAGATAGTCAGTTTTGGTCTTGGTTTCTGTTGAATCGCTCATGCTAAATTTCCTTCTGGTCAGTTATCCAAAGTGGTTAGGCTTAGCGGTTCATCGACCGGCCAATCATCGGGCCTGCATTCAGGTACAAAATGTTGCCCGGAGATTTAAAACTAGTCGATAATAGCGAAGCCGCACTAAGAATAATCGGAAGTTACGGTGTCTGGCCCGGTTTTGCGGACGTCTGGTTGTCTTCAGAAACGACCTCTTTCACTCTACTCAGTGTTTTATCAGCGGTACGATCCGGTATCACATCAAGCTTATGTTGTAATGCTGTGACCTTATCCGTCAGCACCTCGACCCTTTCATCACGTCGTGCCGCTATTGCCCGGTAATCCGCCCTAATCTCCTCGACTCGTTTGTTTGCGGTATTACTGACATAAAGAAAAATAATCGTCATCAGGATGCAAATCATCGAACAACTGAGAAGAATGCAGCCGAGGATAACTTTACGCCTGTATGATATTGGAGCCCTGGTATTATCAATCATTGCCATTGCTGCGATCCTCCAGAGTTGAGATAAGCCGATCAACTTCATTACGAAATTTGTCGTTTTGATCGGTTTCGGTCATTGCTAGCAAAATCCCTACCGCATTCTTGATTAACCTAAGATCGGTTTCGAGTGTCGAGATTCGCCGCAAATTCCTGTCGTGCCGTTCGCGTAATTCATCGTTTTCCTCCCGTATCAGCAGGTTGCTCTCTTTCAGCAACACCACCTGCTCTTTGTAGCTGGTAATAATTTCGCCGCCCGCTCGGTTACTGGTTACGATTGACGCGATACCCGCCAATAACGGTTTCCAGAACAGTGCTGCTGCGCCTCCACCCAGAACTAACGCTCCCATACTGGTAATCAGACTACTTTCCATGCCATACCCCTTTTTCCGGTTAGGTCGCTGGAACATATTGCGTGCTGAAAAGCCACGTCCTCCGCTTGAAATTTAAGTTTACTTAAATACCATGCTTAAGTATACTTAAATCACTTTCAACCAATATGTCAAGCTTATGAAAAACGAAACGCTGGGTGACCGAATCCGCCTCCGACGGAAATCACTGCAATTAACGCAGAAGCAATTGGCACAACAGGTAAAAGTGTCCCATGTAGCGATTTCGCAATGGGAAAAAGAGGAGACGCTTCCGCGCGGTGAGAATCTGCTACGGCTCGCCGAAGCGCTGGGTTGTGCCCCGGCTTTTTTGATAGATGGGGATGGCCCTGTTTTCAGCGAAAGTGCTTATGGCGGTCTTCACCAGATTCCGCTGCTTAATCAGCGTGATGTGACACGATGGCTGACGGATGACAGTTCAGTGCGACACGAATTGCTGATGCATAACGATATGGCGCTTTCGCAGCAGAGCTTTGCCTTTCGCGTTGAAGAACAGGCAATGATGCCCGCGATTGTGCGGGATGATGTGGTGATCATCGATCCGCGAGTTTCACCCCGGCCTGGCGATAGCGTGCTGGCATTACAGCAGCAGATTGCTCTGATCCGTACCTGGCGGCAACGTAGCAGTGAAGGTGGCGTTACGCAGTTTGAGCTGGCCCCCATTAACATCAACTTTCCTGAACTGCATTCCAGTCGGGAGAACCTGAAGCTAATTGGTACAGTGGTTGAACTGCGCCGCTACCGGCAGTCATAAAAAAACCCGCCAATGCGGGTTAATTTTTTATCGTACAACAGTGCACAGCGTCCGGGTCTGGTAACTACAGGGCGTCGGTGAGTTGATCCACGACCACATTGCCCTGCAGATCGGTCTGCATAATGCGGTAGTTCACTGGCCATGATCGGCGGGTACTGAGTTTATCGAACAGTGTGACACCGCCTTTTTTAACGCCCTGACGATTAACGATAATCCACTCGGTCACCTCTTCCTGACCACGATTTCTCAGGCTTAGGGAGCGTTGTTCAATTAACTGATCTTCTGCTTCAATCTTTAAATGGTCTCGTAACATATTTTCTATCTCCTGGTAACGGAGGCCACTATATGCTTTTCATTAATCAGTTCAATCGAATTTATTTATCGATGTTTTTATCGACCTGGAATGTGACCTGTCGCAAGCGATATGGCAAGTTTGTCCATTTCTGCATCAGGAATTTCCCGTTAGCATTGAGCTGCTGTACACCAAAACATCAAAAGATAACATGTTCAGTATGAGAGAAACTCCGATTAGCCCGCTTCTGGCGGGCTTTTTTTTGCCTTTAATTCCATGCTAATGCGGGATCTCAGGGCTGGTCTAGACTTAAACGACTGGGACAACAGGAGTGAATTATGTTTAAGCACAATACGAATGAAGAACGTAAGAAAGAAGGTGATGTCAGCAAAGGCCTGCCCGAAGCAGCACCTAACGCCGGTAATGCGTATGAGGAAGATGATCATCCCGCCACCGATGCACCAAAAGACCATGGTGAAGTGCCGCGGAAAAATGATGACAGTCAGGATGATAAAAAAGATCCCTACAAAGCAACCTGAAGGACGAGAGGCGCGCCCGGTGGGCGCGCTGGTCAGCATCAGGATTTAATAAAATCAGTCAGCTGATGCTGATGTGTAACCAGCCACTCAGGAAAATGTTCAGCGGTAATCGGCAATATTTCCATTCTTCTTGGGCGATTCCAGATATCAATGTTGTTCTCAACGCAGCGCCGGATATGATCCGGGTTATTGAATTCAGGACAGTTATGTTCGGTATGTGAAATCGACGCCATTTTTTCACTTATGCGTTCATCGCTCATCACCCATGAAAAATGCCATCCTCCATCCTTAATGACTTTCGTTCGCCAGCCGAGCCATTTCCAGCGCCACCAGCTGTCGCGTATGGGTGTTCCACGGCGCTTAACGTTGCGCAGTAATTCCGGTTGTCCCATGAAAAAGGTTCGTAATGTTTTAAACGTCACCATTTTTGCCAGTGTGGCACAACGCGGTGTACCGTCATTGTTCAATACACGTACATTATATTTAAAATTGAAATATTGCTGGTGCAATGTTGTACAGAGGTGACGATGGCTACAGGCTTTAATCGCTTCAGGTCGGGGAATTTCATCGACGTCTGACACAATAATAATATCATCATCCTGCGCGCCAGCCAGACCTTGCATAATCTGATTCCGTGCAGTGGATTCATTCTCCCAGGGATCGGTCTCGCCCGCCTTAACCAGAGAGCTATTCGACTGAAAGGCGTGCTGATAAAATACTGGCGCAATATCGTTGACGACATAAATAATTTTATCGCGAAAACGGTCGAATTTCTCAATGTCAAAATTAAGCTTGCATCGGCGTTTACCCGTAAAGGTATAAAGCGATTCAACAATGACAAACCGGTCAACAACATGCTCAAGCGTGTTCAGACGCATTTCAAGCAAAACATCTTCATCGTAGTATAAAAAACAGTCATAAATCATAGTCATCAGAGGCACTTAAGTAGAAAATTTTCATCAGGACAATGGTGTTAATGGCACTTAACAAACGTCTGCATACCTTTTTATAAGGCTGATTTATATGCGTCTGATAGATGCGGTATTTAACTGCGTTAAACTTTCCGTGTTTATTGTAAGCTGGCTAACAATGTAACAGTGGAATAAAATATTGTTGCAGCTAAAAGATATTCGATGCTTTATTTATCCGTCGGATGTTACATTTACTCAGCGGCGCTAGCAATATTAAGCGCAAATTTTTGATTGAAAATCAGCGGGACAAGTGAGTTCCCGATGTTATTTGTCGACAAAATAATGCTTATGATTTAACAGATGAAGAAGATCATTATTGCCCTGAGCCTGCCCCTGCTGGCGGTCATGGATAGTGAACGGGTTGGGCTGCGCCTTTATATAAAACCGCTTATTTTGACGGTCTTGCCTTACCGGAATGGCACAGGACCGGAGATTCAATCTGGAGCAGGATGATCCGCTGCTTACTGGTTAAAAGCGGTTTAACATGGTGCAGGATAATGAAACAGTAGCCTGGGTTGAAAGGGCAAAGTTAAGTCATCATCAAACCAGTGCGACATTTTACTATGACCCAAAAGCACCAGGTGTCATTACTCCATAGTTGCGATAATCACGGGCATTTGCAGTAATAACTCAACTTACTTAGCTGGCTCGCAATCATAGTCACCCCGAATGCGGATCTGACTCTGACTGGTGCGGACGATTTCTGCCCTTAACAACCCTTTGCCATCGCGGTTCGTCTGCTCCATATCCACCATTCCCGGCGCTTTGCTATTTTTAACCCGGATTTTCACCGTTGCGTTGCTGTAGTCACCCTTCTCTCTGGCAAACGTCACTTTCTGGGTTTTTGCCCGTTCACCATTTACTGAGAACCAGCCACTCTTATCCTGCTTAAGGTAAAAGGGTCCGCACTGCATGGCGGCAATGCCGGGAGCTGATAGGCTAATCAACGATGCGATAAGGATAATTATTTTTAGCACTGTGCTGGCGTCCTGCTGATGGGCGATGAGTCGATAGCGCCGAAAAGTGAGGTGCCCGGTGCGTAACGACTAATAATGAACAGTATAGCCAATGACGCCTGCATTGACGTCAGTACAGGGTCATAGGCTTAGCAAAAGGACTGACATTATTGCTGACATTCAAGTCTGCTTATCTTAAGGCAAACAGAAAGATTTAATGCGCAGGTCAGTATAACTAAACCTGCATATTCATGATTTCACTTTGGATATTATGGCCTCTAAGGTGATGTAGGTTGAAGCGTTGTTTTACAGAGACATACCGCAAGTCACAAACTGCCATGTTGGTGGTTTTGAGGTGATTTGCGGTATTTTTTTGTGCTACATGTGTGCTACACCTAAATTACCGGCCTGTCAGGCTCATGTACTGACACTATCTCGGCCGTCACTTTCCCCAGCACGATAATCCCTTCCATGCCTTCTCCGTCGATCGTCTCGCCGTCAGAGGTGATAATCCCGGTTTTGAACAACCTGCCCAGTTGCGGAAACTCGCCGAGCTGGAACGCGACCTTGTCGCCTGGCACTGCCTTGAGTGATTTGTCCGCCAGCACGAACCCGTCCGGTGTCTCAATCATTATCATATTGTTTCTATGAGGCATGAGGATGTCGTTCACGTCGAGGCGGCGCTCGATGTAGTCCGTTGCAGGTGATGGAAATCCCATACCTACCTCACGTATCCCATATTGCGTAACGACCAGATCTTATTCTCGCTTTCCTCCGTAATCAGCTCGAAGAAGTAGTTTTGGTAACGCCGTATCCACCTGTTGCACTCCTGCAGCGTCCACACGTGATTCACTTCCTCCAGTTGCTTCTGGAATACTGCGGTAGTTAGCACCCTGCGGCCTCTGCCGTCCAATATTATCGCTCTTATAAATGCCAGGTGTATGTCACTCTCTCTTGCCATGATAAATCCTCCTTTGATAAATACTGTATGGATAAACAGTAATATCAATCGATAGGTTTGATCAAGGTGGACCAGTTCACAGATTTGTAAAGGGGCTGAGGCCAAAGGAATTTTAATCAGTCTGGTATGGTGATGAGTGGCTAATCTTAAATCACACCCGCAGCCCGCTGAGACTGGTGCTGTACTGTCCACACCGTCGCTGGGGCTTTTTTATGCGCCACGACATCATGGATGCCTTCTGGTTTGAATGGTATCTTTACGCCCTACGAATTCTTTACGGAGCCTTAGCGCCATGTTAGGGATAATCAGATTTTTACTTGCGAGTTGCGTGGTGGCGTTTCATCTCACCGGTAAATTGCCTTTTCTTGGTCAATTCGCAGTCAACTTCTTCTATGTCATTAGTGGTTTTCTTATCACGCTGATACTTAATAAAACATATAAATTCAACTTTATCAGCTTTTCTATAAACAGATTCCTTCGCCTATATCCCACTTACTTTTTTTTCCTGGTCGTTGGCATACTGATAATTTACCTAATGCCAAATACGATTAATTTCCATCCTTCTTGGTCGCGTAACTACCTCCCATTAGATTGGCTAGGTAATGCTCTAATATTCCCATGGGCTTTCTTATCTGACTATGCAGTGCCGAATACATTTGGGGCATTTACGGACTCGTATCCTTTTTTCGCTGACTCATATAGGTTCAGGATAATCACATCTAGCTGGTCTGTCGCGGTAGAGCTAGTCTGTTACTTCCTTCTCTGGTTATTTATAGCGCGAAACCTTGCCTGTTCCTTGTTCAGTATTGCAGCATCAGTTGCATATCACATCTTTGTTTACCGCACTACTGGTGAGCCAACAATGGCGTACTTCCCTTTCTTAGCGGCCATATTGCCCTTTAGTTTAGGGTCACTTGGGTATTTTATATACTCAAAAGTGAAGACCAAGAGTGCGATCATGATTGCCTTTAAAAGGTACCAATGGGCGCTACTTTCTGCTTCAGTTTTTCTATTTTTCGCGAACTGGGAATTGTTCAACATAGGCCAGAATGGAAGCTGGCATCCATTTAATTACTATTTAAACAACATAATATCTATGTGGATAGTTATATCGTTATGTGATTTAAATCCAGAAGGAAGACCGGGTAAGGTAGCCAGATTAATGGGAGACCTGTCTTACCCGGTTTTTCTATGTCAGTATTTTGGCGGGTATGTAGCCTGGTATATCGTGGGTTTTAATGAGCAGAATCGCGGGTGGGAGATATTCTTTATTGGTTACATCGTGTCCATCGCAATGTCTTTGGTTTGCATCTATCTGATTGATGAGAACATAAGGAAGATCAGAGACAAGGTCAGGCGGAAAGCTGTTACTCAGGCGCTTTAGGCCACTCAATATTAGGTGCTTTTGACGTATCAATCCGATTAACCATTACGCGGTAAGTATTCCACGCCTTGAGGCTCGCCGCTTCTTTGTCTGTTGCAATTTCAAGGTCTGCGGCATCTTGTAGTGGATCGATTGCGATAGTGGCAAGAGCGAGAAGCTTTGCTTTTTCAGATGCAGCCATTACAGCGAGCTGTTCTGCCGTAGGTGCTGGATAGTCCTTCAGGATCGGACGGCCTTTTTTGTCTGAAGAGATTAGTCTGCCCTTAGATTGACCATCAAGTAAAGCTCCCCACTCCTCATCCGTTATTTCAATCGCATCCTCAGGAATAGTATCGCCATTCATTTCCTCGGAGTAAAAACCGTTTGTTAAAGCCGAATAGAATTTAGTCATTTTTTTATCTACCTATCGCTAAAACTGTAAAGGCTCCGACGCCTGCGGAAGTTGCAACCCAAGAGATTGAGCTCCTGGTTGTCGTGTTAATGCTCCATGCTAAGTTGAAGCTGCTGGGTGAGCCAGTCGTAATAGAATCGCAAATAAAGGCTACAAGCGTTTGATTGCTAAAAGCGACTGGCAGAGCCACTGATCCGCTCGTTGTGCCGTCAGGTGCGGTGCTATTTATCCACTGCAAGACTAGGCCACCTGGTAATTGCTGATAGCCGCTTGATGACTGTAGGCTTGCAAAGCTTGCCATGTCAGGGATATTACCGACTGCAGTCCCGACATTTTTCGTTGCCGCTGTGCTGCACCCGATATTAAATCGGGCATCAGCTTGAGCCTGACTTCCGGCATTAAGGAATTCGATTAGCCTGTTTGAAATTCCCAGATATCTGGTATCAGAAAGACTCGTCAGTGCTGATTTAAAGCTAGCCATCAGCGTGCTGATATTTCCATCATCTTTAGCGTCCTGCCCCCTGTCATTTAAAAATGCACCCAGCATGGCAGCCATTACTGTTCCCTGCCGAAGAGCTTTATTGATCTGGGCTGAGCTGGCTTTACCTGACTGGAAGCCACTCAGTAAAGCTGCAAGTGCCTCATAGTCTGACTGGGCTGTAACATTGGCACCACTGCCTGTAGCAAACGGTTTGAAGTTATTTGTCGCCATTAAAGGTTTACTCCCCATGCGCCGTCATCAAATCCGGCTATAAATTCATTATCCATATCGAAACCGAAGAATTTCGTTCCGACAGATGGTGTCAATATTGAAGGTGTCTGAATATCGCCAGCCCATACGCCCGCAGCTTTTACTGTCAGGTAGCCTTGTTTTATTGCAGCGATAAGCTCACGTGAAACAAGGGCAATATCTATTTCAGGGAGTACCAATACTGAGATCGTCATGTCCTGATTATCGACAATCTGCATTTTCAGCCCTGAGCCTTCCAAAGCGGTTTCAAGGATTGGGGGTAGTGAGTCGTTTTGCCCGTCCCAGTTGTTAATGGCTATCTTCGCTTTCAGAACGGTTCGGTATGTATCATCGCTTAGGCTGGTAAAACCTGAATCAGGGTCGTATGGACCTTGCCACACCCCCTGATCCCATCCGAGCCCATCGGTATCAAAGGAAAAATACACTCCGCTGATTGGCTGGCTGACGATTCTGGTTCGCCCAATCCACTCCCCCAACACGTCAAGCTGCACACCGATTGCGCTGTCGATATCGAAGGCAGTGAGCAGGCTTTGTAATGCTATGGAGGTGTCGTTAAGCGGCTGCGTGGAAAGGTCGATATGCTCGACAAAGAGGGGCTTTCCCCGGTGATAGTTGGTTATTCTGTCGGTGTATTTGCTCATGATGTCACCGTGAGCGCGATGTTAGCTGTGCTGCAGGATGCTGATTCGTTAAAGACTATGACAATGTTTGACGCGGCTATGCAGCCAGGCATCTACTACGACATCAGCAACGAGGACTTTGCCGGATACGGCCAGATAAATTCCTTTCGGGACAGCCCGTCATCGTCGACGTAAAAAAAGTGGCCGATATGTCCCGCTTCGCCCGCCACGCCGAAGAGTTCCGCTATCACTTTCAGGACGCCTATTACCAGGAGGGATTCAGTAAACACTTCGGCGAGTATCCGCTATTCGTTTTCATTGCCGTCAGTGAGTCGATCGACTGTGGCCGCTATCCGGTGCGCACCTTCCAGTTGCAGGAAGACGATGTTGCCGTGGGCTACGACCTGTTCCGCCGCAATCTTGAGACCTATCACGAATGCATGCTGTCCGGTAACTGGGGCGGCATTGAAGAAATTACACGCCCTTACTGGGCTAAGAGAAAGGATTACGCATGAGCAAAGACATCATCACCGCGCCCGTCAATGAGGCTGACACGAAAGCGGCAATCTTCAGCCCGAGCGGCCTGCAGAAGTTGCAGGCGTTTGCGGAAGTTATGGCGCAGGGTAAAGCAACAGTTCCTGCTCACCTGTCCGGCAAGCCCGCTGACTGTCTGGCGATCGCATTACAGGCTGCTCAGTGGGGAATGAATCCTTACGCCGTGGCGCAGAAAACACACCTGGTAAACGGCACGCTGGGATATGAGGCGCAGCTGGTCAACGCGGTAATTACCAGCTCCACAGCCGTGCAGGGGCGTTTCAAATACGAATACGGCGGCGACTGGGAGAAGTTCAAACCAGGTGCAGCCAACGCATCGAATGAGCGTGGACTGTCTGTGCGTGTCGGGGCAGTACTGAAGGGTGAAGCGGAAATCACCTGGGGTGAGTGGCTTTATATGGAATACGTCACCACTCGCAATTCCCCGCTCTGGAAGACGGCACCAAAGCAGCAGCTGGCGTATCTGGCAGTTAAATACTGGGCGCGCCTCTACTGCCCTGACGTAATTCTCGGCGTCTATACGCCTGACGAGTTTGAGCCAGCGCAGCGAGCGGAACGCGACGTAACGCCAGCCCGCAGCCGTGCCCACCTGAACAACCTGATTAACAGCAAGCCTGAAACGCAGCAGGCCGAGTGCGAAATTAACCCGGCGACGAATACCAGTGCAGCAGCGCGCACGCCGGATGAGCTGCTTGCAGATTTCACTGAAGCTTCTGCTAACGCTGATTCCGTTTCAAGCCTAGATCGCTTCTATAAGTACGCGGCGCGCATGCTGGCAAGCGAAGCTGAAACGTTAGAAAAGGCCACCGATGTCTACCTGCTTCGCAAGGCGGAGATTGAAGAGGCACTCAGCAAATAACAGGAGACAACATGGAATCACCTGAATACCGGCGTCGCGGCAATCAGTTAACTCTTGGCCGCCGCTGGTCACCCGATGAGATAGTCCTTCTGAAAGAACTCGCAGCAACCATCCCACCCAAACTTATAGCCCGACAGCTTATCTGAAGCAGTACTGATGACAATCACCGGCATGAAGAAAAACACCATCAAAACAGCCCGCGAGGTGTCATGGATGGAAGGCCGTGAGTATAAGCACGTCTCCCCCGATGGCGCGCCGCGCGATAACAGCATGTGCTTTTACGACTTACGACTGGAAGGCGATCGAGAAGTGGATTGATAACCAGCCAGCAGCGATTGCCAGGAAGAAATCTGCTTAAATGCAGATCCATTTCAACAGGAGAAGGCGTATGTCTGGATATCCGACAGGAGTGGCTCACAACAAGAACCACCTTCGAATCTGGTTCATGTATGAGGGGCAAAGACGGTGGGAGGCGATCGGGGTTCTCGATACACCCAAAAACAGGAAGATGGCTGGCGAGCTGCGAAGCAACATTGTCTACCGCATTAAAACAGGGACGTTTGATTACCGGAGTGAGTTTCCCGACTCACCACTTTTTAAGAACGAGGTAGGTTCGTTGAAATCGGTGGCTATCAGGGAGGTGGCAGATTTGTGGCTCAAGCTCAAAAAGCCCGACTGGGCCAACAGCTCGTATGTCACAACAGAGCGTCGCGTCAGGGTGACGCTGGATATCATCGGCAGTGGAAAGGATATCCGGTCAGTCATGCAGAAAGATAGCCTCAATCTCCGTATTGAGCTTCTGAATGGCAGTTACTTTACCGGCAGGAAGATGAATATAGAAAAGAAAGGCAGGACGGCGGCCACGGTTAACTCCAGCATGGCAGACCTGAAGGCAATCTTCGCCTTTGCTCATGGCAACGGGTATATAGAGGCAAATCCGATGACCGGCATCAAACCTCTGAAAAAGTCGAATAAGCGTCCGGACCCGATTACGCGCGAGGAGTACCCTCGCCTCATCGCCGCATGCTCTACACGACAGACAGCAAATATGTGGTCACTCGCCATCCTGACAGGATTACGTCACGGAGAGATATGTGCGCTTGCCTGGGAGGATGTGGACCTTGAAGCCAATAAGCTGACAGTCAGCCGCAACCTTACGCCGCAGGGTTTATTCACGCCGCCGAAGACTGAAGCCGGAAACCGTGTCATATGCCTGATGGATGCAGCTGTCGATATTCTGCGCGATCAAAGGGAACTGACCCGAATGTATCCTCAGACCTCATTCACCTTTCATACCAGGGAGTATGGCGAGCGAATTGAGGAACAGAAGACATTCGTGTTCAATCCCAGCGTTAACGCAGTCAACGGCAGGTCGGGAGCCTATTACTCAACAGAGTCTCTCGGGCAGATATGGACCGGCGCACTAAGGCGTGCAGGCCTGCGGCACCGGAAAGCCTATCAGTCACGTCATACGTTTGCGTGCTGGGCGCTTTCAGCAGGCGCAAACCCGAACTACGTTGCATCGCAAATGGGTCACTCCGATGCGCAGAGGGTGTACCGGGTTTATGGCGCCTGGATGTCAGAGAACAATACCGACCAGCTATCACTCATCAACACGAAAATGAGCGATCTTGTGCTACATACGTGCTCCACTAAAGTGGCAGTATGATAAACCCTAACAGCTTCAGACAGTTACCCGCCTAAACCTGCATATTCATGATTTCGCTGTACGCCGACACCAGTTTGTTCCTGACCTGAATCCCCATCTGCATTGAGATTGATGATTTCTGCAGATCGACCATCACATCATTCAATGCGATGCCGGGTTTCCCCATTTCAAAATCCTGCGCCTGGGTGCGTGCGGTAGTCTGCGTCTCGCTGATCTTATCCAGCGCCGCTTTCATGGTCGCGCCGAAATCGATCTGATTGGGGGCTTCACTGCTGCGATTACTGGCCTGCAGTGAGGTCGCCTGTAGCTGCTGCAGTACGCCGTCAATTGCCTGAATGGACATGAACGATACCTTTTAAAGAGGATGACATTTTTGATGTGAGCAAAAGTTAGCACGTTGTCAATGAGACAAAGCCGCTAAATAACATCAAAAACCCTACCTTATCCAGCCATCGAATTTTGCTTATCACCTAATAATGCCTGGCATTGAAGTGGAAATTTTATCTACGCAGGTCAGGGAGTCTGTTTTGCCATCTCAACTTACCCGGTCAATTACGTCAGGCAGGAAACGGTCATGAATGCGAGTACAGCCGCCACAACAGAACAAGAAAAGAAAGGCTTCGGTGACCTGTTAGCTCGCCTGCGCGCAAATCCGCGTATTCCTTTAGTCATCGCCGCGGCTGCTGTCATAGCAATCGTGATCGCGATGGTGCTCTGGGCGAAACAGCCATCTTATAGCGTCCTTTATAATAACCTCACTGATGAGGATGGCGGTGCCATCGTCACGCAGCTGACGCAGATGAACATTCCCTATCGCTTCGCCGAAAACGGCGGCGCATTAATGGTGCCTGAAGCGAATGTGCATGAGCTGCGTCTGCGTCTGGCTCAGCAGGGTCTGCCGAAAGGCGGCTCGGTAGGCTTCGAGTTGCTGGATAAAGAGAAGTTCGGTATCAGCCAGTTCAGCGAGCAGGTTAACTACCAGCGCGCGCTGGAAGGCGAACTGGCACGCACCATCGAATCGCTGGGCCCGGTCAAAAGTGCCCGTGTTCATCTGGCGATGCCTAAACCAACCTTATTTGTGCGTGAGCAGAAAGCGCCCTCCGCCTCTGTCACCTTAACGCTGCAACCTGGCCGTGCGCTGGACGAAGGTCAGATTCAGGCCATTGCCCACATGGTCTCAAGCAGCGTCGCCGGTTTACCGCCGGGCAACGTGACGGTGGTCGATCAGACCGGACGCCTGCTGACTCGTTCTGATTCTGCTGGTCGCGATCTGAATGACGCGCAGCTGAAATACTCCTCTGAAGTTGAAGCGCGTTACCAGCAACGTATTGAAGCAATCCTGAATCCGATTCTTGGCCAGGGCAATGTGCATGCGCAGGTTACCGCGCAGATTAACTTCGACACTGCCGAGCAGACTGACGAGAAATATCAGCCTAACGCTAATCCGTCGAACTCAGCGATTCGTTCGCGTCAGACCAGCACCAGCGATCAATCAGGCAGCCCTTATCCGGGCGGCGTGCCGGGCGCACTTTCTAACCAGCCGGCGCCAGCCAACACCGCGCCGGTGACGACGCCGAACAACAATGCAGCCAACGGTCAGGCCGCGAATGGTCAGAATAACGCGGCGAATAACGCCAGCCAGACCACCAGCACTGCACCGGCCAGCTCAGGCCCGACGAATTCACGTCGTGATGACACGGTGAACTACGAGCTGGATCGCTCCATTCGTCATACCAAAGTCAACGTCGGCGACGTACAGCGCCTGTCGGTTGCGGTAGTGGTGAACTTTCGTGCAGATGATAAAGGCAAAGCCGTTGCGCTGAACGAACAACAACTGAAGCAGATTGAAGACCTGACCCGCGAAGCGATGGGCTATTCCCAGAGCCGTGGCGACAGCATTAACGTGGTGAACTCGCAGTTTAACACCACTGAACCTGTGACCACTGATTTGCCATTCTGGCAACAGCAGTCCTTCTTTGATCAGCTGATGGATGCCGGTAAGTGGCTGCTGGTTGCTCTGGTCGCCTTCGTCCTCTACCGCAAGATGGTTCGTCCGCATCTGGTTCGCAAGCAGGCCGCAGAGAAAGCCGCTGCTGAAGCCGTTGCCGCCCGCGCCGCTACTGATCAGCCGCAGGAAGAAGCCTTTAATGTGCAGCTCAGCAAAGATGAGCTGGATCAGGAACGTAAGTCAAACAACCGCATGAGCGCAGAAGTGATGAGTCAACGCATCCGCGACATGTCAGAAAACGATCCGCGCGTCGTCGCGCTGGTAATTCGCGAATGGATGAGTAAAGAGCTATGAGTCTGACCGGAACCGAAAAAAGCGCCATCCTCATGATGACCATTGGTGAAGAGCGTGCTGCGGAAGTTTTCAAACACCTGAATCAGCGCGAGGTGCAGCATCTTAGTGGTGCGATGGCCAATATGCGTCAGGTGTCGCACAAACAGCTGACAGAGGTGCTGCGTGAGTTCGAAGCAGATGCTGAGCAGTTCGCGGCGCTGAGCCTGAACTCGAACGAATACCTGCGTTCGGTGCTGACACGTGCACTGGGCGAAGAGCGTGCCTCCAGCCTGCTGGAGGACATTCTCGAAACGCGCGAAACCACCAGCGGTATGGAAACGCTCAACTTTATGGAACCGCAGGCCGCCGCCGACCTTATTCGCGACGAGCATCCACAGATTATCGCGACCATCCTGGTGCACCTCAAGCGTGCCCAGGCTGCGGATATCGTGGCGTTGTTCGACGAACGTCTGCGTCACGATGTGATGCTGCGTATCGCGACATTCGGTGGTGTGCAGCCAGCCGCGCTGGCCGAACTGACCGAAGTACTGAACGGCCTGCTGGATGGCACCAACCTCAAGCGCGCGAAGATGGGCGGCGTGAGAACGGCAGCCGAGATCATCAACCTGATGAAAACGCAGCAGGAAGAGGCCGTTATCGAAGCGGTACGCGACTTCGATGGCGAACTCGCACAGAAAATTATCGACGAGATGTTCCTGTTCGAAAACCTGGTGGCCGTGGACGACCGCAGCATCCAGCGTCTGTTGCAGGAAGTGGAGTCCGAGCAGCTGCTGGTTGCACTGAAAGGTGCCGAACAGCCACTGCGCGAGAAATTCCTCAAAAACATGTCAGCCCGTGCGGCCGATATCCTGCGCGACGATCTGGCCAACCGTGGTCCGGTTCGGATGTCGGCAGTGGAAAACGAACAGAAAGCAATCCTGCTGGTGGTTCGCCGCCTGGCCGAATCTGGCGAGATGGTGATTGGTGGTGGCGAGGAAACGTATGTCTGATGCATTTTCTGCCCGCCCCTGGCAGCTGTGGCAGCCCAATGATTTAGGCCGTTTTGATGAGCCTGAACCGGCGCTGCAGCCAGAAATCTACGACGCTGAAGATGGCGATGGCGTTGATGAGCAGCAACAGCAGCTTGAACGTCTGCAGCAGCAGATGCGGAAAGAGGCACAGAGTCAGGGTTACAACGAAGGTTATCAGCAGGGTGTGACCGAAGGACAGAAAGCGGGCTATGACGCCGGTTTTCAGCAGGGTCTGGCCGATGCCCAGCAGCAGCAGGCGCCCCTTCAGGCGCGGATGCAGCAACTGGTAACGGAGTTCCAGAACACGCTGGAATCCCTGGACAGCGTCATCGCTGCCCGTCTGATGCAGCTGGCGCTGGAAGCGGCTCGCTCGGTGATTGGTCAGGCGACCACGGTAGATGGCACCGCCCTGCTGCGCCAGATTCAGGGTTTACTGCAGCAGGAACCAATGTTCAGCGGCAAACCGCAGCTGCGTGTTCACCCGGATGATTTACAACGTATTGAGCAGACCCTGGGTCCGACGCTGGATCTGCATGGCTGGCGTCTGATCGCTGACAGCACCCTGCATCCTGGCGGCTGCAAACTCAGCGCAGAAGATGGCGACCTGGATGCCAGCGTCGCGACGCGCTGGCAGGAACTTTGCCGTCTTGCTGCACCTGGAGAAATTTAATGACCACCCGTCTGAATCGCTGGCTTGGCTCGCTCGACGCCTTTGAGAAACGGATCGCCCAGGTGCAGCCGGTGCGCCGTTATGGCCGCCTGACCCGCGCCACCGGCCTGGTGCTCGAAGCGACCGGCTTACAGCTGCCACTGGGTGCGACCTGTGTGATCGAACGCAACGATGGCAAAACCATCAGTGAAATCGAAAGCGAAGTGGTGGGATTCAACGGGCAGAAACTGCTGATGATGCCACTGGAAGAAGTGGACGGCATTTTACCGGGTGCGCGTGTCTATGCGCGCCAGAACGGTGAGAACCCGCAGGCAGGCAAACAGATGATGCTGGGCCCGGAACTGCTCGGCCGCGTACTTGATGGCAGCGGTCGACCGCTGGATGGCCTGCCGTCGCCGGATACCGGCTATCGCGCACCGCTGAACACCCCGCCGTTTAACCCGCTGCAGCGTACGCCGATTACCGACGTGCTGGATACCGGCGTGCGGGCGATTAACGCTCTGCTGACGGTCGGTCGCGGGCAGCGTATGGGCCTGTTCGCCGGTTCGGGCGTGGGTAAAAGTGTGCTGCTCGGCATGATGGCGCGCTACACCAAAGCCGACGTGATCGTGGTCGGTCTGATTGGCGAACGTGGCCGTGAAGTAAAAGATTTTATCGAGAACATTCTCGGTGCTGAAGGCCGCGCGCGTTCAGTGGTTATTGCCGCGCCGGCCGACGTGTCACCGCTGCTGCGTATGCAGGGTGCCGCTTACGCCACGCGCATCGCGGAAGATTTTCGCGACCGCGGCAAGCATGTGTTGCTGATTATGGATTCCCTGACCCGTTACGCCATGGCGCAGCGTGAGATCGCCCTGGCAATCGGTGAACCGCCCGCAACCAAAGGCTATCCGCCTTCCGTATTCGCCAAACTGCCTGCGCTGGTTGAGCGTGCCGGTAACGGCATCGACGGCGGCGGCTCGATCACTGCCTTTTATACCGTTCTGACCGAAGGCGACGATCAGCAGGACCCGATTGCAGACTCTGCGCGCGCCATTCTCGACGGCCACATCGTGCTGTCGCGCCGGCTGGGCGAAGCGGGTCACTATCCGGCCATCGATATTGAAGCCTCGATCAGCCGTGCGATGACGCATCTGATCGATGAGAACCACTATGCACAGGTGCGCCAGTTTAAGCAGTTGCTTTCCAGCTTCCAGCGAAACCGCGATCTGGTCAGCGTCGGCGCCTATGCCGCCGGCAGCGATCCGATGCTGGATAAAGCGATCACGCTCTATCCGCAGATGGAAGCTTTCCTGCAACAGGGCATCTTTGAGCGCAGCGATTATGACGACGCCAGCCTGCATCTGCATGCGCTGTTTGGCTAGTCACATGAATTAACACGAGGTAACGGCAATGAAAACTGCAAATGCCATCGATACGTTGCGCGACCTAGCGGAGCAGGATCTCGAACGTGCCGCCATCTACTTAGGCGATATGCGTCGCGGCCAGCACGCCGCTAACGAGCAGCTGACGATGCTGCTCGACTATCAGGATGAGTATCGCAACAAGCTCAACGACGATATGTCATCCGGTATCGCCAGCACCCGCTGGACCAACTATCACCAGTTTATTCAGACGCTGGAAAAAGCGATTGAGCAGCATCGTAACCAGCTCAATAACTGGAATCAGCGGCTGGAACAGGCGCTGATCAACTGGCGCGACAAACAGCAGCGGCTGAACGCTTATCAGACGCTGATAACGCGTGCAGCAGAAAATGCATTACGACAGGAAAACCGTCTCGATCAGAAACGGATGGACGAATTTGCCCAACGGGCCGCATCGAGGAGAGGCGAATGATTACGCTGCCACATATTGCCACGAAAGCGTCTGTTAAAACCGACGCGGAACCATCAGTTTCAACCGATCTTGCAGCGGGTGAAGACGCGCTGCCTAAGGACTTTCTGACTGCGCTGGGAAACCAGCTGCTCGGCCTGGCGAAACAGCATGGGAAAGTGGCGCAATCCGCTGACGCTAAAGCAGAAAAGACTGATGACGCCCGCCCGAAGGCCCCCCTGAATGCACTGATGGCGGCGCTGGATAATCCTGCTGCGCTGACCGCCCTGTTTAAACCGGAAAATATTAAAGCTGGGTCAAAATCAGCCGATGATAAAGACAAGCCGGACGTGGCACCCTTAAGCGCCACTGACATGCAAAATGTGCAGGCGTTGTTCGCCATGTTACCCGGTGCGGTGACACCGACAGCGACGCCTTCGACCCCGGTCAGCAGTGAGGCGGGCGAGCTGATTGCCCAGACCGACACCGGCCGGAAAAGTCAGACGTCGCTGACGCAACTGCTGAGCAGCGCACAACCGGGCCACGAAACAGGTGACGATGAGAAGGCTGAAGTCAGAAGCGACGCACAAAGCAAACCTGCCGTCGCGACTGCCGCCAGCCAGAGCAACACCGCCGCGCAGAGTGCAACAGGCAATGGCCTGACGCTTGATAGCAGTTTTCAGCAGGCACTGAGCAATATGGTTAAGCAGGATGATCAAGCGATCAAAGCCAGCACCAGCGATAGCACGATCAACGCGATGCCCGTTGCCACCGCCAGCAGCCTGCCCGCCGCGGTGACCGCCTCCGCGACCATCAGCACCCCGTCAACGCCAACGCTGAACTCACAGCTGGGCAGCGACGAGTGGCAACAGGCGCTAAGTCAGCAGATTGTGATGTTCACGCGTAACGGCCAGCAGAACGCGGAGTTGCGTTTACATCCGGCAGACCTTGGCGCTATCCAGATCAGCCTGAAACTGGATAACGACCAGGCACAAATTAATCTGGTTTCCGGCCATAGCCACGTCAGAGCGGCACTGGAAGCCGCAATACCGCAGTTGCGCAGTGCGCTGGCAGAAAGCGGTATTAACCTGGGCGAGAGTCAGGTGAGCAGTGACAGTTCCGCGCAGGGCCAGCAATTCCAGCAACAACAGGAGGCGCGCCGCGATGGACAGCACGGCCGCTTCTCCCTCACCCAGGACAGTGACACCGACATTACGCCGATTGCCGTTCCCGCCGCCCTTCAGGCTCGTGTTAGCGGCAACAGCGCCGTCGATACTTTCGCCTGACAGCGGCAAACGCTGAAGGTAAGCGTAAAACCCGCGTCTTATCTACCCATTGGTTTGACTTAAGACGCGGATAATCTGTCCCGTGAGCCGAGAGGCTTGCCCATAATTCACAGGAAGTAACTGCAACCATGTCTGATAACGCGAAAGCAAAAGGCCGCAAACGTAAACTCTTAATACCAGTGTTGCTCATTGTAACGCTGGCCGCTTGCAGCGCGGCAGGGTATGCAGTCTGGCGAATGATGAATAAACATGAGGGCGATAAGCCTGAGGTGGCGAAAGTTGAACCGCCTCCCGCTCCGGTCTTTTTTGCACTTGATACATTTACGGTTAACCTGGTCAATCCCGACAACGATCCCGACCGCGTGCTTTACGTAGGCTTTACCCTGCGTCTGGCCGATGAGGATACCCGGCGTCGGTTGAATGACTATCTGCCTGAGGTGCGCAGCCGTTTGCTGCTGCTGCTCTCGCGTCAAAGCGCTGCGACGCTGGCGACAGAGCAAGGAAAGCAGGCGCTTGTTGAACAAATCAAACAGGCGCTGACACCCCCGCTGGTAAAAGGTCAACCTCCGCAGGCTGTAAGCGACGTGCTGTTTACTGCCTTCATTTTGAGGTGAATCAATGGGCGATAGCATTCTTTCCCAGGCTGAAATTGACGCCCTTTTAAACGGCGACAGTGGCAGCGCGGAAGAAGAAAAGAAACAAAACGGACCGGAAGGCGATATTCGTCCTTACGATCCGAATACCCAGCGCCGCGTGGTGCGCGAGCGTTTGCAGGCGCTGGAGATTATTAACGAGCGTTTTGCCCGTAGTTTCCGTATGGCGCTGTTTAACCTGCTGCGCCGTAGCCCGGATATCAGTGTCGGGGCGATCAAGATTCAGCCGTATCATGAGTTTGCCCGCAATCTGCCGGTGCCAACCAACCTGAACCTGATCCACCTGAAACCGTTGCGTGGTACAGCGCTGGTGGTGTTCTCACCAAGCCTGGTGTTTATCGCTGTCGACAACCTGTTTGGTGGCGACGGACGTTTTCCGACGAAAGTTGAAGGCCGTGAGTTTACCCATACCGAGCAGCGCGTTATTCGCCGCATGCTGAAGCTGGCGCTGGATGGTTACAGCGACGCATGGAAAGCCATTTATCCACTGGACGTTGAGTATGTACGTTCAGAGATGCAGGTAAAGTTCACCAACATCACCACTTCACCGAACGATATCGTGGTTAACACGCCGTTCCAGGTGGAGATTGGTAACCTGGTGGGTGAGTTTAATATCTGCATCCCGTTTTCAATGATTGAACCGCTGCGCGAGCTGCTGGTGAACCCACCGCTCGAAAACTCTCGTCAGGAAGATAACCACTGGCGCGACAACCTGGTCAAACAGGTGCAGCACTCTGAGCTGGAATTGATTGCGCACTTTGCCGAAACCTCACTGCGTCTGTCACGGATTTTGCAGCTGAAACCCGGTGACGTGCTGCCGATTGAGAAGCCGGAACGCATTATCGCCCATGTCGATAGCGTCCCGGTCTTAACCAGCCAATATGGCACGATGAATGGTCAGTACGCGCTCCGTGTCGAACACCTGATTAACCCGATTTTGAATTCGCTGAACGAGGAACAGCCCCATGACTGACAGTAATAAACCGTCTGACGATATCTCTGCGGACGATCTGTGGGCTGAAGCGATGAATGAGCAGGTCGGCAGCAGCAGTGCGCCGCAGACCGACGACGTCTTCAAATCATTCGACAGCGGCAACGTCGCTGGATCGCTGCAGGATATCGATCTGATTATGGATATCCCGGTGAAACTCACCGTGGAACTGGGTCGCACCAAAATGACCATTAAAGAGCTGCTGCGTTTAACGCAGGGTTCGGTGGTCTCGCTGGATGGCCTGGCAGGTGAACCGCTTGATATTCTGATCAACGGCTACCTGATCGCTCAGGGTGAAGTTGTCGTGGTGAACGACAAATATGGCGTGCGCATCACTGACATCATCACCCCATCTGAACGTATGCGTCGTCTGAGTCGCTAAGAGTCACATTATGAATAGCCAGAATCAAACGCTGCAACCGGCTGCACCGCACGCTCAGGCGATCTCAACCGGCTCTATGCTGGCTCAGGTCAGCAGCGTATTAGCCGTAATTATCTTATTGATTCTGGCCTGCGCCTGGCTGGCACGCCGTGTCGGCTTCGCGCCGAAAAAGGTCAGCAGCCAGGAGCTTAAACTCACCGCCAGCGTATCGGTGGGCCAGCGTGAGCGGGTGGTGATTATCGATACCGCCGATGCCCGTCTGGTGCTGGGCGTCACCGCACAGCAGGTTACCCATCTGCACACGCTGCCGCCGGGTGAACCGGTCGCTGTGACGCCGGTGAACAGTGCGCCACAGGATTTTCGTCAGCTGTTACAGAACCTGGTTAAACGTCCCGGAAAACCACAATGATGCGTCGACTGCTTCCTTTACTGCCACTGCTGTTACTGGCACCGGTTGCCCATGCCCAGCTGCCGGGCCTGGTGAGCCACTCACTGCCGAACGGCGGTCAGAGCTGGTCCCTGCCGGTTCAGACGCTGGTTTTTATCACTGCACTGACCTTTATTCCAGCCGTGCTGCTGATGATGACCAGTTTCACCCGCATCATCATCGTGTTTGGCTTACTGCGTAACGCCCTTGGCACGCCCTCGGCGCCGCCTAACCAGGTGCTGCTTGGACTGTCGCTGTTTCTGACCTTCTTTATTATGGCGCCGACGTTCGACAAAATTTATCAGGACGCTTATCTGCCATTCAGTCAGGACAAGATCAGCATGGATGTGGCGATCGATAAAGGCGCCCAGCCACTGCGCGAATTTATGCTGCGTCAGACCCGCGAAGCCGATTTAGCGCTGTTTGCCCGTCTGGCGAATACCGCCCCGATTGCCGGCCCTGAAGCGGTGCCGATGCGCATTCTGTTGCCCGCCTATGTCACCAGCGAGTTGAAGACGGCGTTCCAGATTGGCTTTACCGTGTTTATCCCGTTCCTGATCATCGATCTTGTGGTTGCCAGTGTGCTGATGGCGCTGGGGATGATGATGGTCCCGCCAGCGTCTATCGCGCTGCCGTTTAAACTGATGCTGTTTGTTCTGGTCGATGGCTGGCAACTGCTGGTCGGTTCACTGGCGCAAAGCTTCTACTCCTGATCCCCCTTTTCTTACCGGAGCAACATATGACACCTGAATCAGTAATGGTAATGGGACAGGAAGCGATGCGCGTCGCCCTGATGCTGGCCGCCCCGCTGCTGCTGGCAGCCCTGGTCAGTGGCCTGCTGATCAGCCTGATCCAGGCGGCGACGCAGGTCAACGAACAGACCTTATCCTTTATTCCTAAGATTCTGGCCGTTGCCACCACCGGTATCATTGCCGGTCCGTGGATGCTGAATCTGCTGCTGGATTATATCCGCACCGTCTTTACTAACCTGCCATACATCATCGGCTGATGATTACTCTCGATAGCAGCCAGCTGGTTCATTGGGTCAGCCAGTTCTTCTGGCCTCTGGTGCGCATCATGGCATTATTCGCCACTGCTCCCATCCTCAATGAACGATCTATCAGCAAGCGTGTCAAAATCGGTCTGGCGGTGATGATCACCTGGCTGGTCATGCCGCTGTTACCGGCTGTTAATGTGACGCTGTTTTCACCTCCCGGCTTTCTGCTGCTGATTCAGCAGATGCTGATAGGTATTGCCCTCGGCTTCACCATGCAGTTCGCGTTTGCGGCTGTGCGCCTTGCCGGTGAAGTGATTGGTTTGCAGATGGGCATCTCGTTCGCCACCTTTTTCGATCCCGGCAGCCGCCTGAACATGCCAGTGCTGGCCCGTTTTCTCGACATGCTGGCGATGCTGCTGTTCCTGACCTTTAACGGGCATCTGTGGCTGATTTCGCTGCTGGTGGACAGTTTTCATACGCTGCCGATTGGCGGTGAGCCGGTAAATGCCAACGCGTTCATGGCACTGGTGAAGTCGGGCGGATTAATTTTCCTTAACGGCATGATGTTAGCGCTGCCCTTAATCGTTTTGTTACTCATGGTAAATCTGGTACTGGGTTTGTTAAATCGTGTTTCACCACAGTTATCAATCTTCGCAATTGGCTTCCCTATTACCTTATCAGTTGGAATTTTAACCATCAGCTTGCTGATGCCCCTGCTAGCCCCGTTCTGTGAACGTTTATTCGGTGAAATTTTTGATTTACTCGCCCTGTTCCTGACAGAACTATCCCGTCCCTGAACATTAAGTTTCTAACTACCTTTGCAAAATGACACTTAAGTATCACAAAACCATCCATGCATCTTCAGAACCATGTTTTCCAGAATGCAACTAAGGAAATTCTGATAAACGTGCGCAGAGTCTGAAAATAATTCTTATTAAACCGGGCTTCGCGTATTTTAGTTGGGTGGTTCACAGAAGCGGTCAGACTGTGAATGTGCAGGCTAAATCGGCAAATCACTGTATTTACAAGAAAAAATTCTTTAAGTGATTTTTCTTGTTAAAAAAGTGTTTTTCCGGCATTGTCAA
This sequence comes from Pantoea jilinensis, assembly GCF_019104105.1. NCBI lineage: Bacteria > Pseudomonadati > Pseudomonadota > Gammaproteobacteria > Enterobacterales > Erwiniaceae > Pantoea > Pantoea jilinensis. The sequence goes on along the minus strand of NZ_CP077746.1, from coordinate 1,623,564 downwards.
CGCACGCTGAGACTTCACACTTTCGTAAAACAAATGTTTTTGAGAATTGTCCTATCAGAAAACGCTTTGTTTTCTAGGATAGTGATACAGCTCTCAAAAATGCGTTTTACTGCTTCCGACACTTCACTGGCACTCCCCCGCCATGGTCGGAGAGTGTGTGACGTCATGGCGGCACAAAATTTTTGCAGAACGGGTCAGGGATGAAGACTTTTACGGGCGGTTGCCTGTTGCCAAACTGCACGAGCAGAATAAAAAGTATCTAAGAAATCTCTCTCGTACCGCAACGCGTATTCATCGTTGATTTAAACGGATAACAAATTGGTGAGGGTCGCTATTATGCCAACTATTATTATGGATTCCTGCAACTACACACGCCTGGGATTATCAGACTATATGTCTTTAAAAGGAGTTAAGAAGAAAAATATCTCTTCTGTCTCCGATATTGAGCAACTACAGCAGAAATGTGAGCAATTAAATCCTGGTGTCGTCTTTATTAATGAAGATTGTTTCATTCATGAGTCAGATTCCAGTGAACGTATTCGCAGTATTATTACGCAGCATCCGGACACACTGTTCTTTATATTCATGGCGATTAGCAATATCCATTTTGAGGAATATCTCTACGTTCGTAAGAACCTGATTATTACATCAAAATCGATGAAGACATCGACCCTGGACTCCTTACTCGGCACCTATTTGCAGAAGAAGCTTAACCAGTCTGCACGCATCTCTTCTGGCATGGATGTTCATCCATTAACGTTGAGCCAGACTGAGTCAAACATGCTGAAGATGTGGATGTCAGGTCATGATACCATTCAGATCTCAGATAAAATGCAAATTAAGGCCAAAACGGTATCGTCACACAAAGGTAATATTAAACGCAAAATCAAAACCCATAATAAGCAGGTTATTTATCATGTGGTGCGTTTGACCGATAATGTGACCTCGGGTATTTACGTTAATATTCGCTGATCGTAAATCCTGAAGAACCGGCCGGTATGGCCGGTTTTTTTTTGCACTAAATTGCGATCCATGTCTCATTCTTACTGCTAACCTTTTTCGCTCTTTTGCCGATGTTATGCCTTATAACAACAGCCTCAAGAGAGCAAGGATATGAACACTGCATTAGATAATGATGGACAGAAAAGCGCTGGCATCTGGCAGAATCTCCGCCTGGTGCCGCTGTTTAGCCTGATCTTCGGCGGCATTTTGCTGCTGTTCGCACTCTGCATTGGTGTCGCCAGTTACTTTCTGATTTTAAGCAACCACTCACTTGATGATGCCACGGACGAAATTCAGGTTCGTATGGGCCTTTCTAACAGTTCAAACCACCTGCGTACTGCGCGACTGACCATTATTCAGGCGGGTGCCGCCGCGCGTATCGGTGAAATGGACGATTTTCGTGCCAATATCGCCGCCGCTGAAAAACGTATTCAACAGGCAAAGCAGGGGTTCGCGGTCTATATGGCGCGTGTAGTGAAGACGCCAGCAGACGTTGAACTGGACGCCACACTGCAGACCCGCTTCAACAATTACATCAATAAAGGCCTGATACCGATGATCGATTCCGGTAAACAGGGCAGTTTTGAGGGCATTATCGCTCAGGAGACGGACGTTACCCGCAAGCTGGATGACGAGTACAACGCGGTATTACTCAAAGCGATCAAGATTCGTACTGACCGCGCCAATGCCATTACCGCTGAAGCGGATCAGCAATCGCGCATCGGCTTTATCTCAATGGCTGTGGCGTTCAGTGCCGCACTGGTGCTGGTGCTGCTGACCTTTGTGTTCCTGCGCCGCGTGGTCATTAGCCCCCTGCGTCAGTCTGTGCTGCGTATCGAGCGTATTGCGCAGGGCGATCTGACCTCCGCCCCCCTGCCCTTTGGTCGCAGTGAGATTGGTACACTGATCCACAATCTGCAGCTGATGCAGCAGTCGCTGGTGACCACCGTGGGTACGGTGCGTGAAGGCGCAGTGGCCATTTATCAGGGTTCCAGCGAAATATCAGCCGGTAACACCGATCTCTCATCCCGTACCGAGCAGCAGGCAGCGGCACTGGAGCAGACCGCAGCCAGCATGGAACAACTTACCGCCACAGTGAAACAGAACGCCGAGAATGCGCATCACGCCAGTCAGCTCGCCGCAGATGCCTCAGGCAAAGCGCGCAGCGGAGGCGATCTGGTCAATAATGTCGTGAAAACCATGACCAATATTTCCGGCAGCTCGAAGAAAATCGCTGAGATCACCAATGTCATTAATAGCATTGCGTTCCAGACCAATATTCTGGCGCTGAACGCGGCGGTTGAAGCGGCACGGGCCGGTGAACAGGGACGTGGTTTTGCGGTGGTAGCGAGCGAAGTGCGAAATCTGGCCCAGCGCAGTGCGCAGGCTGCTAAAGAGATAGAATCTTTAATAGCGGAGTCGGTTACGCTGATCAATGACGGTTCGCATCAGGTCGGCGCGGCCGGGAACACGATGGGTGAAATTGTAGAAGCAGTCCGTCGCGTCACCGACATTATGTCAGAGATTGCCGCAGCGTCGGATGAACAGAGCCGTGGCATTCAGCAGGTGAGCCAGGCGGTTACCGAGATGGATAACGTTACCCAGCAGAACGCCTCTCTGGTGGAAGAAGCTTCAGCCGCAGCAGCCTCGCTTGAAGATCAGGCCGGTAAATTAACACAGGCGGTGGCCGCATTCCGCCTGCACGATTCCCCCGCTACCGCAGGTGTGGCTCCACGCGCCGCTGCACCACTCAAAACACCGGCACTGGCAGCACGTCCTGCGCTCGCCACCGGTACTGATAACTGGGAAACCTTCTAAGGTCATCGCCAGTCATCCCGGGCGGGCGACGACTGCCGGGGGATTACCAACAGCAAAAAGCCGCGTTTCCGTATACCGGAACGCAGCTTTTTTATTGCGCGTCAGGTTCAGGCATCCTGGCAAGGCTCTACAAAAATGCCATCCGGCTGGTTTGTTTCATTAAAAAACCAGATACCCAATGGGTAATCTTCCAGCGCCACTAAAAACATAGTGCCTTCATTGAATGGCTCCATAGCCAGAATGTTGCCTGTGCGACGGGGGCCGCCATCGGTTTTAACGCTGACGCGGTCATTTACCTTCATTTCGGTTCTCCAGATAATATATTGAATACAGTCTAAACGAAGAACCGTGCCAATGCAGCGCGTTACCGGCGGGCAATAACCCAGACGGCGTGAATGATGCCCGGGATATACCCACAGATTGTCAGCAGGATGTTCAGCCAGAATGCGCCGCCAAAACCAACCTGCATAAACACGCCCAGTGGCGGCAGCAATATCGCAATAATAATTCGTAAAATGTCCATGACCATTCCTTTAGGTATTGATAAAAATCAGCTTTATTATCAACTATAGCTGAATATGCTCTGTCAGGACATAAAGTCAGGTAAATCTGAGTAAGGATAAAGTTTTGCAGTATCTTAACGTTTTACCGCAAGATTTCTTACGCGCCTCGCCTATACACTTCCCTGACTGCACCCCCCCAATAGGTGCAGCCAAAATGCAAGTAACAAGGATTTTGCCCGCGCAGCGCGGGCTTTTTTTTGCCTGAAATTTGCCCGCGCCCGCCTTTCTGCATCAGGTTCTATACTCAATATTCTGTTTGCTCTCAGGAGTCAGAAAATGAAAGACGAAATGCAGCACAGCGAGGGTCAGCCGTCAGATTTACAGGTTGATATCGAGGGTTTACTAACGGCTATTCAGGCCAGAACGTCTGGAGAAATTCGGGAGTATATGGATCAGGACCAGCAGCCACGGCTGGAAGTTGAAGGCCGGGTTTTTCACTCCTACACCGAACTGGCAGAGGCGTTTGAGATCGACATTTCGAATTATCGCGCCTGAGAATTTGATGGCTGAAATCGATTTCAAAAAAATACCCGGCGGGAAGGCCGGGTAAAAAACTCATTCGTTACACCAGGGAATTCTTAACACCTCTGCAGATTACCCTATCCCTGGATTGAAACAAGCATCAGATATGCACATTTTTGCAACATGTCAGACAGATATGTAAAAATGTTACCGGAAACACCGCGCCAGCTGGTCATTGCGCCCCGCACACTTCATGCATCCCTCGGATTATTGCGACCTGGTTTTAAGAATTATCCTGGATTTCGGGCCAATGACGCAGGAAAAAAAGTGTGAGCCATATTCAACTATAATATTGAAAAATCGCCGCTTTAGCCGCGAACGTGATGAAAGGAGCCTGTTAATGCCCGATCTCCACCAGCCGTTAATGATTATTACCGATTTGGATGGTTCACTACTGGACCATCATACCTATCGCTGGGATGCGGCCACCGAGTGGCTCACCACGCTGAAACACCATGCGGTTCCGCTGGTGATCTGTTCCAGCAAAACAGCGGCCGAAATTATTCCGTTGCAAAAAAGGCTCGGCATCAGCGGTTCGCCGTTTATTGCTGAGAATGGCGCAGTGATACAGACACAGGATCAACAGCGGATTCGCCTGCCTGATAACACGCTGACTTATGACAACCTCTGTCTGCGCCTGGCTGCTTTAAAAAAAGATTTTCGCTTTACCGGTTTTCATGACTTCTCTGATCCGGAAGTTGCCTCAATGACTGGATTAAGCGAAGCGGAATCAGCGCTGTCCCGTCAGCGCGACGCTTCTGAAGTCATTGTCTGGCGCGACAGTGACGAAGCCTTTGATCGTTTTCATGACGCACTACGCGCTGAAGGCCTGGCACTGACCCAGGGCGGACGTTTCTGGCATGTCCTGCCCGCCGGGAGCGGCAAAGGCGAAGCGCTGCGCTGGCTGCTGGATCACTTCCCCGGAGAGACACGCACCACAATCGGCCTGGGCGACGGGCCTAATGATGCGCCGATGCTGGATGCGGTTGATTATGCCGTGGTGATTAAAGGCTACAGTAAAACGCCGGTGACACTCAGCCGGACCGACCCTGCTCAGGTTTATCACACGGCTCATCATGGCCCCGAAGGCTGGCGTGAAGGGCTGGACTATTTTCTGACTCAATCTCAATAAGCTGCCCACGGGCATTAAAAGGATGATGCGATGAGTGACTTTTACCAGAATGGCGTAATCACTAACTTCCACAACCTTACCCACCGCAGTGTGGAGTCGCTGGAAAAAGAGATGGTACGCTTTGCCCGCAAACGCAAAATGGGGCTGATCCTGCCATCGCTATTTTCTGAACTTGAAGGCCCGGCGCTGACAAAAATCGTTGATGAACTGGCTAAAGTGCCTTATCTGGATGAAATCGTGATTGGTCTGGACCGCGCTGACCGCGACCAGTTCCTGTTTGCCCGGGAATTCTTCTCCCGTCTGCCGCAACGGCATCGCATTCTGTGGAACGATGGCCCACGCCTCAAGGCGATCGATGCGGAGCTGGATAAAGAGGGTCTGTCACCCACCAATCCGGGTAAAGGCCGCAATGTCTGGTTTTGTACCGGTTATACCCTGGCGTCGGACCGCACCAGCTGTGTGGCATTGCATGACTGCGATATTGTCACCTATGAGCGCGGCATGCTGGCCCGTCTGCTTTACCCGCTGGCAAACCCGGCGTTTCAGTATGAATTCTGTAAAGGGTTCTATGCGCGGGTTGCGGATGGCAAGCTTAATGGCCGCGTAGGCCGTCTTCTGGTCGGGCCGCTGCTGCGCTCGCTGCAGAAAGTCTATGGCCATTCCGAATATCTGGATTATCTGTCGAGCTTCCGCTATCCGCTCTCCGGCGAGTTCGCTATGCGAACCCATGTGCTGAACGGCATTAAAATCCCCGGCGACTGGGGGCTTGAGATTGGTGTGCTGTCAGAGATTTACCGCAACTACACCACCCGTCAGTCGTGCCAGGTGGAAATCGCCGATAATTACGATCACAAGCATCAGCCACTGGCGGAAGATGATGGCACCGGCGGCCTGAAGCGTATGAGCAGCGATATCGTCCAGTCACTGCTGCGTAAGCTCGCCACCATGGGTGTGCCGTTGACCAGCGACTCGTTTCGTGTGCTGAAAGCAACCTATTACCGTAATGCGCTGGATATGATGGAGACCTATAACCACGAGGCGGCGATGAACGGGCTGAAGTTTGATCAGCATGTGGAAGAGGCAGCAGTAGAGATGTTTACCCAGTCCATTCTGGAAGCGGGCCAGGCTTTTATTGAGCGACCTAACGATAAGCCGTTTATACCGAGCTGGAGCCGTGTCCAGTCTGCTTTTCCGGACGTGCTGCAGCGTATCTATCAGGCCGTTGAAGAGGATAACGACGGGAATGTCTGAAACAGGACGGCACAGGGACGTGCCGGGCCATCAATAAAATTTAAGCGGGCCTGGCGGGTCACTGGACCCACAGGCCTGTATGCTATCAGCTCGCCAGTTGCTCAGGATTCAGGGCGCTCAGCTCATCACTACGAAAGGCTTCACTGCGAACAGCATAACCGTCGTACCAGCGGCATTCCACCATGCCACTCGCGAAGCCGGTCACCACCATCGTCTGTCCCTGTTCCTTGTGCTGCACTTCTTCACTGATTGCGAAAACCATATTGCGCTCCTTTGATTACCTGTGTGTTATTAACCTGAGTGACTATTTTCTTTATAGCAGGCGAAGAAGGTTCCTGCCTGTTAAGGCACGCAAAAAAAGGGCAAATTCGGAATTAATCAGCTGGATATGCGGAAAATAAAAAAAGCGGATAAAAACTTATCCGCTTTGATGAAGTCTTGACGCTGACGTCAGATTTTACAGCCTTCGCAATCGGCTTCGTCGCCGAGATCATCCGGCACTTCGCTGGCTTTTTTCTCCGCTTTCGCTTCAGCCTGCTCAAGTTGTGCGTCGATATCAAATTCAAACATGTCGTCGTTCATCGTCATTCTCCTGACCGTAAATCACAGTGCGCTTTATACCGATTTTCCGCGCACTCTGGCAATAAGGTTAACCACTAACAGCACGATCGACCCAATGATAAAACCAAGCACCAGGTTTGCGCCATTACTCAGGAGCATGGCGATCCAGCCGTTAAAGCCGCTGCTGACTTGCCCGATGAGGTGATGCAGCGGTTCAATGCCATGCACCACGATGCCACCACCCACAAGGAACATCGCGATGGTGCCGACCACTGAAAGAATCTTCATCAACCAGGGCGCTGCAGCCAGCAGCACGCTGCCGATGCCCTGCGCAAGCCGCGAGGTTTTTTCACGCAGCCAGAAGCCAAGGTCATCAATTTTCACGATGGCGGCCACGATGCCGTACACGCCAATGGTGACCAGAATCGCGATGCCCGCCAGAATAATCACCTGGTTAAGCAGCGGTGCTTCCGACACAATCCCTAAGGTAATCGCGACAATTTCAGCAGAGAGAATGAAATCCGTGCGCACCGCGCCTTTGATCTTCTTCTTCTCGAACTCTGCCGCATTCTCTTTAGCCAGTGAGTCAAGTCGCTGCTTGCGCGCTTCCGGTGATTTGCTCTGCTTATCCTGTTGTAGCGTGTGCATGACCTTTTCAACGCCTTCGTAACAGAGATAGGCCCCGCCAATCATCAGCAGCGGCGTGATAAGCCAGGGCGCAAACGCAGAGATGACCAGCGCCATGGGCACCAGGATCAGTTTGTTGAGGAACGAGCCCTTGGCAACGCCCCAGACCACAGGCAGCTCACGATTGGCTTTTACGCCGGTGACCTGCTGTGCATTCAGCGACAGATCGTCGCCCAGTACGCCAGCGGTTTTTTTTGCCGCTACTTTCCCCATGACGGAAATATCATCCAGAAGTGTTGCAATATCATCAAGTAAAGTCAGTAAACTGGTGCCTGCCAAAATTCTTATCCTTAGTCTGGTTCGTTATGTTGACAACATGGGCAGCGCTCAATTTCCGTAACGGTCATCTCTGCGATGCCCTCACAATCCCACTCCACCCGTACCGTCTCACCTGCTTTGCCTTCAGCATGCAAATATTTGCTGACCGGGCTTTCGGTCATGCCGGTAATCTCCTCCGTGGCAATAAGCCTGTCACCGCAGTAGACCCGCGCAGTCGCTTTGGTGTTAACCATCCGCTCGTCACGAATCTGATAGAGGCGTTTTACCGTCAGTTTTATGCTGCTCATTTAGGCTCCTGGCCACGGAGAAAGCGCAGATCTAACCAATTATGTTACTGATTAGCAATCAGCGTTGTAATGATGAATACCCTGATGGTCGACCTCGGCACTCTCCGACATCGCCATCAGCCACTCCTCCAGCCGCTCCAGCAGATCCTGATCCGTCAGGCGCAGTTTGCCCCGTAGCGCACACTCCCAGATGATCAGTACTTTCCAGCCGCCCTCCTGCAGCTGGCGCACATAGCGCCGATCACGTTCAACATTGCTGTTGATTTTGCCGGTCCAGAACTCTGTTCGCGTCGCCGGCATCTTAAACAGATAGCAGTGATGGCGATGCCAGAAACAGCCATGAACAAAGATGATTGCCTGCTGTTCTGTCAGAACGAAATCAGGCCGACCCGGCAGGTTTTTATCCTGCACGCGAAAGCTGAATCCCCGGTCCTTCAGCAACAGTGCAATACGTTGCTCAATGGCCGTATCCTGAGCGCGAATAGCACGCATATTTTTGCTGCGCGTTTCGCTGGAGTGAACATCAGCCATAACCTCTCCTTTTTTGCTGGTTCTGTAACTTTAGTCTGCGCCACGAAAAGCGAAAGCTGTCGCCGGATGAGTTCGGAGAGTATGCCGCAAAAACAGAACTTTCCGGGGCGCTGGCACGGGGCACATCCCGGCAATTTCCTCATAGCGTCTGGAGTGATAGCATAGGCGCCTTACTGTTAAGGAAAAACGCATGCATTCCGCCGCTCTCGCTGCCCCACTCTCTGCTGCACCCTCATCTGCTGACGCGTCTGAACTTGTTCAGCAGGTGCTGGCAATCTATTCAGTTCGTGATCTTACGGCCCGCCTGCATCAGGCAGGGTTTTCCTGCTGGACGCCATCACTGCTGAACCGGATCCGTCAGGGTAAAAGCGCCTTGCCGCCGTTGTGCGAGGCGGAGCTGTCGCTGCTGCAAAGTCTGCTGCCGACCCGACCGGCCCATTATGATAATCCTGAGTTTCGTTTCATCGATCTTTTTGCCGGGATTGGCGGCATTCGTAAAGGATTCGAGGCAATTGGCGGCAAGTGCGTCTTCACCAGTGAATGGAATAAAGAGGCGGTTCGCACTTACAAAGCCAATCACTACAGCGATCCGCTGGAGCATCACTTTAATACCGATATCCGTCAGGTTACCCAGCCGGAAGGTCTGACCGATGACGACGCGATTTACCGCGCGATTGATGCGGCGATCCCTGATCACCAGGTACTGCTGGCGGGTTTTCCCTGTCAGCCCTTTTCGCTGGCGGGCGTCAGCAAGAAAAATGCGATGGGACGCGCGCACGGTTTTGAGTGTCAGGTGCAGGGCACGCTGTTTTTCGATGTCGCCCGTATTCTGGCCGCCAAGAAACCGCCCTTCTTTGTGCTGGAGAATGTGAAAAACCTTAAGAGCCATGATAAAGGCCGCACCTTCGCCATTATCATGGAGACGCTGGATGAGCTGGGCTATGACGTGGCCGATGCCGGAGCCGGCAGCCCGGATGCCAAAGTGATCGATGCGCGTCACTTTCTGCCACAGCATCGCGAACGCATTGTGCTGGTCGGTATCCGCCGCGACCTGAAGAAGCAGGACTTTACGCTACGCGACATCCGCCGTTTCTATCCGGCGCAGGTGCCCAGCCTGCAGAGCCTGCTGGAGCGCGCGCCAGACGACAAATATATTCTGTCGCCGGTGTTATGGCGCTACCTCTACCAGTATGCGAAAAAACATAAAGCGAAAGGCAATGGCTTTGGTTTTGGCCTTAACGATCCGCGTAATCCTGATTGCTGCGTGCGGACGCTGTCGGCGCGGTACTATAAAGATGGCTCAGAAATTCTGATTGACCGCGGCTGGGACAGCGCTGTTGGCGAAGCAGCGTTTCAGGATGCAGACAATATGGCACGACGGCCCCGTCGTCTCTCCCCGCGCGAGTGCGCCCGTCTGATGGGCTTCGATGTGCCTGGCCGTGAGCCGTTCCGCATTCCGGTCTCGGACACGCAGGCTTATAAACAGTTTGGGAACTCGGTGGTTGTGCCGGTGTTTGCGGCAGTCGCGCAGCTGCTGCTGCCACATATACGTCAGCTGAAATCGTAATGGTTCTGAAATAAAAAAACCCGTCCTGCGACGGGTTTCTGTTTTATTTCTTCTTCTTGCTCTGTTTCTTGAGCAGCAGACGAATCTGCTTCAACTCGCTGGCGCTCAATCCATCGGATTTCACGTCAGTGGCACCTGATCCCTCAGTCCCCTCTTCGGTGATGTCCTGATTATCAATCGCCGGATGGGGATGCGTTTCCAGACTGGCCTGCAAACGTTGCACAATTTCCTGACTCATTGAAATCTGGTTTTCCAGCGCCAGCTGTTTAATCGTTTCTTTCAACTCAGGATCAATTTTAATTGTTAAATTAACAGTTTCGGTCATCGGGCAGCTCCTTTTTGTTATCGCTACACGCTACCGGATGCCCGTTTCGATTAATATACTGTCATAAAAATTTAATATTCAGTTTTCAATGGGGTGAAGTCACGCAGTACGCCCTCATCCAGCCCCACCAGATTGCCCTGCAGTTCGGCATAAAGTTTCGCCATGTAGCGCACCAGGAAATCGACGTTATGCTCAGCTAACATGCGGCCGGTTTCGGTGTGCATGGTTTCCGGCAGGCGCAACAGCTTCTTCTGAAAATGGTCCAGCGTCCACTTAACATCATTCAGCTCGCGATCTCTGCCCAGCGGGTCCTGACTGTCAAATAACGGGCGATTCAGCGCACCCGCCGTGTAAAAAACGCGCGCCAGTCCGATTGCGCCCAGTGACTCCAGCCGGTCAGCATCCTGGACGATTTTAGCTTCCAGTGTCTGAGGCGGTATGCCAGCACTGAAACTGTGAGTTTTAACGGCATGCATCACCGCATCAATCTTCTCAGCAGGGAAATCGAGAAAGTCCTGCTGCAGAATGCGCTGGGTTTCCGTGGCGGCATAGGTTGAGGCGAGATGACGTTCCGGATGATTTTTTGGCAGATTAACCACATCGTGAAAATAACAGGCGGTGAGCACTACCAATGGATCAGCGGGTGTACCCGTCATGATTCGCTGCGCGCTCATCCAGACGCGCCGTAAATGGGCAATATCGTGCGCGCCGTCGTCGTGGATCCAGTTCGCCTGAAACCAGCTTTCATAGCGAGATTGCCAGAGTGTGAGTGACATAGTCTATCTCCCTGTAGTGACCGACAGCAGATTCTCTGTCGTGTTCAGTGCACGAACGGCAAGCCATCATAGCGACTGGCTAATGACACTTTTTTTACAGTGCTGTTGAAAAGAGCGGCGCTGCCAGTTTTTCGGGCAGAAAAATGAGATCTGGATCATCTGTATAGCATCTCTGTTACACAATAACCGCAATTTCGGCGGTTTTCAGCCTTTCCTCAGTGAATTGCTGCTAAGAAAATTAGTTTAACAGCTGTAATGTTTTGTCGATGTTTAACCGATAATACAGACCCTGTTTAACTTTTTTTTGTCACGTGTTTAATTGTAAAACTGTGCACAAAAGCAGGTGAAAAAGTCTGAAAAGGTTCCTATTTTTATCGTTATAACGTACTGTATCCGGGCTAATCGTCGTGTTGCGTCCATGATATCTAAAGCGTTGGTGCGCTTTTTGCATTTTGCGTTTTTTTAATACCCAACGTGACAACTTTAAAGTGACTGTCAGGCGACAAATTATTAAGCAAAATGATTTAAAGCTTTTATGATGACTCTGAGATGTGACGTGAATGGATGTTTACAGCAGTAACCGGGTTCTACTAATAAAAAAGAGGTAATCAATGAAAGAACGGCCGATTCTTTTTTCCGAACAGCGTGTTCGTGCCCTGTTGGTTGGCCAGCAAACGCAAACCCGGCGCATTATGAAAACTCAGGCTTTCGGTCCGGGACAGGATCATCACGAGGGCGTGCACGCCTTCGATGTGAGTGCTAACCATCTGCACGGCTACAAAATGATGTCGATGGCTGACATCAGCTATCAATGCCCCTATGGCAAACCGGGTGACATACTCTGGGTGCGTGAAACCTGGCGTGGCCCAATGGTGCCAGAGAGCGATCTGGCCGAATATGAACGTGACCCGACGCCGTTTCGCCTGCCGGAATATTGCCAGTATCGGGCCGACAGTAATGAGCTGGGTCAGCATGCACTGAGTACGCCAGAGGCCGAAGAGTTTGGCTGGCAGACCGCCATCCATATGCCTCGCTGGGCCAGCCGTATCAACCTCGAAATTACCGGCGTCCGCGCGGAGAAAATTCAGGACATCAGTGAAGATGACATCCGGGCAGAGGGCGTACAGACCGATTCGCACTTCCTGAATAACTTCTTCACCATGAACGCCAACTCAGAATCGCCTAAAGAGGCGTATCGCAAAGCCTGGGAAAAACAGTACGGCGCGACCAGCTGGGAAGTGAATCCCTGGGTCTGGGTCATTGAATTTCAGCGCATCGAACGCAACTAATGCTTTAGCCCTGCGCTTTGCGGGTTGAATCACAGACAACGGTCGCGCTAACGGGTTGAATAGACAGCCTTCAGCCCTGTAGCCAGCAACTGGTGCCAGCATTCGATGCTGGCATTTTTATATCTGCCGCGTCAGGATAGTGAAATAGTCCGATTCTGTGCGGGAGTTGCGATGTTTAAATGGCCCTGGAAAACGCATGACGACATGCTGGCTACATTACCGTGGCAGCAGGGTCTGGCACAGCCGGTATTCAGCCTGCTCAGCAATGACGAGCAACAGGCGTTGGTTGAGCTGGCAAAGCGCTTTCTGCAGCAGAAAAAACTGGTGCCTCTCGAGGGTGCACAGCTGGATGAACTGCGCAGCGTGCGGATCGCCCTGCTCTTCTCTCTGCCTGTCCTGAAACTGGGTCTGGAGTGGCTGGACGGTTTTCACGATGTGCTGATCTATCCCGAGCCATTCGAGGTCGACGATCACTGGCAGGATGAGCATGGGCTGGTTCACAGTGCGCCTGCCGTTCACTCAGGACAGAGCTGGACACAGGGACCGGTAGTCCTCAACTGGCTGGATATTCAGGACTCCTTTGACCTCTCCGGCTTTAATCTGGTTATTCATGAGGTGGCACATAAGCTGGATGCGCGCGGCAGTGGTTACACTAGCGGTGTTCCGGTGATACCGCTGCGAGACGTGGCGCAGTGGGAAAAGGATTTGCGTGCCGCGATGGCAGAAATTGAGAGTGAGGTCGAGCTGGTGGGCGAACAGGCTGCCACTATTGATCCTTATGCCGCCAGCGATCCGGCTGAGTGCTTCGCTGTGCTCTCAGAATATTTCTTTACGGCCCCGGTTCTGCTGGCAGAACGCTTTCCCGCCATGTATCAGCATCTGCGACAGTTTTATCAGCAGGATCCGCTGACCCGGATCGCTACTGACACGGCGCAAACTGCTTAAATCCCGATCGCTTTGCGTTAAACCTAGCCAGTTGAATGATAATGTATTTTTTGCTGTTGACACCTTAGAGCGACGCCGTTAATATTCGCCTCGTTCAAACGATTCCTCTGTAGTTCAGTCGGTAGAACGGCGGACTGTTAATCCGTATGTCACTGGTTCGAGTCCAGTCAGAGGAGCCAGAATTAGAGAAAGCAGATATCTTCGGATATCTGCTTTTTTGCTTTATACCCGTTGGATATCCCTTCCTTCATATTTATCCCCTTTCAATTAAAAACACGTCATCCCACACCCTTTTTCAGATATGCATTTTGGCAATGGTTGTTCCATTTCATTATTGGCCAATAAGCGGTAGATGCCGTTATGGCACAAACTTGTCTCAAAGAAAAAACGCCGGGCTTTCTAGATCTGAGATTGATATTCGTGGCGTAAGAGACGTTCAGGATACGTCATTATTGTTTTGCCTGAGTGCATTTTTGCCAAATTGAACCTCTACTCATCAACGGACTCAGCCTCTCAATCCCCTTGCGTAAAAAAGCCCGCTCAGATTACGGGCCTTCAAACACACAAAACACAACAACCACTATTTTTCATGATAGCGATGCACAGCCGGATAATATTCCAGCCCATACAGCTGGCTCAGCGGCAGCAGCAACTCGACATTGATATCATGCCCATGCTGACTCACTCCGGGGCCACTCAGCAGCTGTTCAAACCAGGCTATCAGTTTCTGTTTCATCTCAGGTTCTCCGCATCGGTTGATGCCCTGAGTAAACCTGCTTGTGCGCGCAATCTGAAGCAAAAATTTCTGCGCTGCTTATGCCGGAGATGGCATAAGCAGCCTGCCCGGCTGATTAGTCAGCGCCAGAAACAGGTCTGTTACTGCGTAATCAGCGTCACCCAGTTCGCGCCTTTACCAGCAGGTGCTTCAGCGACCCGTTTCAATTCGCCGCTGGCAGGATCGATAGGGTAACTGCCAATCACGGCACTCTTCTCGCCGCTGACGATCAGCCATTTGCCCTTTGCATCGATAGCTATACTGCGCGGCTGTTTTTCAACCGGCCAGCTGCCGATTAGCGTTAACTCACCGGATTGTTTATCCACCCGGTAGCCGCTGACGTTGCTGGAGGTGCGCTCGGTCACGTAGATAAATTGCCCATCCGGCGTAATTTTGATGTCTGCCGCCCAGATGCGCAGTGTCGGATCGCTGTAACCCGCCGGGCGCTGCTCGCCATGCTGCAGGTTATATTTCTTCGCCACCGCATTTGGCCAGCGTTTCAGCTCTGTCAGTGAGCCATCCGCCGCGCGCCGGAATTGGGTGATGGTGCCGCTCATTTCCGTGAGGTTATAGAGAAAACGATTATCCGGCGAGATCACCGAATGCCGCGCACCGCTGTTCTTCTCTCCCTGAACAAAGCCGGTGCCCAGTGGTGTGATGGCCCCGTCACTGGCAAAGGTATATTGCAGCACCCGATCCGCGCCAAGATTGCCAACGTAGAGTGAATGGTTAGTGACGTCGGTAATTACGGAATGGGCATGGGGCCCGGTTTTCACTTCGCCCGTGACCTGCGCGGTCACAATCCCTTTGTCATCAATCCGGTTGCTGGTGACGATATCGCTGTCATAGGAGGCGGCCAGCAGATAGCGTCCGCTCTTATCAGTGGTAATCCACGGGAAGCTAGCTGCAACCGGCGTTACCGCCAGTTTCTGCAAATCACCCTGCGGCCCGGTAACGCGCCAGCTGATGATCGAATAAGGCGGACTGCGCAGCGCACCATAGAGATGTTTACCATCCGGGCTGGCCGCCAGCGGCATGATTTTTTTTCCGGCCGGCGTATCGCCCCACCATTTCAGGCTGCCGTTCGCCTCACTGAGCTGATAGCGGGAAACGGTGCCGGATTCAGCATTCGACACATAGACAAAGGTTGTCGCCCACAGCGGGCAGCTACACAGCAGCGGCAGAAGTGCCAGCGCCGTTTTGAGACGGATCATAGGGTCACCTTGATAAGTAGTCTCTGCGTCAGTGCGCAGCAGGCATTACGCTAACCCCGTCTGATGAGGCTGGCTTTGTGCAACTGTCTGAATTTAGGACCAGAAGTCTGGAGATGTGACGGAGATGTTATTTTTTGGGGCGGGAATGAGATTTAACGCCTCCCCCAGAATCAGGGAAGGCGTAAGCAGAACGCTAACCGGTTTTGGCGATCATCTTCCGGTAGCGATCGAGCCACTTACCGCTATTGAGCCGCCACCAGAAGAAGATGCCGCGCACCGTCCAGTCGAGGAACATCCCCAGCCAGACACCGGTGACGCCCATCCCAAGCACAATGCCGAGCAGATAACCGGCCACCACACGGGCGCACCACATGCTGAACATTGAGACATACATGGTGTAACGCGCATCACGCGCGCCCTTAAGTCCGGCGGGCAGCACCCAGGACGCGGCCCATAGAGGCATAAAGAGCGCGTTAAGCCAGAGCAGGTGCTTCGTTACGTTTATCACCTCCGGATCGCTGGTATAGAAGCGGGCCAGTAACCCGGCCAGCGGTACGGTCAACAGCGCTATCGCACTCAGACATGCCGTCGCCAGCCAGAAAACATGCCGCACCTGGCGTTCCGCCTGGAACACCTGATTCCGGCCTAATCGTGTGCCGGTAATAATGGTGGATGCAGAGCCCAGCGCATTGCCCGGCAGGTTGATCAGGGATGCAACAGAGAACGCGATGAAGTTACCGGCAATTTCACTGGTGCCCATCCCTGCCACAAAGACCTGGGTCAGGAGTTTGCCGCCGTTGAACAACACAGACTCGATACTGGCAGGCACACCTATGCCTAAAACTTCCATCAGGATGCTGCTGTTCCAGCGCCGGAAATAGCTCGATAGCGTGATTTTCAGCGAGGCGTTAAAGCCGATCATCAGCACGTAAATCACCGCGATCGCCCCGATATAGCGGGTGATGGTAAGTCCGAGTCCGGCCCCGACAAAGCCTAAACCGTCCCACGAGAAGCAGCCATAAATCAGCACGCTACTGATGATGATGTTCAGGATGTTCATGCCGCCGTTAATCAGCATCGGAATTTTGGTGTTGCCTGCACCGCGCAGCGCCCCGCTGCCGATCAGTGTGATGGCCGCAGCCGGATAGCTCCAGGCGGACGTCTGCAGATAGCTCAGCGCCAGTTCTTTCACTTTGGGATCGGCTGCACCGGCGATCGCATCGACAATCAGATGGCCCCAGAACTCAATGGCGATCACCAGCACAAAGGCAAGTATCGTCATCATAGCCAGCGACTGTCGCGTGGCGGCGCGGGCGCGCTTCCCGTTGCGTTTTGCCAGGCTGAACGCCACCACCACCGTGGTGCCGAGATCGATGGCGGCAAAGAATGAGATGATCACCATGTTGAAGCTGTCAGCCAGGCCCACGCCTGCCATCGCCTCTTTACCCAGCCAGCTGACCAGGAAGGTGCTCAGAACGCCCATCAACAACACACAGGCGTTCTCGAAGAAGATAGGCACTGCCAGTGGCGATATTTCACGCCAGTAGAGCGTGCGATAAGAGCGGCGTTTTGGATACCACGCCGTGCGCCTGATCGCCTGCATCACTGCTACGCCGGGATTTTGCAAAGGATTACCAAATCAGAAGTGACTGGATAGGAGATCTAATGATGATAGGGGGCTGAGAAATATGCAAAGTCTTTCCGGCGCAAATTAATCATGGTTACAAACTTTTTAATCCCGTTACGGCAGATTCTGCCTCACCGCCCTGTCCGCTGTAGCAATTCTGATTATTTACCTGACGTTATGATCGATTACCGCCGGCTTGCATAAGGCTGCTTTACGGCGCATTCGTCATCCGTAACGCAGTTAATGACGGCTAATCATCCTGTCTGATAGTAAAGATTTACTTAACGGACCTCAGTGCGACTGACTCATCCTTAAAACCGTACTGCTCAGATTTCCCGCTTCGTTAGCGCGAAAAATCAGCAATCACAGATTCTTCACCAATCTCTGCAGCAAACCCGCTAAGCTTGGGGCAAATTGCGGAAAAAAATGGAAGGAGAAACCATGCCGACACTACGGAAAAACCTGACCAGCCAGCAGGCGCTGGATGAACTTGAACGCCTCTACGACAGTGCCGTTGATGCGCTGCGTGCGGCGATTAAAGTCTTCACCGAAAACGGCACGCTGCCGGATGAGGCCGATCGGGCAGCGGGACTGTTTGTCTACCCCGAGCTGCGCATCACCTGGCACGGCGAAGGCCCGCAGCAGAACCGCACACGTGCCTGGGGACGTTTTACCCACACCGGCAGTTACAGCACCACCGTCACCCGTCCGGCGTTGCTGCGTCACTATATTGCGGAACAGCTGGCAATGCTGGAGAAGGAGTATCAGCTGGAGATTGACGTGGTGCCGTCCAGCCAGGAGATCCCCTATCCTTACGTGATCGACGGCTCCGATCTGTCACTGGATCGCACCATGAGTGCCGGTATTGCACGCCACTTCCCGACCACCGAGCTGTCACAGATTGGCGATGAGACCACCGACGGTCTGTTCCACGCTGACGCCAAATTCCCGCTGTCGCATTTTGACGCACTGCGCACCGACTTCTCGCTGGCCCGCCTGCGTCATTACACCGGCACCAGCGTGGAGCACTTCCAGCCGTTTGTGCTGTTCACTAACTACACCCGTTATGTTGACGAGTTTGTGCGCTGGGCGATTGAGCAGGTACGTGATCCCAATACCCCTTACGACAGCCTGGCCTGTGCCGGCGATGTAGTGCTGACCTCGGACACCGCCGACAGTGAGTCGATGCTTTCTGATCTGGCGTGGAAGAAGCACCAGATGCCAGCCTGGCATCTGACTTCGCCGAATCGCCGTGGTATTACGTTGATCAATATCGGCGTCGGCCCGTCGAATGCTAAAACCATCTGCGATCATCTCGCGGTAATGCGCCCTCACGCCTGGCTGATGATTGGTCACTGTGGCGGTCTGCGTGAGAGCCAGCGAATTGGCGATTACGTGCTGGCCCACGCCTATCTGCGTGACGATCACGTGCTCGACAGCGTGCTTCCGCCAGACATCCCGGTGCCTAGCATTGCCGAAGTGCAGCGCGCGCTCTACGACGCCACAAAAGCTGTGAGTAATATGCCTGGCGAAGAGGTGAAGCAGCGTCTGCGTACTGGCACCGTGGTGACCACTGACGATCGCAACTGGGAGTTACGTTACTCCGCGTCGGCTCTGCGCTTTAACCTGAGCCGCGCCGTCGCAGTCGATATGGAGAGCGCCACTATTGCCGCGCAGGGTTATCGCTTCCGTGTGCCGTATGGCACGCTGCTGTGCGTTTCGGATAAGCCGCTGCACGGCGAGATTAAGCTGCCTGGTCAGGCGAACCGCTTCTACGAAGGGGCGATTTCGGAGCATCTGCAGATTGGCATTCATGCGGTTGAGTTGCTGCGCGCCGAGGGTGATAAGTTGCATTCGCGTAAGTTGCGGACGTTTAATGAGCCGCCTTTCAGGTAAGTTTTTCGCCGCTGGCGAGGGGGGGATGTTCGCTGCGCGAACGGGCTAAGGTGCACGCAGGTGGCTGAGGTGTTCGCTGCGCGAACGGGCTATGAGAGGGTTTCGTTCGCCTGGTGAGCTGGCCAGTTTCAGTTACGCCTCTGCAGGCGACCAACAAGGGGGCGCCAGTCGCCGCGCCCCCTTGACCCCGGGCTCCGGCCTGCTTCACCGCCGCTTCGCGGTCCCTTCGCTTCTTCCGGATTTCTTACGGACCGGCGGGACGCGCCCTCCCTGGCGCGAACCCGCCTCTTCGCGGCATCCCTGCCGCTCGTCCTGAAATCCCTCATCCGCTCAGCGGCTCTGACGGCCTCCCTTCCCCGCTTTTATCTCTTCTTTTTGTGTTGGGTACGTCGTCGCTGTAAGTCCGGAGGATTATCTGTGTCTCTCTGCCGGGCAGGAAGAATGGCCTTCTACCCTCGCTGATATCGCTTATTTTTGTGTTGGGTATGTCACCGGTACAAGTCTGAAGGATTGCCTGCGGTTTTGGCCTGCCAGGAAGAATGCACTTCCACCCTATCTACTTTTATCTCTTCTTTTTGTGTTGGGTAAGTAATTGCTGCGAGTCTGAAGGATTGCCTGCGGTTTTAAGCCTGACAGGAAGAATGGCTCTTCACCCTATCAAATGTTGCCTCTTCTTTTTAATGCTGGTGCATTGCCGCTGATGGTTTTCAAAATTAGCTTTGGCTTTCAAACCACCAGACAACGCTATGTCCGATAAAAACCAGGATATTAAAGGCGGGGGTTTACCTGAGGCATCCGAAGCGCTGAGGAGCAACCGGAGGCAAGGATGAGCCGACAGGACGTCGGCGAAAGGACGGAACGCGCCAGGGAAGGCGCGTCCGGACGGTCCGCGGGCCGCAGGGCGTGACGAAGGCACCCCGCAAGGCGTGACGAAGGCACCCCGCACAGCGGGGCGCGCAGGCTGCCGGACGCCGGGATTGTTAAGGGGCGGGCGTTCGCCCCTTGACGCGTCCGCCTGCACAGGCAACCTGAAACTCCCTACCGCCTGGCGGGCGTTACCCGCTCAGTGGGCAGGCACCGCGCAACGTAACATTGTCATAGCAGGCCCGCTGCAAAGCGAAACCAGTGCAGCTCTTCACCCGCTTTCAGCGGCCTGAATCCCCCACCGGGCAAAAATCCCACCAGCAGGGGTTTCCCCGAGGCATCCGAAGCGCTGAGGAACAACCGGAGGCAAGGATGAGCCGACAGGACGTCGGCGAAAGGACGGAACGCGCCAGGGAAGGCGCGTCCGGACGGTCCGCAGGCCGCAGGGCGTGACGAAGGGACCCCGCAACGCGGGGCGCGCAGGCTGCCGGACGCCGGGATTGTTAAGGGGCGGGCGTTCGCCCCTTGACGCGTCCGCCTGCACGGACAACCTGAAACTCCCTACCGCCTGGCGGGCGTAACCCGCTCAGTGGGCAGGCACCGCGCAACGTAATCTTCTCAATATGAACACGCCGCAAAGCGAGACCCGCTCAGTGTCAGCCCGCTGCAAAGCGAAACCAGTGCAGCTCTTCCCCCGCTTTCAGCGGCCTGAACTCCCCCACCGGGCAGGAAACCCACCGGCTGGGGTTTACCAGAGGCATCCGAAGCGCTGAGGAACAACCGGAGGCAAGGATGAGCCGACAGGACGTCGGCGAAAGGACGGAACGCGCCAGGGAAGGCGCGTCCGGACGGTCCGCGGGCCGCAGGGCGTGACGAAGGCACCCCGCAAGGCGGGGCGCGCAGGCTGCCGGACGCCGGGATTGTTAAGGGGCGGGCGTACGCCCCTTGACGCGTCCGCCTGCACGGACAACCTGAAACTCCCCACCGCCTGGCGGGCGTAACCTTCTCAGCGTAACCCGCTCAGCGCCAGCCCGCCGCAAGGCGTAACATCCCTGCCGCCAGGCAACAGCTAAGCACTCAGCCATCCCAGCTTAATCACAAACAGAATCGACAGAATCACCAGCGCCGCATTTATCTCTTTCACACGACCGCTCAGCAACTTCACCAGCGTCCAGGTAATGAAACCAAACGCAATGCCGTTAGCAATAGAATAAGTCAGCGGCATGGTCAACGCAGTCACGGTGACTGGCGCAGCGGTAGTAATATCTTTCCAGTCAATATCAGCCAGACCGGATGTCATCAGCACAGCCACAAACAGCAGCGCAGGTGCGGTGGCATAGACCGGCACGCTGGAAGCCAGCGGCGAGAAGAACAGCGCCAGCAGGAACAGCACACCTACTACGATCGCCGTCAGGCCGGTACGGCCTCCTGCACTCACACCCGCCGCCGATTCCACATAACTGGTGGTGGTCGAGGTGCCGAGCAGCGAACCAAACAGTGCAGCGGCACTGTCGGCAATCAGCGCACGGCCCATCTTCGGCACGTTACCCTGCTCATCAGCCAGACCGGCACGTTTGGTCACGCCCAGCAGTGTGCCCGTGTTATCAAACACATCGACAAACAGGAAGGCAAAAATCACGCTGACCAGGCCAACGTTAAATGCCCCGGCAATATCAAGCTGCAAAAAGGTCGGTGCAATCGATGGCGGAGCTGAGAAAACGCCCGCGAACGGCGACAGGCCAATGCCCATGGAGATAAAGGTCACCAGCAGAATGCCGATCAGCACCGCACCGGTTACGCGGCGTGCTTCCAGCACCACGATCACCACAAAGCCCAGCATTGCCAGCAGCGGGCCGGGTTTAGTCAGATCGCCAATACCCACCAGCGTCGCCGGGTTATCAACCACGATGCCTGCCCCTTCCAGCGCAATAATTGCCAGAAACAGCCCGATACCAGCGCCAATCCCGGCACGCAGCGGCAGCGGGATACTGGCAATAATCCACTCACGAATCTTAAACAGTGACATCGCAAAGAAAATCACTGCTGAGAGAAACACCGCACCCAGCGCAATCTGCCACGTGTAGCCCATATGCAGCACCACGGTATAGGTGAAGAAAGCGTTCAGTCCCATACCCGGCGCCAGCGCAATCGGATAGTTGGCAATCAGCCCCATCAGCACACAACCAATCGCCGCCGCCAGACAGGTCGCGACAAATACCGCGCCCTTGTCCATGCCGGTTGCGCCCAGAATGCTCGGGTTCACAAACAGAATATAAGCCATCGCCAGGAAGGTGGTGATCCCGGCGATAATCTCGGTACGAACCGTCGTGTTATGCGCTTTGAGTTTGAATAGTTTTTCTAACATCATCATCTCTCGATACAGGAGACAGGAGTCTCACTTGCCAAAGGGGTTTGCATGCTGATTTATTCTGTTTCCGGGACATTGTCCTGGCCGCTGCATACTTGCTTGCCAGAACCGCCTGAAATCCCTGTGTAACCTGTTGGCCTAAGCAATTGCCATGCCACCTGCCGACGCAATCGATTACCTGGCAGAGCCGGCCACGCCTAAGAAGATTCCGAATCAAAACAGGGCGCGATTATGGTGCAATGCACCGATTCCGCGCAATCGTTTTCCTGCGGCAAATGCGTCACCCCGAAAAACTCTGCGCCAGCGCACGCTTCCGCACTCTCACAGGCGAAGCTGGTCACGTTTCAGCACGCTGCCTCAGCAACCATTTCTGGCCTGTGTAGACTCCAGAATTAACTCCTTCGTAACATTGAGGCCGCGCCATGAAGCCAGCGATTTTGGTGGTGGATGATGATCCTGCTGTCTGCGACGTCCTGCAGGATGCGTTAAGTGAACATCTGTTAACTGTCTACAGCTGTCATCAGGGACGCGAGGCGCTCTCCATGCTCAGCGAACACCCGGAAATTTCACTGGTGATGCTGGATATGATGTTGCCCGATACCAACGGATTGCTGGTGTTGCAGCAGCTCCAGCGTCAGCGGCCGGACGTGCTGGTGATTATGCTGACGGGTATGGGTTCGGAAGCGGAGATGGTCGTGGGTCTGGAGATGGGTGCAGATGACTATATTGCCAAACCTTTTAATCCACGCGTGGTAGTGGCGCGCGCCCGTGCGGCTCTGCGTCGCAGCGGACGCATTGCGCAGGCTCACCCCGAACAGGCGGGCTGGCGTTTTGGCGGCTGGCAACTGGACGATGGCCGCTGCCAGCTGTTTAATCCGCAGCATGAACTGGTGCCGCTGACCCAGGGAGAATACAGCCTGCTGCACGCGCTGGTGCGCCATGCCCGCAAAGTACTGACCCGTGATCAGTTGCTGGAGCTGACCCACAGCGAAAGTCTGGACGTATTTGATCGCACCATTGATGTGCTGATCATGCGACTGCGCCGCAAAATCGAAACTAACCCGCATCAGCCCGACCTGATTCGCACCATTCGCGGGCTGGGCTATGTCTTTTCCGCTGACGTGATGAAACCCGAAGCCGCGCTACGCGCCAGCCAGATCGCCTGAATCACTTTACCCGGCCTGCGTTCCGCTGGCCGGTACTCATCCCTCATAACTTCCGCCATAGGCGCGCGGCACCAGATCGACCTGCGCCTCTCCGCTCTGAATGACGGTGAGAATCGTTTCAGCCACGCGCTATGGCGTATGCGCAATTGCGGCGCTCTGCTGTGCCTGCGCAATCGCAACGTCCTGCCCCGATTTCACCGACTGGTAAAATTCCGAGACGGTCATGAATGGATAAACAGCAGATACCGTTATCCCGGCGTCTGCCAGCTCCAGCCGTGCCACGCCGGAGAGCATATTCAGTCCCGCTTTGGAACTGGTATAGGCCGCCGATCCCGGCCAGGTTGCCAGAGTCGCACCGGAACTGACGTTGATAATGCACCCCGCGCCCTGCGCCCGCATCTGCGGGATCACCGCCTGCATCATCATCAGCGGCGCGATCAGATTCAGGTCGAGCAGCGCTCTGAACTCGCTTGCAGCAATCTCCTCAACCGCCGCGAACAACCCCTGCCCGGCATTGTTGATTAACATATCAATCCGGCCAAAGCGTGCTATCCCCTGCCTGACAGCATCTGCAATCTGCTCTGGCTGCGTCACATCGCAGGCCACAGCCAGTGCTTTGCCTGATTCTCCCACGAGGGCAACCAGGCGGTCTTTGCGTCGTGCCAGTAAAATAACCTGCGCACCCGCCTCCAGCGCCGCACGCGCGGTGGCTTCTCCGATGCCCGACGATGCACCGGTAATCATAATCACGGCGTTCTCAATTCTCATGTCATCCCCTCCAGTAAAATGGTCAGAGAGCGAGAATAATCCTCAGCCGATTGTGCGGCGGCTGTAATCCTGCCTAAAATTTGCCTGTTACTGCTTTTCTCACTCTGCACACGGCAACCGCCGGAGAGGTGTCCCATAAACAGGCTTGATGCGATAAGAGATGAAATGCTGGCATGCACGGCTGATGAACTCACGGCGACGGCGATTCCGCGCGTGGATCTTTACCGCGTCAGTCAGCCGATGCCCCTGCCGCCGGAAATCTATTCGCCTTTCGTCAGCCTGATACTGCAGGGAGAAAAAAGGCTGCAGATGGGCGAACGCTCTCTCCGCTATTCCGCCGGAGAGATGTTCACGGCGTCGTTCGACCTGCCCGCCACAGGCGAAATTACAGAGGCCAGTGAAATCTCACCTTATCTGGCGGTGCGCCTGACACTGGATTTCACTGCTATCAGCGAACTATTGCATCAGATGCCCATGACCGATGCGCCCAAAACAAAGAGTGGCATGTCAGTCAATCGGGTGGATGAGGCGCTGGTGGATGCCTGGCTGCGGATGGTGCGCCTGATAGCAAAGCCTGGCGAGATTAGGGTGATGGCGCCGTTAGTAGAGCGCGAGATTCTTTATCGGCTGTTGCTGAGCCCACAGGGCGGTTTACTGCGTCAGGCAGCAGAGGTGAACGGGTATTTCGCGAAGATCAGAAAGGCGCTGGTCTGGTTGCGTACACACTATGCCGCCGCGCTTCGTATTGAGGATATGGCGGCGATTGCGGGCATGAGTCTCTCAGCCTTTCATCGTGGTTTCCGGGCCAGCACCGGACTTTCCCCGCTGCAGTATCAAAAACATCTCCGGCTTTACGAGGCGCGCAAGACGCTTATGTTACGCCCCGGTAATGTCGCCGCTGTTGCGGCAGATGTGGGCTACGAAAGTCTGACGCAGTTTACCCGTGAATATGCACGCCTGTTCGGTGAGCCCCCCGCCCGCAGTATCAGAAAACTCAGGCTGAATAACGCTGAACACCTCGCGAAATCATTGAGGTGAACACAGCGCACGCTCAGCGCGGCCTGACGCCGTGAGGCCGGCAATGTTGCACTGAGATTTTGCACTGAGATTGATTGAAAAGATTCAGGGAATGAACGCAATAAATGCGGCTCAGAGAAAGGCATGCGCATAGTCATTACACAGCAGCCAGCGCGGCGCTTCATCCTCATCCAGCGGGTTGAAACGGGCCAGCGGTGTCAGAAACACATTGTCGTTCTCGTCATCATTGGGCATCGACACTTCGCCCACCAGCACGTCACCAAAGCCGCTTTCGCCCCAGAAGCTGTGCCAGATCCCCGCCTCCAAAGTCACACTTTCACCCGGTGAAAGCCGCAGCTGTGTTCCGGCCGCATGGGTCTGTCGCATGCCATCCAGCGACACCACCACCGGCGAGTCGGCCAGCCCGTCCCCGTCGCGGTTATGCAGTTCAACAATCAGGTTGCCACCACCGCGATTGATGATGTCCTCCATCTTGCGCGGATGGTAGTGCATGGGTGTCAGTTGCCCTTCACGTACATGCATAATTTTTTCAGCGTAGGGTTTATGCCAGGGCTGTCCGCCAGGGGAGCCATTACGCAGAGTAAACAGCGTCAATCCGGTCTGAAAAAAATCAGCCGCACCAAAACTGGTGAGATCCCAGCCCAGCCGCAGCGCCAGAATCTCCTGTATCACTTCACGATCCTGCGCGCGCCACTGACTGATGCTGTAATCGGCCCAGGACGGAAGATGCACATCCTGCTGCCGGAAAAAATCGCGGGTATGTTGCAGGTAGTCGTTAACCTCTGAACGTTGCATAGTGGCCTCCTGAAAGCGGCACCTGAAGGTGCCGCTCTAACGCTTATTTCACCGTCCAGCCCTGATAGCTGCCGATATTATTACGATCGATCAGCTTCACCGGGATCAGCACAGGTTTATCCGGAGCCGGTTTGCCCTGCAGAATGTCATAGCCAATCTCAACCGCTTTGGCGGCCATCACCTGCGGGTCCTGAGCTGGCGTGGCGACAAACAGTGAGTTTTTACGCTTCAATGCCTCTTCCCCGTCCGGCGATCCATCGACGCCCACGATAAAGAACTCGCTGCGCTGCGCCTGTTTCGCCGCTAAATCCGCACCGATAGCCGTCGGATCATTGATGGCAAATACCGCATCAATTTTTGGATTAGCCGAGAGCAGACCGGTCATCACTTCCAGTCCGCCTTCACGACTGCCTTTGGCGTTCTGGTTGGAGGAGAGCAGCTTGATGTCCGGATGGGTTTTCAGCTCGTTCATGCAGCCTTCAACACGGTTCTGCACGGCAGAGACAGGCGGTCCGTTGATGATCACCACATTGCCTTTGTTCTTCAGACGGTCAGAGATATATTTACAGGCCATTGCGCCTGCCTGGGTGTTATCGGAGGTGATGGTCGCATTCGCGCCATCGGCTGCCACGTCAACCGCGACCACTACGATACCGGCGTCACGCGCCCGTTTAACGGCTGGGGCGATCCCTTTTGAGTCGGCGGCGTTGAGGATAATCATGTCGACTTTTGCTGCAATAAAGTTATCAATCTGGCCGACCTGCTGACCAAGATCGTAACCGCTGGAGACCAGCGTGACGTTAACTTTATCGCCCGCCAGCTGACGCGCCTTCATCTCTGCGCCTTTAGTGATCTGCACGAAGAAGGGGTTAGCCAGATCGCCGACCGTTACGCCGATAGATTTGAGTTCTTTTGCCTGAGCCAGGCCGGTGCTGAACAGCGTTGCCGCCAGCAGCCCGGTTACAATCGGATTAAAACGCATAGACCTTCTCCTGCTGTTTTCAAGGTGCCAACCACTTAATGGCGTTTTTTAGGTGGCGGAGGCCAGATAACGCATCCGCCCTTTTAAGCCTCAACTCACATGATGACGAGTACGGTATTTGTCGATCAGGACGGCGATGATGATCACTGCGCCTTTGATCACCAGCTGCCAGAAATAGGAGACACCCATCAGCGTCATGCCGTTATTCAGCGTGGCGATAATCAGTGCGCCAATCAGTGTGCCGGTGATGGTGCCGATACCACCGACAAAGCTGGTGCCGCCGAGAATCACCGCGGCAATCGCATCCAGCTCATAACCGACGCCCAGGTTGCCGTTGGCGCTGTAGAGCCGCGAGGCACTCATCAGCCCGGCCAGCCCCGACAGCAGGCCACTCATGCCGTAGACAAACAGCAGCACGACGCCAACCTTGATGCCCGTCAGGCGTGCAGCCTGGATATTGCCACCGACGGCGTAGATATGGACGCCCAGTGTGGTGCGACGCAGGATGAACCAGCAGATGGCAATCACCGCAAAGGCAATCACAATCAGCCACGGCACCGGCCCGAGATAGCCGTTGCCAATCCATTCAAAGTTAATATCGGAGTTGATCACCGTGGTGCCGTTCGCCAGCAGATACGCCGCTCCGCGCAATGCGGTGTAGGTACCCAGCGTGACAATAAAGGGGGGCAATCCGGCCCAGGCGACCAGGATGCCGTTGAACAGCCCCATCACCAGACCCGCGCCCAGCGCCATCGGAATGGTCAGGGAGGCGAGCATCGGGTCCAGCGACGCCACCAGCGCCACCACCGCCGTGGTGCCCAGCATCGACCCCACCGACAGATCGATACCGCCGGTGAGGATGACGAAAGTCATGCCCGCCGCCAGCACAATGTTGATCGACGCCTGACGGGTAATGTTGAGCAGGTTGGCTTCAGTAAAAAAGTTTGGCGTGACGAAACCAAATACCGCCACGATCAGGATCAGAATCGGCAGGATACCCACCGTTTGCAGCAGATCGCCCATCAGGGCGCGTTTCAGCGTCGGCGCTTTGGTGCGGGCCAGTTGTGTCATGGTGGTCTCCTTAGATTTCGCCTGTTGACGCGCTGTGCGCACCGGTTGCCAGCGTCATAATATTTTCCTGACTGATGTGGCTGCCCTCCAGCTCACCGACGATGGTGCCTTCGTGCATCACGTAAACGCGGTCACTCATCCCGACCACTTCCGGCAGTTCGCTGGAGATCATTAAAATCGCCACGCCCTGCCGCGCCATCTCCTGCATCATGCGGTAGATCTCGCTTTTAGCGCCGACATCGACGCCGCGCGTCGGCTCATCCAGAATCAGGATGCGCGGGCCAATCGCCACCCAGCGCGAGATCAGCAGCTTTTGCTGGTTCCCGCCGGACAGACCGCCCGCCCGGACCTGAGCATGCGGAACACGAATATTGAGTGAGGCGATCGCCTCATTGGCGATGGTCTGCCCTTTGCGTCGGTTGAGCATCCCGTAACTGGCGTCACGTTCCAGCGTCGCCATCACAATGTTCTCCTGCGCGGCCATCTCCAGAAACAGTCCCTGCTCTTTGCGGTTCTCGGTGAGGAAGCCGATGCCGCGCGCAATCGCATCACGCGGCGAATGAATGGTGACCTTCTCACCGTCGATCCAGATCTCGCCCTCTTTCGGCTTATGTACGCCGAAGATCAGCTGCGCCAGTTCGCTGCGACCGGCGCCTACCAGCCCGGCCAGCCCGACAATTTCTCCGGCCCGCACTGCCAGACTGCTGGGATGCACTTTGCCGCCATCAGTAAGGTGATTCACCGCCAGC
The DNA here is from genome assembly GCF_019104105.1 of Pantoea jilinensis. Classification (NCBI taxonomy): domain Bacteria; kingdom Pseudomonadati; phylum Pseudomonadota; class Gammaproteobacteria; order Enterobacterales; family Erwiniaceae; genus Pantoea; species Pantoea jilinensis. The sequence goes on along the minus strand of NZ_CP077746.1, from coordinate 1,594,716 downwards.
CGGATGTCGCCTAAAGGGATCGCACGGTCTTTGTTAAACAGGTCGCTGAGCGGGCGTCCGACCATCATCCGCACCAGTTCACTGGCGTTAAGCTGGTCACGGGTCAGGCTGCCCACATATTGCCCATCACGCAGCACGCTGACGCGATCAGACAGCTCATACACTTCCGCCATGCGATGGCTGATGTAGATAATCGCCATGCCTTCGCTGCGCAGCCGTTTGATTAGTGCAAACAGCTGTTCGGTTTCGCGGTTAGAGAGCGCGGCGGTCGGCTCATCCATTACCAGAATGCGGCTGTTGCGCTGCAGCGCACGGGCGATCTCCACCTGCTGCTGCTCGGCGATGCTCAGACGACTGACTAAATCCCAGGCGCTGAACTGTGCGCCGAGCCGATCAATGACCCGCTGCGCCTCTTCAGCCATCTGTCGCCGCTTCACCAGCCCGCCAGGCGCAATTTCGCTACCCAGAAAAATGTTCTCTGCCACCGTCAGGTTGGGTGCCAGATTGATCTCCTGATAAATCAGGGTAATCCCGGCAGCCAGCGCCTCTTTCGGCCCTTTCAGTGCCCAGGGCTTATTTTCAATTAAAATTTCCCCGCTGCTGGCGGTATAGGCACCGGCCAGAATCTTCATCAGTGTGCTTTTACCCGCGCCGTTCTCACCCATCAGTGCGTGAACCTCACCGGGCCAGACCGTGAGATCGACACCCTTCAGGGCATAAAAATTGCCGAAGCGTCGGGTAATTCCCCGCATTTCCAGTATTGGTGTGGCTGTCATCGCCTCGCTCCTGCGGACTGTGGATAGCCGCCAGTAAAACAACGCCAGATAAACGGAAAATGTCAGCGGCCGTTCATATTTGTCATAAACGCCCGACATCACGCTCCTATACTCGGCGCATCGTTGCAGTGATTAAGAGGTCGTGGGATGCAGCGCAGTTATCCGTGGCAGGCCGGGGCGCGTGGACGCCTGTTGATGTTCAATCTGCTGGTGGTGTCGGTTACGCTGATGGTAAGCGTGGTGGCGATCATCGGCTTTCGTCATGCCGGCGCGATTCAGGAACAGGCCCAGGCGCAGACGCTGGCAGATATGAACGGCAGCCTGGCGCTGGCGCGCGATACTGCCAATGTGGCGACGGCGGCCGTGCGGCTGTCGCAGGTGGTCGGGGCACTGGAGTATCAGAGCGAATCACAGCGCCTGCAGCAGAATCAGCAGGCGTTGCAGCAGTCGCTGAGCCTGCTGGCCAGCGCACCGCTGGCGGCCCGTCAGCCGGAGCGCATCGCGCGGATCCGCGCCCGCAGCCTGATGCTGGAGCAGACGATTAATAGCCTGCTGCTGAATGGCCATCAGCGGCATCTGCAGCGCAATAACATGCTGAGTGATCTGTGGCAGACCCAGATTCTGCTCAGCCATATCAACCAGCTGGTGCAGCGGGAACAGCTCATACTGCCGGATGCCGCACTACGCGAACAAACCGAACGGCTGATCACCATCGCCATTCGCACACCCACGCCCATTGCCGTCATTGAACAGCTTCAGCAGGTGATGACGCAGTGGCGCAGCGTGCCGCTGACGGGCGTCACGGGCGAGAACGTGCAGCGACTCCTGATTACCCAGCAACGCCTGCTGCCGCTGGCGGAGGCGCTGGAGCAGAGCGACCTGGCAATCGCCTATGCTACCTACCGGATTAAAGCACTGGTGGCGATGCTGAATGACGATATCAATGCGTCAGTGCAGCAGGTTGCGCTGCAAAGTGAGGCGCGTACCCAGGCCACTCACCACGAACTTGATTCGATCATCGGCTTTATCGCGCTGTTTGTGCTGCTGGCGCTGGCGATTACCGGCTATGCCGGAATCTACATCTACCGCAATCTCGGATCGAGCCTGACAGCGATTGCCGGCGCGATGACGCGTCTGGCGCAGGGCGAACAGAACGTCAGCGTGCCGGGGCTGCAACGGCGTGACGAACTGGGGGAACTGGCGCGGGCCTTTAACGTCTTTGCCCGAAATACCGCCTCGCTGGCCCACACCTCACGGCTGCTGAAAGAGAAGAGTAACCAGCTGGAGTCCACCTTCCTGGCGATGCGCGACGGCTTTGCCCTGTTTGATCACAATGGTCAGCTGGTGGTGTGGAATGCGCAGTATGCCGAACTGCTCGGCCTTTCGCCGCGTGAGGTCCATCGTGGCGTCCACTATCAGCAACTGCTGGCACCGCTGGCGGTGGATCTGCACGATCCCGGTGAGCAGCAGGAGATCCGTCTGGCCGATGGCCGTACGCTGGAACTGCGCTTTAGCCCGATTCCGCGGCGCGGCATGGTCAATACCGTGCTGGACCGCACCTCACGTAAAACCCTGGAAGAAGCGCTCCAGCACAGCCAGAAGATGAAGGCGGTCGGTCAGCTGACCGGCGGGCTGGCGCACGACTTTAACAATCTGCTGGCGGTGATTATCGGCAGTCTGGCGCTGACTGAAGGCCAGCTGATGCCCGGCCCCCTCGCCACCCGCATTGAGCGGGCGCGGCAGGCGGCCGATCGCGCCGCCCAGCTGACGCAGCGCCTGCTGGCCTTCTCACGCAAACAGGCGCTTTATCCGCGCGCGGTGTCGGTGGTGACGCTGGTGGATAACCTGCAGGGGTTGCTTCAGCACTCGCTGCTGCCGGGACAGCAGCTGGTTATTGATGCCCAGCGCCCCGGCTGGCCCGCCTGGATCGATGCCAGCCAGCTGGAAAATGCGCTGATGAATCTGGTGGTGAATGCGCGCGATGCCATGCACCAGCAAAACGGCGAAATCCGGCTGCGCATCTGGAATCAGCGTCGTCTGGAGGGGGGAGAAAAACGTGACCGCGTCACAATTGAGGTGATCGACCACGGCTGCGGCATGTCCGCCGACGTGCGCGAACAGGTTTTCGAGCCTTTCTTTACCACCAAAGCGACCGGCAGTGGCAGCGGGCTTGGACTGTCCATGGTTTACGGCTTTGTGCGGCAGTCAGGCGGACAGATAGAACTGGAAACTGCGCCGGGCCAGGGCACCACGGTGCGTCTCTTGTTGCCGCGCGCAGCGGAAGCCGCCGTTATCGCCCCGCCACCGCCTGTGCCCGGTGAGGCTGACCTTGCAGCAGATGTTGAAGCGGCCAGTAACCGGCTGGTGCTGGTGCTGGATGATGAACCGGCGGTACGGCAGACACTGTGCGAGCATCTGCATCAGCTGGGTTATCTGACGCTGGAATGTGGCGACGGTGAAGAGGCGCTGGCGCTGCTGCGCCAGACACCGGATATCGACCTGCTGATCAGCGACCTGATGCTACCCGGCGAGATTAACGGCGCAGAGGTGATCCGGCAGGCCCATCAGAACTGGCCACAGCTGGCGACATTGCTTATCAGCGGTCAGGATCTGCGCCACCAGCCGGTCACGCTGCCGCTGTGTGAACGGCTGGCGAAACCCTGGCATCAGGCACAACTGGTGAAGGCGCTACAGCGCGCCTGGCAGCGCAGCGAACGGCTTAATCGCGCGCAGCAGGCTGCCACAACGGCACCGGTTTCCCACTGATGTAGCGCTTACGCAGGCGGCTGGAGATCACATCCATGACCATCACCACCACCACCAGGATCAGCGTCAGGAACATCACCACATCCCAGTTCCACAGGCGCATGTTCTCGGCGTAGACCAGACCGACACCACCCGCGCCGACAAAGCCCAGCACCGCTGCCGAGCGGGTATTGGACTCAATCTGGTAAAGGCTCAGCGCCAGAAACTGCGGGAATGACTGGGTAAAGATGCCGAAGCGGTGTTTCTGCAAACTGTTGGCGCCCACGGCACTCAGTCCGCGACCTGGCGATCGCTCCACCGCTTCGTGCCCTTCGGCGTAGAGTTTGCCGAGCAGACCGACATCCTGCAGGATAATCGCCAGCACCCCGGCCAGCGGCCCCATGCCGACCGCACGCACGAATATCAGCCCCCAGATCGCCATGTCGATGCCGCGTAACACATCGAACACACGGCGCATCAGAAACGCCAGCGGTTTTGCCGCGCCATCGTGCATGACGTTGCGTGCCGCCAGAAACGAGAGCGGCAGCGCCAGCAGCGAGGCGGTCAGCGTCCCGGCGAACACAATCCCCAGGGTAATCCCGACCTGCGAAAAATAGTAGCCAAACGGCCAGTTCATGAAGTCATGCCAGACAAACATTCGCAGGAAATAGCGTCCAAGTTGCTGGCAGCCCATCAGCAGGCGCGACCATTCCAGGCCAAATACGGAAAAGAAAAAAAGATAGTAGAGCAGCACCGCCAGCGCCATCAGCCCTATGCGGCGCAGATAGCGCGGCTGCGCGGCAAAGAGTTCACGATGCTGCTGCTTCATTAGCGTGACATCAGGTACGTGGCTCATCATGTCCGATCTCCTGTCACACGGCGACGAAGCTGGCCAGATAGCGTATCCAGCAGCGATACCACAATCAGAATCAGCAGCAGCGTGATACTGACCTGATCGTAGCGGTCCAGTTTGATATTGGTCATCAGCTCCTGGCCGATGCCGCCCGCGCCAACCAGCCCGAGGATGGTTGAAGAGCGGAAGTTAATTTCCAGTCGCATAAAGCTGTAAGAGAGAAAGACCGGTTTAACCTGTGGCCAGAAGGCGAAGCGCATCCGCTGCAGCTTGCTGGCGCCACAGGCGGCCAGGCCGCGCACCGGCTTATCCGATGCCGACTCAATCGCCTCATAAAACAGCTTGGTCAGGCTGCCCACGGTGTGCAGCGCCAGCGCCAGAAAGCCGGGGATCGCCCCAATGCCAAAGGCCATCACAAACATCACTGCCCACGCCAGTTCCGGCATGGTGCGCAGAAAGGCGACAAAGACACGAATGGTCATCCGCACGCTGACCGGCGTCTGGGTATTGTCGGCGGCGAAAAAGGCCAGCACCGCCGCCATGGCCACCGCGATCAGCGTCGAAGCCAGCGCCAGCTGCAGCGTTTCCCAGATCAGTGGCAGCTGAATCGGCAGACGGTAGCCCCAGTAGGCCAGCGAACCTTCGGTTTTGCCATCGGCAAACAGCAGCGGCAGATGCAGCACCGGCAGGATTTCATGCAGATAGTCAAAAAAGTGCGGCAGCGACTGCCAGACGGTGAGCAGATTAAATTCTGCCACCCTGCCCGCCGCCAGATAGAGTGCCACCAGCAGCAGTGACCAGAGCAGCGTGTCACGTTTCTGCTGGCGTCGGATGCGTTGGTAGTAGTGTTCGAATTCGGTCAAAGGAGGATCTCCGGCGCTAAAGCAGCGGGACGCAGGCGGGGTTGCCGCGTCCCGCTCTCCCCGCCTCGACGGGGAAAGTCAGGGCACCGTCGGCCTTAGCCGCGGCTGCCTTTCATCAGGTCACGTTTCATATCGATGATGTTTTTATAGTCAGCGACCGTCGCCTCACCGATATGCTGTTCACCACCCACGGCTTTTACGAAGCAGGCGTGATCGTCCTTATCCAGTTTTTTAATCGCCGACACCACTTTCGCTTTGAAGTCAGCGGGCAGCTTGTTGCTGACCAGCACCGGGCCGTTAGGGATCAGTGGCGACTGCCAGATGATGCGGATCTGCTTCATCAGGTCCGGATGGTCCATGCGGATCAATCGGCCAAAGGCGCCAGAGGTGTAACCGCTGTTGTAGTCACCGACCAGGGACGTCCAGGTGACTGCGCCATCAAACTGGTTATTCAGCACGCCCAGGATGTCCTGCTCATGACCGCCAGAGAAAGTGACGCTGGAGAAGAAGTTGTTATATTTGTCATCCACCGTGCCGCCGAACATCTTCTTAAACGCCTGGTTTGGCATCAGGAAGCCGGACGTCGAATCGGGATCGGCCATACCGAATGATTTGCCTTTCAGGTCTTCCAGCTTTTTATACGGGCTGTCCGCTTTAACGATGACGACAGAGTGGTAGCCACGTGACTGATCTTTGTCATCGACGACAATACCCACCACATCCACCGCTTTCGGGTCCTGAATGTAGACCGACGCAAACGAAGCCGGTGACATGCTCAGCACCATATCGATCTTGCCGCCCAGCAGGCCCTGAATCACGCCGGAATAGTCAGAGGCGTTGCGCATCTGGGTATCCACACCCAGCTCTTTATCCAAGAAGGTTTTTACACACTGATTATCGCCAATCTGCTGGGTGGCGTTCTGCCCGCCCATAATCCCCAGATTAAGCTGTTTCGGCGCATCCGCTGCGCTGACACCAAACGCCATGACACTGGTCAGAAGTGCTAAAGAAGTCAGTTTCATTCGGAATTATTCTCTTGCTGTGGACGTTAATGGATTTGGTTAAGTTCATCGCCGTACAGCTGGTGCAACAGGCTGTCGGTGAGTCGGGAAGGATTGCCATCAAACAGCACGACACCGCGCTGAATGCCAATAACCCGGGTGCAATAGCTTTTGACCAGCTCAATCGAGTGCAGGTTGACCATCACGCTGATGCCCTGCTCGCTGACCTGGCGCAGCACATCCATAATGCGTTTGGTATTTTTAGGGTCGAGTGAGGCCACCGGCTCATCAGCCAGCAGGATTTTGGGGTTCTGCATCAGGGCGCGGCAGATCGCCACGCGCTGCATCTGTCCGCCTGAGAGATTTTCGGCCCGCTGCAGCGCCTGCGGCAGCATGTTCATCCACTGCAGCAGTTCGATGGCGTGCGCGCGGTCCTGGTCAGAAAAGATTTTGAAGAAGGATTTCAGCGTGCTGGTCTGGCTCAGGCGGCCCAGCAGCACGTTGGTCAGCACGTCGAGGCGCGGCACCAGACAGAAATCCTGAAAGATCATGCCGCACTGACTGCGCCATTCGCGCAGCTGGCGGCTGTTAAGCGTGACCACGTTACGATCTGCTTCGCCCTGATGAAGACTGATAATCGCACCGGACGTCGCGTTAATTGTGCCGTTGAGCATGTGCAGCAGTGTCGATTTACCCGCGCCAGAGCGGCCAATCACCGCCACCAGCTCACCGGCGTGCAGGTCAAAACTGACCTGATCCAGCACCTGCGTGTCGCCGTAGGCTTTGCTCAGTTTCTGCACCGACAACACTTTTTGTCCGCTGAGGCTGGCCGGTGGCAGATCGTTGTCGACCACCGTTTTCAGAAGTGCCTGTGCCATGGTGTTCTCCGTCATCGCTGATTGCGTTCTGCCGGTTATTAAGGCGTGACGCGATGAACACGAGATGACAGCCAGATGATCAAACCGTGACAGGCCAGTGCGCGCCGCACAGCAAAGTCTGGCCGTCACGGGCTGGCAGCACGCCTTCTGGCAACGGGTTTTCGGCTAACCAGTTATCCATCTCATGACTGAGGTGAGTGAGCCAGGTCTGACGCGGCTTGAGCCTCTCTGCTATCGCCAGCGCCTGGGTCAGATCATTGTGATTTCGAGGCTCTGCACGGGGTGGATCGTTGCAGTCAATCACCAGTTGATCCAGCGGCTGGCCGCGCAGGAAGTCGGCGGTGTCGGGCGGCAGTCCGCAGGTATCACACAGCCAGGCGAGCCGGGTGTCATGCCAGTCAAACAGATAACCGTGCGTCAGCTTTGAATGCTGCAGCGGCAGCGGCGTAACCTGCAGCTCGCCAAAGGCATGCGCCACAAAAGGGGTTAAAGCGGGACGGAAATCCAGCAGGCCAGGGTGTTTGTAGAGATCGTCACAGCCACGCGGATCGGGCGGTCCCCAGACCGGAATCGGCGCGCCCACGCCCCAGCGCAGCGCAAACAGGCCCTGAACATGATCCATGTGATAATGCGTCAACAGAATGCGGGTCAGCGAGCCAGGCGGAAAGCGTGATGCCAGCAGCGGCAGACCGGCATCCAGCAGGATGCGTTCGTGGCCAGACTCAATCAGCGCACTGCAGGGCGCCCGTGCATGAGTGCGGTTACGCTGCGCCCGCTGACAGGCGTGACAGTCGCAGCCCGGCAGCGGCGCGGCAGTCACACCGCCAGTGCCAAGAAAAGTGAGTTTCATGGATGCGCTCCTGGTCGCGTATATCGCTGCCGGGCGCTTACTGCCCGTGCCGGAAAAGTCGATGTCATTGATGCGCCTCCAGTATCTGGCGAAGCTGGCAGACGGTTTCCGCCAGCGCGCCGTCGTTGTTGAGGATCAGACAGCCGTCGGGCTGCGGCTGGGCAGCACGCGCCAGCCGCCGGGCAATCTCCGCCTCATCTTCCCGTCCACGCTGACGCAGCCGCGCCGCCAGCACAGCGGGCGACACCTGCAGACAGACCGGCAGCAGCTGTGAGCCAAAGCGGGCCTGTGCCTGAGCCAGATGCAGCCGCGACCCGTTCACCACCACATTCTGTCCACGCAGCAGCCACTGTTCTGTCTCACAGCCAATGCCGTAGCGGAAACCGTGGGCTTCCCAGCTCACGGCAAACAGACCGAGCGCGGCGCGGCGGGCAAACTCCGCCTCGGTGAGTGCCACATGGTTTTCACCGCCCGCATCGGCGGCGCGGGTGATGTAGCGATGGGCGATCAACAGTTTGGGCGGCGGTGCCTCCCGCAGCGCATCCAGCAGGCTATCCTTGCCGGAGCCGGAGGGACCGGTGAGCCAGATCAGCCGCGCCATCAGTACACCTGCCGGCCTTTGCTCCAGACGTGCCGCACGTGCGGGTAGCCGTGTGCGGTGTGCGCCAGCACCAGGTCGGCGCGGCAACCTTCCGCGATGACACCGCGGTCCTCCAATCCTAATGCGCGGGCCGGATTACAGGTCACCAGCGCGATGGCCTGCGCCATGCCCAGGCTGTTGCGCTCGTCATCCGCCAGCCGGAACGCGGCATCCAGCAGGCTGGCCGGGTAGTAATCGGACGACAGAATGTTCAGCAGGCCGTGTGACGCCAGTTCCCAGGCTGCGACGTTGCCGGAGTGCGAGCCGCCGCGCACGATGTTGGGCGCACCCATCAGCACCTGCATGTTGCGATAGCGTGAGGCACGTGCCGCTTCCAGCGTGGTCGGAAACTCCGCAATGCGGCTGCCTGCCACATGGGACTCTTCCACATGCGCGGCGGTGGCGTCATCATGGCTGGCAATGGCGATGCCATGTTCCCGGCACAGTCCCGCAATCGCCTGACGATTGGGCTGTGACCACGCTGCCGCAAGGGTGAGCTGGTCATGCTCGAACTGATCCATCTCGGCGTCATTAAGCTGATATTTGCCCTGATAATATTCGCGATATTTGGTCAGCGACGCGTACTGACGCTGGCCCGGCGAATGGTCCATCAGCGATACCAGCGCCAGCTCAGGCGTGCCCATTAGCGCTTCAAACAGCGGCGCAGTGGTGGGATGCGGCAGTTCACAGCGCAGATGCAGCAGATGCTCAGCCCGGTTCAGTCCCTTGCGGTTGCTGTCGCGGATGGCGTCGATCATCTTGCTGAGGTTATCCAGCCGGTGCCCGCCGTCGCGCACATCCCCCACGCCGATCGCGTCCAGCACCGTGGTAATGCCGCTGGAAACCATCAGCGCATCGTGGCTGCTCATCGCCGAGTGTGCGGGCCAGTCCACTTTCGGGCGCGGGGTGAAAAACTTGTCGAGGTTATCGGTGTGCAGTTCCACCAGACCCGGCAGCAGCCAGGCACCTTCACCATCCAGCGCACCGGGCTGCTGGCTGGTGGTTTCGCTGAAGCTGCTGATGCGCTCATCGCGGAACTCCAGTGACCCGCTGACCACTTCATTTTCCAGCACCAGTCTGACGTTATTGATGATCATGCCTGCACTCCTGTGTCGATCGGGTGCATCAGGTGAAGCCTGTCGGCGACCCGCTCGCGCACCGCCCGATCGTGAAAAATACCGACGATGGCGGCACCACGTGCGCGCGCCTGTTCAATTAAACTCACCACCGCCTCGCTGTTGACGTTGTCGAGCGAGGCGGTGGGTTCATCCAGCAGCAGCACCGGATAGTCGGCGATAAAGCCGCGTGCGATATTCACGCGCTGCTGCTCACCGCCAGAAAAGGTAGACGGGGCGAGCGACCAGAGACGCTGCGGCACATTCAGCCGGCTGAGCAGTTCGGCGGCCCGCGCTTCGCAGAATTCGCGATCAACGCCGCGCTCCAGCAGCGGCTGCATCACAATCTCCAGCGTCGGCACGCGTGGGATCACCCGCAGAAACTGGCTGACCCAGCCCAGCGTGTCGCGACGCAGGGCGATAATCTGGCGCGCTGATGCCTGCGCCATGTCGATCCATTCACCCTGATGTGCAACCCGTATATGACCGCTGTCGGGCTGATAGTTGCCGTAAAGCGCGCGCAGCAGCGTGGATTTGCCACTGCCGGAATGACCGTGCAGTACCACGCATTCGCCCTCGCCCACCGTCAGGCTGGCGTTGTGCAGCACCGGCAGCGCCGCGCCGTTCTGGTTGTGCAGCACAAAGGTTTTACACAGATTTTCTACCCGCAGGCGCGGAGTGAGCGTTGTCATTTAATTGAGCACCGAAGAGACCAGCAGTTGAGTGTAAGGATGATGAGGATCGTCCAGAACACGGTCAGTCAGACCGCTCTCCACCACCCGCCCCTGTTTCATCACCAGCAGGCGATGCGCCAGCAGTCGCGCCACCCCGAGATCGTGGGTGACAATCACCACCGCCAGATTCAGCTCACGCACCAGGGTGCGCAGCAGATCCAGTAGTCGCGCCTGCACCGAGACATCCAGCCCGCCGGTCGGCTCATCCATAAACATCAGCTGAGGCTGCGTCACCAGGTTGCGGGCAATCTGCAGACGCTGCTGCATCCCGCCGGAAAAAGTGGTCGGCAGATCGTCGATGCGACTGGCATCAATCTCCACCGCCTGCAGCCAGCGGCTCGCCTCGGCGCGGATGTCGCCATAGTTCCGCTGGCCGGTCGCCATCAGCCGTTCGCCGATGTTACCGCCCGCGCTGACCTGCGCACGCAGCCCGTCCATCGGATGCTGATGCACCACGCCCCACTCGGTGCGCAGCAGGCGACGGCGGTCGTTTTCACTCATCTCATAGAGGTCGCGGTTCTGATAGTGAATGCTGCCCTGCTGCGGTGTGAGGCGGGCCGACAGGCTCTGCAGCAGCGTGGTTTTACCGGAGCCGGACTCGCCGACAATCCCCAGTACTTCGCCGGGCCAGAGATCAAAACTGACCTGCTCAAACCCTTTGCCCGGCGCATAAAGATGGGTGAGCTGGTTCACCGCAAGCAGCGGCTGTTCACTGTGCATGTTGCTGTTCCTGCTGCTGATGGCAAAAGTCGGTGTCGGAGCAGACGAACATCCGCGTTCCCTGGTCGTCCATCACCACCTCATCGAGGTAGCTGTGGCGCGATCCGCACAGCGCGCAGGGTTCATCCCACTGCTGCACGGTGAAGGGGTGATCGTCGAAGTCCAGGCTCTCCACGCGGGTATAAGGCGGCAAGGCGTAGATGCGCTTTTCACGCCCGGCCCCAAACAGCTGCAGCGCAGGCATCATGTGCATCTTCGGGTTGTCGAATTTGGGAATGGGCGACGGATCCATCACGTAGCGATCGTTAACCCGGACCGGATAGGCGTAGGTCGTGGCGATATGGCCGTAGCGGGCGATATCTTCATACAGCTTCACCTGCATGATGCCGTACTCCTCCAGCGCATGCATGGTGCGGGTCTCGGTTTCGCGCGGTTCGATAAAACGCAGCGGCTCAGGAATCGGCACCTGGAATATCAGGATCTGGTCTTCCTCCAGCGGCGTTTCCGGGATGCGGTGCCGGGTCTGGATCAGGGTGGCATCGGCGGTGCGTTCGGTGGTTGCGGCCCCGCTGACCCGCTTAAAGAACTGACGTATTGACACCGCATTGGTGGTGTCATCAGCGCCCTGATCGATCACCTTCAGCACATCCTGATCGCCAATCACGCTGGCGGTAATCTGGATGCCGCCTGTCCCCCAGCCGTAAGGCATTGGCATCTCGCGTCCGGCGAACGGCACCTGATAGCCGGGGATCGCCACCGCTTTCAGGATGGCGCGACGGATGGTGCGTTTGGTCTGCTCATCGAGATAGCCATTGTTATAGCCGGTGAGTTCAGCCATGGTTGCGCTCCTGATAATCGTGCTGCAGCTGTTTCAGCAGTTCCAGTTCTGCCTGGAAATCGACGTAGTGCGGCAGCTTGAGATGCGAGACAAAGCCCGCGGCTTCGACGTTGTCGGCGTGCGACAGCACAAACTCTTCGTCCTGCGCCGGGCTGGTCACGCGCTCATTCTGCTCGCGGCTTTGCAGCGCCCGATCCACCAGCGCCATCGCCATCGCCTTGCGTTCGGCACGGCCAAACACCAGCCCGTAGCCACGGGTAAACTGCGGCGCGGCGTCATCACTGTGGGCGACGCCGTTGACCATTTCACATTCGGTCAGCAGCACTTCCCCAATCTCCAGCTCAAAGCCCAACTCTTCGGGACAGATGCTGACGCTGAGATAGCCGGTGCGGATCTCGCCAGCAAACGGATGGGTACGGCCATAGCCGCGCTGGGTCGAATAGCCCAGCGCCAGCAGAAAACCTTCATCGCCACGCACCAGTTGTTGCAGCCGTGCAGCGCGCGAAGCAGGAAAGCGCATTGGCTCGCGGGTGATATCAACCGGCTCGCTGCCGTCATCCCTCTCGGCGGTGGCCAGCCCTTCCTCACTCATCATGCTGAACATGTGCGGACACTGATCCGGCACCGAACGGTCGTCACGCGGCGCGGCAGGCGTTTCACCGTTTGCCAGCAGGGTGAAGTCGAGCAGACGGTGGCTGTAGTCATAGGTTGGCCCCAGCACCTGGCCGCCCGGCAGGTCTTTATAGACCGCCGAGATGCGGCGTTCGATGCGCATCGAACCGGTCGCCAGTGGCGTGCTCTCTGCCAGACGTGGCAGCGTGGTGCGATAGGCACGCAGCAGAAAAATCGCCTCGACCAGATCGCCACTGGCCTGCTTAATCGCCAGCGCCGCCAGTTCAGGATCGTATATTCCGCCTTCGGTCATTACCCGATCCACCGCCAGCCCCAGCTGCTGCGCCACCTGATCGCAGCCGAGTTCCGCTACTGCCCGATCGCCCCGTCGCAGATCGGCCTGTAACTGATGGGCATTAGAGATGGCTTTTTCGCCCCCTTTCACCGCGACATACATCAGCACACCTCCACAACGGTGGTGCGCGGCACGGCCATGATCGCTTCGCCACAGGTGAAGATCAGATCCACGCCCTGCGGGAACGGATGCGGACGGGTGCGCAGATATTCCAGCACGCTTTCCGGCAGCTGTGGTGCAATAGCACGGGTTTCCCGCAGGCCAGGGCCGGAGAGACGCAGCGTTAGTCCGCCATTCAGCGACGGCACTTCGATAATCAGCGTGGTGCTTTTCTCCGGCGACATATTGTCACCCGCCGCGAACTGCGTCGGATCGGGCTGTGCTGTTGCATGGCTCAGGGCGAACGGTGCGTCCTGCTGCGAAGTAATGGGTGCACCGGTATGGAAGCGCAGATTGTTACGCAGCTGTTCATTGTCGATTTGCGCATCCAGCCAGACCGGACTTTCCTGATCGACCAGCGTCAGCAGCAATGCTGTGGCCGCCGGTGACAGTGCGCCCCAGCCCTGCTGCAGCGGCAGCGAGACCATCACGCCCGGCTCGCTCATCGCTTTCAGAATACGGCGAAACGCACGCTGCGCATCCGCGACCGGATGGTTAAAACTTGCCAGTAAAGTCATCAGTTATCTCCGCGAACCAGCGTAAAGAAATCTACTTTGCTGCTGGCGATTTCACGGGCGCGCAGCTGTCGCTGCTCCTCGCGCCACGCCGCCAGCGGGGTAATAATCTTCTCTTCCAGCAACTGCCGTGTTTCCGGCTGCTGCAACAGCGCGTCCAGCAGGGCGCAGCGTTCAGCGTGGGCTTTGTCGCGCCCCAGCAGATAGCTGTAACCCAGGGTACCGTCGCTCAGTTGCACCACCGCACGTGTCACCGTGGCATCGCCCATGACAAAGCGTTTGCCGGTAGCGCCCATCCGCGCCTGGAGTCGCGTCAGCCCAATCTCTGCCGGACGGACCAGGGTGAATTCGGGCTGGAGGCTAAGCGCATGCCAGTGCGCTTCAAGCAAGGCGGCGCTGCTGTGCGCCAGTACCGACAGCCAGCGCTGGCGATCTGTTTGCTGTTCCATTAGTGCTCCAGAGTCAGTTCGATCATGTCGCCGCGCGTCAGGCTGACGGAGTATTCCGCCACCGCGCCATCACTGGTTTTGTTGAGCGTCCGCACGCAGAGCAGCGGCGCATGCAGGGCGATGTCGAGCTGCCGACACTCTTTGGCCTGCGCCCGGCGGGTGCTGATACGCGTCTGAGTGCGCACCAGCTGTTTGCCGGTGTGTTCCACTAAGAAGTCGTGCAGCGAGCCGCTGTTAAATTGCTGAAGCTGCGGCCACCAGCTGAGGTCGGCGAGGAAATGATTAATCAGGCAGAGCGGCACGCCATTGGCGCGGCGCAGGGTGCGCAGATGAATGACGTTGTCGCCCTCTTTCACGCCCAGCGCATTGGCGACGTCGTTGCTGGCCGGACGCAGTACCGCCAGCAGCCGTTCGCTGGTCGGGTGACTCCCCTGCTCCATCAGGTTCTGACTGAAGCGCGCCTGGGCATGCAGCGGATAGTCATAAGGACGCATCAGTACCAGGATGCCAACACCGTGACGGCGCTGCAGCAGCCCTTTGTGCACCAGCTCATCGACAGCCCGGCGCAGCGTGTGGCGGTTGACCTCGTAGTGATCGGCCAGCTGCTGCTCGGAAGGAAGATAGTCGCCGCAGCGGTAGCGCTCTTTCAGCGCCTGCTCCAGTTGTGCGGCAACAGCCTGATAAACAGTGGTCGGATGTCTGGATAACTCCATCACGATGAAATCCTCACGGGTTACAGAGTGGGAACGCAGTAATAGGACGCTGCGGGATGGTGTTAGCCTGAAGGGATCAGATGACAGAACGGTGACGGGGGAGTGAAGGAGTGGTGAATGTAGGGGCGTCTACCCTATTAGCGGGACGGTTTCACGCCGGATGCCGTGATTCAAACCAGGGCGTAATGAGCATATGCGGGATTGCCAGTGCGGCCAGTACAGCAAACAATGGCTGAATTCCCGCGTTGTCCACAGGATGCATCACCACAATGGTTCCCGCAGCCAGCAGAAGAGCCGCCGTCAGTACCGGCCAGGTGGCTTGCAGGTAGCGGAGATAGCTGGTGCACTTCAGCTGATCGCGCCGCTGTCGGGTTTGCGGCAGCGCATGTAAAATTAAGAATCCCATTGAAAAACCGACGAAAGGTGGAAGCAGTAACAACGCCAGTGTACCCGTCAGAAGACGCCTGTCCTGACGAACGAAACCCGCAAAAATAAGCCCTGACGCACAGAGTCCCCCTGTAATGGCAATGCCCACAGCAAGAGCGTCCGGCATTGAAAATCCTGGTGCCGCCTCATGCAGAATTGCGCTAAATGCCTGCAGATGCAGTGTCGCTGGGGCCGCTATCATACTTATCCCCCGCGCCAGACGTTCGGGGCTGCGTCCATCAGGGGCGTCTTCAAGCGCAAAATGCAGGGCAGATGCCAGAAGAAAAACGGGCAACGCCAGCGCCGGAGCACCGTGCCACCAGAACAGACAGATCAAGATGACCAGTCCATAGGCGGCAAGAAACGGGAACTGACGCTCGCGTTTAACGACGTCAAGATCGCTGGCACCGTGTGCCATGCCGATAACGCCAATGGCCAGGGTCGCAAACAGCACTTGCCCCGCAGGGGGGCTGAAAGAGGCAGCGAGCGCTGCCCCCCAGAGTCCTGCCCAGCCGAACCGCACCTGGGCTGTCATCTCCTCACAGCACCAACAGGCGTAGTATGAGAGAGCGCTTTTTTCATATTAGCCGCAGCGTAGAAGGCGTAGAAAACTTTAGCGATAATATCCAGAATCAGGAATGCCTGAACAGATGTCGCATCAGTGATGACACTGAGACCTTCCGGACCGACCAGAAAAACGATCGGATAGATAAACCACACGAGGGTCAGCAAGGCTACATTCTTGTTGTAGGCACCTGCCAGCGCGTTGCCTCGCGTCGCGGCCAGTGCGCGCAGTGGCCCCCAGAGCAGATAAACAACGCCCAGAAATGCCGCACACGACCATGAATACCACACCCATTTCGCGACAGGATTTTCCGCCAGGGAAGAGACCAGGCCGGTGATAATCATCATCACATCCAGCACAATGATGGCAGTCAGAAAGCCGCCCATTTCTCCTGGTTTACCCTGTTCATGGAAAGCCAGCATGACCAACCCGGCCAGTAAGAGAGGCGTGGTGATGGACCAGTCAGCGTAACGCGCCAGGTACACTATCGTGCCACTGTCCAGCGTGAGATTGCCAAACCCAAACGCCATGGCCAGATAGGCTGTGGCGGCAATAAACGGCACTGACGCGTGCACGAGTGTATGGTGACCAAAGGGATATTTCTTATCACCGGTCACGTAAATAATCAGTGACGCAATGGCCATGACCGAAAACCCAATCATAAATGCGGTTTGATCCATTTTACTCTCTCCTGTGCTAAAACGCCGGTATGGTGCCAGCCCTGCCGCTATGAATTAGCGTTAATAAAAGACGGTTATATTCGTTCAACGAATATGCTGTCAGTATATGGCGATATAGATAATTTGCCCGGCGAGCGAAATTTACACTGTTAATTTTAAGCAATCTGATTAAATTAACGTCTTTTACTGGCCTTCTGAGCGTCACATAAAAAAACCAATGTAAAGTTATGTTTCTCAGCGTTTCGCTTTCCTACCAAACCTTCCATATAGCCAGGATTATTACACGCATAACTCTTTGATTTAATTGAAATATAATATTATGAAAATCAGAACTCTTTGCCCCTGCATAAACTGACAAAAATGCAAAAATTTTATTTTTGAGTGGTAAACCTGAAACCAGCCGTTATGAAAACGGCGTCGTGTGACGCTTCACACTGGCGAAACGGCATTAATAAAATCGTTTCTGATTCTCTATGATTGATAATAAAGGGATGAACAGAGAATGAAAATTTTGCGTATTATTTATCCAGACTCTAATAAGCAGCACATCAGGAAACGGAAGTTTTTCACAGACAGAATCTACCCCTCATCATGGTTACATTGTGTCTGTGAAAAGGACAACGGGCATTAGGGTGTACACTGGAACGACCTAAAGCCGCACGTAAAGGAGAGAATATGTACGGACCGGATCCGGCCAATCCCCATCCAATGGAAGGCTTCCCACAGGTTTGTTTTATTAAAAACAGGGTGAAAAACCCCAACATCATCATCGGTGATTTTACGTATTATGATGACCCTGAAGGCGCAGAAAACTTCGAGCGCAATGTCCTTTATCACTTCCCGTTTATTGGCGACAAACTCATTATTGGAAAATTTTGCGCTATAGCGAAAGGCGTTCAGTTCATTATGAATGGGGCTAACCACAGCATGGCGGGGTTCTCCACTTATCCGTTCTACATCTTCGGAAACGGATGGGAAGCAAGCCAGCCTCAGGCCGGTGACCTGCCCGATAAAGGCGATACAGTGATTGGCAATGACGTATGGATTGGTTACCAGGCGCTGATTATGCCAGGCATTAAAATCGGTAACGGCGCGATCATTTCGTCACGTTCTGTCGTCACGTCGGATGTCCCGGCATATTCGATTATGGGGGGTAATCCAGCCAGGGTTATCAGGCAGCGTTTTAACGATGAGACCATATCGATACTCGAGAAGCTGGCCTGGTGGGACTGGCCTGTGGAAAAGATTACCCAAAACCTCCCGGCAATCCTCTCTGCTAATGTTGAAGCCTTGCCAGATAAATAGCTGTGCAGAATTACCCACGTTCGCTGCGGGCAAAGGGTGATGCGCACTCGTAATGTGTATGGATAATTGCGCGCAGCATGCTGTGCAAACATGTCAGCATTTAACGCTGGAGCGCGGATTTAAACAGGAGTCGTTATGCTGTACATATTCAGTGGCCTTCCCGGTTGTGGAAAAAGCACGGTCGCTAAAATGTTATCTGAAAAATTAAAAGCGGTGTATTTACGCGTCGATACGATCGAACAGGCGCTGCGTAATGAATCAGCAGCGTTCAGAGAGATGGGCCCTGAAGGCTATTTCATCCTCTATGCGCTTGCGCGAGAGAATCTCAGACTGGGACTACCTGTTGTCACTGACTCGGTAAATGATCTTAATCTGGTGCGAGATAGTTTTCGTGATATCGCACTATCATCAGGTGTTCCCTTTCTGGAAATCGAAATCCTTTGTTCGGATCCGGAACAGCATCGGGCTCGTGTAGAGAACAGAATCTCAGAAATTCCTGGCTTAAAAGTGCCTGAATGGCAGGCCGTCATGGATCGTGATTATGAATCCTGGAGAAGGGATCATCTGCAGCTGGATACCGCAAAATTATCGCCTGCTGCGTGCGTCGATAAAATTCTCAAAGCGAGCCTTCCGTTCTGAGCGCATTTAGCCTGCATCCTTGACGGCAATAAATTTTTTTTGACCCTCAGGCTGCACCCTGCCCTACACGGGATTGAAACCGGTAAAACAGGGCCAGCCACGCTATCTTCTCAGCCTGTGCGTTAATAAACGCTGGCTGAAGCCGGATTGGCTCAGAGCTTAAATGAGCTGACCTCTGTCAGCAGCCTGCCCGCCTGCTGACTCAGTGAGCCCGCAGCGGCAGACATCTGCTCTACCATTGCGGCATTCTGCTGCAGATTGCTTTCCATCTGCGTGACCGCAATGTTCACCTGGTCGATCCCATAACTCTGCTCTTTAGAGGAAGTATTGACCTGATTAATCAATTGCGTCGTTTCATCAACAACACTCAGAGCTTCATTCATTCGCGACGTCACATTCGCTGCGTATACCACGCCTTTATCCACATTCTGGATTGCTTCTTCAATCAGACCCCGGATATCCTGGGCTGCTACAGAAGAACGCTGTGACAATGAGCGGACCTCGCCGGCGACCACGGCAAACCCCTTGCCCTGCTCCCCGGCACGGGCGGCTTCCACTGCAGCGTTAAGCGCCAGAATGTTGGTCTGAAACGCAATGCCATCAATAATGGAGATAATTTCTGAAACCTTATTTGAAGAGACAGAGATATCGTTGATGGCACTTGTTAAATCATTCAGCTCACGGTTGCTATGGTTGACGATGGATTGCACTTTACCGATGAAGTTATTCGCCTCTGTCGCGTTATCCATATTGTGTTTCACGGTGGCCGACAGCTCGTTCATACTGGCTGCGGTTTGCTCAAGTGAAGAAGCCTGAGACTCTGAGCGTGATGACAGATCATCATTGCTGTGAGCGATTTCCTCTGACGCCGTATCCACCTCTTTGCTGGCATCCCGGACGCCTGACAGAACCTCCCGAAACTTAGTCACAAGGGCATTAAAACTGCCAGCCGTTGCGCCCAGTTCATCTTTTTTATTGAGATTTACCCGAAGAGTCAGGTCCAGGGTTTCCTCGATGGTTTTCATGGTGCTCTGTAAATTCTGCAGGCCTTTTCTGATATAGCTCAGGACAGAGTACGAAGAAAGGGCTGTCATTAACACCGCGGCTGCAATAATGCTGCTCAGAAGCCATAACGTATGCAGATACTCGGCATGATTTTCCGCTGCAAATTTGTTGGCAACCTGATAGTTATAAGCCAGGATGTCCTTCAGATTCTGGCTTACCACAACCGATGCCGCCGCTGTCTCTCCCTGATCGGAAACCATAGCCCTGGCCGCATCAATGCCGCCGGTCTGATAAACGCCCACCATCTTATTCACTTTCTCGAGATAGACGCCGAAATCCTGAATAGTCTGGCTTATCAACTGGCCGTCGTTATCGTCTGTAATCAGGTGAGATTTATAATAATCCATTGCCTCGCGC
Organism: Pantoea jilinensis; assembly: GCF_019104105.1. Lineage (NCBI taxonomy): Bacteria > Pseudomonadati > Pseudomonadota > Gammaproteobacteria > Enterobacterales > Erwiniaceae > Pantoea > Pantoea jilinensis. The sequence goes on along the minus strand of NZ_CP077746.1, from coordinate 1,574,863 downwards.
GTTTTGGTCAGATATTCCTTTGCGGTGACCATATGCTTTTCAAATATCGCTTTATCGGTAACCAGAAGACCCATCAGTATCTGCCGTCTTGCTTCTTCACGAAGCTGAGAGATTTCACTGATTTTGTTAATGCTGGGCAGAGAGTTGGTCGCCACATACTCGAACCGATCCTGTGCGCCGCCCAGAGAGCGGATACTGATAATGCCCAAAAAAAGCAGCGCCAGAAGTGTAAAGGTAAAGACCAGCGTAAGTTTCTTTAAAATTGTCATGAGAGGTTACCCGAGGGAGATGTCAAGATACCTTTCTTTTATCGGCTATCCTAAAACACACTTTATGGTCAGACGGTGAAACTAAGCAGTTATTGTTATGTTTTTTGAGAGATATCGAAGTTTGCACTCATTACGATAATTGACCTTTTCCGGATAATCCGGCGACGCGGCACGACCGGCGACGCCCGTACATGACGCGACACCATGAGAGGAAAAAGCGAGAAACGCTGGCATATCACTGCCGGACACCATAGAGTGGAAAAAAGCTAAAAATTACGTGCAGGTTATAACCTGTCCCTTAAGCGGCTGTTTGAATTAATAAAATTACTGTGAAAAATGGGCTGCATCAGCCTCGGACCCGCTGAATACATCAAAATACTTACTGATATCTGTCAGCGATTTCACAGGCTTGCTTATCCGGACTGATACAGCTTACAGCCGGTAATGCGTTCAGCCACCGGGTCAGCCGTACCCTTTCCCTATGCTCGTCTGAACGAGCCTCGTTGCCAGGAAGATTGAGGATCACAGGAATAAATCTGAATGTTTGTTGCTACAGTAAATCGGGTGCGCCCGATCATTAATGCAGTGCGGAGGTTAACCACGTCCTCTTCAGATCAACCTCTCATCGCACGCAAAATTCTGTCGCCAGGGATTGTAGCAACCCGTTCACTCTCATTTTGTGGCGAACGGGTAAGTGAGCAGGCTGACTGCGCCTGCTATTTCGTTTTGCAGGATGCAGTCAGGTTCTTCATCTAACAACAGACATAGTTGGGCAATGACTTTTGCACGGGTGACTGGCTCGCCATCATAAAAAAGAGCCTCCACCGCCTTACCAATGTGAACATGCAGTGCATTAACGGCGTTATCGTCACACATTTACCACCTCCGATGACATAAACCCGAAAGGAGACCACCGGATGCCAGAAACGACGTCGGGCGGCCCCTCAGAATGCAGGACAACGATGATCAGAAGGTTTCCCAGTTTGCTTTCGACGCCATCAGGGATACTGAGGGTTGTACGTTGCGCCTGGTGGTCTGCGCCCTGGGTGTAAACGCCCCAGAAGACGGCACACGGAAAACGGCAACGGTTTTTTCAAGCTCAAGCGCCTGTTCTTCGAGACTGCTGGCCGCAGCAGAAGACTCCTCAACCAGCGCAGCGTTTTGCTGGGTTGTACTATCCATTTCCGTCATGGCCTGTGCAATCTGGGTAATGCCGCGATTCTGTTCGTCTGATGCAGCGGCAATTTCACCCATGATGTCCCTTACCTGCGTCACGGACCTGACGATACCCTCCATTGTCACGCCGGCGCGGTTTACCAGCTCAGCACCGTTACTCACTCTGTCCAGTGATTCCCGAATCAGCACTTCTATCTCTTTTGCGGCCAGTGAACTGCGCTGTGCAAGATTGCGCACTTCGCCTGCCACAACGGCAAAGCCCCGGCCCTGCTCACCTGCGCGCGCGGCCTCTACTGCCGCATTCAACGCCAGAATATTCGTCTGGAAAGCGATACCGTTAATAACGGTGATGATTTCGCCGATTTTGCCTGAGCTCTGACTTATTCCGCCCATTGTGGTTATCACCTCACTGATGATTTCCCCGCCGCAGCTGGCATTGTGCGACGCCTCCGTGGCCAGCTGACTGGCGTGATGGGCGTTCTCCGCATTCAACTTAACGGTGGAGGTTAATTCCTCCATGCTGGCAGCCGTCTCAACCACGGCAGCCGACTGCTGTTCTGTGCGCGATGAGAGGTCGGTATTTCCTGCTGCAATCTCAGACGAGGCGCGGGCGACGTTATTCACCCCATCCCGGACCCGGGAGATGATGTTACGCAGGCTCTGGTTCATGGCACCCATGGCAGTCATCAGTTCGCCAAGCTCATCAGTACGGGAACTGGTTATTTCGGCGGTCAGGTCACCTTCAGCGATACGCTGTGCCGAAGAAAGCGTCTCTCTCAGCGGAACGGTGATGCTGCGGGTCATTCTCCAGGCAATCAGGAGACTGAGAGTGATACAGACAAGGGTGGCAAAACCAATCTGCCACAGTGCGGTATGCATGTATTTCTGAGCCTGTTCAGACTGAAAGAACGCGAGGTCAGTGATTGACTGATTCAGTTTTCCCGCAGCTGCGGTCATTTCATCTGAGGCGCGTTTTTCGACCTGCACTGACTGGAGATAATTATTTAACAGCGTGGTGCCTGAGGTGGTTTTTTGCGCCACATCGGCCAGAAGCGCACCGAGTGAGGTGTCAGCGAGACCACTAAGCTGACTGACGAGTGGTGAAAAACCGTCTTTGATTTCGTTAAACTTATTCAGTGTGGAAGCATCTGGCCCATGCATGAACGCCTGAACATAAAATGCAGCCTGTTCAGTTTTGAGGCTGAGAGCCAGCAGGGGTGCAGTAAGGTCTGCCGGGACATAAGCCTGTCGGGCAGCCAGTTTTTCCGCCACTGACGTCAGTCCGAGAGCCTGAATATCATTCAGAGAAAGGGCTGCACTGTGGTTGCTTGCGAGAAAGTGCTGACGCTTTTCCTGATACTGAGCCAGAGCAGTATTGAGCGCAGAAAGCTTTTCACGACCGCCTGTTGACCAGGAATATTTCTCAAGATTTTTGTACAAAGCAGACAACTGATTCATCGCCTCACCGTTGAGTTCGATGAATTTAGTGTCGCGGGTGTACTGAAATAGCGTGCGGTTCAGCCTCGCTTTCGCCAGTGCATCAACCATTTGTACCGTGACGTCGCGCTTTTCCGAGTTATCCTGGATTTTTAAAAAACAGAGGGCAGCAAGGACTGATATAGCCAGTGACGCCAGTATAACCAGCAAAAACCCCAGAGTAAGTTTCCTGCCTATATTGAATTTTGACACTTTTTTTATAATATTCATTTTAATAATCCTGGTGTTGAAAAGTACCTGAGACTGACATTTCCTCAGGGTTACGTTACATATCGGCATAGCGACGATATTTATTAGAGCCACTTTCATCACCCGCCCTTAAATAATGATATTTATTGATGCAGATCACCTCCCTTAATATTTGTATCTGGCCGTGTAAATTAAGACCCTGATAATTCACCAGGTTATCATTCAGACTCTAACCTGAAAGGCTCTGCTGAAAAAAAGCGATAACCTATTCCGCAGGCTTCTGATTTTATTGTACAAATTAAAAGACATGAGACGGAATAGCATGTTAACTGAATAAATAGAGAGAAATAGCCTTCAGATCTTAAGGTTTTATTAAGCTTTGTGTTTTTACCTGGAAAGGTATTACCGGAAGGACAGGGGAAAAAGGGCATTTCAGCCTTCTTGTTTTCCAGAATAAGAATACGAGGTCAACGCGTTACTGAATTTTGTTAGCAGCCGATTATGCAAATGAAAAATCATTAACAGGCCTGCTTTTTCATTCAGTCCGGAACCTGCGGGAGGATCTTTTTTCCAGCACGTGCATCAGGGCTAGCGGCACATCCGGTTTAGCGGCTGCCCATCAGCTTTTCAACTTCTTCGGGTTTGTCATGCACACCAAAGCGGTCAACAAGAGTGCGGATCGCCCCGTTCATGCCTCTGACGTCCACGTCGGCACCTTTGCGGCGGAACTTAATCACGATGCGGTTCAGCACGCTGACCGACGTGATGTCCCAGAAATGGGCGAGCGACACGTCGATGACCACGCGATCCAGCGCCTCGTGGAAATCGAAGTGATGGATAAACCGGTCAGCCGAGGCAAAGAAGACCTGCCCGGTTACGGTATAGGTGCGTGTCTCGCCCTTCAGCACCGAGGAGACCGCCATAAAGCAGGCCACTTTGGTGGCAAAGTTCAGCGACGCAATCAGCACGCCGGTCAGTACCCAAACGCCAGATTGTGGGTGGCCACCACCACGGCAACGGTCGCTACGCTGCGCTGGATGACTTTTTTCGGCAACAGCGCAATCTGGCTGATTGTGCAGCAGGGTGCCACTGACCTGCCGCAGACGATCGTGAGCGATCAGACGCTGGCACTGTTCAACTTCCCTGAGCACTTCCCCTTCAGCTCGCTGCTCTCCTTTATTGCCATGGCGATGGTGGCCGTGCTCTTTGTCACCTCTGCGGACTCAGGCGCCAGGGTGGTCGATACGCTGGCATCGGGCGGCACCGACAAGCCCCCCTGTCGGTATGGCCTGTTTAAGGCTTTACGCGTTGACGCCTGTTTGCAACAGTAAACGCCGTTCCGCACCTCAAAACCCGCTATTCAGCTATTTCCCTTGCTGACTTTTCACCCCCGCTATCCGTCAGTGACGCCCTCACCTGTGGCAGGCTTTCCGGGTAATTCTGCTGAATAAACTCAATCATCTTTTCCCTGACGTAACAGCGCAGATCAAAAGCGATTGGCGAGTTCTGGGCAGTCATCAGCATCCTGATGGTCATGGTTTTTTCGGTGGTATCCGTCACCTGAAGTACAGACGTTTCCCCATCCCAGAGTTTGGTTTCACTCAGGACTTTTTCAAACTGCCTGCGCAGCGGCTCCAGCGGCATGGAGTAATCCACGTAGAGAAATACCGATCCTAAAATCTGGGCATTATTACGCGTCCAGTTCTGAAACGGATTCTCAGTGAAGTAAGTAATTGGCAGCACCAGACGGCGCAAATCCCAGATGCGCACCACCACATAGGTCAGGTTGATCTCCTCAATCCAGCCCCACTCTTTTTCCACCACCACCGCGTCATCAATTTTGATAGGCTGGGTAAAGGCGATCTGAATACCGGCAAACAGATTAACCAGCGACTTCTGTAAGGCGAAACCAATAATGATACCGGCAACACCTGCACCGGCCAGAATAGTGGTGCCGAATTTACGGACGCCAGGAAAGCTCAGCAGTATCAGTGAAATGCAGAACAGTACCAGGATGACAATAACCACTTTTTTGACATAGATAATCTGCGTACGAATTTTTCGTGCACGAAGATTATTCGAAATATTAATGTCATAGCGGATATAGAGCATATCCTGCGCCACATTGGTCAGCCGTATCAGGACCGAACAGAATGACATAATAATAAAGACGTTGATGATGTTAGTGATTAACTCAAGCGACTCAGGGTGAAAGTTAATGTAGTTAATCCCGACATTGATCATTAATAGCGGTACGAAAAAGAACATGGACCCGCTAAGGTGCTTCTCAAGGGATTTGAACAGCTTTCTGTCGCGACTCTGCCAGTAGCGGATAAAGGCCAGCAGGATAAGCCGGGCCAGGAAGCCCACGATAAACGAAAGCGAGACGAGTAATACAACAGGCACCCATGACGGGAAACCAGATAACTCACCGAATAACAATGGCATTATTTTCCCTTATAGTCAGCTGGCAACCTCAGGCTGTCAGCGAAGTGACAAACTCAGTAACCGTTGTCTGCACGGCTATCCGTTCGTAACACATTTAGCGCCCATGAGTATGAACCATCGCAGCGAAGTTGGCAGGAAATGCGCGATGATACGGCAGATTTACCTCAATGGCCCAAGCGAGCGGTCGGACTATCCCGCCCGGCGTAGCGGAAAATTCAGTAGCAAGTATTGAATCGATGATGAAGCTGGGTCAGCCCATGGGCCTGGTGGTCACAGCAGAAGGCGTGGAAACACAGGGGCAGATGTCTGCACTGGCGGATGCAGGCTGTAATCAGCTTCAGAGCGATCTGTTCAGTCAGGCGGTGCCCGACCTGAGACGCTGATGAAGAGAGCGGCGCCAGACAGTCAGGCAGGTATCATCGCCTGACGGGATAGCCTGAGCGGAGTTGTACGCTCAGGTTATCCGCCAGAAAGACTAACTGCCCAGGCTGTCCAGCAGTGCGGCAGAGGTGGCAAACGCGCCAAAGATGCCGCCCTGCATATGGATCATACTCAGCGCCGCCTCATGATGACGCCGCTCCGTTGCGGCACAGCAATCAGATAACACCAGACACTCGAAACCGCGATCGTTGGCTTCACGTAGCGTGGTATGAACGCAGACATCGGTGGTTATACCGGTGAGAATCAGATTACGTATGCCACGACTGCGCAGTATCAGCTCCAGATCGGTGGCGTAAAATGACCCCTTACCTGGCTTATCAATCACGACCTCATCCGGCAACGGGGCCAGCTCCGGAATAATCTCCCAGCCTGGCTCGCCGCGCACCAGAATGCGGCCGCACGGTCCGACATCGCCAATGCCGGCATTCATCCGTCTCGAACGCCACCGTTTATTGGCGGGCAAATCGCTGAGGTCGGGCCGATGCCCTTCACGGGTATGAATAATCGGAAACTGCCGGGCGCGCATCGCGGCCAGCACCTGCTGCAACGGGGCGATGGGTGCGCGGGTCAGGCTGACGTCATAGCCCATGCTATCGACATAGCCGCCGACGCCACAGAAGTCGGTCTGCATATCAATCACAATTAACGCCGTGTCAGCCGGGGTGAAACTGCCGTCAAAAGGCCAGGCGTAAGGGGTTGAATTAACGCTGTAATCGGGCATTGCTGTTCTCCATTACCGGGCGCGGCATGCGCATTTTGCTGATCACGCTGTAGCTGATGGCGGCGGTCACCAGACCAATCACTGCTTCACCGAACTGCGGGAAAGCCACATGAGCGATCACCGCACACAGGCTACCTATTGCCCAGGCGGCAAACGCTGTACCACGGAATCGCTGAGCCGGACGCTGCTCACTGATGCGCGCCATAAAGATCAAATCCACAATCATCACAGCACCAAATGGTGGCACCACGATCCCGAGCAGGCTGAGCCACGCCAGGAAGTAAGACCAGACGCCCGCCAGTGCCAGCGCGCCACCAATGGCGCCGAGGATCAGCGTCCACAGACGCATTTTGCTGCTGAACAGATGACTGAAACCCACTGCGCCGTTGTAGAGGCAGTGTGTGCAGACCGATCCCAGATTGATAAAGACAAACAGGCAGGCCACCACCGACAGGATGGCACTGTGCCCCATCAGCATCGGCAGGAAGTTACCGCCATTGGTCAGCGGATCCACCGCCGCGCCCACGGCTACAATTACCACGCCGAACAGATACGAGATGACGTTCGCAACCGGAAAAGCGGAGAAGGCAGCGATGACCGCTGAGCGTCCATTCTTCGACCAGCGGGTAAAGTCAGCGGTCATGGTGCCGGAGTCGGCAAAACCGGCCACCACCATGGTGACGGCGGTGCCCATGCTCATTGCGCCGGCGGCGCTGGCGCTGCCTTTCCACTGCGTCACCACGGAGAAGTCGTGCTGTTTGCTGATCAGCCACAGTGCCACCATCCCGAGCACCACAAACAGCGGCGCGGCGATCATCCCCAGCACGGACAGCGCCCGCACGCCCAGGAACGTGATGCCGGTGTAGAGGATCATGGCAAAGGCCGTCACCGCCAGCGCATTCCAGCCGAAGGTCTGATTAATCACCGTGCCGGTAAGGCCGGTCTGGAAGGCATACCAGCCGATCACCACCGTCGAGAGAAAACCCGAGACCAGGATGTAGCCTTTGCTGCCAAAGGTGCGTCTGGCCTGTAAAGCAAAGTTCATCCCGCTGTTACCTGCGTACCAGCTCAGCGCGCCGACATAGGCGAACAGCACCAGGTTGCCCAGCAGAATGGCGATCAGCGCGGGCCAGAAGCCCAGATGCCAGGTAATGATGCCGCCAAACAGCGCATTGGTGAGGATCATCGGGAATCCAAACCAGACCGCTGAAACAGAGCGGGTTGAATGACGATGCGTCAGCGGCACCGGCTCATGTTCAAATTCCTGCTCCAGCGCAGGTGTGTCAGACGTTTTCATTGGGCGATTCCGGGTTGAAGGTGATTCCACGGCTGAATGCGCTCGAAAGCGGCACTGGCAGCCAGCACTAAAGCATCATCAAGATGACGACCAACAATCTGCATACCGACCGGCAGGCCGCTGGCGGTGAAACCTGCAGGCACTGACGCGGCGGGCTGGCCGGTGAAATTGAACGGGAAGCAGAATGAGAGCCAGTGATCGTTGCGAACCATGCGACTATCAATGATCTCCGGTCCCTGCATTCCCAGCGGAAACGGCGGTACGGCCAGTGTCGGCGTGATCAACAGATCAAAGCGCTGCATGAAGCGCCACAGGCTGTTGCTGACCGCTTTGCGGGTGGCGATGGCATCGGTAAAGTTCTCTGCCCGCCAGTCGCGCTGTAACATAGCGACCAGATGCGGTGACATTGTGCTGCCCTGCTCCGCCATCATCTGGCGCATGCCGGTGAGATCACTTTCCATCGCCACCAGTGCGCCAAAAGCGGCAGCCGGATCCGGGAAGCCAGGATCGGCCAGCTCCAGTTCCGCACCGATTTCAGCAGCAAATCGATGCACCGCCGCGCTGACCACTGCGCGAACTTCCGGGTCAACGGCCACATAGCCAAAATCTGCGCTGAATGCGATGCGCAATTTGCCCGGAAGATGTTCCGGTGCACCCAGCCAGTCAACGTCGCTGCAGGGGATGGAGTGGCGGTCACGCATATCCGGTCCTGCCATCAGTGACATCATCAGAGCGGCATCGCGCACGCTGCGCGTCATCGGCCCGATATGCTCCAGCGACTCCCAGCTTGAGACGCCGGGATAGCGTTCATCACGACAGCCAGGCCATAACGGCACCCGCCCCATCGACGCCTTGAAGCCAAAAATGCCGCAGTGCGCCGCCGGAATACGCACTGACCCGCCGCCATCGCTGCCCAGTGCAATCGGGCAAAGGCGTGCCGCCACCGCCGCCCCGGAACCCGCGCTGGAACCGCCCGGCGTCATCGCCAGATTCCAGGGATTACGTGGCGACGGAAAAAGCGGATTGTGCCCGACGCCGCTGTAGCCGAACTCCGGCGCGGTGGTTTTACCCAGCAGAATGGCGTCGGCGGCCAGTAGCCGTTCCACCGTGATGTCGTCATCTTCGGGTATGAACTCTTTGTAAGCTGCTGAACCGGAGGTAGTGCGGACGTTTGCGGTGCAGATGAGATCTTTTACCGCCAGCGGCACGCCTGCCAGCGCGCCCAGTGTTTCTCCCCGCGCACGTCGGTCATCTATGGCTTTAGCCTGTGCCATCGCAAGCTCGGGTGTCGGGGTGCAAAAGGCCTGCACCGTCGGTTCACGCTGTTCCATCCTCGCCAGCGCCGCAGCGGTCAGTTCGCAGGCTGATACTTCCCCGTTGCGGATCAGAGCGGCCATCGTGGTGGCATCGTCGTCTAATAAGGAGTCAAACATGGGTTACCTCGCCAAAAGTGTACCCATGAGCTAGTGCATGAAGCGTGCCAGATAGCCGCGAACTCAAGGGGCTGGGTCAGGGATGCGAGGTGGAATACGGGCTGGGATACAAGATCGAATTCTTATGGTGTCAGAAGCGGGTCGCTGTTTATTTTTTCAGCACAGTGATGGCGCAGGGCTGCGCAATAAGGGTGCGTGCCAGGTGAATGGTTTGTGGGCTGGCTTACAGAACGGTGTTGTTAATGCGCAACAGCGGCTGAAATGCTGGAATGAATAACCTCACTTTTACCATGGATGTTTGACGGTGCTGAGCAGGAACTGAAAAATCGAGTTTCAGGGATTCATATGTTACGGCAGGGATGAGAAGTGCGTATTGAAGAAGATATTTATCTCGAAAACTACGAAATCAGACGAAAAAGATTTATTTATGACCGCCAGATTTATCACAGCTACGTTTTTGTTGGCGGCAGCGAAACTTACACTGTCATCGTTGGCGACCGGATAGATGAACAGACCTTTACCCGCATCGGATATCGGATGCCACCCGGTATCTCCTTTCCTGTTAACGGGCTGGCTGAGGTCTGTTTTGACGTGTTCGATGGTCTGGAGTGCATGAGCGATTTTCGCCACATCAGCATTCCCGGATTAGGTAGTGCAGTCGTTTTAAAAAGTGTAGTACTTGCGTTAATGGCACACCATGAAAGCTTCTCTATCGGCGGTTTTGTTTTCCAGCCTGCGTCTGGCGAGATCGTTGAACGCAATCGTCCGACTCCTCTGGAAGAGATCTACGACGCCATGCTTGGGTTAAAAAATGAACTACGCTACAATCGCCGAACAGGGTTGCCGAAGAAAGCGCCGCAACCTTTAATCCCGGACTGTTTCCAGGCTTATAAAGTAGTGACTACAGGGAGAGCTTGCTATGTCGTTTTATGATACACACGATGAAACAACCCCTTTGGCTCCGGTTGAAACCCGATATAAAGAGTTAAGGGCACTTTTGATTGCAGAGTGGCTGGCCCGGCCCGATCTGCCCGCCATTAAAGCTCAGTTAGCTCAGGCGAGAAAACGTTCCTCATCTGCCCTGTTGCGCCGCAAGCTGAAAGAACTGAATGCGCGCGACATGCAGGAAGCAAAGATCCCCGATTAGCACTCAAAGGCCCGATAAACGGGCCTTTCGTATTTTAATAGCTTCTGGTTCACCCACAGGCGGCTTCCCGCAACCCACAATTCACCTCTATTCCGGAAAATCCGTCTCCACCGACGTCTGTTTCCACGCGTCTATCTCAGCCAGCCGCTCTTTGAGCTTACCTGTCACGGCGTCATGGCCCCAGGCACCCATCACCAGATGACGTGGCGGGTTTTCATGCTCGGTAATAGCAATCATCGCCGCGGCGGCCCGCGCCGGATCGCCCTTCTGAGTGCCGCTGTATTCGGAGGTCGCTTTCATCCGCGCGGCGGCGGTCTCCGCATAGTCTGGCAGCGTGCTTGGCGTCTGATGCAGTGAGCGTCCGGCCCAGTCGGTGCGGAACGGACCTGGCTCAACACAGGTCACGTGAATGCCCAGCGGACCGGCTTCCAGCGCCAGCGAATCGGACCAGCCTTCCACCGCATGTTTGCTGGCAGAGTAGTAGCCTGAGCTGGCAAAACCGATTAAGCCTGCCACTGAGGTAATGTTGATCACGTGGCCGCTACGCGCCTTTCTCATTGCGGGCAGCACGGCGCGGGTCAGGGCAAACAGACCGAAAACGTTGGCATCAAACTGCGCGCGGATTTCGCTTTCCACACCCTCTTCCACTGAGCTCTGATAACCGTAACCGGCGTTGTTTACCAGCACATCAATGGTGCCGAACGTGTCCAGGGCCGCACTGACGGCCTGGTCGATGCTCGACTGCTGCGTCACATCCAGCGCCACCGCCAGTGCGTTGTCGTGTCCCTCAACCAGATCGGCAATGGACGCGGTGTCACGTGCCGTCACAACCACCTTAAAGCCACGCGCGATGGTCTGCTGCGCCAGTTCACGACCAAAACCGGTCGAACATCCCGAGATTAACCAGACAGGGCTGGAATGAGCAGTCATAACAAGACTCCCGTTGAGAATGATGAAGGGGTTTAAGACCCGGACGCGAGGGCATCCGGGAATAAAGGTTAGTGAGACGCGACCGCCCCACTTAGCCCTTAATGCTTTTTATGAAACAGCTGGCTGGCGGTGTCGCTGATGATTTGCGCTGCGCCGCGATCGCCCTTCACCATCGACGCCATAAAGGCTTTCGCCTGCTTGAAGGTGATGTGTGGCGGTAATGGCGCGACTTCCGGATCGGTTTTCACCTCCAGTAATACCGGGCGATCGGCGCTGAGCGCACGCTGCCAGGCACCTGCCAGATCGTCAGGGTTGTCGACAAAAATACCGACCATTCCCAGCGACTGCGCAAACTCAGCGTACTTCACATCCGGCAGCTGCTGTGACGCGTCGAAGCGTGGGTTACCCTCCATCACGCGCTGCTCCCAGGTGACCTGATTCAGATCCTGATTATTGAACACGCAGACAATCAGGCGCGGATCGGCCCACTGCTGCCAGTATTTCTGAATAGTGATCAGCTCGGCCATGTTGTTCATCTGCATCGCACCGTCTCCCACCAGCGCCACCACCGGTTTTTCCGGGTGAGCAAATTTCGCGGCAATCGCGTAAGGCACCGCCGCACCCATACAGGCCAGACCGCCGGAGAGTGACGCGCGCTGTCCCTGTTTTACCCGATAGTCGCGGGCAAACCAGTTGGCGCAGGAGCCGGAATCCGAGGTGACAATGGCGTTGTCCGGTAACTGAGGTGACATCTCCCACACTACCCGCTGCGGATTGACCGGATTAGCCGGTGCCATGGCGCGCTCTTCCATCAGCGTCCACCAGTCACGTACCTGAACCGCAATATCCTCCTGCCAGCTGCGATCCGCTTTATGCTCCAGCAGCGGCAGCAGCGCGCGCAGCGTTTCTGCCGCATCGCCATGCAGGTTCACTTCGCTGGGATAGCGCAGGCCCAGCATGGCGGGATCGATGTCTATCTGCACCGCACGCGCCTTGCCCTCTTCCGGCAGAAATTCCGTCCACGGGAAGCCGCTGCCAATCATCAGCAGGGTGTCGCAGTTTTGCATTAAATCGGATGAAGGTTTCGTGCCGAGCAGGCCAATCGAGCCGGTAACAAACGGCGCGTCGTCCGGCAGCACATCTTTGCCCAGCAGCGCTTTTGCTACTCCGGCACCCAGCACATTGGCAACCTGCACCACCTCAACGGCGGCGTTGCGTGCGCCCGCACCGATGAGAATCGCCACTTTTTTACCGGCGTTAAGCACGTCGGCAGCGCGTTGCAGGTCCGCTTCGTAGGGGATAACTTTGGGACGCTGATAGCCGCTGCCGGAATGGGTGAAGCCATGCAGATGCTGCGGCGGCTGCCACTCTTCATCCTGAATATCTTTAGGGATGATGATCACCGCCACGCCGTTTTGCGCTTTGGCAATGCGCACGCCACGATCCAGCAGATGGCGCACCTGTGTCGGGGTCGAAGCTTCCTGAACGAAGTTAGCGACGTCCGAGAAGATGCGGTCCAGGTTCATCTCCTGCTGATAGCTGGCTCCCCGCGCAGTCGCTTCTGCCTGCCCGGCAATTGCCAGCACCGGCGCATGGTCCATTTTGGCGTCATAAAGCCCGGTCAGCAGATGGGTTGCGCCCGGCCCGCCAGTTGAGAGACAGACGCCCAGCTCCCCAGTAAACTTCGCGTGCCCGGCCGCCATAAAGGCCGCCATCTCCTCGTGCCGCACCTGAATAAATTCGATGCCGTCACCTTTAGCGTTAGCGCGCTGGATAGCTCCCAGCACGCCGTTAATCCCGTCACCTGGATAGCCGTAGATGCGTGTGACGCCCCACTCTTTCAGGCGCTGGACAAAAAAATCACTGGTTTTCATGCTCATCGTCGCGTTGCCTTCATAGTCCATGCAGACTTAAAGCGTAGTCGACGATGCGCACTCTCCGTTAATTGTTCGCCATGGCCGGGTATCGCTGATGCAAATCACTGAATATTTGATTCATATCCGCCGTTTCGCCTATCTCCGCTACCGCCCGGAATACCTGGGTTTTCAGGAAATGACGCCAGCTGACCGGTGCGCCTGCCAGAAAAGCGGTCAGCAACTGGTAACGCTGAGGTGTCCAGAGCGTTTCGAAGCGATTCCGTGCCTCGCCGTGTTCAAAATGCTGCGCAGCGCGTTGCGGCATCGCGGCGCGAAGGCGCGCTGTGGCTGACTCATCCACACCGTCATCAACGATCACTACGCCATACTGCGCCCGGGCTGCTGCGACGCTGAGATAACCACAGCGCACATCCTGCATGACCGCCTCAGTCTCGCGCTGTGACGGCAGGCCATAACCGCCCGCGCCAGGGCCCCGCACTTCGACCACGTCACCCGGCTGGCAGTGGATTACGTCTGTGTTGCCGTGATTGATAACCTCGCCATTGCGCCGGGTGCGGAAGTAAGAGAGCGCCCCGTTCTGCCCGCCCACCACGCCCGCCGAGGCAAACACCGACCGGTTACGGTTGCGCGCGGTAATCGTGGTGTTGGGCGAGAAAATCTCAAATGCCATTTCGGTCGCTAAGCCACCGCGATAGCGACCTGGGCCGGCGCTGTCCTGAGCCAGCCCGTAACGATGAAAACGGATCGGGACTTCCGCTTCGTTGATCTCAATGGGGGTGTTTTTCAGGAAGGCGGACAGCCCGCCAGAGCCGTCAGGCCCGTCATGACGCGGCGTACCGCCCGCGCCACCACCCACTGGACCCAGAGAAGCAACCACGCTGCGGTTATGCGTCTGCGTGCGGATGTTCATGATTGAATTACCGCCCGGTGAATTGGCGGGAAGACGGTCCGGCATCGCCAGCGAGAAGACGCCGATGGTCGCAATCTGCGACAGTGCACAGGTCAGCGAGCGCATCCCCACCGCCGCCGGTGCTTCACAATTCATCACCGTACCCGGCGGCAGGATCGCCCGGGTCGGTCGCAGTGTTCCCGCGTTCAGCAGCAGCGAACGATCCAGTGTGGAGAGCACATAAGTGACGCCCACCAGTGCCAGCGGATGTCGTTCACGGCCGCCGGTCGGCATGTTCAGTGACGAGGCCAGCTGGGGGTCGCTGCCGGTGTAGTCCAGCTCCAGCTGATCGCCCTGCACCCGCAGTGTGATGGCGATACGGCAGGGATAACCGCCCTCGCCATCTTCATCGGCGTAGTCGGCATAAAAATACTCCCCATCGGGAATGGTGCTGATAATGCTGCGGGCCTGTGCTTCGGCGTAATCGAGAATCCCTTCTATGCCCTGTAAAAAATCGTCGATACCAAAACGGGCGATAATGTCGTGGATTTTACGCTCACCGACGTTAACTGAAGCCAGCTGTGCTTTGAAATCACCCCAGTTCTGGTCCGGCACCCGCACGTTGAGCCGCATGATGCTGGCGACCTCTTCATTGAGCTGCCCCTGCCGCATGATTTTCAGTGGGGGGATGCGGATCCCCTCCTGCACGATATCGGTCAGCGAGCGCGACAGTGAGGCGGGCACCGCGCCGCCGACGTCGGTGTTATGAATGTGCCCCACCACGAAGCAGACAATTTCGCCCTTGTAAAACACCGGCTTCCAGATGTGGATATCGGGCGAGTGCGTCGCCACATTGCCGGCGTAGGCGTCATTAGTAATGCAGATATCGCCGTCGGCGTAATCGTCAATCAGTGCCAGTACTGGCGCATAGTCGATGCCGCTGTACCAGGGTGCGCCAAAACTGCGCGGCGAGGCAAACGCCAGTCCAGTGCGGCTGACAATCTGGCAGGAGAAATCCTCCGTCTCTTTAACAAAGGTGGAGTGCGCGGTACGCATCAGGGTAAAGGCCATCGCATCGGCAGCAGCGGCACAGTAGTTCGCCAGGATTTGTAAGTTACGTCCATCAATCGCCATCTTATGCCTCGTTCGCCGTGATCAGCAGGTTACCAAAGGAATCGACCGTAACATTCATGCCAGGCGGCACGCAGGTGGTGCAGTCGTTCTGCGCAATGATGACCGGACCCCGTAACTGATGGCCGGCAAGCAATACGGTTCGCAGCACCACATCCACCTGATGCCATGCGCCGTCGATCCATGCATCGGTCTGTTTCAGCACCGGCACCGGCTCTGTCGCCGTTGCGAGCCGGTTAATCATCGGTTTTGGCGTGGGTGAGGCGATCACCAGCCGCAGGTTAATCAACTGCACCGGTGCCTGCGGGTCACTGTGACCAAACAGCTGCTGATGCTGGCGATCAAAGGCGTCATGCAGCGCAGTGAAATCCGCCTGCGTCAGCCAGCTCGCCTCCAGCGGCACGTCGATTTCAAACGACTGTCCGTGATAGCGCATATCCGCGCTGAACTGCAGGCTATAGGGCATGTCGCTGCCGTGCTCCTGCGTCAGCCAGTTGCAGGCGCGCTGCTGCAAGGCTTCGGCTTCACTGGCTAATGTGTCAGCGAGCGCAGGCGTCAGGTCGCCGTAGAGTGTGCGGATAAAATCGTTGCGGATGTCCGCTACCAGTCCGCCCAACGCGGAGAGCACGCCTGGCGTAGGCGGAACAATCACCCCTTTCATGTTCAGTTCGCGGGCAAGAAAACAGCCCATCATCGGGCCCGCTCCGCCAAAGGCGAGGAACCAGAATTCACGTGGGTCCAGGCCAAAGCGGGACAGCAGGCCACTGGTGTCGCTGTACATGCTGGAGATCGCCAGTTGAATCGCGGTTTCCGCGGTCTCCTCGACCGAAATAGTGAGCGCATCGGCCAGGGGCTGCCAGGCCGCCCGGGCGGCGGCAACATCCACCGTCACGGCGTTATAACCCAGCGCGCCGTGGCCCATCATGCCGCAGGCGGCAAAGGCATCGGTGGCCGTCGGCTGCGTGCCGCCGCGCTGGAAGCAGACCGGACCCGGCAGCGATCCGGCACTGTCTGGTCCCATCTGCAATACGCCCTGCCCGTCAATCCACGCCAGTGAGCCGCCGCCTTGCCCCACTGAGGTGACGGCGACAGAAGGAATAAAGATCGGGAAGTCGCCGATGATTTCGCCGTTGCCCTGCGCCACTTTGCCGTCAATGATCACTGCTACGTCGGCGCTGGTGCCGCCAATATCCAGGCTGAGGATTTTGTCAAAACCGCAGGCGCTGGCCAGATAGCTGGCCCCGATCACCCCGGAGGCGGTGCCGGAGAGCACCATCTGGACGCATTCGCGTTTCGCCTGCCCGACGCCCATTACCCCACCGTTGGATTTGGTGATACGCGGCGGCGGCTTTACGCCAAGCCGTTTCAGCGCCTGCTCAAAGGATTCCAGGTAGTGAATGACCATCGGCTGCACGTAGGCATTAATGGTGGCGGTGATGGTGCGTTCATATTCACGAATAATCGGCCAGATGTCAGCGGAACAGGAGGTCAGCAGCTCAGGCGCGACTTCCTCAATAATCGCTTTTACTGCTGCTTCATTATGCCGGTTGCGATAGCTGTGCAGCAGCGACACGACAATACCCTGACAACCTGCGGCGCGTGCCTGCTCAATGGCGTCCAGCACGCTCTGACGATCAGGCGCTTGCAGCACATTGCCGTGGGCGTCAATGCGTTCGCGGATGGCAAATACCCGGTCGCGGGTAATCAGCGGTGCGGCACGCCGGGAGAAAAGATCATGGATATGCGGAATTTTCAGCCGCGCCAGCTCCAGAACATCGCAGAAGCCCTCGGTAGCAAACAGCGCCAGCCGCACACCGCGCCGCTGGATCACCGCGTTAATCCCTACCGTCGTGCCGTGGGTAAAGTAGCCAATCTCAGCGGGATCAATGCCCTGATGCTGCTGAAATTGCGTCAGCCCGGTCTCGATTTCGCTGCCAGGTTTGTCCGGGCGTGACAGGACTTTGAGGGTATGGATTTGGTTCGTTTGCTGGTCCAGCACGGCGAAATCAGTAAAGGATCCACCAATATCCACGCCAACGCGGTATCGCATATCGGGTTAACTCCAGAGTTATGAGAGCGGAAATTCCATCAGCGTCTCGGGATGCTGCACAACACGCCAGCCGAGTCGCTGGTAGACCTGATGGGCATCCTGGGTTGAAAGCATCCAGCGGTGCACCGTTTGCAGCTCCGGATGTTCACGGACGCAGGTCGCCAGCCAGCTGCCCAGCCCGTGACCGCGCCAGTTTTCATCAATGATCACGTCGCACAGCCAGCCAAAACGGGTGTAGTCAGTGATCAGTCGGGCAAAACCTATCTGAGTCTGCTGGTGATAAAGACCAAACGGCAGCGAACCGGCAATCGCCCGCGTGGTTTTGGCCTGCGGCTGACCTTTGGCCCAGTAGGACTTCTCCGCCAGCTGAATATGGATCCAGGCAAGGTCCAGCCGCTGGCGATCGGTAGAAATGGTGAACATATCGCGCTGCCACTGCTGATCAGCAATCTGTAATGAGTCCATGGCAACTCCTTGTATCGGTTGAAATCATTTTAAAAGGGTTCGGACGAAGGTTGAGGCTGTAGCGCGCCCTGAAACCGGGTGCAGCCACTGAATTTTGTAACGGAAAAAAATTTTATGCTGAGGGAAGATTGGGCAGATTAAAGCGGTATAGAGGTAACGGGATAACGGGTCAGGCAGACAGCCAAAAAGCGGGATGGGTGTGACGGCCCTCTCTCCGTTGGACGCAGGAGAGAGGCGACGCCGGGCAGACATTTATACGCCGAACTCCACAGTGTGCTTGCCGATGAGCGATCGTAACGGCACGCTGCTTTTCATGATCGGGGATTTAATCACGATATAGCTGAAGTACTTATCAATGCCGATCTGCGCATCCAGCATCTTCTCAATCACTTCCTGATAATGTTCAATGCTGCGGGTAATAAAGCGCAGCAAATAGTCATAGCCGCCGGTGATCAGATGGCACTCCATCAGCTCATCGACGTCGCGCATCGCACTTTCGAACTTCATAAAATCTTCGCGGCGATGGCCTGACAGGGTGACTTCGGTAAAGACGGTCACCGAATCGGTAATGCGGGTGAGATTAATGTGCGCTTCATAACCGGTGATAAAACCAGCCTGTTCCAGACGTTTGACCCGTTGCAGACAGGGACTGGGCGAGAGACCGACGGCGTCGGCGAGGTTAACGTTGCTGATACGGCCATCTTTCTGGAGTTGCACCAGGATGTTGATGTCGATGCGGTCAAGTTTCATTAAGCCGTTCATAGCACCCCCCTCATTGTCAGAGCCTGTTGGGCCAGGCGCTTAATCAAATGTTCAGAACCTCCCGAAGATATAACACGCTTTACCGTAAACGCGCCAGCGCTTCGCAGTGGTTATACCAGCGGGAGGCTTTCAAATTATTCTAATAAAATCAATGAGGAATGCAGATTTAACCCAACCGGCCCGTGGCGCGGGCCAGCGCAATATCAAAGATATGCAATGCCTCTTCCAGTTGTGAGTCGGTCGTGACCAGCGGCGCCAGGAAACGGATGGTGTTGCGATGCAGGCCGCATTTGATCAGCAGCAATCCTTCCTGGCAGGCGCTGTCGAGGATCTTCTGGGTAAGCGCCGCATCGGGACGCCCCGTTTCGAAGTCGAGAATTTCCACCGCCTGCATAAAGCCCACGCCGCGCACATCACCAATGCAGGCATATTTGTCCGCCAGCTGTCGCAGACGGGCGTTGAGCTGTTCGCCGAGCTGACAGGACCGCTGCAACAGGTTCTCATGTTCAAACAGATCCAGTACCGCCAGCGCCGCCGCACAGCCCAGTGCGTTGCCGCCGTAGGTGCCGCCTAACCCGCCTGGCGTTGGCGCATCCATGATCTCTGCACGGCCAACCACACCGGAAATCGGCAGACCGCCGCCGAGGCTTTTCGCCAGGGTAATTAAATCTGGTTTGATCCCCAACTGCTGGAAGGCAAACATGGTGCCGGTACGCCCAAAGCCGGATTGCACTTCATCGCAAATCAGCAGAATGCCGTGCTGGCTGGTGATACGACGCAGCGCCTGCATAAAGGCCGGTCCGGCTGGCAGGAAGCCGCCATCGCCCTGTACCGGCTCGATGATAATCGCAGCCACACGCTCAGGCAGGATCTGCACGGCGAAGAGTTGATCCATCGCCTTCAGGCAGTCCGCTTCGGTGATGCCGTGCAGCGGGTTCGGGAATGGCAGACGATAGATGTCGCCAGGGAACGGACCAAAGTTCTGTTTGTAAGGCGCGGACATACCGGTCAGGGTGACGCCCAGCAGGGTGCGCCCATGAAACGCACCATCAAACGCGATGATGCCAGGCCGCTGGGTGTGCGAGCGGGCAATCTTCACCGCATTTTCCACGGCTTCGGCGCCGCTGGTGAAGAAGACGCTTTTGAATGCCTCATCGCCGCCGACCAGTTTGTTCAGCCGCTGTGCCAGTTCAATGTAGCCCGGATAGGCCACCACCTGAAAACAGGCGTGAGAAACCAGACCCAACTGCCGGGTGACCGCATTGACCACCGCAGGGTGATTGTGGCCGACGTTCAGCACGCCGATGCCGCCAACAAAGTCGAGATAGCGATTGCCCTCCACATCCCATACTTCACTGCCTCTGGCGCGTTCGATCACCAGCGGATGGGCGGTCACTACACCGCGCGGCACATTCTGCTCACGTGCATCCAGTAACAGGCTGTTATCGGAATATGCTTGCTGCTCTGCCATGACATTCTGCATTTTAAACCCTCATCCACGTAACGTTCGGTTGGCTCAAGTATCGCAACCTGCTGGTTTCTTACGCTGCCGTAATTCCCCAGGCAGCGGCATTTCCTGTCAAAATCCCGCTGCATTCAGCAGGGAAATTTCTCTGCCAGCGCCTGACGAATCAGGGCGACAAAAACGTTAATGCCATGCGGGATCAGCGCATCATTGAAGTCGTAAGCGGCATGGTGCAGCGGCTTGCAGGGTGCCGATCCCAGCCACAGATAGGCACCGGGGCGCGCCTGCAGCATAAAAGCAAAATCTTCTGAGGTCAGCGCGGGCTGTGGTGCGAGGTCAGCCGGGATGCCCGCCTGCTTTAGCGCCTCAAGGGAAAACTGCGCTTCCGTTGCGCTGTTGATCGTCGCCGGGTAGTAGCGCCGATAGCTGACCTCTGCCTGCAGGCCGTGGGCGGCGGTGATGTGCGCCGCCATCTGGCGCAAACGCGCTTCAATCGTATCCTGTGCAGTCGGGCTGAAGGTGCGCACCGTGCCGGTGATGTTCGCCTCTGCCGGGATCATGTTGTGTGAAAAGCCACCCTGCATTCGGGTAACGGTGAGCAGCGCGGTTTCGCATGGGTCGAGTGCGCGTGAAACCAGGGTATTCAGCTGCACCACCAGCTCACTGGTCGCAAGAAGCGTATCGCATGTGAGATGAGGCTGCGCAGCGTGACCGCCGCCACCCAGCACCCGAATATCAAAGCGGTCGGCTGCCGCCATGATGGCGCCGGGCCGGGTCTGCACCTGACCGAGGGGCAGTTCAGGCCAGTTATGAATGGCGTAGACCGCCTCACAGGGAAAGCGGCTGAAAAGGCCATCCTCGATCATCGCCTTTGCGCCCGCCTGCCCCTCTTCGGCAGGCTGAAAGATAAAGCAGACGCTGCCGTCAAAGCTGACGTCGCGCGCCAGTTTTTCGGCGGCCCCCAGCAGCATCACAGTATGACCGTCATGGCCGCAGGCGTGACTCACCTGCTCTGCCTGGCTTTGCCACTCTGTGCCGCTCTGATCCTGCATCGGCAACGCATCCATATCGGCGCGCAGGCCGATCATGCGGTCACTGCTGCCCTTTTTCAGTATCCCGACCACGCCGGTTTTACCGATGCCGCGATGCACCTCCATGCCCAGCTGTTGCAGGAAATTCGCCACCATCTCGCTGGTGCGCTGCTCCTGAAAGCCCAGCTCCGGGTGCGCATGCAGATCGCGGCGCAGTGCCACTAAATGTTCCATCTTAATATCCTCGCGAACGGTCAATCTCACCGTGCAGCGGTTCGCCACGCTGGTAGCGCCGCAGGTTTTCCAGCAGTGCCGCAATGGCGCTCTCATTCTGCGTCTGGCTGGCGATGTGTGGGGTGAGCCAGATGGCGGGATGGTGCCAGAACGGATGGCCCTGAGGTAACGGCTCCGGATCGGTGACATCAATCACGGCAGCACGGAGCTGACCGCTCTCCAGCGCGTCGAGCAGATCGTCATGGTTCAGTTGCGGGCCGCGACCGGCCTGCACCAGCGCCGCGCCCTGGGGTAACTGATTAAACAGGGTGTGGTTCAGCAAACCCCGCGTCGTGTCGGTCAGCGGCAGCAGGCAGATCAGAATCTCGCTGTGCGCCAGGAAATCAGCGAGCTGAGCAGCGCCGTGCCAGCAGCGTACGCCAGGAAAGTGGCGTGGTGTGCGGCTCCAGCCTGCGCAGTCAAAACCCAGCGTCACCAGTTGTGCTAACGCGGCCTGACCCAGTTCGCCCAGCCCCATCACGCCGACCCGCCGCTGTGAGGCGGGTAATGCCACGTGCGCCAGCCACTGCTGCTGGCGCTGCTGATGAAAATAGCGCGGCATATCACGATGCAGCCCGAGCACCGCAAAGGTGACATATTCCACCATGCCCTGCGTCAGACCCGGTTCGATCATCCTGATTACTGGCAGGTCGGGCGGCAGCGCACTGAAGTCAAACTGATCGGCGCCGGCACCCACCGAGAAGAGCAGTTTCAGGTGTGGAAACCGCGCCGGAATGTCTGCCGGAGGCTGCCAGGCAACCAGCGCCTCAACCTGGTCTGGATCACCGGTCTCTGGCCAGATATGCAGGTGAATGTCAGGTGCATGTTCTGCCAGCCAGCGCTGCCAGATCCGCCCACGTTCAGGCTCCGATTTATAGACGATATGCATCAGGCCATCGCCTGCGTCATCAATCCAAACGCCTGCATACCCTGCGGTGTCCAGGGCGTGCCGCGCACCATTGTGGTGGGCGCATCGACCTGAGGAATACCGAGAGAGGTTAGCCAGGCAGCCATCGGCAGCGCGGCGTCGGTGTCGATTCGCAGGAATTCACCCTGTAACGACTGCATCAGCGAGGCGACCAGCGCCTGCGCGATCGCAAAGTCAGCGGCGATTACCGGGCCAATTGCCCAACCATGCCCAAAGCGGCGCAGGCTGGCGAAGCCCTGAATCTGCTGTGATGCGTCCTCTAAAATCACCGTCTGACAGTCGCGCAGTAAATGCGCAATAAGCGCCGGGCGATGCATACCGTGTGCCTGCTGATCCAGCGTCACCAGCGTGCTGTGATCGGCCAGTGTCGCCGGGCGCAGCTGGCATCCCGCCGGGATCACAACGTCTGGCAGCGTGGTGACTTCACGGGTCTGGTGCTGACGAATCTCACCACAGCTGACAAACCCGAGCTTTTCATACAAGCCTTTGCCCATTTCAGTGGCGTGCAGACGCACGTTGTAATCCGGTACTTTTTCCAGTTGCGCCAGCATCAGCTGTTTGCCGAGGCCACGCCCCTGCTGCTGGTTATCGACAATCACCAGACCCAGCGTGGCGGCACTGTCGCCCCAGCGCCAGAGCACGGCACTGCCGATCAGCCTGCCCTGCTCTTCAATCACTGTGCCCTCGCCCAGCTGCAGCGCCAGCGCCCAGTCTTCGCGTCGGTGGGGCCATTTCAGTGCCTGCGTCATGCTGAAGCACGGGTCAAGATCGTCTGGCGTCATTGCGCGTATTGTCAGGCTCATTAAAGCTCTCCTTACATCATGCCTGGTGTTTCAAGTCCGCTGCCGTCCACCAGACGGCTGTAGCGGTACGGCGTTGGATCAACGATAGGGGTGGCTTCGGTGGCAAGATCCGCCGCCAGTCGACCGGCTCCCGGTCCGATACCGAAGCCGTGGGCGCTGTACCCTGCAGACAGCACCAGCCCCGGCAGTTTCGCCACGGTAGAGATCACCGGAATTGCGTCCGGGGTACTGTCGATCATGCCGCCCCACGACTGCGCCAGCCGGAGGTTCGCCAGCGCCGGGTATTCACGCCGCATCGCCGCCAGCCCCTCTTCCACGATTTTTGCATCGGCGGCCGGATCGAGAATGCGCATGCGCTCAAACGGTGACTCGCGGTCAAATGCCCAGCCACCCATCGCCTCCGGGCCGTTGAAGAACGGCGACAGCCCAAGGTTGAGGGTGAGATTCTTGCGGCGACTTTTGAATGTGGGATAGAACTGACGAGCGTAACGCAGCCCCTGTGCGCCTGGCTCCAGACGCCCGCGACCCGAGACGGAGACGGTGTAACTGCCATCCATCTGCGGCCGGCAGGCAAAGCCCGGCGTGTAGAGCGGCATGGCGATCGCCTGCTCGATAGGCTGAGTACGGAAAGCGGTGCCAATAACGTTGCCCAGCGGCAGATCAATGCCATGACGACGGCAGAACATCGAGGTCCACGCTCCGCCGGCACAGATAACCCGGCTGGTTTTGATCAGACCGCGTTCGGTCCAGACGCCGCTGACACGGCCGCCAGCGATATCCAGCCCGCGCACCGCACACTGCTGAAACAGCATTGCGCCTTTTTTCAGCGCGCCCGCCACCAGCCCAGGCGCAGCGAGGCGCGGTTCGGCGTGACCGTCGGTCGGCGCTGAGAGACCGCCCCGCCACGGAGTGGTGCTGCCCGGCGTCATTGCTTTGGCCTGCTCCGCCGTGAGAATCGAACTGTTTACGCCATAGCCCTTTGCCATCTGGATCCACTTGTCCCAGGCCGCAATGTCCGACTCTTCCTGCGTGGCGTAGACCAGACCACTGCGCCGGAACCCAAGCTCTTCGCCAGTTTCATCATTTAGCTCACCCCAGCGTTGCAGCGCATAAATAATCAGCGGCAGTTCGCGCTCATCGCGGTTCTGCTGTCGACACCAGCCCCAGTTGCGGCTTGACTGCTCTGCCCCTACCAGGCCTTTCTCAATCAGCACAACCTTCACTCCCTGCTTTGCCAGCTCCCAGGTGGCTGCGGCACCGGCAATACCGGCGCCAATCACCACCACATCGGCGGAATCAGGGAAATTCGCACTGTCCTGTACATAACGAATCGGTGCAGGCATAACACAATAACCTCTGTTGTCAGTATCGGGTCTGGCGCAGGGCAACATCGCCGCTGTGCGTAAGTACGTCGCCTGCGCAATGCATCACTGCTCTGCAGGCAGGTAAATCAGAGCACGCTAACTCACTCTGCTTTTAAAATCTCTTCATGCTCATCCAGCCAGCCCTGACGCAGTTCCGGCACCGCGCGCTTCAGGCGCTCGAAATAGAGTTCACTGGTCGGCTTGTCGTAGTCGTTGCGCGCCAGCTGAGTGACGATCCGACCGCTCTTCATTACCACAATTTCGTCGCACACCGCGCGAACGGCATGCATGTCGTGGCTGATAAAGATTACTGAGAGGCCCAGCTCACGGCGCAGCTCGCTGATTAAGTCGAGTACGGCGGCGGCAACCACGGTATCGAGCGCCGAGGTCACTTCATCACACAGAATCAGGTCCGGTTCAGCCGCCAGGGCACGCGCAAGATTGACGCGCTGCTTTTGCCCGCCAGAAAGTGCCCAGGGACGCCGCCACAACACGCTGCGTGGCAGCTGTACCAGATCCAGTAGCTGATAAAGTCGCTGCTGGCGGGCCGAACCGCTCAGGCCATGAAACAGCGTCAGCGGTCGCGACAGGATACGTTCAACGCTGTGGGCCGGATTCAGTGCGGTATCCGCCATCTGGAACACATACTGAATGCGCCGCAGCTCGTTGTCAGGACGTTTTTGCATATCGCCCGCAATGTAGTGGCCGTTAAACAGGATGTGGCCGTGACTGGGGGCATTAAGTCCGGCAATGGCGTGCGCCAGGGTGGTTTTGCCCGAGCCTGATTCACCGATAATGCCAATCGCCTGTCCTTTCCACAGTTTGAGGTTGATCTCCTCAAGAATGCGCACTTTCGAATGGCCGTCGCTGCCGCGCGGGCCATAACCTGCGTTGAGGTCGCGCACCTCCAGCAGCGGCTGAATATCGGCAGCGGCCGGGCACCAGTTGCTGGGCCGCTCTTTCTGCCGCGCGGCGTCCATCAGTAAGCGGGTGTACTCTGCCTTAGGCGCGCCAATCAGATGCGCCGTGCTGCCATACTCCGCCATTTTGCCGCGCAGCAGCACCAGAATCCGGTCAGCCATCTGTGCCACCACGGCCAGATCGTGACTGACGTAAATCGCGGTGACGCCACGCTGCACCACCACGCGGCGAAACGCTTTCAGCACTTCCACCTGGGTGGTCACATCCAGTGCGGTGGTCGGTTCATCGAGGATCACCACATCCGGATCGCCAATCAGCGCCATCGCCGTCATCAGACGCTGTAGCTGTCCGCCCGATACCTGGTGCGGGAAACGGTCGCCAATCGTCTCAGGATTTGGCAGCGCCAGTTCGCGAAACAGGCCTATGGCCTTCTCTTTCGCCGCCTTGCGCGTCAGGGTGCCGTGAATAACCACCGGCTCAATGACCTGATCGAGAATCTTCATGCCCGGATTAAACGATGCCGCCGCGCTCTGGGCGATATAGGCGACGTTGTTGCCGCGAAAGGCGCGTAACTGGCCTGGCGTCAGGCTGTTAACATCGGTGCCAGCAACGTGAATGTTACCGTCGGCAATGCGGCAACCGCTGCGGGCATAGCCCATCAGCGCCATGGCGATGGTGGTTTTACCTGAGCCGGATTCGCCTATCAGCGCCAGCACCTCACCCTTCTGCACGGTAAAATGAATGTCGGAAACCAGGTCAATCTCTTCGCCGCGATCGGTCTGCGCGGTGACGCGCAGTTTATCCACCGATATCACTGGCATGGCGGTATGTGGTGTCACGTTCATGCTCCCTCCTTCGCCAGCGTCATCGGACGCATCGCCTGAAGGCTGTCAATAAACAGGTTGGCGCCAATGGTCAGGCTGGCAATCGCC
Source organism: Pantoea jilinensis (assembly GCF_019104105.1). Taxonomy (NCBI): domain Bacteria; kingdom Pseudomonadati; phylum Pseudomonadota; class Gammaproteobacteria; order Enterobacterales; family Erwiniaceae; genus Pantoea; species Pantoea jilinensis. The sequence goes on along the minus strand of NZ_CP077746.1, from coordinate 1,548,424 downwards.
AGCGCGGGCATCAGGACGGCAGGCGAACCGTCAAATAGCCCCTGCATATTTTCACGCACCAGCGTGCCCCAGTCGGCATACGGCGGCTGAACGCCCAGACCGAGGAAACTCAGCCCGCTCAGCAGCAGTACGATATAGACAAAGCGCAGGCCAAAGTCCGTCAGCATCGGGTGCACCATGTTAGGCAGGATGTCGTGAATGGCGATATACCAGCGGCTTTCGCCCCGCAGCCGTGAAGCCCGGACGTAATCCATGCTACGCAGCGAGCTGGCCATGGCAAAAGCGATACGAAATGCGCCCGGCCAGTAGGTGAATACCGCTGTGAGGATCAGCATCGGCAGCGAGGAGCCAAACACCGCGACGATCATCAGCGACAGCACTTTGCCTGGCAGCACCAGCAGCGCGTCATTGACACGGCCCAGTAACTCCTCCAGCCAGCGTCCCGTGACCGCGGCCAGCAGAGCCAGCAGCGTGCCGATCAGACTGGCCAGCAGCGCCGCACTCAGTGCCAGGCCGATAGAGAATTTCGCGCCGTAGAGAATACGGCTCAGCATGTCGCGTCCCAGATAGTCGGTGCCCAGCAGGTTATCCGCCGTCAGGCCACCCATCAGCGGCCCGCCGCCGATGTCATCAATACTGTGTGGCGCCAGCGGGGTGCCGAATACCGCCATCAGAAGCCAGAACAGCGACATCATCAGACCCAGCCGACCTGACCAGGAAAGAGACTGAAAGAAACGCCAGGGCAACAAGAGAGTATTCATGCGCTTCTCCATTTCGGGTTAAAGGCGATAGTCAGAATGTCGGCCGCCAGCAGCAGCACCAGATAGCAGGCGGCGAACAGCATCACGCAGAGCTGCACCACCGGCAGGTCGCGGTTACTGACCGCATCCACCAGCTGACTGGCCAGACCGGGATAGCTGAAGATGGTTTCGATGATGATCACTCCGCCAAACAGATAGGAGAGACTGAGTGAAATCGCGTTGGCGATAGGGCCGACCGCATTGGGCAGCGCGTGGCGCAGCACGGCGCGGAGCGGCGACACCCCTTTCAGCAGCGCCATCTCCAGATAGGGGCTGTCGAGCTGATTGATAATGGCGGCCCGCGTCATGCGCGCCATCTGCGCCACCAGCACGCAGCAGAGTGTCAGCACCGGCAGCGCGTATGCTTTGAGGTAGCTCAGCAGGTCGCTGTCCGGGCTGCCGAACGACATCGCCGACACCCAGTGCAGTTTGACGGCGAAAATCAGCACCGCCACGGTGGCCACCAGAAATTCCGGTACCGCAACCGTCGCCATCGTGCCGATAACCAGTGCCCGATCGAGCCGGGAACCGCGATTCATCGCCGCGATGATGCCGATGATCAGCGCCATCGGCACACAGATCAGCGTGGTGATACCCGCCAGTTCAAAGGTGGCGGGGATACGCTGCGCCACCAGCTGTGAGACCGGCAGATGGCTGGCAAACGAGGTGCCGAAATCGCCCTGCACCATGCCGGTCAGCCAGTGGATATAGCGCATCAGCAAAGGCTGATCGAGACCCAGCTGCTGCCGTAACGCCGCCACCGTTTCCGACGTGGCGTTCTGGCCGAGGATCATCTGTGCCGCGTCACCCGGCAGCAGGCTGGTGATGAAAAACACCACCGCCGAGACGATAAGCAAAGTCAGGATGCCGGCGCCAATCCGCCGGGCAATCAGGAACATCATGTATCGGTTCATCGGCGTACTCCTTAAAAGAGCCTGTTGGGCCAGGCGGGGATCAGGCTGACAGCCACGCAAACTCATGGAAGCGATAACCCATCATCATGCCCGACGGCCAGGCCTCTACCCCTTTGACCTTCCTGTTATAACCATCGGTGGAGCTGATAAAGGTGGGGATAATCGTGCCGCAGTGGTCATAGATCAGAGCCTGCATGTCGCCATACATCTGCTTGCGTTTTGCCTGATCGCGCTCACCGCGTGCGGCGACCACCAGCTGATCAAACTGGGGATTTTTCCAGCCCGATTCGTTGTTCGGAGCCGTAGAGAGGTAGAACTGAGAAAAGAGCATATCGAGCGTTGGACGCGGGTTTATCGAGCCATATCCGATCGGATCTTTCATCCAGTGCGAAGACCAGTAACCGTCATAGGGCACGCGGCGTACTTTCACGTTGAGACCCGCCCCACGCGCCATCTGCTGAATCAGCTGTCCGCCTTCGTTCGCGCCTTCGATATTCGGCGTAGTGATGATCTCTACTGTGGAGCCTGTCATGCCTGCCTTTTTGATATGAAATTTCGCTTTTTCAACGTCGAGCGGGCGCGGCTTGAGGTCGGCGTTGTAAAGCGGATGCCACGGCGGAACCGGGGTGTCATTACTGACGTCGCCGTATCCCTGCAGTACCGTTTTCACCAGCATTTCGCGCGGCTGCAGGTATTTCATTGCCAGCACGAAATCTTCGTTGTTACCTGGCTTAACATCGGTGCGGATGATCAGGTTGGTATACATGCCCGATTTACTCTCCAGCACACCAAATTCATTGCTGCCTTTAAGGCGCTTGCAGTCAGCGGCGGTCAGTGTCGACACTATCTGCAGATCGCCCGACATCAGGGCATTGACGCGTGCCGCACCGTCGGTGACACCAATCAATTCCACCTCATCCAGATGGGGCAGTCCGGGCTTGTAGTAGTTGGGATTTTTCGTGCCGATGGTGCGCGTACCTGGCATAAACGTTTTGCAGACAAAGGGACCGGTGCCGATGCCTTTGCTGAAATCGGTGGTGCCATCCTTCACAATTAAAAACGGTGGCGTTGCCAGCATGTAAGGGACATCGAAGTTGGCACTGTTGAGCTCCAGCTGCACCTCATTGTCATTCACCGCACTGAACGATTTAAACTGATCGGCCAGCTTAAAAGCGATAGAGGCGATGGCAGGATCTTTGTGGCGGCTGAGCGAGAAGATCACATCTTTCGCGGTCAGCGGTTTGCCATCGTGAAAGGTCACCCCTTTACGCAGTTTGATATGCCAGGTGATGCCGTCGCTGGATTCAATCGATTCGGCCAGCGCCGGTTTCGCCATCAGGTTTTTATCCAGTTCGGTCAGGCCGCTGTAGAACATAAACTGACGGGTGTAATCCGCACTGTTGTTACTTTTGGCAGGATCGAGCGTGTCGGTGGCTGACGCATTCGACATCGCTGCCCGCAGTTTTCCGCCTTTAACCGGCTTGTCATCCGCCAGTGCTTTCCCTGAAAAACCGATCAGGCCGCTGCTCATCGCCGCTCCCGCGGAGAGGATTTTCATCAGGCTGCGACGTGACAGTGAGCCTTCAGTGATCATGCGCGTCAGTGCCGGATTTACCGCATCAGCATCGTTATTATCAAATTTACTCATCTCTCTACCCTCAATAGTCAGGCGAACCGGGAATGATGTTCTGGCGGTGCTGGTGACCTGGCGGCCAGCACCCGACGGGACGTTATGAAAGGCGATCCTTTGCTTTGTAATAGAGTCCTGCGAGCGGTAAAAACCATGGCTTGCCGTGATAACCGGGTAGCGCGGGCCATGTGTCGCGCTGCCAGGGATTTTCAGTGCGCTTTTCGGTCAGCAGATCGGCCATCACCCGCCCCATCCACACCGACATCTGCGTGCCGTGACCGCTGTAGCCCAGCGAATAGAACAGACCATCCTGTTCACCCGCGTGCGGCAGACGGTCGGCGGTCATGTCGACCATGCCGCCCCAGCAGTACTCCACCGCTGCCTGTCCCAACTGCGGCAGCATCTGCGTCATGGCGCGGCGCAGGATCTCGCCGCTGCGCGAATCGGATGTCGGGTTGCTGACGGCAAAACGGGCACGGCCGCCAAACACCAGACGGCTGTCAGCAGTCGTGCGAAAGTAGTTGCCGATATTCAGCGAGGTGACGTAAGTCCGATTGTTGGGCAGCACCTGGCGCAGCAGAGTCGGGTCCAGCGCTTCGGTCACCACAATAAAGCTGCCGACCGGCACAATGCGGCGCTGAAACCAGGGGAAAGGACCGACGTTGGAGCAGCCGGTCGCCATCAGGACTTTATCCGCCACAATGGTGCCCTGCGCCGTGTGTATCCGGTGCTGATAGCCTTTAAGTCGCTCTAACTTCGTTACCGCGTGATGCGGAAAAATCTTCGCCCCGCTTCGTGCAGCGGCTTCAGCCAGCCCGACGCCAAACTTACCCATGTGCATTTGACCGCCCCGTTTCTGCAGCAGGCCGCCGTGGAAATCGTCGCTGGCGATCTCGTCGCGCACCGCCGTTTTGTCGAGCAGTTCGATCTCCGGGTCCACAGTGCGACGCATCAGTTCATACGCCTCCCGCAGTCCGGCCACGTGCGACGCTTTGCTGGCGAGCTTAAGCTTGCCGCACAGCCGGAAGTCACAGTCGATGGCTTCATTCTGGATCAGTTGCTGGACATAGCTCACCGCATCGTCAAACGCCCGATAGAAGCGGCTGGCCTGTTCCAGACCCTGACTTGCCACCAGCGAGGCGAAGTTCTGCGCTACACCGGTGTTGCAGTGGCCGCCGTTGCGCGCCGAAGCCTGGCTCATCACGTCACCACTCTCCAGCAGCACCACACTGATGCCGCGGCGCGCCAGGTTAAGCGCCGCCGAGACGCCGGTGAAGCCGCCACCAATCACCACTACGTCCGCCTGTACGGGCAGCGGTTCGCGGGCGGCGCCGGTAAAGGCGGGACCGGTGGCCTGCCAGAACGATTCCAGTTTCATGGGGTGTTCCTCAGAGTCCGACGACGCCAGGCAGGCCGCCGATATCTTTGATTTCGGTGTACTGGTAGTAGGGATTCGCCGGTTCATGGCCGCGATTGACCCAGACCTTGTTTTTGATGCCGAGATCGTAGGCGGTCATCAGGTCATAGCGGAAGCTGGAGGAGACATGGAGGATCTCCTCCGGGCCGCAGCCGAGCTTATCCAGCATGTATTCGAAACCTTTCATCTGGGGTTTATATGCGCCCGCTTCTTCAGCGGTGATGGTCAGGTAGATGGGTGCACCCAGACGCGGTTCATGGTGTGGGATCAGGTCTTTCATCGAATTGGTCAGCAGCACCAGCGGAAACTCCTTAGCCACTTTTGCCAGCCCGGCGGGCACATCAGGATGCGGTCCCCAGCTGGCGCAGTCAGTGTAAATAAAGTCGCTGTCGGCTTTGCTCCATGTCACGCCCCACTTTTTGCAGGTGCGCTGAATCGCATTACTGACCACGTCGTAATAGGGTTTCCATGCGCCGAGCACCTCATCCAGCCGGTAGCTGGAAAAGTCGGTGGTAAAGGCATGCATTGCATCCGGGTCGACGCGGTCGCTGAAACAACGCTCCGCCGCGCCAGCCATATCGAAGCGAATCAGTGTGCCGTAACAGTCAAACGTGATGAATTTCGGTTTAAACAGTGCCATGTAACACCCTCGTCATTGTCAGTTGCGCTTAGAAATCGATGAGTACACTTTTCTGGCGCTGGCAGGCCTGAAACGCCTGACGCCCTAAATCTTTACCAATGCCAGAACCCAGGAAGCCACCGGTTGGAATAATGAAGTCGCCGGAGCGTCCATAGCGGTTAATCCAGACGGTGCCCGCCTCTATGGCACGCATCGCCCGCATGGCACGAGGCAGGCTCAGCGTGTGCACGCCGGCACAAAGGCCATAGGTGTCATGGGCGGCCATCGCCAGCCCCTGCTCTTCGTCGTCAAACGTCTGTACTGTCAGCACCGGACCAAAAATCTCCTGCTGCACCGCCGGGTTATCCTGCGCCACGTGGCTCAGCAGTGTGGGCTGCCAGAACCAGCCGTTGTCGGTGTCGGCAAAACGCTCTCCGCCCACCAGCACTTCTGCGCCCTGTGCTTTTGCTGCCTCAATGACCGAGCAGACTTTGTTGCCCTGGCGTTCGTCGATCAGCGGCGCATAACGGCTCTCTTCCTGCCACGTGACACCCGGTTTAAGTTCGCGGCAGAGCTGGGCCAGCCGCTCAACCAGCGGATCGGCGATATTGCGTTGTACGATAAGACGGGTGCCCGCCACGCAAGCCTGCCCGCCGTTGGCGGTAAAGCCGCGCAAAATGCGCTGAGCCAGCACCTCAAGGTCACCCGCGTCATCGAATACCAGTTGTGGACTCTTACCGCCCAGCTCCAGTGTCACGGGTTTCATACCGTGCTGCGCGGCATCGCTCATGATGCGTTTTCCGGTCACGGTCGAGCCGGTAAAGGAGACTTTGCGCACCAGCGGATGGGTCACCAGCGCGCTGCCGGTCACCGCGCCACTGCCCTGAACAATATTCAGTACGCCCGCCGGTAAGCCCGCCTGGATCGCCAGTTCAGCCATACGCACGGTTGAAAACGGGGTCAGTTCAGAGGGTTTGAGCACCACGGCGTTACCCGCCGCCAGCGCCGGTCCGCATTTCCACGACGCCATCGACAGCGGAAAATTCCACGGGGTAATCGCGGCGATGACACCATAAGGTTCAGCAATCAGCATGCCGAGACTGCTGTCACGGGTTGGAAAGAGGTCACCGCTGTATTTGTCGGCGCATTCGGCATAGAAGCGAATCGCTTCGGCGGTGAACGGAATTTCATGCAGCACAACGTCGCTGATTGGACGGGTCGAACCCAGTGCTTCCAGCTGAGCCAGCAGAGTGTCCTGCTCAATCAGATCGGCCCAGCGGCGTAACACGCGACCGCGTTCGCGCGGCGGACAGCCGGACCAGCCGCTGGTTTTCAGCGCCTGATGCGCAACAGTGACAGCGCGATCAACATCATGCGGCGTCGCGTCCTGCAGCGTGGCATAGACCCTGCCATCCGAGGGACGCTTTACCTCAAATGATGCGCCCTGGCTCTGGCAGTGCTGGCCGCCAATATAATGGCCAGCCGGAAGAGAAACTTTTTCAGGGTCGAAACTTAACATGGAAAAATCCTTATTTGTTACACCCATCAGTTGCTGGTTTATTAGCGTTTTCACTGGCCGATTTCTGTGGCGTTAATAAGCTAATGCAGAAAGTATGCCAGCCGGGCAAAAAATAAAAATGCGTTTAAAACAGCGCAAAAAAATTTTCTGCCGTATTGCCGGGGGATTTTTTGCGGAATTGCCGAACAATTAAACAGATGATTTACTTCACAAAATTTATGCGCCCTGCTGGTGCAACCTGCACGGAAATTGCACCAAAGCGGATATTAGTGACCAGGCCGCTCATTCTTCGATTCCTGACTCACCGTTTACCGACGTGCCTCACATCCCGGATAAATTCTTTAAATTTTTAAAGAGTATTATTTGACGCCGAAGAATTCAGGTTGCGCATCAGGCAAAAAAAAACGCCAGCCGGATGATCCGGCTGGCGTTCTCTTAATATTTAATTACAAACTGCCAATGTGAAATGTTTTCTGTTCCAGATATTCATCAATTCCGTAGCGGGACCCTTCACGCCCTATACCGGAGAGTTTGACGCCGCCAAATGGCGCGACCTCCAGGGAAATAGCGCCGGTATTAAAGCCGACCATGCCAAACTCCAGCGCTTCCGCCACCCGCCAGGCTCGCCGGATATTCTCGGTAAAGAAATAGGCGCCCAGGCCGTAAGGCGTGTCATTCGCCATCGCAATCGCCTCCTCTTCATCATCAAAGATAAACAACGGCGCGACCGGGCCGAACGTCTCTTCATGGGCGATACGCATACTGGACGTGACCTCACCGAGCACCGTGGGTTGCACAAACGTGCCGTTGCCCTGGCTGATGCCGCCGGTCAGCAGCGTTGCCCCGTGACTGAGCGCATCGTCGATATGGCCGTTCACTTTCTCGACGGCGCGGCTGTTGATTAGCGGGCCTATGGTGCTGTCTGGCGCAAAGCCATCGCCCACTTTCAGGGTGGCAACGGCCTCCAGCAGTCGTGCGGAAAAGCGCGGATAGATACTTCGCTGCACCAGAATACGGTTAGCACAAACGCAGGTCTGCCCGGCGTTGCGGAACTTACTGAGCATGACGCCGGCAACCGCAATTTCAATATCTGCATCATCAAACACGATGAGCGGCGCGTTGCCGCCCAGCTCCAGACTCAGGCGTTTTATGCTGTTGGCGCTCTGCTGCATCAGCAACTGGCCGATTCGGGTGGAGCCGGTAAACGAAATTTTGCGCACCGTGCGACTTTCAGTCAGCGCCGCACCAATCTCCGTGGGCAGCCCGGTCAGTACCTGCAACACGCCCGACGGGAATCCGGCGCGCTCTGCCAGCACGGCCAGGGCCAGCGCCGAGAGCGGTGTCAGCTCCGAAGGTTTAACGATAATCGGGCAGCCGGCCGCTAACGCAGGAGCAACCTTGCGGGTGATCATCGCAATCGGGAAGTTCCACGGCGTTATAGCCGCAGCCACCCCGACAGGCTGTTTCAGCACCAGGATGCGGCGGTCCTCGCTGGGTGCAGGAATGGTGTCGCCGTAGACTCGACGCGCCTCTTCTGCGAACCATTTCACAAAGCTGGCGCCGTAGAGCACCTCGCCCCGGGCTTCCGCCAGCGGCTTGCCCTGCTCGGCGGTCATGATGATCGCCAGGTCATCCGCATGTTCAACAATCAGTTGATGCCATTTTTCCAGCAGTGCGGCACGGCTGGCGTTGGTGGTTTTGCCCCAGCTGATGCGCACCGTTTCTGCATAGGCTATCGCCTGCTCCGTCTCCGTGCGGCCCAGCGCCGGAATGGTGGCCAGCGTTTCGCCCGTAGCGGGATCGGTAACTGGCAGCGTGGCGCCCTGATGCGCATCCTGCCAGCATCCGGCAAACAGCGCCTGCTGGCGCAGCAGATCGCTATCGGTAAGTTTTAATCGCGACATAACATCCCCTCGTGGTCAGTTAATTCCACTTTATCGTGCCGGGTCAGCGCAGGATGTTGTTGTGCGGGGTGAGAAAGGTGAGTGAAATAGTTTTTCGCGCTGTTTTGAAATTTTATGCCGTGCCTAAACAGCTGCGCATCCGGCTGGATGCGCGCACTTTAAATCTGGAAGTCGATAACCGGTTCATCGTCGTTGCTGTAGGAGAGCGCCTGACGTTTGATCTCTTCCAGTGACAGGTTGGCGTTGCAGAGTTCCAGGAACTGCCAGACGTAGTTACGCTGCAGCTGACCGCGTTTGAGGCCGAGCCATACGGTGCTGGCATCGAACAGATGCGTGGCATCCAGGCGTTCCAGCTCTTCATTCTCTTCGGTTTCACACGCCTGGTCGGCCAGGATCCCGACACCCAGACCGAGTTTTACGTAGGTTTTGACTACGTCTGAGTCCTGGGCGCTGAGCACGATATCCGGTTTCAGGCCCGCCGCCTGGAAAGCGCGGTCAACCCGTGAACGTCCGGTAATGCCCTGTCGATACGTGATGAGAGGATAGCGGCTGAGCGTACTCAGTGAGACCGGCTGGTTCTGTACCAGCTCATGTCCTTTCGGCACCAGCAAAGCGTGATGCCAGCTGAACCAGGGGAATGCCGCCAGACTGCTGTTATTCACCAGCATTTCACTGGCGATACCGATATCTGCTTCACCCGCCAGCAGCATGGTGACGATTTCCTGTGGCGATCCCTGATTCAACTCAAGACGGACGTTGGGATAAAGCTGACGGAACGCTTTAATCACTTTCGGCAGGCTGTAGCGCGCCTGAGTATGGGTGGTGGCGATAGTCAGGATGCCGCTGGTTTCATTGGTAAAGACATCAGCCAGTCTTCTTACCTTTCCTGCTTCATCCAGAATGCGTTCGGCAATTGTCAGCAGTGCTTTGCCCGGTTCGGTCATGCCCAGCAGGCGCTTACCGCGACGGATAAAGATCTCCACGCCCAGCTCGTCTTCCAGATCGCGAATATGGCGGCTCACACCCGACTGGGAGGTAAACAGCGTATTAGCGACTTCCGTCAAATTAAACTCACAGCGGGCCGCCTCGCGGATGATTTTAAGCTGCTGGAAATTCACGATATTTACCTCCCTTTACATAATCTGATTCGTTGATGGTAAGAACAATTATTGATAACTGGAAATACTTAAAAATTTGGCTTTATGACTTTAGGGAATAAAGGGTGGGAGTGTTCGCTGCGCGAATGGGCTGAGGTGCACGCAGGTGCTGGGGGGTGTTCGCTGCGCGAACGGGCTGGGGTGCACCTGGGTGCCTGGGGGTGTTCGCTGCGCGAACGGGCTGGGGTGCACCTGGGTGCTGGGGGGTGTTCGCTGCGCGAACCGGCGCTGAGAAGGTTTCGTTAGCCTGGCGGGTTGGGGAGTTTCAGTTACGCCTCTGCAGGCGACCAACAAGGGGGCGCCAGTCGCCGCGCCCCCTTGACCCCGGGCTCCGGCCTGCTTCACCGCCGCTTCGCGGTCCCTTCGCTTCTTCCGGATTTCTTACGGACCGGCGGGACGCGCCATCCCTGGCGCGAACCCGCCTCTTCGCGGCATCCCTGCCGCTCGTCCTGAAATCCCTCATCCGCTCAGCGGTTCTGACGGCCTCCCTTCCCCGCTTTTATCTCTTCTGTTTGTGTTGGTTACGTCATCGCTGTAAGTCTGAAGGATTATCTGCGGCTCTCCGCCTGGCAGGAAGAATGGCCTTCTACCCTCGCTGATATCTCTTATTTTTGTGTCGGGTACGTCATCGCTGTAAGTCTGAAGGATTATCTGCGGCTCTCTGCCTGGCAGGAAGAATGGCTCTTCACCCTATCAAATGTTGCCTCTTCTTTTTAATGCTGGTGCATTGCCGCTGATAGTTTTCAAAATTAGCTTTGGCTTTCAAACCACCAGACAACGCCATGTCCGATAAAAACCAGGATATTAAAGGCAGGGGTTTACCAGAGGCATCCGAAGCGCTGAGGAACAACCGCAGGCAAGGATGAGCCGACAGGACGCCGGCGAAAGGACGGCTCGCGCCAGGGATGGCGCGTCCGGACGGTCCGCGAGCCGCAGGGCGTGACGAAGGCACCCCGCACAGCGGGGCGCGCAGGCTGCCGGACGCCGGGATTGTTAAGGGGCGGGCGTACGCCCCTTAATGCGTCCGCCTGCACGGGAGACCTGAAATTCGCCACCGCCTGGCGGGCGTTACCCGCTCAGTGGGCAGGCACCGCGCAACGTAATCTTCTCAGTGTGAAGGTGCAGCAAAGCGAGACCCGCCCCCGCTGCTAAGCGTAATCAGCTCAATACCTGGCCCGCTGCTAAGCGAGATCGATTCCGAATCCGCCCGCTGCAAGCGCCCCTACCCCACTAACATCAACTCCCGCTCCTCAGTCAGCGGCTTGTTCAGCAGCGACAGCAGGATATTCTTCACCGCCTGTGCGGAAGGCGACAGCGGCAAACGGGCGGAAATGTTCAGCGACAGCGGCAGGCTCAACGATGGACTGTTAATGCGCGACATCCAGGCATCCGTTGATCCCACCAGCGCACGGGCAGCGGATTCAGGTAATACCGTCACACCCATCCCACTGGAAATCGCTGCGGTCAGAGTAGAAATTGATTCGATCTCTCCGATGATGCGCGCGCTCAGGCGACGCAGTGAAAATGCCTCATCAACCCGCTTGCGCACGGCGCTGTAGTCGCGTGGTAAAAACAGGCTCATCTGTGCCACATCGGCCAGATCGACGCTGACACCGGGATAATCAGTGGCGCCTACCAGGAAGAGATCCTCTTTCATCAGCGGCATACTGTTAATTCCGGCAGTGGGTGCGCGATCGTACAGCACCGCCATATCCAGCTGACCGCTCATCACCTTCTCGTTCAGCACGCTGCCACTGTTTTCATGCAGGTAGACCAGCACTTCCGGAAACTGATCGCGTACGGTTTGCAGCAGCGGCATGGTCAGCGAGGATGCCGCCGTGCCGGGTGCCAGTCCAATCGACACCTGACCGCTCAGCACCTGACCGGCGTTGATGACCGCGGTCTGGGCCTGCTCGCACTGGCGCAGAATAGTACGCGCATGGCCATAGAGAATCTTACCGGCTTCCGTTGGCGTAACGCCGCGCTTGGTGCGAATCAGTAATTGCTGATCCAGTTCATTCTCCAGTGTCGCGACCTGCTGACTGAGTGCAGGCTGTGCGATGTGCAGCACTTCTGCTGCCTGCGTCAGACTGCCGATATCGACGATTTTAACAAAGTACTTTAGTCGTCTTAAATTCATCTTGCCTCCGTCACTCACCCCGAATAGCGAAATGGGTCTGATCCAATCGCCCTGATAACAGAGATTTTGCAAGATGCAGGCCAGGTTTAAAGAGCAGCAGTCAGTGTCCAGCCAGATTTTTCCTAACGGCCCGGAAAATAAGCGTTTCTGATTACCTCTTAAGGGTTAATAAGGATCGGGAATGCGTAATCAGTGTGAGTAAGGATCCCGGGCGCACTGTGACAGTGCAGACGCTGCGAGTCAGACGTGCATAAAAGTGATGACAGACTGTACATTTTTAGTGCAGTGGAAACGTATTGCACCTGATGAAGGCTTGCAGGGCCTGAAGCGTAGCGGTAAAGCGCAGGATAAAAATGTAAACGTTATCAGCAGGATTTCTTATCGCTGACGAAGGGAGGGAGGAAAGTAAACAGTGCCCTCTCCCGCATGCAGAAGAGGGCAACGCCTGCTGATTAACGTTTTTTGCGGTTACGGTGCATATCGATTGAGACCGCCGCCACGATGATGATCCCTTTGATGATGTCCTGAATGTAGGCATCGACACCAACGAAAGTGAATCCACTTTTAATCAGGCCGAGAATGACCGCGCCGATTAACGTGCCGGTGATACGGCCCACGCCGCCCATCAGGCTGCTGCCGCCGATCACAGCTGCGGCAATCGCATCCAGCTCGTATGACATCCCCATGCTTGACTGACCGCTGCTGACACGCGCCGCCAGGACCACACCCGCCAGGCCAGAGAGTGCACCAGCAATGGTGTAGACGATGATCAGATACTTATTAACGTTAATACCGGAGACTTTCGCCGAGGTCATGTTGCCGCCGATGGCGTAAACATATTTACCGTAGCGGGTATGTTTCAGGGCGATGTGGAACAGCAGCGCCACCACCAGGAAAATCACCACCGGCATTGCACCCTGCCCGATTGAGGTAAAACCGTCGGACAGGAAGCTGATTGGGTTACCCTGGGTGTAATACTGCGCCAGACCGCGTGCCGATACCATCATGCCCAGTGTGGCAATGAACGGTGGAATCCCGGTGCGGGTAATCAGTACGCCGTTGACGACGCCCGCCAGTAAACCGACGCCAATACCGGCCGCGATAGGGATCACCGCAGGCATATTCACCAGCGAGGGATACATCGGTGACAGACTGTCAGACGTCTGCGCCAGGCTCGCGGCAACCACCGCCGCCAGGGCAATCACCGACCCGGAGGAGAGATCGATACCGGTGGTAATGATGACCTGGGTCACGCCAACGGCGATAATCCCGATAATCGCCACCTGCAGGACAATCAGGATCAGACGGTTGGTGTTGAGCAGGAAAGACTGGTCACGCACGTACCAGCCAAACATTTCAAAAATTAACGCAATCCCCACCATCACCACGAAAATGCCGGTATCTTTCGGCAATTTATGACGCAGGCTGGCGAAAAAAGAGGGTTGCTGCGGGGCTGCCGGGGTAGCAGTAGCTTTCATATTGCTCATAGTGGTCTCGCGCCTCACTCGGATGCCAACGACAGAATGGTTTCCTGATCGGCTTCTTCTTTATCGAGGATGCCGGTTATACGCCCGCCGTGCATCACCATCACCCGGTCGCTCATGCCAAGGATTTCCGGCAGTTCAGAGGAGACCATGATGATAGCCACGCCACGGTTGGCAAGTTCACTGATTAAGCGGTAAATCTCCGCTTTAGCGCCGACATCAATGCCGCGCGTCGGTTCGTCCAGAATCAGAATCTTCGGTTGCGCCAGCAGCCAGCGGGCAATCAGGACTTTCTGCTGATTACCGCCGCTGAGGTTGTTGATGATCTGATCCATGGTCGGTGTTTTGATATTCAGGCGACGGATCTGGTCCATGCAGTCCTGCGCCATCTTCACATGGCTGACAAACCCGCTTTTACCGCTGTACTCCGGCATGTTGACGATGCTCATGTTCTCCATCACCGACAGCACCAGAAACAGCCCGGACTTTTTGCGATCTTCGGTCAGAAACGCCATGCCCTTTTCAATCGCCGTGGAAGGTGAGTCGATCGTCACCGGCACGCCATCAATTAAGATCTCGCCGCTGTCGAAGCTCTCCATGCCGAACAGGCTCTCCATCACTTCGCTGCGACCGGCACCCACCAGTCCGGCGACGCCGAGAATTTCACCCCTGCGGACGTTGAAACTGACATCAGTAAAACGATCTTTGCAGGTGAGATTGCGAACCGTCAGGACATCTTCTCCGATGGCGCTGTTGAATTTCGGGAACAGCTGGGTCAGTTCACGTCCCACCATCTGCGTAATCAGCGACTGACGGGTATATTTCGCCGTCTCATCACTGGCAATCCAGGCGCCGTCGCGGAAAATACTGACTTCATCAGTGATGTTAAAAATTTCATCCATCTTGTGACTGATGTAGATGATTGCTTTGCCTTGCTCCCGCAGATCACGAATGATGGTAAACAGGTGCGCCACTTCAGTTTCGGTGAGCGCGGAGGTGGGCTCATCCATGATGACGATATCTGAATCCCAGGAGACCGCTTTGGCAATCTCGACCATCTGCTGTGACGCAATGCTCAGCTCGCCCACCATGCTCTCCGCTTTCAGGCGGATATTCAGCCGGTTGAGCAGCTCCTGCGTCTTCTGATTCAGCCGGGCGTGATCAACAAAACCAAACTTCATTGGCTCACGACCCAGCCAGATATTCTCAGCGACGGTCATGTAGGGCACCAGATTGAGTTCCTGGTGAATCATCGAAATGCCGGAACGCAACGCGTCCATGGTGTCCTGAAACTGCACCGGCTCCCCTTTAATTTTGATGGTGCCCTTATCGGGACGGTACATCCCGATAAGGCACTTCATTAAAGTGGATTTGCCCGCGCCATTTTCGCCCATCAAGGCATGTACCGTTCCCGGACGCACCCGCAACGAGACGTTGTCGAGGGCTTTAACGCCGGGGAAGAACTTGCTGATGCCTTCGGCTTCAAGCGCAAACGCGTTCATACATCACCTCCGTACAGCTGGGTCGGGAACGATTATTTCAGGTTACGGTTGGTAAACTGTTCCATGTTTTCTTTGGTAATCAGCTGGTAAGGAATGTTGATGATTTTCTGGACTTTCTCACCTTTCACCAGTTTGATTGCCGTCTGCACCGCACCTTCACCCTGGCCCTGCGCATCCTGGAATACTGTGGCGACCATCTTGCCCTGCTTCAGCATCTGCAGCGCATCCGGTGTGCCATCGACACCCGCGATCAGGATTTTGTCCGGGTTTTTACCCAGCGCCTGCAGCGCACCAATCGCCATTTCATCGTTGTTCGAGGCGATGGCATTGATCTGATCACCGGCAGTCATCCAGTTACTGACCACATCCACCGCATCGTTACGGGTAAATTTGGCGGTCTGTTTCTGAACGATTTTGATGCCAGGGAATTTAGCTGCGACTTCTTCCACGCCTTTAGTACGGTCGCGGGTCGCTTCGTTTGCCAGGTCACCCATCAGGATGGCAACGTTGCCTTTGCCGTTCATCGCCTTCGCCAGCGCTTCCATCTGTAAGCGTCCGGCCAGTTCTGAGTCGGATCCGACATAAGCCATTTTTCCGGTCAGTTCAGCCCCAGGGCGGCGGTTTACGAAGATCAGCGGAATACCCGCTTTGCTCGCCTGATCCATAATCGGTTTCACCGCATTGGTATCGACCGGGTTAACGATCAGCGCATCAACACCCTGTCCGATAAAGTTTTGTACCTGCTGCAGCTGCTGTGAAACGTCGCCTTTTGCATCCTCAACCTGCCCTTTGACGCCATCTTTCTGCATCTCTTTCTGCATTGAGGTACGCAGAATGGTCAGGAAGTTGTCATCAAACAGCGCCATAGAGACGCCCACTGAAATATCTTTTGCCATAACTGCGGCAGGTAACATGCAGGCTAACAGTGAGGCGACAATCGTTTTTTTAATGTTCATAGGGACCCTTCTTATTTGTTAACTTGCTCAGTGGCTGCGGACCACGAATGAAAAATATCTTTTACATTCACCCAGCCTGTCTGGCGTCTGTTTCGGAAAATTTGAGGTAAGACTTCAGGTTCTGGCTATTTTTGTGATCGACCACTCCTTTTCACAATCACTTGATCTGCAAACAGTTAGTTTCAAAATGCCGTTTCACTTCTGGCCGATGATGACGACCGTGATGATAAGCAGTTCATTTGTTCCATATGATCTCGTTTTGAAATTTTTATCATAAAAGCAC
Source organism: Pantoea jilinensis (assembly GCF_019104105.1). Lineage (NCBI taxonomy): Bacteria > Pseudomonadati > Pseudomonadota > Gammaproteobacteria > Enterobacterales > Erwiniaceae > Pantoea > Pantoea jilinensis. The sequence goes on along the minus strand of NZ_CP077746.1, from coordinate 1,532,099 downwards.
TGAAACGCTTGTTTTAACATCGGCAAATAACAAAACTTTGACATGCATCTAACATCTAATGAGAAATGCCAGCAAAGTGAGATCCTGTTGGCAGTTTGAAAATCCATCAGAAGTGACTAAAAACCGCCAATCCGCTGCTTTTACGAGCATCTGAACGCAAATCAGTAAACAGGGCTTTGACAAGCAGGATCTACGCCGCTAATATTCGCCCCGTTCAAGCGATTCCTCTGTAGTTCAGTCGGTAGAACGGCGGACTGTTAATCCGTATGTCACTGGTTCGAGTCCAGTCAGAGGAGCCAGAATTAGAAAAGCCCGCTCAGGGAAACCTGAGCGGGCTTTTTGCTTTTGTGTTACAGGTCGGCGAATCACTGACAGGTTCAGATGTGAACCATCAAATAACGATGTGCTGTGGGCGCTACTCAGGCGGCCCTGTAGATAGCGTGTCTATCGACCCCCACTGATGTTAGCCAGGAAGCGGTTTAGCATTTGTGCTGTGCCTTTCCGCCATCCTTTTCCTTTGCTGCCTGCCAGAGAAAATGGCGCCAGTGCCTGGTTCTTTCTTTAGTGCAAAGGTTCTGCGAGCTTTCATGCAATCAGTTAAAAAGCCACGCAGGTAAAGACAAACGAAAGTGGGCTTCCCATCATAAAAGTATGATGTCCGACATTAATCACATCAAGTTGTAAGGTTTCCGGGTCGCCGGTAAATTCAGCTAACAGCTTCTCAAAGGTTGGATTATCTGTATTGTCAGTGGGAGAGATAATGATGCGGCTTATAGAGTAATGCGCTGTATTACTGCCCCTTACTTCCCCCCTATTCAGTATGAGGGTTCTTCCTAAATTTTTTTCCTCATTATTGATTAACACCCGTCCATTCAGTAAAAAATATCCGGTTCCGTCCTTGTATAGTCTGAGATCCTGGGCGACATTAAATTTAAGCGTCTGTCCCTCACCACCCAGATCGTATTGGGTAAAAGAGTAACATCTCAGTGGCAATATTAAATTATTTTCAGACCCCAAAAATATAAAACCCAGAAGAATTGCCGTACAGACAGTTGAAATAGCTATCAGAACTCCCACGTTTGGAAACATCATATTAATTCTCGTTAATATGGAAGAAATTATTGCAACTGGTTACATTCCTCTCTTTTCCAAGCTTGCAATACGAAATTAATGTTCGGCCATCATCTTTTGGCGAAAAAGACGTATAGTTATCAAAATAGATTTTTTTATTTTTATCACAGACTAAATTATTTTCTGCTAAAAGAGCAGTTATTTTACTTTTTACTTCTTTCATCTTATTTTCATTGAGATCCTTAACAAAAACCACCTCGCACCCCTCTGCAAGAAAATCTGATTTCAGATAAATGTTGATATTATCCAATGAAGACGTATTGTTTTTAAAGACTAACACCGCAGTTGCAATAAAAACGGGTGAAATGATATACAGGCAAAGAACAATGACTTTCCATGAAAGAAAAGATCCAGGTTTATTTAATAATGCCTTAGGTAAATGAGCCGGTGGGGATGACTCTATTCCGTCAAAGGAGGGGGATTTAACGACAGAATGATTAGTATTTAACTTAATACCAATTTTAGGAATGGTAATGACAATTTCATCACATCCAAATGCGGATAATGCACGTCTCATTATACTCAGGTATTGCGTTAAATTTGCATTTGACCCTCTGAGGTTATGTTTATCCCAGACTTCAACAATCAAATATTCTCTTGTCAGAATATCGCCATTGGAATCAAGAATGAGTGCCAGTAATCGCGCCGAAGGCAGGTTAATCTGAACGGTATCTTTCGTCGGTATATGTCGGAGAGTACTGTCATCCGTATTAAACACTATTGAACCATTAATGGTATACAACACCTTCACATCCCCCCCGATTAAATAAATTCAATCTCAGATTTATCTCACAACATAATACAGTTAAACCCTTTTTGCACGTAGCATTTTTAAACCAAGCGAATAAAAAGCACGGGAACGCGTTGATACCCACTGACTCTGTTTCAGGGAAATCATTGTCCTGATGTCGGAACGCCGTTGCTAACGAAAGTATGAGTATATTCGCACAGCTGAACCTTCCGCTGTCAGAAGGGAATTACGACGATTCAACCAGATTCACGGCAGGAGATGCTCTTTTAAACTCTCCTCCGGATGTCAGTTAGTGGGCAGCCTGCAACAATCGGCGACTGTTTAAGCTAAAAAAATAACAAAAATAGATCATTAAACTAAAAATACAGATAAATTCGAATTACATTCCGTTATTGGTTTTCCTGTATAACACTGTTTCCATCCTGAGGTGGCAAGCCCCGGCCAGTGTGGGGGTTAAGGTGGGTACGCATCTTGCTTCAGCTCGGTGATTATAGATGTACCTGAATCCGCGCCATCTATATGAATGTGAAAAGCAATGACCTGGTAATTTCTTCAACATGCTTTATGGGCATTATAAATAACCCGAAAACACACCAGAGGATTACTGAATATGAAACTTAAATTTAAACATTATTGCACGACTGCCCTTTCCACCTGTGGCTCATCGGGCTCGCTAACTACCTGTGCCGCTTTTTATCTGAAGCTTTTCTCTTCTTAAAAATCTGGCCGTGTATTTTTAAAATGAATTTCTTTGTTAATTTTACGTTTACCTAAAAATTAACAAGGGTATTTTACGATTACGTTTAGTCAGGAATAATTATTCTCTGATAGGGATGTGTTATGTATTTACTTTGTAATAAAAAAACTTATAGGGCAGCCGGGGCTGTACTGGCCGCCGCGATATTAATCAGTAATGGCGCTACTCCGTCTTTTGCGCAGGAACTGAAGACGGTCACCAATACCAAAGTATTCGAGGTCAAACTGGGTGCCTCACGAGTGATATATAACCCGGACTCCAGCGGAGCGTCTTTATCCATCACCAATGCGCAGGCTTACCCCATACTGGTGCAGGGAAAGGTGCTTGCGGAAGATAAAAAAACACCTGCGCCTTTTATTGTCACCCCGCCAGTTTTCCGTCTGGATGCACAGCAGCAGAACCGCCTGCGAATTATTCGTACCGGCGGTCAAATGGCCGGTGACCGTGAAACGCTGCACTGGCTTTGCGTGACCGGTATTCCGCCTAAAGATAGTGATGTCTGGGCTCAGGATGCGAAAGGGACACCGTTAAAGCCCACAGCAGTCACGCTGAACCTGGAAGTCAGCGCAAACAGCTGTATTAAGCTGCTGGTGCGCCCGTCCGGCGTGAGAGGAACGATGATGGATGCCGTATCCGCGCTTAAGTGGCAACGCCAGGGCGATAAGCTGACGGTAACTAACCCTTCCGCATTTTATATGAATTTGTCCTCACTCAGCGTGGGGGAGATGAATATTCAGGATAGGGAATATGTCGCTCCGCACTCTTCCCGCAGCTTTATCCTGCCAAAAGGCGCTGCCGGTCAGGTGAAGTGGACGGTTATCACTGATGAAGGTGGAGAGAGCCGCACGTTTCAGTCGCCGTTGCACTAATAAGGCGCCTGGATAATGAAATATTTTCGGTTTTCTGTGGTGGCCATCGTGGTATCTGCCGGGCTGTTTTCAATGCCGGTGATGGCCCGGACCTGGGAATTTGATGCTTCACAGTTGGGTGGTGGTGTCAGTGATGCGGATATCGCTCTATTTAACCAGGGCGGGCAGCTTCCAGGAACCTATCTGGTTGACGTGTTGCTCAATGGTGAGCAGGTGGATTCCCGTGAAGTGGTTTTTGTTCAGCAGGAAGATTCCCGGGGCATGCCTGTTTTGCAGCCCTGCCTGAGCAGGAAGCAGCTTTTACGTTACGGCATAAAGACGGAAGACTATCCGGCATTGTCCGGCAAAGGCCTGGACGCAAACAAAGATTGTGCTGACATCCGCGTTATTCCGCATGCCAGAGCTGATTTTAATTTCGGGGCACAGCAGCTGGTGCTGAGCGTTCCGCAGATAGCATTGCGTCCTGAAGTAAAGGGCATTTCTCCCCGAGAGCTGTGGGATGAGGGAGTCCCGGCGATCCTGATGAATTACCGGACCGGTACCAGCCATGTGGAATCCCGGGTCGGGAGTAGAAATGTCAATGAATCGCAGTACCTGCAGCTGGAGCCCGGCGCTAACTGGGGACCATGGCGATTACGTAATTCGACGACGTGGCAGAAGAGCCGCGGACAGACCGGCCGCTGGCAGACTCCTTATACCTATCTTGATCGGGGCCTGTATGACATGCAAAGCAGGCTGACGCTGGGAGAGCGTTTCACGCCGTCGGAAATTTTTGACAGCGTACCTTTTCGCGGCGTGATGCTGGGTTCGGATGAAAATATGCTGCCCTCTTCGCAGCGGACTTTTTCACCCGTGGTGCGCGGTATTGCCCGCACTCAGGCCAGGGTAGAAGTGAAGCAGAATGGCTACACGGTTTACAACGCCACGGTAGCGCCCGGCCCGTTTGCCCTGAGTGACTTTGCCGCTGGCGGCTCGGGTGGGGATTTGCAGGTTACCGTATGGGAAGCCGACGGCACTACTCAGGAATTCAGCGTCCCTTATCAGACGCCGGCGATTGCGCTGCAGGAAGGCCACAGCGTGTACAACCTGATGGCCGGGCAGTATCGGGCATCAGATAACACGGTTGATTCGCCTCTGGTTGCACAGGCCACTGTTATGTATGGCCTGCCGTGGAGCCTGACCCTATACGGCGGTTTGCAGGGCGCGGAGCGCTATCAGGCGACGACTGCGGGGCTGGGTATGTTGCTCGGGTCGTGGGGCGCGGTATCTCTGGATGGGACTCACGGCCGTGGGCAGAAGAAAGAGCGTGAAAGTGAAACGGGGGGATACGGACGGCTGCGCTACAGCAAGCGCGTTGAGGTAACCAACACCTCGCTTGATCTGTCCCATACCCGCTATGACGCATCCGGTTTCAGCACGCTGTCTGAGGTAATGGACAGCTATCGGCAGGAAAACCCAGCCGGCAGTGACGCACAACGCCGGTCTGAGACAACCCTGACGCTCAGTCAGTCATTGGGCGGATTGGGGAGTCTCAGCCTGAGCGGTTCTCGCAACAGTTACGGCAACGGGCAAGGGAGTACAGAGTCGTTCAGTGCCGGCTATGGCGTCAGTATACGCGGCGTTTCCCTGTCGCTGAATGCGACGCAGAACCGTAACCGGAACAGCGGCAGTAAATGGCAGGATAACCGGCTGATTAACATGATGGTCAGTATTCCACTGGACCGCTGGCCTGGTGGGGCAACCCAGGCGACCTATCAGATGACGTCGCCTTCATCCGGCGGCAATACACAGCAGGTGGGGCTCAGTGGTCAGGCGTATGACCGCCAGTTGCAGTGGAATGTGAACCAGCGTCAACGTTCGGGGGCGGTGAGCGGAGACCGCAACGACAGCGACCTGAACCTTGGCTGGAGCGGGGGCTACGGCCAGCTGAATGGCCGTTACGGCTACAGTCCGTCTTACCGGCAGACAGGACTGGATGCGTCAGGCGGCATCGTGATTACCCGCAGTAATGTCACCGCAGGGCAGACGCTGAACGATACCGTGGCACTGGTGGAAGCGCCGGGTGCCTCCGGAGTGGCTGTTGGCGGCTGGCCGGGAGTGAAAACCGATTTTCGTGGCTACACCACACAGTCAGGCCTGCAGCCTTACCGGAAGAATATTGTCAGCCTGGACCCTGCTCGTCTTTCGGCTGATGCAGAAATAAAACAGACGGACGTGACGGTAGTGCCGACGCAGGGCGCGGTTATCCCGGCCACCTTTATCACGCATATTGGCCGGCGGGCGCTGGTGACACTGATACGTCCGGACGGTAAACCGGTTCCTTTTGGGGCACTGGTTACCCCGGAAAACCAGGCGTCATCAGGCAGTGGCATTACCGGTGAAGCCGGGCAGGTGTATCTGTCCGGACTGAACGGAAAAGGTGCCCTGATGGCGAGATGGGGAGAGAAGCAACAGTGCCGGGCTGATTACCGTCTGCCGGAAAAACCAGGGCCAGCAGGGCTGTATCTGTCAGAGGCAGTTTGTCGCTGAAAGCAGTTACCGGCTCCCGAAAAAACTGAACAGAAACATCACCCGGAGAAGGGGAATGATGAACAGAAAAAGATTGTATCTGATAGCGGCAGCGCTTTTGACAGTCATGGCCAGCAGCGCTCCGGCTGTCGCGACGGGTAGCCCGCAACTGGTGTTGCAGATGAACCATGGCCTGCAGGCGGGTGCTGTCAGAGACGGCACAAAGCTCGGCAGGGGCACGCTGGTCAGCTACGACATCCATACGGGCTTTCAGCTCCGGAGCGAGCAGGCTGTATCCGGCCAGCAGGGAGGACGTTATGTGCTGACAGGCCAGCAGAATCCGGCGCATCAGTTGCGGGTGCGTCTGGTGCCACAGCAACAGGTGGTAACGGAAATGGCGGACATGCAGGTGATAACCGTGCATACCGGCGAAGACAGAATGGTTTTTGACATTCTGGCGGATGGCGACCAGAGGGTGAAAGCGGATACCTACTCTTTAAACATCGCTGGTCAGGTGGTCACTCAGTAACGTGCAACAGCCGGGCGCTATATAGAGATTTCACGAATACCACGTCACTGACATTTTTGGTGACGGGGAGCCATCGGTGGCACATATGCCTCGATGGTCGGGTAGACGCACTGTCTACGACTTTTAGGGACGACTGCAGTCGTTAATTCAACACAACAAAGGATAGAGATATGAAATTTTTAAACATCAAAACCTCAGCGGCAGCAGCGATAATCATCGCGGGTATTTCATCCCACGCAGCAATCGCAGCGCTGTCCGAAGCCAGTACTGCGTCGGCCGACATTACTTTTACTACTCCGCTCACTGTTTCTAACGTTTTGACGCCGGTGTCGGGTCTGTCGGACGGGGCTAGTTCTAATTATAAAGTGCTGGCAAATGGTACCATCACTTCGACAGGCGGCGCCTCTCGTCATTACATAGCTTTGGGTATGCCCGGGTCATTAACAGGGTCTGATAACGGCACAACTCAGGCCCCATTAAGTATTAAAGGCAAAAACGACAGCAATAACACCATTCTTGTAACAATACTCAGGTCTTCTAGTAATCCTGCCGTTGCTGGCGCTACTCGTTGCTCAGAGTTAGATTTGACATGTAGCACCGATTACATTTTATACAGCACTGCCACCAACGGCGTATCAACTTACAATGTTACAATAAACGGGACGCAGAACGTGAAAGCTGATACCTATACCGTCCAGACCACCGCTTACGCTTATGGAGACTGACAGAAATAAAAACATCAGGCGAACACCCTGTAATGTTCAGGGATTTGACTGACTCTGTCGCATTGACGTTAATCAGAAGCATAGGCGGGAAATCCCGCCTATGCTTACAGCTTCAAATTTTCAATCTCAGGTAAGCCAGTTCAGAGAATAGCTTCATATTTCAACATTCATTAACAGTAATCGACACAAATCCTTCTGGTTACATTGTTCTGCCTGTTCGGCAGTAACAGAGATTTACGCAACAAAGAATTTATCATGTTCAAATCAAATAATGAGATCGCATTAAATTCCTTCTATGCGAGGGTTGTATTTTTTATGCCCGTAAGTACATGAAGGCGAAGGCTATATTAGCGAGTTACTGACAAAGGCGATCTCAGCCAGAAAAGCCAGAATTAAAAAAGCCCGCTCAGTTTTCCCTGAGCGGGCTTTTTGCTTTTCAGCTCTCTTTATCTTTCTGGCAAATTATCCTTTCGCAAAGTTCGCCTGAATGCGCTGTTGCAGATAATCTTCGGCGGTGATGGCCGGATATTTCGCCTGCGGCCCCAGAATCTCCACATCTTTATTAGCCTGACAGAAAAAGGCCAGGCTGTAGCGCGCACCCTGGTATTCGCCGGGCAGTGGGCTTCTCACACGGTGGAAATTTGACGGCAGCTGATCGTCGCTCCAGCGCATCAGCATGTCGCCGATGTTGCAGGTGATCACCTCTTCGCGCGGCTCGATGCTGGTCCACTGCTGACTTTCGCGGTCTTTGCCAGGACATACCTGCAACCCGCCCTGACCGGGACGCTGGAACAGCAGCGTCAGACAGTCAAAATCTGTATGCGCACCCGCGCGCCACATCCCCTGCTCTGACTGCTCAGTGGCATAGTAGTGCAGCATGCGCAGCGTACTCTGGTAAGTTTGCAGGTCCGGATTATGTGCCTGCTCGAAAAAGTGCTCAGGAAAGCCCAGTTTGAGGGCAAAACAGGAAAGCAGTTTCATGCCCAGTTGCCAGCATTGCGATTCAAAATTCAGCATGGTCTCTTTGAAAGCCGGCAGTTCCTGTTCAGTCGGCCATAGCGGTGCCATCAACGGACGGGTGATCTGGTAAGACTCTTTCTGGTCTGGCGTTCGGGTTGATGGTCGCACCTGAGATTTATTCTCCCAGCCTGCGTTACGCGCCAGCGGATATTGCGCTTTTATCTCTTCGGGCAGTAAGAAGAAATCCTCTGTCATGCTGAACGCCTGACGGATATCGCCGAGTGCAATGCCGTGATTGCTGACCTGGAAGAAGCCAATTTCTACGGCTGCGCTCCAGAGTTCGTCGGCGATCTCACTTTTACGGTTTTCGAAATCTGATAAATCGATACAACGCACTTCACGGGCAAAAGTTTCTTCACCCATCGCGCCCATTCCTGCTTCTTTTTCCAGTTCCTGTAATGCATATGCTGTTTGATTTGATTGCGTCATTGTTCTTATCCTTCTTAATCAATAGGGTTAGCGCGCAGCGCGCTGTTGTAAAGTACGGACGGCAGACATTGCCTCATGGCGCATGGCCTCCAAATCGAGTCCGGGGATGACATCGTTTTCGACGATCACCCGGCCATTTATCATCAGTGCCTTAAGCGAAGCGCGTCCGCCACAGGCCACCGGACCAATGGCCATGTCGTGCAGGCCGAAGTAGCGCGGGTCATCCAGCCGATAAATGGCGATATCCGCCAGCCTGCCCACCTGCACGGTGCCGCTTTGTTGCAGGCCAAGGATCTGCGCCCCGCCTGCGCTGCCCCACCGCACCACGTCTTCAACAGATGCTGCGTCGCCGCCGCCTTCAAACGTGCCGCCGTCATAACGCGGTGTCGCCAGCATGCCTTTTCGGGCGCGCTGCAAAAGCCAGGCCGCATGCGCTTCACTTTGCATATCGGCGGCTTCGTTCGATGCCGCACCGTCTACGCCTAATGAAACAGGCACACCGGCCTGTTCCAGCGCCAGCAAATCAGCGATGCCGCTGCCCAGACGCCCGTTGCTTTGCGGGCAGTGTGCAATGCCAGAGCGGGTCTGACCCAGCATCGTGATTTCCTGCGGCAGCAGTTTTACCAGGTGCGCAAACCAGACGTCCTCACCCAGCCAGTCGTGTTCCGCACAAAACTGCACCGGCGTCATGTCGAATCTGGCACGCGCCGCATCAAGATAATCCACGGTTTCCGACAAGTGGCTGTGCAGCCGAATCCCCAGACTGCGGGCCAGTTTCGCCATTTCGCGCAACTCCGCACCGGGTGCAGAATGCAGCAAGGTTGTAGGTGCCATCACCACACGGCGCAGTGACGTTGGTTTCGGATCGTGATAACGACCCACCAGCCGTTCAATATCCGCCATGTAATCCCCGAAGTTTTCCGGGCGCAGCGCCTGCGGCAAATCTTTCTCGATCGCGCGCCCCTGCGTTGCGCCACCCCGACATAGCACAATGCGCATTCCCAGCGCCTCACCTTCACTGAACAGGATTTCCGAGGTATCGAACGGCATATCTGGCCAGTAAAGGTAGTTATGGTCCGCCACCGTCGCGCAGCCGGAACGCAGCAGTTCAGTCAGGCCGATACGCACCGCAAGACGAAAGGTGGATTCATCGAAGGTGGCACGAAAACGATAAGGCGTGGCACTCAGCCATGCGGTCAGGCTTTGGTTCAGCCCCTGCGGTTCCCCTTTTAACAATGACTGAAACAGGTGATGGTGCGTATTCACCCAGGCGGGATAAACCACGCAATCGCGGGCGTCGATCAGCTGCTCGTCGGGCATTGCCGTCAGGGAACCTATCGCCTCGATCACCCCATGACGCACGCGAATATCCGGCCCGGCGTGACGCGCTGCCTCTCCCGGCAAGCCGGTGAGGATTGCGTGCGCATTTTTAATCAGTAAAACGTCAGATGACATTGCAACACTCCTCAGGGCTTAACCTGCATCTGGTCGACAATTTCAGTGGTATACGCCTGCTTCCAGTCGGTATTCGCATTCAGCAGTCTGGCGTTCACCATGAAATCACGGGTTTTCTGCCAGCGGGCTTCCGTCATGGTGCCCCACCCCTTTGTTGCCGCATCACCGCCGTCAATCAGATGGTGCGCTTTGATTTGCTGAACGCCCCAGGCCAGCAGGTCGTCCGTCATCTTCGGGTTATCCTTTTTGATCAGCGCGTTGCCCGCCGCCGGATTTTGCAGATAGCTTACCCATCCTTCCATCGACGCCTTTACAAACTTAGCCATCGCCTCTTTCCGGCTGCTGATCAGTTCAGGACGGGTGATCAGAATGCCGCCGTAAGGGGGATAGCCGTGCTCCGAGAAGAGGAAGAAATTTGATTTCACACCCGCCTTTTGTGCCTGAAAAACTTCAGAACTGACATAGGCTTGCTGCGCGACATTTTCGTCAGCCACAAAGGGCTGGATATTGAAGGTGTAAGGACGAACCTGTGAATCGCTAAGCTGATAGCGTGCTTTCAGCCATGGCCACCAGGTCGATTGCCCGGAGCTGGAGACTAAAATGGTTTTGTCTTTCAGACCGTCCAGGGAAGTGACTGAAGCATGTGTCAGCAGCCCCTGAGGATCAAACTGGAAAGGGGCGGCGATGGCTTTGGCCTGAAAACCGCGCTGTACGGATTCGAGTAGCTGGAGATCATAACCGATGATCACGTCCGCGCGCTTTGCCAGCAGCAACTGCATGCCGTTGACCTGCGGGCCGCCGGACTGAATGCTGACATCCAGCCCGTAACGCTTGTAAATGCCTGTGGCCTGCGCCTGATAATAGCCGCCCTGCTCCGCCTGCGCGTACCAGGATGTCAGTAGCGCTATTTTCTCATCGGCGTGTGCCGACAGTGAAAATGCGGCAGGGATCAGCGCGCTCAGCACGCAGCAAGACAGGGGAATGCGGGAAACTGACTTCATTGCTCCTCTCCTAATCATCACCGGAGGGGCATTGAGCGAATGCGGCTCAGCTCCCCTGACCGGCTCTAAATGAACCGCGAAATGGTTGCTGAGCAATGTCCCGCGCAGTTGCCCGCACTGACCGCTTCTACTCACTGTGGGTTATACAAGAAAGGTGCCAACTCCACGAATGCGCTTTCTCTGCGCTTTAACAGGGGATTGATCGGCGCTGGCTCTGCAACCTTTGATTCATTACAAAGCAGCCAGCACCAGAACAGTGCAAATCAATCCCGATCACCTCGCGGCATCTGGATCTCGCTGAACAACATCTCCAGCTGTTTGAGCATCATCGAGGCGGCCAGCGAAAGCTGTCTTGTCGGGGCGACGCACAACGAAAGGGTGAACGTTTTTAATTGCGGATCGGTCAGCGGAATAAATTGCAGTTCATCGCTTTCCACCTCATCAATGATGTCGAGCCAGCAGAGAATACCAATGCCCATTTTCTCTTTAATCAGCGAGCGGATCATGTGGATGTTATTGGATACCGCGACTTCGTTAATCATGTCGCCGTTGATATTCATCAGCGCCTGGACGGGTTCGGCCAGCATCAGCGGCGCAGCCGGCAGGATAAACGGATATTCCATGCACTGGCTAAAACGCACGTGGCTTCTGTCGCCGAGCGGGTGCCCTTTCGGCACCACAATCCCCAGCTCGATTTCTGCAAAAGCGCGTACCTGCAACTCTCGTGAACTTTGCGGATTAAGCATCAGACCAAAGTCAGCATCGCCAGATATCAGCGCCTGCTGAATGTCCACATTGTTCATGGTGGTCAGCGTGAAAGAGATATTCGGATAATCAGCATGCACCTTCCTGAGCATCGCCGAGAAAAACTGCCGGTTGATGGCGTCAATGGTGGCAATTCGCACGTGTCCGCGCCGCAGACCGCGCAGGTCATCGAGTTGCTCGCAGACGCGGGTGAAGTCCTTTTTCCAGTTGTTGGCGGCGTGCAATAGCAGCTCGCCGGCTGCCGTTAGCCGCAATCCGGTCGGGTGCCGTTCAAACAGCGGCATTGCCAGTTCTTTTTCCACCCGCAGGATCTGCCGGTCAATCGACGATGCGGCGACATGTAAGGTTTCTGACGCCTTACGAAACGAGCCCTGGCGGGCAACCTCAGTGAAGTACAGCAGAAACCGTGAGAATGCGAACATGATTGAGTGCTCTCTTTTTTGCAACGGGATGTGCGAATCAAAGCGCTGGACGCAACAGCTTTACAACAATAACGTAGCTTTCATTGCAATGGGAACAATCGTTTCATCGACATTACATCCCGCCGCGGGCTATTCCAGGCGGATGGCAGCAGGTTATGCGGTGAACAGGTTACCCTGGTTTATGAATGACTCATCAAAATGAATACGGTAAATGACGATGAATGATGCCGGATTAATTCCTGTCACGATCAAGGCGATCGGCGAAAATGGTAAAGGAAATATTTCACTGCAACTTATTGCGCAGGACGGTGGATTATTACCGCCCTGGTTACCCGGTGCGCACATTGACCTTTTCATTCCTGAAATTGGCCCGCGCCAGTATTCTCTCTGCAACGAAAATCACAGCGGGGAATATTATGAAATCTGCGTAAAACTGGCAGACAACGCGACCGGCGGGTCGCACTTTATTCATCATCATTTCAGTGCTAACGACACACTCAATATCTCGATGCCACGTAACCATTTCCCTCTGCCAGCCGCCGGGCGCTATCTGTTATTTGCCGGAGGAATTGGCATTACGCCACTGCTGGCGATGGCGGAACAGATTTCTCGGCAAGGCATTGAATTTGAACTGCACTACTACATTTCGGGCCTGGATAAAGCGGCGTATATACCGCGTCTCACAGCACCTTCACTGGCAAAAAATCTCTTTTTACATGACAGCAGCGCAAACGATTCCCTGCGGCACACGACGCCGCTGAGCCTGTGTCAGCCGGATGCCAATACGCAGGTGATGGCCTGTGGCCCGGATGGGTTTATTAAGCGCCTTGAAGAGATTATGTACACGCATCACTGGCATAAGAATCAATTATCTTTTGAGCGATTCAGCAATAACACTATAAACAAAAATAACGCCAACTCTGAATTTCACATTGAGCTGAAATCCAGCGGAAAACGTTATTTAGTTGGTTCAGACCAAAGCATTGCAGAAGTCTTATTGAGTGCCAGAGTCGATATTATGCTGTCGTGCGAACAGGGTATTTGCGGCTCATGCATTACGGATGTCATCGACGGTATTCCCGATCACCGCGACTGCGTGCTGACAGAAGAAGAGAAAGCGGAGAACACTCAGATTACGCTGTGCTGTTCGCGCGCTAAGAGTCCTGTTCTGGTCCTGGACCTGTAATGCCAACGCGGAGCCTCAATATGAACTTTCCTTCTTTTGCCTCACCGTTAAACGGCATTGCCAACGTTCGCCTTCCCGCCTGGCTGCTTCCTGCCGGGTGGCCTGAGGAGGCAGGTGAACCGGTGACGGCAGATCTGCGCGTTGAGGCAGGCAAAATAACTTCCATGACGCCTTTTCAGCCCGACCAGAATGATTTGTGGGACGCACAGGGCATGCTGGCGCTGCCAGGTCTGCTCGAACCTCATGCGCATCTTGATAAAACCTTCACCATTGGTCGCAGCCGTCCCCTAAAACCCGGTCTGCTGGCCGCGATTGAAACCCTGCATGAGGATCGCCGGCACTGGACCACGGCAGATCTTCATCAGCGTGCCCGACAGGGAATGGCATGGGCCGCCGCCAACGGCGTAACCCGCCTGCGCACCCATATTGACTGGTTCGATGCCACGCCGCCGCTGGCCTGGACGGCACTGGCCACTATCACACAACCCGGCGTCATGCTGGAACGGGTGGCGCTGGTCCCGCTGACTCTTTTTGCCGACAGCGAGGCCGCTGACCGCATCGCCGCTGCGGTGGCGCAAAGCGGGAACCACTGCCTGCTGGGTGGATTTATCCACTCATCCAACTGGGATCCGGCCGCCATGACCAACCTGATGCGCAGTGCCTCGCGCTGGCAACTGAATCTGGATTTGCATATCGATGAAGAGCTCTCGCCGGTGGCACACGGCCTGAGCTGGCTGGCGCATTACCTGTCAGAAAATAGATTCAGCGGCCATATCTGTTGCAGCCACGGCTGCGCGCTGGCCTCCGGCAGTGAACATCAGGCAGTGGAGGTCCTGCGTTTGCTGGCGGAGCAGCGCGTCACGCTGATTGCACTGCCGATGACCAACCTGCTGTTGCAGGATGCCGTCACCGGCCGCACGCCACGACAGCGCGGCATAACGCTGCTGAAAGAGGCGCAGGCGGCAGGCGTTCCGGTGCTGCTCGGTTGCGATAACGTGCAGGACGCTTTTTGTCCGGCCGGCAGCTACGACCCGCTGGATACGCTGGCCTGTGCCCTGTTCGCACTGCAGCTGGATAACGTTTTTGACTGGCAGTCGCGACTGATCTGCGATGTCACCGCGCTGAGCGGTGATGCACCGCCCGGCCTGCCACTCGCACCTGGCAGCGATGCCACGCTGATTCTCTTTCCAGGCAGCGACAGCCTGACCTGGCCTTTAAACAGCGCAGCCCGGCTGGTTTTCCACCATGGCAGGCTTGCCCACCAACGTACCTGGAATCCGGAGTTATCCCATGAGTCTTGAAGCGGGTGCGGGTAAACCGCTCGCCAACTATGCCGCGTGGCGCCGCGCGGGCGATTTTGTTTTTCTCTCGGGCGTGATTCCGGTTAATCCGCAGAGCGGGACCATCGTGCGCGGCTTTCAGGATATCCCCGCCGAAGCACGCCTGCTGTTGGGTGAAACCGGCGAATTCTCGACTGATATCAAACAGGGGCCGATCCTCGCCCAGAGCTGGTATGTGCTCGAAAGTATCCGCCACATCATTGAAGACGCCGGCGGGCAGATGAGTGATGTGATCAAGCTGGTGCAGTACTTTCGCAATCTTGATCATTTCCCCTATTACAGCCGGGTCAGAAAGCTTTTTTATCCCGGTCAACCGCCGGTTTCTACCGTGGTTCAGGTCAGCGAAATGCTGCCCTGCGCCGACGTGCTGATTGAAGTGGAAGCCACCGCCTGGTTACCCCAGTCCCGCTAACCCTGACAAGTCCGAACACGAGGCAGAGCATGATTAACGGCTATATTCCCGCAGAACGTTTTCTCCCTTTTCTGAGCTGGACAGCTATCGCTGCTCTGCCCGACAAGGCTAACACCGTGATTGTCTTACCGACCGGCGCCATCGAACAGCATGGCCCGCATCTGCCGTGTTCGGTGGACAGCGTGATTTCCTCCGGCGTCGCGGGTCACGCACTGGCGCGGCTTCCGGAAGAGATTCCGGCCTTCGCGATTCCGCCCATTACTTACGGCAAGTCGGACGAGCATCTGAACTTCCCCGGCACGCTGACCCTGACCGGCGACACGCTGTTGCAGACGGTGCTGGAAATTGCCGAATCGCTCTACCGCGCCGGGTTCCGCAAACTGCTGATGATCAATGGGCACGGCGGACAGCCGCAGGTGCTGCAAATGGCCTCGCGGGAAATGCGCCTGCGTCACGGGGACATGATCATGATCCCGCACGACGTGTTCCGCGTGCCTAACGTGGAAAATCAGTTCCTGAGTGCGCAGGAGCAGAAAATGGCGATGCATGCCGGTCACAGCGAAACGGCAGTAATGCTGGCTCTGGCACCGGAATGCGTTCACATGGAGCACGCAGTCGCCAATTATCCGCCGGCGTTTCCCTGTCCGACGCTGTCATCTGGCCGCCCTGTCGCCGCCTGGGCTTCTTATGATTTTGGTCCGAGCGGCGTAATCGGCGATCCGATTGGCGCAACCGCCGAACAGGGGCACGCGATCCTCGATTCGCTGGCGGCAAGCTGGGCGCAGGCGATCACGGAGATCCACCTGATGGAATGGACAGTCCGCAGCGAACCCACCTGGGGTAAACACCACTGGAACGGCTTTGTGCAAACCCGCTTCACTCCTCCTTCGTCTTCTCTGGCCTCTGAATAAAGGAATTCTCAAGATGAAACTACGGCGTTCACCCACTTACACCCTGCTGGCTCTGCTGCTGAGCGGCGTTTCGGCCAGTTCAATGGCGGAAGAGAAATTCACGTTCCTGACCAACTGGTACGCGCAGGCGGAGCATGGCGGATTTTACGAGGCGCAGGCTAAAGGGTTGTACAAAACCGCCGGTCTGGATGTCAGCATTAAAATGGGCGGCCCGCAGGTTAACGTGATGCAACTGATGGCCGCTGGTCAGGCGGACTGTACGCTCGGCGACAATGGCCAGGCGCTGGAAACCTGGCAGGCTGGCGTGCATGCGGTGACCGTGGCGACGGTGTTCCAGCATTCGCCGACGGTGTTTATCAGCCACGATAAAGTCGGGGCCGGCGAGCAACTGAAAGACAAAACCTTTTTGCTGGCGACCGAGGCGTATACCTCTTTCTGGCCCTGGGCGAAAAGTGAACTGGGGCTGGGTAACGCCAAAGTCCGGCCCTACACCTTCAGCGTGCAGCCGTTTCTTGCGGACAATAATCTGGTACAGCAGGGTTATGTGACTTCCGAGCCGTTCTCAATCGAGAAAGGTGGCAAACCGTTCTATGTCTACATGCTTAGCGACTGGGGATATCCGCCTTACGGCAACTCCATTATCTGCATGGCCGACACTGTCAAAAAACGCCCGGCAGCCGTGGCGGCGTTCGTGAAAGCCTCCATGCAGGGCTGGAAGGAATATCTGCAGGACCCCGCCGCGGGCAACGCGCTCATTACCCAGGCTAACCCGCGTATGGGCGCCGACCAGATTGCCTTTGGCATTGCGCAGATGAAGAAGTATGCGCTGGTGACAGGTGGCGACGCGCAAACCGGCGGTATCGGCATCATCACTGAACCTCGTCTGAAAAAGACCTGGGAGATGCTGGTCAAAAATAAACTCATCGACGCGGATAAAGTGCCGTTTGCGCAGACCTATACCCTCGACATGATTAAAGACGCGAAGGTTATGCCATGAATTCAGCCCCGAAACTCACCGTGATGAGCGATGTCCGCTCAGTTATTTCTCCAACCGTTCCGGCTATCGAGGTGTTGTCGGCGGAGAAAATTTACAGCAACGGCACCCGCGCGCTTCTGCCGGTCAATCTGACCATTAATCAGGGCGAATTTGTCACGCTGCTCGGCCCGTCGGGCTGCGGCAAAAGTACGCTGTTAAAAATGGTTGCCGGTCTGGTGGAACCCAGCGACGGCAAGCTGATGCTGTGGCGCCGCGAAAGTCGTGAAAAAGCGCAGGTTCCGCTCTCTTTCGTGTTTCAGGAAGCCACGCTGATGCCGTGGAGTAATGTGCAGAACAACGTGCGTTTGCCGCTGGATCTGGCAGGCGTACCCCGCGCTGAAGCCAATACCCGCGTCAGTGAAGCGCTGGAACTGGTGGGGCTTGGCAAATTTGCCAACGTCCTGCCTCGCGAACTGTCAGGCGGCATGCAGATGCGCGTGTCGATTGCCCGCGGCCTGGTCACGCGCCCGAAGCTGCTGCTGATGGATGAACCGTTCGGCGCGCTCGACGAAATCACCCGCAACAAACTCGACAGCGACCTTCTGCGCCTGTGGCGGGAACAGGGACTGACGGTCGTGTTCGTCACTCACTCGATCCACGAAGCGGTGTTCCTGTCGCAGCGGGTGATCATGATGGCCGCGCGTCCGGGGCGCGTGGTGGAAGATATCGCCATCAACGAACCTTTTCCGCGCAGCGAAGATTTCCGCGTCAGTCCGGCATTTTCACGCTATGCGAAGCAGTTGCAGGACAGCCTGCTGCAAGCCAGCCAATCGGGTATGGAGTAACGGTATGAAAACGCAAAATGCTTCTCCGTGGATCAACAACCCCACGTTTCGCAAAGTGCTCTATCCGGCGGTAGTCGCCGTGGTGGTCATTTTGCTATGGCAAGGCTGGGTGAGCTATTTCAACATCCCTCAGTTTCTGGTGCCGTCACCGGTGGTGATGCTGCAAAGCCTGTGGACACATTGCGGTTCGCTGATGACGTCGCTGCTGTTCACCCTGAAAATCACCCTGATTTCATTTTTACTGTCGATTGTCATCGGTGCAGTCGTGGCGTTCGTACTGGTACAGAACCGCTTTATTGAAACCGCGCTGTTTCCCTACATCGTGTTCCTGCAGGTGACGCCGATCGTCGCCATCGCGCCGTTGATCATCATCTGGGTCAAAGACACCACATTGTCGCTGGTGGTGTGTTCAACGCTGATGGCGGTGTTCCCGATTATTTCCAATACCACACAGGGGCTTCGCAGCGTATCGCCGGGGCTGCTGAGCTATTTTCAGCTGAATCACGCCAGCCGTCTGCAAATCCTCATTCGCCTGCGCATTCCCTCCGCTCTGCCCTATTTCTTCGGCGCACTGCGCATTTCCAGCGGTCTGTCACTGATTGGTGCGGTGGTGGCTGAGTTTGTGGCCGGCACCGGCGGCAATAATACCGGCCTGGCCTACCAGATATTGCAGGCTGGCTATCAGTTGGACATCCCGCTGATGTTTGCCGCTCTGCTGCTTATTTCACTCACCGGCATTGCACTCTTTGGCGCGATGTCCTGGATTTCCCGACGCGTGCTGAGTGCCTGGCATGAAAGCGAAGCCGTGCAATCTCATTAACCTCATTCATCTTTAGGCAGGAAGATTATGGACAGTGAACAACGTCAACAGGCGCTCGCCCTGATTCTGCAGGCGCTGCCTGATCTGGACTGGACTTTACAGGCGCCGAAGGTCAAACGCCTTTCCCGTGATTTTCACTGGTTCAGCCCGGTGCTTAAGCGGCAACTGGAAGACAAACAGGCCGATGCCGTGGTCAGGCCGCGCAGCGAAGAAGAGCTGAGATTACTGGTGAAAGCCTGTGTTCAGCATCAGTTGCCGCTGATCCTGCGCGGCGGCGCGACCGGCAACTACGGCCAGCTGGTGCCACTGGAGGGCGGCATTCTGGTCGATATGACCGGATTCAATCAGGTATGTGAACTGGGCAACGGCGTGGTACGGGCGCAGGCTGGGATCCGACTGGCGGAGATTGAAACCCTGACCCGGCCAACAGGATGGGAACTGCGCTGCATGCCTTCCACCTACCGGCTCGCCAGTCTGGGCGGCCTTTACGGCGGCGGATTTGGCGGTATCGGCTCCATTAACTACGGCCCACTCGGCGCGCCCGGCAATGTGCTCAGCGTAAAAGTCATGACGATGGAAGCCGAACCACGCATTCTGCAGGTGCCCGCGCCACAGGCATTGCTGCTGCATCATGCCTATGGCAGCAACGGTATTGTGCTTGAGGTGGCGCTGGCACTGGCACCGGTCCATCAGTGGATTGAGAGGCTGGACGTGTTTGATGATTTCACCGATGCGCTGGATTATGCCAATGCCTTTGCCCGTTCGCCGGGGCTGGCAAAACGCCAGCTCGCGCTGTTCGCCGCGCCAATCCCCTCTTATTTCAGTCACCTGAACGGACGCTATCAGGCCAGCCAGCATGCGGTAATCAGTGTGATCGCGCAGGAAAGCGAAGGATTTTGCGCGCATCTGCTGGAAAAATACCGCGGTCAGAGCGCCCTGCGCCAGCCGGCCGACGAAGCGCGTGAGGCTAACGCGTCGCTGATGGAGTATTGCTGGAACCACACCACGCTGCACGCACTTAAAGTTGACAGCTCTCTGACATATTTACAGACAGCGTTTAATCACACCTGTTATCGTCAGCAGATTATCGATATGGCAGCGTTGTTCGGTGATGAGGTTATTTCGCATATTGAATTCCTGCGTGACAATGATGGCAATATTACCGCAAGCGGTTTGCAACTTGTGCGTTATTCAACCGAAGAAAGACTGAATGAAATAATGACAACCTTCCGTGACAATGACGTAAAAATAAATAACCCACATGTTTATCATATTGAGGATGGTAAACAGGGAGAAATTAAACCTGACGTCGTTTCTGTTAAGAAGTGTCTTGATCCTGAAGGATTACTTAACCCCGGCAAGCTCAGAGGCTGGGCGGAACGCGACAACCTCGTATTAGATAAAGACCCTCTGTTATTAATCATTAAATAATAATAAGCCTCCCCACTTCAGGTGACAGAAACAGAGGCGGGGCGGCGATTGCCTGTGTGTGCCCTTAAATAAAAGTTACCGGCAGTTTTTCTGCCGGGCAGCTCTATTACTTTTTGACAGGATGGCACTAATGAGAAATAACCTATTCAGCGTTACGCTGAAGTTGAGCGCTATTGGTGTCGGATTTTCAATTCGCACCTGTCCACCAGCGCGATGAAATTTCAACTCAGCAGGTGCTTTCTCGATCGCGGGTGTGAGTCCTGCCGGGCGGAGAAATAATTTGATCCGTGTGACGACTGCCAGCATGAGCATGTTTTTCCCTTCCATTTTCTTTTTATCCACGGAAGGAATGGCTTTGGTATTGAAGTAATAAAGTGTTTCACGGTCGGGCGCAGCTGGCGCGCCAACATACATCAGACGAAGGGTGTTCTCATTACACGGCCCACTGACATACAGCGGCGGGGTAACAACAAAATCCTGACTTTTTTGGTCATCCGACTGTTCAACCCAGGACTGCACCAGAAAACTGCTGTCTTCAGATGTATTGCGCACAGACATACTGACCTGCTTCTGGTCTGCCGGATAAATAATGCGGGTGCCTCCCAGCATTATTCCGCCTGCACTTGTCAGAGAAGGCAGCAGACACGCAGTGGAGATAAAGAGGGTAAATAAGGTGTTTCGTAACATATGGCCCGGCATCGTTCGTTCCTCTGATAACAGTAAGGCGTGTGTCCGCGATAAGGGTGTCGCGGACACTGTGACGTTACGGTTACTGATAGTTCACCGTGAAGTTGACAGAACTGTTTGCCGCACCCGCAGTGACACCCGTTTCAGCGGTTGCCACATACGTTGCCGTGAATGGAATTTCGTTTTCACCCACAAGGATGTTGCTGGCTTCAGTGCTGGCAGTACCATTAACATGCACAGCCTTATTCGCCTGCATAATCTGAATACCGACGTTTTTGGCTGGCTGCTGACCCGCATCATTTGCTGTCACCTGCAGCGTGGTGGCGTCTACTGTTGGACCCGTGAAGGTGATGGATGCTTTGGTGTAGTTTTTCTTCTCCGCAGGTGCGCCTGCCTGAGGGGATAAATCACAGCCAATCAGCTTGATGCTGAAAGGCACGGCAGAACCGGTTGATCCTTTTTTGGGTAACTGCTTCGTCGCAATCTGTCCCAACGGAACATTCTGACCATTCGTTGAGAGAACTGAATAGCGCGCTTTGCGCTAACAATCAGATTGATTTGTGCCGTACCTCAATGACGGCAATTATTATCAGACAGGCGGCGACTCGCAATATTCAGCTATAAAAATTGCGTTTATAGACTTTTATTCCATGGAATAACTAACGTACAAAATACTGAAAATTTTATTTCTGTATGCCTGAGCCGATTAGGGATGGAACTAAAGAATGGAGGGGGAATGTAGGATAACGTTCAGACCATACTGAATTTTTAGTGAGATCACTAATTTTATTAGTCGATAACTGAATACGGTCTGAGATAAAAATCAGCGTAATTTTTCGGTGACACCTGACTAACCTTAATGTGATTTAAATTTTAAACAAACTAATCACTGTCACATCAATCTGAAGGCATGAATAATATCTGTAAGAATGTTTAGCAGAGTGGTTTGGAAAGGGGAATCTGCGTAAATACGGAGTCATTCAGGATGAAGATGATCGCCTGACAGATAATGAAGATTCTCGACGGACGTGGGTGTTCATTCTTTGTTCCAGCGAGACAACCCCACCATATTAAGAGACGCTGGCGGGTTAACGCCTGGCACAGCTTCCTGTGATAATGCTGTGCCCGATAGCGTCAGGGCGTCGGCCGACTGTTTTTTGAAGAACTGCGGAGAATCAGGATTATTTTTTACGCCAGAAAAGAAAGGCAGCCAGTGCTGTGAGCACGCCAATCAACGGCATTGTTCCCGCGCCGGCCAGAAATTTATGCCGATCAATGGCATTCTCTTTTCTGATATCTGCAAAGCGCGCAGCGGCCTGCTTTTCATCAGGAGCACGCACTTCTTCAGCCTCTTTTATAAACCCCCGGACAAGCAACTCGCTGGCGCGGTTCATATTTGACCTTGCCAGAGCAATGGTCTGTTTTCCCTGCGTGTAGAAACAGTAATCTGGCATATTTTGTGCTCACTATTCAGAACCGGATTTCTACTTTATAGGATAGTGCGCGTGGCAAATAGCATTGCTCATGAATAAAGCTGTTTATATCTGACTGCTTAATCAAAACATTAGCAAAATCCTGCATTTTCCCTTTGTAAACCGTTATCGCTTTTGATCCATACTTTCATAAAATAATTTTGATCAGGATCAAATAAATACAATTCAAATCCATATAATTATAAATTTTTATTTTATTAATCAGAAGCTTGCAATCATGCCTGAAATTATTAGAAGGCAAATAATTTCAACATTAACAATAAAAAGCCAACTCATTAGCCCCTCATGCAATTATAAATAAAATTAAAGGTTATTTTCACCCTGACGATATAAAGATAATCTTTGGCATTATTTAACTTTTTTTCCTTTTCTTCTGCTTCTGAACCTCATTAAAGGTGAACCTCATGGGTCTTTCTCAACGTATCTCTGATATTAAAATCGGAAAAAAACTGGGTGCCGGCTTTATCGTCCTTATCGCTGCCTCCCTTGCCATTACCTTTATGGCTTTTGACTGTTTTCGCAGTATCAAAGACAACTCTGCCCGGCGCTCAATTACCGTGGAAATGGTTAACACCTTAGGCAAAGCACGTCTTAACCGTACCCTCTACCAGTACACCAAAGATCCCAAATTTGCGTCACAGAACGTTCAGGCCCTGAAGGATCTAGAAGCGCTTTATAAACGGCTGGATGGATTCAAATGGGATGAGATTGGTCAGCAGAAAGTCACCCTGATGGGACAGCTGCTCAACGACTATAAGAACCAGCGTGAGAAATTCGTGGCATCCGCGGAAACGACCTCCGCCGCTCTCAATGCGATTAAACCCGGTGCCCTGATCGGTTTTGCACATCAGTTTGAATCGCTCGATATGGCTCAGTCACCGGATGCGGCCCTTCCCGTCATGCATCTGGCTGCCGCACTGTTTGATGCCGCCAATGTTGAAAAAGCGTTTCTGGATAAACCCACAGAGACCAGCAGAGATGCGGTCCTGGAAGAATACACTGCGATTAATACGCTGAGTGAGCAGCTGGACATTTTTGCTCAGCCCACCATTAGTAATGGCACGCGAAACTTACTTAACACGCTTGCGCAGCAGCGCCAGGCTTTAACGCGCTATATCGATGCTTCAGAGAAAGAAAAAGGCGAATCTGCGAGCCTGACTGCTGCTGCTGAACGGCTCAATGCGGCAGTCTCTGATACCTTTGCGTTCCAGTCTCAGCTTTCTGCAGAGTTCATTAAACAGGCGGAGTGGCGTATTGCGTTTGCCGCGCTGATTTGTGCCATTCTGAGCCTGCTGATTGCCTGGCGGATCACCCGCAGCATTACGCAGCCCCTGAAAGAGACACTGAATGCCGCGCAGCGTATCGCCAGCGGTGATTTAACAACCTCGCTGAAAACCACGCGTGGCGATGAGTTGGGTCAGTTGATGCAGGCGGTAGATGCAATGAACATCAGCCTGCAGAACATCATCACCAACGTGCGCGATGGCGTCAGCAGCGTGGCGCGCGCTTCGGCAGAAATTGCCGCAGGCAACACCGACCTGTCATCGCGCACTGAACAGCAGTCTGCCGCCGTGGTTCAGACGGCTGCCAGTATGGAAGAGCTCTCCTCGACGGTGAAACAGAATGCGGAGAATGCCCACCATGCAAGTCAGCTGGCGACCGATGCGTCGGTGAATGCCGGACGCGGTGGTGAGATTATCCGTGATGTTATCGTCACCATGGACAGCATCAGCCAGAGTTCAGGGAAAATTGGCGAAATCATTCACGTCATCAACAGCATCTCTTTCCAGACTAACATCCTGGCACTCAACGCTGCCGTGGAAGCGGCACGCGCCGGTGAACAGGGGCGCGGGTTTGCGGTGGTTGCGGGTGAAGTGAGAAATCTGGCCCAGCGCAGCTCGCTGGCCGCTAAAGAGATTGAAACGCTGATTCGCGAGTCACTTGACCGGGTGCAGGATGGCTCTGCGTTTGTTGAACGCGCCGGCACCACGATGAATGACATCGTTCGCTCAGTCAGTCAGGTTAAAGACATTATGGGTGAGATTGCTGCCGCATCTGACGAGCAAAACCGCGGCATTTCTCAGATTGCCACGGCCATGGCCGAAATGGATACCACCACGCAACAGAACGCCGCGCTGGTTGAAGAGTCTTCCGCTGCAGCCAGCTCTCTGGAGTCGCAGGCAGATGAACTGGAAAAAACAGTGGCTGTGTTCCGTCTCTCTGCCGTGCAAACCCGGACTCCGGTCCTGACGCCACGTTTAGTGCCTGCTGTGCCTGTGGCGGCATCCGCAGACGCCAGCTGGGAGAGTTTTTAACCCGTAGCAACGCGTCAATCTGTCCTGCACGTTAATTCAGCCAGCCTTGTCACAACGAGGCTGGCTGAAATAGTCATTATCTTCAGACAACAAGACAGTCGATAAACAGAAAGCCTACAGCAACGGCCGCCGCAGGCACGACGTGAAGATGTTGAATATGATGGCAGCGATACAATCTGGCTGGACGGCGGGTGCGATGTGTCTCTCGCCTGATTTGTATCAGGCTGGCGGTTTGCAGGCAGAAAGGGATCTGGCAGATTGTAGTAGAAAGGGATAACGTCGCGATCACAGGTGCAGTTTTTGAGGGCAGGAGAAGTGTCGTCCCTGACATTATCTCCGGCCGGTATACGCTCTCGCGCAACCGTTGAGGTCGTCCGCTTCGTCGTTTTCCGGCCGGAGCCGGACTACGTCCACTGGCGTCAGTTCTATCGGGGCTAGTTCAGCTCTTCGTTCAGGCCTGCAAGCGTTCGCAGGTACGGCACCTGCTGCTGGGCAACCGCTGGTGACGTAAAACTACTCAGCCAGTTTCTGGCTTTGTCGATTTTCTCCAGTCGATCAGCGTTGCTTTCAGATTTCGCCATCAAACCCAGCTGAGTAAAAAGTGATGCGATACTGATTTCTTTCTCACCCAGGGCAAGGCTTAGTGCCGCTTCGCCAATAATGACGTGGCCTTTCTCGTCGTTTTGAATTAACACAGAAAATCCTCCATTTGGTACGAATTGATGACAACCTCACCAGAGACTGTAGTCGTTAAAGCGAGACTTGCCCGAATAAATCACTAAAAATCGTGCAAGTTGCTGTTCAAATGTACTAAAAGTTTTTTTCCGGATTGTTCTGTTTGTCTCTGTCACCGTTCCTGCCAGACTGACTGCCCTTATCAGCACTGGATGCAGCCATGAAACTTTCTGTTCTTCTCACGTTGTTAGCCGCGACGGTATGCTCAGTATTTGTTGCTCAGGCGGGGTTCGGAACGCATCAGGCCAGCCAGTCGCTCGCCACACAAAGCGGTGAAACCATTACGGGAGAATAAAGACCCGGTGAAGTCTGCCGTCGTCGTCAGTGACCGGGCAATAGGTTATGATCTCCGGCCCTTTGTCTGCCGGTTGCACCATGTCTGCCATTATCGATACGTTTATCGCCCCACCCTGCTTTGATGAGATCACATTTCTCTTTCAGGATGCACATCTGCTGGTGATCAACAAACCTGGCGGATTGCTGAGCCTGTCAGGTAAAAATCCGCAAAATCTTGATTCGGTGCATCACCGGCTGGTCAGCCTTTTCCCTGGCTGCACGCTGGTGCATCGGCTCGACTTCGGCACATCCGGCCTGATGGTTGTTGCACGAAACAAGGCGATTAACGCCGCCCTCTGCCAGCAGTTCAGCCAGCGTAGCGTGAGCAAAACCTACCAGGCCCTGCTGTGCGGCCATCTGTCCGATGATGAGGGAGTCATTGATGCTGCCATCGCGAAAGATCCGGCGTTGTTTCCCCGGATGACGATATGCGCCATCAGGGGCAAACCCGCGCGGTCACGCTACCGGGTCACTGAACGCGGTTATTATCAGGGAAGTGAGGGAGACGCGTTGCCGGTCACGCGGGTTGAGCTGACGCCCGAAACCGGACGCACCCACCAGCTTCGTATTCACTGTCAGCAGCGGGGGCACCCGATTCTGGGCTGTGATCTTTACGGTGGGCTGTTGATGCCGGGCGCCCAACAGGCAGAAAGGCTGATGCTGCACGCCAGTGGGCTGACGTTTGTTCATCCTGTCAGCGGCGAGGTAATGCAACTCTCTGCCGCCAGCCCGTTCTGAATGGGTCAGAATACAATTACCACATCAAATCATCAGGGACTTTGAAATCAGCATAAGGATCATCTTCGTCCTGTGCTTCTTCGCTTAATGCGCTGTTTAACACGATGGCGCTGGCATCACGCTGCGCAATTTTATCCGCTACGCTGGCCGGGATGATAGCGTACTGGCTCTCACCACTGGCGTCGGCAGCCAGGCGGGCAATGGCGAGACGACCATTAATCAGCTGCGTCTGCGTAGGCTTATCCACCATGATCTTTTTAATCAGGTTATTGTCGGTAAAGTTGAAGGTGATGTTGCCTTTTGCCACATCAATTTTGTTCATCTCAATCAACTGCTTGACCTGGGCTTTGTACTCTTTCGACAGCACAGCCAGCTTCTGCTGTTCGTTCAGCTGCTTATCCCGCTCAAGCTGCGCCTTTTTGTTGTCTTCCACCGCGGCTCTGGCTTCGCGCGCCTGAACCCGGGATTTTTTGGCTGTGCGCTGAACCTTGTCCATTTTTTTGCTGGATACCAATCCCGCTTTCAGCATCTGCTCTTGCAAGGTGAGTTTTGTCATTGTGGTCTCTAAGTCGTCTCTGAAGCTGTGAAATTCTATCCGGGATTATACCTGCAATCGTCCGGCGTGTGCCAGGTTGCCGCATCTGCTGCGCCTGCGGTTGCAGGCAGCCACTCAACACTGTGCTAACATTCCCCGGTCAGAATCACTTTATTGAGCACCATGTCAGAACTAACAAAACGTAAAAATGACCCTGAAGGGCTGAAAAAACGCATCATTGCCGGCGCACTTAAGACGTTTGCAGAATTTGGTATGCAGGGTGCGCGGCTGGAGCAGATTGCTGAGCATGCGCAGACCACGAAACGCATGGTGGTCTATCACTTTGGCAGTAAAGAACAGCTTTATATCGACGTGCTGGAACAGGTTTATCAGCAGATACGTCAGCATGAAACGGGCCTTAACCTTGCGGCGATGGAGCCAGAGCTGGCTATGACACGGCTGGTGGAAGCCAGTTTTGATTACCATGTCGAGCATCCCGATTTTATCCGGCTGGTCTGCAGTGAGAACCTGCTGCGCGGTCGCTATATTTCCCAGTCGGCGCAGATAAAAGCACTGAACCGCAGTGCGCTGGATCTGCTGGATGATATCCTGGCACGGGGTCAGCAACAGGGCGTGTTTACATCCGGCGTGCAGACCATTGATGTTCATCGCCTGATCAGTAGCATCTGCGTTCACCACGTTTCGAACCGTTATACTTTCAACGCCCTGTTTAGCCCTGATAATAGCGAAGCGGAGAGTATTCGCCGTAATCGTCAGCTGGCTGTCACCGCAACGTTACGTTACATCCGTAAATAATTACCGGCATTCCTGACTGCATTTGGCAATAGTCTACGCTTAGTGATACTTGTCTTTTAAATGCAATAATAAGGAATGCTGTTGTGACCAGAGACGCACGCCTCTATCCGCTTCGTCAGACCCATATTAAACCCGATGATGATGCACTGTGGAACTGGGCGCAGAACGCGCAGATCGGCCGTCGTCAGCAGGTTCATCGTCCCGCCAGTGAAGCGGAATTACAGACACTTCTTCGGGAGTCACGCGGTCAGATTCGGGTGATTGGCAGCAAGCTGTCGCCAGGCCGCATGCTGCACGTCGCTGATGATGATGTGCTGCTTGATCTCAGCGCACTGAGTGGCCAGCTCGCCAGCGATGAAGAGAGCGTGACCTTTGGTGGCGCGACCCCGCTTGAGCAGGTTTATCGCAGCCTGACCGAAATGAACCGCATGCTGGCATCTTCGCCAGGTGTGATAGCGATTCAGACGCTGGCCGGTGCGATGGCGACCGGCACGCACGGCCAGGGTTTGCAGCAGAGTTCGATTGCCGATGAGGCGCTGGCAATCCGGATGGTGCTGGCCGATGGCAGCGTGCGCGAATTTGTTCGTGGTGAAGCTGACTTCCCGGCCGCGCAGGTCTCTCTCGGGGCGCTGGGCATTGTTACTGCAGTAAAACTTCGTACGCAGCCGTTTCGCATTTTCACCTGCCACAAGAATGCCGTGTCCGCCGATACGCTTGAAGAGGACCTGTTGCGCTGGAACAACGACTATCCGCTGAGCAAAGCGTGGTGGTTTGTTGACGACAACCTGATGCACGTCTGGAACGCCCATGAAGCGAGTGCCGAAGAGCGTGATCGCTATGAAGCACAGGGTCGTCAGGTGGTGGAACATGAGGGTGAGGTTGATGAGAGTCTTAACGACACTATCGACCAGACGCTGGCGCATATGCATCGCGATACTCAGATTGAGGGCAAAGGGGGAAAACAGTTCCGCACCGTTACCCGTTTTCGTGATTTCACCGATGTTACCGGTGACATCTACCAGCTCTTCTGCCGTGGCATTGCAGTTCCCCAGATCAATGTGGAAATCGGCGTACCGCTGGCAAAAACGCCGGCCATTATTCGCCGGATCAAGCAATGGTATGCCGAAAACCGTCCGCATATGCACTACCCGATTATCCTGCGCTGCACTGGCGCATCATCAGCCTGGCTCAGCCCGGCAACTGACCAACCCACCTGCTTTTTCGGCTTTGTCGTCTATTACGCCGATGATGGCTCGCTATCTCAGGAAGGGCTGCACTTCCTGACTGAAGTGGAAAAATTGCTCGCCGAGGAGGGTGGACGCCCGCACTGGGGCAAGTATTACGACGAAGAACGCTACAACTGGCGTGAGATCTATCCGAAGTGGGACGCCTTCCGCGCCCTGCGCAGCCAGCTCGACCCGCAGGGCCGACTGGGTAACGACTACATCACGCCACTTTTTGACTGATTGAGGAAAGCTATGTTTGCCTGGGTAACGCTGTTAACACAACCCGATTATCTGGTGGGCGTGAAAGCGCTGCACCGTTCGCTGAAAGAGAGCCAGAGCCAGTGGCCGCTGGTGGTGATGACGACATCGGCGATTTCAGACGCTGACTGTCAGATTCTGCAAAATGAAGGCTGTGTGATTAAACCGGTCGATCCGCTCTATCCGCGTGACGATCTTGACCAGCATTACGCCTCGGCGCAGTTTGGTGAGGTCTGGACCAAGCTGCGCGCATGGCAGCTCACTGATTATCAGCGCGTGGTGTTCCTGGATGCGGATATGCTGGTGCTTAAAAACATGGATGAGCTGTTTACGCTGGATCTGGGTGAAAACCCGCTGGCTGCCTGTCACGCCTGCCGCTGTAATCCCAACCAGATTGCCTCTTATCCGCCAGAATGGCAGCCAGAGCAGTGTCATTACACCTGGCAGGCACGCGGTGAGCAGGCGCCGGAGAGCGTCGACTATTACCTCAACGGCGGTTTTCTGGTGCTGAAGCCTGACAACGCAATGTTCGACGCACTGGAAAAACGTATTGCCGCCATTGATGATCTCAGCGCTTATCCGTTCTCCGAGCAGGATCTGCTGAATGAAGTGTTCGCGGAACGCTGGAAACCGCTCTCATATATCTACAATGCGTTAAAAACGCTGCCCTTCCAGCACCGTGGCCTCTGGCAGGATGATGAGGTGAAGAACCTGCACTATATTCTGGCGAAGCCGTGGAAACGCGATCTCAATCAGCCGGAGAGCCAGCGTGATCGGTTCTATGCGCTGGACAAGCTGTGGTGGGACAAAAGCGGCTTGATCTGATTACGTCAGGGCGGGAACTTCAGGTTCCCGCCCTGCCCGACGGCATTCATTACCGCAGCGGCAATTTCCTCTCACCTGTGACGCTGCATTACACCGCGATCCAGCGGCGCTGCTCTGCGGAGTGCGCAATCGCTTCCAGGACTTTCTGCACCTGCAATCCCTCTGCGAAATCGGGCCACATGCGATCACCTGCCGCGATACCGTTGATCAGA
The DNA here is from genome assembly GCF_019104105.1 of Pantoea jilinensis. Classification (NCBI taxonomy): domain Bacteria; kingdom Pseudomonadati; phylum Pseudomonadota; class Gammaproteobacteria; order Enterobacterales; family Erwiniaceae; genus Pantoea; species Pantoea jilinensis. The sequence goes on along the minus strand of NZ_CP077746.1, from coordinate 1,501,640 downwards.
TCGCGGATTTCCACCGTTTTTTGATCGTTAAATCCGATGCCGTGCCCGGCTGAAACACAGAAGTTCGCGTAGTCCGGATGTGCCGGCCCGGTGAGGATGGTTTTAAATCCCTGACGCCCGGCGGGATCGTCATGCAGATAAAGCTCAAGCTCCGCCATACGCTCCTGGGTATACCGCAGTGTGCCTTTGGTGCCGGTGACGACGTACGTCAGCCCCATTTTTGCGCCACAGGCGATGCGTGAGGTTTCAATCACGCCATGTGCGCCATTCGTGAAGCGCAGCAGCGCGCTGGCCTGATCTTCGTTTTCAACCGGTAACTGCCGTTCAGGTGCTTTCGGGTCGGGCCGTGAGGTGATTACCGTCATCATGTCACCGCTGACCTCTGCAATGTCACCGACCAGGTAGTGCGCCATATTGACGATGTGCGCCGCCAGATCGCCCAGTGCACCCAGACCGGCCAGCGCTTTCTGACAGTGCCAGTCGAGCGGGGTTTCCGGTCTGGCGAGGTAATCTTCGTTGTGAGTGCCGTAGAAATGGACCACATCCCCAATTTCGCCATTGGCAATGATCTCTTTTGCCAGCTGGCTGGTGGGGTTTTTCATATAGTTAAAGCCGACCAGCGTTTTTACCCCTGCGGCTTCAGCCGCTGCGACCATCTCCTGCGCGTCCGCCACGCTCAGCGACAGCGGCTTTTCTGAATAGACATGTTTGCCGTGGCGAATCGCCTCCAGTGCCATCTCTTTGTGCAGGAAGTTAGGCGCGCAGATATCCACCACATCAATCGCCGGATCGCTGACCAGCGCGCGCCAGTCGCCGGTTGAACGCGCAAAACCAAAGGTTGCTGCCTGTCGGGCCGCCAGCTCAGGATTCACTTCGGCCAGCATCTCCCGCACGATTTCGCCTTTCAGCGCGAAGACGGTGGGTGCCTGGGCGTAGGCAATGGCGTGGCAGCGCCCGATATAGCCGCTGCCGATCATGCCGATTCTGACTTTGTTCATGTCAACTCCGTATATTCTGTTCAGGATTGAAATGAAATCTACGTTTCGTTTCTGTTGCTGACAAAGCGAGAATAGAGACTTTGTGACGGCCGTAAAAAACTATCCGCTTAAATCATGCGCACAGCAGTCTGACAAGCGCTTTGCACCATCGGAACACCTCATAAACACCTCAGTTTTGCGTGCCTCTTTTTCCGCATGAATGCTCCTTGCAGCGCGTTCTGTCACGGCATAACACGCGATAGTGGCGACTATTTCAGCAGTCGCGCGAATTTATGAAAAAGAGCTTTGACATGCTCCGGCGTGGCCGTTACTATGCGCCCCGTTCAAACGATTCCTCTGTAGTTCAGTCGGTAGAACGGCGGACTGTTAATCCGTATGTCACTGGTTCGAGTCCAGTCAGAGGAGCCAAATTAGAAAAGCCTGCTTAGGAAACTAAGCGGGCTTTTTGCTTTTTGGCGTTTTGTGTGAATAACCCTTCTCTTCAGGCAACCGTGGTTCTTAAGGATTTTCACCCTAATAAATATTTGAGAGCGGCAGTTGCTGTTATGTGACGGGCTGATAGCAGCAAAGTCATGACATTGAAGAAAGACGGGTTACAACCGTGGACAGTTTTGCGTCAGTGAAGAGGTTCAGAATATCATGACGCCGTTAACGTCGACGATCCGTCCGGCTTGCTTTGAAGTATGTTAATGATTAAGTCGCGTGGAAAAATTGTCTCATTGGTGTGTATCAGCTCTTCTATTGTCCACCAATGATAATCGCGAATGACTTCCTTTTCATTGCTACTCCATCCTGAGCGATCGAGATCGACTGTATTTGCATTAACCATAAAGAACCGCTCATCAGCAAGTACTGTCTCTCCACTGGGTAACATCATTGTGAAAGTTCGGGACGCTATTTCTGGTCCAGTTAATGTTCCTGTCAAACCCGTCTCTTCAAATAATTCGCGTAGAGCGGCCTGCTCGAAAGATTCATTATTTTCAAGCCCTCCTCCCGGCGTTGCCCAGTATGTTTTTCCCCTCAGAGCATCGTCTTCATGACAGAACCTGAAGAGCAGGACATGATTTTCAGGCGAAAGAATGATCAGCCGTGATGATGGTCGAATACGCACATTCCACCCTCTTAAAAATTCTTAGTTACTGATTCTCAAAATTTATATAAACATAAATTGCAGCCTGAATCGCCCTGAATGTCTGAATTATCTTACCGCTTCAGTCTCACTCACTGTCCGCTGCTCGCGCTCAACAGATCTCTCATTCCTGGAGTTTTTCTGCTGCGCTCCATGAGCAGATGTTGCTTAAGGCAGCTTGAATTGATCCACATGGAGCCGATAAGCGGACTCTGCGGTAAGTGCGTCGTTTCCTGGCATTACTGGCAATTGCCTCATCAGCGACCATATTTAAAGTAAGCACCTTGTTTTTGCCCTCTTTTCACACAACCTGAAAGCGAGCCGCACCCGAACAGGGCAGAACCGCCCCTTTTTCCCTGATTTTCAGCCCATTTTGCACCCTGGCACACTTTATGCCTGATCGTCAGTGTTATTGAACGATTCAATTGCAGCCTGTCCTGTTTGTGAGGTGATGATGATCAAGATTGACCTTTCCGATTCACCCTTTTTTGATGAAATGTTGATGGCTGAAGGTAAACACCGCAGCCATTATCAGGACTACTGGCAGTGGTTGCAGAAAGCCGATCAGCAGGCCGTCCAGCGCAAAAAAGAGGAAGCTGCGCTGTTGTTTCACCGGGTGGGGATTACCTTTAATGTTTATGGTGAAGACGATGGCGCGGAACGGCTGATCCCGTTCGACAGCGTGCCACGTATTATTCCGCCCAGCGAATGGCAGATGCTGGATCGCGGGATTCGTCAGCGGGTTCAGGCACTCAATGCGTTTCTGCATGATATTTATCATGACCAGAAGATCCTCAAGGCAGGGATCGTCCCCGCTGAACAGGTGCTGGCCAACGAGCAGTATCAGCCGTGCATGCAGGGTATCGACCTTCACCGTGATACTTACGCCCACATTGCCGGAACCGACATGGTGCGGGGAGGCGATGGCGAATATTACGTCCTGGAAGATAACCTCCGTACGCCCTCTGGTGTCTCTTACATGCTGGAAAACCGCAAAATGATGATGCGGTTATATCCCGAACTGTTTGCCGGGCAGCGTATCGCGCCGGTTTCCCGCTACCCTTCTCACTTACTGCAAACCCTGCGCGAAAGCACGACCGTCAACGATCCGACCGTTGTGGTACTGACACCTGGCCGCTTTAACAGCGCCTATTTCGAGCACAGCTTCCTCGCTCAACAAATGGGCGTTGAACTGGTTGAAAGTGTCGATCTGTTCGTGAAAGACGGCGCGGTGTTTATGCGCACTACCGCAGGTCCCTGCAGGATTGATGTGATCTATCGACGTATCGACGACGCCTTCCTCGACCCGCTGGCGTTTCGCGCCGATTCCATGCTCGGCGTTCCCGGCCTGCTGTCGGTCTACCGATCCGGTGGTGTGGTGCTGGCGAATGCGATAGGCACCGGCGTGGCAGATGATAAATCGATCTATCCGTACGTCCCGGAGATGATCCGCTACTACCTTGCTGAGGATCCCATTCTCAACAACGTGCCGACGTGGCAATGCCGCAAAGAGAGCGATCTCTCTTTCGTACTGGCAAACCTGGAAAAAATGGTGGTGAAAGAGGTTCATGGTGCAGGCGGTTACGGCATGCTGATTGGACCCAAGGCCAGCAAGGCGGAAATTGAACGTTTCCGTGAATTGCTGCGCGCTCGACCGGAAAATTACATCGCGCAGGAAACACTGGCGCTTTCCACCTGCCCGACCTTTGTCGATAACGGGCTCGCACCGCGTCACATCGACCTGCGGCCCTTTGCGCTGACCGGCGCCGAAATTCGTCTGGTACCAGGTGGATTAACCCGCGTAGCACTGGAAGATGGCTCACTGGTGGTGAATTCCTCTCAGGGCGGCGGAACCAAAGATACCTGGGTACTGGAAGAAAATGCGACGGAGGATGATGCATGCTAAGCAGAACAGCCAGCGAACTGTACTGGATGGCACGTTATCTGGAACGCGCCGAGACAATTGCACGCCTGCTGGACGTGACCAATAAGCTGTCGATGATGTCGATCCGTGATTTCCACGCACGCGATGAAAACAATGATTTACTGGTCCCGCTGACCATGACCGGCACGCGGGATCTGTTCGACGAGCACTATCCGCAGGCGTCGATGGGGAATCTGCTTAATTTCTTCGCACTGGACAGTTTCAACCACAGCAGCATTTTCAGTTGTCTGCAAATGGCCTGGAACAATGCGCATGCGGTGCGCGGCAGCCTTTCCTCTGAAGTCTGGGAAAGCATCAATGCCACGTGGATAGAGATGAAGCTGATCCGCCGTCAGGGCGTCGGTTCTGCCGGTGCAGACGCGTTCTTTGACTGGGTCAAAGAACGTTCACATCTGTTCCGTGGGGCGATGTTTGGCACCTTGCTGCGCAGTGATGCACAAAACTTCATCCGCCTCGGTACCCTGCTGGAACGCGCAGACAGCACCGCGCGCCTGCTGGATGCTAAAAATCAGCTGTTGAACGCCGATGAGGATCCGGTGCGTGAATACTACCGGATGGACACGCTATTGCGTGCAGTCAGCGCCCGTGAAGCGTTCCACACGCTTTATAAGCAGCAAATCAGCCAAAGAGGTATTGCCGAGCTGTTGATACTGCGCCGCGAGCTACCGCGTTCTCTGCTTTCCTGCATCGAACTTATGGCCCAGGAGCTGGATGAGATCGGTGGCAGCGCGGGTAATCAGCCCCGTCGTCGCGTTCATACCCTTTATGCTCAGCTGCGCTTCACCGAAATGGACGAAATTGTTGAGATGGGTCTCAGTCCCTGGCTGATGCAGTTTCTGGATCAGACCAATGCCATCGCTGAGTGCATTCATCAAACCTATCTGGAGGCTCAATAATGAAACTGAATGTCACGCATCAGACGCATTACAGCTATGCGCAACAGGTTAAACACAGCACGCAATATCTTCGCCTTACGCCGCAGGATTCCAGTCATCAGAAGATATTGTCGTGGGATCTGACCTTGCCGGAATACGCCACCCGCACGCTGGATGCTTACGGCAATATCCTGCATGTTCTGACACTCGACCAGCCCCATCAGGCCATTACCATTGTCGCCAACGGCGTGGTGGAGATTGAAGATAATACGGAAGATGATAATTGCGGGCATCTCTCACCACTGGTGTTTCTGCGCACCAGCCCGCTGACGCTGGCCGATGGCGCGATCCGTGATTTCGCCAGTCGTTACTACCGGCCGCAGGCACAGCATGAGAGTCTGTGCAATCTGATGGGCGAACTGCTGCTGAAAATGCCCTATAACCCCGGCAGCACCACGGTAAAAGACAGCGCTTCCCAGGCCTTTTCCGCACAAACCGGCGTATGTCAGGACCACACGCATGTTTTCCTGGCCTGCTGCCGCAGCCTGGGTATCCCGGCGCGTTACGTCAGCGGCTATCTATACTCGGAAGACTCCGCACATGTGGCCATGCATGCGTGGGCGGAAGCCTGGCTGGATGACCGGTGGCAGAGCTTTGATGTCACCAATAACACCTGCCAACCGAATCAGCATTTGAAACTGGCTATCGGCATAGATTATCTTGATGCATGCCCGGTCCGCGGTATCCGGTTAGGTGGAGGAAGCGAAGACATGCGCACTGTTGCCGCCGTTGCCATGCTCGACGTTCCGCAATGATCCTGAATACCTGAGGAAGCCATTTTATGACTTACTGTGTGGCCATGCGCTTGTCCTCTGGCCTGGTGTTTGTTTCAGATTCACGCACCAATGCCGGAGTGGACCATATTTCCACCTTCCGTAAACTGCATGTGTTTCATCAAAGCGATGAACGGGTGCTGGTGATTCAGAGTGCCGGAAATCTGGCGACCACACAGAGCATTATCAGTCTGCTGCATCGTCGCTGCGCAGACGATGAGCGGGAAAACCTGCTGAACGTAACGTCCCTGTATGATGCCGCCAGTTTGCTGGGTGAAACGGTGCGTGAAGTGATCGCCCGGGACAGCGGCGCAAATCAGGGTGGCAATACAGATTTCAGCTGCAACCTGCTGCTCGGTGGACAGATTAAAGGGGAAGGTCTGCGGCTGTTCCACATCTATCCGCAGGGAAACTTCATCGAAGCCACACACGACACGCCCTATTTCCAGGTAGGTGAGAGTAAGTATGGTAAGCCGATTATCGATCGCGTACTGAACTACGACACCGCCCTGGATCAGGCGATGCAATGTGCGCTGATTTCGATGGACTCCACACTGCGCAGTAATCTTTCTGTGGGCCTGCCGCTGGATGTGATGACCTACCCCAAAGACAGCTTTAGTGCCGCGCAGCAGCACCGGATTACCGAAACGCACCCCTATTTCGACATGATCCGCAAAGGCTGGGGCGAAGGGCTGCTGAGCATTTTTGCGCAGTTGCCGCCGCTGAAACTGGACGAGTAATTATCTGCCACACCAGCTCTGAGTAAAAAGGATCGCCTCAGACCTGCCATCAGAAGCATAGCGCGCAAAAAAAACTGCACCCTACTCGGTTGGATTACCAACTTTTGGGGTGCAGTCACTTGTCAGCGTTTTACCGCGTTAACACCAGTCAGATATCAAACCGATCCAGATTCATTACTTTGGTCCAGGCGGCCACAAAGTCTTTGACGAATTTTTCACGGGCATCACTGCTGGCATAGACTTCCGCCGAGGCACGTAACACCGCGTTAGAACCGAATACCAGGTCGGCGCGGGTGGCGGTGAAACGGGTTTCCCCATTAACACGATCACGTCCGGTAAAGTGCTCGTTGCTGCTATCAGTCGCTTTCCATTCGGTACGCATATCCAGCAGATTGACGAAGAAATCTGTGTTCAGCGATCCCACATGGTGCGTGAAGATACCGTGCTGGCTGCCATCAAAGTTAGCACCCAGTGCACGCATCCCGCCCACCAGCACCGTTAACTCCGGTACAGTCAGCGTCAGCTGTTGCGCTTTATCGATCAGCAGACTTTCAGTGGTGGTTTTGCCAAAGCCAGTGCCGTAGTTGCGGAAACCATCAGCACGCGGTTTCAGCAGATCGAACGACTCGATGTCGGTCTGATCCTGACGCGCATCAACGCGGCCCGGCGTGAACGGAACCTCAATCGCGACGCCAGCCGCTTTCGCCGCCTGCTCAACGCCCACAACACCCGCCAGCACGATCACATCCGCCAGTGAAGCCTTGTGTGCTTCGCGCTGGATCGCTTCCAGCGTCGGCAACACGCGTGCCGCGATGGCATTGACCTGCCATTCACGTTGCGGCAGCAGCGCCAGTCGGGCACCGTTGGCACCACCACGCTTGTCGCCACCACGGAAGGTGGATGCTGAGGCCCACGCAACTGACACCAGCTCGCTGACGCTGAGACCGGATGCTGCAATCTTCTCTTTCAGCTGGGCGATATCTGCCACGGTTGGATGATAAACCGGTGCAGGCAGCGGATCCTGCCAGATCAGATCTTCCTGCGGCACTTCCGGACCGATGTAACGCGCTTTTGGCCCCATATCACGGTGCGTCAGCTTAAACCAGGCACGGGCAAAGGCTTCGTTGAACGCCTGCGGATCGTTGTGGAATCGACGCGAAATTTTTTCAAATTCCGGGTCAAAACGCAGCGTCAGGTCAGTGACCAGCATGGTCGGTTTGTGTTTCTTCGTGGAATCAAACGCATCCGGGATGATTTCCGGTGCATCAGCCGCTTCAAACTGAATAGCGCCCGCCGGACTGCGCGTCTGGACCCACTCATATTTGAACAGGTTCTCGAAGAAGTAGTTGCTCCACTGGGTAGGCGTCTGAGACCAGATGACTTCCAGGCCAGAGGTAATAGCATCTGCACCGACACCCGTGCCGTGGCTGTTAACCCAGCCCAGGCCCTGCGCTTCAATGGGCGCGGTTTCGGGATCGACACCGACGTGGCTGGCGGGTGCGGCACCGTGGGTTTTACCCAGCGTATGACCACCTGCAATCAGCGCGACGATCTCTTCGTCGTTCATGCCCATGTTGCCGAAGGTGGCACGAATAGCCGGGGCCGCAGAAGCAGGATCGCCGCTGTGTTCCGGACCTTCCGGGTTCACGTAGATCAGACCCATTTCAGTGGCGCCCAGTGGTGACTGCGCCAGAGATTCCGGATGACGGTGTTCCAGCCAGGCCGCTTCTTCGCCCCAGTTCACATCCATATCCGGTTCCCAGACATCGTCACGGCCGGCACCAAAGCCAAAGGTGCGGAACCCGGAGTTTTCCAGCGCAACGTTACCCGCCAGAATATAGAGGTCGGCCCAGGAGATTTTCTGACCATATTTCTGTTTGATTGGCCACAGTAAACGGCGCGCTTTATCCAGGCTGACGTTATCAGGCCAGGAGTTTAACGGGGCGAAACGTTGCTGACCACGGCCCGAACCACCGCGTCCGTCCACGGAGCGATAGGTTCCGGCGCTGTGCCAGGCCATGCGAATAAACAGACCGATATAGCTGCCCCAGTCAGCGGGCCACCAGGATTGTGATTCGGTGAGCAACCCTTTGATGTCAGCTTTCAGTGCAGAGTAATCTAATTTGGCAAATTCTTTACGGTAATCGAAGGATTCATCAAGCGGGTTCGAACGGGATGAGTGCTGGTTCAGCAGGTCAACCCGGAGTTGATTCGGCCACCAGTCACGGTTAGTTGTTCCGCCACCCGGCGCCTGATTTGACTGAGGTGGTTTGCCCGCATGAAAAGGACATTTGCCCTCAGGCGCTTCGCGATCGGCTTCGACAATAGGCTTTGCATCTTTTGCATCTTCATCAACGGAATTGCTCATGGTCACACCTCTTTTTTGTATTTTCATCGCTACTCTATAGAGGATTTTCAGGATCGCACACCTGTCTCATCCTATATGTTTGATAGCTTTTACCTTTTTATGCACCTTCTTCAAAAGCTTAAGACAATGAACCGACGGCCGCCGCTGTGCTTAAAAAAAGCAGCGAAGCGGCAACCGCCACCCTGAGACTATTCCGACAGCGCCGGTTTCACAACTGCCGTTTTACTCTCTGGCAGACGAATACGGAACCAGATCGCATACATCGCGGGCAGGAAAACCAGCGTGATTAGGGTACCGCCCAGCGTGCCGCCAATCAGCGTGTAGGCCAGCGTTCCCCAGAACACCGAGTGGGTGAGTGGAATAAACGCCAGCACCGCCGCCATCGCCGTCAGTAACACAGGACGCGCACGCTGTACGGTCGCTTCTACCACCGCAGCAAAAGGTGCCAGCCCCTGCTGTTCGTTATGGTGGATCTGCCCTATCAGGATCAGCGTGTTACGCATCAGGATACCCGACAGGGCAATCAGCCCGACCAGCGCATTGATACCAAACGGCTGACCGAACAGCAGCAGCGTCGGCACAACACCTATCAGCCCGAGAGGTGCGGTGAGAAATACCATCACCATCGCCGACAGAGAACGCACCTGCAAAATGATGATTAAAAGTGTGATCGCAATCATGATTGGGAACAGCGGCGCCATCGCCTGTGTCGCTTTACCGGACTCCTCTATTGCACCGGCCAGTTCAATGCGATAGCCCGCAGGCAGCGTTGCGATGATCGGTTGCAGAGTTTTATTCAGCGCCGTGGAGACATCCGGCGGCTGCAGGGAGTCAGCAATATCTCCGCGAACAGTAATGGTCGGTGTACGGTCGCGCCGCCTCAGCAGGGGATCTTCCATTTTCACCTGCACCTCACCAATCTGCGACAAGGGGATACGTTGCCCCGCCGCACCTGCCAGCGTGAAGTCAGCAATCTTAGCCGGATCGAGCCGGATATCTCCGGCGGCACGGCCCACGACCTGGACCGCGCGGATATCTTCCCGCACGGTGGTGACCGGCACGCCCGTCAACAGAAACTGCAACTGCCGGGCGACTTCACTGGAGGTCAGGCCCACAGCCTGCAGTCGGTTTTGATCCAGCGAGAAATGCAGTGTCGGCACGGGTGCGCCCCAGTCGGTGTTCACCGTCCTCATCATCGGGCTGGCACGCAGTACGGCTTCCACCTGATTAGCGATAACATGCAGGCGTACCGGGTCCGGCCCCATCACGCGCCACGCCACCGGATAAGGTGAATAAGGGCCAAATACCAGTTGCGTCACGCGAACCTGCGCTTCAGGCACCAGGCCGCGGGCGATTGCGGTTCGAAGCTGCGCTTTTAACGCCTCGCGTGCATCCTGACTGTCGGTCAGTATGACCAGCTTGGCAAAGGCGGGATCGGGCAGTTCGGGTGCCATCGCCAGGTAAAAACGCGGCGGTCCCTGACCAATGTAGGTGGTGACGATTTTTGCCTCACGCTGCTGTTTAAGCCAGGTCTCAATCTTTTCAGCCGCAGCCGCTGTCTGTTCAATGGCGCTGCCGTAGGGAAGCTGAACTTCAACCAGCACTTCAGGCCGGTCTGAGGTCGGGAAAAACTGCTTTTTTACTAGCGTCATCCCGAGCACAGCGATAATAAACAGGGCAATGACCACGCCTGCTACCCAGCCTTTACGCGCAATCACGCCGGTCAGTAGCTGGCGAAAGCGATTGTAGTTGTGTGTGTTGTAGATGGCTGCATGACCGCCTTCCACCGTTTTGATGTCAGGCAGCAGCTTCACCCCGAGGTAAGGGGTAAATACCACGGCCACAATCCAGGAGGCAATCAGGGCGATACCGACTATCCAGAACATATTGCTGGTGTATTCACCCGCCGTGGACTGCGCAAAACCATTGGGCATAAAGCCCACGGCGGTGACCAGGGTTCCGGCCAGCATCGGTGCCGCCGTATGACTCCAGGCATAGGCAGACGCCTTGATGCGGTCGTAGCCCTCCTCCATCTTCACGACCATCATCTCGATGGCGATAATGGCATCATCCACCAGCAGGCCCAGCGCGAGAATCAACGATCCCAGCGTGATGCGGTCAAAGTTTTTGCCGGAGGCTTCCATCACCACAAATACTACCGCCAGGGTGAGCGGAACGGCCGCCACCACCACTACTCCGACACGCCAGCCCATGCTGACGAAGCAGACCACCATCACCACCAGTAATGCCACGACGAACTTAATCATAAATTCATCGACCGCTGAGCGGATATTCACGGACTGATCGGTGACCTGAGTCAGTGACATCCCTAACGGCATCGCCTGATTAATGCTGACGGTTTCAGCAGCCAGAGCCTTGCCCAACGCCAGACCGTTCCAGCCATCACGCATCACAATACCGAGCAGCAATGCGGGTTCACCCTGATGACGAACCTTAAACGTGGCGGGATCTTCATATCCCCGCGTCACGGTAGCCACGTCTGCCAGCTTGAGGCTTCTCCCCTGCGCCACAATCGGTGTCTCTCGAATTTTTTCCAGCTTATCAAAAGCGCCCTCCAGCCGGATAAACACCTGCGGTCCCTGAGTATCGATCGAGCCCGCAGGCGTCAGGACATTCTGGTCGTTCAGTGCCGCAAAAATTTCCTGTGGGGTAATACCGAGCGTCGCCAGCCGATCGTGTGAAAACGAAACATAGATGCGCTCACTCTGCTCGCCGATGATATTGACCTTTTTCACACCCGGCAGATGCAGCAGTTGCTGACGCAGTGATTCCGCCTCACGCACCAGCAGGCGCTGCGGTTCCCCTTTTGCCTTCAGCGCCAGCAGCGCAAAGGTCACGTCAGAGAACTCGTCGTTGATCATCGGCCCGATGACCCCGGCGGGCAGATTTCTGCTCTCATCGCCCAGCTTCTTACGAGCCTGGTAAAACTCCTCCTGAACCTGGGAGGGCGGCGTTTTGTCCTGCAGGGAGAGCATGGTGAATGCCAGGCCAGGCCGCGTATAGGTTTCGCTGCGGTCATACCACCGCAGCTCCTGCAGCCGCTTCTCCAGCGGTTCGGCCACCTGATCCTGCATCTCCTGCGCCGTCGCACCTGGCCACGCGGAGATAATCGTCATCTGTTTTACGGTGAACGGCGGATCTTCTGCCCGGCCCAGTTCGAAAAAGGACAGGATGCCCGCCACCGTAATCAGGATGATCAGAAACAGCGTGATGGCGCGTTCGCGCACGGCCAGTGCTGACAGATTAAAGCGTCCGTGGCTCATGGCTGGCTCCCTGCAACCGCAGCGTCATCGGGTCGCACGCGCTCGCCCTGCTGCAACAGATGTGCCCCGAGAGCCACGATCCGATCGCCTGCATTCAGCTGCCCCGTCACGGTCGCCGCCTCGTCACCGATCGCGATCACTGTTACCGGCCGCCAGGCAACAGTGGCAGGCAGCCCCGTAATATCCCAGACGCCTGGCCCTTTACCGGCATCATAGATCGCAGCCAGCGGCACCTTCAGCTGCGGTTGCACGGGTTTATTGATTAACGAAATTGTGACGGTAGCACCCAGTGGCGCGCTGGCCAGTGCGCCCTCCAGCACATATCTCGCCTCATAGGTGCGCGTCATCGGATCGGCTGCATCCGCCAGTTGCCGAAGCCGGGCTGACACGGGCGCACTACCCGCACCATAGAGCGTTGCCTGCGCCTCGCTGCCCACTGCGGGACGAAGCGTCTCCGGCAACTGAACGCTCGCCTCACGCTGCCCGGCTCTGGCCAGTCTGACAACCGCCTCACCGGCGCTCACCACCTGGCCCGGCTCCGCCAGTGTTGCCATCACCACACCGTCGTCATCCGCCAGTAACAGCGCATATCCACTGGCATTAGTCGCCACGCTGGCCTGCGCCTGCGCGGCTTTCAGATCGGCCAGCGCGGTGGCCGCAGCGGCCCGAATCTGGTCATAGGCCGACACGGAAACCGCGCCGGTTGCCACCAGTGTGCGGTAACGCGCTTCATCGGCACGGGTCTGTCTGACGCGTGCCTGCGCAGCGGCAACACTCTGCTGTGCGGCCTGGGCCTGCAGTCGCAGATCGACCGGATCAAGCCGCATCAGCGGCTGACCACGCTTCACACGCTGGCCGCTGTCCACCAGCCTTTCGAGGATTTTGCCCGATATCCGAAAGCCGAGGTCGCTCTGAACCCGGGCAACCACGATGCCGCTGAATGCGCGACTGTCATCCGCAGCGCTGAGAACTTTCGTGACCCTGACCAGCGGCGGCTGGGTGCGCGGATCCGCTTTGGACGCGTTGTCCCGGCAGCCCACCAGCGCCAGTGGCAGCAGACAAACAACCAGGGTGGCGGGAATGAACCTGAGCATAGATGACCTTCAACAGTAAGCAGGAGAGTGCCGCCATTTTGTTATCGTGTGACCAATATTGTCAATGGTCACTAATTACGGAAAGGCATTATCCGTTGAATCAATCTTCAAAGAACAACGAGAAGAACCGGCTTAAGCAGAGAATTTACTGAAATGCTGACTAAGTGGATGTGACTCCCTTCCGGGCGCAGGCGTGACTAAAATAGAGGAAAGTCACCACTCCAGAAATCGCAGGTTTTAACTAAGAAAGAGTGAGTGAGTGAGTGAGTGAGTGAGTGAGTGAGAAATACCCTGTCAGGTCGGGAATGATCTGCCAGCGATAAACACAGAGGGGAAAAGCTAAAGAATCAGAAGGTGATGATACGCACAGGCTGCAGAGACATTACAACGAACGCGCATCATTTGCGGACAAGGTAAACCAGATAGCGCCCTGCTTATCCAGGGCGCTGGGTCACTTAACGCCAGCCGAGTTCCGGGGCGACATACTTCAGGATCGCCTCAATAACATGGGCGTTATAGGCGACACCGAGCTGGTTAGGCACGGTGAGCAGCAGCGTATCCGCTTCGGCAATGGCTTCATCCTGTGCCAGCTGCTTAATGAGCACTTCAGGCTCTGCGGCGTAGCTGCGGCCAAAGATGGCTCGGGTTTTCTCATCCAGAAAACCGACCGAATCCTGGTCGTTACCGCTGCGGCCAAAATAGGCGCGGTCCATATCATTCACCAGCGCAAAGATACTGCGGCTGACAGAGACGCGTGGCGCATGCTGATGCCCGGCTGCTTTCCAGGCCTCACGATAGGCGCGAATCTGTTTCGCCTGCTGAATGTGGAACGGCTCACCCGTTTCATCATCTTTCAGGGTTGAGCTTTGCAGGTTCATGCCCATTTTTGCTGCCCACTCTGCGGTGGCATTGGATCCGGAGCCCCACCAGATGCGGTCGCGCAGCCCTTCAGAAAGCGGCTCAGGGCGCAGCAGGCCAGGCGGATTCGGGAACATCGGCTGCGGATTCGGCTTCGCAAAGCCTTCGCCGCGCAGCACCTCCAGGAACTCTTCGGTGTGACGACGTCCCATATCCGCATCGCTTTCACCCGCTTTGGGTTCAAAGCCAAAGTAGCGCCAGCCATCAATCACCTGCTCCGGTGAACCGCGGCTCAGACCCAGTTGCAGACGACCATTGGAGATCAGGTCTGCTGAACTGGCGTCTTCCACCATGTAGAGTGGGTTTTCATAGCGCATGTCGATGACGCCGGTGCCAATCTCAATCTTTTTGGTGCGCGCGGCCACGGCAGCCAGCAGCGGAAATGGCGAGCTCAGCTGGCGGGCAAAATGGTGGACGCGGAAGTAAGCGCCATCTGCGCCCAGTTCTTCGGCGGCGACCGCCAGGTCGATCGACTGCAATAAGACATCCTGCGCGGTACGGGTGGCAGACTGAGACGAAGGCGTCCAGTGACCAAAAGATAAGAAGCCAATATTTTTCATCTGTAGTTCTCCTGACAGGCGTTAAACGCCTGTGAGCATAAGGCGATATTCGATAGGGAAAGGTTACGCCCTCCGCGCCGCCACTGATAGTCAATATCTTTCAGCGCTATATTCAGGATTTTCGACATAGCCTGCAGCGTATCCACGTTACTTTTGACCAACCTGGCTTTCACTCTTCGGGTTTCTGCGGGTTTCAGCTGTCAGACACGGGTACGCCCAATAGATTGCCGGGGCGCAGGTTGCTGCTGAATCTGAACTACCCTTGAGAGCATTACGCGCCACCGGAAAACACACATGAATACCCTGCTCGCTTTGCCGATGTATGCGATTCATCCACCCGCTACGCAGGCGCTGATGCAGGCGATGGTTACCCTGCTGGCACAGCAGGGTATGGCCGCGCAACCGGTCTGGCCTGAGGATTTGCTGACACACTGGCAGAATGATCGGTTGCTGCTGAGCCAGACCTGCGGCTATCCGCTGGTCTGTCAATTGCCTGCAGTGCAACTGGTCGGTGCATTTCACTATCGGGCACCGGGCTGCAACGGTTACGCATATCGCAGCTGGCTGGTGGCGCGGGATAAAAAGGCAACGCTCGCCGATTTTAATGGTCAGCGGGCCGTGGCAAACAGCCTGGACTCGCACTCTGGCTATAACACGCTGCGGTTTGTCGCTGCGCTTCAGGGCATAACGTTTTCGCAGCTGTTGCTGAGCGGCGGGCACCGTCAGTCGCTGGCGGCACTGCGGGATTCACAGGCGGATATCACGGCGATCGACTGCGTCAGCTGGGCGCTGCTGGCGCGCCATGCGCCTGAGGAACTGCGCGGCCTGCATATCATCGGAGAGTCACCAGCCGCACCCGGATTACCGCTGATCACGGCAGCCTCAACGTCAGCGGCCCGGCTGGAGACGTTACGCACAATACTGCTTCAGCTGGTGAGCGACCCTGCGTTTCGCGCCATCTGCGACGATAATCTGATCGGCGGATTCAGCCCGGTGCATAGAGATAATTATCAGGTTGTGCTGGCATGGGAGCAGCAGGCCGCCGCGCTGGGCGTCACCCGGCTGTAACGCACCATGCTGGCTTAATCGTTTAACCGGAACAGAGGGAGACTCTGCGTTGCCGCCTCCCTGCCGACGCTTTCCCGACCTGGCATTTTATGCTCCTCAATGCGCTCTGACCTTGCTAAGACTGGTAAGCCCGGCTGCGGCGTTCTAAGGTAGAGGTTTTCAGAAAGGGAGAGTGGGATGCGTATTCTGATGGCAGGTGCCGGGGCGACCGGTGGGTATTTTGGCGCACGACTGATTCAGGCAGGTCAGGATGTCACGTTTCTGGTACGTGAACGGCGTTATCAGCAGCTTCAGACCCACGGTCTGGTATTACAGACGCCGCAGGGCACTGAAAAGTTTCAGCCGCAGCTAATCCAGGCCAGCACGCTGAAAAGCCACTATGACCTGATTATCGTGACGGTGAAGAGCTTTGCCCTTGATCAGGTCATGGATGACATTGCGCCTGCGGTCGGCCCGGCAACCCTGATCATGCCGATTCTCAACGGAATGCGGCACATCGCAACACTACAACAGTGTTTCGGCGAAGATAAGGTGATTGGCGGCCTGTGTAAAATCAATGCTACGCTGGGTGACCAGGGTGAAGTGATCCAGATGACGCCGCTGCATCAGCTCTTATACGGTGCGCTGGACGGTAACAACGACGCGCGGCTGCAGCGGGTTGATGCCGCACTGCGCGACTGTCAGGTTGATACCCTGTTCAGTGACAACATCATGCATGAACTGTGGGAAAAGTGGCTGCTGCTGAGCACGCTGGGCGCGGTCTGCTGCCTGGCACGCGGCAATACTCAGCAAATTCTCACCTCGCGCGGCGGTGAAGCGCTGTTACAGGGGGTTTTCACTGAGATTCTGTCCGTCATCACTGCCGAAGGCTATCAGCCGCGCCCGGCGGTCACCGCCCGCATTTTTGAGCTGCTGAACAATCCGGCGACGCCCATGACCTCCTCTATGTATCGCGATCTCACCCAGGGCTCTGATATCGAAGCGGATCAGGTGATAGGCGATCTGCTGCTGCGGGCGAAACGAAATGGCCTCGCGACGCCGCTGTTGAACGCAGTGGATGTGAATCTGCAGGTCTATCTGCAACAGTGTTAACCAGGGCCAACTGCGCTGACCGGGTGCAGCAATGGCCCCCGGCAGTGTGGCGGTGAAAGTGTGGTCGGCAGCAGCAGCGCAGCAGGAAAATTTGCTACACTCATCGCTTCATATTTTGGAGAGTTCAATGACTTCCCGCTCCGTGACCCTCGATGATGTCGCTCAACTGGCTGGCGTCTCATATCAAACCGTTTCACGTGTTTTAAATCGTTCTGAACAGGTGTCAGCCCGCACGCGGCAAAGGGTTGAGGCGGCAATGCAGCAGCTCAATTATGTGCCTAATCGCGTGGCGCAGCAGCTGGCGGGCAAAGCGACGCGCACGCTCGGTCTGGCTACCAGCGATCTGGCGCTGATGGCACCGGCGCAGATCGCCTCGGCGATTCAGCAGCGTGCTGCGAGGGCGGGATATCATCTGGTGATCGCGATGGACAGCGGTAACGATGCGGCCGCCACCGTGAATGAACTGCTGGCACAGCGGGTCGATGGGCTGCTGATCAATCTGCCGCTGGAGGCGGACGAGGCGCAGCAGATCCAGTTGCTGTGTGGCAGTAAACCGGTGCTGTTTCTGGATGTTGAACCCAGGGCCGCGGTGGCGCAGTGTCAGTACCCGAATGAGTCTGGCGCGCGCGCTGCCGTTGAACATCTGGTGTCGCTGGGTCACCGTCAGATTGGCCTGCTAAACGGACCGCTGCGCTCGGTGTCCGCCCGTCAGCGTGAAAACGCATGGCGTCAAGCGCTGGCCGATCATCAGTTAACGCCGCACTGTTCACTGCGGGGCGACTGGAGCGCGCAATCTGGCTACCAGGCGCTGCTGGCGCAGTTGCCCGACGATCTGCCACAGGCGCTGCTGGTCGCAAACGATCAGATGGCGCTGGGTGCGATGCGGGCGCTGCATCAGTATGGCGTGGCGATTCCCGGTGAGATATCGGTGATTGGTTATGATGATACCGCCGAGAGCGCGTGGTATCAGCCGCCGCTGACCACGGTGCGGCAGGATTTACACTTTCTTGGCGCACAGAGCGTCGAGCGGATGCTGGCGCGGCTTCAGGGTGAAGAAGCTTCACACATCGCGCTGGAAACCACGCTGGTGATCCGCGAGACCACCGCCCCGCCCGCAGATAAGCAGGTCGATTTAGTGGCGCTGTCACAGCAGCTACAGGGGATTGCGCGAAGGCTGGCGGGTAAATAAATCTGCGGTTATGCGGGCAATAAAAAACCCGCTCCACCAGAGTGGAAGCGGGTTCGCATAGGAGCTCAGTCGCATTAGCGCTCAGCTATAGGCCCTTACGCTTTTGGGTGTTCGCCCACGCCCATCGCTTTGATCTTTTTAGACAGCTCGCGACGCTCTTTCGACAGGTCGGCGTTTTTGATGATGTACTCATCGACGCGATCTTCGTAATCCACACGCATGCTGGCGATGATTTCCTGAATAGCCTCAACGCTCATGCCCGGTTTGATATATTCGCTCAGGTTGTCGAGCAGCAGAACGCGCTTCTGGTTGTCGCGAATTTTCTTCTCGTTGTCGACGATTTCACGCTGCAGTTTGTTTTTGCGGCGGAACATACGCACGAACTCCAGTACGTCCTGAAATGACTGCTTGGCATTTTCCATGATGGCACCTTTCTTTGAGCCTGCTGACGCAGGGAGAGAGTCAAAACGATCAGCTTAGCGGCTAGCCCGCCAGGTAAGCAATTTTCACAGCTAAATTCAGACTGGCTCTTATCTTAGCGCAAAGAAACCCGGTTTCACATTAAGTCATTGTCTGAGGTGATTATTTGCGCAGCGCCATTCGCATCAGATCGGTCATCCGCTCCAGCTGTTTCGCCAGTTCCAGCGTCAGCCAGACGTAGCCGTAGATGGGCGTCTCTTCCAGACCATCGCTGCCCGCGTCGGCGATCAGCCGTCGCAGTTCGCCGCTGATTTCAGTCAGCTCATGGCTGTTGGCAATCACCTCTTCCGTTTCCCCCTCAATCGCCATCACCGACAGCGCCCGCAGCGTGTTCTCGGTCATCTGCTGGGTGCGGCGAAGTGCGGGTGCGTTAAGCATAATCAGATGGCTTTCACGCGATGCCCACCAGGCATTAATCTGCATCTCAATGGTGTTAACCATATTACGGTTAATGGTCTGAATGGCTTCAAGCACCGACTTCGGGATGCGCGTCTCTTTGCTCGACGGCTCCAGCAGCGCTCGCATCTTAATGACGCTGCTCAGCAATTTGCTCAGCGGCTTGTTGAGACGCGGCTTTTCAACCAGGTTGGGCGAAAAACCGGCGTGATAGATCTTCGCCATTTCCGCCAGCGCGTCAGAGAGCTGAATACGCCAGTGGATGTAGGCCCGCTGCGCCCAGATCGCGGTAAACAGCAGCGCCATCAGCGATCCCAGAATCACATCACCGCCCCGCCACAATGCCATGGTGAAATCGCCGGTTGGCGCACCCACCACCACACTCAGCGTAATTCCGATCAACAGCGCCATGTAGGGATGTTTGCCCAGCGTCAGATAGCCGCTGATCACCATGATGACACCGCACCAGGCCAGCATCACCGGCATCGAGATCAGTTCCAGCTTCAGAGCAATCAGACCGGAGATGGAGCCCGCCACCGTGCCGCTGATACGCTGCAGCGCGCGCGGAAAGACATTTCCCCAGGTGGAGATCGGTCCCATCACCACCACCAGCGTAATCAGCGGCCAGGTGCCTTCAGGTATCCCGGTTGCCCGGACAAAGATGAAGCAGAGCAAAAAGGCGATGGCAATGCGCACGCCGTGAACGGAGCGGTAATGGCGATAAAACCAGAACTCCAGTTTTGATATGGGCTTATCAGGACGCAAGGTGGCTTTCCGGTTGCGGGAACATAATGTGGCTATCTTAACCCTGAACGCGGCTCAGGCTTAGCGCAGGCGGGATATTTCAAACAGTTTTGACGTTCGCTTACAATTATCAACATCCGTCTCACATACCTGCCCGGAAGTTAAAAACAACTGGCTACGGCTCTGTAACTTTTATCGACACACAGTCACAGGGCATCAATGTGAAAACGGGCAGCCCGCAGGCTACCCGTTTGAGTGCTGACAATCGGCTAATCAGAACTTCTGCTTCAGATAATCCGTCACGCGGGTAATGACACCGGCCGGTTCAACCGCACTGAGCGCCACCAGCGGATAGTGAGCAATCTGCTGATCTTTATCGATCACCTGAATTTCACCCACCACTTCATTGGCTTTCAGCGGGGCTTCCAGATCTTTGCGATTAATGACGTACTTCGCCTTCACGTTCTGCACTTCACTGCGCGGCAGCGACAGATAAACATCATCTGCGGTTCCGACATCGACCTGATGAGGATTACCGTACCAGACATTTTCAGTGCCAATCTTCTTACCGGCATGGAACAGCTGAACAGTATCAAAGGTGTTCTGGCCCCAGACCAGCAGTTTACGCGCCTGCTCTTCACGGCCTTTTGAACTTTTACCCCCCATCACAACGGCGATGAGACGATGCTTGCCCACCACATTCGAGGCAATAATGTTAAAGCCTGCCGTCTCAGTGTGACCCGTTTTCAGTCCATCAACGTGAAGATTATTGTCCCACAGCAGGCCGTTACGGTTGTTCTGAGTAATGCCGTTCCAGGTCAGGGTTTTCTCACTGTACATGGCATAAAAGTCCGGCTCACCATCAATAATAGCGCGTGACAGTTTTGCCATATCAAGCGCACTGGAGAACTGACCGGGTGCATCCAGTCCATGCACTGTTTCAAAATGGGTATTCTGCAGACCCAGTTTTTCGACATAGTGGTTCATCATGCCGACAAAGTTTGCTTCGCTGCCCGCCACGTAATCCGCCAGCGCAACGCAGGCGTCGTTACCGGAATCGATGATGACGCCACGGCTTAAGTCCCGGACGCTCAGTTTATCGCCTGGCTTCAGGAACATCAGCGATGAGCCTTTAAACACCGGATTACCCGCTCCCCAGGCATCTTTTCCGACCGTGACCATATCGTCGCGGCTGATTTTTTTCTGGTCGATAGCGCGATCCACCACGTAACCGGTCATCAGCTTAGTCAGGCTGGCGGGGTTGCGGCGTTCATCGGGATTACCCGCCGTCAGGACCTGCCCGGTGGTGGCATCCATCAGCACCCAGGAAGCGGCATCAATCGCCGGAGGCGTCACAGGAAAGGGGATCGCATCAGCCTGTGCCAGCGAGGCCCAAAATAGAGTAGCGGTAACGGTGAACAGCAGACGCCTTTTCAACACTTCATCCTTAATTACACGGGAGAGAAAATTTCTAAAACGAAACGGAAACAGCCGCACGTTTTACGGCAAAAGCGTTGTGAAGGTTTGAATAAATTGAAAAAAAGTATGAACTGATGACGGGGTTTGACCTGCCAGGTGCCGGGTTAACGCCAGTGATCCGCGTCATCCCACAGGTAAAGAGCAGATTTCATAGGGCGACCTGCACCGCAAGCGCCGGGCATGACGCAGTGAGAACAGACGAAACAGCGTCCGGTCTGGGAGCGTGACCAACGACACCAACAGGGTCTTATTCGTCTGATGCTGCGGTTCTTGCTGCGGTGCAGCTAAAAAGCAATGTAGCGGGTTAAACCCTTAACTTCTGGCGTGCCGGATTATGGTTTACCATACAGGTAAAGCCCCATCGGCTGTATTGGGCCACTATAATGGCACGACACGGCTGAACCACAATCAGCGCACATCAGACACAACGAACATCATTCAGCCTGCTGTGCGCAGACAAATTCAGAGCGAACAGAGAGCCGTTTTCTCGCTTTCTGTTTATAAAGTCAGTGAACGCAATGAACGGATATGAAATTTGAATAACGACCGCGTACAGCCTACTTTCCTCTTCCACGATTATGAAACCTTCGGCACCAGCCCCTCTCGCGACCGGCCCGCCCAGTTTGCCGGCCTGCGCACCGACAGCGAGTTTAATCCGGTTGGCGAGCCCGACGTGTTCTACTGCCGTCCGCCTGACGACTACCTGCCACAGCCTGAAGCCGTGATGATTACCGGCATTACCCCGCAGATAGCGATGAGTCGGGGCATGATCGAAGCAGAGTTTGCCGAACGCATTCATACGCTGTTCACCACCGAACAAACCTGTGTGGTGGGCTACAACAATGTGCGTTTCGATGATGAAGTGACACGCAATATCTTCTATCGCAACTTCTATGACCCTTATGGCTGGGCCTGGCAAAATGGCAACTCACGCTGGGACCTCCTGGACGTGATGCGTGCCTGTTACGCATTGCGCCCTGACGGGATCATCTGGCCGGAGAATGAAGAAGGCTTCCCCAGCTTCCGGCTGGAGCATCTGACCAAAGCCAATGGCGTGGCCCATGAAAATGCCCATGATGCGATGTCTGATGTGTACGCCACGCTGGCGATGGCGAAGCTGGTAAAAGAGAAGCAGCCAAAACTGTTTGAGTTTTTGTTTACTCATCGAAACAAAAACAAGCTGATGAACCTGATCGACATCCCGCAGATGAAGCCGCTGGTCCATGTCTCCGGCATGTTTGGCGCCGCGCGCGGTAACACCAGCTGGATCGTGCCGCTGGCCTGGCATCCCGATAACCGCAATGCGCTGATCGTCGTGGATCTGGCGGGTGACATGTCGCCGTTGTTGCAACTGGATGTTGACACGCTTCGTGAGCGTCTTTTTACGCCGAAAAACGACCTTGGCGATCTGCCGCCGGTGCCGGTAAAACTGGTGCATATTAACAAATGTCCGGTGCTGGCCCCTGCCAGTACGCTGCGTCCGGAAGATGCGGCCCGTCTGGGCATTGACCGTCAGCACTGTCTGGCGAATCTGGCACTGCTGCGTCAGCAGCCCGACGTGCGGGAAAAGCTGGTCACGCTGTTTGCGGAAGCGGAGCCGTTTACGCCTTCAGACGATGTAGACACGCAACTTTATGATGGCTTCTTCAGTGATGCCGACCGCGCCGGGATGAATATCATTCGTCAGACCGCGCCCGCGAATCTGCCCGCGCTCGACCTGAGCTTTGAAAGTGCACGGGTGGCAAAACTGCTGTTCCGCTACCGGGCGCGTAACTTCCCCGGCACGCTGGATGATGCCGAGCAGCAACGCTGGTTGCAGCATCGCCGTGAAGTGCTGAATGCTGAGCGCGTGTCGGCGTTTATGCAGGAGCTGGAGGGACTGGCCAATCTGCATGGAGCGGATGCAGAAAAGGTTGGGCAGCTGAAAGCGCTCTATCTCTATGCGCAGGAGCTGGTTTCCTGACGTACTGAGACACTCAGACCCGGCATCACCTGCCGGGTCTGAGTGTCTGATATTGCTGAATCAGAGTACGGTCCACGCCAGCCAGGTCAGTGCAAAACCGCTTAATCCCATTATTGTCGTCAGCACGGTCCAGGTGCGTAAACCATCGGCGACGGATAATCCAAGATAACGTGTCACCACCCAGAATCCCGCATCGTTGACATGCGACAGTCCCAGGCCGCCAAAACAGGCTGCGAGGGTGACCAATACCCGCTGCATATCCGTCACGCCAGTTACCGCCTGCGTCAGCAAACCACTGGTGGTCAGGATGGCAACTGTCGCTGAACCCTGTGATGCACGCAGTGCCAGCGACAGGATAAACGCAGCCGGCACCAGCGGCAGATGCAGCGTTTCAAGCGTGACCGCCAGCGCTTTACCCACGCCCGACTCCACCAGCACTTTACCGAATGCCCCACCCGCACCGGCCACCAGAATCACGCTGGCTGAGGTAGGAATGGCGCGACCGGTCAGATCTTCCAGCTTGTCTTTGCTCCAGCCCCGTCGCACGCCCAGCAGCCACGCCGCCAGACCTAAAGCAATCAGCAGGGCAATCGGCGGCGTGCCAATCACGGTCATCACATTTCGCAGCAGGCTCCCTTCTGTCAGGAGTGTGTGGGACAGCGTTCCCAGCACAATTAACACAATCGGAACCACAATCAGACCGCTGATGGTCAGCGCGCCGGGTGGAGCTGGCTCATTTTTCTTTTCCTGTCCCTCCGGCTTCGCCATCTGCAACTGTTCCAGCACCTCCACCGACAGATGGTAATGGCGACGGTTCATGACCTTCGCCACGTAGTAGCCGATGATGCCGACCGGCACTGAAATCGCAATACCCAGCATCATCAGCCAACCCATATCGGTGTGCAGGATGCCCGCCGCAGCGGCTGCTCCCGGATGGGTCGGCAGCGCCACGTGCACTGTCAGCATCACACCCGCCATCGGCAGACCAAATTTCAAAGGTGAGACGCGTGCCACCTTAGTGAAGCCATAAATCAGCGGGATGACGATAATAAAGCCCACTTCGAAAAACACCGGAATGCCCAGGATAAAGGCCGCCATGGTCAGGGCCGCGACGGTTCGCTTTAGCCCCAGCGTTTTACTGAAGCGTTGCGCCAGCGATTCAGCACCGCCCGAGGCTTCAATAATCGCCCCAAGCATGGCACCCAAAACGATAATGATGGTGATATGACCGAGCAGTCCACCCATCCCGGTGATAATCGTCTCCATGATTTTTTCAGCCGGAATGCCGGTCGCGATAGCCACCAGCAGACTGACAATTAACAGGGCGACAAACGGATGAACTTTGGCTTTGATGACCAGCAGCAGCAGGATCACGATGCTGGCGGTCGCTATGGCTAACAGCAGTGCGGTGGACATAGTAAACCTCAGAAATTGTTATATTTTTTGGGTTATCGGCGTACAGAAATAGCAGGTGCAGGGCCAGAAAAAAGGCAAGCCTCTCCCTACCGGTGCCGAAACACCGGTTTTAAAGCACGTTAAATCAGGTTCTTATCTTCCAGGTTTTAAACCAGCCAAGCCCCTCGGTCGTTTTTCCGCGCGGGATGTACTCGCAGCCGATCCAGCCGGCATAGCCAACCTCATCCAGCAGCGCGAAGAGGTACGGATAATTAATTTCACCCTCATCCGGCTCATGGCGATCCGGTGCCGACGCAATCTGTACGTGACGATAGCGTCCGGCATAGTGGCGAATCAGATGGCTGAGGTTGCCGTCAACGCGCTGCGCATGGAACAGGTCGAGCTGAGTAAACACATTCGGCCGGTCGATCTGTTCAGCCATCTCCAGCGTCTGATACTGGCTGGCGTAGAGATAGTTGGGTTTGGTTGTCGGGTTGAGTGCTTCTATCAGCAGGGTGATGCCGTGCGGCGCAAAGCACTCAGCCGCATAACGCATGTTACTGATAAAGGTCTCGACGTAGCGCTGTCGGTCGGCACCAGGCGGCACCGTCGCGGCCATGATATGAACCTGCGGGCAGTTCAGCGCAATCGCATAACTCAGGGCGCGATCGATATCCGCCTTAGCTTCCGCTTCCCGTCCGGGAATGGCAGAGACGCCCCACTCACCCGCCGCAATGTTGCCGGGAGCTGTATTGAACAGCACCAGCTCCAGATGATTATCATCAAGCCACTGTTTTATCTGCGTGGCGGGATAGTCATAAGGAAACAGAAATTCCACCGCAGTAAAACCGGCTTCAGCTGCTGCCGCAAAGCGTTCAGCAAAGGGGTATTCTGTAAACTGCGTCGAGAGGTTAGCAGCAAACTTCGGCATTATCGGCTCCTTAACTCCGCCACTTCGGCATCATTGAGATAACGAATCGGGCGGTCGCCCAGGGTAAAGATCAGCCGGGCAGTCTCTTCCAGCTCTTCGGTGTTGTCTGCCGCTTCCTGTAGTGACTTGCCCACCACCACCGGACCGTGATTCGCCAGCAGAAAGGCACGGTAGCGCGGAGCCAGCGTTGCCAGATCCTCGGCCAGTCGTTCATCGCCCGGCTTGTAGTAAGGCACGACCGGCACATCACCCACGCGCATCACGACATAAGGCGTAAACGGGCGAATGCAGTTTTTCTTGTCCAGACCCTGTAAACACGACAGCGCTGTGAGGTAGTGGCTATGCAGATGCACCACTGCCCTGCAGTCGGGATTATTCAGGTAGAGCGCGCGATGAAACGCGATTTCCTTGGAGGGTTTATCACCGGAGAGCCATTCCCCCTCAGGCGTGACTTTTGACAGCCGATCACCCTGTAATTCCCCGAGGCAGGAACCGGTGGGTGTCGCCAGCAGATTGCCATCGGCCAGCAACATGGAGAGGTTACCCGCCGAGCCGGTGGCATAGCCACGCTGAAAGAACGACGCGCCAAGACGCACCATTTCGTCACGCGCCTGCTGCTCCGCGAAAGAGAAAGATTCAGACATAAGTAAACTCCGTTTGCGCACGGCCGAAAAAGTCTTCATCGCCAAAATTGCCTGATTTCAGGGCCAGTGAGAGCGGCTGATGGATATCGCGAACCCAGGGTACGCCAGGTGAAATGGTCGGGCCGATGTGAAAGGCCGTTACGCCCAGGCTCTGCGCAACCACACCGGAGGTTTCACCGCCCGCTACGATAAAGCGCTGCCAGCCGCGCTGCTTCAGCTCACGGGTGACGGCGGCGAACAGCTGCTCAACGGCTTCACTGCTGCGCTGCGCACCATAGCGCTGCTGAATGACCTGCAACTGTTGCGCGTCCGCAGTGGCAAACAGCAGCGGTGCCAGCGCCTGATGGCGATGTGCTTCTACCCAGTCGCACAGCTGTCGGGCATACCCTTCGGCATCTTCCAGGCAGTGTTCAATCTCAACTTCGCAGGCCGGTGCCAGCTGGCGATACGCGGCAACCTGCCGGTTGGTCATCTGCGAGCAGGAGCCGGAAAGCACCACGGCGCGATCGCCCTGCGGACGACCTGCCTGCTCCGCCTCAGCGTCGGTCTCAGCCGTCGCCCACTGCCGTGCCAGACCGATAGCCAGCCCCGAACCGCCGGTGACCAGCCGCATATCGCTTAGCGCTGCGCCCAGCGTCACCAGATGATCCTGATGCAGAGCATCGGTCACGACGTAGTTGATCCCCTGTGCCGCCAGCTGGCCCAGCGCCTGACGCACTGACTCTGCGCCCTGTTCGACCTGCGCCGCTGCGATCAGCCCGGCTTTTCCCGACGCCTGCGACGTAATCAGACGCAGCAGGTTGCTGTCGTGCATCGGTGTGACCGGATGATGACGCATGCCGGAATCTGACAGCAGCTGATCACCGACAAACAGATAGCCCTGGTAGACGGTACGGCCATTGACAGGCAGCGCCGGACAGATGACCGTCTGCGTTTCACCCAGTGCGTTCAGCAGCGCATCGGTCACCGGACCGATATTGCCCTGCGCTGTGCTGTCGAAAGTAGAGCAATATTTGAAGTAGAAGCGCTCGCAGCCTTGTTGCTGCAGCCAGGCCAGCGCCGCCAGCGACTGGGCAACCGCCTGCTCTGCCGGACAAGAGCGGCTTTTCAGGCTGACCACTATCGCCTGCGCCCCGGTGATTTCTTCGCTGGCGGGAATGCCGTTGAACTGAATAGTGCTCAGGCCGTTCTGCACCAGAAAACTGGCGATGTCCGTTGCACCGGTGAAATCGTCCGCTATGACCCCAAGACGCATCAGTTTTTCTCCCCGGCCTGTGGCAGCGTGATGCCGCTGAAGATTTTAATTACCGCGCTGTCATCTTCGCGGCCATATCCCGCGTTGCTGGCTTCGGTGAACATGTTGAGGGCGGTTGAGGCCAGCGGCAGCGGGAAGTGCAGCGATTTGGCAGTATCGGCGACCAGGTTAAGATCTTTCACAAAGATATCGACGGCTGATTTCGGGCTGTAATCCCCGTCTACTACATGCTTCATACGGTTCTCGAACATCCACGAATTGCCCGCCGCATTGGTGACGACTTCATACATGGTGTCCAGCGGGATACCGGCCCGCGCCGCCAGCGCCATCGCTTCTGCACCCACGGCGATATGAACACCCGCCAGCAGCTGATGGATAATTTTGACGGTAGACCCAAGGCCGATTTCACTGCCCACGCGGTACACTTTGGCCGCGACCGCATCCAGCACCGGCTGCAGGTACGCAAAGGCTGCGTCGCTGCCTGAGGCCATTACGGTCATTTCACCGCTGGCCGCTTTGGCGGCACCGCCGGAAACCGGGGCATCCAGCATCAGCAACTGGTGTTCGGCCAGCCGCTGTTCAATCTGCTGCGCATCGTGCGCGGAGAGCGTGGATGAAACCATGACTGCGGTGCCGGGACGCAGTTTTGCAGCCAGGCCCGCTTCACCGAACAGAATGGCGTTTACCTGCTGCGCGTTCACCACCAGCAGCAATACGGCATCAAGTTGGTCTGCAAAGGCAGAGGCGGATGGCTGCGCATCACGTGCGCCGGCCTGACGTAAGCTCTCCAGCGCAGCGGGGTTTAAATCGACACCCCAGGTGTTTAAACCGGCACGCAGACAGGATTTCGCGGCACCCATGCCCATAGAACCTAACCCGATAACACAGATGTTTTCAGCTGGCACGTTACGCCTCCACTGTTAAATTAAGTGATTATTTGTTTGTTACTGTTAATCCTGCCAGCTTACTCCCGGTAAAAATGTGTCGCCCCTCACAAAAAAACATCACACTTGTGAACAGGAACAATTTTTAACATGGCATACTTGTCCGCAATCAGGCCATTAAACGGCGTTTAAGCACGGTATCATGGGGTGCATGCTGTTATTTTTTGTTCTGGATAAGCGGCAGATACTTTATAGTGTGAAAAAATGATAATTATCAGGGAGCAGATATGATTCCGGTTGAACGTCATCAACAGATTCTGGCGCTGGTCGCCGATCGTGGCGTGGTCAGTATTGCAGAACTCACTGAGCGGCTGGGTGTGTCACACATGACCATACGTCGTGATGTGCAGAAACTGGAGGAACAAGGTGCGGTGCTGTCCGTTTCTGGCGGCGTGCGATCGGCCGATCGGCTGGCGGCTGAACCCTCACATCTGACGAAAAGCGCCCTCTACAACGATGAAAAGTGCGCTATCGGCCGCACCGCGGCCCGGCACATTCCGCGTAACAGCTGCATCTATCTGGATGCCGGCACCACGACACTAGCGCTGGCACGAGAGCTGGTGGATCGGGATGATGTGCTGGTGGTGACCAATGATTTTATGGTGGCGAATCTGCTGATGGAAGCGAGTCAGTGCCGGGTTATTCATACCGGCGGCACCGTATGCCGGGAGAACCGCTCCTGTGTCGGCGAGTCGGCGGCACGAAGCCTGCGTCATCTGGCTATCGATATTGCCTTTATTTCCGCCTCCTGCTGGGGGCCGCGCGGCTTGTTTACGCCGGATGAAGATAAAGTGATGGTGAAACAGGCGGTCAGTGATGTGAGCAGTAAGCGGGTGCTGCTGAGTGACAGTTCAAAGTACAACAGGATTGCGACGTTTCTGGCATTACCGCTGGAGAAGTTTGATGTCGTTATAACCGATAAAAAACTGAGCGATGCAGGGCGGGAGTTGTTAAATACGGGTAACTGGGAGCTGGTGCTGGCCAGTTAAACCGTTGCCGCCTTCCCGCAAGATCGGAAAGGCGGCAACGTTAGCGCGATTAGACTTCTTCGCTGAACTGCGGCACCGGATTACGGAAGCTGCGGGTCACAAAGGCCAGGTAGATAATCCCGATGGCGGCCCAGATCAGGCCCAGCTCCATAGAACTCTCTTCCAGGTTTACCCACAGCGCACCCACCGTCAGTGCACCCAGCAGCGGCAGCAGCAGATACTGAACGTGATCTTTCAGCGTGCGGTTACGCTTCTCACGGACCCAGAACTGCGCGATCACCGACAGGTTAACGAAGGTAAACGCCACCAGCGCACCAAAGTTAATCAGCGCGGTAGCCGTAACCAGATCAAAGTTAATCGCCATCAGCGCAATCGCACCGACCAGCAGCACGTTGAGCGACGGGGTACGCCATTTTGGATGGATGTAACCGAAGAAACGCTCCGGGAACACGCCATCACGGCCCATTACATACATCAGACGCGATACGCCAGCGTGCGCTGCCATACCGGATGCCAGCACCGTGACCACCGAGAAGATCAGGATGCCAACCTGCAACGCTTTACCGGCGACAAACAGCATGATTTCAGGCTGTGAGGAGTCCGGGTGCTGGAAGCGGGTGATGTCCGGGAAGTAAAGCTGCAGGAAGTAAGACGCAGCGATAAAGATCACACCACCAATCAGCGCAGTCAGGAAAATAGCGCGAGGAATCGTGCGTTCTGCATCTTTGGTCTCTTCCGACAGCGAACTGATGCCATCAAAGCCGAGGAACGAGAAGCAGAGTATGGTCGCACCGGTAATCATCGGCACCACATGGGCATTCTCAGACCAGAACGGACGGCTGCTTACCAGCGTACCGGAACCGACGCCGCTGGCCACACCGTAGATCACCATCGCAGTGATCCCGACCATGACAACCACCTGCAGCACCACAATCACGCTGTTGAAGTTCGCAACAGTTTTGATGCCCTTGAGGTTAGAGAGCGTCATAAACCCAACCAGCAGCACAACAAAAATCCACGACGGAATGCCCGGCACCAGCGATTCGAAATAGTTTTTAGCCAGCAGGATGTTGATCATCGGCATGAACAGGTAGTCCAGCAGAGATGACCAGCCGACCATAAAGCCGACGTGCGGACTGATTGCCTTCTGAGCGTAGGTATAAGCGGAGCCCGCAGAGGGGAAGCGGCGTACCAGCTTACCGTAACTTACAGCAGTAAACAGAATCGCAACCAGCGCAAAAGCATAAGCGGTGGCGACGTGACCGTCGGTCAGCCCGGAAACGATGCCAAAGGTATCGAACAGGGTCATAGGCTGCATGTAGGCTAAGCCCATCATGACGACCGGAAGTAACGTGAGTGTTTTTTTGAGTTGCGCACGCTGCGGTGCGGCGGAGGTATTAAGCGACATGCTTCAGTCCCCCATGTGCAACAACCTGGCTGGGCTGGGTCACAGGGCAACTGCGCATTAAGCGACAGGGAGAAAGGTTAGCGGTTGACGCGGCGCCGTAGTCATCACGAAAACGCGTACCAGCGTTAGCTGGCAGAGTGTAAAACATCCCCATCTTTGTAATCCTCAATCTCACGCTTACGCGTGTTTTCAGTGTTTATCTATCCGGGTGCGTGCCCGGCCTCGGTTAAGTCAGCAAAAACGCTCTATTAAAACCTGATGCAAAAAAAATAACCGGCGCGTGAAGCGTCGGTTATCATCTGATTTTGCAGGCCGCGTATTCTGCCCCAACCCGTGGCAGAAATACAAGCCATCGGGGCATCATATGCAAAAATAACGCACGGAATTGCTGGTAAACCGGCGTTTCAGGCGTTTTTCAGCATCCAGTCAATTTCCGTAGAGGTAATCAGCCGTTCAAACTGCATCAGTTCATAATTTTTGCAGCTGTGCCAGACACTGGCAAAACGTTCGCCCAGTAACTTCTGCAACGGATAACTGTTGTCAAATTCATACAGTGCATCGCTCTGACGAATCGGCAGTGCCAGCCCCTCGGCATGATGACCGTTGCCAGTGACCGGATGCGGCAACGGCAACTGAGTATCGAGTCCATGGAGCATCCCGGCCAGGATAGCCGACACCACCAGATAAGGGTTAGCATCGGCACCGGCCACGCGATACTCGATACGATGGTTATCAATATCGCCACAGGGAACGCGCAGCGCAACCGTCCGGTTGTTATGGCCCCATGAGGCCTGTAACGGCACATAGGCATCCGGAACAAAGCGGCGATAGGCATTCACGTTAGGTGCCAGCAGCGCCATTGACGCGGGCATCAGGTCGATCATGCCGGCCAGCGCGCGTTTCATCAGTGGCGAATCACTGCCGTCATCGCAGGCGAAAGCATTGTGATCGGCCGCATCCAGCATGCTGATATGCACATGCATGCCGCTGCCCGCATATTCCTCATACGGCTTGGCCATAAATGTTGCGGTCATACCGTGATTTTCCGCCACCTGACGAATCAGACGCTTGAGCTGCACCGCATGGTCGCAGGCGCGCAGCACGTCGCGCGTGTGGTGAAGGTTAATTTCAAACTGTCCGGGCGAGGCCTCCGCCAGTGCGCCGTCGGCCGGTATACCCTGCTGACGCGCCAGATCGTCAATGTCTCGAAGCACATCGGCGAAGTGATCGAGGTTATCTACCGAGTAGACCTGGCTCTGCATATTGCGTTCATCACTACCAGGCGAACACGGCGGCTGGATAAAGCCTTCTGCATCACGCTTTTTGTCCACCAGATAGAACTCCAGCTCTACCGCTACCACCGGAAACAGCCCTCGGTTACGCAGCTGTTGCCACAGCCGGTTAAGGACATTTCGGGGTTCAACGTCAAAGGGAGTGCCATCTTGGTTGCACATGGTTAACAACAGCTGCGCAATGTGTTGAGGGTCAGACGCGGAGGGAACTAACGTACCGGTGACGGGCAGACAGAGGTTATCAGGTTCGCCCAGTGACTGGCCGAGTCCCGCTTCTTCCACCGTGTTGCCGAGGATATCCATGGCAAACACCGAGGCGGGGAAATAACACCCTTTTTCCAGTTTAGACAGCGCAGAGACCGGAATGCGCTTGCCGCGGAACACACCATTTAGATCATTTAACAGGATGTCGACATACTGCGTTTCAGGATGGCGCTCCAGCCAGGTTTTCACCTCAAGCTGGAACGCGCTGGTTCGTTTCTCTTCACTGTGAAGCATGAAGTCTTCCACTTCTACCAGGTTAGTCATGATCTCACCCGCCCCTATTAGGTTTGCGTAATGCTCAAAATAACAGCCACACCACTAACATAGCGCCAACATAAAAAGTGTGCAAATGTAACAATTCTGTTTGAAGAACAAACAGCAGGTTGTTAGATTGAAAAAATATTGCACACTTAGTCACCAGACGTGCCTTTTCGGTAGATATTTCGAACAGCGATGCGAGGACGGGAGATGGGCATTATTTTTGACAAGCCGTTGATTGGCGTAGTGATGTGTCAGAAAGATTTGGGCGGCCATCTGACCCAGACGGTTCACAACAAATATATCGACGCGATTGTTCTTGCGGGCGGTGTGCCGCTGGCACTTCCCCACAGTCTGATGAATGCCCCTCATCTATTAGAAAACGCTATGGCTGTTCTGGATGGCCTGCTGCTAACCGGCAGCCCAAGTAATATCGAGCCCTGGCATTATGGCGAGCCGGGCGAAGAGCCCCATGCCGATCCGGGGCGGGACCATCTTGCCTTTCAGCTGATCACCTGGGCCACCAGCCATAAAATGCCGATATTCGGCATCTGCCGTGGCATGCAGGAGCTGGTGGTGGCGAATGGCGGCGCGCTGTGGAGAGAAGTGAGCGGGCAGCCGCCGTTTCAGCGTCATCATGAAGATGAGACGCTGCCACTGGATCAACAGTATGCACCGGCGCATCAGGTCACTATCGAACCGGATGGCGTGCTGGCAACATTACTCGACAGTGATAGCCCACTGAGGGTCAATTCACTGCATCATCAGGGCGTACGCGAACCGGGCCCGCAACTGCGCGTTGAAGCGCGCGCGCCGGATGGCCTGATTGAGGCCGTCAGTCTGCGTCATCATCCCTTCGCCCTGGCGGTACAGTGGCATCCCGAGTGGCAGCCAGAAAGCACGGCGGGATCGCAGGCGCTGTTCAGCGGCTTTATTCAGGCCGCCATTCGCTATCACAGGGGAAAAGCAGATGAGTGATGCCACGCTGGCACCAGGACGACGGCTGGCGCAGATTCGCCAGACGCTGGGGCTGTCGCAACGCCGGGTTGCCGAACAGGCCGGGCTGACTCACAGCGCCATCAGTACCATTGAGCAGGATAAAGTCAGCCCGGCAGTCAGCACGCTGCAGAAGCTGCTGAAGGTTTATGGGCTATCGCTGTCAGAATTCTTTTCGGAACCCAAACCGGACGCAGAACCCAAAGTGATTGTCCGTCCCGGCGACCTGGTGGAGATTGGCAGCCAGGGTGTTTCGCTGAAGCTGATCGACAACGGTGGTGCGCAGCGCTCGCTGGGCATGCTGCTGGAAACGTATCAACCCGGCGCCAGTACCGGCGAGAAGCTGCGTCATCCGGGCGAGGAAACCGGCACGCTGCTGGAAGGCGAAATTACGCTGGTGATTAACGGACAAGCGTTTCATCTCTCCGCCGGAGAGAGCTACGTGATTGATACCGGCTTACCGCACAGCTTTACCAACAGTGCAGACTTCCCATGCCGCATTGTCAGTGCCCACACGCCAGCAAATTTCTAGGCGCATTCCGGAGGTTGTTATGAATTATGTGGAGAGTTATTACGCTGCGACCGCCAATACGCATGCGCCCTGGCCGACGCTGCAGGAGAGCATTCAGTGTGACGTCTGCATTATTGGCGGTGGTTTCACGGGTCTTTCGGCGGCGCTGCATCTGAGCGAGGTGGGTTACGACGTGGTCGTGCTGGAAGCAGCACGGGTCGGCTTTGGTGCCAGCGGTCGTAACGGCGGTCAGGTGGTGAACTCCTACAGCCGCGACGTGGATGTGATTGAACAGCGCTACGGCAAAGAGAGCGCCCGCATGCTGGGCGGCATGATGTTTGAAGGCGCTGAGATTATCCGCGACCGCATTAAGCGGTATGCAATTGAGTGTGACTACCGTCCTGGCGGCATCTTTGCGGCCCTGAATGCGCGCCAGATGGCGCATCTGCAGAAACAGAAAGCGTTATGGCAGCAGTATGGCAATTACGATCTGGAGCTGCTGGACGAACGCGCCATTCGCCGCGAAGTCGCCACCGAACGCTACGTCGGCGGACTGCTGGATCGGCGTGGCGGTCATCTGCATCCGCTGAACCTGGCACTGGGTGAAGCAGAAGCCATCCGGCGACATGGCGGGCGCATCTATGAACAGTCCGCGGCAACCAATGTGGTTTACGGCACACCTAATCGGGTGAAAACGGCTCAGGGCGAGGTGAGCGCAACGTTTGTGATCTTCGCCGGTAACGCCTATCTGTCACCGCAACTGGAGCCGCGCCTGAGCAGGAAAAGCATGCCGTGTGGATCGCAGATTGTCGCGACCGAGCCGCTGACACCCGACCAGGCGTTATCGCTGATGCCGAACAACTACTGTGTGGAAGATTGTAACTACCTGCTGGATTACTTCCGACTGACCGCAGATAACCGGCTGCTTT
Source organism: Pantoea jilinensis (assembly GCF_019104105.1). Lineage (NCBI taxonomy): Bacteria > Pseudomonadati > Pseudomonadota > Gammaproteobacteria > Enterobacterales > Erwiniaceae > Pantoea > Pantoea jilinensis. The sequence continues at coordinate 1,466,669 of NZ_CP077746.1, read as the reverse complement.
ATGGCGGCGGTGTGGTTTATGGCGCACGTGAACCGGCGGATATCGAAGCGTTAATACGACCCAAACTGGCACGCACGTTCCCGCAGTTGCAGAATGTGAAGCTGGACTTCAGCTGGAGCGGCAATTTCCTGCTGACGCTGTCGCGCATGCCGCAGTTTGGCCGGCTGGAGAACAATGTCTATTTCATGCAGGGTGACAGCGGTCATGGTGTGACCAGCACGCATCTCTCCGGCAAGCTAATCAGCGAAGTGTTACGCGGCGACGCCGAACGGTTCGATGCTTTTGCCCGTCTGCCTCACCTGCCCTTCCCCGGCGGACGGCGGTTTAAAGTGCCGCTGACGGCGATGGGCGCAGTGTGGTACGCGCTGAGGGACCGGCTGGGAGTATGAGGTTAAGGGCCAGACTTTGCTGTCTGGCCTGCTTATTACCGGCCTGCTTGCGAGCACAATCTGCCCTGTTCTTGAACCCCTTAAGTATGTTGTAACTATATAGCACGGGCACTCATGCCATTCAGCGGGGGCATCCTGCCCCCACAATATCGTCATCAACGTATCACTCCAGTGGCATCTTCACAGGATCGTCATAGCGGTACTCAAAACCGAGTTCGCTACAGATTCGCGAACCATCAATCAGCTTGCCACTGTCTTTGACGGCTTCTGGCGCGAACTGCGGCGGCTGCAGACCCAGCTGACGCGTAACCGCAGGATAGAAGGTGTCACGCGTCGGGTGTTTCGGCGCACTAAGGTTATAAACCCGGCCCCCTTTCGGTGACTGCAGCAGCAGCGTAATCGCCTCGACCACATCATCCAGATGCACCAGATTCACGCCCTGCGAACCATTCGCCACATCCTGCTTACCCGCCAGGAAGCGACCTGGATGGCGTTTTGGCCCGACCAGACCGGAAAGGCGCAGAATATCCACGCTGGTCCCAGGCAGATCGTGCAGCCAGCTTTCCAGTTTCACCAGCGTCTTTCCGGCTACCGTTTCTGCAGCCAGCGGACTGTTTTCCCGCTTAACACCTGAGCTGCCGCCATAAACTGACGTTGAGCTGGTAAAGATGATGCGCGGCACTTTGTAAACCAGCGCGGTATCGACCACATTCTGCACCGCCTGCAGATAGGCCTCGCCACCTTCTGCGGTGCGGCTGGCGGGCAGCGTAACGATCACTGCATCAACGTTGAACAGCGGCTCGATATCGGCGGCATCACAGAGCAGTTCCGGCGTCAGTTCCAGCTGGAACGCCTCAATGCCGCAGCGACGTGCGGCTTCAACACCGTCTGGCGTGGTTTTGCTGCCGGTAACCTGCCAGCCTCGCGCGGTTAACGCCGTGGCCAGCGGCATGCCCAACCAGCCCAGTCCCACAATCGCGACCTTCTTCATTTTGACTCCTGACGTGAAACATCAACCCCGACTTCACCGTAGTTTGCCCCCGGATTGCAAACCAGAACAACCTGTTTCAGTGCTTTCCGAATCGCCTGTTTAAAAAAGTGTTGCCAAGCGCAGCCATCTTCGTTAGGTTAAACCCCACAAATGAATACTCATTCATCGACGAGATTATTATGACACGCGTTCAGTTCAACCATCATCATCACCATCATCCTGACTAGTCTTTCAGGCGATTGGTGCTGGAAGACTTTCAAGATCTTCCAGTGGTGTGAACGCAAGAGAACCCCCGGAAGATCGTCTTCCGGGGGTTTTTTTATGGGCTGACGTAACCACACATTCAGGACAGGAAAAGGACAGGAACCATGTTAGATAACACCCGTTTACGCATAGCTATGCAGAAATCTGGCCGTTTAAGTGATGATTCACGCGAACTGCTGGCGCGCTGCGGCGTTAAAATCAACCTTCAGCAACAGCGCCTGATTGCGTTTGCGGAGAACATGCCAATCGACATCCTGCGTGTGCGCGATGACGATATCCCTGGCCTGGTGATGGATGGCGTGGTCGATTTAGGCATCATCGGTGAGAACGTCCTGGAAGAAGAACTGCTCTCACGTCGTGCTCAGGGTGAAGATCCGCGCTATTTCACGCTGCGCCGCCTGGATTTCGGCGGCTGCCGCCTGTCACTGGCGATGGCGACTGACGCCGAGTACACCGGTCCGGAATGCCTTGATAAGTCCCGTATCGCCACCTCTTATCCTCACCTGCTCAAACAATACCTCGACAAAAAAGGCGTCAGCTTCAAAACCTGTTTACTGAACGGTTCCGTGGAAGTGGCGACCCGTGCGGGTCTGGCGGATGCCATCTGCGATCTGGTCTCCACCGGTGCAACCCTGGAAGCCAACGGCCTGCGCGAAGTTGAAGTCATCTATCGTTCCAAAGCCGTATTAATTCAGCGTGACGGCGAGATGCCTGCCGCCAAGCAGGAGTTGATCGACAAAATGATGACCCGTATTCAGGGCGTGATTAAAGCGCGTGAATCGAAGTACATCATGCTGCACGCGCCGAGTGAGCGTCTGGAAGAAGTGATTAGCCTGCTGCCTGGCGCAGAGCGTCCGACCGTTCTGCCACTGGCAGGTGATGTCAGCCGCGTAGCGATGCACATGGTCAGCAGCGAAACCCTGTTCTGGGAAACGATGGAAAAACTGAAAGCACTGGGTGCCAGTTCCATTCTGGTGCTGCCTATTGAGAAGATGATGGAGTAAGCCATGGCCTTTTCTACCCCGATTGAGTGGCAGCAGTGCACCCCCGAACAGCAGCAGGCGCTGCTGTTACGTCCCGCCATCGCCGCCTCTGAAAACGTCACGCTGACGGTGCGCAACGTGCTGGAGCATGTAAAGCTGAACGGTGATGACGCTCTGCGTGAGTTCAGCGCCCGCTTTGATAAAGCGCAGGTGGAAAACCTGCGCGTGACGCCGCAGCAGATAGCAGAAGCCAGCGCCCGTTTAAGTGACGAACTGAAGCAGGCGATGGCCGTCGCGGTGGGGAATATCGAAACCTTCCACAACGCGCAGATTCTGCCGCCGGTGGATGTTGAAACACAGCCTGGCGTACGCTGCCAGCAGATCACCCGGCCGGTGAAATCGGTCGGGCTCTATATTCCTGGTGGTTCCGCCCCGCTCTTCTCTACCGTGCTGATGCTGGCGACACCTGCCCGTATCGCCGGTTGTGGCCGCGTAGTGCTCTGTTCGCCGCCGCCGATTGCCGATGAGATTCTTTATGCCGCGCAGTTGTGTGGCGTAGAAGAGGTGTTCCAGGTGGGTGGCGCGCAGGCTATCGCCGCGCTGGCCTTCGGTACGGAAACCGTGCCACGCGTCGACAAGATTTTTGGCCCAGGTAATGCCTGGGTGACAGAAGCAAAACGTCAGGTGAGTCAGCGTCTTGATGGCGCAGCGATTGATATGCCAGCCGGGCCTTCAGAAGTGCTGGTGATTGCTGATGAAGGTGCCACCCCCGCGTTTGTTGCGTCTGATCTGCTCTCACAGGCCGAACATGGTCCTGACTCGCAGGTGATTCTGCTGACGCCGTCACTTAAGCTGGCCGAAGCGGTCGCGGTCGCCGTTGAGCAGCAGCTGGCGCAGTTGCCGCGTGCGGCCACGGCGCGTCAGGCGCTGGAAAGCAGCCGCCTGATCGTGGCGCGCGACCTTGAGCAATGCGTTGAGATTTCCAATCTTTACGGCCCGGAGCACCTGATTCTGCAGACCCGCCAGCCGCGCGATCTGGTGGAGTCCATCACCAGCGCCGGTTCGGTATTTTTAGGCGACTGGTCACCGGAGTCCGCAGGCGATTACGCCTCAGGCACCAATCACGTGTTACCGACCTACGGTTATACTTCGACCTGTTCCAGCCTGGGCCTGGCTGATTTTCAGAAACGCATGACGGTGCAGGAGCTGACGCCACAGGGCTTCCTGAATCTGGCCGCGACCATTGAAACCCTGGCCGCCGCAGAGCAGCTGGATGCCCACAAAAATGCCGTCACCCTGCGCGTTGCCGCACTAAAGGAGCAAGCATGAGTCAGGATATTGAGCAGCTGGCGCGCGCCAATGTACGCGCTCTCACGCCTTATATGTCGGCGCGTCGTCTGGGTGGCAATGGCGATGTCTGGCTTAACGCCAACGAGTTTCCGTTGCCGGTGCCGTTTGAACTGTCACAGCAGACACTGAACCGCTATCCCGAGTGTCAGCCGAAAATCGTGATTGAGCGCTATGCGGCTTACGCAGGTTTAACGCCGGAGCAGGTGCTGGTGAGCCGTGGGGCGGATGAAGCGATTGAACTGATCATGCGCGCTTTTTGTGAGCCGGGGCAGGATGCGATTCTGTTCTGTCCACCGACTTATGGCATGTACAGCGTCAGCGCCGAAACCATCGGCATTGAATATCGTACTGCGCCGGCGCTCAGCGACTGGCAGCTGAATCTGCCTGCTATCGCGGAACAGCTGGACGGCGTGAAAGTCGTTTATCTTTGCAGCCCGAACAACCCGACCGGCAACCTGATTAATCAGGAGGATATCCGTCAATTGCTGACGATGACCGCCGGTAAAGCGCTGGTGGTGGCCGATGAAGCCTATATTGAATTTTGTCCTCAGGCGACGCTGACTGGCTGGCTGAAAGATTATCCGCATCTGGTGATCCTGCGTACCCTCTCGAAAGCCTTTGCGCTGGCTGGCCTGCGTTGCGGCTTTGCGCTGGCCAATAAGCCCGTTATCGACCTGCTGATGAAAGTGATTGCGCCCTACCCGCTGGCGACCCCTGTGGCCGATGTGGCCGGTCAGGCATTGAGTGAACAGGGTATTGCGCTGATGCGTGAACATGTTGCGGAGCTGAATGCAAACCGCAGCTGGCTTCTGGCCGAACTGCCTCAGCTGGCCTGCGTTGAGCAGGTTTTCCCCAGCGAGACTAACTATGTTCTGGCGCGCTTTACCGATTCACCAAAAGTCTTCAAAACCTTATGGGATCAGGGCATTATCCTGCGTGATCAGAACAAAAATCCGGGCCTGTCGGGATGTCTGCGCATCTCCATCGGCACGCGTGAAGAGTGCGCACGAGTGATCGCCGCGCTGCAAGCCTTTTCTGTGGAGCAAGCATGAGCCAGAAGACCCTTTTTATTGACCGCGACGGTACATTAATCTCTGAGCCGCCTGAAGATTATCAGGTGGACCGACTGGATAAGCTGGCGTTTGAGCCAGACGTTATCCCGGCGCTGCTGGCGCTGCAGGCCGCCGGTTATCGCCTGGTGATGATCACCAACCAGGATGGTCTTGGCACCGCCCGTTTTCCGCAGGCCGATTTCGACGGTCCGCACAATCTGATGATGCAGGTTCTCACGTCGCAGGGCATTGCGTTTGACGATGTACTGATCTGTCCACACATGCCGGACGACCACTGCGACTGCCGCAAGCCTAAAACCAAAATGGTGGAAGCCTGGCTGACAGAGGGCGCGCTGGATACAGCCAACAGTTACGTGATTGGCGATCGCCTGACCGATGTTCAGCTGGCGGAGAACATGGGTATTCAGCCTATCCGTTACGGCGCTGACGGCGAGAACTGGCAGACCATCCAGCAGCGTCTGACCCAGCGAGATCGCCATGCGCTGGTGCAGCGCAACACCAAAGAGACGCAGGTGCGGGTTGAACTGTGGCTGGACCGCGAAGGCGGCAGCAAAATTAATACTGGCGTGGGTTTCTTTGACCACATGCTGGATCAGATTGCGGTGCACGGCGGATTCCGCATGCATATTGAAGTGAAAGGCGATCTCTACATCGACGATCACCACACAGTGGAAGATACCGGTCTGGCACTCGGCGAAGCGCTGCTGAAAGCGCTGGGCGATAAACGCGGCATTGGCCGTTTTGGCTTTGTGCTGCCGATGGATGAATGTCTGGCGCGCTGTGCGCTGGATATCTCCGGCCGACCGCACATCGAGTTCAAAGCAGAGTTCAACTATCAGCGCGTGGGCGATCTCAGCACCGAGATGGTCGAGCATTTCTTCAGCTCGCTCTCCTACGCCATGATGAGCACGCTGCATCTGAAAACCAAAGGCAAGAACGACCATCACCGGGTCGAGAGCCTGTTTAAAGCCTTTGGTCGTACGTTGCGCCAGGCGATCCGCGTTGAGGGCAATACGCTGCCAAGCTCGAAGGGAGTGCTGTGATGAACGTGGTGATCATGGATACCGGTTGCGCCAACCTCTCGTCGGTAAAGTGGGCGATTGAACGTCTGGGTTACACCCCGGACGTCAGCCGCGATCCCGATGTGGTGCTGCGCGCCGACAAACTCTTTCTGCCCGGCGTCGGCACCGCACAGGCTGCAATGAATCAGCTGCAGGAGCGTGACCTGATCGATCTGGTGAAAGCCTGTACCCAGCCGGTGCTGGGGATCTGTCTGGGTATGCAGCTGCTGGGACGCGGCAGCGATGAAAATGGCGGCGTGCCGACCCTGGGTATTATTGATGAGCCAGTGTCCCTGATGGACACCCACGGCCTGCCGTTACCGCACATGGGCTGGAACCAGATTACCGCGCAGGCGGGCAATCATCTGTTCCGTGGCATCGACGAAGGATGCTACTTCTACTTCGTCCACAGCTACGCCATGCCCGTTAACGCCAGCACCATCGCCCAGTGTCACTACGGTGAAGCCTTCACTGCCGCGGTGCAGAAAGATAACTTCTTCGGCGTCCAGTTCCATCCGGAACGCTCGGGCAAAGCGGGCGCGCAGCTGCTGAAAAACTTCCTGGAGATGTAATGATTATCCCCGCGTTAGATTTAATTGACGGAAAAGTGGTTCGTCTGCATCAGGGCGATTATGGTCAGCAGCGCGATTACGGCAGCGATCCGCTGCCCCGTCTGCAGGATTACGTAAGCCAGGGCGCGACCGTGCTGCATCTGGTGGATTTAACCGGCGCGAAAGATCCGGCGAAACGCCAGATTGCGCTGCTGAAAACTCTGCTCAACGGTGTTGATGTCACGGTGCAGGTCGGTGGCGGCATTCGCTGCCGGGACGATGTTCACGCGCTGCTGGAAGCCGGAGCCAGTCGTGTGGTGGTCGGTTCCACCGCGGTGAAACAGCCTGAAGAGGTAAAGCGCTGGTTTGCGGAGTTTGGCGCAGAGGCGATTGTGCTCGCGTTAGACGTGCGCATTGATGCCAGTAACCGCAAAGAAGTCGCAATCAGTGGCTGGCAGGAAGCGGCAGGCGTGACGCTGGAGGAGGTCATTACCGATTTTCAGCAGGTGGGTCTGAAGCACGTGCTGTGCACCGATATCTCCCGCGACGGTACCCTGAGCGGCTCCAACGTTGCGCTCTATCAGGAAGTCACAGCGCGCTTCCCGACGATTGCTTTCCAGTCTTCGGGTGGCATTGGCGACCTCAATGATATCGCCGCCCTGCGCGGTAGCGGTGTTCAGGGCGTAATTGTCGGACGTGCGCTGCTGGAAGATAAATTCACTGTTTCGGAGGCGATTGCATGCTGGCAAAACGGATAATTCCCTGCCTGGACGTACGTGACGGCCAGGTGGTCAAAGGCGTACAGTTTCGCAATCACGAGATCATCGGTGACATCGTGCCGCTGGCGCAGCGCTACGCCGCTGAAGGTGCCGATGAACTGGTGTTCTATGACATCACCGCCTCATCTGATGGCCGCGTCGTCGACAAAAGCTGGGTGTCGCGCGTGGCTGAGGTGATTGATATTCCGTTCTGCGTAGCAGGCGGGATTAAAACCCCGGAAGACGCGGCGCGCATTCTGGAGTTTGGTGCGGATAAGATTTCGATTAACTCACCAGCGCTGGCTGATCCTTCGCTGATCACCCGCCTCGCTGACCGTTTCGGTGTTCAGTGTATTGTGGTCGGCATTGATACCTGGTTTGATGAAGCCAGCGGTAAGTATCAGGTGAATCAGTACACCGGTGACGAGGCGCGTACCCGCGTGACACAGTGGGAAACACTGGAGTGGGTGCAGGAAGTCCAGAAACTGGGGGCAGGCGAAATCGTGCTGAACATGATGAACCAGGATGGCGTGCGTAACGGCTATGACCTGGTGCAGCTTAAGAAAATGCGTGAAGTCTGCAACGTGCCCCTGATTGCCTCTGGCGGTGCAGGCACGATGCAGCACTTCCTCGACGCGTTTACTGAGGCGAATGTGGATGGTGCTTTAGCGGCCTCGGTATTCCATAAGCAGATTATTAATATTGGTGAGCTGAAAAGCTTCCTGATCGACAACGGAGTGGAGATTCGCGCGTGCTAACCGAACAACAACTGTCCCAGCTCGACTGGGACAAAACGCAGGGCATGATGCCGGTCATCGTTCAGCATAACGTCTCAGGCGAAGTGCTGATGCACGGCTACATGAACCCAGAGGCGCTGGAAAAAACGCTGGCAGAAGGCAATGTCACCTTTTTCTCCCGCACCAAAAACCGGTTGTGGACCAAAGGCGAAACCTCCGGCCATTTTCTGCAGGTCGTAAGCATTACACCTGACTGCGACAACGACACGCTGCTGGTGCTGGCGAACCCGATTGGCCCGACCTGCCATCTGGGCACCACCAGCTGCTTCTCGCCGGCTGTGCCTGAGTGGACTTTTCTCTATCAGCTGGAAGAACTGCTGGCGTCTCGCAAAACGGCCGATCCTGAAAGCTCCTACACTGCCCGGCTTTACGCCAGCGGCACCAAGCGCATTGCGCAGAAAGTGGGCGAAGAAGGGGTTGAGACCGCGCTGGCGGCCACCGTCAACGATCGGGATGAGCTGACCAATGAAGCGTCTGACCTGGTCTATCACCTGATGGTGTTGTTACAGGATCAGGATCTGGACTTCAGCGCCGTGATCAACAACCTGCGCGCCCGCCATAAATAATTGTGCAATATCCTGCTCAGAATTTTGCTTTTATGGGGATTCTGAGCAGAATCCTTCTCAATCCTCACCCCCATCCCGCACAATAATGGCGACTCAAACCTCGGGGAGAGAGCCGTGACGACCCATGAAAAATTAATCGCCCTGCTCGACCAGCATCAGGCTCGCTATCGTCTGATGGAACATGAAGCAACAGGCAAATGTGAAGCCGTTGCGGCGATACGCGGCACCGAAATCGGCCAGGGCGCGAAAGCGCTGGTCTGTCATGTGAAAGGCAATGGCGTGAAACAGCACGTGCTGGCGGTGTTACCGGCTGATCAGCAGGCCGACCTGAGTAAAGTCGCAGCGGCGGTCGGTGGACGGCGCGCCTCACTCGCCAGCCCGACAGAGACCGAACTGCTGACCGGTTGTGTATTCGGGGCTATCCCGCCGTTCAGCTTTCATCCTGACCTCAGACTGGTCGTTGACCCCACGCTGTTTGAACGTTATCCGGAGATCGCGTTTAACGCCGGTCTGCTGGAGCGCTCAGTGATCCTGAACACCGAAGATTACCGGTCGCTGTGCGCGGCTGACGTGGTGAAGATAACGCAGTAATTGCCATCCCGGCAGCCCGGCGATACTCTGCATAAACATTCATCACGACAGAATAAGAGCAAAATCATGAACATTTTCACTCAACGCCTGCGTCAGACGCTGGCAGTGGCGGTTATGGCTGGTTGTGCGTTTGGCGCGCAGGCGAAAATCGAACAGGTGCGTTTCGCGGTCGACCCGACCTATCCACCGTTTGAATCGAAAACACCACAGGGCAAGCTGGTCGGCTTTGATATTGATCTGGGCAATGCGCTCTGTACCCAGATGCAGGCGAAATGCGTCTGGGTTGAAAGCCAGTTTGACGGCATGATCCCGGCGCTGAAAGCGCGTAAATTCGATGCCATTCTCTCTGACATGGGCATTACCGAAGAGCGCCTTAAACAGATCGATTTCACCGTGCCGCTCTATGACACCCACACCCAGCTAATCGCCCGTAAGGGTTCTGGCATACTGCCAACGGTTGAATCCCTGAAAGGGAAAACAGTCGGCGTGGAACAGGGAACGGTACAGGAGCGCTATGCGCTGGCGAAATGGCAGCCGCATGGTGTGACCTTAGTGCCTTATGGCGATCAGGCCCAGGTTGAAAGCGATCTGGTATCAGGCCGGCTGGATGCGGTATTTACTGATGCGGCACAGGCGGCCATTGGCTTCCTTAAGCATCCGCAGGGTAAAGACTTTGAGCTGGCTGGCCCGATTATTCAGGATCCGATTATCGGCCCCGGCACGGCAATCGGCCTGCGCAAAGGCGATGCGGAGCTGAAAACGGCGCTGGATAATGCCTTTGCCGAAATCAAAAAGAACGGCACGTTTGACCAGATTCAGAAGCGCTATTTCGCTACGGATATCTCTATCCAGCAGTAACCTCGCGGTCGCCCTTTTTCGTCCTCACCGCGATCCGGCACTATACTTTAACTTTTTCAGGACGGCGCGCTGTCGTCCTTTGCCGATTAAAGGACATTAACACGGTATGCATCAACAACATCATCCACTGTTAAGCGCCTCTTTAGGCACCCAGCGTGAAATCATCAGTTTTCATTTTGCTCCGGACCACGAGCGTCAGGTCTATATCCAGGCTGCGCTGCATGGCGATGAACTGCCCGGTATGGCGGTGGCATGGTTTCTGAAACAAAGACTGCAGTCGCTGGAGTCCGCCGGACAGCTCAAAGCCGCGTTTACCCTGGTGCCGGTTGCTAATCCCCTGGCGCTGGGACAGCACTGGCACGGCACCCATCTGGGTCGTTTCCATACGCTCTCTGGTCAGGACTTTAATCGCCGTTTTCCGTCACTGGGTACCACGCTGGCGGCCGGACTGGCGGATAGCCTGACGCAGAGTGAATCGCAGAACCGAAGCCTGATTCGCGACGCGATCGATCGTCACTATCGCGATACCGTGCCAAAAACGGAGCTGGATGCGCAGCGTTATACGCTGATGCGAATGGCCAGCCAGGCGGATCTAATGATTGACCTGCACTGTGACTGGGAAGCCGTGCCGCATCTCTACACCACGCCGCATGCCTGGCCGGACATTGAGCCGCTGGCGCGATGGTTAGGCAGTGAAGTGCAGCTGCTGGCGCAGATCTCTGGCGGTGAACCGTTTGATGAAGCCTGCTGCGAACCCTGGCTGACGCTGGCAGAACGCTTTGGCAAAGATTATCCCATGCCACGGGGATTGCTGCCGGTGACGCTGGAGTTACGAGGCGTGCGTGATGTGTCGCCTGAACAGGCGGAGAAAGATGCGGATGCGATTATTTCGGCACTGCAGGAAGGCGGTTATATCGGCTACAGCGAGCCCTCAATTTCCGTGGAAGTGGCTGCACCTGTAATCGGTGGCGATGAACTGGTTCCGGCAAGCGCGGGCGGTGACGATATCGTGGCAATCAATGACGGACCGATTGGTTTAAACGTACCTGACGTTGCTGAAGCGCCGGGAGAGACAGGTGTGATTAAAGAGCGTCACAGCGAGGGATCAGCGGCGGCCTCACCTGCCCTGAAAAATCCCCCTACGCCGTTAGCAGGTTGCGAATATATTCATTCGCCGGTGTCAGGTCTGATTCTGCATCGTAAACCGCTGGGCGCACAGATTCGGCCAGGAGAAGTGGTCGCTGAGATTGTCGATCCGATTACTGACCATATCACGCCACTGGTGGCAGAGCATGGCGGTATCCTTTATGCAAGGCACTGGGTGAGGTTTGCGACGGCAGGCATGCTGGTGGTGCGGCTGGCGGGTGAGAAGGAGATTCGGAGCGGGAATTTGCTGGTGGGGTAATGAATATATGCCTGTTGCATATCTGCAACAGGCATGATGACCCTCATTTTTTTATATTATAGACCGCTGGTGTAAAGCCAAAATCGTGAAACCAAGCATAGTTTTCTTCAACGAGAGACAAGCTGAGAACTGCTGCATTACTATCTCGATAAGGTATTTCAATTTTAAAGCTGGAACTCATACCGTCCATTAAAAAAGTTTCAGGTGGTAACTCGACACGAGTTGTCCACTGTTTGGCATTATCCAACGCAGTAGGCATTGAGTATTGCCATGAAAGACGCAACGGATGAGCTGGGGAACCCGTGAAAAGAGGCCATGAAGAATTATTAGTTAATGTTAAATTCAACGTTGCCACTCCATTACTTGAATCCATAGAGTTTATTTTTAAACTGACATTTTTCATTTGCTCTATAGGGAAATAATGAATATCAGGATTACAACTTGTAACCCCCTTTTCCTTACTATTATCCTTTGCTTTTAACAACCAAATTTCCCTTTCACCCATTAAATTAGCATAGCCAGCGGGATAGATACCGTAAGTTTGAGCGATTCGGTCACAAGACTTTCTGAAAAAATCAAAATCGTCAATAAAAACCTGATCACGACCATTCATTTTTACAAGCTTAACCAATTTATCCTGAACGTCTGGTGAGGAATGTAATAACTTAGAACCTGCACGTCCTTGATAATAGTCTAATGTCCCATTTGAAAAGTAGGTCCAGACAATTACTTTTTTATCAATCCATTTTGGTAAAAAAGTGAAAGGAGCAAAAGGCTTCACCTGAAATAGCAGATATCCTGTTAGAGCAGCCATTATGAGCATGGGAGTGATAAATGCCTTGAGTGCACCTCTACACATTACCTGAACAGCAAGTGTAACTACTATCATAAATGATACAGGAACAGGGTAATAGTTATTATGAATTGCATGTACCGAGAAAAACGCAATATTTACCAAAAACATTGCGAAAGAAATAATAGTTAGGATAAAGAGTGGCTTATCGGATTTACTACGAGATATATAAAAACTGCAAACAATAACCACCAGGCTCAAAAGTAAGGCTACAGAGCTGTAAGGGTCGGATAGGTAAAAACCAATCGCTTCAGGGATTTTATCAAAGCTTATTTTTAAATCATGAGAGTCGTACGTTGAGGTAAGTAATCCTCCAGTATTAGTCCATGAATAAAAAGAATAAGGCATCACCCCTGCGACAAAAAAGCCTAAAGACCATACTCCTCCCTCAAAAATAAACTTCTTTACGTTCAATTTTATAAGGTGTTCAGAAAAAACCATAAAAAATGTCATAACCCCTATAAATATATTCGGCACCCTGACATTAAATAACAAACCACAGACTAAAGAAGATAAAACTATTAACACCCACTTATAAGAAGTTCTGGCAATCAATCTATTGTTTATGAAACATAAAAGTGGAATTAATAGAATGGTGAATACAACAGACTGGCTAGCATAACTTCTAGCGTTATTTATATAAAAAAAGAAAGCAAAGGAAGAAATTACCAATAATAAAATATTAAATAAACTAACATCCATATTTTTTATAGCAATCAATAACACCATGCAAACGAAAAAGGTACCAATGATTAAAATAAATGGCTGTGCTTTGCTTTCAGGAAAGAGAGACATAATCATACCAGTCCCAGCTGGATACTGGTTTATAACGTTATCAGAACTAGAGATATAATGATGGCAGTCAGGTGCAATCGAGTCACCCCACTCACTTGAATCCATATCTGATTTTTTGGCCACATCAATCAGAAATTTGATTTGCTCCTGTTTGACTGCAGAGTCAAAGCCAGCTATAAATCCTTTTTCACGAAAAAGTTGAGCCTGCCGCAAATACCCATAGTTATCACAGCCAAATGCTACAACATCTCTTTGGGTTTGATTTGTAAAAAAAGCGCCAACAATAATGCCAATAACCAAAGTTATTTTTATAAAAAAAACACAGCTTGATCTCATCACCTTACCCTAATTAATTATTTATATATCAAAATTTTCGAATTTATAAAATTAAAAAACATTCCTGAGACACTTCCTACTGCAACCGCTATGAAAGGGTGGCCTTCTATGAATGAAGACATATTAAAAACCAGATAAAAGGCCAGATAATTTATAATACCACCCAAAACTGCAACCGCTGAATACTTCATAAATTCAACATGTAAAGTGAATTTTTTTTCTTTATTTTTAAATGTGAAATTACGGTTAACGACCCATGTAAACATAACTGCAAAAATAAAAGAAAGAATCTTAGCGAAATAAATTCCTATAAACCCCTTGAATAGATAAAAAAAGCTTAAATCCACTAAAAAACCGAAAGAACCAACAATACCAAACTTTATGAAGCCGTAAAACTGATCATTTAATATGTATTTTTTTTGCATATCAACATTAACTACCTCATAGCTCATTATATCCTGGTGACAATCATAATTAAAAAATTTTAAACTAGCCAATCCTCTGATGATCAGGAAAGGCTTATTTTTTTAAATTTTTATAATTTATCGAGTCGACTTTTGAATGGAGAGATAAGCCAACCTTTTCATTTCTCTTCGACCAATTGTTACACTTTCAAGTATTAATCCCGCAGTGAGCGATATACCAGCCAAAAGGAATATTCCGGTGGATAATAATGCTGTCGGTAGACGAGGAACTAATCCAGTATTTACGTATGTTTCGGCCAGGGGAATAGCTAACAAAACACTTATAACGCTGAAAAGCAAACTTAACATTCCATAGAAAAAAAGAGGGCGTTCAGAGGAGTATAACTTAATAATTGTCTTTAAAATTCTCAAACCATCTTTATAAGTACTAAGTTTACTGGTTGAACCTTCCATACGTGATAAATAGGAAATTTCAACTTCAGAGTATGGCATTCTAAGTTCAAGAGCATGAACAGTAAGTTCTGTTTCAGTTTCAAAACCCTTAGCCATTGCCGGAAAGGATTTCGCATATCTTTTTGAGAATACCCTGTAGCCTGAGAGCATATCTGTAAACGAACCACCAAATATACTTTTCACACATCCAGTAAGCACTTTATTACCTAGTGTATGTCCTGCTCGATAGGCTTGTTTATCCGTATGAATACGCGCACCTACGACCATATCTAATCCATTATCATAAAGCTCATTAATTAGGTCTTTACAATTAGAGACATCATATGTTGCATCACCATCCACCATAATATATAAATCAGCTTCAACATCTGCAAACATACGCCTTACAACATTTCCTTTTCCTTTATTGGAAACGCTTATAACAGTAGCACCGCTTCCTTTAGCTCTTTCCACGGTATCATCAGTTGAATTGTTATCAAAAACATAAATACTGGCCTCAGGGAGGTATTTATTAAAATCAGAAATAACTTTTGAGATTGAAATGCCCTCATTAAAACAAGGAATAACAACCGCAATGCTTTTCTTATTTTCCATTTCCATTTGAAGAAAAACTCTCTTTTGATTTATTAAAGATTACAAGTCGAAAGGATTTATTTTTGATATGCTACTTTAGCAAAGCCCGGCAAAAGCCGGGCTTTTTATTATGCTCAATCAAGCCACTCAGTATGGAAAACCCCGTCTTTATCAATGCGTTTGTAAGTATGCGCACCGAAATAGTCACGCTGCGCCTGAATCAGGTTGGCAGGCAGCACTTCTGAGCGGTAGCTATCGTAGTAAGCAATGGCCGCAGAGAAGGTTGGCGTCGGGATACCGTTCTGAATCGCATAGGATACAACATCACGCAGCGCCTGCTGATACTGATCCGCGATATCTTTGAAGTATGGCGCCAGCAACAGGTTAGCAATGCCGGCATCTTCAGCATAGGCATCGGTGATTTTCTGCAGGAACTGGGCACGAATGATGCAGCCAGCACGGAAGATCTTCGCGATTTCACCGTAGTGCAGATCCCAGTTGTTCTCTTCTGACGCCGCACGCAGCTGTGAAAAGCCCTGCGCATAAGAGACGATTTTACCCAGGTAGAGAGCACGACGAACTTTCTCAATGAACTCTGCTTTGTCGCCGGTAAAGGCATCCGCCTGTGGGCCGCTCAGAACCTTAGAGGCCGCCACACGCTGGGTTTTCAGTGAAGAGAGGTAACGGGCAAAGACAGACTCAGTGATCAGCGACAGTGGCTCGCCAAGATCCAGTGAACTCTGGCTCGTCCATTTGCCGGTGCCTTTGTTAGCGGCTTCATCCAGAATCACATCAACCAGATATTTACCCTCTTCGTCTTTCTTAGTGAAGATATCTTTGGTGATGTCGATCAGGTAGCTGCTCAGCTCGCCGTTATTCCAGTCGGTAAAGGTCTCAGCCAGTTCTTCGTTGTTTAGCCCCAGCGCGCCTTTCAGCAGTGCATAGGCTTCAGCGATCAGCTGCATGTCACCATACTCAATGCCGTTGTGAACCATCTTCACATAGTGGCCTGCACCGTTCGGGCCGATGTAAGCCACACAGGCTTCACCATCTTCAGCACGTGCTGCGATTTTATCCAGAATCGGCGCAACCAGCTCATAGGCTTCTTTCTGACCGCCTGGCATGATTGATGGGCCTTTCAGTGCTCCCTCTTCACCACCGGATACACCGGTACCGATGAAATTGAAGCCCTGGTCAGAGAGCTCTTTGTTACGACGGATGGTGTCTTTGTAGAAGGTGTTACCGCCATCGATCAGGATGTCGCCTTTATCGAGATGCGGGGTCAGCGAAGCGATAGTCTTATCGGTTGCTTCACCGGCCTGAACCATCAGCAGGATACGACGTGGTTTTTCCAGCGATTTAACAAACTCTTCAACGGTATAAAAAGGAGCAAGTTTCTTGCCCGCGTTCTCTGCGATGACTTCATCAGTCTTTTCGCGTGAACGGTTAAAGATAGACACAGTGTAACCGCGGCTCTCAATGTTAAGAGCCAGGTTGCGGCCCATCACTGCCATACCTACAACGCCGATCTGTTGCTTGGACATTACATACTCCTGTCTGTGGTCTCGCATGGTGTTACCCGTAACACCACTTAGTAAGTGATCAGTATGTTAACTCAGGATAGCGGAATAAAGGTAATGAATGGTGCGATAATGAAATGAAAATATCTGAAAAAAAATCACACATTTAACAAGGATTTATAGAGTTTTGTGTAACTTTCAATCATTTTAGCGGCTGTGAACAGGGATTCGAAGCGAGCCGATGCAGCCGTCCCATATCGCATTGCCAGGTCGGGGTTATGCCAGATTTCATCCATTGCCGTGCGTAATGCAACAGGATCGGATGGAGGCACGACCAGACCTGTCACCCGATCAATGTTAATAAAAGTGGTTCCGGTTCCAATTTCGCTTGAGATCAACGGTTTCGAATAGAGGGCACCTTCCAGCAGAGAGATACCAAAAGCTTCTGAACGTAGATGTGAAGGAAAAACCAGACAGGTGCACAGCTGCAATAAGGCTGACTTATCACTATCCTCTAAAGCCCCGGGAAAATGAATATTTTCCACACCCAGCCGCTGCGCCTGCGATTTCAGCTCAGCCTCGATAGGGCCAGCACCAACGACAACAATCGGGTAGCTGCTGTTTTTAGCCGCCTCGATTAAGATATGCAGCCCTTTATAGTAACGAAACGTCCCGATAAACAGAAAGAAGCCATCCGGAAATCTTGTCTGCCACTTTTGCAGGACGGCAGGATCATCATTTTGATAAAACTTTTTATCAAGACCATAGGGAATGACTTCAACTTTGTCTTTAAAGTGCTGAAGTACCGGACTGCTTTCAACATAATTTGGCGACGCGGCAACAATTCTATCTACGCTGGAGAGAAAGCGATTCATCAGCGGCGTATAGAGTTTCAGTAACGACTTCTGTTTAACGATGTCTGAATGATAGCTCACCACTGACGGTTTATTCCTGGTCAGTGAGAAATGCAGCATGTCCATGAAGGGGTAAGGAAAATGGTAATGAATGATATCGGCATCTTCAGCTAGTTGTTTAAAACGACGGAATGATGCCAAGGAAAACGGAGTCGAAGCAATTTCAAAAAACGTTTTACTCCTGACACATTTATGGTGATCCAGATTAAACTCACCCGCATTCTCAGGACTATGGGTATAAACCGTAGAGGCAATATCTTCTTTAACACCTCCTTCAGCAAGCTGATAGATAACCTGTTCAATGCCACCAAATGTGTCGGGATAATATGTCTTATAACAATGCAGGACTTTTATCATTCTTGTGAATCAACCAATTTATATGCTTTGATAGTCTCACCAGCACAGTTGGCCCAGGAGAATTTTGCATTTTGCAGAAAACCACGTTTAATAAGTTCGGCACAAAGTGAATCGTTCAGAATGATGTCACTAATATAGTGAGTCAGTTGATCGACATCATCAGGATCGACCATTAATCCAGCGTCTCCTGCGACTTCTGGCAGCGATGAGACGTTGGAGGTAATAACCGGCGTGCCTGCGGCCATCGCTTCGAGCACAGGTAAGCCAAAACCCTCATACCGTGAAGGGAACAGGAACGCACGGCAGGCAGAAAAAAGAACCGACAGACTTTGTTGATCGGTATAACCCAGATATTTAATCCAGCCTCGCTGAGAGCCAATATCAAACAGGCGATGAAGCTCTTCACTTTCCCACCCCTGATAACCTGAAATAACCAGTGGAAAACGCAGGCTCATCTCCAGTGGTAATTTTTGATAGGCTAACAGCAGGTTTTTTATATTCTTGCGCGGCTCGATTGTGCCGGCAAAAAATGTAAATTGTTTATAGGACAAACCAAAAATTTCAAGCACCTCGCGGCATTCTGCTTCTTTACGGGGTATAAAGCCCCCGCTACTGGCAAGAGGTGCAACAACAATGCGGCCAGGGTCGAAGTTAAAAAATTCTGAAACTTCGTTTCTGGTAAACCTGGAATCTGTGATTAGTACTTTTGCACGGCTGACAGAGCTGTGAAGCTCCTTTTTCATCAAATGCACGCGCCCCTTAGGGTGATATTCTGGAAAATGAAAAATAGATAAATCGTGGAAAGTCGTGCAGGATTTTTTATGTCCGGGCGGAATATAATAATTGGGGCTATGAAAGATATAATCGGAGTAAGATTTTAGCGCATAGCTTTTTAGATAAGGAACGGTCATTCGGTAAACATCAGAAACAAGCCGGCTATTTCTGAGCTGCTTCTTAAATTTACTGGTGGACGCCGAGGGTGAATTAACCAAAGCTGGCGGGCCATTAACCACGTTAAGGCCAGACAAATATTTGATTGACTCTATTTCTGAACTTGTTCTGAGGTTATTAATAAGTTCAAGAGCATAACGTCCAATACCCGTAACAGGGAATTTTATCGAGTCGGTAGATACAATTATTTTCACGCCAGAATCCAAATAGCCCCTTTCGGGGCTAAATTTTATATCAGAAAGAGAACCCTGCTTTATTGCGGCGTAAATCTGCCTCCACCATCATTTCACACAATTTCTCAAGCGATGTTTCTGGCTTCCAGCCTAGCTCTGCGTGGGCTTTTTCTGGATTACCGATCAGTAATTCCACTTCAGCCGGACGATAGAATTTTGGATTGATCTTAACCAGTTCTTTACCAGACTCAGCATCCTTACCAATTTCTGCTTCATCTTTGCCGGAAAATTCAATATTGATACCCGCGGCTTTAAACGCCATGGTGACAAAGTCACGGACTGTTTCAGTGCGGTTGGTCGCCAGAACATAGGTTTCAGGTTTATCAGCCTGCAGCATGCGCCACATACCTTCAACGTACTCTTTAGCAAAACCCCAGTCGCGTTTCGCATCAAGATTACCTAACTCTAAAACATCCGTTAAGCCTAACTTAATTTTCGCAACGGTATCGGTGATTTTACGCGTAACGAATTCGCGACCACGCAGCGGAGATTCATGGTTAAACAGGATGCCGCTGGACGCAAAAATGTCGTAGCTTTCGCGATAGTTAACGGTAATCCAGTGCGCATAAAGTTTAGCGACACCATACGGGCTACGCGGATAGAAAGGCGTGCTCTCGATCTGAGGGATTGCCTGCACTTTACCAAACATTTCTGAAGTAGAAGCCTGATAAAAGCGGATTTTAGGATTTACAATGCGAATGGCTTCCAGCAGATTCAACGGGCCAATGCCGGTAATTTCTGCCGTTGTCACCGGCTGGTCAAAGGAAACGCCTACGAAGCTCTGCGCTGCAAGGTTATAGACCTCTGTTGCGTCAGTGTCTTTCAGCAGGCGAATGCTTGCTGCCAGATCGGTAAGATCATATTCAACCAGGTGTAAATTTTCATGTTTAGCGATGCCTAACTCTTCAATACGCCAAAAATTTACAGAACTGGTACGACGGTAGGTACCGTATACTTTGTAACCTTTTTCAAGTAACAGCTCAGCTAAGTAAGCACCGTCCTGACCTGTAATACCAGTTACTACTGCAATCTTCATACTATGACCTCAACAATTGCTAAGCTAAGTGCTTATAATTAATCGTCCCTACTGGACGACTTTTCGGTGAGACTTCTTCAGGAAGTACTCTTCGACATATTTGTAAGAAAATACGGATATGGTCAATCCAATAAACATCATCACCGCACAGGTCAGGCCAAAACTCAAAAGCGCCTGTGGGTCTTTGATGATTCTATTGACTAACGTGATCACATAGAAATTAACGCTCAGATGCCATAAATAAAATGAATAACTAATTTTACCCATCAACTGAGCCGGACTCCAGCTAATAAGTTTATTCGGATGAATTTTATTGATAACAAAGAAAAGAAACACCGGGAAAACCGTCAGTATCATTACCGGAACCCGTACATTTTTCTGAGTCAACGGCATCTGCAATAAATAGGCAAACGTCATCACTAACCCTGCCAGCAAAATCAGATAACCTGCCGGACGGGTAAAGAATACTCTCAGCGCGCCTGTCCGCAGACTTTCCAGCTCTACACACAACGCCCCCAGCCAGAAGGCCAGGATAAAGACGATATCTGTCGTCCCGGTCATTATCTGGAAAGGATGCATGAACAGCACAATAATAAAGACAGAAAGTAGCGTTACCCAGACAAAACGGTTAAGCGTTGCAATCAGCGGCAATACAAAATAGAAGAGCCACTCCCAGCGTAACGTCCAGATGTTATTGATGCGCAGATACATGTCTTTGCCGAACACATCATTAACATTACCGATGCTATTGATGACGGTACCAAAACCAAATCCATAGTTTCGAATTAACGCCAGCAACTGATCTTTATTTGGTATGACAAAACCTGCCGTGGCCCAGTCGAGAAACATGACACCGGTAATCATCACAAACATGGCGGGAACCAGACGGCACGCGCGCTTGTAGAAAAAGGTGTCCGCTCTGAATGCACCCGCTCTTATCTGCCCCCAAAAAAGATGCCCTGTGAGCATAAAAAAGAGCAGTACACCGACCTCTCCCATTGCAGCAGCAATGACCTGGGCTTTAGCATAGCCAAAATACATGGTTGAGTGAGCGCCAAAAACCAGAAATGCGGCAATGCCCCTTAATACTTCTAATGAATATGAAAATCCGGGACTCTCTTTTGTTTCAACACCCACCCGGCGTCCCAGAAAAGAGACATAGAAGCAGCCGATGATATACAAAATGAAAATCAAAAAGACATAAAAAAGTTCCTGCCGCATCCTGTCACACCCAACTTAATTCGCGTTATACATAGAAGTTAATATCTGCTTCAGATTAAGAAGATTCGGCGTGTGGCCCAGATATTTATGGAGCTCTTCTGGATTACCCACAAGGCGCCAGACCTCGTTACTGCGGACATAGTTATTAACTATCTCTACGCGCGGGCGGAAACCACTGATTTCAGCCAGTGTATCCAGCACGTCGTGGCCGCTCCAGCCGCGACCGGTGCAAAGATTCAGCGTAAAAGGATCACGATGCTCCTGTGAGATAAGCTGTGAAATCATGGTGGCACAGCCTTTTGCCTCTACGTAATCGCGGACAGAATCAATATTGCCCAGCTGTAAAAGTTCTTTCTTCTCGCGGAAATGTTTAACGATTTTAGGTACCAGGAAAGATTCAGCCTGACCCGTGCCGATAACATTGAAAGGACGAACGATATGAATTTTCAGTTTGTCATTGTAGCTACGGGTCAGCATTTCCATAATCATTTTACTGTAAGAATAATGATTACTTGGGTTATAAGGTAATGACTCAGAGAGATACTCATCTTTCTGATTACCATAAACACCTGCCGTACTGGCTAATAACATTGTCGGCGGCTTGATCTGCGCATCTACCACTGCATTGATAAGATTTTCAGATCCCAGCACGTTAACGGCGTAAATTTGTTCAACATTGCCATGGGTAACAAGGGCAATGGCGGCCAGATGAACAATCCAGGTCGGCTGAAACTCTTCGATAATTTCAGTCAGTTTTTTTCGGTCGAATAGCGTAACTGATACAAAGTCGTCGCTCGGGGCCGGGCCCACACAGGTGCCCAGCACAGCAGCACCGCGACCTTTCAGTTCGCTCATAAGATAGCGGCCGATAAAACCCGACCCACCTGTCACCAATACGCGTTGCTTATCCATTGTTATTCTCCTTTAGCCGCTTTAAAACTGAGAAGGTTTTGATACACGTTACTGGCACAGTTTTGCCAGGTTATCGTGTCCCACTCTTCCTTAATACGTTTTTCATAATTCTTCACCTCTGCAGGGTGCTGAATATAGTGCTGCATTTTTTCTGCCCAGCCCGCGACATCCCACGGTTCCACGTAATCAACCAGATCTCTGCCGGTCTCAATCAGGGGATCTACGGCTGAAGTAAGGCAGAACTTACCGTAACCAAGACTCTCAGGCAGGGTCAGACTCCATCCTTCATACAGGCTGGGAAGTAAGGTGAACAGACAGTTACGATAAAGAACATCCAGTTCCTGATCCGAGGTTCTGAGCATCAGAATTTTACCCCTGACGCGACTGTCCCGCTGAATAATCTCGAACAGGTCTTTTGCCTTCCAGCCTGGCCCGCCGACGAAGACCATTTGTGGCAGCTCACATTCTGGATTTTTTAATAATTCCAGATAGGCCTTATAAATGGCTTCATGGTTTTTACGTATCTCCAGTGTGCCCACGGAGAGCATATAATCACCGGTAATGCCTAAACGCTTGAGGATATCTTCATCCTGCGAAGGGTCTTGTGCCGGCACGATGTCAGAACCAAACTTAATAGCAATCCCGTTGGTAACAGGCCAGCCAAATCGACGTTGCCAGACCTGACCGTCACGTTTCGCCGTTTCACCACCGTACATGATCGTGTTGCTCGCCAGCGTGGCGAGATAATAAAATCGGTTATACCAGTCAAAGGCTTCACGGGCATGAAGTTGTGGCGTAATGAGTGGCGTCATATCATAGATAATCTGCGAGTAGATAAAACCGATCTGTTGCTTAGCTTTGATGATTTCAATTAACGGGCGCTCGTCCCAGTTGATACCCGCTGAGAAAACGATGTCATCTTTGCGGAAAGGCAAATCAAGCGCCTGTCCTTTGATTTTCTGCGCCACCGCTTTCATCATGGCTTCATTTTTTTCATCAACTGAAAGTTCAGCCTGGGTCGCAATCATAGTCGGCGAAGCGGTGGCAGGGATTAGCCCTTTTTTATCTGCGAAAGAGATCGCTTTTTTCCGTAAAGAGTTGGGAAGCGCGCTGATAAAATAAGCCCCTGCTTTGGAGTAATGACTCAGTAAAGAAGGCGACGGCGCGGGTTTAACCTCCGGTGCAGTAACTTCTGCTTTCACCAGCGGATTTCGAACCATTTCATCGAAAGGCAGGCGATGTCCACGCCCCTCCTGCTCTGCTTCAGCCCAGAATTTCTGGAATCCAGCATACTGAGATGTTACGTCAGCAGAATCGAAGAGCCACAATAATTTCTCTTTTGGCACTTCAAAAAACGCATCTTCGTGGAAAGCATAAAAGCGTAAATCATGGAATATTTTGGAGAGGTGATGAGCGAGGATCAGCTCGGTACGAATAATGCCTGTAACACCGCCTCTCCACATACCATAGGATAATGTCAGATCGTACCAGATATTTTGCTGTTCTGATTTATCACCGATTTGCTGATTCAGGTTTTCAACCGCAGCTAAAACATTCTGACCACACTCTGTCCAGGTGGTTGAATGCCATTCCTGACGAATGCGCTCTTCAGCTTCAGATAATGCTGTAGGATGAGAAATATATTCTTTGATGCCCTCAACCCACGCATTCACGTCAAAAGGCTTAACAAATTTTGGAAAGTCTTTGCCAATTTCGTGTAACGGCTCAATATCAGAAGCAATACAAGGTTTACCATAGCTGAAACTCTCAGGCATAGGTAAAGCCCAGCCTTCATAGAGTGAAGGTAATAAGGTGAATTTACAGTTGCGATATAAAACATCTAATTCTTCATCGCTTGGCGCTGTAATAACAATATTATTACCGATGCGAGGATCACGCTTGATCGAGTCGATAAGATCTTCAGTACGCCAGCCCGGACGACCAACAAAAATTATCTGAGGTAAAGGCTCAAAGACTGACTCAGAAAGTTTCGCCATGGCCTTATAGAGTACGTCATGATTTTTACGCACTTCAATTGTGCCAACGGTAATAAGAAAATCACGCTCTACACCAAGACGAGCGAGGATTTCTGCATCACGGGAGCTGTCTTTGATACGTACGGGATCTGTTCCGCCGTAAGGTACAGAAATACTTGGCGGTGAATTCCAGCCGTTTTTCTTCTGGTAGGCAATGCCATCCTTTTGCGGACTGTTTCCACCGTAAACGATGAAATCGCAGTTCTCAGAGATCCAATGGAAATATTTTCTGAAATTATCTTCCAGATCCTGACGATAAAGATGATGTGTGGTTTCGCCGACCAGAATGGTGTCATAAACCATATAGCCAACTTTAATTTTCGGCTTCTGGCTTTTGAGTTTGGTGAAGAATTGCTCTTTACCGCTGTCAGACCAGCCTACACTTAAAATGACATCATCATCACCATAGGGATGCGTAAAGCCACTGTCTTTCTGCACCGTAATATCGGCATTTGAAGGGATGCTGGAAATTTTATTACGATTCCGCAGAATATTATATTGAACTAACCCACCCACAACTTTTACCGGAAGCCATGAAATAATACGCATGGGCATCTTAAGTTTCTGTGGCGAATGATCAACCGCTAAGGCTAATGAGTGCTGGAAACGACGTCCCCGACTCGGCAATTCCTGTTCGAGCGATTTAAGGAACAGGTCAACTTTTTTTTCTGACTCAGCTGGCTGATTAGCTGTTTTAGCACTTTCCGGCTGATACTTTCTGTTTGCAAGGTAGATATCAGCAACGTTAGAATCCGTGTAAATCCATGGAATATCATGACGAGCGAGCTCTACAAATCTTCCCTGGCTGAACATACTGAATTTGATATTCGGATACAATCTTGCCAGTGCTGCACCAATTTCAAGTTCAGCACGAACAATCCCCACTACTCCTCCAGTCCACTGCATTGAAGTAGTTAAATCAAACCAAAAGTTATTTTTCATTTTGCAACCCTACAAAATTATTCATTTTCTATTCAGCATCCAGGCTAAAAAACAGAGAATCAGCCGTATTTTTATTTTGCTCAATCAGCTAAGCGATTAACTTTATTCAAAATCTCATTTTGTTTTTCAAGAATATTTGAAAACTCACGCGCTCTTGATTCATTAATCAGAGTCTCAGTGGTGAACATCCATAACGCCACGTTTTCAGCAGGAATATTAACGTTAAATTCCATGGCTTCCTCAACGTCGCTGAGGTTCAATAACTCTACAAAAAGTTTAAAGCTCCACGCCTTGTGCCCTGTTGACCATATCAAAGAGAGAAAACTGGCTAGCTTAGGCGTTTTCGCCCAGAAAGGAGAAAACATCGGTGTACGCGAAGGTACCAGCTGATAGTTATTACCAATATTCAGTTCATTGATAAAGATAATAAAACTAAGGAAGTTATTATAAGGCCACAATACGTCTGTTTTTTTCGCACTAATCGCGCCAAAATCAATCAGATTATACTGGTCATCGCTCTTCAGAATATTCCAGATGCGCACATCGTTATGATAAAGCTGATGTGACTCCAGCTCTGCCAAAGCCATCACTAACTGTTTTACCACATCGAATTCATCGATAGCTTCACGCTGTTCCAGGCATGCGCTGAGTCGTGCTCCATCGATTTTAGAAGTGACAACAATGGCTCGCTCAGCATTACTTTCGTGATGAAGAAGTTCAGGTACAACCAGGTGAGATATCTTTAACGTGCTGAGCGTGTTAATCGATGAGATTTCACTTTTATAATCATTCCGGTTCAGCTGCGAGAGCGCTCCGTTAAGTGCATAACGTTTGAGAAATTTTGTATCTGAAAAATAGTATCGACGCGATCCCTGATGAACATCACTGGCATACTCATGTGATTGTTTCATCCAGGAAACAACGGCTTCAAGTTCGTTATTCAGATACCAGTATTTACTGCTGGTGAAGAGAAGAGGACGATTTACTTCTGAAAGATGGGTTGAATATTCGCCCAGAATTTCGAAGTAGCCAATATCATCAACAATCTCTAAAGGTTTATCCGGCAGGTTACGGCCCCAGTATAATCCTTCCTCTTTCACTGCCAGCTCTAACAGAACGATTTGTGCAATATTTGCTAATTTATTAATCTTTTCTTTTGTCGGGTAATATCCATCTGCATCACAGATATGGTGGAAAACACTAAACCCAAGAACAATATCGTAATCATCATGCTGCAGAGCATCGATGACATTCTGGATTTTGTCTTCTTTAAATGTAACGTGTTCTGACCCTTGCTCGTCACGAAGCGCATTGCAGAGTGCTATATTTTTATCAAGAAAGTCGATGCCTGTAACTTTGCTACAGTGTTTAGCGAGGTTAAATGAGAAGAATCCCTGTGCACAGCCCAGGTCAAGCAACCGCAGCGGACGGCCCAGCTTCTCTTTAAGAAGAACAAAGATATTTTCAATTTTACTTAAGCGATCATCACAATTACGCGATGAACTCACAACCAGTTCGGGATGACCATAAATTGGCTGATAACATTCTGGCAATGCCTGCACTAATTCTTGAATATCGGAATTCATTTGTCTACCTCTATTACACATTCGGTTTCAGCATCTACCAGACCAATAAACTTCTTCTTGTTGTCAATATTGATCATAATGGCATCGTAACGTCGATCCAGAGGCTCATCATTTCCTGATTCATCAATGTGGGTCAGCCCTACTGAAACCAGAACTGGCCCAGTATTGAAATGCATTTTAAGTTTAAAAGTAAAATCAATCACGGAACCCGCATCAACGCTGCCAATTGCATCGGGCATTAATTCCCTGGAGCTCGCCCCATAGAGGCTTATTCCGTCCGGCGTCTTTAACAGCAGTCCAAAAATTGGCGATTTAATCGCCTCATGAAATACACAGCGGAATTTTATTTCAATCTCTTCACTGCCATTTAGCGTAGAGGGATAATAATCTTCTTTGCTTTTAATGAGGAAATCGGTGATTTCTGCGGCACGCGTTCCCCAGCGATGTTCAATCTTCTGGTAAAGAGGCTTAGTATGAAAAACATCGTCTCGCGATAACTGACAGGACTCATCATCTTTGACACTGTCAACTTTACTGGCGGCACGCTTTTTCGATTTGCCAAACAGTCGATCCCGAAATTCATTAACTACTGCTCGCGGTTCGCCACTTAGTGCGATACTTCCTGAGTCCAGCAGGATGGCACGGTGGCAGTGCTTTACAATGTCATCAAGGGCATGCGTCACAAACAGAATGGTGGTGCCCTGCTCTTTAAAGTCATTAATGCGTCGAAAGCATTTTGCCTGAAAAGCCACATCGCCTACCGATAATGCTTCATCAACAATCAGGATGTCCGGACGTACTGCGGTGGCTATGCTGAAAGCCAGACGCACCTGCATCCCGCTGGAATAGACGCGGGTTGGCATATCCACATATTCGCCGATATCGGCAAAGTCGAGGATTTCACCCATCAATTCAGAGATAGTGTCGGTGTTCAGACCCAGCAGCTGCCCGGCCATATAGACATTTTGCCTGCCGGTAAAGTCCGGGTGGAAACCCATTCCCAGCTCCAGCAGGGCCGCAATGCGCCCATTGCAGATAACTTCACCTTCGCTAGGCTGAGTAGTGCCTGTGATGATTTTCAGCAAAGTACTTTTACCGGCGCCATTTACTCCGATAATCCCTATCGTTTCACCCTTTTTGATATCAAACGAGATATCTCTTATTACCCATTTTTTGGTATGCCGGATGCCGCAAAAAGGCAGTA
The DNA here is from genome assembly GCF_019104105.1 of Pantoea jilinensis. NCBI lineage: Bacteria > Pseudomonadati > Pseudomonadota > Gammaproteobacteria > Enterobacterales > Erwiniaceae > Pantoea > Pantoea jilinensis. The sequence goes on along the minus strand of NZ_CP077746.1, from coordinate 1,438,685 downwards.
CCCATTCGATGAGTCGCGAAAATTTTGAGGGATACTGTTTATATGATTTACCGAGATTTCGTAGCGTTAATATCTCACTCATAATTCGTCTACCATATCTCCTGAATGACGCCTGAAAAGATATAAACCCAGTATCATTAATGCACAACCAAGCAGTGCCACATTCAGCAGTGGGATCCACTGTGGCGCCTGATTATTTACGAAAATATCATGCATGCCACCGACCGTGACGGCCATCGGGTTCATTTCAACCACGCCCCTTGCCCACTCAGGAATGATCTGTAAGGGATAGACGATGGGGGTAAACCAGAACCAGAATTGCAGCACAATGGTAAAAAGCTGTCCGACGTCGCGAAAAAAGACGTTCAGGACAGCCAGCACCATGGTTAATCCGGCAGCTAAGGCCAGAGTGGTGAGAACGACCGGCACCATCAGTACCAGCTGCATAACTCTGAAGTCACCGATCAAGACTAAAAAGATTAAAAACAGGCCGAATATGATGGCGAAATTAATCAGCGAGGTTAAAACCAGAATGACCGGTAACGTTATTCTGGGAAAACTGACCTTTTTCAGAAGGTTAGCATTATCGATAAACAGCGATGTGCCCTTGCCGCATATTTCGCCGAAAAATCCCCATAACAGCAGGCCTGAACAGATATAGATGCTATATGAAAACTGCCCGGCAACGCCGGGCAGTTTTGATTTCATCACTTCAGCAAAGATCAGCGTATAGACGGTAATCATGGCGAGTGGCTGAATGACCAGCCAGACCGCACCTAACATGCTGGTACGATAACGTGCCTGAAAGTCTCTCTTCACCGCACCGCTGATAAACCCACGATAACGTATTATTGCCATTAATAAAGAAAGCACTTAATCCTCCGCACGAAGAATTTTCAGGATTTCTTCAGTTTTAGCGATAACTAAGTCAGTGTCATTACGGCCTTCAACATTCAGGCGTACCAGAGGTTCAGTATTTGAACTGCGAAGGTTAAATCGCCACTGGTCAAACTCAAAGCTGATGCCGTCAGTCATATCGGTCGTGGCATGCTGGGTTTGATAGATGCCTTTGATTTTTTCAATCCTGCTGGCCGCATTTTTGATCTTTGAGTTTATTTCACCACTGCACGGGAACGCCTGCATTCTTTCCGAAACCAGTCCGGACAACGTCTCCCCTTTCACCGCCAGCAGTTCTGCCACCAGCAGCCACGGAATCATACCGCTGTCGCAGTAGGCGAAGTCACGGAAATAGTGGTGAGCACTCATCTCGCCACCATAGACGGCATCTTCTTCACGCATCCGCTCTTTGATGAAAGCGTGACCGGTTTTAGACATCACCGGCTTACCGCCCGCTTTAGTCACGACATCAACAGTATTCCAGGTCAGTCGCGGATCGTGAATGATCTTAGCGCCAGACTCTTTCTTCAGGAACGCTTCGGCTAATAGTCCGACAATGTAATAGCCTTCGATAAAGTCGGCTTTCTCATCAAACAGGAAGCAGCGGTCAAAATCACCGTCGAAGGCGATGCCCATATCCGCCTGATGTTCACGCACCGCGTCCGAGGTATCTTTGCGACACTCAGGCAGCAGCGGGTTCGGAATACCATTCGGGAAGTTACCGTCAGCTTCATGATGCACTTTGATAAACGTTACTGGCGCATTTGCCTTCTGAAAACGTTTTTCAATCTCATCAATAACGTGTCCAGCAGCACCGTTACCTGAATTAATTACCAGCTTCATCGGCTTAGTGAAGTTATTCAGGTCGATGTAGCCCATCAGGTGATCGATGTACGCATCCATCACCGAAATCTGTTTATACGTGCCGCGCTTGCTCTCATCAACCGGAGCAAAGTCATTCGCTTCAGCCAGTCGCTGTACGTCACGCAGACCGGTGTCGCCGCTGACCGGGCGAGCACCTTCCCGCACCAGTTTCATGCCGTTGTAGTTCATCGGGTTATGGCTGGCAGTGACTTCAATGCCGCCATCAATGCCTAAATGAAAGGTAGCGAAGTAGATCTCTTCTGTTCCACTCATACCAATGTCGAGCACATCGGTGCCTGCATCCCGCAATCCATTGGCCAGTGCCAGCTTTAACGACTCGCTGGTCAGTCGTACATCACCACCCACTGCGATCGTTTTCGGGCGGATAAATTCGCCATAGGCACGGCCAATACGGTAGGCAATGTCTTCATTCAGTTCAGTGCCTAACTCACCGCGGATATCATAAGCTTTAAAACAGGTCAGTGCTGCCATGATCTTGTCAGTCCTTACTTACTTGCAAACTGTTGTTTAATCAAAATGAGGTCGTCGTCACCAAGGTAAGAGCCTGACTGAATCTCCAGCAGTTCCAGTGGAATCTTGCCCGGGTTTTCTAAGGTGTGTGGGTGACCGATTGGAATAAAGGTTGACTGGTTTTCTGTCAGTAACAGGGTTTTATCCTGAATAGTGACTTTCGCTGTGCCTGAGAGGATCACCCAGTGTTCAGTGCGGTGATAGTGCATCTGTAACTCGAAGGCTTCGCCAGGCTTCACGGTAATGCGGTTAACGTTGAAACGACCGGTGTTAACGACCAGATCACAACGACCCCACGGCCAGTAGGTTTCACGATGGCGGCGATATTCACTACGACATTCGCTTTTCAGGAACTCGACCACACGTTTAACATCCTGAACCTGATCTTTACGCGCGACCAGCACTGCATCCTTGGTGTTCACAATCACCAGATTTTCCACACCAATAGCAGCAACCAGTTGATCTTCACTATTGATATAGCAGTTTTTGGTGTTGTGCAGGAAGGTATCGCCCTTCAGCGAGTTGCCGTGAGCATCTTTATCATTCACTTCCCACAGTGCAGACCAGGAGCCCACATCACTCCAGCCAGCCGCCAGCGGTACAACAACCGCAGCATCGGTCTGTTCCATGACTGCGTAGTCTACTGACTCATCAGGACAGGCGATAAAATCATCTTTATCGATACTGATGAAGTCATTGCCTTCCTTGACGTTAGCCATTGCGCGGCGGCAGGCTTCCAGAATATCCGGACGGAATTTCTCAAGTTCCTGAAGATAGCGTTTAGCCCGGAACATGAACATGCCGCTATTCCAGTAGTACTCACCGGATTCCAGATACTGCTCAGCAGTGCTCTGATTGGGTTTTTCGACAAAGCGCTGAACCTGATAAGGACCATTCTCTGCGCCAGGCAGCGTTTCGCCGCGCTGAATGTAGCCATAGCCGGTTTCCGGACCCGTTGGCACGATGCCAAAAGTCACCAGCTTGCCCTGTTTGGCATAGGCGGTTGCGACTTTGATAGCCTGATGAAATGCAGCGCGATCTTCAATTACGTGATCGGCGGCCAGCACCAGCAGAACCGGATCATCACCCTGCTCTACCGCGTTGAGCGCAGCCAGAGCAATCGCTGGTGCGGTGTTACGGCCTACCGGTTCAAGAATGATGTTATGTGATAGCTTGTTAATTTGTCGCAACTGTTCTGCAACCAGGAAACGATGCTCCTCGTTGCAGATTACCATCGGTGCGCGTGCTTCGACACCGCTCAGACGATTAACCGTCTCCTGCAGCATAGAGTGTGCACCATGCAGACAGATAAACTGTTTTGGGTAAAGTTCGCGGGACAGGGGCCATAAGCGGCTGCCGGTTCCTCCGGCCATAATTACTGGAAGCAACATTCCACATCCTCTAACAAATTTAAACATGCTATGCATATAAGCGGGTCAATCTTTATCCATTAAGAATAAACAGCCACGCTACCGCCCCTGGCTTGCAGCAACCAATGCGCTGTGTGACGGGAATCCTCCCCTCACAGGTTAGCTTGTCGATGCGCTGATTACATTTTATTCAATCGCATACGGGTTCCGGGATAACTGCAAATAGTACATTTAGTGCGGCAAAAATAATATGCCTATTCTTACATTACCCGTGACAAAACTTAAGGATGAATAAACATTCATCGCATACCGCATTAGTTAATTCAACAAAAGGTAAAACAGCATAGTAGTCTGTGAAGATCTACACTTTGCGCCTCTTCACAGAGCCGGATTACTTCTTATTGTGACCAATCGCTACTGCTATTGTGATCAATCGTTACTTCAGTCAGACCAGGATAATTCCGTATTCAGTGATTAAACAGTCAGAATGGGGCTTTGAGGAGAGAGCGGAGAGCAGGAATATACAATTCCTCTTAAGGCAGACAAAAAAAAACCCGGCCAAAGCCGGGTGTTTGCAGACTTTTTCAACTACTTAAACCCATCCGGGTTCTTACTCTGCCAGTTCCACGTATCGCGCATCATCTCATCAATGCCGCGTGTCACGCGCCAGTCGAGCTCACTGTTTGCCAGTGACGCATCGGCCCAGAATGCAGGCAAATCGCCATCACGGCGTGGCTTAATTTCAAACGGAATCGCTTTACCAGACGCCTTCTCAAACGCCTTGATCATCTCCAGTACAGAGAAGCCTTTGCCGCCGCCCAGGTTAAAGGCCGTGTAGCCCTCAACTTTATTGAGGTGGTCCAGTGCTTTCAGGTGCCCTTCCGCCAGGTCTACCACGTGGATATAGTCACGCAGGCAGGTACCGTCTGGCGTATCGTAATCACCGCCAAACACGCCCAGCTTCTCCAGACGCCCAATCGCAACCTGCGCGATGTATGGCAGCAGGTTGTTCGGGATACCCGTCGGGTCTTCACCAATTTCGCCAGACTCATGCGCGCCAACTGGGTTGAAGTAACGCAGGGCAATGGCCTTGAACTTCGGCTCTGCTTTAGCGAAGTCGCGCATCACGAACTCGGTCATCAGTTTAGAGGTGCCGTAAGGACTGGTGGTGCCGCCAATCGGGGTGGTCTCAACGTATGGAACCGGTGCATCTGCGCCGTAAACGGTCGCTGATGAGCTGAAGATGAAGTTCCAGACGCCGGCGTTGCGCATCTCTTCCAGCAGTACCACGGTGCCTGCTACGTTGTTCTCGTAGTATTCCAGCGGCATGCGGGTTGATTCACCCACTGCTTTCAGGGCTGCGAAGTGGATGACGGCTGAAATGCTATTTGACGCGAATAAATCACGCAGGCATGCACGGTCACGGATATCGCCTTCAACGAAGGTCGCTTTTTTACCCGCCAGTTTCTCAACGCGATTAATCGCTTCGCGAGAGGCATTGCAGAGGTTATCCAGAACCACAACATCATCACCGCGCTGCAACAGCGCCAGTACGGTATGGGAGCCGATATACCCTGCTCCGCCCGTTACTAAAATTGCCATGTGAGCTCCTTTCAATCTGCCGCGCAGAACGCGGCGAATTTATTACTTTTGTTTTGCGAGGATGGTCTGGATAGCTTCGCGGAACTCACGACCCTGCGTGTTACTGCGCAGTCCGTAAGAGACAAACGCCTGCATGTATCCAAGTTTACGACCGCAGTCGAAACTGTGACCGGTCAGCAGCGAAACATCAACGGTTTTGTTTTTGCTCAGGCTGGCAATCGCATCGGTCAGCTGAATACGACCCCATGCGCCTGGCTCAGTGCGCTCCAGTTCCGCCCAGATATCAGCAGAAAGAACATAGCGACCTACCGCTGCCAGGTCAGAGCTCAGTCCTGCAGTATCTTCTGGCTTCTCAACGAAATCGGTGATGGTGCTGATGTCACCTGGGTGTTCAATCGGCTCTGCAGTGGTGATCACTGAGTACTCAGTCAGATCGGACGCTGGCATATGCTGTGCCAGAACCTGGCTGTGGCCGGTCTCTTCGAAACGGGCAACCATTGCAGCCAGGTTATAACGCATGTGGTCCGCGGTAGAATCATCCAGCAGGACGTCTGGCAGCACCACCACGAACGGGTTATCACCGATCATTGGACGGGCACAGAGAATGGAGTGACCCAGGCCCAGTGGCTGTGCCTGACGCACGTTCATGATCGTTACGCCTGGCGGGCAGATAGACTGCACTTCGCTCAGTAGCTGACGCTTAACGCGTGCTTCGAGCAGTGCTTCCAGCTCGTAAGTGGTGTCGAAGTGGTTTTCTACTGCATTTTTAGATGCATGCGTGACCAGCACAATCTCTTTAATACCCGCGGCAACGCACTCGTCAATGATGTACTGGATCATCGGTTTGTCGACGACAGGCAGCATCTCTTTCGGAATGGCTTTAGTCGCAGGGAGCATATGCATACCGAGGCCCGCAACGGGGATTACTGCTTTAAGCTTGGTCATATTTATTCCGTTTAATAAAATGAAGATGTGGGTCGATTATGCAGGATCGGCCGGAAGTCCAAGTATAATCTTTATCTGAAAAGCGGACAGTAACTCTCTGTCATATCTTGGAAATTCGGCATTTTGCCCATTGCCAGATACGGCATAAACTGAATAAAGACAATCAGTAATCAAATATGACGACTGTGATCTGCAGCACTATCCGTTGGATGCCTGAGACCAGCCATAAATGAAAACGGGCGACCCTAAGGTCGCCCGTTGATATATCTGTGCAGTAATCAGAGCCAGCCTTCAAACCACTCTGGCATCACAAACAGATTAAAGTGATTTACCAGCAACATCACACCGACAAATACCACCGACACCGCCACCCACTGACGGGCATAAGGAATAAACCGAATGCCAATCACCGGCTTGATAAAGAACGGATGCGCCAGTGCGGAGATCAGGATCTGCGAGATAGAGAGCGTCAGCGCCACGTAGAGCACGTTAGGCCAGATAAAGGTGGTCGCCAGTACGGCCAGCACCACAATACTCGCCACAATGTTCCAGTAAAACTCTACGTTGGTCCGCCCGTTGGCCTGTGAAATCGCCCCGGTCAGGCCGCCCATCGGTCGCAGCATGCCAAACAGCAGCATTAGTGGAATCAGATGATAAACCTGCTCATGCGACGCACCATAAAGTACACGGACGATGACCGGCGAGAAGATACCAATCACCAGGTACATCGCGCTGCTGAACAACATGATCCCCAGCGTGCCCTTCAGGAACAGCTTTTTCAGCTGCTCGGCATCGTGCTGCTTTTCAGCAAAACGTGGCAGTGCCAGACGGTTGATCACCGGCGTGACCAGCTTCAGCGGTTGCAGTACCAGCTCTTTCGCCAGCGAGTAGACACCCAGCATCTCGGCACCCATCACTTTACCCACCACCAGCGCATCCGCCTGGGTACGCAGCTGATTAATAGTCTGCGAGCCGAGCTGATAGCTGCCGTAGCGAATGGCGCCGATAAAGGTCGCTTTGTCGAACTCCCACGTCGGACGCCATGACTTTTCGCCCAGCGCAATCATGCAAAGGATGCGGGTAAAGGCGTTGATAAACAGACCCAGAATCGCGGCTGCCACCGTGAGCGAGGTGAACTCCAGCATCGCCACGACACAGAGGAAGGCAAACAGCTTGGTGCCCATCTCAATCTTCGCCAGCGAGACCATCCGCTTGGTTTTGATGTAGTGCGCCTGATATTGGGACAGATGCCCCAGCACCAGGAAGTTCAGGCTGGTCAGCATGATCAGCCCGGTCAGCTCTGGCAGATGATAGAACCAGGAAACCGGGAAGGCGATCAGTAACATGATCAGACCGGTGCACAAGCTGAGTGAGACGTTCACCCAGTAGATAGTGCTCTGCTCACGACGAGTAATATTCTGGCGATGCACCAGATAACTGCTCATCCCCATATCCTGCAGTACACCCGCCACCGCCAGGATGGCGTTGATGATGGCTAACAGGCCCAGCTCGTGGGTTTCCAGTTTGCGGGCGAGAAAGCTCAGCTGTGCAACCTGCAACACTGCGGAAAAGCAGGTGCTGCCGAACAGCCAAATCGCCTGTGACTTAAATCCACTCACACCAGTCGCTCCAGAATCTGTGCCAGTTCGCCATAGGCGATATGCTGATTAAATTCAGTCTCAACTTTGTGACGTGCAGCTGCGACGACTGGCGCCACATCCACTTCGCCCTGAGAGAGCTTCAGCAGCGTTTCCGCCAGCGCCTCAGGATCATCCTCTTCCACCAGCCAGCCAGACACGTTGTTCTCAATCAGTTCCGGAATACCACTGTGGAAGGTTGAGACCACCGGCAGGCCCACCGCCATCGCCTCCATCAGTGCAACCGGAATACCTTCCATGTCACCATCTGCGGCGGTTTTAGACGGCAGCAGGAAGATATCGGCTTCGCTCAGCGCACGACGAATCTCCTCCTGCGGTTTGAAGCCCGGCATGCTGACGCAATCCTCCATCCCCTCGCGGGCGATGAAATCACGCATCATCTCATCCTGATCGCCATTGCCGATGATGGTGTACTGAAACTGACCGCCACGCTGCTTCAGGATGGCGCTGGCTTTGACCGCCACATCCAGCCCTTTCTTCTCGGTCAGACGCGCCACCGAAACGATACGCAGCGGCGTCTGGAACGCCTGCCGCGGCTGGAAGTTAAATTTCTCCGGTTCAATGCCCATACGCGTCACGTGAATTTTTTCCGGCGGACAGCCCATCTCGATCAGCTTGTTCTCCCACAGATGGCTGATAGGCAGCATCAGCTCACTCTGGCGGAACAGATTGACGTAATCGAGTTTGTGCTCTTCCAGAATGTGACGACGGGAAATATCGGCGCCATGAAACACGGTCGCCTGTTTACCCTTGAGCACGCCCAGTTCACGCAGCTTGTTCGCCAGCGCACCGGCATAGCCGAAATGCACCAGGAACACATCTGCAGTGAAGGTCTGCTTTGCATTCGCCACAATCGACGGCAGCAGCAGTTTACTGGACTGCGCGCCATAACGGCGTACATTCAGCGAACGCAGCAGCGACGGTTTGGTCACTTTTGGCAGCACCAGTTTGATACGCTGGTTCAGCTTATCGACAATTGAGATTTTCTCTTCCGGCAGCAGATAGTGCGTCTTCGCCGCCAGACCATACTCATCAAACGCGGCATGCCGGTTCACTAAATCGCCGGGAAAGACTGAAATGATCTCCACCTCGTAACCGGCATCAATAAAATGGGTTACCTGATTTAGTACGAATGTCTCAGAGGCAACCGGGAAACGCATGGTGAAAAAAGTCAGTTTCATCACATTACCCTAATACTTTGAGAATCTCTTCAGTGATCCGGTTGCCAATTTCCCTTTCATTCGCAACGGCCGTGTTGACCTTCAGCTTGATGTTGTCGTAATCGGCAAGGACCGTTTTTACCTTATCGATCAGCGAGCCATCCATCAGGCTTTTTACGTCGGTTGCCATCTGCGGCAGACCAAGCTGGTTCATCACACCCATCGACTTGTGCTCGTAGTTGATTGCCACAGCCGGGGTGCCAAAGTTCATGGAGATAATCGCCGAGTGCAGGCGGGTACCAATGGTCAGATGACAATGACTCAGCAGGATGCCCAGCTCCAGGTCATTAAACTCATCCATGATGACATGGTAATGTTCAGGCTGCGTCACGTGGTCACGCAGTGTCAGTGCGACCATGCGATCATCTTTGGCATAGCTGTCGATGCCGGTACAGGTTGAGAACGCCACAACCTGATAGCCTTCCGCAATCATGGCGTTGATGACCCGGCCAAATGCTGCTTCATACTCTTTCTGTGTGACACCCAGACGTTTATCAAACGGCGCCAGTTCACGCACGGTGATCGCGATGGTTTTACGACCATCGATAATGCCCTGCCAGTAGAGCAGGTTATGGCTTGGGTTTTCGACTTCACGCGCACGTACCAGGAAAGCGGTATCCACACCAGACGCCACTTTAGAGCTGGTCACACCATCGCGCTTCATCAGATCAAGGCTGACCGATTCGCGCAGCACCAGGCTGTCGACCCGATCAAAGACAAAATTCGCCAGCGCATTAACGCGCGGGTTCTGGAAAGGCCCCACCGAGTGACCAATCAGGTAGATCGGCTTTTTGGCCATCAGTGCACAGAGCGCATGGTCGAACTGGGTTACGCCATAGAGGTCAACGAAGAACGATCCGCCCACCTGAATAATCGCATCATATTTTTCCAGACTTTCCGTAAATGCTTTCAGGTGTGGTGGTACTGAGAAGGACTTAAAGATACCGCCCTTGCCCAGATGCGCCATCATGATATCGGGCATCAGGCGGTTCGCGACTTTACGTTTAAACGAACCGACCAGACCTTTACCAGACTTGCTGTTGTGCAGATACAGCGCATCCTGCTGTATATCCTGCTGGAGCAGATAACCGGAGCTGGTTGGATAACGGCTTATAACGTCAATCTCTAAATCACTCCGTGCAGACCGCATTGAATCAATCAGTCCACGAAGAATCGCGCCATCCCCGCGGTTCCCACACGTGTGGTTACCCACCAATAAAATTTTCATAAAAACTCCGAATGAATTTTTTTTAATTCTGAAAGCCGCCCAGATCCGCAATGGGCAAAATGAACTCTGATTAAAAGTAATGCTTTACGGGATAACGCACCCAAAGGTAGTGCTCCTGTTGAAACCGGCCGCCTCCATTCTGGCGGCCGTTATAGACGCTGTTACGACTTAATCGCGAAGTAAGGCAGTGCAACCTGTTTCCCGTTGATTACCACGGAAACAAACCCTTCTGGCTTACTGGTATCAACCTGATCGGCTGAGATCGGACGGGAAGCCATTAACAGATCGCCCTGCTCGTTGGCACCGATACCCGCTTTGCCGTTGTGCAGGCTGAAGCGCTGTGGCGCGCGTTTCGTCGCGTCACCTGACGGTGGATTGCCCTTCTCCATTACCGCATTGACCCGCGCACAGCGCCCGGTCACAAAGCGATCTTTACCGGTGGTTTTCACCAGCACGGCAGCCGACGGCGTCCAGCCCGCCAGTTTGACGTAGAGATGCACATCGGTGTCATGCTCAGCCACATAGCGCACATCCACAATCGGGCAGCTGCCTTCGGCTGACCAGCTCGCTTCCGAGCGGTCTTTCTTACGCTGCACGTGGATTACCGCGCGGCCGCCGGTGGTCTTGTCGCCGATCAGGTTCATCAGCGGCTTATCACCACTGCCGTTACTGAATTGCGACTGACCGAAAATCTCGATCTCCCATGAATCCCCCACCGTCGGTGAGTAGAGGCTACCGAGATCAAACCAGGTTTCCTGATTCGTGTTGTTCTCTAAGCGCCAGCGCGAGGTGATGTAGTTGTACTTCAGGCTGCCATCCAGTGCGACGCCATAGGACTCGACGCGGGTCGACCCCATCTCCCAGATGCTGAGCAGACGATCGCCCTGCATGGAGTTATCAATCCAGCTGCCCGACTGGAGACTGGTCTGACGCATATTCAGGCGAGTGTTATGGGCGATAAGCGGATTCTTACAATCTTCAATGCTCAGTGCATCAACGATCCACTGGCCGTTGGAGAGATCGCCTGGGTTATCGCAGTGCTCAATCCAGCCGTTATGGATAATTGACTGACCGCAGCGCGGCAGGTTAAGGACTTTACCGCCACGACAGTGCTGCGCATTGAAGTTTGACAGCTCAATTGCGGTGCTGTGGTCCCATTTGCCCTGCTTCTGCCCTGACCAGCCCGATTTAATTACGTCGCCGCTGCAACGAGAGGCGTACCACTGGTCAATTTTACAATCGAGGGTATCCTGCAGGCTGATGGCCGTGCCGCCAACGGCGTTAAAGCGCAGGCAGGCACCCCGGAAATATTGTCCGCCAGGACAGTTGTTATGGAAAAAGCCCTGCTGATTCGCACTCTTATCGCTGTTGCCATTAAAAATCAGGTTAGAAAGTTCAACGCGACGGGCATTCATCTCAAAGACGAACGCTGACTTACCATCCGAGACAATTGTGGTCGCTGGAAAATAGCCGAAGTTCACCATCGCACCGGACATGCGGAAGAAGTTGAGATACTTATCGCCAAGGTTACAGGCTGAGACCATAAAGGTACCGGCCGGGAACTGGACGCAGATCTGCTGGTTAGCCTGCTGCGACCACTGGAACATCGCCATAATGGCGGGTGCCGTATCGGTTTTGCCATCGGCAATCGCACCGAAATCAAACAGCGTCAGGCGGTTAAAATCGTCTACCACACGACGCCAGGAGAACCCCTCACCGGCAAAGTTTACGCCGCCATCATTCTGGGCAGGCTGGAAGCTCCCGACAAACTCGCCGCCGCCAACTTCCCGTCCTTCATGCCAGCTTTTCAGCTTAACCTTGGCCCCTTCAAACAGTGGACGGGTTTTACGTAACTCCGCCACAGACGCAATCTCACCAATCAGCTGATAACCCGCTGGCTGCGCCAGACGCTGACTGAAATCTGCAGCGCCCGGACGACTGACATCCGCAATGTTGAACAGCGTCTGACCGTTGCTGTCTTCCACTGTCATCGAATGCGAAGGATCGGCAATCAATGCGGCATTGTCCTGAATAAACTGGGTAAAATTGCCTTTATTCAGCGCGATGGGCTGCGCAATCTCAGACACTTTACCACTGGCGTCACGCAGGAAGACCGGTATCTGGTTGCCAGGCTTACTGGCATCCGCACCCGCTTTACCAATCCAGAGTTTTCCTTCAAAGCTCTGCCAGAATTGCGGTGGCATCGCGTAGACATTTTCTGGCGTCAGGATCGGCACGTCGCCTTTCGGGATATTAGTGGCATCAACCGGCTTCAGGGAAATACCGTTACTTTTTGCAGCGTAGCTGGAAAAGGTGCTCACGGAGAGAGCCCCCACCAGAGCGGAGGCGGCGGTCTGTAAAACTTCTCTTCTTTTCATGCATCAATTCCCGTAGTCAATAAGGCCATTGGCCATGGCGGTGTCCCTGAGGCACGTCGCAAGTGAGCGTTTCCAGCTCCGGTTAAACCAATGACAGCCAGCTTTGCTTAATCTGGTTACCGTCGAATTTCAGCGCGGTTTGTTTGGTTTTTTCGCTCATGGCATAGAACAGCGCGTCATCGGTGGCGAGCTGCTCCATTCGTGCCAGAAACGTGGCTTTATCATTCATCGGAACCAGGAAACCGTCTTCACCGTGATTGATGATCTCCTGCGGTCCGGTCGGACAGTCATACGCTACAACGGGCAGTGACCAGGATTTTGCTTCCAGCAGCACCAGTGGTAATCCTTCATAACGCGAGGTCATCAGCGCCATATCGCTGTCACGGTAGTAGTCATTGATATTGCTGACCTTACCGACAAACTTCACGCTGTCAGTGATGCCCAGTACGGCGGCCTGATCGTGCAGCTGCTGACGCAGTTCACCATCACCGGCAATCACCAGCGTCCAGTCCGGATGGCTGCGTGCAAAGTCGCGCCAGATATCCAGCATCAGATCAAACCCCTTCTGGTTATCCAGACGGCCCACCGCCAGCGCCTGACGATGACGAGTCTGACGCTGAAAACCTTTGTAGACGACGGGGTTAGGAATTTGCTTGCTGGGAATGTGCCAGCGGCTGAACACCTGATGATCTTTGTCGGTCAGAACAATCACGCGGTCGTAGTAGCGCAGCAGCAGAAACTTGAGGAACTTGATCGGCTTGCTGAAGGAGTTAATGGCAATGTGCTCGCAGGCGTAGGCTTTGCCCCGTTTCTTCTTCATTGCCAGCAGATTCCAGAAGGCAAACATGACGCTCAGACGCCCCATGCTGATCAGGAAGACGGTATCGAAACCCTCTTCGTGGATCCGGGCTACCGCGCTTTTAATGGGGTTGCTCTGCCCTTCGAAGCTGACAATCTGTCTGACATGTTCAAACGGATAAAAAGTCTTACCACTGCCTTCCAGCGAGTAGATGGTGACGTCATGTGTTTCGCCAAGACACTCTGACATGAAGTTACAGATGTTCTCGGTGCCCGCATACGAATAAGCATCTTTGATCACTAGGACAATTTTTTTCATGAAACGCTATCCACCTCAAATAATAAAGACAATCCTGCCGACAGGCTCAACGATGCTTAAGGGTAAACAGCACACCATTCACCATATACCAGGCGTAATAGTAATAGATTTTTAACGGATTGTTTTTATAGATAATTCTTAATAATTCAAGGTGCCACTGGGCTGCTTTGTTCTTATTGCGAGAAAGGGAATCGCCTAATTCGTAATAGTTGACAAGAATCGTCTGAATTACCCGTGCCTGCTTATAGCGGGTGAATAATTCATACAAAAACAGGAAATCTTCATGACCTTTGCGCTGGAAGAAAAGTCCCTGTGGCGGACGACGGAAACAGACAGAGGAGAAGCAGACGCGATACTGCTTTTTCACAAAGTTGTCCTGCTGCAGGTAAGGCTTTCCGTAGGTAATGTCGTGCTCAGCCTTGCGGGTTTTATAGTGATATTCGGTAATCACAAAATCATCACCGGCGGCGATAGCAGCTACCTGCTGGGTCAGCTTATCCGCATGCCACTCATCATCGCTGTCAAGAAAGGCAATAATCTCTTCAGTGGCCGCGCGCAGTCCGACGTTGCGGGTCTCTGCTGCGCCCATGTTGACCGCGTTATCCAGAATGGTAATGCGCGGATCCTGACAATGCTCCCGCACAAATGCCAGCGAGTCATCAGTGGATTTATCGTTGACCAGATAGAGGTGCCAGTCGGTATAGTGCTGATTGATAACCGATTGCACAGCGCGTAACACGGTCTGACGGGCATTGTACATAGGCATAACAATGCCAACGGTTCCAACAGAAGTATTCATCTTCAACCCTGAATGTAAACGAAAAGAGAGGTGCTCCTGGTATCAGGAGCAGAGCGAGGCGCAGTGCGCGTCAGGAGATCGCTTTCTCACCGCCAAAACGTGCTTTGACCTTGTCTTTAACCCGGTTCATAAAATAAGCACGGTTGTCTTTATTGGTGAGGAAGAAGTAGCGAGCAAAGCTCAGGCTCGCCATCAGCGACTTACCGTCCATTTTGTAGCGCAGCGGCAGCTTAAAAGCTTTGTAGGTGTGGATATCACGCGGGGTAAGATGCGGCTTCATGCTATCAAGCCAGAACATCGAGTAATTCACCGATTCGCCTTTATGTTTTGAGCCAAATTTTGTGACCAGGTGGTAGTTCGCCAGCGGTGCGGCAATCATCACAAAGTCATAGCCCATGCGGTCGGCACGAATGCAGAAATCATAATCCTGATGACGGATGTAGCGGGTATCGAACTGAATTTTCGCCGCATCTTCCCGTTTCAGCACAATCGTGCTGGTCTGGATAAAGCCATAACAGCCGAACAGATACTCAGCGACGGTTTCATTTTTGCCTGGTGGCTGCATTGGCATCACTTTCAGGAATGTGCCGTCCTGATAGATATTTACCTGGCTGAAAATAACGACATTCTTTTTGCCCTGTGCGTCCAGTTGAGCAATTTTTTCAGTTACCTGCTGCAGTTTGTCCGCCGCCCACTCATCATCGGCGTCAAGAAAACTGACATAATCACCGGTCGCCAGCTCAATGCCTTTGTTACGTGCACCGGCCCCGTTGAGTTTGACCTCAGAAAGCACCAGATTGATGTCGAGATCCTGATAGCGTTCGCTGCGAACGACCTCCGCTAGCGCGGCGGCATCTGCAGACTTATCATCCACGATGATGACTTCGAAATTACGATACGTTTGTGCTTTAACGCAATCCAGCGTCGTGACAATCGATTCTGACGCGTTATAAGCCGGAATTACGATGGAGAAACGAATGTCCTTCATTGCCAGCACCTCATTAAAAAGTTCAAAAAAATAAACAGTTCAGTCGACAACGGTCGATTAAAAATCTGAATTCTCACACGCGAGCGCCCCCGCGTGACACTTATCACGAAGGGGCGCCCGACGGGTCAATCAGTGGACCAGCCAAAACTCCCGCGCCACTTCATAGCCAGTAACGGCCTGCTTGGTTGAAATGGTGTTGTAGTAGAGGTAATAGAGCAGGAAGAACACCAGCATGGCGTACAGCGCTGGCTTCCACGATCGCCTTGCCTGATAAATCAGTGAGGTCAGGATGATCGGCTCGACCTGTTGCAAATAGTTGGACAGGCGCGAACCTGAAGGGAAGTTGTACAGGAAGATCCTGACAGCACCGCCAATAGCAAAACTCATGATCAGCAGATAGTTAAGACGATACTGAGCATAATTTTCGCGCTTCAACTGGTCAGTAAGCATGAAATAGAAGAAGACAAACACCAGCATGATGTTTTTCAGGTTCGATACGGCCAGGATGCTGCCACCCATTGCGTAGGATGGGTCATTGTTATAGCCCGATGCCCTTTCCCCCAGCGATCCAAGATGACCCGCAATCAGGGCAACAAAGCTGGATCCGCCCACTACGGACAGCGGCAGACTGGCAACGATAATGACCACAGGCCACCAGCGCCAGTCGCGAATAAACAGGAACGGCACAAGTGTTACCACCATTACGGCAGTGTTATGGCTTGTAAACGACAGAATAAAGAAGGCAAAAGCCCACCAGTAACGCTTGAGATAGATTGACCACAGGACACCAAGGAACAGCGCAGAACTCAGGCCAAAGCGAATCTGGTTTATATCTTTGTTAATAAAGATGTGCGCTGAATAGAGCACCAGCGCCAGCACCGGATACGGTGACATCTTTCTGAAAAAGTAAGCATTGATGGAAACAGCAAGGGCGCAGAAAACAAACAGAAAGATGCTGGCATTATGCGAAAACAGACTGGTGATCCAGGCCGTGGCAAAAATCAGCGGTTCGTAACGGAAAAAAGCAACGGTTTTAAAGAAGCCGTTAATCTCTATACGTCGAACAAAGTCCTCAAAGAAGCTCCGGTACTGGAAGTCATCCATGCCGGTGCCAAGGCCGCGTATTCCCCCAAAAACAATCAATAGAATGGCAGCAAAACAGAGCAGCCAGGTCAGAATATGATTTGTGCGTTCGTCTTTTTTCAGGGCTAATTCAAACAGCGAAATCAGCAGTAAAAATCCTGATACATACCAATATGGAGCCATGGTGTGATTCCTTAATTCCACAAGTTCTCATGCCAGCAATAATCACGCTTCGCCTTCCCGACGGGCTTTTCAGTAAACCTGACAGTACGGTCACACATTGCGTGCAGGCAATGCCATGCTGGTGATGAATTCTGTTGATTGACGCTCGCCATGCGATTTATAGAGGTATCGCTTTTGTGGGTTTGGACAGAATAACCTGTGTAAATTGATGCGTGTCGTCATTCAAAAGGACGATAAAAAGGGGCGGTCAGACCGCCCCCTGGTTATTACTCAATGATCAGCTTTTGCTGGGCTTGCTGTAGTCATAGGCGTAGTAGTCATAACCATGTCCGTAAGCATTGGCGGCTTTACGCACCACGGCGTTGAGGATCACACCTTTAATCTCAATACCGTTCTGGGCAAAGCGTTTGAAGCTGACGTCCACTTCTTTGGTGGTATTGGCTTCGAAACGCGCCACCATCAGTGAAGTACCGGCCATTTTACCGATAATTGACGCATCGGTGACGGCCAGGATTGGCGGCGTATCGATTAACACCAGGTCGTAGTTCTTGCTCGCCCAATCCAGCAGCTCACCCATACGACGATGCATCAGCAGCTCAGACGGGTTCGGTGGAACCTGACCACGTGGCAGGAAGTCGAAACCGTAGACGCCCTGCTGAATCAGCGCCGGGCTGAATTCCGTTTTACCGGAGAGCACGTTTGACAGGCCTGATTTGTTATCCGCGCCCAGCAGCTCGTGGGTGTAACCACGACGCATGTCGCCATCGATAAACAGAACACGCTGACCCGCTTTCGCGACCAGTGTCGCCAGGTTGGCACAGATAAAGGTTTTACCAATACCCGGGCTGGCGCCGGTGATCATCAGGATGTTGTTTTTCGCTTCCATCATGGCGAAGTGCAGGCTGGTGCGCAGGCTACGAATCGCTTCGATGGAGAGGTCAGTCGGATTACCCAGCGCCAGCAGTGTTTCGTGCGGGTCGGTTTTCACCTTGCTGCCACGACGCGCCAGCGCTTCGGTATCTTTCTTACGCTGCCACTCAGAGAGTGGAACGCTGGCGTAGACATTCATGCCCAGCTCTTCCAGCTGTTCAGGGTTCTCGATACCGTGATGCAGCAGGGCTTTCAGCAGAACCAGACCCACTGACACAAACAGGCCCAGAATCAGGCTTGCAGCGATAATCAGCAGCTTCTTCGGTGCAACCGGTGAATTAGCCGTCTGCGCATTGTCGATGATGCGGACATCACCCACGGTGCTGGCTTTGCTGATGCTCAGCTCCTGCTGACGGTTCAGCAACTGCATGTAGATCTCCTGACCTGACTGAACGTCACGGGTCAGACGCAGGATTTCCTGCTGAGTCTGTGGCATGCCAGAAATTTTCTTGTTCAGCTGAGCCTGTTCACCTTCCAGCGTTTTGCGTTTTTCAAGCAGCGCGCGATACGTTGGGTGATCTTTGGTAAACAGCTGAGACACTTCAGCTTCACGGAAGGTCAGTTCGTTCAACTGGCTCTGCACGCTGACAGAAGAGTCCAGGGCGGATTTCGCTTCCAGTGACAGGTCAACCGATTCGTTCTGACGACGGAACGTATTCAGTTTGTTTTCTGCTTCATCCAGCTTGGCGCGAACGGCAGGCAACTGAGTGCGTAAGAAATCCAGGCTTTTCTCTGCCTGCTCTGACTTGCGCTCAACGTTCTGTAACAGATAGTTGTTCACAATCTGGTTCAGGACTTTGCTGATCTGCTCGGGATCTTCACCCAGATACTCCAGACCCAGTACGCCGGTATCTTTACCTTTGTCTGCAACGGTCAGGTTAGCCAGTACGGAACGGATCGCCTGCAGGTCATTCAGCTTAGTCACGGTGAAGCTGGTGCCTTCATCGGCATGAATCTCGCTCACCAGCATGCTGATGTCGCCGTGCGACTCCAGCTGGCCGACTTTACCTTTAAACAACTCATCGCCATCTTTAGAGACGGTGTAGCTATCCGGACCGGTAACTTCCAGCTCGACATTACGTTTTTCGACAGTGCGTGGGATTTCCAGACGCGAAATCGCGATATCAGCAGGTTTGTTGCCCATCAGGCGCGACAGGCCCTTGCCGATAACCGGGAAGTAGTTCTGCTCAACCACAGTATCCAGACCCAGATCGTCAACGGTTTTGCCGATGACCATACGGGATTCCAGAATCTCGATCTCCGTATCGGAGGCTGGCGTTTGTGGCAGAATGCTGTCAATTTCGTTCAGGACGGTACTGGCATTCTTCTGCTCAACCTGAACTAACGCATCTGCGCTGTAAATCGGTGTTGCAAACAGTGTGTAGAGTGTTCCCGCCAGCATGAAAAATGCGGTAACGGCAACAATGATCCAGCGATGATCAATTAGCTGTCCCACAAGATGCGCCAGATCCCATCCATTCGAATCCTCTCCCGGCGCAGTTCTGACCTTATTTTTTATATTCATGGATAATCCCAACTATCGGCTTAATACGTTGACCCATTTCTGGGTAGCGTTTTCCAGTAACCCGTAAATCTCTTCAAAGGCCTCACGGCTTTTTCTGTACGGATCCGCAATTTCTTTCTGATTGAGCCAGTGCCCAAGCAACATGGTTTTGCCACGTGCAGCCGGGTCGATGCGATTGACCTGTTCAATATGTCGCTTTTCCATGACCAGAATCAGATCAGCCTGGCGGCACATTTCGGCCGTCAGTTGCTGTGCCTGATGTCCTTCCAGCGACAGGCCCTGCGCTGCCGCGACCTCGGATGCCATTCTGTCGGCCGCATGGCCTACCAGCGCTCCCAGGCCAGCAGAGCGAACATCCAAATCGGGCAATGCACGTTTAAACAGGCGCTCTCCGGTAGGAGAGCGGCAGATGTTGCCAATGCAAACGACTAACACGGACGTAATCATGGTCAGACCTTAGTTCGACCAGTTGCGGATACGCTGTGCGGCCTGAGTCGCATCGTTGATACCAGCAATGGTTGGTATCAGTTGCGAAATCACACGGTTCCAGCGCGTCAGCGGTGTAGAGGTGACATAGACGATGTCATAAGGCTGGAGCTGGAAATCGGTTCCCATCACCATGGATGCCGCATCTTTGGTGTTCAACTGATAGATGTTGGCAATCTTGCTGCGATCGGTGCCGTGCAGTGGACGGATAACGAAGACACCAGTAGCGTCAGAGGTGGTTTGATCCATCCCCGCCGCATTGCCCAGCGCTTCCGCCAGCGTCATGCCGCTACGGTCCATTTTCAGCGTGGTTTGCTGCTTCACTTCACCCATCACGAAGATTTTCAGATCATCGTTACGCGGAACGTAAAGAATATCGCCTGGATAGAGCAGGTGGTTCTGGCTCAGGTCGCCGTTCTGCATCAGTGCCTGCAGAGAGACGCGCTGTTCACGACCGTTGTGCGTCAGCACGACGTTACGCCAGTCAGCATCAGGTGCCAGGCCGCCAGCGGCGTTGATCGCATCCAGAACCGTCAACGGTACGTTGGTGATCGCCTGCTGACCTGAGGTGGTCACAGAACCCGTAACATAGGTTTTCTGCGATTTGAACGAGGCGATGCTGACATCAACCTGTGGACTTTCAATATACTGAGCCAGACGACGCGAAACTTCGTCACGCACTTCGCCGACGGTACGGCCCGCGACACGGACGCGACCAATGTAAGGATAGAAGATGGTGCCGTCAGAATGCACCCAGTTACCGGTGTCGCTAGCGCTACGGTATTGACCCGCTGGCGTGGTCAGTTCCGGGTGATCCCAGACTGTCACGGTCAGGACATCGCCCACGCCGATACGGTATTCATAGTTCTGAATTTCGTTCTGCAGTGCCGGGTTCGTCTGAGCCACCAGAGGCTTAGGACGCATCTTTTCAACCAGTGAAGGCGTTAACGGAAAGACGTTGACGTATTTATCGATGTCAAAGTTGCTATCCTGCTGCTCGATAACATCTTTTCCTGATGTAGTAAGACGAGAACCGGGTTCGATTGTACACCCGACAAGGAATGTGGCGGATACCAGCAAGGGTATCAATTTCATTTTGATTGTAATCATTTAGATCTTCGCTATCAGTTATTTATTGATAGAGGCGAAACCGCCGCTGTGTAAGCGTCCAACAAAAAGTAAATCCTGGCTGACTAAAGCCTTAAGCACTGAACCTGTCGTTCATTATCCTTGCTCCACTTGTTATAAGTAGTGGCCATCAACCAGGGTGTACCTGAAACGCCTTGCATCATAGCGGACTATGGATGCACTGCGATATCCCTGGTGATGGCCGCTATTAACGACACGCCTGACAACGGCACAACACCTCTGAGCGCGCGTTAGCACGCTCATTTCGACTCACGGTTAATAGGCACCGTCGCGTTTTAACACCACACCCACTGTTTTGAACAGAATGGCAATGTCATTCCACAGTGACCAGTTTTTTACGTACCACGAATCGAAATAGACGCGGGTTTCATAGTCAACGTCATTACGACCGCTGACCTGCCACAATCCCGTCATGCCCGGCTTAGCCATCAGGTAATAATCAACATCACCAGCATAACGACAGAGTTCATCTTCAATGACCGGACGAGGTCCAACCAGACTCATATCACCGCGCACCACGTTCCAGAGCTGAGGCAGCTCATCGAGGCTTGTTTTACGGATGAAGTGGCCCACTTTAGTAATACGTGGATCATTTTTGAGTTTGAAATCTTTATCCCATTCCGCACGCGCAATCGGATCGGTGCGTAATACCTCTTCCAGCACTTCTTTGGAATTGATGACCATTGAACGGAATTTCAGGCATTTGAATTTACGGCCATTCATTCCCACACGTTCGTGACCATAAATCGGCGGTCCACCATCACGGCCCACCAGGAAGCCCAGCACCAGCAGCGCTGGCATCAGCATCAGGATAATTGAGAGTGCACCCACGATATCGAATGCCCGCTTCAGGAAACGCGAGGTGCGTTTAGCCAGGTTATTCTGAACACGCAGAATCATCACCTCATGGCTAAAGATATAAGCCATGTCTGTACCGTAAAGCGGAACACCACGCAGGGTCGGAATCACTGAAACTGAACGGCAGTTATGCATCGCCAGCGATTTTAGCCAGATATCACGATACTGACTCTGCTCATACTCGACTGCCACGATAAACTGGGTTTCGCTGTTAGTCAGGCTCCAGAGCTCCTGCTCATCACGCAGCACTGGCACGCCATTCATGATCTCCTGCGGACAGGTTCCATCAACGTCGTAGAAAGCGATAACGTCAAAACCCATGACCTCTTCGCTTTGCAGTGCCTGCCAGGCTTCGTGCGCATTTTTGCTGCTGCCGATAATAATGGTTTGTTTCTTCCACAAGCCTTTTTTATTCAGCAGACGTTTTGAGAGCGCACGACAGGTTGGAATTAAAATCAGCGCCAGAACCCAGGTCAGTAACCAGACGAAACGCGACATCTGCCACTGCGACAGTGCGGTGATCGACAGATCGATGACAGAAAATATAAGAATGGTACGAAAAACTTCTTTTAATTCGAACCAGAAAGGTTTCCGGTAGGTATAGTGCCGAAGCCTTACCCAGAACCAGCCAATACAAATTACCGACAGACAAATGTGTGTGGCAATTTTTAAATTCATTTCTTTTTCAGAAATATCTGCCAGCGGCGAACCTGAGTGAAGATTAATTAGCATCATCGCCACAAATAATGCTGCGTTGAAACAAATTAAGTCTGAACATGCCAGCATTAATTTGGTAATAAGACTTTTAAACGTAAATTCTGTATCGCGCATATTTAACTCTTTATTTTATTTCCTTAAACCCGCAACGGCTATCGCCTGTTAAATCATTAAGCGACGAAACCTCTCCAGACTGAGCCGTTTCTAAGGGGAGCTCCTGCGGCGTTTACGCCAATGATCTTAACCATAAACCAGTAATATTGTGATGAATACCAACAGATTACTCTGACTTAACCACCGCCAGCGCTGCTCACTTTATCAACAAAAACACGATTCGGGCACGCTACCGCCCTTGGCTGTCGCTGCCAATATCGCTGTCGTCATTCATATTGATCCCCGTAATGCAGTAACGTTACCGCATTGCATCGTGCAGACGTTCACCGGCGAATGACTCATTCGTCACATTGCGATTAATGTCGAATAGGCTCGCGAATTACGACTCTGGGGCAGAGTTTGCAAACTTGTTGCTATACTAGTTATTACTGGCTTGTTTACAAGCAGGTCCCGCTATCCCTGGACTATTTTAGGAAAAAGACTACCAGCGATTAGTATTGAGGCCTGACAGGCAGTGCAATGCTTTCTTCAAAATTAGGATTAATGCCATACTCGTGATGAGATAAATCGCATAAGCCCGACAGGTGAATATCTCATCCAGGGTTAAAAAGGAGTCAGAATACTCTCTGCTGCATACTATGAATTTAATCAAAACGTCACACTCATATGTTCATATTTTGCACGATATATCGCCTTGATTGGGTCATCGCCCCCCTGCCCTGCCATTTGTACGTGGCTTCGCACTCCTCTATCATCAGAGAAAACTCAATTTAAAATATTCAGGTGAACATGACATGCTGGAGGTAATTGCAGATCCCTCGCTATGGGCGGGATTAGTAACGCTAATCGTTCTGGAACTGGTTTTAGGCATCGACAATCTTATCTTTATTGCCATCCTGGTTGAGAAGCTGCCTGGACCGCTTCGCGACCGCGCACGCGTGATAGGACTGCTGCTGGCGTTATTATGCCGATTATTGTTACTGGCATCGCTTTCCTGGCTGGTTACCCTGAAAGAACCCTGGATAACGCTGGGCGGACACCCCTTTAGTGCGCGCGATCTATTGCTGCTG
This sequence comes from Pantoea jilinensis, assembly GCF_019104105.1. Classification (NCBI taxonomy): domain Bacteria; kingdom Pseudomonadati; phylum Pseudomonadota; class Gammaproteobacteria; order Enterobacterales; family Erwiniaceae; genus Pantoea; species Pantoea jilinensis. Next base: position 1,414,973 of record NZ_CP077746.1, on the reverse strand, counting down.
TCAGGCGGGATTTTCCTGCTATTTAAAGCCACTACAGAGTTGAATGCGCGTCTGGAAGGACACGATGAGGCGTCCGGTCAACAAAAAGGCGGCGCTAAATTCTGGCCGGTGGTGGCGCAAATCGTGGTGCTGGATGCCATATTCTCACTGGATGCGGTCATTACCGCCGTGGGCATGGTGAATGATCTGCCCGTCATGATGGTTGCTGTCACCATTGCCATTTTGCTGATGCTGCTCGCCAGCAAGCCGTTAACCCGCTTTGTGAACAACCATCCGACAATTGTCATCCTCTGCTTAAGCTTTTTGCTGATGATCGGTTTCAGCCTGGTGGCGGAAGGCTTTGGCTTTGTCATTCCTAAAGGGTATCTCTACGCGGCCATCGGCTTCTCAGTTGTCATCGAAGCGCTTAACCAGCTGGCACACTTTAATCGCCGCCGCGTGCTGTCGGCTGGTCGCCCACTGCGCCAGCGCACGGCGGAAGCGGTATTAAGGCTGTTGCGCGGTGCGGCAGAACCGGCGGAGCTGGATGCCAAAACCTCATCGCTGATTGCTGACAGCGATGAGAGTATGCTCTTTAACCGCCAGGAACGCGCAATGATTGCCCGCGTGCTGGGCATGGGTCAGCGTCACGTTAACAGCATTATGACCTCGCGCCACGACGTCGACCATATTGATCTCAGTGATGATCCGGCTGAGATCATGTCGCGCCTTGACCGCAATCAGCACACGCGCATTCTGATAACCGAGCACTCCAGTGAACCACTGGGTGTGGTGCATGTTATCGATCTGCTGCACCAGTCGCTGCACAACAATTCACTCGATTTACGCGCCCTTATCCGACAACCGCTGGTATTTCCTGAGCGACTGACCCTGCTGCAGGCGCTGGAACAGTTTCGTCAGGCTCATACACATTTTGCCTTTGTGGTGGATGAGTTCGGTTCAATGGAAGGCGTGGTGACGCTGAGCGATGTGATGGAGACCATCGCCGGCAATCTGCCGAATGAGGCGGGTGAAATTGACGCCCGTTACGATATACAGATTCAGGGTGAAGGTCACTGGATTGCCAACGGCCATATGCCACTGGACGATCTGGCGCTCTATGTGAAATTGCCGCTGGATGAACAGCGTGACTACCATACGCTGGCAGGCTTACTGATGGATAAGCTGCAACACATTCCTCAGGAAGGCGAAGTGTTGCAACTGGGTGACTATCTGCTGCGAACGCTGCAGGTTGAAAATCATCGGATTCAGAAGGTAGAAATCCTGCGGCAGCCTGACGCAGATTACGAGGTATAGCCACTGCCAGGGGCGCAGGGAATGCGCCCGCTAGGGGCGCATGATTTTCTTCAGATTCTCTTTGTTCTCGCCCTCTTTCTGGCGATCAATCCACTGATTCAGACGTGACCTTGCCTCACTCTGCAGACGGTTACGAAGAACGTCATCCACTGGCAGGGAATATTGCAGGCTGTTCCAGCCGCCATACATACGCAGTGGGATAGGCTGACTGGAAAGTGCCTTTACCAGCGCATCATCGCCACGCCAGCCGCTGATTTTCAGGCCCAGCGTCACATCCAGCTGTTGCTGCACCATGTCGACTTTGCCCGCGCCCTGTAATCCCAGATTCTGACCGTTGCCATTGAGATCACTGAAGCTGAGTACACCTTTATTCAGCGCCACCTGCCCGCTGATCGACTCAATACCCTCTTCTACGGCATCCTGGCTACTGACCTTATCGCTGACCCGAGCCACAGCACGCTGCACCATTTGCTGGAGATTAAGCTGTGCCAGCTTCAGGTTGCTGGCACTGATCGTCGCCCTGCCCTGCCAGCTGCGCTTTGCCGCCTCGACTGTCAGCGTATCGCCGGACAGCTCCCCGTCAAGACTCAGGTTGCCCTGCAGACTTTCCGGTAGTGCAAACGCTTTCAGCAACGGCTGGATTTGAATAAACCGGAGTTGCGGTTTCAGGCTGACCCGTGTCTCTGGATGACGAATGTCGATGCTGCCGGGAATCGAGAAGCTGCCATTACCCAGCTTGCCGCTGAGGGTGTTCAGCGTCATGAGTCCCTGCTGATTGCGGGCATTTAACGTAAAATCAGTCAGCGAGAGGCCGCGCCATACCGCATTATTCGCCTGAAGTTTTAGCGCCAGATCCATGTCGTTGAGAGGAGAGTCCGCATTGGTGCGTTCACGCGGCGCAGCAATCACCGGCGAACGGGCCACGGTGGCGTGCTGCGCGCCAGGCGCTTCAGAAACGGGCGCACTGGTGAGTAAATTATCGAGATTCAGGTTGCTGGCTTTCAGATCCAGCGCCAGCTGCTGTGGCGGCACCACATGACCACTGCCCTGCCCGGTCAGGGTACTGTCATTTGCGGTGAGCTGCAGACCACTAAAGGAGAACTGCTGCCGGTCACCATTCCATTCGCCCTGCAGGCTTAACGACCCTTTAATCCCCTGAGACGGAATGTCGGCGCCCGATAAGGTGTAATCGAGCTGCTGCAGCTGGCCGGTAAGACGGTGCGGATATTGCGCAGCATCCAGCTGGCCTTTGAGATTCAGCGCGGCGTTGCGCTGGTTGCGCATCAGCGTCGTGCTCAGAGAGAGTGTCGCCAGCTTGTTCGCGTCCTGATCCATCGTAATGTTGAGGTCGCGGAAATTATATTCGTCGCCGCCTGGCTGTTGCCAGATCAGCAGACTGTCGGCTACCCGCAGTTTAGCGATATCAAATGACCAGCCGGTGGATGGCGAGGCAGGCTCCGCATCACGGGGACCCTGAGGGGCATTTCTGGCAGGCTGCGCGCTACTGTCGGGCGTTACCCGCACTATCGCATTTTTCAGCAACACCTGACTGACGCTGAGCTGATGGGATAAAAGAGGCCAGAGATCAACATCGAGACGCATGTTCTCCGCTGAGACCAGCGGCTGAGTCGCCCCCGGCGCGGTGAGGCTCATCCGCCCAGCCAGGATGCTGAGCTGAGGCCAGACGTGCCAGCGCAAATCGTTACTGACCTCAAGGCGATAACCACTGCGTTGTTCAACCTGTTTCACCATATAGGTACGGAAGTCGTTGGGATTGACCAGCAGCACCAGCGCGCTCAATCCCGTTACGACCACCACTAACAGGATGGCCAGCGTGGTTATCACTCTTTTCATTACATCCTCAGATCAGTCTTTATCGATACGGCTGGCATCAGCGCCCTGCTGACCCCGATATTTAGCATCTTCACGTCGGTTATAAGGACGCGCAGCCGGGCCTGAAAGCGGTTCAAAACTCAGCGCGCCGATTAACATACCCGGACGCAGAGCCAGCGGCAGTTTACCTGAATTGTAGAATTCCAGCACGATACGACCCTGCCAGCCTGGATCAATGCGGTGCGCTGTCACATGCACCATCAGCCCGAGGCGCGCCAGCGATGAACGGCCATCCAGCCAGCCGACCAGGTCGTCAGGCAGCGTCACGGACTCCAGCGTTACCGCCAGCGCCAGCTCACCCGGATGGAGGAAAAAGGCTTCACCATCAGGCAACACGATCTCATCGCTCATGACCCGATCCAGTGCCGCGCTTACTTCCTGTTTCGGGCCACTCAGGTCGATAAAGGCCGCGGTATGGCCGCTGAAGGTGCGGAACTGATTCCCCAGGCGCACATCGACGGTTGCCCCATTAATGCGCTCGACAGGCGGGCGTGGCTCAATGGCCAGTTTGCCATTGTCCAGCCAGGCTTCAATATCGCGATCGCATAATCTCATTGCGGTAACTCCATGGCATAAGTGTAGCGAACCGGTGACAGCGTGCCTGCCACCGGTCTGCACCCCGTCCGGATGGACGTGGGTTATTCAAAAAACTGGTTAATTTTCGCCTTCAGGATATCAATGGCGATACGGTTTTTTCCGCCGCGCGGCACAATGATATCGGCGTACTGTTTTGATGGCTCGATAAACTGCAGAAACATCGGACGCACGGTCTTCTGATACTGACTCATTACCGAATCCATTGAGCGGCCGCGCTCATTGACGTCACGTTTCATACGGCGCATCAGACAGATATCAAGCGGCGTGTCGACGAAGATAGAAAAGTTAAGTTCCTGGCGCAGACGGGCATCGGTTAACAGCAGAATGCCTTCAAGAATAATGACCTTTTTCGCTTTCAGGTGCTGCGTTTGCTGAGTGCGGGTGTGCTCAACGTAGCTGTAGACCGGCAGCTCAATGTCCTGCCCGGCTTTTACCGCCTGCAGATGCTGCAACAGCAAATCATGATCCATCGCACTCGGATGGTCATAATTGGTTTTAACCCTCTCTTCCATGGTGAGGTGACTTTGATCTTTGTAATAAGCATCTTCCGGGATAACCCCGATATGCTCGTCACCTACCTGATCACGGATTTCACGATAGAGCGTGCTGGCAATTAAACTTTTACCGGATGCGGAAGCGCCGGCAATGCCTACAATCACGCACTGATGAGACTTGTCAGTCATACTTTTTTAAGACCTGATAACTGGAGCCTGCCACTGGTCACACATTACGCGGGCAGCGGACGGGCCGAAATGGAGAGGGTGTGTTCGCGCTAAGTATAGGGATTTCGGCCTTTTGATGCCAGAAAAATGGCACCGGCGTCTTTTCAGACTTTCTCCTTTGGACGCCACTCATTTCACCGATAAACTAGCAGCACACCATATTATAAAAAAATGGCCTGTGCGGCACGCGGTTGTCTGAACGCGTGTCGTTAACATGACGACCAAATGATGCATCAGGAGTGGTATGCACTGGAAGACTTTGACCTATTTTGGCGACAGCATGCTGTTGATTCCGACAGCGGTGATTATTGCGCTGATTTTGCCGTGGAAAAGTGATAACCGCCTTACGGTCTTTTACTGGATTGTGGCCTTTGGCCTGGCTGGCCTGACAGTCAGCATCTCAAAGATTCTGTTTCTCGGGTTTGGCATCGGCAGTGCCCGCTTTAATTTTACCGGCTTCAGCGGTCACAGCGCGATGTCCGCTACCCTGTGGCCGGTGATGCTGTGGCTGATTTCAGGACGCTGGTCAGCAAAATGGCGCATTGCCGCGATTGGCGTGGGTTATCTGATTCCTCTGATGGTTGGGTTCTCGCGTCTGGTCATCCACGCCCACTCGAAAAGTGAGGTTGCCACTGGTCTGCTGCTGGGCTTCACGTTGAGTACCGCGTTTCTGATCTCTCAGCGCCGCACCGCGCTCAAAGGCTTTAGCTGGCCACAGATCGGTGCTGCACTGTTAGTGCCGTTTCTATTAATGGGTCATGGCCGTGTCGCCACGACGCAACAGTTTCTGGAACGCTTCTCTGCCAGCCTCGCGGGGCTGGAGAAGCCCTATACCCGCGCCGATCTTTTCCGCCAGTAATCAATACGCTGGTCATCAATTTCTCTGTGCCCGTCAATTCACCGAATAACGGGCAATATTGATTTCACCCCTTTTTTCTTTGCCGAATGTGCTAGCATGCAGTCAGAGAATGACTGGTGCCTGATTCGCCGTAGCGGAGTGTTGCACCCTGACGGAAGTCCGCATGACGATAGAGATCCTGTCCCCGCAAAAGAGCACGCCAAACTGCTGGCTTTCGGCGCTGTTCCTTGGCTGTATAGTGTTTGTCCTGACACTGTTCTGTCTTGAACTGATCGTGGTCAGCGGGAAAATCTCCCCGCTCTGGTTCCCGACGACATTAATGACTGTGGTGGTTTTCCGCTGTCCGTCACGACAGCTACCCCTGCTGCTGACTGCCTGTGTGCTGGGCACCGCCGCAGCCAACGCCATCATCATCGGACCTGCCTTTTCAAACATTAAATTCGCGCTGTTAAACCTTATTCAGGCCAGTGTGGGTGGCATGCTGCTGCGCGCGCTGCTGGATCGGCGCGCGCCACTGAACTCTCTGCATGACTGGGCCCGGATGGTGTTATCGGTGGGTATCGTGACACCGGTTCTGGGCGGCCTGCTGGCGCTCTGGACGCTGCAGGTCAGCGGCCACGCTTCGTTTCCCTTCTTTTATACATGGGTGATCTCAGAAATCATCGGCATGCTGGTGTTAGGCCCGATGCTGCTGCTGCTGCCCTGGCCGCTGCGACGGGCCCAGTTCAGCGAGCTGGGCAGGCAGTTGCCAGAAACGTTGATGACGCTGCTCCTGACCCTGGGTGCCAGTTATCTGTCGCTGCGTTTTCTGCCCTGGCCCTTTACCTTTATTGTCGTAATCCTGTTCTGGTGCGCGGTGCGCCTGCCCAAGCTGCAGGCGTTTGTGCTGTTCTTCATCAACGCCAGTTTTATCTCGATGCTGCTGGCTTTGGATGCGGTCAGCGTAGTAAACAACAACAGCGCGCTGGGCCCGGTCTCCAGCTGGTTACCTTTCCTTCTGGTGTTGATCCCCAGCCACATTATGTCGCTGGTGATGGATGCGTTCCGGCGTGAAAAACTCCACATCACCGACAGCGAAACCCGCTTCCGTCACGCCATGGAATACTCTGCAATCGGTATGGCGCTGGTGGCGCCTCAGGGTAAATGGCTGCAGGTTAACCGCTCGCTGTGCGATATCCTTGGCTATCCGGCCGAAGAGCTCAAACGCCTGACATTCCAACAAATTACGCATCCCGATGATCTGAGCCTTGATCTGCAACATGCCAGCCGATTGCTGGAAGGTGAGATTGATACGTACACGTTTGAGAAGCGCTATTTTCGTAAAGATGGTGAGATTGTCTGGGCACGCCTCACGGTATCGCTGGTGCGCGATGGCAGCCAGGAACCGCTCTATTTTATCGCGCAAATTATTGATATCTCTGAGCTGAAGCAGAGTGAGCAGGTGAATCGCCGGCTGATGGAGCGCATCACGCTGGCCAACGAAGCCGGTGGCATTGGCGTGTGGGAGTGGAACCTGCTGACCGGTGAAATGTTATGGGACAAGCGCATGTATGCCCTGTTTGGTCTCGCCTCTCATGAGTCGCCCAGCTATGACCTCTGGATCCATCTGCTGCATACCGCAGATCGGGAGTATGCTGCGCTGACGGTGCAACAGGCGATTGAGCTGCGCAGTGCTTTTCACATGGAGTATCGCGTGGTTAATGCCGAGGGCCAGCGCTGGGTGCGCACCCAGGCAAACCGTTTACTGAGTAAAGAGGGCCGCATTGAGCGCATGCTGGGGATCTGCCAGGACATCACCCCGCTTCGTAATCTGAACGAAGCGCTGTTTCAGGAGAAAGAGCGCATGGCGATAACCCTGGACTCAATTGGCGAAGCGGTTATCAGCACGGACAAAGAGATGCGTGTCGCCTTTATGAATCCGGTGGCGGAGAAGATGAGTGGCTTGTCACAGGAGCAGGCTGCCGGGCAGCCGCTCAGTGAGCTGCTGCACATAACTCAGGGACGTAACGGCCCGAAAGTGGAGAATCTGCTGTTGTGCCAGTTGCCACCGGAAAAAATCACCCCCAGTCTGGCTGAAGATCTGGTGCTCCACACCCCGGATGGCGGCCACATCGATATTCATTACAGCATCACGCCACTGCGTTCAGAAGCGGGCGTGGAACAGGGTGCCGTCATGGTTATTCAGGATGTGAGTGAATCACGTAAACTGATGAAGCGCCTGAGTTACAGCGCCCTCCACGACACCCTGACCCGCCTGCCTAACCGCGCCAGCTTTGAGCTTCAGCTTAAACGTCTGCTGTTTGATGCCGCTGAACATCAGCATCAGCATGTGCTGGTGTTTATCGACCTGGATAAGTTTAAAGCGGTCAATGACACCGCAGGGCATGCTGCAGGCGATGCATTGCTGCGCGAGCTCTCCGATCTGATGCAGCACCATCTGCGCAGCAGCGACTTCCTGGCCCGACTGGGCGGCGATGAGTTTGCGCTTCTGATGCCTGATTGCGATGTGGGTCAGGCACATGACGTGGTGCAGCGCATCGTCGCTGCAGTCAACGATTACCGCTTCCAGTGGCTGGGTCGCCTCTATCATGTGGGCGCCAGTGCGGGAGTGACACAAATTTCAGCAGAAAACTGTCAGAGCAGCGACGTCCTTTCTCAGGCGGATATCGCCTGTTACAACGCCAAACGCAGTGGGCGTGGACGACTGATGATTTATGAGCAGCATAGCTTACCGCTGCCGGGTAACCATCAGGGAATGGATGCCGCGATGATTGATGCGCTGCAGATTGAACTGCCCGCCTGGCCTGTTGCGCCACCCAAAACCCCGCAGGCCGCCTTTATCTGGCTGCTTGATGTACAGCTGTTAACCGCAGATGGATTACTGCTGGATGAGACGTTGCTGCGCAATAACCTGCACGATGAGACGCTGCGACGTCGTCTCGATAACAATATTCTTGCGGTTTTTTTCCGCCACGACGTGGAAAAGCTCAATCAGAAAGGCATTCCGGTGATTTTGCCGCTTGATGCCGGGATACTCAGTGATGCCGCCTTTGTGGAGCAACTCTGTCAGCGCTTTGTCGCGGCCGGTCTCTCTGAAAGCCACTGTGGTTTCGCTTTCCCTGCGGCCAGCGTGTTGAGCAAAGGCGATCAGCTCTATTCCGCACTGCTGCAACTGCGGCAGTGTGGCTGCCGTATCGTATTGCAACATTTTGGCCGAAATCTGGACGCGTTTACTCTGCTGAGTAACGAGGTAGTTGATTACCTGGTACTGGCACCTGAACTGGTTGCTAACGTTCACAATAATCTGATGGATGAGATGCTGCTGACCATTATTCAGGGCCAGGCAACGCAGCGTAACATCGCGGTGCTGGCCGGTCCGGTTTCGGTCCCTGCTGTGCTCAGCACGCTGGCTACCCTTGATGTGGATGGCGTCTGGGGCAGTGCCGTGGCCGAGCGGCAGCCATTACGCGCACTGGCCGAAGATCGAATCTTCGCTATCCGTTAATTCCAGCGCGACCTGCTTGCTACACTGATGAAGCTGCGCTAAAGTCGCCCCCTTTTTTCCGGCATGGGGGCGAAAATGTTCATAGGATTCGATTACGGTACGGCTAACTGCTCAATTGCAGTCAGCGAAAATGGCACGCCACGTCTGTTAACGCTGGAAAATGATCAGCGCCTGCTGCCGTCGATGATCTGTGCGCCTACCCGCGAGTCGATCAGCGAATGGCTCTATCGCCATCATCAGGTGGCAACACCTGATAGCGAAACCACCGCGTTGTTGCAGCGCGCCCTGCGTTATAACCGCGAAGAAGATATTGAGGTTCAGCCCAACAGTGTGCAGTTTGGCCTTACCGCGCTGCAGCACTATATGGTCGATCCCGAAGATGTCTGGTTCGTTAAATCCCCCAAATCCTTTCTCGGTGCCACTGGCCTGAAGCCGCAGCAGATTGCTCTGTTTGAAGATCTGGTCTGCGCCATGATGCTGCACATCCGCCAAAAGGGCGAAAGCCAGCTTGATCACGCTATCGATCAGGCTGTGATCGGGCGACCGGTCAACTTCCAGGGACTGGGCAGTGAAGAGTCTAACCAGCAGGCTGAAGGCATTCTGCTTCGCGCAGCACACCGTGCCGGTTTCCGCGACGTGGAATTTCAGTTTGAACCGGTGGCAGCCGGACTCGATTTCGAAGCCACACTCAAACAGGAAACAACCGTGCTGGTTGTGGATATCGGCGGCGGAACCACCGACTGCTCGATGTTGCTGATGGGGCCAAAGTGGCGTGATAAGGCCGACCGCCGCGAAAGCCTGTTGGGCCATAGCGGTTGCCGCGTTGGCGGTAACGACCTGGATATCATGCTGACGTTTAAGACCCTGATGCCGCTACTTGGCCTGGGTGGTAATACCCAGAAAGGCACCGCCTTGCCAGCCCTGCCGTGGTGGAACGCCATCGCGATAAATGATGTGCCGGCACAGAGCGACTTCTACAGCCCGGCCTGCGGAAAGTGGCTGCGGGATTTAGTGCGGGATGCTGAACAGGGTGATGTGGTGGCTCGCCTGCTGAAAGTGTGGCAGCAAAAACTCAGTTATCGCCTGGTGCGTGCGGCGGAAGAGAGCAAGATTGCGCTGTCAGCTAATCCGGCACATACCGCCTCGCTCGACTTTATTGCCGCGGCATTAGAGACAGAAATTGGTGTGGAGCAGTTGCAGGACGCCATCAGTCAGCCGCTGGAGAAAATTCTGGAGCAGGTGCAGCTGGCCTTAGCCACCAGCCAGATTAAACCGGATGTCATCTACCTGACCGGCGGCAGTGCGCGTTCACCGTTACTGCGCGCGGCACTGCAGCAGACGCTGCCGGATACGCCGATTGCGGGCGGCGATGATTTCGCCTCCGTCACCGCAGGGCTGGCCCGCTGGGCAGAAGTGATGTTCCGTTAATCTTTGGCAGCCCTGCTATGTAAAAAAATGGCACCTTTAAGTGCCCTTTCAGACTGCTGACAAATTCAAATCAGGGTGCAACTGGCAGCGACGGAATAACTCAACAAGCAGGGAACACAGTCAGAGGAGGAAAGCGTCCCGCGCCATGGACGGCGGGGGCCGAGCGTGCCAGGGATTGGTGTAAGCGACTTTCCGATCTGACCGTGTTTACTGCACTGGCTCGATCTCACAGCTAACCGAGCCAAACTTCGTCATCAATCTCAAACGGCAACTGCTTATCGTTTTTGTTTGCAGACAACGATGAGCACGCTCCCATCGCTTTACGTTTGGGAGCAGTCTGCCTGATACATCTGAGCCCTTTTGGGCTGTAAATCAGAAGGCAATATTGGCGCTGATACCGCCGATAAACGCATCCTTCACTTCGCTTACCGCGCCTGGCGCCACCACATACTGCAGGTTTGGTCGCAGTGACATCCAGTTCGTCACTTTGGCGTTGTAATAAACCTCATAGTTGTACTCTGAACCTTCCTGAATCGGCAGATAAGTCGGGCTGTCAAAGCGGCTCTCGCCATTCGCCTGATTCTGCTGACGCAGAGCGCGGGTGTAGTCGCTGTTCACATGAATACGCGACGCGCCCACGCCGATCTCATCCTGAGGACGGGCATCAAACGGTCCTGTCCAGGTAAACGCGATAGACTGGTAGTTATCCGTCTTCGAGGTCTTGTGATCGTTCATCACCGCCTGAACCCGCACGCCCAGACCACGATTCACATCGCCATCCTGCGCGGTCAGCTGTTGCTGTAACAGCAGATAGCCGCCATAGGCATGCGCCTGATCCTGATAGCCGCCATTGCGCCAGCTGCCATAAACATCGCCATCCACCGACGAATAGTAATAACCGATGCGGTAGTTACCCGGTAATTTCTCCGGCCCGAACGTCGGTTTCCAGCCCAGTTCCACCGGCACCAGATTGCCCTCGGAATTGCTGGTATCCAGACGGAAGCCATCTCCGCGATCATAGTTAGCTCGGTTCTGATTGTAGAAACCAACCTGGAAGAAGACCTCCGGGGTGATATTGAACTTAATCCGACCGCCCCACTGCGATACCGGCCAGTTGAACCAGCGGTCGCCGCGCCAGTTACCTGCCTGTCCGCTGCCCAGTGCCAGGTTCTGGAACAGGTTGCCATCGAAATTATCGAAGTCTTCACCCACCGTCACGCGTCCGGCTTTCAGATCGACCACATCGTTAAACAATCCTTTGCGTAACCAGAACTGTGTCAGACGCCAGGTCTGGCCGCGACCATACACCTCCTGCACGGAGGAGAGCATCCCGGTGCGTTGATCCGCGACCTGCTCAGAAACATTCTGACCGTTACGATTCGTCACGGTCATCTGAAATTCGGCATCCTGCCAGTCCAGCAGCTTTTGCAGGTCGAAATTGGTGCCGAACGTCCACTGGTCGCTGTAGCGCATGGTGGTGTTGGTATTTGCGCCACCCCCTAAATTTGCGGCGCTCTCCATGGTGTAGTTGACGTCAAACTTGATGCCGTCATCCTGCAATTGCGTTCGGTAGCCGCCCCAGTCACCAAACATCCATTCGGAGTCCGGACTCAGCGCGTCAGCAGCCATGGCTTGTGAAGAAAAAATGGCCAGGATCAGGGTGCCCGTTGCCATACTGGCAGCGGAAAAGGTGGGTGCTTTTCTGTTTTTCATCTTGTTTATTCTTATGTGAGTTACGGGAAGTGACGCGCAGAGGATAGTGCTGGGTAAACGCTGTTTTTTATAAATACGTGCGCATAATTTCCCGTAACATCCGTTTATTAATGCAAGTGTGATCGGGATCTCTGATTGATTATTCTTTGGTCGGGCTTACTTCCTGCACAGCCATACCGTAAAAAGGGGCGCTGGCGCCCCTGAAGTTAACGGCTCGCCTGGTTCAGTTGCGCGATCTGCGCGGGGGTCAGCGTCAGTTGCATCGCACCAGCCAGATCGTCGAGTTGTTTAATCGACGTCGCACTGACAATCGGGGCGGTGATGCCAGGACGGGCAATCAGCCATGCCAGTGCCACCTGAGCTGGCGTCGCCTGATGGGCTTCACTGATGGCATCCAGCGCATCCAGGATCCGCAGACCGCGCGGGTTAAGGTATTTCTCCACCACGCCCTGCCCGCGTGCGCTTTTACCGGCATCTGCTGCATCACGATATTTGCCACTGAGAAAACCGCTGGCCAGCGAGTAGTAGTTGATCACGCCTAAACCCTGCGCCATGACAACGGGCTCCAGTTCCGACTCATAAGGCTGGCGGTCAAACAGGTTATATTGCGGTTGCAGCGTTTCATAACGCGCCAGCCCCTGCGATTCACTCACCTTCAACGCCTCCTGCAGACGCGCTGCGCTGTAATTGGAGGCACCAATGGCGCGCACTTTACCTTCACGGATCAGGCTGTCAAAGGTGCTCAGCGTTTCCGTCAGCGGCGTATCCTGATCGTCGCGGTGTGCCTGATAGAGATCGATATAGTCAGTCTGTAAGCGGCGAAGTGAATCTTCGACTGCCTGACGGATATATTGCGGCTTCAGCCCGGTCTTCTCAGGCGACATTTCCATGCCAACTTTGGTTGCCAGCACGATCTGGTCACGTTTTCCGCTTTTCTTCAGCCACTCTCCAATAATGGTTTCGGATTCACCGCCTTTATTGCCTGGCGCCCAGCGGGAGTAGACATCGGCGGTATCGATGAACCACAGCCCTCGTTCAACCAGCCCATCCAGCAGAGAAAACGAGGTGGGTTGATCCACCGTCCAGCCAAACACATTGCCGCCAAACGTCAGTAACGGCACCGTAATCCCACTGTCACCCAACTGCCGGGTTTGATTCTGACTCATTATCTGCTCCTTAATTTGCCTGACAAACTGCCTGTTTCTCAGCATAGCAAAGTGTTTTAACGCCTTTATGACGATTGTGCTGCGATTAATGTAATAACAGGCATAATTACCCGGCCCTGACAGATATCCTTATTTCCTTCAAATTTTGCCTGTCAGAGGCGACTACACTCTGTCGTTTGCAGGCTACCCATTTGATGCCTGCGCCTGGGACTACGTCACTGCTGGAGAGCATCAACAATCATGAGCACCCGACACCCTGTTATGAAGAAAACACTGATCGCACTGGCCCTGATTGCTGTGGCCGCTGGCGGCTACTATGCCTGGCAGCGCACTGCCCAGCCACAGAGCAGCAGCCAGACGGACTCGCCCGGGCCTCGAGGTGGCAAGGGCAGCGGTGACGGCGCTCGTCGGCCACTCGCCCCGGTTCAGGCAGCGACGGCTACCAGCCAGAGCGTGCCGCAATACCTTAGCGGATTGGGTACCGTCACGGCGGCTAACACGGCCACGGTGCGCAGCCGGGTCAATGGCGATCTGCTGGCGATCCACTTTACCGAAGGCCAGCAGGTCAACGCGGGCGATCTGCTGGCAGAAGTCGACCCACGTCCTTACCAGGTGGCGTTAACCCAGGCTCAGGGCCAGCTGGCGAAAGATCAGGCGACGCTGGCCAATGCCCGTCGCGACCTGGCGCGCTTCGAGAAGCTGGCAAAAACGTCGCTGGTATCGCAGCAGGAGCTGGATACCCAGCGCTCACTGGTGAATGAAACGTTGGGCACCCTGAAAGCGGATGAGGGAAGCGTCGCCAGTGCGCAGCTCAATCTGACCTACAGCAAAATCACTGCACCGATTGCCGGCCGTGTCGGCCTGAAACAGGTGGATGTCGGCAACTACGTCACCAGTGGCGACACCACCGGTATCGTCGTGATCACCCAGACGCACCCGATTGATGTGGTCTTTACCCTGGCGGAGAACAGCATCAGTTCCATTCTCAAGGCACAGAAAAGCGGCCAGCCGCTGCTGGTGGAGGCCTGGGATCGCAGTAATGAGAATTTAATCGCCAGCGGCAAACTGCTGAGCCTCGATAACCAGATTGATGTGACGACCGGCACCATAAAAATCAAAGCGCGGTTTGATAATCAGGACGACGCCCTCTTCCCTAATCAGTTCGTCAATGTTCGGCTCAAGGTCAACACCTTGCAGAATGCCGTTGTGATTCCGCCTGCCGCATTACAGATGGGCAACGAAGGCCACTTTGTCTGGGTGGTCAACAGTGACAACAAGGTGAGCAAGAAAAGCGTGATTGCCGGCCTGCAGGATAGCCAGAAAGTGGTGGTCAGCGCCGGTCTGGAAGCCGGTGAACGGGTCGTGACCGATGGTCTGGATCGTCTGACCGAAGGCGCGAAAGTCGAGGTGGTCGCGCCGCAGAGCAACGCACCGCGCGCCACCCGCGCCGCCCTGCCGTCAAAAGGAGAGCGTGAGTAATGCAGGTCATGCCTCCCGATCACAGTGGCGGGCCGTCACGCCAGTTTATTCTGCGTCCGGTCGCCACCACGCTGTTGATGATTGCGATTTTGCTGGCCGGAGTGCTGGGCTACCGGTTCCTGCCGGTCTCGGCACTGCCGGAAGTCGATTATCCGACCATCCAGGTGGTTACGCTTTATCCTGGTGCCAGCCCGGATGTGGTCACCTCCTCCATTACCGCCCCACTAGAGCGTCAGTTTGGTCAGATGTCGGGGCTGAAACAGATGGCATCGCAAAGCTCCGGCGGTGCCTCGGTGGTAACACTGCAGTTTCAGCTGACGCTGCCGCTGGATGTGGCCGAGCAGGAGGTGCAGGCGGCCATTAACTCCGCCACTAATCTGTTGCCCAACGACCTGCCCAATCCACCGGTCTACAGCAAAGTAAACCCTGCCGATCCGCCCATCATGACGCTGGCCGTCACGACGCGCAGCATGCCGCTGACGCAGGTGCAGGACATGGTGGAAACGCGGGTCGCGCAGAAAATTTCGCAGGTCAGCGGTGTCGGCCTGGTGACGTTGTCAGGCGGTCAGCGCCCGGCAGTGCGGGTAAAAATGAATGCGCAGGCGCTGGCGGCGCTGGGTCTGACCAGTGAAACGGTGCGAACCGCCATCAGCAATGCCAACGTTAACTCCGCCAAAGGCAGTCTGGATGGTCCGACGCGTTCTATTACCCTGTCAGCCAATGACCAGATGAAATCCGCGGAAGATTATCGCCAGCTGATTATCAGCTACAAAAATGGCGCGCCGGTGCGTCTTGGTGACGTGGCGACCATTGAACAGGGAGCAGAAAACAGCTGGCTTGGCGCCTGGGCCAATCGCGATGCGGCGATTGTGCTTAATGTTCAGCGTCAGCCTGGCGCTAATATTATCGCCACTGCAGATAATATCCGTGCCATGTTGCCCGCCCTGACGGAAACGCTGCCCAAATCGGTAGAGGTGAAACTGCTCACCGACCGCACCACCAATATTCGCGCGTCGGTCAACGACACGCAGTTTGAGCTGATACTGGCGATGGCGCTGGTGGTGATGATTATCTATCTGTTCCTGCGTAACGTGCCCGCCACGCTGATTCCGGCGGTGGCGGTGCCGCTGTCGCTGATCGGCACCTTTGCGGCGATGTACTTCCTCGGTTTTTCCATTAATA
Source organism: Pantoea jilinensis (assembly GCF_019104105.1). Classification (NCBI taxonomy): domain Bacteria; kingdom Pseudomonadati; phylum Pseudomonadota; class Gammaproteobacteria; order Enterobacterales; family Erwiniaceae; genus Pantoea; species Pantoea jilinensis. The sequence continues at coordinate 1,399,133 of NZ_CP077746.1, read as the reverse complement.
ACCTGACGCTGATGGCGCTGACCATTGCCACGGGTTTTGTGGTCGATGATGCCATTGTGGTGATTGAGAACATCTCGCGCTATATCGAAAAAGGGGAAAAGCCGCTTACCGCCGCGCTGAAAGGTGCCGGTGAGATCGGCTTTACCATTATCTCCCTGACCTTCTCGCTGATTGCGGTACTGATTCCACTGCTGTTTATGGGCGACGTAATTGGCCGTCTGTTCCGCGAATTTGCCGTAACACTGGCCGTAGCGATTCTGATTTCCGCAGTAGTGTCACTCACCCTGACGCCGATGATGTGCGCCCGGATGCTGAGCGCAGAGTCGCTGCGTAAACAGAACCGCTTTTCACGGGCCAGCGAGGCGATGTTTGATCGTATCGTGGCCGCCTATGGCCGTGGCCTGAAACGGGTGCTGAATCACCCCTGGCTGACATTGTCGGTCGCGCTTGGCACCCTTGTGCTGACGCTGCTGCTGTGGATGGTGATCCCGAAAGGCTTTTTCCCGCAGCAGGACAACAGCATTATTCAGGGTACGCTGCAGGCACCGCAGTCGGTCTCCTACGCCAGCATGGCAGAGCGCACCCGCGACGTTGCCTCCATCATCATGAAAGATCCGGCGGTTGAGAGCATGACCTCGTTCGTCGGCGTCGATGGCACCAATGCCTCACTGAACAGCGCGCGACTGCAGATTAACCTTAAACCTCTGGATCAACGCGACGACCGCATTCCGGCTATTCAGCAACGCCTGCAACAACAGGTCAGTCAGCTGCCGGGCGTGCAGCTCTGGCTGCAGGCGGTGCAGGATCTCACCATCGATACCCAGGCGAGCCGCACGCCGTACCAGTTCACGCTGCAGTCCGGCTCCCTGTCGTCGCTCAGCACCTGGGTGCCGGCCCTGCTGACCCGGCTCAGTACCCTGCCACAGCTGCGTGACGTCAGCAGTGACTGGCAGGATCAGGGGCTGGAAGCTTATGTCAACGTTGACCGCGACAGCGCCAGCCGCCTCGGTATCAGCATGGCCGATGTCGATAACGCGCTGTACAACGCGTTTGGGCAGCGACTCATCTCCACCATCTATACCCAGGCAAATCAGTATCGTGTGGTGCTGGAGCAGGATAATAACGCCACACCGGGGCTGGAGAGCCTGGAGGCGATTCGCCTTAACAGCAGTGATGACGGCAGCGTTCCGCTGAGCGCCATCGCCCGTATTGAACAGCGTCACACGCCGCTCAGCATTAACCATCTGGACCAGTTCCCGTCGGCGACCTTCTCCTTCAACGTGGCTGATGGCTATTCGCTGGAAGATGCGGTGAAGGCGGTGTCGCAGGCGGAAGCGCAGCTGGGCATGCCCGCGGAGCTGATGACCCAGTTCCAGGGCAGTACGCTGGCGTTTGAGGCGGCGCTCAGCAGCACCGTCTGGCTGATTGTGGCAGCCATCGTGGCGATGTACATCGTGCTGGGCGTGCTCTATGAAAGCTTTATTCACCCGATTACGATTCTCTCAACACTGCCCACTGCCGGTGTCGGCGCGCTGCTGGCGCTGATGCTCAGCGGCAATGAGCTGGATATCGTGGCAATTATCGGCATCATCCTGTTGATCGGCATCGTGAAAAAGAACGCCATCATGATGATCGACTTTGCGCTGGCAGCCGAACGTGAACAGGGCATGAAGCCGGTAGATGCCATCTATCAGGCCTGTCTGTTGCGCTTCCGTCCGATTCTGATGACCACACTGGCAGCCCTTCTCGGTGCGCTGCCGCTGATGCTCAGCACCGGCGTCGGTGCCGAATTGCGTCATCCGCTGGGAATCGCCATGGTCGGTGGCCTGATTCTGAGTCAGGTACTGACGCTGTTCACCACACCGGTGATCTATCTGCTGTTTGACCGCCTGGCGCATGCTACCCGCCGACGCTTTGGCCGTACGGAGGCCGCAGAGTGAAGTTTTTTGCCCTCTTCATCCATCGGCCCGTCGCCACGACCCTGCTGACACTGGCCATCGCCCTGGCCGGGATGCTGGGCTTCCGTCTGCTACCGGTGGCACCGCTGCCGCAGGTCGATTTTCCGGTCATCGTCATCTCGGCCTCGCTGCCGGGCGCCTCACCGGAAATCATGGCATCGTCGGTGGCTACACCGCTGGAACGCTCGCTGGGACGCATCGCGGGGGTCAGTGAAATGACCTCCACCAGTTCGCTGGGTAGCACCCGCATCATTCTGGTGTTTGATTTTGATCGCGACATTAACGGCGCGGCGCGCGACGTGCAGGCCGCCATTAACGCCGCGCAAAGCCTGCTGCCCACCGGCATGCCGTCGCGTCCAACCTACCGGAAAGTTAACCCTTCTGATGCGCCGATCATGATCATGACGCTGACCTCAGATACCTACAATCCGGGTCAGCTTTATGACTACGCCTCTACCCAGCTGGCGCAGAAGCTGTCACAGATTGAAGGCGTGGGCGATGTCACCGTGGGCGGCAGTTCGCTGCCTGCGGTGCGCGTGGCGCTGAATCCCCAGGCACTGTTTAACCAGGGCGTATCGCTGGATGCGGTGCGCACCGCTATCTCCAATGCCAATCAGCGACGACCGCAGGGCGCACTGGATGACGGTCAGCAGCGCTGGCAACTGCGAACCAATGACGCGCTGCAGACTGCCCGGGAGTATCAGCCGCTGGTGGTGCATTACAACAACGGCGCGGCGGTCAGGCTGTCGGATGTGGCGACGGTAGAGGATTCGGTTCAGGACGTGCGCAACGCCGGAATGTCACGGGGTAAACCTGCGGTTCTGCTGCTGATCCGCAAAACGCCTGAAGCGAACGTCATTGATACGGTCGATCGGATTCGCGCTGAAATGCCGCTGCTGCATGAGGTGATCCCTGCTGCCATCGATCTCGAGATTGCGCAGGATCGCTCGCCCACTATTCGCGCCTCGCTGCATGAAGTGGAGCAGTCGCTGATTATCGCCGTGGCGCTGGTGATTCTGGTGGTGTTTGTTTTCCTGCGCTCGGGCCGCGCCACGCTGATCCCGGCCGTTGCCGTGCCGGTTTCGCTAATCGGCACGTTTGCCGCGATGTACCTGTGCGGCTTCAGCCTGAATAATCTGTCACTGATGGCGCTGACCATTGCTACCGGTTTTGTGGTGGACGATGCGATTGTGGTGCTGGAGAACATTGCCCGTCACGTGGAAGCCGGCATGAAGCCGCTGGCTGCCGCGCTAAAAGGGGTGCGGGAAGTCGGCTTTACCGTGCTGTCGATGAGCCTGTCGCTGATTGCGGTGTTCCTGCCGCTCCTGATGATTGGCGGGCTGATTGGCCGCTTCTTCTCTGAGTTTTCCATTACGCTGTCGGTGTCGATTCTTATCTCGCTGTTTATCTCGGTCACGCTGACGCCGGTGATGTGCGCTTATCTGCTGAAGCCGCACGCGCCGCGCAGCCAGCCACGTCAGCGCGGGGTGGGCCGGCTACTGATGGCGATTCAGCAAGGCTACGGTCGGTCGCTTAACGTGGTGCTGAACCATGCACGCTGGGTGCTGCTGCTGTTTTTCGCCACCATCGCCCTGACAGGCTGGCTATTCGTTCATATCCCGAAAACCTTTATGCCGGAACAGGATACCGGGCGACTCTCCGGCTTTATCTCTGCCGACCAGAGCATTTCCTTTCAGGCGATGCGCAGCAAGCTGCAGGATTTTATGGAGATTGTCGGGGCCGATCCGGCGGTGGACAGCGTGGTGGGCTTTACCGGTGGGATGCGGACCAACAGCGGCTCGATGTTTATCTCGCTGAAGCCGCTGTCGGAGCGTAAAGAGAGTGCCCTTGAAATAATCGCCCGGCTGCGCACTAAGCTGGCGAAAGAGCCGGGGGCCAATCTCTATCTGAATGCGGTGCAGGATCTGCGCGCAGGGGGGCGGGAATCGAATGCTGCTTATCAATATTCATTGCTGTCGGACGATCTCGGCGCACTGCGGACGTGGGAGCCGAAAATCCGCGAGGCGTTCTCCGCGCTGCCGCAGCTGGCGGACGTGAACTCCGATCAGCAGGATAAAGGCAGCGAAATGGCGCTGACCTACGATCGTGAAAGCATGGCCCGGCTTGGCATTGATGTCTCTCAGGCCAATGCCCTGCTGAATAACGCTTTTGGTCAGCGTCAGATTTCCACTATCTATCAGCCGCTTAATCAGTACAAAGTGGTGATGGAGGTCGATCCGCGCTACACCCAGGATATCAGCGCCCTTTCACAGATGTTTGTGATAAATAGCGACGGTAAAGCCATCCCGCTGTCGTGGTTCGCCCACTGGCAGCCGGCGAATGCGCCGCTGTCGGTGAACCATGAAGGGCTGTCAGCCGCCTCGACGATCTCTTTTAACCTGCCAGAGGGTGTGTCGCTGTCACAGGCATCGGAAGCAATTGAACGGACCATGACCGCGATTGGTGTGCCCTCCAGCGTGCGCGGCAGTTTTGCCGGTACGGCGCAGGTGTTTCAGCAGTCGCAAAGCAGCCAGCTCTGGCTGATGCTGGCAGCCATTGCGGCGGTCTATATCGTGCTGGGCATCCTCTACGAAAGCTATGTGCATCCGCTGACGATTCTCTCTACCCTGCCCTCGGCGGGTGTCGGGGCGTTGCTGGCGCTGGAACTGTTCGATACGCCCTTTAGCCTGATTGCGCTGATCGGTATTCTGCTGCTGATTGGCATCGTGAAAAAGAACGCCATCATGATGGTCGATTTTGCGCTGGAGGCCGAGCGTAACGGCCAGCTGAGTGCGCGAGAGGCGATTTTCCAGGCGTGCCTGCTGCGCTTCCGGCCAATTATGATGACCACGCTGGCGGCATTGTTTGGCGCGCTGCCACTGGTGCTGAGCAGCGGCGACGGTGCCGAACTACGTCAACCGCTGGGAATTACCATTGCAGGCGGGCTGGTGATGAGCCAGTTGCTGACACTCTACACCACGCCGGTGGTCTATCTGATGATGGATAAATTGCGGCGCAAAAAGCGTCCGCTGACCGCCGCCGCGCAATAGCCGTAATGAGTGTGTCGGCAGGCACGGCGCGTGATGCTTTTATCGGGGGGATCGATGACTAAGCAAAGCACTAACGTCCGCTGGCAACTGTGGATCGTTGCCATCGGCTTCTTTATGCAGACGCTGGATACCACCATCGTCAATACCGCGATCCCATCGATGGCGCACGATCTGGGAGTCAGTCCGCTGCACATGCACTCGGTGATCGTCTATTACGTGCTGACGGTGGCGGTGATGCTGCCGGTCAGTGGCTGGCTGGCGGATCGTTTTGGCGTGCGCAACGTTTTCTTCTGCGCGATTCTGCTGTTCAGTATCGGCTCGCTGCTGTGCGCCATGTCCGGCACGCTGGATCAGCTGGTGCTGTCGCGCGTGGTTCAGGGGATTGGCGGCGCCATGATGGTCCCCGTGGGTCGCCTGACGGTGATGAAAATCGTGCCGCGTGAGCAATATATGTCCGCCATGACCTTTGTCACCCTGCCCGGCCAGATTGGCCCGCTGCTGGGTCCGGCACTGGGCGGTGTGTTAGTAGAGTACGCCAGCTGGCACTGGATCTTTCTCATCAATATTCCGGTCGGCATCGCCGGCGCTATCGCCACTCTGATGCTGATGCCCAACTACAGCATGCAGACGCGGCGCTTTGATTTCGCCGGGTTTATCCTGCTGGCCGCTGGCATGGCAACCCTGACACTGGCACTGGATGGCCAGCGCAGCAGTGGTGGCTCACCGCTGTTACTGGGTGCCATGATTCTCGTTGGCCTGTTCTCTCTGCTCTTCTACCTGATACATGCACGCGGCAATGATAATGCGCTGTTCAGCCTGAAACTGTTTGATAACCGCGTTTATGCCATTGGTCTGCTGGGCAGTTTTACCGGCCGCATCGGCAGCGGCATGCTGCCCTTTATGACCCCTATTTTTCTGCAGATTGGCATGGGCTACAGCCCGTTTCACGCCGGTCTGATAATGATTTCAATGGTGCTGGGGAATATGGGGATGAAGCGCATAGTGGTGCGCATCGTCAATCTTTACGGCTACCGCAACGTGCTGGTGATGTCGACGGTGGCGCTGGCGCTGGTGGTCCTGCTGTTCCCCCTGGTGGCGCTCATGGGTTGGGTCTGGCTACTGCCGCTGGTGCTGTTTCTGCAGGGCATGGTCAATGCCATTCGCTTCTCTTCAATGAATACCCTGACGCTGAAGGAGCTGCCCGATGAGCTGGCATCCAGCGGCAACAGCCTGTTGTCGATGATTATGCAGCTGTCGATGAGTATTGGCGTCACCGTCGCCGGGCTGTTGCTGGGCGCATTTGCTCATGAAAACATGGCGAACAGCACCGCGAATCACTCAATGTTTATTTATACCTACCTTTGCATGTCGCTGATTATTCTTCTGCCCGCGCTGGTGTTCTGGCGCGTTCCGCCACAGACGAATGCCAACGTTGATTTGCGACGCCGGAGAGAAAAATGAGAGTTAACCTGCGACTGGGCATCGGTGCCAAACTGTTTATGGCGATTTTCGCTACCTGCATGCTGGTCCTGATCACCATGCACTGGGGCGTTCGGATGAGTTTCGAGCACGGCTTTGTCGATTACATTAAACGCGGCAACGAGCAGCGGTTAAACCTGCTCAGCGATGCCCTCGCCGATCAGTATGAGCAGCACGGCAACTGGGATTTTTTGCGCCATAATGATCGGCTGGTCTTTACCATGCTGCGCTCGCTGGAGCAGAATCCCGACAGCAACAGCCAGCTACCGCCGCACGGCTGGCGGACCCAGTTCTGGATTCTTGACCAGCAGTATAAAGTGCTGGCCGGACCAAAATCGCCGGTGCCACCCGAAGGCACACGACGCAACATCACCACCAGCAACAATAAAGTGGTCGGCTGGGTGATCGGCTCGCCGCCGGAGCGGCTGACGCGCAGCACGGACATTAACTTTGATCAACAGCAGCGGCGCACCAGCTGGATTATCGTGGGGCTTTCAACGCTGCTGGCGGCACTGGCGACCTGGCTGATGGCGCGCGGTCTGCTGGCGCCGGTCAAGCGACTGGTCGACGGCACCCATCATCTGGCGGCCGGTAATTTTGCTACCCGCGTGGAGGTCAGCAGCCGGGATGAGCTGGGCCAGCTGGCCGGTGACTTTAACCTGCTTGCCAGCTCGCTGGAGAAAAACGAGAGCATGCGGCGCGCTTTTATGGCCGACATCTCCCATGAGCTGCGCACGCCGCTGGCGATCCTGCGTGGTGAACTGGAAGCGATGCAGGATGGGGTGCGCAAACTGACGCCGGAAGCGATCGCCTCGCTGCAGAGCGAGGTGGTGGTGCTAACCAAGCTGGTGGACGATCTGCACCAGCTGTCGCTGTCGGATGAGGGTGCCCTTGCCTACCGCAAACAGGCCACCGATCTGGTTCAGTTGCTGGAGGTGACGGCGGGCAGCTTTGCCGAGCGCTATCGCGCACACGGCCTGACGCTGAAACTGAATCTGCCCGAAAACGCCCCGTTCTTTGGCGATCCCGACCGGCTGATGCAGTTATTCACCAACCTTCTTGAGAACAGCCTGCGCTACACCGACAGCGGTGGCCGCGTAGAAGTGACGCTGAAGTATGAAGCGCCCCACTGGTGCATCGATTTTGATGACAGCGCACCTGGCGTGGATAAAGAACATCAGGTGCAGATTTTTGAGCGTTTCTTCCGCACCGAAGGCTCGCGCAACCGCGCCAGCGGCGGCTCGGGTCTGGGACTGGCCATCTGTAAAAATATCGCTGATGCACATGGTGGCGATATTCATGCGTCGCACTCTGATTTAGGTGGACTGAAAATCGCGCTACACTTGCGCTATGTTCCCCTTGTGTAAACGCTTATGAGCCAGGAAAACCACGACCCGCTGATTCTGGTGGTCGAAGATGAGCCGAAACTGGCGCAGCTGATGATCGATTATCTGCACGCCTCAAACTACCGTACCCATCACATCGCCGACGGCAACGCGGTGCTGGAGTATGTGCGTCAGACGCCACCCGACCTGATGCTGCTGGATTTAATGCTGCCCGGCACCGATGGCTTAACGCTTTGCCGTGAAATCCGTCGTCATTCCGAGCTGCCGATTATTATGGTCACCGCGCGTACCGAGGAGATCGATCGGCTGCTGGGATTAGAGCTGGGCGCGGATGACTACATCTGCAAACCCTTCAGTCCGCGTGAAGTGGTGGCACGGGTCAAAACGATTCTGCGCCGGGTCAGGCGTTCAGCGGAAGAGCCGCAAAGCGCCTCGTTGCTGCGGGTCGACGAAAGCCGCTTCTTCGCCAGCTGGCGCGAAAAGCCACTGGATCTTACTCCGGCGGAATTCCGTCTGCTGAAAACGTTGTCGCTGGAACCGGGCAAGGTCTTTTCACGTGAACAGCTGCTCAACCATCTTTATGATGACTACCGCGTGGTCACGGATCGCACCATCGACAGCCATATCAAGAATCTGCGGCGGAAGCTGGAGAACCTCGACAGTGAGCAACCTTTTATCCGCGCCGTTTACGGGATGGGCTATCGCTGGGAAGCCGATGCCTGTCATTTGATCTAGTTTGATCCCGATCAATTTACTTCCCTTTTCTCACTGCCTACAATTCCGCACCCTTTGCAGGGCTTAATGGTCCTGCACCTGTCGCCTGAAGCGACATACTGACCTGACATCAGTGAGAAGATCATGAAACCCGAACTGCTTTCCCCTGCTGGCACGCTAAAAAACATGCGTTACGCCTTTGCTTATGGGGCCGATGCCGTCTATGCCGGCCAGCCGCGCTATAGCCTGCGGGTGCGCAATAACGAATTTACCCACGAAAATCTTGCGCTGGGCATCAATGAAGCGCACGCGCTGGGCAAAAAATTCTATGTGGTGGTGAACATTGCACCGCATAACGCCAAGCTGAAAACCTTTATTCGCGACCTGACGCCGGTGGTGGAGATGCAGCCTGACGCGCTGATCATGTCCGATCCCGGTCTTATCATGCTGGTGCGCGAGGCTTTTCCGACGATGCCTATTCACCTGTCGGTGCAGGCCAATGCGGTCAACTGGGCCACGGTAAAATTCTGGCAGCAGATGGGGCTGAGCCGGGTAATCCTGTCACGCGAGTTATCGCTGGAGGAGATTGGCGAGATCCGCCAGCAGGTGCCGGAGATGGAGCTGGAAGTCTTCGTTCATGGCGCGCTCTGTATGGCCTATTCCGGTCGCTGCCTGCTGTCAGGCTATATGAACAAGCGCGACCCGAATCAGGGCACCTGCACCAATGCCTGCCGCTGGGAATATAAAGTGCAGGAAGGTCAGCAGGATGAGGTGGGGAATATCGTCGGTATTCACACGCCTGTCGCAGTGCAGGATGTCACGCCGGTGCTGGGCATCGGTCAGCCTACCGACAAGGTGTTTCTGCTGGAAGAGAAGATGAAACCTGGCGAAGTGATGAGCGCATTCGAAGATGAGCATGGCACCTATATCATGAACTCGCGGGATCTGCGCGCGGTCGCGCATGTTGAACGGCTCAGCGAGATGGGCGTTCATTCGCTGAAAATCGAGGGGCGTACCAAGTCCTATTACTACTGCGCCCGCACCGCCCAGGTGTATCGCCGGGCGATTGATGATGCCGCTGCCGGGAAGCCGTTTGATCCGTCACTGCTGTTAACGCTGGAAGGCCTGGCCCATCGCGGCTATACCGAAGGCTTCCTGCGCCGCCACACTCATGACAGTTATCAGAATTATCAGCAGGGTTTTTCCGTGTCCGATCGCCAGCAATTTGTCGGCGAATTTACCGGCGAGCGTCGGAATGAGTGGGCTGAAGTGGCGGTGAAGAACAAGTTTATGCTGCACGACAGCGTGGAGATCATGACGCCCGAAGGAAACCTGAATTGTCAGCTTGATGCGCTGCAGAACGCGCGCGGCGAACCCACAGAGGTTGCGCCGGGCGATGGCCATCGTGTCTGGTTGCGGGTGCCGCAGGAAGTCGATCTGCGTTTTGCACTGCTGCTGCGCAACTTCGATCATGGTGAAGATACCCGGGATCCACATAATCGTTTACCAACGGAAACATTTTGAGGAAATCAGAACAGGATCACAGACCCCTGTTCAGCGCTGCTTTATAGTCCTGCCTGCTGCTAATGAGTAACAACAAACGGCAGATTTACCTGGAACCACCTCATTTACCCGCCCGGCTCCCCCGTGCGGGTTTTCTTTTTTCTCTCTTTCGCCAATTATTTACTGCTGGCAGCTATGTTATAAATTCCCCTTCTTACTCTGTAGATCTCCAAGGAACGCAAAATGGATAATAAACCGCTAACGCTACTCATTCTGAATGGGAAAGGCGCGGGCAATGATGATCTGCGCGAAGCCATTACTGCCCTTCGTGAAGAAGGCTTCGATATTGCGGTGCGTGTCACTTTTGAAAAAGGTGATGGCGACAGGTACGTCAAAGAGGCGATTGCGCTGCAGGCGGAGACGGTGGTCGCAGGTGGTGGCGATGGCACCATCAACGAAATCGCGACGGCGCTGGCGGCATCGAATGCCGATCATCGCCCGGTGCTGGGCATCCTGCCGCTGGGAACGGCCAATGATTTTGCCACCAGCGTGGGCATCCCGGAAGAGATGGAACCGGCATTGCGCCTGGCGATCCAGGGCAAAGCCAGCACCATCGACCTGGCCAGAGTGAACCAGGATCACTACTTCATTAACATGGCGACGGGTGGATTTGGCACCCGTATCACCACGGAAACCCCGGAAAAGCTGAAGTCGGCACTGGGCGGTGTTTCCTATTTTATTCACGGCCTGATGCGCATGGATACGCTGAAACCTGACACCTGCGAGATCAGCGGTCCCGATTTCAACTGGCAGGGTGATGCGCTGGTCATTGGCATTGGTAATGGACGTCAGGCGGGCGGTGGTCAGCGACTCTGCCCTTCGGCCCTGATTAACGATGGCCGGCTGGACGTCAGCATTGTCACCGCACAGGAGCTGCTGCCGACCCTGTTGCACTCGCTGACGGGCGACGACGACAATCCGGGCATCGTCACCGCACAGCTGGAGTCACTGACCATCCGTTCTCCGCATGAAATGACCTTTAACCTTGATGGCGAGCCGCTTTCAGGACGGGAATTCGTGATTGAGGTGATGGCGGGCGCATTAAGCTGTCGCCTGCCACCACAGTGTGAACTCCTTTCCTGAGCCTGATTCAGGGGGCGAAAGCCCCCTTTTAATGCCGGTCTGAATCTCTGTTTGTAAAAAACGCCTCTTTCATTCCCCTGTTTGCCGCGCCTGGGTACCCCTGAAAACACTCTGTGACTGGGTTCACAACTCTGTCAGACCAACTTGTATGGTAGTATTAAAGTGCGTACTTTTTCATCATTGAACGCTGACTGAAAGGCACCAGGATGAAAATTGTTAAGGCGGAAGTATTTGTAACCTGCGCAGGCAGAAACTTTGTCACTCTAAAAATCACCACGGATCAGGGGCTGACCGGCATTGGCGACGCCACGCTGAATGGCCGTGAATTACCGGTCGCCTCCTACCTGAAAGATCACATCTGTCCGCAGCTGATAGGCCGCGATGCCCATCAGATCGAAGATATCTGGCAATACTTCTACAAAGGCGCTTACTGGCGTCGCGGTCCGGTGACCATGTCCGCTATCTCTGCGGTCGATATGGCACTGTGGGATATCAAAGGTAAAGCTGCCAATATGCCGCTTTACCAGTTGCTGGGTGGTGCCTCACGCACTGGCGTTATGGTCTATTGCCACACCACCGGCCATTCCATTGATGAAGTGATGGATGACTACGCGAAACACAAAGAGCTGGGCTTCAAAGCGATTCGCGCCCAGTGCGGCGTGCCGGGCATGAAAACCACTTACGGGATGGCAAAAGGCAAAGGCCTGGCTTACGAGCCAGCAACCAAAGGTCACTGGCCGGAAGAGCAGTTCTGGTCAACCGAGAAATACCTCGATTTCACACCGAAACTCTTTGCGGCTATCCGCGACAAATTTGGTTTCGATGAGCATCTGCTGCATGACATGCACCATCGCCTGACGCCAATTGAAGCCGCGCGTTTTGGTAAAAGTGTGGAAGATTATCGCCTGTTCTGGATGGAAGATCCGACACCCGCCGAAAACCAGGAATGCTTCCGTCTGATCCGCCAGCACACCGTCACGCCGGTTGCGGTGGGCGAAGTGTTTAACAGCATCTGGGATTGTAAGCAGCTGATTGAAGAGCAGCTGATCGACTACATCCGCACCACCATCACACATGCGGGCGGCATTACCGGTATGCGACGTATCGCTGATTTTGCCTCGCTCTATCAGGTGCGCACCGGCTCCCACGGTCCTTCAGATCTCTCCCCGATTTGCATGGCGGCGGCACTGCACTTTGACCTCTGGGTGCCGAACTTCGGCGTGCAGGAGTACATGGGCTTCTCTGAACAGATGATGGAGCTATTTGACGCAAACTGGACCTTTGATCAGGGCTATATGCATCCCGGCGACAAACCGGGCCTTGGCATAGAGTTCAACGAGAAACTGGCTGCGAAATATCCCTATGAACCTGCCTATCTGCCGGTCGCCCGTCTTGAAGATGGCACCCTGTGGAACTGGTAAGGAGAAGCTCATGAAAAGTGTTGTTATTGAACAGCCAGGCGAACTGGTGATAGCTGAACGTCCACTGCCACAACCGGCGGCAGGTGAAGTCCGGGTCAAAGTGGCCTATGCCAGTATCTGCGGTTCGGATGTGCATATCTGGCACGGCCATAACCCGTTCGCGAAATATCCGCGCGTGATTGGCCATGAATTTTTTGGTGTGATTGATGCGGTAGGTGCGGGAGTCGATGCGGCCCGACTGGGTCAGCGCGTGGCGGTCGATCCGGTGGTGAGCTGCGGCAGCTGCTATCCCTGCTCGGTAGGCCGCCCCAATGTCTGTACCACACTGCAGGTGATTGGCGTGCATCGCGACGGCGGCTTCAGCGACTATGCGCTGGCCCCGGCAAAAAATGCCTGGGAGTTGCCGGACGCCATCCCCGACAAGCTTGCCAGCCTGGTTGAGCCCTTTACCATCGCAGCCAACATCACGGCGTTTCTTAAGCCGCAGCCAGACGATGTCGCCCTGATTTATGGCGCCGGACCAATGGGGCTTACCGCGATTCAGGTGCTGAAAAACGTCTATAAAGTGAAAAAAGTGATGGTAGTGGATCGTCTGCCGGAACGCCTGGCGCTGGCTGAAGAGAGTGGTGCCGATCAGCTGTTCGATAACAGCGAAATCCCACTGGCAGCACAGCTTGAGGGCGTCCAGCCCACGCTGATTATCGACGCCGCCTGCCATCCCGCTATTCTGGCAGAAGCCGCCGCGCTCGCCTCACCGGCCGCGCGTATCGGTCTGCTGGGCTTCTCCGGCGAACCGTGCAGCATTACTCAGCAGAGCCTGACCAGCAAAGAGCTGTCGCTGTTTACCTCGCGTCTCAACAGCAACCGCTTTCCACAGGTGATCGCGTGGATGGAAAAAGGCTTGATCCAGCCAGAGAAACTCGTGACGCACTACTTCCCGCTGCAGGAGATTGAACGCGCGATGACCCTGTTCGAAAAAGATCCGCGCACCTGCTGCAAAGTGATCCTGCAAATGGGTTAATTCCCGCTGAACACCAGGTCTCCTTCGCCGGTGCGTACCCGCCGGCCTGATTAAAAAAGAAAACAGATCACGGAGTTTGTATGTTCAAGAATCTGCGCTGGACCCTCGTTTTGCTGCTCTTCCTGGTTTACATGATCAACTACCTCGATCGTGTTGCCCTCTCACTGACGGTGCCGCTGGTGGAGAAAGATCTGGCGATCAATGCTGAGCAGTTCGGCATGATATTCGGCAGCTTCTTTTTCGGCTATGCCCTGTTTAACTTTGTCGGCGGCCTCGCCACTGACCGCTTTGGCCCGAAAATCGTGCTGGCCGTGGCGGTGGGTGCCTGGTCCATTTTCTGCGGCATGACCGCACTGGCGACCGGCTTCTGGTCGCTGCTGATTCTGCGTGTGCTATTCGGCATGGCGGAAGGCCCAATCTGCTCCTCAGCCAACAAAGCCATTAACGGCTGGTTCCCGAAAAAACAGGCCGCAACAGCGATGGGCTTACTGAGTGCCGGCTCACCTTTGGGTGGCGCCGTCGCCGGCCCGATCATTGGCTATCTTGCTCTGGCCTATGGATGGCGTCCGGCGTTTGTGATCGTCTGCTGTATCGGTCTGGTCTGGATGGCGTTCTGGCTCTTCTTTGCCGCTGATAACCCGGCAAAAAGCAAAATTGTCACCGAAAAAGAGCGTCTGCTGATTGATCGCCTGAAAGCCACCAATCCGAATGATGAGGTTGACCTGGCTGAAACGGCGCATCCGTTTGGCTACTACCTGCGCCAGCCGATTATCCTGGTCACGGCGTTTGCCTTCTTCTGCTACAACTACATCCTGTTCTTCTTCCTGAGCTGGTTCCCGGCCTATCTGGTGCAGGCGCACGGCCTGGATATCAAATCCATGAGCATCACCACCATGATCCCGTGGATAGTCGGATTCGTTGGTCTGGCGCTGGGTGGCTGGATCTCCGATAAAATCTTCAATATCACAGGCAAACTGTTGTTGTCCCGTAAAATTGTGCTGGTGGTCTCACTGCTGGCAGCCGCAATTTGTGTGGCACTGGCGGGTACGATAAAAGAAGTGGTTCCCGCCGTTATGATGATGTCGGTGTCGATTTTCTTTCTCTATATCACCGGCGCGATCTACTGGGCGATTATTCAGGATGTGGTACACAAGAGTCGTATCGGCAGCATCAGCGGCTTTATCCATCTGGTGGGTAGCCTCTCCGGCATCATCGGGCCGATCGTCACCGGCTTTATTGTCCAGCACACCGGTAAATTCGATAGCGCCTTTGTACTGGCGGGTTGTGTCGCCGCGCTGGGGGCTTTCCTGGTGCTGTTCGTGATTCGCAGTCCGAAATCCCAGGATAAACCGGTTTCGGTCTGAGTGTTGTTCCGCTAACAGAACGATGATTTCGGGGCGCCATGCGCCCCGTTTGCCATAAGGACGGAGTATGTTACAGATTGATCGCCTGCCCGCTGAGGTCCAGCGCCCCACTTACGACCGCAGCAATTTAAAGACTCGCATGGTACATATTGGTTTTGGTGCGTTTCACCGCGCGCATCAGGCACTCTGCAGCGATAAGCTGGCTGAACAGGGCAGTGACTGGGGCTACTGCGAAGTTAACCTCAACAGCGGCGATCTGATTCAGGCTCTGCGTGAGCAAAATCTGCTCTATACCCTGACAGAGATGGCCGATGACTCACTGCAAACCCGGGTCATTGGCGTGATTACTCAGGCGCTGCACGGCAAAAGTGATGGGATTGAGGCGGTGATCAACGCAATGAGTCAGCCAGAGGTGGCCATTGTCTCTATGACCGTCACCGAGAAAGGCTATTGCCATCAGCCCGCCAGTGGAAATTTAAACCCCGATCATCCTGACATCGTGCACGATCTGCAGAATCCAGACTCGCCTCGCTCGCTGCCGGGTCTGATTCTGGCCGCGATTCGCCGCCGGCGGAAGCAGGATCTGCCTGCGTTCAGCGTAATGTCCTGCGACAACATGCCGGAAAATGGTCACGTCATCCGTAATGTGATTGTGCAGCTGGCACAGTATCAGGATCCGGCGCTGGCAGACTACATTCAGCAGCACATCACCTTCCCCTCCACCATGGTGGATCGCATTGTTCCGGCCATGACCGATGCGGCATTTGCCGCGCTGAACGCGCGCCTGGGTTGCAGCGATCCCGTTGCGGTTGAAGCGGAACCCTTCTTCCAGTGGGTGATCGAAGATAACTTCGTTAATGGTCGTCCGGCGTGGGAAAAAGCAGGCGCAGAGCTGGTCAGCGATGTCCTGCCCTATGAAGAGATGAAACTGCGGATGTTGAATGGCAGCCACTCTTTCCTGGCCTATCTTGGCTTCCTGGCCGGTTATGAGTACATCAGCGACTGCATGGCCGATCCTCATTTCCGCGCCGCCGCCCGTTCACTGATGGTGGATGAGCAAGCCCCGACGCTGCGCACTCAGGGCGTGGATCTCAATGCATACGCCGATTCGCTGATTGCCCGTTATGAAAACCGCGCGATTAAACATCGCACCGGACAGATTGCCACTGACGGCACCCAGAAGCTGCCACAACGCATGCTTGATAGCCTGCGCTGGCACCTGCAGCGCGGCAGCGACTGCGACCTGCTGTTGCTGGGCGTGGCGGGCTGGATGCGCTATGTCGGCGGCATTGATGAGAAGGGTCAGCCGATTGAGATTCGTGATCCGATGAAAGCGCAACTGGCAGAATGCGTCGCCAGCAGCGAAGAGGGTGAAGCGCGTGTACGGGCGTTACTCTCCATGCGCGAAGTGTTTGGCGACGATCTGGCGCAGAATGCCGATGTGGTCGGCCGACTGACCGCCTGGTATAACAAACTGGCCGCTCAGGGCGCGCGCGCGACGGTGCATCAGTCTCTCAACCGCAGCTAAAAGGGCTGGCGCAGACGCAGCGCGCTGATTAGACTGGCACTTTCCCATCGCGCTGGCTTTTGCCAGCCGTAATATGGATATTGCTGCATGTCGATCGCCTATACCATTACGACCAGCGAACCGGTAAATCAGCAGATTTACCGGTATCTGCGCAAAGATATTGTCACCTGCGCAATTCAGCCAGGCTCGCTACTTTCTGAAAAGGAAGTGTCTGCGCGCTTCAACGTCTCACGCCAGCCGGTGCGCGAAGCGTTCATCAAGCTGGCTGAAGCCGGACTGGTACAGGTATTGCCGCAGCGCGGTACTTTTGTGCGCAAAATCTCCGCTAAGCGGGTAGCAGATGGTCGCTTTATCCGTGAGGCGGTGGAAGTCTCGGTGGTTCGTCGCGCGGCGCTGGAGATAGACGATTCGTCGCTGATGGCGCTGGAACATAACCTGCAGCTGCAGCGCATGGCTGCTGAGCGCCATGACAGCCAGGCTTTTCTTACGCTGGACGATGAGTTTCATCGCCTGATCGCTGAAAGTATCGACTGCAAGCTGGCCTGGGAGACGGTGGAGAACATCAAAGCGGCAATGGACCGCGTGCGCTTTCTGACGCTGAGTGAAGTCTCGCCGCCAGAAAAGCTGATTGAGCAGCATGAAGAGATTTTTGCCGCGCTCAAGGGCCATGACGACAATGCCGCCGAAGCGGCGATGCGTCGCCACCTGCAGGAGATGATCTTCTCAATCACTCCCATTGCCGAGCGTAACAGCGCCTGGTTTGAAGCACCCTAATCGCTCATCACCCGCACCGCCTGAATTTCAGGCCGGTGCGGGTCTTCGCCGTCACCACCATTGATGAAAATGGTGAACCGGCCCGATGCCCTTCCCGACCTCCAGCGTATCTGCCATTAACAACGCCTGTTGTAACCAGTTTTTGGCTTCCCCAATCGTCTCTGCCCAGTCAGCATGACGCGGACGCAACGCGGCTAAGGCGGCCGACAGCGTGCAGCCGGTGCCATGGGTGTGACGGGTGTTGACGCGAGACGTGCTGAATCGCTGCTCAGTGGAATGCGTGATCAGCCAGTCCGGGCTCTCTGCCGCCGTAAGATGTCCGCCTTTCATCAGCACAGCCTGACAGCCCAGCGCCAGCAATGCCCGTCCTTGCTCGCGCATCTCCGCCTCATCGCTGGCGACAGCACAGTTGAGCAACGCCGCCGCTTCCGGCAGATTCGGTGTGATCAACGAGACCTGCGGCAATAACAGCTCACGTACGCTGGCCACGGCGTCTGGCGAGAGCAGCGCATCGCCACTTTTTGCGACCATCACGGTATCCAGTACCACAAACGGGATATCTGCCTTTCTCAGCCGGGCAGCAACCTGCTCTACGATAGCCGTTTCTGACAGCATGCCAATTTTTGCGCTGTCGATGCGCACATCACTCAGCACCGAATCGAGCTGGGCGGCAACAAACTCAGGTGCAATCCGGTAAACAGACTGCACGCCTTGCGTGTTTTGTGCCACCAGCGCGGTTATGACGCTGGTGCCATAGGCGCCCAGAGCCGAGAAGGTTTTCAGATCGGCCTGAATGCCTGCCCCGCCGCTGGGATCGGTACCGGCAATCGTCAGGGCATTAATGCGCTTCATTGCCCACCTCCAGCGTCCAGAGGGCATCAATAAACGCGGTGGCAAAACTGCCCGGCCCGGCAGCCTGCGCCGCTGCCTTTTCCCCCGCCAGAGCCATGAACTGACAGGCGGCAGCGACATTCATTAGACGATCACCAGGCAGACTGCTGAAGCCCGCTACCACGGCGGAGAGTGCACAGCCGGTGCCCACCACCCGTGTCATTAACGGGCTGCCACCGCTTATGGCGAGGATCCGCTGACCATCCGTGGCGTAGTCCACTTCACCGGTGACGATCACCAGCGTTTTCCAGGTCTCAGCGAGTTGCTGTGCTGCATCAATTGCCGCATCCGCCTGATGCAGTGTATCAACGCCCCGCCCGCCACTGGCCTGCTGTGCCAGCGCCAGAATCTCTGATGCATTGCCGCGGATCACCGCCGGTTGCTGACTCAATAACTGCTGACAGAAGTCACTGCGCAGCGTCAGCGCGCCGACCGCAACCGGATCGAGTGTCCAGGGTGTGCCCGCCAGATTAGCGGCAGTGATGGCAGCCTGCATCGCCTGCTGCCGTTCGCGGGTTAACGTGCCCACATTAATCAGCAGCGCATCGGCCAATTCACTGAACTCTGCGGCTTCTTCCGGATCGATCACCATCGCCGGTGAGGCATTAAGTGCCAGCAGTACATTGGCGGTGAAGTTCTGAACCACGTCATTGGTCATGCAGTGCACCAGCGGTGACTGACGGCGGAAAGTGTGCAGGATGGGCGCGAAGTGCGCGGCAGAAAGGTGTTGAGATTGATGTGTCATCGTAGCTCCCAACCGGCGAACAAGAAGGCGAATGCGGTCAGGCATCAGACTTCCCTACGCTGGCATTATCCAGTTCAGGTCAGCGGGTTTTTCTCAGCCCTTTCCGTGTGGAAAGCGGCACCCCGAGTCGTATAGATGTTATTTACTTCATCTTGTGTATATCAGTAGCTTACGGGAAGGGGCTTGTTTGCACAAGCCTGAGTCCTGATGCCTGACCGCATTGATTACGCTGAAAGGGAATGTCACAGTTTTGTAAAACTATGGACACTCAATCACTATGTACATCTTGATAACAGGCTGGAGTGAGTGAAATGAAATACGGATATGCACGTGTTAGTACACAGGAGCAGAACACAGGGATACAGGTAGCTGCTCTCACTGAGCTGGGCTGTGAGCGTGTGTATCAGGAAAACATCTCTGGTAAGAATGCACAGAGGCCTGAGCTAGTACGTCTGCTTGCTGATGTGCAAGAAGGCGATACTGTTGTTGTGATGAAGCTAGACCGCTTAGCACGTAATACACGTGATGCTCTGTCTATTGCTGATGAGCTGAAGGCAAAAGGCGTGGGCTTAGTGTGTATGGACTTAGGGCAGACAGATATTAACTCTGACATTGGACGTGTTATATATACAGTGATTGCAGCTGTAGGAGAGTTTGAGCGTAAGCGTATATTAGAGCGTACCAATGAGGGCAAGAAGGCTGCTAAGGAGAGAGGCGTAGTGTTTGGCCCTAAGCCTGATGAAGCTCTTCATACACGTATACGTGAGCTATATGAAGGGGGAATGAATAATCTAGCTATTAGTAAGGAGCTTTCTATCTCACGCACTACCGTGCACAAAGTATTAAATTAATTTCGGCGGTAGTATTTAAAGAGATCTCAGGGGGAAACAGAACGTTAGTCAGGAACAGTGAATAACAACTACCCTCTGGAATGTACAAGCTAACGAACAGCCCCAGCTGTGAGGGGGATTGGTGCGTTTCTGTTGACCTTTGCAGCTCTGCTGCGTTCTCTATGATAGCATTTGTTAGTCAGAGTAAAATAAGCCATTGTCCCTACTCTCCCCTCTCCTTTCATATACATTCCATATATGTTATTCCTCCCTCCTGAAAATCATTCCCCCTGTATATCCTATTGTTTGTCATTCTATAACGCCTACGGCGAGACAGGTTGTATTAAGGCGTATTCTCCGTGACGTATGTCACCCTGAATGAGCCAGCGAATAGCTGGTGAATGAGGGAATGGAGAATGAACACAGTGACTATTCTCGCAGCTTTGCTGCGTTATATGATTGGGGTTGATATGACACCCCACGATACACAGGAGCGAAGCGGGTATCGATATATAGATTCTTCTGCCCTGTCCTCCGTTCCACCTGACGGTGAAAAATCTACTGTTGACGCTGAAGCGAGATATTGCCTAGCGTCAACATGTATTGTTAGGAACCTATCTTAGCAAGTAGATAGTTATTGAACGCGCTACAAGTAATAAGCATAAACCTTGCATCTTCTAATGTTGGAGTAACGCTATCCTCACTTAATGCATGGCGTATGCCTCCTTGATCACTTGTATAACCATAGAGTTGCATGAAGGCTCTTTTCATTGCTGGGTGAATGTGGCTTTGGTTTTCCACAATCTTCAGACATTCACCAAGCGTACCTTTATCATCTTCAACAATCCTTCTACATAGTGATTCAATAGCTGATATAGATTCTTTAATAGAGTTTCGATAATCAGGTTGCTCTCTATCAGCCATCAATTCAAGCGCCCTTTCAAAGTGTAGACTTGAAGATTCGGGACTATTAGCAATGGCCTCTTGTATGCTTTGTACTTCAACCTCACTAGATATAGGAGTAACGAGATAGTTGATGATAGTATAAGCAACCCCATGCTTTCTAAATGATTTATTAAACGCCTCTGTCAGTGATTGCTTTCTCATGATACTGACATTTTCGATTAAAAACTCAATCAAATCAAAGACGCTAAACCAATCGTTGTTAAATATTGAATTTCTTAATATCCTTTCCATAGAAATTGAACGACTACTGCTATTCCACAAATAAGGCGTGGTGTCGACCGAGTTATTCATGTAGTCTGTCCAAATTGCTCTCAGGAAGCTATATGCATCATTGGGTGGGGAATTAGATCCTAAATCTAAAATTTTATGAATTACATTCCATATAGCTGTTCTAGACTCACTATTAAGACTTTCAACTTGAATTAGATCTTCAACTTTTACATAACCGTATCTTTGAGAAAAGGGCTTAGCCATCTATAACCTCTAACTTTTATGCTGAGTGTGTGCCTTGTAATGGCTTAGCGCCAGTTAAGATTATCGATAATATGACAAACAACTGATAACGGAAAGTCATGCATGTATCTTCTTGTGATTCCCGTTCCTGTTTTCTCATGTCCCACTACTTGCTGTAAATGAGCAACGTTATTCATCCATCCAGAGGCAGCAGTTACCACGCTATGCCTGAAGCTATGCACAATACGGCGTTGATTGTGTATGTCCAGATATGGGATAGCTAGCTTCTCCCTGATGGCGGTTAGCTCCTTGCCAATCTTAGCCATGTTGGTTCCTGATACTTCAGGGAATAGCGCGTCATTACTTGCTTCAACAAACTGAAGAAATCCCAAATCAATCAGATGCTGATGGATGGGAATCTGCCTTGTAGCGTTGTCTGTCTTGCCATCCCTGATTAGCAAGTAGTGTCGAATGCTATCATCATCAAAACACACCTGCCCTTTAGTGAGCGTTGCTATCTCACTGCGTCTGGCTCCTGTATAAGCAAGCAGTAAGACAACCCATTTCAGCCAGCCCTCAGCCTCATTGATGGCATAGGAAACGAATGAGCGCATTTCATTAGGCGTATAGGCCCCGAAGCGTGTTACTGATGGAGGGGCCGTTATTCCGTCTGTAGGAGATTTAGTTAATATCCCCTTCTCATCTGTCAGGAAAGTTTTGAACAGGGATTTATAAATCTTCAGGTGTTTATGTATAGCTTCAGTGCCTATTACATCTTTCTCTGGCACATCATCACAGGCTAATAGTTGGTGAATAGTCATAGATCTATAGGGCTGTATAACGCGCTTAGGGAGGTTTTCTACAGCCTCCATAACCTGACGTATGTCACGTGATGTTATCTTCTCTACGTCGCTCTTAGGCCCGATTAGGGCTATCAACGGCTCAATGTAACGCTCATTAGCTGAGGCTATAGCTATAGTCCATTTCATCCCGCGTTCTGCTTTGTATCTCTCCCATGCTTTAGCAAGCGTCATAGCCGGGGGAGGTTCTATAGCAGGGGGAATAGGCAGAGCAATTGGAAGCACATTCGCCGCCCTCTTAACCATACGACTGTGAACTAACGAGGCTAGAGAGCTAGTGAATCCTTCAGGAGAGCATAAGCCCTCTCTTACCATCAAGAGCTGAGGCATTAAAGCTATCATCAATGTATTGGCTTCTCTGAAGCTATCAGTTTCCAGAGAGCGTCTATACATCTTCCCAGCAGGGAGGGAGAATTGAACGTAATAAATTGAATGGCGTTTGAACGTGTAGCGAATGCGTTTAGACAGCAATTGGTGTTCCTCATCTTGTGCCAGTAGTTAATAAACACAAGATGAAAAAGGCTCTATCTATATGAAATATAACAATGTCAAAGCCCCTACGCTGGCATTATCCAGTTCAGGTCAGCGGGTTTTTCTCAGCCCTTTCCGTGTGGAAAGCGGCACCCCGAGTCGTGTTACGGCTTGCAGCATAGGAGAGCTATACGGTGAAAGCAAGCGACACCTGTCGGGGAAATAATCCGTGCTGAAACAATTCATATGATCCCGATCAACGCCTGAGGTCACAAAAAAAGGCTTAATGCTGCGGGTTAACGAAACACCTCTTTATAGTTAGCTTTATTTATCCCCCTGACAGGAAATATTTCCTGCAGTGTCTCTGACTGCATAATAATAATTAACCTGCTTGCAGCATCATCGTAAAAAATATTTTATTTCATGAGGTTAGTTACCTCCTGAAGCGGAACTTCATACTATGCAGGATGTATGATGCGATTTTTAGCGCTTATTCCACACCGTCATCGATGGCAGGATATTATTATTGAACGTCAGGGTGCCGTCGCACCCAGTGGCAGATATTATTTTTCAACCTATATTTCCGCACGCTGCTCAGGCTGTAACGAAATAATCCATCGCGTCTATTATCGTGATATCACCGATGAACAGGCGCGTCGCTGGTTAGATTAGTCGCCCTCACGGCGGAGGGTTCAGACACCGTTCCAGTTAACAGTTAGTTAGCAATTTGTTAGTCTGGTAACTAATCATCGCCTGATCAGACGCCCTCTATGCCACTGCTGTTTGAAAGCTTAAGCCATCAAATTTATCTTTCTGCCCCGCTATTTATCCTGATCTTACTGGGATACTGCCTGACACGCCTCGGAAAATGGCCTGCCAGCATCAGCGAAGGGATGAACCGCTTTGTGTTTAACGTTGCACTGCCCTGCATGCTGTTTCGGGTAATGAGTACCTTCTCACAAAGCCCGCCGGTGGATGCGCGCCTGTTACTGGCCTTCTTCGGCAGTTGCCTGCTGGTGTTTATCGTGGGGCGACTGCTGGCAACAAGGCTGTTCGATCTGGATGGCGTGGCGGCTTCAGTCTTTGCCCTGGGCGGTATCTTCTCTAATAACGTGATGCTGGGGATCCCGGTGGCCACCGTGTTACTCGGGCCAGAAGCGCTGCCACCGGTGGCACTGGTATTGGTGTTTAACAGCCTGATCCTGTGGACTTTACTGACCGTCTCAGTCGAGTGGGCGAAACAGGGCAGCTTCTCGCTGAATGGCCTTTGGCGCACATTGATCGGTGTGCTGAAGAATCCGCTCATCATTGGCATTCTCAGCGGCACAGCCTGGAGTTTTCTGCAACGCCCGTTGCCGCAGTTGGCCGCTGAACCATTAAAGATGCTGGCCTCGCTGGCCGCGCCGCTGTCGCTGGTCACGCTGGGCATGAGCCTGGCGCACTATCGGGTGCGGGACGGCTTAAAAGAGAGCTACACCATTTGCCTGCTGAAGCTGGTGCTGCAACCGATGACGGTATGGGCTATCGCGTGGCTGACCGGTCTGCCGCCGCTGGAGAGTAAAGTGGTAGTCCTGCTGGGATCAATGGCGGTGGGAGTAAACGTTTATCTGATGTCGCAGAAGTTTAATGTCATTACGGGTCCGGCGGCGGCCAGTATGCTCTTTTCTACGGTGTTTGCAGCGGTGACGACGCCGATATGGATGATGCTGATGACGCTGGCGGGCTATTAACAGACTAAAAAAAAGCCCTTCAGCACGAATGCTGAAGGGCTATTGTCTGCCTGACTAAACGTTATTAAGCCGATTTAGTGCGAATCAGATAGTCAAAAGCGCTCAGTGAAGCTTTTGCGCCTTCGCCGCTGGCAATAATAATCTGCTTGTACGGCACGGTGGTGCAGTCGCCCGCCGCGAACACGCCTTTCAGGCTGGTTTCGCATTTACCATCGATGATGATCTCACCCATTTTATTGCGCTCAACCGCGCCTTCCAGCCACGGGGTATTTGGCAGCAGACCGATCTGAACGAAGATACCAGAGAGCGGCAGCTCATGGGTGGTCTGCGTCGTACGGTCAAGATAGTGCAGGCCGGTCACTTTAGTGCCGTCGCCTTTCACTTCGGTGGTCTGCGCGTTCAGGATGACATCAACGTTCTTCAGGCTACGCAGCTTATCCTGCAATACCTGGTCGGCACGCATCTCAC
The DNA here is from genome assembly GCF_019104105.1 of Pantoea jilinensis. Taxonomy (NCBI): domain Bacteria; kingdom Pseudomonadati; phylum Pseudomonadota; class Gammaproteobacteria; order Enterobacterales; family Erwiniaceae; genus Pantoea; species Pantoea jilinensis. The sequence continues at coordinate 1,374,418 of NZ_CP077746.1, read as the reverse complement.
CGGCAAACTCCAGCAGCGTAACATGTTCAACGATACCCGCCAGGTCAATGGCTGCTTCAACGCCGGAGTTACCGCCGCCGATCACTGCCGTACGCTTGCCTTTAAACAGCGGGCCATCGCAGTGTGGGCAGTAGGTGACGCCTTTGGTGCGATACTCTTCCTCACCCGGCACACCCATGTTGCGCCAGCGTGCGCCGGTCGCCAGAATGATACTGCGAGACTTCAATACTGCGCCGGAGGCGGTTTCGATTGCATGCAGTCCGCCCTCTTTCGCCGCCGGGATCAATTTGATGGCGCTCTGGCTTTCAATGACATCCACATTGTAATCATCAACGTGTGCGCGCAGTGAACCTGCCAGTTTCGCGCCTTCGGTTTTCGGTACGGAAATATAGTTTTCGATATCCACCGTATCCAGTACCTGGCCGCCAAAACGTTCGCCCATCAGGCCAGTACGGATACCCTTACGCGCTGAGTAGATGGCTGCCGCTGCACCCGCCGGGCCACTGCCGATAATCAGGACTTCATAGGCGTCACGCTTGTTCAGCTCTTCCGCTGCACGTTTATCCGCGTTGGTATCTACTTTGCTGACGATTTCCGCCAGGCTCATGCGGCCCTGACCAAACTCCTTACCATTCAGGTAAACCGCTGGCACGCCCATCACGTTGCGTTCCTGAATCTCGTTCTGGAACAGGCCACCGTCGATAGCGGTGTGGCTGATGCGCGGGTTAATCACCGCCATCAGGTTCAGCGCCTGGACGACGTCCGGGCAGTTATGGCATGAGAGTGAATAATAGGTTTCGAAATGGAAGTCGCTGTCCAGCGCGGCGATCTGGTCCAGCAGGCTCTGTGCTTCTTTAGACGGATGCCCACCGGTCTGTAACAGTGCCAGCACCAGTGAGGTAAATTCGTGACCCAGAGGTGAACCGGCAAAACGCGGGCCGCTGTTCGAACCTGGGTTGGTGATCAGAAATGAGGGCTTACGCACCTGACGATCGTTCTCTTCGCGGAAGCTGACTTTGTCAGACAAGCCGGCGATATCAACCAACAGTTCACGGATCTCGGTTGATTTTGCACCCTCATCCAGGGTGGCAATCAACTCAACAGGTCTGGTTAATTTCTCAAGGTAGGCCTTGAGCTGGGTTTTCAAATTTGTGTCGAGCATAGTGATATCCTGGTCAAAAAATCGGGTGCCGCAGCACCCGATTGGAGAATGATCGAAAGAGCAAAGCGGGATTAGATTTTGCCAACCAGGTCCAGAGACGGAGCCAGTGTTGCATCACCTTCTTTCCATTTAGCCGGGCACACTTCACCTGGGTGAGAAGCCACGTACTGAGCCGCTTTCACTTTACGCAGCAGGTCAGAGGCGTCACGGCCAATGCCTTCAGCGGTGATTTCGATTGCCTGGATTACGCCTTGCGGGTCAACGATGAACGTACCACGGTCAGCCAGACCTTCATCTTCACGCATGATTTCGAAGTTACGGGTCAGCGCGCCAGTCGGGTCACCGATCATTGTGTATTTGATCTTCGCGATGGTGTCTGAAGAACCGTGCCAGGCTTTGTGGGTAAAGTGGGTGTCGGTAGAAACGGAGTAGATGTCTACGCCCAGTTTCTGGAACTCTTCGTAATGGTCAGCTACGTCGCCCAGTTCGGTCGGGCAGACGAAGGTGAAGTCAGCTGGATAGAAGAAGAACACACTCCATTTACCTTCAACGTCTTTCTCGGTTACGTCGATGAATTCGCCGTTTTTGAATGCTGCGTTTTTGAACGGCTTAATTTTGGTATTGATAATAGACATCTGGTGGCCTCCGTTAAAATATGTGATGCAGGTTACATAATTTTCGGGCCAACATCTAATATGCGGACGTTATCAATCTGATAAACGAAAGCTATCAAACGCTGAGAGCCTGATGCTCTCTGGCCCGGCAGGCAGTGTACAGCGATTTACGTGACATTTAACCCGCTTTATCTTTTACGTGATCTTTTAGGCACGTCTCCGCTAATCACTGCTAGTTTTGTAAGACCAGATGATAAGGAGCTGACCCGTGGAGATTCGTCCGTTTACTGAAGCCGACCGTCCTTTCCTGCGTACGCTGTTTCTGGCAGCGCGACGACATAACTGGCGCTGGCTGGAGGGCAGCGAGTGGCAACTGGAAGATTTTGATGGCGTTATTCTGGGGGAGACCGTCCTGGTTGCGGAGGCTGATGGCCATCGGGTCGGCTTTGCAGGTCTGCTGGAGAACGACAACTTCCTGCACAGTCTCTATGTCGATCCTGACTGGCAGGGGCGCGGCGTGGGCAGCGCGTTGCTGGAGGCGGTAGAGGCGCGTTTTACCTCAACCGGCGCGCTTAAGTGCCTGCAGAAGAACAAAGCGGCGCAGGCATTTTATCTGAAGCATGGCTGGAAGATGATTTCACAGGGCGAAGGCGAGCACGGCGGTTATGTGCTGATGCACTACCCGCTGGCCTCACAATACGCCAGCGGGTCGGGTCGGGCTTAAAGCGCGCGGAATGCGATATCGCCAGGGATGACCTCGCCCTGCCAGTAAAGCTGGGCCGCGACGCGTCCGGCCAACTGGCGATACAGCGTGGTAAACTCGCTATCGGGCCGGCGAATCACTGTCGGTTCACCTTCATCAAGATCTTCGCGCAGGTCAATGTGCAGTGGCAACTGGGCCAGCAGTTGCGTCTGGTAATCCTCCACCAGTTTCTGCGCGCCGCCGGTGCCGAAAATCGGCTCGTGGAAGCCACACTGGCTGCAGACATGCAGGCTCATATTCTCTACCACGCCCAGCACCGGCACATTGACCTTTTCAAACATGACCAGTCCTTTGCGGGCATCAATCAGGGCGATATCCTGCGGCGTCGTGACCACCAGCGCACCGGTTACCGGCACGTTCTGCGCCAGCGTCAGCTGAATGTCGCCCGTGCCGGGCGGCATATCCAGCACCAGATAATCCAGCTCAGGCCACAGAGTCTCATTCAGCAACTGCATAAGCGCTTTACTGGCCATGGGTCCGCGCCACACCATCGCATTGTCATCCGTGACCAGATAACCAATGGAGTTGGTGGCCAGCCCATGTGCCATGATCGGCGCCATATGGGTCCCATCCGGCGAGGTTGGCCGCTGGTCCTGAGTCCCAAGCATGTTCGGCACAGACGGGCCGTAAATATCCGCGTCAAGAATGCCGACGCGCGCGCCCTCAGCTGCCAGCGCCAGTGCCATATTTACGGCGGTGCTGGATTTACCCACGCCGCCTTTGCCGGAGCTGACCGCAATAATGTTTTTAACCCCGTTAACGCCCGGCTGGTTTTTCACCCGCTTCAGGGTGGCGATATCGTGGCTGAGCCGCCAGTCGATTGCGCGTGCGCCGGTCTGACGCAGCAGGTCGGCGCTGACCTGCTCTTTCAGGTCGTCGAACCCGCTGGCCCACGCAAACGGCATCAGCAGTTCAACATGCAGCGTTCCATCCAGCTGCGCCACGTGGTGCAGCGCTTTCAGCGAGGTGAGATTCTGTTTAAGGGTCGGATGCTCAAAGCTTCTCAATACGCCCGCTACGATGGCGCGCAGGCCCTCTGGCGTATGCGGTTCCCGGGATTGTACTGTCATCCCCTGCTCCTTATTTCTGCTGTGCTTACGCTGTGTTTCAGCGATGTATTGTCAATGATATCAGATGCTCGTGGATCTGCGGCGACTGGCGGGGTGAATCCCTTATGTTTACGCAGGAGAAGCCATCAGTTACCATCTAAGCCCGTTTTTTCAATCAACAGAAAGCTACGCAAACTATGACTCAAGTCGCTAAAAAAATTCTGGTAACGTGCGCACTGCCTTACGCGAACGGATCAATCCATCTCGGCCACATGCTCGAGCATATCCAGGCAGATATTTGGGTGCGTTACCAACGAATGCGTGGCAATCAGGTTTATTTCATTTGCGCCGATGATGCGCACGGCACGCCTATCATGCTGAAAGCTCAGCAGCTGGGCATTGCGCCGGAGCAGATGATTGCAGAAATGAAAAGCGAGCATGAAGCCGACTTTGCCGGTTTCAACGTCAGCTATGACAATTATCACTCCACTCACGGCGATGAAAACCGCGAGCTGTCTGCGCTGATTTACGGCCGCCTGAAAGAGAACGGTTTTATTAAAAACCGCACCATTTCCCAGCTTTACGATCCGGAAAAAGGGATGTTCCTGCCGGACCGTTTTGTGAAAGGCACCTGCCCGAAATGTAAGTCACCTGATCAATACGGCGACAACTGTGAAGTCTGCAGCGCGACCTACAGCCCGACCGAGCTGATCGATCCTAAGTCTGTGGTTTCTGGTGCGACGCCAGTTCTGCGCGACTCTGAGCACTTCTTCTTTGATCTGCCGTCCTTCAGCGCCATGCTGCAGGCGTGGACCCGCTCCGGTGCGCTGCAGGATCAGGTGGCGAACAAAATGCAGGAGTGGTTTGAGTCAGGCCTGCAGCAGTGGGATATCTCACGCGATGCGCCTTACTTCGGCTTTGAAATTCCGGATGCGCCAGGCAAATACTTCTACGTCTGGCTGGATGCGCCTATCGGCTACATGGGCTCGTTCAAGAACCTGTGCGACAAGCGCGGCGACATCGACTTCGACGAATTCTGGCGTAAAGACTCCACCACCGAGCTGTATCATTTCATCGGTAAAGATATCGTCTATTTCCATAGCCTGTTCTGGCCAGCGATGCTGGAAGGCAGCAACTTCCGCAAGCCGAACAATCTGTTTGTACACGGCTATGTCACCGTTAACGGTGCCAAGATGTCGAAGTCGCGCGGCACCTTTATCAAAGCCAGCACCTGGCTGCAACATCTGGATGCCGACAGCCTGCGTTACTACTACGCGGCGAAACTCTCTTCACGTATCGACGACATCGACCTGAATCTGGAAGATTTCGTCCAGCGCGTAAATGCCGACATCGTCAACAAAGTGGTTAACCTGGCGTCACGTAACGCAGGCTTCATTACCAAACGCTTTGACGGCAAACTGGCGGCAGAACTGGCCGATCCGGCGCTCTATCAGACCTTCGTTGATGCGTCAGAGAAGATTGGTGATGCCTGGGCTGCGCGCGAATACAGCCGTGCTATCCGTGAAATTATGGCGCTGGCCGACCTGGCGAACCGTTATGTCGATGAGCAGGCTCCGTGGGTGGTCGCGAAGCAGGAAGGCCGTGATGCCGATCTGCAGGCCATCTGCTCAATGGGCATTAACCTGTTCCGCATTCTGATGACCTGGCTGAAGCCGGTGCTGCCGTCACTGAGCGCCCGTGCAGAGGGCTTCCTGAACTGTGAATTGAGCTGGGATGCCATTGCGCAGCCGCTGCTGGATCATCAGGTTGCGCCATTCAAAGCACTCTACAGCCGCATTGAAATGGCGAAGGTTGAGGGACTGATTGACGCCTCCAAAGAGGATGCTGCCGCAGCAAGTGCACCAGCCGCAACCGGTCCGCTGGCAGATGCGCCGATTGGTGACACCATCACCATCGACGATTTCGCCAAAGTGGATATGCGCGTTGCGCTAATCGAGCAGGCGGAACGGGTTGAAGGTTCAGACAAGCTGCTGCGTCTGCAACTCGACCTGGGCGGTGAAAAGCGTCAGATTTTCTCGGGCATCCGCGCCGCTTATCCTGATCCCTCTGTGCTGGTCGGTAAAATGACCATCATCGTGGCCAACCTGGCGCCGCGTAAAATGCGCTTCGGCATCTCCGAAGGTATGGTGCTGTCAGCGGGTCCGGGCGGGAAAGATCTGTTCGTGTTGTCCGTTGATAGCGGTGCTGTACCGGGCATGCCGGTTAAGTAAAGGTCTGCCCTCTGCGGTTTAAGCTGCAAAGCACACTGCCGTTCTGAAACCCTTCGTGCCTTAGCTCTGGCGCGAAGGGTTTTCTCTTCTCTGTTCCCACGACTACCCAACCTCTCCTTTTCTTTCCCGGCACGCTTCACCCGGCACTGCCCTGTACCCATAAGTGTGATCGCTAGCACGCTAAGCGGTTAATGCGTATGATGAAGCTCAGTGAAAACAGGAGCCTGCCATGCTCACCGTGCTGTCTGTCTGCGGACGTTATCTTCGCGCTTTTATCATCATTTATCTCTGCTTATACGCCGGTATCGGTATCGCCTCGCTGCTGCCTATCAAAATGCCCGGCAGCATTCTGGGGATGTTAATTCTGTTTGCCCTGCTTGCGTCACAGATTCTGCCAGTGAGCTGGGTGAAGCCGGGATGCCATCTGCTGATTCGCTATATGGCGCTGCTGTTTGTGCCGATTAGCGTCGGGGTAATGAGCTACACCGATATTCTTACCGCGCAGTTCGGCCCTATCGTTGTCTCCTGCGTCGTCAGCACCCTGCTGGTCCTCTCCATTGTTGGCGTAAGTGCCCACAAGCTTCACAGCCGCCGTCCGGCCGGGGAGTCTGCTGATGAGTGAGATATGGTGGTCGCTGCCATTGACGCTGGCTGCCTTTTTTCTGGCACGCAAGCTGGCGATAAAACTGAAGATCTCGCTGCTCAATCCGCTGCTGGTGGCGATGGCGATCATTATCCCGATACTGCTGCTGTTACAGCTGCCCTACTCGCGCTATTTCGCAGGCAGTGAGATTCTCAATCAGCTGTTGCAACCGGCCGTGGTTGCGCTGGCATTGCCGCTGTATGAGCAGATGCACCAGATTCGTGCCCGCTGGAAGTCCATTATCGGCGTCTGCTTTATTGGCAGTGTGACCGCCATGAGTTCAGGTACTGCTATTGCTCTGTGGATGGGTGCCACGCCCGAAATTGCCGCCACGATCATGCCCAAATCCGTGACCACACCCATCGCGATGGCTGTCTCCGGCTCGCTGCATGGTATCCCCGCTATCAGCGCTATTTGTGTACTTATTGCCGGGGTGCTGGGTGCGGTGTTCGGGCACACGGTACTGAATCTGCTGGGCGTGAAGTCTAAAGCCGCGCGCGGACTGGCAATTGGCAATGCGTCACATGCCCTGGGCACAGCACGCGCGGCCGAGCTCGACTATCAGGAGGGCGCCTTCAGTTCACTGGCGCTGGTGATCTGCGGCATCATCACCTCACTGCTGGCGCCCTTTATTTTTCCGCTCCTGCTGCACTGGTTTGGCTGAAACTTTGCGATAGATCTCGCAAAGTTGAAACATGCAACACAGGTTACATTGTCAGAGCGATGTGGATCACATATAAACCGGTGACTGGCACATCGCCCTGCTGAATTTAATGAGGCTCACATGCAATCCCGTTTCCTCTCCGCTTTTGAGGCATTGCCGTCAACGCTGCAAACTGCACTGGCTCCCCTGCTGAACGAGGCTGACTTCAACGCCGTGCTCAGCGCCGACCAGGTCGCCTCGCTGCAACAACAGACCCAGATGGATGCCGATGCACTGGCGCTGGCGCTGCTGCCTCTGGCGGCGTCCTGCGCCGTGGCTACCGTGTCGCATTTTAACGTCGGGGCGATTGCCCGTGGCGTCAGCGGCAACTGGTACTTTGGGGCCAACATGGAATTTATCGGCACGGCGATGCAGCAGACGGTTCACGCCGAGCAGAGCGCCATTACCCATGCGTGGCTGCGTGGCGAGCGCCAGCTTGAGACGATAACCGTTAACTACACGCCGTGCGGGCACTGCCGTCAGTTTATGAACGAGCTGAACAGCGGCACCAGCATTCGTATCAGCCTGCCAAAGCGCGCGATCAGCACCCTGGCCGACTATCTGCCCTATGCCTTTGGCCCACGCGATCTCGACATCACAACCTTCCTGATGGACGAGGTTGATCATGGTTACGTGGCCGAGGGCGATGAACTGGTACAGGCCGCCGTGGCCGCCGCCAATGCCAGCCATGCGCCTTACAGTCAGTCACACGCTGGTGTTGCCCTGCTGACCCAGGATGGCGCGATTGTCGCGGGTCGCTATGCGGAAAATGCCGCGTTCAACCCAAGCTTCCCGCCACTTCAGGCGGCGCTGGTCTTGCTGAACATGCAGGGCGGCGATGTTCATCAGATAAAAAAAGCGGTTTTAGCCGAAGTAGAAAATGCCACGTTAAGCCAGTTCGCCGCCACACAGGCAACACTTGAGACATTTGGTTGCGGTGAGCTGCTGCAGGTGACGCTGTACAAAGCATAACCCGCTGTCAGAGAGGCCACAGTTTTGTGAGCTTTTATGAACAAACGCTGTACTTCTGCGGGAAATTTCATAGGATCTGGCGCCAGAATTCACGTGATCACAAATTACTCTGAATAATTCAGGTTGCAGGATGGCACCGCGGTCGTGAATCTTTCTGGAGCGGTTACCCTGCCGCTGCCGGGCCTGCAGTCTGAGCTATAACGGGTAAGAAAACTGGCGCTACCTTTCCGGCGTGACGCCAGACAACACTGCAACCGGAGCATCACTGCATGGAACTCGACTACGAAAGTAAACGCCCGCTGTATATCCCTTATGCTGGCCCGATTTTGCTGGAATTTCCCCTGTTAAACAAAGGCAGCGCCTTCAGTATCGAAGAACGTAACGAATTCAACCTCAATGGTCTGCTGCCAGAAGCCGTAGAATCGATTGAAGAGCAGGCGCAGCGTGCCTGGCGTCAGTTCCAGGACTTCAAAAACAATAACGATAAGCATGTCTACCTGCGCAACATCCAGGACACCAACGAAACGCTGTTTTACCGCCTGCTGGATAACCATCTCGAAGAGATGATGCCGATTATCTACACCCCGACCGTTGGCGCAGCGTGTGAACACTTCTCTGAAATCTACCGCCGTGCGCGTGGCGTGTTCATCTCCTACCCAAACCGCGATCGCATCGAAGATATGCTGCAAAACGCCACCAAGCAGAATGTGAAGGTGATTGTGGTGACTGATGGCGAACGTATTCTGGGCCTCGGCGATCAGGGCATCGGTGGCATGGGTATCCCGATTGGTAAGCTTTCGCTCTATACCGCCTGTGGCGGCATCAGCCCGGCGTACACGCTGCCGGTTGTGCTGGATGTCGGCACCAACAATCAGCAGTTGCTGAACGATCCGCTCTACATGGGCTGGCGTCATCCGCGTATCACTGGCGAAGAGTATGATACGTTCGTGAATGAGTTTATTCAGGCCGTTAAGCGCCGCTGGCCGAAAGTGCTGTTGCAGTTTGAAGATTTCGCCCAGAAGAATGCTATGCCGCTGCTGAACCGCTATCGCGATGAAGTCTGCTGCTTTAACGACGATATTCAGGGCACCGCCGCCGTGACCGTTGGCACGCTGATTGCGGCCAGCCGCGCAGCCGGTAGCCGCCTGTGCGAGCAGAAAGTGGTGTTCCTGGGTGCCGGTTCTGCGGGTTGCGGAATCGCTGAACAGATCATTGCGCAGATGAAATCAGAAGGTCTGAGTGATGATGAAGCGCGTGGCCGGGTAATGATGGTGGATCGCTTTGGTCTGTTGACTGATAAGCTCCCCAACCTGCTCGACTTCCAGAGCAAGCTGGTGCAGAAAAGCGAAAACCTGCAGACCTGGGATATCACCAATGATTCCATTTCGCTGCTGGATGTCGTACGCAATGCGAAACCCGATATTCTGATTGGTGTCTCCGGCCAGCCGGGTCTGTTCACCGAAGAGATCATTCGCGAGATGCACAAGCACTGTAAGCGCCCTATCGTGATGCCGTTGTCGAACCCGACATCACGCGTGGAAGCCACACCTGCGGATATCATTGCCTGGACTGACGGTGCCGCGCTGGTCGCCACGGGCAGCCCGTTCTCACCGGTGAGCTGGAATGGTAAAACCTATCCGATTGCGCAGTGCAACAACTCCTATATCTTCCCGGGTATTGGGCTGGGTGTGATTGCGTCAGGCGCCAGCCGCGTTACCGATACCATGCTGATGACCGCCAGCCGTGCGCTCGCCGACTGTTCACCGCTGGTGAATGAAGGCGAAGGCCCGGTGCTGCCTGAGATTAAAGATATTCAGGGTGTGTCGAAAATCATTGCGATGGAAGTGGGTAAAGCGGCTCAGCTGGCGGGTGTCGCCGTAGTGACCTCAGAGGATGTGTTGTCACAGGCTATCGCCAACAACTTCTGGCTGCCGCAGTATCGTCATTATCGTCGTACCTCGATTTAACCTTCAGACTGCCGGATCGCAGGCGATCCGGCAGTGTTCAAAAATAGCACAGCCAGCCGGCAGTAACTTGCTTCACTGCGACAGCTCAAGTAGCCTTGTCCCATCTCAACATTCTGACATCGAGTCTCCAGGCGCATGCTGAAACGCGTTTCCATTGGTCTGCTTTTCATCATCTTACTGATGATGGCAACGGCGCTCGGCCTTGATCGTTGGATCAGCTGGAAAACTGCGCCTTTTATCTACGAAAATGTCGCCTCTTTACCCCATCGTCAGGTTGGCGTGGTGCTGGGTACGGCTAAATATTATCGTACCGGCGTCATCAATCAGTATTACCTCTATCGCATTCAGGGCGCGCTGAACGCCTACAACAGCGGCAAGGTCAATTACCTGCTGCTGAGTGGTGATAACGCGCTGCAAAGTTATAACGAGCCGATGACCATGCGACGCGACCTCATCAAAGCTGGTGTCGATCCGGCTGATATCGTGCTCGATTATGCCGGGTTCCGTACGCTGGACTCCATCGTTCGCACACGTAAAGTGTTTGATACCAACGATTTCATTATTATCACGCAGCGTTTTCACTGTGAGCGTGCGCTGTTTATCGCCTTACAGCTGGGTATTCAGGCGCAGTGCTATGCGGTGCCCTCACCTAAAAACATGCTCAGCGTGCGCTTCCGTGAAGTCGGTGCCCGACTGGGCGCGCTGGCGGACCTCTTTCTGCTCAAGCGTGAACCTCGCTTCTTAGGTCCGCTGGTACCTATTCCCGCCGTACGTGATGTCCCTGAAGATGCGCAGAGTTACCCTGCGGTGACGCCGGAGCAGCTGCTGGAGCTGGAACAAAAACTGCGGAAATAGCTGGCGCTCAGCGGCTTCTTTTAGCTTTGCTGAAATCGCATTGTTAGCACTTTGCTGCGGTCTGGCAGCAAGGTACAAGGTTCAGGGAATTCTGACAGCAACGACTAAGCTCAACGCGCAGGGAACAGGGTCAGAAGAGGAAAGCGTCCCGCGTCAGGGACGACGCGGGCCGAGCGTGTCATGGATGACAGGTTTTGCGTCTTTCCGATCTGACCGTGTTCCGTTGGCAGCCTCGATCTCACAGCAACGACCCCAGCCTTTAAGAAACCGGGCATGTCATGGACTGGCCTTAGCGACTTTCCGATCTGACGCTGTTCCCTTCGCAGACTCGATCTCACAGCAATGCCTCCAACACTCTCCCTCATAAAAAGCGTTCTGCAGAGGAATAACACGAGCCGAGCGTGTCATGGATGACAGGTTTTGCGTCTTTCCGATCTGACCCTGTTCCCTTCGCTGACTCGATCTCACAGCAATTCCTCACAACATCTGCCCATAAAAAAAGCGACCCGAAGGCCGCTTTCTTAGCGTTGAATCAGACTTACTTCTTACGAGAGTATTTCAGTGAATCCAGCGCAACGGCGAAGATAATGATGCCGCCTTTAATGATGTACTGCCAGTAAGGGTTGACGCCGATATAGGTCAGACCGTAGTTGATAACGGTGAAGATCAGTACACCGGTCACGACGCCCGCTACGCTACCCACACCACCGGCGAAGGAGACGCCGCCGACCACACAGGCCGCAATCGCATCCAGCTCATACATAAAGCCGAGGTTGTTGGTGGCAGAACCGATACGACCCGCTTCCAGCATCCCGCCGAAGGCGTAGAATACACCTGACAGGGCATAGATCATGATCAGGTTCATCGGGACGTTCACGCCTGACACTTTCGCCGCTTCCGGGTTACCGCCGATAGCAAAAATGTTTTTGCCGAAGCGGGTTTTGTTCCACAGCACCCAGACGAAAATAATGGCAATCACAGCGTAGAACGTGATGAACGACAGTTTGAAATCACCAAAGCGCAAGAAGCCCTGGGTGAATTTCGAGAAGCCTGCGTCAAAACCGGCAATCGGTGATGCGCCAACAAAGTCATAATAGAGTGAGTTGATACCGTAAACGATAATCATGGTGCCCAGCGTGGTGATAAATGGCGTTACCTTCAGGTAAGCAATAATCACACCGTTGACCAGACCAATCACACCGCCGATGATGCACACGGTCAGAATAACCAGTGGAATCGGCACGGTATCCAGCGTCGGGAAGACTTTGTTCGCGTTATCCATCGCCTGCAGCAACGTCGCGGCGACAACCGCAGCCAGACCAACCTGACGTCCGGCTGACAGGTCAGTACCCTGGGTCACAATCAGACCCGCCACACCCAGTGCAATAATAATGCGCACTGAAGATTGGGTCAGAATATTACTCAGGTTCATTAAACTTAAGAACGATGGATCCTGGAAGATAATAATAGCCAGCAATACCAGCAGAACGACGTAAATGCCGCCCTCTTTTAACCAGGTTAGCGCATTCTTTTTTGTGGTCGCTTTCATGTTAACAGCCCTTGCTTCATTAAAGGTGTAATGACGCTAAACGCAATATTTCGTTCTGCGTGGTCGTTTTGGTATCAACTATGCCTGCTACCAGTCCATTACTCATTACCAGAATACGATCGGTAATGCCTAACAGCTCCGGCATTTCAGAAGAGATAATAATGATGCCCTTTTCTTTCTTCGCCAGCTCAGCAATCAACTGGTAAATTTCGAATTTTGCACCAACATCAATACCGCGAGTTGGTTCATCAAGCATCAGGATTTCAGGCTGGGTCAATAACCAGCGGCCAATAATCACTTTTTGCTGGTTACCGCCCGAAAGCGAACCAATTTGAGTATGGTGGCCTGGTGTCTTAACGCGCATAGAATCGATCACCCACTGGGTATCACTCTTCATGCGTTTATTATCCAGCAGCCCCATACTGTTTTTATATTTTTTAATATTTGAAATAAGCGAGTTAAAACCAATATCCAGATAAGCATAAATACCGGTTGAGCGACGCTCTTCCGTCACCAGCGCGAAACCGTGGTTAATGGCTTCGTTGGCGCTGTGATTATTAATCGGTTTACCATGCAGTTTAATGGTGCCGCCCGATTTTTCGCGAATGCCAAACAGCGTTTCGACGATATCGGTACGTTTGGCGCCCACCAGCCCGGCAATGCCGAGTATCTCCCCTTTACGCAGATCAAATGAGATGTCACGAATCGACGGCTGACGCAGCGACGTCAGATTGCGCACCTCAAGAATGGTCTCGCCTGGCACGTTGGTACGGTCAGGGAAACGCTGGTTCAGTGAACGGCCGACCATCATAGCGATGATCTTATCCATATCCAGCCCTTCCAGCGGCTGAGAGGTAATCCACTGACCATCACGCAGAATGGTGATCTCATCGCACAGCTGGAAAATCTCTTCCATCTTGTGCGAAATATAAACAATGCCGCAGCCGCGATCTTTCAGTTTGCGAATAATCGTGAACAGGTGATTAACCTCTTTCTCAGTCAGCGAGGAAGTCGGTTCATCCATAATCACAATTTTCGCGTCGTAAGAGAACGCTTTGGCAATTTCAATCATCTGCATCTGAGATACAGAAAGATTGGCAACTTTGTCGCGCGGATCGATATCGATATCCAGCTCGTCAAAAATCGCTTGTGTATCCTGATACATTTTATCCTGATCGACAAAAAAGCCTTTGCGCGGATAGCGCCCAAGCCACATGTTGTCCATCACGGTACGTTGCAGTACCAGGTTTAATTCCTGATGCACCATCGACACGCCATTTTCCAGCGCCTCTTTGGAGCTTTTATAATCGATCTCGTTACCCTGAAACAGGATACTGCCGGTATCTTTTTTATAGATACCAAACAGGCATTTTAATAATGTGGATTTCCCGGCACCGTTCTCGCCCATTAATGCATGAACAGAGTGAGGCCGCACTTTCAAATTAACATTATCTAACGCTTTAACGCCGGGAAATGATTTTGAAACATTCGTCATTTCCAGCAAATATTCTCGCTGCGCGGTCGTGTTATCACTGGCCATATTTTACCTGGCTAAAAAACGGTGGTGACATAAAAAAGGCGCGACCGCGGTCGCGCCCGTAATCGATCTTATTTCACGAACTGAGACAGATTTTCTTTATCAACCGGCACGTAAGGAACGCGGACGATCTTATCAACCATCTTGAAGTTAGTGCCGTCAGTTGCCGCTTTGCCGTTCGCCAGGTTATTGGCAATATCCAGCGTCGCTTTCGCCTGGTTTTCCGCATCGTTCAGCACGGTACCGGCCAGCGCACCGGATTTAACCAGCGCCAGCGCTTCTGGCAGGGCATCGACGCCGAACACAGGGATTGACGTCATGTTGTGCGCTTTCAGCGCTTCAACCGCACCCATTGCCATCGCATCGTTGTTGGCAATCACCACTTCGATTTTTTTGGCGTTCGGGCCTGACAACCATGCATCCATCTTATCTTTAGCCTGAGCGGTATCCCACATGGCCGTATCCATTGCTAACTGCTGGGTTTTCAGACCATCTTTGTTCAGGGTGTCGATCACATATTTGGTACGGGCTTCTGCATCAGGATGACCCGGCTCGCCTTTCAGCAGCACGAACTGAATGGTGCCATCTTTGTTCAAATCCCAGGCTGGCGTCGCTTTCCAGTGTTTCTCGATCAGCTGACCCTGAATGATGCCGGACTCTTTAGAGTCGGTACCGACGTAGTAGGCTTTGTCATAACCCGCCAGCACTTTGGCGTTCGGTTCTTTGTTGAAGAAGACAACCGGCACATCGTTAGCACGCGCTTTGTCTACGATCACCGCAGCGGCAGCCGGGTCAACCAGGTTAATCGCCAGCGCTTTCACGCCTTTTGCCATCAGCACGTCAACCTGATCGTTCTGTTTGGACTGGTCGTTTTGTGAGTCATTCATCAGCAACTGTACGCCACCGATCGCTTTCGCTTCTTTCTCGATGTCTTTACGCACCATTGACATGAAGTTGTCATCGTATTTGTAAATGGTCACGCCGATACGGGTGTCAGCTGCGTGAGCGGTTGCACCAAACATCATGCTGGCAACCAGTGCTGTAAGCGTGAAAACCTTCTTATTCATGGTATCTCCGGTTTTATTATGCAGGGTCTTTTTAGCGCTACCGCGTAACATGCGGGAGAGCAATCGGTAAAACAGATCGGCACGTCGGCTAACGTAATGGGGATGTTGAGCCGTTGAACACCGTCTAAAACCTGACATCCTTGTGCCTGAATGCTTCCATGAAGAGGGGGTGAACCCTATAACCGGCTACTGAGACCACAACTGATGCCGTTACACTGGCGTTACATAATGTTTCAGTCCGGTAAGACGCTGCCATCATAGTGAGAGCAATGTTAATTAACTGTGAATGTAATCACAGATTGAAAACGGTTACATGCCTGAATCACCTGAATTAGTGACGGACTCCACATTTTGCCGCTGCGCCACCGAATGACGCCGCACCAGCGTCGGCATAAAGATATGTGTTGCGGTGTCATCAAGCAGGCCTGCTGCGCCCTGCAGTGCCAGTTCAGTGGCGATTTTTGCCATAGATACAATGGGATAGCGAACAGTCGTTAACTGTGGGTCGGTGTAACGGGAAATGGGAATATCATCGAAGCCAATGACAGAAAAATGCTGTGGAACCTGAATGCCGTTGTCTTTCAGCGCAGTGAGCGCGCCAGCAGCCATGCCGTCGTTATAGGCAAACACCGCCGTAAGGTTGAGATTGCGCCCCAGCAACTCCACCATCGCTGCTTCACCGCCCTGCATGTCGGGCTCTGCACTGGCTATCCAGCTCTCCTGGGGCCGAACGCCCTGCTCTGCCATTGCCTGCATCCATCCTTCACGACGCTGGGCCACATCTTCGATCGGATGACTGGAGCAAAGATAGCCGATGCGGCTATGTCCCTGTTGTAAAAGGGTTCTTGAAGCCATCAATGCGCCAGTGACGTTATCCAGACTGACGCTGCGGTGTTCAAAACCGGGAACGATACGGTTAATGACTACCATGCCGGGTACGTGCTGCATAAAGTCCGCCAGTTCCGCGTCCGGCAGTGTTTTTGCGTGCACCACCAGCGCGCTACAGCGTTGACGGATCAGCACTTCAATGGCATGACGCTCTTTCTCTTCCTGATGCCAGGAGTTGCTGATTAACACATGTTTGTGCACGCGCTGCGCTACGGTATCGACTGCTTTAACCAGCGCCCCGAAGAAGGGATCGGAGACATCCATCACCACCACCCCAATCGTGTCGCTGACCTGCGTCGCCAGCGCCTGGGCGTTGGCGTTAGGGCGATAGCCCAGCGCTTCAACCGCCTGTAACACGGTATCACGGGTATCTGAGGTCACGGCGTTGCTCTGATTAAGGACGCGCGACACGGTCGCCACTGACACGCCAGCCTGACGGGCAACATCACGAATAGTTATCATGCAGCAGTTCCAGAAAGGAAAATTAGGCATCACGCCGGGTTGAACACCGGCGCTATTTTGTCAGGGGCAGGAGGCGTACAGCGTGAATTGCGTCACATCAATGAAAACGGTTACATACAATTCTGTAACCTTTGTGATGGCGGTCATTATCCTGCGTTGTCAGTGATACGGGATCTGCCAGTTGAGAGCAGTGTTAGCCGCCGCCAAAGCCATTCCAGCGGACCCTGTGCAAAGAAATGTAACCAGATGAGTGAAAACAGGATATTGAAGAGCCATACCGCAGGCACTATCAGCAGCAGTTCCAGCCGGGTAAAGTGCATATAGAAGCCAAAGCGATAGAACAACGTAGTGCAGATCACGGTCTGAAGCAGGTAGTTGGTCAGCGCCATCCGGCCCACGCACTGGATGGCATAGCTGATGCGCCAGCGCGCGATCTGCGGCCAGTAAGCCAGGCAGAGTGCGGTGTAGCCCAGACTAATTAGCGGGCTGGCAAGGTCGCGCGGCGCTTGCAGGTAAAATGCGGTCCAGCGAAACTCCCAATGTAACAGCCATTGCGCTGCCACACCGGCCACCGCAATGGAGAACCCAATGATTAACAGCAGCGCCGCCGCCTGACGATAATGCCGTGCAGGGAATTCGCCAATCAGCCAGCCGCTGCGCAGCAGTGCGCCACCGATCATCATCAGACCTGCCAGCTGCCAGCCATACTGCGCTGCAAGCGCCATCAGCCCTGACGAAAGATGGTCCAGCCGGTTCTGTATCGCGTCCCAGCCGCCAGCAAGTTTCCAGAACTGTTCATATTGCAGTTCTGCTGCACCCGGCAGCCAGGAATTAGTCGGCTCAGGAGAGGAGATCGACCCAAACACCAGCAGCACCCCGCAGCCGACCAGGTAGAGCAGAATGCCGGTATTCATCAGGCTGCGGGTGGAGGGAACATCACGCAGTACCCGCCACACCACCAGCCCGATAATGCCGTAGTCCAGCAGGATGTCCCCTTCCCAGAGAAAAACCCCGTGAACAAAACCGATCAGGACCAGAAGGGAAAGCCGGGCTGTGAGCCAGCGACTGCCGCGCGGCAGCTGCATTTGCAGACCCGCGCCAAACAGCAGCGCAAACAGCGTGAGGAATTTGAGCTGAGCAAAAACGTCAGAGAGTGCCCATGTCCAGGCATCGGAAAGCGTGACGCTACCCTGCCAGGCTGGATTAAGGTAGGCGGCTGAAGGCAGACCGAAGCCGACAATATTGAGCAGCAGAATGCCGAGAATGGCACATCCACGAATGAAATCCAGCGCGTGATAGCGTTGCATGCGGCACCTGCACATTGAGGCGGGCAACGTTATGCGCCCGCCATAAACTCAACTATGGCGCACCGCGCGCAAAAATTCCTGACGGGTGTTCTGACTGGACTTGAACAGGCCACCCAGCGACGTCGTGGTGGTGGCGCTGGTGGCATCTTTTACGCCACGCGCTTTGACACAGTAGTGCACCGCATCAATGGAAACAGCCACATTGTTAGTGCCCAGCAGCGTCTGCAATGCAACCAGAACCTGCTGCGTCAGCCGCTCCTGCACCTGCGGACGCTGAGCAAAGAACTGCACGATGCGGTTGATTTTCGACAGGCCAATCACCTTTTCTTTAGGAATATAGGCGACGGTAGCCTTGCCATCGATGATCACAAAGTGGTGTTCACAGGTGCTGGTCAGGGTGATATCACGCACGGTCACCATCTCATCGACCTTCATTTTGTTCTCAATGACGGTGATTTTCGGGAAGTTTGCGTAGTCGAGACCGGAAAAGATTTCATCCACATACATTTTGGCGATGCGATGTGGCGTTTCCATCAGGCTGTCATCTTCAAGATCCAGATTCAGCAGCTGCATAATCTCGGTCATGTGCCCGGCAATCAGGCTTTTACGCGTTTCGTCATCAATGTCGCGCGTCGGTGCACGTAACGGCGTTTCCAGTCCACGCGCCAGCAGCGCTTCGTGAACCAGGGCAGCTTCCTGACTTAAGGTGCTCATCTACTCTTCTCCGGCTGGTGTTGCGCCCGCAAGCTTTTGCTTGCGGGCCCTGTAATCAGGCGCGTATTGTGAAACTTTCTTTGCGGGGAATCCAGCAATCAATCAGATTGGTGATGAAAGCTTTTCACTCAATTCTTCGCCAGACCAGCAGGCCTGCCCAGACCAGACTCACCCCTGCCACCCAGAGCGCAGGCTCAAGCCGATGTAACAAGGCCGTTGAGAGAAAAGAGAGCAGCGGGCCGACAAGTTGTCCAATCGCATAGCCGGTCGTCAGCAGGCCAGCCATGAATCGCAGATGGTTGGGCGCCAGTTCGCGGGCGCAGAGCATAGACAACTGCACCACACTCAGGAAGCCGCCTCCGACCAGCAACGCACCGGCCAGCAGGCCACTAAAGCCGGGCAGCAGCGCCGCAGCAAACACACCCAGCGCCTGTGCCCAGAGCACCAGCGCCAGGCGGACATGGCTGTGCCCCCAGCGCCGCGTCAGAATACCCAGCAGGATGCCGATCATTGCCGCCCCGCCAAATATCGGCCAGACAAACTGCGCGAAGATGCCGTCAGGAAAACGTGTGGCGGCCATCTGCGACAGAAAAGTCGCGGGCAGGATGTAGCCAAACCCTGCCAGACTGTAACTCAGCACCAGCCTTTTAAGATTGCGGTTCAGCACCAGCGGCTCGGGTGCCTGATCCGGACGATGCAGTTCGCCGCGACGCGGTAAATTACGGGTGATTAACGCAATCAGCAGCAGCGCCAGCGCCCCGTAAGCAGCCCAGGCAAGACCGGCGGAGACCTGGAATGTGTGCAGCGCTACCCCCAGCAAACCACTGACAAAAATGCCGCAACCCGGTCCGGCAAACACGGCCGCCGACAACCCTGCCCGCCCATGCCGATGCAGCTGTTCGTTGCTCCAGGCCGCCACCAGCACCATCGCCCAGCCGCTGGCCCAGCCAATCAGAAAACGAATAGCGCCATGCAGCCACGGGCCGGTTGCCAGTGCCGAGAGCAGCGTCAGGATTACCGCGCCCCATACACCCGCCTGCAGCCGCAGTTCGACCCTTTGATGCGCCCGCATCGCATCAAAGGAGCCACACAGGTAGCCTAAATAGTTGAGGGCTGCGACCAGGCTGGCACTGGTAAGCGTCAGCTGGTGAGCCTGAATCATCAGTGGCACCTGCGGCGTAAAGGCAAATCGCCCTATGCCCATCGCCACAAATAAAGTTAAAAATGCACTGAGCGCGACGCGTAACGCCATTGCTGAACTCCTGTTGTTCTGCCCTGAGATCTCTTCTGACTTGCTAATAGCATGCAGGATGACTAAACTCACGGAAAGTGAATAATATTAACCAACTTGTTTACAGGAAGAGAAGATATGGATTTAGTTCAGCTGCGTATGTTCTGTTCCGTCGCCGAAACGGGTTCACTGGCGCGCGCAGCAGAACATCTGCATCGCGTCCCCTCTAATCTCACCACGCGGCTGCGTCAGCTGGAAGAGGAATTAGGTGTTGATCTCTTTATTCGTGAGAAGCAGCGCATTCGCCTGTCGCCGATGGGCCATAATTTCCTGAATTATGCGCAACGCATTCTGGCGTTAAGTGAAGAAGCGATGAGCATGACCCGAACCGGCGAACCGGCGGGAAACTTTGCACTGGGCTCCATGGAGAGCACCGCAGCGACCCGCCTGCCTGGCCTGCTCGCCGCCTATCATCAGCGCTTTCCTAAAGTGGCGCTGTCGCTGATTACCGGCACCTCAGGCGAAATTATCGATCGGGTCCGTGAAGGCACCCTGGCCGCTGCGCTGGTGGATGGCCCGGTTTCTCATGATGACCTGAATGGCTGCATCGCTTTTCGCGAGGAGATGGTGCTGATCACCGGGCTGGATCATGGGCCAATCACCACGGCGCGCGACGTGCAGGACGATACTCTGTTTGCGTTCCGCAACAGCTGCTCTTACCGGGTGAAGCTGGAGAGCTGGTATCGCGACAGCCAGACCGCACCCAACAGTGTGATGGAGATTCAGTCCTATCACGCCATGCTGGCCTGCGTAGCGGGCGGTGCAGGGGTCGCGATGATTCCGGCTTCGGTGCTGAAGCAGATGGCGGATCGGTCGCGGGTGCAGGCGCATACCCTGCCCGCAGCTTATCGCGACACCGCCACCTGGCTGATGTGGCGGCGTGACGCCTTTACCCCGAATGTAGAAGCGCTGAAATACCTGATTATTGAACAGTTTGACGATCGTCCGCTCAACGATGAGCTGATCCACCCATTGCAGGCGACGGAATAAGCGTTCCACGCTATGTTTAACTCACGAAAAAAGGCGCTATTACGCGTCACAATCTGACTGGAAGAGGGATTGCATGAACATGATCAAAACCCGTGCCGCGGTTGCCTGGGCTGCTGGCGAACCACTGAAAATCGAAGAAGTGGATTTAATGCCACCGCAAAAAGGTGAAGTGCTGGTGCGTATTGTCGCGACCGGTGTCTGTCATACCGACGCCTACACCCTTTCCGGCACTGACCCGGAAGGTGTTTTCCCGGCGATCCTTGGCCATGAAGGCGGCGGCATCGTGGAAGCGGTGGGCGAAGGCGTAACCAGCGTGGAAGTGGGAGACCATGTCATCCCGCTTTACACCCCGGAGTGCGGCAAATGTAAGTACTGTCTGTCGGGCAAAACTAACCTCTGCCAGGCGATTCGCGCCACCCAGGGTAAGGGCCTGATGCCGGACGGCACCACCCGCTTCTTCAAAGATGGCAAACCGATTTTCCATTACATGGGCACCTCGACCTTCTCTGAATACACCGTCATCCCGGAGATCTCACTGGCAAAAATCAGTAAAGAAGCACCGCTGGAAGAGGTTTGTCTGCTGGGCTGTGGCGTCACGACCGGCATGGGCGCGGTAATGAACACCGCCAAAGTGAAAGAAGGCGACACCGTGGCGATCTTCGGTCTCGGCGGCATCGGTCTTTCTGCGGTGATTGGCGCGAAAATGGCGAAAGCAGGCCGTATCATTGCCATCGACCTCAACACCAGCAAATTCGATCTGGCACGTAAACTGGGTGCCACCGATCTGATTAACCCGAAAGATTACGACAAACCGATTCAGGATGTGATTGTCGAGCTGACCGACGGCGGCGTGGACTTCTCGTTTGAGTGTATCGGTAACGTCAACGTAATGCGTTCCGCACTGGAGTGCTGCCACAAAGGCTGGGGCGAGTCTGTGATTATCGGTGTTGCCGGTGCCGGTGAAGAGATCTCTACCCGTCCGTTCCAGCTGGTAACCGGTCGCGTCTGGCGCGGTTCCGCGTTTGGTGGCGTAAAAGGCCGTTCACAGCTGCCAGGCATTGTGCAGGATTACCTCGACGGTAAATTTGCCCTTAACGACTTCATCACTCACACCATGCCGCTGGAAGAGATCAACGACGCCTTTGATTTGATGCACGAAGGAAAATCGATTCGCTCGGTCGTGCACTTTAACAAGTAATCAGGAGGCGTTATGGCATCCACTCTGGAGCTACTGGAAGAACACCGTATTTTTGGCGGCTGGCAGCAGCGCTGGCGTCATCAGTCAGCCGTGCTGAACTGCCCGATGACCTTTAGCATCTATCTGCCCACCCCGCACGGTGATGCACCGCCGCCGGTGGTCTGGTTTTTAGCCGGCCTGACCTGTAACGACGAGAATTTCACCATCAAAGCGGGCGCGCAGCGCGTTGCGGCGGAACTGGGTCTGGTGCTGATTATGCCGGACACCAGCCCGCGCGGTGACGGCGTGGCGAACGATGAGGGATACGATCTGGGTCAGGGTGCGGGATTTTATCTCAATGCCACCCAGCAACCCTGGGCGAGTCATTTCCGCATGTTCGACTATCTGAGCAGCGAGTTACCTGCCCTGATTGCGGATAACTTCAAGGTCAGTGAACGCCAGTCAATCATGGGTCATTCTATGGGCGGACACGGCGCGCTGATGCTGGCGCTGCGTCTGGGTAACCGCTTTGCCTCGGCTTCAGCCTTTGCACCGATTGTGAATCCAATGCAGGTGCCTTGGGGCCAGAAAGCGTTTCAGGCCTATCTGGGCGACGATCGTGCGGCGTGGCGGGAATATGACAGCTGCCAGCTGATGGCGGAAGTCTCCCATCGGTTGCCAATGCTGATCGATCAGGGTGACAGCGATCAGTTCCTGGCCGATCAGCTGCAGCCAGAGCGGTTAGAGGAGATCGCCCGCGAGGTGGGTTTCCCGCTGACGCTGCGTATTCAGCCGGGTTATGACCATAGCTACTTCTTTATTGCCAGTTTTGTGGAAGATCATCTTCGCTTCCATGCCCAGCATCTGCTGGCGTAAATAATCAGGGCCGCTATTGCGGCCCTCTTTTTTTGCATGCTGTAGAGGCGGGAACATGGTTGCAACGTCAGCGCCCTGCCAGCCCTGCACTCTCCTTTCCGAAAGAGGCGGATACTTCAGCCGCCGCAACCTTAACCTGACGATCAGACTAAGGCCGGACCGGTCAGCCCATCGATCATCACCTGCGGAATGCCGCGTGAGCAGTGTTCGATACGCCCGTTGACGCCATACACTTTTGCCAGCGTAGCCGGCGTAATCACCTTATCCGGCTGCCCTTCTGCGACCAGCGCGCCCTGCTTAAGCATCAGGGCATGTTGCGCATGACGCAGCGCGATGTTGATGTCATGCACCACCACCACCGTCACGATGTTGCGCTGGGCCGTTTCGCGGCGCACCAGGTCCATGACGTGGAACTGGTAATTGAGATCCAGCGCGCTCAGCGGTTCATCCAGCAGCAGCAGTTTAGGGCGACGGATTAAAGATTGCGCCAGCCCGACCAGCTGCTTCTGTCCGCCCGAAAGCTGATCAAGGTAGCGCATCGCCAGATGGGCAATGCCCAGTTGTTCCAGCAGATGCATGATTTCCGCTTCACTGCTGGCACTGTGCAGGCCACCGGAGGCACGCTGTGCCACGATAATCGATTCCAGCACATGCAGATGCACGCCCGCAGGCAGCGACTGTGGCAGATAGACTACGTTTTTCGCACGGCGGGCAAACGGCTGAGTCATGAGATCTTCACCGTTAAGCCACATCTCGCCCTGACCTTTATTCAGACCAGCCAGCGCACGCAACAGCGTCGATTTACCGCAACCATTCGGTCCCAGCAGAACGGTAATCTCACCGCGTGGCAACGGAGCCACGTTGAGGTTTTCAATCACTTTATGTTTGGGATAACCGGCACTGAAGCCGCGTAATGTCAGACCCGTTTCCATTATACCGTCCCCCGATGGCGCAGAATAATACTCAGGAAGAACGGCACACCAATCAGTGACGTCACAATACCCACGGGAATAATGACACCCGGCAGCAGGTTTTTCGACGCGACTGACGCCAGGGAGAGCACCAGCGCGCCAACCAGCGCACTGGCAGGCAGATAAAAACGGTGATCTTCACCAAACATCATGCGGGCAATGTGGGGTGCAACCAGGCCGATGAAGCCAATGGGTCCCACAAACGCCACCGCAAGCGCCGAAAGGATACTGATGCGCAGCAAGGTGGTCAGGCGCAGCCGACGCACGTCGATACCAAAGCTCACGGCGCGGTCTTCACCCAGACGCAGCGCCGTCAGCTTCCAGCTGCTCATCATTGAGAACGGCACCAGGATGGCCAGCGCCACGGTCAGCACGCCCAGCTTCTCCCAGGAGGCGCGCGCCAGGCTGCCCATGGTCCAGAACACCAGACCCTGCAGCGTATCTTCGCTGGCAATGAACTGCATCATCGAGACCAGTGCGTTAAAGGTAAAGACCAGTGCAATACCGAACAGCACGACGCCCGCAGAGGAGACCTGGGTCCAGCGGGTCACGGCATCCAGCATCAGCGCGGCAAACAGTGCAAAGATAAAGGCGTTGGCTGAGATTAACCACTGATCAGGAATGCCAGGAATACCAACGCCGAGAATGATCGCAAGTGCGGCACCAAACGCCGCTGCCGATGAGACACCGAGCGTAAACGGGCTGGCCAGCGGGTTATTCAGGATAGTCTGCATTTCTGCGCCGGCCAGGCCCAGCGACAGCCCGACCACCAGCGCCATCAGTGCATAAGGCAGACGAATATCCCAGACGATAACACGGGTACCGGCATCGACACTGTCGGGGCTGAGCAGCGTATTCCACAGCGTGTCCAGTGAGAGCCCGGCCGGACCGAGCGTAAAGTCGAGGATTAATGAGGCAATAATTGCCACCAGTAATACGCCAATCCAGATCAGGCGGCGGCGCAGCACCTGATGATAGTTTTGCATGGTGTGGTGAAGCGTCTCTTCCCCCGCCAGCAGCGAAGTTTCGGTAGTCATTTTTGAACCCTGTGTGGCTATCACGTCAGAAAACGCAGTCACAATAGTGCAGGTGATAATAATTATCAATTCGTTCGCATAAGCGAGGCGAGAAAAAACCGTAAAAAATGGTGTTGTTAGGGGAACGATAATGGCAGTTATAGCGCATTGACGTTAAAGATGGGGAAGAGCTCAGGGCGCTGTGTCAGGTACCTGACTTAACAGCGCCAGCGCACAGTTCTAATCTTTATGAACCGGGAACTCCATCTCGCTGTACTTCACGAAACGGCTGCCGCGCGTCAGCCTGTAGCCGAACCAGATAATCAGGAACAGCGGAAGGCCAATGTAGGTGGCCGCTACGCTGTACCAGTCAATGCTGTCGTTAAGGAATGCCTGATAGTTCTGACCCAGCGTAATGATCAGGCAAAGCACAAAGGCGAAGATCGGCCCCAGCGGGAAGAAGCCGGAACGGTAAGGCAGATCGTTAAGATCATGACCCTGGGCAACATAGCCGCGGCGGAAGCGATAGTGACTGATGGCAATACCCAGCCAGGCGATAAAACCGGTCATGCCTGAGGTATTCAGCAGCCACAGATAGACTTCCTGATTGCCAAACTTAGAGGTCAGGAAGCACAGCCCGGCCACGACGGTCGTCGCCCATAAGGCATTGCGCGGAACGCCGCCTTTAGAGAGTTTCGCGAAAATGCGCGGCGCTTTGCCTTCACTCGCCAGGTTGTAAAGCATACGCGTTGAGGCGTACATACCGGAGTTACCGGCTGACAGCACCGCCGTCAGGATCACCGCATTCATCACCGCTGCCGCAGAGAGCAGACCGGCGTTCTGGAACACCAGGGTGAACGGGCTGACGCTGATATCGTCAATGTCGTTATGCAGCAACTGCGGATCGGTGTACGGCAGGATCAGACTGATAATCAGGATGGCGAACACATAGAACAGCAGGATACGCCAGAAAATCTGCCGCACCGCGCGCGGGATATTTTTCGCCGGATCTTCAGATTCGCCCGCCGCGATACCGATCAGCTCGGTGCCCTGGAAGGAGAATCCCACAATCATCGCCACGCCAATCATTGCCGCAAAGCCACCCGCAAACGGCGCATCGCCAACCTGCCAGTTATGCCAGCCCGCATGCTCCGCACCGCGCATAATGCCGGTAATCATCAGCACGCCAACAATGATAAAGATAATCACGGTGGCCACTTTAATCAGCGAGAACCAGTATTCCGCCTCGCCAAAGCCTTTCACCGAGATGTAGTTAAGCAGGAATATCAGACCCAGGAACAACGCGCTCCAGATCCAGCCTGGCGTGTCAGGGAACCAGTAGGTCATCACCAGCTGGGACGCCACCAGGTCAACTGCGATGGTCACCGCCCAGTTGTACCAGTAGTTCCAGCCGAGGGCGAAGCCAAAACCCTCTTCGACATATTTCGCGCCGTAGGTGGCGAAAGAACCCGAGACGGGCATAAAGGCGGCCAGCTCACCGAGACTGGTCATCAGGAAGTAGACCATCAGGCCGATGAGCATATAGGAGAGAAGTGCTCCGCCGGGGCCAGCCTGTGCGATAGTTGCGCCAGAGGCGACAAACAGGCCGGTACCGATTGAACCGCCGATGGCGATCATCGTCAGATGACGGGCTTTTAACGCACGTCGTAATGCAGGTTGTTGTGTTGTATTTGGGTCATTATGCATGTGTTAACGCTACGCTGGGTAAAAATGAGGCGCGATTGTAGCAGCCAGACCGCCTCTGTATAGCTGATGCCATGCTGTTATAAGTTATGTTCATGATCGCGCCCGAATTATTAGCGGTCACTCACGGCAATAGGACAAAAAGCGCGTCAGGGCTTTTGAAATATGCTTCTGCCGGTGATGAATGCGGTAGAGCGTTCGGGTCAGACGCGGCAACGGAATCGTGAGTTCTGTCAGCGTGCCCGCCTCCAGCAGATCGGCAATCACCCGGCGCGAAAGACAGCTGATACCCATGCCATGCCGCACTGCATGCTTGATCGCTTCGGAGTTGCCCAGCTCCATGCCCAGCTGAAAACTTGGCAGGTGTGACAACAGCAGATAGTCGACGATTTCACGGGTGCCCGAGCCGCGCTCACGCAGGATCCAGGGCGCTTCGGCCAGCGTTTTCAGCGTCACCGGCTGTTGAAGAATCGCGGCGTCAGGCGCAGCAAACACCACCAGTTCATCTTCCAGCCAGGGTTCACTGACCAGCTCGGTCATGTGACACGGCCCTTCAATCAACCCGACGTCTACGCGAAAATCGGAAACCGCCTGAATCACATCCTGACTGTTTCCGACGCTCAGCTCCAGCGGCAACCCCGGAAAATCACGGCGATACGCGGCCATCATGCCCGGCAGCAGATAGTTACCGATGGTGCTGCTGGCGAAGATGCGGATTGCGCCGTTATCCTCTTTGAACAATTGCTCAATTTCACCTGCCTGCTCCAGCAGTCCTACCGCACGCGGATAGAGCAGCCGCCCGTGCTCATTTAGCACCAGCCGTTTGCCGACCCGATCAAACAGCTGCACCCCGAGCTGACTCTCCAGATCGGCCAGCGCCGCGCTGACTGCGGACTGCGACAGCGCCAGCAACTGCGAAGCCTGCGTCGTTGAACCGCTTTTGAGCACTTCGGTGAACACTTCGATTTGCCGCAGCGTAATGTGCATTGTTGCCTCTTAACTCAATGAATGCCTGACAAGATAAATCATTAATGCCAGCCAGAGCAGCCCGGCGATGCCCAGCCAGCCTGCCATTTTTTTACCGCGCGCACGCTGAGACTGCGCTTTCGCGATGCTGCTGATACGCACGTCTTTCGGCAGCAACCGCATCAGCACCATGACGCCCGTCGGGATAATCACCGCGTCATCCAGCAGACCAACAAACGGGATCACATCCGGGATGAGATCGATCGGGCTGACGCCATACGCGACCAGCCCCAGCATCGCCACTTTGTTCCACCAGGGCGTGCGCGGATCGCGAAAGGCAAACCACAGCACCCGGGCATCTCTTTTGATCAGCGTCGCCCAGCGGTGCAGACGCGAAACTATCATGATTGCGGCCTTATCGTTTATTCTGGTAAATTATAAATATATTATCAATTTCACTTTTAAGCCAGTCGCCGTCATGATCATGACTCAACCATGAGGAGTGACCACCATGACCGAACTGAGCATCGCTAAACCCCATCATCCTGTTACGCTCTGGTTCCCCGGTCTGCTGCTGACTGCCGCGATTGCCGCTGCTGCCAGCTGGCTCGCACAGCAACCGGTGGTGGCAGCAGCGGGGCTGGGTTCACTGACCCTGGCAATCATGCTGGGCATCCTGGTCGGCAATAGCGTCTATACGCCTCTGGCGTCGCGCTGCGACAGCGGCGTGATACTGGCTAAGCAGAAGCTGCTGCGGCTGGGGATCATCCTGTTTGGATTTCGCATCACCTTACAACAGATTGCCGACGTTGGTTTTAGCGGCATCCTGATTGATGCGCTGACGCTGAGCAGCACCTTCTTTATTACCTGCCTGCTGGGCATCCGGCTGCTGAAACTGGATCGCGATACCGTCTGGCTGATTGGCGCGGGCAGCAGCATCTGTGGGGCAGCGGCCGTACTGGCGACCGAGCCAGTGGTAAAAGCCGCCTCCTCGAAAGTGGCGGTGGCTATTGCAACCGTGGTGCTGTTCGGCACGCTGGCAATCTTTATCTATCCAATGCTGTGGCCGCTGGCGCACCATCTTTTTCCAGGCCTGAGTGCATCGCAGTTTGGGGTATTTACCGGTTCGACCATCCATGAAGTAGCACAGGTCGTGGCTGCCGGACACAGCATCAGCCCCGATGCCGAGAACAGCGCGGTGATTGCCAAAATGCTGCGGGTGATGATGCTGGCCCCGTTCCTGCTCTGCCTGAGTGCAGTGCTACGCGGCAAACGCAAAGCGAGCAACGCGCGTCAGCCGGTGACGTTTCCCTGGTTCGCCCTGCTGTTTATCGCAGTCGCGCTGTTTAACTCGCTGCAGCTGCTGCCTGCCACGGTAGTGGCCACGCTGAACGAGCTGGCGGGTCTGCTGCTGGCGATGGCGATGGCGGCTCTGGGATTAACCACCCGTTTTAGCGCATTACGTGAGGCGGGCGTTAAACCGCTGCTGCTGGGCGCACTGGTATTTGGCTGGTTAATCGCGGGTGGCGGCACCATCAATCTGCTGGTGCAACATTTCATGGGCTAACAGCATCGGGTATCATGCCGTTTCATCCGTGCATAGCCCCAGGAGAAAGGCATGAAATATATCGGCGCACACGTGAGTGCGGCAGGTGGTGTGGATCAGGCAGTGATTCGCGCCCATGAAATAGAAGCCACCGCCTTTGCCCTCTTTACTAAAAATCAGCGTCAGTGGAAGGCCGCCCCGCTCTCCACTGAGGTGATTGATGCTTTTCGCGCCGCCTGCGAGACGTACAAATTCAGTCCGCAGCAAATTCTGCCGCACGACAGTTTTCTGATTAACCTCGGTCATCCGGTTGAAGAGGCGCTGGAGAAATCCCGCGCGGCCTTTATTGATGAATTAAAACGTTGTGACCAGCTCGGCCTGACGCTGCTGAACTTCCATCCCGGCAGCCATCTGCATCAGATTGAAGAAGAGGCCTGCCTGAAGCGGATTGCGGAGTCGATCAACATCGCCCTCGACCAGAGCCAGAATGTGACCGCCGTCATTGAGAATACCGCCGGTCAGGGCAGTAACCTCGGATTCCGCTTCGAGCACCTCGCCACCATTATTGAACATGTCGAAGATAAGTCGCGCGTCGGCGTCTGCATTGATACCTGTCATGCGTTTGCTGGCGGGTATGATCTGCGTACCGAAGCGGACTGCGAGGCAACCTTTGCTGAGTTTGAGCGCATTGTCGGCTTTGATTATCTGCACGGTATGCACCTTAACGATGCCAAAAGCGCCTTCGACAGTCGCGTTGACCGCCATCACAGCCTGGGTGAAGGGAATATCGGCAAAACGGCGTTTAGCTGGCTGATGAAAGATCCGCGGTTTGATGGTATTCCGTTAATTCTTGAGACTATTAATCCCGACATCTGGAAAGATGAGATTGCCTGGCTGAAAGCCGAACAGCAGGGATAGAAAAAGAGAGCCAGCTGGCTCCGAGATTTTTGACAAAGTCAGGCCTGGTTGCTGTAAGACTGAGCCTGCACAGGGAACAAGGTCAGATCGGAAAGATGTAAAAGCAAACAGGGAGCCACCGGCTCCCTGTTATTATCACTTCAGCAGATTATGCATTTCTGCACATCAGGCTTTCGCCAGCTGCTCTTCCGGACGTTTCAGTATCGCATAGCCCAGACCCGCAACCGCAGTACCGATGACAATCGACATCAGATAACCGACAACCGGGGTAATGGCGCCAGGGATCAGCAGTACAAACAGTCCACCGTGCGGTGCCATCAGTTTCGCGCCAATCGCCATGGAGATCGCGCCGGTGATTGCGCCGCCCACGATACAGCAAGGCAGAACACGCATCGGGTCACGGGCTGCGAATGGAATCGCACCTTCAGAGATAAAGCAGAGACCCAGAACCAGTGCCGCTTTACCACCTTCCTGCTGACCTTTGTTGAATTTACGACGGGCAACCAGCGTAGCCAGACCCATCGCCAGCGGTGGCACCATACCGGCTGCCATGATGGCGGCCATCGGTGCATACGTCTGCGAACTCAGTAAGCCGACGCCAAATGCGTAAGCCACTTTGTTCACCGGACCGCCCATATCGGTACACATCATGCCGCCCAGGATTGCGCCCAGAAGGACCGCATTCGCCGTGCCCATGTTAGCCAGCCAGTGTGTCAGGCCACTCATGATGCCCGCAACCGGTTTGCCCACCACGTAGATCATCAGCAGGCCGGTGATCAGACTCGCGAACAGCGGGATAATCAATATCGGTTTCAGCGCTTCCATACTCTGCGGCAGTTTGACTTTGCCGCTGATCAGCTTCGCTGCATAACCGGCAATAAAGCCCGCGATAATACCGCCTAAGAAGCCTGCATTGATGCTGGTGGCGATCATACCGCCAATCAGACCTGGCGTCAGACCCGGACGGTCAGCGATGGAGAAGGCGATAAAGCCCGCCAGCACTGGTACCATCAGAGCAAAAGCGCTGCCCCCACCGATTTGCATCAGCGCAGCGGCCAGAGTGCCCTGTTCTTTAAACGCTGTGATACCAAAAGCAAACGACAGGGCGATGCTCAGACCACCCGCGACCACCATCGGCAGCATGTAAGAAACACCGGTCAGCAGGTGACGATAAGCCCCTGCCCCGCCTTTTTTCTCTTCTTCACTGCTATTGCTCTGTCCGCCAGCCACCTCTTTATATGGCTTCGCTTCTGCAACCGCTTTATCCAGTTCCTGCGCGGTTTTCTTCAGCGCCAGACCGGTTGAGGTGCGGTACATCGGCTTCCCGGCAAATTTCGCCAGATCCACTTCGATATCAGCTGCGACGATCACCAGATCAGCGGCAGCAACTTCTTCCGGGGTGATGGCGTTACCCGCACCTACTGAACCGCGAGTTTCAACTTTCACCCACCAGCCGCGACGGGTCGCTTCAGCCTGAATAGCTTCGGCAGCCATAAAGGTGTGTGCCACGCCGGTCGGACAGGCGGTAACGGCCACAACGCGTTTCTGCGCGCCAGCCTGAGCCGGTGCTGCAGCTGATGCACTTGCAGGTGTTGCCACCGCCGCAGGAGCCTGCCAGGTTTTAGCTTCAGCTTTGGCGCGGTTAAGGAAGGTTTCCGGCTCGCGGACCGCCAGCTGGATATCACCCAGCCAGACCGCTTTGCCATTCAGCGCCGCATCATCCGGCACGTTTTTACCCAGCACAATCGCCAGTTCAGCGTCGGCAGGGTTCTCAGTCAGGGTCAGGCCCGCAGCAGCTGCGGCGGCAGCCAGACGTTGTTGCGCCATATATGCGGAAGCCAGTCCCAGTGTAGGGTCTTTAATCAGCAGCGTTTTCATTATCGCTCTCCTGCTGTCAGTTAACGGGTTGTAAGTCGACACGCGCCATCATTGCGGCCAACTGCGTACGATCGGAAACGCCAACGTTGCTCTGGCTGACGGCCATCGCCGCCACGGCAGTCGCAAGACGCAGCGTGTGTTCGCTGGATTCACGCATCAGCAGGCCATAAATCAGGCCGCCCACCATCGAATCACCGGCACCCACGGTGCTGACGACTTCACACACCGGCGGTTTAGCAATCCATTCGCCTGACGCGTTGACCCACAGTGCGCCTTCCGCGCCCAATGAAATCACCACATGGGCGATGCCCTGCTCGCGCAGTTCGTGCGCAGCGCCAATCACATCCTGCAGACCAGGCAGTTTGCGACCGGCCCAGATCTCCAGCTCACGGCGGTTAGGTTTCACCAGCCATGGTGCGGCTTTCAGTCCTGCCACCAGCGCCTCGCGGCTGCTGTCGAAGATAATGCAGGGGCAGTGAGTACGCAGTTCGGTCATCCAGCGGGTAAAGGCATCGTGATCAACGCCTTCTGGCAGGCTGCCGCTGACGCAGACCATGTCGAACTGGCCCAGCCAGGTCAGAGAATCAGCCGTAAAACGATCCCAGTCCTGACCCGTGACCTGGAAACCGGAGAAGTTCAGATCGGTAACGTCGCCGGTCTGTTCAGTGAGTTTAACGTTAATACGGGTACGGCCCGGCACCACCTGGAAACGGTTGGCAATGCCCAGCTCGCTGAACAGCTGCTGGAAGCCGTCCTGATTCTCTTTACCCAGGAATCCACCCACGGTGACATCGATACCCAGGTCTTTCAGGACTTTAGCAACGTTGATGCCCTTGCCCGCCGCGTGCAGCCCGGTGGTTTTCACCAGGTTGACTTCGCCGCGTTCAATTTCAGGGGTATATCCCACCAGGTCATACGCCGGATTCAGCGTGATGGTGGCGACGCGTCTGCTCATGCTGCCCCCTCGCCCAGACCGCTGTTGATCGCCTCTTCAATGGCGGTCAGCGCCTGCTGTGCATCGTCACCGCTGGCGGTGAAGCGCAGGCGATGGCCTTTCTTCACGCCCAGCGCAACCACTTTCATCAGGCTACGGCCGTTAGCAGGTTTACCGCTGCCGTCGAGATTGGTCACAGTGATGTCGCTGTTGAACTGCTTGATTACGCTAACCAGCGCGGTGCCTGGACGGGCATGGAGACCATGCTCGTTGCGAATAGTGAATTCTGCGGTCAGCACCTCAGCCTGCTCATCAACTTCGCTGGTCAGCAGTGCGTAAACGCCTGCTGCATCCGCTTTAAGCAGGCGATCTGCTTTGTTCTGCTGCAGTAATGCGCTGAGGTAACCCAGCACTTCCAGTGGACGTTCATCGGTCGCTGAAACGCTGATTAACATCGCCGCGGATTCGCCCTGATGGTCGAATGCATGTTCAGCGCGGCTGATGGCAACACCGCTGCGCAGGTTGCCGAGGCTGCTGTCGCTGAGCCAGATGCCCTGACCCAGATTCAGCGGAGCCGTCGAGACCACGTCTGCGACGTAGCTCGCATCCACCACACCCGCGGACTGCAGCCGGCCAGCATTCATTGCCTGCAGAGTGATCAGATCGCTGGCAGCGACGTTGAGCGTAATTAATGAGGTGTCGAAGCTGAACTCGGCGGCCTGTTTTTCGCCCATCAGCAACGCACGGAGATCTTCAGCAGAGGCAGTTTTAAGCTGTTCAGCAATGGTGTCATCGCTCAGAACATGGGTCAGCTGACGCAGCAGCGCCAGATGCTCATCCGACTTAGCGGCAATCCCGATGGCGACATAAGCAGTCTGATCGTCACCCCAGGCAATGCCCTGCGGGAACTGAAACACCTGAACACCGGTTTTCAGGACCATGTCGCGGGTATCGGTGGTGCCATGGGGAATTGCGATGCCGTTGCCGAGGAACGTTGAGGTTTGCTGTTCGCGGGCCAGCATGCCATTGACGTAGCCTTCCGTCACATTACCCGCAGCGGTTAACGCGGCAGCAACCTGACGAATGGCCTCTTCTTTATTCTGGGCGCTGGCTCCGGTATGGATGGCCTGCAATTCGAGCTGGAACATAATTCTCCTCGCTTGCTGAGATTGAATCGTTTCAGCCAGTGGGGATTTTTTTACGCCATGCTGTTGAAAACAGGTGGCGCAGTCACCGCTGAAACGTTTCAGGGATTGTGGTACAGCAATTTTACGGAGGCAAGAGAATGCGCAAACGGCGTAACAGATTTTTGACGTTACGCACATTTCAGGGGGATTATGGGGAATAAAAAGTGAACAGGCTGACGCGGTTGCTGTAATGCAGAGATCTGTGGACCGAAAATGTCAGCAGCGTCAGCGCTTCAGGGGGCAGTATCGGCTTCGAGCTGAAGTAAGTATGTCATCGCCTCCTGGCGTGAGTTGCCACACATGCTGTATGCAGGCTGCAGGCCTGCGCAGACGGCAGGACGCAATGGCGAACCAAACAGTTTGCAGCGCAGTAAGTCATCGAGCTGAACGCAGGGCGTGTTCGCGGGCTTGCCGTCAGGCATGCCAGGAATGGGTGAAGAGATCGAGGGCGCTGTACAACAGGCAC
Source organism: Pantoea jilinensis (assembly GCF_019104105.1). NCBI lineage: Bacteria > Pseudomonadati > Pseudomonadota > Gammaproteobacteria > Enterobacterales > Erwiniaceae > Pantoea > Pantoea jilinensis. The sequence goes on along the minus strand of NZ_CP077746.1, from coordinate 1,340,015 downwards.
CGCACTGGCTACGGCATTGCATGCTGTGCTCCGGCAGAGAAAGTCGCGGCGACAATAGCAGTCCGGGGCAGAAATTGCCATGAAAGCCGCGGCCTGACATAAAATTTCGCCACCACCATATTGCCAGTTTTCACCGGCACGCGTAACGTTGCGCGCACTTCACTCTCAAGATAGCGAGAACAGCAATGCCAAAAGCCAATGAAATCAAAAAAGGGATGGCCGTCACGCACAACGGTAAACTGCTGCTGGTTAAAGACATTGATGTCCAGAGCCCCAGCGCACGCGGTGCTGCCACCCTGTATAAAATGCGCTTTACCGATGTCCGCACCGGTTTAAAAGTTGAAGAGCGGTTCAAAGGCGACGAGATTATTGATGCGATTTCGCTCAGCCGTCGCAGCGTCACCTTCTCTTATATAGATGGTGATGAATATATTTTCATGGATGACGAGGATTACACTCCTTACTCCTTTAAGCAGGAGCAGATCGAAGAAGAGCTGCTGTTTATCCCTGAAGGCGGCATCCCTGGCATTCACGTGCTGACGATGGAAGGTCAGGTACTGGCGCTGGAACTGCCACAAACTGTGGATATGGAGATCGTGGATACTTCACCAGGCATTAAAGGGGCTTCCGCCAGCGCCCGTACCAAACCAGCCGGAATGAGCACAGGCCTCTCTATTCAGGTTCCGGAATATTTGAGCAACGGTGACCGCATCCGCATCCATATCGCTGAACGCCGTTACATGGGCCGCGCTGACTAAACCGCCAGCCTGCTGCTGATCGCGATAATGTTATAGTATTACACTATTGCGTTATTTTCTGGCGGGGGCGTCCCATGACACGCGTTAATCTGATTACCGGTTTTTTGGGCAGCGGCAAAACCACGCTGCTCTGCCATCTGCTGGCAGCGCGGCCCGCAGGAGAAAAGTGGGCGGTGCTGGTCAATGAATTTGGCGAGATTGGGATCGACGGTGCCCTGCTGGCCGATCGCGGTGCCACGCTGAAGGAGATTCCCGGCGGCTGCCTGTGCTGCGTTAACGGTCTGCCGATGCAGGTTGGGCTGAATATGCTGCTGAAGAGCAAGCCCGACCGACTGCTGATTGAGCCAACGGGTCTGGGCCATCCGCGTCAGGTGTTGCAGATGTTAAGTGCGCCGGTGTATCAGGCGTGGCTGCAACTGAACGCCACTCTGACGCTGCTGGATGCTCGTCAACTGGCTGAGCCGCGTATTGTTGCCAATGAAAACTTTCGCGATCAACTCGCTGCCGCCGACATTATTATTGCTAATAAGCGCGACTGCTGGAGCGAAGAGGACCGTCAGCGCCTGGCTGACTGGCAGCAGCAGATGCAGCCTGCTCGTCCTCTGATACAGACCGAATTCGGTCAAATCCCCCTTTCCCTGCTTGATGCCCCTTATCTGCCGCGCGACCTCCCTGCGCCGCATCACCATCATTCGTCGCCCCCGACCAGCGGTCTGGCGGCATTACGACTGGATGGCGAGGCGCGATGGCGTCGGGCGCTGAACCACGGCCAGGGCTATAGCGCCTGCGGCTGGCTGTTTGATGCTGACACGCTGTTTAGCCGCGATGCGCTGCTGGAGTGGGTCCGGCTGGCAGCGGTCGATCGCATTAAAGGGGTAACGCGCACGCCAGAAGGCACAATGCGTATTAACTGCCAGGCAAAAGAGTTGCAAAGTGAGACATTCACCTCACTGCCGCCCGATAGCCGTATTGAGATCATCCATTCTCAGCAGGTCGACTGGAATCAGCTACAATCGGCATTGTTGAAGTGCCGTTTACGCTAAGACAGGTATTGTCGGCGGTTATTTTTTTAATGAGTTTTAATTATGCGCGTAACCCGCCTTATTACTATCCTGCTGCTCAATGCACTGGGCATAGTGCTGTTTCTTTCCTGGTATTTGCCGCCTGAACACGGTTTCTGGTTTGGCATCGATAAATCTGTTTTCTTTGGCTTCAATAATCAGATGGGCACTCATCCGCTCTTCGCGCTGATCGTCGCTATCACCAATTTTCGTGGTTTTGATGCGGTATCCCTGCTGGCGATGGGTCTGCTTTATCTGTCGATCTGGCGGCAGGAAACGCCAGAGGCCAGGCGTCGGATGCTGGCCATTGGTATCACCATGTTGTTAACCGCCGTGGTGCTTAATCAGTTGGGCCATTTATTGCCCGTGAAACACTCGAGTCCGACGCGATTCTTTGATCACGTTTATCGCGTCAGTGAATTAACCGGTATTCCCGCTAAAGATGCCTCAAAAGACAGTTTCCCTGGGGACCACGGTATGATGCTGATCATCTTCGCCTGCTTTATCTGGCGTTATTTTGGTTTCAGCCGTTTTATCGTTGCCGCCGCTATTGTGGTGATATTTTCACTGCCGCGCGTCATGGCGGGCGCGCACTGGTTTACCGATATTGCCGTCGGTTCACTGTCGGTCGTTTTAGTCGGACTGAGCTGGTGGCTATTAACACCAGCGAGTGACGTATTGGTTAACTGGTTTTATCGCAAATTACCGGGTAAATATAAGCCCGTGATGTAAATGTTAAGCGCGGTCGGTTTACCCGCCAGGTTCATAACCGCCCGCGCTTATAAAAAACAGCTCCTCACTATTAGGCTGCTAATTAAATTCACGAAAAGAAAAGGTTATGACCCGGCTTACGCGTTAACGGGTCTTCACACCAGGCTGTCAATTAAGAAAACACTGAAACAGCAGGCTATGCCCCGAATTGACCTCCCTTTCATCCCCTGTTCTCACCATTATTTCCCCACAATTGTCTCTAAAATAGTCAGTGTGTTACGGTTTGATTCTCATCAAAAAAACCTATATGAAATTGATTAAAAGCACTCGCCACGGCGTCTGTAATCAGTTAACCTCAGTCGCAGTGAGACTACAGCGGCAGAAAATTCAGATTTTTTACCGTTAAAGTGTGTCCATTAACACATTTTAGTAATTAAGGATTTGTCTTAGCCTGTTTCGCTTATTAATCTCCCTGTTTTGTCATCTGGCTGGCGACAATTTTGTCGTAAGGAAATCGAAGGAAAACCCGAATAATGGTCAAGTCTCAACCAATACTGAGATATATAATGCGGATCGTGCCCGCATTGGCGCTAGCCACACTCCTCTCAGCTTGTAGCAGTACCCATAGCAGTCAAAACGCGAATAACGAGAATCATGAAGTTAACAACCACAATGGTTTTTTACTTCAGGCGTCTCAGGATGAGTTTGAAGAAATGGTGCGTAACGTCGATGTTAAGTCGCGCATCATGGAACAATACGCCGTCTGGAAAGGCGTGCGCTATCGCCTCGGTGGCGATACCAAACGCGGGATCGATTGTTCCGCCTTTGTACAACGCACCTTCCGCGATCAGTTTGGCTTAGAATTACCTCGTTCTACCTCTGAGCAACAAGACACAGGCAAAGAGATCACCCGCAGTAAATTACGCCCTGGCGATCTGGTGATGTTCCGTGCCGGTTCAACGGGCCGCCACGTGGGCATTTACCTGGGTAACGATAACTTTGTTCATGCATCTACCAGCAGTGGCGTGATGATCTCCAGTCTCAATGATGACTACTGGAAAAAGCGTTACCGTGAAGGGCGTCGTGTATTAAGTCGTAACCCGACCTGATTATCACCTTCGATTTTCTCTCGCCAGAGAACAAGAAACGCTGCCTGTGCAGCGTTTTTTTTCGTGCCTGAAGATGGCAGGCAGATTTTTATCAGATAAAAGCATTGTATTTCAGATAAATAACGAGACATTTCAGACTCTCTCGTTATATTCTCGGTCGCTTAAACCGAAGCAGTCGTGCGCAATAACATAATAATAATTTATCAGGAGCACCTCATGCCATTGTCGGGGGCACTACGGCGCCGTGACACTACTCCTCGCCGTATCGCATGCAGTAGCGCGATGGCTGGCGGCTTATTCTTTCTTTTGTTCGCCGTACTCTCTTTTCACCAGACCTGGCAGAAGCGCGAACGGCAGCATCAGCAACTGCTGGAGAACAGTCGCACGGCATTGCAGCAAACGCTCTCCACGTTGATTAACAGCACTCTCACTCCCCTGCTTCCGTTTACCCACACTGCCTGCCATAACATAGATCGTGAACTGACCTCACGCGCCGCCTTTGCCGGAAACCTTCGCGCCATTCTGCTGGTTGATAACGGTACAGCCTTTTGCTCGTCAGCGACCGGCAGTTTTAGTCTGCCACTTAATGTGATTGCGCCGCACAGTGACATTTCTCGCGATACCGACCTGCAACTGATGCCAGGCACGCCGTTGCAGCCGAATAAACCGGTGCTGGCCTTGTGGATCAAAAATCCAGGCAGCCTGCAGTCAGGCGTTTTCGCGACGCTCAATATCACTCTCGCGCCTTATCAGCTGCTGGCGTCCCGGCGACCGGAAATCACCGGCATGGCACTCGTGGCACAGCGCAGCGCCTTAACCAGCTGGCAGCCCGGCCTCATTGAGAATAAAAACCTGCCGACGCCCCTGCACCAGCAGGCGCTGACAGGATATCCGCTCCAGTTTGTCGTGTACGGCTCCACTCTGGCAGTCAGCGACTATCAAACTATCCTGCTAAGTGGCCTGTTGCTGTCGCTGCTGTTTGCAGGGGGATGGTGGCTACTGTTGTCGGTGTATCAGCGTCCCGGCAGAGAGCTGATTCGGGCCATGAAACGCGGCGAGTTTCACGTTGAGTATCAGCCGCTGGTGACGTCTCATGATGGCCAGCCTTATGGTATGGAAGCATTATTACGCTGGACTCACCCGACGAAAGGCCCGGTTCCGCCCGATGTCTTTATTCATTTTGCAGAATCACAGAATCTGATTATTCCGCTGACGCGGCATCTGTTTCAGCTGGTTTCCCGTGATGCACATCTGCTGTGTCATACCATTCCCCGTCATGCCAGCCTGAGTCTCAACATTTCGCCCCTGCATCTGGCTGACAGTGGTTTCCGTCAGGATGTGCTGCACTGGCTTGATACCATGCCTGCGGGACACTTTAACTATGTGTTTGAGATTACTGAGCGAGCCATGGTGCGGGATGAAAACGTCGGAGAACTGTTTGACTGGCTGCATCAGCAGCAGATTCATATTGCTATTGATGATTTTGGTACCGGGCATAGCGCGTTAATCTATCTGGAACGTTATGACTTTGATTACCTCAAAATCGATCGCGGTTTTGTTCAGAGCATCGGTACAGACACCCTGACCTCACCGGTTCTGGATTCCGTGTTGCAACTGGCGAAGAAACTCAACTTAAAGAGTGTGGCCGAAGGCGTTGAGACCGGTGAGCAGGCCACCTGGTTAATTAATCGTGGTGTAACGCATTTGCAGGGTTATATCTTTAGCCGTCCGTTACGGCCAGAAACGCTGATAGACTATTTCCGTCGTCATAAGGCCTGACATGACCTGGCCTGAAACGCCCCGGACATCTGACTGGAGGAATCATGCTGTTTCGCTTTGGACTCATACTGCTGTGTGGCCTGCTCAGCGCCCCGCTGCTGGCTGCCTCTGTCCAGCAAAGCTATGCATTCACCCAGGCTGGTGAAGCAAAATATCCGCCCGGTTTCAGCCATTACGACTATGCCAACCCCAGCGCGCCCAAAGGAGGCAGCATCACCCTGGCGGTGATCGGTACCTATGACAACTTCAATCGCTATGCCTCACGCGGCAATCCAGGCATTAACACCGGCACGCTTTATGACGGGCTTTACACCAGTTCAGACGATGAACCCGGCAGCTATTATCCGCTGATTGCCGAGTCGGCGCGCTACGCCAGCGATTTTTCGTGGATCGAGATCCAGATGAATCCCCACGCCCGCTTCCAGGATGGCACACCGATCACCGCCCGCGACGTGGCGTTCACCTTTGAAAAATTCATGACTGAGGGCGTGCCCCAGTTCCGCGTCGCCTACCGTGGCGTTAGCGTAAAAGCGCTGAACGACCTCACAGTGCTTATAGAAGCACAGAAGCCGGATAAAGATCTGCTGCTTGGATTACTGACGCTGCCGGTGATCGCCGAGTCGTTCTGGCACGATAAAAAGTTTAACGAGCCGTTAAGCGCACCGCCGTTGTCGAGCGGACCCTATCGCATTACCCGCTGGAAGCTGGGCCAGTTTATTGAGTTCAGCCGGGTAAAAGATTACTGGGCCGCCGATCTGCCGGTAAACCGCGGACGTTTTAATTTTGATCGCATGCGCTATGACTACTATCTGGATGACAATGTGGCGTTTGAGGCCTTTAAGGCTGGCGCTTTCGACTGGCGTGAAGAGACTTCGGCGAAGAAATGGGCCACCCAGTATCGCGGCCGCCATTTCGACGATGGCAGCATCGTCAAAGAGACCACGCCAAACGACGCTGCTATTGATACCCGCTGGCTGGCATTTAACAATGAAAAACCGCTGTTTCATGATCGACGCGTGCGTCAGGCTTTCTCACTGATGTTCGATTTCGAGTGGATGAACAAAGCGCTTTACTACGGAGCCTGGCATCGCGCCAGCAGCTATTTCCAGAACACGGAGTATGCTGCCAGTGGTGTGCCGGATGCACAGCAACGGGCGCTGCTTGAACCCTGGCGCGCACAACTGCCGCCAGAGCTGTTCAGCCAGCCCTATCAGCCACACAAAACGGATGGCAGCGGCTATGACCGCGCCAGTCTGTTAACCGCATTTGACCTGTTAAAACAGGCGGGCTGGCAGATTAAAAATCGCCGCCTGGTCAATGATAAAACCGGTCAGCCGTTCACCGCCGAGTTGCTGTTACGCAGCGGTTCTGACATCGACTGGGCACTCCCGCTGCAGCACAATCTTTCGCGGCTTGGCATTACGCTGAATCTGCGGCAGATCGACAGCTCGCAGTATCTGCGGCGCAAACGGGAAGGTGACTACGATATGATTGCCACCGCCTATTCAGCGATGCCCATCCCGACGTCCAGCCTGCAGATCCTCTGGCACTCCGACTACATCAACTCGTCGTGGAACAGTGCGCGGGTTAAAGATCCGATAGTGGATCACTTTGTGAAACAGATTGTGGCGCATCAGGACGATCCTGCTGAACTTCGCCCGATGGCTCAGGCGCTGGATCGGGTGCTGCTGTGGAATGCCTATATGATCCCAATGTGGTACAACGCTGAACAGCGGCTGGCATACTGGGATAAGTTTTCTCACCCTGCACGCAAGCCCGCCTACAGTACAGGGCTGGAAAACTGGTGGTACGACACAAACAAAGCCGGACGCCTGCCGGCCAGTAAACGCTAAGGAGATCACCGTTGGCCGCTTACTTTCTGCGCAGACTGCTGCTGATTATCCCGACCTTGTGGGCGATCATCACGCTTAATTTTTTTATCGTGCAAATCGCGCCCGGCGGCCCGGTCGATCAGGCGCTGGCAAATATTGAGTTTGGTCAGACAACGGGCCTGCCCGGCAGCGGGGCGGAGAGCGCCAGTTCACGCGCCAGCTTCAGTCACATTAATCCTGGCGATAATCAGTATCGTGGCGCACGCGGGCTGGATCCTGAAGTGATTGCTGAGATTAAAAAGCGTTACGGCTTCGATAAACCTCTCTGGCAGCGCTACGGCGAGATGCTGTGGAATTACCTGCGTCTGGATTTTGGCGACAGCCTGTTTCGCAGCGCCTCGGTGATCGGGCTGATCAAAGAGAGCCTGCCAGTCTCGATCAGCCTGGGACTCTGGAGCACCCTGATTATTTATCTGGTGTCGATTCCACTGGGGATCCGCAAAGCGGTGCGCAATGGCAGCGCCTTTGATGTCTGGAGCAGCGCCTTTATTATCATCGGCTACTCCATTCCGGCCTTTCTGTTCGGCATCATGCTGATTGTGCTGTTTGCCGGTGGCAGCTATCTCGACTGGTTTCCGCTGCGTGGGCTCACCTCTGCGCAGCACGATACACTGCCCTGGTATGGCAAAGTGCTGGACTACTTCTGGCATATCGCTCTGCCGGTGCTGGCGACAGTGATCGGCGGCTTCGCCACGCTGACCATGCTGACCAAAAACGCCTTTCTGGACGAGATCCGCAAACTCTATGTGATGACCGCGCGCGCCAAAGGGGTGCCAGAGCGACGCATTCTCTATCATCATGTGTTTCGCAATGCGATGCTGCTGGTGATCGCCAGCTTCCCGGCCACGTTTATCAGCATGTTCTTTACCAGTTCGGTACTCATCGAAGTGATGTTCTCGCTCAACGGGCTTGGGCTGCTCGGCTATGACGCGACATTGCAACGCGACTACCCGGTGATGTTTGGCACGCTCTATATTTTCACGCTGATCGGTCTGCTGATGAATATCCTCAGCGATCTGACTTATACGCTGGTCGATCCCCGCATCGACTTCGGGAGCCGCTCATGACGCTCTCACCGCTGAATCAGCAGCGCTGGCAGCGCTTTCGTCACAACCGACGCGGCTACTGGTCGCTCTGGATCTTTCTGATCATTTTTCTGCTGTCGCTGGGTGCTGAACTGATCGCGAATGACAAGCCGTTGCTGGTGCATTACCACCAACGCTGGACGGTGCCGCTGCTGTTTGACTACAGCGAAACCGACTATGGCGGTGTACTGGCGACAGCGGCGGATTATCAGGATCCCTGGCTGCGGCAGCGCATCAGGCAGAATGGCTGGGCGCTGTGGGCACCGATTCGTTTCAGCGACGGAACCATTAATTTTGCTACTCAGGTGCCCTTCCCTTCTCCGCCTTCTGCGCAGAACTGGCTCGGCACGGACGCCAACGGCGGCGACGTACTGGCTCGGCTGCTCTATGGCACACGTATCTCTCTGCTGTTCGGTCTGCTGCTGACGCTTCTCTCCAGCGTAATCGGGATTGTGGTCGGCGCGGTGCAGGGCTATTTCGGCGGCAGAATTGACCTGATTGGGCAGCGGATGATTGAAGTCTGGTCTGGCATGCCCGCGCTGTTTCTGCTGATTCTTCTCTCCAGCGTGATTCAGCCTGGCTTCTGGTGGCTGTTGCTGGTCACCGTGGCGTTTGGCTGGATGAGTCTGGTAAGTGTTGTCAGGGCAGAGTTTCTCCGTACCCGAAATTTTGATTACATTCGTGCCGCGCAGGCGCTGGGCGTCAGCGATGGCCGGATTATGTTGCGCCATATGCTGCCTAACGCGATGGTAGCCACACTGACCTTTCTGCCGTTTATTTTGTGCGGATCGATTACCACGCTGACCTCACTCGACTTTCTGGGCTTCGGCCTGCCGCTGGGTTCGCCCTCGCTGGGCGAGTTACTGCTGCAGGGCAAAAACAACCTGCAGGCTCCCTGGTTGGGTCTGGCAGGCTTTTTCACGCTGGCGATCCTGCTTTCGCTGCTGATTTTTATCGGCGAAGCGGTGCGCGACGCCTTTGATCCGGGCAAAGGAGCCTGAATGACGACGCCATTGCTTGCTATCAATCATCTCTCAGTCGCCTTTCGTCAGGGCAAGCAGCTTCGACAGGTCGTGAATGACGTGTCGCTGCGCATTGACGCAGGTGAAACGCTGGCGCTGGTGGGTGAGTCTGGTTCCGGCAAGAGCGTCACCGCGCTGTCGGTAATGCGACTGCTGCATGAGGCTTCAGTGATTTATCCCAGCGGCGAGATTCTGTTTAACGGTGAAGATCTGCTGCGCGCCCGCGAGCAGCGTCTGCGGGGTATTCGCGGCAACCAGATCGCGATGATTTTTCAGGAGCCCATGGTGTCACTGAATCCGCTGCACACCGTGGAGAAGCAGCTGTATGAAGTGCTGTCACTGCATCGCGGGATGCGTCGTCCGGCCGCACGCGGGGAGATTCTCAGCGTGCTCGATCGGGTCGGTATCCGGCAGCCCGCCACCCGGCTCAATGATTTTCCCCACCAGCTTTCCGGCGGTGAACGCCAGCGGGTGATGATTGCCATGGCGCTGCTGACCGAGCCGCAGCTGCTGATTGCCGATGAGCCGACCACGGCACTGGATGTGACGGTTCAGGCCCAGATCCTGACGCTGCTGCGCGAACTGCAACGTGAGCTGAACATGGGCATGCTGTTCATCACGCATAACCTGAATATTGTGCGTCAGCTGGCAGATAATGTCAGCGTGATGCGCAACGGTCACATCGTGGAGCAGAATCGCTGCCAGACCCTGATGAACCAGCCGCAGCATCCTTACAGCCAGCAGTTGCTGGCTGCGGAACCGGAGGGAAAAGCCGTTCCGCTGCCCGCAGCGTCGCCCATTCTTCTTCGTGTCGAGCAGCTTCAGGTGAGCTTTACACAGCGGCGCGGGCTGTTCCGTCGCCAGAACAGTGAAAAGCGGGTGCTTTCCGGATTGAGTTTTAGCCTGCGGCGTGGCGAAAGTCTGGGCCTGGTGGGTGAGTCCGGCTCGGGTAAAAGCACCACCGGGCTGGCACTGCTGCGGCTGATTGCCTCACGCGGCGAGATCTGGTTTGACGGTCAGCCGCTGCATCAACTGTCGCGTCAGCAACTGTTGCCGCTGCGTCAGCGTATTCAGGTGGTGTTTCAGGACCCTAACTCCTCACTCAATCCGCGCATGACGGTGCAGCAGATTATTGCTGAGGGTCTGGCGGTACATCAGCCTGAACTCGACAGTGTGCAGCAGACGCAGCGGGTTATCGCCGTCATGGAGGAAGTGGGGCTTGAAGCGGAAAGTCGCCATCGTTATCCGGCCGAATTTTCTGGCGGTCAGCGACAGCGTATTGCTATTGCGCGGGCATTGATTCTGGAGCCGGAGTTGCTGGTGCTGGATGAACCGACTTCATCGCTGGATCGCACGGTGCAGAAGCAAATTCTGACGCTGTTACGCCGTTTGCAGCAGCAGCGGCAGCTCAGTTATCTGTTTATCAGTCACGACCTGGATGTGGTTCGCGCGCTGTGCCACCAGCTTATCGTGCTGTGCCAGGGAGAGGTCGTGGAACAGGGCGAGTGTGAAAGGCTGTTTGCTTCACCCGTGGCAAATTATACCCGCGAGCTACTGCAGTCGGCGCAGCTTAACCTCCAATAAAGGTTTCTGCTATCGCCACGCCCTGATTTTTCAAACAGCAGTTAGTGGCACTTTCGTCACGACGCTGAATGAACAGGCAGGGCTGCCCTTCGCACTCAGCAACTTTGCAATCAACCTGAATATCCGCCAGAACCTCTTTTAACTGCTGCAGAATCTCCCACGCCGGAATGCCGTCATGGCTGATCAATCGCAGCGCCACGAAATCCTGCTCATCCAGCGTTGCATCATCAGAATCAATGGCGCTGTGGTGATCGCTGGCCCAGCGAAAATGCTGTGGCAGACGATGCACAATTGAAAGTTGCAGCATAGTTTACTTTCCCCGGATGAGTTTATGTCGCAACACCGACCTGCCCGCAGCCAGCGGGTCATTCACCGCAGAGTCCGGACAGGGAGGCCCATCCGTGCGGATTGCAGAAGCGCATTTTTGCGACTTACATCGCACTTCAGCCTATATGTACCGCGTTCACTCACCGTTAACAATCATTTTAGACGCATTATGATTACTTTTTTAACTAAAAATTTTCACAATAAAGAAACAAAACCGTCGGGATGTGCATCACTGCGGACAATCGGGGAAGAAACCACTGCGCCCGGTTAACGGGTCGCAGTGCGGGGACGTGAAGCGTAGAAGAAGAGCAGCAGAGAAATTGTCGCGCACAGGGCAATTGTGCCGACCATCGGCCAGGCGCTGTTGAAACTCACCAGCGACAGCAGTGCACCGACAAAAGCACCCACGCCAAAACGCAGCGTGCCCGCCAGAGAGGATGCCGTTCCGGCCATATGCGGAAACTCATCCAGGATCACCGCCATCGCATTCGATGAGACCATCGACACGCAGCCGATAAACATCGCGATTCCCATCACCAGCGGCAAAAAGCCGAGGCTGAAGGCGCTGACAACCAGCAACCAGATGCCCATGCAGAACTGTATCAGCAGCCCCAGCCGGAACATCGCCACCGGGCCAAAGCGGCGCACGGCACGGCTGTTAATCAGCGTCAGGACAAACAGAAACACCACGTTGAGACCAAAGTAGTAGCCAAAGTTTTGCGGTGAGACGTGATTCAGCTCAATGTAAACAAAGGGGCCGGCATTGAGAAAAGTAAAGAGCCCGGCAAAGGAGAAGCCGCTCGACAGCATGTAACTGAACGCCCGTTTGTGGCGAAACAGCGTCACGAAGTTGCCGAGCGTGGTGCGCAGATGAAAACGCTGTCGCTGCTCCGGCTTCAGGGTTTCGCGGATTTGTGTGGTTACCAGCACAGTGGTCACTAATGCCGCACCCGCGAGCGCCCAGAAAATTGCGTGCCAGCTCCAGAGCACCAGCAGCCAGCCACCGATGATCGGCGCCAGCAGCGGCGCGATGGTGGTAATCAGCATCACAAAGGACATCATGCGCGAGAAGTCCTCTTTCGAGTAACTGTCACGCATCAGCGCGTTGATCACCACACTGGCTGCGGCGGCAGAAAGTCCGTGCAGGAAGCGCATCAGAATCAGCTGATCGATGGTCTGTGACAGTGCACAGGCCGCAGCGGCGCAGGCAAAGATCAGCGTGCCGAGTGCAATTACCGGCTTACGCCCATAGCTGTCTGCCAGCGGCCCATAGATAAGCTGGCCAATCGCGAAGCCAAGGATGTAGAGGTTAAGCGACATCTGCACGCTACCGGCTGACACCCCGAACTCACGCGCAATCTGCGGCATGGCAGGCAGATACATGTCAATCGACAACGGCATCAGCATGGCTAACAGACCGAGGATGACGACCAGTCCTGTTGGCGAGTTCTTTTCCTTACGCACACCTTCTCCTGCACAAATGAGTCTGGGTCGGGCCGCCTGGTCCGCCCGGTTATTTTGTCTGCAGCTCTTTCGGCAGACCAATACTGGCGATCTCGTCTTCTGTCAGCGCACGGTATTCGCCCGGTTCCAGATCCTCGTCCAGCACGATGTCACCGATGCGTTCACGATGCAGCTCAATGACCCGATTGCCGACGGCTGCAAACATCCGTTTCACCTGGTGGTAACGACCTTCGCTCAGTGTCAGCCGCACATCTGTGGGGGTAATCACCTCCAGCTGTGCCGGTTTCGTCAGGCTCTTCTCATTGTGCAGCTGCACGCCCGCTGTAAACTGTGCGGCCGTATCGTCACTGATCGGCGATTCCAGTGTCACCCGATAGGTTTTCTCGCAGTGATGACGTGGCGAGGTAATGCGGTGTGACCACTGGCCATCATCTGTCAGCAGAACCAGTCCGGTGGTGTCGATATCCAGACGCCCTGCCGCATGCAGTTTGAATGACATCGGCTCTTCGATGAAATAGATGATGGTGGGATGATCGGGATCGTCGGTTGAGCAGACGTAACCCTGCGGTTTGTTCAGCATAAAGTAGCGGGGACCGGTCTGCATCTGCAGTACGTTGCCGTCATAGACGACTTCGTGGTCGGGCAGCAGTTTGAACGCGGTATCGCGGACAACTTCCCCGTTAACGGTGACACGCTGGCCACGGATCTCGCGATGAGCGATGGCGCGGCTGATTTCCAGTTGCTGAGAGATGAATTTGTCGAGTCGCATGAATTCGTTTTGCCTGTTACTGCGGAGGGAATCTGAAACGGCCTGGTTAACCGTTGAAAATGTGCGGGAAGTATAACGTGATCCGCGCCAGCCTGACAGCGCGTTTACCGCACTTTCATGGCATAATTGCCGCCAGTTATACAAAAGTGAGCAACATGTCTTTTACCTTACGCCCCTATCAACAGGATGCGGTGAATGCCACCGTGGCGCATTTCCGTCGCCATCAGGAACCTGCCGTCATTGTGCTGCCAACCGGTGCCGGAAAGAGCCTGGTGATTGCCGAGCTGGCCCGGCTGGCCCGTGGCCGGGTGCTGGTGCTGGCGCACGTCAAAGAGCTGGTGGCGCAGAACCACAGTAAATATCAGGCCTACGGGCTGGAGGCGGATATCTTTGCTGCCGGACTTCAGCGCAAAGAGAGTCAGCGCAAAGTGGTGTTTGGCAGCGTGCAGTCAGTGGCGCGTAACCTCGACCAGTTCGACAGCGCCTTCTCGCTGGTGATTGTCGATGAGTGTCACCGCATTGGCGATGATAAAGAGAGTCAGTATCAGCAGATCTTTAATCATCTGCGTCAGCACAATCCTCAGTTGCGTTTACTGGGACTGACCGCTACGCCGTTCCGTCTGGGTAAAGGCTGGATTTATCAGTTCCATTATCACGGCATGGTGCGTGGCGATGAAAAATCGCTGTTTCGCGACTGTATCTATGAACTGCCCCTGCGCTACATGATCAAGCATCAGTTTCTGGTGCCGCCGGAACGACTGGATATGCCGGTGGTGCAGTATGACTTCAGCCGTCTCACGGCACAGTCCAACGGCCTGTTCAGCGAAGCCGATCTGAACCGTGAACTGAAGCAGCAGCAGCGCGTGACGCCCCATATCATTCGCCAGATCGTGGAGTTCGCTGAAGATCGGCTGGGCGTGATGATTTTCGCCTCGACGGTGGAGCATGCGCGTGAAATCCTGCGACTGCTGCCAGAAAACAGCGCGCTGGTCTCGGCCGAAACGCCTGCCAGAGAGCGCGATGCCCTGATTCTGGCGTTTAAGGCGCAGCAACTGAAATTCCTGGTGAATGTGGCGGTGCTGACCACCGGGTTTGATGCGCCGCACGTTGACCTGATCGCAATCCTGCGTCCGACCGAGTCGGTCAGCCTCTATCAGCAGATCGTCGGACGCGGCCTGCGGCTCTCACCGGGTAAAACCGACTGCCTGATCCTTGATTACGCGGGTAATCCGCACGATCTCTTTACGCCCGAAGTTGGCGCCCCCAAAGGGGCCAGCGACAATCAGCCGGTTCAGGTTTTCTGTCCCGCCTGCGGTTTCGCCAACACCTTCTGGGGCAAGGCGACCGAAGATGGCATGGTGATCGAGCATTTTGGCCGACGCTGTCAGGGCGTACTGGAAGATGACGAAGGTGAGCGCGAACAGTGTGATTTCCGCTTCCGGTTTAAAAGTTGTCCCGACTGCGGCGCAGAGAATGATATTGCCGCCCGACGTTGTCACCAGTGCGACAAAATTCTGGTCGATCCGGACGATATGCTGAAAGCGGCGCTGAAACTGAAAGACGCACTGGTGCTGCGCTGTGGCGGCATGACGCTGGAACAGGGCCATGACGCCAAAGGGGAATGGCTGAAAGCGACCTATTTTGATGAGGAAGGCACCAGCGTCAGCGAACGCTTTCGTCTGCAGACGCCGGCCCAGCGTAAGGCGTTTGAACAGCTCTTTATGCGTCCCCATCAGCGCGCCCCCGGCGTGCCGCTGGGCTGGCAGACCGCCGCTGACGTCCTGGCACTCCAGCCGCTGCTACGTCATCCCGATTTTGTCGTCGCACGGGCCAAAGGCCAGTTCTGGCAGATCCGCGAGAAAATGTTCGATTATCAGGGCCGCTATCGCCGCGCCAATGAGCTGCGTTAACAGGTGATGCCAGCGAGGGCTGACCGGATGCTGAACCCGGCGAGCGGGTATATCGTTTGCTACCACCCGGCATAACGGCTATACTGCCGCCCGCTTTTGCATGTGCATCAGCGGTATTGAATAACCTGCCTGTTACTGGGTCGCCTGTAGCAGGATTTAAATAAAGAGATATATTAATGCTCACTATCAATGCAGTAGAACGTAAAGAGCAGGGTAAGGGTGCGAGCCGCCGCCTGCGTACAGCAAACCGTTTCCCGGCCATCATCTACGGTGGTTCTGAAGCGGCTGTTGCCATCGATCTGGATCACGACTCAGTAATGAACCTGCAATCTAAGCCAGGTTTCTACGACGAAGTTCTGACCCTGTCAGTTGACGGCAAAGAAACTAAAGTGAAAGTTCAGGCTGTTCAGCGTCACCCGTTCAAGCCAAAACTGTTCCACATCGACTTCGTTCGCGCTTAATCGCGAATTACGTTGAAATGTAAAAGGGCCGGTTGAGAAACCGGCCCTTTTATTTTGTCCCTGATACACCGAGATAATCGACGTGTCAGAGAACAGAAGCCGGGCTAAGCCCGGCTTTTTTTATTTGCTGCTGGTACGGCGCTGAAGCTGGTCCCGCAGATTGGGTGGTGTGCCCTTAATCGTCAGGGTGTCCGTGGCCGGATCCCAGAAAATGCGCTCGCCCAGTAACATCGCATCAAAATTCAGGGTCAGTCCCCCGCCGCTGCCGGCAAACTTCGTCAGCTGACGCAGCGTACTGCGATCCGCCGGGAAGCTCTCTTCCAGCTCGTAGCCCTGCTCCTGGGTAAAGGCCTGGAAGGTTTTTTCGCCCAGTGGTGGCAGCTCGCTCGACAGATCTTCCAGTGCAATTTCCTCGCCCGCCTGCAACTGTTCGTTGCAGTAGCTGTAAACCTGCTGGCGATAGTTCTGCCGTTCCTGCTTATCCAGTTCTGATTCGTTGCAGTAATCATCAACGGCCTGCAACAGACCGCGGTTCTGCGCCTTCGTGTCTAATCCCACTTCGGCACCCAGGAAGTCCATAAAGAAGTCAGCCACTTTACGTCCGACGCGGCCGCGCAGGAAGGTCAGGTAACGGGTCGATTCCGGGTTGGTTTCCCATTCGGTTAAATCAATTCGCGCCACGATATCCGCATGATTGATGTCGAGATAGTGGGTGCTGCTGATATCCATCTGCTCATTGACGCGCATACTGGACTGGCTGTTCAGCACCGCAATCAGCAGATATTCCACCGCCAGATAGCGATAGTGAATAAACAGCACCACGCCGCCTTCAGCGAACGGATATTTGGCCAGCTCGTCGCGCAGACGACCTGTTGCAGCGCGGCTAAAAGCGAGAAAATCATCGTTGCCCTTACGACAATTACGCAGCGCTTCTGCCAGTTCACTTTCTGCATTGAACAGGCCATAGGCTTTGCTTTTTGCGCTGTAAACCCGGTGTAACTCCTCCACCATCGCGTTAACCGTGTTGGTGGCAGGCAGCAGTGAATCGCGCAGCGCCAGTTCAAGCTGGTTTTCATCGCGTTTGATTAACTGATGCAGGGCAATCTGGTCGATATCCAGACTCATGGTAGACTCTCCTTTTAGCACAGGCGCGTATTCAAACACCGCCAGCATCGGCTTTCAACTCTATGCGTGAAGCGAACGTACTACTTTCGATAAAATTGCGGTAAAAAGTGCGCTATTCCGGTAATATATCGCCTTTTGAAATGAGCTTAGACGACGATATGGCACAATCATCCCGTTACAGTGACGAACGCGTGGAACAACTCCTCGCGGAAATGGCCCAAATCCTGCACAAGGACAAGGCCCCCACCGATCTCTCCCTGATGGTTCTGGGAAATATGGTGACCAACTTAATTAACAGCGATGTCGCTCCGGCGCAACGTCGTTCACTGGCACGTTCTTTCGCCGATGCCCTTCAGGCATCAGTGCGTGACGATAACGCCCATTAATTGGCTGATTTGATTTCATAATATGGTAACCAACCGGCAGCGCTACCGCGAAAAAGTCTCCCAGATGATCAGTTGGGGGCACTGGTTTGCTCTGTTTAACATCTTATTCGCGCTGATTTTAGGCAGTCGCTACCTGTTGGTCGCCGACTGGCCTTCTTCGCTGGCGGGGCGCATCTACGCCTATACCAGCTGGGTTGGCCACTTTAGTTTTGTCGTTTTCGCTGCCTATCTGCTGATTATCTTCCCGCTGACCTTTGTGGTGATGTCGCAACGGCTGATGCGGGTGTTATCCGCGGTGGTCGCCACTGCCGGACTGACGCTGATAATGGTCGACAGTGCAGTGTTCAGCCGTTTCCACCTGCACCTTAATCCTGTGGTGTGGGAGCTGGTCATTAACCCCGACCAGAGCGAGATGGCGCGCGACTGGCAACTGATGTTTATCAGCGTGCCGCTGATATTCCTGGTCGAGATGCTGTTTGCGACCTGGAGCTGGCAGAAGCTGCGTAGCCTGAATCGCCGCTCGTTTGGTAAACCTGTCGCCGCTCTGTTTATCAGCGCCTTCTTTGCCAGCCACCTGATGTATATCTGGGCCGATGCCAACTTCTATCGCCCGATTACCATGCAGCGCGCCAATCTGCCGCTCTCCTATCCGATGACGGCCCGTCGCTTCCTTGAACGTCACGGTCTGCTGGATGCGCAGGAGTATCAGCGCCGGTTGATTCAGCAGGGCGATCCGGAAGCGGTGGCGGTAGAGTATCCGCTGAGCGATATCACCTTCCGCGATGCTGGCACCCGTAACAACCTGCTGGTGCTGACTGTTGATGGTCTGAACAATGCTACGCTTGCCAAAGCGCTGCCGCAGCTTAATCAGTTCGCCAGCGAAAACGTGCGTTTTACCCAGCACTACAGCGCCGGTGATACACCTGAGAAAGGGTTGTTTGGCCTGTTCTATGGCATCTCCTCCAGTTACATGAACGGTATTCTGGCATCACGAACACCGTCGGCACTGCTGGGGGCACTGAGTACTCAGGGTTATCAGTTTGGCCTGTTCTCCTCGGAAGGCTTTAATCCGCCGCTCTACCGTCAGGCGCTGCTGACCGACTATTCACTGCCTGCGACAACCAGCCAGCCCAACGCCAGCACCGTGGCGCAATGGCAGAACTGGCTGGAGAAACAGAAAGCTTCGCAGGCGCCGTGGTTCTCATGGATTGCTCTGAACGGGCCTGATGTCACCGGCGACAACAGCAAAGCGCGTCAGCGCAGTTATCTCCGTCAGGCACCTGCTGTTGATGAACAGATTAGCGCCGTGCTAAGCAGCCTGCAGGCGCGTGATTTGCTGAAGAACACCGTCGTAGTGATTACGGCGCAGCGTGGTCTGGCACTGGATGGCGATCCTGACAGCGCCGGAAACCGTCAGACGCTGCAGGTGCCACTGGTGATTCACTGGCCTGATACACCGGCGCAAACTGTTGATCGCCTCTCTGATCATCAGGATGTAATGGCAACGCTGATGCAGCGACTGCTGCATGTGCGGACCAATCCGGTGAACTATTCACAGGGTGAAGATTTGTTTGCTGCACGTCGCCGTCATGACTGGGTGGCGAGCAGTGAAGAGAATAAGCTGGTGATTACCACGCCGCAGGTGACGCTGGTGCTCAACAACAACGGCAGCTATCGCGCTTATGATGCACAGGGCAACGCGCTGAAAGATCACAAGCCAGAGCTGGCGTTGCTGTTGCAGGTCCTGACCGAGGAGAAGCGGTTTATCGCTAACTGATTAATTATCAGGCAAATAGTCGGCAGGTATCTTGCATTCATGACGATAACCAGTAGACTAATCCTCCAGTGTTCGGCACGTAGCGCAGCCTGGTAGCGCACGGTCATGGGGTGTCCGGGGTCGGAGGTTCAAATCCTCTCGTGCCGACCAAATTCCCTGAAAAGCAGCCCAAAAGGCTGCTTTTTTCGTTTCTGTCATCAAAACATAACTTTCATCACATCTCCTGCAAAGCGTTCTATACTTAATAGCGTGTGGGTAACAAGAGGAGAGTTCATGACATTAATCGAAAAAGATGATCCATCCGAAGCACCCGAGTCCGGCGATAAGCAACCTTCCCCGCCAGACCAGAAGTAACCCACAGGGCCGCGTATGACGCGGCCTTTCTGTTTCTGTTATCTCTGCCCACTCTCCGGCTTAACATTCAGAATTGTCCGCTGAAGCAGTTAACATTTCTCTTACAATCAGCAGGTTAACGCGGGCGCCCAAAACTGATCTGCCTCACAAAATCGGCCATCAGTCGCGTCTTTTCATCAAACTGAAACAAAAATGTCACAAAAATTGCCTACTCTAAACTCCCCAGAAATTGACGGATAATTTTTATGGCGATCAAAGCGAAAAGCCTGAAAGATGCGGAAGCTTTACTGCATTCAGGCATTAGCAAAGTGGAACTGGCGTATGACATTGGTAGCGACGACTTCTTTCGTCTGGCGAGCCACTGGTGCGACCGGGGTGCACGCATCAGCAGGGGTCACCACCATTTTGTTGTTTCTCTGAAGAGTTTTGCCATTCCTCCCAACGACTGATTACGGCGGGCTGCTTGCCCTGATGCATCGTGCCTGATTTAATGCCTTTTTGGCTTAAATGGTTTCGCATGCGCTATCCCGACCTGCCGCTGCCGCCTGTTCCAGGCGGCTTTATTCTTTCCAGCCACCTGAACCACAGCGATTATTTGCTGGCGGTGAGTCGCTTTGAACCGCAAAAGTATCATGACGTGCTGGCTGTCGAATGGGGTATTCCCTTACCCGCCCGACTGCAGCAGGCTGTCACTAAACGGCGTGCTGAATACCTCGCCAGCCGTTTACTGGTCCGGTCGGTAATGACAGAGCTGGGCATTGCTGATTTCATCCTGACCAACGCATCCGATCGCTCCCCCTGCTGGCCCGCTGGCGTTCAGGCGTCGCTGTCGCACAGTGCCGGTGTCGTCGTGGTAGCGGCAACCCGGCAACGCTGTGCGGTTGGCGTCGATGTTGAGCAGTTGATGTCAGAGACGACGGCGCAGGAAACGGCAGAGTTGTTGATGAATGCGCAGGAACAGCAACTGTTGCAGACGCTGCCCGTCTCCTTCAGCACTGCCGCGACGCTGCTCTTCTCTCTCAAAGAGAGCCTTTATAAAGCGCTGTGGCCACAACTGCATCAGCCGATGGATTTTCTGGATGCTGCACTGGTGTCGGTAGATTTCGCGCAGCAGCGCGCGACGCTGCAACTGGCTCAGGACTTCGGTGGCTGTTTTGCGATGGGGACGTTACTGGAGGCGGAGTTTATGTGGCGCGATAATCAGGTGATCACGCTGATTATGCATCGGCTTTAAAAGCGTTCTAAACAGAACGCCAGTATGTTTTTTCCTGGCCTGTCACCTTGTGATTTGCGACAACCACTAAATCAGAATTCACAATAAGCAGAGGCACAACAGGGGCGATGCGTTCCGCCAGCCACAGGCATATTTCACCACCAAAAAAGAGTAACACGCGATAATGGCTGGATTTGTGCTGTTTTGTGAACCAGACATGAGTGGGTATTACGGAACTTCAGGTATAAGAAATATTTCCCTGGAACAAGGTACGCATGAAAAATTCTCTGTTCAGATTGTCCCCGACCTTTTTACTCTTTTTGCTTGCCTCATCAGCCACTGCACAAACGATCTCCCCTGAAATTACGACGCAGTCAGGCAAAGTCAAAGGCGCAGAGCATCAAAACACGCTGTCCTGGACCGGTATTCCTTATGCAAAAGCACCGGTCGGGGAACTGCGCTGGAAAAAACCGATTTCCCCTGACGCATGGCAAACCGTTTTCGATGCGACCCGGCCCGCGACAGACTGTATCCAGGTTTCCCCGGACGGAGCCAAAGGTGATGAGGATTGCCTGAATCTCAATATCTATCGCCCGACAGAGAGCAGCACACCGCTTCCGGTGCTGGTCTATATTCATGGTGGCAATAATCAGCTGGGCAGTTCCACTGAGTTCGCGCCGGCGTTTATCGCTGAAAAATACAATGCCGTGATTGTCACCGTAAACTACCGTCTTGGCGCACTCGGCTTTAATCCATTGAAAGCGCTGAACGATGGCAACCCGCTGGATGACTCCGGGAATTACAGCTTACTCGACATCAAACAATCGCTGGCGTGGATCAAAGACAATATTTCGGCTTTTGGTGGTGACAGAAATAATATTACCGTTTCCGGATTTTCAGCGGGTGGCAGAGACGTGATGGCGATGCTTATATCGCCCCTTTTTAAAAATACGTTCAACAAAGCCATTGTTTTCAGTGGTGGCATGACCACCTCTGACAAACATGAAGCGGAAAGCATCTTCGCGCAAAGAATAGCGCCTCTGGTCGTTAAACAGGGCATTAAACCGGATGCCAGCGCAGCGAAAAGCTGGCTCCTGTCGGGCTCACCAGAGGTTCGTCATTTTCTCTATCAGCTTCCGGCAGCAGATCTGGCAATGCTTTTTGGCGATGCGGGAATTCGCATGAATCAATTCCCGCATCTCTACCGCGATGGTGTGGTGATCCCGAAGGATGGATTTGAGACCAAAAATTATAATGCCGTCCCCGCCATCATGGCCACAGGACAACAGGAGTTTTCTTTCTTCGCCCGTAACGACCCACTGTTTGCAACACAGGTGAAAGACGGTTCGCTTAAAAATGATACCGCGCTGCTGAATAAATACACCTTTGCAAATTATTATGGCGGGCTGCTATATAGCCTGTTTAATGTTAACCAGTCTGCTGAGCGCATGTATAAAAATTATAACGCGCCGCTGTATGGGATGGAGTTCCGTTATGGCACGGATGCGTTTGTCACAGGTGATAAACTATCGGCCATCGGTTCTTTCCACGGCGTGTTTATGCCTTTTTGGGATAAAAATAAGTATGCTGAATTTACGCAGGATGCGCTGAAGCTAAAAGGCTCTCAGGCATTAGGTGAATCTTTTAATTCCTACATTAAAAACTTCCTGGCAACAGGGTCACCCAACGATCAGACCCTGCCGGAATGGAAGAAATGGACACCGGAAAATGCCGCAGCGGGGGAATCGCTGCTGGTGATGGATGCTAACAAGCAGAAAGCCATTATCTACATGAGCAATAAGACTTATAGCTATAACGATATTCTCACCCGCATTGAACAGGACAACGCCCTGTCAGCGGCAGACAAAAAGAGTGTTATCAAAAACGTGCTGAACAATCGCTGGTTCAGCGCACCGCTTGATCAACATTTCGCCCACTAATCCGCGGCCTCCTGCGCTGGCAGGAGGCAAACTTTAACGGATCGACTTCACTGCAGATGACCTGCCGTACAGGGCTGTTATCTGTGATTTACTGCGTATGAGGCACACCTGCCAACGGATTGTTCAGTCAGCACGGCTGCCTGCTGCTGACGCTTACAGAAGTGTTAACACCGTGTTCAGCGACCTGCACGGAACTTAACGCGCTAACTGCTGAGTGTGCCATCTGCCGTCAAAGCCCGGTATCGGTGCGTTTAACCGAGTCGAGCGTGGCGAGGTCGCGTTCATTACCGGTCAGCTCCGTCAACTGGCCTTCGCGCATCTCCAGCAGCCGGTCGGCATGAATGAAGTAGTGATCGTCATGGCTGATAGCAAACACCGTTTTACCCGCCTGCTGCAACCACGGCAGCAGCTCACGATAGAAGATGCGTCGGAAATGTGGGTCCTGATCTGCCGCCCACTCATCCAGTAGCAGCACATCGCGTTCTTCTGCCACCGCCAGCAACAACGCCAGTCGCTTACTCTGTCCTTTTGAGAGCCGCAGATTGAGCACTTTATTGCCTTCAATCTTCAGCTTGTCCTGCATCTTCAGCCTTTCCAGCCACTGCTGCACCAGCGCCGGATTGGCGGTAACGCCTTCCCGCCCGATTAACCGGTCAAACAGATGCAGGTCGGTAAAGACCGCGGAGAACTGACTGCGCCAGACATCCAGCTCGTCTGCCGTGATCGCTTTACCATCCAGCAGCAGCGTGCCGGACTGCGGTTGATACAGCCCGGTCAGCAGCATCGCCAGCGTCGATTTTCCGCTGCCGTTGCCACCAATCAGAAACACCAGTTCGCCCCGGCGCAGCGTCAGGTTAATCGGCCCGACCTGGAAGCCGTTGTCACCATAGTGAAAAGAGACGTCGCGCAGCTCCAGAGTTTGCCAGTCTGACGACGCCGATGGCGCGTGAAACCCTGCCTGATAAGGCGCGAGGTCAAAGGCGTTGAGCTTACGGAATGCGACCTGGGCGCTGAGCAACGTGGGTAACGCGCCCACTGCAGAAAGCAGCGGCGTGCGTAAGAACAGCAGCGTCAGGGAGAAAGTCGCGGCCACAGCAGTATTGGCCCAGCCCAGGCTGTTAGCCATGAAAAAGACCATGCCGATAGCGCCCAGGGTCATGATATTTGACCAGTTGACCGCACTCAGATGATAAGTATCGGCACGCACAATATGGTGACGCCAGGCGCGGGCATCATCCTGATAAACCGTGTCATAGACCTGTTGCGCACGTGAGCGGTTAAGCTGTAACTCTTTACGCCCCTCAATCACCGTCTGGTAATCACGATAGAGGTTGTCTTCGATTTCGCGCAACTTTGCCATGTGCTGGTAAACCCGCGAGACCAGCATCCAGCCGCCCACCAGCGTCACACCCAGCCAGAGACTGGTCACCAGCAGCATTTTTGGTGACAGCCACGCGAGATAGATGGCTGAGCCGAGGGTAATGATTACGCCCTGAAACAGCTCCGGCAGACGCACAAAAGCCAGCGTAATTGCTCGCACGTCGCTGGTCAGTCCCGCCAGCAGTTGTGCACTGCCGAGTTGCTCGATGCGTTCAACCCGGCTATCAAGGATTCGCTTGATGAACTCGCCACGCAGTCGCCAGACAAACTGATGCCCGAGCATCGTCAGTGCCAGCTGCGAAGCCAGCGTCACCGCCATCAGCACCACCAGCTGCAACAGGAACTGCGGCAGCACCGCGAATGAGGTGTTGATGGCGACAATCATTTCGCGGTTGATAAAGGCGATCATGCCGATACCCAGCACGGCGCTTAACAACGTCAGGGCAATGACCCCGATAAAAGGCCAGCGAAACTGGCGAAAAACAACGCTTAACAACGTCATGCAGGCAATCCATCAGCTAAAAAACAGCCTGCAGTTTAATGGGATGCCAAATGATAGCAATAGTTATTCTCACCACGCCGTGACTGCCGTAGTGGGTTAAAAGGCGCGACGAAATGTCAGGTTATAACGCCAGGCGCCGGCCAGCGGATGCACGCCTGGCTTAAGCGGCAAAATGCCGTGGTAACGCAGGCGCGACGGCCCGCCCCACACCACAATATCACCATGCTCAAGCAGCACACGCTGGGTGCTGTCGCCCCGTTCGAAGCCACCGAACTGAAACACGGCCGGCAGACCCAGCGACACCGAAACGATGGGCTGGTGCAGGTCTTTCTCATCTTTATCCTGATGCAGCGTCAGCTTCGCACCCGGTTCATAGCGATTAAGCAGACAGGCATCCGGATTAAAGCCAGGAAAGCCCGCCTCCGCCGCGGCCTGCTGCGCCAGCTCGCGAAACAGCGGTGGCATGGGCGGCCATTTGCGGCCATTGAGGTTATCCTGCTGCTGATAATTGTAGCCGCGTGAATCCACCGACCAGCCAAAATCGCCGCAGTTGGTCATCGCCACCGACATGCGATGGCCACCCGGCGTAATGCGATGGGCAAAGGGGTTCTGATCCGCAATCGCCAGTATCTGCTGATACAGCGCCTCTGCGTCATCACGTGCGCGGCGCCGCAGGATCACGGCCCCCTCCGCCAGCGGCTCCTGCCAGGGTTGCTCTTCACTAAAAAGATCTAACATCAGGGTTCTCCGGATTCAGCGGGAATCAGAAAAGCAGCAAACTGCGGCGACATCCAGCTGACAAATTTATCGCCCTGCTTGCTGATCAGATAGACCGCCAGATGCTGTTCAATTGCCAGCGCTTTGGCTTTCTCGGTGCCGAGCACCATCAGTCCGGTGTCCCAGCCATCGGCTTCCAGCGCCGTGGTGGCAATCACCGTGGCAGAAACCAGTTTATGCTCAATGGGTCGTCCGGTAACGGGATCGATCACATGAGAAATGCGCTTGCCGTCCAGTTCATAATAGTTGCGATAACTGCCGGATGTACTGATACCGTGTCCCTGCAGACTCACGCGTGCCTGAACCGCATTCTCCTGATCGGTGGGTTTCTGGATCGCCACCCGCCACGGCTGCTGTTGCGCATTAAGACCCCGGCTCAGCACGGCACCGCCGACTGACACCAGATAGTTGTTGATACCGAGCTGCTCCATCAGCCGTGCCAGATGATCGGTGGCAAAGCCCTCACCCACCGTCGAGAGATCGACATAGAGCTCTGGCAAATCTTTCTGCAACCATTGTCCATCCGCACCCTGCAGCACTCTCAGATGCTGCAATCCGGTCTGCGCACGGGCGGCGGCAATTTGGGCTACATCCGGTGTATGGATGGGCTGTTTCGTCGGGCCAAAGCCCCATAAATTAACCAGTGGACCGACGGTAATGTCCATCGCCCCGCCGGTTTTACGGCCAATCCGCAGCGAGGTCGTGACAATGTCCGCCATGTTTTCACTCACCGGCTGCGGTGACAGGTCACGGCTCTGGTTAAAGCGCGATAACGCAGAGTCCGGCTTCCAGGTGGAGAGCTCAGCATCATCCGCGTCCAGCTGCTGCTGAATCCGCTGCTGTAAGGCCGCTTTACGCTTACTCTCAACACCCGCCAGGCTCACCCGCCAGACGGTGCCCATGGTTTTTCCTTCCAGCACCATCGCTGTTGTCGGTGCTGATTGATCACAGCCCGCCGCCGTCAGAATTAAAATCGACATAAACAGCAGATTAATCTTATAACTCATCATTCCTCGCCTGTAACACTTTATGAATAGCCACTACAAAGCATAAAGTTTGGGTAAATTCGCTTAAATAGAGTTGAATATTTCACTGAATCACGAGAGCATTCCCCGGTCATCTATCCTGATCCCGCCTCGCGACAGGGGATTAACATTAATCAAAGTAAGGAGCTACAGATGATCTATGCGATTCTGGTCGTTGCCCTGGGTCTGTTTGTTTACGGCAGTTATAAAGTTGTCGAACAGCGTCGTCATCGTCACATGACCCCTTCCCGGCCGCGCCAGTAACGGGCTTAACTGCACCTGATTGGGGCAATCGCTCCCTGACGTGCGCGGCAAGTGTATCAAAACGGGCGTAACGCCTGTGGCTGTGAGAGCGGTAAAGCTGGCATGAATTCTGCACTGTTGAAACAGTGTTTATCTCTGAGAGGTGCAGAATGAAAAATTCACAGAAGTGGCAGTCAGCATGGCATCACTGGTTGAGCTTTTCTGCTTTCACTCTGGCAGGCGTGGCATTTGAAGGCGCGCGGTTTGGCAGCGTTATGTCATCAGAAACAACGGCGCCGGAAGCAACGAAGTGGCCAAAGGCTGACGCGTTTAGCCCGGAAGATAACGCAGGAGCGCAGCCGTAACTGCGCTCCCATATCACTTAGAACTGGTAAACCAGGCCTACACCCACCACGTCGTCGGTATTGATACCGGCCGCGTCGGTGAAGGCGTTGTCGTCCAGCAGGTTGATCTGGTAATCAACATAGGTAGACATGTTTTTGTTGAAGTAATACGTCGCGCCAACATCGATATATTTTTTCAGATTCTGTGTGCCCCAGTTCTGAACATCGGTGCCGCGTGAGGTCACGTACGCCAGAGATGGACGCAGACCAAAGTCGAATTGATACTGCGCAACCAGTTCCCAGTTATCCGCTTTATCCGCATAACCAAACGCTGAAGAGTCGGTGCTGCCGAAGCGGGTTGCGTTGAACGAGCGTGAGTACATCGCTGCCAGATAGACGTTGTTCGCGTCATATTTCAGACCGCCAGTATACACTGCCGCTTTATCGCCATGGCCGAGGATACCTGATGTTTCGCTGTTCTGGTCGTTGGTACGGTCAGACTGGAAGGTTGCCGCACCAATGCCGAAGCCTGAACCCAGATCATAGGTCGTGCTCAGACCCCAGCCGTCGCCGTTCTGGCCCAGCACGTCACGGCCATTCGGTGACTCGCTGCTGTTGCCATTCTTGCCCTGATACTGGACTGCGAAGTTCCAGCCATCCACCAGACCGAAGAAATTGTTGTTACGGTAGGTCGCCATGCCGTTACCGCGCTGATACATGAAGTTATCCGCGCCATAGGTATCGCCGCCGAACTCAGGCAGCACGTCAGTCCATGCGCCGATGTCATAGGCTACGCCGTAGTTACGACCATAGTCGAAGGATCCCGCATCACCAAATTTCACACCGGCGAACCCAACACGGGTAAAGCTGTCTGCTGTCCCCTGGTCTTCAGAGTTGTTTAGTGCTGCCTGGTATTCCCACTGGCCGTAACCGGTCAGCTGATTGCTGATTTCTGTTTCGCCTTTGAAGCCGAAGCGAACGTATGACTGGTCGCCGTCGGAACTGCTGTTGTCAGAGAAGTAGTGCAGGCCGTCAACTTTACCGAAGAGATCTAATTTGTTGCCGTCTTTATTATAGATTTCAGCTGCGTTTGCTGATCCTGCTGCAACCAGCAGTGCAGGAATCATCAGGGAGAGAACGCGACGTTTCATTTTATTACCCTCTGTTATATGCCTTTATAATTTGCCACTGCTAACTGAATGATTAAAAATTCAGCCGGCAGGTCATTGTTGTTTTATAGCGGGTAATAATCCACCAGGAAAATGCTACTAAATTTCCAAAACTGTTTCATCCATCGAAACAGTTATTTCATAATGTAAATAGCGG
Source organism: Pantoea jilinensis (assembly GCF_019104105.1). Classification (NCBI taxonomy): domain Bacteria; kingdom Pseudomonadati; phylum Pseudomonadota; class Gammaproteobacteria; order Enterobacterales; family Erwiniaceae; genus Pantoea; species Pantoea jilinensis. Next base: position 1,311,691 of record NZ_CP077746.1, on the reverse strand, counting down.
GGAACTAATAACCAGCACAGATCGGTAAAAAAAACCGCACAAATTGATACACCCCTTCCGATATCTTTGTTATCAACAGTTTACATCAGAGCATTCTGAAGCACTGAATGATAAAACTTATACGACATCTGGTAATAGAATAGACCCCGCTATCATCATTTATTCCATTATTACCTTCATTCTCCCCGAATGAGATGTACAACTTATTATTTCCCGCCGGACAATCTGTCCGGCATTTTTTTTGCCTGTCATTCGCCGTCGCACTATATCTTCGTAAACATTTTTAACGTGGTTAAATTAACTTCACTCTGCTTCCGCACAGTTTGTTAAATTGCGCACACTTTGTGCCCGGATAGTCTGAATATCCGCCATGTTAATTTATCACCGTAATTAAGCAAATAAGCCTCTCAGCTGGACCGCATTTTCAGCGCTCGCGCAGCGATTCTTTGACTTTATTCAGTGGTTTAATCAGGTAATCCATGACGGATTTCTGACCGGTTTTAATCTCCACATTGGCCACCATTCCGGGCACAATCGGGAATTTTCGGCCAGCGCGGTTGGTCAGCTCGGCTTTCTGGGTACGAACGTAGACACGATAATAATATTGATCACGTTTCACCTCATCCTGCAGCGTGTCTGGCGACACCGTTTCCACTTCGCCGTGCAGATCGCCATAAATAGAGGAGTCATAGGCGGTGACTTTCACGGTGGCGGCCAGTCCGGGCCGAATCCAGGCGATATCGCGTGGATTGATACGCGTCTCAATCAGCAGTTGATCCTCCAGCGGCACAATTTCCATCAGTTTACCGCCCGGTTCCAGTACACCACCCACCGTGGTGACCTGAATATCTTTGACGATGCCGCGCACCGGCGAGTAGAGCGTCGCGCGCGTCAGCTGATCCTCTTTGCCTGCGGCAACCTGCAACTGCGCATCCAGTTCCGCATTGTTTTTCACCTGCTCTTCGTGAGCGCGCACCAGATAGTCATTGCGCGCTTCGTCGATTTTGCCACGTAGATCGCTGACCTGACGACGCAGACGGATCACCTCAACCTGCCCTGCCGCGCCTTTCGCCACCAGCGGTTCGGTGAGCCGCAGCTCATCCTGCACCAGTTTCAGCGACTGCTGCAGGTTACTGATGGTTTCAGTGAGATTACGACGTCGCGACTCATAGAGCTGCCGCTCGCGCGTAACCAGATTCGGCTCCTTCAGCGTTTCGGCACTGAACTTCAGCGGCGTGCCCGACAGCTCCGCTTCCAGCCGCTCGGACGAGGCACGCAGCGTGCGCACTTTAGCCTGCGCTTCACCGAAATTTGACTGAAAGCGCGTTGGATCGAGGGTCGCCAGCACCTGCCCTTTCTCAACAATGTCACCTTCATGCACATTAAGCTGTTTGACGATGCCGCCATCCAGGCTGTCGATCACCTGCGCGCGGCTGGAGGGCGTCACTTTACCGATGCCCACTGTGACCTCATCCAGAATGGCAAAGTGCGCCCAGATCAGAAATATCGCCAGCGCGGCGGTGCAGAGCCAGATAATCGCTGATGTCCGGCGCTCATGACGGGCAAGATCTTTATCAACAATCACCAGACTCATGCCACATCTCCTTTACCTGCCGTAGCAGGTGCAGTCGCGCGGCGCAGGATCTCGTCGCGCGGACCATCAGCGACAATGCGCCCGTTATCCATCACCACAATACGATCGACCATTTTCAGCAGTGCCGGACGGTGCGTCACCAGCACCAGCGTCCGGCCGCTGATCCAGCCCTGCAGCTGACGAATCACATGCTCCTCCAGCTGTTCATCCATTGCCGCAGTGGGTTCATCCAGCAGCACCACCTGCGGCTGACGCAGGATCAATCGGCTCAGCATCACCATCTGACGTTGCCCGCCAGAGAGCCCGCGACCGCCTTCATTGATAATACGATCCAGGCTGGCGGCGTCCTGCTGGATCAGCGACAGTGCGCCGCTGATACGCAGTGCCTGCAGCATCTCCTGTTCGCTGGCATGGGGATTGCCCAGCATCAGGTTCTGCCGCAGCGTGCCAAAGAAGAGGCGAGAGTCATGCGACAGCCACCCGAGCTGACGGCGTAAATCAGTGGGATCGATACGCTCAATATCGACACCATCAACAATCACCTTGCCCTGACTGGCCTGTGCCTGACCGGCAAGAATCTTCAGCAAGGTCGACTTCCCTGCCCCGACCTTACCCAGAATGGCAATCTTCTCGCCGGGCTTGATCTGCAGCTGCTGCACGTTGAGCACATTTTTTTCATTATCTTCGTCATAGCTGTAATGCACATTGCGCAGATCGTACTGGCCGGTGAGCGTCGGACAGTGCGCCAGCGTGGCGGCTTCAGGTTGATCGAGCGGCTTTTTCAGCAACTCATCCAGCCCTTTCATCGCCATTTTGGCGTGCTGCCAGCGTGAGAAGACCATGGTCAGCTGCATCAGTGGAGCGATAGTGCGGGATGAGAGCAGGCTACAGGCGACCAGCGTACCGGTGGTGATGTGTGAATCGAGCACCAGGTAAACCCCAAACACCAGCATCCCTGCATAGGTGAGCTGCTGCACCGTCGATGCCCAGCCGGTAAGGCGCGCGCCCCACAATCGCTGCTGATTGCTGATCGCGGCGCTGACTTCATGCGTCTGCTCCCACTGACGCTGGAAATAGGGTTCGGCCTGAAGCGCCTTGATATCCTCAATGCCTTCAATGGTCTCCACCAGCACGGCATTACGCAGCGCGCCCTCACGCAGCCCCTCTTTAGCCAGCCGCGCCATGGGAATCTGAACCAGCAGACCCGGAATGACGATCAGCGGGATCGCCGCCAGCGGAATCAGCACCAGCCAGCCGCCTATAAACGACATGATGAACAGGAACAGGATAACAAACGGCAGATCGGCCGCGGCACCAACCGTGGTCGAGGTCAGCAACTCGCGCACCTGGTCGATCTCACGCAGCTGCGAGATAAATGAGCCGGTGGATTTCGGCCGCGCCTCATTACGGATGCTCATCGCCCGGGCAAACAGCATGGCGGAAACTTTCAGGTCGATGCGTTTACCCATTAAATCTGAGACCTGGGTTCGCATCAGCCGGATAAGATATTCAATCGCCGCAGCGATCAGTACCCCGACAAACAGCACCCACAGCGTGGACTGTGACTGCGCCGGAATCACCCGATCGTAGACCTGCATCGAAAAGAGAATTCCGGCCAGTGCCAGCACATTACCGATCACCGACGCCAGTGAGATCTCGGTGATACGACGCCCCATGCCGCGAAAGTTTTTCCAGAACCAGTGTGGCTCATAAGGCTGAATGAATTCGTCGATGCGCGCATCACGGCCACGCGCCGCCACCCCAATCACGCCAACATCGCCCTGAGCACGTGTCAGCAGCTCCGATAAGGCGCTTTCACGCACCACATCGCCGCCTTCACTGAGCCAGTAACGCGCGCTGCCGTCCGCATCGATATTCTCCAGCACCGCTACGCTGGCATTTTCCAGCACCAGCACCACCGGCGTGATCTCCTGACGCCAGCGCAGTTTGTTCTGCGGCACCATGGTCAGATGCAGTCCCAGCAGGCCGGAGAGCCGCTCCAGCTGCTGTGACACCGGCAGATGTTCAAACCAGCGCATCTGCTGACGCAGGGTTTTGCCATCGGCAGGCTTACCGAATCGCGCGGCGACGCGCAGCATGGCGGCAATCCAGTTATCGGTATTCAGGGTTAACGTACTCATGATTTTTGCCTTATCGCTATTGCAGCGAAGGAAGGAGATCGCCGCTGCTTTGCTGGCGATCGATACCCATGATATCGAGCAGATTGTCTACTGCGGCGGCATAGCGTACGGTGGCGTCCCAGCCATCGTAGAGCGCGGTGATACGTGAGCTGTCAGCCTGAAACACATCCTGTTCTACACTCAGCAGATCGTTCAGGCTGCGCTTGCTCAGACGATATTCATCGGCATAGACATTGCGGGTATGGTCGGCGCTGGCCAGCTGCACTTCCCCGGCAGCCTGCCGTTGCTGCGCGCCAATCATGTCGGCATAGGCGGTTGAGGCGTTCTGATTAATGGCAAGTTTGGCTTGCTGCACTGCAGCCTGCGCTGCCTCACGGTCGCCCTCCGCTGATTCAGTTTTGGCATTGACCATGCCACCCTGATAGAGCGGCGCTTCCACCTGCAGCTGCACTTCATCATCCCAGTAAGACTGGCGATCGTTTTCATAGCGGGTCCGGCCCGCCTGCACTTTGATGGTTGGCCAGTGACCGGACTGTGCCTGGCGTACCCGTTCACGGGCGGCCTCCTGTTTAGACTGTGCGCTGCGCACCGCCGCGCTGCTTTCATAGGCAATTTTGTCGAGGGTGATCTGCTGTTTCAGGAGTGCCTGGGGCAGTTCTGGCAGTGTGGCGGGCACCACGCCGGTCAGTACAGTGAGTTGGGCGGTAGCGGAGCGCAGCTGGGCGCGATACTGCTCAAGCGTGGCTTGCATTGCGGCGATGCGGGTTTCCGCCTGCAGCACGTCTGACTGTGAGTTGAGCCCCGCATCGGCGCGCAGTTTCGCGATATCCCGCACCCGCTGCAGTGAAGCGATATTAGTGTGCGCGATGTCTGCCAGCGCCTGGTAGCGTTTGACTTCGAGGTAGGCCTGCAGCGTATCTTCCGCCACGGTGGTCATGGAGTCGAACAGGCCGAAGCGATAAGCCTCTGACAGTGCATGCTGTTCATCGATGGCGCTGCCGGTACGCCCAAAGTCGTAGAGCAGCTGGCTAAGCGTGATACCGCCGGAGCCATTGTTGTTGAGGCTCCCGGCGGAGTCAGTCTGATGGGAGCGGCCCGCCGCACCCTGTAGTGAAATCTGCGGATACCAGGCGCTGCGGGCGGCATCAAGATCGCCCTCGCCAACGTGGATCTGTGCCGCCGCTTCCGAGATTTTCGGATTACGGGCGAAGGCCCGGAGAATGGCGTCGCGCAGCGTTAAGCTGGCAATCTGTTCTTCGGTCGGCGCTGCGCGCCAGTTAAATTCTGCTTTGGGTAAGGGTGCGGAAAAGACCGCATTCACTGACACGCCGCTCAGGGCGCACAATAAAAAAGTTAACTGCGCTTTGTTCATTATCCATACCAACAGGGGGTTTTATCATCATGATGTTTTTCCTGGTGAACAAAGCGAGCAAAAGGGATGACGATCAGATCCTGACAGAGTTATTGCATTATTTTATTTATGATTAACATCAGAGACACTAAATAACTATTAACATTATTAGATCATATTCTGTACTTATTCCTGTTAAATAGTGATGAAATCTTTAATATTCCGCCTGAATGAATGAAAATTAACCACCCAGCCACGCCTGAGCACTCCAGACAGGCTTAACAGACCTGCCCGGAAGTCAGTACTTTTACTAATGATTTAGCGTCACACTATCGGCTGTGCTGCCGGATGCTGCAACAGGTGATCGGCAAGCGTATAAGGCACATCTGAGAAGAGATGGCTCTCCTGAGGGAGGACAGCAACAGATGCCTGTGCCACATGCCCGGTCTCTGCCTGCTGAGTCTGACTAACGGTTTCCAGCAGGTGATCCAGCGTCTGCCCCTCTGTCAGGCTCGCCGTTTCGGTATGCGATGCCACCTGCACCGTCTGGCTGGCCGTCGCGATATTACCGGCGCTGTCTTTGGCGCTGACCGTCATCGGATATTCCCCCTCATCCAGTGGAGCCAGTTGTCCGGCCAGAATGGTCAGGGACCAGCCACCATCCGCTTTGACACTGGCGCTGTAATGCTGATCGCCCAGCGTTAATTCCACCTGGCTTCCCGGTTGCAGATTGCTGGAGCTGCCCTGAATCAGATGCCAGCTGTTCACATCGGCAGCATCGATTTTGTTGTCGTCAAAGGCGATGTCCAGCGTCAGGGTTGGCCGCTGATGTACGGCAACGGTAAATAGCGTGTCCCAGCTTTGGGTATCGCTGTTGCCATAGTCATCCTGGCGATGGAAAGTGGCGGTGACCGGACCATCCGGCAGCGCCATAAGCTCGCTGGAGGTCATCGTGACCATGCCTTTTGCGTCAGGCTGGTAGGTTATCCCATTGATTTCCAGTGTTCTGCAGCCCTCAATATAGAAGCTCAGATCGTGCTGCGCTTCCTGATAGTTGAGGATCATGTCACCACCGATATCCATTTCGGTGTAGACCTGCTGTAAATCCGTGTGGATATTCAGTTCATGGGTGACGTCGGTGTAGTTTTTTGCCCCATCAATGGACCAGGCACGGATTTCCCCGGCGCTGATAAAGGCGTTCACCTCCGCTGCCGGGATGATCACCTGCCAGTGCCCTTCCTGGCCCAGGGTGGCGTTATAATCTTTTCCGTTGGCGCCGCTGATAACCAGCTGATGGCCCGGCATGACGGTGGTCAGCATGCCGCTCAGCAGCAGATCCTGCTGGCTTTCCGCAAGGTTAATCACATCGTCCGCAGTAATCTTATCGAAGGTTATCTGTGGCAGGCTGCTCTGATGAGTGATCAGTGTCAAATCGTGAGAGTCAGTTGCCGTTTTTCCGTTGGGATCGGTCGCCGTGACGTTGAGGCTGTAAACGCCATCCGGCAGCGCGGTTAAATCACTTTCAGCAAAAGAACCGTACCATTTGCCGTCACTTTCCATGTGCGCGGTGGTGGTTTGCGTGCCCAGCGTTAGTTTCAGCACTGACCCCACCGGCAGGTGTGTTGCGCTGCCGCTAATCTCAACACCATAAATGCTCTCGGCAATACTCACCGCGTTGTCACCACTGACCGTATCCACAGTCAGTGTCGGTTTGATGGTGCGATCAGCATAGAGACCAAAATCGACGTCGGTAGTGGTACTGTGGCCCGCTTTATTAATGAGGATCAGTTGCAGGCTGTGATTGCCATCCGGCACCCCTTTTAGCGCCTCAGCGGGCATAGAGGCGTTCCAGTAGCCCCACTTATTGACCGTACTGTGCCAGCTCTGGTCGTTAAAAGTCAGTGTCACTGTTGAACCCGCTTCACCTTCAGCACGCCCCCGCAGATGTACTGGCTTATGCGCTTCCCAGCTGGCGATAACGCCGTCCATGGCGATGGGTTCGTAAGGCCGTAGTGCCGGGGGAGATGAACTCTTCACCGTGGACAGCGTATTGTCATTAACCGGGCTGCTATGCAGCGATTCCGTGGAGAAAGTGCTGATTGGCAGGTTCAGGCTTTGCGTAGCCACCGGAAGGCTCAGGCTTTGCAGGGGAAGTGGCACGATGGCTGGCAGCGTGCTGTCGGTAACGGCAAAGTCGCTGACTGCCGTCTGGAAAATGGATTCAAGCCGGACAGAACGAAACGTATCACGTGTTGACATAGGTAACCTCAGTTCAGAACAGAAACGCAGACTAAAACGCCCGGATAAACCGGACGTTAAGGCTGTCGACAGGTGGTGGGTCAGCTGATGCTGCCCGTTTCCGCTGGTCGGAACTGATTACCCGCAGGCAACAGGGATGAAGAAAGAGGACGCTGATAAAGCGACAAAGGGAGCCAGAATAATGATTCACGGCGTGACGCCGTTTCTTACCCCTACCCTAATCTTTCATTCTGCTAATGAATATTGGCGATTATCTGGAAAATAAATTATCACGTGACTAAATAAAAAAGCGGGTGCTTTCGCACCCGCTTCTCCGATCAGCCTGACCGACGTTATTATTGCTACACCACATGAACCTGCAGATTCTGCTGCACCAGCACATCACCCAGGGTGTTCTCACTGGTCAGCGCCGAGTTGTGGTAGATCTCAAAGACTCTGCCCTCTACCGTGCGCTCGCCAGTCACTTCCCAGATACCGCCGTTGCTGTTCGCCAGGGTGACCTGACTGCCATCCGCGCCTTTGATCATCAAATCGTCACTCTGTTTGTCCGTAATATTGAGTGCCTCATTGAGATCGAGTTTCACGGAGTTGGTGCCGGTTTTACCCAAATCGAGCACTTCAATGTGTTCAACTTTCAGGCCCAGCGCGGTGAGGTCCAGACTGAGGTACTCACCGTTAAGCACAAGTGTATCCGTGCCTGCGCCGCCATCAATATGGGTAAAGTTAAGGTCACTGACCGTCACGGTATCCGCGCCGCTGCTGCCGGTAACCGACGCCCCTTCTGCCGTCGTGCCATCAGCCAGCGTAATCACTACGCCGCCGATGGTATAGCCCGCCTCCTCTGCCGGTGCCGCTGCCACCGCGGTGTCACTCGCTGTGGCGGTTTCACTGCTGACCGGCGTTACGGTATCCGCTTCGGTAATCAGCGTCGAGGTCACTGCGACATGGGCGCTGTTATCGTCGCTGCTGGTGCTCGTATTGTGCTGCGTTTCCGTGCTGGCACTGGCGACCGTGGCGCTGTCATCCGCTATTGAGAACAGCGCAAGCGACTCGGATGCCGCCAGCGTGACCGGCAGCACAGCACCCAGCAACAGCGTGTTTGTGGTGGTGTAACTGTTACCGGCTGCGTCGGTAATCGAAACTTTTGCCAGCGTACTCAGCGACAGCAGCAGGCCACCCACCGACAGCAGTGACGGTGAGAAGTTAACCGCGTAACGCCCCAGCGCATCGGTTGTGGTGTTCAGCGTCGGACCGTTGTTGCCGTTGGCCAGAAGCAACGTTACGCTGACTTTTGAGCCCTGCGCGGCATTCAGCGATCCGCCCTGCACCACCAGACCGCTGAGCAGAGAACCCACAATGCTGAGTACAGGATCAACACCCACCAGCGGCTGATTATGCGACAACGCGGTAAAGCTGCTGGTACTGGTCGCGGTGTTGCCACCAATATCCGCCACCGTCACGGTCAGCGGATGGCTGCCGTCCGGAATGCCTTTCAGCGTCGCTGATGGCACGCTGATGCTCCATGCGCCGTTCGCACCGATGGTGGTGGTGAGGATGTTGCCCGCCACGTTCACCGTTACCGTGCCACCCGCCGCGTTAGTGCTGGTTCCTCTGATGGTCTCAGGGGCATTAGCCTCTGAGATGTTGAGGTAGCCATCGCCACCAAAGAAGCTGTTCACGCTGACCGTCGGCGTGGTGTGACTCACTACGCCCAGCGACGCCGAAGTGGAACCACTGGTACCTGCACCGTTGATGACGCTGGCGGTGACAGTCTGTAGTCCATCTGCAATGGCGGCGAGGTTAGCCGCCGGAACAGAGAGACTCCAGTTGCCATTGCTGCTCACGGTAGTGCTGTATGTCTGCCCACCCAGCGTCACCCGCACCACCGATCCCTCAGCATTGCTGGCGGTACCTGAGATAGTCTGTGCGGTTTTTACATCCACCGCGCTCAACGCACCGTCTCCAAACAGTGAGGTAATGGCGACCACTGGCGTCGACTGGCTGATGGCGTTCAGCGTTCCACTGCTGTTCACCACATTTCCGTAGGCATCGGTGCCAGTGACCGTCACGGTTTTAATGCCGTCAGTGATCAAGGCAAGGTCCGCTTTTGGCACGCTGATGCTCCAGTTGCCGCCACTCACTACTTTGGTGGTATAGGTCTGGCCATTCAGTGTGGCGCTGACGACAGAACCCGCTGAAAGGCTGGAGGTCCCGCTCAGGGTCTGGCTGGAAGCCAGATCCAGGGCGCTCAGCACACCGTCGCCAAACACCGTATTCACTGTCAGGGTTGGCTGGACCAGTCCCAGGGAGACGCCCGCGCTGGTGCTGCTGACGTTGCCGACCGTGTCGGTGACAGACGCACTGACGGTAAAGTTACCGTTAAGCAGCGTCGAGAGCACCGCTGGCGAGACGGCTGTAGAGAACGTGCCGTCGGCGTTGACCTGCGCGGTGGCGTTGGTATTACCAATCGCCAGCCTGACGCTGCTGCCCGCTGCCAGCCCGGAGACGGTGCCGCTGATAGTCTGCGTGACCAGCGATTCCGCCAGGTTAAGCACGCCGTCACCAAACAGCGGATTGAGCGTGACCTTCGGCAGATTGTGAATGCCCACCAGCGCCCCGGCAGTGGTGCTGGTGGTGTTACCGGCGCTGTCGGTGACACTGAATCCGACCGTCAGGTTACCATCGGCAATCCCCTGCAGCAGCGCAGGCGTCAGCGAGACGGTAAAGTTGCCATTCGCATCCGTTGCCGTCACAAACTGCTGTGCGCCCACCGACACCACCACACGCGAACCCGTTTCCGCACCGCCCACGACGCCGCTGATGATCTGCGTCGACAGCGCATCTGCCACGTTCAGCAGACCGTCGCCGAACAGCGGATTCACCGTGATGGTCGGCAGCAGCGTATCGACGCGGACACCGGCGCTGGTGCTGGCGGTATTGCCCGCTGCATCCGTGACCGAAGCCCCTACCGTCACGTTGCCCTGTGCCAGCGTGCCCAGAATATCCGGCGTTACCGTGGTGCTGAAGGCGCCGCCCGCACCCACGGTAGCGCTGAGCTGGCTGTTGCCCACCGAGAGTGTGACCACACTGCCCTGCGCAACGTTATTTACCACGCCGCTGATCACCTGTCCGGTGGCGATATCGGCCAGATTAAGTACCCCATCACCAAACAGTGACGTCAGCGAAATGGACGGTGTCTGGGTAAAGATACCAATTGAGGCGCTGTTAGAGGCAACGTTACCCACGGCATCCCTGACACTGACGCCCAGCGTCAGATTGCCATCCAGCAGTGAGGTCAGATCGCTGCCCGGCAGGTTAACGCTCCACCTTCCGCCCGCCTGCACCGTTGTACTGTACGTCTTGCTGCCAAAGGTCACAGTCACCTGTGAACCTGCAGCTGCGTTGCTGATGACGCCACCGACCAGCTGTCCGGCTGCGGCTTCTGCAATGTTCAGCAGGTTATCGCCGCCAAACAAGCCGGTGAGCGGACCAACGACCGGCACCGCATCGACAATCGCCGTAGCGGTTTCACCCACCGTGCGGGTGTTGCCTGCGGCATCCGTCAGGGTGACGTCAATATCCAGCTGACCATCGGTGAGCAGACCCAGTACCGACGGTGGCACCACGATAGCCCATTTACCATCCTGACCCACTGAGGCAGAGAGCGTGGTCCCGCCCAGCACCACGGAAACTGTGGCACCGACGCCCGCGGAGAGTGCGGTCCCGGAGATCGTCTGCGCGACGGTGGTATCCAGCGCACTGAGCGTGCCGTCGCCGAACACCGAATCAACCACCAGCGTCAGCGCACTGTTGACCACTTTATTGACCGTTAGCGTGGCGTCGGTCTGGTTGCCTGCGAGGTCATTGACCCGCACGCCAAACACCAGCGCGCCGTCATTGAGGCTCGACAGGACGTTCGGCGCAAGATCGATGCTCCAGCGTCCGTCAGCCCCCACCGTCGTGGTGGCGATCGGGGCGGCATCGCCCAGATAGAGGCTGATGGTCTGGCCTTCGGCTCCCTGCGCGCTACCGGTCAGCACCTGACCGAGCACCAGGTCTGCGGCGTTGACCACGTTGTCGCCGAGGAATGCGTCCACCAGTACCAGTGGCGCGGCGGTATCGACCGTCACTGTCTGGGTAGCCGTCCCCACATTACCGGCGGCATCCGTCAGCTGCGCGGTGATTGGCGTGGTGCCATCGGTAAGTGCCTGCATTGCGCTGGCAGGAACGGTAGTGGACCAGGTGCCGTTACTCTGCACCACCGCGTTGTAGGTCTGGCCATTGAAGGTCACAACGACCGTGCGGCCAGCCTCAGCGATATCGGCGGTGCCGGTAATCGCCTGGCTTAGGGTGCTTTCATTGCCATTAACCTGGTTATCACCCGCAAAGGTATTGATCGACAGGGTTGGTGCAGTCAGATCGATCAGCACGTTACCGCTGGTCGTCACCGGTGTTGTGCCATCTGTGGCCGTCACGGTGATGCCGACGCTGCCGTCCGCATTGCCAAAGGCGGTGACGGGCAAGGCCCCGGTCGACCAGTTGCCCGACGCATCCAGCGTGGTGGTGTAGGGAACACCATTGATCACCACCTCCACTGACCCGTTCGCGCCGAGGTTAGCCGAAGTACCACTTACCGCTACCCCACCCGCCACATCCTGGGTGCTGATAATGTTGTCGCCCGAGACTGTGTCCAGCGTTACCAGCGGGCCTGGTGGTGGCGTCAGATCGACGGTCAGCGAGACAGGCACGGTTGCGGTATTGCCAGCCAGATCGGTCACTGCCAGCGTCAGCGTGGTCGATGGCGTAAAGGTGGCCATCTGCTCTGACGTCAGCGTCACGCTCCAGTTGCCGTTACCGTCAACAATTGCGGTGCCAAGGATGGTGGTATTCAGCGAAACCGTGACGACAGCACCGGTTTCTGCGCCGGTCGTGGTGCCGCTGAGTATCTGCGGCTGAATGCTCTCGGCGTAGTTAACGACGTTGTCGCCAGTGAAGTCGGTAAAGCTAAGCACCGGCGGGGTTTTGTCGAGCACCAGCGAACTGGTAATGGTGGTGCTGTTGCCCGCTGCATCGGTTGCTGTCACGCTGACCGGATAGGTGGCATCCGGCAGTGCTGAAAGCTGCGCCTGAGTCAGGGGCACCGTCCAGTTGCCATTCGCATCCACTGTTGCGGTATAGGTCGTGCCGTCAAGCGTGAGCCCCACCGTCTGATTCGCGCCCACCTCACCGGTGGTGCCGCTCAGGGTAATGCCCGCGGCAACATCGCTACTGTTTACATAGCTGCCGAGGAATTCCGGATTGACTGCAGGCTGTGGCGCGGTGAGATCAGCGGTGAATGGCAGTTGCGCTGATGCGCTATTGCCCGCTGCATCCACCACGTTGACCGTCAGCGTCTGCGGCCCGCTACCCAGTGAACTCAGGGCATCCGGCGGAATATCCACGGTCCAGTTACCGTCGCCATCCACTGAGCCAGAATAGCGACTGCCGTTAACATCGACGGTGATGCTGACCGCCTGATTCGCCCCCACACTGCCGGTGGTGCCGGTCAGGGTCACGCCTGCCGCCGCTTCACTGATGTTCAGCAGATTATCTCCGCCAAATGCACCAGGGTTAAAGCCGGGTACCGGCACGGCCACTTCGGTGACCACATTCAGCGCCGTGTTATCGCTGTTACCCGCGATGTCGGTTGCGGTCACGGTAATAGTGTGAGTGCCGCTGGTGAACGTGGCCAGCTGCGCTGGCGACAGGGCCAGAGACCAGCTGCCGTCGGTCTGCACCGTTGCAGCCAGCGGCTGATCATTATTGAAGCCGGAGATCAGGACCGATACAGTCTGACCGGCACCGCTAATGCCGGTGGTACCCGTCAGGATCTGTTCCGTTCCCGCCTCGGCAGCGTTCAGCGCACCGTCACCAAACGGCAGATTCAGGCTGACATCCGGCAGCGAGTTAATCGCCACCAGCACCGTACCGCCGAAGCTTCCGGTGTTGCCGTTCACATCGGTGACGGTCACCGTCACCGGCCAGTTGCCATCCGGCAGTGACTGCAATACAGCAGGTGGCAGGTCCAGTGACCAGCGGGAACCATCCTGACTGAGCGTTGCGGAATAAACAGTCCCATTGAGCGTGACGGTGACCCCCGCTGCGTTATCAACATTCACCGCACCGGTAAGCGATCCCCCTGCGGCCGCCTCTGCGGCGTTAATCCGCCCATCAATAAAGGGTGTATCCAGCGAGGGGTCAGCAATCGGTGTAATCGCAGAGATAAATGTTTTGGTCGCCTCGGTCGTGTTTCCTGCCCGATCCGTGGTTGTGAGGGTCAGGGTATGTTCCCCGCTCCCCAGGCTGGCGATCACCTCTGGCGTCAGGCTGGCCGTCCAGTTGCCACTGGCATCGACCGTGACGGATAACGGGATAGCGTCATCACCTGCCGTGACGCTCAGCGTCTGACCCGCCACGACGGTGGAGGTGCCGGTAACCTGCTGCACCGAGGCGGCTTCACTGATATTAATGACGTTGTCGCCGAACTGCGTAACGGCAAAGTCAGCGGAAACCGGTGGGGTTTGCAGGATCTCAACGCCTGCAGTGGCCTGCGCCGGATTTCCGGCAGCATCAACAGCAGTGACCACCACCTGTGTCAGTCCATCGTCAAGGCCTGTGAGCGCACCCGATGCCAGGTTCAGCGTCCAGCTGCCGCTGACATCCGTGGTGGTGCTGAACGTCAGCCCGCCAAGAGCGATGTTTACTACACTGCCTTCCGGCAGGTTAGTACTGTCACCACTCAGCGTTATCGGGCCTTCGGTTTCTGCCAGACTGAGCAGCGAATCGCCAAACGGTCTGTTCAGGGTCAGCGCTGGCAGGGTGTTAAACGCCACATCCAGTGAGGTGGTGGTGTCCGTGGTGATATTGCCCGCCGCGTCAGTGACAGAAACGATGATCGCATTGGGGCCATCCGCCAGTTGTTGCACGTCGGCCGTCGGAACAGTAATTGTCCAGTTTCCGTCGGCATCTGCCGTGGCGGTGTAGCTGACATTATTCAGCGTTACCGTCACAGGTATTGCGCCCGTGGTGGTGCCGCTAATGGTGAGATCCTGCAGCGACTCCGACAGGTTAAGGGTGTCGCCCGCACTGACCGTAATATCCGTCAGCACAGGACGTGTGGTAATAAAATCAACCTCCTTCGTGGCGGTCGCCGGATTACCCGCGACATCCGTTGCGCTGACGGTAAAGGTCTGGCTGCTGCCTGGCGCCACATCGGCAAAGGCCGCGGACGGTACATTCACCGTCCAGATGCCGTTCGCATCGAGAGTGGTGGTCGTCGTGTAATCCGTGCCGCTCAATGACACCGTTACGACAGTACCCGCTGCCAGCAGCGTGCTGCTGCCGCTGACCGCAACCTCTGCAGTGGACTCGGTGGCATTGATCACATCGTCACCGGCGACCACGTTCATGGTCAGCGTCGGCTGAACCTGCGCGCTGGCCAGCACAACCAGACTGCCACTGGCACTGGCCGGGTTACCAGAGGCATCGGTTGCCACCACCTGCACCAGTTGATCGCCATCCGGCAGATTACCCAGCTCGGCGGCCGGAACGGTTACCGTCCAGCTGCCATTCGCGGTCACCGTGCCGCTGTACTGCAGGCCGTTCAGCGTCACCGCCACCAGCTGGCCCTCAGCCAGATTGGTGCTGGTGCCGCCGATGCTCAGATCCTGCTGCGACTCGGCCTGGTTAAGGAAGTTATCCTCACTGAGCGTCCCGAGGGTCAGTGTTGGCAGATTCTGACTGTCAGCATTGCGCGTCAGTGTGGTCTCAACAAGCGCTGCCGGGTTGCCCGCTGCATCGGTCATTGAGACAACAACCGGGTAGGTGTTGTCCGCCAGCCCCTGCACAACGCTGGCAGGCAGCGTCACCTGCCAGGTGCCGTCAGAGAGCACCAGAGTGGTGTAATCGACATTCTGGAAACTGACCGTCACTGTCTGCCCGGCATCCGCCACCGTTGCCGACCCACTGATGGCGACCGCTTCCAGTACCTCCAGGGAATTGATGATGTTATCGCCGCCGATGGGGTTGACGCTTAATACCGGCGGTGTGAGATCAACGGTGACGGCGCTGGTCAGCAGACCGCTGTTACCGGCCGCATCGCTGGCATTGACCACCAGGGTATTGATCCCCTCGTCCAGCGTCTGCACCTGCGCAGGTGTTAAATTCAGCGTCCAGTTGCCCTGCGCATCCACCGTGGCCGGGTAATCATTCCCGCCTAGCGTCACGGTGACGGTCTGGCCGTCGCCCGGCACACCGGTGCTGCCGGTCAGTGTCTGGCCGACACCCTGCTCAGCCAGATTCAGATAACCATCACCAAACGGGGTGTTTATGCTGACCGACAATGCCCCGGTTGCCACGGTGATTTCACGCGTTTCCGTGACCGGGTTACCCGCCGCATCACTGACTGTCACAGTCAGGATGTAAGCGCCGGCCTGAATACCGGCCAGCGAACCGGCAGGCAGTGTCAGGCTCCAGTCGCCCTCCTGGGTAACGGTAGTCGTCCAGAGCTGATTGTTCAGGGTAATCGTGACCTGCTGCCCGGCTTCAGCATTGCTGCTGCCGCTGAGGACAATCGGAGCGAGGCTTTCGGCGATATTAACGCTGTTATCGCCCGCAACGGCGTTCAGGGTCAGCGTCGGTGGCGTCAGATCCACCGTTACGCTGCCCGGTGTGCTGCCGGTGTTACCCGCCGCATCCTGCACCGTGACGGTATAGCTAATAACATCTTCTGGCAGGTCAGCCAGCGCCGTAGCAGGCACGTTGATCTGCCAGTTGCCGTTGCTGTCGACCGTACCGTTATACGTGACGCCATTCAGCTGCACGCTGACGCGCTGTCCGTCACCTGTTACACCTGTGGTGCCGCTCAGGGTTTGTGCTGTGGCGATCTCGCTGCTGTTGAGCACTCCATCGCCAAAGGCAGAGAGGATTTGTGGTGCCGGCAGAGTGGTCGCCAGTACGTTAAGCGTCGCCTCACTGCTCAGGGTCGACCCGCCGCTGTCTGTCGCGGTGACGGTCACGGTGTAAGGCCCATCGGCGAGCGCCGTGAGTGCCTCAGCCGGCACGATCGCACTCCAGCGGCCAGTGGCCGAGACCTGCGCGGTATAGCTGATGTTGTTAAACAGCAGCGTCACCGTACTGCCCTCAGGCACATTCACCGAGGTGCCGGTCACGATCAGCGACTGACCCAGCTCCTGTGCATTCAGGTAGTTGTCCTGGCTGATGGCGTCCATCGCCAGGCCAGAGGCGTTGCTGTTCACGTCAAAGTTGAGATCACGGCTAGTGGTGTTGCCTGCCACATCGCTGACCGCCACAGTGAAACTGGCGCTACCGTCATTAATGGCCGCCAGCGCACCGGCTGGCACGGTCAGGCTCCACGCGCCGCTCGCCTGCACGGTGGCGCTGTAAACCGTCCCCTCAATGTTCACAGTGACCAGCTGGCCTGCTTCAACATTGGTGGTGGTGCCCGAGAGACGCTGATCGGTGAGGCGTTCCGCGCCATCAACCACGTTGTTACCGGCAAACGCATCCAGCGTCAGGGTTGGCAGTGTGCCGGGTTCCACTTTCAGCGCCAGGTCACGGCTGGTGGTGGTGGCATTGCCTGCCGCATCGCTGGCGGTCACGGTCAGTGGATAGCTACCGTTGCCCAGCCCGGTGTAAACCGTGGCAGGCAATGCCAGCGACCAGCTGCCATTAACGTCAGCGGTGGTGCTCAGCGTGGTGCCGTTGAAGCTGGCCACAATCAGCGCGTTTGCTTCGCTGCTGCCGGTCAGCGTGAGCGGCTGCTGACTTTCGGCAGCATTGATAATGCCATCGGATGGCGTGATGAAGTTCAGCACCGGAGGCACGGTATCCACCACAATGTTGCCATTCGCCTGGCTGGTGTTGCCTGCTACATCACTGACAACCACGGTGTAAGGCGCATTGCCCTGTGGCAGCGCAGCCAGAATATCGGCCGGAACCGCGACCTGCCAGTTGCCCGTGGCATCCACCGTACCGCTGTAGTTACTGCCGCCCAGCGTCACAACGACCGTCTGGCCGTCACCGGTTACGCCGGTGCTGCCGGTGATCACGCCACCTGCCGAGGCTTCCTCACCGTTGAGAATGCCATCATTAAATGCCACACCGGGAGTGGCCACTGGCAATGCGCTGGCGACAACCGTCAGCGTGGCGTCACTGGTCGCAAGCTCTGTTCCGTTAGCGTCGCTGGCGGTGACCGTGATGATTTGCGGGCCATCTGCAGTGCCGGTAAAGGTGCCAGCCGGTAAGGTGAGGCTCCAGCTTCCCTCTGCCGCCACGGTGACACTGACCGGTGTCCCATTAGCCACGACGGTGACAATGCTGCCGTCCGGCAGACCACTGGTGCTGCCGCTCACGACGATGGCGCCATTCACTTCCTGTGCATTGAGGTAGTTGTCGTCGCTAATCGGTGCCAGCGCAATCGACGGCAGGGTGTTGTCCACGCTGAAGTTAAGCGGGCTGCTGGCCGTATTACCCACGACGTTAATCACACTGACGTTCAGTGTCTGATTACCCTCCCCCAATTCAGCCAGTGCACCTGCAGGCAGAATGATACTCCAGTTGCCACTGGCCGCGACCACGCCACTGTATTCGGTGCCATTCAGAGAGATGATGACCTGCTGGCCCGCTTCAACATTGCTGCTGCTGCCGCGGACCGTAATCGGCTGTAGCTGCTCTGCCGCCGTCACGATGCCATCACCGGCAAAGGTGCTGCTATCTATGGTCAGCGCAGGCTGTATCTCCGGCGAGGTAGCCACATTCAGATCAATCACCTGGCTGCTCTGATTACCGTTCGCACTGGTTTCCGTCACCGTTACCAGATTACTGCCTGACGGCAGTGCTGCTAGCGCTTCAGAGGCGATCTGCAGCGTCCACTGTCCATTTACGCCAACCGTGGTGCTGTAAATCTGGTCATTAAGCTGGACCGTGACAATATCGCCATTCTGACCGCTGCCACTGACGACCAGCGGCTCCGCCAGTTCACCTGTGTTCAGCGCATTGTCCCCGCTGATCGGTGCGACCACCAGCGGAGGCGGCGTTGTGGCAACTGTCAGCGCACTGTTCTGGCTGTTGCTGTTCCCCGCCTCGTCGGTGACGGTGATCACCACGGGATAGCTGATGCCGTTAGTCAGACCGGCCAGTGCCGCTGGCGGCACAGCCAGCGTCCAGTTTCCGCCCGCCTCAACGGTGCCTGTGTAGGTGACGCCATTCAGCGTGACACTCACGCTGTCGCCTTCAGTGCCTGCACCGCTGAAACTGAAGCCGTTGGCCTGTTCTGCAATGTTCAGCACGCCATCGCCAGCAGGCGTATCAAAGCTGAAGTCGGGTGGCGTGGTATCCACGGTAACCGGGAATGGCGTGGTGGCGACGTTGCCGCTCAGAGTCGTGACAGTCACGTTAAGATCGTAACGCCCCTCTGGCAGCAGTTGCAGACTGGCAGCAGGCACGTTAGCCGTCCAGCTGCCGTCGGCGGCAACTACTGCCTCATAGGTCTGGTTATTCAGTACAAGGCTGACGCTGCCGCCGGGCGCAACGGTGCCGCTCAGGTTCAAATCCGTGGTCGTTTCAGTCGCATTGATAATGCCATCGATGGCAATCGGATTAACGGTCAGCGCGGGTAAGCCGGTATCAACAATCAGCGGTTCACTGATGCTGGTGCTGTTACCTGCCACATCGCTTACCGTCACGGTAACCGGATTGCTGCCCTGCGGCAGTGCCTGTAGCGCATCTGGCGGCAGCGTGACGCGCCATTCACCATTTGCTGCGACCGTTGCCGGATAACTTATGCCGCCCAGGGTCACGCTGACGGCCTGGCCTGGCTGGACTGAGCCGGTCAGCGTCTGCGCCACGCTGGCTTCATCCGTGTTGAGAATGCCGTCAGTGAAAGGCGTATTGATTTCCGGGTCTGCCAGCGGCGTAGTCGCCACCAGCAGCGGCTGATTGATCTGCACATCACCCGAAGAGACGGTAACCGTGGTGTTACCCTGCGGCAGATTTGCCAGGTCAGCAGCGGGCACCGTCAGGGTCCAGCTGCCGTTTATATCGGTTGTGGTGGTGTAAACCGTGCCGTTGGGTTCCAGCGTCACGCTGATCGGACTGTTAGCCGGCAGGTTTGCCGAGCCGCCACTTACAGTGAGATCACTCTGTGCTTCCAGCCCATTCAGCGCATTGTCACCACTGATCGGGGTCACCGACAGCGACGGTTCGGGTAAGATAACCACGCTGAATTGCCCTTCAGCAGGCAGCGCCGGGTTACCGGCCTGATCAGTAATCGCTACGGTAAAGGTTTTTTCGCCCAAACCGCCCAGCGATCCGGCGGGCAGCGTCACACTCCAGCTACCGTTCGCCAGTACCTCACCGTCGTAAGACTGCCCGTTAATGGTCAATAATACCGGCGAACCGGCCGGTACGCCGGTGACATTGCCGGTGACCAGAATGTCGCTGAGCTGTTCCGCGCTATCGACCTGGTTGTCGCTGGTCACGGGATCAATGGTCAGTGCGGGTAACGTGGCCGCCAGCACGGTAACGCTGGTCAACTGCGTGGTGGTGTTGCCATACGCATCGCTGATGGCAACGTTGATCGGATAGATCTCATCGCCCAGCTGGCTGACAATCGCGGCGGGAACCGTCACGCTCCACGCGCCGTTGGTATCCACGGTGGTGGTGTAGGTTTCATTATTGAACGTTACCGTGACCGTATCGCCCTGCGCACCGCCGCGCCCGTCGAGAGTGAGATCCTGGGTGTGCTCAGCGATATTGATATAACCATCGCTGCCCGGCGTGGAGACTTCCAGCAGCGGCGGCGTGGTGGCGAAAATCAAGGGACTGCCGGTTTGTGTGGTGTTGCCATCGGCGTCCGTTGCCACCACCGTTACGGTCTGGGTGCCATTCGGCACATTCGCCAGATCAGAGGCAGGAATATTGACGCTCCAGTTGCCACCCTGCGCCACCACGGCGCTGTAAGTCACGTTATTCAGCGTGACGCGAATGATGTCGCCTTCGTCGCCAGTGCCGCTGACGATCAATGGCTGCTGCGCATCGCTGTTGTTGATCGCGCCATCATTAGTGAGATCGTTGATCGTCAGAGCCGGTACGGACGTGGCGACCCGCAAAGACGTATCCTGCGAGCTGCTGTTACCGGCCGGATCGGTCACCGTAACCGTTACCGGATAGGTCTGATTGGTCAGCGAGTCCAGATCGGCAACCGGAACGGAAGCACTCCAGGTTCCGTTTTCATCAACGACGGCGTTATAGGTCTTGCCGTTTAACGCCACCGTCACGGTGTCGCCCGTGGTGCCGGTGCCGCTGATCAGCAGCGGCTGAGTCAGTTCGTTGCTGGTCAGAACCCCATCACCGCCCGGTGCGGTCACGGCCGCAACCGGAAGTTGTGTGTTGACTAACAGCGGTTGCGTCTGGGTGGCGATGTTCCCGCTGGCGTCGGTCAGCGTGACGGTCAGCGTATAGCTGCTGCCATCAGACAATGCCTGCAATGCTGCTGGCGGCAAATCAACCGTCCAGTTGCCCTGCTCATCGACTGTGGCGCTGTAACTCTGGTTGTTCAGCGAAACAGAAACCCGCTCGCCCGGCAGTGCACCTGAACCACTGACCGGCACACCCGCCGTCACTTCACTGCTGTTGAGAATGCCATCGCCACCTGCGACCTCAGCCACAATCAGCGCCGGTGGCAGCGTGTCGACGCTGAAATTCACCGTCTGGTCCGCGCGGTTGCCCGCCTCGTCAATGGCGGTAATGATCAGGCTGTTAGCGCCCTGCGCCAGTAAAGCGAGATCGCTGGCAGGCACTGGCAGGCTCCAGCTGCCGTCGGCATTGACAGTGGTACTGTAAGTTTTGCCGTTAAGTTCCACTTCCACCTGCTGGCCCGCGACGGCCTTGCCGGTGCTGCCGCCGATCAGCAGATCGCTACCCGCTTCCGTCCGGTTGAGAATACCATCGGTGATCGCACTCTCGTTCAGCGTGATTTGCGGCAGCGCAGAGGCGACCACATTCAGCGGAGCGGAGGCGGTCAGCAGCGTATTGCTGGCATCGACGGTCGTCACTGAAATCTGTTTCACACCGTCGGTGATATCGGTGAGTGCACTTGCCGGAACGGTGACGCTCCAGACGCCATTGCTGCTCACCACTGCGCTGTAATTACCGCCGTTAAAATTAAGCTGCACCGTCTGGCCTGGATTAACACCCACCGCCGAACCGCTGATGATCAGATCGCTGCTCAGCTCCTGCAAATTGAGGAAGCCATCCGCGCTGACCGGTTCATTGATTGAGATGATGCCAGGTTCGCCTGCTGCTGGCGCGACGTTAATGTCACGGGTGTCAGTAGCCACAGTACCGGCTACCGTCGTGACGCTAACCGCGATGGCGGTGCTGCCCGCTGCCAGTGCGCTGAGCGCTGCAGACGGGATCTGTGTACTCCAGCTGCCATCAGGATTGACCGTGGCACTGTAGTTCTGACCGCCCAGGGTGATGGTGACTGTCTGGCCCGCCTCCACATTGCTGGTGGTGCCGGAGAGCGTCTGATCCAGGGCTTTTTCGCTGTTATCCACCAGATCGTCACCGGCAAACAGGGCAATAGCCACTGTCGGTGCGCCGGGTTCAGCTGGGGTATCCACCACAATCGCCCGATCTTCGCTGGCGATTATGCCCGCCTGACTGGAAACCGTGGCCGTGATAGTTGCACTGCCCGCCGCCAGTGCTGCCAGTGCGCTGGCTGGGACATTCAGGCTCCAGCTGCCATCCGCGCCGACCGTGGCGCTGTAAGTCTGGTCGCCCAGCGTGACTGTGACGATCTGACCCGGATCGACATTGGTACTGCTGCCGCTCAGCAACTGGTCGCTGGTTTTCTCGTCGTTGCTCAGGACGTCATCACCGGCGAACTGATTGATGATGAGGGTGGGCTGGCCCGGCTCAGTCACCGGTGGCTCGACGGTGATCGGCAGCGTGTCGCTAACGCTGGTGCCCGCTGCGTTGCTGACCGTCACCACCAGCGAGGCAGATCCTGCGGCCAGCGCACCGAGTGCATCGGCTGGAATCGCGATATTCCAGCTGCCGTCAGGATTGACCGTGCCGCTGTAGCGCTCTCCGCCCAGGGTTACGGTCACAATCTGGCCCGCTTCGATGTTGGTGGTGCTGCCTGAGACCGCCTGAGCCTCCAGCTTCTCATCGTTGCTCAGGATGTTGTCTTCAGCGAAGGCATTGACGGTTAACGTTGGGGCATTCGGTGAAGTGCCCGCTGACGCCACCAGGAAGTCACGGGTTTCACTGACGGCTGCGCCGAGCGTATCGGTGACTGTAGCGTTCAGGGTCGTGCTACCGGCGGCCAGCGCCGCCAGCGAACTGGCTGGGATCGAGACGCTCCAGTTGCCATCCGCGCCAACCGTGGCGGTAAAGGTCTCACCATTCAGGGTGATAGTGACCTGCTGGCCCTCAGCAATATTGGTGGTGGTGCCGCTCAGCAGCTGATCGGTGGCTTTCTCGCTGTTGCTGAGGATATCGTCACCGGCAAAGGCGTTGATGGTTACGGTGGCTTCACCCGGCTGCGTCGCCGGGGCTTCGACGGTGATCGACTCCGAAGTTGTCGCGGTGTCGCCCGCCGCATTGCTGACCGAGGCGGTCAGGGTAGTGGTGCCTGCTGCCAGTGCGTTCAGCGCGGCGGATGGCACGGTGACGCTCCAGCTGCCGTCACCCTGCACGCTGGCGCTGTAGGTCTGACCACCGAGGGTCACGGTGACGATCTGTCCGGCTTCAACGTTGGTGACCGTGCCGCTGACAGGCTGATCGGACGCTTTCTCGGCGTTGCTCAGGTCGTTATCGCCGGCAAATTCATTCAGGGTCAGCGCCGGCACGCCAGGCTCAGTCACAGGTGCCTCAACCGAGATATCGCGGGTTTCGCCTGCGCTCACACCATCGACGTTGCTGACGGTGGCGCTGATGACATTGGATCCCGCAGGCAGGTTGCCCAGCGCACCAGCCGGAACAGTCACGCTCCAGTTACCACTGCCATCCACGATGCCAGCGTAAGTCTGGCCACCAAAGGTGATCGTGACCGTCTGGCCCGCTTCGACGTTGGTGGTGGTGCCAGAAAGCGTCTGGGCGGTCCCTTTTTCGTCGTTGCTGAGGATGTCATCCCCGGCAAATTCATTGATGGTAACGGTCGGTTCGCCCGGTTGCGTCACCGGCGCTTCCACGCTGATGGGCAGGCTGCTGGTCACGGTGTTACCGGCCGCATTGCTGACCGAAACCGTCAGTGTCGTTTCACCTGCCGCCAGTGCGCTCAGGGCCGCTGAGGGTAGCGTGATGCTCCAGTTGCCCTGCGCATCTACGCTGCCGCTGTACGTCTGACCGCCCAGCGTGACCGTCACAACCTGACCCGGTTCGATATTGCTGGTGCTGCCGGTCACCGTCTGATCGGTGGTTTTCTCTGCGTTGCTCAGCTGGTTGTCACCGGTAAATTCATCCACCGTGACCGCAGGCGGACCCGTAACGACAGGCGTATCGACGCTGATCGCGCGGTTTTCACTGGCTTCAATGCCAGCCTGATTAGTGACGACCGCAGAAATCGCAAGTGAACCGGCATTGAGCGCATTCAGCGCCGCAGGTGAGAGCGTGACGCTCCAGTTGCCCTGCGCATCCACGACTGCGCTGAAGGTCTGATTGCCCAGCGTGATGGTGACAACCTGACCCGCTTCCACATTGCTGGTGGAGCCGCTCAGCAGCTGATCGGTGGCTTTCTCGCTGTTGCTGAGGACATCATCACCGGCAAACTGATTGATGGTGATAACCGGCGTTCCCGGCTCGGCCAGGGGCGGCTCGACGTTAAAGGTCAGGCTGCCACTGGCGGCGGTGCCTGCCTGGTTAGTGACGGTTGCTGTGAGGGTGGCGTTGCCGGTGGCCAGCGCGCTCAGCGCATCCACAGGCACAGTAATACTCCAGCTTCCGTCCGCGGCTACGCTACTGCTGTAGCTCTGGCCGCCCAGTGTCACGGTGACCACCTGCCCGGCTTCAACGTTACTGGTGCTGCCGGAGAGCGTTTGTGGCGTTGTTTTTTCGCTGTTATCCAGCAGGTTGTCGCCGGCAAAGGGATTCAGACTGATAACCGGTGTCGCGGGTGTACCGGGATCGGCGGCAGCGACGATAACCGGCAGGCTGCCCGTAGCGCCTGTGCCCACCGCGTTACTGACGCTGACGTCGATGGTGGTGGTGCCTGCGGGAAGTCCCGCCAGCGCGGCAGCGGGGATCGTAACGCTCCAGCTGCCATCCGTGCCGACTGTAGTGTTGTAGGTCTGTCCGCCCAGCGTAACCGTAACAATCTGACCGGCTTCGACATTGCTGGTCGTGCCGCTCAGCACCTGATCGGTCGTTTTTTCCGCATTATCCAGCACATTGTCGCCAGCGAAGGCATTCAGGGTAATGGCAGGTGTCCCGGGTGTGACCGGTGTTCCCGGATCGGTGCCACCGGCGTTGCCGCCGCCGTTACCTCCACCCCCTCCGCCGCCGATGCCCACTGCCAGTCCGGCTAAACCGAGCACACCCAGACCGCCTGCGGTGATGACGCCCATTGACGTGTTGGCGTTATCCGCCAGCAGCAGCGGCTCTACGCTGTCGAGTGATTCATAGGTCGGTGTGATCGAACGGGAAGCGAGTTCAGCCCCTTCTGCGGTCTGCGGGAAAAGTGCATGTTCCGGTGGATTGACGCCATCATCGAACACCAGTTCGCTGTGCTGACCATCGGCGTCATCAAGAAAGAATTTTTGGTAGCGTACTGTGCTGCCGTCACGCATTTTCAGCACCAGATCGTTACCCTGGCGCTCAAACTGCGTCACCATGTCTCGCGTGCCGCTTATACGTACAACGCTGGGTTCGGTGAGGTTAATGGACTGTGATGAACCGCCAGTGGTCTGTGAGAGGAGTGTACCGTTTTCGCGCGAGATGATATCTACACGGCTCTGTGTGAGTTCTGCCATTTATAACCTCTGTTACACCAGATTAGCTAATATACTGAATCCTTAAACATAAATTTATTTTATGCTTAAAGTCTTCACGCATCATTTCACCTCCTGAGATGAAGAAGGTGTCTTAACCTGGTGCAG
This sequence comes from Pantoea jilinensis, assembly GCF_019104105.1. Taxonomy (NCBI): domain Bacteria; kingdom Pseudomonadati; phylum Pseudomonadota; class Gammaproteobacteria; order Enterobacterales; family Erwiniaceae; genus Pantoea; species Pantoea jilinensis. The sequence continues at coordinate 1,286,185 of NZ_CP077746.1, read as the reverse complement.
GTAAAAATGGCGAAACTAAGCCGCGTCACTAACGCACATAAAATAGACGCGCAGCGGTATTATTATTAGTTTTTGAGTGTTTTTAGCTGTACAGACTTTCACACAAGGTAAAGGTTGTGACTGATTAACTTTTAGCGTAATCATGTTAAAAATCAATTTCAATGTACAGATTTGGTTATGATTAAATCGTTATTACATTAGAAATAATCGAACACTTGTTGTCAGGTAATGCGCTTTGTCTTTGTTTTTTCATGTCAATTTATTGCTGACTGTTTCCATAAATGATGCGCTGAGGCTTAAAACCACTGCGTCATTAACGTGAGGGCCATGACAGGAATTTTTTTAATTGTGTGATTCAGTCAGCATTTACAGGTGGTGCTGTTCTGCGTTTTTAACAGCAAGCCCTTGAAAAAAGGCAGGGAAATTTGAGTTAAGTACTCCCGGATGAGCGGTGGTCATACCAGGAAAGTTCTGGAAAAAATTTGCGATGCAACAAAAGTCGGTAAACTGCCGGTTTTGCCATTTATGCGATGTGACTGCACCACTTTTGACAAGAGGCGCAACGGCCACTGACTCGCGGCCAGTGCTACACTTTTCCGCTTTAACATTGATGAATCCGACCTATGACCGCACTGGACGCTTCACAACAACATAAACATCAAAGCCGCCTTAACTGGGGTACACGCACTATCTTTTTAATTAATGGCTTAGGGATGTCAGCCTGGGCTCCGCTGGTGCCGTTTGCCCGGGATCGTCTGCAGCTCAGTGGCGCGTCCCTGGGCGCCTTGCTGCTCTGTCTGGGTATTGGTTCGCTGGCGGCGATGCCGGTGACCGGCACGCTGGTGGCGCGTTTTGGCTGCCGTCGCGTGATGTGCGTCTCCACCCTGTTAGTACTGATGATGATGCCGCTGCTGGCGACAGCAGACTCTCATCTGGTGATGGCGGCTGCGCTAATGCTTTTTGGTGCCGGGCTGGGCATGCTGGATGTGGCGATGAATTATCAGGCGGTTCAGGTTGAGCAGGCTGCAGATAAACCGATGATGTCGGGCTTTCATGGTTTCTTCAGTCTTGGTGGTATTCTGGGCGCAGGAACCGTCAGCCTGTTGCTGAGCCGGGATTTCACTCCACTGACCGCTACGCTGGTGGTAATGGCAATAATGCTCTTGCTGCTGCTGTGGCGATTGCCGGTCCTGATGAATGCGCGACTGCATCAGCCCGATCAGCCCTGGCTGGTGATCCCACGTGGCTGGGTTGCGTTCCTTGGCCTGCTCTGCTTTATCCTTTTCCTGGCGGAAGGGGCCGTACTGGACTGGGGCGCGCTGCTGCTGCTGCAGAACCCGGCGATGTCACCCGCCTATGCCGGACTCGGCTATGCCGTCTTTTCCGTCGCGATGACGCTGGGCCGTTTTAGTGGCGACAAGATCATCCAGCGTTTTGGCCGCTATCCTGTGATGCTCTCCGGCGCCCTGACCGCCGCAGCGGGTATGTGTCTGGCCGTCTGGCTGCCGTGGCCGGAGATCGCTCTGCTGGCTTTCCTGCTGGTCGGCTTTGGTTTATCCAATACGGTGCCGATGTTGTTCAATGCTGCCGGGAATCAACAGGATATGCCTGCGAACCTGGCGATTTCTGCCATGACAACGCTGGGATATGCGGGTATTCTCTCAGGTCCGGCTTTAATCGGATTCATTTCGCAATGGATCAGCCTCAGCGGCGCATTTTTACTGATCGCCCTGTTGCTGTTAGCGGTAGCCGCCAGTGCGCGAAAAGTTGCGCGATAATTCAGGTACCTGACACGCTATGTTGTATAAGTTTCCACTGACCTCCGGCAATGTCACCCGCTTTTTTGTGGTTTTCAATCTGGTGCTCCTGCTGGCGCTGGGCTTTATGGTGCATAACTCGGTCAATGCCTGGCTGACCGGGAAACGCTATGCCATGGACGATCTGGCGCGTGACGTACAGAAACGTATTGATGCCTATCGCTTTGCCACCTGGCAGATATATGAAAACCTCTCAACCAGCGCAGCCGGTGCGCCACCTGGCAGTAACCTGCAGGAGACGCGGCTGCGTCCTGATGTCTATTATCTGGAAAAAACCCGGCGTAAAACGGAAGCACTGATTTTCGGCTCACATGACAGCAGTACGCTGGATATGACCATGCGGATGTCGAACTATCTCGACACGCTGTGGGGCGCGGAAAATCCCACGTGGTCGATGTACTTTTTAAATGGTCAGGACAACAGCCTGATTATGATTTCGACCCTGCCACTGAAAGATATGGCAACGCGCTATAAAGAGAGCGCCATCAGTTCAATGGTGGATAGCCGTCGCGCTGAGATGCTGCAGCAGGCCAATGCGCTGGATGAACGCGAGAGCTTCTCGCCACTGCGCCACCTCGCCTTCCAGAACGATCACTATTTCACGCTGCGCACCACCTTTAACCAGCCGGGCCATCTGGCCACTGTTGTCGCCTTTGATCTGCCGGTTAACGATATTGTTCCGCAGAACATGCCGCTGGAAAACTTCCAGCTGCGTCAGGACACCTCAATGCCTGCCAGCAGCAGTGAACAGCAGGATGTGGAAAATACCCGTGTCTCACTGGTTAATCCCAATATTGAGATTGCGGCCACCCTGCCAAGTACGCCGTTGCAGCTGGTTTATCAGGTGCCGATTACTCGCCTGATTATCGACAGCCTGCATAATCTGCTCTGGCCGCTCCTGATCAACCTGCTGCTGTTCCTGCTCTCGCTGGCGGGGATCGTGCTGCTGCGTCAGCAGTCACTGCGTCCCAGCGAAAACCAGAGCGCTGAACTCGATTCACTGCGGGTGCTGAATGAAGAGATTGTGGCCAGCCTTCCGGTCGGTCTGCTGGTGTATGACTTTGCCAGCAACCGTACTCTGCTGAGCAATAAGATTGCTGAACATCTTTTGCCTCACCTCAATCTGCAGAAGATCATTAATATGTCCGACCAGCATCAGGGCGTGCTGCAGGCCACCATCAACAATGAAGTGTATGAGATCCGACACGCCCGCAGCGTGCTGTCGCCGCATACGCAGCTGTTTATGATGCGTGATCAGGATCGCGAACTGCTGGTTAACAAGAAATTGCAGAAAGCGCAGCAGGTGCTGGATCGCAATCATCAGATGCGCCAGCAGCTGCTGCATAATCTGGGCCATGCGCTGAATCAGCCACTGGAAAAAATGGTGGCGCAGCTGGTGCAGCTCAGCCAGCGTGATGCCGATGAAACCGTACTGGACCTGCTCGACGAGAGCCAGGGCCTGGCGCGACTGGTAGATGATATCGTGCTGCTGAACCGGCTTGAAGCACACGACTGGTCACCGGATGCGACCGTCTTCAACCTGCAGGAACTGCTGGATGAGATTGCGCTGGAAAGCCTGCCGTTGATGCGCCGCAAAGGGCTGTCGCTGGTGGTGAATAATCATCTGGCGAATGACGAGACGCGCTTTGGCGACCGTCGCGCCCTGCGCAAAGTCCTGACCACGTTGATGCACTACGCCCTGACCACGACCCGCTGGGGGAAAATTACCCTGGAAGTTAAGGCTGCGGAGAAGCAGGCCGACAGAGTGATCATCGAACTGGTGGATACCGGTGCGGGCCTGACGGTGGATGAACTGGCGAATGTCGACTTCCCGTTCCTGGGGGATACCAGCCAGGATCGTTACGGACAGGCCTCCGGCATGGCGTTCTTCCTGTGTAAGCAGCTCTGCAAGCAGATGGGTGGCAGTCTCGATATCGTGGCAAAAGCGGATATCGGCACGCGCTATAACATGCAACTGCCGCTGGTGCTGGAAGAGAAGCGTGAGGAAGAAGAGGAAAAAATTCTGGATGGCGTGACCGCGCTGGTGGAGATCACCGTGGAGGACGTACATAAAATCGTCTGCCGCCATCTGGAGAACTGGGGAGCGCGTTGTCTGACACCTGATGAGCGCATTTCCGGTCAGGATCACGATGTCATGGTGACCGACGATCCCTCGAAGCTTAGCGGCTGGGCACTGCTGCTGGCGGAAGATGAATTGGGTCATCATGCACTGAACGACCAGCAGTATCGGGTCAATTTCAATCTCAGTAATGCGATGCTGGATGCATTGCTGGCCCTGATTGAGAAACAACTGTCGCATGATGTGATGGATAACGACATGGAAGACGACGCGGCCACGCCATTAATGAGCGGCGGCTATTTCAAGCTGTTTACGGAGACAGTACCGGTTGATGTGAAGAGACTGTATACTGAGTCGGCGGAAAAGGACTACGCCTCGCTTGCTCAGACAGCGCATCGCCTAAAGGGCGTGTTTGCCATGCTCAATCTGACTCCCGGCAAACAGCTTTGTGAAGAGTTAGAACACCACATTAAAGCGTGTGACGATTCAAACATTACAAATACCACCAGTGATATTGACGCTTACGTCAATCAACTGCTGCAGCAAGGTAACCAATAAGATGAATAACTTAAACGTAATTATTGCCGATGACCATCCAATTGTCCTTTTCGGTATCCGAAAGTCTCTGGAACAAATTGAATGGGTCAACGTTGTAGGTGAGTTCGAAGACTCAACAGCACTGATCAATAATCTGTCCAAGCTTGATGCCAACGTCCTGATCACCGACCTCTCTATGCCAGGTGAGAAGTATGGCGATGGTATTACGCTGATTAAATATATTAAACGCCACTACCCGGATCTCTCGATTATTGTTCTGACCATGAACAATAACCCGGCGATTCTGAGTTCAGTCCTTGATCTCGATATCGAAGGGATTGTCCTGAAACAGGGCGCGCCTACCGATTTACCAAAAGCATTGGCTGCACTGCAGAAAGGCAAGAAATACACGCCAGAAAGCGTTGCGAAACTGCTGGAGAAGATCAGCGCGGGTGGTTATGGCGACAAGCGCCTGTCACCGAAAGAGAGTGAAGTGCTGCGTCTGTTTGCAGAAGGTTTCCTGGTAACCGAAATCGCCAAGAAACTGAACCGCAGTATCAAAACTATCAGTAGCCAGAAGAAATCAGCGATGATGAAACTGGGCGTGGATAACGATATCGCACTGCTGAACTACCTGTCCTCTGTCAGCCAGAGTCAGGTCGAAAGAGACTAAGTTCCTCCTGAAGCGGTGCAGCTGCACCGCTTCGCCTCTGCCCTTTCCTGCCCTATCCCCGCCGCGTTTTACGAACCCGTTCAGCATAGATTGCCAGCGTCACTTTCAGCACGTCTAACGTCACCGGCTTCGACAGACAGTTATCCATACCTGCATCCATACAACGCTGTTTCTCTTCTGCCAGCGCATTCGCCGTTACGCCCACAACCGGGAACAGATGGCCCAGCTGACGTAATCGCTGCGTCAGGCGATAACCATCCATGTTCGGCATATTCACGTCGGTGAGCACGATATCAATCTCATTACGACTCAGGACATTCAGGGCATCAACGCCATCCTGGGCCGTTTTCACCTGATAGCCCAGCGTGCCAAGCTGTTCAGACAGCAGCATGCGGTTAATAGGATGGTCATCGACGATCAGCACCATGATGTCATCGTTATGAACTTTCTCTTCTACCGGGGTGGCCAGTAGCAGCGCATCGGCGGCGTCATTGCCCAGTGCAATCCGGTAGATGCGTGCCAGCAGCGCCGGCACCTCGTGCAGTGTGGCGGTGGAGTGGATCCAGCGTCCCGGCTGACGTTCACGCGGCATATCGACATGGGATCCGTCAAACGTGACCAGTGCGCGAAGCGGTGCATCAGTCTCCAGTTCGTAATCCGTCATGACCACATCATCCGGGCCTGGCTTACCGTTATACTCCGCAACCTGAATACCCTGCTGCTGAATCTGACGCGTGATAAACGCCGCAAGATACTCATTGCGCATCGCCAGCCAGATTTTCTTATCCTGTAAGTCCTCCAGCAGCATCAGTGATGGCTTCTGTCCCTGGTAGATCGGAATACGCACAATAAACTGGCTGCCCATGCCTGGCTCTGAGTCGACCTCAATGTCGCCATCCATCATATTGATCAGCTTTTCACAGATCGCCAGTCCCAGCCCGGTCCCCTGGAAATTGCGCTGCACGCCATTTCCCACCTGGAAAAAAGGATCAAACAGGCGCGGAAGCTCTTTCGCCGGAATGCCGACACCGGTGTCACGAACGCGGAAAGCCAGATAGCCCTGTGCAACGTAGGCGTGCAGAATAATACAGCCGGTATGGGTAAACTTAATCGCATTGTTAAGCAGGTTCGAGATCACCTGCTGCAGGCGCAACGGATCGCCGTCCAGCACCTGCGGAACGTCATGTTCGATAAAGCAGTAAAGCGTCAGCCGCTTCTTCACCACCAGCGACAGATAGTTGCCCACAATGTGCGTGACAATTTCGCGAGGGGCAAACGGACGTGGCTCAATTTTCAACTGCTCTGACTCGATTTTCGAGAAGTCGAGAATATCACTGATGATCTTCAGCAGCAGGCTGGAGGAGTTGTTCATGGCCGTCACCAGCGAGTCGATACCGCTGGGTAGCTCTTTGGTCTGCAACAGATCGAGGTTACCGATAATGCCATAGAGCGGCGTGCGCAGTTCATGACTGACGGTGGCAAGGAACATCGATTTTGACTGGCTCGCCTGCTCTGCCGCGTGGGCCATCTCCTGCAGAGACTGCTCCATCCTTACGCGCGCCGAGACATCAACCAGCACACAAATCGCGACGTTCTCATTACGATAGCGCGAATGCACAAAGCTGATTTGCAGGTTGGTATTGCTGCCGGTCAGCACATCAACAAAGTTAACCTGCTGCCCGCCAATGATTTCATTCAGCCGAAGGCGGTCCTCCTGCGTCAGCAACGTCAGATAATTATGTGCCAGCTCATTACTCAGAATATTGGTGCCGTCGCTGGTGCGTAAGATACAGATCCCCACCGGCGCCGAGGCGACAATCTTACGGTTAAACTGCTCATGCTCTTCCAGACGATGTGCATTCTCCTCTGCCGGCAGGAACATCCGGCGCTCGAATACCCAGGCGAGAGTAAACAGGATAACGGCACTGAAAATATTGAGCAGCAGCGCATTGATGATCATCAGCTTTAGCTGATCCACCATGACATCGGTAGGTACTGACCACACCACATTCAGATCGGAGGGCGGAAGTGGCTTTTTCAGCACCAGCTGACGATACCCATTCAGGTAACCGAACCAGGTTTTATCATCAGGCAGATTGTCGAGCGAGAAGCCCAGGCCGCCGCGCCGCGAGTTAAGCAGTGGACGATAGTTCTCATCGGTAATCGACGCAATGATCGGCAGGCTGCCCGGCTGAATAAACTCATCCAGTCGGATATTTTGCTCAACACCCAGCAGTGCCTGTAACTTGTTCGCGACGTAAACCGGCACCACCATATAGAAAGTGCCGACGCCAGGCTGAGCACTGCTGTTGATCCAGTACATCGGATTTCGGCGCTCTTCTTCACTGCTGTTGCGATAACGCAGCACATTCTCACGCAGCGATTTCAGGCTGCGTTCCCGATCAGCGTTGCTGCTGCCAATCGTAAAGTCGGCCAGACACTGACTTTCTCCACCGATAAAGAACACCCGATTCAGTTCATACGACGAGGCGAAGTTACTTTTCCAGTAATTGATGTAGTAGCTGAGAGAATCGAGCGAGTTGCGCCAGGTATTGCTCATTGAGGTACAGTCGCCATCCGAAAAGAGTGGCGTAAACTGCGGCTGGGTTGTTTTGCCTGGCATCATGCCGGTCAGTACATCCAGGCCACTGCTGGCATTGGTTAAGCGGTTCTCGGTGATATATTTCAGTTCACGCACCATGTCCGCCGAATGGCGCACATACCACTGAATCGTGCCGTAGTTGCTGGCAAACTCCTGCCGAACCTGCGTCTCTTTATTATGCAGTACGCTGATAATATAAAACGCTGTCAGAACGGCGCCCAGCGTCCAGATTAGCAGCGCCAGCGCGCGGAAAAGGTAGCGCGAGATGCGAAGCGTAGTGCGGAAAGAGACAGGATATTTCAAAGGTGACTCGCAGTTGGCAAGGTTAGTCGCATCATCGATTTTTAATGCCCATACACTAGCTTTATCGGGCGAAAAAAGCCAGCCAGCCGCAGGTTTAGCGGAAAGTTTGGGAATCTTTTAAGACAGTGAAAGCGACACGTTAACTCCAGCATCCAGTGGCCGCTTCTGCGCACTCAAACAAACACACGCTCACAACATTGAAAAGCGACGCCGCTGACTAAACAAGAAAGGCCCGCACTGCCCGAAGAGCAAAGCGTCCACGCCAGGGATGGCGTGGTCGATCCGCAGGAATGCGGGAATCCTTTGCGATCGGGCAGTGCAGGCCTTTCGGCTACACCCGACTGACAGCCACCGTCTCCCCCACCCAGTCACCTCTGTCCTGCAATCCACACAAAACGACGCCGCCGCCCAAACAAGAAAGACCCGCACTGCCCGAAGAGCAAAGCGTCCACGCCAGGGATGGCGTGGCCGATCCGCAGGGATGCGGGAATCCTTTGCGATCGGGCAGTGCGGGCCTTTCGACGGCTCCCCTCTCACAGCCACCAGCTCCCGCCCCTCTGCCACCTCTGTCCTGCAACCCACTTAACGCGACGCCGCTGCCTGAACAAGAAAGACCTGCACTTCCCGAAGAGCAAAGCGTCCACGCCAGGGATGGCGTGGCCGATCCGCAGGGATGCGGGATTCCTTTGCGATCGGGCAGTGCGGGTCTTTCGACGGCTCCGATTTCGCAGCCATAAGCTCCCTGCTCCCTGCAATCCTCCCCATCACATCAAAAAAAACGGCAGGCCGGGTTTCCCCTGACCTGCCGTTTCTGCAACGAACCTCAGCTCACATCAGACAAATTATTCTTCGTCTTCAGCCGCGTCGTCTTCGTCTTCTGCATCCGCTTCCGGTGCAATCTCTTCATCGTCGATCTCTGCTTCTGGCGCGATATCATCCTCGCCTTCCGCTACGCTACCGTCGATTGAATCCAGCTCTTCTTCTTCAACCGGCTCGGCAACACGCTGCAGACCGACCACGTTCTCATCCTCTGCGGTACGAATCAGAATCACACCCTGGGTATTACGACCCACGACGCTCACTTCTGACACGCGGGTACGCACCAGCGTACCAGCATCGGTGATCATCATAATCTGATCGCCATCGACAACCTGAACCGCGCCAATCACCGGACCATTGCGCTCGGTCACTTTGATGGAAATAACACCCTGCGTCGCACGCGACTTGGTCGGGTATTCGCTGTTGGCAGTACGCTTACCGTAACCATTCTGGGTCACGGTCATAATTGCACCCTCTTCACGCGGTACAATCAGCGAGACCACACGATCGCCTTCAGCCAGCCTGATGCCGCGAACGCCAGAGGCGGTACGACCCATCGCACGGACTGCGGTTTCTGCAAAGCGCACCACTTTACCGGCTGCGGAGAACAGCATCGCTTCGTCATTACCATTGGTCAGCGCCACACCGATCAGCTCATCATCGTCACGCAGGTTCACGGCAATAATACCGGCGCTGCGCGGACGGCTGAACTCTTTCAGCGCGGTCTTCTTCACGGTTCCCAGCGCGGTCGCCATAAAGATATTGAAGCCTTCGGTATACTCACGTACCGGCAGAATCGCTGTAATACGCTCGTTGGCTTCCAGCGGCAGCAGGTTCACGATCGGACGTCCCCGCGCACCACGACTCGCTTCCGGCAACTGATAAACCTTCATCCAGTAGAGACGACCACGGCTTGAGAAGCAGAGAATCGTGTCATGGGTATTGGCCACCAGCAGACGATCAATGAAGTCCTCTTCTTTAATACGTGCGGCTGACTTGCCTTTACCACCACGACGCTGCGCTTCATAGTCGGTCAGCGGCTGATACTTCACGTAGCCCTGATGCGACAATGTCACCACAACATCTTCCTGATTGATCAGGTCTTCGATATTAATATCAGCGGTATTGGCAGTAATCTCTGTGCGACGCTCATCGCCGAACTGATCACGCATCAGCTCCAGCTCTTCGCGAATCACTTCCATCAGACGATCGGCGTCAGACAGAATGCGCAACAGCTCTGCGATCTGCTCCAGCAGACCTTTATACTCATCCAGCAGCTTCTCGTGCTCAAGACCGGTCAGTTTCTGCAGACGCAGATCCAGAATCGCCTGAGCCTGCTGCTCGGTCAGATAGTACTGACCGTCACGGATGCCGTACTGCGGATCCAGCCACTCCGGACGAGCGGCATCGTCGCCCGCACGTTCCAGCATCGCTGACACATTACCCAGATCCCACGCCTGCGCAATCAGACCCGCTTTCGCTTCTGCCGGGTTAGGTGCACGACGAATCAGCTCAATAATCGGATCGATATTCGCCAGCGCAATCGCCAGACCTTCCAGAATATGCGCACGGTCACGGGCTTTACGCAGTTCGAAAATAGTACGACGCGTCACGACTTCACGACGATGGCGAACGAAGGCGTCCAGAATCTCCTTCAGTGCCATAATCTTTGGCTGGCCCTGATGCAGCGCCACCATATTGATACCAAAAGAGGTCTGCAGCTGGGTCAGTGAATAGAGATTATTCAGAACCACTTCGCCGACGGCATCGCGCTTGATCTCAATCACGATACGCATGCCGTCTTTATCAGACTCATCGCGCAGTGCGCTGATGCCTTCAACGCGCTTCTCTTTCACCAGCTCCGCAATCTTCTCAATCAGGCGTGCTTTGTTAACCTGATACGGAAGCTCATGAATGATGATGGTCTCGCGGCCTGTTTTCGCATCGGCTTCCACTTCGCCACGCGCACGGATATAAATTTTACCGCGACCGGTGCGGTACGCTTCTTCAATACCACGGCGACCATTGATGATGGCGGCTGTCGGGAAATCTGGCCCCGGAATGTGCTCCATCAGCTCTTCGATGCTGATGTCTTCATTTTCAATATATGCCAGGCAGCCGTTAATCACTTCACGCAGGTTATGCGGTGGAATGTTGGTTGCCATACCCACGGCGATACCGGAAGAACCGTTCACCAGCAGGTTAGGGATTTTGGTTGGCAGAACTTCAGGGATCTGCTCAGTGCCGTCATAGTTCGGGACGAAATCGACGGTCTCTTTTTCCAGGTCAGCTAACAGGTCGTGGGCAATTTTCGACATGCGAATTTCGGTATAACGCATCGCCGCGGCGGAGTCGCCGTCGATGGAACCGAAGTTGCCTTGTCCGTCCACCAGCATGTAACGCAGGGAGAAAGGCTGGGCCATACGTACAATGGTGTCGTAAACGGCGGAATCACCATGCGGGTGATATTTACCGATAACGTCACCGACGACGCGGGCAGATTTTTTATAGGGTTTGTTCCAGTCGTTACCCAGTACACTCATCGCAAAAAGAACGCGACGGTGAACCGGCTTCAGGCCATCACGCACATCGGGTAAAGCTCGGCCAACGATGACCGACATGGCGTAACCGAGGTAAGAATTTTTTAATTCTTCTTCGATATTGACCGGTGTAATTTCTCTCGCAAGGTCGCTCATGGAGCCGCTATCCCTCTACTTAATCCCGGATTTTAAAGGTGCGAAAGTATATCACACTGCAATGCTCTGGTGAACGTTAACCACCGATTTCCCCCGCTTTTCATTGTCCCTGAAAGGTGTGCCAACTGCGGTTAAGCGTTTATACTGTGGGCACATTTTGTCAGGAGTTACGATTCAATGAATGCACAACCGCAGAATCATCAGCATAACGTCGATGCGCAGGAAATTGCCAAGTTTGAGGCCGTTGCCTCGCGCTGGTGGGATCTGGAGGGTGAATTTAAACCGTTGCACCGTATCAACCCGCTGCGCCTGGGCTACATCGCGCAGCACAGCAACGGTCTGTTCGGTAAAACCGTGCTCGACGTCGGATGCGGCGGCGGCATTTTATCCGAAAGCATGGCGCGTGAAGGCGCCGTCGTGACCGGTCTGGATATGGGTGCGGAACCGCTGGCCGTGGCGCGCCTGCATGCTCTGGAGAGCGGCGTGACGCTGGACTATGTGCAACAGACCGTTGAAGAGCATGCCGATCAGAACGCCGGAAAGTATGATGTGGTGACATGTATGGAGATGCTGGAGCACGTGCCGGATCCGCGCTCGGTGATTCACGCCTGTGCGAAGCTGGTCAAGCCCGGCGGCGAAGTCTTTTTCTCAACGCTGAACCGCAATCCAAAGGCCTGGCTGCTGGCGATTTTCGGCGCGGAATATGTGCTGCGCATGTTGCCGCGCGGCACCCATGATGTGAAGAAATTCATCCGCCCATCCGAACTGCTGGGCTGGGTCGATGAAACGCCCCTGCGTGAACGCCACATTATTGGCCTGCATTACAACCCGGTGACCAACCGCTTCAAACTGGCGCCCGGCACTGATGTGAATTATATGGTGCACACTCACCACGCGGGTTAAGTCATCTGCCCGCCTGAATCCGGGCGGGCACTTTTTCCTCTGCCTGCTCTTCCTGTCAGAGCGGTCACTGCCCTCGCCTGGTGGCAGGCATTCCGATGGCTGCCAATAGGTTACGTCAGCCATGCCCGCATCCGCTCAACGTCGCGCCCCCCTGCTAGCGGCTTTTATCCATTTTTCATCCCTTTTCTGGCTGAATCCTGAGGATTGAATAAGAAACACGCGCCCGATCATAATAAGAAAAAAAAGTGTGATCCGGTTGACATGTTGCCAGGCCTTACAAGGCGTGGGCTAAGAAATTTCGCAAGAATTACAACCCCTCCAGCCATCATTTTTTGCTCTTGTTAAGCGGCCGTAAAATACTAAAATATGCCCCCATGTAGTTATGACTTTTCTCTTCACCCCCTAGATGTAGTGTTTATCCACACATTATTCACAATGAATAGGCTGTGTATAAACCGGGATTTCTTTTAATTTTTGGATACTCACGCAAAGGTAAATACGCGACATGAACCAGAGTCTGCTCGTTACTAAACGCGATGGCCGCCAGGAGCGCATTGATCTCGATAAAATTCACCGTGTGCTGGACTGGGCAGCTGAAGGGCTGAACAACGTCTCAGTGTCACAGGTGGAACTGCGCTCTCACATTCAGTTCTATGATGGAATCAGAACGTCTGACATTCATGAGACTATCATCAAGGCCGCAGCAGACCTCATCTCTCGCGATGCCCCTGACTATCAGTACCTGGCTGCCCGCCTGGCGATCTTCCACCTGCGCAAAAAAGCGTATGGTCAGTTTGAGCCGCCGAAGCTTTATGATCAGGTCGTTAAGATGGTCGACATGGGCAAATATGATCGCCACCTGCTGGAAGATTACAGCCAGGAAGAATTCGCGCAGATGGACGAGTTCCTCGACCACTGGCGAGACATGAACTTCTCCTATGCCGCCGTGAAGCAGCTGGAAGGCAAATATCTGGTGCAGAACCGCGTCTCGGGTGAAATCTACGAGAGTGCGCAGTTCCTCTACATTCTGGTCGCGGCCTGCCTCTTCTCTGGCTACCCGCGCGATACGCGTATGGATTACATCAAGCGTTTCTATGATGCGATCTCAACGTTTAAAATCTCGCTGCCGACGCCAATCATGTCAGGTGTGCGAACCCCGACGCGTCAGTTCAGCTCCTGTGTGCTGATCGAGTGCGGCGACAGCCTGGACTCCATCAACGCCACCTCAAGCGCGATTGTGAAATATGTTTCTCAGCGTGCTGGTATCGGCATCAACGCCGGTCGTATCCGTGCGCTGGGCAGCCCGATTCGCGGCGGTGAAGCGTTCCACACCGGCTGTATCCCGTTCTACAAGCATTTCCAGACTGCGGTGAAGTCCTGTTCTCAGGGCGGCGTGCGTGGCGGTGCAGCGACGCTGTTCTACCCGATGTGGCATCTGGAAATCGAAAGCCTGCTGGTGCTGAAAAACAACCGTGGTGTTGAAGGCAACCGCGTGCGTCACATGGACTACGGTGTACAGCTCAACAAGCTGATGTATCAGCGCCTGCTGAAAGGCGAAGATATCACCCTGTTCAGCCCGTCTGACGTGCCAGGCCTGTATGATGCGTTCTTCGCCGATCAGGATGAGTTCGAACGTCTCTACACCAAATATGAGCAGGATCAGAGCATCCGTAAGCAGCGTGTTAAAGCGGTCGATCTCTTCTCGCTGATGATGCAGGAACGTGCTTCAACCGGCCGTATCTACATTCAGAACGTCGATCACTGCAACACTCACAGCCCGTTTGATCCGCGCATCGCCCCGGTTCGCCAGTCTAACCTCTGCCTGGAAATCGCCCTGCCGACCAAACCGCTGGAAGATGTTAACGACGAAAACGGTGAGATTGCACTGTGTACGCTTTCTGCGTTCAACCTTGGCGCCATCGAAAGCCTCGACGATCTGGAAGAGCTGGCTACCCTCGCCGTTCGTGCGCTCGATGCGCTGCTCGATTATCAGGATTACCCGATTCCGGCTGCCCAGCGTGGCGCAATGGGTCGTCGTACCCTGGGTATTGGCGTGATCAACTACGCTTACTATCTGGCGAAGCACGGTGTGCGCTACTCCGATGGCAGCGCCAATGGCCTGACGCACAAAACCTTTGAAGCCATTCAGTATTACCTGCTGAAAGCGTCCAATGAGCTGGCGAAAGAGCAAGGTGCCTGCCCGTGGTTCAATGAAACCACCTATGCGCAGGGCATCATGCCGATCGACACCTACAAGAAAGATCTGGACGCGATCAGCAACGAACCGCTGCATCTCGACTGGGAAAGCCTGCGTGAAGAGATCAAAACGCACGGCCTGCGTAACTCGACCCTGTCTGCGCTGATGCCGTCTGAGACTTCGTCGCAGATCTCCAATGCCACCAACGGCATCGAGCCACCACGCGGTCACATCAGCATCAAAGCATCGAAAGATGGCATCCTGCGTCAGGTGGTGCCGGAGTATGAGCGTCTGAAAGATCAGTACGAACTGCTGTGGGAAATGCCGAACAATGACGGTTACCTGCAACTGGTGGGTCTGATGCAGAAATTCATCGACCAGGCGATTTCGTCTAACACCAACTACGATCCATCACGCTTTACTAACGGTAAAGTGCCGATGAAACAGCTGCTGAAAGATCTGCTGACCGCGTACAAGTTTGGCGTGAAAACGCTCTACTATCAGAACACCCGTGACGGTGCGGAAGATGCGCAGGATGACCTGGCACCTTCTATCCAGGATGATGGCTGCGAGAGCGGCGCCTGTAAAATCTAATGGTCAGGCGGGAGATTCTCCCGCCTCATTCATTTCACGAGGCCTGGCTTCGTCTACTTTTGGACAACTTTTATGGCTTACTCCACTTTCTCACAGAACAAAAATGATCAGCTGAAAGAGCCGATGTTTTTCGGTCAGTCCGTAAACGTGGCGCGCTTCGATCAGCAAAAATATGACATCTTTGAAAAGCTGATCGAAAAGCAGCTCTCCTTCTTCTGGCGTCCGGAAGAGGTTGATGTCTCACGCGACCGAATTGACTACCAGGCGCTGCCGGACCACGAGAAGCATATCTTTATCAGCAACCTGAAGTATCAGACACTGCTGGATTCCATTCAGGGTCGCAGCCCGAACGTCGCCCTGCTTCCGCTGATCTCGATTCCTGAGCTGGAAACCTGGATTGAAACCTGGGCTTTCTCCGAGACGATCCACTCCCGTTCTTACACCCATATCATCCGTAATATCGTTAACGATCCGGCGGTGGTATTCGACGATATCGTCACCAATGAGCAGATTCTGGCGCGTGCCCAGGATATCTCACGCTATTACGACGATCTGATTGAGATGACTAACTACTGGCATCAGCTGGGCGAAGGCACGCATAAGGTCAACGACAAACAGGTTGTGGTCAGCCTGCGTGCCCTGAAGAAGCAGCTCTATATCTGCCTGATGAGCGTCAATGCGCTGGAAGCGATCCGTTTCTATGTCAGCTTCGCCTGTTCATTCGCGTTCGCCGAGCGTGAACTGATGGAAGGCAATGCCAAAATCATCAAACTGATCGCCCGCGATGAAGCGCTGCACCTGACCGGCACCCAGCATATGCTGAACCTGCTGCGCAGCGGCGAAGACGATCCGGAAATGAAAGAGATTGCGGCAGAGTGTCGTGAAGAGTGCTTCGAGCTGTTTAAGAAGGCAGCGCTGCAGGAGAAAGAGTGGGCGGAATATCTGTTCAGCGGCGGTTCAATGATCGGCCTGAACAAAGACATTCTCTGCCAGTACATTGAGTACATCACCAATATCCGTATGCAGGCAGTTGGCCTTGATCTGCCCTTCCAGACGCGCTCTAACCCGATCCCATGGATCAACTCCTGGCTGGTGTCTGACAACGTGCAGGTTGCGCCACAGGAAGTGGAAGTGAGCTCCTATCTGGTGGGTCAGATCGATTCTGAAGTGGGCGCTAACGACTTCGACGACTTCCAGCTTTAATCATGAGCCGCGACGTTGTTATTCTGCGCAGTTCCGGCGCCCGGCTGGAATGCGCAGAAGATCACCCCAATCTGCTCTCCCTGCTGGAAGCCAATAATCTCTGCGTGGAGTTTCAGTGCCGCGAAGGTTACTGCGGCTCCTGCCGGATGCGGCTGCTGAAAGGCGAAGTGCATTACCCACAGCGGCCGCTGGCGTTTGTGCAGCAGGATGAGATCCTGCCCTGCTGCTGCAAAGCTAAAGGCGAGATTGAGCTTGAGTTGTAGCTGAGGCTGAACAAGTCTGGCTTGATTTGCGGTTGGATCGAGTCAGCTTATTTATTGCTGTGAGAATGCCCCCGCAAAGGGTCATTCACAGTCACATACAAAACGGGCGCCTCTGGCGCCCGTTTTGTTTTCACTGAAATTACTGTCTGACAGTTTCAACCACATCAATCCAGCCGTGACCGGTGCTCACTTCGCTGCCGTGTAACCAGCGGCGCAGCATATTCATCGCCATCATCGCTACCACCTTCTGGCGCGTCTCCAGGTTATGACGACCGGTGCTGAACTTCACGCGCTGACCAAAGCCGCCATCCGGCGTATGTAACGCTACCGAAATCGTTTCCTGTTCCAGGCTGCCAACAGAAAGCGCCAGCGCTGCCTGCTGCTGTGCGGCAAGTTCGCGGGTGCGCGTCACCTGCTGCTCCAGCGTCTCCTGCGTTGATGGCAGAATGTCAGCGCCCCGCAACGGCACGCTGGCGGCAGCCAGCTGCCAGTAAAGCAGCCCGGCGGTGTATTGCTCACTGACCGCCAGCTGCTCGCCACGCTGCGTCAGCTCGCGTGCCAGCAGCGCCGGTAACCCTTCCGTGCCTTCAAAGATAGTGCACTCCGCCAGTAACAGACGCACCTGCTGCCACACCTGCTCCATCGCGACACGCTGACTGGCCGGGCCGGTCAGTTTGATCTCAATGATCGGCATCGACGAGCGATAGCCCATCACCACACCTTCCGGCAGCGCCAGCGGCTCCAGCTCAGCGGCAATATCACTTTCACCGCGACCAAAGGTGGTCAGTCGCAGACAAATCGGCGGTTCGGGCGGCGAGAATTTTGCTTTCAGACGGGGAATGATCTGCTGCTCCACCATCACCTTAAATTCAGATGGCACGCCAGGCGTGAAGAATATCCAGCAGCGGTTGAGTTGCAGGGCAAAGCCACAGGCGGTTCCAACCGGATTATCAATCAGCTCCGCATTGGCCGGAATTTCAGCCTGCTTGCGATTGCTGGCGGCCATCACCCGGCCACGGCTGGCGAACCAGGCTTCCATTTGTGCCAGCCAGTCCTGCTGCATCTCCAGTTCAACCCCACAGGCGCGAGCGGCTGCCAGCGCGCTGAGATCGTCACTGGTGGGACCCAGGCCGCCATTCACAATCAACACGTCGGCCTCATGGCTTCGTGTCTGCAGGGTGTCGATGAGCGATTCCAGTGAATCCCCAACCGTGGTTCGGCTGGTCATGGGCAAACCTTGCTGGAATAAAATATCAGCCAGCCAGGCGGCATTGGTATCGACGATTTGGCCATGCAGCACCTCATCCCCGGTAGACAGCATCTCAATTCTAATCACGTCCGGTTCTCCTTTTCACGTTTATTTAACTGTATGAAGTCCACCTGCGAAACACAATCTGTGTGACCCGTGTTTGTTACTGGTTTATCTAAAGCAGCACGTTGCGCATAAAAATGAATGAGGGCGAAGCAGGCTCAACAGAAGTGAATCAATGAGGGGTTGAGAAAAGAATAAAAAACGGCGGGATTTCCCCGCCGCAGGTTTACTGCTGTCGTCTGTTACCGCGCTACATCAGCGAATCGCGATTAGCGACGCGCCAGCAGCAGGCCGAGAACCAGGCCCGCGGTTGCACCAATACCTACGCCCTGCCACGGTTTTTCGTGCACGTAATCGTCTGCACGGTATGCCGCTTGTTTAGCGCGATAGTAGTAACTGTCGGACGCCTGGCTGACACGGGATTTAACATCGTTCAGCGCCTGTTCAGCTTTGCTTTTAAGCTCAATGTATTTCTGATCGGCCGGATCGCCTGATGCCTTAAGCACTTCTTCCAGGGTTTCGGTCAGTAACGCAATATCGTCATCGAGGCCCGATTCGAATTGATTTGTCTGATTTACCATCATTTCCTCCGTGTGAATTGCAAAGCAGTTCATTAACTATAGCCATAATCTGGCGCTCTGCTGATTTCCTGCTCCAGGAATCACCTGATTTTTCATCTGTTAATCTTACTCAGTGCAGGCGGTGCGCCGCTTCGCTGCGCAAAGAAGTGTAAGACGCAGCGGCAACCGCCGAATTTCGCTTCGCTTCTTTGATTAATCTGATAAATTTTGTCGTGACTGAATTTTCCAGTAACCCTACTGTCGTACCCCTCTGTTGCCTGTGATTATCGGGCCATGAAAGTGCATGTTGCACAACAGTCACGACACCCTCGAACAGCTAAGGAATGATCTCTGGCATGAATCGAAGAATGTTTATGAAAGCGTCAATGGCCTTCTCTGCCGTCAGCGGCATGACCGGCCTGTCAACGCTGTTTGCGCAATCCGCATGGGCAGAAGATGGCATTGCTGACGGAACCGCCGTACGCTTCGATTTCGACGTATTGAAGAAAAACGCGGCTGCGCTGGCGAAGAAACCCTGGGGCGGTGCACCAGGTGCACTGCCGGAGACGCTGGCCACACTGACCCCACAGGCGTACAACGAAATTCAGTATGACGCCAACCACTCACTCTGGAATAACCTGCCCGATCGTCAGCTGGACGTGCAGTTCTTCCACGTCGGCATGGGCTTCAAGCGGCGCATCCGCATGTTCTCTGTTGACGGCGAGAGCCGTCAGGCACGCGAAATTCACTTTCGCCCTGAGCTGTTCAACTATAACGACGCGAAGGTTGATACTAAGCAACTGGAGGGCAAAACTGACCTCGGCTTCGCCGGTTTCCGCGCATTTAAAAAACCGGAACTGGCCCGTCGCGACATCGTATCCTTCCTTGGCGCAAGTTACTTCCGTGCGGTAGACGATACTTACCAGTACGGCCTCTCGGCCCGTGGTGTCGCGATCAACACCTTCAGCAATGGCCAGGAAGAGTTCCCCGATTTCACCGCCTTCTGGTTTGAAACGCCGAAAGCGGAAGATACCACCTTTACCTGCTATGCCCTGCTGGATGGCGCGAGTGTCACCGGTGCCTATAAGTTCATCATCCACTGCGAAGAGAAACGCGTGGTGATGGAGGTGGAAAACCACCTGTTCGCCCGTAAAGAGATCCGTCAGATTGGCATCTCGCCAATGACCAGTATGTTCAGCTGCGGCACCAACGAGCGCCGCATGTGCAACACCTACCATCCGCAGATCCACGACTCCGATCGTCTGGCGATGTGGACCGGTAAAGGCGAATGGATCGCCCGCCCACTGAATAATCCGCAGCGTCTGCAGTTCAATGCCTATGAAGATGAGAATCCGCGAGGCTTTGGCCTGCTGCAGTTAAATCACGACTTCAAAGATTATCAGGATGTGATTGGCTGGTATGACAAACGTCCGAGCCTGTGGGTGGAGCCGGTCGGCAACTGGGGCAAAGGCGCAATTAACCTGATGGAGATCCCGACCACCGGTGAAACGCTGGATAACGTAGTCTGCTTCTGGCAACCGGCTGAGCCGGTCAAAGCGGGCAGCGAGCTGAACTTCTCTTACAAGCTCTACTGGAGTGGTCTGCCGCCAGTGCGAAGCGGTCTGGCACGTGTGGATGCGACCCGTACCGGTATCGGTGGTTTCCCGGAAGGCTGGGCGCCTGGCGAACACTTCCCGGAAACCTGGTGCCGCCGCTTCGCCATCGATTTTATTGGTGGTGATCTGCAGGCTGCTGCGCCGAAAGGCATTGAGCCGGTGATTACCGTTTCATCCGGCAGCGTGAAGCAGGTTGAAATTCTGTATGTCGATCCGCTCAAAGGATACCGCATCCTGTTTGACTGGTATCCGAACAGCGATTCCACCGAGCCAGTGGAGATGCGTCTGTTCCTGCGCAGCAAGGATGAGACGCTGAGTGAAACCTGGCTTTATCAGTATTTCCCGCCTGCGCCGGATCAGCGCAAATATGTCGATGACCGTCAGATGACGGTGGGTTGATGGAATAAAGCGAGGCTCAGGCCTCGCTTTTTTTATGGCGCATTCTTCAGCATATCGACGTGCGGAATGCCATCTTCCAGATAGTTCTCCCCCACCGCCACAAAGCCGTGCTGCCCATAGAAGTTTTCAAGATGCGCCTGCGCAGAGAGAAATATGTCACGGCCTGGCCAGTGCTGCTGACAACTGCTGATCGCCTGTTCCATCAGACGATTGCCCAGACGCGCACCGCGCACCCGATCTGAAACAATGACCCGTCCAATTTTCACCGGGCTGGTTTCATCTTCCGGGGAAAGAAGTCGCGCATAAGCCACCAGCTGATCATCCACCGTGCCCAGCAGATGCCTGTTTTTGGCCTGTAAATCTTTGCCATCCACATCAAGGTAAGCACACTGTTGCTCCACCACAAACACCGCACTGCGCAACGCCAGCAGCGCATAGAGTTCCGGGGCGGTAAGTTCGCTATGGTGTTTATCCTGCCAGTCAATGTTCATGGTCTCTCCTTACTAAACCAGACACTCTACATCAGCGCGAGGTCGTCAGCACCAGCTGGTCACCTCATCTGACAGACAAAAAAAATCAGGCCCGGAGGCCTGATTCATTATTCGCAGTTATCAGCTTACATCAGTGGCTGAGCCATCTGCACCAGTCTGATGAGCGGCTGCGGGTAAACCCCTAACAGCAGTACCAGAATGGCAGATATCAGGACCACGACACCACCGGCGGTGAATGCCCAGTTAGCCGGGGTATCACGGGTGTGCAGTTCCGGCGGGCTGAGGTAGAGACTTACCGTTACGCGCAGATAGTAGTAAAGGCCAATCGCACTGCCCGCTACCACCGCACCGGTCAGCCACCAGAGATGCGCACTGACGCCTGAAGCAATCACGTAGAATTTACCGATAAAGCCCAGCGTCATCGGGATACCGGCCAGTGACAGCATCATCACTGTCATGACCGCTGACAGGATAGGACGATGCCAGAACAGACCGCGATAAGAGTAGAGTGAATCTGCATCCGGGCCACGATACGGGCTGGACATCAGACTCACCACACCAAAGGCACCCAGGCTGCTGAACAGATAACCGGCCAGGTAAACACCGGAAGTTTCCAGCGACAGCTGATGATCTTTCACTGCAATCAGCGCGACCAGCAGATAACCGAGGTGGGCGATAGAGGAGTAACCCAGCAGACGCTTGATGTTGCTCTGCGAAATCGCCATCAGGTTACCGAACAGAATCGACACAAAGGCGATCATGGCCAGCACGGTGCGCACCGCTTCGCTGTCGGTCACCGGCGCGTACATAAACAGACGCATGATGACACCGAAGATCGCAATCTTGCTGGCCGTCGCCAGGAAGGTTGAAACCGGCGCAGGCGCACCCTGATACACATCGGGCGTCCAGAGATGGAACGGAACCAGTGAAAGTTTGAAGCCCAGGCCGATGATCATCATGCCCAGCCCCACCAGCAGCAGTGGCTCATGGATCATGCTGTCAGTCAGGCTCTGACCCAGCGCAACAAAGCTCAGGTTACCGGAATCGGCGTAGATCAGCGCAATACCAAACAGCAGGAACGATGAGGCCGCCGCAGACAGAATGGTGTATTTCAGTGCGGCTTCCAGCGAACGTTTCTGGCGGAAAGCGTAGCCAATCAGACCAAACAGCGGCAGCGACAACAGCTCAATGCCGATGAACAGCGAGGCCAGATGGTTAGCACTGGCCAGCACGATGCCACCGAGGGCCGCAATCAGCACCAGCAGATAGAACTCATCTTTGTTGTCCGGGTAACCCGCCAGCCATGGATAGGCAAAGGTACAGGTCGCCAGACTCGCCAGCATCACCAGCGCGGTATAGAACATCGAATAGCCATCGACGCGCAGCAGCGGCGTGACATCCATCGCCCCGACCTGACCGACAAAGTAGAGCGAGAACAGCGCCAGGTTCAGGCCAACTACCGTTAGCGTGGCGTTAACGAAGTGGTTGCGTCGCCAGGCAATGGACAGCATCACAACCACCACCGTCAATCCGACGATTAACAGCGGTAGTAACGCAATCAATTGGTGAGGAGTTATTGTCATGGCGAATTACGGCCTTGTAGTTGAAATTGAAGCGGTAAACCACTGCTGAATATTGCTCATGGCAGCGTGCGAAGTATCCAGAATCGGCTGTGGATAGACGCCCAGCAGCACCAGCAGCACCACCAGAACACCGATGGTCATAAACTCACGCGGCGACATACCTGGCAGCGGATCTTTCGATTTCGCTTCGCCATAGTAAGCGCGCTGCATCATCACCAGCGAGTAAATCGAGGCGAACACCAGACCAAAGGTCGCGATGATGATAATCATCGGCACTACCTGGAAGCTGCCGGTCAGAATCATAAATTCGCCGACGAAGTTACCAGTACCCGGCATACCAAGGTTGGCGACAGCAAAGAAGAGCGACAGACCCGGAATCCATTTGATGCGCGACCACAGACCACCCATCTGACGCATATCACGGGTATGCAGACGCTCATACAGCTGACCACACAGAATGAAGAGTGCCGCTGCGGACAGACCGTGTGCAATCATCTGAATCACCGCACCCTGCAGCGCCAGCTGGCTGCCGGTGTAGATAGCAATCAGCACAAAGCCCATGTGCGAAATCGAGGTATACGCGATCAGACGTTTGATATCGGTCTGCGAGAAGGCCATCCAGGCACCGTAGAAGATACCAATGATGCCTAACCACATAGCGATTGGCGCAAACTCCGCTGACGCGTTCGGGAACAGCGGCAGACTGAAACGCAGTAAGCCATAAGCCGCGGTTTTCAGCAGGATACCTGCCAGGTCAACAGAACCCGCAGTCGGCGCCTGACTGTGCGCATCCGGCAGCCAGCCATGCAACGGTACGACCGGCATCTTCACCGCAAAGGCGATAAAGAAGCCCAGCATCAGCAGATATTCAACACCGCTCGACATTGGCGTCTTCAGAAGCTGCTCGTAGTTAAACGTCCAGACACCGGTCGCGTTGTAGTGGACAAACACCAGACCCAGAATCGCAATCAGCATCACCAGACCGGAAGCCTGGGTGTAGATGAAGAACTTAGTCGCAGCGGAGATGCGGGTTTTGCCGTCAGACGCTTTATGACCCCAGAGCGCGATGAGGAAGTACATCGGCACCAGCATCATTTCCCAGAAGAAGAAGAACAGGAACATGTCGATGGAGAGGAACACACCGATCACGCCGCCCAGGATCCACATCAGGTTCAGATGGAAGAAGCCCTGATACTTTGAAATCTCATTCCATGAACAGAGCACCGCCATCAGACCGAGCAGGCCGGTCAGCACCACCATCAGCAGCGAAAGGCCATCAATGGCTAGATGGAAGCTGATGCCGAAGCGTGGGATCCACGGAACGGAGAAACTTGACTGCCACTGCGGAATGCCCGCTGCCTGCGTCAGTGAATAGCCTCCCTGCAACCAGAGTTGCAGCGAAAGCGCCAACGTCAGCCCCATGGTGATCAACGCGATCCAGCGTGGCACCTTCGCGCCAAGGCGCTCAGTGAGCCAGCAGATCAGACCGCCGACGAAGGGTATGATAATTAGCCAAGGTAATAACACGGCACACTTCCCTTTTCTTTGTCTTAGTTCGGGCTATCTTACTTGCCAGTTTGATTCCCGGCAGTGCTCGCAATCCTCACATACCTCGGTATGCTCCGGTTGCTGCGCGCTGGCGGTAACCAGACTGGCTGCGACGATAACGCCCTTGCTCAGGACAATTTTTGACATTCTCAATGGGCAGATTAACTAACCTGCCCCGCTCATCAATCTTTAAATCACCAGCAGCAGAGCCAGCACCAGTACGGCACCCAGGCTCATTGACGCAACGTACCAGCGCAGGTAGCCGTTCTCACTGACAACCAGGCCTTTGTTGGCAATGCGTGACAGCAGCGCAGGCAGGTTCATCAGACCATTCAGTGGGTCGCGCTTCAGCAGCCACGCAATGCCCAGGTAGGGTTTAACGAACACTTTATCGTAGAGCCAGTCGAAGCCCCAGGCCGCAAACCACCAGGTGCCGAAGAAGCGGCCTGGCGCACTGTTTGCGATACGGGTAACCAGCTCACGTTTGCCCAGCCACAGCGCAGCAGCGATCAGAATGCCGACAATCGCTACGATGCCTGAGGTGATTTCCAGTCCCACTTTGCCCGCTTCACCAAACTCATTGGCTGGCAATACACCCGCCAGCGGTGGCGTAATCAGCGCACCAATGAACGTAGAGAGCAGCAGTAGTACAATCAGCGGCAGATGATGGGTAATGCCTTTACCGGCGTGCGCATGAATTTTCTCTTCGCCGTGGAACACGATGAAGATCATGCGGAAGGTGTAGATAGAGGTCAGGAACGCCCCTACCAGACCCGCAACCATCAGGTTGATGTGACCGTTAGCCAGTGCGCCGAACAGAATCTCATCTTTACTGTAGAAGCCCGCCGTAATCAGCGGCAGTGCCGCCAGCGCCGCGCCGCCAACCAGGAAGCAGGTGTAGACCAGCGGAATGCTCTTACGCAGGCCACCCATTTTGAAGATGTTCTGTTCGTGATGGCAGGCCAGAATCACTGAACCCGAAGAGAGGAACAGTAACGCTTTAAAGAAGGCGTGCGTCATCAGATGGAAAATCGCCGCATCCCACGCCTGAACACCCAACGCCAGGAACATGTAACCAATCTGGCTCATGGTGGAGTAAGCGAGAACACGTTTGATGTCGGTCTGTACCAGCGCGGCAAAGCCCGCCAGCACCAGGGTAATTGCCCCGACGATGCCGACCAGATGCAGCACTTCCGGCGTCAGCAGGAAGAGACCGTGGCTGCGGGCAATCAGGTAAACACCCGCTGTCACCATGGTCGCGGCGTGGATCAGTGCTGAAACCGGTGTCGGACCGGCCATCGCATCAGCCAGCCAGGTCTGCAACGGCAACTGTGCCGATTTACCGACCGCGCCACCCAGCAGCATCAGCGTTGCCCACTGCAGCATATGGTTGTCTGCGGCAAAGTGCGCCGGCGCCAGTTCCATCATCTCGCGGAAGTTCAACGTGCCCAGCTCGTTGTAGAGAATGAACAGGCCGAATGCCAGGAAGACGTCGCCCACGCGGGTGATGATAAAGGCTTTCATCGCCGCTTTGCCGTTTTCCGGATTGCTGTAGTAGAAGCCGATCAGCAGATAAGAGCAGAGCCCTACCCCTTCCCAGCCCAGATACATCAGCATCAGGTTATCGGCCAGCACCAGAACAACCATGCTGGCGATAAACAGGTTGGTATAGGCGAAGAAGCGGGAGTAACCCTCTTCTCCACGCATGTACCAGGAGGCGAACATATGAATGAAGAAGCCAACACCGGTGACGACTGACAGCATGGTCAGAGACAGGCCATCCAGCGTCAGGTTCACTTTCATGTCGAAGTTGCCGACATGCATCCAGGTCCAGAGTGACTGGGTATAGGCTTGCTGACCACTGGCGAAGAACTCGAATCCGAGCATCACTGTAGTCAATGCTGCCAGACCCACCGATCCCATACCTACCGTGGCCGACAGGTTCTCAGACCAGCGACCGCGGGAAAACGCTAACAGCAGAAAGCCGATCAGCGGAAACAAGACAGTTAAATAGAGAAGATTCATCCGCGCATCTCGCTCACAGTATCAATGTTCAGCGTCTGACGACGACGATAGAGCTGAAGCAGCAGCGCCAGACCAATACTGGCTTCCGCTGCCGCCAGGCTGATCGCCAGGATATACATCACCTGTCCATCGGCCTGACCCCAGTAGCTCCCGGCAACCACCAGAGCTAAGGCGGCGGCGTTGATCATGATTTCAAGGCCGATCAGCATAAACAGCAGATTGCGGCGTATCACCAGCGACGTCAGTCCAAGGACAAACAGCACGGCAGCAAGAATCAATCCATGTTGTAACGGGATCATGCGTTCTCCTTTTTCACCTGAGCGGCGTCAGCATTACGGTTACTCAGGACTTCGCCCTGACGCTCTTCACGACCGATATGGAACGCCACGACCAGACCTGCCAGCAGGAGCATAGAAGCCAGTTCAACCGCCAGTACATAAGGACCAAACAGGCTGATGCCGACCGCTTTGGCGTCGATGATGGTGCCATCAATGCCCTGGTCATTCGCCGTCAGGATGGCGTAAATCATCACCACCAGCAGCAGCAACGAGACGATGCCGGGACCAATCCACAATGACGGGCTAAGCCACTCACGCTCCTGCTTCTCCGTCTGCTTGCCCAGGTTCAGCATCATAACGACGAAGACGAACAGCACCATGATGGCGCCAGCGTAGACGATGATCTCCAGCGCACCCGCAAAATAGGCACCCATAGAGAAGAAAACGCCCGCGATCGATAACAGCGAAACGATCAGGTACAGCAACGCATGTACCGGATTAGTGTGGGTGATGACGCGCAACGTCGTCAGCACCGCCACCAGTCCGCAAAGATAAAACGCAAATTCCATGCCTTGCTCCTTAAGGTAATAAGCCTTTGACGTCGATAGGCTTGGCTTCGTTTTCCGCTTCGCCCTTATCTTTACCGTCAATCGCCATACCTGCCATGCGGTAGAAGTTGTACTCCGGATATTTACCCGGGCCCGAAATCAGCAGATCGTCCTTTTCATACACCAGATCCTGACGCTTAAACTCACCCAGTTCGAAATCCGGGGTAAGCTGAATCGCGGTGGTCGGACAGGCTTCTTCACACATGCCGCAGAAAATACAGCGTGAGAAGTTGATGCGGAAGAACTCCGGGTACCAGCGGCCATCTTTGGTCTCGGCTTTCTGTAGTGAAATACAGCCAACCGGACAGGCAACCGCACACAGGTTACAGGCGACGCAACGCTCCTGACCATCCGGATCGCGGGTTAACACGATACGGCCACGATAGCGTGGCGGCAGATAAACCGGCTCTTCCGGGTACATCTGCGTTTCACGTTTGGCAAAGGCGTGCAGCCCTATCAGCCAGATACTGCGAACTGTCGTGCCAAAGCCTACGACAATATCTTTCAAAGTCATTTGTTAACCCCTTACGGCGCTGTGTAGAGAATCACTGCGGCAGTCGCCAGCAGGTTCAACAGCGTCAACGGCAGACACACTTTCCAGCCGAATGACAGCACCTGGTCGTAGCGTGGACGCGGAAGCGCAGCACGAATCAGGATGAACATCATCATAAAGAACGCCGTTTTCAGGGCGAACCAGATGAACGGCGGCAGGAAAGGTCCGTGCCAGCCACCAAAGAACAGCGTTACGATCAGCGCTGAAACGGTGGTAATCGCCACATATTCGCCGACAAAGAACAGGCCAAACTTCATGCCGGCATATTCAATGTGATAACCATCTGCCAGTTCCTGCTCCGCTTCTGGCTGGTCAAAGGGATGACGGTGACACACCGCCACGCCAGCAATACAGAAGGTTACGAAACCAAAGAACTGCGGAATGATGTTCCACAGGTGCGTCTGGCTGTTGACGATATCGTTCATGTTGAACGAGCCCGCCTGCGCCACCACACCCATCAGCGACAGACCCAGGAACACTTCGTAGCTCAGCGTCTGCGCCGAGGCGCGCATCGCACCCAGCAGCGAGTATTTGTTGTTACTCGACCAGCCAGCAAACAGCACGGCGTAGACCGCAAGGCCCGCCATCATCAGGAAGAACAGCAGACCGATATTCAGGTCTGTCACCATCCAGGTTGGCGACACTGGCACGATAGCAAAGGCCAGCAGCAGAGAAACAAAGGCAATAACCGGCGCAAGGGTAAAGATAAAGCGGTCGGTAAATGGCGGAACCCAGTCCTCTTTAAAGAACATTTTGATCATGTCCGCAACCAGCTGGAGCGAGCCGCCCCAGCCGACGCGGTTAGGTCCGTAACGGTTCTGGAACAGGCCGAGCAGACGACGCTCGGCGAAGCTCATGAACGCGCCGCAGGCCACAACCACCAGCAGAATCACAATGGCTTTAACAATGGCCAGCAGAATGTCGATAACGTCCGGTGTTAACCAGCTCATTGCGCCGCCTCCTGCAGAGTGTCGATTTTACCGTTCGCCAGGAATGGCGGAACGCCCGGCATACCCAGCGGCAGACCAATCTGACCCGCCTGCAGTGACGCCGAGAAACGGACCGGCAGACGCACTGTCTCGCCGGCACAGCTGAATTCAACCGCCGCGCCATTGTTGACGCCCAGCTTCGCTGCATCCTCCGGGTTAATCACCAATGCAGGCTCTGTCATGCGCTGCTGGAAGACCGGTGAACGCTGTGACATCTCTTCGCTACCGAACAACCGGTGGAGAGGCGCCACACGCCACTTCGCATCACTGACAAACGCGGCAGGAACGGTTGTGAACCATGGCAGCTCACTGTTGCTGGCTTCAAACAGGCGTACGCCCGGATCGCCATGACGCAGTTTGCCGCCCACTTCAGCCTGGAACTTGTTCCACGCCTGCGGTGAGTTCCAGCCTGGAGCCCAGGCAAACGGAATCTGCGAACGCGGAGCTGATGGCTGGTTGTTCCCTTCCATAGAGAAGGCGAACATGGTGTCCTGGTCCTGCGGCTGACGCGGTTCATGAACGCTGATATTCGCGCGCATCGCAGTACGTCCACTGTTACGTATTGGAGAACGCGCCAGTTTCTGACCACGGATGCGGAAGCTGGCGTCAGGTGCCGCTTCTTTAATACCCGCGAGCTGTGGCAGACGGGTCACCACGGCATCGATCACGTGATCGAGCTGCGTCCAGTCCACGTGACGGCTTTCCAGCGTGCTGTGCAGCGAGTGCAGCCAGCGCCAGCTTTCCAGCATCACAACGTTGCTGTCGTAATAGGCAGGATCGTAAACCTGGAAGAAACGCTGTGCGCGGCCTTCATGGTTAATCGAGGTACCATCACTTTCAGCGAAGCTGGCGGTGGATAACACCAGACCCGCTTTCTCCAGCGTGGCTGTACGCTGATGATCAACAACAATCACGTTCGTGGTCTGCGCCAGGGCTGCATCCACCACGGCTTTTGGTGCGTGACGATAGAGGTCATTTTCCAGCACCACCAGCGCATCGGCTTCACCGTTGCTCAGTTGCTCCAGCGCATGCTCCAGTGGATTACCGCCGATCATGCCCAGACCGATGCTGTTGGCGTGACCTGCCAACAGAGTAATGCCGACATCTGCGCCGCGTGCCTTCAGGGCTTTCGCCACGTTAGCTGCGGCTTCAATGACTGCGCTGCTGCCTGAGTGAGTACCGGAAATGATTAATGGCTTTTTCGCGCCGGCCAGCGCCTGAACGACAACGTCCATTTTCCCGTTGAGCTTGCTGTCGAAATCGGTCACTGCCGGAGCAGATTCATCCAGTGCACTGGCGATAGCGAAGCCAAGGCGCGCCTGATCTTCAACCGGCGCACGATAGCTCCATGCCGCGATATCATCCAGACGGGTTTCATCAACATGGGTAACAAACAGCGGATGTTTCGCGTTCTGACCGATGTTCATAATGGCGGCGATCTGCCAGTCTGCGACTTTCTGCGCAGCGGCCATATCACGCGCTTTGCCTTTCACCGCCTGACGGACAGAGAGTGCCACGCGCGCGCCAACCTGTGTAAGGTCTTCACCCAGCACCAGCACCGCATCGTAGCTTTCAATTTCACGCAGCGATGGCGTATAGACACCGCTTTCGCGCAGGACTTTGAGCATCAGTTCAAGACGGGCCTGCTCGTCCGCTGGCATACCGGTTGAGAAGTTCTCTGCGCCCACCAGTTCACGCAGGGCGAAGTTACTTTCAACGCTGGCGCGCGGCGAGCCGATACCGATCACTTTCTTCGCCTGACGCAGCAAATCTGCACCAGCATTGACCGCCTGCTCTGCGTTCAGCGTGACCCAGTCATTGCCGCGCAGCAGCATCGGCTGACGCGGACGATCTTTGCGGTTCACGTAGCCATAGCCAAAGCGGCCACGGTCACAAAGGAAGTAATGGTTTACGGTGCCGTTATAGCGGTTTTCGATACGACGCAACTCACCATAACGCTCACCCGGGCTGGTGTTACAGCCGACACTGCACTGCTGGCAGATGCTCGGCGCAAACTGCATATCCCATTTACGGTTATAGCGTTCTGAGTGGGTTTTATCCGTGAAGACGCCGGTCGGGCAGATTTCAACCAGGTTGCCAGAGAACTCGCTTTCCAGCGTGCCATCTTCCGGGCGACCAAAGTAGACGTTGTCATGCGCGCCGTAGACACCCAGATCTTTGCCATCGGCATAATCTTTGTAGTAACGCACACAGCGGTAACAGGCGATACAGCGGTTCATCTCGTGGGA
The DNA here is from genome assembly GCF_019104105.1 of Pantoea jilinensis. Taxonomy (NCBI): domain Bacteria; kingdom Pseudomonadati; phylum Pseudomonadota; class Gammaproteobacteria; order Enterobacterales; family Erwiniaceae; genus Pantoea; species Pantoea jilinensis. The sequence continues at coordinate 1,255,287 of NZ_CP077746.1, read as the reverse complement.
GATGAACGGACCGAGATCCTGATTACGGTGAGTACGTTTGGTGAAGCGATAGCGGCGGAAGCTGTGGCCGGTCATTACTGTCATATCCTGCAGGTGACAGTTACCGCCCTCTTCGCACACCGGACAGTCGTGCGGGTGGTTGGTCATCAGCCACTCCACCACGCTTTCGCGGAACTCTTTCGCTTCGCCATCATCGATGGAGATGAATGTGCCGTCAGAGGCCGGTGTCATGCAGGACATGACAAGACGGCCGCGGGTATCTTCGGCATTCTGGAATTGCTTTACCGCACACTGGCGGCAGGCCCCAACGCTTCCCAGCGCCGGATGCCAGCAAAAGTAAGGAATATCAAGGCCCAGAGAGAGACATGCCTGTAGCAGGTTGTCCGCTCCGTTCACATCATACTCTTTACCGTCTACATGAATTGTAGCCATAGTGACATGCTTCCGTAAGGCTCGTCAGAGACGAGCGTTAATCATATTCTTGCCCCGACGCACGACATTGTCGGGGCGGCGGCACCAGGCCTGTTCCGTTTTTTGGTGAATTACCAGCGCGCTTTCAGCAGGTTTGGCTGGATCCCGCCAATGGCTCGGGTATTACCAAACACCTGCGGCGCCATACCGGCTTCAAACTCTTCACGGAAATATTTAATCGCACTCTGCAGCGGCTCAACCGCACCCGGCGCATGCGCACAGAAGGTTTTACCCGGGCCAAGCTGACGGCAGAGTTGCAGTAAGGTTTCAATATCGCCTGGCTGGCCCTGCTTCTGCTCCAGCGCACGCAGAATTTTCACGCTCCACGGCAGACCGTCACGACACGGAGTACACCAGCCGCACGACTCACGGGCAAAGAACTCTTCCAGGTTACGCACCAGGGAAACCATGTTGATCTCGTGATCGACGGCCATCGCCAGCGCCGTACCCAGACGACTGCCCGCTTTGCCAATGCTGGCAAATTCCATCGGCAGATCCAGGTGCTGGTCGGTCAGGAAGTCAGTCCCAGCGCCGCCGGGCTGCCAGGCCTTGAACTTCAGTCCGTCACGCATGCCGCCCGCATAATCTTCCAGGATCTCACGAGCGGTGATACCGAATGGCAGCTCCCAGACGCCGGGATTTTTAACCCGTCCGGAGAAGCCCATCATTTTGGTACCGGCATCTTCACTTTTAGAGATGTTTTTGTACCACTCCACACCGTTGGCCAGAATCGCCGGCACGTTCGAGAGGGTCTCTACGTTGTTCACGCAGGTTGGTTTGCCCCACGCGCCCGCACTCGCCGGGAATGGCGGCTTGGAACGCGGGTTAGCACGACGGCCTTCCAGTGAGTTAATCAGTGCCGTCTCTTCGCCGCAGATATAACGCCCTGCGCCGGTATGGACGATCAGCTCAAAGTCGAAGCCGGTACCGAGAATATTTTTACCGAGGTAGCCCGCTTCCGTTGCTTCAGCAATCGCACGACGCAGATGCACCGCCGCTTCAATGTATTCGCCACGTAAGAAGATGTAGCCACGGTAGGCCTTTAGCGCAAAGGCGCTGATCAGCATTCCTTCCACCAGCTGGTGAGGCATCTGCTCCATCAGCAGGCGGTCTTTATAGGTGCCTGGCTCCATTTCATCGGCGTTACACAGCAGGTAACGGATGTTCATCGACTCATCTTTCGGCATCAGGCTCCACTTCAGACCGGTAGAGAAGCCTGCACCGCCGCGCCCTTTCAGGCCGGAGTCTTTGACTGCCGCGACAATTTCATCCTGTGACATGCTTTTCAGCGCTTTTTCCGCACCGGCATAGCCGTTCTTGCTGCGATATTCATCTAGCCAGACAGGTTGCTTGTCGTCACGCATCCGCCAGGTGAGCGGATGGGTTTCAGCAGTACGAATGATCTGTTTGATTGTCATTGATACTGCTCCAGCAAAGAGGGAATGCCTTCTGGCGTCAGATGAACATGCGTGTCTTCATCCACCATCATCGTTGGGCCCTTGTCACAGTTACCCAGGCAGCAGGTTGGCAGCAGCGTAAAGCGGCCATCAGCAGTGGTTTGACCCGGTTTGATATTCAGCTGCTGCTCCAGTGCGGACTGGATGCCCTGATAACCGGTGATGTGACAGACCACGCTGTCACAATAACGGATCACATGACGGCCAACCGGCTGACGGAAGATCTGGCTATAAAACGTCGCCACCCCTTCAACATCACTCGCCGGGATACCCAGTACGTCGGCAATCGCGTTGATTGCGCCGTCCGGCACCCAGCCGCGCTGTTTCTGCACGATCTTCAGCGCTTCAATGGAGGCTGCACGCGCATCTTCGTAGTGGTGTTTTTCGTGCTCAATAGCGTGATGCTCTTCCGCGCTCAGCACGAAGACCTCGTTAGGGTCGATCGTTTTAATGGCAATGTGTTGATCGTGCATAATTAGCGGTCCACGTCTGACATAACAAAATCGATACTACCCAGATATACGATCAGGTCGGATACCAGGCTGCCACGGATTACTGAAGGAATCTGCTGCAGATGCGGGAAGCTCGGCGTACGCACGCGGGTGCGGTAGCTCATGGTGCTGCCATCGCTGGTCAGGTAGTAGCTGTTGATCCCTTTCGTCGCTTCAATCATCTGGAACGATTCATTGGCTGGCATCACCGGTCCCCACGAAACCTGCAGGAAGTGGGTGATCAGCGTTTCGATGTGCTGCAGCGTACGCTCTTTCGGTGGTGGCGTGGTCAGCGGATGATCCGCTTTAAACGGCCCCTCTGGCATATTGTTGAGACACTGCTCAAGGATACGCAGGGACTGCCACATCTCTTCCATCTTCAGCTGAACACGGCTGTAAGCATCGCTGACGCCGTCGCCGACCGGGATTTCGAAATCGAAGTTTTCGTAGCCTGAGTATGGACGCCATTTGCGCACGTCAAAGTCGAGACCCGTGGCACGCAGGCCGGCACCGGTCGTGCCCCACGCCAGCGCCTCTTCCATATTGTAAGCAGCAACGCCTTTTGAACGACCAATCAGCACGGTGTTACGCAGTGCCGCTTTGTCATATTCCTTCAGACGCTTCGGCATCCAGTCCAGGAAGTCACGCAGCAGACGTTCCCAGCCTCGCGGCAGGTCGTGTGCTACACCACCGATACGGAACCAGGCCGGGTGCATACGGAAACCGGTAATGGCTTCAACCACGTCATAGATTTTCTGGCGATCGGTAAAGGCAAAGAACACCGGCGTCATCGCGCCGACGTCCTGAATAAAGGTCGAGATATAAAGCAGATGGCTGTTAATGCGGAACAGCTCAGAGAGCATCACGCGGATCACGTTTACGCGATCGGGCACCACGATACCGGCCAGTTTTTCTACCGCCAGCACGTAAGGCATTTCGTTTACGCAGCCGCCGAGGTACTCGATACGGTCAGTGTAAGGAATGTAGCTGTGCCAGGACTGACGCTCACCCATCTTTTCGGCACCACGATGGTGATAACCGATGTCAGGTACGCAGTCGACAATCTCTTCACCGTCCAGCTGCAGGATGATGCGGAACGCACCGTGCGCCGACGGGTGGTTAGGCCCGAGGTTCAGGAACATGAAGTCTTCGTTGGTGGTGCTGCGCTTCATGCCCCAGTCTTCAGGCTTAAAAGTCAGCGCCTCCATCTCTAAATCTTCTTTCTGCTTAGTCAGCGTGAAAGGATCGAATTCGGTGGCGCGCGCCGGGTAATCTTTACGCAGCGGATGGCCTTCCCAGGTCGACGGCATCATGATGCGCGTCAGGTGCGGGTGACCATCAAAGGTAATACCAAACATCTCCCAGGTTTCACGCTCATACCAGTTGGCATTCGGGAAAAGACGGGTGATGGTCGGCAGATGCATGTCGTTTTCAGAGAGTGCCACCTTGAGCATGATGTCGCGGTTGCGTTCAATCGACAGCAGGTGGTAGAAAACGGAAAAATCCGCCGCAGGCAGGCCTGCACGGTGGGTACGTAAACGCTCATCCACGCCATGCAGGTCATACAGCATGACGTAAGGCTTCGGTAATTTACGCAGGAACTCGGTAATTTCCAGTATCTGTTCACGCTTAACCCAGACCACCGGAATGCCGGTGCGGGTTGGCTGTACAGTGAAGGCATCCGGCCCAAAACGGTTACGCAACTCGCCGATCACCGGGTCATCAAGGTGATCACGGGTTTGCCATGAAGGCTGAGCGAGATCTTGCGTGGTCAAATCTGTCATACGTTACTCACCATTCCGGCCTGGTCTCAGGCACTCAAATGAAGGCGTCAGGATGGGGCCATGCATTAAATTGTGATGTTCTGCTGCAGGCGCTCTTTTCCATCCATACGGTTTTAAACTTCGTCCGGGCTGCGCAGGTTTGTGACTGCGATGCGCTCGCCGCGTTTTCTTTCACGCTCTGAAGGCATGTTAGCGCGGTAAACGCCCTGGTCGCCGACAACCCATGAAAGCGGACGGCGCTCTTTGCCGATCGACTCCTGCAACAGCAGCAGTGCCTGCATGTAGGCTTCAGGACGTGGCGGGCAGCCAGGAATATAGACATCTACTGGCAGGAATTTATCGACGCCCTGCACCACCGAATAGATGTCATACATGCCGCCCGAATTTGCGCAGGCACCCATTGAGATCACCCATTTTGGCTCCAGCATCTGATCGTATAAACGCTGAATAACCGGAGCCATTTTGGTAAACGGCGTGCCGGCAATAACCATGAAATCCGCCTGGCGTGGCGAGGCGCGCATAACTTCAGCACCAAAACGTGCCACGTCATGGACCGCGGTAAACGATGTGGTCATCTCAACGTAACAACAGGACAGGCCAAAGTTATAAGGCCAGAGTGAGTTTTTACGTCCCCAGTTCACCATGTCATGCAGGGCATTTTCGAGTTTGCCCATATAAACGCTGCGATGAACGTGCTGCTCCAGCGGATCGCTGACGATTTCCTGCTTTTGCAGAGGATAACGGTCGTTCTCACCACCGTTCGGGTCTATGCGGGTGAGCGTATAGTCCATCTTATTGCCTCTCTTTTACTGCTTATGAGGATTGGTGTGGCTGACCGTAGTAGTTTTCACCACTACGCGACGGCGAGCTGGAGCCCAGTCCAGTGCGCCAATGCGTACCAGATAGACCAGACCCGCAAGGAGCACCAAAATGAAAATTGCGGCTTCCACAAAGCCGACCCAACCGCTTTCGCGGATTGAAGTCGCCCATGCGTATAAAAAGAGGGCTTCGACGTCAAAAATGACGAAAAACATCGCAACCAGATAAAATTTCGCCGACAGGCGGATATGGGTGTCACCAACGGATTCAATGCCCGATTCGAATGGCGTGTCTTTATAGCGGGCGCGCGCTCTGCCGCCAAGCAACCATCCTCCGGTCAGCATGAAAGCACACAAGCCAAAGGCAATAACGATAAATACGATAAACGCCCAGTGCTGAGCGATGATTTCGGTGGTAGTTGACATACTCATTGCTTACTCATCAAAAGTGGCGCTGGCATCCTGCACGCGTTTCCCGCAGCAAACTGACCACATCGATTCAAGGGAAGGGTAAAAACCTTTTAAATGTCACTGTTATTACGGAATAAACAGCAATTTAATGGGGTTTTTTACTCCTTTCTATAACCTTTTGTCAACTTTGACAAAAGTATCCAAACATTATTTCACACCTGCATCATATTATTAACAAATGATGCCCCGCTTTCCAGCTAAATCGCTTCAGTCTGTGGGGTTAATTTTAGTGTAGCGGGTAATCACACGCATGGATCGTGCGTTTAACAAACATATTTTGACAGGTATGACTCTTTTTTCCTTCCCCTTAGCAGGGGTATTTTCTTGATCCAGAACACACTTTTGCCCTTTTTGCGTTAATTTCCTCCACCTGAAGCCTTGATACGGAACAAAAGGTTCGTTTTTATGGATTGCAGATTTCAGTTTGTAATGGAGTGAAATACAGTGAGGGGTTTACATCAGGGAGGTTGTCGTCGGGGCGAGTCTGACAAGGGTCAGATAGTAAAAAAGCCCCTCGTTCTGTTCAAAGAATGAGAGGCTTATTTATAAGCGTTTGTTAAGGCAATGGCGCTGATGTTGAGTACAACACGTTAGCGCTATTACTCTTCGTCATCCAACAGCAACGCACCATCTGGATTGTTGCTCAGATTGTACGGATCATTAGTAGACTGCATGGCATTAAAGATAGCCAGCGCCAGCTCATTATCACTGTCAGGATTACGGCACAGCAGATACTGCGTATCCGGGAGAACCGGCAGACCTTCAGCCGCACCCATAACACGCAGTTCCGGGCTCATCATCTCGACCGGGCGCGCTGTTACGCCAAGACCCGCTTTCACTGCAGCTCGTACGGCAGCCAGAGTAGAAGCGACGTAAGAGATACGCCATGGGATACCGGCTTCATTGAGATGATCAATGGCCATATCACGGTAAGGACTTGGCTCATCCAGCAGCACCAATGGAATCGCTTCGCCGCGCTGGAAGATATAGTCCGCTGCGCAGTACCACAAGGTGGGTGAAGTACGCAGTACCTGATAGGTAAAGTTGCCCGGGCTGGACGTTGTCACCACCAGGTCAACTTCACCCTGATTGAGCATTTCCATCATGAATGGATTACGTTTAACCCGCACATCAATGGCCAGTTTCGGATAAACCGAGGTCACCCGGTTTAACAGGAACGGCAGAATAGTGTCAGAGGTGTCATCAGAGGCACCAATAGTCAGTACGCCCTGAATGTTGCTGTACATCAGAGATGTGCAGGCTTCGTCGTTAAAACGAAGAATTTTTCTGGCATAGCCTAAAAGCTGGATCCCATGCTCTGTTAAAAGCTTATTACGTCCATGTCTGGCAAACAGCTCTTTACCTACCAATTGCTCCAGACGCTGCATCTGCTGACTGACTGCTGACTGGGTTCTGCAGACCGCTGCAGCGGCGGCTGCAAAGGTATTCAAATCCGCAACGGCAACGAAAGTTCTCAGCAGATCGAGGTCGAGATTCAGTATCGGACGATTTGCATTAGTCATGTTTTTTCTTCACTTATAAGATTTTTACGAACTACTACCCTGGTGTTATTACAAGCTTATCAAAGTGATAAGCGGTAATGGTGCTTAATGACAGTCCTGTGTGAAGACTGACATAAAAAAATTTTATGTGGAACCTGCACCGTTGACTCACCCGAAGGGAGCACGATGCTTTAAGACAGAGACAACTTCTTCTGTACCGATGGCGCTGGGGTGCGCAAATGCAGGAAGCTGTTTAGTTGTCTTATTCCCACCGGAATGAATCGGGCGGGATAAAAACTACACTTAGCGGGCTATCAAGGCGAAGCGGCTAAGTGCACTAAATAATAAATTATACTTAATCATTTTTGACTTCAAAATGGAAATGATTTTGTGAAAAGCGCTGTAAATTTTGTGACAAAGGCATTTCGTGACCCTTATGCCACATTATTGATCACTTTTTAAGCCTTCAACGTTCTGAAAGTTAGTGAGGAAGTGTTAAGTAGTGCTCACTATCCTGTATTTAAGGTGCCGAATGAAACGCCTTTTTTGGTACTTTTCCGGCGATCACAAGGCCTTAAACAGCACACTCTTAAGCAGTGTTAAGGCGTAAATAGTTCTCATGTTATAAAACTGGCCATAAAACGAACATTAATAAAATAAATTTTAACTATTCCTCAAAGTGTATATTTCAGCGGTAAAGAAAATATCTCTCCGTATTGAGTCCACAAATCTTTTTAAATTCCAGAGGCAGATGTTGGCTCGCTACGGTTTTGGGTGGATTAAAATTCTAAAAATTTCTTTATACAGAGTTTTATTAACCACCCTCAGCGAGAGCTGTTACTTTTTACGCTACGCATTCTGCAAAAAGTTGTTGAACCCGCCAAAACGGGGCGGCACCCTTCTTTTGTGACCGTGAGGAGAGTACATTGTGCTGGTTCGATTTCTGTGGCAGCCACAAGGATTCTGCCCATCAAGGCGGTAACAATGACTTTTCAAATTGATAAATCCGGAAAACTCGATAACGTCTGCTATGACATCCGTGGACCGGTACTGAAAGAGGCTAAGCGCCTTGAAGAAGAAGGTAATAAAGTTCTCAAGCTGAACATTGGCAATCCGGCGCCGTTTGGTTTCGAAGCACCGGATGAGATCCTGGTTGATGTCATTCGTAACCTTCCCAGCGCTCAGGGTTATTGCGACTCCAAGGGCCTCTACTCCGCCCGTAAAGCAATCATGCAGCACTATCAGGCACGCGACATGCGCGATGTCACGGTAGAAGATATTTATATCGGTAACGGGGTATCAGAACTCATCGTGCAGGCGATGCAGGCGTTACTGAATAGCGGCGACGAAATGCTGGTGCCCGCGCCCGACTATCCCTTATGGACAGCCGCGGTTTCTCTCTCCAGCGGTAAAGCGGTGCACTATCTGTGTGATGAGTCTGCCGGCTGGTTCCCTGATCTGGATGATATCCGTAGCAAGATAACGCCTCGTACCCGTGGCATCGTGATCATCAACCCGAATAACCCTACCGGCGCGGTCTACAGTAAAGAACTGCTGTTAGAGGTGGTTGAAATTGCGCGTCAGCATAATCTGATCATTTTCGCCGACGAAATCTACGACAAGATCCTTTACGACGACGCCCAGCATCACTGCATTGCGGCCCTGGCGCCCGATCTGCTGACCGTGACGTTCAATGGCCTCTCCAAAACCTATCGCGTGGCCGGTTTCCGTCAGGGCTGGATGGTACTGAACGGGCCGAAGAAACATGCGAAAGGCTATATTGAAGGGCTGGAAATGCTCGCCTCAATGCGTCTGTGTGCCAACGTACCGGCGCAGCATGCGATTCAGACGGCACTGGGCGGCTATCAGAGCATCAGCGAATTTATCATGCCTGGTGGTCGTCTCTACGAGCAGCGCCAGCGTGCATGGGAGTTGATCAATGATATTCCTGGCGTCAGCTGTGTGAAGCCGCAGGGCGCGCTCTACATGTTCCCGAAAATCGATGCCAAAAAATTCAATATCTTCGACGATCAGAAGATGGTGCTGGATTTTCTGTTACAGGAAAAAGTGTTGCTGGTTCAGGGCAGTGCGTTCAACTGGCCGTGGCCCGATCATCTTCGCATCGTTACGCTGCCACGCGTCGATGATCTGGAGATGGCGATTAATAAATTTGGGCGTTTCCTGCAAGGCTATCGTCAGTAATCACGCCCGCGTATACTGACGTTATTTGGGGAGAGCCGGTCTCTCCCCTGCCTGCCAACAGGAACGCGCATGACACAAAGCCACTTCTTTGCTCACCTCTCCCGTCTTAAGCTGATTAATCGCTGGCCGCTGATGCGCAATGTGCGCACCGAAAATGTCTCGGAACACAGTCTGCAGGTCGCTATGGTGGCGCACGCCCTGGCGGTGATCAAAAATCTCAAGTTCAGCGGGTCGCTTAATGCCGATCGTATTGCCATGCTGGCGCTTTATCACGATGCCAGTGAAGTGCTTACCGGCGATTTACCGACACCGGTGAAGTATTACAACGCGCAGATCGCCCACGAATATAAGAAAATCGAAAAGATTGCTCAGCAAAAGCTGATTGAGATGCTGCCGGAAGAGTTTCAGGAAATCTATCGCCCGCTGATCGATGAGCATCTGCATAGCGAAGAGGAGCAGGCCGTTGTGAAACAGGCGGATGCGCTCTGTGCCTATGTTAAGTGTCTTGAAGAGTTGTCTGCCGGGAATAATGAATTTTTACTGGCGAAAGCGCGGCTGGAAAAGACCCTGGCGCAGCGTCGTTCGCCGGAGATGGATTACTTCGTTGACGTGTTCATTCCGAGCTTCAGCCTGTCACTGGATGAAATCTCGCAGGATACGCCTCTTTAAGCCCGGCGAACTGGCCGCCGGGCGAACCCTTAAGCCTGCTGACTAAAGGTAAAACTGCCATCAGACTCGCGGGAAACTACCAGCGATGCCAGCGATTCGAGCTTAAGCGCCACGTCATCCAGCCGGGGTGTCTCCGCCGCAGGATTAATAGCAATCACCGTGCAGCCCGCATTCAGGCCGGATAAAATTCCGGCGGGAGCATCTTCTGCCACTACGCACGCTGTCGCCGCTAACCCCAGTTTCTCCGCACCCAGCAGGTAAGGATCGGGTTCAGGTTTACCTTTCGCCACCTGCTCAGCCGTAATGAACACAGCAGGCTTTGGTAACCCCGCGGCTTTGTGACGGGCATGAGCGACCGGCACCGAGCCTGAGGTGACAATTGCCCAGGGAATATTCAGTTCGTTCAGCCGGTTCAGCAACGCGACGGCACCGGGCAGCGCCTGCACACCGTCGGTGTCCGCCGCTTCAGCCTGCTCCAGCGCGGTAAACTCCGCCTGTATAGCCTCTTCCGACTGACCTGCCATAAAATGACGCAAAGAGGTGATCGCCTGTTTGCCATGGATAAAATCCAGGATCTCATCAGCGGCGATACCATGACGGGCACCCCACTGGCTCCAGGCTCGTTCAACCGCTGGCAGCGAATCCACCAGCGTGCCGTCTAAATCAAATAGAAAACCTCTGTAGGTCACGCGCTCCTCCTCTTCAGGCATTGATCACTTGTGCAATTTCATTTGCACTTAGATGGTACTGGCGCGGACAAGTCTGCCACAAAGCTAACATGCGTTGATACTTTTCCCACATTGGGGTCTGGGCATTGAAACCGTGAGTACCGGAATCGAAGTGGGTATACCGCCCTTCTGTATTCACCATAAAACGGACGTAGCCCAGCAGCCGCGCTTCAGTTGCCGCATCAAAGCCCAAAAAGGCGAGACGGCGCGCTTCAAGCTGACCTTTATCTTTGAGGTTCGACCAGGAAACATGGAGGGCATGATGCATCTCCATAATATCGATCACCGTCCGGCAGATCGCTTCGCTGAGTTCGCCAAACTCTTTGTCCAGCTCACGCATCTGCAGCGCATAGCCGCGTTCGATGATGGTCTGGTAACGGCGGAAGCGTTCAGCATTTTCAGGCTCAAGCATCGCCATGATTTTATACTGGTTAGTGAGAATCAAACGCTGTGCATGGGTCATTTCCATCATTGACTCCCGGTCTGAGACCGCTCAGTTAATCGACAATGGAGAAATGATTGCACAGCGTTAACGACACGGAAACCGCCGTCTCGCCTTTCTTTGATTTGGCCGCAGGTTAGCGGTAATTATTTTACCGCCAGCCTGGGTTTGCCTAGAGATCGTCGAGGAAGGTGCGGTCGAGCTGTTTAAACGCCCGCTTAAGCAGATCGGCCAGTGCCTGATAAGTCGGCTTGCCTTCAACCGGTGCTATCGCCTGCCCGGCTTCTTCCAGTCGGGTACGCACCTCATGAAACCAGTTAAGCAGCGTTGGCGGCAGTGGCGTCACTGAACGCTTGCCCAGCCACCACAGTCCCTGCATCGGCAGGCTGCAGGCAAACAGCGCAGTCGCCACGGCCGGGCCTAACTGACCGCCCATCGCAATCTGCCAGGTCAGCGTAAAAATCGCCAGAGGTGGCATAAAACGAATGGCAAAACGCGTTGCCGATGAAACCCGGTTTTCCGGGAACACGGGGGCCAGGCGCTTATCAGCAGGCCAGGTCTTCATATAGTGTTGGCCGCGCTGAAACATCCGAAACCAATTGGTACTGCCAGATTCATTCGCCATGGCTCACCTCAACTAATACTGCAAAGATTAAAAAATAGTTATAAAGACACAACTTTACGTAACAACCTTCAATTATTTTTGTCTTTAAAGATGACTCCAGCTATTCTGACGCCGTTTTAACACCTCTCCGGAAGCGGAATGCGCCTTTGGGAAGAGGCCTGAGCCAAGTTTCGACAAGGCAATCTTAAAATTTTCGCGTAAGATTACCGAAATTTTTTGCGGAATCGCAGATTTCTGTCTACCGCATGATGTTTGTCATTAATCTACCAGCTTTCATGGGCTACGCTGATAGTCTGATTGCGTTTAATTTAGCCACTCTCAAAAAATAGGTACTTCCATGTCGAGTAAGTTAGTTCTGGTTCTGAACTGTGGCAGCTCTTCCCTTAAGTTTGCCATTCTTAACCCTGCCAGCGGTGAAGAGTTCCTGTCAGGCCTGGCGGAATGTTTCCATCTTCCTGAAGCCCGTATCAAATGGAAGCTGGAAGGCGAAAAACAGGAAGCGCCTCTGGGTGCTGGCGCAGCGCACAGCGAAGCGCTGAACTTTATCGTTAAATCCATTCTGGCACAAAAACCTGAGCTTTCGGCACAAATTGCTGCAATCGGCCATCGTATCGTTCATGGCGGCGAAAAACTGACGCAGTCAGTCATCATTACTGAAGAAGTCGTCCAGGGCATCAAAGACGCCTCCTCTTTCGCACCGCTGCACAATCCGGCTCATCTGATCGGTATTGATGAAGCGATGAAAAATTTCCCTCACCTGTCAGACAAGAATGTCGCGGTATTTGACACCGCTTTCCATCAGACAATGCCGGAAGAGTCCTATCTCTATGCGCTGCCGTACAAATTGTACAAAGAGCATGGCGTTCGTCGCTATGGCGCACATGGTACCAGCCACTTTTACGTGACTCACGAAGCGGCCAAAATGCTTAACAAGCCACTGGCGTCACTGAACATCATCACCTGTCACCTCGGCAACGGCGGTTCGGTCTCTGCGATTCGCAACGGCGAGTGCGTGGACACCTCAATGGGTCTGACCCCGCTGGAAGGCCTGGTGATGGGTACGCGCAGTGGCGACATCGACCCGGCGATAGTCTTCTTCCTCCACGATACGCTGGGTATGAGCGTTGATGCCATCAATAAACTGCTGACTAAAGAGTCTGGCCTGTTAGGTCTGACCGAAGTCACCAGCGACTGCCGCTACGTTGAAGATAACTACAGCACCAAAGAAGATGCGAAGCGTGCAATGGATGTCTTCTGTCATCGTCTGGCGAAATATATCGGCAGTTACACCGCGCTGATGGATGGCCGTCTTGACGCCGTCGTGTTTACCGGCGGGATCGGCGAAAACGCCGCGATGGTGCGTGAACTCTCACTGAAAAAACTGGCGCTGCTGGGCTTTGAAGTTGACCACGATCGCAACCTGGCCGCCCGTTTCGGCAAATCTGGTTACATCAATAAAGAAGGCACTCGCCCGGCGCTGGTGATTCCGACCAACGAAGAACTGGTCATCGCCCAGGACGCCGCGCGGCTGACTGCGTAAAACACTTCTCTCCGTCAGCTCAGGCTGACGGAGTTGTTTTTGACACCCTGCCATTACTGAGAGGTTCAAACGTGTCACGTACAATTATGCTCATTCCGACCGGCACCAGCGTCGGCCTGACCAGCGTCAGCCTCGGCGTTATTCGCGCCATGGAGCGCAAAGGCGTCCGTCTCAGCGTCTTCAAGCCAATTGCTCAGCCGCGTAGCGGCGGCGATACGCCGGATCAAACCACCACGATTATCCGTAAGAACTCCTCGATTCCTGCCGCTGAACCGCTGCAGATGTCACGTGTGGAATCTCTGCTGGGATCGAACCAGCAGGATGTGCTGATGGAAGAGATCATCTCCCGTTACCATGCCAACACGCAGGATGCGGAAGTGGTTCTGGTTGAAGGGCTTGTGCCGACCCGTAAGCATCAGTTTGCCAACGCACTGAACTACGAAATCGCCAAAACCCTGAACGCAGAAATCGTCTTCGTGATGGCGCTGGGCAATGACTCGCCGGCACAGTTGAAAGAGCGCATTGAACTGACTCAAAGCAGCTTCGGCGGTCAGAAGAACAAAAATATCACGGGCGTAATTATCAACAAACTCAACGCGCCGGTGGATGATCAGGGGCGTACCCGTCCTGACCTGTCAGAGATCTTTGATGACTCCTCAAAAGCGAGCATCGCCAACATCGATCCAAAGCAGCTGTTCTCAGACAGCCCGCTGCCGGTGCTGGGCTGCGTGCCGTGGAGCTTTGATCTGATTGCTACCCGCGCGATCGATATGTGCCGCCACCTGGATGCGCGTATCATCAATGAAGGTGAAATTCAGACCCGCCGGGTCAAATCCGTCACCTTCTGTGCGCGCAGTATCCCGCACATGCTGGAGCATTTCCGTCCTGGCTCACTGCTGGTGACTTCCGCAGACCGCCCTGATGTGCTGGTCGCCGCCTGTCTGGCCGCGATGAACGGCATTGAGATTGGTGCAATTCTGCTGACCGGTAACTATGAGATTGACGATCGCATCGCCCGTCTCTGCGACCGGGCTTTCCAGACCGGCCTGCCGGTGTTTATGGTGAAAACCAACACCTGGCAGACCTCCCTGAGCCTGCAGAGCTTTAATCTTGAAGTGCCTGCTGACGATACCCAGCGCATTGAGAAAGTGCAGGAATATGTGGCCAGCTACATTAATGCCGAGTGGATTGAGTCACTGACCGCCACCTCTGAGCGCAGCCGTCGCCTGTCACCTCCAGCCTTCCGCTACCAGCTGACTGAGCTCGCGCGTAAAGCGGGTAAACGTGTCGTGCTGCCAGAGGGTGATGAGCCGCGTACGGTTAAAGCGGCCTCTATCTGTGCTGAGCGCGGTATCGCCACCTGCGTCCTGTTAGGCAATCCGGATGAGATTCAGCGTGTCGCTGCGGCTCAGGGTGTCGTACTGGGCAAAGGTGTCGAAATTGTTGACCCGGAGCAGGTACGTGAAAACTACGTGCCACGTCTGGTTGAGCTGCGTAAGAGCAAAGGCATGACCGAAGTGGTCGCTCAGGAGCAGCTGGAAGATAACGTGGTTCTCGGCACCATGATGCTGGAGAGCGGTGAAGTGGATGGTCTGGTTTCAGGCGCGGTTCACACCACCGCCAACACCATTCGTCCGCCACTGCAGTTGATCAAAACCGCGCCGAACAGCTCGCTGGTTTCATCCGTGTTCTTTATGCTGCTGCCGGAGCAGGTGCTGGTCTACGGTGACTGCGCCATTAACCCGGATCCCACCGCTGAGCAGCTGGCTGAGATTGCTATCCAGTCAGCGGATTCTGCCAGCGCCTTTGGTATCGATCCGCGTGTGGCGATGATCTCCTACTCTACCGGCACGTCAGGTGCAGGTAGCGATGTTGAGAAAGTGCGTGAAGCAACGCGCATTGCGCAGGAGAAACGTCCTGATCTGGTCATCGATGGTCCGCTGCAGTATGACGCCGCGATCATGGAAGATGTGGCGAAATCGAAAGCGCCAAATTCACAGGTTGCAGGTCGCGCTACCGTGTTTATCTTCCCGGATCTCAACACCGGTAACACCACCTACAAAGCGGTACAGCGTTCAGCCGATCTGATCTCAATCGGACCGATGCTGCAGGGTATGCGTAAGCCGGTCAACGATCTGTCGCGCGGTGCGCTGGTTGACGACATCGTCTATACCATCGCCCTGACGGCTATTCAGTCACAGCAGGCTGAAGGTTAAGCGTCTGGTAACAACGAAAAAGGCATGCCACGAGGCATGCCTTTTTTTTCGCCGGTAACCGGGCAGTCCACGTTAATGCGCGTCGGTCACTGGTATGAATGCGCCCGTTTTCAGGCCCGGTTATCACCGTTGCGGCTCATCCACAGAGAGAGCGCTTTCAGCGAATCGTCGGTAAATTCATCACAGCGTGCGGTGATCTCATCGGGCGTCATCCAGATAATCTCATCGACTTCCGATTCCTGCATGGCGAAAGGGCCATGTGACACACAACTGAACAGACCGCCCCAGACACGGCAATGCTGATCTTCGAAGTAGAATTTGCCATGCTCAGCAAACGGCACGGCGGCAATCCCTAACTCCTCTTCCGCTTCACGTCGCGCAGATTCCAGCATATCTTCACCGCTCTGCACCACGCCGCCCGCGGTTGCGTCCAGTTTGCCCGGCATAAAATCTTTTATCTCGGTGCGACGCTGTACCAGAATCTTACCCATACCGTCATGAACCACGATATAGGTGGCGCGGTGACGCAGGCACTGAGCACGCATCTGCGCGCGTGTCGCCTGAGCAACGACTTCATTCTCTTCGTTTACGATATCGACCCACTCAATGCCGTCACCCGCAGTTTGATCCACCATCCGTAACCCTTTCCTGTTTGGCGTACAGTTGCGTACGCAGTTTGCCACGTCGTTATTTTTATGTGGCGTAAGGTAATCACTTACGCCAGCATGAGCAAGCCCCGGCTGTTACCGATTTTTACCACTTTCTGCTAACCACAGCTGTACCGAGGCGCGTTGCCACTGAAACTCAGCATATTGCTGTAAGCGTGCAGGCAGAGGATCGCCATGCAGTACCAGCCGGTTAAGCATCACCGCCAGATCGGTATCTGCAATTGACCACTCGCCAAACAGGTTCTGCTGTCCGTCTGGCAGCAGACGTTCGACAGCCGTAACGAGTTTATCCACCGCCTGCTGCGCTGACGCGGTCAGCGGCGCAAAGCGTTCACCGGCAAACAGCACCTCTGTCGGACGCTCCTGACGAATCCACAGGAAGTCACTGCGCAGCCAGGCCTGAATCTCTCGCGCGCGAGCGCGCTTTTCGCGGTCGCGAGGATAGAGACGTTCAAACTCGGGTGCCGGAAAACGCTCTTCAAGATATTCGGTTATCGCCGAGGATTCGCTTAACAGAAAGTCATCAATCTGCAGGGTCGGAACCCGGCAGGTCAGCGACAACTCACGGTATGCCGCTGCGTATTGCTGATTCTGCGACAAATCGACGCGTTTCAGGTGGAACGGAATCCCTTTTTCGTTAAGGGCAACGTAGGCCGACATGGCGTAAGGACTAAAAAATGATGAATCTGACCACAGGATGATGGGCGGATAATTCATCGGTTACCTCAATTGGCTGTCAGGATTGCATCATGTTTACCGATTTTTTTTGCGAAGGCAACGCTGAGCTGATCCGATCTCTTCCTTCAGAAGAAGAAACCGCGACGCGACTCACTATAGAGTGGCTCCACTCTTCTATGCTGAAAGGTGCAAATAACAAAAACATCAAGGGAGCCGCAACATGCACATTCTTATTACCGGTGGCACGGGACTGATTGGCCGTCACCTGATTCCACGTCTGCAGCAGTTGGGCCATCAGATCAGCGTGGTAACGCGCGACGTGGTCAGCGCGCGTGAAAAACTGGGCGAGAACGTCGCACTCTGGTCAGGACTGGCGCAACAGTCGACACTGGATGACATCGATGCGGTGATTAACCTGGCGGGCGAACCGATCGCTGACAAACGCTGGACGGAGCCACACAAGCAGCAGCTCTGTGAAAGTCGCTGGCAGATAACCGAGCAGATCGCCTCACTGATCAACGCCAGCACTACGCCACCCGCCGTATTGATCTCAGGTTCGGCAACCGGCTTTTATGGCAATACCAGCGATCTGGTGCTGACCGAAGAGGATCAGGGGCAGGATGAGTTCACGCATCAGCTCTGCGCCCGCTGGGAGCAGCTGGCGCTCACGGCGGAAAGCGAACGCACCCGCGTTTGTCTGCTGCGAACTGGCGTGGTACTGGCGCCCGAGGGCGGCGCACTCAGCAAAATGAAGTTGCCGTTTAAGCTCGGCATCGGCGGGCCAATCGGCAGTGGTAAACAGTACATGCCGTGGATCCATATTGATGACATGCTCAACGCCATTATCTGGCTGCTGGACCATGATGATCTGCGAGGGCCGTTCAACATGGTCGCACCTTATGCGGTGCGTAATGAGCAGTTTGCCGCCACGCTGGGTCGGGTTATGCATCGTCCGGCCTTTATGCGTACGCCTGCCAGCGCCATTAAGCTGATGATGGGCGAATCGTCGGTTCTGGTGCTGGGAGGACAACATGTGCTGCCAAAGCGGCTGGAGGCATCAGGTTTTGGCTTCCGCTGGTACGATCTGCAGGAGGCGTTGCAGGATGTGGTGAAGCATTAACCAGAAGCCCGCGCCCGGCCAGGCGCGGGCTCAGGCTTACTTCAGCGATCCCTTGAGGAATTGCTGTAAACGTGGACTTTTCGGGTTGCCAAACACCTCAGCAGGCGGCCCCTGCTCTTCAATTTTGCCCTGGTGCAGGAAAATCACATGGCTGGAGACGTGACGGGCAAATTCCATCTCATGCGTGACGACCACCATGGTTTTACCCTCCTCCGCCAGCTTCTGCATAATGCGCAGCACTTCGCCCACCAGTTCAGGATCCAGCGCCGACGTCGGCTCATCAAACAGCAACACTTCCGGCTCCATCGCCAGCGCGCGCGCAATCGACACACGCTGCTGCTGACCACCCGAGAGATGCACCGGATACTTCGCCTGCGCCCGCGCATCAATGCCGACTTTATCGAGATAGCGGATGGCGCGCTCACGCGCTTCCGCTTTACTCAGCCCCAGCACCTGAATCGGCGCTTCCATCACGTTTTCCAGCACTGTCATGTGACTCCAGAGATTAAAGTGCTGGAACACCATGGTGAGGCTGGTGCGCAACGCGCGCAGTTGCTCTTTGTCAGCCACTTTAAGCTGACCATCTTTATCCCGGACTAAGGTGATCTGCTGGTTGTTCACCATGATGCTGCCTTCACTCGGTTTTTCGAGGAAGTTGATGCAGCGTAAAAAGGTACTTTTCCCTGAACCGGACGATCCAATGATACTGATCACATCGCCCGCTTTAGCAGTTAACGAGACCCCTTTCAGCACTTCATGTTCACCGTAACGCTTATGCAATTCGGTGACGCTTAATTTATTGTCAGCCATAGTTCTACTCAATGCGATGAAGAGGGTTTCACGTGGGCCAGCCAGCGGCGTTCCGCCAGGCGGAACAGGCTGATCAACACGTAAGAGATAATCAGGTATAACACAGCCGCAATGCCAAAGGCGGTAAACGGCTGATAGGTCGCCGAGTTAATATCCCGCGCGATTTTCAGCAGATCCGGCACCGTGGCGGTGAAAGCCAGCGCCGTGGAGTGCAGCATCAGAATCACTTCGTTACTGTAGGCCGGCAGTGCCGTCCGCAGCGCCGAGGGCAGGATAATGCAGCGATAGAGTTTAAAGGTGGAGAAGCCATACGCCCGCGCCGCCTCAATCTCGCCGTGGGGCACCGAGCGAATGGCACCGGCAAAGATCTCTGTGGTGTAAGCACAGGTATTCAGGGTGAAGGCGAGTAACGTACAGTTCAGGCCACTGCGGAAAAATGCGTTCAGCAGTTCAGTGCCTTTCACAATCTCCAGCGTGTACATGCCGGAGTAGAACACCAGCAGCTGTACATAGAGCGGCGTGCCGCGAAACACGTAGGTAAAGAGCCAGACCGGAAAACTGATAAACCGGTTAGGCGAAACCCGCGCGATCGCCAGCAGTATGGCCAGACAGCCACCAACGGTCACCGAAAGGATCAGCAGCCAAAGGGTGATAGCCACACCGGTAAAACGATAACCGTCGGTCCAGAGCAGCGATTTCCAGTATTCCTGAATAATCTCAATCATAACTCGCCCTCTTCACACCGACCGTATAGCGACGGTTCAGCCACCACAGCACGCCATTCGACAGCGTGGTGAACACCAGATAAATCACACCCGCTACAATAGCGAAGTAGAACGGCTGCCAGGTACTTTTCCCCGCCAGTTGCGTTGCCTTCACGACATCTTCCAGCCCCAGCAGCGAGACCAGCGCGGTGGCTTTCAGAATCACCTGCCAGTTGTTGCCGATACCCGGCAACGCATAGCGCATCATGGCCGGAAACAGAATGCGGCGGAACACCTGCGCGCTGGTAAAACCAAATGCAGTAGCCGCCTCTATCTGTCCCTGAGGCACAGCCATAAAAGCACCCCGGAAGGTTTCGGTGAAGTAAGCACCATAGATAAAGCCGAGCGTGATGATACCGGCCACCATCGGGTCGATATCAAACTGCGCCATGCCCAGCGCATCGGTTACCTGGTTGAGGACAATCTGCAGACCGTAGAAGATCAGCAGCATCAGTACGAGGTCAGGCACGCCACGAATCAGCGTGGTGTACCCTTCAAAAATCATCGCCAGCGGCCGGCTGCGCGACAGTTTCGCGCCTGCGCCAATCAGGCCCAGCAGCACGGCCAGTACGACAGAGGTGAGTGCCAGCTCCAGCGTCACCAGCGTGCCCCGAAGAATTACATCAGAATAGCCATACAGCATCGAAAGGGTCCTGTCGTGGGGTGTAAACGAAACGCTGCCCGCAAGCGAGACGGGCAGTTTAGCTTTACCTCTCCGTTGAAGACGCTTTCCGTTATCTGCGGGTCTGAGTCGATTTGTGCATCGGGCAAAACCGGCTCAGTCCCGGCAGAACGGAAACAGAAGGTAAAGCGACAGGATGGTTAGTCGCCGTACACATTGAAATCGAAGTATTTCTTCGCAATCTTGTCGTAGGTGCCATCTTTACGCATGTCAGCAAAGGCTTTGTCGATGGCGGCTTTCAGTTCGCTGTCATCTTTACGCAGTCCCATACCGGTGCCGACGCCAAAGATCTTGTCATCTTTGACGGCCGGACCGGCAAACGCGTAGTTTTTACCGACTGGCTGCTTCAGAAAACCTTCGCTGGCCTGCACTTCATCCTGGAAGGCCGCATCAATACGACCAGCATTCAGATCCTGATAAACCAGATCCTGATTAGCATAAGGGGTGACGTTAACCCCTTTAGGCCGCCAGTTCTGATTGGCATAGGTTTCCTGGGTTGTGCCCTGCAGCAGACCGATATTTTTGCCTTTCAGCGACTCAATGGTCGGTTGAATTTTCGATCCTTTCGGTGCGACTAAACGCGCATTAGCAGCGTAAAGCTTATCCGAGAAGGCGATCTCTTCCTGACGTTTTGCTGTGATGGAAAGTGAGGAGATGATGGCATCAATTTTTTTCGCTTTCAGCGACGGGATCAGCGCATCGAAGTCGCTTTCAACGTAGGTGCATTGGGTATGAATACGTTTACAGATTTCGTTAGCGAGGTCGATATCGAAGCCCACTAACTTGCCTTGCGCGTCTTTCGACTCAAACGGTGGGTAAGTTGGATCTGTGCCGATACGGATTGAACCCGGCACTGCCGCGAATACGCTGGCAGCACTGGATAAGCCCAGCATCAGGGAAAGAGCCAGAACACGCTTTTTCATAGATTACCCTCAAGTGAAGTGCTTTTTGTTATGTGGTTTGTGATGTGTTTGCGCAAATTAATTTGCATGTTTCATGCCAGTTCTGCAAGTTTTCCACGCAGTTAGCGTGATGTCAGACAGGCGAAAACGCTGTGTTTGTAGGGGGAATATAGCAGTGAAGTAAAAGAGAAAAAGCGACGTTGTTAACTTTTGGTGCATCAAATGCACGAAGAGTGATCCGAGGCGCGCTTATGCACTAAATAAGTGCGCCAGCGGAACTTTATGCACCCTGCCAGCGCGCGAAAAGATCTTCAGGTAATTCGATATCGAATTGATCAATAACCCGGTTGACGGTCTGGTCAATCAGCTGATCGATGGTTTCAGGCCGATGATAAAAAGCCGGCACTGGTGGCATTATTATGGCGCCCAGCTCGGCGGCGGTGGTCATCATGCGCAGGTGTCCAACGTGCAATGGCGTTTCACGTACGCACAATACCAGCTTACGCTGCTCTTTTAATATGACGTCAGCCGCACGGGTCAGCAGGGAGTCAGTGTAACTGTGGACGATGCCTGAAAGCGTTTTCATTGAGCAGGGTAAAATCGCCATGCCCAGGGTTTTAAACGACCCCGACGAGATATTTGCTGCAATATCGCGCACGTCATGCACCACATCGGCCAGCGCCTGCACGTCACGCAGCGAATAGTCGCTCTCCAGCCCCAGCGTCTGACGCGCCGCCTGGCTCATGACCAGATGCGTTTCTACTTCTTCCACCTGCTGCAACACCTGCAGCATGCGCACGCCATAGATCACCCCGCTTGCGCCGGAGATGCCAATGATGAGTCGTTTCATATTCCAACCTTATGTCAGCCAATGCACCATCATACGCGGCCAGCAGGTTTCTGAAAACAAACAGGGCGGGATTGCTCCCGCCCTGCTTTATGTTGACCACCCGCTGAGCATATCAGCCCTCGTTGTGCAGCTCGAGGTTTTCGACTTCGTTCTGGCGTTGAAGCGCTTTGGCGTCATCGTTGCGCAGCGATTCCAGATACTCCAGATACTGCTGATCGACATCTTTCGTCACGTAGATACCGTTGAACACCGAGCATTCAAACTGGGCGATGTCCGGGTTCTCTTCACGCACCGCTTCAATCAAATCGTCCAGGTCCTGGAAAATCAGCGCATCGGCTTTAATCAGCTGGCGAATCTCTTCCACTTCGCGGCCATGCGCAATCAGTTCCGTGGCGCTCGGCATATCAATGCCGTAGACGTTCGGGAAACGAATTTCCGGTGCAGCAGACGCCAGATAAACGCGTCTGGCGCCGGCTTCACGCGCCATCTCAATGATCTGCTCTGAGGTGGTGCCGCGCACGATAGAGTCATCCACCAGCAGGACATTTTTATCATGGAATTCGGCACGGTTAGCGTTGAGCTTGCGGCGAACCGCGCTGCGACGTAACTGCTGGCCTGGCATGATAAAAGTACGGCCAACGTAACGGTTTTTCACGAAGCCCTGACGATAAGGCTTGTCGAGAATACGGGCAATTTCCAGCGCGATATCGGTAGAGGTTTCCGGAATAGGAATCACCACGTCGATATCCAGATCTTCCCACTCGCGGGCAATTTTCTCGCCCAGCTTGGTGCCCATGCGGACACGGGCGCTGTAGACGGAGATTTTATCCAGGAAAGAGTCCGGACGGGCAAAATAGACATATTCGAACAGGCACGGATTGCTTTTCGGGTTTTCAGCACACTGGCGGGTAGAGAGCTGGCCCGCTTCAGTGACATAGACGGCTTCACCCGGTGCGACGTCACGGATGAACTCAAAGCCCAGCGTATCCAGCGCGACGCTCTCGGAGGCGACCATATATTCGGTGCGACCATCAGCGATAACGCGCTTGCCCAGCACCAGCGGACGGATGCCATTAGGGTCACGGAAAGCAACCATGCCGTGGCCGATAATCATCGAGACAACCGCGTAGGCGCCACGCACCTGCTGATGTACGGCAGCCACCGCGGCAAAAATGTTGTCGGCTTCCAGCGGATCATTTTGAAAACGATCTAACTCCTGCGCAAAGATATTCAGCAGGATTTCAGAATCTGAGGTGGTATTAACGTGACGGCGGCCCTTTTCAAACAGGTGCTTGCGCAGCACATGGGCGTTGGTCAGGTTACCGTTATGCGCCAGGGTGATGCCGTATGGGGAGTTTACATAGAATGGCTGCGCTTCAGAGGCACTGGAGCTTCCCGCAGTGGGATAACGCGCGTGGCCAATCCCCATATTGCCCTGCAGACGCTGCATGTGGCGTGCTTCGAAAACGTCGCTGACCAGGCCATTTGCCTTTCGCAGGCGAAAACATTTCAGCGCATCAATCGTACAAATGCCTGCGGCATCCTGCCCGCGGTGCTGGAGCACCGTTAACGCGTCATAGATCGACTGGTTGACCGGCATGAAACCGGTGATACCGACAATACCGCACATGTTGTCATTTCCTCATTTAGCCGCACTCCCGGTCACATCACCGGGGTAAAAAACTCGACGTGCTTTTCAGGTAATCAAAAAACCACCTGATGATATAACTGAACTCGGGAATGAGTTGAGACTGTTGCCAGTCTGGACTTTTAGAAAAGCCAGTGAATGTATCAAGGAAGAACAGCAAAGCGGCTACGATCAGCACACCACGCAACGCCCCGAAACAGACGCCCAACACCCGGTCGGTTCCCGACAGGCCGGTTTTCTCCACCAGCGTGCCGATAACGTAGTTCACAATGGCCCCTACAATCAGGGTAG
This sequence comes from Pantoea jilinensis, assembly GCF_019104105.1. Taxonomy (NCBI): domain Bacteria; kingdom Pseudomonadati; phylum Pseudomonadota; class Gammaproteobacteria; order Enterobacterales; family Erwiniaceae; genus Pantoea; species Pantoea jilinensis. The sequence continues at coordinate 1,231,458 of NZ_CP077746.1, read as the reverse complement.
CCACAAACAGCACACCGATGGCGATACCGTTACGAACCAGTTCGTCGTCAAAACCTGTAAACCAGACTGCAAGGTAGGCGTAGTAATGACTGGCGACAAAAAACGCGCATCCCCAGGTAACAAGAGATAAGGCTTCCCGGACAAACCCACGGACGAGGCTGACCAGAGCCGAAAAACCAACTACCGCAATAATGACGTAATCAATCCAGATCATGAACTCTTCCAGCGCCAGTGCAATTGCACCCCTGCATCCAGTTCGGGGCGCATTCTAACAGAAAAAGAAAACGTTTGCGTAGCGGTTTTCTTTTTCTGCATCCATAAAAAAGGCGATGAAAAAAAACGCAATCGCCTGGGTGATTCTCAGCCGGAAAGGCCGTTGAAAATATTCACTATTTCAGGCGTACCGCGACCTGAGCACGCTGTACGCCGGGAAAAAGACGCTGCCTGTTACTGCTATCGGCAGCGCCAATCGCCGGTTTAGCGGGCGCTGTACGGTTTCACAACACCGCCCAACCCTGAGATGCTTTTCAGCTCGCCAACGGCACTCTGCATTTTGGCTTTCGAGGCATCCGGCCCGACGTAAATGCGGGTAATCTGACCCTGAACGGGCGTTGAAGGCACAGTAAAGGCGCGATAGCCCGACAGCCGCAACTGCGCGACAATCTCATTCACTTTGCTGGCGTTTTTCAGCGCACCTAACTGCACCACATAAGCCTGCCCTGCCGGTGCGGTCGTCTCTGCTGCTTTTGGCGCCGCTTCCTGCTTCGGCTGTTCGACCACTTTAGGCGGTTCTTCCGGCTTCGGCTTCGTCTGCTCCACCGCTTTAGGCTTCTGCTGTTCGACCGGTTTCTGCTTAGGCTGCTCAGTGACTTTAGTTTTCTGCTGCTCTGCCACTTTCGGTTTGGTCACCGTCTGTGCAGGCACAGACTGATGAACCGGCGGCGGCGAAACCACAGTCGGTTCGGTATCATCATCCGGCTCGGCACGCCCCTGCTCTGCCGTGACGCTGCTTTTGCTATTACCATTACTGCTGTTGACCGCATTGCCCGCGCCTTCAGGTGGCTGGGATGGCAGCGACTGGGTAACCGGTGGCACCATTTCACTGTCCTGCTGATCGTCAGGTTTCGGCACCAGCGGAATGGCGGCAAACTCCTCTTTGTAATGCTTTTTCTGACCATCCAGCAGCCCTGGCAGCACAATCACGCCAACGGCGACCAGAATAACGGTGCCGACTAAACGGTTTTGAAACTTACTTGCCACGTCCTTTCTCCGTTTCAATCGATTCCATGACCTGCGCAACGGTGTGGAATGAACCACAGACCAGCACAGTGTCCTGCGGCGCTGCCCGCTGGCGTGCCTGCTGCCAGGCGAGCTCAACCGAGCTAAAGGCTTCGCCCTGCGAGAGGCAATCCAGCAGTTGCTCAGCACTGGCGCCGCGCGGACCGTCAAGCGGTGCGCAGTACCAGGCATCGACCATGGGTGCCAGCGCCGTCAGCGTACCGGCAATATCTTTATCATGCAGCATGCCCACGACGGCATGCACTTTGCCGCGTTTCGGCAGCGTCGCCAGCTGTGACGCCAGATACGACGCTGCATGCGGATTATGGGCGACATCCAGAATCACGCGCGGTGATTCACTAATCGTCTGAAAACGCCCTGGCAGCATCGCCAGCGGCAGGCTGGCGCGAATTTGCGCCTCACTGACCTGAAGTCCAGATACACGCAGCGCCACCAGCGCGGTCGCCGCGTTAGGTAACGGCACCTGGGGCAGTGGCAGATCGTTCAGCTCCCCCAGCGCATCATGCAGCGACCAGCTTTCGGCCTGTGCATGCCATGACCAGTCACGGTTGCGCTGTAACAGCTCAGCGCCTTTTTCCTGCGCGACCACCGCGATGCTGTGTGGCATATCGGGTTCACCGACGACTGCCGGTTTCCCCGCCCGGAACACACCCGCTTTCTCACGCCCGATGCTTTCGCGATCCGGCCCAAGCCAGTCAGTATGATCCAGTGCAATGCTGGTGACTACGGCGACATCGGCATCCACGATGTTGGTGGCATCCAGCCGTCCGCCGAGGCCGACTTCGAGAATCACCACATCCAGCTGCGCCTGGCGGAACAGATTGAGCGCAGAGAGCGTGCCAAATTCGAAATAGGTCAGGGAGATATCCGCACGTCCGGCTTCAATCTCCGCAAAGCTGGCGCAGTGCTGCGCTTCACTCAGCTCCTTTCCCTGGACCCGAACACGCTCGGTGTAGCGCACCAGATGTGGCGAGCTGTAGACGCCAACGCGGTAGCCCGCGGCAATCAGCAGCGTTTCCAGGGTCCGACAGGTCGTGCCTTTGCCATTAGTGCCGGCTACGGTAAAGACAAAGGGAGCGGGTTTCAGCAGGTCGAGACGAAGTGCTACCTGACGAATACGGTCCAGACCCAGTTCGATGGCCTGAGTATGCAGGTGCTCAAGATAATAAAGCCACGTGGCCAAAGGCGACGTGGCTTGAGGAAGGTGAAGATTGTCCATATGTCCCGTTTTGCTTATTTATACCTGGCAGACTGGTGCTGCGGTATACGGTGCATTGGTAAGAGGTGCTTTGGACGCACCTCTCTATCTCCTGTCAGGCCTCGTTGCTTTCCGATTCAGTCGTCGCAGGAGCGGACTGTTCACCGTCATGCAGCGGTGCCGGCAGGTTCATCATTTTTGCCAGCAGGCTTGCCAGTTTGTAACGCATTTCCGGACGACGAATGATCATATCGATCGCGCCCTTCTCAATCAGGAACTCACTGCGCTGGAAGCCTGGCGGCAGTTTTTCGCGCACGGTCTGTTCGATCACGCGTGGACCGGCAAAGCCGATCAGCGCTTTAGGTTCCGCGATATTGAGGTCACCCAGCATCGCAAAACTGGCCGAAACGCCACCCATCGTCGGGTCAGTCAGCACAGAAATATATGGCAGACCGCGCTCGCGCATTTTGGCCAGTGCCGCACTGGTTTTCGCCATCTGCATCAGCGACTGCAGCGCTTCCTGCATACGGGCACCACCACTGGCGGAGAAGCAGATCAGCGGACAGTTATCTTCTAACGCCTGCTCAACCGCACGCACAAAGCGCGCACCAACCACAGAACCCATTGAACCGCCCATAAAGGCAAATTCAAAGGCTGCCGCAACAACCGGCATGCTGTGCAGCTGACCTTTCATGACAACCAGCGCATCTTTCTCGCCGGTGTCTTTCTGGGCCGCTACCAGACGGTCTTTATACTTTTTGGAGTCACGGAACTTGAGCAGATCTTTAGGTTCAAGTTCACTGCCCAGCTCAACCATAGTGCCCTGATCGAGGACACTGCCGAGGCGCTCACGGGCATGCATACGCATGTGATGGTCACACTTCGGGCAGACCTCAAGATTACGCTCCAGCTCGGCGCGGTAGAGAACCTGACCACAGCTGTCACACTTGGTCCAGACCCCTTCCGGGATACTGGCTTTGCGCACAGGCGTTCCGGTGCTTTTATTAAGAATGCGTTCAATCCAGCTCATTGATGACCTTTCTGTTTAAAACTGACCTGGTCCAGTCGTCTTGATACTGCTGAAAACCGCTTCAGCAGACGGTAAATGTCGCTCATTAAACCACAACCTGTTCAGACTGTGGATAAAAATCTGGTCTTACCCCTGAGCGAAGCCTTATGGCAGCTTCTGCTGCTTAGCCTGACGGCGATGACGCCAGACTTCAATCACACCCGGCAGAATCGACACCAGGATAATGCCGACAATCAGCAGCTTCAGGTTTTCCTGCACCACCGGCAGATCGCCAAACAGGTAGCCGGCGTAGGAGAACAGCAGCACCCATAGCAGCGCACCCGTCACGTTGAACAGTGCGAAGTGGCGATAGGACATATGGCCCATACCCGCAACAAACGGCGCGAATGTCCGGACGATGGGCACAAAGCGCGCAAGGATAATGGTTTTTCCGCCATGACGGGCATAAAACGCATGGGTTTTATCCAGATGGCTGCGACGGAAAATCTTCGAGTTCGGGTTACTGAACAACCGTTCGCCAAACAGGCGGCCAATGGTGTAGTTCACCGCATCGCCCAGAACCGCCGCTACCACTAACAATGCCACCATAATGTGCACATTGAGATCGTTACCTGGCAGCGCGGCCAGTGCGCCAGCCACAAACAGCAGCGAATCACCCGGCAGGAATGGCGTGACCACCAGTCCGGTTTCGCAGAACAAAATCAGGAACAAAATAGCGTAAATCCAGATACCGTACTGTGCAACCAGTTCAGCAAGATGCACATCGATGTGCAGAATAAAATCGACCAGAAAATGGATAAACTCCATAGCGCGCCCTTTAAGTCCTGAAAGTAAATTAATCCGCGAGGAACAACGGTCCCATCGACGGTTGTGGTAACGCAAAGTGGGATGGGTAGTCCACCGCCACCAGATACAATCCCTCTGCCCGGGCTGTGGCTGCCGCCAGTGTCCGATCTTTCGCTGCCAGCAGCGTGGCCATCCATGACTCAGGCTTATTGCCGCAGCCTATCTCCATCAGGCTGCCCACGATATTGCGCACCATGTGATGGACAAAAGCGTTGGCTTTGATATCCACAATCACGTAAGGGCCCTGGCGCGTTACGTTAAGATGAATCACGTTGCGCCACGGGGTACGCGACTGGCACTGCACGGCACGAAATGAGGTGAAATCATTTTCGCCTAACAAACATTGCCCGGCGCGCTGCATCTTCTCCGCATCCAGAGGATGGTAGAAGTGCGTGACGCCCTGCGACAGCACCGCCGGACGCAGACGCTGATTGTAGATCAGGTAGCGATAGCGTCGGGCCGTAGCGCTGAAGCGGGCATGAAACTCATCCGGCACCGCTTTCACCCAGCGCACCGCAATATCCGGCGGCAGATTAGCGTTGACGCCCAGCGTCCAGGCACCATCAGGTCGTTGCGATGTCGTCTCGAAATGGACCACCTGCCCCGTTCCGTGAACGCCGGCATCGGTGCGGCCCGCGCAAAAAATGCTGACCGGGTGATCCGCGACCTTCGACAGCGCGCGCTCTACCTTCTCCTGCACGCTGCGGACTTCATTCTGACGTTGCCAGCCGTAATAACGACTGCCGTCATACTCGATGCCGAGCGCCAGTTTTTGTGTCTGACCATCGGACATGGTTACAGATACTCCTGAACCAGTTTCTCGGCAGTTTTCACCGCCATCAGCGCGCCGCCAAAACGAATATTGTCCGCCACTGACCAGAACTGCAGCAACTCCGGAATACCGTAGTCGTTGCGTACCGCGCCGATGCTCAGTTCGCCGTTGCCTGAGGCATCCGTAACCGGCGTTGGCACTTCATCCTCTTCGCTCAGACGAATATCTGACGCCAGCGCCAGCTCGGCACGCGCTTCTTCCGCAGAGAGCAGGCGCAGGTTTTCGATATGCACAATCTGCGCATTACCGTAGAACACCGGTGCCTGTACGCTGCTGACCGCAATCGGTAAGCCTTCGTCCTGTAATACCTTACGTACCTGATCAATCAGGCGACGTTCACTTTCCACGCTGCCTTCTGCATCGGCCTGTTGAGGCATCAGGTTAAACGCCAGCTGACGACCAAAATGGTGTTCATCGGCTGGAATACCATTCAGCAAGCGGGCACTTTCCCCGGCCAGCGCATCCACCGCCACTTTGCCGTAACTGGAGACCGAGATCAGGTTCGTCACCTGTAAACGGCTCAGTCCGGCTGCATCCACCAGCGGTTTAATTGCGGTCAGCAGCTGGCTCACCAGATTATCTGCCACGCTGATGATGTTGCGATTACGATAATCAGCCAGCACCTGCGGGTTCACATCCGGCACCACCAGCGGCACATCAGGTTCCAGCGCAAACAGCTCGCTGCTGTCGATCACCAGACAACCGGCGTTAGCCGCTTCATCGGCAAAGCGCGCCGAAGCGTCACGTCCTGCCACGAAAAAGGCCAGCTGCGCCTGTGACCAGTCGAATGTCTCTGCATTGTCGACCCGCACCGAGCGGCCCTCGTAACGCTTGATTTCGCCTGCGCTGTTTTCGCTGGCCAGCAAATATAATTCACCAACCGGGAACTGGCGTTCCGCCAGCAGTTCCAGTACAGCGTTCCCTACTGCGCCTGTCGCGCCAAGTAGCGCAATATTCCAGCCGTCAGACATGTTGGTTTACTCCAGACAATGACATAAAAACAGAAGGCGGTGATATTCACCGCCCAGGGATTCAGATTTATCCCCATCGTCTTTCACGTTGCATCTTTGCTGGCTGCGTTCACTCAACCGAATCACTTACCTGAGTAAGCTCATCGGGACTCGTGCTCTTGCCGCCGCAATGCAACCCGAAATCCATGGGGTATCTCCCCCGGAAACCACCGTCATGCAGCCATGCCAGCAGTACGCATCGTTTCCGTACACTGACTGATTCAGTGCGGAAACCGCGCCGGGGCGACTGACCTGCAGCGCCCGTTATTTCGGGGAGATGATTGCGTTAAAGCCCAGCTGGTTTAGCTTCTCAGCCGTTGTGGCGTCATCACAGTTCACCTGCAGCGACGACCATTCGCGGCGCTCCAGATACTGCTTGCGCAGGCGATCAAATTCGCCCGGTTTGGCCGCCACTTTACGCAGGGGGGCATCATCGCGGCGCACATCATACACCAGATGCGCCAGGCGTTTCAGCGTTGGCTGATCCAGCGGGCCATTCAGGGTGATTTCACTGAACTCCGGCACCGGCAGTAAAGTGCTGAGCGGCACCTGCTGCGGCTGACCAATAAAATCGCACCAGGCTTCAAATACCTGCGTGGTGCCGCGTGCTTTACCTTCCAGGGTGTAGCCCGCGATGTGCGGCGTGGCGATATCAACTTTATCCAGTAACGCCAGTGAGAGATCCGGCTCCGGCTCCCAGACATCCAGTACAACGCTGAGATCCGGCCGCATTTTCAGCACTTCCAGCAGTGCGCTGTTATCCACCACCGGACCACGACAGGCATTGATCAGAATGGTGTTGGGCTTCAGCGCCATCAGCAGCGCCGCATCCGCCAGATGCCAGCTTTTATAGGGACCGTCTTTAAACAGCGGGGTGTGGAAAGTCAGAATATCAGCCTGTGCGGTGACGGCGTCCAGCGACAGGAAATCGCCCTCGTCACCCCGATCGGCGCGTGGTGGATCGCACAGCAGGGTTTTGATGCCCCAGGCCTCCAGACGCTTTTGCAGACGCCCGCCAACGTTACCGACACCGACGATGCCGACCGTGCGGTCACGCAGCTCAAAGCCGTCACGCTCCGCCAGCAGCAGCAGCGCAGAGAAAACATATTCCACCACGGCAATGGCGTTACAACCCGGAGCGGCAGAGAACGCAATGCCCGCCTGCTGCAGCCAGTTCTCGTCGATATGATCGGTGCCCGCCGTGGCGGTTCCGACAAACTTTACCGGCTTTCCTGCCAGCAGTGACTCATTCACCTGGGTGACTGAGCGCACCATCAGACCATCGGCATCGGCCAGTTCTGCCACCGGCAGCGGACGTCCCGGCACCGCGACAACATCGCCGGTACGACTGAATAACTCACGGGCGTAGGGCATATTTTCATCGACCAGAATTTTCACTACGGCTTTCCTGTCAGTTGCATAGAGGGGAGTGATTCTGGCACAAAGCGACGCGTTAGCCTAACCGTGCGCGATAGCGATCGGGCGTGATTTCCGCCTGCTGCCTGAAAATGACAATCAGCGCCGGGGCGGAACGGTATTCCAGCGCAAGGGCGAGACGCTGCACACGTTCCCCTGCGCCGGCAGCACGATGGCGCGCAGAAAACGCAGCCGCTGTCGTGACCCGCCCGATGTCCTATGACGCGGGGAGTGACTGGTCACTATCAGGATCACTCTGTCCCATCAATCACTTATTTTTCCGATATTAATGATCTGAATAAATCCGGACACGCGTACAATGCGCCTCATTAATTATACATATAGAGAGTCAGCATGTTTTTCCTCTATCCGCTCTTTGCGGTAATAATCTGGTCAATCAACTCCATTGTCAGCAAGCTCTCAGCCAGTGCGATCGATCCCGCGGCGATCTCTTTCTATCGCTGGCTGCTGGCGCTACTGGTGCTGACGCCCTTTGTGCTGCCGGGCGTGTGGCGGGCGCGTGTGGCTATCAAGCCGCATCTCTGGCGGCTGGCTATGCTTGGACTGCTCGGGATGGTGCTCTATCAGAGCCTCGCGTATTACGCGGCACACAGTGTCAGCGCACTCTTTATGGGCATTATTGGCGCACTCATTCCGCTGCTCACCGTGCTGCTGAGCGTCGTGATCCTCCGCATTGCGCCGACGCACGGTATCCTGCTCGGCAGTATCATCTCATTCATCGGTCTGGTATGGCTGGTCAGTGAAGGCAATGTGATGCAACTGCTGAATCATGGCCTGGGCAAAGGCGAACTGCTGATGCTGGCCGCTTCCGCCGCCTATGCACTCTATGGCGTGTTGACACGGCGCTGGGCGCTGCCGCTGCCTATCTGGCAAAGCCTGTATGTGCAGATTTTATTTGGTGTCGTGCTGCTGTTGCCTGGTTTTCTGCTGGCACCTGAGGTGGCGCTTAACCGGCATAATCTGCCGCTGGTGGCATTTGCCGGTCTGTTTGCGTCGATCATTGCGCCGTTCCTGTGGATCCATGGCGTGCAGCGTCTGGGGGCCAGCACCACCAGCATCTTTATGAATCTGATTCCGGTATTTACCGCGGTGATTGCGGTGATATTCCTGCATGAACAGCTGCACAGTTACCACTGGATTGGCGGCGGTCTGACGCTGGGCGGTGTCATCCTGGCGCAGCGACTGCGTACGCCGTTAATCCGGCGTAAAGCGGTCAGCCTGCCACCGAGGTAAACAAGACGGTTACCCGCAGCCCGCCAAGCTGCGGGCTGCGGTCCAGCTGCATTGTGGCACCATGCCAGGCACAGATATCCTGGACCAGCGCAAGACCAATACCCGCACCGGGCTGCATGCCGACATTATCCAGCCGCTGAAAAGGCTGCAGTGCTTTGGCCTGACTGGCATCCTCAATGCCCGGACCACTATCCTCAATTTCCAGTTTTCCAGGTGTCACGCGCGCCGTCACCACGCCATTGTGCGGGGTGTATTTAATGGCGTTATCCAGCAGGTTGGCGCACAGCTCGCCCAGCAGAACACCATCCCCCACCACCTTATGACACTCTTCACCCTCATAACCGAGGTCAAGCTGTCGGGTTCGCGCCGCCGGATAACGGCTAAAACAGGCTTCACGCACAATGGCGGCCAGATCGACACGTGCCATTGGCTTATCTTCACCATGCCGCGCTTTAATGCGGGCCAGCTGTAGCAGCCGGTCGGTAAGTAAAATGGTCTCATCCAGCGTGTGGCGCATCCCAAGCAGGCTCTCCTGCCACTGCTCAGGACGATCGCTGTTGAGTGCCACGCTGACCTGAGTTTTGAGGATGGTCAGCGGGGTGCGAAGCTGGTGAGCCGCGTCGGCGCTGAAGCGATCCTGACGCGCCAGCAGCCCGCGCAGGCGCTCCAGGTAACGGTTAAACGCGATGATCAGCGGCTGAAGCTCTGACCAGGGTAATGACGGCAATGGCGTTAACTCTCCCCCATCCCGCTGCAGGACAATGCGTGACAGTCGACGTAGCGGTCGCAGCACCCGACGCAGCATCAGACTGGCCAGCAGTAGCGTCATCAGAACCAGCCCGCTCTGACTGATCAGCGCAGTGCGCATCAACCGGCTGGCGAACTCCTGACGAGAATTAATGGTTTCAGCCACCAGGACCAGTGCCATGCCTTCAACACCCGCCTCACTGACCGGTTGCCAGAGTGCCGCAACGCGAATGCGATGCTGGTGATAGCGACCATCATAGAAGTGCACCAGCGCCGGATAAGCGATCGACATTTCACTGGCTGGCGGAATCGGCGGCAGATCGTCGTAACCGGAGAGGGTTTTTCCCTGCGGGGAAATGACCTGATAAAACAGCTGATCATTCATATTGCGTTCAAAACTGTCGAGCACCACCCAGGGAACATCGACTTCCAGATGCTGCTGTCGTACCACCAGACGTTCTGCCACGGTTCGGGCCGAAGCCAGCAGCGAGCGGTCATAGGCCTGGTTGGCTGCCGCCAGCCCACTCTGATAATGGGTATAGACTGACAGGGCCCACAGCAACAGCAGTGGCAGGCCCAGCCACGCCAGCAGCTCGCCGCGCAGAGAGTGAATCAGCCGCACGGCAAGGTTTCCAGGCTGTAGCCGAGTCCGCGCAGCGTCACAATCGCTACATCACTGCCCGCCAGTTTTTTACGCACCCGATGCACATACAGCTCAATGCTCTCCGGACTGGCCTCATCAGCCAGAGTAAAGGTCTGTTCATAGAGATGCTGACGGGAAACGGGCCGGCCATGGCGCTGCATCAGGGTAGTAAGAATACTGGATTCGCGCGGCGTTAATGCCAGCGGCTTTTCAGCCAGCAGAAAATAGCCTTCACCATCCAGCACCAGTTGCCCCAGTGACTGACTTTGCGCGGCCTGGCTTTGACTGCGCCGCAACAGCGCGCGCAATCGCGCTTCCAGTTCATCCAGTTCAAACGGCTTGGTCAGATAATCATCCGCCCCCAGATTCAGGCCGCGCACCCGGTCATCCAGTGCACTGCGCGCCGTTAACAGCAATACCGGCACACCCTGTCCACGCCGCCGTAACCGCGTCAGCACCTCCAGACCATCAATACGCGGCAGGGAAACATCCAGCACGACCAGCGCATAGGCTTCACATTGCAACGCGTGATCGGCGGCAACCCCATCTGCAACCCAGTCAACGGCGAAGCCCTTTTGCGTCAGCGCCTTCTGCAGCCAGCGTGCCAGTTCAACGGTATCTTCTACCAGTAAGAGACGCATATCACATCCTGTCATTAAATCCGGGCAGTGAAAGGTAAATGAAAGGTAACTGTTTTAACAATTCAGTAACGCCAATATTACGGCTGTAATCACACTCTGGAAGAATGAATGGAGCGCACGATGAAAAAAATAATCCATACCGCCCTTACCTCTGCCCTGCTGGCTCTGCTGGTACCGGCTGCGAATGCCGCTGACGGCCCTGGCCGTACCGAATGTATTGCACCAGCCAAACCGGGCGGCGGGTTTGATCTTACCTGCAAGCTGTTGCAGGTCTCGCTGCAGGAAACCAAACAGATTGAAACCCCGATGCGCGTGACCTATATGCCTGGCGGCGTGGGTGCGGTGGCCTATAACGCCATTATTGCCCAGCGTCCGGCTGAAGCGGGCACGGTGGTCGCCTTTTCTGGCGGATCGCTGCTGAACCTGTCACAGGGCAAATTTGGTCGCTATTCGGTTGACGATGTGAAGTGGCTGGCCGCCGTGGGAACGGACTACGGTATGGTCGCCGTCCGCGAAGACGCGCCATGGAAAACCCTGGGCGAACTGATGGCGGCAATGAAAGAAGACCCGACCAAAGTGGTGGTCGGTGCCGGCGCATCAATCGGCAGTCAGGACTGGATGAAAACGGCGTTGCTGGCGCGCGAAGCGGGCATCGATCCCCGCAAAATGCGCTATGTCGCCTTTGAAGGCGGTGGTGAGCCGGTAACGGCGCTGCTCGGTAATCATATTCAGGTGGTTTCCGGCGACATGAGTGAGATGGTGCCACATCTGCAGGGCGGCAAAATGCGGGTACTGGCGGTGATGTCCGATCAACGTCTTCCTGGCCAGCTGGCTGAGGTCCCTACTGCCAAAGAACAGGGTTTTAACATCGTCTGGCCCGTCATTCGTGGCTACTACCTCGGCCCAAAAGTCAGCGATGCTGATTATCAGTGGTGGGAGCAGGCATTTAAAAAGATGGTGGATACCCCGGAGTTTAAAAAACAACGCGATATGCGTGGCCTGTTTGAATTCAACATGTTCGGGCAGGAACTTGATAGCTACGTGAAAACGCAGGTGGCGGATTATCGTGAAAAGGCGAAATCATTTGGTCTGGCCAAATAAGCGGAGCGAATCATGAGCGATCGTATTTTTGCGGGCCTCTGGCTGGCCCTGTGCCTCGGCGGCATGGTAATAGCCTGGCAAATTCAGAGTGAATACAGCTACGAACCGGTGGGACCACGACCGTTCCCGATGGCGATCCTTGGCCTGATGGCAATCTGTGCCGTGCTGATGCTGTTTCGTAAACCGGACACCATTCACTGGCCAGCCCACAGCACACTGAAACGTCTGGTGGCGCTGGCGGCAATGATGATGCTCTATGGCTGGCTGTTTGAAACGCTGGGCTTTGCCATCAGCACAACGCTGCTGACGTTTGGCATCGGCTTGCTGTTTGGTGCGCGCTGGTGGGCAGCCGCACTGTCCGGCGTGGTAATGGGCTCCACACTTTTTTATGCCTTTGACCGTCTGCTGGAAGTGACCCTTCCGGTCGGCAGCTGGCTGAGTTAAGGAGAGTATCATGGATACCTGGTCCTTTTTAATGCAGGGCTTTGCCGTCGCCATGACGCCAGAGAACCTGCTGATTGCCCTGATTGGCTGTTTTATCGGTACCATCGTCGGCCTGCTGCCGGGTCTGGGGCCGATCAACGGCGTGGCGATCCTGATGCCGCTGGCCTTTGCCCTGCACTTACCGGCGGAATCGGCGCTGATCCTGCTGGCAACGGTCTATATCGGCTGTGAATATGGCGGACGCATCTCCTCCATCCTGCTTAACGTGCCCGGTGATGCTGGCGCGATTATGACCGCGCTGGATGGTTATCCGATGGCGCAACAGGGCAAAGCAGGCGTTGCCCTGTCCATCTCAGCCGTGAGTTCATTCATCGGTTCAACCATCGCGATTATCGGCATTATTCTGTTCGCGCCCCTGCTGGCCAGCTGGTCGCTGGCATTTGGCCCGGCGGAATATTTTGCGCTGATGGTGTTCGCTATCGCCTGCCTTGGCAGCATGATGAGTCACAATCCCCTGAAGTCGTTCCTTGCGGCATTAATAGGGCTCAGCATGGCTACGGTGGGCGTGGATGCCAATACCGGCGTGTACCGCTTTACCTTTGACAGCGTTCACCTTTCCGATGGCATTCAGTTTGTGGTGGTGGTGATTGGTCTGTTCTCAGTCAGCGAAATTCTGCTGATGCTGGAGTCCACCAGTACCGGGCAGAAAGCGGTTCGTGCCAGCGGTCGCATGATGTTCAACATGAAAGAAGCCTCTATGGCAACCGGCGCAACGCTGCGCTCCTCGTTTATCGGTTTCTTTGTGGGTGTGTTACCTGGCGCAGGCGCCACCATCGCCAGTGCTATTGCCTACATGACTGAGAAAAAGATCAGCGGCAGCGATCAGTTCGGTAAAGGCGATATTCGTGGTGTGGCAGCACCGGAAGCGGCAAACAATGCTTCTGCCTGTGGATCCTTTATTCCGATGCTGACACTGGGTATTCCCGGCTCAGGGACAACAGCGGTGATGGTCGGCGCATTAACGCTCTACAACATCACACCAGGACCGGCGATGTTTGTTGAGCAGCCAGATATTGTCTGGGGCTTGATTGCTGCCCTGTTGATTGGCAACGTAATGCTGTTGATCATGAATATCCCGATGATCAACGTCTTCGCCCGCATGCTAACCATTCCATTGTGGTTTCTGGTGCCAGCCATTGCCGCTATTTCTGCCGTGGGCGTCTACGCGGTGCACAGCACCACCTTTGACCTGTTGCTGATGGTGGGATTGGGTATCTTTGGTTATATCCTGCGTAAAATGGATTTTCCGATGTCGCCGTTGATTCTGGGATTTGTGCTGGGTGAGATGCTGGAGCAGAACCTCCGTCGCGCCCTGTCGATCAGCAACGGCAACATGGTCATTCTGTGGGAAAGTCTGATCTGTAAAATCCTGCTGGTTCTGGCAATTGCGGTTCTGCTGGTGCCGCCAATCTGGAAACGCTGGCGTCGTCACCAACTGAAGCGCACCGAAGCGTAATTCTCCTGCCGAAACGCGCATGCCCCCGTGGGATTTCCCGGGGGCTTTTGCTATCATGGCCTATTCTTTTTCCGGCGCACCCCACGCTGTTCTGTTTTTCCAAGGAATCCGCCATGCAACCTCTTAGCGGCCCCGGTGTGCCGGTCGATCGTTCATCTGTCAATCCGCAAACCGGCGTAACGCGTCACGGTTCCGTGGCCGGTGAACAGCCTCTTTCGCCTGCGCAGCGCACGACGTTAGAACGCCTGATCGTGCGTATCTCTTCGCTCAGCAATCTTAAAGCGCCTGAACTCTGGGCGGGGCTCCGTCATGAAGTGGGCGTCAAGAGTGAAGCGGAGTTGCAGTCGCGTCATTTTCCGGCAGCGGAGCAGTATCTTAATAACCGCCTAACACAGACGCAAAATGGACATGCCACCCGCCTGCTGATGACCCAGCTCACCGACTTGCTGCCCAAGGGCAATAACCGCCAGGCTGTCAGCGATTTTATCCGTCAGCAATTTGGCCAGACAGTGCTTAGCGCGCTGAGCCAGGATCAGTTGCGCCAGGTGCTGACGATGCTGCAGAACGGGCAGATGACGATTCCCCAGCCGCAGCAGATTCGCGTCAGCGACCGTACGCTGCTGCCTGCTGAGCACCATACGCTGAATCAGCAGGTGGTGCGCCTTGCCGCTGCCACCGGCGAATCTACCGGTAAGCTGTGGACGGCTGCGCTGAAGCTGGTGAACCTGACCAGCGGCGATCCGATCCCGTCACGTCACTTCCCGCTGCTGACCCAATATCTCCAGGTGCGCCAGACGCTGAGTCAGCACAGCGCCCCCACGCTGCACTTGCTGGAAGCCTCCCTGAAACAGCCGCTTGATCAGCAGGAGCGGCAGCAGCTGGAGGATTACAGCCAGCAGCGTTTTCAGGCCACGCCACAGACAGTGCTCACGGTGACGCAGACTCAGGATTTGCTGAATTTTCTGTTCAGCCGTCGCGCAGACCGGGCAGAAAAACTGCACGAACAGCCGCTGGCTGCCAGCGAGATTAAACCGCAGCCGATCTGGTCACCCTTTGTCGCCTCGCTGCCGCCGCCGATTCAGTCACTGGCAGGGCGTCCGCTGTTGGGTTTCTTTATTGCACTGGTCGTCATCACCCTTTTACTCTGGCTGGTACTCTGAGCTAACAGCCACAGGATGCTTTGGTCGCGGTAACGGGCCATTCACCCGCCGCATCACCCCAGGTCAGCGGATGACCATCACGTTTCCAGAAATCCAGCCCGCCAATTAACTCCTTTACCTGAAAGCCCAGCGATGCCAGCTTCAGGGCCGCTTTCGTCGAGCCGTTACAGCCAATGCCGTCACAATAAGTGACATACACTTTGCGGCGATCAAGCCGGGCCGTCGTGCTGGCATCCATCCCGCGATGCGGAAAGTTGATGGCGCCGCAGATGTGCCCGGCGCGATAAGCCTCCGGCGCACGCGCATCAATCACCACGATAGCCTGACGCTGCTGCTCCAGGTCTTCCGCCAGATCCCACGCGTCGGTGTAATACGCGAGTTTTGACTGCAGATAGTCGAGGCTTTGCTGCGGCGTGGCGGCCGGAATGCGTAAAACTGATGACATAGCGATTCTCCTGTTGTGATGAATTCGCAGTTTACGGCAAAGTGGACTGCTTACTGATACCCATTCTTCATCAGGGATAAGACCGATATGCCTTCACCGCTGTTACAACTTTTCCAGCATCAGACCAGTGGCGGCGTGCGTGAACGTCTCTGCGCGACCCTTCGGCTGGCGATTAACCGGCACCATCTGCGTGCGGGTCAGCAGTTACCCTCCAGCAGACAGCTGGCGCTGGATCTGCACCTTTCACGCGTGACGGTGGAAGCGGCCTACGGACAACTGGAGAGTGAAGGCTATCTGCGACGTGAAACCGGTCGCGGTACTTTTGTCGCCATCATCATCCCCGGCACACCCTCATCTTTGCCGACACGGCATCAGCCCGCCCGTTTTTCGGCGCGCGGCCAGCAGGTGCTGGCAACCGGTGGCTGTCAGGATCCCCCTTTTCCTCACGCGTTCGCATCCGGTTCACCGGAGTTACGTGCGTTTCCTCACGACACCTGGCGACGCCTGAGCAGCAGCGTACAACGTTCTCTGGGCAGCACCGCAATGGGATATGGCGATCCCTTTGGCTATCTGCCGTTACGCAGTGCACTTGCTGATTATCTGACACTCTCCCGGGGCGTCGCGTGCCAGCCGGAGCAGGTCATCATTCTGACCAGTTCCCAACAGGCGCTGCAGTTACTGAGCATGATGCTGGTCGATCCTGGTGATGAGGTGTGGATGGAGGAGCCGGGCTATCCCGGTGCCCGCAATGCCTTCCTGGCTGCAGGCGCACAGGTGCGTGGGATTGTTGTTGATGCCGAAGGCGCCCTGCCCACCAGTGGCAGTGCAACGCTCATGTACCTGACGCCCTCGCATCACTATCCCACCAGCGTCACGCTCAGCCTGCCGCGACGTCTGGCATGGCTGGACTGGGCACAGCGCAACCAGAGCTGGCTGATAGAAGACGATTACGACAGCGAGTTTCACTACAACGAACGTCCGATTCCTGCATTGCAGGGTCTGGACCGGCATCAGCGGGTCATTACGCTGGGCACCTTTTCGAAGTCGCTGTTTCCTTCCCTGCGGCTGGCCTGGATGGTCGTGCCGCCGGCGCTGGTTACGCCCATAGGCCGTGCACGGAGCGTGCTGGATGGGCACAGCGCCCTGCTGCCGCAGGCTGTCACCGCCGCCTTTCTGCAACAGGGACATTTCGCCAGCCATCTGCGCCTGATGCGTCAGCTCTATCACAGCCGTCGCGATCGGTTGCTTGAGCAGATTGAGCAGCGGCTCTCGCCGTGGATCACGCCAATAGCCAGCGGCGGTGGATTACAGCTGACGGTAACAGTACAAAAGGATGAAGCACGCTTAACCGCGCTGGCAACACAACAGGGATTGCTGCTACCGCGACTGAGTCCGCTTTATGCCGGACACGCATCTCAACAAGGCTGGATGCTCGGTTTTGCCGCGCTGACGCCTGACGAGATTGTGGCAGGATGCGATAAGTTGCTGCGGCTACTGCAGCGGGAGGGTTAATACCGAGGGGTGAATGAGGTAACGGAGATGGGCTTTAAAAACAAAAAGGGCCGGCAAGCCGGCCCTTCAAAGTACTGATTACGCCTGATATTTACGCATGGTCAATGTGGCGTTGGTGCCGCCAAAACCAAAGCTGTTAGACATCACGGTGGTCAGCTCTTTTTCCACTGGCTCAGTCACAATGTTCATGCCGGTTGCTGCCGCGTCCAGCGAGGTGATGTTGATGCTTGGCGCGATAAAACCATGCTCCAGCATCAGCAGCGAGTAGATCGCTTCCTGCACGCCAGCGGCACCCAGTGAGTGGCCGGTCATTGCTTTGGTCGCAGAGATGTATGGCGTGTTATCGCCAAACACTTCACGAATCGCACCCAGCTCTTTCACATCACCTACCGGGGTAGAGGTTCCGTGGCTGTTCAGATAGTCGATGGGTGTATCGACACCGTGCATCGCCATCTTCATGCAGCGTACTGCGCCTTCGCCGGATGGCGCAACCATGTCTGCACCGTCTGACGTCGCACCGTAACCGACGATTTCGGCATAGATGTGCGCACCACGAGCCAGCGCATGCTCCAGCTCTTCAACAACGACCATGCCGCCGCCACCTGCAATAACAAAACCGTCGCGCTCGTTGTCATAGGTACGTGACGCTTTTTCCGGGGTGTCGTTGTAACGGGTAGAGAGCGCGCCCATCGCGTCGAATTCACAGGCCATTTCCCAGCACAGCTCTTCGCCGCCGCCAGCAAAAACGATATCCTGCTTGCCGAGCTGAATCTGCTCAACAGCATTACCGATACAGTGCGCCGAGGTGGCACAGGCGGAGCTGATTGAGTAGTTTACGCCATGAATCTTGAACGGCGTGGCCAGGCAGGCAGAGACGCCAGAAGCCATCGCTTTGGTCACCACGTAAGGGCCAACCGCTTTCAGGCCACGTGGGCTACGCATCGCATCAGCACCAAATACCTGGAAACGAGGAGAACCGCCGCCTGAGCCTGCAATCAGACCCACACGTGGGTTGCTCTGATACATTTCAGTGGTGAGGCCGGAATCTTTAATCGCTTCTTCCATGGAAAGATAAGCATAGATTGACGCATCACTCATAAAACGCACAACTTTGCGATCGATGAGGCCGGTGGTATCCAGTTTAACGTTACCCCAGACGTGACTACGCATGCCGGAATCTTTCATCTCTTCAGAAAAGGTGATGCCAGAGCGTCCTTCACGCAGAGATGACAGCACCTCCTGCTGGTTATTACCAATACTGGAAACGATCCCTAAGCCAGTAATCACAGCACGTTTCATTCAATCTTCCTCATCCACTTCTTCTTAATTGGCATGCACTCTAGCGTACACTTGTACGCCGAACAAGTCCGATCAGCTATTTCCTTTTGTAAATTTGCGTCATGTCACGTGGGTCGCTAAAATCGCGCCACTGCCTGAAAAATGAGCCTTTACCGTGAAATTAACCCCGGTCGAACATGCGCAGCTAAACTGGAATGAACAGGGTACACCTGTTTCCCGAGCGTTTGGCGACGTCTATTTCTCTAATGACAATGGTCTGGAAGAGACACGCTATGTCTTCCTTGGCGGCAACGGTTTTCCCCAGCGTTTTGCTGAGCATCCACGGGATCTGCTGATCGTGGCGGAAAGCGGTTTTGGCACCGGCCTCAATTTTCTGACGTTGTGGCAGGCGTTCGATGCGTTTCAGCGTGATCAGCCTGATGCCACTTTAAAACGTCTGCATTTCATCAGCTTTGAGAAATTTCCGTTAACCCGTGATGACCTGGCTGTGGCGCAGCAGCACTGGCCTGAACTGGCCCCGTGGGCGGCGGCGCTGCAGGCGCAATGGCCCGCCGCCCTGCCCGGCTGCCAGCGACTGCTGTTTGACGGCGGACGCATCACGCTCGACCTGTGGCTGGGCGATATTAACCAGCTGATGGGAGAGCTGGATGAGAGCCTGAATCGTCAGGTGGATGCCTGGTTCCTGGATGGTTTCGCGCCGTCGAAGAACCCGGATATGTGGACGCCAGCACTGTTCAGCATGATGGCAAAACTGGCGCGTCCGCAGGGGACATTCGCGACCTTTACCGCCGCAGGCATTGTCCGGCGCGGTCTGCAGGAGGCCGGCTTTGACGTCATCCGCCGCAAAGGATTTGGTCCCAAGCGCGAAATGCTATGCGGACCTTTACAGGATGCACCTGCGCTGCCTGCCGGGCAGCCCTGGTATCATCGTCAATCAGCGGCGCAACATGATGTTGCGCTCATTGGCGGCGGCGTTGCCAGTGCCACGCTGGCGCTGGCGCTGCTGCGTCGCGGCTGGCGGGTGACGCTTTACTGCGCCGATGAGGCGCCGGCGCTGGGTGCGTCCGGCAATCGTCAGGGAGCACTCTATCCGCTGCTCAATCAGCACGACCCGGCGCTTGCCACCTTTTTCCCGGCAGCATTCAGTTTTGCCCGGCGGCTCTACGATCAGTTAACTGTCGTCTATGAACATCACTGGAGCGGTGTGCTGCAACTGGGCTGGGATGAGAAAAGCCGTAAGAAGATCGATCAGATGCTGGCGATGGGCCTGCCTGAATCCATCGCCCGTGGCGTTAATGTGGATGAGGCAGAGACGCTGGCGAATGTCGACCACGGCTGTGGCGGTATTTTCTACCCGCAGGGCGGCTGGCTTTCACCGGCTGAGCTGACCAGCGCGATGCTGGCGCATGGCGAAACCCAGGGATTACGCATTCACTGGCTGCATCGCGTCAGCGAACTTTCACGCGAGGGCGATCACTGGACGCTGACGTTCAGCGATCATCCGGCGGTCCGTCATGCCACGGTGGTGCTGGCAAACGGTCATGCGATAGCCGACTTTGCGCAGAGCGCCCCGCTGCCAGCCTATCCGGTGGCCGGTCAGGTAAGCCATGTTCCCTCCACGTCGGGGCTTAATGCACTCCACACCGTGCTCTGTTACGACGGCTATCTGACGCCCGTCAGCCCACAGTTTGGTACTCACTGCATCGGTGCCAGCTATCACCGTGGCGAAACCGCCACAGATTACCGGGAAGAGGATCAGCAGGAGAACCGCAGCCGCCTGTTGCATTGCCTGCCTGACAGCCGCTGGGCAACAAACGTGGATGTCAGTGGCGGTGAAGCAAGAATGGGCGTGCGTTGTGCCACGCGGGACCACCTGCCGATGGTGGGCGGCGTACCGGATTATGATGCGACGCTTAAGCAGTATGCTGATTTACCGACCCAGCTTGCAGCAGGTCATGACATCGCTGACGCACCTGAGTTTACGGGCTTATACCTGTTTGGGGCGCTGGGGTCGCGCGGCCTGTGCAGTGCACCGCTGGCAGCCGAAGTGCTGGCAGCCCAGCTGACCGGCGAGCCACAGCCGCTGGATGCCAGTACGCTGGCAGCCCTCAATCCGAATCGTTACTGGGTAAGGAAATTACTGAAGGGAAAAGCGGTTTAGCTGGCGATGATAAGGGCGGCATGCCGCCCTGCACGGTCAGGCGGAGAGCTGACGAGCCTGGACAAACAGGTTGTCCCACATCCCCACCACTAATGCCTGATCGCGCGGCGAGAGCTCGCCCGCCGCAATGGCATTTTGCAGGCTGCGGGAGACCTGAATCTGCAGCGCTTCTGGCGTATGTTCGCCCAGTTGCTCCACCTCGGCCACGGCCAGTGTCAGATGCCCGCGCAGATAACCGCTGGCGAACAGCTCATCGTCACTGGCATGCTCGACCATGTCGTCAATCAGGGCCAGAATACGCGCTTCAAATTCTGCGATCATCTCAATTCCTCTATTTATAATGCCTTTCTGCATCACAGATCGTCCGGCCAGGGAAACTGCGACGCTGTTAATGACGGCCTGCCATAAAATTCCGCCAGGGCGGTAATAAAACGCGCGGGACGGTCGGGAATGCCCGACGTCAGATAGCTCATGACCTGAGCATGGACTTTACGCTGAAACGCAATGCGATCCGGCTCACAATCTCCATCGAGATTGTCACAACTCACGTTGAAGGGAAAGCCTGCCGCCGTACAAAACATCCACTCCAGCGCCTGCGGCTTAACTTCCACGGCTTCAAACTGACTCTGGGTCAGCGCGTCGCGGCCATCCGGGCAGTACCAGTAGCCAAAATCGACCAGTTTGCGGCGGGCTTCACCGGCGATGCACCAGTGTGAGATCTCGTGCAGAGCGCTGGCGTAGAAGCCGTGGGCAAAGACCACGCGGTTCCACGGCGACTCTGCATCCGCAGGAAGATAGATCGGTTCATCGTCGCCTTTAATTAGACGGGTCTGAAATTCATCGCTGAAACAGCGATCAAACAGCGTGATCAGCTGTTCATAATGATGAGTCGGGTTCATGACGGTATCACTTAAAAAGTTACGAATGCAGCGTGGCCAGCCAGGCCAGAACGTCGCTGCCGTGGCTGTCCCACAGTAATTTAATGCTCATGACGGCAGAGACAATGACCACCATCGGGCGGATCAGTTTCTGTCCGCGGCTCAGCACCAGCCGCGCGCCCAGACGCGCGCCGCAGAACGCGCCGAGCATCATAACCAGGCCGGTTCCCCACACCACTTTGCCACCGAACATAAAGAACAGCAGGCTGCCCAGGTTTGAAGTGAAGTTAAGGACCTTGGCGTGTGCGGTCGCTTTGGCCAGGTTGTAGCCGCAGAGCGTGACGAAAGCCAGTGCATAAAAGGAGCCTGCGCCCGGTCCGAAAAATCCGTCGTAGAATCCCACTGCTCCGCCGCCCACCAGCGCATAAGCCAGGCCATGCAGGCGGCGCGCCTGATCCACTTCCCCCAGGCGCGGCATCAGCAGGAACCACAGGCCGATGGCGATTAAAAACAGCGGCAGCATCTGACGCAGAAAATCCGCCTGCAGACGCTGAATCAGTATCGCACCCAGCACGGACCCCATCAGCGTCATGGCGATATTCAGCCACTGCTCATTCAGCTTCACTGCACCGCGCCGGACAAAGTAGAGGCTGGCGGAAAACGATCCGCCGACCGATTGCAGTTTATTGGTCGCCAGCGCCTGGGCAGGAGAGAGGCCCGCCGCCAGCAACGAAGGTACCGTAAGTAATCCCCCGCCACCCGCGATTGAATCAATAAAACCGGCCAGCATGGCGATTAAAAACAGCAGCCCGACCAGCAGCGGGCTGACCACAAACCAATCCATGGAATCCCTTACAGTAAATGTTTATCCAGCAGGGCCTGACAGGCAGGCGGCAGCGGCGGTGGCTCACGTTTCACCGGTGCACCAGAACCCGGTTGCTTAGGCAGGAACCAGCTCTGCAGTTCTGCGCCACAGCCATCGCCTGGCGGCGGTGCAGGCTGATCTTCACAGCCAATACTGCCTGCCGGGCAGCGCAGCCGCACATGCATATGGGCACGATGAGCAAACCACGGACGCACTTTACGCAGCCAGTCACGATCGTTACCGGCATCAGCACAAAGCTGCTTTTTAATCGCCGGATTGACGAAGATGCGTGTGACATCATCATCTTTGGCCGCCAGTTTAATCAGGCTGTCGATTTCCGGCTGCCAGTGGCGCGCAATGACATTTTTATCGCCTGGCCCAACCAGATCCAGCGGCTGCGGCTTCAGCAGTTGCTGCGCGCTCCAGCGGCTTTTTGGTAGCTGCAGCCAGATATCTACATCCAGTCCGGTCTGATGACTGGCGTGACCGCTGCTGAAGCGCCCGCCTGCTGCCATGCCCATGTCGCCAATCAGCACGTTACCCAGTTGCAGGTTATGCACCTGGGTGCTGAGCCGCTGAATAAACTGAATCAGATCGGGATGACCAAAATAACGCCGCTGATCCTGCCGCATCACCTGATAGTTGGGTGAATTCAGCGGCAGCGACTGCGCACCAACAATACAGCCATTGGCAAAGCCGCCAATAGATTGCGGTGCGCCGCTGATTGGATGCTGAATATTTTGCCACGGCGTCGCCGCCAGGCTTGAGGCGCTGATCAGCAGCGCACTCAGGGTAAGCAGGAGCGCTTTCATGCCATCACCAGCGCGGCACGGAGCTGTTAACATCACCGTTCTGCGCCCGCTGGCGCAGCAGATGATCCATCAGCACGATCGCCATCATCGCTTCCGCGATCGGCACGGCACGGATCCCCACGCAGGGATCGTGACGACCTTTGGTGATCATCTCCACTTCTTCGCCATCACGGGTAATGGTTTTACCCGGCACGGTGATGCTGGAAGTCGGTTTCATCGCCACATTGGCGCTGATGATCTGACCGCTGCTGATGCCGCCCAGAATGCCGCCCGCGTGATTGCTCTGGAAACCATCGTGACGGATCTCGTCGCGATGCTGACTGCCGCGCTGGTTTACCACCGCAAAGCCGTCGCCAATTTCGACGCCTTTGACGGCATTGATACTCATCAGCGCGTGCGCCAGATCGGCGTCCAGTCGGTCGAAGACCGGCTCGCCCAGGCCTGGTGGCACGTTCTCAGCCATGACAGTGACTTTGGCGCCAATGGAGTCGCCCTCTTTTTTCAGGCCGCGCATCAGTTCGTCCAGCGCTTCCAGCTTGTCAGCATCCGGGCAGAAGAACGGGTTCTCTTCTACGATGCTCCAGTCTTTCAGCTCGCAGGCGATATCACCAATCTGTGACAGATAGCCGCGCACCACCACACCGTGTTTCATCTGCAGGTATTTCTTGGCGATGGCACCCGCCGCCACACGCATCGCGGTTTCGCGCGCCGACGAGCGGCCGCCGCCACGGTAGTCGCGCTGACCATATTTCTGCTCGTAGGTGTAATCCGCATGGCCCGGACGGAACAGATCTTTGATCGCGCCGTAATCCTGCGAGCGCTGATCGGTGTTCTCAATCAGCAGACCAATTGAGGTGCCGGTCGTCACGCCTTCAAACACACCGGACAAAATTTTCACCTGATCCGGCTCGCGGCGCTGCGTGGTATAGCGCGATGTGCCAGGACGACGGCGATCGAGATCGTGCTGAATATCGGCTTCGGTCAGCGGGATGCCTGGCGGCACGCCGTCAACAATGCAGCCCAGCGCAAGACCGTGGGACTCGCCGAAAGTGGTTACTCGAAAAAATTGCCCGATGCTGTTTCCGGCCATGCTGTTTCCTTCTCAGGGTTTGGCGGGCGATACTTCGCCCCACTTTTAGTCTTTATAAAAAGAGAAATGGTGTTGTGCGTCGACAATCTGCTGGCGCGTCAGCGTAAAGACGCCGTCACCGCCGTTGTCGAATTCCAGCCAGGTAAAGGGCACATCGGGATACTGCTCGATCATGTGCACCATGCTGTTGCCCACTTCGCAGACCAGAACGCCCTGCTCGCTGAGATAGTCAGGTGCACACGCCAGAATACGGCGCACCAGCTTCAGGCCATCGCTGCCTGCCGCCAGACCCAGCTCAGGTTCGTGACGATATTCGTTTGGCAGATCATCCATGTCTTCCGCATCCACATACGGCGGATTCGTGACGATCAGATCGTATTTTAGCTGTGGCAGTTCGCGGAACAGGTCAGCACGAATTGGCGTCACCTGATGAATTAGTCCATGCTCTTCAATGTTCTGCTCGGCGACGGCCAGCGCACCGGTGGAGATATCCACGGCGTCCACTTCCGCTTCCGGGAAGGCATAGGCGCAGGCAATCGCGATGCAGCCGCTGCCGGTACACATATCCAGAATATGACGCGGCGGCGTGCTGACCAGACCGGCAAAGCGGTTCTCAATCAGTTCGCCAATGGGTGAACGTGGAACCAGCACGCGCTCATCCACAAAGAATTCGTGACCGCAGAACCAGGCTTTATTGGTCAGATAGGCGACCGGAATGCGCTCGTTGACGCGACGGATAACGCGCTCAACGATCAGCAGACGTTCGCTGGCGGTCAGACGCGCGTTGCGCATATCTTCCGGAATATCCAGCGGTAGCCAGAGTGACGGCAGGACCAGTTGAACGGCTTCGTCCCAGGGATTGTCTGTACCATGTCCGTACCAGATTCCGGCAGCGGAAAAGCGGCTGACCGCCCAGCGCAGCATGTCCTGAATGGTGTGCAGTTCGTTCACTGCCTCATCGACGAAAATTTTGTCCACGTAGCCCTCCGCAGGCCTTTTGCTAAATCGGCCAGTAGTGTGCCATGAAGCCGGGGAGAATTCAGCGCAGCGAGGTGAAAAAGCTGACATTTAATGACACTTAACGGTAAGGTAGCGGCTCTGCTGTGTGACAGCCTTTTCTGATATGACTGACCTGCCATGAGTAAAAAAACACCACTAAGCCCGGATGATGAAGCGCTGTTTCGCCAGTTAATGACCGGAACACGTCAGTTAAAACAGGACACCTTTGTCCATAAAGCGCCGGTGAAAACCCGCCAGATTCCGGTAAAGCGTCTGCTTTCAGAGCAGGCGGACAACAGTCACTACTTTTCGGATGAGTTTCAGCCGCTGCTTTCTACGGAAGGGGCAACCCGTTACGTTCGCGCCGATGTCAGTCACTTTGAGCTGAAAAAATTGCGTCGCGGTGACTATACGCCGGAAATTTTCCTTGATCTGCACGGATTAACGCAGCAGCAGGCCAAGCAGGAGCTGGGGGCACTCATCGCCGCCTGCCGCCGTGAACATCTGTTCTGCGCCAGCGTCATGACCGGTCATGGGAAGCATATTCTGAAGCAGCAGACGCCGCTGTGGCTGGCCCAGCATCCGTGGGTGATGGCTTTTCATCAGGCGCCGAAGATGTTTGGCGGTGACGCCGCGCTGCTGGTATTGATTGAGATTGAGGAGTGGCAACCGCCTGAGTTGCCATAAAAGGGGCCGACGGGATCGGCCCAGAGACGTCAGATCGCTTTCGCCAGTTTTTTGGGACTGACCTGCCACAGCAATTTACCTGCGCTTGCCGCGGGATCGAACTCCACGCAGGCAATGGCGGAAGTGGCAAACATGGGCGGTGCTTCCTGTGGGCACAGTTCAGAGACTAAATACCCTACCAACGGTAAATGTGAGATCACCAGCGCCGATTTCACGCCTTCATTCGCCAGCGCCTGCAGATAGCACCCTACCATCTCAGGATCGCCACCCGGCGTTAACTCCGGCAGAACGTCCTGGCCTTCCGGCAGGGGAAAGGCTTCACGCACCGTCGCGAGCGTTTGCTGCGCGCGTAAATAGGGACTCACCATTACTCGCTCAATGTCCGGCGTCTGGCTGTTAAGCCAGTTGGCCATTTGACGTGATTCGTTGCAGCCACATAAGGTCAATGGCCTGACTGAATCACTGGCTGCTTCCAGAGCCGCATCGCCGTGACGCATGATAAAAACTTGCATAAAGCACCGCTGTTGTTTGTCGACATCGCCCGACGCGTAGCGCCTGACTCTTCACTCTGCGAATGAACGCTGTGTTTTACCCTAATGGCTTCAGTATAGTCAACCGGTTGTTTATTAAATAAGCACTTCTCAGAATCATGCTGCGCCGCACACTCTGGCGGCGTTTTTCTAAGCCGCTGAATCGGATTGGTTATTCCATTTTCAGCAGAAATGTAAAATTTCGTCTATTTTTTAGCCGCCTCAATCAGCGCGTCACAGGGTGTAAAACGTTCCCCATGTTGCTGCGTAAGCCGGGTTAATCTGTTGACCATTTCCGCCGCGCCCAGTTTGTCCATGTAGTGGAACGGACCACCCAAAAATGGCGGAAAGCCGATGCCAAACACGGCACCGATATCGCCATCGCGCGCGCAGCGGATCACCTGCTCGTCAAGACAGCGGGCCGCCTCATTGAGCATCATCATGACACAGCGTTCAGCAATCTGTGCCTCACTCTGCCTGGCTTTCGGTGTGACCTTCAGCAAAGTATAAAGTGAGGCGTCAGGTTTTTTACGCTGCCAGCGCGCCTGGTCATAGCGATAAAAGCCTTTGCTGTTTTTACGTCCCTTGCGGCCATCTTTCAACACCGCATCAAACGCGGCCGGCGCGGCAAAGCGTTCGCCATAGGCCTGATGCAGGATGGGACTGATTTTACTGCCGACGTCGATACCCACCTCATCCAGCAGCTGAATCGGGCCGACCGGAAAACCAAACTTCACCAGCGCCCGATCAATATGGTCGATGGGTTCGCCCTCCAGCAGGCAGCGCATCGCTTCATTTATATAAGGCGTCAGGATGCGGTTAACATAGAAACCCGGCTTGTCCGCCACCACAATCGGGGTTTTGCCCTGGCTGCGTGCCAGTGCCACAATCGTCACCAGCGTTGCGGTTGAGGTGTTCAGATGGGGAATCACCTCCACCAGCGGCATTTTTTCGACCGGACTGAAATAGTGCAGCCCGATGACGTTTTCCGGACGCTGCGCTTTGGCGGCGATCTCTTCGATCGGCAACGAAGAGGTGTTTGAGGCAAACAGCGTGTGCGGCTGGCAGTGTGCTTCCACTTCGCTCACCATCTGCTGCTTCAGCGCTAAATCTTCGAATACGGCTTCGATCACCACATCACGCTGTGAAAAGCCCTGATAATCGGTGCCGCCCGTGATACGAGCCATCTGCTGTTGACGCTGTGCCGGCGTCAGCTGGCGTCGTTTAACCTTTTTACTCAGCAGCTCCCAGCTGGTTTTCAGCGCATGGTTTACCCCTTCCAGGCTGATATCTTTGATGCGCACCGGCAAGCCCGCGTTGATGGCGGTGACGCTGGCGATGCCGCCGCCCATCAGGCCACCGCCGAGAATAGCGACGCTTTTCACCGCGGCAGGCTCCGCGTCTCCGCCCCGCTCTTTCTTCATGGCCGTTGTTGCGAAGAAGATGCCGCGCAGCGCAACGGATTCTGGCGTCATCGCCAGTTCACCAAAGGCACGCGCTTCAGCATCATGTCCTGCCCGGCTGCCCTGTTCCAGCCCGATGCGCACCACCTCAATAATGCGATTTGCCGCCGGATAATTGCCCTGGGTCTTGGCAGCTGTCTGACGGCTCGCCAGGGCAAACAGTGCCTGACGGCCAATCGGGCCATGCAGCAGACGGTCGCGCAGCGGCAGCGTTCGTCCGCTGACCTTGCCCTTTTTCACACGGGCGATGGCGGTCTCCAGCAGAATCGCCTGCGGCACCGCGTCATCAACCACACCCAGCTTACGTGCCTGTTTAGCCCGCAGCGTTTTGCCAGTCAGAATCAGCGGCAGCGCCTGCTGCACGCCGATTAAGCGTGGCAGCCGCTGAGTGCCGCCAGAGCCTGGCAGCAAGCCGAGCTGTACCTCCGGTAATCCGAGCCGGGTTTTATCATCCAGCGAGCAGATACGTGCATCGCAGGCCAGCGCCAGCTCCAGTCCGCCGCCGAGGCAGGCACCGTGGATGGCTGCAACCACCGGGAACGGCAGCGCGTCGAGCGCAGCCATCACTTCCTGGCCCTGTTTTGCCAGCGCTTCAGCTTCCTGTTCGCTCTTGCAGCGGTCGATCATGCTGATGTCCGCACCCGCAATGAAGTTATCCGGCTTGCCGGAAATCAGCACCAGGCCAGCCAGCTTTGGATCGCGCCGCGCCTCCGCAATAATCGCGGTGATCTGCCCGGCAAATTCCGCTTTCAGGGTGTTCATTTTCTCATCAGGGACATCAATCGTGATGATGCCGACGTGATCCAGTCGCATCTTCAGATGAAACGCATTCTGCTCCATTATTCGGCCTCCAGAACCATTGCCGCACCCAGACCACCTGCTGCACAGGCAGTGACCAGTCCTAACCCGCCACCCCGGCGGCGTAATTCGTTCAGCGTCTGGGTAATCATGCGCGCGCCCGTGGCGGCGAAAGGATGACCATAGGCGATTGAACCGCCCAGCACGTTAAAGCGCTCTTCATTCACTTCGCCCAGCGCATGCGGACGATTCAGTACCTCACGGGCAAAGCGCTCATCGCGAAACATCTGCAGGTTGCTCAGCGTCTGGGCGGCAAACGCTTCATGCATATCGATCAGCGTCAGATCGGCCAGGGTCACGCCAGCGCGATCCAGGGCCAGTGGTGAAGCGTACGCCGGACCCAGCAGCATATCCTGCTGCACCCCGATAGCGGAAAAAGCGTAGCTGCGCAGATAACCCAGCGGTCTGATACCCAGCTCGCGGGCGCGGCCCTCGCGCATCAGAATCACCGCGGCCGCGCCGTCGGTGAGTGGCGTACTGTTGGCCGCAGTAACACTACCGTGCTGGCGATCAAATGCCGGACGCAGTCGGGCGTAATCCTCCGCTTTGGCATTCATACGGACGTTATTGTCCTGATCGATAGCGGTTTTCCACGGCGGCACAAAAGCGGCCATCACTTCCTGATTCAGTACCCCGGATTGCCAGGCTCGGGCGGCATGCTGATGGGATCGCAGTGCCAGCGCATCCTGTGCTTCACGGGTAATGCCGTGACTCTTCGCCATCTGTTCGGCTGTGTCGCCCATGCGCAGGCCGGTGGAATACTCCGCCACTGCGGGTGGCACCGGCAGCAGATCGCGTGGGCGCAGACGTCGCAGGATCTGCAGTTTCTGCCCGGCGCTGCGGGCTTTATTGAGATCCACCAGCGCACGCGCCAGCGTTTTACTGACACCGATTGGCAGCACTGAAGAGGAGTCAGCCCCACCCGCGATGCCCGCAGAGATGGTGCCCGCCATCAGACTTTCTGCCACATTCGCTACCGCCTGAAAACTGGTGGCGCAGGCACGGCTGACACTGTAAGCGTCGGTATGTACATTCAGCCCGCTGCTTAAAACAATTTCCCGCGCAATGTTCGGCGCTTCCGGCATCTGCACGACCTGGCCAAAGACCAGTTGCTCTATCACTTCAGCGGGAAGTTCACTGCGCGCCATTAATTCGCTGACCACCATACGTCCCAGTTCAATGGCGGGAATGCCATGAAAGCCGGTCGCCTGGCGCAGGAAAGGGGTGCGTAACCCATGGGTTATTGCGATGCGTTCACCATCACGCGTCAGCAGCGGCTGCGCTTTGCTCATTATTCTCACCTGTGGCTGGGACTGTGGCATCATTGCCTGAAGAGGTCTGACCTGATCAGTGTTAACCACAAGCGGGTGAGCCGCCAATATCGGAAAGGAAAAAGTGCGAAGGGAAACACGAAAATGAAAAACGCCGCATGTACGCGGCGCTTAGAGATTTAACGCAAACCGAGCTGAAAAATCAGGGTTTCAGCCTGGCAGCTGAAGGTGAAATCGACATCGAGCTGTACGCCCTGATTTACTTCGCTGAAGCGCGATTCAATCACACAGGGTTCTGATTCAACCTCACGCGCGCGCTGGGTAAGTTGCGCTAATTTCGCTTCCGCATCGGCACGCTGAGCAAACCATTCTGACCAGCTTGCAGTGCAATCGGTGTTATCCATCACTGTGCCCACATCAACACAGCAACAGGCTGCGGTTTCGGTCGCACTGCATTTTTTAATGGCATCAGTCATTTCATTCTCCTGACCAGCATTCTGGCGGTTTGCGCGATTTTATGACCGAAATTTTACCTGCTTGCCCAAAAATGCGCCACGCGTATGGCCCTAAGTGACGAATATCACAATAAAAATTGATCCAGAACAAACTGGAATCGGTATGCTGTGCAGAATTGGGGCTGTTTTGTTAAGCAGATCGAATTTTAAGCGATCAATTCTGAAATATTTGAAAAACAATATTGCAACATGCACACAGGTCGGACCTATACTCTCCGCACTGGTCTGATATGTGCGCTTTACATCAGTCCCTACAATCCGCCGTCCTTTGTTACGCGACGTTATAGCGTTAAATAATAATTCACATGAGGTTGTGGTCATGAACCATAAAAACCTGTTTGCAAAGTCAGCCGTGGCGGCTGCAGTGGCGCTTGTCTCTTCACACGTTTACGCAGCTGGATTTCAGTTAAATGAATTCTCTACGATTGGTTTAGGTCGCGCATATTCAGGCGAAGGGGCAATGGGCGATACGGCGGCGTCAGCCAGCCGTAACCCGGCGACGATGGCATTAATGGATCGTCCTGAATTTTCACTCGGTGCGGTTTATATTGCGCCAGATGTCAACATCAGTGGTCGCAGTCCCAGCGGACGCAGCCTGGATGCCAATAATATTGCCCCGAATCAGTGGATCCCCAATATTCATTACGTTCAGCCTATTAACGATCAGTGGTGGATTGGCGCATCTGCAACGTCAAATTATGGCTTAGCCACAGAGTTTAATAATGGCTACACCGCAGGCGGTTACGGGGGTAAAACCGACCTGATGACCGGCAATTTCAATCTCAGCACCGCCTATCGTCTGAATGATCATTTTAGTGTGGGTGTGGGTTTTGATGCGGTTTACGCCAAAGCCAAAATTGAACGCTATGCAGGTGAATCAGGCGCGAGGCTGGGTATTCCGGCTGATACCCAGGTGGCCCATCTGAAAGGCGATAAGTGGGGCTACGGCTGGAATGCCGGTGTCCTGTATGAAGTGGATGAAAATAACCGCTTCGGCTTTACCTACCGTTCAGAAGTTAAAATTGATTTCGATGGCGATTACAAGAGCAACCTCTCATCACGGCTGAATGCGTTTAATGATCCGACCGTGACCGGTGTTCCTGATGGCACCAACGGCACGACCGTTCCGGGCGCATTAACCCTGAATCTGCCGGAAATGTGGGAAGTGTCGGGCTGGCATAAAGTGGCACCGCAGTGGGCGGTTCACTACAGCCTGGCGTACACCAGCTGGAGTCAGTTCCAGGAGCTGAAAGCGACCGGTTCAAACGGCCAGACGCTGTTCTATAAAGATGAAAGCTTCCACGATGCGTACCGCATTGCGCTGGGCACGACCTATTCCTACGACAAGAACTGGACTTTCCGTACCGGTATTGCGTTTGATGACAGCCCGGTGCCAGCAGATAAGCGTTCTATCTCTATTCCGGACCAGGATCGTTTGTGGCTAAGTGCCGGTACCTCTTATGCCTTTAACGATAATGCCTCTGTTGATTTAGGCATCTCTTATATGCACGGACAGAAAGTGACGGTGAAAGAAGGTCCTTATACCTTTACCTCTGAAGGTAAGGCCTGGCTTTACGGCGCGAACTTTAACTACAAGTTCTGATGAAATAGCACGATCAAAAAGGGCGACTCTGGTGAGTCGCCCTTTTTTGTGGCGGCGGGTCGCTGGCTGGCTCAGGGAGCATGCGCCCTTTGCAAAGACGCAAAACCCGCCATACCTGACTGCTCAGCGTGGGCGATTACGCACCTCATCCCTGAGATGCGCCCGCTGCCGGGCCAACGCTTTGCGTTGTTTAAAAACGCTCCCGGCGTTTTTATCCATGGCCCGCGATGCTTTGTTCCGGGCGTATGCTCCCATCACTTCAGCTGCTGTGCGCTCTGCAGAAAAACACAGCGACACGCAGGCAGGGGATCCTGCACTTACTGCGCGTCGATATCCTTCAGGTCATCCTGAATCGCGGCTGCGTTAGGGTTGTCTTCCGGCTTGAGCTTGCCACCGCGCGCCAGGAAGTCGTGACGCTGGAAGTAAGCGTTACGAATAAAGGCGTAAGGATCGCTCTGCTGTTTCAGGATCGCATCGGAATCCAGCAGCTGCGCACGGGTCTCGATCCCTTCAAGCGTCCATTTACCGATCGACATCGGCCAGGTCAGCCAGCCAAGAATCGGATAGAGGGTATCAACGTAGTCGCCGCCATCCTGACGAACCGTAAAGCTGCCATAGGCAGGCAGTTCAACGTAAGGACCATAGCCAACGCCGTAATGACCCAGCGTAGTACCGAAACGGTGCGGCTCTTCACGCGCCAGTTCCGGGTTCGCTTTACCGGCAACGTCAATGAAACCGCCCAGGCCCAGAACGCTGTTCAGGAAGAAACGGGTAAAGTGAATACCCGCATCGCGCCCGTCACCCACCAGGATGGCGTTGACCATGCTGGCAGGTTCTTCCAGGTTGCCAAGGAAATTGCTCAGGCCGGTACGTGCCGGAACCGGCACATAATCGCGCCAGGCGACAGCGACCGGACGTAACACATACGGATCCAGCACATTGTAGTTAAAGTTAAACATCGTGCGGTTAAAGCCTTCGAATGGATCGCTGCGCCCGGCAGGATCGCTATTCGCGGGCTTTGAACTGGCACAACCCACCAGAAGGACGCTGGCCACAGCCAGGCTGGTCAGGCGATAATTCATTCCAATCTCCCTGTGCGGATGAAAAAGGTCTACCCATCGTTCAGGTCACAGCCCGGAGTCGAATCGGCTTACCCGATGAGCATAGCTGACTTTGTGCCAGAGGCAGCAGGCAATGGCACGCATCATTGTTAACATTATCAATTTTTACGTTCAGGGAAGCTGCTTATTGATCTCTACCGCGATGGACTGATGCCCATCCCAGGGCGTTACGGCGCTCAGCCCCAGCCAGTCACCCGGCTGCGGATTGGCGCTGCCATCGCGTGAAACGCGCACCCTTACTGCGACCTGATGCTGCGCCGAAAGCAGGCGATCTGGCATCATGGCGTTACTGTCATCCAGCGTCAGCGTCAGCGGGAAATGACTCAGCGGCATCCGCTTAACCGCCACCGGCACGGGTGAATCCCCGTCAGAAACCGAAATATACAACACTCCGTCTGGCGGTAACATTTTTTCTGCCTCAGGTGTCAGCGTCACGGTCAGCGCCAGCTGACGACTCTGCTGCCCTGCCTCACTTCTGGCCTTTTCAATGCTGCGGGCGATCATCGCGTGCCGCTTGTCATCGGCAGGCAACAGAGCTAAAAGCGTCTGCCATGCGTCGATAGCCTGATCGTATTGCTGCTGTCCGTAAGCATTAAACGCCAGCAGGCTCAGCGTCCGCAGGTTGTGCGGATCGGCTTTCAGCAATGATTGCAGCAGCAGTGACGCCTGCCGGTTATCCTGCGGGTCAGAAGATCGCGTCAGAACCTCTGCATAATCCTGTTTGAGCGCCAGATCGTTGGGGGCCAGCTGTAAAGCATGCTCAAAGGCCTGACTGGCGATCTCTGTATTATTCAGCACCATGCCGAGCCGCCCCAGCATCGTCCAGTCGGCCAGATTATCCGGTTCTGTTTGCAACGCGGTACGCAATCCGAGCTCTAAACGCGCCAGCTCTTCCATGCTCAGCGGTTTAGCGCCAGGGTCCATCAGACGGGCACGCAGCTCAGGATACGCCT
The DNA here is from genome assembly GCF_019104105.1 of Pantoea jilinensis. NCBI lineage: Bacteria > Pseudomonadati > Pseudomonadota > Gammaproteobacteria > Enterobacterales > Erwiniaceae > Pantoea > Pantoea jilinensis. The sequence goes on along the minus strand of NZ_CP077746.1, from coordinate 1,197,259 downwards.
GCTGCACCTGCATCCAGCCAGTGAATTGTGCCAGGCCGCCGGTTTTCAGATAAGTGCCCAGCGAGACCGCAATCAGTACAATCAGGCCTGGCAGCAAAATCCAGCGGCTGCTGGTGTGTGATTGCATTGCCTGTGACGGCGGAATATCCGCCAGTAGTGTCTGCTGTAATTCCCGCTCCATCAGCGGACGTTCAGCGACCACGCCCTGCGCTTCATCCTGCGCCAGCTCATTTATGCGCTGATGGTAGAAGCGCTGATTAAGACGATCGCGATCGCCTGTGCTGGCCTGACGTTGCCGCCAGCCCGCCGCCATAAACAGCGTGCAGGCTGCCAGCAGTAACAGAAAAAGGGTGATCCAAAATGCACTCATTACGGCTTCCTGTCTGACTTCAGTAGCGCATTAAGACGCTGTTGCTCATCTTCATCCAGCTCGCTGCGGGTTTTACGCTGACGGCTGCGCAGGATGATCACCGCGCCGCCCAGTAGCGCAAACAGCGCCGGGCCCGCCCAGAGAATCAGGGTGGAGGGCGTGACCGGTGGCGAATAGCTGACGAAATTGCCGTAACGCGCCACCATATAGTCGATGATCTGCTGGCGACTCTGGCCCTGCTTCATCAGCTCGTAGACCTTTAATCGCATGTCGGCGGCAATCATGGCATTCGAGTCGGCGATGCTGTTGTTCTGACATTTCGGACAACGCAACGACGCAGTCAGGTCACGGTATTGCTCTTCCTGGGCTACCGAGTCAAATTGCAGCGTGTCGATGGTCGCCCAGAGATTGATGCTGAACAGCAAGCCGCAGAGCAGTAACAGCGTTCTCATGATCCCGCCTCCGCGCTGTATTTCATCCACAACGGTTTCACTTCCTGCTCCCAGACACGCGCATTCAGATCGCCCGCATGGCGATAACGAATGATTCCTTTACCGTCGATCAGGAAGGTTTCCGGCGCGCCATAGACACCGAGATCGAGTCCCAGCATACCGTTGCCATCATAAAGACTCAGCGCATAGGGATTGCCCAGTGTGTTCAGCCAGTTAACGGCCTTGCGTCGATCGTCTTTGTAGTTCAGTCCGACCACGCGAATGCCCTGCTCCGCCAGCGTATTCAGATACTGATGCTCCGCGCGGCAGGTCGGACACCAGGTCGCCCAGACATTCAGCAACATCGGCTTGCCATCCGTCAGCACATGCTGATCGTAGATTTTGCCCGGCTGATCCAGTGCTTCCAGCCGGAACAGCGGCACCGGTTTGCCAATCAGCGCAGATTCGAGTCGGGTCGGATCGTCACCCTCGGCATTGCGGGTCAGCTGCCACAGCAGCGCCGCCGCCAGCAGCAGAAACAGCATCAGGGGAATAAACAGGATTTTCTTATTCATGTCCGCGCCTCCGTTTCCGCTTTTTTGCGCGAACGGTAGCGGGGATCGAACAGGCAGAATAGGCCACCCAGCGCCATCAGTGCGCCACCGAACCAGATCCAGCGAACAAAGGGTTTGTAGTAAATGCGCACGGCCCAGCTGTCATCATCCAGCTCTTCGCCCAGCGCCGCATAGAGATCGCGGCTGAAACCGCCATCGATCGCCGCTTCAGTCATCATGGTGCGGGCAGCGGTGTAAAAGCGTTTTTCCGCCTGCAGTGTTGCTTCATGTTTGCCGTTGCGGGTGACATCAATAATACCCATGCCGCCGCTGTAGTTCGGCCCCTGCAGATTCTGCACACCACGGAAGACAAAGTGATAGTGATGAATATCGACACTATCGCCTGCTTTCATCCGCACATCGCGCTCCACGCTGTACTGCGTGCTGAATGCAATGCCAATCACCGTGACCCCTACGCCCAGATGGCCCAGCACCATGCCCCAGTGACTGCGTGACAGATGACGTAATCCGGCAAAGAACGGGTGACGATGGGTGGCGCGTTCGTGCAGCTCCAGCAGTGTCAGTACAATAATCCAGAGCGACATCAGCAGGCCAACCACGGTCATCGCCTCAATGCGATCCTGCAACCACCAGGGAATGATCATGGAACAGGCCAGGGTCACGATCAGCGCCAGTGCCAGCCGTTTTGCCAGCTTTTGCGGTTCATCGCGACGCCAGCGCACCAGCGGTCCGATTCCCATCAGTAGCGCAAACGGCGCCATCAGCCAGCTGAACATGGTGTTGAAGAACGGCTCGCCGACCGAAATGCTGCCCAGCCCCAGTTGCTTATGTACCAGTGGCAACAGCGTGCCGAGCAGGACCACCAGCATTGCGGCAATCAGCAGCACATTATTGCCCAGCAAAAATGATTCGCGCGACCAGGTTTCATTCTGTACCCGGCCACGCACCTGCCCGCCTTTAATGGCGTAAAGCAGCAGCGAGCTGCCGATGACAATCACCAGAAACGCGAGGATAAACATCCCGCGCGCCGGATCGGAGGCGAAGGAATGCACCGACACCAGCACCCCGGATCGCACCAGGAACGTCCCCAGCAGGCTCAGCGAAAACGCCGTAATCGCCAGCAGCACAGTCCACGCTTTGAAGGTGCCACGCTTTTCAGTGACCGCCAGCGAGTGCATCAGAGCGGTGCCCGCCAGCCACGGCATAAACGACGCATTTTCAACCGGATCCCAGAACCACCAGCCGCCCCAGCCCAGTTCGTAATAGGCCCACGCCGATCCCAGCACAATGCCAATGGTCAGAAAGACCCAGGCCGCGGTCGTCCACGGGCGTGACCAGCGCGCCCAGGCGGTATCCAGCCGGCCAGCCATCAGTGAGGCGATGGCAAACGCAAAGGCCACCGAAAAGCCGACATAGCCCATATAGAGCAGCGGCGGATGGAAGATCAGGCCGATATCCTGCAGCATGGGATTCAGGTCATGGCCGTCTATCGGGAAGTCCGGCAGCGTGCGGCCAAACGGATTCGACGTCAGCAGGATAAACAGCAGGAAGCCAAGATTGATCATCCCCATCACTGCCAGCACGCGTGCCAGAGCATCCTGCGGCATACCGCGACTGAATATCGCCACCGCCAGTGTCCAGGTGCTCAGCAGCAACACCCACAACAGCAGCGATCCTTCATGTGCGCCCCAGGTGGCGGCGATGCGATAGTAAACCGGCAGCAGGCTATTAGAGTTGGTGACGACATAGGCAACGGTAAAGTCGTTGCTGATAAAGGCCCAGACCAGCAGTGCAAACGCCGCCGCGATACAGACAAACAGACCCGAGGCCAGCGGACGCGCCATCGCCATCAGGCGGGCATCCTGGCGCACCGCGCCCCACAGTGGATAGCTGCTCAGCAACAGGGAGAGGCCCAGCGCCAGGCAGAGCAGAAAGGTTCCGATTTCGGGCATCATGATGATTTATTTCCCACCTGATAGCGCGACTGCGGGCCGGTTTGATCACTCTTCATCGCGTTTTCAATCTCCGGCGGCGTATATTTCTCATCATGTTTTGCCAGAACCTCTTTGGCGATCACCTGGTTGCCCGCCGCCAGCACGCCCTGCGCGACAACGCCCTGCCCTTCACGGAACAGGTCCGGCAGGATCCCTTCAAAACTGACGCTGACCACACCACGCGCATCATAAAGTTTGAACGACACAGCCAGCGTTTTCGGATCGCGCCGGACGCTGCCGGGCATCACCATGCCACCGACGCGCAGCCGCTGTCCCGCTTCGGGCTTCTCGTGCGCCTCCCCTTTGCCGTAGAGGATTTCGCCTGGGGTATAGAAGAGATCGATGTTTGAGCGCAGCGCATACATCACCAGCGCGGTGGCCAGGCCAAGACCGAGCAGGATCGCCAGGGCCGCATAAAGGCGGTTGCGTCGACGGATATTCACAACTTCTCTCCTGCCGCTTCAGCCGCGGCTTTTTTCGATTTTGCTGCCCGGATGCGACGTTCACGTGCGTCACGCTGGCGAATCTCCGCCAGCAAACCGCGGCGCAGTAACAGGGTATGCAGCGTCAGGCCGATCAGTGAAAGCAACGTGCAGGCCACCGCCAGCCAGACATAGAAAGCGTAACCGCCCATCGCAAAGAAGGCGTGCCAGGAGGAAAAGGCTGGAGTCATGCCTGCTCCCCCCGCTTCGCCACATCAATCGCCCAGGGACGATGACGTTCGGTTAACAGAATCAGGTTACGCAGTCGCATCAGCGTCAGCGTAATAAAGACCAGCAGATAGCCGAGGATTGCCCAGCGCAGCGGCGTGCGCATGACCGGCGCAATCGCCTGCTGGAGAATGCCCGACGAGCCCTGATGCAGGGTATTCCACCACTGCACTGAGAAGTGAATGATTGGCAGATTGACCACGCCGACCAGAATCAAAATACCCGCTGCCCGGCCTGCGGTGCGGCGGTCATCAAAAGCGTGATACAGCGCAATCACACCCATATAGAGGAACAGCAGTACCAGCTCTGATGTAAGGCGGGCATCCCAGATCCACCAGGTGCCCCACATCGGCTTGCCCCATGCCGAGCCGGTGACCAGCGCAATAAAGGTAAAAACCGCACCCACCGGAGCCATGGCGGCGGAAACCAGATCGGCCATTTTCATCTGCCACACAAGGCCGATAAAGGCGGCGATGGCCATTGAAGCATAAACACCCATCGACCACATCGCAGCGGGCACATGAATGTACATGATGCGAAAGCTGTCGCCCTGCTGATAGTCAGCGGGTGCGTATCCAAATCCCCAGACCCAGCCCAGCAGCAACGCCGCCAGCCCGGCGATGGCGAACCACGGAACCAGTCGCCCCGAAAACTGATAAAGCCGTTCGGGTCTGGCCAGCTGATGTAACGCTTTCCACATATCAAATGCTCACATTAACGATAAAAGAGTGTTGCCGCGTCTTGTACGCGCGGTTATTGCAAAGTGGCTATTGCAACGTGATGCGTAGCGCCGCCGCCGTAGCAAACGGCGCGAGCGTCGCACTGCCCACCAACATAGCGCCAAGAATCGCCAGATAGCCGCCAATCGGCAACCCCTGACTGGCCGCCTCCATCGCCGCACTGGCGAAGATTAAAACCGGAATAGCCAGCGGTAATACCAGCAGGCTCAGCAGCACGCCGCCGCGCCGTAAACCCACCGTCAGACCCACGCCAATCGCACCGAGAAAACTCAGGGTTGGCGTACCCAGCAACAGCGTCAGGGCCATTGCCCGCCAGCCATTAAAATCCAGTGACAGCAGCAGCGCGGCCAGCGGCGACAGGATAATCAGTGGCACGCCAGTGACCAGCCAGTGCGCCACCACTTTGCCGATAACCGTTACCGGCAGCGGCGTCGGCAGCAACACCAGTTGCTCCAGCGAGCCATCGCTGAAGTCATCACGGAACAGACGCTCCAGCGCCAGCAGCGACGCCAGCAGCGCAGCAACCCAGGCAACGCCCGGTGCAATGCGAGCCAGCTGTTGCGGGTCCGGTCCGATACCTAAAGGAAACAGGGTAATGACGATCAGGAAAAACCAGAGTGGATTGACGACATCCGCGCCGCCACGAAAGGCGATGCGTAATTCACGCTGGATGAGGCGAAACAGCATCACTCTGCCTCCACATCGCCGAGGCGAATTTTACGCACCCGCGCTGCCTCTGCAGGCAAATCCTGATGGGTGGTCAGGATCACTGCACCGCCGTTATCGGCATGCCGGGCGAACTGCGCCATTAATTTTTCAATACCCGCTTTGTCGATGGCGGTCAGCGGCTCGTCAAGAATCCATAGGCGAGCCTGACTGAGCCACAGACGTGCCAGCGCTACCCGACGCTGCTGCCCTGCCGACAACCGGCTGACGGGCACCTCTTCGTCGCCCGTGAGATCGACACTTTCCAGCGCAGCAAAAATCTGCGCATTACTGCAATCGGGATGGTAAAAGCGCAGATTTTCCAGTGGCGTGAGCACGCCTTTGACGCCGGGCTGATGACCCAGATAGAGCATCGCCTGATGCCAGCTTTCACGCTGACGCAGGATCGACTGCTGCTGCCAGCGTATTTCACCCTCTTCAGGACGGCTCAGCCCGGCCAGCAGGCGCAGCAACGAGGTTTTACCGGCACCATTGGGGCCTTCAATCTGCACAATGTCACCTGCGGATACGCGAAATGAGAGCCGCCGGAACAGCGACCGTTCGTCGTATGCACAAGTGAGTGTAATGATTTCCAGCATTGAAGGGGGAGTCGCACCAGCTAAAAGTGGCCGGGATATTACCACAATGTTGCTGTGGGCCGAAGTGTGAGCCAGCGCTCAGTTTCGCTGGTAAGGGATTATTCGTGCGTTTTCATCAGCAGTCTGAATAAAAATGCAGTTCCGAAAAACGTTGTTACGCTTATTCGCATCGGACGTTACATTTCCGGCAAATAAAAAACGGCTACGCTTATAACGTTACAGCACTATCACCAGGAGAAAATATGAAGCCTTCATCAGGTAATGAGCAGGGTCCTAACGACGTAGAGAGCGAAGAGAAGGACAAGGGCACTGACATCGAAGTTGATGAGGAGGCTTTACCCTCCCGCGCGGCTGCGATTCATGAAGAGATTCGCCAGGATGGAGAAAAGGAGCTGGAGCGGGACGGGATGGCGCTGCTCTGGTCAGCTATCGCTGCGGGCTTGTCCATGGGCGCGTCACTGATGGCCAAGGGGATATTTAAGGTGCATCTGGATGGCGTACCGGGCGCTTTCCTGCTGGAAAATCTGGGTTATACCTTTGGTTTTGTTATTGTTATTATGGCGCGCCAGCAGCTGTTTACCGAAAATACCGTTACCGCCGTATTACCGGTGATGCACAAACCTACCTGGGGTAACACGGGCCTGCTGTTACGGTTATGGGGCATTGTGTTGCTGGGTAACCTGATTGGTACAGCACTGGGTGCGCTGGCCTTCAATGAGATGCCGATTTTTGACGAGGCCACCCGCCAGGCGTTTACCGACATCAGCATGAAGGTCATGGAAAACACCCCAGGCGAGATGTTTGCCAATGCAGTCATTTCTGGCTGGATTATCGCCACCATGGTCTGGATGTTCCCCTCTGCGGGCGGCGCGAAACTGCTGGTGATTGTGATGATGACCTGGCTGGTTGCGCTGGGCGACCTGGCGCACATTGTCGTGGGCTCAGTAGAAGTGCTCTATCTGGTGTTTAACGGCAGCATTAGCTGGCATGAATTCCTGTGGCCGTTTGCCCTGCCGACGCTGCTCGGCAACATCACCGGCGGCACCCTGATTTTTGCGTTGATCAGCCACGCGCAGATTCGCAATGACATGAGTGAAGCCGCCGTGGCCAAAGCAAAAGCTGAGAAGCGGAAGCAGGAAAAACGCCGTCAGCGTGAAGAGAAGGAAAACGCGGAATAAATGGCAGGGGCAGACAAGGCTGATTTACCGGTTTTGTCTGCCTTTCAGGCATGCTGGCTGAACCTTTGATATTGAGATCAAACCGTCAGGCTGAAGCGGAGAATCTTCTCAGCTTGAACGATCTGCGCGCGTCATGTTTAACCGCGTTCAGTGCAGAAAACCGGGATTGCTGGCGGAATGAGCAAACGCGCGGCAACCTGGTGAATTTTCAGGACTGTTTCGCTATACTGCACGCTGCTGTCCTCTTAGTTAAATGGATATAACGAGCCCCTCCTAAGGGCTAGTTGCAGGTTCGATTCCTGCAGGGGACACTTTTTGCCTGTCTCTTAACGTCAACTTTATCCATTCCATTCAGTAAGTTAATTCAATTCTATAGTCTACCTGCGTCTCCAGCAGGCTCACAAAATCCACAGTGTTATGTTGGTATAATTGTTAGTATGTTTGGTTCGATAATGCAGATACCATCAGCCGGAGATTTTTTACTATGCCACTCACTGAGTTAAAGGTAAGGAATTCAAAGGCTGCTGCGAAGCCTGTCAAAATGACAGACGGTAATGGTATGCATCTTTTTATTACCCCCACACGGTTCCAAATACTGGCGTTTTCAGTATCGCTTTGGCAGCAAACAAAAGATTCTTGCTCTCGGTGTTTATCCTGAGGTTTGACCTGCTCCCCGTTGATTAACACGCCGCGATGTTAGTAATGTCTTCATAAGCCACATGAGGACATCCCCATGAACGCGGGATCCGCGATAAGGAAATGCAGTTAAAGCAGTGGTGTGAAATTTTCGACCAGATCCTCAACAAATCCATAGCAAAATAATGAGCACCAAAATCATATAAGGAATTAAAAATGAATAGATTTTCAACAGTTGCAGCCCTGTCTTTAGCAGTTTTGCTTACCGGCTGCGACAGCAAACCCTCCTCTTCCGAAATCCAGAAAGCTATGCAGGACAACATTGAGCGCACAAACCAGACAGCGATTCGGTGAGAATAGCAAAGACATGCTCACGACTCTAAACCAAGCTGATAAGGTTTCCTGTAAGGAGTCAGAGGAAAAAGGGAAATACCTTTGCAAAGTGGATACTGATATAAAACTACCCATGATGGGCGAGAAGCAAACTGTAGCTGAATTTTAATTCATTAAAAACGATGGTAACTGGAAAGTGTCACCGTAACCTAACGCATCAATCTACAATAGAAATTCTTAGAAAAATCCCGAAGGAAAGCTATTTTATTCAATTGCAGCGCCAGAAAATATATCAAAAAAACAAATCATTCACACCATTATCAGGATTGCTTGAGGGGTGAATAACACTCACTATTAATTTACACAAATTAATGAGTGAGCTTTTGCAACTCTCCTTAACTGTGCGAGAAGGTATAAGAATTATATTTGCCCAAACCCTATCTAAGCATCATCATCATTTAAGTATGAATTAAGATTATCAGCAAAATCAATCAAGGTAGAACCTACCAGAAAATTACCTCTTTTAGGTCGATGTTCTTTGAATATACCAATAGCTTTTAAAGAAACTCCGCCGTCCAATTTATTAATTATCAACTGAGCAATCACGCTTCCACTCATACCTGCAAGCGAAGTAACGGTTTTATTAGTACTGGCACCCTCAAAACAGATGTTTTTTTCTTTTCCGCCAGCAATAAAATGGAAATAAATATCTTCGGTTTTTCTTTCATAAAAAAAGTTGTGAAAATTAATATTAAAAGGCGACAAGCCTTTCTCAGGGTGCATTTTATGTAACTTATTAACTTTTGATGGATATCCCATGATCACAAATGAAGATGTTTTCTCAAAAAAATCGTTATTAACTTTAGTATCAAAAAGAACGCTATTTGGTATAGCCTTCATGATTTCTTCAGACATAGGAATAATAGCGTAATCTTGTTCATCATTAAAAAATACTTCCAGATGCTCGAACTTAAATTTATTTCCGTCAATCGATATGAACGACAATTCACTTTTTTGCATCTCTTTAATTACATGGGAAGCAGTAACAATACAAGGTATATTGTCACCTAATAGATATATAAAACCGCTTCCGATCAAAAAGGCCTCTTGTTTACGGTGAGGTTGAGTTATAAAAAAAGACACTAGTGAACTCTGCCATTCCAAAGCTAATTCAGTAGTCCTGCTCTCATCAATCCACGTTGGGGAATAGTGTATAATTGAAAAATGCGGATAAATTAATTTTGAGTCCTCTAACACTTTCATTTCCTTTTGAATGAAAATATAATTTTTTCTGGTAAATTATTAGCAATGTGAGTTATGATCAATATAAATCTACAATTTGGTGATGATATGAACATTTTTGAAATTGAAGAAAAACTTGCTGAAAACGGTTTCAATGCGAAAGATATTGCGGCTTTAAGAATGCAAGCTGAAAAAAGTGGAACGACTTACCCGGCTTTACTTAAAGAGCTTAGCATACGTTTTATTGCTTCAATGGTCCTTGTAGCCATTCTTGCTATAGTCTGGATATACACGCTTATGTACAAGGATAGCCTCGCTGTTACCTCATACTCAATCACAATGCTAATCATAGCTCCTATTTTTTACATTTTCACACCCATGAAGTTAGGCTACAAATCATTCCGGTACACGAGAAGAAAGTGATTTATTTTTTATTATCGTAAATTGATTTCAGAGCCGAATAGTCATTATATATTTCCACTCCTAATTCAAAGCGGCTCATATCTTTGATACCCCTAACGAAGTCGGAGTTTACGTAGTAAAAAAGTCGAAATGTTTGAGGTTTTCTTATCAGCCTGAACATGCCATAGGCCGAAAGAGCAAGATCCATACTGCTGTAGGCAATTTCACCTGTTTTTTGATCAAAACCCAAGAACCTGGCTGCTCCAATGTAACCATCTTTCAAGAATCCCTGGGCGTCATTTTTTCCTGTAATAACATTCATTACACCTTCCTGAACGCCATTCACGCCATGAAGCGTGAGCATCGCACCAAAACCAACCCCTATTATATTTCCGGTTGCAGCTGAAGCGGCCATAACTCCAAACCCAGCCACCACCTGTAATCCACTCAGTACTACCCCCACACCATCGATAATATATCCCCAGATATCACCTTGCTGAACGAATTTTACTGAAGCATGCAATGCCGCCTGACCAGTACGAAGAAGCTGATCTTGTCTCATGAGATTACGATGTTCTTCTTTAAGGTTTTGAATGCATTGCTGGCATTCATCATCGCTGGCACCTGTTCGAATCGTATCCATCTGAGCATTAACGAAAATCTTCACTTCGTCCTGAAACTGAATCCTGTTGTAACCCTCAGACAGGTGAATCAAAGATAAGTGATTTGTCGTACTAAGCAGCTGATTAGCTTCAGCATTAGCCATATTCAGAAAGTAATCCTTGAATCGGTCTGGTTTCCAGTAGTCCATGACTGTGCCTTTATGTCATTATACGTATCGTTAAGTTTATTTAATCAGATTCCCTTACACAGGGAAAGCAAAAGGACCAGCTATGAGTACAGACATCTTCTTAAAAATCGATGGCATCACAGGCGAATCACTGGATAGTAACCATAAAGGCTGGATTGCTATTGAATCTTTCACCTGGGGTGCAAACCAACCAGGGAATATGTCTGCTGGAGGCGGTGGTGGCGCAGGAAAAGTTCAGTACCGGGACCTGTCGGTTCAGGCACTTATTGACAAAGCTACGCCAGCGATAATGCGCTACGTATCCAACGGCAAACATGTCGCCAAAGTTGAGCTTTCGGTATGTAAAGCCGGAGGGAGCCAGATTGAGTACTGTCGCATTACGCTTGAAGACGTCCTTATCACTAATGTGGTTTTCAATGGCACTACAAATCGCGACCTTATCGGAGTCTCATATCAGTTCCAGGCATCAAAAGTCAGAACACAGTACTGGGAACAGTCAGCGAGTGGCGGCAAAGGCGCTGAAACTCAGTCAGGGTGGGATATTAAAGGTAATAAAGAACTGTAATGTCTCAAGAACATTGGATGGTTTAACACGTTCCGAAGCTTTTTATTTAAGGTGTCCATCAAGATTGGCACCTTCATATTTTATCTGCTAATAAAAATGTTTCTCAAAGTATAACTCTTAATCCGATGAGACAGTCTTGACACATTCATGAAGCATTAATGAAAATTAAGACTCATATGTTAAGCCAGAATTCAAAAAAGTTTTAATGCTCTGAAGAATCATTGCCGACTGGCTAAATGGTAATCCAGGGCTGGTTATTTAGTGTGGCTTAATATCAGTATCTATAGCGGCAAGTTCAGGAATTTTAACAACTCCCCCGCCGGCACGCCGAAGGCGTCATGCCATAAACCTGACGAAAACGATGACTGAAGTGTGCTGAAGAGTGAAAACCACACTGAAAAGCAATATCGGTCAGCGTCAGGTCAGGTCGCTCAAGCAACGTTCGTGCACGCTCCATACGACGGCGCATCACAAACTGATGCGGCGCTTCGCCCGTGGTGTGACGGAACATACGGGCAAAGTGAAACTCACTCAGTGCCGCTTCCTGCGCCAGCACCCCCAGAGTTAAAGGCTGGTCGAGATGGGTTTCAATAAATTCCAGAACACGTCGTAATACCGCCGGCGCCAGTCCGCCACGCACCTGTGGCAGTTGCCACCTGACTTCGCTGTAGTGCTGCAATAGATGCGTCAGAAGCAGTGTGGATGCACTGCTCAGCATCAACTGACTCGCGGGCTGTTGCCAGTCACTGCTCAGAAGAAAGTGCCGATAAAGCTGGGTAATGCGATCATCAATGGAAAAGATTTTTTCATGCAGATTTAACTGCGCCGGGCTGCGGTCCCAGACCCGTTCGGCCAGCTGCCGCAGCTGGTTTTCGCTGCAATAGAGATGCACAAAGGCGAGATCGGCTCGCAGATCCCAGGTTGATTCCGTGCCTGCCGGCATCAGACAGAAGCGATCCGGTGCGCCACCATTACGCCAGCCGTGTGGGGTTTTATGCCAGGTGTCGTAGCCACCCGCCACGTAAAGGCTCAGCGTGTGATGATCGCTGAGATTAGTCACACGATCGCCGCTGTTGAACCAGGCTGCCAGCTGAATGCCGCTATTAAGATGCACATGGTCACGCAGTTGCGCTTTGTGACGTTGCAGCATTTCAAAGGTCTGGTAGGTACGCATCAAAGTATCAGTTCAGATAAAACAGAAGGTCAGTTTACGGATTGTAAGGGACAGAGAACAGGTCACATTGGGACGGAGGATAAAAATGCGCAAGATTTTGCAAATCCGGCGCAATGCCCTGCAAGACCAGAACGCAGTGCAGATGCAGAATCAACGCTTTAGATCGGAGAATCTGGCATGAACCTGTTTTTGTATCTTTCTGTCGTACTTATCTGGGGCACGACCTGGATCGCGATTTACGCGCAACAGTCTGCGGGCGATAACGCAGTGGTCGTCGCGGTGTTCTGGCGGTTTTTGCTGGCTTCACTGGTCATGCTATTGCTGCTTAGGCTGATAAAACGGCTGCACAGACTGACACTGCAGGATCATCTCTTTTGTATGCTGCAGGGCTGTTGTGTCTTTGGCTTCAACTTTGTCTGTTTCTATTACGCGTCCGGCTATATCAGCAGCGGGCTGGAGTCAGTGATTTTCTCAATGGCTGTGATGTATAACGCCATTAATAGCTGGGTATTCTTCCGTCAGCGCCCCTCTGCACGTCTGATTCCGGCGGTAGTGCTGGGGATGGCAGGCATTGTTGCCCTGTTCTGGCACGATCTGCGCAGCACGCAGGCCTCGGCTGAATTGTTATGGGGCATTGGATTGAGTGCACTGGGCACCCTGGGATTTTCTTTCGGCAATATGATCAGTCAGCGACATCAGCGTCTGAAACGCGACGTACTGACAACCAACAGTTACGGCATGTTATACGGTGCGGTTGCGATGGCCCTTGTCTCGCTGGCACAGGGGATTTCGCTGCAGCCAGCATGGAATACCCAGTGGGTGGGAGCCTTAACTTATCTGGCTCTGGTAGGGTCGGTGATAGGGTTTGGGGCCTACTTTACGCTGGTCGGTCGCATCGGAGCCAGTCGGGCTGCGTATACAACAGTCCTGTTTCCGCTGGTTGCACTGGCACTTTCCACCCGATATGAAGGGTACGAATGGCATGCCAGCGCCATCCCTGGCCTTGTCATGATTTTGCTGGGCAATGTCGTGATGTTTGCCCGCTGGCCGGCAAGCCGTCGCCGGGTCATTATCTGACATCGAGGCGGGCTAAGGCCCGCGTCCGGATGGGCGTTACGCCGACTGCTGCTGAAGAAGTTTCTGTGGTTGATTAATCGCTTTACGCGCAATCCAGTAAAGCAGAACACGCTCATCGTCACTATCACGATCAGCCATGGACAGCAGTTTCAATGCCAGGGTCGATTTAGTCACAGGCTGCTGTTCTGTACTGAGTTCAATCACCGCCTGACCGATGATGCAGCAAACGTCATCCTCACTGCTGTTGGATTCATATGTCCGGTCTTTCATATTTCCTCCTGTTAAGTGAGTTGTAAGTCTGGCAAATAATCTGGAAACCCGCTCACAGAAACAGCGAAATGAAACATTATCTTACGGCTAATTACGCTTACACATCATGATGCCGTATTGGTTACTTTTCCCGTTACGCCCCGTCGCTGCACCTGTGACGATGCCGTTCATACCCTCTGAAGAGCATTTCATTCCCTGATCCGTTCTATTCATGCCTTTATTACACACGCACGCGAAGCACGGCTTTATTCTGACCGCAGTTTCCAGATTCCCGGACGGGAGAGAAAAATCATGAACCAGACTCAACAGGCTTCTTACCAGCGTTCCCGCTGGCTTACATTGTTCGGCACGGTCATCACTCAGTTCGCGCTGGGGTCAGTCTACACATGGAGTTTGTTTAATGGCCAGCTGTCACAGAAGCTGGATGCCCCCGTCAGTCAGGTCGCTTTTTCTTTCGGCCTGCTGAGTTTAGGTCTGGCTATCGCCTCTTCGCTGGCCGGTAAATTACAGGAACGTTTTGGTGTACGCCGCGTCACTATCGGTGCAGGTGTACTGATGGCACTGGGTTTCTGGCTCACCGCTCACGCAAATAACCTGATGATGCTCTATTTCAGTGCCGGCTTGCTGGTCGGTCTGGCCGATGGCGCAGGTTACCTGATGACGTTGTCTAACTGCGTGAAGTGGTTCCCTGAGCGCAAAGGAATGATCTCTGCCTGTGCGATTGGGGCATACGGTCTGGGCAGCCTGGGATTTAAATTTATTTGCGGCGCGCTGCTGGCGACGGTGGGTCTGGAACAGACCTTCATGATCTGGGGTGTGCTGGCGATGTCGATGATTATTCTCGGTGCGCTGCTGATGCGTGAAGCACCACTGCAGCAGAGCGGAACCTCAACTAAAGGTCAGCCACATACGCGGGATTACACGCTGGCACAGTCGGTACGTCTGCCGCAGTACTGGATGCTGGCGCTGATGTTCCTGACCGCCTGTATGAGCGGCCTCTATGTGATAGGCGTTGCCAAGGATATCGGCGAAGGCCTGGTGCATCTTTCCACGCAGACGGCTGCCAGCGCAGTAACAGTGATCGCGATTGCCAACCTGAGCGGTCGTCTGGTACTGGGTGTGCTCTCTGACAAAATGATGCGCATCAGAGTCATTTCACTGGCACAAATTGTGTCGCTGATCGGAATGAGCGTGCTGCTGTTTACCCGGATGAATGAGATGACCTTCTTCCTGTCACTCGCCTGTGTCGCCTTCAGCTTTGGCGGCACTATCACAGTGTTCCCATCGCTGGTGAGTGACTTCTTCGGGCTCAACAACCTGACTAAAAATTACGGTCTGCTCTATCTCGGCTTTGGTATCGGTAGCGTGCTGGGTTCACTGGTCGCCTCACTGTTTGGTGGTTTCACCGTCACCTTCAGCCTGATTATGACGCTGCTGGTCATCTCGCTGTTCCTGTCACTCACTATCCGCTTACCTCAGAGTTCCGTCACAGCAGAACCGGTGTTGCAACGCCATTAACGCTTACTGACAATGACTACGGGCCGCGATTAAGCGGCCCGTAGTCGTTTAACCGCGGAATCGCGGCTCTGCCATTCCCGCCACCGCCAGGTCTACTGCAAAGATATCGCCGGACTGCGGATAGCGTGCCAGCTCCTCTTCCGTGCGATCTTCACGTGAACTGGTAATGAACAGCGTTTTAAGATCGGCACCGCCAAAGGCCACCATGGTTGGCCACTTCACCGGCAGCAGGATCTCATCGACGATTTCGCTGGTCTGCGGATCGATACGAACCACGCGTCCGCCATCAAACTGTGCAGACCAGTAAAATCCTTCACTGTCCACAGCAGCGCCATCCGGTAGCCCGCCCTTCGCGTCGAAACGGCGAAACAGCGTGCGCTCACCCGGTTCGCCCTGCTCATTCAGCGGATAGCGATAGAGCGCCTCATTTGGCGTGTCGCTGTGATACATCCAGCGTCGGTCAGGAGAAAATGCCAGCCCGTTGGAAATTTTAATGTCGCGCGCCTTCACCTCCAGCTTCAGGTCAGGCGTCACACGGCACAGCAGGCCGCCGTTTTTGTCCTGCGGTTCCCACAGGCTGCCGCACCAGAAGTTACCCCAGGGATCAACGCGGCCATCATTAAAGCGACTTTGCGCAGCGATACCGGGATTCTCTGCGACCTTTTTCTCCGGCTTGCCCTGCGCATCCAGCAGCCAGACACCGCCGCGCAGTGCCGCTATTATCCCGCCCTGCTCACGCAGCCCAATACATCCCACCTCTTCCGCCTGAGGGAAGGTTTGCAGCTCGCCGCTGACTGGATTAAAACGGTGAATGGCCGGTGCCAGGATATCAACACAGTAGAGCATCTGCTCCTCCACTGACCAGAGCGGGCATTCGCCCAGCTCTGCCTGTAAAGCCAGAATATTTTTAACGTCATGCGGCATGTTTCTCTCCCATTGAACTGACATGCTAATAATGTAGTGGTAAAAACTTTCAAATGAGAATTATTTTCGCTTGATTTTGAGACTATTCTCTTTGATAGTATTTATTATTCAGTTCATTCCGATGTTTTTAATTCCCTCTGCTGCATAATTCAGCATTTTGAAATATTCCGTCATATCTTCTTAAATAACTCTACAAAGCCTGCATCTTCACTCCACTTTTCCGGCGTAGTGTCGTAGTCATTGGAAAAGAGGAGAAGCTTCCGATGAAGAGATTAATTAAAGTCGCTTCTGTCGTTGCACTGATGACGTTATTAAGTGGTTGTATCATCAGCCCACGACACGACAATGGCTGGCATCGCGGTGGTGGCGGCGGATATCATGGAGGCTACTATGGAGGTTATCACGAAGGGTATCATGGCGGTTACTATCGCCACTGACGGGCAAAGATGTCACACAGCATAAAATAAAAGCATTACATTTTAAGGGCGGGATATTTATCCCGCCCGTTTTATTTAGCTTTTCAATGCGTAATTACACTGGAACCACGCTTTCTTCAGTCCCGGAATATGACTCTCCTCGGCAGGCAGCGCTTCGACCTTATCAAATCCTTTACTGCTGCAGTAATTCGCCAGATCAATATCCATTGCGTCACGATTGACCTTTGCCGGGTCAAAACGGTACTGAACGGTATTTGAATCCGGATCTTCATCAACACGTTCGAATGCCCCGGGTTTGCTGGCAGTACATCCACTCAGCAAAATCAGCGCTACTGCGCCGGTAATTAGTTTTTTCATAGTTGTTGTCCTCACGTTGCCGCGCAGTGTATGACGCAGCATGTCGATCATCCATAGGATTTATGCGCGAAAATTAAAAATTGAGAAGCTTTTGCCGATTAATGTAATACGATTAAACGGCTATCGCTATCGTGTCAGAAATGACAGGATGTACTCAGACAAGACGAAACGAAGACTGCACCACACCAGGAAATGCCAAAAATAAAAAAGCTGTTCCTCTCTCTTCCCTGCCCGCGCTTAGCGGGCTTTTTTTTGCCCGCTATTCCGCGGTCGCTTACTGACCCGTCATTGCCACCATTCTACGTAACAGGTTAGCGGCGCGTTTGTCAGGTAATGCCAGAATGGCACTGTAGAGATCAATGGACATGCCACACAGCGATGAGCGATCCACTGCCGTGTCAGCTGGCATATTTAGCTGCTGCAGTTTGTCGCCCCATTTCAGAAAGAGGCGTCCGACGATCTTTTGCAGATCATCCTGCGCCTGCGTCTTATCGAGGGGCTTTTCGGGCGGAGGGCTGTTAAGCAGCAACTGCTCCATGGCATCCGCTTCTTTGCGATTCAGCGAAGACGGTAGCGTAGTCTGTAAATTAATTCCTCCACTCACCTGCGGATAGAGAAAACGGAAGCAGAGACCCGGATCGATTTGATTCAGCGCCCGCATCTCTTCTACTGAGACGCCGATATAGTTAACCACCGCTGCATCCGTTGCGCGCATCAGCCGTTGGTTGACCACCTCAATCAGCCAGCCACGCAGTTCACCTGTTGCCTGCAGAGCGGGCTCGCCTGCACGGATTCGACGGGTCAGCTCCTGGGTCAGCAATAACCAGAGCGCGGGTTCCTGCGTTTGCAGCACGCGATAGCCTGGCATCTTTGCCAGTTGATTTACTGCCTGCTCATGCTGGCTTGCCTGCAACTGATGCGGCGCGACCCAGCTGAACCAGAGCAGATTAGCCATGATCAGGGGCAGCAGAAAAATGAGCAGCCCCTGCCACAAACGCAGTCGGGTCGTTTTGATCAGCACAATAACGATCAACGCCAGCAATGAAAACGCAGCCAGCGTAATAAAAAGCAGAGAATTCATGCTGCGGGGTTAATCCTTACGCACATCGATTAGCACAGGACAGTGAGCACGCTCAATCACCGCTGCGCTGACCGAGCCTTTTAATAATCTGTTAAACGAAGAGAGGTGGCGACGTCCCATGATAATCATGCTTGCCTTAAGCTGTTGTGACTGGGCAACAATGGTATCTGCCGCCTCACCCGCCAGGATCATGCCACGCGCATTAATGCCAGCGCGCAGTAACGGTGCCAGTGCATGACGCACCACCATTTCCGCCGTATTTTGCTCATCCTGTGCTGCCACAAAATCGGCCGGGTCTTCACCCGCATCGATTTCCATCGGCTGATTACAGGAGGAGTAGGCAGGATCGACGCAGCACAGCACCACCACTTCGGCGCGATGTGCCAGCGCTTCTTCAATCGTTAAGGCAACCACTTTCCCGGCAACCGGAGAGTGGTCTATGGCCATCAGCAGGGTTTTCATCAGATGCTTATCCTTAAATCGCGGCAACTTTGCCGATTTCACGCACCAGCGCCTCTTTACACTTCAGCATCTCGTCACGAAAACGCGCTTCATGTCGCAGAAAACGTGCAGAGGGCACCAGTAAAGAGACAGAAAAGCGACCAAACAGCGTATCCAGCGCAAACGCCATGGTAGAGATCCCTTCCAGGGTTTCACCGCGATCCACGGCGATACCGGTTTCGCGGACTTCCCTGATAAGTTGTAGCAATTGTGGCAATGTTTTCACCGTCTGATCGGTCAGCTCCTGCCAGGCATCGCCAACAATCGTCCGGACATCTTTTTCACACTCCAGTGCCAGCAACGCCCGTCCGCCGGAGGTACTGTAGAGCGGCAGATTCAGTCCCATATGCGGGACAACCCGAAGTTCACGTGACGCCACGACATGGTGAATAATCGCCAGCTGGCTGCCGCTGGCGCGCGCCAGCGAGACCGTTTCATTAGTATCCGAAGAGAGTTTTTCCAGTAGCGGACTGACCAGATCAACCACGTCGGTATGCACGCTGGAGATCAGTTTTAACAGGGCAGGTCCCAGACGCAATCCGCCCGCCCCACTGCTGCGCACAAGCTCTGCGCTGTCGAGCGCAGCGACAATGCGCTGCACCGTTGAACGGGGCAGTTCCACCGCCTGAGCGATCTCGCCAAGGCTCATGCCGCCCGGCTGTTCGCCCAGCGCATTAAGAATTTTTGCCGCACGGGCGATGACCTGGATACCGCCCGTTTTTTCATCCTCGCGGCTGGAGGGTTGATGTGCCATAGCGTCGTCCTGTTTGAGCTGCCTTACTGTAGCGCGAATGCCGCACTTTTTACAGCTTGTACCACATTGCAATACAGCATACCGGGATGTAATATTACGCCCTGTACCACATTGCAGTACACTGCATCATAATAACGAGATTGCCAGTAATGAACACTAAGCCCGCCACGCCGCCGGCTCCTCATCCTTTTACACTGCGACTAGCCTTGGGCCTGATCGGCGTGCTTATTGCTGCGCTGACCTCCGGGCTGAACGACCGCGTCAGTGATATCGCGCTGGCTGATATCCGTGCCGCAACCGGCATCGGTTTCGATCAGGGTAGCTGGATCATCTCCGGCTATCAGGCGGCAGAAGTTGCGGCGATGATGATTGCCCCCTGGTTTGCCGTCACCCTGTCGCTGCGGCGTTTTACGCTCGGCGTGTCGGCGGGATTTATGCTGACCGGCATTCTGCTGCCGCTGGTGCCGGATCCAACGCTGTTTATCAGCCTGCGCGTGCTGCAGGGGCTGTTTGGCGGCGCACTGCCGCCGATGCTGATGACTGTGGCTCTGCGCTTTCTGCCGCCGCCTTTTAAGCTGTTCGGCCTGGCAGGCTATGCGCTGACCGCGACGTTTGGCCCCAATATGGCAGCGTCGCTGGCCTCAATATGGACCGACCATGTCAGCTGGATGATGGTGTTCTGGCAGGTGGTGCCTGGCATGCTGATTGCGATGGTGCTGATTAGCTGGGGGATACCGCAGGACCCGCTGCGTCCGGAACGTTTTCAGCAGATCGATCTGTTCGGCATGGTGACCGGTTGCAGTGCTGTCGCGCTGCTGGTGCTGGTGCTGACCCAGGGGGAGCGTCTTGACTGGCTGAACTCGCCACTGATCGCCGGTATGCTGCTCGCCGCGCTGCCGCTGCTGCTGGTTTTCCTGATCAATGAGTGGTTTCACCCGCTGCCGCTGTTTAAATTACAGATGCTCAGACGGCCCAACCTGGCGCACGGCCTGCTGGGGCTGGCCTGCGTGCTCATCCTGGGGCTTTCAGGTTCCGCGCTGCCTTCGGCCTACTTTGCTCAGGTGAGCGGCTTTCGCCCCCTTGAGTTTGCCCCGCTGGCACTGACCGTAGGCCTGCCACAATTGCTCATCGCGCCACTGATTGCGGCACTGCTCAATATCCGCTGGATTGATTGCCGCTGGATGCTGACAGCGGGCGTCGGCCTGCTGGTGACTGCCTGTCTGCTGGGCTCGCAGATCACCAGTGACTGGGCGCGACAGAATTTCTGGCTGCTGCAAATCCTGCAGGCGTTCGGACAACCGATGATCATTTTGCCGATTTTGATGAGTGCCACCAGCGTTGTGGCCCCACCTGAAGGCCCGTTTGCCTCGGCGATGTTTAACACAGTGCGCGGCTTCTCCAGCATCGCTGCCTCCACGCTGGTTGAGGTATTTCTCTCCCATCGTGAACAATTTCATTCCAGTGTCCTGATTAATCAGGCCGCCAGCCGCAGCTGGCTGATGACCGCGCCAACAGCCGACCAGGCCAGCCGCAGTTTGCCGCTATTGCCGGATGGCAGCATCAGCGCCAGCGATAATCTCAGCGGATTCGCCACGCTGGTCCGGCATCAGGCCACGGTGCTGAGTCTGAGCGATAGCTGGCTGATGCTGACCGGCTTTGCCGCCTGCCTGTTATTGCTTACCGCCATCCTGCCAAAACGGGTCTGGCCGCCTCAAACTTTGATTCAAAACCCCTCCCGGAATAACTGAATATGCGTACTTTTGAAATGAGAAGAACCCTGCTGCTGAGTCTGCTGCTGCTGGTGTTACTGGCCATTGCCTTTGTCGTCTGGTCAATGATGACCAGCAACGATCACCGCACCAACGACGCTTACGTTAATGCGGATTACACCCTGGTAGCACCGAAAGTCTCGGGCTACATAAGCCATGTTGAGGTGCAGGATAATCAGCAGGTCAAAGCGGGCCAGTTGCTGGCAACGCTGGATGACCGTGACTATCGGGTGGCGCTGGAGAGTGCTGAAGCTGACCTGCAGGTGAGTCAGGCGAAACTGCTGAGCAGCCAGGCTCAACTGGAACAGCAGCAGTCGATGATTGATCAGCAGAAAGCCAGCGTCGCGGCAAGTCAGGCTTCTGCGCAGTATGCGGGTCAAAGCGCCGATCGCTATAACCGCCTCTATAAAAGCGGCACCGTCGCCGCTGACGATCAGCAAAAGGCCAGCTCAAATCAGCGCTCGGCGCTGGCAGCTGTCCATCAGAGTCAGGCTGCACTGGCATCGGCAATAAAACAGGTGGGCGTATTACAGGCGGCGGTGCGTTCAGCAGAAGCAGATGTTGCCGCAGCCAAAGCCAGCGTCGATCAGGCCAGGCTGAATCTCTCCTACACGCGCATTACGGCTCCTGTTGACGGCATGGTGGGTCAGCGTGCGGTGCGGACAGGCGCATACGTTTCAGCCGGAACCCGTCTGCTGGCCGTGGTCCCCCTGCAGCAAACCTACATTACGGCTAACTACCTTGAGACGCAGTTAAGCGATGTGCGCCCAGGACAGCGGGTCCGAATCCGGGTTGATGCCCTGCCAGGCGAGACCTTTACCGGTCATGTGGACAGCATCGCACCGGCCACTGGTGCAACTTTTTCAGCGATCGCTCCCGATAACGCCACAGGCAACTACACTAAAGTCGTTCAACGTCTGCCGGTGAAAATTGTGCTGGATGGCGACCAACCGCATCTGGTTCAGTTACGTGTCGGCATGTCGGCGATCCCTGAAATCGAGGCGCCCTAATATTGTGAGCAATATCTCAGAACGGGCCTATTTCATTTGGGTGGGATTACGCGTAAATTAGCGCCTGATCCTGTTCTGAGAGTTATTCAGATCGACCCGGAAGAGAGCAGACCATTACTGAAATGGCGATCTCTTTTCCACATCTGTTCGCGTTGCACTGGTTTGGGATCGCCATCATCGTAACCGCTCAGAGGAGTTGCTTTGTGAAATATGCCTTGATGGGAATATCTTTTTTCGCGTTACTTTGGTTCGGAACCTTTGTTCTGCTGCTGAAGTAATGGCGTGACAGTGCCGCCATGGGGCGACCATCGTGTCGCCCCTGCTGGCTGTCAGCTCTCTTCTTCTGTTTTCATGCTGCCCGGCAATACGCCATCGGCACGAAACATCGCCTTAATTCCCCGCACTGCCTGACGAATACGATCGCTGTTTTCAATCAGCGCAAATCGCACGTGCGTGTCGCCATAGTCACCAAAACCGATACCAGGGGAAACACAGACTTTCGCCTCCTGCAGCATATGTTTAGCAAATTCCAGCGAACCCAGATGTGCATAATGGTCGGGAATTTTTGCCCAGACGTACATCGAGGCTTTGGGGTTATCCACCATCCAGCCCGCTTCATGCAAGCCTTTGACCAGCACATCACGGCGGCGTTTATACTGCTCAGCAATGTCACGCACGCACTGCTGATCCCCTTCCAGCGCGGCAATGGCTGCCACCTGTAGCGGCGTAAAGGTGCCGTAGTCATGGTAACTCTTGATACGCGCCAGCGCGGCGACCAGCTCTTTATTACCCACCATGAAACCGATACGCCAGCCTGCCATGTTGTAGCTTTTTGACAGGGTAAAGAATTCAACGGCGACATCACGCGCGCCCGGCACCTCCATAATCGACGGCGCTTTCCAGCCATCGTAAACGATGTCAGCATAAGCCAGATCGTGGATGACCAGCACGTTGTACTGCTTCGCCAGCGCAATCACCCGCTCGAAAAAGTCGAGTTCCACACACTGTGCGGTCGGGTTGGATGGGAATCCAAGGATCATCATTTTTGGCTTGGGGTAGCTTTCACGGATAGCGCGTTCCAGCTCATTGAAGAAGTCGACACCCGCCACCAGCGGCACCGAACGCACCTGCGCTCCGGCAATCACTGCACCGTAGATATGAATCGGATAGCTGGGATTGGGCACCAGTACGGTATCACCATGATCCAGCGTCGCCAGCATCAGATGCGCCAGCCCCTCTTTGGAGCCGATGGTGACAATTGCCTCAGATTCGGGATCGATCTCCACCTGATAGCGCTCAGCGTACCAGCGCGAAATCGCTCTGCGCAGACGCGGTATGCCGCGCGAGGTGGAATAACCGTGGGTATCGTCACGCTGCGCCACCTGGCATAATTTTTCGACAATGTGAGGCGGAGTCGGACCATCCGGGTTGCCCATTGAAAAGTCGATGATATCTTCGCCGCGCCGACGCGCAGCCATCTTCAGTTCAGCGGTGATGTTGAAAACGTAAGGGGGTAAACGTTCAATACGCGAGAAACGACGGGGTGTGCTGTTATCAGCCATGATGTCCTCTGGATTACGTAAGCGCCCGGACCGTCCGAGCGACGTGGGTCACTGCGGTGACCCGTTACGAACATAACGTGGCGAGGATCATTTTGTCGAGGGTGGCGGAAAATTTTTTTATTTTTGCGGATTCAGCCGTCCCAGCAGCCAATCGTTCACCCAGTGGCCATCCAGCAGATAATTATCCCGCAGCGTGCCCTCCAGCTGAAAACCGTTTTTCTCCAGAATACGGCGTGACGCCCAGTTCCCTTCAATCACCATCGCCTTGAGTTTGTGAAAATCGGCTTCAAGCAGAAACTGACACAGCGCCGCCAGCGCTTCGCTGCCATAGCCCTGACCACAGTGGCGATGCAGCAGCATATAGCCCACCTCCGCCTGACGATACGGTTCCCATTCCGGGCTGCAGCCAAACAGGCCAATGGGCTCACCGCTGTCCTGGCGTCTTGCCACCAGGCAGAGCATATGAAAACTGCCCGGCTGCCAGGGTGCCAGACGCTGTGTGAAACGCTGTCGAATATCCGCTTCATCCGGGATTTCGCTTACCCATTTCATGGTGTCGGGATCTTCATGGACGGCACGAAACAGTTGCCAGTCTTCGGGTTGTAATTTACTCAGGGTTAATCTGTCGGTGACAAGTTGCATCTGTGGCTCCCGATGGGCGCGGTTTTCCAGCGGTTACTGGCGCGCGTCATCGCGCAACATAGCAAAACGGCTTCACAGCGACCAGCATGAAAAACTGTTCCCCTTTATTCCACTCAACTTTTCCTCTTTTTACGGGATTGCCGTAAAAATTGATCTGAAACATTAACTTGTGGCGGGATTGATCGGGGTGCTAGCGGTTCGCGATCACATTTTTTATCATAGAGGCACTTTCCATCGCTCACGAGTCGCCTGTGTCCTCCCACTTCACGATGTTACTGGCAGTTTTTGACCGCGCCGCCCTGATGTTGATCTGCCTGTTCTTCCTGACGCGCACCCGGCCTTTTCGTCAGCTGCTGCAAAAAGATGAGCACACCCGCGCGGAAAAAGTGGCGGTCACTGCCATCTTTTCCCTGTTTGCGCTGTTCAGTACCTGGTCGGGCGTCAATGTCGACGGTTCGCTGCTGAATGTGCGGGTCATTGCCGTGATGGCGGGGGGGATTCTGTTTGGTCCCTGGGTTGGCATCGCCACCGGTGTGATTGCGGGCCTTCACCGTTTTCTGATCGATATTCATGGCGTCACTTCCGTGCCCTGCCTGATTACCAGCATCATTGCCGGTGTCGTCGCAGGCGGGATTAATCGCCGGGTGCTGAAAGAGCATCGCTGGCGCGCCGGTATCGTCGGCGGCATGCTGTGTGAAGCCCTGACGATGTTGCTGATCGTCCTGTGGGCGCGCCCTGCCTCACTCGGGCTGGCGATTGTGTCGGAGATTGCCCTGCCGATGATCCTCGGCGCGTCCAGCATCGGCATCATTGTGTTGCTGGTGCAAAGTGTTGAGGGAGAGAAAGAGGCTATTGCTGCCCGCCAGGCCAAGCTGGCACTGGAGATCGCCAACAAAACGTTGCCGCTATTTCGTCAGGTGAACAGCGACTCGCTGCGCAATATCTGTGACATTATCCGAAGAGAGATCAAAGCCGATGCGGTGGCGATGACGGATAAAAAGCAGATTCTGGCCTACGTCGGCTATGGCGAACATAATTATAAACATGGTGATGATGGCATCAGCCCGACGACGGCGCAGGCGATCAACAGCGGTAAAATTATTATTAAGAACAATGATGAAGCGCACCGTACTAAAGATATCCACTCAATGATCGTCATCCCGCTGTGGGAAAAAGGCAAAGTCACCGGCACGCTGAAAATCTATTATCGCCGCGCACACCGTATTACCGGCTCGCTGAAGGAAATGGCGATTGGCCTGTCACAAATTATCTCAACCCAACTTGAAGTGTCGCGCGCCGAGCAACTGCGTGAGATGGCCAATAAAGCGGAACTGCGCGCGCTGCAAAGTAAAATAAATCCCCATTTCCTGTTCAATGCGCTGAATGCTATTTCCTCTTCTATCCGGCTCAATCCCGATACTGCCCGCCAGCTGGTCATTAGCCTTTCACGCTATCTGCGCTACAACCTGGAACTGAACGATGATGAGCTGATCGACATCCGTAAAGAGCTGTGGCAGGTGAAAGATTATATCGCCATTGAGCAGGCGCGATTCGGCGATAAACTGACGATGATTTATGACGTCGATGAAGATCTGCATTTTCTGCTGCCAAGTCTGCTGATTCAGCCACTGGTAGAAAACGCCATTGTGCATGGTATTCAGCCCTGTAAAGGCAAAGGCGTGGTCACGCTGAGCGTCCGGGATCTGGGCGATCGGGTGCGGATCTCCGTGCGGGATACCGGTCAGGGCATCAGTGACGAAGTCGTGGAACGGGTGGCACGCAACGAGATGCCCGGCAATAAAATCGGTCTGCTCAATGTGCACCATCGCGTCAAACTCCTGTCAGGTCAGGGACTGAACATCGTGCGGCATCAACCGGGCACCGAGATCGCTTTTACGCTGAGTAAAAATGGCCAGCGCCTGGCGGAGAATCTGTTATGAAAGCCATTATTGTGGAGGATGAATTTCTGGCCCAACAGGAGCTGAGCTGGATGATTCAGCATCACAGCAAAATCGAAATTGAAGCCTGTTTTGATGATGGTCTTGATGTACTGAAGTATCTGCAACAGCATCGGGTCGATGTGATTTTCCTCGACATTAATATCCCCTCGCTGGATGGCATGTTGCTGGCACAGAATATCCATCAGTTTGCCCACAAGCCGCTGATCGTCTTTATTACCGCGTGGAAAGAGCATGCGGTAGAAGCATTCGAGCTTGAGGCATTTGACTACATTCTCAAGCCCTATCAGGAGTCGCGGATTGTCACCATGCTGAACAAGCTGGAAGCCACCGCACAGGCGCAGCAGGCTGTGAGTCATCTTAGTGCCACACCTGCGCCGCAGACCGTCAACCTGATTAAAGATGAACGCATTATCGTCACTGACGTGAATGACATTTACTACGTTGAGGCGCATGAAAAGCTGACGTTTGTCTATACCCGGCGCGAGTCCTACGTCATGTCGATGAATATCACCGAGTTCTGTTCACGCCTGCCAGAGCAGCAGTTCTTCCGCTGTCACCGCTCTTACTGCGTCAGCCTGAGCAAGATCCGCGAAATCGAGCCGTGGTTTAACAACACCTATCTGCTTAAGCTGCGCGATCTGGAATTTCAGGTGCCGGTCAGCCGCAGTAAGGTTAAGCAGTTCAGACAGCTGATGCGTCTGTAATGCAGGAGAGTGAGGGAACGATTCAGGCAGGGAAGTGGCTTTCAGGACAACAGCAGGAAAAGGCAGGAGAAGCCAGGCGGTGATTTCCCGGGCCTGAACGGCTGAAGCCTCCAGATCGGGAAAGCGATCGCGCGCACAAAGGCTGTGCGCGCGGAGTAAAGCAGAATCAGATTTCGCGGCCCAGTGTCTGACGCAGATGCGCGCCCGCACCCAGCAGGCCAGGCTGATCGTGCGTAATCATGTAAACCGGGATGCTGGCAACATAGTCGCGGAAGCGTCCTTTATCTTCAAAAGCCGCACGGAAACCGGACGCCTTAAAGAATTCCAGGAAGCGAGGCACAATGCCTCCCGCAATGTAGACGCCACCAAAAGTGCCCAGGTTCAGCGCCAGATTGCCGCCAAAACGGCCCATAATGACGCAGAACATGGAGAGCGCGCGACGGCAGTCGGTACAGCTGTCATCCAGCGCACGTTCACTGACATCTTTCGGCTTCAGATTTTCCGGCACGCGGTTGTCAACTTTCACAATGGCACGGTAGAGATTAACCAGACCGGCACCCGACAACACACGTTCAGCTGAGACATGGCCCAGTTCTTCACGCAGCACTTCCAGGATCTGATCTTCTTCTTCGCTGTTGGCCGCAAAATCGACATGACCACCCTCACCTGGCAGGCTCACCCAGCGCTTGTCCACATGCACCAGATGGCTGACGCCTAAGCCGGTACCGGCACCATAAATGGCGATAGGTTTATCTTTGACCGGCTCTGAGCCGCCAAACTGAATTACGTTTTCGGCGGTCAGCATCGGAATAGCCATGGATACCGCAGTAAAATCGTTAATGATTTCCAGGTGTTCAAAACCGATGTTCTCTTTGAGCTTGCGCGTAGAAAACGCCCAGTCATGGTTGGTCATTTCAACCCAGTCATCGGTAATCGGGCAGGCGATAGCAATACAGCCATCTTTAACGTCCTGCTGTTGTTCATCAAGATAGTGGCGGATGACGGCTTCGAGGCTGTCGTATTCTGATGTTGAGAATGTTTTGGCCTGGGTGATGCTGCCGCTTTCCACCTCACACAGGGCGAGGCGCGCGTTAGTACCGCCGACATCGCCGACCAAGGCATAGGTTGTCATTCTTCTGTTGCTCCGCTTGGGGTCTTAAGAGTTGGAGGACACTATAAAATTCTGCCCATAAAACAACAACGCTCACCGGTGCGATTGGTGAGCGTCTTACTCAGTTGTGCTACAGCCTAACCGCGTTAGTCCAGCCTGCACAGCGGCAACTATCTGAATCTTAGCCGCCGTTGCGTTGATTCAGGCAGGCAGTGACTTTTCTTAGCAGTGGCGGCAAATCTTCTTTCTGCATCACCACCTCAACCAGCGACAGCCATTGAGGCGCGGCCAGTCGCGTCATCACCTCGTCTAACTGCACGGTTTCACTGATGCGCCAGCTCTGCGCCTGGCCCTGAAGGCTAAGGGCGTGTGGCAGAGCCGTCCAGTTCCACGGGGCGATATCATTGTAACGTTGTGTTGCGCCATGAATCGCCCGTTCGACGGTATAGCCGTCATTATTCAGCAAAAAGATTATCAGTCGCTGCCCATCGCGCAACATTGAACTCAGTTCCTGAATGGTCAGTTGCGCCGAACCGTCTCCGATGATCAGGATAACCCGTCGATCAGGGTTAGCGGTCTGCGCGCCAAACGCTGCCGGAAGAGTATAGCCGATTGATCCCCATAATGGCTGAACCACCAGCTGTGCCCGCGAGGGCAGTCGCAATGCGGCGGTACCAAAGGCCGCCGTCCCCTGCTCGGCCAGAATCAGGTCGCCGGGTTGCAGAAATCCCTGCATGGCCTGCCAGAAGGCGTGCTGACTGATCACCGCCGTGAGTTCTGCTGGCTGCGCGGCGGGGATTGCAGCGGCAGGCTGCCACTGCTGACCATAACGTTCAAACAGCGGTTGCAGTTCACTGAGTGCATCCGCCATCGACAACGGCGCAAAACGTTCATTACCCACGCTGGCACTGAAGGGCTGCAGATCGATCAGTCGCTCGGTGGCAAACTGCTGTGTAAAACCTGCCGTAATGGTGTCGGTAAAACGGACACCGACGCAAATTGCTGCATCCACCTGTTCAATCTGTTCACACACCTGCCCTGCACTGGCCGCGCCGGCATAGGTACCGACATAACCTGGCTGCTGCTCATCCAGTACGCCTTTGCCCATCAGCAGACTGGCGCAGGGAATCGCGCTCTGTTCGCGCAGCGCGGCCAGCGCAGATTGCTGCTGCCAGCGCAGCGCCAGAAAATCTGCCAGCAGTGAAACACGCTGTGCCGGTGCCAGTAAACGTTCTGCCGCGGCCCTGAAAGCGCGACGCGCGTCAGCCGATGCGGGCTGATGGGTGTTCAGCGGCTGTGCAGGTGGCTGTACAGCCATGGCTGCCACGTCCACTGCCAGCGACAGATAGCCGGGACGACGGGCCTGCAGCGCACTGATAATCACCCGATCAATCTCAGCCGTGGCATTGTCGGCAGTCAGCAGTGCGGTTGCCACACTGACCTCGGCAGCCATGCGAATAAAATGCTGGAAATCACCATCGCCCAGCGAGTGATGCACGCAGTCACCCTGCAACTGCGCCTGCGTGGCTGGCGCACCCACAATATGAATCACCGGCAGATACTCAGCATAACTGCCCGCAGTGCCATTAATCGCGCTGAGCTCGCCAACACCAAACGTCGTTAACAGTGCCCCCGCGCCGTTGCAGCGCGCATAACCGTCCGCCGCATAGGCTGCGTTGAGTTCATTAGCGCAGCCCACCCAGCTGATTTCAGGATGGGCGATAACGCGGTCCAGGAATTGCAGGTTGTAGTCGCCCGGCACACCAAACAGATGCTTGATACCAATCTCCTGCAGACGGGTCAGCAGGTAATCTCCGACAGTGAATGTGGACATTGCGCGTTCCTTTCAGGGAAGAGTCGGGTTAAGTATCTGACAGAGGATAAAATTAGCGAGGAGAGTAGCTATTTTAACCAGCCGCAATGCCTGGCAAGACGACGTTACGCTGGCGGAATATTCTGTAAAATCGCGAACTGCTGCGCGCTGTCACTAAGTGTAACCGTATACACTGATAGACTTTTGGCACATATTCCCGTTTTTGCTCAGGAGCGCTAAATGTCCTCTTTCCCCCATCCCGATCGCTATCAACAGATGGAATATCGCCGCAGCGGCCGCAGCGGCATCAGACTGCCTGCAGTTTCGCTGGGACTTTGGCACAACTTTGGTGACAGCACGCGGGTCGATAACAGCCGTGAGTTGCTACGTCATGCATTTGACCTCGGCATCACCCACTTCGACTTAGCGAATAACTACGGCCCGCCTCCGGGCTCGGCGGAAGAGAATTTTGGTCGTATTCTGCGGGAAGATTTTCGTGCCCATCGTGATGAGCTGATAATCTCCACCAAAGCGGGCTATACCATGTGGCAGGGGCCTTATGGAGACTGGGGGTCGCGTAAATATCTGATTGCCAGTCTGGATCAAAGCCTTAAACGCATGGGGCTGGAATATGTCGATATTTTCTATCACCACCGTCCCGATCCGGAAACCCCGCTGGAAGAGACGATGCGCGCGCTCGATCATGTGGTACGCCAGGGCAAAGCGCTTTACGTAGCTCTTTCTAACTATCCGGCTGAACGGGCTGCCCAGGCGATTGCTATCCTGCGCGATCTCGGCACCCCCTGCCTGATTCACCAGCCGCGTTATTCGATGTTTGAACGTACCCCTGAGCAGGGATTGATTCAGACGCTGGGCGATGCGGGCGTTGGCTGTATCGCTTTCTCTCCCCTGGCAGGCGGTGTGCTCACCGATCGCTATCTGCAGGGCATTCCGGAAGATTCGCGTGCGGCCAGCGGCAGCAAATTCCTGAGCGAAAGCCAGCTGACCGAAGAGAAGATGGAAAAAGTCCGCAGGCTGAATGTCATCGCACAGCAACGTGAGCAGAAACTGGCGCAGATGGCGCTGGCGTGGGTATTGCGCGATGATCGCGTCACGTCAGTGCTGATTGGGGCCAGTAAAACGGCGCAGATTGATGACGCGGTGGCCATGCTCGCCCTTCGTCAGTTCAGCGACACCGAATTAGCGGCCATTGACGCGGCTCTGATGTAAGCATTCACCGCCCGGCGCAGGTCGGGCGTTTTTTTTCACCAGAATAATCTCAATCCCCCTTCTCTCCCCAATTTCCTCACAATTTTCCGACACAATGATGCGGTAACAACAGTAATACGCAGGCATAATCACTGCGCCGCAACAGCATCAGCCTGTTGATGAGGAGAATATAATGAAAAGAGCTCTAATTTTTGCTGCCCTGCTGGCGCTGTTTTCGCCGCTGGCCTATCACACAGCCGAGGCGTCCAGTGCCTCTATTTCTCTGGCCCCTGGCGTCACCCTGAATCTGGGCGATCGCGATAATCGTGGTAATTACTGGGATGGCGGTCGCTGGCGTGAACCCCGCTGGTGGAATGACCGCTATACCTACAACGAACGCCGCTGGTGGCGACACGAAGAGTGGCGTCGTCAGCAGCAGTGGGAGCGTGAACGCCGCTGGCAGGAGCGCGACCGCGAGCGCCGCTGGGATCATCAGTATCGCCGCGATCGCGACTGGGATCATCATGACCGCCGTGGTCCAGGTCCTGGCCCGCATGGTTTTGGGCCCCACGGACCCGGTGGACCCGGTCCGCATGGCCACGATCGTCACTAACAAAAAACGCCCGGCATAGCCGGGCGTTTTTTGTTTCCAGAAACCCTTACAGTCCCAGCGCTTCACCCACCAGCAGGTAAAGATTGAGCGCAATCACCAGCAGCACGATCAGTCGCCCGGTGTTCTGCATCAGACGCGAGTTCACCATATCATCGCCCATCAGCTCGCGGTTGCCGGTAAAGGAGAGCAGCGGAATCAGCGCCAGCGCGATACCGAAACTCAGCAGCACCTGACTCATCACCAGCACCTTTGTTGGGTCCCAGCCTGCCCAGATGACAATAAACGAGGGCAACATGGTGACAGTTCGACGCACCCAAAGTGGAATGTGGAAACGGATAAAGCCCTGCATTACCACCTGCCCCGCCAGCGTACCGACCACTGTTGAGGAGAGTCCCGCGGCCACCAGGCTCAGACCAAATACCGTTGCGGCAGCCTGACCTAACAGCGGTTGCAGCGTCAGATAGGCCTGATCGAGCTCTGCAATTTTGCTGTGACCACTAAAATGAAACGCCGCTGCCGCAGTTGCCATCATCGCCAGGTTTACAAATCCGGCGATGGTCATGGCAATCGCCACATCCAGTTTAGTTGAGGAGTAACGCTGACCTTTGCTGTCCTCACTTTTGCCCTGCGTCAGCGCAGAGTGCAGATAAATCACATGCGGCATGATGGTCGCCCCAAGCACACCTGCTGCCAGGAACACGGCATCCGACGTCGGTAACGCGGGCAGCGCCATGCCGACCACCAGCTCTTTAATATTGGGCTGGGAGAAGAAAAGTTCGACAATATAGGCCGCCGCCACAAATAACAGCAGTCCACCAATCACCAGCTCCAGCGGCTTCTGTCCGCGACTCTGTAACATCAGTATCAGGAAGGTGGCGATGCCCGTCAGCACCGCGCCCTGCATCAATGAAATGCCGAGCAGCAGTTTGAACCCCAGTGCGGCACCGATAAACTCCGCCAGATCGGTGGCCATCGCGATAATTTCCGCCTGCACCCAGTAAAACCAGACGGCAGGCCGGGGAAAGCGATCGCGGATGTGTTCGGCAAGATTTTTGCCGGTGGCGATACCCAGCTTGGCAGACATGAGCTGAATCAGCATGGCCATGATATTGGCCCACACCACCACCCACAGCAATTTGTAGCCGTAAGCAGCGCCTGCCTGAATGTTGGTCGCAAAGTTGCCCGGATCGATATAGCCAATAGCGGCGATAAAGGCGGGCCCCAGCAGTGCGAGTTTGACTTTTCTGACTCCGCGAGCAGCGCGCTCGGCGGTACGACTCTCAAGCATATCCGGTACCCTGTCTGAACATTTGCCTGCCCCGGCAGCTTAGGGGTTAGCATGTGCAAGTGAAATTCGTTTATTGTTATCGGTGTAATAGATGCTGCTATAAAGTATAGCCATTGCTATACATTACAGTAAAGGAAGTGAGTGCTAAAAATGTGAGCAACGGTGTCACTTTACGCTCTGTGTAAAATTCAGACAATAATTATGTGGTTATCTGGGTTGAACGATTTTTAAACAGGGCGTGATCTCTGGAACTTTTCTGGAAAATATAGCGATAGCGAATACTTATAATGTGGTTCAGATCTCGTTTTTAAGTAACGCGTTACATAGAATACGCAACAAAATACAACCCTCCTCAAATTTGGAGCAACTATGTCCCATATTTTGCAATTTCTTTTAGCACTGGTGGTGGTCGGGATACTCTCCTTGCTGGTGAGTCACGATCGTAAAAGCATTCGCATTCGCTACATTATACAGCTACTGGTGATTGAAATTGTGCTCGCCTGGTTCTTCCTGAACTCAGAAGCGGGACTGGGTTTCGTCAAAGGCTTCGCCGGCTTCTTTGATCATCTGCTGAAGTATGCGGCCCAGGGAACAAACTTTGTCTTCGGTAACATGAATGACAAAGGCCTGGCGTTCTTCTTCCTCAACGTATTGTGTCCAATCGTCTTTATCTCTGCGCTGATCGGTATTCTGCAGCATTTCCGTATCCTGCCGTGGGTTATTCGCGGTATCGGTACTGTGCTGTCGAAAGTCAATGGCATGGGAAAACTGGAATCTTTCAACGCCGTGAGTTCTCTGATACTGGGACAGTCAGAAAACTTCATTGCCTATAAAGATATCCTGGGCAAGATGTCACAGCGCCGCATGTACACCATGGCCGCGACGGCGATGTCGACCGTTTCGATGTCTATTGTCGGTGCCTATATGACCATGCTGCAGCCAAAGTATGTGGTCGCCGCACTCGTGCTCAACATGTTCAGCACCTTTATCGTGCTGTCATTGATCAACCCTTACCGCGTTGAGAACGAAGACGATCTGCAGTTGCAGGATCTGCATAAAGGTCAAAGCTTCTTCGAGATGCTGGGCGAATATATCCTGGCCGGTTTTAAGGTCGCGATTATCGTTGCCGCGATGCTGATTGGTTTTATCGCGCTGATTTCAGGTCTGAATGCGCTGTTTGATCTGATCTTCGGCATCAGCTTCCAGGGCGTGCTTGGCTATGTCTTCTATCCGTTTGCCTGGGTGATGGGTGTGCCGTCGGGTGAGGCGTTGCAGGTCGGCAGTATTATGGCGACCAAGCTGGTATCGAATGAATTTGTTGCCATGATGGATCTGCAGAAAATTGCAGGCCAGTTGTCACCCACTTCAGAAGGTATTCTTTCCGTGTTCCTGGTGTCGTTCGCCAACTTCTCTTCCATCGGCATCGTGGCCGGTGCGATTAAAGGCCTGAACGAAGAACAGGGCAACGTGGTTTCCCGCTTTGGCCTGAAGCTGCTGTACGGCTCTACGCTGGTCAGCGTGCTCTCCGCCGCTATCGCCGGTCTGGTTCTGGCGTTCTGAGTGCAGTGCTGAACATCAAAGGGCGAGCCTGTCTCGCCCTTTTCGTTTTTCGCCATCCCTGCTTTTCTTCCCGCTGAATACCTCTTCAGGCGACGTCTGCCCTTATACAATACACTCAGATTCTGCATGTAAAGCGCGCACGAGGCGCAGCACAGCGTTATCCGGGCAGAACGCGGCGGCGCTTGCCGGGTATGTACGCGTTAACCGTGCGCAGCAGCTGATTTGCAAAGCAATAGCGTTAGATTCGCAGAAAGGCGAATGAAAGATAAATCAGAAAGGATTTTGACAACAATGACATCGACGTTGTCAGAAAATGGTGGAGATAAGCGGGATCGAACCGCTGACCTCTTGCATGCCATGCAAGCGCTCTCCCAGCTGAGCTATACCCCCACATCTGGAATCGTTTTTCAGTGCCAAACTTTTGGGAAAAAGTTTGGTGGAGCTAAGCGGGATCGAACCGCTGACCTCCTGCATGCCATGCAGGCGCTCTCCCAGCTGAGCTATAGCCCCGAACCGAAAAACTGTCGCGTTAAGCGACGGACGGCATAATATGAAACCGCCTCCAGGGTGTCAACGGCAAAATGACATTCTCTGTTTGATCGCTGAAAAAGGCGGCAACCTGCGAAGTTTCAGCAGCATGCTGCAGATAAAAATCATGTCTGGTCACGCAGTACCGTTTTTTAACTGTTATACCCGCTGCCATCAGGTTAATTCACGGTTAAATATGTTATAGGAATTTTCTTGTCTTCGTCTTTTTCGCATGCAAAACTTAGCCCGCTAATTTAGTGGCCACCGGGACCCTCTCCCGCGGGCCACGCGTCCACCAGGCGTTATCGTCCCCATTAATCATAAAAAAACTATTGAGATACTATGTCGCTGCATACACCTAAAGAAATCGCACAACTGGCGATCCAGTCTGGCGTGGCTAAAAGTCGTGCGCCTGTCAGCATCCTTCTGATTCTTGGCTTTATGGCGGGTGCATTTATTGCGACCGGCTTCCTGTTAGATCTTCACGTCATTAACTCCCTGCCCGCTGAATGGGGCTCTTTCGGTGGCCTGTTAGGTGCCGCAGTCTTCCCTGTAGGTATCATTATGACCGTGCTGGCGGGTGGCGAGCTGCTGACCGGCAATATGATGACGTTACCCGTGGCCTGGTTCGCCCGCCGCATCAGCTTTATGAGCGTAGCGCGTAACTGGTTCTGGGTGACCCTGGCGAACTTTATCGGCAGCGTGGCTGTTGCATGGTTCTTTGGCCATATGCTGGGCATGACCGAAGGTGACTACCTGAAAAAGACCGTGGCTATCGCCTCTGCCAAAGTTCATGCCGATTTCCTGCATTCCTTTATTTCAGGCATTGGCTGTAACTGGCTGGTGTGTCTGGCGGTGTGGCTGGCATTTGCGAGTAAAGATATGGTTGGCAAAATCTTCGGCATGTGGTTCCCGGTGATGGCGTTTGTTGCCATTGGCTTCCAGCACGTTGTCGCTAACATGTTTATTATTCCGGCCGCTATTTTTGCCGGTCAGATGAGCTGGGCAGAGTACTTCCCTAACTTTGTCGCCGTCTTCCTGGGCAATGCCGTAGGAGGTGCCGTCTTCGTTGGTCTGGCCTATTTCCTGGCATTCCGTCCTGCTGCCGAACCTGCCAGTAATCCTCAGTAATTCTGTTTTGCCTTTTGTCATCAGACAAAAGGCAATTTCAGCCTACGTTACTTTTCACCGTTACTTTTTGCTGTAATATGTACCGCTAATGTATTTAACAGGGACAGTGTCGTGAAAAAGGAATGGCTTACCCCCGAAGAGCTGGCTGCAGAAACGGGTTACAGTCGGCAAACGGTGAATAAGTGGATCAAGCGGGAGAACTGGACAACCACGCCAAAGCCCGGAGTTCAGGGCGGCAAGGCACGTCTTATTCATATTGATGAACGCGTAAAAAGTTTTATTCAATCCACCCGCAACCTTAATGAACCCACAGCCACCTATGGCGCAGTAACGAATTCATTACCTGCGTTATTGTTAAGTTCCATCCAGCAAATGAGCCAGGATGAACAGGATCAACTCACTGCATTAATCTTACGTGAAGGGATTAAAGGCGTGCTGGAGCGACTGGGAATTGGTGAAGAGTAAGAAAACCGGAAGCGTAGCGCCTCCGGCTGTGTTCATTACGCCTGCGCTTCGCGCTCACTGATAAAGGCCAGGGCCTGCTCAATACGGGCCACGCTGCGGCTGCGGCCAATCGCCTCCACGGTGACATCCAGACCCGGTGACTGACCGGCACCGGTCACGGCCACACGCAGCGGCATGCCGACTTTACCCATACCCACTTCCAGCTCATCTGCGGTGCTCTGAATCGCCTGATGCACGTTTTCCGCCGTCCATTCAGTGATGGCGGCCAGCTTGTCACGCACCACTTCCAGCGGCTGACGCGCGACCGGACGAAGATGTTTCTTCGCCGCATCGGCATCGAACTCTGCGAAGTCTTCGTAAAAGTAGCGGCAGGATGCAGCCATTTCCTTCAGCGTTTTGCAACGCTCGCCCAGCAGACCCACCAGCTTCGCCAGTTCCGGTCCGGTGCGGGTATCAATTTTCTGCTCTTCAATATGCCACTGCAGATGTGTCGCCACATATTCTGGCGGCAGCGTATTGATATAGTGGTGGTTCAGCCACTGCAGTTTCTCAGTGTTGAACGCACTGGCAGACTTACTGACGGCATCCAGCGTAAACAGCTCAGCCATTTCAGCCACGCTGAAAATTTCCTGATCGCCATGTGACCAGCCCAGACGAACCAGGTAGTTGAGCAGCGCTTCCGGCAGGTAGCCGTCATCACGATACTGCATCACCCCTACTGCGCCATGACGCTTGGAGAGTTTTTTGCCATCATCGCCCAGAATCATGGAAACGTGAGCGTAGACCGGAACCTGCGCGCCAATCGCTTTGAGGATGTTGATCTGACGTGGTGTGTTGTTGATGTGGTCTTCACCACGAATAACATGGGTGATACCCATATCCCAGTCATCAACAACAACGCAGAAGTTATAGGTTGGCGACCCATCGGTGCGGCGGATGATCAGATCATCCAGTTCCTGGTTACTGAACTCGATCGGTCCACGAATCTGATCGTCAAAGATGACCGAACCTTCCTGTGGATTGCGGAAACGCACCACGCATGGCTCATCATCAGCATGATGTTCATGGCTGTCACGGCAGCGGCCGTCATAACGCGGCTTTTCGTTGTTCGCCATCTGTTCTTCGCGCAGCGCTTCCAGGCGTTCTTTAGAGCAGTAGCATTTATAAGCGGTTCCGGCTTCCAGCATGTCATCAATGACCGCGTTATAGCGATCAAAACGTTTAGTCTGGTAGTAAGGGCCTTCATTCCAGTCGAGGCTCAGCCAGTTCATACCATCCATGATGGCTTCGATAGCTTCCGGCGTGGATCGCTCCAGATCGGTATCTTCAATGCGCAGCACGAACTCGCCCTGGTTGTGACGGGCAAAGAGCCAGGAGTAAAGTGCGGTACGTGCGCCACCGACATGCAGATAGCCGGTTGGGCTTGGCGCGAAGCGTGTTTTGATTTTCATTGAGTATTGCCTTAGATGCGCGGGTTCTTTGTCTGGATGACAAAAAACAGGTTAGACGCGAAAAACAGTGGGCATATTCTAGCATCTGACGGTGAATCCTCAATGCATGCCCGCCGGTTGCGTCCCGGGAAAAGGGACTTTTCTGCCAGTAAAACCAGCACATTGGCTAAAAGCGCAACAGGATGTTTAAAAATAAACCGAACGCACATTTATGTTTTAAAAAGCGTTGACTCAAAATCAACTATCCCTATAATGCGACTCCACACAGCGGGGGTGATTAGCTCAGTTGGTAGAGCATCTCCCTTACAAGGAGGGGGTCGGCGGTTCGAACCCGTCATCACCCACCACTCTTAACAGCGTGGCCCGCAGTGAACAGGTATGAAGATATGGGTGATTAGCTCAGTTGGTAGAGCATCTCCCTTACAAGGAGGGGGTCGGCGGTTCGAACCCGTCATCACCCACCATATCTGACCTGTTAAAGCAGTACTGAAGTACGAAGTGGGTGATTAGCTCAGTTGGTAGAGCATCTCCCTTACAAGGAGGGGGTCGGCGGTTCGAACCCGTCATCACCCACCACTTCGGGTCGTTAGCTCAGTTGGTAGAGCAGTTGACTTTTAATCAATTGGTCGCAGGTTCGAATCCTGCACGACCCACCAATTCAGAATAAAGCGCCTTTTGGGCGCTTTTTTCGTTTCCGGGGCACGGACGTGACCGTGCGGGATGAGAACCTGCTGCAGGTTCGACTGAATCGCTGGCGATTCAGATTACGGACAAACTCAAATCAGGGCGCATCTTGCAGCGATGAATAGCTCAACTAGCAGGGAACAGGGTCAGAGGAGGAAAGCGTCCCGCGCCATGGACAAAAACGCCGGGAGCGTTTTTGAACAACGCAGAGCGTTGGCCCGGCAACGGGCGCACCTCAGGGATGAGGTAAGTAATCGCGCGGGCCGAGCTAGCCATGGATGGCGGTTTTAGCGTCTTTCCGAACTGACCCTGTTTCCTGCGCTGGCTCGCTCTCACTGCCATCAGTCCAGACTTTGTCGACAATCTGAAGGCCTGTAAGGCGCTTTTTTCGTTTCTGCTGTTTAGACATTGGCTTGTAGATAAGCTCCCTTCTTTTCCAAACCTTAACAATCTCCGCGCTAAAGTCGTTTCACAGCGTGCCGATAACGTATGTGACGACTTACAGGGAGAAAATGATGTCCTCAATTTTCGGAATTTTAAGCAGTGCGGTAAGTAGCGGTGACAGCGGCGGCAGTGTTGCCTCTCAGGTCGCAGCCCTGAATAAACAGATTCAGAATGTCTTAACCCAGGTCAAAGAGCTGGCCGACAACAAAGAGCTGACTGACGAACAGAAAGCTGAAATGCAGCAGATGTATCAGTCACAGCTCACCATGCTGCAGGCACAGATTGCGCAGCTGGAGCAGAAGCAGGCGGAGCAGGATCAGCCAAAAAGTGACAGCACGCCTGTCAGTGAGAACAAAGCAGACGGCATTAACCGCCCTACCGACGCCAATAAAGTGGACGTCTATATCTAAAACGCGGGGCTGGCTTCGCGTTGTTGCGCCAGCAGCGCTGCCTGCTGGCGCACTTCCTGCCAGATCGCTTCGGCAGCAGGCGTCAGCGAGCGGTTTTTACGTTTGATCAGCGTCAGGCTGCGATTAATTTCCGGATAAAGACGACGCACCCTAAGGTCACGATCGGCCGGTAACGGTAAGGCCAGTGCGGGCAGAATACTGATGCCGATCCCCACTTCTACCATCGGAAACAGCGTAGCGGGATGGCCTATCTCCTGCACCACTTGCGCCCTGATGTTCTGCTGCTGCATCGCCGCATCAATCAGTACCCGACTGCCGGACGCGTAATCCTGCAGCACCATGGTGCGACCATCCAGCATCGACCATTCAGCCCTTTCCACCTGCGCCAGCGGATCATCATCGCGGCACAACAGCAGGAAAGGCTCATCCAGAATCGCGATGCTATCAAAATCACTGTCGCTGAGCGGCCCAATCACAATCCCGAAGTCGACCTCGGCGTTACGCACACTTTGCAGCACCCACTGCTGAGCGCGATCGTGCAGTATCACTTTGATATCGGGAAAGTGCTGCTGACTGGCAGCCAGACATTGCGGCATAAGATGCGCAGAGATGGTCTGGCTGGCTGCCACTCTGACGGTGCCACTGCGCTGCTCCCCAAAACTGCGGATATCCAGCAGCGTCGTATGAATCTCCTCCAGCAGGCGCTCCATCCGTGACGCCAGCTGCTTGCCTGCCTCGGTCAGCATCACCTCACGCGTGGTGCGATCCAGCAGCCGGACGCCGGTTTCCGCTTCCAGCTCTTTAATACTGTGGCTGACTGCCGACTGACTCAGACCTATCGCCTGCCCCGCCTGACTGAAACCACCGTAGTGTGCCACTGCAATAAAAGTCCGAAGCTGACGCAGGGTATAATTCATCGATTATGCTCATAGATTAATTCAATAAATCAATTTTATTTCTAAAACCAATTCACGCACAATCGCGCTATTGAAAAATTTACCGGATTTTAACAATGGGCTTTTTAAAACTCGATCCGATGATGGTCAAACTCATCATCACCGTGCTGCTGGCGTCGTTCCTGCCAGCGAAAGGGATCTACGTCGATGTCTTCAGCTACCTCGCGACGGCAGCGATAGCACTGTTATTCTTTATGCACGGTGCCAAACTTTCGCGTGAAAAAATCATCGCAGGCAGCAGCCACTGGCAGCTGCATCTGTGGATTATGTTCAGCACCTTTGTGTTGTTTCCCGCGCTGGGTCTGCTGCTGGTCTGGTGGCATCCGGTTGATGTCGGTCCGGAAATTTATACCGGCTTTATCTACCTCTGTATCCTGCCAGCCACCGTTCAGTCCGCTATCGCGTTTACCTCTATGGCAGGCGGTAACGTTGCAGCAGCGGTGTGCAGCGCCTCGGCATCAAGCCTGCTGGGTGTATTTATTTCGCCGTTGCTGGTGAACCTGGTGATGGATATTCACAGCAGCGCGCCCAGCGACGGTCTGGAGCAGATCGGTAAAATTATGCTGCAACTCATGGTGCCATTCATTCTGGGCCACCTCTCTCGTCGCTGGATCGGTGGCTGGGTTGAGAAACATCGCAGCCTGATTGGCAAAACTGACCAGACCTCGATTTTGCTGGTCGTTTATTCCGCCTTCAGTGAAGCCGTGGTGAATGGCATCTGGCATCGCGTTGGCTTGACTACGCTGCTGTGGATTGTGGCAGGTTCAATCATCCTGCTGACCGCCGTGCTGATTATCAACCTGCTGGCCTCGCGCCTGTTCCGCTTTAAACGTGCCGACGAGATTGTGGTGCTGTTTTGTGGCTCGAAGAAGAGTCTGGCGAACGGGGTGCCCATGGCGAATATTCTGTTCCCGGCCAGCACCGTGGGGATTATCGTGCTGCCGCTGATGATTTTCCATCAGGTTCAGCTGATGGTCTGCTCGTTTATTGCCGGCCGTTACAAGAAGACCAATGAGAAACAGCAACAGCAGACGCTGAAGGTTAAAGATTCGGTGATGGAGTCACAGAAGTAGAACAGGTGCCCGCCTGCGCGGGCACAGTTACTTGCGGGTCTGGAGCGGTTTAACTAATCCCTCCAGACCTTCAATTTTTATTGTCAGAGTCAA
This sequence comes from Pantoea jilinensis, assembly GCF_019104105.1. Classification (NCBI taxonomy): domain Bacteria; kingdom Pseudomonadati; phylum Pseudomonadota; class Gammaproteobacteria; order Enterobacterales; family Erwiniaceae; genus Pantoea; species Pantoea jilinensis. The sequence goes on along the minus strand of NZ_CP077746.1, from coordinate 1,155,398 downwards.
CTGCATCAAATCCCCCAACAGCCCCGACGGGAAGTCGCCACTGCGGGCAAACCACAGCAGATAAGGTTCAGGCAGATCGATCAGCATCCGCCCTTTATATTTCCCAAACGGCATCGGCGTATTGGCTATCGCCACCAGCTGGTGTTCATCCATCTCAGGCCCCCAGCAGGCGAATCATTTCCGCTTCATCAATCACCTCTATGCCCAGTTCCTGTGCTTTCGCCAGTTTGGAACCGGCAGCTTCTCCGGCAATCAGCAGATCGGTTTTCTTCGATACGCTGCCGCTGACTTTTGCGCCGAGCGCGACGAGCTGCGCTTTGGCATCATCACGGTTCATCTGCGACAGCGAGCCGGTCAGCACCACCGTTTTCCCCGCGAACGGACTGTCGATCTCTTCGGCTTTCACTACCACCACCTGCGGCCAGTGAATGCCGATCTCTTCGGTCAGCTGACGGATAACTTCACGGTTGCTCTCCTCTTCCATGAAGTTGCGAACGTGTGTGGCAACAACTTTGCCCACATCCGGTACCGCAATGAGCGCCTCAAGATCGGCATCCATCACCTTCTGCAGCTCACCAAAATGGTTAGCCAGATTAGCGGCGGTAGCTTCACCCACTTCACGAATGCCCAGCGCATAGAGGAAGCGTGCCAGCGTGGTCGACTTCGCTTTCTCCAGCGCATCTACAACGTTTTGCGCTGATTTCGGCCCCATGCGATCCAGTCCGGTCAGCTTGCCCGCCGTGAGACGGAACAGATCGGCTGGCGTACTCACGTACTCTTTCTCCACCAGCTGGTCGATAATCTTATCGCCCATGCCATCCACATCCAGCGCCCGACGTGAGACAAAATGCTTCAGTGCCTCTTTGCGCTGTGCGCCGCAGATCAAGCCGCCGGTGCAGCGCGTGACTGATTCGCCTTCAACCCGTTCAACCTCAGAACCGCAGACCGGACAATGGGCAGGAAATACCACCTCTCGCGTCTCTTCAGGTCGCTCCGCGATAACCACGTTGACGACCTGCGGAATCACATCGCCGGCGCGGCGAATCACAACTCGATCACCGATGCGTAAACCCAGCCGTTCGATTTCGTCTGCATTATGCAGTGTGGCATTGCTGACGATAACGCCTGCGACCTGCACCGGCTCCAGGCGAGCTACTGGCGTGATAGCGCCTGTGCGGCCAACCTGAAATTCGACGTCGCGCACCCAGGTCAGCTGTTCCTGTGCCGGGAACTTAAAAGCAATCGCCCAGCGCGGCGCTCGCGCCACAAAGCCCAACTGCTCCTGCAGCGCCTGTGAATCGACTTTGATTACGACACCATCGATATCAAAACCCAGGTTCGGACGTTGTTGCTCAATTTCCCGATAGAACGCCAGGGCTTCCTCCGCATTATGCACCCGCTTAATGCGGTCGCTGACCGGCAGGCCCCAGGCTTTAAACTGTTGCAGGCGCGCCATGTGGCTGTGTGGCATCTCACCGCCTTCCAGCAGGCCAAAACCGTAGCAGAAAAACGTCAGCGGACGTTTGGCGGTAATGCGTGGATCAAGCTGACGCAGGGAACCTGCTGCTGCATTACGCGGGTTAGCAAAAACTTTGCCGTCTGTCCGACGCGCTTCTTCATTAAGCTTCTCGAAGCCGCGCTGCGTCATAAACACCTCGCCGCGCACTTCCAGCCGGGCCGGGATGTTGTCGCCCTTCAGCCGCAGCGGGATAGCGCGAATGGTCCGGACGTTGGCGGTAATGTTCTCACCGGTCGTGCCGTCACCGCGCGTCGCGGCCTGAACCAGCAGGCCATTTTCATACATCAGGCTGACCGCAGCGCCATCGAGCTTGAGTTCACAGCAGTAAGTAATGTCCTCACTGTTTTTCAGCCGATCCTGTACCCGCTTGTTGAAAGCCATAAATGTGGCTTCATCAAACGCGTTGTCCAGCGACAGCATCGGCACTTCATGGCGAACCTGCTCAAATACCGTCAGCGGCGCAGCACCCACACGCTGGGTGGGCGAATCCGGTGTAATGAGATCGGGATGTTCCTCTTCCAGCTGACGCAGTTCACGCATCAGGCGATCGTATTCAGCATCCGGCACTTCCGGCGCATCCATGACGTGGTAGAGATATTCGTGATGGCGCAGCGTGGTGCGCAGTTCGGTGATGTGATCCTGGACGGATTTCATAAAGCCCCATCAGATAAAAAACCCCCGACAGGCGGGGGTTTGTTTTAACAATTCAGATAGCGTTTAGCGCAGGTGTCAGACGCCAACCACATCGCGGATACGCGCTTTGTAAGTTTCCAGCTTCTGTGGCGTCATCATGCGACGCTCATCGTCCAGCACCACGCCACCAACATCATCAGCGATACGCTGTGCAGACTGCAGCATCAGCTTGAAGTTCTGATTCGCATCGCCATAAGAGGGCACCATCATAAAGATGGAGATACCAGGCGTGCTGAAATCGGTCATCATGTCAGGATTGAACGAACCTGGCTTAACCATGTTAGCCAGACTGAACAGCACCGGACCACTGCCTGCCGGACTAAGATGACGATGGAAAATATTCATTTCACCAAACTGGAAGCCCGCCTGCAGAATACCCTGCAGCAACGCTTCACCGTTCAGTTCGCCGCCCGAATGGGCAGCAACATGCAGCACCAGTACGGCTTCTTTCGGTTTTTCTGCTGGCGCTTTAGCCGCGGGTTGTTCAGGCGCAGGAGGCGCTGACACCTCAGGCTGCGGTTGTGGCTCAGGTTCAGCCTGGTACTGCGGCGCAGGCTGCACAGACTCCAGCGGATCCAGATCCAGCAACGGGTCGGCCTGAACAGGCGGCGCGACGAAAGTCTGCGCTGGCTGCTGACGCACCGGTTCAGGGCGCGGCTGTGGAGCAGGCTTAGGTGCCGTAGTGAATAGCGGATCGCTGTCAGGTTCGGGTTGCGGTGCGGGTCGTGGCGCAGGCTGACGCACAGGCTCAGCGGGCGCTTGCTTACGCGGCGCTTCTGGCTGTGGTTCGCGGATCTCATCGAAACGCGGTTCCTGATGGACGTTGCGCTCAGAACGAACACGAACCTCGCCGACGCCGTCATCTTCGTCGTCAATCAGGTCCTGCTCATCATGGTCATCACGTTGTTTTAGACGTTTGTGCGGGCGATCGCGGAACACTGACGAACGCTCTTTACGGCTGGTCCACAGCCCGTGAAGAAGGAGCGCTATAATGGCGATCGCGCCAACAACGATTAATATCAGACGCAAATCCTGCATCATTGTATTCTCTGTTGTTCCAATACCTTGCCACCGCGGCAAACTTTATCCTCTAACTGTATTTGCCCTGCTACACAAGTGCAAGTCTGTGCAGTATTTTCTGACAAATAAGATAGGCAACCCACGCTTTTTCGCTGTTTTTTTACCCAAACGGCACCTGGCCTGGAGAAAAAGCCAGGTTATAGTGAGCGCGCCTTAACACCTTCAGGAGAATTGGCTTTATGGCCCTTGAGAATTCCGTCTCAAATTTTAACGGCATGCACTACTTTAGCCAGGGCTGGAAACTGGTCCGTCTGCCTGGCATTCGCCGCTTTGTGGTGATGCCACTGCTGATCAACATCATTATGCTGGGCGGCGCATTCGTCTGGCTGTTCTATCGCCTCGGCGACTGGATTCCACGCCTGATGGCCCATATTCCCGACTGGCTGCAGTGGCTGAGTTATCTGTTGTGGCCATTGTCGGTGATTGCGATTGTACTGGTGTTCAGCTATTTCTTCTCAACGCTGGCAAACCTGATTGCTGCTCCATTCTGCGGCCTGCTGGCCGAACAGCTCGAAGGCCGCCTGACCGGTAAGCCTCTGCCCGACAGTGGCTGGGCGGGAATGATTAAAGATGTGCCGCGCATTATGAAGCGCGAGATGCAAAAACTGGGCTATTACCTGCCCCGCGCGCTGGGACTGTTGCTGCTCTACTTTATTCCGGGATTTGGTCAGACGGTGGCGCCCGTGCTGTGGTTCCTGTTCAGTGCCTGGATGTTATCCATTCAGTATTGCGACTACCCGTTCGACAACCACAAAGTGCCTTTTCAGCAAATGCGAAACGCCCTGCGCCGGCACAAAACGGCCAACATGCAGTTTGGCGCGCTAACCAGCCTGTTCACCATGATTCCGATTCTTAATCTGGTGATTATGCCGGTTGCCGTTTGTGGTGCCACCGCCATGTGGGTTGACCGTTACCGGCCGCAACTGGCCCGCAGTGAGGTGCGCTAGTCACACCCGCACGCCTTATGCTCTTTTTAGCAGGGCTTATTGCCGGGCGAAATATAGATATACGATTTCTTTCCTTCCGCCCCCAGGCAGAACAGGTATGCTCATAGCGTTCCCAATAATTCATACAGTTAAGGACAGGCTATGAGTAAGATCTATGAAGACAACTCTTTGACAATTGGTCATACGCCATTGGTTCGACTGAACCGCATCGGTAACGGCCGCATCCTTGCGAAAGTTGAATCCCGTAACCCGAGCTTCAGCGTAAAATGCCGTATCGGTGCCAATATGATTTGGGACGCAGAAAAACGCGGTATTCTGAAGCCCGGTGTTGAACTGGTTGAACCGACCAGCGGTAACACCGGTATTGCGCTGGCCTATGTTGCCGCAGCGCGCGGCTACAAATTAACCCTGACGATGCCAGAAACCATGTCAGTGGAACGTCGTAAATTGCTGAAAGCGCTGGGGGCTAAGCTGGTGCTGACCGAAGGTGCTAAAGGCATGAAAGGCGCCATCAGCAAAGCGGAAGAGATTGTCGCCAGCGATCCGGACCGATATGTCCTGCTGCAGCAGTTCAGCAATCCGGCTAACCCGGAAATCCATGAGAAGACCACCGGCCCGGAAATCTGGGAAGACACGGATGGCGAAGTGGATGTCTTTATCGCAGGTGTCGGCACCGGCGGTACGCTGACCGGGGTGAGCCGCTATATCAAAAACACCAAAGGCAAGAAAGACCTGATAACCGTCGCCGTTGAGCCAACGGATTCACCGGTAATTGCTCAGGCGCTGGCGGGTGAAGAGATCAAGCCTGGTCCACACAAAATTCAGGGTATCGGCGCAGGCTTTATTCCGGGCAACCTTGAGCTGAATCTGGTGGACCGCGTAGTGGCGATCACCAATGATGAAGCGATCAGCACAGCGCGTAAGCTTATGGAAGAGGAAGGTATTCTGGCCGGTATCTCATCCGGTGCTGCCGTCGCCGCCGCGCTGAAGCTGCAGGAAGACGAAACCTTCGCGAATAAAAATATTGTGGTCATTCTCCCCTCCTCCGGCGAACGCTATCTGAGTACGGCTTTGTTTGCCGATCTCTTCACAGAAAAAGAGCTGCAGTAGCAGCGGCAGATAGTCTGAAAATGGAGAAAAAAGCACCCGCCTGGGTGCTTTTTTGTGGTGCAGATCTCACTTTCATAACCCGGCAGATTGATTTCAGTGACGCCGATCTGGTATTCAGACTGCCAATTATTTCGATGCCTGAAATTAATCCGCCTTTGAAGTGGATCAAGCTGAATCGATTTACGGATTCAGTGAAACGGCGAATCACGGCATAATTAACCGGTGACGTGTAGAATCGGTTTTGAGAAGCAACGGAATGTAGATTTGACGCCTGCGCGTCTTTGGTCAGCATGATGCTATACCCGCGCACCTACACAGGCTAAAGTGAAGGCTCCAGGCTAGACTTTAGATCCATAACACTCATCCTGATAACGTTGGGGAAATAGAATGTTCCAGCAAGAAGTTACCATTACTGCACCAAACGGTCTGCATACTCGCCCAGCTGCGCAATTCGTAAAAGAAGCCAAAGCTTTCCAGTCAGAAATTACCGTGACCTCTAACGGTAAATCAGCAAGCGCGAAAAGCCTGTTCAAGCTGCAGACATTGGGTTTAACCCAGGGAACGGTTGTGACGCTTTCTGCAGAAGGCGAAGATGAGCAGATAGCAGTTGAGCATCTGGTCAAACTGATGGCTGAACTGGAGTAATCTCCGCTCAGCTCTCCAGCCAATCGACTCCTCTGCGCCATTGAGTGCAAACATCTTGATCGCGGACAACCTGTCCGCGTTATTGCTTTCGTAGAGTACGTGTCCCGCGACAATGGCACCGCATAGAGTCCCATCAGCCATCGTGATTAAAAGGTAGCGTTATGATTTCAGGCATTTTAGCATCACCAGGTATCGCTTTCGGCAAAGCACTGCTGCTGAAAGAAGACGAGATCGTCATCAACCGCAAGAAAATTTCTGATGATCAGGTTGAGCAGGAAGTACAACGCTTCCTTGATGGCCGTAGCAAAGCGGCATTACAACTGGAAGCGATTCGCGTCAAAGCGGGTGAAACCCTCGGTGAAGAGAAAGCAGCCATCTTCGAAGGCCACATCATGTTGCTGGAAGATGAAGAGCTGGAGCAGGAAATCATCGATCTGATTAAAAAAGATCACGCTTCTGCCGATGCTGCTGCCTACTCTGTTATTGATGGCCAGGCGAAAGCTCTGGAAGAGTTAGATGACGAATACCTGAAAGAGCGTGCGGCTGACGTACGTGACATCGGTAAACGTCTGCTGCAAAACATCCTCGGTCTGCACATTGTTGACCTGAGCGCTATTCCGGACGAATCCATTCTGGTGGCAAAAGATTTAACGCCGTCAGAAACCGCACAGCTGAACCTGAAAAAGGTGCTGGGCTTTATCACCGATCTGGGTGGCCGTACCTCACACACTTCAATCATGGCGCGCTCGCTGGAGATCCCAGCCATTGTCGGCACCGGCAATGTGACCGTCACGGTTAAAAACGGCGATTTCCTGATCCTGGATGGCGTTAACAATGCGATTCACGTCAATCCTTCTGAGGCGATTCAGGAAGAGCTGAAAGCCGTACAGAATCAGTATCTGTCGGAAAAACACGAATTAGCCAAGCTGAAAGATCTGCCAGCCGTCACGCTGGATGGTCACCAGGTTGAAGTCTGCGCCAACATCGGTACCGTGCGCGATATCGCCGGTGCTGAGCGCAATGGCGCTGAAGGCGTTGGTCTTTATCGTACCGAATTCCTGTTCATGGACCGTGACTCTCTGCCAAGCGAAGAAGAGCAGTTCCAGGCGTACAAAGCCGTTGCTGAAGCGATGGGTTCACAAGCCGTTATCGTTCGTACCATGGACATCGGCGGTGACAAAGATCTGCCTTACATGAACCTGCCGAAAGAGGAGAACCCGTTCCTCGGCTGGCGTGCTATCCGCATCGCTATGGATCGCAAAGAGATTCTGCATGCGCAGCTGCGTGCTATCCTGCGCGCCTCCTCCTTCGGTAAACTGCGCATCATGTTCCCGATGATCATTTCGGTTGAAGAAGTTCGCAGTCTGAAAGCGGAACTGGAACTGCTGAAAGCGCAGTTGCGCGAAGAAGGTAAAGCCTTTGATGAAAGCATCGAAGTCGGCATCATGGTGGAAACCCCGGCTTCAGCCGTGATTGCGCATCATCTGGCGAAAGAAGTCGACTTCTTCAGTATTGGGACAAACGATCTGACGCAGTATACTCTGGCGGTCGATCGTGGTAATGATTTGATCTCGCACCTGTACAACCCAATGACGCCGTCTGTGCTTAACTTAATCAAGCAAGTCATTGATGCATCTCACGCTGAAGGTAAATGGACCGGCATGTGTGGTGAGCTGGCAGGTGATGAACGTGCTACACTACTGTTACTGGGAATGGGGCTGGACGAGTTCAGCATGAGTGCCATTTCTATCCCTGGCATCAAGAAAATCATTCGTAATACTAATTTTGAAGATGCGAAGGCATTGGCAGAGCAGGCACTGGCTCAACCGACAGCGGAAGACCTGATGAACCTGGTAAACAAGTTTATTAAGGAAAAAACGCTCTGCTAATCTGCATGATGCTGGCCCCAAATTACTGCTTAGGAGAAGATCATGGGTTTGTTTTCTAAACTTTTTGGCGAAAAAACGGATAGCGCTGGGACAATTGACATCGTAGCGCCTCTGTCAGGCGAAATCGTGAATATTGAAGACGTACCAGATGTGGTGTTTGCAGAGAAAATCGTGGGCGACGGTATTGCTATCAAACCCAGCGGCAACAAAATGGTTGCGCCTGTTGATGGCACTATCGGTAAGATTTTTGAAACCAATCACGCTTTTTCGATCGAATCAGACAACGGCATTGAGCTGTTTGTCCACTTCGGTATCGATACGGTAGAACTGAAAGGTGAAGGCTTCAAACGCATCGCTGAAGAAGGCCAGAAGGTCAAAAAAGGCGATGTGGTTATCGAGTTCGATCTGCCGTTGCTGGAAGAGAAAGCGAAATCAACCCTGACACCGGTTGTTATCTCCAACATGGATGAAATCAAGGAATTGATTAAGCTGTCTGGCCAGGTCACCGTCGGCGAAACGCCGGTGATTCGCATCAGAAAGTAAGTATGCGTTGATATCATAACGGCACCTGCGGGTGCCGTTATCGTTTCTGCAATACACCTGTTCAGGGCTGCCAGTGTGGCAGACGCAGCGTCAGTTCAAGTCCACCTTCTGGCCGGTTCCGGGCATCAACCTCACCATGATGCGCCAGTACGACCTTGCGCACGATAGCCAGACCCAGACCATACCCTTTACCCATCAGCGGCGAATTTACCCGCACAAACGGGTCAAAGATGCTGGAGAGTTTATCCTCGTCGACACCCGGCCCCTGATCGCACACCTGAATCGCCAGCCACTGCGCTTCTGCGCGCAAATGCACCTCAATCCGCTGTCCTGGCAGAGAGAAACGCAGCGCGTTACGTAACACGTTCTCTACGCCGCGCCGTATCAGCTCGGCATTGCCTCGCACGGTGTAATCAGCCTCGGCATCGACATGCAGCTCAACCTGCACACCGGGAATCTGCGCTTCATAACGGACATCAGTAAGGACTGCCTCCAGTAAACCAGTCAGGTCAAAATATTGCTCATCCGGAATGCTTTCATGCTCGGCCCGCGACAGCGTCAGCAGTTCGCCAATCATCTTGTCCAGCCGACGCGCCTCTTCATCAATGCGATCAAGCGAACTGTTTACGCTCTCTGGCGTCTGTCTGGCCAGTCCGGTAGCCAGCTGAAGTCGTGCCAGCGGTGAACGAAGCTCATGCGAGATATCGTGCAGTAGCTCTTCACGGGCGCGCACCAGGGTGTCCAGCCGCTCGACCATGGCATCAAAGGCTTCTGCAACGTTTGAGATCTCGTCGTGGCGCTTTCGCATGATCGGGAATAGCCGCACACGTAAATCACCCTCGGCGACGCGGGAAAATCCCTCACACAGCTGACGCATAGGCCGCGTCAGATTCCAGGCCAGCAACAGGCTGAACAGCAATCCCACCGAACCGGCAAAGATGAAAATCGGCTCAGGAATATTCAGAAATTTGCGTGGCATCAGATTATGCATGCTGTCTTTGCGCATGCCATCCAGGTCGTAACGCAGCTGATACTCTTTGCCATCAGCACCCTGAACCCAGCGCACCACCTCTTCAGGAAGACGCCCCACATAATCCAGATTGCCGCTGTTTTGTGATTGTGGCGATTTTGCCTGCTGCGTCACATGGAAAAACTGTCGATCGCTGTTATCCCAGTCCGACAGCATCGCATTCAGCGCGTCGGGCCCGCTGCGCGCCAGCACCGATGCAGCAGAAGTCATCTGCAGATCGACAATGCGCCGGATAGCCACAATTTCAGGCGGTTCGTGACGTTTACCGGAGAGCGTAAAACCCAGCCAGATAAGCTGACTCATGATGACAAAAACAATCCAGAAGCCGATAAAAATCTTCCAGAACATGCGTCCACGGTAACTCTGTTTCATCGAATGCGGTAACCGATGCTGCGAACGGTTTCAATGTTGATGCTGTCAGCAGTTAATGCACTGAGCTTCTGACGGATATTGCTGATATGCACATCGACACTGCGGTCATAGGCTTCACGCGGACGACCCAGCCCCTTCTCAGAGAGCTCATCTTTCGACACCACCCGATCCGGGGCGCGCAGCAGTAAATCCAGCAGGTTAAATTCCGATGCCGTCAGATCGAAGGCTCGCCCCTGCCATTCACTCATGCGGGTAGCCGGATTCAGCGTCAGCTCGCCCCAGCGCAGCGGCTCTCTGGCATCAGGTTGCGGAACCTGCTCTTCGAAACGACGCAATACGGCGCGCAGGCGGGCCACCAGTTCCCGGGGATAGCAGGGCTTTGGCATATAGTCATCTGCACCCATCTCCAGACCGATCACCCGATCAATGTTATCGCCTTTGGCGGTCAGCATAATCACCGGAATCCGGCTGTTCTGGCGTACCTGCCGCAGTACATCAATACCGCTCATGTCGGGCAGCATAATGTCCAGAATCATGGCGGTGAACTCACCTGATAGCGCGCCCTGAATGCCGGCGCTGCCGGTCAGAACCAGCTGCGCATCGAACCCCTCGGCGATCAGGTACTGGCTTAGCATCGTGCCTAATTCAACGTCATCATCAACAAGCAAAATTTTCATGTTTATCTCTCGACAGAATTGGCGCTATTTTGTCCTGTACCGGGCGTTCGTGCAGCCTGATTTACGCGATCCTTACAGATTCAGTCTATCTGGCGCGTGAAATACTGTTAAAAAAAAAGCCTGTGGGCAGCAAACGCTGCGCACAGGCTGGGTTCCCGCATCAGCAAAGATTACTGATGATAGAGTCCGGTAGAGAGATAGCGATCGCCGCGATCGCAGGCGATCGCCACCACCACGCTGCCCGGATTAGCCTGCGCAATGCGCAGCGCCCCCGCAACCGCGCCGCCTGAACTGACGCCACAAAAAATACCTTCACGGCGTGCCAGCGCCCGCATCGTTTCTTCCGCTTCTTTCTGCGCCATATCCATCACATCATCCACCAGATCGGGACGGTAGATGCCCGGCAGATAGGCCAGTGGCCAGCGGCGAATGCCCGGAATGCTGCTGCCTTCACTCGGCTGTAAACCGATCACCTTCACGCCCGTGTTGTTCTCTTTCAGGTAACGCCCTACGCCGGTGATGGTGCCGGTCGTGCCCATGCTGGAGACAAAATGGGTCATGCGCTGATTCGACTGCTGCCACAACTCTGGCCCGGTCGTCTGATAATGGCCCAGCGGGTTATCAGGATTATTGAACTGATCCAGCACCCGCCCTTCACCACGCGCGGCCATTGCCTGCGCCAGATCGCGTGCGCCTTCCATGCCCTGCTCTCGCGGCACCAGAATCAGCTCCGCGCCGTAGGCACGCATCGCATCCTGCCGCTCCTGACTCATGTTGTCTGGCATCAGCAGGCGAAGACGATAGCCTTTCATCGCTGCGATCATCGCCAGTGCAATACCGGTATTGCCGCTGGTAGCTTCAATCAGCTGATCGCCGGGTGAAATGTCACCGCGCAGCTCTGCCTGATTGATCATCGACCAGGCTGCGCGATCTTTTACCGAACCCGCCGGATTATTACCTTCCAGTTTGAGCCAGACCTCACTGCCGTTGGCAGGCGTCAGGCGCTGCAACTTAATCAGCGGGGTATTGCCGATGGTATTTTCAAGAGTCGTCACGGTCTGCTTCCTGGCCTGTTACAAACGAGAGGCGAAAAAAAGGCGGGAGTCACACTCCCGCCCGTTGTTGATGAGAAAATATCAGGCGCTTTGTGCAAAGGCAACCGGGCGCAACGGTGTGTCACCTTTATAGAGGCGCGCCTGCTGCAGGCCTACGAAGAGACGCTCGCCACGAATCGGGGCCGTCTGATCACCTTCAAACACCAGCGAGAACGGCTCGCTCTGCCAGCCAGCAGGCTGCACCACCAGCTGCCAGAAGTGGCCACGCGGGCTCACTTCCAGCACCTGCACCGGCAACGGGGTTTCCAGGCTGCTGCGGCGCGACACGTCGATTTCCCACGGACGCAGGAACAGCTCCACGGCGCCCTGATGTGCCGAGGTATAGCCCAGCGGCCAGTGATGCGCGCCCACGTGGAACTGCGATCCCTGAATTTCGCCATCAAAGCGATTCACTTCACCCAGGAACTCCAGCACAAAGCGGGTTGCCGGATCGCGCCACACATCATCTGGCGTGCCGACCTGTTCGATGTTGCCCTGGCTCATCACCACCACGCGATCGGCGACTTCCATCGCCTCTTCCTGGTCATGGGTCACAAACACACTGGTGAATTTAATCTCTTCATGCAGCTGACGCAGCCAGCGGCGCAGTTCTTTACGTACCTGAGCATCCAGCGCGCCAAAGGGTTCATCCAGCAGCAGAATCTGTGGTTCAACCGCTAATGCACGCGCCAGGGCCACACGCTGTTTCTGGCCGCCCGACAGCTGTGCCGGGAAGCGATTCGCCAGATGGGCCAGCTGCACCATCTCCAGCAAACGGGTGACACGTTGTTTGATCTCCGCCGTTGAAGGACGTTCACGACGCGGCAGGACAGTCAGGCCAAAGGCGATGTTGTCGAACACTGTCATATGACGGAACAGCGCATAGTGCTGAAACACAAAACCGACCTGACGGTCGCGCGCATGCAGGCGGCTGACATCGTTGCCATGAAAACGGATCTGACCGCTGTTCTGATGCTCCAGCCCGGCGATAATACGCAGCAGCGTGGTTTTACCCGAGCCTGATGGGCCAAGCAGCGCCACCATTTCACCCGAGGCAATATCCAGAGAGATATCGTTCAGCACCGAGGTGCGACCAAAGGACTTGTTGATCTTGTTAATCTCAATGCTCATGATTTCCCTCCTGTTGCAGGCGTTTGTGCTGTTGCTCTAAACGCCACTGCACAATGCTTTTCAGAAACAGCGTCACAATTGCCATCAGGGTTAACAGTGCGGCTGCGGTGAACGCGCCAACGGTGTTGTAGTCCTGATGCAATAATTCAACCTGAAGCGGTAACGTATAGGTCTCACCGCGAATCGATCCCGAGACCACCGAGACCGCACCAAATTCACCAATCGCACGGGCGTTGGTCAGCACGATGCCGTACAGCAGCGCCCAGCGTATGTTCGGCAGCGTCACACGACGGAACATCTGCCAGCCAGAGGCGCCTAACAACACCGCCGCTTCATCTTCATGACTGCCCTGACTCAGCATCACCGGAACCAGTTCGCGGACCACAAACGGACAGGTCACAAACACCGTCGCCAGCACCATACCCGGCCAGGCAAACATAATCTGGATGTTATGCGCATCCAGCCAGCCGCCTGCCGGACCATTCACGCCCCAGAACAGCAGGTACATCAGACCGGCGACAACCGGCGACACGGCAAAAGGAATATCGAACAGGGTCAGCAGCAGCTGACGTCCCGGAAAGGTAAAGCGCGTGACCAGCCAGGCAAGCAGCGTGCCGAATACCAGGTTAACCGGAACGGTAATCAGTGCCACCATGACAGTCAGCCAGATAGCGTGCAGCATGTCCGGGTCGGCCAGATTGCTGAGCGCCACGATCAGGCCCTGATTCAGCGCCTCCCAGAAGATGGAGGCCATCGGCACCACCAGCAGCAGAACAGAAATCAGTACGCCAGTACCAATCAGCAGCCACTTACCCCAGTTCACCGGCTGACGCGCCGCGTGATTAAGTTGTGAAACCTCAGCCATTAGTGACCTCCCAGACGACGGCCAAAGCGGCTCTGTAATGTGTTAATCGCGAATAACAGAATCAGCGAAGCCGTCAGGATCACCGAGGCGATGGCGCTGGCCGCCGGATAGTCGAACTCCTGCAGCCGGACAAAAATCATCAGGGAGGTCACTTCGGTTTTCCAGGCGATGTTACCGGCAATGAAAATCACCGCACCAAACTCACCCAGGCTGCGCGTAAAGGAGAGTGCCGTACCGGCCAGCAGCGCAGGGGCCACCTCTGGCAGCACCACGCGGCGGAAGCTCTGCCACGGCGTAGCACCCAGGGTTTCGGCGGCCTCTTCATATTCCGGGCCTAACTCTTCAAGCACCGGCTGTACGGTTCGTACCACAAACGGAATGCTGGTAAAGGCCATGGCAATGGCGATACCAATCCATGTGTAGGAAATTTTGATGTCGAAATGGGCGAACCACTGTCCGTACCAGCCGTTGACCGAAAAGAGTCCGGCCAGGGTGAGACCTGCTACGGCGGTAGGCAGTGCAAAGGGCAGATCCATCAGACCGTCCAGCAACGCACGGCCCGGGAAGCGATAACGGGTCAGAATCCACGCCATTAGCATGCCGAACACGGCATTAAATAGTGACGCAACACCGGCAGAGAGCAGCGTCACTTTATAGGCGGCAATCAGCTGCGGATTAGTCACCACATCCCAGTACTGCTGCAGCGTCATCTGCGACAGCTGCATGATCACCGCGCTGATCGGCAGCAGCAGAATCAGGCAGGTAAAGAGCAGGCTGGTGCCAAGGCTGAGACCAAAGCCGGGCAATACGCGTTTATGGCTGGCTGCAAACATTATCCGCGCCCCGCCGCTAACAATTTATCGAGCTCACCGCCGCTGACAAAGTGCGTTTTCATTACCTTGTCCCAGCCGCCAAAGGCATCTTCCACCCGGAACAGGCTGGTCTGCGGAAAGCGATCTTTCTGCGCTGCCATCAGCTGTGGATTATTCACGCGATAGTAGTAGTGCGTAATAATATTCTGCGCTTCTGGGGTGTAGAGATAGTTCAGGTATGCGCTGGCCGCATCTGCGGTTTTGTTGGTGGCGACGTTCTTATCCACCCACGCCACCGGAAACTCCGCCAGAATATTGGTTTTCGGCACCACGACTTCATATTCATCTTTGCCGTACTGGTTACGGATGTTATTCACTTCCGACTCAAAGCTAATCAGGACGTCGCCCAGACCGCGCTCAGCAAAAGTCGTCGTCGCGCCACGACCACCGGTATCAAACACTTCCACGTTTTTAAGGAACTGCGTCATAAAGGCCTGCGTTTTGGCCTGATCGCCGCCATCGGCTTTGTCCGCTGCGCCCCAGGCGGCCAGATAGGTGTAGCGGCCATTACCGGACGTTTTCGGATTCGGGAAAATCAGCTTCACATCGCTGCGGGTCAGATCTGACCAGTCGTGAATCTGCTTTGGATTTCCTTTGCGCACCAGAAACGCCATGGTGGAGTAGAAAGGTGAGCTGTTGTTCGGCAGACGGCTTTTCCAGTCTGCGGCAATCAGGTTGCCTTTATCGTGCAGCACCTGCACATCCGTCACCTGATTGTAGGTCACCACATCCGCGCGCAGTCCCTGCAGGATAGCCAGCGCCTGTTTTGATGAACCGGCATGTGACATCTTGATAGTGAGCGGATCGCCTGGATGTGTGGCATCCCACTGTTTAACAAACGGAGCATTCAGGGCAACAAACAGCTCCCGCGACACATCGTAAGAGCTATTAAGAAGTTCAGTGGCGTTGGCTGCGCCAGCAAGGCTCAGCGACAACGCGATACCGCTCACGATTTTTTTCATCGCTTGTAATGTCATTTGGCACCCTGAAAAAGTTTGATGCGGATCTCACCCGCTGATGCATCAGTTTATTTATAACTCAGTGAAAACCAGTAACGGTTTTATATATCGTTTAATGATTTCAAAGTCGAAAAAAGCATAAGACGGCGGCAGAGTTTATGCACAAATCAGCAAAAGCCGATGGGGAGAGGGAACCGCGTGCAGCGTGGGCTGGCAGGGGTTCTGAGCTGTTCAGCGGCCGCCAGGGGGGCGGCGCGCTGATAAGGCAGGCTTAACGCTGCCAGACAATCTTGCTGATTTTCCAGTTTTTCAGGGTATCGTCAGAAGGCATCAATCCTTCCGGCCCGTGCCAGTCGCCATGATAGACATAAGTCAGATGCTGACTGCCTGGCGCACGGCACGCCACGTCACGCGCGTCGGGGCCGCTGGCTAAGGTGCAGTTGTCGAAGGCTTTGCTGAACTTATTACTGAAGGCATCACCCACTTTGCTGCCGTCGCTGCTGGCGATCGCGCTATCCATGACCTCGATACGATCGACCTGCGACTCTCCATAAATTACCAGCTTAACTTTGCCATCATTCAGCGCCTGCCAGAATGAAATCACCTGACCATTCTCGCTGCGCATGCCCTGTCGCAGCGAATAGTCACCGTTCAGTCCGGCACTGATCGCGTCCTCTTTCATGGCGGTCGAGGCGGTTAACCCACCCACGCCCTGTTCAGTCGCGGTCAGCGTGGAACCAAACCAGTTCCATGGCAGCGCAGAAGACCAGTGATACGTCAGCGGATTCCACCAGCTTGCCTGCTGGCTGCTGTCAGCGCCGGAACCCGAACTGGCACAGCCGCTCAGTGCAACGGCGGCGATCAGTAGCGTGGAACGAACAGCTTTCATGAGAACTCCTGTAAATACGATGCCGGAAAGGCGGAAATGATTGGAGTCGCAAAGCGACAAAAAGTTTAGTTGAGATGGTGCTCGGGCAGAAAGCAGTCGCGGCAGCGGCGATTAAACTGCAGCCAGATCAGCGCCAGCAGGTCGAACAGCGTCAGCAACAAGGGCAGCGGTGAGCTGAGCAGATCACCCTGCACAAACTGCCAGCCCTGCCAGAGGAGATTCACCAACAGCGACAGCGCCAGTACGCTGCGCCAGTGCTGCCAGAGTCGCGGCAGGCGCGTGCGATAGCCAGTCAGCAGCAGGCCCGCCAGCGCGGGTAAACCCAGTGCCAGTCCAATCCAGAACGCCTGACGATCCGGATAGAACAGCGCCAGCAGATCGTTGCCCTGTTGCCGTGACGCGCCAGCCATCGCCAGCAGCAGCCAGGTTCGGGCCTGAAGCAACAGGATTAGCCAAAAAAGAAACGGCAGCCGTAGCTGCCCTTTCGCGTCGTATTCGTCCGGCTGATAGCCAGGTAACGGATTAGTATTCACGATCTTCAATCAGACGCTTACCAAACAGCAGCGCATCAACCGGCTCATAATCGAGCTTCTCATAAAACGCCACCACCTGATCGTTCTCTTCACGGATCATCAGATGCAGTTTCGGACAGCCTCGCGCGATCAGCTTTTTCTCCAGACGGTTCATCAGCGCATTCGCGAAGCCGCGTCCCTGATAGTCAGGATGCACCGCCAGGTAATACGCCGCGCCACGGTGACCATCGTAACCGCCCATCAGCGTGCCAACGACGACACCGCCCACTTCAGCGACCAGAAAGAGATCGGGGTCGTGATTCATTTTGCGTTCGATATCCAGCTCCGGATCGTTCCATGGCCGTAACAAATCGCAACGTTCCCATAAGGTGATCACTTCTTCAAAATCTTCCTGGCGGAAGGCGCGGATTTCCATCTTCTTTACCTGCAAATAAGCACAATTTGCTGATTATCACGCATTCTCTGCTGCACGCAACCCTCCATGGCGAGGGACAAATAAAAAAGCGCAAATTTCCTGTTCGCGACCTGCAATACAAAGTAATGCCCTGAAATGGTTCTGTGATCGCAGGCAGCAGAGGCTTAGGCTATAACACCGGCAAGATTCCTGTTACCGGACCCCCACATGCACCTGCTTAAACGTTTGATTCATCGTCGTCAGTTACTGCTTTCCGGGCTGGCGCTAGCCATTTTAACGCCGCGTGCGGTTCAGGCTAAAGAAAAAACCCTGACCGGAGCAAATCCTCATACGCGCCCGGCTCCACCAGCGAAAAACGGCAAACGCATCGTCATGATCGATCCTGGCCACGGTGGCATCGACTCCGGTGCTGTTGGCGAAGAGGGTTCAGAAGAGAAACACATCGTGCTGGAGATCGCTGGCAACGTGCAGCGCCAGCTCCAGAGCCATCCGCGCATTGAAGTGCGCCTGACCCGCGACAGCGACCATTTTATCCCGCTCTATCAGCGCGTCGAGATCGCGCATCAGCACGGCGCCGATCTCTTTATGTCGATTCATGCCGACGGCTTTACCAGCCCCGACGCCAGTGGCGCCTCCGTATTTGCGCTCTCTAATCGTGGGGCCAGCAGCTCCATGGCGCGTTACCTGTCACAGCGCGAGAACGATGCAGACAAACTGGGCGGCGTGAAAGCGCAGCAGCAGGATCACTATCTGCAGCAGATCCTGTTCGACCTGGTGCAGACTGACACCATTAAGAACAGCCTGACACTGGGCAAGCACGTGCTGGACCAGATCCGACCGGTGCATCATCTTCATAGCCAGCACACCGAGCAGGCGGCCTTTGCGGTACTCAAGTCACCGTCGATCCCCTCGGTGCTGGTTGAGACTTCCTTTATTACCAATCCGCACGAAGAGCAATTACTCGGCACGACGGCGTTTCGCCAGAAAATTGCCTCTGCAATTGCCAGCGGCATCGTCAATTACTTTGATGAGTTTGACCGCCGCAACGCCTGATGCAGATAGCCGGTTTAGGTCCGGGCACTCGCCGTACTCATGCAAGCGGCGCGGTTTTGCGTATAATCGCGTCAGACTTTGACAAACGATAAGCGAAAAGATGGCTGATATTTCACGCGTAAAAGCATTCCTGCTCGCACTGCAGGATGAGATTTGTAACCAGCTGGCAGCTGAAGATGGCGGCGCACAGTTTGCCGAGGATAGCTGGCAGCGTCCTGGCGGCGGCGGCGGTCAGAGCCGCGTCCTGCGCAATGGCGCGGTGTTTGAGCAGGCAGGCGTCAACTTTTCGCATGTGCATGGCGATCAGATGCCAGCATCAGCGACCGCGCACCGGCCAGAGCTGGCGGGTCGTAGCTTTGAAGCGATGGGGGTCTCTCTGGTGATCCACCCGAAGAATCCCTATGTGCCCACCAGTCACGCCAACGTGCGCTTCTTTATCGCCGAGAAACCGGGTGCCGATCCAGTCTGGTGGTTTGGCGGCGGCTTTGACCTGACCCCCTTTTATGGCTTCGAAGAAGATGCGCTGCACTGGCATCAGACTGCAGCAAACATTTGTCAGCCTTTTGGTGAAGATGTTTATCCTCGCTACAAAAAATGGTGCGACGACTATTTTTATCTGAAGCATCGTGATGAGCAGCGCGGCATTGGCGGTCTCTTTTTTGACGATCTCAATACGCCCGACTTTGAGCAGAGCTTCAGCTTTATGCAGTCGGTAGGCCGCGGCTTTATCGATGCTTATCGGCCCATTGTGGCGCGCCGTAAAGATCATCCTTGGGGCGATCGTGAGCGCCAGTTCCAGCTCTACCGCCGTGGTCGCTATGTGGAGTTTAATCTGGTGTGGGACCGTGGCACGCTGTTTGGCCTGCAGACCGGTGGCCGCACAGAATCGATCCTGATGTCGATGCCACCGCTGGTGCGCTGGGAATATGATTACCAGCCCGAGGCCGGCTCTCCTGAAGCGGCTCTCTATCGCGATTTCCTGCCGGTGAAAAACTGGCTGAACCTGCCCGTCTGATTTCTTCTGCCGCTGCAGCGCGAGCCTGCCCCCGCGCTGCGCTTACCTCTCTCCTGATCGGTTTATTCTTTTTTACAGGGCACGGATTGCTACAGTGCAGCCTGCGTCATTCCGCGTGACTGCTATGCTTACAGATGGAATATGGCGCATCCCACGGTAAAAACCGCATGACGGCTCCTTCGCACCGCCTCGCAGCGCAACAATCAGAGAAACCGCATTTCCATCAGAAAGTCTCTGTTGCAATGTTATGGGTTCGCGTTACCGGTAGCAGAACATGCCACAGACCGGCTGCGAGGCCTGAGGTGCTCCCTGTTCGCTTTCATTTTTCTTTTCAAGGAGTTTAGAGATGAATCAGTTAGAAGCCCTAAAACAGTTCACCACCGTGGTGGCGGACAGTGGTGATATCGAATCGATTCGTAATTACCATCCGGAAGACGCTACCACCAACCCCTCACTCATTCTGAAAGCGTCCGGTCTCGAAGGGTATAAACACCTGATGGATGACGCGATTGAGTACGCCAAAAAACAGGGTGGCAGCAAAGAGACCCAGATTATTAATGCCAGCGACAAAGTGGCGATCAACCTCGGTATGGAAATCCTGAAGAGCATACCGGGCCGTGTTTCGACCGAAGTGGATGCGCGCCTCTCCTTCGATCGTGGCATGTGTGTCACCAAAGCAGAAAAACTGATTCGGATGTATGAAGAGCACGGTATCGACCGCTCTCGCGTACTGATTAAGCTGGCGTCGACCTGGGAAGGTATCCGTGCAGCAGAAGAGCTGGAGAAAAACGGCATTAAGTGCAACCTGACACTGCTCTTCTCCTTTGCCCAGGCGCGTGCCTGTGCCGAAGCGGGCGTGTTCCTGATCTCCCCGTTTGTTGGCCGCATCTACGACTGGTACAACTCACGCAAGCCGATGGAACCCTATGTGGCGGATGAAGATCCCGGCGTGAAGTCTGTGCGTCGCATTTACGATTACTACAAAAAGCACCGTTACAGCACCATCATCATGGGTGCCAGCTTCCGTAAAGTGGAGCAGATTATCGCGCTGGCGGGCTGCGATCGCCTGACGATCTCCCCTAACCTGCTGGAAGAGATGCAGAACAGTGATGCGCCGCTGGAGCGCAAACTGGAGCCCTCCACAGAAGGCTTCCATCAGCCATCGCCGCTCTCCGAAGCGGAGTTCCGCTGGGAACATAACCAGGACCCGATGGCCGTTGAGAAACTCTCTGACGGCATCCGCCAGTTCGCGGTTGACCAGCAGAAACTGGAAGATGTGCTCGCCGCACGCCTGTAGTCCTCATTTTAATCGGGCGGGACATTCCCGCCCTGATGCATAACAAGGGAGAACTGTATGTCCTCACGCAGAGAGTTGGCAAACGCGATCCGTGCACTGAGCATGGATGCCGTCCAGAAGGCAAATTCAGGCCACCCCGGTGCGCCGATGGGTATGGCCGATATCGCCGAAGTGTTGTGGCGCGACTTCCTCCAGCATAATCCGACCAATCCCGCCTGGCTTGATCGCGACCGCTTTATCCTCTCCAACGGCCACGGCTCCATGCTGCTTTATAGCCTGCTTCACCTCAGCGGCTATGACCTGCCAATTGAAGAGTTGAAAAATTTCCGCCAGCTGCACTCTAAAACGCCAGGTCACCCGGAAATTGGCTATACCCCAGGCGTTGAAACCACCACCGGCCCGCTGGGTCAGGGACTGGCTAATGCCGTGGGTCTGGCGATTGCAGAACGCACGCTGGCCGCGCAGTTTAACCGTCCGGACCATGACATCGTCGATCACCACACCTATGTGTTTATGGGCGATGGCTGTCTGATGGAAGGGATCTCGCACGAAGTCTGTTCACTGGCGGGCACCCTGGGCCTGGGTAAACTGATTGGCTTCTACGACCATAACGGTATTTCAATCGATGGTGAGACCGAAGGCTGGTTTACCGACGACACCCACAAACGCTTTGAGTCCTACAACTGGCATGTGATTGGCGACATCGACGGACATGACGCTGATGCTATTCGTGACGCCATTAAAGAAGCACAGAGCGTTACCGATAAGCCTTCACTGATTATCTGCCGCACCATTATCGGTTTCGGATCACCGAACAAAGCCGGTAAAGAGGAGTCGCACGGCGCAGCGCTGGGTGAGGCTGAAGTTGCTCTGACCCGTAAGCAGCTGGGCTGGAACTACCCGGCGTTTGAAATCCCGGCTGAAATCTACCAGCAGTGGGATGCCAAAGCGGCGGGTGCTGAACGTGAAAAAGCCTGGGATGCGAAATTTGCCGCTTACAAAGCAGCCTATCCTGAGCTGGCGAAAGAGTATGAACGCCGCATGAATGGCGAAATGCCGGCCAACTGGGAAACTGAAGCAGCCCGTTTCATTCAGGAACTGCAGGCTAATCCGCAGAAAATCGCCAGCCGCAAAGCGTCACAAAATTCGCTGGAAGCGTACGGTAAAATGCTGCCGGAATTCCTTGGCGGCTCGGCCGATTTGGCACCGAGTAACCTCACTATCTGGTCAGGCTCCAAATCGATCAAAGAGGATCCGGCCGGTAACTACATTCACTACGGCGTGCGTGAATTTGGCATGACGGCGATTGGTAACGGGATCGCGCACCACGGCGGTTTCGTTCCTTACACTGCCACCTTCCTGATGTTTGTTGAATATGCGCGAAACGCCGCGCGTATGGCGGCGTTAATGAAGGCGCGTCAGATTCTGGTCTACACTCATGACTCCATCGGTCTGGGCGAAGATGGCCCGACGCACCAGCCGGTTGAGCAGATCGCCAGCCTGCGTCTGACGCCAAACATGAGCGTATGGCGTCCTTGTGACCAGGTGGAAACGGCGGTGGCGTGGAAAGCGGCTATTGAGCGCCATCACGGTCCAACCGCGCTGATCCTCTCCCGTCAGAACCTGCTGCAGCCGGAACGTACCCCGGAGCAGATCGAAAATATCAAACGCGGCGGCTACGTGCTGAAGGATTGCGACGGCACGCCAGACGTGATTCTGATCGCCACCGGTTCTGAGATTGAAATCACGCTGGGTGCAGCAGAAAAACTCACCACGGGCGGTCACAAGGTGCGGGTGGTTTCACTGCCTTCAACTGACCTGTTTGATGCGCAGGATGCCGCTTACCGCGAATCTGTTCTGCCGAGCGGCGTGAAAGCGCGTGTGGCAGTCGAAGCAGGTATTGCTGACTACTGGTTCAAGTATGTCGGTCTGGATGGTGCAATTGTCGGGATGACCACCTTTGGTGAGTCCGCCCCTGCCAGCCAGCTGTTCGCAGAGTTTGGCTTCACGGTTGAGAATATCGTCAGCCATGCTGAAGCATTACTCAAGCCTGTTTAATGCCTGCGCCCTTCCCGGCTCACCGGGAAGGGCCATTTCATCTTAAAAACTGAAACAGAAAAAAACCTCTATTCCCCTCTTCACGCCCCGCGCAAACTGATTACTATAGAGCCGTCCTATTCAATGCTGCCTGTACGCTGGCTGGCCCTCTTTTCCTGCTGTTGTTCCTGCCGGGATAAAAACGGGTCTGACCTGCTGCATCCTGATGAGTGAAGGCAGATTTTCTCCGATATCTATAGCGAAGCCACTTCCGTTGAACATGCGTACACCCTATTTACTGGCCCTGATGGTTTCACTGCTTCCTTTAAAAAGCATGGCGCAGGTCGCGCCCGATCCGCTGCTGGCTTCTCAGATTGTTGATCGCTATGCGGAACATATTTTTTATGGCAGCGGTGCAACCGGCATGGCGCTGGTGGCGATAGATGGCAATCAGCGGGTGTTCGCCAGCTTCGGTGACACCCGTCCCGGCAACAATGTGCGTCCACAGAAAGATTCACTGATTCGCATCGCCTCGCTGAGTAAGCTGATGACCAGTGAAGTGATGGTGAAGATGGCTGAACGCGGACAGATTCGCCTTGACGATCCCCTGAGTAAATATGCGCCTCCAGGTGCACGCGTGCCCACGTATAACGGCCAGCCTATTCGCCTGATTAATCTCTCAACCCACACCAGCGGACTGCCGCGCGAACAGCCGGGCGGCAAAGCGCAGCGTCCGGTGTTTGTCTGGCCGACGAAAAGCGAGCGCTGGACATGGCTGGCGCGCGCCAGCCTTAAAGCGGCACCCGGCAGCAGTGCCGCCTACTCCAACCTGGGCTACGATCTGTTGAGCGATGCGCTGTCACGCGCCGCCGGGACACCTTATCCGGCGCTGTTTCAGCAGCTGATAACCCGCCCGCTCGGCATGAAAGACACCACCTTTACGCCGTCGCCTGAGCAGTGCGGACGCCTGATGGTGGCGGAGAAAGGTGCCAGCCCGTGTAATAACACGCTGGCGGCGATCGGCAGCGGCGGCGTCTATTCCACGCCGGATGATATGGGCCGCTGGATGCAGCAGTTCCTTAACTCTTCGGTAAACCATCGCACGCCGCAGATCGATCGACTGCAAACCCTGATTTACCGTCGCGATCAGCTGCACAAAGTTGAAGGCATGGATGTGCCAGGTAAAGCGGATGCACTGGGTATGGGCTGGGTCTATATGGGGCCAAAAAATGGTCGCCCGGGCATTATTCAGAAAACCGGCGGCGGTGGCGGTTTCATCACCTATATGGCGATGGTGCCGCAGCATAACGTTGGGGTGTTTGTCGTGGTGACGCGCTCGCCGCTGACCCGCTTTACGCCAATGAGCGACGGCGTGAACAATATGCTGGCCGAACTGGTGGGTAACCAACTGGGCTCACCGATGATGGTGCAGGCCATTCCTTAACGCTGCTGTACGCTACCGTCAGACTGGCTGACCCACAGGGTTGGCCAGTCATCACTGCTGTGCCAGGCGTCACAGGTCGACTCTTCTGCATACTCCGCTAACACAAAACGCGTGCCATCAAACTGCCAGCGTGTCGCACTGCCACAATCGCCCAGTCCCCGTCCTTTACCAAAGGTGTAGAGCTGGCCGCTGGCCGCATCATACTCGGCGTTAATCAGCTCCAGCTGACGATCGCTGGCACCCGGCGGTGTAAACGGCAACGTTAAGGTGATACCCCGCGCCACGTAAGGCTGGCTGCGCGTCACTTCAAACGCCAGATCGATCACGTTATAAGCCCCCATTTCACAACTCACCAGCAGCAGTGCGCGCTGGTCAGTAAGGGGAGCCACGCTGACTTCCCGGCGTAGCGGATCGAGTGAACAGGAATCGGTATTTACCCGCCAGGTGCCGTAATCAATGAGTCCGCTGGTCTCATCGCGCGTCAGTGCTGCGGGCGGCTCGACAGCAGGCGGCAATGGCGGCAGCGCAGGCGCCGGCGGAACGTCCCAGCTGGCACGGTCGCCACGTTTGATCCACGCGCTCAGGCTGTTTACCCGACCCTGGGTGTCATCCATCAGCAACAGTGCAGCTTTCATGCCGCGCAACGAGATCAGCGCATTGGGATCAAAGGTGAGCTGCAGGGTTTTCGCCTCCATCACCAGATCAAGGAACTCATCTATCGCGATGGTATTGCTGGTGGCGAGATGATGAGGTTCTACCGTCCAGTGTTTGAGGTCGGGCTTAAGGCGGCGCTGATCGAGCAGCAGGTTATCCTGAAGCGGACCGCCAGGCAGCGCACCACTGTAGGCGCTGCCATAGTCAATGCGCAGCAAGGGGCGATCGTTGACGCCCGCATGACGCGAAATCGTCATCACCAACCCTTTGTCGCCTGGAATATTGCGCGCCACGCAAAAGGCGACATTGTTGCAGGTAATTTGCCAGTCGTTGAATGACTTTTGCAACGGTTCCGCCTGAACACAGGCAACCCACAAAGACGGCAACAGCCACAGCGATTTCATCCAATACGACATTAAGAAAATCGATCCCCGAATAACCAGAATGGAGAGGATAGCGCATCAACGGGCCTGGCAGGGTTCGCATTCTGTGAACCTGTGCAAAAAGCGCAGTTAAGTGCTTAAAAAGCGTACATAAGGTGGATAAAGCTGCATCCTTCCACGTTCAGCGCTGCTGCGCGGCAACAGGTATGACAGATGGGTTTCCTAAGGCCTCAGCCATCCCGCAATCTGCGCATGCTGTAGCAGCATAATGGTTTTACCGTCGCGAATACGGCCATCGGCCACCATCGCCAGCGCATCAGGGAAGCTCAGTTCCAGCACATCAATTGACTCATCCTCAACGCCACCGCCTGGGTTGTCGCGCAGTGATTCGTTGTATTCTGCCGCAAAAAAGTGGACCAATTCCGTGACGCCGCCCGGCGACATATAGCAGGTAAAAATTTTCTCCACCTCACCGACTGCATATCCGGTCTCTTCAATCGCCTCTTTGCGGATGCAATCTTCCGGGGAGTCGTCGTCCAGCAAGCCCGCGCAGGCTTCAATTAACATGCCGCCGTCGTTGCCGTTGACGTACGTCGCGATGCGGAACTGGCGCGTCAGGACGACGCTATTCTTTTCGCGATTATAGAGCAGGATGGTCGCCCCGTTTCCGCGATCGTAGACTTCGCGTTTATGACGGATAACCTCGCCACGGCGATCGGTGATGTCATAGGTGTAGTTGCGCAGCACAAACCAGTTTTCAGACAGGAGCTTATTTTTGATGATGTTGATCTTAAACGACATGGAGACTCCGCTACCGCATAAAGGGAGTTATTCATCATAGGGCCAGGCTTGCCGGAAAACTATCCTAATTCGCATTGCCAGATAGGCGATTAGCGGCCAAAAAAAAGCCAGCCCGAAGGCTGGCCCTGATTGATGCAGACCTGATCAGCGTGACGTATCGTCAGCCAGTCGGGTTGACTGAGGCTCATCCTCATGATGATCCTGTTCGGTCTGCGCGATAGCGTTAACACGCTTACGCACACCAAACCATCCCAGCACCAGCAGCACTGCAATCAGCGGAATAGAGGCAATGGTGTACGTCCCGTTCGGGTAGTCAAACGCCATCAGCACCAGCACGCTGAACAGGAACAGCAGCGTCAGCCATGAGGTGAACGGCGCACCTGGCAGCTTGAAGCTGACATCATCTGCTTTGCCTTCTTTGATCGCTTTGCGCAGACGCAGCTGGCAGACCACGATAAAGGCCCAGGAGGAGATAATGCCCAGTGAGGCAACGTTCAGGACGATCTCGAATACCTGAGAAGGCACATAGTAGTTAAGCACTACACCAATGACATAAACGGCAATGGTGACGAGAATACCGGCATAAGGGACCTGCTGACCGTTCATCTTTGACATGAATTTCGGTGCAGAGCCACCCATCGACATGGAACGCAGAATACGCCCGGTTGAATAGAGGCCGGAGTTCAGGCTGGAGAGCGCTGCGCTCAGGACCACGATGTTCATGATGCTGCCAACGTAAGGCACGCCAAGTTTCGAGAAGAATGTCACGAATGGACTCTGGCCCGCCTGATAGGCATTCCATGGCAGCAGCAGCACCAGCAACACAACCGAACCGACATAGAACAGACCAATACGCCAGATCACACTATTGATCGCTTTCGGCAGCATGGTTTGCGGGTCTTTACATTCACCGGCCGCCGTACCGACCAGCTCAATTGAGGCAAAGGCGAATACGACGCCCTGAATCAGCACCAGCGCGGGCAGCAGGCCGTGCGGGAACAGGCCGCCGTTATCAGTAATCAGATGGAAACCGGTGCTGTTGCCATCCAGCGGCTTGCCGGTGCCAAGAAACACCACACCCACCACCAGGAAAATCACAATCGCCAGCACTTTCACCAGCGCAAACCAGAACTCCATCTCGGCAAACCACTTAACGCCAATCATGTTCATGGTGCCGACAATTGCCAGCGCGCCCAGTGCAAAGACCCATTGTGGCACATCACCAAACGCGCCCCAGTAGTGCATGTAAAGCGCAACGGCGGTGATATCGACGATACCGGTCATCGCCCAGTTGACGAAATACATCCAGCCTGCAACGTAGGAGGCTTTCTCACCCAGGAATTCACGGGCATAAGAGACAAAGCTGCCACTGCTCGGGCGGTGTAACACCAGTTCGCCCAGCGCACGCAGAATGAAGAAGGAGAAGATGCCACACACCAGATAGATGAGGGCTAACGCGGGGCCTGCAGCCTGCAAGCGGCCACCTGCACCCAGGAACAAACCGGTGCCGATAGCACCGCCGATCGCAATCATCTGAACGTGACGGTTACCCATCGCTTTCTGGTAGCCAGCATCGTGAGAATTCAGCCAGCGCCGTTTCGCAGCGCGCATCTCACCTGGGGTTTTCTTTTTGGATTTCATAGCATTCCTGTTTGTCCGGACTATCAGTCGTCGTCTCCCCAATGCGGACGTAACGTCCTGCAAAATGGGGGATTTTCCTCTGTGCCTTTGCCCGTGAGTGAGTGCCGGGCAACGCGGGAATTTACGGCGATGAATCCTACCCGTTCTGCAAGAACGAAGCAAAATATACCGGGCAGATGCACAGGCTGATTTGTAAGAATCCATCATGATGCACAAAAACAAAAAAACCGGCCATTTTCAGGCCGGTAAAAGCTACAGGGATGGAAACAGGAGGGTTGGGTTAGCGATAAATCTCTGCGGTGCCGCTCCACAAGCTGGAATCGCCTGGATTATCGACACCGATAACACGGTAATGGCTGGCGCCCATCTCTTGCGCTTTTTGCGATAACTGGCGATTCGCATCATCCAGTGAACCGCGTACGCCGGAAACAGACACACTGCCGATGCTCTGCATACCCAGCGCCTGTGACCGATCGACTGGCGCGGCGGCGAAGGTGGCAAATGAGGCGGTAGCCAGTAAAGCACCCGCCAGTACAGCACTCAGTTTTTTCATTGGATGCTCCTTGATCTGTGATCGGGATTGCGTTGCTAATGACTGAGTGAATTATTAGCGCTGCAATGAAAAGCAACATCGGCACGATGTAAACCTGTTCCCTTTTTAACCGTAAAATCGTAACGCATCCTGGGAAGTGTCAGTCGAGGTCATTTTATGTGCGACCTGTAATGTCCTGTGCGATAAACAGGGAAGGGATCATTTGCGTTGCGTGACTTCGCTCATATAATTCCCCCACTCAGAAGAGGGCCATTCATGTGATCGTTAAACGTTCAGTTACACAAAGCATCGCTCGGGCCCTCAGCGCCATTGTCCTGCTGTCGCTGCTCACCACCAGTCTGGCCTTAGTCACGCTACTCAGCAGTCAGCGCGACGCCGAGGCGATTAATCTGGCGGGTTCACTGCGCATGCAGAGCTATCGCATGGCCTGGGATGCCAGCCGTCAGCCGCAAAACCTGCCGCAACATTTCGCGCGCTATCAGCAAACGCTGGATGCGCCAGTGCTGCACAATCTTGATCGGCCCTGGGTACCACGCGAAGTGGGCGTTCGCTACCAGCGACTGCGCGCCGCCTGGCCTCTCCTGCAACAGGCGTTGCAACGGGGTGATAGCGTGGCCTTGCAGCAGCAGGTGCCCATTTACGTCGGGGAAATTGATCGCTTTGTTCTGGGTCTGCAACGCTATACCGAATTAAAAATGCATCTGGTGGCCGCCAGCAGCCTGGTCGGTGTTATTGCGATTGTGGCGCTGGCGCTCATGACGATTCGCTTTACCCGACTGCATGTCGTGCGGCCACTGAATGCGCTGGTCAAGGCCAGCCGCTACGTCGAGAATGGCAACTTTGCTTTTCCTCCGTTGCACGTTGAGCAACAAAATGAGCTGCGGGTTCTGTCGCATGCCTTTAGCGGTATGGCGGCACGCCTGCATTCGCATTACCAGTTGCTGGAGAGTACGGTTCGCGCAAAGACGGAAGACTTAACTCAGGCGAATCGCACGCTGTCGCTACTCTATGACAGCTCACAAATGCTGACCGCCAGCCCACTGCATCCGGCGTTGTTTGAAGCGGTGCTGACCACGGTGCTGACGCGTGAAAAACTGACGGCAATCTGGCTCGAGAGCGACCAGTTTCAGTTCCGCGCCGGTGACGAAAAGGCGGCTGGTGAGTGGCAACGTCAGCCATTACAGCAGGATGAGCAGCAGATTGGCGAATTGCGCTGGCAGACATGTGGCGCTTCCCCACCGGATGAGCTGATGCGCAGTCTTGCGGCGATGCTGGGACGCGCAATCTGGATCTGGCAGGCACAGCAGCAGTATCAACAAATGCTGCTGATTGAAGAGCGAACGACGATTGCCCGGGAATTACATGACTCACTGGCGCAGTCACTCTCCTTTTTACGTATTCAGCTGACCCTGTTACGCCGCACCGTGGACAAGGATGACAGTGCCGCCCATGCGATTATCGCTGACTTCGATCAGGCGCTGGCTGATGCCTACCGTCAGTTGCGCGAACTGCTGACCACCTTCCGCCTGACCATTGAGCAGGCAGATCTGGTGGCGGCGATGCGGGCAATGATCGCCTCGTTGCAGGAAAAGAGCGGCGCAGAGATACATTTCAACTATCAGACCGGCCTGCAGAGTCTGGAGGCACAGCAGCAGGTGCATGTCTTGCAGATCGCCCGGGAGGCGTTGCTGAATGCGATCCATCATGCGAGTGCGCAGGTGATCAACGTGGACTATCAGCACAGCAATCAGGGTGAGCACTTACTTACGATAACGGATGACGGCGTGGGCATCGGCAGTACTGACGAACCTCCAGGCCATTACGGTCTGACGATTATGGCTGAACGTGCCCAGCGCCTTAATGGTAATCTGACCCTTCATGCACAGGATCAAGGGACACGGGTTGAACTGCGCTTTCCACCGCAACCGGCACGGCAGCTAACGTAATTTATCCTTCAAATAATTAAAACACGCTACTGGCTACAGATAGCCGGCTATTAAAGGCTGAACACAGGCATACCGGTGCGCGATACGTGTTGCCCCGCCGCAGTCTGAAACGATAAAACGGAGAAATTATGCAACAGCCCGCATTAACATTGATGATTGTGGATGATCACCCTCTGATGCGCCGCGGCGTTCGTCAGCTGCTGGCACTGGATCCCCGGCTGGACGTGATCGCCGAGGCTAACAATGGCACCGAAGCGCTGGCGGAAGCCCGCCGTCAGGAACCTGACATCATTCTGCTCGACCTCAATATGAAAGGCATGTCCGGGCTGGATACCCTAAAGGCGCTGCGCCACGAAGGTATCAGCTCGCGCATCCTGGTGCTGACCGTCTCCGATGCCCGCAGTGATATTTTTGCCATGGTGGATGCCGGTGCCGACGGCTATCTGCTCAAGGACAGCGAGCCAGAGATTCTGCTGGGACATATTCTGCAGGCATCGCGGGGCGAGAAAGTCTTTAGTGAGGGCGTCGCCAGCTATCTGGATAACCGTCAGCACAGCGCCGACCCTCTGCGTCTTCTCACTGACCGCGAGTGCGACGTGCTCCAGGAGGTGGCGCGTGGCCTGTCAAACAAAGAGATCGCTGCCATTCTGCATATCTCTGAAGAGACAGTGAAAGTGCATATCCGTAACCTTCTGCGTAAGCTGGATGTCCGTTCACGCGTTGCCGCCACGGTGATGTGGCTTGAAAGCCGCAAATAGCCAACGAATTTACATTTTCTCCTCAATTTCTCCACGATTTCCCTCGCTGCCGCACGTAAAGTGAAAGGCGGCGGAGAATCGTGTAAAGACCCTGCGACCTTTCTGCCTGTGGCCCGTTGCCGGTGGGCCTGACCGATAATAATAAGTCCTGAGGAGTGTCGATTTAATGTCGAATTTCTTTATCGACCGCCCCATTTTTGCCTGGGTGCTGGCGATTCTGCTGTGCCTGTGTGGCACCCTTTCGATTATTTCGCTGCCTGTTGAGCAGTATCCCGATCTGGCTCCACCTAATGTGCGTATCACCGCTAACTATCCCGGCGCATCCGCCGAGACGCTGGAAAACACCGTGACTCAGGTGATCGAGCAGAACATGACCGGCATCGATAATCTGATGTACATGTCCTCGAACAGCAGCAACACCGGTCAGGCGCAAATCACCCTCACCTTTACTGCCGGGACCAATCCCGACGAAGCCCGCCAGCAGGTTCAGAACCAGTTGCAGTCCGCCCTGCGCAAATTGCCGCAGGCGGTGCAGTCGCAGGGCGTGACGGTCAACAAAACCGGTGACAGCAATATTCTGATGGTGGCCTTCGTCTCGACCGACGGCAGTATGGATAAGCAGGATATTTCAGACTATGTCGCCAGTAATATTCAGGACCCGCTGAGCCGTATTGATGGCGTCGGCCAGGTTGATGCTTACGGCTCGCAATATGCGATGCGCATCTGGCTCGATCCCAACAAACTGATCGCTTACGCGCTCACCACCGACGATGTCGTCAATGCAATCCAGTCGCAGAATACCCAGGTGGCTGTGGGTCAGGTCGGTGGCCTGCCGTCGGTGGAGAAACAGGCACTTAACGCCACGGTCAACGCCCAGTCGATGCTGCAGACCCCCGAGCAGTTCCGGGCCATTACCCTGAAAAACAATCCCGACGGTTCTGTGGTGACGCTGGGCGATGTCGCCACCGTGGCGCTGGGCGCAGAGAAGTATGATTATCTGAGCCGCTATAACGGCCAGCCTGCGTCAGGCCTGGGCGTGAAGCTCGCGTCCGGTGCCAATGAGATGAACACTGATAAGCTGGTACGGGCGCGTATAGAGGAACTCTCGCACTATTTCCCCCACGGCCTGGAAGCAAAAATTGCCTATGAAACCTCGCCGTTCGTCAAAGCATCAATTACCGATGTGGTGAAGACGCTGCTTGAAGCAATCGTGCTGGTATTTGGCGTGATGTATCTGTTTATGCAGAACTTCCGCGCCACCTTAATTCCCACCATTGCGGTGCCGGTAGTGCTGTTTGGCACCTTTAGCGTCCTTTATGCCTTTGGATTCAGCATCAATACCCTGACCATGTTTGCCATGGTGCTGGCGATAGGACTACTGGTGGATGATGCCATTGTGGTGGTGGAAAACGTTGAACGCATCATGCATGAAGAGGGACTTTCGCCGCGTGCTGCCACACGAAAATCGATGGGACAGATTCAGGGTGCACTGGTGGGTATTGCGCTGGTGCTCTCTGCGGTGTTTGTGCCAATGGCGTTTTTCGGCGGTACCGTTGGCGCCATTTATCGTCAGTTCTCTATCACCATTGTCTCGGCGATGGTGCTGTCAGTGCTGGTGGCGATGATCCTGACGCCAGCGCTCTGTGCCACACTGCTCAAACCCGCTGCGCAGGGCGAGGTGCACGAGCGTCGCGGCTTCTTCGGCTGGTTCAATCGCCACTTTAATCGTAACGCTGACCGCTATGAACGCGGCGTTGCGGGCATCCTGCGCACAGGTGGTCGCTGGCTGCTGGTCTATGTCGCGATTATTGGCCTGATGGCGTTTCTGTTTCTGCGTCTGCCGACGTCGTTTCTGCCGCTGGAAGATCGCGGCGTATTCCTGACTCAGGTTCAGCTTCCGGCAGGTGCGACGCTTGAGCAAACGGCCAGCGTCGTTGCCAAAGTCGAAAATTATTATCTCACCAAGGAGAAGGCCAACGTACTGTCGGTTTTCTCCACTATCGGTGCCGGGCCGGGCGGCAATGGACAGAACGTCGCACGTCTGTTTGTCCGTCTGAAAGACTGGGAAGCGCGGCCCGGCGCCGATCGGACTTCGTTTGCGATTATCGATCGCGCGACCAAAGCGTTTCAGAAGATTAAAGAGGGCCGGGTGATTGCCAGCAGTCCACCTGCTATCACCGGCATGGGCAGCAGCTCTGGTTTTGACATGGAACTGCAGGATCACGCCGGTATCGGCCATACCCAACTGATGGCGATGCGCGACAAACTGCTGGAGATGGCAGGCAACGATAAGTCGCTGTCCCGGGTACGGCACAATGGACTGGATGACAGTCCGCAGCTGCAGATCGATGTCGATGCCCGTAAAGCGCAGGCGCTGGGCGTGTCGCTGGATACCATCAACGACACGATGACCACGGCCTGGGGCTCAACCTATGTGAACGACTTTCTTGATCGCGGCCGGGTGAAAAAGGTCTATGTACAGGCCGCCGCCGAATTCCGCATGCTGCCGGACGACGTCAATAAGTGGTATGTGCGCAACAGCAGCGGCAAAATGGTCCCCTTCTCCGCGTTTGCCACCAGCCGCTGGGAGACCGGCTCACCCCGTCTTGAACGCTATAACGGTTATTCTTCACTGGAGATTGTCGGGGAAGCGGCTAATGGCGTCAGCAGCGGCACGGCAATGGACGAGATGGAAAAGCTGGTGAATGCCCTGCCGCTGGGCGTCGGGTTCCAGTGGACAGGTGCTTCTTATCAGGAGCGCCTCTCTGGCTCACAGGCACCGGCGCTGTATGCGATATCGTTGCTGGTTGTATTCCTCTGCCTGGCCGCACTGTATGAAAGCTGGTCAATTCCGTTCTCGGTGATGCTGGTGGTCCCACTGGGTGTCGTCGGCGCGTTGATTGCGACCTGGCTGCGCGGACTGGAGAATGATGTCTACTTCCAGGTGGGCCTGCTGACAGTCGTCGGGTTATCCGCCAAAAACGCCATCCTGATTGTGGAATTTGCTAATGAGATTAACAGTAAAGGACGCGAACTGGTGGAGTCCACGCTGGAGGCATCGCGTCAGCGTCTGCGACCGATTCTGATGACCTCGCTGGCCTTTATCTTTGGCGTGCTGCCGATGGCAATCAGCAGCGGCGCAGGCTCCGGCAGTCAGCACGCGGTAGGAACCGGTGTGATGGGTGGAATGATCTCCGCCACGCTGCTGGCGATCTTTTTTGTGCCGCTGTTCTTTGTGCTGGTTCGCCGTCGCTTCCCGCTGAAAGAGAAGCCACTCGACTGATCACTGAGGCAAATAAAAAGCGGCCACTGATGTCAGTGGCCGCCTTATTTCTGTGTGTGGTAAGAATTCCAGTCAGCAGGTTTACCCCGCCTTTACCTCAGCCTGTTACTTGTTGCGTAACATTGCTTCGATAAATTCTTTCCAGGTTCCCATTTCAGTGTCAATCATGATGCCCTCTCTTATTGTGCTGGCGATGTTACGCTCTTTTTTTAATCAGGTGAATACGGTTACACCTGTTTTATTTATCGGCAAGCCTGATAAAAACATGAATTCTGCCGGTTCTGGAAGCTGACGCACATTTCAGCAACTCCTTAACCCGATTGAAAATAATTTATTTTAAGCCCAGCGGTAGACTATTTTATCTGCATGGCGAAATTCCGAATAAAATAATGGTAAGCAGGGTAATGATTACCTGAGAAATTGATAGCGGTTACCCGAGGATAAACGGTGGCTTTCACGACACGATCGCGGGTCAGATTCCCGCGCCCCGGCAACTGCCGCAACGGATCACACTATGGTAAACTCGCGCTTTGGCTGCTTTTTTCAGCTTTTACTTCT
Source organism: Pantoea jilinensis (assembly GCF_019104105.1). Lineage (NCBI taxonomy): Bacteria > Pseudomonadati > Pseudomonadota > Gammaproteobacteria > Enterobacterales > Erwiniaceae > Pantoea > Pantoea jilinensis. The sequence goes on along the minus strand of NZ_CP077746.1, from coordinate 1,120,712 downwards.
CACAGGACAATAAGGATCGGGCAATGAGCACGCAGTGGGTGATGTTCGGGATTAAAAATTGCGACACCATAAAAAAAGCCCGGCGCTTTTTAACAGACGCAGGCGTTGAGTATCACTTTCACGATTACCGTGCCGATGGCCTGAGCGATGTCCTGCTGCAGGAATTTATCGATGCGCTGGGCTACGAAGCCCTGCTTAATACCCGCGGCACCACCTGGCGTAAACTGCCAGAGACCGACCGTGAAGGGGTTACCGATGCCAGCAGCGCCAAAGCGCTGATGCTGGCGCATCCCGCCATGATTAAGCGCCCGCTGTTACGCACCCCGGATGGCAGTTTGCTCGCCGGTTTCAGCGAAGCCACCTATCAGAATGCTATCCAGGAGAGGTCATAATATGTTTTGCCCGGTCATTGAGCTGACGCAGCAGCTTATTCGTCGCCCTTCCCTCAGCCCCGATGATGCCGGATGTCAGGCTCTGCTGATCGCCCGTCTTGAAGCTATTGGTTTTAAGATTGAAACGATGAACATCGACGACACCCTGAATTTCTGGGCCACCCGTGGCGAAGGTGAAACACTGGCGTTTGCCGGTCACACCGATGTGGTGCCGCCTGGCGATGCCAGTCGCTGGATCAACCCACCTTTTGAGCCCACCATACGCGATGGCATGCTGTTTGGTCGTGGTGCGGCCGACATGAAAGGTTCACTGGCCGCCATGGTGGTAGCTGCCGAACGTTTTGTTGCAGCACGTCCCCATCACAGAGGGCGACTCGCCTTTATGATTACCTCTGATGAGGAGGCCAGCGGGACCAACGGCACGGTTAAAGTGGTTGAACGGCTGATGGCGCGCCGGGAACGGCTCGACTATTGCCTGGTCGGTGAGCCGTCCAGTACGGAAGTGGTCGGTGACGTGGTGAAAAATGGCCGTCGTGGATCAATCACTGCCAACCTGACGGTGCATGGTGTGCAGGGCCACGTCGCCTATCCGCACCTTGCGGATAATCCGGTCCACCGGGCAATGCCAGCACTGAATGAGCTGGTCGCCACGGAGTGGGATCAGGGGAATGAGTTCTTCCCGGCAACCAGCATGCAGATTGCCAATGTCCAGGCGGGCACCGGCAGCAACAACGTGATTCCTGGCGAGCTGTTTGTGCAGTTTAACTTCCGCTTCAGCACTGAACTCACTGATGAGCTGATTCGTCAGCGCGTCGAAGCATTGCTGGATCGTCACCAGCTGCGTTACACCATTGAGTGGAAACTTTCGGGTCAACCCTTCCTGACCACGCGCGGTAAGCTGGTTGATGCCGTCGTAAAAGCTGTCGCGCACTATAATGAAATTAAGCCGCAGCTGCTGACTACGGGTGGAACCTCTGATGGCCGGTTTATTGCCCGGATGGGGGCGCAGGTGGTTGAACTGGGACCGGTAAATGCCACCATTCATAAAATCAATGAGTGTGTGAAAGCTTCAGATCTGCAGATGCTGAGCCGGATGTACCAACGCATCATGGAACAACTGATCGCCTGATGGCGATGTTAAGGAGCAGCAAATGGAATTTATTAAAGATTACTGGTGGATCCTGGTGATCCTGCTGATGGTTGGCGTGCTGATGAACGTTTATAAAGATCTGAAACGCATCGATCACAAGAAGTTTATGGATAACAAACCAGACCTGCCGCCGCATCGTGATTTCAACGATAAATGGGATGACGACGATAACTGGCCGAAGAAGAAGTAAACGAAAATGCCCCTGCTCTGCAGGGGCATTTTTACATCAACGCGATAACGTCATCGTCACCGGGTTTTGCGCCGCTTAACGCCTCATCAAAGTAGCGTTTTGGCACCGTATAACGCAGATGATTCAGCGCCAGTTCCATACTGCGATGATCGATGGCATGCGCCAGATCGTCAACGATGTCCAGAGTAACGTCGCCCCCGCGGGCGGTCAGCCGCTGCTCCGCCTCCTGTGCATGGTGCAACGGGATCTGCTCATCATAATCACCGTGGATCAGATGAATCGTGGTGCGGGTACTGGCTTTCTCCGGCAGCGTGATAAACCGGCCATTGAACACCACCGCGCGGCCCGCCAGATCAGGATTCGCTTTGACGCCTTCCAGCACCATACTGCCGCCCTGCGAAAAACCGACTAAGGCTGTCGCTTCCGCCCGCACGCCGCTCTTTTTTTGCCAGTGACGCACCGACTCGACAAACTGCGGCATCGCCGCATCAACCCGCTGCTGGATAGTCTGATCGTGCAGGTCAGTTTCGCCAAACCACTGACGAACCGCGCCAGGCGAGCCAACGGACACCACCAGCGCGTCGGGAAAGGTTTTCGCAAACCAGTGACCAATCTCACCCATTGAATCCGGGTTATCGCCAACGCCATGGTAGAGCAGAAACAGCTGTGCTGTGGTAGCAGGCTGTTGAACGATTACATATTTCAGTGTCATGTTGTTGACCTCCTGTGTTCACTCTACGCCGCGTAGCAAAAAATGATATGGGGATAATTTGAACCAGCTGGTCGAATTATTTCAACGGCCGGTGCAGTCAGTCCGCAGTCACGCCCAGGCTCTGGAGCGCTGTTGCTGCCTGCTGACGTAACACCGCGACCAGCGCTTTACGGCCACTCACGCCTGCCTGCCGGGCAAGCTCGCTTAGCGCATCGGGGGCGGCAACGACTGCGGCCAATAACGGGGCGGGCGCGACACTGGCTTCTGCCAGACGCTGCAATACCGGCAGGCTCGCCTCCAGGGGCCGCTGCGCCCAGGCAAAACCGATGGCCAGATGCATATCCTGGGCTGTTAATCCATTATCTGGGATCTGATCAAACTGCAGGTCCAGCGCGATATGTTGTCGCAACAGTGGCCAGTCACGCGCCAGCTGTTCTGCCGCCCGGCGCGCTAATGCCCTGCCCGCAGCAGAACAGGGCAGAATAGCCATTGCCGCATAGCAGCCGCTGCTGGCTTCGCGCTGGCTGCCTATTCGCACCAGAGTAAAACCACAGGCGCGCCAGAACGCCCAGAGTGATTCAGTGTAGCCGAAGCTGACAGAGAGGTAGTCGTGTTCGGCAGCCGCACGGGCCGCGGCGGCCACAAGCTGCTGACCGATTCCGCGGCGACGGCTCTCCGTTGCCACGGCAACACGGCTGATTCGTTGCGAGCGCAGGATTGCCGCTTCGGCAAGACCGGCGTGGGCAGCCAGAGATTGCGCCACCAGATTCCCGCGTGGTCGCCGGGTGCCCGCCCAGACCGCCTGCGCCAGTGCTGGCTCAAGACCGCCCTCCTCCACCAGCCAGAGTGCACCCTGTAATGCAGGTGTCTCGCCCGCCCGCCACAACGTCATACCCGGCGCATCCAGCAGGCGGCGCAGATCAAGTGGCGACGTGCGATAGTGCGCGCTGGTGAGCAGGCGATAGGCGGCTTCCAGCGTGCTGAAATCGTGACGTTCAACAGGATGCGGTGTGGCCGGAGAATCGGGTGCCGTCGCGCTGGCATCGTCAAACAGCAGCGCCTGATTCAGCCACTGCTCCAGCGGATCACAACGCGACCAGCGTAACGGCTCGTCCAGCGTGTAGTAGTGCACCCCGGTAAGCCCGGCGCAGAACTTAAGGATAAAGCCGCGCCCGCTGCCTTCGTAGCCCTGCACGGTGGTGGTGAGCAACACGCGGGGATAACGGCTGACCAGCGCCTGCAGTAGCGGGGCCGGTATCGCCGCCGCTTCATCCACAATCAGCCAATCCGCCTCGGGCGGCGGCTCCAGCGCCAGCAGTGCATCCGGCGCCATAAAGTGAAAATGCTCAGCGGCAAAGGTGGCCAGCACCTCCGTTGAAGCTTTCGCGGGTGCCGTGACCAGACAATGGCGATTCTGGCGGGCCAGCATCCCCGCCAGCGCCGATTTACCCCGTCCACGGGCGGCGGTCAGCACCGCGATCCCCGATGGCAGTCTCATCAGTTGATCGAGTATCGCCTGCTGCTGTTGCGGGGCCTGACAGTGCCATTCTGGCCAGTCAGGCTGCACCGGAAAACGGCATGGCTGATGCTGCCGCTCCAGCAGTACCTGGTCATCCGCCAGGATCAGCTGTTGCAGATGGTGAACAAAACGGGGTGTTGGAATGGGCTGAGCGACATCGGCCCAGCGCAGGCTGTCGGTGTCAGGCTGCTGCGACCACCGTTCCCAGGGCGGGACCAACAGTAACAGCCAGCTACCGGCGGTGAGCGTGCCAGCCAGCGCAGCGAAAGCCTCGGCATGAAAGCCCTGGCGGGCATCGAATATCCCATGACGAAATTCACGGCCAAGCAGCGTGCGAACCGCACCTGGCTGTTTGTGTATAAGTGACTCACCAGAGGAAGCAGAAAGGAGCGGCTCCGGGCTTAGCACCAGCCAGTCGCCTGGCAACGCTTCATGCCACTCTGCAGCACGCTCCAGGCACCAGTCCGGTTCGCCGCTGATCACGGCCAGGCGACGCACACCGGCCTGCTGCATAGACTGTGTTGCGATCATCCGTTACTGGCGAAGGTGTTGCACTGTCCTGGATTGCCACCATCAAATCCGCGCTTAAACCAGGTGTAGCGTTGCTCAGAGGTGCCATGGGTAAAGCTGTCCGGCACTACGCGGCCCTGACCCTTCTGCTGCAGACGGTCATCGCCAATCGCCTCCGCGGCGTTCAGCGCTTCCTGCAAATCCCCTGCTTCAAGGATGTTCTCTTGCTGCATATAGTGTCCCCAGACACCGGCAAAACAGTCTGCCTGCAATTCCATTTTCACAGAGAGCTGATTGACCTGCGTCTGGCTCGCGCCCTGCTGCATTTCACGTACTTTAGGCTCAATACCCAGCAGTTTCTGAACATGGTGGCCCACTTCATGCGCGACAACGTAGCCCTGGGCGAAGTCGCCGTCAGCGCCGAGTTTGTTTTTCATCTCGTCATAGAAAGAGAGATCGATGTAGACAGTCTGATCGGCTGGACAGTAGAAGGGTCCCATCACGGATTGGCCTGTACCGCAGCCGGTTCGGGTTGCCCCGCGATACATCACCAGCTTCGGTGCAACATACTGTTTGTTCATCTGTTTGAACAGCTTGCCCCAGGTATCTTCCGTGGTTGCAAGAATCACCTTAGTGAATTTTGCAGCCTCGTCATCATTGGTGCTGACGCTGCGCTGTTGCTGCTGGCTGGTTGGTGCAACGTCCCCACCCGTCAGCAGCGCGGTAAGGTCATAACCGTAATAACCTGCAATAGCCACCACCACCAACAGGATGATACCGCCTTTGCCGCGCGGCAGACGAATCTGACGGCCTCCGCCACCTAAACCGGACGATTGATCGCGACGGTCCTCTACATTGTCGCTTTCGCGACGCCCTTGCCAGCGCATGCTCTCTTCCCTCAGTCATTTTTTTCAGATGGCATGATTTTAGTTGCGTGACCGGGCAATCACCAGCTTTAGGCTGAAATGAAAACGGAGAGCCTGGGCTCTCCGTTTTATTCTGCTTACTTACTGCACTGCAGGCTGACTCAGTCGAGTTTTACACCCAGCCGCTGTGCCACTGCTTCATAAGCTTCGACTACGCCACCCAGGCTCTGGCGAAAACGGTCTTTATCCATTTTATCCAGGGTCTCTTTGTCCCACAGGCGTGCACCATCTGGCGAAAACTCATCGCCCAGCGTGACTTCACCGTTAAACAGACCAAACTCAAGTTTGAAATCAACCAGAATCAGACCCGCATCGTCGAACAGCTTGCTCAGCACTTCGTTGGCTTTAAAGGTCAGTTCCTGCATCCGCGCCAGGTTCTGCTTGCTGACCCAGCCAAAAGTTTCGCAGTAGGATTCGTTGACCATCGGGTCATGCTTTTCATCATCTTTGAGGAAAAGATCAAACAGCGGCGGGTTGAGCACAATGCCCTCTTCCACGCCCAGACGTTTTACCAGCGAACCTGCGGCGCGGTTACGGACCACGCACTCTACCGGCACCATCTCCAGCTTCTTCACCAGCGCTTCGGTATCAGACAGCAGCGCTTCCATCTGGGTTGGAATACCCGCTTCCTGCAATTTGGTCATGATGAAGTGGTTAAACTTGTTGTTAACCATTCCTTTGCGATCAAATTGCTCAATTCGGGCGCCATCACCTGCTGACGTATCGTTGCGGAATTCGAGTATCAGCAGATCCGGATTATCGGTGCTGTATACGGTTTTCGCTTTACCGCGATACAACTCAGCTCGCTTTTGCATCTTATTCACTCCAGACTTGAAATAACGGGTGTTCAGCGGCCAGTGCCGCTGCGGCGATTGCCTTGACGCAATCGTTTACTTCGCCGCGCGCTATTATGCCAAAAACAAAATAAAAAGGCCGGAGAATCTCCGGCCTGAGACAACTTTATTTGTTCAGCGCCGCCTGGAACACGGCCACCAGCGCATCGTTCTGCGACTGGGTCAGCACATGCCCTTTCGGGTCGATAAATTGCAGACTGGTGCGGTTGTCCAAATCACCGACCTGCACTTTGTAATCACCGTCAGGTAATTCCGGGTCTTTTGCGCCAATGGAATCCCAGTCGCTGCTGCTCAGTGACTTGTAGGTCACTTTCATGCTACCCGTTGAGCGAGTGGTATCCGTCACCTCCATCCCAACGCGTTTCATCGCTTCAGGCAGACGCTGCCACGCCACATTATATGGCGTGCGCAGGATCAGCATTGGCAGGCCGGTATCATCTGCGCCGCTCTGCACATCAATAGCCCCACTCACCCGACCTGCCGCCGCGTTTTCACTGGCGGTATCAATCTTGTCCAGACCGGTGCTGATTTCATTCAGCATCTGCGCGGTATAGCGCTGAATCTGCACAGGTGAGGTAACGGTTTTGCCCGCCTGCTGCAGCTCCAGCAGACGTACGGTGAGCTGCTGCTGATAGCTCTGCGACTGCACACTGATCTGGTAGCGACCACGATACTGCTGATCTTCATCAGCACGGTTCCACTGTACCCAGTCGGTCGTCAGCTGCTGGCCGGCGTCATTACGTGAAGCAATCGCGAAATTGTTTGACTGCACGACGCTCACGACGCGGGGCCAGACTGAACCACGGCTACTATCAATCATCAGTGCGCCCGTGTTGTTGCTGAACTGCGCACGGGTGCCGTTCATCAGCGCCAGCGGCTGGGCAGGTGGACGAATGTCGAGCTGCTTGCCGGTGGGTGCCTGACTGCTGGTGCGCGGTACATCGTAATCACCACGCTGTACCGGCAGGATCATGCCGGCCGGCGCTTTCAGTTCACTTAACTGACTGGCTTCAAGATAAGATTCGTCACCACTGACCTGGCGCTTATAACGCTGATCACTTGAACAGGCCGACAACAGCATCAGGGTAGAAAGCCCCACCACTGTGGCTACTGTTGACCGCTTTACTGAGTAATTCATTCAAACTCCCTAAATTATCGCAAACCCGCTTTCACCAGCGCCTGCTCCACTTTCGGCTGGCCAGCTGCAGTCAGTGGCGTCATTGGCAGACGCAGCGTGTCGTTAGCGATTAATCCTAGCTGTTTCGCAGCCCATTTCACCGGGATAGGATTGGGTTCACAGAAAAGCGTCTGGTGCAGGTGCATCAGACGCTGATTCAGGCGGCGTGCTTCAACGAAATTGCCCTGCTGTGCAAGTTGACACAGTTGAACCATTTCGCGTGCAGCGACGTTTGCGGTCACCGAAATGACGCCTTTACCGCCCAGTTGCATAAAGTCCAGCGCAGTCGCGTCATCGCCACTCACCAGAATGAAATCTTCATTTACCAGCTCTTGGATCTGACTAACACGCGATAAGTTCCCGGTTGCCTCTTTGATTCCGATAATATTTTTGATTTCGGCCAGGCGGGCAACGGTTTCCGGCAGCATGTCGCAACCGGTGCGCGAGGGAACGTTATACAGCATCTGTGGCAGGCTGGTGCTATTCGCAATCGCTTTGAAGTGCTGGAACAGCCCTTCCTGTGTCGGACGATTGTAATAAGGCGTCACGGTGAGGCAACCCACCACGCCGGAATTTTCAAAACGCTTCGTCAGAGAGATGCCTTCAGCGGTGGCGTTTGCACCGGTTCCGGCTATCACCGGGATACGGCCATCAGCCAGTTCCAGGGTCAGCATCACCACATCACCATGTTCTTCATGGCTCAGGGTTGCTGATTCGCCTGTGGTGCCGACGGAAACGATCGCCGCGGTGCCGCTGGCGACATGATAATCAATCAGTTTTTTCAGACTCGACCGGCAGACATTACCGTTGTCATCCATTGGCGTAACGAGTGCAACAATACTTCCCGTAAACATTGGCGATCCCCTCGACAAACAAGTGCTTCATGGTACGTTTTACACTTAGGGAAAAGCAAGCAAGCCACGCCATTCCCGCGCTTGTCAGCAGTTTTTTTTATGTTTACCTTATGGTTATTAGCGAAAGCAGAGGAAAAGCCATTTTGCCGCAATCTCAGCCCCATCATCTGGTGATCACCGCGCTTGGTGTTGACCGTCCGGGTATCGTCAACACCATTACCCGACACGTCAGCAGCTGCGGTTGTAATATTGAAGATAGCCGTCTTGCCATGCTCGGGGATGAGTTCACGTTTATTATGCTGCTGTCGGGCAGCTGGAACGCAATCACACTGATTGAATCGACATTGCCGCTGAAAGGCGCAGAGCTGGAGCTGCTGATCGTCATGAAGCGAACCAATGCCCGGCTTCGTCCGCCGATGCCCGACACCGCATTCATCCAGGTTGAAGTGGCCGATTCGCCGCATATTATTGAGCGTTTCACCGATCTTATTGATAAGCATCAGATGAACGTGGCCGAACTGGTGTCGCGAATCACACCTGCGCAACACGAATTGCCACCGACACTCTATATTCAAATGACGGCCCACAGTCCAACGCGAACCCGTGGCACGTCGTTTGAGCAGGCTTTTAATACCCTGTGCCAGGAGCTGAATGCCCAGGGAACGCTACGTCTCTACAGTGTCTCAGACGCCGACAGCAGCGAACCTGTCAGCGCGATACGCTAAGCTTTGGTCCTTAAACCGGAGTTATTTCTCCACATTACTGACGCCTGAATGCTCGGCTATGTGGTGAAATACCCCCTGATGGTAATGTTGCTGCTGGCCGTTTCTGGCCGGATGGTGTATTACCCACAGCCTGAATAAGAAAATGGAGAGATGTGATGAATCCACTGAAAGCCGGAGATACTGCACCCGCATTTAGCCTGCCTGACCAGGACGGCGAACACGTGAATCTGACCGACTTCCAGGGACAGCGCGTTCTGGTGTACTTCTACCCGAAAGCGATGACACCAGGCTGCACCGTGCAGGCGTGCGGTCTGCGTGACAACATGGATGAGTTGAAAAAAGCGGGCGTGGAAGTGCTGGGTATCAGCACCGACAAACCGGAAAAACTGTCAAAGTTTGTCGAAAAAGAGCTGCTGAACTTTACGCTGCTGTCAGATGAAAATCATGAAGTCTGCCAGGCGTTTGGCGTCTGGGGTGAAAAAACGTTTATGGGGAAAACCTATGACGGTATTCATCGCATCAGCTTTTTGGTTGATGCCGAGGGCAAGATCGAAAAAGTGTTTGATAACTTTAAGACGTCGAATCACCACGACATGGTGCTGGATTACGTCAAATCAGCCTGATGTTAAGGGGCGCGTTAGTCTGACCGCCGCGCCCCTGCTTCTCTTTTTCCCGCACGTTTACCCTGCCGTAATGAAACATCCGGTTTCACCCGACTAGGAGTCGGCAACGATCACACAGTTACGTCCGGCACTCTTCGCCTCATAGAGCGCCGCATCCGCCTGTTTCAGGCTGTTTTCCAGTCCCGCATCCTGCGAACCATTCCAGGCCGCCACGCCAATAGACAAGGTAATGCGCCCCACGTCAGTCAGCCAGGCTTCAGCAATGCCCACCCGTACGCGTTCTGCGATGATCTGCGCCTCATCCAGGGCCGTTCCTGGCAATAGCATCAGAAACTCCTCTCCGCCATTGCGACAGACCACATCAGACTGACGGGCGCTGGCACGCAGCGTACTTGCCACCTGCTGAATGACCCGGTCGCCCACGTCGTGGCCCCAGCTGTCATTAACGTTTTTGAAATGATCGATATCCAGTGCCAGCACCGAAAAAGGCTGGCGCAGGGTCCGATAGTACTCCAGCACCGCATTCAGACCCCGGCGATTGAGTACCTGAGTCAGCGGATCGGTCTGCGCTTCTGAGTTAAGGCGACCAATTTTATCCTGCACCAGCCCAATACCGGTGAGCAGCGCGCGCTTTACCTGGGCCGCCTCAAAATACCAGGCGGTGATGCCGCCAATTTCTTTTGATACGCCCTGCGCATCCATCCGGCTGGCTTTGCGCGCCAGCTGGAAGAGTGGCCGGGCAATCAGACGTGCCATGACTAAGGCCACCAGCAGAGTCAGCAGCGCGAACGGCACAGAATTTTTCAGCACTTTCATCAACAGACCGGACAGCGGATCCAGTGTGACGTTAATCGGCTTCAACGCTACCACTGTCCAGCCGGTCGTCGGCACCACGGCAAAGCCCGCCAGCTGTGTGGCATTACCCGGACCGGCAAGCATCAGCGAGCCATTGGTCTGGTCATCACGCGGATTGACGATGGCAGGCAGCGTTTTGCCAATCAGTTGACGATTCTGGTGATACAACACCTCATTGTTGCTATCGAGCACATAAACCGTTGTGCCATCGCGATAGAACTGCTCACCCAGCAGCGCATTGAGTATGCTTTTCTTCTTCAGGTAGATCGTGCCGCCGATGTAGCCCAGGTAGTCACCCTCGGGACTCCAGACAGGCCATGAGACAAAAACCAGCAGATTATTGGCGGCAGAAAGGGAGGGTTTACTGATGATCGGCTGTCGCAGGGTCAGCGCCTCTCGCGAGGCGTCACTGGTGAGGTGCATACCCTGTAACGTCAGTGACTCGGGGGAAATTGCTTTGATCACGCCCTGCGCATCCACGATCGCGACGGAGTTGAAACTGGTGGTCTGCTCACGCAGTCGATTGACTTCATTGTTCAGCAGCCCCTGATTAGTAAAGTCACGGCTGAGCTGATTGGCGCTGTAATGAAGTTGAGACTGCGCCAGCTGGAAGAAAATTTCACTGGTTGAGGCGAGCTTGGCGGCATACGCCCGGTTAGCCTCAAGCGTGGTGTCAATAAGCACCTGGCGCTGAACCCGCCAGGTAGCGTAGAGCGCGTTCGCGAGTGTGATAACAATGCTGACAATCACCAGCAGGGCGATCAGATTGCGCAAATCGGCCTTGGGCCGGATGTGCTTTAGCATGGCGTCGCCGCGCCGAAGATGAGTGTCATGTCGTGAATGCCTGATTATTTTTTTAAGTGTGCCAGAGGCCCTGATATCCGGGCTTAAGTCTACACTGTGTCGGCATTTTTGAGCAGCACTAAGACAAATTTTACCCCGCTTAATACAGATTTAGCTGGCACTAATCGATTAATCCCTGACTATCGTAAAATGGCCAGGGTCCTGAAAAATGGCCAATCGCGCACTGATGTGTGACCATTCCCTCTCCGGGTTGCCAGCAATGCAGTAAATAGCCGGGCGGCTCCAGGATAAAGTGCGCGGGCCCCTCCGGATGCAGATCCAGCGCGACCTGATGCGATACGCCCGGCGCGACACAGGCGAGCGTGCCAGCAAAGCGGGTCTGCAGGCTGCGATGCAGATGTCCACACAAGACCCGTTCTACCTGCGGATGACGGGCAATGATCGCCTCAAGAGCCTGCGGATGGCGTAACCGTTGCCGATCCATATGCGCAATGCCGCAGGCAAAAGGCGGATGGTGCAGCATGACCAGGGTGGGCTGATCCGCGGACATGCCCAGCGCCTGGTCCAGCCATTCTAACTGTTCCTCATCTACCTCACCCCACGGCTGTTGCGGTACGCTGGAATCCAGGGCAATCAACCTGACGCCGCCCACACTCAGCTGCCAGTTCAGTGTGGGTCCGGATTGCAGATAGCCGTGATCAGGGAAGGCAGCCCGCAGCGCCTCGCGGTCGTCGTGATTGCCCGCCATGAGATAAAACGGCGGTTGCAGGCGCTGCAGGGCTTCCCGCAAAGTCTGATACTCATCCGGCCTGCCAAAATCGACCAGATCGCCGGTAATTACCACTGCATCAGGTCGCGGCTGCAGCGAGTTGAGGGTATCGATAACCTGCAGTAACGCCGCATGGGTATCGACCTGTTTGTATGAGAGGCGGCCATGGGCCTTGATATGCAGATCGCTGATTTGAGCAATCAATGTGGGTTGAAGAGACACAACAGACTCCTTAGCAACTGAATTCCAGCGCGGCGTGGCTGGTCAGCGACCAGCTGATACGCTGCCCCGCCTGCCAGATTTCGCGCGCATGACGATCGACCTGAATGGGATTATCCAGTCCGATATCAATCAGTAAGCGCTGTGAAGCGCCGAGAAACATACTGCCCACCACCACGCCGCGCTGGGCATAGCGCGTATCATCGGCCAGCAGAACATCTTCCGGGCGGCAAAAACGCACAGGATGGCCTTCCGGGTCGTGCGCTACGCAGTTAATCGCACCCACAAAATCGGCCACAAAGCGGGAGGCAGGACGCTGATAAATGCCCTGCGGGGTATCAAGCTGCACCAGACGGCCCTGCTCCATCACTGCGATGCGATCGCCCAGCGCCATCGCCTCCTGCTGATCATGCGTGACGTAAACGGCGGTGATCGCCAGCCGCTTAAGCAGCGCACCGATCTCCAGACGCAGTCGGTCGCGCAGCCTGGCATCAAGCGCCGCCAGCGGCTCATCAAACAGCAGCACTTTAGGCCGGGCGGCCAGCGCACGTGCCAGCGCCACACGCTGTTTCTGCCCGCCGGACAACTTATCAATCGCGCGATGTGCCAGAGGCGTCAGATCAACCAGCGCCAGCATCTCTGCAACCCGCGCCTCTCGCTCGGCACGCGGCACGCCCTGCACCTTCAGGCCATAGGCGACGTTCTGCGCCACGTTAAGTGTCGGGAACAGCGCGTAGTTCTGGAACACCATGCCGACATTGCGTTTCTCAATCGGCAGCGCGGTAACGTTACGTTGATCAAACCAGATCTCGCCCGGCGGATCGCTGCTTTCCAGGCCACTGATAATGCGCAGTAGCGTGGTTTTGCCGCAGCCCGACGGTCCCAGCAGAACCAGCGTTTCTCCGGCATGCACGCGCAGATCGATCGGATGCAGCGCGACCTGCTGATTGAAGCGACGCGAGCAGTGGCGCAGCGTCACATTGATGGCCTCATTCATACAGTTTCCTCTCTCTGCTGCCGCGACGTTTGCCTTTCCAGCCAGTGATTACAGGCGTTAAGCAACAGCAGCAGCGGTAAAATCATCATGATAAAGATCAGTGTGTAGGCAGACCCGACTTCCAGCCGCATGGAGGTGTAGCTGTCGGCCAGCCCCACCGGCAGCGTTTTGGTCAGCGGTGTGTGGAGCATCCAGGTAATGTTGAACTCCCCCACCGACAGGGTAATGACCATAAATGCACCCGCCAGAATGCCGTTACGGCAGTTCGGAACGACCACAGTAAAAAAGCGACGCCAGAAACTCGCCCCCAGGCTGGCGGCGGCCTCTTCCAGGCGCGGAAGATCAATCGCCTGCATCACCGACAGCACCGGGCGAATCATGAAGGGCAGTGTAAAAAGCACATGGCCGATCAGGATAAAGAGCCAGCTGTCGCGCAACGCACTGAACTGACCGTAAAGCAGAATGATGCCCAGCGCGGTGGCGAGGCCCGGCAACGCCACCGGCAGCATCAGACACTCCTCAATACGCGAGGCCCAGCGTGACGGTGACTTCAGTAAGCCCCAGGCGGCGGGTATGCCAGCAATGACCGTCACCGCCAGACAGCTCAGCGCAATCAGCAGTGACAGCCAGAAGGTGTCGGCATACATCTGCCACACCTGCTCCACCCACTTCAGTGTCAGGCCACTGCGCAGGCCCGCGAAGTAGTTCTGTGTAACGCCCGCCAGCATCGAGAGCATGACCGGCACGATTATAAACAGTGCGGTGAGGCTGGTGATCGCCACCTGCAGCCAGAAGAGACCCCGTCGTTTCATGATTCATGCTCCTTCCGGCGTGCAAGGCCATTAGCCAGCATCAGCGCCAGCCAGGCCACGGCGCCCATCACGACTGAGAGTGCCGCCGCAGTGGCAAAGTTAGCGTAATTGGTGAACTCACCGTAAATGGTCAGCGGCAGCACAGCGAGTTCGGTACCCAGCGTAAAGGCGGTGCCAAACGCGCCCATACTGGTGGCGAAACAGAGTGCGCCACAGGAGAGTAGCGCCGGTTTCAGTCCGGGTATGATGACGTCTATGATGATGCGCCACTGGCTGGCACCCAGTGAACGGGCCGCCTCTTCCAGCGATCTATCCAGTTTCTCACTGGCCGCCACCAGCGTTACGATGGCGCGCGGCAGCGAAAAGTAGAGATAGCCAACAAATAAGCCGCTGAGTGAATAGGCGAAGACCCAGCGTTCATGAAACAGGCTGAGACTGAGTTGCGCCAGCACACCCTGACGCCCCGCCAGCATAACCATCAGAAATCCCACCACCACGCCCGGAAAAGCCAGCGGAAAGGTCAGCAGCGCCAGCAGCGTTCCTCGCCCGGGAAAGCGCTGCCGCGCCAGAAAGCAGCCCACCACCGCCGCAATCAGCAGCGTGACCAGGGTCACCGCCGCCGAGAGCAGGACGGTATTCAGCAGGCTTTGCAGATATTGTGGCTGACTGATTACCGTCCAGTAGCCACTGTGGTGCGTGGTGCGATCCTCCGTCATGCCGATCTGTAACAGGCGGGCAAACGGCAGCAGCCAGAAGGCAGCAAAGAAGAGCAGCGCAGGCAACAGCATCCACGGCCAGTTTGCCCCCAGCGGGCGGAGCCGATGGCGAAGCGGCCCGCCCGTGGTTAAGGAATTAATGTCTGAAAGTGACATCAGCGAATCTCACTCAGATAGCGGGCGGAGAAGCCCTTCTGTGCATCGGCCATCTGCTGATAATCGACCGTGTGGGCGCGCGCATAATCACTGTCAGGCAGAAAATATTTTTTCGCCTCAGGTGACATCGCGCCAGCCCGTACCGGACGCAGCCAGGCATTGGCCCAGATTGCCTGACCCGCATCGGACAGCACGAAATCGATCACTTTCTTACCGTTGGCCGGATGCGGCGCGTTCTTCACGAGGCTGATAACGTACGGCACCGTCACCGTTCCCTCACTCGGGATAACAAACTCGACATTGGCGTGATCTTTGTAGCGGGCGCGATAGGCGTTGAAGTCATAGTCGATCAGAATCGGGATTTCGCCTGAAATCAGCCGCGCATAGGCGGTCTGCTTAGGCACAATGGGCTGGTTGCGCTGCAGCGCTTTGAACCAGTTGATGGCGGGAGTGAAGTCATGCAGGCTGCCGCCTTTGGCCTGATTCACCGCGACTGCGGCCGCATAGCCTACAAAGGCACTGGCCGGATCAAGATAACCCACCATGCCTTTATATTCCGGCTTCAGAAGATCATCCCAGGATCGCGGCACCGGCGCGCCACCCAGCGCATCAACATTCACCATAAAGCCCATGGTACCGGAGTGCAGCGCTACCCATTTGCCCGCCGGATCTTTCATACCGGCCGGGATTTCATCCCAGTGAGCCGGCTTATACGCGCTGACCACGTCAGCACTGACAGCCTGAATGCCGAAGCTGACGCCGTAATAGACCACGTCGGCAACCGGATTATTTTTCTCTGCCACCAGCTGCGCCAGCGCCTGACCCGAGTTTTTATTGTCCTGTGGCACATGAATCCCGGTCGCTTTTTCAATCGCCTGAAGCTGCGTGGCCCAGTCGGCCCACTCAGGCGGGCAGTTGTAGCAGATAGCATTTTCCGCCGCCTGGACCCATGAACTGGTCAGCGTGCAGCCGGCCAGCAGCGCCGCGCTGGCGATATATCTGAGATTAAACGTGAGTGACATGATGTTTCCCTGAAGAAGAGCCATGAAATGCCGGGGCGATACTCTCCCCGAGCCGTAAATGATGGGGCAGCAGGTGGGTTTCACTGCCTGGATTCAGAAGCAGATCAATGGCGAGCGTACCCATCAGCGCAATCGGCTGAACCACGCTCGCCAGTGACGGTGAAAGCTGTTCGCCCAGCGCAATGCCGTCGAAACCGATCACTGACAATTGATGCGGCACGCTGACACCTGCACGTGCAGCTGCCCCCAGCAGGCTGATAGCCAGCAGATCGTTACTGCAAATCACCGCTGTCAGCGGCGAAGGTGCATTCATCAGCGGCAGCAGCGGCTTGAAATCGGAGTGGATATGGCTCGGCATCTCAACCATCGCCTGCGGTGTCAGACCGGCCTGCTGCATGGCCTGGCAGTAGCCAAGAAAGCGAAGACGTGCGCGATCGGATTGCTGCATTGGGCCTGCGGCCATCGCGATGTGACGGTGACCCAGAGAGATGAGATGGGTGGTCGCTTCGGCCATCGCTTTGCGGTTGTCGACGTGCAAAGCAGGCCATGCGTGCTGTTGCGGCACGCTGTGGGTCAGTACAAATGGCATCTTCGCTGCCGCCAGTGTGGGCAGCAGCGCACTGCGGTCGGCGTCTGCCACCGTCAGTACCAGACCGGCAACACGCTGGTGCAGCATATGTTCGACAATGGCTGCTTCCCGCTCAGCCTGATAATCACTGGTCGCCACCAGCAACGCATAGCCTGCCTGCTGCGCCTGCTGCTCCATCGCCTGCAATTGCATGGCAAAAACCGGATTGAGCAGAGAAGGCAGCAGTACACCGAGCGTGGTGGAGTGGCGGGTACGGAGCTGACGGGCAATGTGATTCGGCCGAAAACCTATCTGTTCTGAGGCGGCAAGCACCTTTTGCAGCGTACCCGGTTTAAGCAGATGAGGATCAGAGAAGGCGCGCGCAGCGGTTGCGCGGGAAACCCCTGCCAGTCTGGCTACGCTGATTAAATCGGTCATGTCTGCCTCGTTTATCGTCAATGAGATCGATCTCATTGCGGTTTAAACTAGTGGCGTTATATGACAGGCGTATCTCAGGAAGTTGACTGACAGATGACAGCGGCAGTGACGCCGCTGCTGGAGAGTTAAAGCATCAGGAAGGCGTAACCGCTGTTTTCCAGGGTGGCAACGGTGGTGCCGCTGGAGATGGTATGAGTGACCATCGGGTCAATCCAGTTGCGATCAAGCTGATGAAACGCGACAGACTGATCACAGATAGTGACCTGAACGCCCGCTTTTTTCAGCTCGCTGATCAGCTTCAGGTTCGGGTTATCGACGCCATAAGCTTTGCTGAACTGATCATTATTCAGCGCTGATGACACTGCATCACCATTAATCGACACCACAAATTTCAGCTGGTCGAGTGGTACACCCGCCGCATAATAGAGGTTGGTGACGCGTGCTACGCGCTCCAGACCCAGATTCGGCTTACGAATATCGCCTTCATTCCGGTTAATCTGGAAAACAATTTTATTACTCAGGCCCGCTGTCGTGCCGGGTTTAAATGCGGGCGTGTCGACATAATGTATTTTGCCGTAGCCCTCGATTGCTGGCGTACTCCAGAAATCAGCAGGCTCAGATTTATTATCTGCCATTTTCCCGCTGACCTTATCGTATAATTCCGGCAACTGTAAAACATTGCCCCCAATAAATCCGGCAACGGCTGCCATCACCACTAAAGCTGCTGGACGCATTTACGTTTCTCCCAATTATTTAAATATGAATTACATTGCCAGCCACGCGTATCCCTGATTTTGCAGGGTTGATACGGTGGTTGGACTGGAAAGGGCATGTACCACGGATTTATCAATCCAGTTATTGGGATAGTGATGGAATGCCACGGACTGATCGCAGACCGAGACTTTCACTCCCGCCTGATTCAGCTCATTAATCAGCTTCAGGTTTGGATTTTCGATGCCATAAAATTGTTTGAAATGGGCATTGTCCAGCATGGCGGGCGTCGCATCTCCGGTGACTGACACCACAAACTTCAGTTGGTCAGCCGGAATACCCGAGGCGATATAGAGATTGACCACCCTGGCTACGCGTTCCAGCCCCAGATTGGGCGCGGTCATCGCCCCGTCGCTTCGGGTAATCTGGAAAACAATTTTGTTACTCAGGCCCGGCACCGGTTTAAACGCGGCGTCAGGCTCGTAATGAATTTTTCCGTAACCTTCAATCGCCGGCGTGCTCCAGAATCCGGGTGCTTCCGGTGGCTCGGTTGCAAAATGGCGTGTCACTTTGTCGTAAATATCGCCACTCTGTGTGACAGCCGCGCCAACGACGCCGCCAATAATGGCGATTAACGCGTATGAAACAACTGAACGCATAACCCTTCTCTCCGGCATATTATGTCTGGCAGATTCAGAATTTAATCAGGTCGGCTATCTATACCACAGCGCAGGTGTAATGCTTGCCTCTGTAAATTCAGGTCAACGCAGCGCTGATAACTATTGGAATTATTCACAGACGGAATTAATCGAAAAGTTTCATGATGAGAAATAAAAAGTCTTATCAGGAGTGGACCTGACTATTTCTCCTTTTTCCTTTTCGATGCTATTCATTATATAAAAATAACAACCAGGCTAATCTGGAACACGTGGAATAAGGCGGGAGAGACGATTTGATTTATCAATGGTTGAAAGGCATTTAGCGGCGCAGAGTGCGCTATTTTTTCAGAGTAGACCTGGAAAAACACATGCCATGTTCAGTTTTTTTGAGTGAATTTACATAACTTTATAAAAATAAGCTTACTGGCTTCGGTTGTATGGCAGCAGATTCTGCTCTGATTCAACGAAGCGCAATGTAAATAAACAACAACGCCATAATATAACCGCTGACGACCCCGGCAATACCCCGCCAGTTTTTTTTCGTTTAACTGCCGTTTAAACTGGCAGGATATTCAATTTTTTTCTTCATAATCGGCGATCTTGCTCAAATCAGGCGGGCGATTTGCCAGAAAACAACATTTCTTTCTTTTGAGGCCCTGGTTAAGATAGTCACGAACCGTCGTTATCTGCGAAAAACGGAACATTCCCGCTGCGCACCTGTCCATTCTCAGGGCCTCTCTACAGGATTCAGGCATGTTGAACTCGTTAAAGAAAACGCTGATCGCCGCGCTCCTTCCGACGCTCATTTTCTCCACTCTGACACCCGCTAACGCCGATGTCAGTGACTCACTTCCCGATATTGGTACTACGGCGGGTTCGACGCTATCAATTAATCAGGAATTGCAGATGGGCGACTTCTATGTGCGCCAGCTGCGCGCCAGTGCGCCGCTAATCAACGATCCGCTGCTCAATCAGTACATTAATCAGCTGGGGCAACGACTCGTTTCTCACGCCGACTCGGTGAAAACGCCGTTCCACTTCTTTCTGATTCAGAACGATGAACTTAACGCCTTTGCCTTTTTCGGTGGCAACGTGGTGCTGCACTCAGCGCTGTTCCGCTTTACCGACAATGAAAGCCAGCTGGCATCGGTAATGGCACATGAAATCTCGCACGTCACCCAGCGCCATCTGGCGCGTGCCATGGAAGATCAGAAGCGCAACGCGCCACTGACCTGGGTCGGTGCGCTTGGCTCTATTCTGCTGGCGATGGCCAGTCCGCAGGCGGGCATGGCCGCGCTGACGGGTACTCTGGCGGGAACGCAGCAGGGAATTATCAGCTTTACGCAGGGCAATGAGCAGGAAGCAGACCGCATCGGGATTCAGGTGCTGCAGCGCGCTGGCTTCGATCCCCAGGCAATGCCGAACTTTCTGCAAAAACTGGCCGATCAGAGCCGCTTCTCTTCGAAGCCACCTGAAATTCTGCTGACGCATCCCCTGCCCGACAGTCGTCTGGCGGATGCCCGCAACCGTGCTAATCAGATGCGGCCGGTGGTGGTGCAATCCACGGAAGATTTCTATATGGCAAAGGTGCGTTCGCTGGGGATGTACTCTACCGGACGTAATCAGCTGACCGATGAACTGCTGAGTCAGTACGCCAGCGGCAATTCCCGTGAGCAGATGGCGTCACAATATGGCAAAGCCATTCAGTTTCTGCAGGCGAAGAGTTACGCCGATGCGAAACGGATTATCACCCCGTTGCTGGCGAAGCAGCCTAATAATGTCTGGTTCCTGGATATCATGTCGGACATTGATATCGGGCTGAATCAGCCACAGCAGGCCATCGCCCTGCTCACCGCCGCAACCGGTGCCAAAAACAGTCCGGTGGTGCAGCTCAATCTGGCCAATGCCTACGTTGAAGCGAAACAGTATGCCAATGCCAGCCGTATTCTGAACCGCTACACCTGGGCCAATAAAGATGATCCCAACGGCTGGGATTTACTGGCGCAGGCCTCGGCGCAGCAGGGACTAAATGATGAAGAGTTATCGGCGCGGGCAGAGAGTCTGGCCCTGAATGGCCAGCTTGATCAGGCGATCACCACCCTGAGCAGTGCCAGCGCACAGGTGCCGCTCGGCAGCCTGAAACAGGCGCGTTACGATGCCCGTATCGATCAGCTGCGACAGTTACAACAGCGCTTTAAGCAGTATCAGAAAGGCTAAGCACTCACACCGCCAGCACGCCGCGAACAGAGAAGAAAGGATAGTCTGAGATGGTGACGATTTATCACAACCCGCGCTGCAGCAAGAGCCGTGAGACACTGGCGCTGCTGACTGCCCGCGGAATTGAGCCAGATGTGGTGCTCTATCTGCAGACGCCGCCCGACCGCGAGACGCTGCAAATCCTGTTACAGAAACTGGGTATGCAGAGCGCACGCGAGTTAATGCGAACTAAAGAGGCGATCTACAGCGAGCTGGCGCTTGACGACAAAGGTGAAAGTGCGCTGCTGGATGCGTTGGTAGAGAATCCGGAGCTGATTGAAAGGCCGATAGTGATCAATGGCGATAAGGCGCGGATTGGCCGCCCGCCAGATGCGGTGCTCGACATTCTTTAAAGGCCGAGCGTCTCTTTAACAAAGGGAATGGTGAGTTTGCGCTGGGCGCTGATCGAGGCGCGATCAAGACGATCCAGCGTATCAAACAGCGTACGCATTTCACGATCGAGTCGCTTCAGCAGGAAGCGACCCACATCTTCCGGCAGCTCAAATCCGCGTAACCCGGCACGCAACTGCAACGCCTGTAATTTATCTTCATCAGAAAGCGGCTGCAGGCGATAGATTTGCCCCCAGTCGAGCCGCGAGGCGAGATCGGGCAGCTGAAGATTAAGCTGGCGTGGCGGACGATCGCCGGTGATAAACAGACGCGTGTTACCGGTTTCCAGAATGCGGTTATAGAGATCGAAGATCGCCATTTCCCATTCCGGCTCGCCTGCAATGCACTCGATGTTATCGATACAAACCAGTGACAGCTGCTCCATCCCTTCCAGAACGTCCGGAACAAACCAGGTGCGTTTATCCAGCGGAACATAGCCCACGGCTTCACTGCGCGCGGACATTTCGGCACACGCGGCGTGCAGCAAATGGCTCCGCCCACCGCCTTCGCGTGACCAGAAGTAGAGATAGCTGCCATGTTGTTGGTTGAGCGCGCCTTTCAGGGCGGCAATCAGCGACGGGTTTTCCCCCGGCCAGAAGCTGGAGAAGGTTTCATCGTCAGGTAAATAGAGTGGCAATGACAATTGTGCCGGCGTGTTCAGAAGCACCTCAGCAAGAGAACAAGCAAAAAATCGGGGGAAGTCTAACACAGTTTTCAGAAAGAGATGAATGGGGCGTCCCTGCCCCGGATCCTGTCAGGCTCGCGGCGATCACTGCTCGCGCGTTTCTTCAGCCTCCAGCACCACTTCTTCAGGTCTGAGCAGCGAGATAACCCGGAAGATCAACGCCAGTCCGACACCGACGATCGTCGCCAGCGCCATGCCTTTCAGCTCCGCTGCGCCGATATGCACTTTCGCCCCGCTGACCCCGATGATCAGGATCACCGAGGTGAGGATCAGGTTCTGCGCTTTGTTGTAATCGACTTTGGATTCGATCAACACCCGGATACCGGAGGCGCCAATGACCCCATACAGCAGCAGCGACACACCGCCCATAACCGGAACCGGGATCGCCTGGATCACCGCCGCCAGTTTGCCAACGCAGGAGAGCAGAATCGCCAGAATCGCCGCGCCGCCAATCACCCACGTGCTGTAGACGCGGGTAATCGCCATCACACCGATGTTTTCACCGTAGGTGGTGTTGGGTGTGGAACCAAAGAAGCCGGAGATGACGGTCGATAAACCGTTGGCGAACATCGAACGATGCAGGCCGGGGTCGCGAATCAGATCTTTCTTCACGATATTGGCGGTGACTACCAGATGACCGATATGCTCGGCAATGACCACCAGCGCCGCAGGCAGAATCGTCAGCATCGCCACCCACTCAAAGCGCGGCGTATAAAAGGTCGGCAGTGCAAACCAGGGCGCTTTGACCACGCCGCTCCAGTCAACGATGCCCATAAACGCGGAAAGCAGATAACCCGCCACGACCCCGACCAGAATCGGGATGATCGCCAGGAAGCCACGGAACAGCACCGAACCGAATACGGTTACCGCCAGCGTGACCAGCGAGATCAGCACAGTTTTACTGTCGGGCGCACTGCCTTCAGCTGGCAGCAGGCCCGCCATATTCGCGGCCACACCCGCCAGCTCCAGACCGATGACAGCGACAATTGCACCCATCGCCGCCGGAGGGAACATCACATCAAGCCAGCCGGTTCCGGCGCGTTTGACAATCAGCGCCACGATGCAAAACAGCACGCCGCAGAGAATAAACCCGCCCAGTGCGACCTCATAACCCAGCGGCAATAACAGCAGCACCGGCGAGATAAAAGCAAAGCTCGAACCCAGATAGGCGGGAATTTTGCCTTTACAGATAAAGAGATAAATCAGTGTGCCGACCCCGTTAAACAACAGCACTGTCGCCGGGTTGATGTGAAACAGAATGGGTACCAGTACCGTGGCACCAAACATGGCAAACAGGTGTTGCAGGCTGAGTGGAATGGTTTGCAGTAACGGCGGTCGTTCACTGACGCCAATGGCGCGACGAGTCATCATTTATCCCCTTATTTTTTCCCCGACGATTCGGGCCTCAGGCACAGCAGCAGGCACGCCGGTGCGCCTTGCGGCAGGCCGAATCCGTGGGGTGTTTTTTGCCAAAAAAAAGCCGACTCTCTGGTCGGCTGTGCGTTTTATTTGGTTCCGAAAATTTTGTCCCCGGCATCGCCGAGCCCGGGAATGATGTAACCCTTTTCATTCAGTCCCTGGTCCACTGACGCGGTATAAAGCTCGACGTCAGGATGCGCTTTCTCCAGCGCGGCAATCCCTTCTGGTGCAGCAACCAGAACCAGCACTTTGATGCTGGTGCAGCCCGCTTTCTTCAGCAGATCGACGGTGGCGATCATGGAACCGCCGGTCGCCAGCATCGGGTCAACCACCAGCGCCAGGCGCTCTTCAATGTTAGAGACCAGCTTCTGGAAGTAGGGAACTGGCTCCAGGGTTTCTTCATCACGGTAAACACCCACCACGCTGATACGGGCGCTGGGAACGTGCTCCAGCACCCCTTCCATCATGCCCAGGCCGGCACGCAGAATCGGGACCACCGTGATTTTTTTGCCTTTGATCTGGTCGATCTCTACCGGGCCATTCCAGCCCTCAATGGTGACGCGCTCTGTTTCCAGATCGGCGGTCGCTTCGTAGGTCAGCAGGCTGCCCACTTCAGAGGCCAGCTCGCGAAAACGCTTTGTGCTGATATCATGCTCACGCATCAGGCCCAGTTTATGTTTGACCAGCGGGTGTCTGACTTCCACGATCTTCATTGGTGTTCTCCCGGAATGTGTTGAGCTAAAAAAAATCGCGGGATTATACCGCCTTTTGCGCCCTGCGCCACCTGCTCTTGCGCAAAGCCGCGGCTTTTACCGGAACAAATAGAGGATTAATGAAAATCGCCCGATGCGCAATCCCGGACTCGCAAACGTTTGCCTGCACTGATAGAATTGCCGCGCTTTATTTTAACCACCAACCGCAATTCGCGTGGGGACCTCGCAGTGACCGACAAAACCTCTCTCAGTTACAAAGACGCCGGTGTTGATATTGATGCTGGTAACGCTCTGGTTGACCGTATTAAAGGCGTAGTGAAAAAGACGCGTCGCCCGGAAGTGATGGGTGGACTGGGCGGTTTTGGTGCGCTTTGCGCGCTGCCGCAAAAATACCGTGAACCGGTGCTGGTCTCCGGCACCGATGGCGTCGGCACCAAGCTGCGCCTGGCGATGGATCTCAAACGCCACGATGCCATTGGTGTTGACCTGGTCGCGATGTGCGTTAACGACCTGGTGGTACAGGGCGCTGAGCCGCTCTTCTTCCTCGACTACTACGCCACCGGCAAACTGGATGTGGAAACCGCCTCTGCGGTGATCACCGGCATCGCCGAAGGGTGTCTGCAGTCGGGTTGTGCGCTGGTCGGCGGTGAAACCGCTGAGATGCCAGGCATGTATCACGGCGAAGATTACGACGTGGCGGGTTTTTGTGTCGGCGTGGTGGAAAAGTCAGAAATCATTGATGGCAGCAAGGTGCAGGATGGTGACGTACTGATCGCCCTCGGATCAAGCGGCCCGCACTCCAACGGCTATTCGCTGGTGCGCAAAATTCTGGAAGTCAGCAACACGGATCCACTGGCTGAACAGCTGGAAGGCAAACCGCTGGCTGATCATCTGCTGGAACCGACCCGCATCTACGTGAAAAATATCCTGAGCCTGATTGAGCAGGTCGATGTGCACGCTATTGCGCACCTGACCGGCGGCGGCTTCTGGGAGAATATTCCGCGCGTACTGCCTGACAATACTCAGGCCGTGATCGACGAGAAGAGCTGGGAATGGCCGGCGGTATTCAGCTGGTTACAGCAGGCGGGCAACGTCAGCCGTTTCGAGATGTACCGCACCTTTAACTGCGGCGTCGGCATGATCATTGCCCTGAGCCCGGCAGAGGCGGACAAGGCGATTGCGCTGATGCAGGCCGCAGGCGAGAAAGCCTGGAAGCTCGGCGTGATTAAAGCGTCGGATGCTGAAGAGCGTGTGGTTATTAACGGATGAAAAAGCTGGTTGTACTGATTTCCGGCAACGGAAGTAACCTTCAGTCCATCCTTGACGCCTGTGAAAGCGGGCAGATTCACGGCAGCGTCGCTGCCGTGTTCAGCAACCGTGCCGCCGCTTATGGCCTGACGCGGGCGCAGGAGGCGGGCATTCCCGCCCATGCGCTTGCCGCCAGTGACTTCGCTGACCGCGAAGCTTTTGATCGTCAGCTCATCGCTGAAATCGATGCCTACCGTCCAGACCTGATTGTGCTGGCCGGTTATATGCGCATTCTCAGCAGCGCTTTTGTGGCGCATTTTCATAATCGCCTGCTGAATATCCACCCTTCCCTGCTGCCGAAATATCCGGGTCTGCATACGCATCGTCAGGCGCTGGAAAATGGCGACAGCGAACATGGCACTTCCGTGCATTTCGTGACGGACGAACTGGATGGCGGACCGGTGATCCTGCAGGCCAAAGTGCCGGTCTTTCCTGGCGACAGTGAAGCGGAGATTACGGAGCGGGTGCAGCACCAGGAACACGCTATCTATCCGCTGGTGATCAGCTGGTTTGTTGAGGGTCGGCTGGAAATGCGAGACGGCAAAGCCTGGCTGGATGGTGAACCGCTGCCGCCGCAGGGCTATGCTAACGACTGATGCATGGGAAGCCAGGGCTTCTTATGAAGTACTGGCAGAGTAAAGATTCAGGGAGCCTATGCCCTCCGTAAAGACGCAAAAAATGCTATCCATGGCAGCTCAGCGCGGACGATTACGCACCTCATCCCTGAGGTGCGTCCGTTGCCAGACCAACGCTTTGCGTTGTTCAAAAACGCCCCCGGCGTTTTTGTCCCTGGTCAGCGATGCTTTACTACAGGCATAAGCTCCCATCGCTTTGAATTCAGGAGTTGTCAGTCAGAATACCCATTTTTCCTCTCCCTCAGCCGTAACGCCCCGTAATATAATCTTCAGTCCGTCGCTGTTTCGGCGCGGTGAAAATCCGGTCGGTCTCATCAAACTCCACTAACGCGCCCTGATGCATAAACGCAGTGTAATCTGACACCCGCGACGCCTGCTGCATGTTGTGCGTCACCAGCACCAGCGTGAAATGCTGCTTCAGTGTGGTCATCAACTCTTCAATCACCAGCGTGGAGATCGGATCCAGCGCGGAGGTCGGCTCATCCAGCAGCAGCACTTCCGGCTCAATCGCAATGGCACGGGCAATCACCAGCCGCTGCTGCTGTCCGGTCGAAAGCGTCAGCGCATTCTGTGACAGCTGATCTTTGACCTCACTCCACAGCGCCGCCGCGCGCAGTGCCCGTTCACAGGCTTCGTTCAATACCCGCCGATCGCGCACACCCTGTAAACGCAGCCCATAGACCACATTTTCATAGATCGACTTTGGAAAAGGATTGGGCCGCTGAAACACCATACCGACCCGACGGCGCAGCGCAGAGAGATCCTGTCCGGGTTGCAGGATCGGCAGTGAATCCAGCAGCACGTCGCCCTCTACCCGGCAGTGATCAATCACGTCGTTCATACGATTAAAGCAGCGCAGCAGCGTCGACTTGCCACAGCCTGAGGGGCCAATCAGCGCAGTAATCCTGTTTTTCGGCACCTGCAGAGAAATATCCTGCAGCGCCTGGCGCTCGCCATACCACAGCGACAGATGGTTAACGGTCAGCGCGATATCCGTGTCGGACGTCATAGTCATAGCCTGTTATTGAGTCATAAGACGATAGCGTTCACGCAGACGGTGGCGCAGGCCCATCGCCAGCAGATTAAGCGACAGAATAATCAGCACCAGCAATAGCGCGGTGGCAAACACCAGCGGCCGGTCAGCTTCAATATTCGGACTCTGAAACGCCAGATCGTAAATCTGGAAGCCCAGATGCATAAACTTGCGATCCAGATGCAGATAAGGAAACACTGCGTCGACCGGCAGTTCCGGTACCATTTTTACTACCCCCACCAGCATCAGCGGTGCGGTTTCACCAGCAGCACGCGCTACCGCCAGAATCAGGCCGGTCAACATGGCCGGCACCGCCATCGGTAACACTACGTTCCACAGCGTTTCCGCCTGGGTCGCGCCCAGCGCCAGCGAACCCTGACGCAGGCTGTTGGGAATACGGGATAAGCCTTCTTCAGTCGCCACAATCACCACCGGCAGCGTCAGCAAGGCGAGCGTCAGTGAGGCCCACAGCAAACCCGGCGTGCCAAAAGTGGGATTCGGCAGCGCGCTGGCGAAGAAGAGCTGGTCAAGGGTGCCGCCCACCAGCCAGACAAAGAAGCCCAGACCAAATACGCCATAAACGATTGAAGGGACGCCCGCCAGATTAACCACTGCGATACGCACCAGCCTGGTCAGCGCATTGCGTCCGGCATATTCGTGCAGCCAGATGGCGGCGATGACGCCCAGCGGCATCACCACCACCGACATCAGCAACACCATCAGCACAGTGCCAAATATCGCCGGAAACGCCCCGGATTCACTTTCACCCTCGGCGGGTGTGTCACTGACGAAACGCCATAGCTGATGCAAAAAATGTCCGGTTTTGCCGGTCAGCGTCATCGCATTAGGTTTCCAGCTGTCGACGATTTCGGTCAGCGGGATCGCATGCTCGGTACCCTGCACATTCCGCAGAACTAACACATCGCGCTGACTCTGCAGTTGCAGAGAAGCCAGTGTCTCACTCAGTTGATTGAAGCGGCGCTGTAAGGCAGCCTGATTGGCCTGATATTCCGATTCGGCCTGCAGATCAAAGTGGCCGGCAGCACGGTTTGTGGCCGCCTGCTCATCAAGCTCCTCACGCTGGCTGTTGATGCGCGCCATCCCGACCCGGCGAATCTGGTTAGCCTGCCGCACCAGCATCTGCACCTGTCCGAGCCGCTGATTCAGCAGCGCATCGGGATCCTGCGCAGTTAACTCTTCATTATCTTCACGCAGGCCAACAAACCAGCCATAAGCCTGGCCGTGACTGCGGCGTTGCAGCACCATGATATCTGCTGGCTGGCTGACCTTCGCTGCCGTGCGACTGTAGACGACGCGGAAATCGGGTGCGTCCCAGTCACGGTTACCGGTTTTGATCAGATAGCGATTCACCTGACCGCCGCTGTTACCCTGCTCATCGGCCGGGGCCGGAAAACGTCGCTGATGTTCCAGCGTTTCGCCCAGCAGACGTGTTTCGCCGCCCTCAGGCTGACTGAACGTATAAAGGTCAACGCGCTGCGGCCAGAAAGCGCGAACGCCCTGCCACGCCAGTAGCCCAATCAGCAGCGTAAAAGCCAGCAGGCAGACGGCGACGGCACCGGCGGTTAACCAGCGCCAGCGGTCATTCTGTCGCATCGCTTTCATGCCTGCTCCTCGTGCTGGCTGTAGCGCTGACGCAGTCGCTGACGGATCAGCTCGGCAACCGTGTTAATCACCAGCGTAAACAGCAACAGCATCAGTGCGCTGAGAAACAGCACGCGATAGTGGGCACTGCCCGCTGCCGCTTCCGGCATCTCAATGGCGATGTTTGCAGAGAGCGCGCGCAGCCCGCTGAACAGGCCACCTTCACTTTGCGGCGTATTGCCGGTCGCCATCAGCAAAATCATGGTTTCTCCTACGGCGCGTCCCAGACCGATCATCAGGGCGGCAAAAATACCGGCAGAGGCACCCGGCAGCACGACGCGGGTCAGTGTCTGCCAGGGCGTCGCCCCCAGTGCCAGCGAGCCCTGCCCCAGTGCAGCAGGCACGCTAAACAGCGCATCTTCCGAGAGGGTGAAAATCAGCGGCACCAGCGCGAAGCCCATCGCCAGCGCAGCCACCAGCAGATTGCGCTGCTCGTAATGCGGGAGCCAGTCACCGGCATCCGGTATAAACAGTGTGGGCAGCCACAGCGTCAGCAGCGTGACCAGCAGCAACAGCGGCAGCAGAACCATGACCTCACGGCCCGGCTGACGCCAGCGTGGTGGTAAACGCGCACTGAATACGCCGCACAGCAGCAGCGCGCCTGCCAGGGTCAGCGGCAGCAGCAGCACACCCACCAGCGCCTGACCAATATGCGGCGCGAGCCAAATCCCGGCAATCAGCCCCACCACCACGCTCGGCAGCGCACCCATCATCTCAATGGCCGGTTTAACCCAGCGCCGCAGGCCTGGCGCCATAAACCATGCGGTGTACATCGCCGCCGCCAGCGCCAGCGGTGTCGCAAACAGCAGTGCTAAACTGGCCGCTTTCAGCGTTCCCGAGACCATCGGCATCAGGCTGAATTTGGCCTGATAGTTATCGCCGGCCGCAGTCGATTGCCAGACCCAGTCGGGTCCAGGGTAGTTTTCATACCAGATTTTTTGCCAGAAATTGCGCCAGGTGACATCCGGCCACGGATTATCAAGCCGCAGTGTCTGCCAGCTGCCCGGCCGCTCAATCAGCAGGCTGTCGCCGTGGGGAGAGAACTGCGCCTGCACAATGCCCGGCGCCAGCTGACGCTGCAGTATCGGGCCACGCTGCTTGCTGGCGAACAGCCGAAGCGTCCCCTGTTTACTGAGGGTCGCAAACACGCGACGTTGAGATTCCGTCACCAGAATCGTCTCGCCGTCGCTGTCGGCAAAGGTCCGGATTTGCTGCAGCCGTGGCCCCTGATCGCTGGCAATCGCAAACCACTGGGTGACACCGCGATTATCCTGGATCAGCAGGCTTTTCCCCCCCACCAGCAGATGCAAACTTTGCGGAGGCTGCGGCAGCATGTGGGTTTCGCGCAACAGTGCCCGATCATCATCAAGTTGCCAGACCCGCAGCAGATTGCCTTCAGTGGTGTAGAGCAGATCGCCGGATGGCGAGAGTGCCAGCAGATCCAGCTGACGTTGCGGAAGCGGGATAATGGATGCCTGACGATCGGTGCCCAGCGTCAGCACCCGGAGTCCGGCCTCGGTGAGAGCAGCAATGCGCCACTGGCCCGCATGACGCGTCGCCAGCGCCATCTTCGTCACCGCGCCATCAGGCAGATGGAACGGTTTGTCACCCAATGGAAAACGCCATTGCTGGTCGGCTTTCGGCTGCATCAGTGTTAGCGCGCCCTGCATATTCAGCAACAGTGTTTGCCCATCGGCACTCTGCACGGCGTCATCGGGAGCGGGAGTCAGGGTCAGCGCCGGTTCCGCAGGCTGTCCATCCAGCGGAATAAAACGGGCCGCACCGCGCGCGCTGATTCGCCAGCCAACACTGCCCTGATTGCCCATGGCTAAAGCGGGCGCACGATCCCAGAGCTGCTGGCTGGCCGCAATTTGCAGGCCAGGCGCATTAAATAGCGGTAATACCACGCCGATCAACCAGCAGAATAGCAGCAGCATCAGCAATAGGATCGCTACGCCACAGCAGGTGACCAGTCGTCGCGTCAGACGGTCAACGGCACGACGCTTACGATCGCTGAATTGGACAGGAATGTGGTTTGCGCTCATGCGGTTCCGGTGGCAGCCTGAAATAAGCCGCTATGTTGCCCGTAGCCGATTGATAAGACAACTCCTGGCGTTGGACAACGCTGCCATACTCTCGCCATAATGTTGGTGGATACTGGATCTTCAGTCCTGCAACCGCTAAATGGAGTGAGAATGGGTCAGGTAAAGCTTTATATTGAAAAAGAATTAAGCTGGTTATCCTTTAATGAACGGGTTTTGCAGGAAGCCGCAGACAAAAGCAATCCACTGATTGAGCGGATGCGCTTTCTGGGCATCTACTCCAATAATCTCGACGAATTCTATAAAGTGCGTTTCGCCGACCTCAAACGCCGCATTCTGATTGGTGAAGAGCAGGGTTCCGCCAGTACGCCACGCCATCTGTTTAAGAAAATTCAGCAACGGGTGATGAAGTCCGATCAGGAGTTTGATGCGCTCTATAACGATCTGCTGCTGGAGATGGCACGTAATCAGATCTTCCTGATCAACGAACGTCAGCTCTCATCCAATCAGCAGGCCTGGCTGCGCCACTACTTCAAACATGAACTGCGTCAGCACATCTCGCCGATCCTGATCACCCACGAAACCGACCTGACGGAATTCCTCAAAGACGACTACACCTATCTGGCAGTAGAGATTATCCGTGGTGACCATATTCAGTATGCACTGCTGGAAATTCCGTCTGACAAAGTGCCGCGTTTCATTAATTTACCGGCAGAGCCACCGCGTCGCCGTAAACCGATGATTCTGCTGGATAACATTTTGCGTTACTGCCTGGATGATATTTTCAAAGGCTTCTACGACTACGACGCGCTCAACGCCTATTCAATGAAAATGACGCGTGACGCCGAGTATGACCTGGTTACGGAGATGGAGTCGAGCCTGCTGGAGCTGATGTCCTCCAGCCTGAAGCAGCGCCTGACGGCGGAGCCGGTACGTTTTGTCTACCAGCGCGATATGCCCGACACCATGGTGTCGCTGCTGTGTCATAAGCTTTCCATCTCTAACCTGGATTCCATTTTGCCGGGCGGCCGCTACCACAACTTCAAAGACTTTATCGGCTTCCCGAACGTCGGCAAAAACAACCTGGTTAACCGCCCGCTGCCGCAGATTCGCCACATCGGCTTTGATGGCTTCCGCAACGGCTTTGATGCGATTCGCAATCGCGATGTGCTGCTCTACTATCCATACCATACCTTTGAACATGTGCTGGAGTTGCTGCGTCAGGCATCGTTTGACCCCAGCGTGCTGGCAATCAAAATCAATATCTACCGCGTAGCCAAACACTCCCGCATTATGGATGCGATGATCCATGCCGCCTATAACGGTAAAAAAGTCACGGTGGTGGTGGAACTGCAGGCGCGCTTTGATGAAGAAGCTAACATTTACTGGGCGAAACGCCTGACTGAAGCGGGTGTGCACGTCATTTTCTCTGCACCAGGCCTTAAGATTCACGCCAAGCTGTTCCTGATTTCACGCCGCGAAGGCGAAGAGATTGTGCGCTACGCGCATATCGGTACCGGCAACTTTAATGAGAAAACCGCGCGACTCTATACCGATTACTCATTGCTGACCGCGGATGCGCGCATCACCAATGAAGTGCGCCGGGTGTTCAACTTTATTGAGAATCCCTATCGGCCTGTGACGTTCGATCACCTGATGGTGTCGCCACAAAACTCGCGCCGGATGCTGTATGAACTGATCGACACCGAAATTGCCAATGCTCAGCAAAATAAGCCCTGCGGCATTACTCTGAAAATAAACAATCTGGTGGACAAAGGTCTGGTTGATCGGCTTTATACAGCCTCGAGCGTAGGGGTAAAGGTCAATCTTCTGGTGCGCGGAATGTGCTCATTAATTCCTGACTTGCCTGGGATCAGTGAAAATATTCGTGTCATCAGTATTGTTGATCGTTATCTGGAACATGATCGCGTCTATATTTTTGAAAATGGCGGCGATAAAAAGGTGTTCCTCTCCTCCGCTGACTGGATGACGCGTAACATCGATTACCGCATCGAAGTGGCTGTGGCGATTCTCGATCCCCACATCCGGCAGCGTATACTCGACATTATTGCTATTCAGTTGAGTGATACGGTAAAAGCCCGCATCGTCGATAAAGAGTTGAGTAACCATTACGTCCAGCGCGGCAATCGTCGTAAAGTGCGCTCGCAGCTGGCCATCTATGATTACATCAAGAAACTGGAACAACCTGAATAAATCCTATGCCAATTTCTCATAAAAGTACGCCAAAACCCCAGGAGTTTGCGGCGATTGACCTGGGCTCGAACAGTTTCCATATGGTAATTGCGCGGGTTGTCGATGGTGCGATGCAGGTACTGGGCCGCCTTAAACAGCGCGTCCATCTGGCGGATGGGCTGGATGCTCAACACAACCTCAGCGAAGAGGCGATGGAGCGTGGCTTAGCCTGCCTGGCCCTGTTTGCCGAACGCCTGCAGGGATTCAGTCCCAGCAACGTGACGATTGTCGGCACCCATACGCTGCGCGAGGCGATCAATGCCGAAACCTTCCTGCAGCGCGCTGCCGAGGTGATCCCCTATCCAATCGAGGTGATTTCAGGCCATGAAGAAGCGCGTCTGATCTTTATGGGTGTGGAGCACACACAGCCGGAAAAAGGCCGCAAGCTGGTGATCGATATCGGCGGCGGCTCCACTGAGCTGGTGATTGGTGAGGATTTCGAACCTCAGCTGGTTGAGAGCCGGCGCATGGGTTGCGTCAGTTTCGCCCAGCTCTATTTCCCGAAAGGGGAAATCAGCCGTGAAAACTTCCGCCGTGCCCGCTTAGCGGCTGCACAAAAGCTGGAAACGCTGGCATGGCAATATCGTCTGCATGGCTGGCAATATGCGCTGGGCGCATCCGGTACCATCAAAGCTGCCTGCGAAGTGCTGCAGGCGATGGATGAAAAAGAGAAGCTGATTACGCCTGAGCGTCTCGAAAAGCTCTATGACGAAGTGATGAAACATAAATCCTTCTCTGCACTGAGCCTGCCGGGCCTGTCAGAAGAGCGCAAAGGTGTGTTTGTCCCCGGACTGGCGATTCTCTGTGGCGTCTTCGATGCGCTGGCGATTCGCGAGCTGCGCCTCTCCGACGGTGCGCTGCGTGAAGGTGTGCTCTATGAGATGGAGGGCCGTTTCCGCCATCAGGATATTCGCAGCCGCACAGCACAAAGTCTGGCTAACCATTACGCCATCGACAGCGATCAGGCTCGACGTGTGCTGGAGACGACCGAGCAGCTTTATCTGCAATGGCGCGATCAGAACCCAAAGCTGGCGAATCCGCAACTGGCTGCACTGCTTAAATGGGCGGCGATGCTGCATGAAGTGGGCCTGACTATCAATCACAGCGGCCTGCAACGCCATTCAGCTTATATTCTGCAAAATACCAACCTGCCTGGGTTCAATCAGGATCAGCAGATGTTGCTGGCGGCACTGGTCAGATTCCATCGTAAAGCGGTGAAGCTTGATGAGTTACCACGCGTAACGCTGTTCAAGAAAAAGCAGTTTGTGCCGCTGATTTTTCTGCTGCGCCTGGGCACCCTGCTGAATAATCAGCGCCAGGCCACCACGCGTCCGGATGCGTTAACCCTGAAATGCGATGATGGCCACTGGACGCTGATTTTCCCGGCGGGCTACTTTGCGCAGAACAATCTGGTTCAGCTCGATCTTGAACGCGAGCAGGCTTACTGGAACGACGTCACCGGATGGAAGCTGATCCTCGAAGAAGATATCTGACAACCCGGGCGCACCGCGCCCGTTTAACTGAATTGATGACTATGACACAACCAACCGCACCGCTTTCAGGCGAAAACTATTTTGCCGACACCTATGGTTTAACGCCGCCCCACTCCGAAGTGGTTGCGGCTCTGCCCCAGCTTAACGTCGGCAAGGCGCTTGATCTTGGCTGTGGCGTGGGACGCAATACGCTGTTTCTGAATCAGCACGGTTTTGACGTCACAGCGTGGGATCACAATCCGCAGAGCCTGGCGCGCCTGCAGGAGATTATTGCGCAGGAAAACCTTCAGGGTATTCACACTGAGCAGCGCGATCTGAACAACACACGCTTTAATGGCGGCTTCAACGTTGTGCTGTCGACCGTGGTAATGATGTTTCTGCAGCCGCAGACCATTCCGCAGCTGATTGCCGACATGCAGGCTTGTACGGTCAGGGATGGTTTCAACCTGATTGTGGCGGCGATGAACACGGACGATATGCCCTGCCCGGCAGATTTCTCTTTTGCGTTTAAATCGGGCGAACTCAGCCACTATTATCGCAACTGGCATATCGTGAAGTACAACGAGCACCCCGGTCAGCTGCATCGTAAAGATGAAAACGGTAACCGCATCACCTGCCGCTTTGCGACGTTACTGGCGCAAAAAGCGAGTTATTGATCTTTATCTGCTGTTTTTTTCAACAGCGATTGATTTCATCTGGCGACTGTGACTAAATATTGCAGTCGCCCTCTGATGGGCTCATTACAGGAACCACCCCGCGTGAACAGCGCTATTTCTCCCCGAAGACGTCAAAAAACCGGCACCATGACCCGCATCGTGCTGCTGATCAGTTTTATCATTCTCTTTAGTCGCCTGATTTTTATCCTGCCTGCTGCCTTCGAGCATCATCAGCAACAGAAAGCTATTCCTGAGCCTGTCACCGTCACATCAAATGATACGCGCTAGCGAATAGTGATATTTCGCCTGAATTGCACTGAAACCTGAACGGAATCCAGATAACTGGACTCTTTTTTGCATCCCTTTTTC
Organism: Pantoea jilinensis; assembly: GCF_019104105.1. Lineage (NCBI taxonomy): Bacteria > Pseudomonadati > Pseudomonadota > Gammaproteobacteria > Enterobacterales > Erwiniaceae > Pantoea > Pantoea jilinensis. The sequence continues at coordinate 1,085,440 of NZ_CP077746.1, read as the reverse complement.
AGGCGAAACGCTACACTGCGTGCTGGTGCTTACAGACTAAGGGATCCAATGTGTCTGCCTCTCAATCTCAACGTTTAAGTGAAATACGTCATCGCATTCTGACGCTGCTGCTCAATGAGCACGATCTGGTTGATTCCCTGCTGGAGAAATCCGGCGATCTCAACCCTGAACAGCAACGTGAAAATGCGGCCCAGCGTGATGCGCTGGAACAGTATATTCAGCAGCTTCATGCCGCTGACCTCGCCGACATTCTTGAAGCCCTGCCCGAAGAGGAACGTCAGGCATTGTGGCGTCTGGTGCCAAACGAGCGGCGTGGTCACGTGCTGGTTGAAGCCTCAGAAACGGTCTGGGCCAGCCTCACCGAAGAGATGAGCGACCGTGATATCCTGCGCGCTATCCAGCCGCTGGACATCGACGATCAGGTCTGGCTGGCACAATATCTGCCACGTGACCTGACCGGGCGCCTGCTGGCGACCGTGGAGCCGGCTCTGCGCGCCCGTATGCTGGATATGGTGCAGCTCGACCGCGACCGCGTAGGCCGGGTGATGGATTTTAATATCCTGACGGTGCGCGACGATGTCACGCTGGCAACGGTGCAGCGTTTTCTGCGCAAGCGTAAAAGCATGCCCGGCGGTACCGATAAACTCTTTATTACTAACAAAGACAATCAGCTGCTTGGCGAACTGCTGCTGACGGATATCCTGCTCAACAAACCTAAAACTCTGGTCAGCGACGTTATGAACGCGCGCCCGACCACCTTCCAGCTCAACGACAAGGCCGAAGATGCGGCCAGCGCCTTTGAGCGTTATAACCTGATTTCTGCTGCCGTCACCGACGCCAGGGGCAAACTGATTGGCCGTGTGACCATCGAAGACATTGTCGACCTGGTGAATGCCGAAAACGAAAGTAACATTCGTAAAATGGGCGGCATCAGTCAGGAAGAGGATGTGTTTGCCCCGGTGCGTAAATCAGTACGCAAACGCTGGGCCTGGCTGGCCATTAATCTCTGTACCGCCTTTGTTGCTTCGCGGGTTATCGGGCTGTTTGAAGGGACGATTTCGCAAATCGTGGCGCTTGCCACCCTGATGCCAATTGTTGCGGGTATTGGCGGCAACACCGGTAACCAGACCATCACCATGATTGTGCGGGCGCTGGCCTTACATCAGGTTGAACCGGGTAACTTCTCGTTTCTGATTGTGCGTGAACTGGGCGTAGCGCTGATCAACGGCCTGTTCTGGGGCGGCATTATGGGCGGCATTACCTGGCTGATGTATGACAATATGGCGCTGGGCGGCGTCATGATGCTGGCCATGGCGCTGAATCTGCTGCTGGCCGCGCTAATGGGTGTACTGGTTCCGCTGGTAATGACCAAAATGAAGCGCGATCCGGCCGTAGGCTCCAGCGTATTGATCACCGCCCTGACTGATACCGGCGGCTTCTTTATCTTCCTGGGACTGGCGACGATCTTCCTGCTGCCCCACTGATCAGGCGTGCAGGCCGTAACGTTGCAGCGACCCGTTGAGATTGCGCTGGCGCGTCACCTGTGCCAGCTCACGGGTCGCCGCAGGCAACGTGTAATTGCCGCGCTGGCTCAGCCACTCCAGCACGTCCGCTAAGTGCCAGATGGCGGTTTTACCGTCGTGCACCGGCAGTGGAAACGGCGGGCGGTGGCTGAGCATTAACTTACGCATATTCTGACGCGTCATGCCGATGATCTCGGCCACATCCGTCAATCCCACAAAATCAGGTGCCGCTTCTACCAGCGTGGCACCCGGTATAGCACGCAGCACATCCTCTTCTGCCTGTCTCAATACCTCCGTGGCAGAGTCAGACTCCCGGGTAAACTCCAGTGCAATGCGCCCTGGCATACCCAGACCGATCAGTGCATCATCACAGCCTGCTGCTGCCAGTGTTTCCAGCCACTCATCCACCGGCGCATGCCCTTCCGGCAGGCTAAACCGCAGTGTAAAACAATATTCCATATGCCTCTCCTTGTGCTGCTTCAGGACTTCAGATAGTGACAATTATCTACCACGCGCCGCAGCGCCTGGGCATGCTGATGTGCATTTTTCGGTGTGCTCCAGATGCAGGTCAGACAAAACTCCCCACATCGGCACATCAACAGATTTTTCGGGCAGTACATTTTGCCCCAGGCGTGATGACCTCCCGTCACGACCAGCCAGCCATGGGTTTCGGCGTAACGTAACGCCGTTTCAATCTCTTTACTGGGATGTCGCTTCCTTGCCATGTGTGTCCCTATCCTGACGCTGAATGATTGAGTTGTCAACTGACAACCAGGTGAATATTTCTTAATGCGCCTCAGCATGCGCAGACTTTTTCTCGCAGTAAAACGGTCAGGGTATAAACTGGATAACGTCACGCAAAAAATAAACCGCGCCAGCGAGAATCCGGCCGGACTCATGTTCAACAACGGAGGCAGGAATGTTTAAAGCAGAGGATTTTGTTCAGTCGAAAACCGGCGGACCTAAAATGCAGGTACTGCGCGTCGACGGCGACACCCTGTGGTGTGCGCGCGTTGATGATGCGGCAAAGAAAGAGATCGAAGTGAAGGCAGAGAGCGTCAATCTCTATCATGAAGAGGGTGACTTTGGCGTGTGCTGACGCAAAATGGCCCCTGACGGGGCCAGACTGTCAGGGTTTGTCCTGCTGAAGGTTGTCATTGCCCAGACCACCGATAAACGGCAACCGCAGCCGGAACGGCGTAAAATCGAGTCCCATATTAAGCCCCAGCAGGTTCACTTCAAGTCCCTCTTCCGCGCCCAGCGTCACGCCCGCCACGCCCAGAATCGACACCTGCAAACCGCGCCCGGATGGCGGCAGCCCGATGGGATGCCACAGTGACCGGTAATCTTTGCCCAGCGCATTGGCGGGCAGATCCAGTTTTAAAGCCGGCACTTCACGGCCGATATGCGCCAGGAAGGTATTGCTGTTCGGTCCGGGCCAGGCACGATAAGTTGTCGGCCACGGATAGGATTTAATGGCGGCTTCAATCTGCGGAATCATCGCCTCGGCTTCCGGTCCGCGATGCTCCACCAGCAGCCGGGGTTTTGCGCCATACCAGTAACCATCCGGCAGGTTGGTGTTGCGCCGGATTTTGTCGCCGCTGCCCCAGCTAATCACTTCGTAGCGGGTGAAACGCGTTTCACCTGCGCGCTTAAAGATGATCCAGGGATGCACCGCCACCCGCCCTTTCCAGCCATAGGTCGGCGCCGCATAGACCTGCACGATAGCCAGGTTATATAACGCACGCGGATCGGGCGCGATTCCGGACGAATCCCGCCGGGCAGTGGCCCAGCCACCGGTCTGTGCGGTTTCGCCGTGACGCGTCGCCTGCGCAATGCTGGCCCCCAGCGACAGCAGTAGCACGGCAACAAAAAACAGGCTGAACACTTTCAGTGAGAGCATGACAACATTCCTGATGACGTAAGAATCACGAAACGCCTGAGTGGCAGGCGGTTACAGTAAGTGGCGGCTTTGGGATACGGATTATCGAAGCGGCGAATAAAAGCAGGACACAAAGGAAGTTAAGTGCAGGCTTCTACTGCAGGGAGAATAGCGCAATTTCCGGTAAAGTGAACAGAAAACCGCCAGTGATGGGGATAGATGTGCTGAAAGGTTAAAATGGCCCGTCTAAGTGGAGTTCAGGCAATAAAAAGCCCGCTGGAAGCGGGCTTTTTTGCATCAGCGCTTAATCGGCATGGGCCGGTTTATTCCCACTCAATCGTCGCCGGTGGCTTGCCGCTGATGTCGTACACCACGCGGGAGATGCCGTCGACTTCATTGATGATGCGGTTTGAGACGCGTCCCAGGAAATCATACGGCAGGTGCGCCCAGTGTGCGGTCATAAAGTCGATGGTTTCCACCGCACGCAGCGAGACAACCCAGTCATATTTACGGCCATCGCCCATCACGCCGACTGAACGAACCGGCAGGAAGACAGTGAACGCCTGGCTGACTTTGTTGTAGAGATCCGCTTTATGCAGCTCTTCGATGAAGACGGCATCGGCACGGCGCAGCAGGTCGCAATACTCTTTCTTCACTTCGCCCAGCACACGCACGCCCAGACCCGGACCCGGGAATGGATGGCGATACAGCATGTCGTACGGCAGGCCCAGCTCGAGACCAATCTTGCGCACTTCGTCTTTGAACAGCTCTTTCAGCGGCTCAACCAGGCCCATCTTCATCTCTTTCGGCAGTCCACCCACGTTGTGGTGTGACTTGATGACGTGCGCTTTACCGGTAGCTGACGCCGCCGACTCAATCACGTCCGGATAGATGGTGCCCTGTGCCAGCCACTTCACATCCTGCAGCTTCAGCGCTTCTTCGTCGAACACTTCCACAAAGACGCGACCAATGGTCTTACGCTTGGCTTCTGGCTCATCAATACCCGCCAGCGCATCCAGGAAGCGCATCTCAGCCGGCACATGGATGATGTTCAGACCGAAGTGGTCGCCAAACATATCCATTACCTGTTGTGCTTCGTTCAGACGCAGCAGGCCGTTATCCACGAACACACAGGTCAGACGGTCGCCGATGGCACGATGCAGCAGCATTGCCGTCACAGAGGAGTCCACTCCGCCTGACAGACCAAGGATGACCTTGTCGTTGCCAACCTGCTCACGCAGGCGTTCAACGGCATCTTCAATGATTTTGGCCGGTGTCCACAGTGCTTCACATTCACAGATGTCGATGATGAAGCGCTCAAGCATCCGCAGACCCTGACGGGTATGAGTCACTTCCGGGTGGAACTGCACGCCATAGAAACGCTTTTCTTCGTTGGCCATAATGGCAAATGGACAGGTTTCTGTGCTGGCAACAGTCACGAAGTCAGCCGGAATCGCTGTAACTTTGTCGCCGTGGCTCATCCAGACATCCAGCAGCGGTTTACCGGCGGCGCTGATAGCATCTTCGATATCGCGAACCAGCGCGCTTGGCGTGGTGACTTCGACCTGCGCATAACCAAACTCACGCTCGTTTGAGCCAGCCACGGTGCCGCCCAGCTGCATCGCCATGGTCTGCATACCGTAGCAGACGCCCAGCACCGGCACGCCAGCGTTGAAGACATAGTCAGGTGCTCGCGGGCTGTTCAGTTCGGTGGTGCTTTCCGGGCCACCGGAAAGGATGATGCCGCTTGGGTTGAACTGGCGAATCTGCTCTTCGGTGACGTCCCATGCCCAGAGTTCACAGTAAACGCCGAGTTCGCGCACGCGACGTGCAACCAGCTGAGTATATTGTGAGCCGAAATCGAGAATCAGAATGCGATGCTTATGGATATTTTCCGTCGTCATTGAGGGGTTTCCAGAACGGTGACTTGATCAATAAAAGCGCCCGGCTTGAGCCGGGCGGGAAATCGGGATTATGAACCCATGCGGTAATTCGGTGACTCTTTGGTGATGGTCACATCATGCACGTGGCTCTCATTGATGCCTGCGCCGCTGATGCGGACAAATTCCGCTTTGGTGCGCAGGTCGTCAATGGTCGGGCAACCGGTCAGGCCCATGCACGAGCGCAATCCACCCATCTGCTGATGCACGATCTCTTTCAGACGGCCTTTATAGGCCACGCGACCTTCGATACCTTCCGGCACCAGCTTGTCAGCGGCGTTATCAGTCTGGAAGTAACGGTCAGACGAGCCTTTGGACATCGCGCCCAGTGAACCCATACCGCGATAGGATTTGAATGAACGGCCCTGATAGAGTTCGATCTCGCCCGGCGACTCTTCGGTCCCCGCCAGCATTGAACCGACCATCACACAGGACGCACCCGCCGCGATTGCTTTAGCGATATCACCGGAGAAACGGATACCACCGTCAGCAATCACCGGAATACCGGTGCCTTCCAGCGCAGTAACCGCGTCAGAAACAGCAGTGATCTGTGGAACGCCCACGCCGGTTACGATACGGGTAGTACAGATTGAGCCCGGGCCGATACCGACTTTAACGGCGCTGACGCCTGCCGCGACCAGCGCCAGAGCGCCTGCGCCTGTTGCCACGTTACCGCCGACGATTTCCAGATCCGGGTATTTAGCGCGGGTTTCACGGATGCGTGACAGCACACCTTCAGAGTGGCCGTGTGAAGAGTCAATCAGCAGCACGTCAACGCCTGCTGCGACCAGCGCATCAATACGCTCTTCGTTACCGGCACCCGCGCCCACCGCTGCACCGACACGCAGTCGACCCTGCGCATCTTTACAGGCGTTAGGTTTACGTTCGGCTTTCTGAAAGTCTTTAACGGTGATCATGCCCAGCAGATGGAAGCTGTCATCCACGACCAGCGCTTTCTCAACGCGCTTTTCGTGCATCTTGTGCAGGACCACATCACGCGCTTCACCCTCTTTCACCGTCACCAGACGCTCTTTCGGGGTCATGACCGCAGAGACCGGCTGAGAGAGGTCGGTTACAAAGCGCACATCACGACCGGTGATGATACCCACCAGTTCGTTGTCGCGGTTAACTACCGGGTAGCCTGCAAAGCCGTTGCGCTCGGTCAGCACTTTCACATCAGCCAGAGGCGTGGTTGGCAGCACGGTCTGTGGTTCAGTGACCACGCCGCTTTCATGTTTCTTCACCTTGCGCACTTCGTCCGCCTGGCGTTCAATCGACATATTTTTATGGATGAAGCCAAGGCCGCCTTCCTGTGCCAGCGCAATCGCCAGACCCGATTCGGTCACGGTGTCCATGGCAGCGGAGAGCATAGGAATGTTTAAACGGATATTTTTGGTCAGCTGAGTGCTGAGATCGGCCGTATTAGGCAGGACGGTGGAGTGTGCAGGGACGAGCAGAACGTCGTCAAAAGTGAGTGCTTCTTTAGCGATTCTTAACATGGCAATACTCCACCTCGGGTGATTGAGAATAGATAAAATATTGCCGCGGCATTATACAGGCCGTAATCGATTGCCTCCAGCATTATTTAAGAAAAACTCTTGATCCGCGCAGGCAGCAATGTAGTATCGATGAATTAACCTGCTGATTTGGAATTTGATCTTCGTCACATGTCGCTGCCACCCATCGCCAATATTTTTACCGTCAGCCGTCTCAATACGACAGTGCGTCAACTGCTGGAGAAAGAGATGGGTCTGGTCTGGATCAGCGCCGAGATCTCCAACTTCACGCAACCGGCATCCGGTCACTGGTACTTCACGCTGAAAGATGATGGCGCTCAGGTTCGCTGTGCCATGTTCCGTAACAGCAATCGTCGCGTCACCTTCCGTCCGCAGCACGGTCAGCAGGTACTGGTGCGTGCCAACATCACGCTCTATGAGCCCCGCGGTGACTATCAGCTGATTGCCGAGAGTATGCATCCGGCGGGTGAAGGCTTGTTGCAGCAGCAGTTTGAACTGCTGAAAGCAAAACTGGCGACCGAAGGATTGTTCGATCCGCAGCATAAGCAACCACTGCCGGAACCGGCACGCCAGGTCGGGGTTATCACCTCTTCCACCGGTGCGGCACTGCACGATGTGTTACGTGTGCTGCATCGCCGTGATCCTTCGCTGCCCGTGGTGATCTACCCCACCGTAGTTCAGGGTGTTGATGCGCCCGCGGCGATTGTCCGTGCAATTGAAATCGCCAACCTGCGCAATGAGTGCGACGTGTTAATCGTCGGACGCGGCGGCGGTTCACTGGAAGATCTGTGGAGTTTTAATGACGAACGCGTAGCACGCGCCATTTTTGCCAGCCGCATTCCTGTCGTCAGCGCGGTCGGTCACGAAACCGATGTCACCATTGCTGACTTTGTTGCCGATTTACGCGCGCCCACCCCTTCCGCCGCCGCTGAAATTGTCAGCCGTAACCAGCTGGAGCTGCTGCGCCAGTTGCAATCTCAGCAACAGCGGCTGGAGATGGCGATGGATTATTACCTGGCGCGCCAGCAGCGGCTTTATACCCGCCTTGAGCATCGTCTGCAGCAGCAGCACCCGCAGTTGCGTCTGGCTCGTCAGCAGACCGCCCTGTTCCGTCTGCAGCAGCGTCTGGGTGAAGCGATGGAAACCCGCCTGCGTCAGGTTACACGTCAGCAGGATCGCCTGGCGCATCGGCTCAATGCCCAACAGCCGCAGCAGCGCCTGTTCGAGGCGCAAAAGCAGCTGCAAAGCTGGCACTATCGCCTGCAGCAGAGCATGACCAGCCAGCTGAACAGCAACAAACAGGACTTTGGTCAGTTGGTGGCGCAGCTGGAAGGCGTCAGCCCGCTGGCGACGCTGGCGCGTGGTTTTAGCGTGACCACTGACAACACCGGACAGGTGGTGAAGAAAACCGCACAGCTCCAGAGCGGCGATCTGCTGCGCACCCGCCTTGATGATGGCTGGGTTGAAAGCCAGGTGACACAGCTGTTGCCTGAAAAAAAGCGTCGCCGCAAAACCGCTTCCTGACGCCAACTATGCCCGTTAGCTCACATTTTTCCACTTAACTATGGCCTTAATTACCAGGTCTATCCAGCCTGACGGGTCTATACTTTTTGGCACATCCCTGATGCCAAGGAGTTTCAGATGCCTTATTGCGTTATCCCTCCCTATATCCTTCGCAAGATCATCGCACACGGTTCCGGCCACCAGCAGGAGCAGGCGCGTCGCACCCTGACGCACGTTCAACATCTCATGGCGGAACACTGGCAAAAGCCGACCGGCGTTAAAACGGCGGCGGGCGGTCATGTGGATCGTGAAATTTATGATGCCCAGAGCCAGGAAACCCTGCCGGGCAAGCTGATTCGTCAGGAGGGCCAGCCCGGTAATGATGATGTCGCGGCTGAAGAAGCCTGGGACTACCTTGGGGTGACCTATGACTTCTTCTGGCAGGCTTATCAGCGTAACTCGCTGGATAATCAGGGGCTGAAACTGCTGGGTACCGTGCACTATGGTGAAAAATACCAGAACGCTTTCTGGAACGGTCAGCAGATGGTATTTGGTGATGGTGACGGTGAAATTTTTAATCGCTTCACCATTGCGATTGACGTTGTGGCGCATGAACTGGCGCATGGCGTCACAGAAAATGAAGCCGGGTTAATCTACTTTGAGCAGGCTGGCGCGCTGAATGAGTCGCTGTCGGATGTCTTTGGCTCGCTGGTGAAACAGTTCAGTAAAAAACAGCGCGCCGATGAGGCGGACTGGCTTATCGGTGAAGGCCTGCTGGCGAAAGGCATCAACGGACGTGGTCTGCGATCGATGTCTGAACCTGGCACCGCCTACGATGACCCGATGCTGGGCAAAGATCCGCAACCGGCACACATGGATCACTACGTGAAAACCCGTGAAGATAATGGCGGCGTTCATATCAACTCCGGCATTCCTAACCGGGCCTTTTATCTGGCGGCCAAAGCGCTGGGTGGTTATGCCTGGGAACAGGCGGGATATGCCTGGTACGACACCGTGTGTGACGACGAACTGCCACAGAATGCGGACTTTAAGACCTTTGCCCGCTTCACCGTTGAGCATGGTAAAAAACGCTTCGACGCGTCGGTCAGCAATGCTATTGAACAGGCGTGGAAGGAGGTTGGCGTGCTATGAGTGACCTGCCCGAACTCACCGATGATGCCACCATCATCGTCGCGCGTGAAGGCGGCATGGCCTTTATTCCGGGGCTGCGCGCCGAACGTCGTTTTATGCTGGGTGAGCTGCCGGCACCGGAAAAAGAGCGCGTCTGCCATGCGCTGGAGCAGGCAATGCCGCTGGGCGAACCCGAGGAAAAAGCTGCGCAGGTGGGCAGTGGCGATCAGCGCTATTTCCGCATCCAGATTCAGTATGCCACCCGCCGCGAGGTGGGCACCATTGTGCTGCTGATTCCGGAACAGGTGGCACCACCTGAGTTGCAGGCGCTGTGGCGCGACGGCAAATAAAAAAAGGGCCGACAATGTCGGCCCTTCTCGTTAAGCGTTGTTACTTGCTGTCTGGCAGCGCGTACGCAATCACGTAATCACCACGGTCCGGTGACTGACGTGCGCCACCTGCCGAGATCAGGATGTACTGCTTACCATCTTTCGGTGAGACGTAGCTCATTGGGCCGCCCTGACTGCCCACCGGCAGACGTGCTTTCCACACTTCTTTACCGGTTGATGCATCAAAGGCGCGCAGGTAGTAATCCTGTGTACCGGCGATGAACACCAGGCCACCCTGCGTTGCCAGCGTACCGCCCAGCGTTGGCATACCAATCGGCATTTTCACGCGCATTTTAATACCAAACGGACCGGTATCCTGCACCGTACCGACCGGCACCTGCCAGACGATTTTCTGTGTTTTCAGGTCAATCGCCGACAGCGTACCAAATGGCGGTTTCTGACAAGGGATGCCCAGCGGTGACATAAAGCGGTTCTTATTCACAGCATAAGGCGTGCCTTTCAGCGGAACCGCACCCATACCGGTGTTGATCGCTTCGCCACCGTTACTGCCACGCGCCGTTTTATTGGTATCCGCCGGGATCATCTGAACCCACAGGCCCAGACGCATGTCATTGACGAACAACAGGTGATTGTTCGGATCGATCGACATGCTGCCCCAGTTCATTCCACCCAGTGAACCCGGGAAGCTCAGAGACTTGTCAGTGTCTGGTACGGTGAACAGACCGTCATAGCGCATCGATTTGAAACCAATACGGCAAGCCAGCTGGTCAAACGGCGTGGCACCCCACATGTCAGACTCTTTCAGCGTCTGGTTGCCGATCTGCGGCATACCGGTCGAGTGCGGCTGTGTTTTGGTGTACTGCTCGTTCGGGATATGACCCTGCGGCATCGGCAGTTCTTCGACTTTGGTCAGCGGCTTACCGGTCATACGGTCAAGCACGAAGATCATGCCGGTTTTGCCGCCAATCACCACCGCTGGCGTGGTGCTGCCATCTTTTTGCGGGAAGTCGATCAGGCTTGGCTGCATCGGCAGGTCGAAGTCCCACAGATCGTTATGTACGGTCTGATAGACCCACTTCTCTTTACCGGTGGTGGCATCCAGCGCCAGCACCGATGCGCCATATTTGTGATCCAGCGCGGTACGGTTCGCACCCCAGAGGTCAACTGACGAACTCCCCATTGGGATGAACACGGTGTTCATTGCCGGGTCATAAGACATCGGCGCCCATGAGTTTGGCGTACTGCGGGTATAATCTTTGCCCGGCATCAGTATCGCATTCGGGTCAACATTGCCCGGGTCAAACGCCCAGCGCATTTTGCCAGTAATCACGTCAAAACCACGTAACACACCACCAGGCATATCGGTCTGTACGTTATCTGCGACACGGCCACCCACCACAACCGTGGTACCGGCCAGCGTTGGCGCGGAGGTCAGCTGATATTGTGGGTCCGGTGCCTGACCCAGGCCCGCTTTAAGATCTACGATGCCGTGATTACCAAAATCTTCACAGAACTCACCATTGTCGGCGTTGATCGCAATCAGACGCGCATCAATGGTATTCATCAGAATACGGCGCTGACAGCTGTCACCAGCTGGCAGCACAGCCGCCGTCACCGGTACAGAACCCGGCTTGTCCGGCTGTTGCAGCGGTTTGGTTGCATCAAAGTAAGCCAGACCACGGCAGCGCGGCCAGACTTCAGCCTGGGCGTTGATTTCACGTTTCCAGAGCTGCTTACCCGTGTTGGCTTCAACGGCGATAACGTTGTTATGCGGCGTACAGAGATAAAGGGTATTGCCAATCTGTAATGGCGTCTGCTGATCTTCTGCGCCGTTACCGGTCGGGCTGACTGGGGTATCACCCGTGCGGAAGGTCCACGCGACCTGCAGATCTTTCACGTTGTCGCGGGTGATTTGATCGAGTGCCACAAAGCGGCTGCCCTGAGGCGTGTTGCCGTAGTTATCCCAGTCTTTCTGTTGTTTCGCTTTGTCTACCGGGATCAACGGTAACTCTTCGCCCGTAGCCGCAACGGTAGGATGAGGCTGGAACATCTGCACCAGTGTTGCCACCATGCCTGCCGCCAGCACTGCCGCGAACGCGTAAGAAGGTTTCGCCAGTGAGTGCTTACCTTCGTGCTTACGCAGTGAAGGCCAGATCAGGAAAGCCAGCAGCGTCAGTCCGGCTGGAACCATCAGACGCGAGACCAGTGGCCAGAAATCCAGACCTGCGTCAAACAGCGACCAGATCAGGGTGCCAGCAAAGACCAGCAGGAACAGAACCACTGCCGAAGATTTGCGACGGAAGAACTGGATTGCGGAGAGGACAGTAACAATACCCGCAATTAAAAAGTACCAACTGCCGCCCAGGGCGGCCAGTTTACCGCCGCCAATTGCAAAAAACAGACCGGTGGCAAGCAGCACCAGTCCGAGCAGCATGGATGCGATTCCCAGCCCCTTTCCGGCGCGGGAGGATGTTTCAGCCATAACACTTACTCTCCTGAATAAACAGAGCGCCCGGACAGAGGCCATCCGGACTCCGGCGCGTTAACAGGTGCGCGTGGAGCATCGCTCGGTTTCAAATCGAATATAAACAGACCCGCGTCCGTGAGAATCTGTGGGCCGGAAGAGCACTGATGTGGCTGACCCCTCCCACGACGCGGCAGGATTGTACCACCTGGTACGTTACAGAGTGAACATATCTAACCGGTTTGTTACGGCGCAATAGCATTTTTGCTACAAATAGCCGGGCGTCGCGGTGGATTCTCAGACAGATTACGCGTAGCTGAAAGCGGCGTTAGTGACCTGGCGGCTGGAACAGTACGCGCTTGCGGGAGATCAGACCATGTCCATTGCGGCAAAAGTAGTCCACTGCACCGCAGGCTTTGAGTACGTCAAGCGGCTGGTGACACTCAGGGCAACAGGGTTTCGCGGGATAATGTGCACCACAGGCACTGCAGATAATTTCACCGTTGCTGAGCGACAGCGGTTGCTGACATTTTTCACACATCACCATCATTTTCTTCTCCCTGCCTGATGAGTTCAGAGCAAAAAAAAGAGGGCCAGATGGCCCTCATTTTGTTAACGCTTATTCTTTTTCATATGCGCCATCAGACGCTTACGTTTACGCTGCTGCGTTGGCGTCAGCAGGTTACGTTTGCCTTCATAAGGGTTATCACCCTCTTTGAACTGAATACGAATTGGCGTTCCCATCACGTTCAGTGATTTACGGAAGTAGTTCATCAGATAGCGTTTGTAAGAATCGGGCAGATCCTTCACCTGATTACCGTGGATCACTACGATAGGCGGGTTATAACCACCGGCATGCGCGTATTTCAGCTTAACGCGGCGACCGCGTACCAGCGGCGGCTGGTGATCGTCTGCAGCCATGTTCATGATGCGCGTCAGCAGCGAGGTATTTACGCGTCGGGTCGAGCAGTCATAAGCTTCAGTGATCGACTCGAACAGATTACCCACGCCGCTGCCGTGCAGCGCAGAGATAAAGTGGATACGGGCGAAATCGATAAAGCCCAGACGGAAGTCCAGCGTCTCTTTCACTTCATCACGTACTTCCTGCGACAGGCCATCCCATTTGTTGACCACAATCACCAGCGAGCGACCACTGTTGAGAATGAAGCCAAGCAGTGAGAGATCCTGATCGGAAATGCCGGCATGCGCATCAATCACAAGCATCACCACGTTGGCATCTTCAATCGCCTGCAGCGTCTTGATCACCGAGAATTTCTCTACAGTGTCAGAGATTTTGGCACGCTTACGGACACCGGCGGTGTCGATCAGAACGTATTCACGTCCATCGCGCTCCATCGGAATGTAGATGCTGTCGCGGGTGGTGCCCGGCATATCGTAGACCACCACGCGGTCTTCACCGAGAATGCGGTTGGTAAGCGTTGACTTACCTACGTTTGGACGACCAACGATAGCCAGTTTGATCGGCAGGCCCGTCGGGTCGAAGTTTTCTTCTTCCTCTGCGGCTTCCTGCTCAGCAATCTCGTCAGCTTCTAACGCAGCCCAGTAAGCCTGGTTCTCTTCTTCTTCAGTGAGCTCGACCGCCTCAACTTTTTCCATCCACGGCAGCAGCGCCTCTTCAATCAGGCTGCTCACACCACGACCATGCGACGCCGCAATGGCGTGGATTTCGCCCAGGCCCAGTGAATAGAAGTCGACAATCGCCTGATCCGGATCCATCCCGTCAGTTTTATTTGCCACCAGGAAGGTCGCTTTCTGACGGGAACGGAGATGCTTCGCAATTTGCTGATCGGCGGCCATCATGCCCGCACGCGCATCCACCATAAACAGCACAACATCGGCTTCTTCGATCGCCAGCAGTGACTGTTCAGCCATCCGCGTTTCAACACCCTCTTCGGTGCCGTCGATACCACCGGTATCAATAACAATAAATTCGCGCCCTTCCACTTCGGCGCGACCATATTTGCGATCGCGAGTCAGTCCAGGAAAATCCGCTACCAGCGCATCACGTGTGCGTGTTAAACGGTTGAATAGCGTAGATTTTCCCACATTGGGACGCCCAACCAGCGCGACCACAGGTACCATAACAAAATGCCTCAATAAAAAATTAATCGCCCGAATGGCGAGATTATAACGGCTCTGGCCGTTAAGTTCAGGCTTAAGGCGCAAAGAATACCATGCCTGACTAAAAACGAAACGGCCCCTGATTAAATCAGGAGCCGTCGGAACGGAGGATTTCACCTGCCAGACGTTTACCCGTTAACGGGTAATCGCATAAACCTCACCGTCTTTGGACTGGATCAGCAGCTTGTCGCTGGCAACTACCGGCTCGGTCTGGAAGCCTGAGCTATCCAGTTCCTGCTGCGCGACAAAACGTCCATCTGTGGTGTTCAGCCAGTGCAGATAACCTTCGCTGTCACCGACTATCAGATAACCGTTGTAGAGCACCGGTGAAGTCAGGTTGCGATGCAGCAGATCGCTTTGACGCCAGATGGCAACACCGCCGTCAGTGTTAAGAGCGATCACACGATCGTCCTGATCGACCAGATAGATACGGCCGGCATCAACAATCAGATCCTTCACACCGCCGATTTCGCGTTTCCACAAAATCTGACCTGAACGCAGATCCAGCGCCGACAGATTGCCATTGTAGGCCAGTGCATAAACGACGCCGTTAACGATAACCGGTGTGGTATCGACGTCATTAAGACGGTCAATCTCCGTGGCACCGCTGACCTGAGAAATACGCTGCTGCCAGATCAGCTGTCCCTGGTTCATTGCCACGGCACTGACACGGCCGTTGTCGCCACCGACAATTGCGCCGCCAAAGGCCACAGCCGGCGCAGATTCACCGCGCAGAGACAGCGCTGGCATATCCAGGTTGACGCTCCACTTCACCACACCGCTGCTCTGATCCAGTCCCTGCAACATGCCGTTGCTGGTATGAATCAGCACCAGACCATCGCTGACCACCGGACGTGACAGCGCTTCACCGGCGACTTTCGTCTGCCAGGCCACGCTACCATCGCTGCTGTTCAGGGCAAAAACCTGGCCGCGTTCGCTGCCAACATAAATGCGGTCGCCATCGGCCGTCAGGCCACCTGATAGCAGGGCTGAAATATTTTTCGAGAAGAAGCCGGTTTTCTCAGAGAGATCGACTTTCCACTTTTCTTTACCGTCTGCGGCATCCAGTGCTTTGACGATACCAAAGCGGTCGGCAGCGTAAACCGTATTATCCTGCCAGGCAGGATGCAGATTTGAGTAGAAATCACCCACACCGTCACCGACCGAGGTGCTCCACACTTTCTGTGGCGTGAACTGGTTTTCGACCTTCGGCAACGGGGCCATTTTTACTACATCTTCTTCGCCGCTAAACAGCGAACAACCGCTGAGCAAAGTGACTGAAATCAGTCCCGGCAGCAGGTATTTACGTAATTCCATGCGCTCTCTCTTGACTGGCTTAGCTTAAGTTATTCATCTTCATCTGCATCATTTGCTTCAATGCCGGAGAGGCGTCAGATTCAACCCCTTTACTCCATGCATCGCGCGCGCCCTGCTTGTCGCCTTTGGTCAGCAGCGCTTCGCCGCGAATATCGGCCACAATGGCTGTCCAGCCATCACCCTTCACACCGTCAAGGGTTTTAAGCGCCGCATCTGCTTGATTCTGTTGCAGTTGAATGCGTGCCAGGCGCAGGTTAATCACCGCCTGCAGATTGGCATCTTTGGTATCTTTCAGACCGTTTTGCAGCAGTGATGCCGCTTTATCAAGCTGACCGGCGTCAACGTACTGCTTCGCCAGATCCATCGCGGCCAGAGCACCGTAAGTGTTGCTGTTTTCACTGGCAAAACGGTTTACCGCTTCCAGCGTTTCCGGCTTGCCTGCCTGCATGGCGCTGGTCAGCTGCTGATACTGTGCGGATACCGATTTCGCCGTATCATCCTGATGACTGCTCCAGTAACGCCAGCCACCCAGCGCAGCAATGCCGATCACTACGCCAATGGCTAACGCTTTGCCATTACTGGCAAAAAAGTTGCGCAGCGCGTCGGTCTGCTCGTTTTCATTGCTATACACTTCCACGCAATCCTTCTCCTTTCTATGGTTGGTGCTGTGTCACGCTTACTGTAGCAGCGTACGCAATACAGCAGCAGCCTCTGCCTGATCCAGCGTTTGCTGCTCGCCACGGCGCAGATCTTTAATCACGACCTGACCGGCTTTAACTTCATCCTCGCCTAACACCAGGGCAACGCGCGCGCCCCACTTGTCAGCACGGGCAAATTGCTTCTTGAAGTTGCCGCCGCCAAAGTTGGTCATCAGCCTCAGTTCAGGCGCTTCATCACGCAATTTCTCAGCCAGCTGCATCGCAGCAGACTGCACGCCCTGACCTGAAGCGATAACATAGACATCCACATTGCTCGTCGGTTCAAATTCAGGATTAACTGCCTGAACCAGCAATACCAGACGCTCCATACCCATTGCAAAGCCAACGGCAGGTGTCGCGCGGCCACCGAGCTGCTCAACCAGGCCATCATAGCGACCGCCGCCGCATACCGTGCCCTGTGAACCCAGGCTATCCGTCACCCACTCAATCACGGTGCGGTTGTAGTAATCCAGACCGCGCACCAGACGCTGATTGACGGTGTAGCTGATTCCGGCATCATCCAGCAAGGCACACAGGCCGCTGAAATGTTCACGTGATTCATCATCCAGGTAGTCGCCAAGCTGTGGCGCATCATTCAGCAGTTGCTGAACGTCGGAATTTTTACTGTCGAGAACACGCATCGGATTGCTGTACATGCGGCGTTTGCAATCCTCGTCCAGCACCTCTTTGTGCTGTTCAAGGAAGGCGACGAGCGCATCACGGTAGTGAGCACGCGCTTCCAGCGAACCGATAGAGTTAAGTTCAAGGCGAACGTGCTCAGAGATACCCAGGGCTTTCCACCAGCGGGCATTCAGCATGATCAGTTCAGCATCGATGTCTGGTCCCTGCAGACCAAAAACTTCCACGCCAATCTGATAGAACTGACGATAGCGGCCTTTCTGCGGACGCTCATAGCGGAACATGGGACCCATGTACCACAGACGCTGTTCCTGGTTGTAGAGTAAACCGTGTTCGATACCGGCTCGCACGCAGCCTGCTGTGCCTTCCGGACGCAGCGTCAGGCTTTCGCCGTTGCGATCGTCAAAGGTATACATCTCTTTTTCAACCACGTCGGTGACTTCACCGATGGCGCGCTTAAACAGTGGGGTTTGCTCTACCAGCGGTAAGCGAATTTCGCTGTAACCGTAGCTCGCCAGCGTCTGCTTGAGAACGCCTTCAATCCGTTGCCAGAGGGCAGTATCCGCAGGCAGGTAGTCGTTCATCCCGCGAATCGCCTGAATATTCTTCGCCACGTTAGAATCTCTTAATGCAAAAAAACCTGTCCGGCATCATACCTTATGAGGATGAAACCGCACAGGTTCAGTCAAAAAAGTCACGCACGCAGACCGCGCGCGCCATTATTTTTCCAGATGCTGCACATCAATACGGCGGCTGGCATCCAGCATCGACGCTTTGGCGCGAATGCGCGCTTCCAGCTGATCGATCATGTCATTGTTGTCGAGACGATCGCGCTGACGCACGCCATCTTCGTAGAAACCACTCTTCTTGCTGCCGCCGGTCACGCCCAGCGTAGAGAGGGTCGCTTCACCCGGTCCGTTGACGACACAGCCGATAATGGAGACATCCATCGGGGTGATCAGATCTTCCAGACGCTGCTCCAGCGCGTTGACCGTGCCGATAACGTCAAACTCCTGACGTGAACAGGTTGGACAGGCGATGAAGTTGATCCCGCGAGAGCGAATGCGCAGTGACTTCAGGATATCGAAACCGACTTTGACTTCTTCAACCGGGTCGGCCGCCAGCGAGATACGCAGCGTATCGCCGATCCCTTCTGACAGTAACAGGCCAAGTCCAATCGCAGATTTTACTGCGCCTGCGCGTGCGCCACCCGCTTCGGTGATGCCGAGATGCAGAGGCTGTTCGATCTGTTTCGCCAGCAGGCGATAAGATTCAACGGCAAGGAAGACGTCAGAGGCTTTTACGCTGACTTTGAATTGATCGAAGTTAAGACGGTCAAGATGATCGACATGACGCATGGCTGATTCCAGCAACGCCTGCGGCGTCGGCTCGCCATACTTTTCCTGCAGATCTTTTTCCAGTGAACCGGCGTTCACGCCAATTCGAATCGGAATATTGTTGTCGCGTGCGCAGTCAACCACCATACGGATGCGCTCGTTGTTCCCGATATTACCGGGATTGATGCGCAGGCAGTCGACGCCATACTCGGCGACTTTCAGGGCGATGCGGTAGTCAAAATGAATATCTGCAACCAGCGGTACATTCACCTGCTGTTTGATCAGTCTGAATGCTTCTGCGGCATCCATGGTAGGCACCGAGATACGAACGATGTCGACACCGACTCGCTCAAGGGCTTTGATCTGATTTACCGTCGCTTCCACGTCAGTGGTGCGGGTGTTGGTCATCGACTGAACAGCGATTGGCGCGCCGTCACCGACCGGCACCTTGCCGACGTAAATGCGTTTGGATTTACGGCGGATAATGGGTGCTTCGTTATGCATATTTCTTCTCCACAATTGCCCGGTACGCGGTACGCTGTTATTGCGCACCCAACGTCAGGCGAGCAACCTGGTTATTACGGATAAAACGACTTAAATCAACGGGCTGATTCTGATATTGCACCTGAACTGCACGAGGCGCGCCAATTTTCAGACGATACGGAGGCGTTCCTGCGAGGCTGAGTTTACCACCACTACGCTGAATGCCGCTGAACAGTTTTTTGCCGGTCGCGTCACTGACTTCCAGCCAGCAGTCGGCGTTGAAGTTCATGACCACCGCATTAGGGTCAGCTGCCGGCTCATTGACCGCAGCTGCACCGACGGGCATCGGAGGTGCCGCGCTGGTTGTCGGCGTCGTGGCTGCTGGTGCAGCCGCTGAGTTGTCCACTGGCGCCTGGCTCGGCGACACCACAGCATTGCTGGTGTTATCCGGCTGAGTGGTGGTCGCGCTATTGCTGGCGGTGGCGGCCGGAGCCGCACTCGCCGGCGCACTGGCTGCGCCGCTGTTACTGGTAGTGGTGGTGTTGCTCTCGTCAGTTGCGGCAGGTGCCGCGCTATCACCACTGCTTTCACCCAGCGGAATCGACTGACCATTATCACCGCTGCTACTGCTCTGGTCGGTCATCGGCACCAGATCGTCCTGGGACGCTTTATGGTTCTGCCACCACCAGGCGCCCGTCAGCCCCACGACCACAAACACCACCAGCCAGGTAAAAATCATTAACCAGCCGTCGCGTTTCTTGCGGCGTTTGCCCAGTGAAAAACTTTGCATCGGCTCAATCTTTGAAGACCGAATCGGTGTCTGCTTCGCCATCATCGGCAGCAGTTCCTCTTCAGGAATATGCACCAGACGCGCGTAAGAGCGAATGTAGCCGCGCAGGAACGTGGAAGCTAAATCAGCAGGTGATTTGTCCTCCTCGATGTCACGCACGGTAGAAAGTTTCAGGCACAGGCGTTCAGCGACGTTCTGCTGCGTCAGCCCCATCTGCTCACGGGCCAGACGCAGGCGTTCACCTGTTGATTGTAATGCAGAGTTTTCTTGAGTGGCTTCAGTATTCATTAGCTAAATAACGCTGGTACTGTATCGATTGCGGAAAACGTCGCGCTAACCGGTCGCCATAACGTGAAACGTCAGCGGCATTTCCCTGTAGCGCGGCGAAACGTAAGTGTAACGCCAGACTTCGTGCTGTTTCAGGCAGCTGTTGCTGGTAAACACCAAGCAAAACCTGGGCCTTCGACAGATGGTTATCTGCCAGCTGCTTTTCAGCTTCCGACAGCAGCGAGTCAGCTTTACGCCTGTCAGCATCAATGGCCTGACGTAACGCCCTTCGGGCAGCAGCAACATCGCCAGCCTGCAGATAACAAAAGCCTGCCAGTTCAAGCGCGTCATTGCGAGCATCAAACTGCTGTGCTGCGCTTGCCCGACTAAACTGTTGATGCGCTTCGTCATACTGCCTTAAAGCGCAGAGAAACGCACCGTAATTGTTAGCAACAAAACCATTCTCCGGCGCCTGCTGCTGTGCCAGTATAAACCGTGCCTGCGCCGCTGTCTGATTACCCTGCTTCAGTGCCAGCCGTGCCAGCGCAAGCGAGACCCGGTAATCATGTGGCGCAGCGGCCTGTGCCCGTAGAAAGTTTCGCTCAGCCGCAGCAGCGTCGCCACTGGCCAGATAGTGCATCCCTAACTGCAGACGCACCTCTTCTGCGCCAGGTTCACGCGGCTGACTGACACACCCGCTTACAACAAACAGCGCCAGCAACACTGCAGGTAATCCATTACGCATAATCGTTTCCCTCCGTTTGACGTTGACAGGCTGCAGCCTGCCACGGGTCATCACGTCAGGAAACGCGCGATTTCAACCTTCTAGAGCGGCTTCACAGATATGGCTTCACCCGCCATTTTGATGCGCATCGTCCGCTTGGTACGGTCAATGACTTCGCCGGCTAACTGACCGCAGGCGGCATCAATGTCGTCGCCACGGGTTTTACGCACGATGGTGGTAAAACCATAGTCCATTAAAACTTTGGAGAAGCGATCGATACGGCTGTTAGAGCTACGGCCATACGGCGCGCCCGGGAAGGGGTTCCACGGAATCAGGTTGATTTTACACGGTGTTTCTTTCAGTAATGCGGCAAGTTCATGCGCATCATCAGTGCTGTCATTGACGTGATCCAGCAGGACGTACTCAATGGTCACGCGTCCCTGGTTGGCGTTGGATTTCGCGATGTAACGCTTCACCGCGGCCAGGAAGGTTTCGATATTGTACTTTTTGTTGATCGGCACGATGTCATCACGCAGCTTGTCGTTTGGTGCATGCAGCGAGATCGCCAGCGCCACGTCGATCATATCACCCAGTTTATCCAGCGCAGGCACGACGCCTGACGTTGAGAGGGTTACGCGACGCTTCGACAGACCAAAACCGAAGTCATCCAGCATGATCTCCATCGCCGGAACCACGTTATTGAGGTTGAGCAGTGGCTCGCCCATGCCCATCATCACCACGTTGGTGATAGGACGCTGGCCGGTGATTTTGGCTGCGCCAACAATTTTCGCCGCACGCCACACCTGACCAATAATTTCTGACACCCGCAGGTTACGGTTAAAGCCCTGCTGTGCGGTCGAACAGAATTTACACTCCAGCGCACACCCCACCTGTGAAGAGACACACAGCGTGGCGCGATCGCCTTCCGGGATGTAGACCGTTTCCACCAGCTGGTCGCCCACGCGAATGGCCCATTTAATGGTGCCGTCGGTGGAGCGCATCTCTTCCGCCACTTCTGGCGCGCGGATTTCCGTCAGCTCCATCAGCCGGTTACGCAGCTTTTTGTTGATGTCGGTCATCTGCTCGAAGTCATCGCAGCAGTAGTGATAAATCCACTTCATGACCTGATCGGCGCGGAAAGGCTTCTCGCCCAGCGACAGGAAAAATTCCCGCATCTGCTGACGGTTGAGATCCAGCAGGTTTATTTTCTGGCTTTTGGGAGAAACGACAATGGGGGAAGCGGACGCGGACGTCTCAATCTGTTCGGACATAATATTCTCTGGCCTCGTTGTTACACGTTATGGCGCTGTTCAGGGATAGGTGAAAAAATTGCGCCTTCATTAAGCGATGTCAATGAAGGCGCAATATTGTACAACATCTGCGGCCTGATAACAGGCGGGAGTGACCTCCCCTACGCAGATTTTTGTAAAGCCGCTGTAACGTTTATCGCCGGGCGATTAACGGGTACGTGGGCAGATTTCGTTTTCGCCGAAGAAATAAGCGATTTCGCGGGCAGCGGATTCAGCAGAATCTGAACCGTGGGTCGCGTTTTCGGTGAAGCTGTCAGCGTAGTCAGCACGCAGTGTGCCAGCCAGTGCGTTTGCCGGGTTAGTTGCACCCATCAGGTCACGGTGACGCTGAACCGCATTTTCACCTTCCAGCACGGATACAACAACCGGGCCAGAGGTCATGAATTCAACCAGACCATCGAAGAATGGCTTGCCCTGGTGCTCAGCGTAAAAGCCTTCAGCCTGCTCTTTGCTCAGCTGCAGCATTTTTGCGCCAACGATTTTGAAGCCAGCGCTTTCAAAACGGTTATAGATAGCACCAATCACATTTTTAGCGACGGCGTTTGGCTTGATGATAGAAAAAGTACGTTCGATTGCCATGATGACCTCTGTCTTGACGTTCTGAAGAAACCGGTGGCGTCCGCCCCGGTTAAGAAACGGCGCCGATTATAGGGGCTGAGTGCGGCATTGCCTATCAGAGATCCCCAATTTGTTGAAAATTCTTGATCTGAGTCGAGGCAGGCGCGCCATAGTTATGATTTAGCGCAAAAAATCGTCAGCCCCGAGTGAAGGTGACCGAGACAAGTTGTCCCTCTTCATCCATTACCACCAGCTGATACTCGCCGGGATGATCAAGATGCAGCGACAGGCTGTTCGCCGCGTTTTGCGTCATCAATGGCTCACCATTCAGGAACCACCAGCGTTGCGTGCCCTGCCCTCCCTGCACCGCGACCGGGATCGTCAGCGTGCTATTACCCGGCAGCGGTTTAACGATTTGCCGCTCAACAACGCCGGTGACAATCAGTGGTGCGCTACTGCCCTGTTGTAATGGCGGACAATGGGTATCGACAGGCGGTAAGCGCTGCGCCCGCCGCTCCTGAGGCGGCAGCCAGGCCTCCAGCGGCAGCGGCCAGACCAGCCGTTCGTGGCGGGTAGCGCCGGGGCAATCTGCTGCGACGCGCAGTCCCTGCACATTTTGCCAGTAGCCGGCGCGTAATCCGCTGAGGCTCTCCTGACCGGGCGCCAGCAGTGTTGGCGGCAACGTATCAGAAGCGACCCAGCTTTGCCGACGCTGGCGGCAGTTTTCATCTCCGGCAGGCAACGGCTGACCACCAGGCCAGCATATGGTCGCGACCGTTACCGAGGCCGGACGTGGGTCGACCGGCACGTCACGCCTGCCGAGACGGCTCATCAGCACGCTGTTAATCTGATTCATGACTGGCACGGCAGAGGCGAAACCAAACTGCCCGGCAACCGGGGTCGCATCCGGCCGCCCCACCCAGACGCCAATCAGATAACGGGGATTGATGCCCACCGACCAGGCGTCGCGATAGCCGTAACTGGTGCCGGTTTTCCAGGCCAGCGGCACCACATCAGGTACGCTGCCATTACCGGCCGGTTGCGCTTCACCCGCCAGGATGCGCCGGATGATCCACGCCGATGCGGGTGAAAGCAGCGGTCGCTGCTGCAAGGGTTGATCGGGCGTCCAGCGCAGTGCAGCGGCATTGCCGTGACGGGCAAAGGCGCTATAAGCCGCCACAATTTCATCCATACGGGCGCCGGTGCCGCCAAGAATCAACGAAAGATTGGGTTCCG
This sequence comes from Pantoea jilinensis, assembly GCF_019104105.1. NCBI lineage: Bacteria > Pseudomonadati > Pseudomonadota > Gammaproteobacteria > Enterobacterales > Erwiniaceae > Pantoea > Pantoea jilinensis. Next base: position 1,061,629 of record NZ_CP077746.1, on the reverse strand, counting down.
CGCCTGGCGGGAAACGTAAATTCAGACCCACATTGCGCAGACGCGCCGCAACGTTTTTCGGTCCCAGCGCCTCCAGCACCTGTACAGCCGGCAGATTCAGGGAGCGTACCAGCGCATCGCTGGCGCTGACCGGCCCGTGAAAACCGGTGTCGAAATTGCCTGGCCGGTAATCACCAAAGCGACGCGGCACATCCTGCAGCAGCGATTCGGCATGAATCAGCCCCTCATCCAGCGCCATGCCGTAAACAAAGGGTTTTAACACCGAGCCAGGCGAACGCACGCTGGCGATCATGTCCACATGCCCGAACCGACTGTCATCGGTAAAGTCAGCCGAACCGACATAGCCCCGAACCGCCATGGTGGTGTGATCGACCACCAGCATCGCCAGTGAGGTACGCGGCGGAAGCTGGTTTTTAACGTTCAGCGCCAGGCTTTCCAGTTCGCGCTGCAGTGAAGGATCGAGCGTGGAGACAATCTTGTCGCTGGAACTGATCGACAGTAATCGCCGGGCCAGCAGCGGCGCCATCTGCGGCATCTGCCGTGGCGGCAGCCAGACCGGCTCCTGACGGATTTCCGCCACCTGCTCAGCGGACCAGATGCGGTATTCCGCCAGCCGATCCAGCACTTTATTGCGTGCCGCTTCTGCCCGCTCTGGCCAGCGATCGGGGCGAAGTCGGCTGGGTGCCTGCGGCAAAACCGCCAGCAGCGCTGCCTCGCCCGGTGTCAGCTGTGACGGGGATTTCCCCAGCCAGCTCCAGCTTGCCGCGCCCACCCCTTCCAGCGTGCCGCCAAAAGGCGCACGGTTAAGGTAGAGCGTCAGGATGTCACGTTTGGAAAGGTGCCATTCAAGCTGCAGCGCCCGCCACGCCTGGATTAGCTTGCCCCGCAGCGTACGGGGTTGCGGGTCGATAAGGCGTGCTACCTGCATGGTCAGCGTGCTGCCACCGGAAATAACGCTTTGATGGCGCAAATCCTGCCAGGCCGCACGCACCAGCGCCAGCGGATTGATGCCGGGGTGATACCAGAACCAGCGATCTTCGTAGGTGAGCAGCGCCTGCAGATAAGCCGGAGCGACCTCTTCTGGTGTGACGGGATAGCGCCAGATGCCCTTGCTGTCCGCAAAGCGCCACAGCGGCGTGCCGTCGCTGGCCACAATCACCCGCGCAGGCTGCACCTCTTTAAGCGGCAGCGGGAACAGCCGATCCAGTCCCCATGTCGCCAGCCATAACGCCAGAAAAAAAAACGGCAGCGCGAGCCACCGCTTTTTAATGGCGCTGATGTTAATCACGCCCTGCATCACTTACTGGATATGCAGCTGCGGCGGTGTACTGCCGGTGGCGCGCCACTCCGGCACATACATCGACTCCACCTGCGGCGGTGGCATCAGATAGCGACCCGGCGTGACCGCCCGGGCCAGATAGACCAGCGTGGCGGGACGATAGGTATCCACCGCCAGGGCCGCGACGAATCGATCGTCTCGGAACTCGATGTGTTTGATATCAGCCTGCTGCATGTCACCCATGCTCTCCTTCAGCGCATCCGCACTGTCACCGAGGCTGGCGCTGCTATCCGCCAGATTCTGGTTTTCCAGCTCCAGACCAGCAGGCAGCAGATCCACCACCAGCGCATCGCTGATGCTGCGTTTCGAGGAGACCGTCAGACGAACCACCAGCAATTCACCGCTGCGCAGATTACTGAGATCGGCAGCTTTGCCATCCAGGGTGAAATATTCACGTTTTATCCCGAGCACATTACTCTCCGGCTGAGGCGCAGCCAGCGGATAACCGGTGACGTCCAGACGACCATACAGCGGCGCACTGCCCGGATTACTGATGGTTAGCCCCTGCAGCAGTTGCTCCGCGCCCAGCCCTTTATTCAGCGGTGCATCGCCCTGTAACGGAGCTGGGTTACCGGACAGCTGCGCCTGCCAGCTCCCGCCCTGCGCCTGCTGTAAGGTATGCGCAGCCAGATAAAGCGCGTTATTTTCCTGGGTCGAGAACCAGCGTTTTCCCCTGACCTCTTTGGAGAGCGACAGCAGCAGACTATTCTGCAAATCAGGCTGCAGCTTATTCTCTGCTAACAGGGCAATCATCATCCCCTCATCGCGCACCGTGCTGCCATAGTCGCCGTACCACGCTTTGTCCGAGCGGGTCAGCGTGGCACCCTGCATGATCGCAAGCGATGCGCGCTGCCCGTCACCCATCAGCTTCAGCGCGACACCCAGCTGCATCAGCGCCAGGCCGGAGCGGGCTTTCTCACGCTTTTCATACAATGCACGCAGCGCACCCAGTGGCGCGCGCTGCTGACGCGCCAGCACCAATCCGGCGTAAGCCTGCACGCTGAACTGCAGCGCGGCGTTGTCGTCACTGCTGCCGCCGCTGATCTGCGCGGGATCCTGCAAGTAGCGCAGCAGCCGTGCGTTAGCGCGATCAACCACATTATCTGGCAGCGCATAGCCCGCCTCACTGGCGCGCAGCAGGAAGTCCGTTACATAAGGCGTCAGCCAGAACTCCTCTTCACTCTGTTTATCCCACAGCCCGAAACTGCCGTTAGCCCGCTGCATGCCCGCCAGACGAGCAATGCCGGTGTCGACGGCGGCCCGTCGCGCTTCATCGCTGCTGGTTTTAATGCCCATAGCAGTTAGCTCAGCATGGCTGGTTTTAATGCCCATAGCAGTTAGCTCAGCATGGCTGGTGTAAAGCGAAGGCCAGAGCCCGCTGGTAGTCTGTTCCAGACAGCCGTAGGGATAGGCATAGAGCGCACTGATATAGCTGGCGATATTCAGCGGCGGACGATTGCTCAGCGTGAGTTGTCCACTCAGGGTCTGTGCATCCAGGCCGGTCAGCGCCGCTGCCGCGATCTGCCAGGGCTGATCGGGATTGATAACGGCATCAAAGTTCAGCGTCAGGGCAGGATAAGGCGGCCGGACGCCGATTTTCCACTGCTGTTTGCTGGCCTTAACCTGTTCACCCGGCAGGTTCAGACCGGAAATCTGTACGGCAATCTCGCCATCACCAAAGCCGGTTTTCGCCGTGACCGGAATCTGCAGTGTGGTACGAGCGCCTTTGGCCAGCGTCACGCTCTGGCTGGCCGCACCGGCCAGATCGACTAAGCCACTGCTGGCCACATCCACTTTCAGAGTTTGCGGCAGATCGGTCAGGTTCGTGAGATCGAGCGCCAGTGATGCCGAGTCGCCGCTGGCAAGGAAGCGCGGCGTGGCCAGTTCGCTGATCAGCGGCGCCGCAACCACCAGTTTGCGCTCTGCCGCGCCGAAGCTATCGTCGCTCCAGGCCTGGGTCATCAGCCGCAGTTCGCCGTTAAACGCCGGGATCGGTAGCGTAATCGTCCCGTTGCCCTCTTTATCCAGCGTTACCGCCTGCAACTGTTGCGCCACGATATTCACATGCGTTACCGGCTTTTTACCGCCGCGCGTCATCGATTCATCTTCACCATCACCACCAAAACGCAGCGCCGCCAGTCGGCCACCGCCTTCGATCAGCTGACCAAAGACATCGTACTGATCGACGTTGTAGCGTTTACGGCCAAAGAAAGCCTGCCACGGATCGGGCGTTTTAAAATCTGTGACGCTCAGCACGCCACTGTCCACGGCTGACAACAGCACATTCACTTTTTCAGGCAGCGGACCACCGTCACGACTGGCGTGAACCCTGACCGTCAGGAGCTGTTCAGGACGAATTTTATCGGGCGCATCCAGCGTCAGGTTTAAGCGGCGCGCCTCTGTCGCCATCGGCAGGTGTAATAGCCCCACCGCGCGTTTTGGTGTTGCGCCACTGACCTTATCACCGTCACGCACCACGATAGCGCTGAAGTAGAGATCGTGACGCCGCCAGCTCTCAGCAACAGGGACATCCACTGTTGTGCCGCCCTCAGGTACAGTCAGCGGTTGCCACCAGAGCGTGCCGCTGCTCGACTCCACCATCAGGTAACCTTTACCGGCTGCCGGGGAGTCAACCTGCAGATGCACGGTGTCGCCCGGCTGGTAAGCCGCTTTGTCCAGCTTCAGTCTGACCTGATCCGGACGCAGTGCACCCGTGCCGTTGGTGTTGTCCTGCCAGTCATAACCGGCCTGGAACCGCACGCTGCTGACGATCTTCTCGCCCGCCTGCACTTCCAGCCGGTAGTGGCCCCACTCAACCGGGAAGCTGACTTTGGTGCTGCCGTCAGCCGGAACAGAGATAGCGCGTTCATCTTCCTGCAGGTCTTTGTCGCCATACTGCGACTGCCAGCCTTCGCTGTCCGAGAAGCTCCAGTAGTAGTCACGGCGCTCACGAATCAGGCGCACATCCAGCTTGTCTGCCGCCAGTTTCTTGCCCTGACTGTTGGCATAGACAATATCGAATTCGGCCAGGCTCTCTTCCGGCACGGTAGGCTCATCGTGATAGCTGTCACTGCGGTAGTCATAAACGGCCTTGTTACCGAACAGCGGCCGGATACCCGGCAGAGCTTCTGCAGGCCAGATGGCCTGGGTAGCGCGTCGGGTGACCGGACGTCCACCGGTCTCCAGCAGGCTGGCCTGCAGGATCAGGTTGAGCGGAGAGTGCAGCTGATCCCACTGACTCTCTACCGAAAGCTGCGCTTTACCGCTGGCGTCGAGTTTGAGATCGACCTCATCCAGCGTGCGCTTTAGCCCCTCTTCGGTAATGTCACCAAACTGGTAGCCCGGCAGTGCAGCCACCGCTTCGCGTGCCGGTCGCAGATAGAGTTGTCCCTGTAACGTGTTACCCGCCGCCGGTGCGCCAAAGAGATAACGCCCCTCAATACCAAACTCAACGGGGGAATCAGCAGGCTGCGGCTGAGGGTCATTTTTCAGGGTTAACGCCATACGCTCCGGCAGAAAATCCTCGACGTGGAACGTCCATTCACGCTTGAGGTTATCGCCGGTATTGAGTCGCAGTATCCAGTTGCCGGTCATGGCAGATTCGGGCAGTGTCAGGCGCTGCTGGTAGAGGCCCGCCTCAGGCTGCCAGACAAAGGTTCGCATCACCTGGCCATCGGGCTGCACCAGTTCTGCTTTTATCGGCTGAACGGGCAACGGATGTCCGTCGGCATCACGCAGCAGCGCATTGACGATGACGATTTCGCCTGGGCGATAGATATCGCGCGGCCCAAAGACAAACAGCTGTTTGTCATAACCCTGCGGTCCGGCAACCGGAAACTCCGCGAGATCCAGCGCCGGACGCGACAGGTCAATCATTGAGGTCTGTTCACCCTGCACGGCCAGCAGGATCCTGCCTTTTTCATCCGCCCTGAGGCGCAGATGGCCGGTGTTGTCACTGGTGCCGCTTTGCAGCACCTGCCCTTTGGCATCCAGCAACCTGACGCTGACGCCGGAAAGTGGCTGGCCGTTTGCCAGGCTCTGGGCAAACAGTTCAAATTGAGTCGGGAAGCGATGCAGTGAGAGGCCAATGTCGCTCAGGGTGAAAAGTGTAGCGGGCTGGCTGTAGCGATACGTTCCGGCCTGCTTCATCACCGCCAGATAGACGCCCGGCTGCTGAAGCGCGGTAATGTCACTCATCGGCAACTGCAATTTTTCACGGGTGTTGCGCGCCGGATTAAGCTCGAAGCGACCGGAGTAGACCAGCTGGCTGCTTTTCAACAGATCCTGTGACTGCCAGCTGGAGAGGTTATTGCCGTAATTCCACTGCGAGAGAAACTCTGCCAGGCCGGCATTCTTAATGCGGAAGAAATCGACATCGACCTGGTTCACATTCAGCGCCAGCACCGGCAGTCCCTGCGTGATACGCAGCGGCAGCAGTGAACCGCGACTGGCAAACCCCACCATCGGCTGGATATCACTGGTGGCGATTTTCTGGCTGTAATCGGCGGCAAGCGTTTCACCGCTGGCCGCGCGCAATCCTGCATCCACCGTGACGGTGAAGTGACGTGAGGGTTCAGGATGACGGAAGCGCAACGTTTTGCGGTTAGCGGAAAGCTCCCAGCCGCCATCCACCCGGCCCTGTTTATCGTCAGTCAGCCTGACTTTTTGCGCGATATCCTGTTTATCATCCAGCGGCTGACTGAAGGTTAAGACCAGCGCAGCGGCACCGTCGATCTGCAGTTCTGAGAGATCGATAATGGTCAGCGGTTTGCTGACCTGAGCCGTTGAGGGTGCCTCTGCCGCCTGAAGAGGCAAAACAGGTAATAGAGTTGCTGACAGCAGCGAGCCACCGATCAGCATGCTGAGCAGCAGCCGGGTGTTGCGTTTCTTCATGGTAGTTCCTTCACCGGGACGCAGGGAGTGTCGTTTGATTACGCCGCGTAATTTCATATCAATGCTCGCATTTAATCAACGCTTCTCTTGAGATGGTGCGCACATTCCCTGACACTGGTATGACAGATTGCTGAGATGAGGTTGTTATGACGACGCCACTGTTTGTGTCCGCCGACTGGTTACAAGAGCACTACAACGATGAACGCCTTCAGGTACTGGATGCACGTTTGTTGCCACCCGGAATGGAAGCGGTTCGCGATATCCAGGCTGAGTATCTGGCGGGTCATTTACCTGACGCCCCTTACTTTGATATTGAAGCCCTTTCCGATCACACCAGCCCTTATCCACATATGCTGCCGCGTGCCGAGACCTTTGCCGTCGCGATGCGCGAGCTGGGCATCAGCAGTGATAAACATCTGGTCGTTTATGACGAAGGCAATCTCTTTTCCGCACCCCGCGCCTGGTGGATGCTGAAGACCTTTGGTGTGGCTCAGGTGTCGATTCTGGCCGGGGGATTGCAGGGCTGGAAAGCGGCCGGTTTTGCGCTGGCAAGCGGCGAAGTGAATCTGCCGGAAGGTGAGTTTGAAGCCCACGCGGATGAAAGCCGGGTGAAACGCCTGACGGATGTGCTGCTGATCAGCCATGAAGGCGGCGCGCAGATTGTTGATGCCCGTGCTGCCAATCGTTTTAACGCTGAAGTGGACGAACCGCGTCCCGGCCTGCATCGCGGCCATATTCCCAACAGCCTGAACGTGCCGTGGAATATGCTGGTTGAGCAGGGAACACTCAAGCCGGAAGCGGAACTGCGCAGAATTTTTGCTGACGCAGGTGTCGATATTTCCCAGCCAGTGGTCGCCAGCTGTGGCTCAGGCGTAACGGCGGTGGTGTTGATTCTGGCGCTGACCGCGCTGGGCGCACGGGATGCCACGCTGTATGACGGATCCTGGGGCGAATGGGGCAGCCGGGACGACCTGCCTATTGCGAAATAAAAAACAGGCGGCTCATGAGCCGCCTGTTTGTATTGAGTGCGTCAGATAATCCGCTCACTGCCCTTGAAGTCGCGCAGGAAACTGCCCCAGCGACGTTCATAGAAGGGGGGGATGTGCGCGGTAAAGAAGTGGCTGATGCCGCGATCGTTCGGCATCACTTCACAGATATCCACTGGCGCATCGTCTGGCAGCGTATCCGTTGCCACACTGCCCGCCGCCTGGATGATCGCTTCAATGTTGCTGTCCGCTTCAATGCCAATCAGTAAATTAGGTGCTTCGTCTGCCCGTTCACGAATGCTGGCAATAAATGCCCGACGCACCTGCTTATGCTTCGTGAAGAGCTGAGTCAGCGAGTCGATCATCTGTGCAGGCGGTTCAGCCACCTCAGAGAGCAGCAGTGACTGCCCGCCTTCCAGCACAGTCTGCTGACTTAGCGCACTGCCCTCTTCCGCCAGCAGATGCGTGATCTCCGCTGCAGTGAACTCTTTACCGGAAGGCAGTTTAGGATTGAGAAACAGCGTCTCGCCACGCGTCATCTCAAACAACGTCCGTACCGGCAGACGCAACCAGGACTGCTCACCGCTTACTGCTTCACTCATCGCCTCTTCTGACGTGAAAAAAGGAATAATGCTGCTGCCATCCTCTTTTTCCCAGTGCTGGAGATCAACGGGCGTGCTGGCATCAAACTGTTGCGTGGTACTTTCGCCCGGAACAAAGACGTCAGATTCCAGCAGCAACTGGAAAAACTCGGGCCGATGGGCAGGCTCAGTCGCCGCCAGCTTCAGCACCTCTTCAAGACGGTTCATAGTTTCCCTCTGAACGTTTCCCTCTGAACAGCGGCAGCATCAGCCACCGCTGAGATCGGCTTATTTCAGTAACAGATTGGCGAGGGTACGCACGCCCAGACCTGTTGCACCTGCCGCCCACTGATCAACGGCGCCTTTGCGATAGGTCGCAGAGCAGTCGATGTGCAGCCAGCCCTGCTGATAGTTGCTGACGAAGTGTGACAGGAACGCTGCCGCGCTGCTGGCACCGGCCGCATGAGACGGACTGGCGATGTTATTAAGATCGGCAAAGTTAGACGGCAGATGGCTGCGATGGAATTCGGCCAGCGGCAGACGCCAGAAAGGTTCGTTCTCACTCACTGCGCTGCCCATCAGCGACTGCGCCATCACCTCATCAAAGGTGAACAGCGCATGGTAATCGTTGCCCAGCGCCGTTTTAGCCGCGCCGGTCAGCGTTGCGGCGTCAATGATCATCGTCGGGTTCTGCTCGCTGGCGTCGATCAAACCGTCGGCCAGCACCAGGCGGCCTTCCGCGTCGGTGTTCATCACTTCCACCGATTTGCCGTTGCGATAGCGAATAATGTCGCCCAGCTTGAAGGCGTTGCTGCTGACCATATTATCGGCGCAGCAGAGGTAGAGTTTGACGCGCTTGTTAAGACCGCGAGAAATCGCCATCGCCAGCGCGCCAGTCACCGTCGCCGCGCCGCCCATGTCAGACTTCATCGAGTCCATAAAGCTGCTCTGCTTCAGGCTGTAGCCGCCGGTATCAAAGGTAATGCCTTTACCGACCAGGCAGGCGTAAACCGGCGCATTCTCGTCGCCGGTCGGGTTGTAGTCGAGCGCCAGATAGACCGGCGGACGATTTGAACCGCGTCCCACAGTATGCAGGCCCATATAACCCTGCACCCGCAGTTCATCGCCTTTGGTAATACGATAGCTGACGGCGTCACCGCCCACTTCACTGATCAGATCGACGGCATTGTGCGCCAGCTGCTCCGGCCCCAGATCTTCTGCGGGCAGGTTAATGACGTTGCGCACCCAGTCGATGATTTTCAGACGGCGATCAAACTCCGCCTGCTCATGTTCGCCCAGTTCAGGCCAGTCAACCTGACGCTGGCCTTTCGGGCCACGGAAGCCCTGCCAGAATGCCCAGCACTGCTCAAGGTGCCAGCCTTCGCCGGTCAGCGCCACATGGCGGATGCCCTGGCCATCGATTTTATGGGCCGCACGCTGAATGGTATTCAGCGCATCTGCGCCGGTCAGGTGCAGTGTCATGCCGCTGTCGTTGCTGCTGAGAATCGCTTTTTCGCCCCAGCGCGCATCGGCGGGCTGGCTGCTAAGCGTAATGTTCATCGGTTGTGTGGTCATCGAAAAGCTCCGTAATCGTTATCTGTTTCATCCAGCCTGATTGTTATAACGGCTTTAATAAGATGTTAAATGTAATTCACAGAGAGACCTGATAACAGATTCCGCCGGGCGTTGCCAGCGAAGTGCCCATATTGGCGCAGTTTCCGGACTATCGCCGGGTATCAGGATTTCATTAAGGCCCGCAGACGGGTCACTGACTTCTGCACCAGTGCAATGGCGTAGTCGATCTCTTCTTCGGTCGTGAAGCGTCCCAGCGAGAAGCGAAGCGAACTGTGCGCCAGTTCTTCACTCAGGCCCAGCGCGCGCAGGACATAGGAAGGCTCCAGGCTGGCGGAGGTACAGGCCGAACCGGAAGAGAGCGCCAGGTCTTTCAGCGCCATGATCAGTGATTCACCCTCAACATCAGCGAAACTGAGGTTAAGAATATTCGGTGCACTCTGCTGCAGATCGCCATTAAGGGTAACGTCCGGCAGTGCGCTGATGCCCTGCCACAGGCGATCGCGTAGCGCCTGAATCCGCGCCATTTCAGTTTCGCGCTCTTCGGCGGCAATACGATAGGCTTCACCCATGCCGACAATCTGATGCACCGGCAAGGTCCCGGAGCGCATTCCGCGTTCATGTCCGCCGCCGTGGATCTGCGCAACGATCTGCACGCGCGGTTTACGCCGTACATAGAGCGCGCCGATGCCTTTCGGTCCATAAAGCTTGTGGGCAGAAAACGACATCAAATCGACCGGTAACAGGCTGAGATCGATGGGCAATTTGCCAACGCTCTGGGTGGCATCAACATGGAACAGAATCTCACGCTCACGGCAAATTTCACCAAAGGCGGCAATATCCAGAATCACCCCGGTTTCATTGTTTACATGCATCAGAGTGACCAGAATCGTGTCGTCGCGCAGCGCTGCACGTAACTGGTCAGGCGAGATAATGCCATTGGTTGCTGGCGTCAGATACGTGACATCAAAGCCTTCACGCTCCAGCTGCTGGCAGCTGTCGAGCACCGCTTTATGTTCGGTCTGGCTGGTGATGATATGTTTGCCGCGTGCCTGGTGGGCATGGGCAGCGCCTTTGATCGCGAGGTTATCGGATTCGGTGGCGCCAGAGGTAAAGACGATTTCGCGGGGATCGGCGTTGACCAGTTCGGCGATCTGATTACGGGCAACATCAACCGCTTCTTCAGACTGCCAGCCAAAACGGTGCGATCGCGAGGCCGGATTACCGAACGTGCCATCCAGCGTCAGAAACTGCATCATTTTGCTGGCTACACGCGGATCGGCCGGCGTGGTGGCGGCATAATCCAGGTAAATCGGTAATTTCATTGCGCTACAGCTCCGTATAAAAAATCATACGTCTTTATAGCAGATTCGGCCCTGACCGCGTTAGCAGTTAGGGCCGCAACAGCGGGGATCAGGAGGCGCGTTGGTTAACGTTAATTCCCTGAGAACGCGGGCTCTGGAAGCGACGATTATCAATTGCATTCTGACGATCGGCCACATCCAGAATCTCCTGATTATTCACCAGCTCAGCCAGCGTAATATTGTTCAGGAATTCACTGATGCGCACGCTCAGATCGCGCCACAGCACGTGAGTCAGGCAGCGCTCGCCACCCTGACAACCTTCTTTACCCTGGCATTTGGTCGCATCAACAGACTCATCCACGGCGGTAATCACTTCACCGACAGAAATGGTGCTGGATTCTTTACCTAACAGATAACCGCCACCCGGACCACGCACGCTCGAGACCAGACCATTTTTACGCAGTCGGGAGAATAACTGCTCCAGATAGGAGAGCGAGATGCCCTGACGCTCGGAAATATCCGCCAGCGGGACCGGACCTTCATGGGAGTGAAGGGCAACGTCCAGCATTGCAGTAACGGCATAACGTCCTTTGGATGTCAGTCTCATAGCGTGTGACCTCAATAGCGTCCGGTTATCGGAGGATTAGCAACAGATGCGCTGAAGTCTGCCATTCCCGAGTAATTTGGTCAACTATTTAACCTGGTAAATTAGTCAGGTATTTAACCTGGTAATTTACTCAACTATTATCTGCTTCTTTTTTCTCGTTTTTACGCTTTTCAAACGATGAAAGCATGCCACGCAGGATGTTGAGTTCATCACGTTCCGGGCGTGCGCGGGTGTATAAACGACGCAGTTTACTCATCACCTGACCCGGATTAGCTTCACGGATAAAACCGCTGTTCAGCATCATCTGCTCCATATGCTGATAGAAGCGTTCAAGGTCATCCACCAGCGGATAAGGGGATTCTTCATACTTCGGTGCCGGGCTGGCCTGCTCCTGCGACTGCAACCACGCCATGCGCACTTCATAGGCAATAATCTGCACCGCCATCGCCAGGTTCAGCGAACTGTATTCCGGGTTAGCCTGAATCGCGACGTGATAATGGCACTTCTGCAACTCTTCATTGGTCAGGCCAACACGTTCACGACCAAACACCAGCGCAACAGGTGCCTGCTGGCCCTCTTCCACGCTTTTCACGCCACATTCACGTGCATCCAGCATCGGCCAGGGCAGCGAGCGGGAACGGGCGCTGGTCCCAACAACCAGACTGCATCCGGCGATCGCCTCATCCAGCGAGTCGACAATTTTAGCTTCGCCGATAACGTCACTGGCACCGGCGGCCAGGGAGATAGCCTGTGAATCAGGTTTGACCAGCGGATTAACCAGATAGAGGTTAGTTAAGCCCATGGTTTTCATGGCGCGCGCAACGGAGCCCATGTTACCGGTGTGAGACGTCTCAACCAGCACGATACGAATATTTTGCAACATGATTAGGGATACTCAGAAACGGGTCAGTAAAATCAGTAGGGCGAATATTAACATAAAGCAGGACATTTACCGAACACACTGCTATACTCCGCGCCGTTTTCCCCGTTCTTTAACATCCAGCGAGAGATACCGATGCATCCAATGCTCAACATTGCCGTGCGCGCAGCGCGCAAGGCCGGAAATTTAATTGCCAAATATTATGAAACCCCGGACGCCGTCGAAGCCAGCCAGAAAGGCAGCAACGACTTCGTAACGAATGTTGACCGCGAAGCAGAACGCCTGATTATCGAAATTATTCGTAAATCTTACCCGAAACACACCATCATCACTGAAGAAAGCGGTGAGCTGGCGGGCGAAGATCAGGATGTTCAATGGGTTATCGATCCGCTGGATGGCACCTCTAACTTCATCAAACGTTTACCTCACTTTGCTGTTTCGATCGCTGTGCGCATCAAAGGCCGCACTGAAGTCGCCGTTGTTTACGATCCTATGCGCAATGAACTGTTCACCTCTTCACGTGGTCAGGGCGCGCAGCTGAATGGCTACCGTCTGCGTGGCAGCACGGCACGCGATCTGGATGGCACCGTTCTGGCAACCGGCTTCCCGTTCAAAATGAAGCAGCACGCGCCTGCTTACATGAACATCATGACCAAACTCTTTACCCAGTGTGCTGATTTCCGTCGCACCGGTTCTGCTGCGCTGGATCTGGCTTATGTCGCTGCCGGTCGCGTCGATGGCTATTTTGAGATTGGCCTGAAGCCATGGGATTTTGCCGCGGGCGAACTGCTGGTGCGTGAAGCGGGCGGTCTGGTCACTGACTTCACCGGTAACCACGGCTATCTGCTGTCAGGTAACCTGGTCGCGGGTAACCCACGTGTCGTGAAATCGATGCTGTCGAATATGCGTGATGAGCTGAGCGAAGCGTTAAAACGCTAAGGTTCAGTACAGAAAAAGGCGGCTTCTCAGCCGCCTTTTTTGTTGCCTGTTATTCAGTGATGATTAACGACGTTCGTGTGCCAGCACCTGACGGGGCTGTGTACGACGACCGACCATACCCATCACACCGGCCAGTACGGCTTCGATGATCAGCAGAATCAGTGCATACCAGCTTGCTTTAGCGGTTGCAGCCGCGGCTTTCTCACCGGCTTCACGCGCTTTCTGTTCAGCCTGCTGTTTCAGTTCCTGGTATTTCTGAACGGCCTGCTGATAGTTCTGCTCAGTTTTAGCGACAATCTGATCCACTTCCTGATCGCTTTTACCGGTACGCGCTTTAATAATATTTTTCAGCGCATCACGGTCGGCTGCCTGCAGAGTATCTGAATGACGATCCATCACACCTTTTACCCAGTTAGTCAGATCAGTATCAGCTGTCTGCGGATGATTCGCGGTGTTGCTAGCCTGGTTTTCTGCATTCTGCGCTTCTTTATTTGCGTCCTGCTTCAAATTCTCGGGTTGTAATTCCGGTTTGCCTGTCTGGCGTAATGTCGTTTCCAGTTCGTTCTGCAGGTTATCTAAATTAATATTATTCTCCTGCAGCTTTTGTTTTGCCATTTGAGTAACCGAAGGCGCTGCAGCGGAAATACCACTACCGAGTGCCTGGAAACCTGAACCCACAATATTCATCGCGCCGCCTAATACACTGGTCGCCAGTGCAATAGCCAGGTAAATAGTGAAAATTGTGCTAAGGCCAAACATCAATAAACCGTGCAGGGCCCCTTCGCGCTGAGCCAGTCGCCCGGCAACATAACTCCCTGCCGCCATCGCAACCAGCATTTCAATGGCTGTCCAGACCAGTGCGCCAGTACCCAGGCCGTCGAGAGGATTCTGTTCTTTCATCGGATCAATGGTGGTGGCACCAATGGCTGTTCCCAGCAATGTCAGAATGATATGAACGATTAAGGCACAAATAACACCGGCAAAAACGGCGCTCCAGGAAATACGCTTTAAAGGTAATCCTGCAGGTCCGGTCGCCAGCGTTTCGGTGTAGCCATTATTAATACGGGTATCAGCCATGAAATATACTCCTCGCAATAAACAGAAAGCTGTCTTGATCTTTTATCATGCCGACGGCGGAATGCCGTTTTGGTATTAACAGCGTAGACAGGGAATAGTGATTTCACCACTGAACTACTCAGATAAAAAATTAAAGTGATGAAGCCTCAGATAATTAGCGAGGTAAAGATAACAGCGGAAATTTTATTCCCGCTGCGCTTTTAGTCAGAAAGGTCGAATTCCGCCGCCCAACGTTAACCGGGCAGACTGCCATAATGCAATACCCACTACGATTAATATCAGGCTACCGGTCAAAGCCAGGATGGGAATCAGAAGTCGCATGATGCCAGCACCAGGCTGTGCCAGCCGCTGTGCTACCGAGCGCGCCTGTTGCACCAGCAAACCAATAGCGGAAATAGTCAGAGCCGTGCCCAGTGCCATTGCCGCAGCAGAGAGAATGCCCCAGCCATAAACACCAATCACTTTGGCGAACAGCAGCATCATAATCGCGCCAGAACAGGGACGTAAGCCCATCGACACCACAACCAGCATCTGAGTTTTCCAGCTGACGTTGCCATTCATCTGCTGCGGCGTCGGCAGATGTGCGTGGCCGCATCCGCAATGCTCGTCATGCTGATGCTGCGGCTGGAAAGCACGAAATACCGGAGCGGGTCGTGGGCGCAACGCCAGCCACAGCGCACGCAGCGCCCGATACCCGATCATCACACCCAGCCCGATCACCAGCAGATAACTGCCCTTTTCAAGCCAGAAACTGCTGAGATGCAGCTGGCGCGATGAGGTTTTCAGCAGCACCAGCATCACCGTGACCAGCACAATCGCGACCGATCCCTGCAGCAGTGAGGCAAGCAGCGTCAGCCTGATACTGGTTCTGACGCGGCTCGGATGGGTCGCCAGAAAGGTCGCGATCACCACTTTTCCGTGGCCCGGTCCCAGCGCGTGCAGCACGCCATAGATCAGGCTGAATATCACCAGCGATATGCCTGCCTGGTGTGGCTGCTCCGCGACCTGCTGTAACAGCTGAGTCATCTGCCGGTGCAAATCTTTCTGCCACAATACACTCTGAAGCAGAATCTGCGACCAGTAAAGCCAGACCAGCAGTGCGCCGCCAGAGAAGAGTCCTGCTATCAGCCAGAGTGGCCAGAGTCGGGTGGCCCTGGAAGGCGTGGAGATTATTGACATGTCAGTACCACCGTTTGTGCGAACTGGCGGCCTAAATCCATCTCTTCAGCCGGGGCATCCGCTTTGTCCAGCGACAACGCATACTGTTTCAGCGAGTCGTTGGGTTTGGGCGTATTGAGGGTAAACCGGCAACGCGTCTGCAGTGCAGGCGGCAGCGTTAAAGCACCGGGATTGTCGTAAAACATATCGACGAAATAGGTGGGATCAAAAGTCAGGATCTCAAAGCGCTGTCCGGTCAGCTTCGGGGGTTCCGCCAGCGGCAGAATAAATTCCAGCACCGCTTTGTGGCCGTTTCGCGAAAGGTTATATTCCGTTGGCAGATTCAAAAACTTTACCCGCTGTTGGTTGTGCCAGATTTCTGAGAAGTAGTGCTGGCCCAGCACGTTTGCCATCACACCCGCTGCCAGCTTTTTCCACACTACAGTGCCAGGTTTCGCGTCGCCCGCGTCATACAGCAGATCAGCGGAGGTAATCTCATCCATGGTCCAGGTCATCTTCAACCCGGTAAAGGTGTCATCCTTCACCACCAGTTCCGTTTTCATATCAATGAAGCTGTGAGGGTGTGCCAGCACAGCCGGACTTAATACCATTAACAGAGCAAAGAGTGCGCGTTTCATAATGTTATAAAGTAACGTTCCCGACGAAAAGAATCTATAAGTAACAAAATTTTGTGACCCGCCTTAAACCTCTGGCAAATAAACCGCGTAAACCGCGCAGGCGCTGAACGGGTTGACTATTCTTAGCTCAAAATAGCCTGCTGGAAATCTGATTGATGAGTTCTGCTACCCCTTTGGCACCACTCTTCTCCCGTTCACAGCGTCAGTGCCATCTTTTATTGCTGCTGTTTCTGCCGACACCTTTGCTTACGCTTGAAAAAGTCTGCCAGCTGAATGGCGTCGATCCTGACGTTGCCCGACAGGATATCGCGGATGTGGGCCATGAGATACAGCGATATCACCAGCTGGAATTGCATCAGATGGTAGATGGCAGCTTTCGTCTTCATGGAACTGAGCTGGATCGGCGCCTCTGTCTGCTGCATAACCTGCGACGCAGTCTGCGTTTATCGCAGGACTTCGTCTGCGAACATTTTGCCGCGCCTCTGCGTCAGCGCCTGAAAGTCATGAAGATTGAGAAAGCGCTGTGGGATGAGACCAATTTACAGGCACTGATTCAGCACTGTAGCCTGCGCCTGAAGCGTGACTTCAGCGAACGTGACCGGCTGTTTCTGCAGATATTCATGAAGTATGGCTTGTGCCAGCGTCAGCCGGTGCTGTTCAGTGAGGCGCAATGTCTCTGGCTGCAGCAGAAGCCTGAGCGGCAGGCCGCTGAGGATGTGATCTACCACTGGCGCAAACGCTGCCATATTGCTCCGCCCGTCAGTGAAGCGGATTTCTGGACGCTGCTGTTCAGCCAGATACATACGCCGGTCGTGGACGCGATTGCGCATCCTGCTGAACAGCAGTTAATGAAAGCGACTCAGCAGCTGATTGATGATTTTGAAGCCTGTGCCGGGATTACCTTTGCTGACCGCAATGAACTGCTGCACCAGCTCTATCCGCATCTGGCGCAGGCGCTGGATCGCACCCATTTCAATATCGGTATCGACAATAGCGTGGCACTGGATGTCAGCCGCCTCTATCCGCGTCTGCTTCGCACCACTCAGCAGGCGCTGCATGCTTTTGAGCAGCACTACCGCATAGCTTTTACACCGGAAGAGGTGAGTTTGATTACCATTATTTTCGGCGCCTGGCTGATGCAGGAGAGTGCGCTGCAGGAGAAGCAGGTGCTGATCCTGACCGGCGACGACGCCGATCTGGAACAGGATGTAGAACAGCAGATTCGTGAGATCACGCTGCTGCCAATTAATATTACCTATCAGGACGTGAAACTGTTTCAGCGGGAGGGCGCGCCACGTGATGTCGACATCATCATTTCGCCCTACCCGACCTCGTTGCCACTCTACTCTCCGCCGCTGGTGCATGCGGAACTGCCGCTGACGTTACACCATCAGCAGCGTATTCGTTATTTACTGGAGTCGTAGCCGGGCCGCAGAAACAGCGCGGGCAGTGCCACCAGTGCCATCACCCAGAACAGATGCCCCTGCAGATGGGCGAACAGCACGCCGCAGATCATCGTCATTATCGCAATGCCACCGCCCATCGCCAGCGCGGAATAGAGCGACTGCAGTCGGATGACTTCCGCCCCCTGACGCGCGGCGATAAATCGCATCGCTGCAAGATGGCAGACGGTGAAGCTGCCACAGTGGAGAATTTGCGCCACAATCAGCAGCGGCAGCGCCGTTGTCGCCCCCATCAGACCCCAGCGAATTAGCGCGCAGATGCCCGAAAGCAGCAGCAGATCGCGCGCGCTCCAGCGGCGGAACAGCCGGTTGCTCATGGCAAAGACGACAATCTCTGCCACCACGCCCAGCGACCAGAGATAGCCCACCGTCGAGGCGGAATAGCCGCTCTCCTGCCACCAGATAGCACTGAAGCCATAATAGGCAGCGTGTGCACCCTGCAGCAGTGTCACGCAGAGCATGAATCGCCATACCGCGTTCTCACGCAGCAACGCCCGCCACTCCTGCCATCCACCGCCCGCAGGGCCCTGTCGCTCATGGCCCTGCGGTTGTGTGACGGGTGTCAGCATCATGCCCGCCAGCATAGAAATGACGCCAATGGATAACAGCATCAGAATTGCGTTTGAGGACCAGGCGCTGACCAGCACGCCGGTTAACGCCGAGCTGATGACAAAGGCCAGCGAGCCCCACAGCCTGACCGGCCCGTATGCCAGCCCAATCTGCTGTGTCCAGGTGGCGGCCAGCGCATCGCTGAGCGGAACCAGCGGTGAGAAAAAGAGGTTAAAGCCAATCATCACGGTAAGCAGCCACATCCACTGCTCGCCCACCCAGAAACCGGCGGCGAACAGACAGGTCATCAGCGCCAGCAGGCGCAGCGCCGTAATCAACCGTGATGGATTTTTGACCTGAGAAGCGATAAGCAGACTGCCGACAAAGCGCGCGACCATGCCACATCCGAGCAGCAGGCCAATCTTTTCAGCATCCAGGCCGGTGCCTTTCAGCCACACGCCCCAGAATGGCAGATAGATGCCGTAACAGAAGAAGTAAGTGAAGTAGCCCAATCCGAGCCATCTGGCGGAGCCGATTGCCATATTCCCTCCAGTAAGTTTGCTGCCAGGCAGCATAAACAGGCGTTACTCTGGCAGAGCACTGCGGAGCAGGCAATAAAAAAGGATGGCAATTGCCATCCTTTTTGTGCTGTCTTACAACAGGTTAGCGATTAAGCATAGACCGGCAGACGGCTGCAGATATCCAGCACTTTCTTTTTGGTCCGCTCAATGGTGGCTTCGTCATTGACGTTATCCAGTACATCAGCGATCCAGCCAGCCAGCTCACGCACGTCTGCTTCGTTGAAGCCACGACGCGTAACGGCAGGTGTACCGATACGGATACCCGACGTCACAAACGGGCTTTTCGGGTCGTTCGGTACGCTGTTCTTGTTAACCGTGATGTTGGCACGGCCCAGCGCGGCATCCGCTTCTTTACCGGTCAGGTTTTTGCTCACCAGATCGATCAGGAACAGATGGTTATAGGTGCCACCGGAAACGATGTCATAGCCACGCTCAATCAGCACTTCAACCATCGCTTTGGCATTTTTTGCCACCTGCTGCTGGTAGGTTTTAAACTCCGGCTCCATCGCCTCTTTGAAGGCAACTGCTTTACCCGCGATAACGTGCATCAGAGGACCGCCCTGGCCGCCCGGGAAGACAGCAGAGTTCAGTTTCTTGTAGAAATCTTCGTCGCCGTTTTTAGCCAGAATGATACCACCGCGCGGACCCGCCAGCGTTTTGTGGGTGGTGGAGGTCACGACGTGCGCATGGGGAATCGGGCTTGGATAAACGTCTGCGGCAATCAGGCCGGCAACGTGGGCCATATCGACAAACAGCCAGGCACCCACGCTATCCGCGATTTCACGCATTTTCGCCCAGTCGCAGACGCCAGAGTAAGCTGAGAAGCCGCCAACGATCATTTTTGGCTTGTGGGTTTTCGCCAGTTCAGCCAGCTCGTCGTAATTGATTTTTCCGGTCTCATCGATACCGTAAGCAACCACGTTATAGAGTTTGCCAGACAGGTTAACCGGTGAGCCGTGAGTCAGGTGTCCACCGTGCGCCAGGTTCATCCCGAGGATAGTATCGCCCGGCTGAAGCAGCGCCGTATAAACAGCGAAGTTAGCCTGTGAACCTGAGTGTGGCTGCACGTTAGCGTAATCAGCACCAAACAGCGCTTTTGCGCGGTCGATCGCCAGCTGCTCAACGATATCAACGTACTCACAGCCGCCGTAGTAACGTTTGCCCGGATAGCCTTCAGCGTATTTATTGGTGAGCTGAGAACCCTGTGCCTGCATAACACGCGGGCTGGTGTAGTTTTCAGAAGCAATCAGTTCAATGTGCTCTTCCTGACGCACTGTCTCCTGCTCCATTGCCTGCCACAACTCGGCATCGTAATCGGCAATGTTCATATCACGCTTTAACATCCGGATCTCCTGACTCAGCTAACTTTCTGACGGTATTTACCCCCCTTCAGGGGCGAAGGCCAACAGTGTAAACCGTTTTAACAGGTGAAGGTAGGGTGAACCGCCTCTTTTTACGCAAACGATTGGCTGGCGACTGGCAGCGCTTTTTTACACCTTTTTAGCCTGTTCACCCGTCACATTTTTTCTCAACGATGTGACGGCGGCGTCTGTTGATGCACCAAAAAGTTGCCACATGGGGAGCCAGAAAGTTTCCCGGGTTATTTACACCACAGGCAAGGCGGCTATAACATGCATTTAAAATACATGTTTAATAAGAGGCTATTGATATGCTTGATGCACACACCATCGCCACCGTTAAATCGACGCTGCCTGCCATAGCCGCCTGCGGTCCAAAGCTTACCGCACACTTCTATGACCGTATGCTGTCGCACCACCCTGAACTCAAAAACGTCTTCAATATGAATAACCAGCGCAATGGCGATCAGCGCGAAGCGTTGTTCAACGCTATCTGCGCCTATGGCGCGAATCTGGAGAATCTGGCCGTGCTGCTGCCTGCGGTAGAAAAAATCGCGCAGAAACACACCAGCCTGAATATTCAGCCTGCCCAATACGCCATCGTCGGTGAAAATCTGCTGGCGACCATCAAAGAATTGCTGAATCCCGGTGACGAGGCGCTGGCTGCGTGGGGCCAGGCCTATGGCATCCTGGCGGATGTGTTCATCAATCGGGAAGAAGAGATCTATCAGGCCACAGCGCAGCAAACCGGCGGCTGGCGCGGCACCCGAGCGTTTCGCATCAGCGCAGTTGAGCAGCAGAGCGAGGTCATTAAAAGCTTTACCTTCACGCCGGTGGATGGCGGCCCGGTAGCCGCTTTTAAGCCGGGTCAGTATCTGACAGTACACCTGCAGCCTGCCAGCTTCGAGCATCACCAGATTCGTCAGTATTCACTGATGCATCTCAGCAACGGTAAAGCGTATCGTATTGCGGTGAAACGCGAAGCGCAGGGCACGGTCTCCGGCTGGCTGCATCAGCATGGCAAAGTGGGCGATGAGCTGATGCTCGCCGCACCGCACGGCGACTTCTTCCTGGAGGTCGATTCTGGCACGCCAGTCGCGCTCATCTCTGCGGGCGTGGGCCAGACGCCGATGCTGGCGATGCTGCATTCACTGGCAGCCAGTGAACATCGCGCGCCGGTCAGCTGGCTGCACGCTGCAGAGAACGGCAAACAGCATGCGTTTAGCGAGGAAGTCGGTGCCACTGGCGCGCAGCTCGCCGATTTCATCAGTGAGGTCTGGTATCGCGATCCCGCTGCTGAAGATGCAGGTCGCTATGACACGCAGGGGCTGATGGATATCAGCAAAATGGCTGCACGATTAGCGTCATCCGATACCCACTTCTATCTCTGTGGACCGCTACCCTTTATGCAGCATGTGGTGGCGCAACTGCGCGATGCCCGCGTGGCAGATGCACGCATTCATTACGAACTTTTTGGCCCGCACAAAGGGATGTAAATCTGCTACTAAGTTCAGGCAGCAACAGACAGCTTCAAAGCGAAGGGAACTCGGGCAGAAGAGGAAAGCGTCCCGCGACATGGACAAAAACGCCGGGAGCGTTTTTGAACAACGCAAAGCGTTGGCCCGGCAACGGGCGCACCTCAGGGACGAGGTGCGTACTAAAAACGCCGGGAGCGTTTTTGAACAATGCAACGCGTTGGCCCGTTTACGGGCGCACCTCAGGGATGAGGTGCGTAATCGCGCGGGCCGAGCGTGCCATGGATGGCGGGTTTTGCGTCTTTCCGATCTGACCGGGTTCTCTGAGCTGGCTTGATCTCACAGTAGACCTCATCCGATTTCCAGGTATAAAAAAGCCCGCAACGCGGGCCTTTTTATACTGATTAATCGCTGATAAAAAGACGATCAGATCGCCTCTTCATCCTCTTCACCCGTACGGATACGCACAACGCGCGCCACGTCGAAGACAAAGATCTTACCGTCACCGATTTTGCCGGTCTGCGCGGTGCGCATAATGGTCTCGACGCAGGTATCAACGATATCGTCGCCCACCACCATCTCGATTTTCACTTTAGGTAAGAAATCGACCATATACTCTGCGCCGCGATACAGCTCGGTATGCCCTTTCTGGCGACCAAAGCCCTTTACTTCACTCACGGTCATCCCGGTGATGCCGACTTCCGCTAAGGCTTCACGAACATCATCGAGCTTGAATGGTTTGATAATCGCATCAATCTTTTTCATGTCAGACCCTTTTTCACTCCCTCCATGGTCAGAGGGTTTATCAAGTATAAATGTTGCTGGCGCTGTCGGGCGGTAATATCCGGGATTCTTCAGGTTGCCGCAAGCGCTGTCAGATTATGCTGACCGCACCCATTCTGATTCGGGCCTGAGCAGGCAACCTGCCGGTATTACGTCGCAGCCTCCGCTACTCTTTGAAATCACTGGCATCCAGTTCATGGCGAGACAGCAGCTTATAGAACTCCGTGCGGTTGCGTCCAGCCAGACGTGCGGCGTTGGTCACATTGCCTTTGGTCATCTGCAACAGCTTACGCAGATAGTTCAGCTCAAACTGATTACGCGCCTCCGCAAAGGTCGGCAAGGCGCTGTTCTCGCCGCTCAACGCCTGCTCCACCAGCGCATCACTGATCACCGGTGATGAACTCAGCGCCACGCACTGCTCAATGACGTTTACCAGCTGGCGCACGTTGCCTGGCCAGCTTGCGGCCATCAGACGCTTCATCGCATCAACGGAAAAACTGCGAATCTGTGGCTTATGCCGTTCCGCTGCCTGGCGCAGCAGATGATTGGCCAGCAGCGGGATATCTTCTGTGCGCTGATGCAGCGCGGGTATTTTCAGATTCACCACATTCAGACGATAGAAGAGATCCTCACGAAACTCTTTCTTCTCCATCGCCTTCGGCAGATCGCGATGCGTGGCTGAAATGATTCGCACGTCGATCTCACTATCGTGGTCGCTGCCCAGCGGTCTGACCTTACGCTCCTGCAACACCCGCAACAACTTAACCTGCAATGGCTGCGGCATATCGCCAATCTCATCCAGGAACAGGGTGCCGCCGCCTGCCGCTTTAAATAACCCCTCACGCGCACTGACCGCACCGGTAAAAGCACCTTTGGCGTGACCGAACAGCTCTGACTCCAGCAACTGCTCCGGCAAAGCGCCACAGTTAATGGCGACAAAAGGCTTGCCGTTACGCGGGCTGGCGGCGTGAATCGCCTGCGCCAGCATCTCTTTGCCGGTGCCACTCTGACCATTAATCAGTACGCTGACATCCGACTGCGCCACCATATGCGCCTGCTCCAGCAGCTTTAGCATCAGCGGACTGCGGGTGACGATCGCCTCGCGCCAGCGGTCATCACTGACCGGTGCCTGTTGTGCCAGCGCCTCATCAATCGCTTTGTAGAGCGCGTCCCGATCAACCGGTTTTGTCAGGAAGCTGAATACGCCCTGCTGCGTGGCGGAAACGGCGTCCGGGATGGAACCATGCGCCGTCAGGATAATCACTGGCAGACCGGTGTGGCGCTTCTGGATCTCGCCAAAGAGCGCCAGCCCATCCATCTCATCCATCCGCAGATCGCTTATCACCAGCTCAATCTTCTCTTTCTGCAACAGACGCAACGCTTCGGGTCCGCTGCCTGCAGTGGTGACCTGATACCCTTCACTGCGAAGACGCATGCCCAGCAGCTTCAGCAGACTGGGATCGTCATCCACCAGCAGCAATTTTGCCGCTTGTCTGACCATCATTGCTCCTCATCCTGCGGCAGCGCTGTACCATGACTGCTGTCAGAAACATCCGGGGCTTTACGCGATGAGAGCTGCCGCTCAATGTCAGTCAGCCGCTCCAGCTTATGCTGCGTGTCACTGAGCTGCTGCTGTTGCTTAACCATCTGCTGGCGTATCGCCTCAAGCTGACTATCGCTGCTCTGTTGCAGATGGACATAACGGGTGCGCGCCTCACTGAGGTCAAGCTGCGCGGTCTGGTTGCTGCGCCACAACTGAATCAGCGGGCGCACAGACTGTGGGAAATCAGCGCTGTAACGATCCAGGGTTTCCACATAGCGACGACGCTCAACAGGCGTGACGTTGCCATTAGACATCAGCACGCCCTGTTTAAAGGCGCGCGACCAGTTCTCTGCCGGCCAGCGATGGGCTTCGGCTCTGGCTTCTGCAGGAGAAAGGCGCTCAGCACAATCGATCGCCCGCATCCAGTAAAGGGGATTATCCAGTGCGGCCCTCTTCTCTATCGGCCAGAGATCATTGCAGCGGGTCGCCAGATAATCAGCAATGCTGACCTCGGGTTCCGCTACCTGATGGCCTGACGACAGGGATGAGGTGGCCGGGGAGGTCGTACATCCGCTGAGGAGCAGCGTCGTCAGCGTGCTTAACAGCAACGCGGGTAAATATTTCATCAGTCAGACTTTCCCGGCAGTGGTGTTCAGTTCAATTCGAAAACAGACGTCAGCCTGCTCACAGGGGACCAGCGTCAGGTCGCCATGCATCCGGCGCAGGCAATCTTTGGCAATACTCAATCCCAGCCCGCTGCCTTTTACCGGCCCTTTGCGCTGCTGGCTGCCCTGGAAGAACGGTTCGAAAATCATTGCCTGCTCTTCCGGCGGAATCGGCGTGCCGCTATTCGCGACCTCTATCCAGATCCGATCGCCCTGCTGCTGACTGCGCAGCCAGATGGTACCGGATTCGCTGCCGTAGTTCACGGCGTTCGAGTAGAGGTTATCAATGACCCGCATCAGTAACGTCGGTTCAGCAAGACAGTGGCTGACCTCAAGATTAACGACCGTCTGCATGAGTTTGGCGCGCGCCGAGAGCGCATGTGCATTGACGACGCCCTCCACGATCGCTGCCACGCTGACCGGTTCCAGCTGGATCGGGCCATCCGCCAGTTTGCGATTGTAATCGAGCAGTTGTTCAATCAGCCGCTGCAGATGGCGGCTGCTGCTGTCGAGAATAGTGACCACCTCTTTCTGGTCGGCGTTCAGCGATCCGGCGACTTCATCCGCCAGCAACTCAGTGCCTTCACGCAGGCTGGCCAGCGGCGTTTTCAGTTCGTGTGAAAGATGGCGCAGAAACTCATGACGCTGAGATTCCAGCCATGCAAGCCGTTCGCTGAGCCAGACGATGCGCTGTCCCAGCGAGCGTAACTCGCGCGGGCCACGAAAAATCACGCTGTTACCCAGCTCCCGCCCTTCGCCAAGCCGGTTGATCATCCGCTCAATGCGCTTGACCGGCCCGATAATCATGCCGGTAAACAGCGTCATCAGCGCGAGACTGATGATAAACAGAATCAGCGCCTGCCAGCCAAAAAACTGGCCGCGATCGGCGATTTCACGCTGCAGTTGTAAGCCACGCGAAAAGACCACTTCGCGCGTGTCCTGCACCATCTGCGCGTTAGTGGCAGAAAAGCGATCCAGCGCCTCTGCGGCGGGTGTAATGGGATTGCCATTATCACATTTCAGTGGCGTCAGCAGCGGCAGAGTCGCCTGCAAGGTCTGAAAAGCAGGCAGTTCGGGCAGACTGGCGCTATGCGAGCTCAGCATCTGACTGTAGCGGGTGTATTGCGTCTGATAAAGACGAGACAGCGAGGCATCATCCAGCACGCAATATTGACGGTAACTGCGTTCAAGCTCTACTGCCGTTCGTGCCATTGCCTCACTTCTGCGCACATCGGTGAAGGTGTTGCGGTTGGTATCAGCGGCCTGTTCACTTAACGCAGAGAGACTTTCCCACGCCTGCCAGGCCAGTACCAGCAACGGTAGCAGCACCAGAACAAACGCCATCAACACCAGCTGACGCAGAGAACGGGGAAATAAACGCCATTTTTTCACGCAGACGCTTCCTTAAGATTTACTGTCTGGATGCTAGCGGACTCTGACAGCAGAAGAAAGGTGTGGTGGGCAGAAAGAGAAACAAAAGAAAACGGCAGGCTCAATGGCCTGCCGCTGTCACGACGCGTGGTGCATCGCGTAAGAATGGGTGGAGCCTTACTCAACGTTACGTCCGTTGTTTGATAACGCAAGCGATTATCGGTCAGGTGGACGGCAGGCTCCGTTTGGTGCGTCATTCGGACTTTATGAGCTCTTATCCGCTTCGCGGGGCAATCATAAACAGGTGAATGAGCAGCTGCATAAGTATAGCAAGTTTCATGCCAGAAAATAAATCATTATATTTTTCAGCAGATTGAACGAGCTGCTCCAATGACACCTGCGAAAAGTCCGATGCAGACAGCGTCAATGTGTCTCCATAAGGCGACATTAAATCACCCCGGATACCCGCTCATTTAAAATCAATGAGATAGATGTCGCCATAAAGAGACAGTGCAATATCCCCCTTGTCGCCATTTGCCAACAGCGGCGTAAAAAAGAACAGGAGGCACACCGGCCTCCTGTTCATTTCAGCGGATTACATTAACCCAGCTGTCTGCGTGCATTGCGGAAAATGCGCATCCACGGGCTGTCTTCGCCCCACTCTGCCGGATGCCAGGAGTTGCTGACGGTACGGAAAACACGCTCCGGATGCGGCATCATAATGGTGACGCGACCACTTTCATTGGTCACGGCGGTGATGCCGTTAGGTGAGCCATTCGGGTTAGCCGGATAGGTTTCTGTCACCTTGCCGAAGTTATCGACAAAGCGCAGTGCCACCAGCCCTTTCGACTCCAGCGCCGCCAGATGCGTTGCATCACGCACCTCAACAAAACCTTCTCCGTGCGAAACCGCGATAGGCATATGCGAACCGGCCATGCCGTCCAGCAGCAGTGACGGACTGGCGGCCACTTCGACCAGGCTGAAGCGCGCTTCAAAGCGTTCAGACTGGTTACGCACAAAGCGCGGCCAGAGATCGCTGCCCGGAATCAGTTCACGCAGATTGGACATCATCTGACAGCCGTTACAGACGCCCAGCGCCAGGGTCTGCGGACGGTGGAAGAAGGTTTCGAACTCATCGCGAACACGCGGGTTGAACAGAATCGACTTCGCCCAGCCCTCACCGGCACCCAGCACATCACCGTAAGAGAAGCCGCCACAGGCAACCAGCGCCTGGAACGCTTCCAGACCGCGACGCCCGGCCAGCAGATCGCTCATGTGAACGTCAATGGCGGTAAAGCCAGCACGATCAAAGGCAGCGGCCATCTCCACATGGGAGTTCACACCCTGCTCACGCAGCACCGCGACGCGTGGACGTGCGCCCGTCGCGATCATCGGTGCCGCCACATCTTCCTGCGGATTAAAGGTCAGATTGACGTTGAGACCAGGATCGCTGTCGTTTTTCTTCGCTTCATGCTCCTGATCGGCACACGCCGGGTTGTCGCGCAGGCGTTGCATCTGCCAGGTGGTTTCCGCCCACCAGGTACGCAGCGTATTGCGGCTTTCACTGTAGACCGCGCTGTCACCGGAACGGATCACAAAGCGATCACCTGGCTGCGCGCTGCCCAGCAGATGCGTGGAAGCGGCAAGACCGTGATCGGCCAGGATCCGCTCAACGGCATCGCGATCGGCGGCGTTGATCTGAATCACCGCACCCAGCTCTTCGGTGAACAAGGCCGCCAGCGTATCGCTGCCCAGCGAGGCGATATCAACGTCAATGCCGCAGTGACCGGCAAAGGCCATCTCGGCCAGCGTCACCAGCAGACCACCGTCAGAGCGGTCGTGGTAGGCCAGCAGTTTCTGCTCAGCCACCAGCGCCTGAATCGCATTGAAGAAGCCCGCCAGCTGGGTGGCATCACGCACATCGGCAGGTTTGTCACCGAGCTGGCGATAGACCTGCGACAGCGCGGTTGCGCCCAGCGTATTCGCGCCGTTGCCCAGATCGATCAGCAGCAGCAGGTTGTCCTGATCGGCCTGCAGCTGTGGCGTGATGGTGCGACGGACATCTTCGACGCGTGCAAACGCAGTAATCACCAGCGACAGCGGCGAAGTCATCTCGCGCTGTTCAGTGCCTTCCTGCCAGCGGGTTTTCATCGACATCGAATCTTTACCGACCGGGATGGTGATCCCCAGCGCCGGGCAAAGCTCTTCGCCGACGGCTTTCACCGCCGCATATAAACCCGCATCTTCACCCGGATGACCCGCAGCGGACATCCAGTTAGCGGAGAGTTTCACGCGCTTCAGCGAACCAATCTGCGTTGCCGCCAGGTTGGTCAGGGCTTCACCCACCGCCAGACGACCCGATGCTGCGAAGTCCAGCAGCGCAACCGGTGAACGTTCGCCCAGGGCAAAGGCTTCGCCGTGATAGCTGTCGAGGCTGGCAGTGGTCACCGCACAGTTGGCCACCGGGATCTGCCACGGCCCGACCATCTGGTCGCGTGCCACCATGCCGGTCACGCTGCGGTCACCGATGGTGATCAGGAAGGTTTTTTCCGCCACAGCAGGCAGATGCAGTACGCGATTCACCGCATCAACCAGCGTAATGCCGTCACGCTGCAGCTCGGTGCCCTGCGCCTGCTGCGTCACCACATCCCGCGTCATCTTCGGCGTTTTGCCCAGCAGGACATCCAGCGGCATATCGATAGGCTTATTATCGAAATGGCTATCTTCCAGACTCAGGTGCAACTCTTCGGTGGCTTCACCAATTACGGCAAAAGGTGCGCGTTCGCGCTGGCAAATCGCCTCAAACTGCGCCAGCTGATCGGGTGCTACGGCCATCACATAACGTTCCTGTGATTCGTTACACCAGACTTCCAGCGGGCTCATGCCTGGCTCATCACTCAGGATGTCACGCAGGTTAAACCGGCCACCACGACCGCCATCGCTGACCAGCTCCGGCATAGCATTGGAAAGGCCGCCCGCGCCCACGTCGTGGATAAACAGAATCGGGTTCTCATCGCCCAGCTGCCAGCAGCGGTCGATCACCTCCTGACAACGGCGCTCCATCTCCGGGTTATCACGCTGTACAGAGGCGAAGTCGAGATCGGCATCAGACTGACCCGAGGCCATGGATGAGGCCGCGCCGCCGCCCAGGCCGATGTTCATGGCCGGACCGCCCAGCACCACCAGCTTCGCGCCTACGGTGATTTCGCCTTTCTGCACGTGATCGGCACGGATGTTACCGATGCCGCCCGCCAGCATAATCGGCTTATGATAGCCGCGCAGCTCAGTGCCGTTGTGGCTGGTGACCTGCTCTTCATAAGTACGGAAGTAGCCATTCAGAGCCGGACGACCAAATTCATTGTTGAAGGCAGCGCCGCCCAGAGGTCCGTCGGTCATGATCTCCAGCGCGCTGACAATGCGGGCTGGTTTACCGAAGTCCTCTTCCCACGGCTGTTCAAAGCCAGGAATACGCAGGTTAGAGACCGAGAATCCGACCAGGCCCGCTTTTGGCTTGGAGCCGCGACCGGTTGCGCCTTCATCACGGATTTCACCACCAGAACCGGTGGCCGCGCCTGGCCACGGCGAAATCGCCGTTGGGTGGTTGTGCGTTTCCACCTTCATCAGAATGTGCGCAGCTTCCTGATGCCAGCGGTACTCGCTCTCTCCGGCGTCAGCAAAGAAGCGGCCAACCTCTGATCCTTCCATCACGGCGGCGTTATCTTTATAGGCAGAGAGCACGAAGTCCGGCGTCTTCTCCATCGTATTTTTGATCATTTTAAACAGCGACTTTGGCTGTTTCTCGCCGTCGATAATCCAGTCAGCGTTGAAAATCTTGTGACGACAGTGCTCAGAGTTCGCCTGCGCAAACATATAGAGTTCAATGTCGTTGGGGTTACGACCCAGTGAGGTAAACGCCGCCACCAGGTAGTCAATTTCATCGTCTGCCAGCGCCAGACCCAGGGAGATATTGGCCTGCACCAGCGCCTGACGGCCCTGACCCAGCAGATCGACACTTTTCACCGGCTGCGGCGTGTGGTGCGCGAACAACTGCTCAGCCTGCGCCAGGTCACTGAAGACCGTTTCCATCATCCGATCGTGCAGCAGTGTGCCCAGCGTTTGCCACTGCGCTTCGGTCAGCTGGGGAGCCTGTACATAGAAAGCCAGACCACGTTCCAGACGACGGACCTGTGGCAGGCCGCAGTTGTGGGCGATATCGGTTGCTTTGGATGACCAGGGCGAAATGGTACCAGGACGCGGTGTCACCAGCAGCAGACGACCCTGTGGAGCATGTTCAGCAAGAGAGGGACCATATTTCAGCAGACGTTGCAGACGGCTCTGTTCGTCAGCGCTTAAAGGCGTACTGACATCAGCAAAATGGATGTACTCAGCGTAAATATCACTCACCGGCAGATGAGCGTCCTGAAAGCGGGTCAGCAGTTTGTTTACACGAAATGCCGACAGGGCGGGCGAACCACGCAGAATTTCCATTAATAAGTCTCTCGTCAGGGCGCCGGGCGACGCAAATTGGGCGCAACAGGGAAAACGGGGCGTATTATAGAGAAAGCGACCTCGCGACGAAACCGTTTGCGCACAATTTTTGGCGACCCGGATTTGCCTGAAATTTGCGCAAAAGCTGCTATAAAAGTTGCTCAGCGTGATTTTGTTGCGCAAAATGCCCCTCGCTCTGGGAGTTCAAAGAAGATAAATACTGCCTTTAAAAGACAGAGGCCTTAGAGCCAGCGAGAGATAACTATTTGAAACGCCTAAAATTTAATTATCTGTTTATCGGTCTGGTTGCCGTGCTGTTAGCGTTAGCGCTATGGCCATCCATTCCCTGGTACGGGGGTGGGCAGGACCAGATTTCACAGATTAAATCGCGGGGAGTGCTGCGTGTCAGTACCATCAACTCCCCATTGACTTACTACACAGTTAACCAATTACCGGCCGGTATGGACTATGAGCTGGCAAAACGTTTCGCCGATTACCTGGGCGTCAAACTTAAGGTGACGGTTCGTCCTAACCTGAGCGATCTGTTTGATGACCTTGACGATGGCAAAGCCGATGTGCTGGCCGCCGGGCTGAACTATAACAATGAACGCCTGACGCGTTATCAGACCGGGCCAGGTTACTACAATGTTTCGCAGCAGCTGGTCTATCGCGTGGATAAGCCGCGCCCTAAAAACCTCGGTGACTTAAAGGGGCGGCTAACGGTTGCGGCGGGATCGGCTTACCTGTCAACGCTGAAGAGCGCGCGTTCTAATCAGTTTCCCGATCTGGACTGGGCGATCTCCACCGATCAGAGCCCTAAAGCCCTGCTGGAAGCGGTAGCTGATGGCAAGCTCGACTATACGATTGGCGACTCCGTCACCATCGCCCTGTTACAGCGCATTTATCCGCAGCTGGCGGTCGCGTTCGACGTCACCGATGAAGAGCCGGTGACCTGGTATGTGCGGCACAGTGATGATGACAGCCTGAATGCGGCGATGCTCGACTTCTTTAATGGTATGGGAGAAGAAGGCGCGATGGCGCGGCTGGAGGAGAAATATCTCGGCCACGTTGGCACCTTTGATTATGTCGATACCCGCACTTTCCTGCGGGCCATCGACAATACGCTGCCCGACATCAAGCCGCTGTTTGAGAAGTACGCCACCAGCATTGACTGGCGACTGCTGGCAGCGATCTCCTATCAGGAGTCGCACTGGAATCCGCAGGCCACCTCCCCTACCGGCGTACGCGGCATGATGATGCTGACGCGTAACACCGCGGAGAGTCTGGATGTGGGTGATCGTACCGATCCCGAACAGAGCATTCGCGGCGGCAGTCAGTATCTGCAGGATATGATGGCGAAGGTGCCACAGAGCATCCCGGAAGATGAACGTATCTGGTTTGCGCTGGCGGCTTACAACATGGGCTATGCCCATATGCTCGACGTCCGCAAGCTGACGGCACGCCAGGGTGGCGATCCGGACAGCTGGGCGGATGTAAAGCTGCGTCTGCCGATGCTGAGTCAGAAGCGTTACTACACACAGACGACGTATGGCTACGCCCGTGGGCATGAAGCTTATAACTACGTGGAGAATATCCGCAAGTATCAGCTAAGTCTGGTGGGTTATCTGCAGGAGCAGGAGAAGCGTCTGAAGCAGCAGGCGGAAGCCCAGGCCGAACTGGCGAAGGGCTATCCGGCGGTTGAACCAAAGATCGCGATGAACTAACCCTGGCGCTGCGCCTGACGCAGCGCTTTTTTCTGCTCGCGACGCATACGGAAAAAATCGCTCAGCATGGCGGCGCACTCTTCAGCCAGCACGCCACTGTGCAATTCAATCTGATGATTCATGCCAGGGTGGCCCAGCACATCCAGCAGCGATCCCGCCGCGCCACTTTTAACATCGTGCGCACCATAAACCAGACGCGTTATGCGGCTGTGAACCATAGCACCGGCACACATGACGCACGGCTCCAGCGTCACGTAAAGCGTGGTATCCAGCAGACGATAATTTTCCAGCACTTTACCGCCCTGGCGCAGAGCCATTATTTCGGCGTGCGCCGTCGGGTCGTGCTGACCAATGGGCCGGTTCCAGCCTTCGCCAATCACCTGGTCGTTCTGAACCAGCACCGCGCCCACCGGCACTTCGCTCTGCTCCCACGCCCGTCGCGCCAGACCAAGCGCATGGCGCATCCAGTACTCATCTTGTTGTTTCACGCTGACCACCCCGGGCGACTAAAAAGCGGCGCATTATAGCGGTCTCATCGGTCCTTTAAAAACTTATTCCAGCTGTTGCAGTTCACCCGCCGGGGTCACGCGCCAGCGATGCTGACAGAAAAACAGCAGCGGGTTGTCCTGTTTGCTGTCGCTGTAGCCGCTGTAAAGCTGCAGCGGCGTACCGATTTTCTCTTCCAGCTGCGCCACTTTCTCATGGCCAAGACAGCGCATCGCCAGCACCCGCCCACCCCAGCCGCGCTGCATCTGGCTCGCAATCATCTTCACACGTGGCAGAAACGCGGAGTCGTAATAGACCTGCTCCACCAGCGACTGTGGCGATCCGGTGATCAGCCAGACTTCAGCATCATCACTGCTGAGATAATCCGTCAGACGCTGCTGCACCACCGGGAACGCTTTCACGCGCAGCCGGAACCACTGCGCAAACTCCGCTTCGAGGCGCAGCAATGTCTGCTCAGAGCGTCCAAAGGTAATTGACCAGAGCAGCAGGCTCATGGGCCAGCGAGCCGCACGGCCTTTAAACAGCAGGCCGATACCGACCACCGGCAATACCGGCACCACCAGCAGCAGATTAAGCGGGCGGCGACGCAGCAGATAGCGCATAAACGTGCCGAACATGTCCTGCTGGTGCAAAGTGCCATCCAGGTCAAAAAATACGATGCGACGTTGTGTTCCCCTGGTCAAACAACTCTCCTTTATGGCTGGTTCTGGAATGATAAAGAGTAGTGTAGCCATCATCAGGCGGTACGGCGATGACTGTCATTTTTAATTCCGATGACTACAATACCCGATGAATAGTTTATTCTTCATTGATTATCCCTGAATGACGAGGATTGGGCATGAGTTCTTTGCTGCGCATTCGCCAGCTTTATCCACGACTGGCGTTGAACGAACGTCGGCTCGCGGATTTTTTACTGTCGCAACCCGATCGGGCGCGTCACCTGAGTTCACAAAAACTGGCGGAAGAGTCCGGCGTCAGTCAGTCGAGCGTAGTGAAGTTTGCTCAGAAGCTGGGCTATAAAGGTTTTCCGGCGCTTAAGCTGGCCCTGAGTGAGTCACTGGCGGACAAGGATGCCATTACCGTGCATAACCATATTCTGAGCGACGACCCGCTTAAAATGGTGGGTGAAAAGCTGCTGACAGAAAAGCTTTCAGCGATCCGCGCCACCCTGGATATTAATAGCGAAGAAAAGCTCAACGACGTGTTACAGCTGCTGAAAAATGCCCGCCGTATTTTACTGGTGGGCATCGGCGCCTCGGGCCTGGTGGCGAAAGATTTCTCCTGGAAGCTGATGAAGATCGGCATTAATGCGGTGGCGGAACAGGATATGCACGCCCTGCTGGCCAGCGTGCAGGCGATGGGGCCAGGCGATGTGCTGCTCGCCATCTCTCACACCGGTGAACGGCGAGAGATCAATCTGGCCGCGCAGGAAGCGGTTCAGGTGGGCGCAGATGTGGTGGCGTTCACGGGTTTTACGCCGAATACCCTGCAGCAGAGTGCCGGTTACTGTCTTTATACGGTGGCGGAAGAGCAGAGTACCCGCAGCGCGGCGATCTCCTCAACCACGGCACAGCTTGCTCTGACCGATCTGCTCTTTATGGCGCTGGTGCAAAACGATCCAGAGCGCGCGTCCAGCCATATTCGTCACAGCGAAGCGCTGGTGAAAAAGCTGGTCTGATCAGCGTCAGCACGTATAATACCCGCGCTTTTTCTGTTGGTATCAGGTGGGTAAAATGGCGCTGTTGATTACGTCCAGATGCATTAACTGCGATATGTGTGAACCGGAGTGCCCGAATCAGGCGATTTCACTGGGCGATGCGATCTATGAGATTGATGTCAGCCGCTGCACGGAATGTGTCGGGCACTATGAGCGGCCAACCTGTCAGCAGGTCTGCCCCATCGACAACACGATTATCATAGACCCACAGCACACCGAATCTCGCGATGCGCTGTGGGAGAAGTTCGTGCTGCTGCACGGCTAGCTTTCAATGATTACCGTGGCGCAGGCGTAGTGACGCTCATCGGCCAGCGTCACGTGAACGTGCTTAACGCCCAGCCTCTCTGCCACGTCAGCGGCATGCTGAAAGAAGCGTAACCCCGGTTTTCCCAGCGCATCGTTGTAAACTTCAAACTGATTAAACGCCAGACCACCGCGAATGCCGGTGCCAAAGGCTTTTGCTGCCGCCTCTTTAACCGCAAAACGTTTGGAGAGAAAGCGCACCGGCTGCTTGTGCGCCTGATACTGGTGCCATTCGGCTTCACTCAGCACCCGACGCGCCAGCCGATCGCCGGAGCGTTCTATCACCCCGGCGATGCGTTCAATCTCAACGATGTCCGTACCTAATCCGAGAATAGCCATTAGCGACGGGCTTCACGCAGCAGTTGCTTCATCTCTTTAACTGCATCCGGCAGGCCACTCATTACTGCACGCCCGATAATCGCATGGCCGATGTTCAGCTCATGCATTTCCGGCAGCGCGGCAATCGGCAGCACATTGTGGTAGGTCAGACCATGACCGGCGTTAACTTTGAGCCCCAGGCTGGCAGCAAAAATCGCGGCATTGCGAATGCGCGCCAGCTCAGCGTCACGCGCCAGTCCCTCTGGTGCCTCGGCGTAAGCGCCAGTATGGATTTCGATGTAAGGCGCACCCGTGGCAACGGCGGCTTCGATCTGGCGGTGATCGGCATCAATAAACAGCGAAACCAGAATGCCAGCATCCTTCAGCAGTCGCACGGCCGCGTTCATCTTCTCCTGCTGTCCCGCCACATCCAGTCCGCCTTCCGTTGTCACTTCCTGACGCTTTTCCGGCACCAGGCAGCAGAAATGGGGCTGAATGTCACAGGCAATGCCGATCATCTCATCGGTGACCGCCATCTCCAGATTCATGCGCGTCTGAATCGTGTCACGCAGAATTCGCACGTCGCGATCGGTGATGTGACGGCGATCTTCACGCAGGTGCACGGTAATGCCGTCTGCGCCTGCCTGCTCGGCGATAAACGCCGCCTGTACCGGATCGGGATAGTTTGTCCCACGCGCGTTACGCACCGTGGCAATGTGATCGATATTGACGCCTAACAGCAACTCAGCCATGACCATCCTCACTTCTTTTCCATCGTGATGTTGAGTGTACCGCGCAAATATAAACAGGCGGTACGACCAGCGCTATTCTTCTGCCTGTTCGGGCTTTATCTTCGGGATAAACTGGCGGAACAGCTCCTGACTTTTCAGCGGCTTGCCACCAAGATAAGGCTTCAGGGCGATGCGCGTAAAGCGCTTCGCGGCACGCAGGGTGTCGGCATCCGGAAACTCTCGCTCACACAGGGCGTGCAGCTCCCGTCCGGTAAAGCTGCGATTGTTCACCACCAGGCTGGCGATAAAACCCCGCTCTTCGCGATAGCTGTAGGTCATATCGTCGCTGACCGGCTCGCCGCTGCCGGCGCAGTGCAGGAAGTCGACGCCGTAACCCAGGTGACCGAGCAGCGCCAGTTCAAATCGTCGCAGTGCCGGTTCGGGCTTACCGTGTGTTGAGGCTAACGCCTGAAGACAGTTGAGATAGTCGAAGAAGAGTTCCGGGAAGGGAGATTCCTGCTGCAATACGCGTGAGACCAGCTCATTGACGTAGAGACCGCAGTAAAGCGTGATGCCGCTGAGCGGTAAAGCCAGCGACACCGCTTCGGCATTGCGCAGGGTTTTAACTTCCCCGCGCCCGCTCCAGCGAACCAGCAGCGGGGTAAAAGGCTGTAACGCACCTTTCAGGTTGGAACGCCGGGAACGCGCGCCCTTGGCCAGTACCCGGACCCGTCCTTCACTTTCGCTGAACAGGTCGAGCAGCAGGCTGGTTTCGCTGAAGGGACGACTATGCAGCACAAAGGCGCGTTGCCAGCCTTCCATTGAATCAGAGATCGTCTGTATAACCCAGGCTGCGCAGCGCACGTTCGTCATCTGCCCAGCCGGATTTCACTTTCACCCACAGTTCGAGATGCACTTTTGCTTCGAACATCTCTTCCATGTCCCTGCGCGCTTCGGTTCCGATGACTTTGATTTTGGCGCCTTTGTTGCCAATCACCATCTTCTTCTGCCCTTCACGCTCAACCAGGATCAGACCATGGATATCGTAACCGCCGCGTTCGTTGGTAACGAAGCGCTCAATCTCAACCGTGACAGAGTAAGGCAGTTCAGCGCCCAGGAAGCGCATCAGTTTTTCACGGATCATCTCTGACGCCATGAAGCGCTGTGAACGGTCAGTGATGTAATCTTCCGGGAAGTGATGATCGGCCTGTGGCAGATGCTTGCGGGTAATCGCCGCAATGGTATCGACGTTTTTGCCGCTCTCAGCAGAGATAGGCACGATATCGAGGAAGTTCATCTGCTGGCTCAGGAACTGGAGATGCGGCAGCAGAATGCTTTTATCCTGGATATTATCGACCTTGTTGATCGCCAGCACGACCGGCACTTTGTTGTCGCGCAGTTTGTTTAAGACCATCTCGTCATCTGGCGTCCAGCGGGTGCCTTCAACCACGAAGATCACCAGCTCTACGTCACCAATCGAACTGCTGGCTGCGCGGTTCATCAGACGGTTAATGGCACGCTTCTCTTCCATGTGCAGACCCGGAGTATCGACGTAGATCGCCTGATATTCGCCCTCGGTGTGAATGCCCATGATGCGGTGGCGCGTGGTTTGCGGCTTACGCGAGGTGATCGACACCTTCTGCCCCAGTAACTGGTTCAGTAAGGTGGATTTACCGACGTTTGGTCGGCCAACAATCGCGACAAAGCCGCAATAAGTAACGTTTTCGCTCATTCGAATCCTGAGTTGTTCAGCGCCTGATACGGCGTTGAAAAAGTGCTATTTGAATCGTGTGTCATTCAGCGTCTTCTGACGCCGGGACAGAACTGCCAAAGGGTGATTCACTGTGTGCCGCTCCGGCACGGTCACCCCGACAGACCTATTCGAGACCTAATTTTATCAGCGCCTGTTCAGCTGCTGCCTGCTCAGCTTTACGACGGCTGGAGCCGACGCCGACGACCGGCTCGGCCATGCCACTCACCTGACAGTGAATGGTGAATTCCTGATCGTGGGCTTCGCCACGCACCTGCACGACCAGATAACTTGGCAGTGGCAGATGACGTCCCTGCAGATACTCCTGCAGACGCGTTTTCGGATCTTTTTGTTTGTCGCCAGGACTGATTTCGTCCAGGCGGCTCTGATACCAGTCAAGGATCAGCTGTTCTACCCGCTCAATACCGCTGTCGAGGAAAATGCCGCCAATCAGCGCCTCGACCGTATCGGCAAGAATAGATTCACGACGGAAGCCGCCGCTTTTTAGCTCACCCGGTCCCAGACGCAGGCACTCGCCAAGATCAAATTCGCGGGCCATTTCAGCCAGCGTGTTGCCACGCACCAGTGTGGCGCGCATGCGGCTCATGTCACCTTCATCAACCCGCGGGAAGCGGTGATAAAGGGCATTAGCGATCACATAGCTAAGAATTGAATCGCCAAGAAATTCCAGGCGTTCGTTATGCTTACTGCTGGCGCTGCGGTGAGTCAGGGCCTGCTGTAACAGTTCCGAATGAGTAAAAGTGTAGCCCAGTTTGCGCTGAAGCTTGTTAATCAGGATGGGGTTCATGCGATTCCAGTTCTTTGTTGCGTCTGTGACTCTGCATACCAAACGGGGCTGGCAATCCAACACGTTCCGTTTGGTGTGCAGTGGCCTCCCTGAGGAGGCCACCCGAATTGCCTGTTAATCAGACAATGTTGTTAGTGGATACCGCCGATGCGACTGAATCGCACGCCGGTAGGCCACTGGCCTTCTTGTTTCTCAAAGCTCATCCAGATAGCGACCGCTTTACCGACCAGATTACGCTCCGGGACAAAGCCCCAGTAACGGCTGTCGGCGCTGTTATCACGGTTGTCGCCCATCATGAAGTATTGCCCTTTCGGCACGACCCAGCTCGACTGCGGCTGACCCGGCTGCTGATAATACATGCCTGCCTGACTCTGCGCTTCGTTTACCAGCAGAATGTCATGCGTCACGTTACCAATCGTCTCTTTGCGGGTGGCCAGGCGCAGACCTCCGCGCATAGTATCGCCCTGCGGCACCTGATAAAAACCGTTGCCGGTTTCGTTGCCATCAAAACCGCTAAAGGTCTGAATAAAGTTGCTTGGCTCAATATCGGTGTAAGTCACCGCCAGCGCCGTATCACAGGCTTTGTCGTCGCTGCAGGTCGGTTTTACCGTCAGGGTTTTGCTGTAAGGATCATAGATGACTTTGTCGCCCGGCAGGCCGATAACGCGCTTAATATAATCCAGGCTCGGATCTTTCGGGTATTTAAATACCGCGATATCGCCGCGCTTCGGCTGACCGGTTGGGATCAGCGTCGTCTGGGTAATCGGATCTTTGATACCGTAAGCGAATTTCTCCACCAGGATAAAGTCACCAATCAGCAGCGTTGGCATCATCGAGCCAGAGGGAATCTGGAACGGTTCGTAGATAAACGAACGCACGATGAACACCACCGCCAGCACCGGGAACACAGACGCGGTGGTCTCAACCCAGCCTGGCTTGGCAGCAACCTTCGCCAGCGTTTTGCTGTCGAGCGCGTTGCCGGTCTGGGCCTGAACCTCAGCCTGTTTAGCGCGACGCGCAGGTGCCCATTTAAAACGATCTATTACCCATACGATGCCAGTAATCAGCGTCGCTATCGCCAGAATCAGGGCGAACATATTAGCCATTGGAAATCCTTATTTGCTGTCCTTACCGACATGCAGAATGGCGAGGAACGCTTCCTGTGGCAGCTCAACGTTACCAACCTGCTTCATACGCTTCTTACCGTCTTTCTGTTTCTGCAGCAGTTTCTTCTTACGGCTCACGTCACCGCCATAACACTTGGCGAGTACGTTTTTACGCAGCTGTTTAACCGTTGAACGCGCGATAATGTGGTTGCCGATGGCAGCCTGAATCGCAATATCAAACTGCTGACGCGGGATGAGATCTTTCATTTTCTCAACCAGATCGCGTCCGCGATAAGGTGCGTTGTCGCGGTGAGTGATCAGCGCCAGCGCATCCACACGTTCAGAGTTAATCAGTACGTCAACGCGCACCATGTCTGAAGGCTGGAAACGTTTAAAGTTGTAATCCAGCGAGGCATAACCGCGCGAGGTTGATTTCAGACGGTCAAAGAAGTCGAGTACCACTTCTGCCATCGGAATTTCGTACGTCAGTGCCACCTGATTGCCGTGGTAAACCATGTTGGTCTGCACGCCACGCTTCTCAATACACAGCGTGATGACGTTGCCCAGATACTCCTGTGGCAGCAGCATGTGACATTCCGCAATCGGTTCACGCAGCTCTTCGATATTGTTCAGCGCAGGCAGCTTAGATGGGCTGTCAACATGAACGATCTCGCCACTGGTAGTCACGACTTCATACACCACCGTCGGCGCGGTGGTGATCAGATCGAGATCGTATTCGCGCTCCAGGCGCTCCTGGATGATCTCCATGTGCAGCAGGCCAAGGAAGCCGCAGCGGAAACCAAAGCCCAGGGCAGTTGAGCTTTCTGGCTCATAGAACAGCGAGGCATCGTTCAGGCTCAGCTTGCCGAGCGCATCACGGAACGCTTCATAGTCGTCAGAGCTGATTGGGAACAGACCGGCATAAACCTGCGGCTTCACTTTTTTGAAGCCTGGCAGCGCTTTGTCTGCCGGGTTACGCGCGGTAGTCAGGGTATCGCCCACCGGCGCGCCAAGGATATCTTTGATGGCGCAGACCAGCCAGCCGACTTCACCGCAGTTCAGTTCATTACGATCGACACGCTTCGGGGTGAAAATACCCAGACGGTCAGCGTTATAAACCTGGCCGGTGCTGAGCACTTTAATCTTGTCGCCTTTACGCATGGTGCCATTTTTCACACGCACCAGAGAAACAACGCCCAGATAGTTATCAAACCAGGAGTCGATAATCAGTGCCTGCAGCGGACCTTCCGGATCGCCTTCCGGCGGCGGAATGTCACGGACTAAGCGCTCCAGCACTTCGGGTACGCCGACGCCGGTTTTGGCTGAGCAGCGCACGGCATCCGTTGCATCGATACCGACGATATCTTCAATTTCCTGCGCGGCACGATCGGGATCGGCAGCAGGCAGGTCAATTTTGTTCAGAACCGGCACCACTTCCAGATCCATCTCCATCGCGGTATAGCAGTTCGCCAGTGTCTGCGCTTCAACACCCTGACCGGCATCCACCACCAGCAGCGCGCCTTCACAGGCGGCCAGTGAGCGGGAAACTTCATAAGAGAAGTCTACGTGGCCTGGGGTATCGATGAAATTGAGCTGGTAAGTTTGGCCGTCCTTCGCGTGGTAATCGAGTGTCACGCTCTGGGCTTTGATGGTGATCCCACGCTCACGCTCCAGATCCATAGAGTCGAGAACCTGCGCTGCCATTTCACGAGCGGTGAGTCCGCCACAGATCTGAATCAGACGGTCAGAGAGCGTAGATTTACCATGGTCGATATGAGCGATGATGGAGAAATTTCTTATGTGCTTCATTTATTGGGATATCTTCGCTTAAAATTCAGTTGAAAACCTGAGCACAGACACATTCAGGAAGATCGCTCTTTACCCACAATCCTGTCAGCCTCATTAATGACGACGCATATTACACTGTTAACGCCGCGCATAAAAGAATGGAACGTGGTGGAAGCGAAACAGATATCTGCGCAAAGCAGAATGGACAAAGGCCGCGAGATGCGCGGCCTGGACGTACGTTACGCTTCGCTTTCAACACGCAGCGCATCAGGAGGCAAGGCAATGCTCAGGATGACCGGCTGAAAAGCTTCACGGTCGCCAAATTTCATTGAAACACCTTTAGCAACAATAAAACCGCCGATGCCACCCAGCAGCGCACCGCAGGCTGCAGCCAGATCGCTGTTAAACAGCGCCTGAAACAGCCCGGCCACCAGGAAAAGACCAGACAGCGGTGTCATATAGACCAGCAGTGCTGAACCAAGCAGGCTGCTCTCTTTGATGCCGAGCTCGATACGTTGTCCAGGTTGCAGCGGCTTACTGCTGGCGATTTGCATCACATGGGCGTTTTTTGGACCGAGTTTATTCAGCATATGACTGCCACAGCCTTTACGCGCCTGGCAACTGTTGCAGGACGTTTTTGCTTCGGTGTGCAGTGTGGCGATGCCATCCTGCCATGCCACTACGGTGGCCCATTCTCTCATCATTTTTGTGACCCCAGGTCAATGCTGTCCGCAATACGTTTTGCGGTGGAGGGCGGCAATTCGCCAATCACTGCAATTTCGTTATTATTGCGCACAACGGTCTGGACCGTACGACGTCCCGTGCGCAATGTCTGCGTCAGACTGGTTTTATCGGCTGGCGTCACGTTGATGGCGAAACTAAACAGCCCATCGCTGTAGAGCTTCGACTCCATATTTTTGTTCAGCCCCGGCAGTGTACGGCGATTCTGCGACACCAGGGACATGCCGGCAGGTATCCAGCCAGGTTGCCAGGTAAGCGTAACCGCATCCCCTTTCGGCACGGATAGCGACGGAGGCAGATTCGCTTTCTCGAGTCCCTGCATCAGATTACGCACCCCTTCATCCACCGCAAAGCTGATCACGCGGAACTGCTCCAGCGTTTCGCCATCACGATCAAGCAGGTCGATTCGCAACGGCAGTTTGGTGTCCACATCCAGCCAGACCACATAGCTGTAACGGGTGCCATCACGGGAAACGATACGCAGCACATCACACATTTGATCGGCAATGCGGGAGCGCCCTACGGTAATAAAATCGTAGGCTGAGGCAAGTTTGGTGAAGTCAGCAAAAATTACCGAGGGCAAGGCATCGATAATATGATTACCGGGAAGCGAAAAGGGATCGAGGCCGGGTTCGAAGTAGCTGATATCGTTGCCACGCTGGATAACTTCCCGGCGAGGCCCGTCCATCTGTAACAACTGCGCGAATATCCGGTTATCGATCACAGCGTGACGATAACGCAGCGATTCAATGCCGATGCGCGAGACGTTGATATAGGCGAATTCGTAGTTGAGGTTCTGACTTGCCTGCTCCATCTGCTGCAATAACGCCCCGGACGCGGTAGTTTGCGCCGGGGCGGCAGATGACCATAACAGACTGCCTGTCAGCAGGCTAACAGCATACCAAAGCGGCTTCATTACTGCTGCTGCTGTCCTAATGATTGGTTTCCGGGAACATCAACCTGCGCCTGTTTTGGCGCATTGGTTTCAATCTGCAGCTGGTCAGCATGCAGACGACGTTGCAGTTCATAGTCCTGCAGCATCGCATTTACGCGACGACGCTGGTCCTGAACCTGCTGGTTTGAGCTGTTTGTATCAAACGCATCTGACGGCACACCCAGGCTCACCGGCGACGCTTTCCCCATCATCGGCATGGTATTGAATACCGGAGAGTCAGAGGTTTGCGTGGCACTGCCTGCCGGCTGATTGTAGTGCTGAACACCCACGATCACGGCCAGTGAAACGCAGGCAGCCACACCCACCTGAGTCAGTTGCGCAGCCCATGGACGCGCTTTTTTCCAGAACGGCATTTTTTCCCAGCGGGAAGGCTCTGGCTGAGCTTCAGGGATCAGCGTAGTGACCGAACGTTTAGGTTCTTTTTCGATGGCAGCAGCGACGCGCGCAGAGATATCGAAATGCAGGACATCGCCTGTATCACCACGCATTGTATCGCGGATGAGATGATAGCTCGCCCAGCTTTTCTGTAATTCTGCGTCCTTAGACAAGGCGGAAAACAGCTCGTTATCTAAGGTCTCACCATCCATTAAAGCGGAAAGTTTTTCTTTCTGCATGCCTATGTACCCTTCCAGTAGCCGTTATCACTAACGTTGGATAAGCGGTTGAACTTTGTTATCAATGGCCTCTCGCGCACGAAAGATACGTGATCGAACAGTGCCTACCGGGCAATCCATAATGACGGCGATCTCTTCATAACTCAGACCGTCCAGTTCCCTGAGGGTGATTGCCATACGCAAGT
Organism: Pantoea jilinensis; assembly: GCF_019104105.1. NCBI lineage: Bacteria > Pseudomonadati > Pseudomonadota > Gammaproteobacteria > Enterobacterales > Erwiniaceae > Pantoea > Pantoea jilinensis. The sequence continues at coordinate 1,018,132 of NZ_CP077746.1, read as the reverse complement.
CCTCAGGTAGCGCCTCGATGGTACGAAAGACAATTTGTTTCAATTCGTCAGACAACATTAAGTTCTCAGGGTTCGAAATTTCTTTTAATGCACCCGCACTTTCAAAATTTTCTGCGTCAATCGCATCCACATCGCTGGATGGCGGACGTCGCCCCTGAGCAACCAGGTAATTTTTCGCTGTGTTAACCGCAATGCGGTACAACCAGGTATAAAACGCGCTATCGCCCCGGAATGAGTCCAGTGCGCGATACGCTTTAATAAACGATTCCTGTACTACATCAGGGACGTCGCCCGAGGGAACATAGCGTGAAACCAGACTCGCCACTTTATGCTGGTAACGAATTACCAGTAAGTTGAACGATTTTTGATCTCCCTTCTGTACCCGCTCGACAAGGACCTGATCCGTTAACTGCTCGCTCATCCGAGGTAATGTCTCCCCAAATTTTTCATATGCAAAAGTAACTGCCAGCACATCTCATGTTCTGAGCAAGCATGCGCTTAGAGTTGTGATGTGGTGCGAAGTTCACTTCTCGCCCTGATATTTAACACGCCAATAGCCATTACACAGGTTGTTCGTTTTCGTTCAGTGTCAGGCGCGTAAATCGCAGGCAGAGTAACCTATGACAAGAGCTTTTTCATCATTAAATCCTTTAGGTTTAATAAGTTTGCTATAAAAAACCACCTCGTTAGCAGCCCGTTTTTAACTTACTGATTATAGGTAACTTTGGGAAATTCACTGCCGAATAGCGTGAGCTGGTGTTTAAAATACTTCACAGAACCCCCTATTGCGCTTATGCTCAGACGTATTCTTGTTTAGTAAATTAAACATTATGATGAATGTGACCCCGGATTATGAGTGCGATGTATTAATTGTTGGCAGCGGTGCCGCCGGTCTGTCGCTGGCGTTACGGCTGGCGAAGCATTGTCAGGTGACCGTACTCAGTAAAGCGCAGGTGAATGAGGGTTCAACGCTCTATGCCCAGGGCGGTATTGCTGCGGTGTTTGATGAGACGGATAGCATTGAGTCGCACATCGAAGATACGCTGATTGCTGGCGCAGGTTTATGCGACCGTGATGCTGTCTCGTTTATTGCCAGTAATGCGCGGCATTGCGTACAGTGGCTGATCGACAACGGCGTCGCGTTTGATCTCGACCCGCAGGCAGCGGGCGATATGCGCTATCACCTGACACGCGAAGGCGGCCACAGTCATCGTCGTATCCTGCACAGCGCTGACGCCACCGGTCACGCGGTTGAAACCACACTGGTGAGTCAGGCGCTCAGCCACCCCAATATCCGGATTCTCGAACGTACCAATGCGGTCGACCTGATTCTTTCAGATAAAATCGGCCTGTCGGGCACACGCCGTGTGGTCGGTGCATGGATCTGGAACCGTAATCGTGAGCGGGTCGAAACCTGTCGGGCGCGGGCCGTCGTGGTCGCCACCGGCGGTGCCGCCAAAGTCTATCAATACACCACCAACCCCGATATCGCCTCCGGTGATGGCATCGCCATGGCGTGGCGCGCGGGCTGTCGGGTCGCCAATCTGGAATTTAACCAGTTCCACCCAACCTGCCTGTTTCATCCGCAGGCGCAGAATTTCCTGTTAACCGAAGCGTTACGCGGTGAAGGTGCCTGGCTGCTGCGTCCCGATGGCAGTCGTTTCATGCCCGATTTTGATGAGCGTGCCGAACTGGCTCCGCGCGATATCGTCGCCCGGGCCATCGATCATGAAATGAAGCGGCTGGGTGTCGACTGTATGTATCTGGATATCAGCCACCAGCCTGAAGAGTTTGTTCGCGCGCACTTCCCGATGATCTATGAGAAGTTGCTGACCTTTGGCTTTGACCTGACCAAAGAGCCCATCCCGATTGTGCCTGCCGCGCATTACACCTGTGGCGGTGTCATGGTCGATCAGCATGGTCAGACTGACGTCAATGGGCTCTATGCCATCGGTGAGGTGAGTTACACCGGCCTGCACGGCGCTAATCGCATGGCTTCGAATTCACTGCTGGAGTGTCTGGTTTATGGCTGGTCTGCGGCAGAAGCGCTGATCAAGACGCTGCCCGCCATTGAAGCCGTTACTGCATTGCCTGCATGGGATGAAAGCCAGGTCGATGACGCCGATGAGCGCGTGGTAATCCAGCATAACTGGCACGAGCTGAGGCTATTTATGTGGGATTATGTCGGTATTGTCCGCACGACCCGGCGTCTGGAACGGGCGTTGCGCCGCATTAACCTGCTTCAGCAGGAGATCGATGAATATTATCGCCATTTCCGCCTCTCCAATAATCTGCTGGAGCTGCGCAACCTGGTGCAGGTCGCTGACCTGATGGTACGCTGCGCGCTGGAGCGGAAAGAGAGCCGTGGCCTGCACTTTATCCGCGACTACCCGGATTTACTGCCAGAGGCGCTGCCGACCATTCTGACACCACCGGGCTACATGAAGAGGTAAAACTCCCGCGTCAGGCTGCACCACTCATCGGAATAGCGGGTGTCCGGCGCGCGGATGGCCAGACGCTCCAGTAACGTTTCACCGGCCTGCGGTGAAAAAGCCAGCACAACGCGATGTGGTGGACGATGGGCATATTCCGCCACGTCCAGCCGGAAACGCAGATGCCAGCCATCCGCCTTAGCCAGATCGATAAACGCCTGGCCGGAAGCCGAGGGCAGCACGACACAGAACATGCCCTCCTCTTCAATCAGTAACGCGGCACTGCGTAAGAGCGTCTGATGGTCGAGCGAAGCCGTCGAGCGTGCGCTGTCCCGCGCCGCGGTAGAGCAGGCCACGCCCGGCGCGAAATACGGGGGATTGCTGACGATAAGCGAGTAACGTTTATCACACTGCTCAGCCCAGCCGGCGATATCCTGCTGATGCACCCGAATACGTTCGGGCCACGGCGACTGCTGCACATTCTCCTGCGCCTGCCCTGCGGCTTCCGGTTCTAACTCAACCGCATCGATTTCAACCGGCGACGGCGTGCGCTGTGCCAGCATCAGCGCGATAAGCCCGCTGCCGCTGCCAATATCCAGAATGCGCCTGACACCGGCAACGGGCGCCCAGGACCCGAGCAGAATGGCATCGGTGCCCACTTTCATCGCACAGCGATCGTGTGCGACAAAAAATTGTTTAAAGGTAAAACCGTTCTTGTTTAACTGTGGCCGTTCACGCGGCTTATCCTGCATCATTCGTCACTACCATCGTTTTTTCCTGCCGTACGGCAGCGCATGAGTGTAACGTGACAACAGAGGGAATTCACGCGACAGACACCCCCAGGCGCAGCCGAAACGGATTAACAGATGAAGATTCAGTCTGATCTGTCTATAATCAGCGCCCCAAACTGAGGTAGACCATGACAGTAACCACATTTTCCGAACTCGAACTCGACGAAAGCCTGCTACAAGCGTTGCAGGAAAAAGGCTTTACGCGCCCAACAGTGATCCAGGCTGCTGCAATTCCGCCCGCACTGGAGGGTCGTGACGTTCTGGGTTCGGCACCTACAGGGACCGGGAAAACCGCCGCGTATCTGTTACCGGCGTTGCAGCACCTGCTTGATTTTCCGCGCAAGAAATCCGGACCACCCCGCATCCTGATTGTGACCCCAACACGCGAACTGGCGATGCAGGTTGCCGATCATGCGCGTGAACTGGCGAAACATACCCATCTGGATATCGCCACGATCACGGGCGGCGTGGCTTATATGAACCATGCCGAAGTGTTCAGCGAAAACCAGGATATTGTCGTCGCCACCACCGGCCGACTGCTGCAGTACATCAAAGAAGAGAACTTTGACTGTCGCGCCGTAGAAACCCTGGTACTGGATGAAGCGGACCGCATGCTTGATATGGGCTTTGCCCAGGATATCGAAACCATCGCGGCTGAAACGCGCTGGCGTAAGCAGACCATGCTCTTTTCCGCCACGCTGGAAGGCGACAACATTCGCGACTTCGCCGAGCGTCTGCTGAACGATCCGGTAGAGCTGGAAGCGGACCCGAGCCGTCGTGAGCGCAAAAAAATTCAGCAGTGGTACTACCGCGCTGATGATCTGCAGCACAAGACAAAATTACTGATTCACCTGCTGAAACAGCCGGATGTGACGCGCTGCATCGTGTTCGTGCGTAAGCGTGAGCGTCTGCATGAGCTGGTGAGCTGGCTGCACGAAGCGGGGATTCGCAGCAGCTATCTTGAAGGCGAAATGGTGCAGGCGAAACGTAACGAAGCGATTAAGCGCCTGAGCGAAGGACGCGTTAACGTGCTGGTTGCTACCGATATCGCGGCACGTGGCATTGATGTTGAGGATGTCAGTCACGTCTTTAACTATGACATGCCGCGCACCGCAGATACTTACCTGCACCGCATTGGGCGTACCGGTCGTGCGGGCCGTAAAGGCATCGCCATCTCACTGGTTGAAGCGCACGATTTCGTCCTGCTGGGCAAAATCACCCGCTATGTTAACGAGCCTATCAAAGCGCGTGTGATTGATGAGCTGCGTCCGGAAACGCGTGCGCCAAGTGCCAAAACCACGGGAAAACCGTCGAAAAAGGTACTGGCCAAACGTGCAGAGAAGAAAGCCAGCGAAACTGAAAAACCGCGGGTGAAAAACCGTCATCGTGATGCCAAAAATGTCGGCAAACGCCGCAAGGCAAGCGGCAGTACGCCAGCTAACGATAATGCGGAATAAATCATCGCCGTCATAAAAAAATCGCCTCAATTGAGGCGATTTTTTTTATCTGATAATCAGTAATAACCTTTTCACACTGTTTTTCATGCCAGCGCGTTTTCTTTAAGGCGCGAGCATAACAATGCCGGACGTTAAACTTCTTATCTCGTTAATAATTAAGCTAAAGATTGCTGTGTGCGCTTTGCGCTTATTTTCATCACCTGATTAATCAGACTGCTTAAAGACTTTCAGTAAAGGTACGGGTGATGACGTCGCGCTGCTGCTCTGGTGTCAGTGAGTTAAAACGCACGGCATAGCCGGAAACACGAATGGTCAGCTGCGGATAGTTCTCAGGATGTTTAACCGCATCTTCCAGTGTTTCACGACGCAGAACGTTGACGTTCAGATGCTGTCCACCTTCAACCCGCACCTGAGGTTTAATTTCAACCGGCACTTCACGCCAGGCAAATTCGCCCAGTTCGCTGAGCGCGACAACCTGGTCTTCTTCATAGCCCGCTTTTGCACACAGGCAACGCGCCTGGGCTTTCTCTTCGTCCAGCAGCCAGAATGAGTTCAGTAACTGTGAGTTGTTTGATTGCGTGATCTGGATACCCGTGATCATGATTGCGTCTCCCGAATAAAACGTGAATACATCAAATTTGAGGCCCCGGTATAGCACTCTTTATTCCAGTCCTCTTTGACCTGTATCAATACGAATCAGGCATTCAGGCGGCTTTAACGCTAACCCGTTGATCTCAAAACCGCTTCCATTCAAAAATAGTTTGTATTATTAAAATTATTTTTGCCTTCAGGTCGACAGCAGGAACAGCTAAGCTTACGGCACTAACGTTAAGGGAGTTGAACATGGCTGAAAAGCTGACCTGGCACGACGTGCTGGCTGAAGAGAAAGAGAAACCCTATTTTATTGAGACGCTGAAGCAGGTCGCCGATCGGCGCGCCGAGGGTGTAACCGTCTATCCGCCGCAGAAAGATGTGTTTAACGCCTTTCGCCTGACAGAACTGGGCGACGTCAACGTTGTGATCCTGGGTCAGGATCCCTATCACGGGCCGAATCAGGCGCATGGACTGGCTTTTTCGGTGCTGCCCGGCGTTCAGGTGCCGCCCTCACTGCAGAATATCTATAAAGAGCTGGTACAGGATATTCCCGGCTTTGAAAAGCCCAACCACGGCTTTCTTGAGAGCTGGGCTAAACAGGGCGTGATGTTACTCAACACAGTGTTAACGGTTGAAGCGGGTAAAGCCCATTCTCATGCCCGATTCGGCTGGGAGACCTTTACGGATAATGTGATTGCGGCAATTAACCAGCACTGTGAAGGGGTGATTTTTTTACTGTGGGGTTCGCATGCCCAGAAGAAAGGCAGCATTATTGATCGCAAGCGCCATCATGTGTTGCAGGCACCGCATCCCTCGCCGCTTTCCGCGCATCGTGGCTTTTTCGGCAGCAAACACTTTTCGACCACCAATGAACTGCTGAGCGCAGCCGGTAAAAAACCGGTGGACTGGACGCCGGTCTTACCGGATTAACGCCAGAAAGCACACGGCCGCGTCAGTGCGCGGCCGTGTGACAGGATTCAGGCGTTGAATCAGCTTTTAGCTTTAGAAACCGCCACCATCGCCGGACGCAGCAGGCGACCATTCAGCGTATAGCCACGCTGCATCACCAGCATGACATGGTTAGGCTCAAACTCTTCAGACTCCATCATCGACATTGCCTGATGCACTTCCGGGTTAAATGGCACGCCCGTTTCGCCTACCACTTCAACACCGAATTTACGCACGGCACCCAGCAGGCCTTTCAGGGTCAGCTCAATCCCTTCGATCATGGATGCCAGCTGCGGGTCTTCTTTGTTTGCCACTTCCAGCGCACGTTCCAGGCTGTCGATGACTGGCAGCAGTTCGTTGGCAAACTTCTCCAGCGCAAATTTATGCGCCTTCTCAACGTCCATTTCGGCACGACGACGAATGTTCTCAACTTCAGCCTGCGCACGCAGCTGGGCATCGCGCACACCGGTTTGCGACTGCGCTAATTCAGCTTCGAGCTGAGCAATACGCTCATCACGCGGATCCACCTCTGCTGCTGTCTCCGCTTCCTGAGGTTGCTGCTGATCCTGCTGAATTTCGTCTGAGACTTGCTCGTTTGGGGTGTTCTGTTCTTTACTACTCATGAATTTCTCCGCGTTTTGCACATTCATTTCGCTGGTTGGCTTATTATGGGGATTGGTATGACGGATTCAAGGGAACCTATCACATTGCCTTGCCGTTTTGGCTTATAAGGAACACCGACCAGATGAACAAACACTTTAACTGCATTGGGATTGTGGGTCATCCGCGCCATCCCACTGCGTTAACCACGCATGAGATGCTCTGGCGCTGGCTGACGGCCAAAGGTTATCAGGTGATCGTTGAGAAGCAGATTGCCCAGGAGCTGTCGCTTCACGACGTACAGACGGGCACGCTGGCGGAGATTGGTCAGCAGGCTGATTTAGCCGTCGTGGTGGGTGGTGACGGCAATATGCTGGGCGCAGCGCGGGTGCTGGCGCGTTATGACATCAAAGTGATCGGCATTAACCGCGGTAATCTCGGTTTTCTCACTGACCTCGATCCGGATAACGCACAGCAACAGCTGGATGAGGTGCTGCAGGGCAACTATTTCGTCGAGAGCCGCTTTCTGCTGGAAGCGCAGGTGTGCAAATCGGACTGCTCGCCCCGTATCGGCTCTGCCATCAATGAAGTGGTGCTGCACCCTGGCAAAGTGGCACACATGATCGAATTTGAAGTTTACATTGATGAAGTGTTCGCCTTTTCCCAACGCTCAGACGGGCTGATTATCTCCACGCCCACCGGCTCTACAGCCTACTCACTCTCGGCGGGCGGCCCTATTCTGACGCCGTCACTGGAGGCGATTGTGCTGGTGCCGATGTTCCCGCATACGCTTTCCGCGCGGCCACTGGTGATCAACAGCAGCAGTACCATCCGTTTACGCTTTTCTTCACGTCGCAGTGACCTGGAGATCAGCTGTGACAGCCAGATTGCGTTGCCCATCCAGGAGGGCGAGGATGTACTGATTCGCCGCAGTGCCGGTCATCTTGATTTGATCCATCCTAAAAACTACAGCTATTTCAATACGCTGAGTTCGAAACTGGGCTGGTCAAAAAAATTGTTCTGAAAACCGGCCTCGCCTCTTTACTGGATAAAAAACCAGTTTATACTGTATGAAAAACCATATGTGTTTATTCATACAGGTGAACCTATGCTGGCCCAACTGACCATCAGTAATTTCGCTATCGTTCGTGAGCTCGACATTGATTTCCAACGCGGCATGACAGCTATCACGGGTGAGACCGGTGCCGGCAAGTCTATCGCCATTGATGCGCTGGGATTGTGTCTGGGCGGTCGTGCTGATGCTGACATGGTGCGTCAGGGAGCCAGCCGGGCTGACCTCTGTGCCCGCTTCCAGCTTAAGTCCTCCCCTTCTGCCCAGCGCTGGCTGGTCGATAATCATCTGGATGAGGGCAACGAGTGCCTGCTGCGCCGGGTAATCAGCGCTGACGGACGCTCCCGTGGCTTTATCAATGGCACGGCGGTGCCGCTCTCTCAGCTGCGCGACCTCGGCCAGTTGCTGATTCAGATCCACGGTCAGCATGCCCATCAGCTTCTGCTTAAACCTGATCATCAGAAACATCTGCTGGATGCCTATGCCGGTCACGACGAGCTGCTGCAGCAAATGCGCGCCAGCTATCAGACCTGGAATCAGAGCTGTCGCACCCTGGCGCTGCATCAGCAGCAGGCGCAGGAACGCGAATCACGTCGCGAGCTGTTGCAGTATCAGTTGAAAGAGCTGAACGACTTCGCACCGCAGCCGGGTGAATATGAGCAGATCGATGAAGAGTACAAGCGTCTGGCTAACAGCGGACAACTGCTGTCGACCAGCCAGCAGGCACTGCAGTTGTTAGCAGACAGCGATGACACGAATCTCAATAGCCTTCTCTACACGGCGCGTGAGATGATTTCTGAACTGACTTCGCTGGATGAGAAGCTGAACGGCGTGCACAACCTGCTGGAAGAAGCCGCCATTCAGCTGACCGAAGCCAGCGATGAGCTGCGTCACTACTGTGACAGTCTGGATATGGATCCCAACCGCCTGTATGAGCTGGAAAAGCGTATCTCACGTCAGATCGCGCTGGCCCGTAAGCATCACGTCACGCCGGAAGGTCTGCCCGAACTGCATCAGCAATTGCTGGCAGAAGCGGAGCTGCTCTCACAGCATGAAAGCGATCAGGAGAGCCTGCAGTCACTGGTGGGTGAACATTATCAGGCCGCGCTGAAAAGCGCAGAGCAACTGCATCAGCAGCGCAGCCACTTTGCTGACGAACTGCAGCAGCTGATCACCCAGAGTATGCATCTGCTCTCCATGCCGCACGGCCAGTTTAAAATTGCGCTGACCTTTAATCCGGATCAGCTCACGGCAGACGGCGCGAGCCGCGTCGATTTCCAGGTCACCACTAACCCAGGCCAGCCACTGCAGCCTCTGGGCAAAGTGGCTTCGGGTGGTGAACTGTCGCGTATCGCGCTGGCAATTCAGGTGATTACCGCGAAGAAAATGGAAACACCGGCGATGATTTTCGATGAAGTGGATGTCGGCATCAGCGGCCCGACCGCTGCCGTGGTCGGTAAACTGCTGCGTCAGTTGGGTGAATCGACCCAGGTGATGTGTGTGACTCACCTGCCGCAGGTGGCCGGTTGTGGTCATCAGCACTTCTACGTCAGCAAAGAGACCGATGGCGCAATGACTGAAACCCATATGCAGCCACTGGACAAGCGGGCGCGTCTGCAGGAACTGGCGCGACTGCTGGGCGGCAGCGAGGTCACACGCAATACCCTGGCCAACGCAAAAGAACTTTTAGCCGCATAGCAGCGCACTTTTTTAACCCTCCGTGGTCATATGCTTGCTCTGTAGAGGTTTCCAACAGCGAAAAGGTTTATTATCATCGGCACTTATGTCGCCAGAGTAATAAAGCCTGCCGCAGGCAGAGTTCAGATTTTGATGGCAAGAAAGCCGCCTTTAAAAGGCGTTTGGCCCCGGAAAAGGAATGTATAGATGCGCTGTAAAACGCTGACTGCCGCGGCAGTAGTAATGTTGATGATGACCGCCGGATGTTCCACCTTAGAGCGCGTGGTCTATCGTCCTGATATCAACCAGGGGAACTATCTGGTTGCCAACGATGTGGCCAAGATTCATACCGGTATGACACAGCAGCAGGTGGCTTACACGCTCGGTACGCCGATGATGAAAGATCCGTTTGGCAGCAACGTCTGGTATTACGTTTTCCGTCAGGAGCCAGGTCATGAGGGCGTAAAACAGCAGACGCTGACGCTGACCTTTGATGGTAACGGCGTTCTGACTAATATCGACAACAAGCAGAATCTGTCACAGAACAACGACTGATTGCCCGTAAGATTGTCAGAAACAACAGACAGCAAAAAGGCGCACTGAGCGCCTTTTTTTATGCCGGGTATCCGCTGTATCTGATGGGATAAGGGCTTATTTTTTGCTTTCTGCCGCTCGTTCTGCGCGCTGCCGGCGTAACTCTTTAGGATCGGCAATCAGCGGACGGTAGACTTCGATACGATCGCCCTCATTCACCACATCATCCAGCTTCACCGGACGACTATAGATGCCGACCTTGTTACTGGCGAGGTCAATCTCCCGACGCAGTTCAAGTAGTCCTGATTTGAGGATGGCCTGTTCAACCGTGCTGCCCTGCTCCACTTTCACATAGAGCTGATACTGCTTTTCAGGCAAGGCATAGACCACCTCGACAGAGATATCAGGCACGGTAAACCTCTTTGGCGCGCTGTGTGAAAGCCTGCACCATGCTGTTGGCCAGCTCTTTGAAGATCCGCCCAAAGGCCATCTCTACCAGCATGTTAGTGAACTCGAACTCCAGGCTTAACTCAACCTTGCAAGCGTCATCGCCCAGCGAGACGAACGTCCAGCCGCCAGTCAGCTTGCGGAACGGCCCGTCAACCAGTTGCATATGGATGCTCTGGTTATCCGTCAGGGTATTGCGGGTGGTAAACGTTTTGCTGATGCCCGCTTTCGACACATCCACGGACGCCGTCATCTGATTCTCAGACGCATCCAGCACGCGGCTTCCGGTGCAACCCGGCAGGAATTGCGGATAGGCATCCACATCATTTACAAGTTGGTACATCTGCCCGGCACTAAACGGGACCAGCGCCGAACGACTAATCTGAGCCATAATGGTTCCTGTTCATCACAAAACCGCTGAATAATAGCATTTTCAGCGATTAAACAAAAATGTCCCCGAGTGAGGGTGTGCTAGAATATCCCGTTTCCTGCCGCCCCGCTGGACTGGGGATGCGATAACCGACTAAGTGATGTAAAATACGCCGCACTATGACAAAGAAAAAAGCACACAAACCCGGTTCTGCCACTGTTGCCATGAACAAACGCGCCCGCCACGAGTACTTCATTGAAGAGGAGTATGAAGCGGGATTGTCGTTACAAGGATGGGAAGTTAAGTCACTTCGTGCCGGTAAAGCCAACATCAGCGACAGCTATATTCTGCTGCGCGATGGCGAAGCCTTTCTGTTCGGTTCAACCTTTCAACCCTTAGCCGTTGCCTCCAGCCATGTGGTCTGTGACCCGACGCGCAGCCGTAAACTGCTGCTGAAGCAACGTGAACTTGATTCACTGTATGGCCGCGTTAACCGCGAAGGCTACACCATCGTGGCGCTGTCGCTGTACTGGAAAAACGCCTGGTGCAAACTGAAGATTGGTGTTGCACGCGGTAAGAAAGAGCACGACAAGCGCGACGATATCAAAGACCGTGAATGGAAACTGGATAAAGCACGTATCATGAAGAATTCAAAGCGTTAAGCACTGGATTTTGATTTGTTTTGTTGCTAGTATTTGAAGTTCTGGGGCTGATTCTGGACTCGACGGGATTGTGAAGCCTTAGGAGCATGCCGAGGGGCGGTTTGCCTCGTAAAAAGCCGCAAAAAAATAGTCGCAAACGACGAAAACTACGCTTTAGCAGCTTAATAACCTGCTTTTAGCCTTCTCTCCCTAGCTTCCGCTCTTAAGACGGGGATCAAGAGAAGTCAAACCCAAAAGAGATCGCGTGGATGCCTTGCCTGGGGTTGAAGCGTTAAATCCAATCAGGATAGTCTGTTAGTGGCGTGTCTGTTCGCAGCTAACCGGCGAATGTAAAAACTGACTAAGCATGTAGTGCCGACGGTGTAGTAATTTCGGACGCGGGTTCAACTCCCGCCAGCTCCACCAAAATTCTTCAAAGATGGTTCCAGTGCCATCCGCAGAAGTCCTAAGAGCCCGCACGGCACAAGCCCTGCGGGCTTTTTTGTGTCTGTAACCTTCCGAGATAATCCGCCTGAATCCAGAGATAATTGGTACACGTTTAGGTACACGCTATAATGTGGGCCAAAAACGTGTACCAATTATGGATGGAAACCAGTCATGGCGCGGATGACACGCCCCCTCACCAATAACGAAATCCTCAAAGCTAAGCCTCAAGAGAAAGACTTCACACTACATGATGGGGATGGGCTTTTCCTGCTAATCAAAACGTCTGGCAAGAAGCTATGGCGTTTCCGCTATCAGAGGCCAAGAAGTAGTAGCCGCACAAATCTTAGTCTTGGCTCATACCCTGCCCTAACGCTAGCTGCTGCACGTCAGATGCGTGATCAGTACCTGTCACTTCTCGCTCAAGAGATCGATCCACAGAAGCAGCAAGAGGAAGTTTCTGAGCAGCGTCAGATTGAGTTAGATAGCATTTTCTCAGTTGTTGCCGAGAGGTGGTTCCAGCTTAAAAGCAAAAGTGTTACCGAAGATTATGCAAAGGATATTTGGCGATCACTCGAGAAGGACATCTTCCCAACTATCGGTGAGATTTCTGTTCAGGCGCTTAAGGCTAGAACGATTGTAGAGGCACTGGAGCCGATTAAAGCTCGCGGCGCACTTGAGACAGTTCGTCGCTTAGTTCAGCGTATAAACGAGATCATGATATATGCCGTTAATACCGGCCTGATTGATGCCAATCCGGCATCAGGTGTTGGAATGGCCTTTGAGAAACCCAAAAAGCAAAATATGCCGACACTGCGACCAGAAGAATTGCCGACGTTAATGCGTTCCCTAAACATGTCAAATCTATCCGTCCCAACTCGATGCCTTATTGAATGGCAACTGTTAACTCTTGTGCGCCCTTCTGAAGCTTCTGGTGCACAATGGGTAGAAATTGATCTTGATACAAAACTCTGGACTATTCCAGCCGAAAGGATGAAGTCGAAACGAGAGCATGTTATCCCTCTATCAACTCAGGCATTAGAGATTCTTGAAGTGATGAAGCCTATGAGTGCTCATCGAAAGCACGTTTTTCCAAGCAGGAATGACCCAAAGCAAGCCATGAATAGCCAGACAGCTAATGCCGCTTTAAAACGAATTGGATTCGGAGGAAAGCTTGTCGCACATGGGTTACGTTCAATTGCGAGCACAGCATTAAACGAAGCAGGTTTTAACCCTGACGTAATCGAAGCAGCTTTAGCTCATAGTGATAAAAATGAGGTACGCAGAGCATACAACCGCTCAACGTACATTGCACAACGTGCAGACCTGATGAACTGGTGGGGCGGATTTGTAAGAAATTCTTCACTTTCCTCAAGAAAGAGTATTGCAAAAATCTTAAATCCATGAATAAATCACTTCACACTTAAAATGTTCTTGTCAAGGAGACAAGGATGAAAATTGACTTCGATGCTATTTTTTTTGATTTGGACAATACTTTAATAAGTACAGACTCTCTTAAGCAGCTTAGAGAGAGCGGTAACAGTGCTAACCTCTCTCAGGATGCACTCAATCAAAGCAAGATTTATGCTAAATCTAAATCTTTGCTCGAATATCTGAAAAAAAACTCCATAAAAACAGCGCTTATAACAAACTCACCAAGAAAATATGCTGAATCGCTAATAACACATCATTCATTAGAAAATTATTTTGATGTAATTATAACTTATAATGACGTATTAAAAGACGGTGCAAAGCCAAGCCCAAAAGGAATCGAGATGGCTCTTGAAAAGCTTGGACTTACAAGAGCATCAAAAGTAGTTTACATTGGAGATGATGACAAAGATTTTATAGCTGCTTATAGTGCTGGAGTGAAACCTCTAGCCCCAGCCTGGGCATCACGCATTCCTTTCAGAGTAATACCATCCGCTATAATTTCAACATCAGCCTTAATGGATGATATTGACTGTTTCGATAGCGTTGATTTAATTGCTGACATCTGCGCTAGTAGAAATAAATTTGTGCACTCACGAAAATGGTTATATTTTATGCCCATGACACTAAGTGGTGACGTTGGAGCAATTAAAAAAGACAACATTGAGATTGTTTGCCTAGGAAAATACTTCAGTCAAAAAGGTTTATTAACGGCTAAGATTCACGACCAACATTCGCTATCATTAGAAATAGCAAAAAAAGATCACATAAAAACATATGTAATGCCTGACTATATCGTTTCTTTAATTCAGCATTGCATAGATAGAGTCTCAAAATATTTCTTTGGCGAGAATAGTTATTTTGATTTAGTTACCGTCATCCCATCGAAGAAGAATAAAAACCCTAGACTGGAGAATATGCTAAATAGAGTTTCACGACAAGGATTTTCCAGAACCAACTTTATTCATGACTTGTTTTACTTTGAAGATGGTGCCGTAAGCCTGAAAACCCTAGGAAGTAAAGAAAACCGCGCTCAAGAGATAAAAGACAAGTTAAAACTAAAAGAAAAATACCTCAATTTAGTTCGGGGAAAAAGGATTTTAGTAATTGATGATGTGATAACTACCGGCTCAACGCTTCAGGGCGCTTTCAATTTATTAAATCAACATAGTCCCCAAAAGATTTTGGGACTTTGTTTAGCAAAAACAGTAAGTATAGCTGGTGAGTATAAATTTTGCCCTCAATGCGGCAGAGCACTGACTCTTAGGAAAGGACGTACTGGTATACATTTTTGGGGATGTACTGGATTTCATGAGGCCGAGCAGTGCAAATATGTCCTTAATATTAAAGAAAAAGAATGTCCAGTTTGTGGCCTTGATATGTACAAACAGTATAGTCCAAAAAATGATAGTTACTTCTTAAGCTGCGCAGGTTACTATAATAATAGATCATGTACACATACCGAGGACATAATTTAATGTTTTTTTCAGAAGCCGGGGAAAAGCTAGTAGCTTTAAGTCGACTCAAAGGGATTGGCGAAAAAACATTGTCTACATTAAGAAAAGAACCTTATTTTCTTGATATGACAATTGAAGATATCGTCGGCAAATCCTTTAGCAAAAAAAACATTTATACAAAGTTAGAACTGGATAGCGCGTTAAAATTTGCAAAAACTCAGCGCGACCAGTGTTTTTCTAACAACGTCAATCTTCATACTATATTTGATAATAACTATCCCTATAGCTTACGAAATCTCAACTCCCCCCCTCCCTTTATTTTCTCTAAAGGGAATTATTCATGCTTGAACGAGACAAATGTTGCAGTTATAGGCACACGAGAGCCTACTATCAGAGGAGAGGAAATAGGAAAAAGAATCACTACTTGGTTAGTGAATAGTGGTTTTAACATTGTCAGTGGGCTCGCACACGGTATTGATACTATTGCACATAAAAGCACTCTAGCTTTGCAGGGGAAAACCATAGCTGTAATGGCTCACGGTTTAGATTCTACATATCCAAAAGCAAATGAATCACTGGCATTAGAAATTTTAGACAAGCAAGGCGCATTAGTAAGTGAGTACCCGATTGGAACCAAAGTAAACCCAATAAATTTGGTCAAGAGAGATGCAATTCAAGCTGCTTTATCTTCAGGGGTCTTTTTAATTCAAACAGGCATCAAAGGCGGTAGTCTGCACGCTTCTCGTGCGACATTACAATATGGCAGACCATTAGTAGTGGTAGGGCAATCAAAGACTGACATTGCTAATAACGAGGAAAAAGCACAAGGCAATTTCGAACTCCTGAACTCTGACTACCAAAAAGTAAAGCGCCTTCTTAAAATTAACGATTTTGATCAAAATCTTTTAGTAAAACTAAATAGCAATATAGATTATAATTCCGCCATTAAAAAATTAGAACAATACTTCTTTTATTCACGAAATATAAAGGAAGAAACTGATGGGTTTAATTTTGAAGAATGAATAAAATGTATAACACTTTAACTTTTGACTAAGTTCTTACATGCGATGCTATTGATTGCTTTTTGGGAGGAAAATCTTTTCTATTCTTGAAAAATTATTTTTGCGTTAGCGCGCAATGCTATCCCCGCCACGCCTGCCCGCTTTATGCATAGCTTTTCATGCAGGTGCATGATGCGGTCAGAGCCGCGCCCGGTATGGCCTGAACGGTGGAGAACAATGCATGGTTTTGCATGCAGATCCATGCACGCTATGCATGCATCACTCTTTACAAAGCGGCTGGCCAGAAAAAGGGCTTCAGAAAGACAAAGGACAGACACAAAAAAGCCGCTGGTTGGGCAGCGGCTGTGCGGGGTTAATGAACCTGGCGGAATGCAGAACCATAACGTCCAAGCGTATGACGGTCTCTTACCGGTTCCGGTGGTGGTGCCGGTACTTTTTCCGGTTGTGGCGGTGCAGTGATCACCTTTGTAATGCTCTCATTCGTCTTGAAGGTGCAGGAACAGTCCAGATTAGTGCACTGGTGATACCGCTCTTTCACCTGCTCTGACATATAGCGGCTCGATTTGGTATGTGCCGCACTTTTGCAGTAGGGACAGTGCATCATTTCTGGCTGCCCTCCTGAAGCTTTGCACGCTGCATTCGGATTGATTCAGCCAGCTTCTGGCGGCGCATAGGATGGCGGTAAAGCTCCATATCAATACCCGTAAGTGGCGGGCGATACAGACCAATATTCTCCAGCAGCGGAGCCTCATTTAGTATGCTGTCTGGCAGAGCAGCCGCCGCCCGCGTCAGCGCTTCTCCGACCAGATAAGCCACGTCCTTAATACTATCCCGGTCGTCTCCGGCAAACGTAGGAGAAAGCTCTTCACGACGGAGACGCAGCTTAATGGCCCAAAGCAGCGACGGACTTACGTTGCGCAGGGCTGACTGCCAGTGCGCATCCGCGAACCCGGTAAAAGCCTCCAGGTGCGATTCAACATACTCTTTACCACTGCCGCAGCATTTCAGCATCGCCTCCTGCTTATCCAGCGCTAGCTCTTTAAGCAGCCCGCCGAACTCATCGGCCAGTTCACGGCTGGCGATGCGCTGAGAATGTTCGGCGCGCAGCTCGTCGGTGAGATTGCCTCGCAGGTTGCGAAAGCTCGTGCGCCAGTTACTTTCGGCCTCTTTCCCTGCCTCGATGGCTGCCTGCTGTTCTTTTTCACAGCGGGCTATATCGGCGCAGATGCCGTTATAGGCTTTCATCCTTTCGGTATGTTCAGCGCGGGCTTTCTCGAAGCGTTCCTGTGATGCAGGTTTCTGTTCCGGGGTGGTCATGATTGTCTCTCATCGTCTGTAAAGGATGAGGTCATTCTGTCGTGTACCACAGGACAGCGCATTTCATTGCTTTCCGCCTGTCGATGAACAAACAAGGGCAAAACCAGTACGGGATGGCCCCTTGACTGGTGATATTTCTCATATAACTGTTCACTGGTATTCACTAAGATAAAAAACGTAATAAATACAACACTTAAAGTAGTGAACACTTTAAAATTAAGTCTTCACTGAGTATTCACCTGTGTTCACACAGCCTCAGATAACAGCTTTTTTCTGGCGAGCCTTTTTCAGATTTTAATTCTATTAATAATCGCTTTTTAATCGCTGAAAGCTCTTAAAAGGCAAACGCTGGCAAACGTTGGCAAACAAAGGCAAACAGGAGGTAAGAGAAGTGCTTTTTGCTCATTTTTCAGCAATCAGGGGGTTGTTTACTTCGCCAGAAATATAACCAGAATAGGGGGTTACCTGAAGACACTACCGGAACCGGACAGCACCGCCCGGACTCATAATGAGGTAACACCATGCACGCAGCTTCATCCGCACCAGCCCCTGCCATTCCCGTAATCCGCGATGCCATTTATCCGCGCGACCGCTTTATGCGCTTGCCGGAAGTCATCAGCACCTGCGGTCTGTCACGTTCGACCATTTACGATTTAATCAGCCGGGAGCAGTTCCCCTCGCAGATTTCGCTTGGTGGTAAAAACGTCGCCTGGCTGGCGTCAGAAATTGACGGCTGGATGCAGGCCCGCATCGCACAGCGCGCCGGGGGTGCAGCATGATTACGCTGAATTTCGGCACAAAAACCTTTTCGCTCACCCGCGAAGAAGCCGCCTTTGTCGCAGAAAGCCTAACGGCACCCCTCAGCGACAGACCAGCAACCGCACTGGCCTTTACCAGCGGAATGCACGGTCACATCTCCGTTATGAGTAAAAAAGCGAAGCCTGCCAGGCAGCGGGCGAAAAAAGAGAACCGGGAATTCCGATCAAATCCGCCGCAATCCGATCACGTCCTGACCGGTTGCTGAGGAAATAGCCCCGATGTTTAAAAAAAGGCTTTTCTCTGGCGAGCGGCCGTTATACAGTTTTTGTGCTGCCGCAAAATCGGCAGCCGGGCGTAGGAACCCGAGTTACTTATTGGCGACACAACACGCGCCATGCGTGTTTTTTTACGTCGTTGCCTCAGTGCGCCATTTTTCAGCGCAGCGGTTCTTATTCCGTTGCGTCGTCAAAATAATGGTGGCTCAGGCGGGGCAGCCTTCGGGCTGGCCGGTTTCCAATAAGGCCGGTATTCCTACCCCCGTCTGGGCTACCACCCATGAGCGTAGGAACTCCGGTGGTAGCAGTAACCGCTACTTATTGGAGATTGTCCTCATGACAACGGCCCTTACTGCCGCTCACTCTCAATTCACCTTTATTTTTGCCGCCATACGCCGCACCGATGCCGCCGCACGTCTCTGCATGCTGCGCACCGTGGCCGGCGATGAGCGAAGCGCCCGCGCCAGCCTCGCCCGCGATTACGTCCTGTCCTTTGCCGGTCGTCTGCCGGTTAAGGCGGTAGTCGCATGAACACGCTCACAAAACGCCTGAATAACAGTGAGACCTACCCTATTCCACACGCTGACTACCTGCGCCTGCTGCACGCGCACGCGGTCGGCGTGACCGTGCTCGATATGTTCGACTCGGTGAACGGCATGAGCGCGCGCGGCTGCGTGCCGGACGGCGCGGCGCTTGCCTCGGTCGTTGCCCTGCTCACCGACCAGCTCGGTAAAGTTGTTGAAACCTGTGAATCCCGCATGTTAGCCACGGAGGCCCGCCATGATGACCGTTAATCACTCCTGCCTGCCCGTTGAGGTACGCACCGCCGTTTACCGTCGCGCGCTGGCGCAGGGCTACCTGAACGCCTGCAAAGGCCTCGGCATCACTGTGTCAGCGACGATTGATGAGCTTCAGATGACCATTGCCCTTGAGCTGGAGGGCTTCTATGTGCGCCGCCACGGCCCGGACGCAGGCATGGAGATGGCCTGCACGATGCTGGGCGATATGGTTGAGCCGGACCTGCTGACCGCGCCACCGCGGCTGACGCAGCTCGGCGTCACCATGATGGATGAGCTGTTCCGCAGCCAGCTTGCGGCCGCCAGCCGCATCACGCTGCACTGAGGGAGAGCATGCACATGAAACATATCGTCTCTGACACCGTAAAGGCGGCCACCGGATTCTGGCCGCAGCTTCTGCCCGCCCTCGGCATCAGCGTACACGCCGGAGGGCGGCACGGAGCCTGCCCGGCGTGCGGCGGTAAAGACCGTTTCCGATTCGACAATCAGGACGGGCGCGGAACGTGGCTCTGTAATCAGTGCGGGGCCGGTGACGGCCTTAACCTGGTGGAAAAGGCGCTCAGTCTCAGCGCTAAAGAGGCCGCCATGAAGGTTGCCGGGATGCTTGGCTCGCTACCGGAGTCAGCCCCGGTTATGCATGATGAAACCGCAGACAAAAGCCGCACACAGGCAGACGCAGCCGCACGGGCGCAGGTGCTTATCACCGCCGCTGTCAGCCGCACGGACAACGCCTACCTTTCATCAAAAGGGCTGCACGGTATACAGGCGCTCACACTTGCTGATGCGCTGCGCTGTGGTGGCATCAGCTTTGCCACCGGGGATGTGCTCATCCCGCTGACCGGCGAAAACGGTACGGCCGTAAACGTGCAGCTCATCAGCGCCGCAGGCGACAAGCGCACACTGCCCGGCGGACAGGTGAAAGGCACATACTGGCTGGCCGGTGAGCCGGATGGCAAAACGCTGTGGCTCACTGAAGGATACGCAACCGGCCTGACCGTGCACCGGCTGACCGGTCAGGCGGTATACGTGGCGCTGAGTGCCAACAACCTGCCCGCGCT
This sequence comes from Pantoea jilinensis, assembly GCF_019104105.1. Classification (NCBI taxonomy): domain Bacteria; kingdom Pseudomonadati; phylum Pseudomonadota; class Gammaproteobacteria; order Enterobacterales; family Erwiniaceae; genus Pantoea; species Pantoea jilinensis. The sequence continues at coordinate 998,009 of NZ_CP077746.1, read as the reverse complement.
GGCGAAACGGCTGCGTGAGTCACATCCTGATGCAATGATGCTGATTGCTGCCGACCGTGACGACAACGGCACAGGCCAGTTAAAGGCAGAGGAAGCGGCGAAAGCCTGTGGTGGTAAAGCCGCCCTTCCGCCGGTTGCAGGTGACTGGAACGACGTGTGGCAGTTACAGGGTGATATCGCCACGCAGGCGCAGCTCACCAGCTTCACCCAGCCGCAGCCGCTCAGCCCGTTTGAGTCCGTCAGCGAGGCCGACCTGAAAGCCATGAGCGCCAGTCAGAAAGCCGAGCTGCTGGTCGCCCACTACGGGGAGGCGCTGGCCGTGCCGCCGGTCGGAGAGGAAATATGCCGCTATGAAAACGGCGCATGGCAGGTGATGGAGGCGAAGACGCTGCGCCGGGAAATCGCCGCGCTGTTTCAGAAAGTGCGCGCCCCGTTCTCCGCTGCCGGTATCGGCAGCGTGCTGGACACACTCAAGCTGATGGTACCCCAGATGGGTGAACCGTCCCGCCGCCTGATCGGCTTCCGTAACGGCGTATTTGATACAGCTACCGGCACGTTCAGTTCGCACCGCCGCGAGCACTGGCTGCGCACCGTTAACAGCGTGGACTACACAGCCCCGCGTCCGGGTGAAAACCTCGCAGACCACGCCCCGTATTTCTGGCGCTGGTTAACGCGGGCCGCCGGACATAATCACGACAAGCAGGAGCGCATTCTCGCGGCGTTATTTATGGTGCTGGCAAACCGCTATGACTGGCAGATGTTTCTTGAGGTGACCGGCCCCGGCGGCAGCGGTAAAAGTGTGATGGCCTCGATAGCCACTCTGCTGGCCGGAAAAGACAACACCACGTCCGCCACCATCGACACGCTGGAATCCTCCCGCGAGCGCGCCAGCGTAGTGGGCTTCTCGCTGATTATTCTTCCTGACCAGGAGAAATGGAGCGGCGACGGCGCGGGCATCAAGGCGATCACCGGCGGCGATGCCGTTGCAATCGACCCGAAATACCGTGACGCCTATTCAACGCATATCCCGGCGGTGATTCTGGCGGTGAATAACAATCCGATGCGCTTCAGCGACCGCAGCGGCGGTGTGTCGCGCCGCCGGGTTATCCTGACGTTCCCGGAAGTGATACCGGCAAAAGAGCGTGATCCGCAGTTGCTGGACAAAATCAGCACCGAGCTGGCCGTGATTGTTCGTCACCTGATGCAGCGCTTCGCGTCACCTGATGAAGCCCGCGAGCTGCTACAGGCGCAGCAGACGTCCGGCGAAGCGCTGGAGATTAAACGACAGGCTGACCCACTGGTCGATTTCTGTGGTTACCTGATGCCATTGAGCACGCCAAATGGGCTATTTATCGGGAACGCAAATATTCGCCCTATAAACCCGAAGCGCTATCTCTACCATGCGTATCTGTCCTTCATGGAATCGCGCGGCCATCAGCATCCGCTTAGCCTGACCGCATTCGGCCAGGCAGTGCCGCAGACACTTAAAGAGTATGAACGGGTACTACTAAAGCGCAGAACGAATAACGGCATACAAACCAATCTCACACTACATGAAGACAGCGAGGCAGATTGGTTGCCCGCATGTAGCGCCTGATAACATCAGATCACGTAAACCGGCTTAGTCCGGTTTTTTTATATTTGATGAAATTATTAATGTCAGCCAAAGCCAGCGAAAAGCGAACGTTCTCATTTTTCATTAACGTTAGGTTTGAGGGCTAACATATGATATATCGTTGGAGAGCAGGTCAGCAACTGTACGTCCAAGATTCAACAAAACATATCACGATTTACTTATTATAGGATTAAGAAACAATATGGAATACAAAATAGACGACATATCAGACCTTTTAAGTGGCGTTGATGTAATAAGTGACAATGAAGATGGTGATGGTTGGTTTTTCTCTCAAGACTCAACTACTGACTACGTTCCAGCCAGACTTACTTTGAATGAAAACCTAACTGGAGATATTAATGGTGCGAGAGTAATTCTTATAAGCGCTCCCGGAGCTGTTGGTAAGTCAGTAATGGCGAGAGAGTTAAGCAATAAAACTGGTAGTATATATTTGGATTTATCAAAGGCTTCAAGCATTGCTGGAAATTATGTTATTGGCGGACTGGCAAACAAAGATATTTTACCAGCATGGAATGCTGGGACGGTTGGCTTAATAATTGACTCTTTAGATGAAGCCAGACTAAGAGTAACCCAAGATTCATTTGAAGATTTTTTACTCGACGTCAGTAACGTTTCAAAAAGAAATAAAAACCCAATAGTTATATTTGGCCGAGTGGGCATTATTGAGGAGGCTTGGCTAATTTTAAGTGAGATTCATAATATAAACTGCCCTGTTTTCGATATTGAATTTTTCAATGAGTTAGAGGCTACTGATTTCATCGAAAAAAATCTTCTAAAATTATCTAAAAGTCAAAGGCAAGAATATAGACACTTATCATCTTCTCTTAGCATACACTCAGGAGTATATGAAAGCTCAATCCGCGGTGTAGTTGATGAACTTAAAGAGATATCGGGTGCTGAATCCACCAGATTCTTCGGGTATGCACCGGTTTTGGAAGCCGTATCAAAAGTTATTGGTACCATCAAAAATCCATCTAGAATTTTTGAGGAAATGAAAGATATTTTGAGCGGTGAAATGTTGCTGAGCATATGCAAAGCCGTTCTGTCGCGAGAGCAGGGCAAGCTGACTCAGCAATTACCTGAAAAGTTTGACGCAATAAAAGAAGCTCTTTATTCAACTGATGAGCAACTTAATCGACTTGCATGTCGATTATTTAATATTCCTCCTATAGATAGCATAAGTATACTAAGTGGCGATTTAATTGCTTTGTATAACGATGCTGTTGAGAGTATGTTACCTCAACATCCATTCTTAGACGGGACGGGAAGAAAGGTTGCCAGCTCTGTTTTTGAAGCATGTATATTGTCCTATGCATTGATGAGTGAGAACGAAAGCATTTCTAATGCTGCAAAGAACCATTGCCTATTAGGCGTTTCAACGCCAAACCCATTCCTATTTGATTTTTTCGTTGAATCTAAGGTTCAGCATGATAATTCAAAAATTGACAGCTCATATATAGGAATTCTTTTCGACTCTGCTCTATCTAAGCTAAAAATCAATGACGTTGCCACCTTGATAGTTAACGATGATGAAGACATGAAGCTTCATGTTGAATTTATTATCTCTAATTCTAATGATGAAGACTTAAGAGAGATCGAGTTTACATCCGATGGATACAGCTCAATAGTTCTCGGAAATAAAGTAGGGAACGTTTTCATAAATACGGAATCTTCAAATGTTGAGTTCGCTTCAAGCGAACAGCTTGAGCTTTTTTCACCTATTAGTATCTCTTGTGAATGCCTTCGCATAAATAGTGAAAAATTGATTATTAAGTCAGTCAAAAAAGATGAGGGAAACACAAGCGTTATTCTTGAAGCTAACCGATTCGAAAGTAATAGGACTATTAGTCCCCCTTTGGTTCGCCCTGGAGCTGAGCTTTATGTGAACTGGCCATCATCAGAGGGTTTTCCATGGTCTGCGTTTTCAAACAAGCCAATAAATGCTAATTCCGATAATCGTGTTGCTGAAGCGTTAAGGGTATTCCGGCGAATCGTCATGGCGTTTAGATCTCACAGTAAAGGCCGATTGGCAAGGCTTCAAGATAAAGTTAATCATGCTCGTATGTTACGAGGCGAGGATGGACGAATGCTTTTGTCTCAGCTTATTCAAGACGGAGTGATAAGTCCTGAAAACCACATGTATTACCTTGAGCCAAACCTTTTAGGAAGTGTTGCAGGTGCATCATTCTTACAGGTTAATACCAAAAACTATTCTGATGAGACGCTTCAATATGTAGCACGCGCGATAAAGCATACTACGTGAGACCTAAACACGTTATATTAGATAACAGCCCTCCTTGAGAGGGCTTCTTCTCATACTATGACCTGTTGTGTTGACCTGATCCTAATAATTCATCATGGTTCAAGATTGGCAATGACCGCTTTTAGTACAAAGCGGACCATTTACAATAGAAGCGTCTAATAACTCCACATTATGCATAGTGGCTCAAGTCACTTTTTGTCGTCTTGCTAAAGTGATAATCAAAAGTGCGCACTAGTGTAGGTCTTGCCTAAAACCATTCACTACCTAACAGTTTGAATATATTGAACAAAAATTAAAGATGAACAGTATGAACACTTTTCTCTGAAATCATTTTATGTTGGATCTAGCGCCAAGCATTAGTTATCCTTGCCGTGTTGCTTGGGGGTATAAGATCCAATAATTGGTACACGTTTAGGTACACAACCCAATGCTTGATTATAAAAAAACCATCAAATTCAACTTCTTGACAGATAAAGTCAGACTCCGCCAGCCCACCAAAATTCTTGGATGATGGTTACCAGAACCATCATCGAAGTCCTGAAAGCCCGCAAGGTGAAAGCTTTGCGGGTTTTTTTGTGTCCATAGCAGTCCACTGAGAGTGGCTAGAATCCACGCCAAATGACACCCTGTTTTCGCCCCAGCCCCATGGGTCCAAAATCTGAGGGGCCGAACATGCCGAAAATCGTCACTAAACACAATAATAATCAAATCAAAAACACTAAGCCTGCCGAGAAGGAAGTGAACCTCTTTGATGATGACAGCTTGTTTTTGCGCATATCGCCGATCATGAAAGGTGGCATGAAAACTGGTACTTCAGGTATGCGACTCCTGTGACTAAGAAACGAACGAAAATGAGTTTGGGTACTTACCCTTACCTTATATTCGCGCAAGATAGCTCTCTCAGAGATCAGTACCTTGCCCTACTCGCCCAGCAGATTGATCTGCAAACGCATAAGACCGACAAAGCGAATGCATTAAAAGCGTCCACTGAACACACCTTGTAGGTGGTGGCAAGAAAGTGGCTGGAAGAGAAGAAAAGAACGTCAGTGATTTTAGAAGATCATGTAGCTGATATCTGGCGTAGCCTTGAACGTAACGTCTTCCCTGGATTGAACAATGTTCCGATTAAAGAGATTCGGCCCAAACTCTTGAAGCATCAGCTTGATCCAATCGAACAGCGCGGGGGTCTTGAAACCCTGAGGCGCATTATCTCCCGGCTAAATGAAATTTTTCGTTGAATAGCTACCAAGGAACTGATTGAGTTCAATCCCGTTGATATCTTTGCAGAGCGCCTTCAAAAATCTAAAAAGAAAAATATGCCAGCATTACCTCCTTCAGAATTACCAGGCTTTTTGGCTACATGTAATTTTAAAAGCACATATTTAATGCGGAAATGTTAGCATTAAAGAACTATTGCTAAAAATTAAAAAACCAGAAGCCTTACCAATACCGGTCCGGTTTGTATAGAGCTTGGGTAATGAGTTACAATCTGACTATCGTAAGACAAATAAATAACATTCATTATGAATAAAAAGAAAATCGAAGAAATGCTTTTAAAAGAGGGGTTTACACAAAAAGAAGTCTCTGTGATACGCCAGCATGCTGATAAAAACGGTTATCCTTATCCCTGGCTCCTTTCACAGTTAAAGAAAAGATTCATAGCTGCAATGATATTAATAGCTATCCTTCTCGCAGGACTCATTTATACCATTCGCAGCGGTACACAAGAAAACCTTGTATCTTATTCGATAACACTGTTAGCAGGCTTCACAATTCTGTATATTTTTATCCCGTTGAAGCCCGCATACAAAGCATTTAAATTTTTGCGAAAACACTCTCATATTTTATAAAGTCGATAATGAACATTTTCATTTATTTAATCGAAGAATCGCACTGCCTTTTCCCCCTACTGCAATACATTCACCACTAGAGACATCTATATAATATTTAACTGGATTAGGCATACTTTCCATCATCCATGGAAGATCTTCAGAAAATTTTAAATCTGAGGTTGAAATAACCCAAACAGATTTGCCATCAAAAGACGCTCTCACAGCCTCATGAAAACGTTCGTCCCAACCATGACCTGTTTCCCTTGCATATTCTTTGGCAATTTCAACAGCTTTATTTTGCGATATCATTGCTGAACTCCATACCAAACATTATACATCAACCCTCCAACCACTACTGGACCCAAAAGAATACCTGCGGTTTCATGCCGCAATAATGTATAGGTAATTTGTAAGTATTTCCAAGGGGGACTTGAAGCCTTCAATGATATATTCCCTACTCATCCTCTGGCTCTTAATAAGCCAATAGTTTCAGCAAGTGACTCTTCCAGGTATCGTAATATATATGATTTATTATATGCGCTTTGTCTCATGAAAACCCTAAGTTCTCTAAATAAATAGAACTTAGGCGCAATTGCCATGTGTACCTGTTCATGATAAAGAGTTGAAAGCATCTGCAAATATGCGTCATCTTTCGACATTGCGCCAGGATAGTAGTTGCGTCCTACTTCTACGTCCCCCAGGGTTTTGTGCGTCCCTGAACGACGTCACTATGCTTTGTGATTTTTATCTTAGGAGTATAACGCCAGCCTCCATTGCGAGGGAGGTTCATTTTCCTTCCAATATCGCTGCTGTATCTGGGCATTTTTACTCCCCTGAAAGGAGTCTTAAATGTATCACCAGGCTTCTTCTTCAAAAGAAGTGCTAGGACAGTATTAACGCCTATCAGATTGATCGCGTCTGCTAAATCCTTAGCAGCAACGTCAAGATCTCCTTCGCTACGAGCTGCGTTAGTCTTCGTGGCAAAATCAAACAACTTCTTAGCCGCTTCAAGCGCTACGCCCCCTACTGCTACCCAGCCTACAATGAGAAGCACTAAATCAGCGATTTCACCAATCCCAAAAAAGTGCGCACCAGCCCAAACCACGATGACCCCCGCCATAGTTGCTAATGCTGATGGGGTGACCATAGCAAGAAGCTGTTGACCTACGTCAGAGGGTAAGAGCACTGCCGCTTTAGAAATGGCTAGCTGTAGCCTTGACTGTATATCGCCAGGGATAACTTCCATTCTCTATCCTCAGTTATATGTTAAGCTGCCTGCAGAATAACTCTTGAATACTGCATTATCCAGTAGTTTTGCTTATCATCTTTGTTTGACCTGATCGAAGAAAAGATATCCACTTATCATTTAGCTTTTAAAAAATTCATTAAAAATGACAGAACTAAAATAGTCATTTAAATTAACAATCCAACCTAACCCTCAATAATAAAAACGTTAAAATCCGAAAAAAATATAATGATAGTTGATATTAAATTTGAGAAAGCAAACAAAAGGCAATCACGATAATTCTATATTACTAACTGAAGGTTGTATCTGATACTGGGAGTAGATCAAAACCTACCCAGTCGCTCCCTGGTACATGAATGGTCTACAGTGGGGCTGGCATGATATTCAAGTTATGCAGGCAATGCAGCAAAAGCGGCAAAGTTCTTGAAATCAGGTGGTTACATAGGAATGGGGTTTGCCTTTGCTGGACCACGAATGACGTACTCAATGCCTGCGTTAAAGGACGTGAGAGCGAATGTAAAAGAACCGCATTCAAAGAGTATGGTAAGTTTGGTGCTTCGACCTTAACGGGTGTGGGAGCTGGCGCAGCCGGTTCTTTCGCAGGTGTAGGTGTATGCGCAGCAATAGGGATCGCCACAGCAGGAACCGGCGCGGTAGTCTGCGCTTCTGTTGGCTCAATAGCTGCGGGCTATGATATGTAGGTGCTAAAGCGAGTGATTCTGTAATGGATACTATCTATGAATACATGGGAATTTGAGAAATGAAATCGGCCCTGATGGTTTTGATTATGCTTCCTTTGGTTTGCTTAATAGTAAGTGTTCTATTGTATCTAATAAACAGATCCCGTTACCAGGAATTGATCTCAGACTTCCAACAAAAGCATACACTTCCCACTCCTTACTTGTTGCACTGCAATATGGGATATATAGGTTCACCTCTAATGACATATTTTTTTATGCGATTAAAACAAAACAAAAAAATCCCTTTTTTAAACAGGAGCGACAATGCTTATAGCTTTGCATATGAAGATAAAAATCTTAAAAAAATAAATACTCTCAAACCACTTTACTATACTTTTGCATTTGGTTTTTTATGCTGTTTGCTGACTGGACTTATTGTGATTTTTATCCAACTTCATATTATTTAATTTTTCCAGTATGGAGATAGTCATGGAACAAACTCTCTCGGTAAAGCTTATTGAGAAAAGTAAAGAGACTGATTTTCAGCAGGCCGTTTCTGAAGTATTGATCGATAACAAACCGACGGGTATCACTATAAAAGGACAGGTACTCGAAGCCTCCGTTAAAGTCGACAATGACAGGTATATTCTTTTCACAACGGATGATGTGATCTTTGAAGAGTTTCTTACTGTTACTCTCATCAGCCTGAGTCAGGGTATTGTTGAAAGTTTGCAGGTTGGCAATGCATATTCGTCAGGTTCTTTCGAGGCGCTGTTTGTCAATCACGAAATCATTGAGTTCAATTTCATTGGCGGGTCTGTCTGGACAATTAAAGTGAACGACACCCCAAAGCCCCGTGTCCCTTTCTTTTCGGATCCGCGTGGCGTAAAACGCTCTTCAGGTCTGAAAGCGTATCTGACGATAGATGCAAAGCCATCGCCCTCACCTGCATAAAAAACCATTTAACAGAAGCAATTGGTATATGTTTATATATACCAATAATTTTATGATTAATAATTTTCATTTAAATTCATAAAGATAAAAAATCCATTCAGATTCCACCAGCAAAAAATTAAAGGGTTACGTTCCAGCGCAACCCTTTTTCTTTTTCTGTTGCGGCAAATCGACGACAGCGAAAGTCATCCGCCACCAATGGTTTGATAATTGTTATGATGCCTGTGCTCTTGCTACTTTTCCCAGTGTGAGTAAGGTGCCTGGTATGCTTCATAACGATCCGAAAACGTTTATATACCACAAACAACCCTTCAGGTTTGCTGTGCTCTACTTCTTTTTAACCTTACATTCCAGTATTCACCACACAGCCAGATCACATAGTGGTTAAAGAATCACCAGTAATTACTCCATAGAGCACATCCTTGAGATATGCTGGTTTTGATAAGAGAAAGTACGCAATAAAAAAGGCCATGATTAGTATCATGGCTTTGGCGTTTAATATCATAACTTACAGATTATGTGACATAATAATCATGCTTCACCTTTTAGCTTATCCATTAGATAAGCGATAAACCAGGCAAGTATGAAAAAACCAAAAAAACCAACAATCTTTAATGGCCAGCCTTCAAATATAAACAACGAGAAAAATGCTGCGAAGGAGCAGATCCCCGTGGAAAAAGCTTCAACCACATTAGTAGTTTGTATACCTATGAACTTAACAAATTTTAGTAGAAATGATTTTGCAGAGTTCATTCTGTATACCTTTACACATTAACGTATGGCTGTTGATGTACATCAGATAGGGTTCAAGTGGCTTCTCAACTAGAAAATAGACCATATCCAAATTCAGTCGGGAAACCTTAGAATAGGTCTTTGGGAATCTGCTTTTCATCCGTCTTGATGCGAGTGAAGCCTCTTAGATTAACCCTTGAATCATGAGAAGGTTCAACGATAGCGACGAACCAACTCTCACAAACCGCTTGAAGGTCTCAGCAGTAACGATACGAGTTAATATTTTTTTAGCTATAAACTGCGCCAGAATAAATTGTGAACCTACCCTTCCCCCTAGCCTGCCAGCACCATAACCCAGCTTACCATCAATAGCTTGCTTACTCTCATTATCGAGCTTTGCATAAAAATCGAAAATCACAATAGTAATCAGTTGTCGGATTGGTTCATGCCTGTCTGTAGTGGCCTTAACCAACCGCATAAATCGTTCTGTTTCCCTTCGATTCCGGTTCTTAAGATCGCTCCCGGCAAGGCCGCTACCCTGCCACGTTCTTATAACCCCCTGATACATGCCCGAAGGAATCGATGACATACCATCCACAATTCCATAAGCAATTTGCTTTGCGTCCATACTCTTCCTTATAAGCAAATTATGTCCAGGGTTGAGAATATCTAATCTGACGCAGGATTTCCATTGGAACTATATTCCAGCACCACCACTAATTAGACCCCATGTTAAAAATTGATTTATATAGTTATTTAACGATTATAATTATAAACATGTTATCTAAAAGACGAGCCATTTAAATATACATAAACAGAATTATTTTAAGCTATAAAAATAAGTTATGTTTTTCTTTAGCTCCTTTTGGAAATCCTATTACTAAAAATTCCTGAAATTCTTTTCACTCTTTTCAATTGTCGAACTTTGGCAGAAACTCAGCAGCGGCTGGCCTGTTGTGCGGTTTCGCGGCGTCCAGGCGATTGTCATGGTGTCGCTGTTCAGCTGCATCTTTGTGACCCGCTGGCCGTGCACCTCCACGCCCGGACGCAGTGACTGGACACAGGTACGGTCAGCAGAAGAAACTATATCGAAAGCGCTTTTCGCTAACCGTGACGAAATAAAATCGGTGTTGAGCGGAGGCAGGCTGACTATTCGCAATGCATCTGGCAAAGCGATCGGCTATGGTTTCCGGCGCGGAGGTAGCCAGCGAATAGTCATGAAAAATGTGAGAGTTGTTATCGAGTTTCAGCAATATAACGGCAACCCTAATACATTCTCACAGCATTCCCGGATTTATAGGTACAAAATGCAAAAATTCCACTTTCTTGACCAACTGATTTTCGGTTATTTCAATCAGGACGCAGACATCATCAATGATGGCGAGGATACGATCGAAGGTATAGTACGGCTTTTCAAAAAGTCAGTTCCAGACTGGATGCTCAACGATCTTGTCGAAGAAGTTGACGATTTTATCTCAGCCTATGATGGCAATGTCGAAAAGGAATTCAGGAGAAGATATGGGTTTGATTTTGCCCCTGAACTTTGGGAAACCACGGCTCATGAATTCCTGATGACTGTTCGTCAGATCTCTTCAGAGAAATAAGGCTTTCAGGAGTAGATTTTCCTGGTTCATGATTACCAGCTCCATCATCGAACTCCTGAAAACCCTACGGGCTATTTGTGTTTCCAGTTTTTTCCTAGAGTCAGAATCTACCCATTCCATACCCAATCTTTCAGCCACCGGTTTAAGCTCTTTTCGAGAGCCCCTCTCAGCACATCGCCCTTAAAACCCAAAACCCCAATGCTTTTATGACCACCAGCGCTTTCCCACGCACCATCTCAGCGCACTAAATCTTTGCACTTCATCACACTAAACCTCTAAGCCATCTCATTACCTGTTGATATTAATGGTTATTTTTATTGGCACATTTTCTGCTTAATTCTCTTCATACACCTATGTACCGGCATATCGGTCTCAGTAATCTGGCATTAGGAGCAGGCAAAGGTTTGGAACTGCGCAATGCCAGAACAGTGTGTAAACAGAGCAGACTGATTTCAGCTGTGTAGCAGAGCGTAATGTGGAGACATAATAATGACCTCAATTAGCGAACCGGTGGTAATAGCAAAACACAGCAAGTGGGTGCAGCTTCTGCTTGGACTGATTTGCATGGCGGCTATTTCCAGCCCGCAGTACGTCTGGACGCTGTTAACCAAACCGATGATTGCCAAACTCGGCGTCGGGCTGGCGGAACTGCAGGTCACGTTCTCGCTGCTGATTATTCTGCAGACCTTTTTTTCACCCTTCCAGGGCCGGCTGGTTGAGCGCTTTGGTCCACGTCTGCTGATCTCCATCGGTACGCTGATGGCGGGCTTCAGCTGGGTAATCGCGGCCCGGGTCGATAGCCTGACGGCTCTCTATCTGGTCTATGGCTGCCTGGGCGGACTGGGGACGGGGATTGTGTATATCGGCGTAGTGGGACTGGTGATGAAGTGGTTTCCACAGCAACGCGGTTTTGCCGCCGGAACCGTTGCGGCGGGCTATGGCATGGGCGCAATTTTTACCACCTTCCCGATTTCCATTTCTCTTAATAGCTACGGGCTGGAACAGACGATGACGACATTTGGTCTCATCTTCGCCGCTGTGGGCCTTCTCGCCAGCCAGAACCTGAGGCTGCCTGAAAGCAGCGCGATGATGCCGGTCAGCAACACATCGTCACCCGTACGAGGCCAGCGCCAGTTTAAATCCAGAGAAATGCTGCGCCAGCCGCTGTTCTGGCTGATGTTCATGATGATGACAATGATGTCGACCTCAGGGTTGATGGTCACTTCGCAGATGGCGATTTTTGCCGAAGACTTCGGCATCAGCAAAGCTGTCGTTTTCGGTATGGCCGCCCTGCCCCTGGCGCTGACCATCGACCGTTTCACCAATGGTTTGACGCGCCCGCTGTTTGGTTTTATTTCCGACCGCTACGGCCGCGAAAATACCATGTTTATTGCCTTCGCACTGGAAGGTGTCGCGATGACGTTGTGGCTCGCCTGCCGTGAAGATCCCGTGCTGTTCGTACTGCTTTCAGGCGTCGTGTTCTTCGGGTGGGGTGAAATCTTCTCGCTGTTCCCCTCCACACTCACCGATACTTTTGGCAGTGAAAATGCCTCCACGAATTATGGCTGGCTCTATATGTCTCAGGGAATTGGCTCGATCTTTGGTGGCCCGCTGGCGGCGCTGATGTATCAGCACACCCATAACTGGCACCTGGTCTTTGGCTGCGCGATTACCTTCGACTTTATCACGGCCGGTCTGGCGTTGTGGGTGCTCAAGCCCTGGCGTGCACGCTTTATGCACGCGCAAAATAATCGTGCACATTAATTGTCGGTGAGTGACATCGCTGAATGAGATCAGAACTGAACAGGCATCTTGTGCGTTCTTACAATGCATCGTCAGGACGGACTGATTCTGATGTCAGGCTCTGAGGAAACCCGTAGTAACCACTTAAAGCGCAAAAACAGCCGGGACTGCTGATGTCCCGGCCGGCGCTGACGATCAGAAACTGTAATCAACAGCCGCGAAATATCTGCGGCCATCTTCGTTATAGCTGTAGTCGTCGCGGTTGAGATCTTTATCGGTCAGGTTCAGAACGCCAGCACGGATTTTCACCGCTTTGTTCACCTGATATGACCCGCCGGTATTCCAGGTGGTATATCCGCCTGGTGTTGCATTGCCATCGGTCACCGTGCGGCTCTTGCCTTTGTAATTCGCGGAAAGATAGAAGCTCCAGTCCTCCAGCGGTTTCCAGTCAAGCGTCGCATTTGTCGTGTGGAACGGCAGTTCAGACAGCGGTTTGTTGCCGCCGTTACTCAGATCGCGGGCGTCATTGTAGGTGTAATTCAGCCGGAGATTCAGCTTGTCGGCGACCGGCAGACCGAGCTCCGTTTCCAGCCCGCGGATCCGTGCTTTATTCACGTTGTAATAGCGGAAGATCGGATTGCCGCTGGCATCAAATCCCGCAAAGTTTGGATAGGATGGCGCCAGACTGCGGTTGGCGGTGCGGATAACCGTGATCATGTCGTCGATGTCGTTCTGAAACACCGTCGCGCTGGCGGTAACATCTTCAAGCCACCCTCTCTGACCGGCGTAATAGAGTCCGAACTCCATGCTTTCGCTGGTTTCTGCTTTCAGATCCTTATTGCCTACCACATTGCAACTCCCGCGGCATGAACCACTGAGCCAGTCCGGGCTCAGCTGAAGCAGAGAAGGCGCTTTGAAAGCGGATGCCCAGCCGCCTTTCAACGTGACCGTATCGGTGGCGTTGTAGACCAGATAGGCACGCGGGCTCCAGTTGACGCCGTAGTTCTCGTGGTCATCCATGCGTACGCCGCCAGTCAGCGTCAGGTTTTCGAAGATGTGCCATTCATCTTCCAGGAACAGCGCATACTGATTAGCCTGCACGCTGCCGCCATTTTTCATGTTGACCGCATCTTCCAGCTTATCGTTGCGGTATTCACCGCCGAACGTCAGGAATTGAGTGTAATCACCCAGCGGGATCACGACTTTGCCGTCGAGAGAATTGTTTTTCGAGGTAATGGTTTTGGCGTTTTTATTTTCGATTTTTTCACCGTAAAAACGCAGTTCGGTATTCGCCACTCCCCAGCGGCCAGCGTGGCCGAGCGAGTAGTTTTCGCGCTCGATACGGTTTTTATCCAGGGTGTCGGAATCCCGATCCTGACGATCCATCCCGTAACCGAACGTGATGTCCTGATCTTTATCCGGCGTCAGTGAGAATTCCACATTAGCATTACGCGATGTGTAACCTTCAATGCGCGGCTGACCAGTGCTGCCACTGGCGGAACTGGCCTGATCTTTATTGCGTTTACCCAGCGCACCATAAACTTTCACACCCAGTAAATCGTCAACCAGCGGGCCGCTGGCAAAGAAATTGCCGTTGCCGGTGTCACCGCGATCGCGATGTTCCTGAACGGTGGTGTCTGCGCTCAGCGTGCCATGCCACTGGGTGCCGACTTTACGGGTGATGATGTTGACCACACCGCCCAGCGCATCGGACCCATATAAAGAGGACATTGGCCCGCGCACCACTTCAATACGTTCGATCGATTCTGCCGGGATCCAGCTCAGATCAAAATCGTTATGGCGGAAGACGGCGTTGCGGGAATTCACGCGTTTGCCGTCGACCAGGATCAGCGTGTAGCTGCTGCCCAGTCCGCGAATGCTGACACCCTGTCGGTTATCGCTTTCATTGGTGAGCTGTACGCCGGGAACGTCTTTCAGCACCTCTTTGAGGTTTTGTACCGGTTTTCTCTGCAGATCTTCGCGAGTGATTACGCTGATACTGGCGGGGGCATCTTTGAGATTTTGTTCGACAGAGGAGGCTGTAACCACCATCTGATCTTCATTTTCTTTTACCTCGCTGGCCTCTTCCGCCATCACCGGCATCGTGGCAGTAATCAGTTGTGCAAACAGCCCCGCTTTAACGGCAGGTGTAAATTTAGTCTTAACCATTTCTTCTCTCCGAGAGGTAAAACGCCCCGGCAGCCGGGGCAAAGTTCCTTTTACTCTGTCCAGTAAGTGCCGGTCGGTTCGACAGCGAGGAACTGTTTATAAAGTTGTTTTTGTGTTTTCTGCGGATCGAGCCCGGCAAACTTTTGCGGATAAAATGCTTTGGCAAAGTACTGAACGGCCAGCACGTTATAGGGAGAGTTGTAATAGTTGTGCCAGATGCCAAAACTGCGCCCCTCTTGCACGGCTTTCAGCGTGCTGATGCCTTTACGCGCCAGCAGCGGCTTCAGGCTGGCGCTCGCCTGTTCTGGTGAGGTCTGCGCGCCCAGCACTAAACTGACCGGCTGCGGATCACCCGCTTTCGGTGGTCTGGCACCGCCGCTGACCAGATAGACATCCGGCTGCGCGGCAATGACTTTTTCCAGATTCACCTGACCGAGCGCGCCCGGCAGCAGAGGTTTGGCGATATTCACGCCACCCGCCAGATCGATAAAATCACCCATGTTGCCGTTACCGGCTGAGCGGCAACATTCATCTGCTGTGGAGGCTCGCAGTTCGATAAAGACTTTCGGTTTATTCTGCAGCGGGATATCGCGGGTCACATCGGTGACGCGTTTAATATTTTCCTGATAGAAGCGGATGTACTCCTGCGCCTGTTTCTCACGATTCAGTACTTTGCCCAGCAGTTCCATACTCGGCAGAGTGTTTTTGAGCGGAGAAGTGCGGAAGTCCACAAACACCACGGGCACACCGGCGTTTTGCAGCTGTTTCACCAGCTCACTTCCTTTGCCGGGACCGTGCCCCGACAGACCGAAAATCGCCAGCTGCGGATTCAGTGTCAGCACTTTTTCAGGGCTGATGGTGTCGGCACTGGTCGTGCCGATCAACGGAATGTTGTCGATTTGCGGGAACTTCGCCCGATAGGTGGCGTAGGTTTGCGGGTCAAGTTTACGGAAATCGCCCTGCCAGCCGACGATTCGGTCAAACGGTTTCTGGCCCTCAAGCAGCGAAAGCGCGAAGAACAAGCGGCCTTCTCCGAGTACCACACGCTGAACATCATCCGGCACGGTAACCGTGCGTCCCGCAACGTCTGTGACGGTGACCGCCTGTGCCGTTACACTGAGCAAGCAGAACGTGAGGCCTGCGAATCCGGCAAATATCTGCTTACCAGAAAGCACTTTTACTAATTTCTGAGGATAATTCATCTTCTTCCGATTCCTTTGCGTTTCCCTGAAGAAGAACGAACAATAATGTAAACGATAACTATTATCAATTACATTTACATTTGTACGCAGCCCGGTGATTGAGCGCACTAAAGCGCCCATAAACAACGATCAGAGAGTCACAAAATTGAAAGATGAATAGCGTGAACGAGGCTGCGCATTCCATTACTGCAGTCTCGTGATCATAAAAGCAGAAACCGCTCAGCGGAAGAACCATCGCCGGAACAGCTTGATTTTCGTCTGAATCACCAGGACTGGGTCTGTTATTTTTTCTCTTTCCCTCACCCTCAGGTGACTTAACAGGAACGCTGAGAAAGTCAGGTGTGGATTTAAACGGTCAAACCCACACAAACGGTCATAAACAGTCACGCCATAGCAACAATGTCTATATAGTTTATTAACCCTTTTGGTGATTGCTACCTGCCGTACAAGGCTAATTATGTGAGCAAAATCACTAAATAATGTAATGAGCCGCAATATTTTTCATGAAATATTTCGACTTCATCACCTTATAAACGCCAGCGCAATTTACCCACGTGGACTCCTGCCCAGTCCACATTTTCCCGTGTCTGCTTCCAGTACTTTATATCCATCGGAGGATAAGTATGTTGCCGATTGAAAGACAGCAAAGAATTATTAATGAGATTAATATAAATGGCCGGGTAATTGTCTCAGAACTGGTCACTCTGTGTCAGGTTTCACAGGAAACTATTCGGCGTGATTTAAGCCAGCTTGAAAAGCGCGGTTTATTACAACGCAGCCATGGCGGCGCCGTTCTGATAAAAAAACAGAACACTGGCACACAAGGAAATAGCAGAATCGCTAACCAAAGTGAATTAACTTTTCGGCAGCGAATTAATGAGCACGTTGATGAAAAAATGATTATTGCCAAACGCGCGCTCGACTTTATCAGCCCCGGCGACTGTATTTTACTGGATAGCAGTACCACCTGCTGGTATCTGGCGCGACAGTTGCCAGACATTGAATTAACGGTATTAACCAATTCGCTGCGCATCGTACAGACGCTTGCCGCTCGCGGCAGTATTCGCACTATCTGTCTGGGCGGTGAATATTCCGATCGTGATGAGGCTTTTCATGGGGTGGTGGCTGAGCAACCACTGCGGGAATTTCAGATTAATAAAATATTTTTTTCCTGTAGCAGTCTGGGTAACGACGGATATTTACGCGAAGGCAATGAGAATAATGCGCACCTGAAACAACAGATGCTGCTGGCCGCCGAAAAAAAACATCTTTTAATGGATGGCAGTAAATTTCTGCGGCCCTCGTTTGCCCGGATATGTCATTACCGCGATGTCGATTTTCTTATTACTGACCAATTAAAAGATAAAGAGCTTGAACAGGAACTGGCGTGGAATGGCGTTAATGTCATCGTCTGTTCACAGCGTTATCAATCCATGCAGCTAATTAAAAATTAACCCGGAGTCTGTATGAAAAAACATCTTATCGCCTGCTCTTTACTTGCTCTGTTTGCCGCCACGGGCGCGCAAGCTGCTGATAAATTGCGTATGGGTATTGTGGTCAAAATTGGCGGTATTCCCTGGTTCAATGCCATGGAAACCGGCATTAAAAGTGAAGCAGCGAAGCGCGGTATTGATGCGTGGATGGTCGGCCCTACTGCCGCTGACCCGGCACTTCAGGTGCGTGCCATTGAAGATTTGATTGCGCAGAAAGTCGATATCATCGGCGTGGTCCCCAACGATCCAAAAGTGCTGGAGCCGGTGCTGAAACGGGCACGCGATGCCGGTATCGAAGTCATTACCCATGAGTCTCCCGGTCAGCAGGGCGCCAACTGGGATTTTGAACTGGTCGATGCGACAACCCATGGCATCAATCATATGAAAGCACTGGCGAAGTGCATGCACGATGAAGGCAAATACGCCATGTATGTGGGCAGCCTGACGGTGCCGCTGCATCAGCAGTGGACTGACGCTGCACTCGCTTATCAGAAAGAGCACTACCCCAAAATGCAGCTGGTCACCGACAAATTTGGCGTTGGTGAATCACTGGATGACTCCATCCGTACCACGAATGAGCTGATGTCTAAATATCCGGATCTGAAAGGCATCCTGGCGTTTGGTTCGCAGGGGCCAATCGGTGCCGGACGTGCGGTCATGAACCGTAAAAAAATCGATCAGGTTTGTGTCCTTGGCTCTTTCAGTCCGGGACAGGGTGCCTCCCTGGTTCAGCGTAACGCCATCAAAGGCGGCTACATCTGGAATCCTGAGACCGCGGGCGAAGTCTTTGTGCGTATTGCCGACATGATGCAGAAGAAAGAGCCGATTACTGACGGCATGACGATTGAGGGGCTGGGCAAGGTAAAAGTGGATGAAAAGACCCACACCATTCTCGGTAACAACACAGAGAGTCTGGATAAAGAAAACCTGCCAAAACTGGTAAAAATGGGGCTTTGATATGCAAGAGGTCACTCCACAGACACTGATTGCGCTCGATAACCTGTCGAAAACATTTGGTGGTAACCGCGCGCTGAGCGATATCTCCCTGACCTTACTGGCAGGCGAAGTGCACTGTCTCGCTGGCACCAACGGCTGTGGCAAGAGCACTCTGATCAAAGTGATTTCCGGGGTGCACGCCCCGGACAGCGGCAGCCGCATCACCCTGGGCGACGGCGCGCCACTGCCGCGCCTTACTACCCGGCAGGCGCGCGACTTCGGTATCCAGGTGATTTATCAGGATCTGTCGCTGTTTCCCAACCTGAGCGTGGCAGAGAACATCGCCTTTGAGCATAACCTCAACGGCCTGCTGCGCTGGCACCACCGCGCGCGGCTGCAGGAAAGCGCGCGCAGCATTATTAATGAGTTGAAGTTCGACCTGAATCTGGATGAAAAGGTCGCAGCGCTCTCCATCGCGCAGCGTCAGCAGGTGGCGATCTGCCGTGCCCTGGTCGCCGATGCGCGGCTGGTGATCATGGATGAACCCACCGCCTCCCTGACCCGAACCGAAGTAAATCAGCTGCTGCGAACCGTACGCTATCTGAAAGACAAAAATATCTGCGTGGTGTTTGTCAGCCACCGGCTTGATGAAGTGCTGGAGATTTCTGACCGCGTTACGGTAATCCGTGACGGGCGCAAAATGGGCTGCTGGCCCGCGCAGGAGATGACGCCGCACCACCTGACGGAGCTGATGACCGGTCTGAAACTCGACTATCAGCTGAAAGCGCCGACACGCAACGATGACCGCGCCATTCTGGAGATAGAAGATTTAACCCGCGCCGGCCAGTATCACAACGTCAATTTTAAATTGTATGAAGGCGAGGTGCTTGGACTATGCGGCCTGCTCGGCTCCGGACGCACTGAACTGGCACTCTCACTATTCGGCATGACACGTCCCGACAGCGGTAAAATCTGGCTCGACAGTAAGCCGGTACGCTTTCGCGGCCATGAAGATGCAATCAAAGCGGGTATCGGCTATGTGTCGGAAGATCGCCTGACGCTGGGCCTGGTGCAGCAGCAGTCTGTGGCAGACAACATGGTGCTGCCGATCCTCGACAAACTCCAGAACCGGTTTCACCTGATTGATGAATACCGCAAGAACAAGCTGATCCTGCAGTGGATCCAGCAGCTTGGCGTGCGCGTGGCCGATCCGAACCTCGCCATTTCTACCCTCTCCGGCGGCAATCAGCAGAAAATTGTGCTGGCGAAATGGGTGCTGACCCAGCCGCGAATTCTGATCCTCGACTCGCCTACCGTTGGGGTAGATGTGGGTGCCAAGGCCAGTATTTACCAGTTGATCCATGAGCTGGCGAAAGAGGGCCTGTCGATCATTCTGATCTCCGATGAAGTGCCAGAGGTCTGGTACAACTGCGACCGCATCCTGCATTTCCGCGATGGCACGATCCATGCCGAATACCAACCTGATAGCGTCGAGCAGCAGCAGCTGGCGGAGGTGATCAATGCCTGACTTTTCCCGTTTTCGTCCGCACTCCAGTCAGGGCTGGCTCGCCTGGGTACTGCTGGCATTCATTCTGTTTTTCTCGGTTGCCAGCGATCAGTTTCTCACCATGCAGAATCTGCTGGATCTGGCAGAGAGCTATGCCGTCACCGGCATCTTTGCACTGGGTCTGTTTGTGGTGCTGGTCACCGGCGGTATCGATATCTCCTTTGCGGCAGTCGCCTCCGTGGTGCAGTACCTGCTTGCGTCACTCTTTGTGCAGTTCCAGTTCGATAATGCGCTGCTCAGCATTGTGCTGGCGGTGATGTGCGGCACGCTGTTCGGCGTAATCAATGCGCTCCTGATTACCACGCTGCGGGTGGTCTCCATCATCATCACCATCAGCATGCAATCGCTGCTGTTCGGACTGCTGATGTGGGTAACCGGTGGCCGCAGCCTCTATTCGCTGCCGGAGTGGTGGATCACGCTGCGCAACGTGCTGCCGTTCAGCTGGCAGGGAGAGAGCTTTCAGGTGGGCCTGCCCCTGGTCACGATGCTGCTGATTGCTGCAGTAACGGCCCTGCTGCTGAACAAAACCAATCTGGGCCGTCAGCTTTACGCCGTCGGAGGGGATGCGGAGTCAGCCCGTCGTATTGGTATTCGCGTTGGACTGATCCACGTTTTCGCCTATGGCTGGCTGGGCGCGATGGCGGCGATTGGCGGGCTGGTACAGGTCTATCGCATGGGCGAAGTGGTGCCGAATGCGCTGGTTGGCGGTGAGCTTGATGTCCTGGCGGCGACCGTGCTGGGCGGCGCCAGTCTGATGGGCGGTAAAGGCACAGTCAGCGGCACACTGATGGGGGTTTTCCTGATCGCCATTCTGAAGAACGGCCTCAATCTGGTGGGAGTATCGAACTACTTCATGAATATCGTGGTTGGCGGCGTCATCATGATTGCGATCGCCGTGACCCATTACAAAAAACGCAAAGAAACTGACGTCAGTTTCGTGTGACAGAGGGCACTGATGATGAAATCACTGACTGCACTGCGCCCGGACGGCACCAACATCGGCCTGATGCTGCTTATCGCGCTGGCGCTGGCCATCTTTACGGTGATGCTGCCGGGTCGCTTCCTGACCGACTCAACCTTTATGAGTATGGCATTTCAGCTGCCGGAGCTGGGCTTACTCACACTGGCGATGTTTATCGCCATCCTCAGCGGCGGCCTGAACCTTGCCATTATCGCGACCGCTAACCTGACGGCGCTGTTTATCGCCTGGACGCTGATGAGCGCCCTGCCCGCCGGAGCCGGCATGGCGCTGCAACTGCTCTGGCTGTTCATCGCCATCATTGGCGCCATGCTGATCGCCGTCGTAATCGGCGTGGTAACGGGTCTGATGGTAACGCGAATCGGCGCGCACCCGATTCTGGTCACACTCGCAACGATGATGACGCTGAACGGTATCGGTATCTGGCTGACCAAAGGGGCTGCCGTCAGCGGCATGCCGCCGGTGGTACAGGCGCTGGGTGCTGATACGCTGCTGGGTATGCCGCTGCCGCTCTGGGTATTCCTGATCGCCGCCGCGCTACTGGCACTGTTTCTCGGTAAAACCCGCGCGGGAAAATGCATTTACATGGGCGGCAGCAATATCAACGCCACCTGGTTCAGCGGCATCAATACCCATCGCATGGTGATGCTGGTCTATGTGATCTCCAGCCTGCTCTGCGTACTGGCAGGCCTGATTATGATGGCGCGCTTTAACTCCGCGCGCATGGGTTATGGCGATGCTTATCTGTTACTGACAGTACTGGCGATTATTCTTGGCGGCACCGATCCCAACGGCGGATTCGGTCGCGTCACCGGTGTGGTGCTGGCACTGATTGCGCTGCAGGTACTTTCAACCGGTTTCAATCTGATGAACATCAGTCAGCACGTCAGCCTGGCAATGTGGGGCGCGGTATTGATTGTGGTCCTCGCCTTTAAACAATTTAAAACCCGATTCAACGAACACCGTGCAGTAAAGCTCAGCAGGCTGGCCGCGGTGCTTAATCCTCTGTCTGAAAAGAAGGAAGTATGATGCGTACTCAAATCTCCCCGTCACTGATGTGTATGAACCTGATGGAGATCAAGCACCAGCTACAGGTTCTCGACTCGCGCGCTGACTTTCTTCATGTGGATATCATGGATGGTCACTACGTTAAAAATATAACGCTCTCCCCTTTCTTCATTGAGCAGATCCGTCCTTTCACCCGCGTGGCGATCGACGTGCATCTGATGGTGGAAGAGCCGACTAATTTTATCGAGGCGGTTGCAAAAGCGGGGGCTGACTATATCTGTCCGCACGCGGAGACGATCAACCGCGACGCGTTTCGCGTCATTAATCTGATCCGCAGTTATGGTAAAAAAGTGGGCGTGGTGCTCAATCCAGCCACCCCAATCTCATATATTCAGCACTATATCCATTTGCTCGACAAGATCACCGTGATGACGGTGGATCCGGGCTACGCCGGCCAGCCTTTTATCCCGGAAATGGTTGAAAAGGTGCGTGAGCTGAAAGCACTGAAGCAGCAGCACGGATATCACTATCTGATCGAAATCGATGGCTCCTGTAACACCCGCACTTATCACCAGCTTATTGGCGCGGGCGCAGAAGTCCTGATTGTCGGTACCTCGGGCTTATTTAACATTCATGACGATTTAGCCACCGCCTGGAAGATGATGCGCGACAGCATTGATGAAGCCCAGGGGCTGGCGCAGGTGTCTGCATGAAACCGCGCTGGCTTGGTATCGACATTGGCGGCACCGGTACCCGGCTGCAGCTCATGGAAGCGGGAGGCGTCTGGAGCAGCTTTCGCAAGGTGCCCACCGCCAGCTGGGCCCGGCAGCCGGACGCGCTGCAGGCACTGGCTCAGCTTATTGATGATACGCTGGAACAGCAGCCGGTCAGCGGCATTATGCTGGGCCTGCCGGGTATCCTCAGCCGCGACAGAATGCAGGTGATTTCGCTGCCTTTTATCCAGGCGCTGGACCACCAGCCTGTGGCGGCACGTCTGGCAGCGGAGCTCGGTGTGCCCGTGGCGATGGACAAAGATGTGAACCATCTGATGCTGTGGGATCTGCTGCAGCTGGAGCAACTGCCGGATAACGCCGTCGGCCTCTATCCTGGCACCGGAATGGGCAACAGTCTGTGGCTCAATGGGCAGTTTTATCATGGCGAGCATGGCGGTGCTGGCGAACTGGGGCATGTGCCGGTGGCAGGCAATGATCTTCCCTGCCCGTGCGGTAATCGCGGCTGCGCGGAGACCCTGACCTCAGGCCACTGGCTGAGTCACTGGGCCGCGCTGAACGCCGCCGACACGCCTATTTCTGCGCTGTTTACCCATCACGGCGACCAGCCTGAACTTCAGGCGTTTGTGCGACGACTGGCGCAGCTGATTGCAACTGAGATGAATATACTCGACCCGGAATATCTGATCCTCGGCGGCGGCGTGCTGGCGATGGCTGATTTTCCGCTGGCTTTGCTGCGCAACCAGATTCAGCAGCATCTGCGGCCACCGGTCACGCGCGAAAACCTGAAGATCATTTTCAGCCACTCAACCGACTACACGGGCTGTCGCGGTGCCTGTCTCGCCGCCGAACGCCTGTTCAGGAGCGCAGGATGAAAGGAAAAGTATGTGTTTTCGGTTCCTTTAACCTCGATGTTGTTGCCGTGATGCGTCGCTTTCCGCTACCAGGGGAGTCGCTGACAGCGCACAACAGCATGATGGGCGCGGGCGGTAAAGGCGCCAATCAGGCTACGGCGGCGCTGCGCGCTGGTGCTCGGGTGCACTACATCGGTAAAGTGGGCAATGACGATTTTGGCCTTTTCGCGCGACGTCATCTGGAGAAAACCGGCTTTGACGCCATTACGCTGTTTACCTGTAAAGAGAAACCCACCGGTAACGCGCTGATTTACGTCGCAGGCGACGACGCTGAAAATATGATTTCTGTCTATCCGGGCGCCAATACCACCGTGACCGCTGCAGAGGTCACGCGCTGCCAGCCTACGGTAGCCGCTGCCGATATTCTGCTGGTACAGCTGGAAAACAACCTGAGTGCCATTCAACGCATGGTTGATAACGCGCGTGCCAGCGGCACCTTTGTGATTCTCAACCCGGCGCCGTGGCAAAAAATCAGCGATGCGCTGCTGGCAAAGGTTGATTTGCTGACGCCTAACAGCACGGAAGCGAGCCAGCTTAGCGGGGTAACTGTTACTGATTTTGCCAGCGCACGTCGCGCCGCTGAGGTACTGCATCGTAAGGGTGCGCGTCAGGTCATTATCACGCTGGGCATTGCTGGCGCCCTGCTCTCTACACCTGTGCAGCAGCAGCGTATTCCGCTTTTTCCGGCACAGCCGCGCGATACCACAGGTGCTGGCGACGCGTTTAATGGCGCGCTTGCCGCCCGGCTCGCGTCCGGCGAGGATCTGCCCCAGGCGGCGCGATTTGCTGCGGCATTTGCCTCACTCTGTGTCGAACGTGCCGGCGCAGCCGACTCAATGCCCTCGTATGCCGAGGCTTTCGCGCGGCTGCAGGCGCACCCGGAATGTATTATCGAGCCGATTGAGAGCGTAATCGCGTGATGCAGACCGGCAAGCTGATCTTCATCAGTTCCACTCTGAACTCGCGCTGAACAGCGCGAGGCTTTTCAGGAGAGTGCTCATCGGGCATCTCCTCACGCGCCTGGCAGGAAACCGTCGTGCTGCGACGTGTCGATGGCGTTACAGCCCGGCGATCAGTTATCAGGAGGGGAATCGTTTTTTGCTCAGTATAAAATGCTCAACGCCTGAAGATGTGCGCTGACGCCCTTCCCCCTTTACAGCTCCTGCCCAAACACGAAATAATCTCCTTTTGAGCCATGCCACGAACGACGGTGAGGCCTTAACGTAACTTCAACGCTGCGGACACCCTATGAATAACGAAATTTCTCTCAAATATTATGATGTCGCAGATGAGTATGCGACGGAGTCTGCTAAGCCCGTGAGCGAAGCTGAACGTACCCCGCTGGCCCATTACTTCCAGCTGCTGATCACCCGTTTGATGAACAACGAAGAGATCAGTGAAGCGTCGCAGCAGGATATGGCGCGTGAAGCCGGCATTGATGAGCAGCGTATTGATGATATCGCGGAGTTCCTGAACCGCTGGGGCAACGAGTAACTGTTACTCATCGCCAGACGAGTGAGCGCCATACCGTCGCTCCCTGGCGCAGCTGAAAATTATCATCCAGACTTATATAGTCTGTGCAGGCATTGTGTTTTACACTGCGCGCTGTAAAAAACTGAGTAGATTAAGCAGGCAAAAATGGCGATGAACGGAACGATCACAACGTGGTTTGAAGATAAAGGTTTTGGCTTTATCAAAGATGAAAACGGCGATAACCGCTATTTTCATGTGATTAAGGTCGCCAACCCTGACCTGATCAAAAAAGATGCGGCGGTGACCTTTGAACCCACCACCAACAACAAAGGCTTATCTGCCTATGCGGTGAAAGTCGCGCCGACAAGCAAATACATCTATATCGCAGGCGAGCGGCTGAAGATCACCTCGATCAAATCTTACCTGGTCTACAGCGAAGAAGTCCCGGTCGATGCCGGTGTCGACAAAGAGAACGCGGTGCTGTCAGTCGGCCTGTTGCTGAATAATATCCGGCCGAAATCTGACACGAAAGCGAATGAAATGCGTTCGCTGAAAAAGCTGGCGGTGACCACATTCCAGGGAACCACGCTGACCTTCTCTGAAGATGAGATCGACATCGACAGCACGGTTAACGTGCTTAAAAGCCTGAAATAATCCCGCAGGTGGGCCAGTATCCTGTGAAAAGGATGCTGGCCTGACAGACCGCTTCGGTCTGCTCTACAGGTTTTTCCCCGGATACATCATCCCTGCCAGCTGTGCGCAGTGGCCAGAAAACGATACTCCTGCAGATCAAACTGCCCTGCTCTTCCAGCTAATCCATTGTTTATGAAAAAACAAAGGTCAAACGCGCTGGTCATCAAGGATCATCCCCATAAAGCCACATTCCAGGGTAGAATCAGATTCTTTGTTCAGTCATTGCCAATATTTCCATCATCGCAAATTGATACGAAAAGTGGGTGAAATAAGGTATAAAGCCGCATGAAAATCCCAAACAGAATCCAGCCACTGGTCGATGACGGCCTGATTGACGATGTCCTGCAGCGGCTGAAAAGCGGCAAAGAAGCAGACGTCTATACCGTGCTTTGCGGCGGCAAGGTGCAGTGCGCCAAAGTCTATAAAGAAGCGACTCAGCGTAGCTTCAAGCAGGCGGTGCAGTATCAGGAAGGACGTAAAACCCGCAACAGCCGTAACGCCCGCGCCATGCAGAAAGGCACGAAATTTGGCCGTAAGCAGCAGGAAGAGTCCTGGCAGACTGCCGAAGTAGACGCATTGTTCCGCCTGGCTAACGCCGGTGTTCGTGTGCCGCAGCCTTATCTCTGCATCGACGGTGTGTTACTGATGGAGCTGGTAACTGACGCCAACGGTGCGGTTGCGCCTCGCCTCAGCGATGTCATGCTCTCCGAAGAGCAGGCAATCACCGATTTCAACACCATGATCCGTAACATCGTCCGCATGCTCTGTGCAGGTATCGTGCATGGTGACTTATCCGAGTTCAACGTGCTGCTGGACGATCAGGGACCGGTGATTATTGACCTGCCCCAGGCGGTTGATGCGGCGGCCAATAACCATGCCGAGTCGATGTTCGAACGTGACGTAAACAACATCACTTCATACTATGGTCAGTTCGCTCCGCAGCTGCTTAAGACGCGCTATGCCAAAGAGATCTGGTTGCTGTATGAGGATGGCAAGCTCACACCAGAAACGCCGCTTACCGGAGAGTTTGTGGAAGAGGAGCGCGTGGTTGATATGGATTCGCTGATGGATGAGATCATCACTGCAGAGGATGAATATTACGAACGCCAGCGCGCCAGCCGTGAGCGCGACGAAGAGTAATCGCCCATTAATAAAAAAGGCAGTGAGTCGCCTCGCTGCCTTTTAATGTTCGCAGTTTTACAACGCTATCATCGCACCACGACCGTCAGCGCAATCAGAGTTAAGCCGATAATCATCACGCCGACAAAAACTTTATCGAGCCTGCCTTTTTTCATCTTCTCCTCCCTAGAACCACTGACCAAACCTGCGGATGTAGACATGTTTCATTCCCTGCGCCACCAGGCAGTAGCTGAACAGCGTCAGCACCAGCCACGGGAAGTATTGCCATGGCAGTGGCACCAGACCGACCATCGCGCCCAGCGGTGAGAACGGAATCAGGATGCCCAGCGCCATAATCGTCAGCGTGGTCAGCATCACCGGTAAGGTGGCGCGACTCTGGATAAACGGAATCTTCCGGGTACGCAGCATATGCACTACCAGCGTCTGTGACAGCAATCCCTCGATAAACCAGCCGGACTGGAACAGCGACTGCACGCCCGCATGATTCGCGCCAAAAACGAACCACATCAGCGCAAAGGTCGTGACGTCAAAAATTGACGACGTCGGCCCCATCCACAGCATGAAGCGTTTAATGTTGCCGGCATCCCATTTACGCGGCTTATTCAGAAACTCACGGTCAACCTTGTCCCACGGCAGTGCCAGCTGGGAAATGTCATACATCAGGTTCTGAATCAGCAGATGAATGGAGAGCATCGGCAAAAACGGAATAAAAGCACTGGCCACCAGCAGCGAGAAAACATTGCCGAAGTTGGAACTGGCGGTCATGTTCAGGTACTTGATGATGTTGCCAAAGGTCTCGCGTCCTTTGAGGACACCTTCATTCAGCACCTGTAAATCTTTCTCCAGCAGGATGATGTCCGAGGAGGCTTTCGCCACATCTGCCGCGCTGTCCACGGAAATCCCGGTATCCGCCGCCCGGAGTGCAGGCGCGTCATTAATGCCATCTCCCAGGAAACCGACGGTGTGACCATTCTGCTGCATCAGCCGCACCAGACGTGATTTCTGCAGCGGCGTAAGCTGGGCAAACAGCGTGCAACGTTCCACTTCCTGCGCCAGTTCGTCATCGTTCATCGCCTCAATCTGATCGCCGGTCAGCATCGCCGGATCGGTCAGTCCGACATCGGCACAGACACGCAGCGTCACCAATGGGTTGTCGCCGGTCAGCACTTTCACCGCCACACCGCTGTCGCGCAGGGCTTTAATCGCTTTACCCGCGCTGGCTTTTGGCGGATCGCGGAAGGTCAGCATGCCCTGAATAACCAGATCGCGCTCGTCACTGTCATTGAGCGGCGCGCGCAGCTCCTCATCACGGGTTGCCACGAGCAGCACACGATAACCCTGCTGATGATAGTGTTCGGTCTGTGTCAGCAGCGCCGCTCGCTGCGCCGCATCCAGTGCAACGACCGCATCGCCCTTGCGCACGGCGATACTTACCGCCAGCATCTCTTTGACTGCGCCTTTGCAGATCAGCTGTGAACGATGCTGAGCCAGATCTTCCACCAGCACTGAAACCCGGCGGCGATCAAAATCAAACGGCAACTCATCCACCAGTTGAAACTGGCTGCGCAGAGACTGCGAAATGATTTTATCGCCCGCGCTGAGTACGGCGCGGTCCATCAGGTTTTTCGCGCCACTCTGGCTGCTGCCGTTCAGCCATGCCAGCAGCAGGACCTGAGCATCTTCATTGCCCTGTGCATCCAGATGATGCGCCAGCAGAATGGTGTCCTGAGTCAGCGTGCCGGTTTTATCCGTACAGAGCACGTCCATTGCCCCAAGGTTCTGAATGGCATTGAGCTTTTTAACGATGACTTTGCGACGAGACATCGCAATTGCGCCTTTGGCCAGGTTGGCGCTGACAATCATCGGCAGCATTTCCGGGGTCAGCCCGACCGCAACCGCCAGTGCAAATAGCGTGGCATCCATCCAGTCACCTTTGGTGAAGCCATTTATCAGCAGCACCACCGGCACCATCACCAGCATAAAGCGGATCAGCAGTTTGCTGACGCTATTCACCCCGCGATCAAATGCAGTTTGCGGACGGCTTCCGGTCAGCGATGAGGCCAGCGAGCCAAACCAGGTTTCGCCACCGGTCGCGACGACGACGGCGCTGGCTGTACCGCTGGCTACGCTGGTACCCATCAGGCAGATATTCGCTGACGCCAGCAGCTCTTTAGCAGTCTGGCCTGTGCCGTCAATACCCGCTTCACTGCTGTGTTTCTCAACCGGCAGCGACTCGCCGGTCAGCACCGCTTCACTGATAAACAGGTTACGTGAACTCAGGAGGCGCACATCGGCTGGCACCTGGTCGCCGGTGCTGAGCAGAATGATATCGCCCGGCACCAGTTCACTCATATCCACATCCTGGCGCTGTGCGGTTTCGCTGTCCGCCTCACGCCGCAGCACGGTAACCTGGCTACGAACCAGTGACTGCAGCGCCTGCGCCGCACGGTTGGTGCGAAACTCCTGCCAGAAGCGCAGCAGCCCGCTCAACATCACCATGGTGCAGATGATGATCACCCCGGAAAGATCGGTCTCCTGACCGGCGCGCAGCGGCAGCCAGTAGTCCGTTACAAAACTCACCAGCGCCAGGACCAGCAATACGTAGATAAACGGGTTATTAAACGCCATCAGCAGCTGAATCAGCGCCGGTGGCGCTTTCTCATGCGCGACTTCATTGCGGCCGTACAGGCTCAGGCGTTTCGCCGCTTCAGCCTGAGTCAGGCCCTGGTGGTGGCTGCGCAGGTTTGCCAGCGTCGTCTCAATGTGCTGGCCTGCCTGCTGTGCCACAGCAAACATTTTTTTACTTTTTTTATCGTTACGGTTGCCGGATGAAGTGATCGCAACCTGCTCCAGTTTCATGTCGCTCATTTCGACATCTCCCTGATTTAAAGCAATAGTTGTCCTGCACGCAAAATAAGGTGCATGGATAAAACCTGGCGAAGCCGGGTTATTTAATGCGGTGACCTTCAGGAATAATCACGTTATTCCGCCTGCACGCAAAATAATGACGCGCACAGGATTAGCCGACGTCGGTTAAACGCAGCATGTTGAAAGTCTGAGATCGTCAATCGGGCGTAGCCTGCGCTACGCCAATCGGGGCGGAGGAAAAAGAGCGAATATAAACAGCAGCATAACGCGCACTCCTGTGAATGACAGGATTTAAAAAAGGAGCGCGATCGTTAATTAAAGCGGGGATCGCTGCTCGCCGGTTGGCAAGCAGCAAAGAAAATTCAGCTTGCCAGAATTAAAGTTAATCGGGTATCACTGTCCAACTGAATTCTCCTGAAATTATCTGCAGCCATTATAAAGAGCGTCTGGCTGCGGTAAAGCAATAATAACCTGAATAATGGTTTCGTTGAGGTTTTGTTTCTGCTCAGCTTACCGCTTCGTTAACAGAGTGGCGATCTTCTTATAACCAGCAGGTAACCCTTATAACCTTTTGGCATATGATTAGCCCATATTCGACTATTCTTCACACCGGCCCTTTCGTAAACTCGCGTAACTTTTTAGAGGCAAGGAAATTTCATGAAAACTATAATTCCATCACTGCTGGCGCTGACGCTGGCTGGCGCCTTCACAGCACAGGCCGCAACACCAAAAGATACGCTGGTAATTGCACAATCTACTGACGACGCCGACAGCTTCGATCCGGCCAAAGGGTTTGAACTGACCAGCGTTCAGGCTTTTACAAACATCTATCAGCGTCTGGTCCAGTCCGATCCGCAGAACCCGGTGGACCTGAAGCCTACTCTGGCGACCTCATGGCAGCCCGGCAGCGACAACCGCAGCCTGACCTTTGAACTGCGCAAAGATGCGAAATTCTCTACCGGCAACCCACTGCGTCCGGAAGATGTGATCTTCTCGCTGGGCCGCGTGGTAAAGCTGAACCTCGATCCCTCTTTCATCCTGACACAGCTTGGCTGGACTAAAGATAACGTCGACGGCTTCCTGAAGAAGGTCGACGACAATCACGTGCAGATTAGCTGGACGGCTAACGTCAGCCCGACCTACGTGCTGAGCCTGCTCTCTGCCCCGGTTTCTTCCATCATTGATGAAAAAACCGCGATGGCGAACGCGAAGAACGGCGATTTTGGTAACGCCTGGCTGGCAACTCACTCTGCGGGCAGCGGTCCGTATCAGATCCGTAAAGTGGTGATGCATCAGGTGGTACTGCTCAGCGCTAACCCGACCTCACCGGCGGGCGCGCCAAAGATGAAAAATATCCTGATCAAAAACGTACCGGAACCGGCGGCGCGTCGTCTGCTGCTGGAACAGGGCGATGCCGATATCGCCCGTAACCTGGGTGCCGATCAGATCGCTGCGCTGAACGGCAAAACAGGCGTGAAGACGGAAGCGATTCCCATGGCGTCGCTCTACTACATCCAGTTCAACATCGGCGCAAACGAGACGATGAAGAATCCGGCCTTCTGGGAAGCAGCACGCTACCTGTGGGATTACAAAGGTATCGCTAACGAGCTGCTGAAAGGTCAGTTCGACGTGCATCAGAGCTTCCTGCCGAAGGGCTTCCTGGGCGCAATCAACGACACGCCATACAGCTACGATCCGGAAAAAGCCAAAGCGATTCTGAAGAAAGCGGGCCTGAGCAACGTGACCTTCAAGCTCTCTACCAGCAACCAGCCGCCTTATCTGGATATCGCACAGGCGCTGCAGGGCAGCTTCGCCAAAGCAGGCGTGAAAGTGGAAGTGGTACCGGGCCTGAGCTCAGAAGTGTCGACCAATGTGAAAGCGCATAAATATGAAGCGACGCTGAACGCCTGGGGTTCTGACTACTTCGATCCCAATACCAATGCCGCCTCGTTTGCTTACAACCCGGAAGATGGCAGCAAAACCATCGCTTACCGTTCAGACTGGCATATTCCTGAGCTGAACAAGCAGGTGATTGCGGCGACAGCAGAAAGCGATCCGAAAAAACGCGTGGCGCTGTATGAAGCGATGCAGCGTGAAGTGATGAAGAACTCACCTTACGTGATTGGGATGCAGGCGAAGAACCTGATCGCCCTGCGCGACAACCTGAAAGGCTACGTGCAGGGCATCAACCCTGACATGGTGTATTATTCGCAGGTTACTAAGTAATGGCACAGTCTGTCCCTTCAGCCGGGTTCGCCCGGCTTTTTTGGCAGCGTGGCGGACGGCTGATCGGTAGCATATTGTCGCTGCTGGTCACGTTGCTTGGCCTGCTTGCCTTCACCTTTATGCTGTCGCATCTGTCGCCGATTGATCCGGTGCAGCAGATTGCCGGCGATCACGCCAGTGAAGCGACCTACGCGCAGGTGCGTCATGACCTGGGTCTCGACGAGCCGGTGCTGATGCAGTTCTGGCGCTATGTCGAACATCTGGCGCACGGCGATCTGGGTGTCTCCCGTCTGACCAATCAGTCGGTGACTGGCGATCTGATGTCCACGTTCCCGGCCACCATTGAGCTGGCGACCTGCGCGATGATCTTCGCGGTGGTATTCGGCGTCGCGCTGGCGCTGCTGGCGGCCTGGAAACCGGGCAGCTGGATCGATAACCTCGCCCGCTTTATCTCGCTGCTGGGCTACTCGGTGCCAGTGTTCTGGCTCGGCCTGCTGGGTCTGCTGCTCTTTTATGCGGTGCTGCACTGGTCCGCCGGACCGGGACGACTGGATGATATCTGGGTCTATACCCTTGAGCCGAAAACCGGCTTTGTGCTGATCGACAGCTGGCTCTCAGGTGAACCGGAGATGTTCCGCAACGCGATTGCGCACCTCTGGCTGCCGGTGGTGATTCTCGGTCTGCTGGCGATGGCGGGCATTACCCGCCTGCTGCGTGCGGCGCTGCTGGAAGAGAGCAGTAAAGAGTATGTGGTGCTGGCGCGTGCCAAAGGTGCCGGTCGGGTGCGCATCCTGCTGCGCCATATATTCCCTAACGTGCTGGGCACGCTGGTTACGGTGATCGCCCTCTCCTACGCCACGCTGCTGGAAGGCTCGGTGCTAACCGAAACCGTCTTCGCCTGGCCGGGAGTGGGTCGATATATGACCAATGCGCTGTTCTCCGGCGATGTGCCGGCGATTCTGGGCTCAACCCTGTTGATTGGCAGCTGCTTTATCCTGATTAACACCCTGGCAGATGTTTTAACCTGGTTAACCGATCCGAGAACCCGATGACGCAACAACTCTCTGAACTCAAAACGCTACGGCCACGCCGTCGCCGTCAACGCGTGACCTCGTTAACCGTTGGCCTGACGCTGGTCGCGATTCTTATCCTGATGGCGCTGCTGGCACCGCTGATTGCACCTTTCGACCCGAATGTGCAGACCATGTCGAGCCGCCTGCTGGCGCCGTCAGCACAGCACTGGTTTGGCACCGATGGCTTTGGCCGCGATCTGCTGTCGCGCGTGATTTACGGCACACGCCCTACGCTGCTGCTGGTATCGCTGATTCTGGTGCTGACTATTCCGGCCGGACTGCTGATCGGCATCACCGCCGGTTACGTTGGCGGCTGGACCGAACGCCTGTTGATGCGCATTACCGATATCTTCCTGTCGCTGCCCAACCTGGTGATCGCGCTGGCGCTGGTGGCGATTCTCGGCCCTGGCCTGATGAACGGCGCGCTGGCACTGGCGCTGACCAGCTGGCCGCCGTTTGCCCGTCAGGCACGCGCTGAAACGCTGGCACTGCGCCGCAGCGATTACCTCGCCGCCGCGCGGATGCAGGGCATTACGGGCTTTCGCCTGATGTTCGGTCATATCCTGCCGCTCTGCATGCCCACGGCGGTGGTCCGCGCTGCGCTAAGCCTGGGCGGGATTATCCTGGCTGCTGCCGGACTCGGTTTCCTCGGCATGGGCGTTCAGCCGCCGACGGCTGAATGGGGCTCAATGGTCGCCGAAGGCAGTAAAGTGATCTTCGATCAGTGGTGGGTTGCGGCTGCACCGGGTGCGGCGATTCTGTTTGCCAGCCTGGCCTTTAACCTGACAGGCGATGGCCTGCGCGACCGACTGGATACCCGTCATGCAAAATAATCTGCTCCTTGCCGAAGGGCTGACCATTCGCAGTGATGAAGCACTGCTGGTCGATAACATCAGCTTTTCCGTGGGCCGCGAACGTGTGGCGCTGGTCGGTGAGTCCGGCTCCGGGAAGTCGCTGACCGCCCGCAGCCTGATGGGACTGCTCTCGCCCGCGCTGCATCTGCAGGCCAGCCAGCTTCAGGTGGCCGGTGAGAATGCGCTGACGCTGAGTGAGCGTCACTGGAACCAGCTGCGCGGTAACCGCGTGGCGATGGTGATGCAGGACCCGAAATATGCCCTTAATCCGACGCGCACCATTGGCTGGCAGGTGGAAGAACCGCTGATGCTGCATCGCCGCCTGAGCCGTGCCGAGCGTAAAGAGAAAG
The DNA here is from genome assembly GCF_019104105.1 of Pantoea jilinensis. Lineage (NCBI taxonomy): Bacteria > Pseudomonadati > Pseudomonadota > Gammaproteobacteria > Enterobacterales > Erwiniaceae > Pantoea > Pantoea jilinensis. Next base: position 963,643 of record NZ_CP077746.1, on the reverse strand, counting down.
TGTGTGAGATGCTGGATGCGGTCGGCCTGCCCGATCCGCGTCGGCTGATGCAGCAGTATCCGCATCAGCTCTCGGGCGGCATGGGCCAGCGTGTGATGCTGGCAATCGCACTGATCACCGATCCTGACTTCCTGATCGCTGATGAACCCACCTCTGCACTGGATCATGCCATGCGCGATCAGGTGCTGGCGCTGATTCGCGGTCTGGTGGAAGCGCGTAACATGGGTCTGCTGCTGATCAGCCACGATTTGCAGCAGGTTTCGGAACATTGCGAGCGGGTGATGGTGATGTACAAAGGCCGGTTGCTGGATACGCTGCCCGCCGCTGAACTGCCTCACGCGACCCATCCTTACACCCGCACACTGTGGGCCTGCCGTCCGGGTAAAGCGACCCACGGACAGACTTTACCGGTGCTGGATCGCGCTGCGCTGGAGGCGAATTATGATTGAGTTACACAATCTCAGCGTCGCCCACAAACAGGGTTATGACCTTCGCACCGTGGTGCATGAGGTTAATCTTGAGGTTAACGCGGGCGAGTGTTTTGGTCTGGTGGGTCCTTCGGGCTGCGGCAAATCGTCACTGCTGTGGGTGCTGGCAGGTCTGAACCCACACTGGCAGGGCCAGATGCAGCTTGCCGGTCATACTGTTCAGCCGGGCAAAGCCTTTACCGGTGCGCTGCGTCAGGAAGTGCAGATGGTGTTCCAGGACCCTTATGCCTCGCTGCATCCGCGTCACCGGCTGCGTCGCACCCTGTCGGAGCCGCTGAAGCTGCTGAAACGCGAGAATATCAACGATCGTATCGATCAGGGTTTCCGTCACGTCGGACTCGATCCTGCACTGGCAGATCGCTATCCACATCAGCTCTCTGGCGGTCAGCGTCAGCGCGTCGCCATCGTGCGCGCCCTGCTGCTGCAGCCAAAGATCCTGCTGCTGGATGAGCCGACATCGGCACTGGATATGTCAGTGCAGGCGGAGATCCTCAACCTGCTCAACGATCTGAAACAGCAGGATGGTCTGACAATGGTGCTGGTCAGCCACGATCCCGATGTTATCGATCATATGTGCGATCGCGCGGTGCGCATGGCGCAGGGCCGCATCATCGAACAGATCTCTGCCTGAAACCCGGCCGGACGGCGTTAATCTGCCGTCCGGCGCTGTTTCACTCGTCGCGCATTTCGTAACTCGCCTCTTAATCGGCCTTAACCCCTCTTCTCTCCTGCCGGACGGTGTGTGGTTCTCTCACAGCCATCTTGATTGCCACGCTACGCTATTGACGGTTGTACGCTAAAGCAGCGCCCCTATACGACTGCACAAAACGCAGCACCAGGCTGATGCGGTATACTCGCGGCAACTATTTCATGAGAGGAAAAAGCGATGACGGTAAAACTGCGTCCACTGGAGCGGGAAGACCTGCACTTTGTCCATCAGCTGGATAACAACGCCAGCGTGATGCGCTACTGGTTTGAGGAGCCCTATGAAGCGTTTGTGGAGCTGTCCGATCTCTACAACAAGCACATTCATGATCAGACGGAACGCCGCTTTGTGGTGGAGCATAGCGGGCAGAAAGCGGGATTAGTGGAACTGGTGGAGATTAACCATGTGCACCGCCGCGCCGAGTTTCAGATCATTATCGATCCGGCGCATCAGGGCAAAGGGCTGGCAACCCAGGCGGCAAAGCTGGCGATGGATTACGGCTTTTCGGTTCTCAATCTCTATAAGCTCTACCTGATTGTCGATCAGGAAAACGAAAAAGCGATCCATATCTATACCAAGCTCGGCTTCGAGATCGAAGGCGTGCTTAAACATGAATTTTTCATCAATGGGGAGTACCGCAACACCATCCGCATGTGCATTTTCCAGCATCAGTATCTGGAACGCCATAAAACGCCAGGCGGAATGGTGAAGCCGACCGCGCAGTGATCAGCCGCGCGCGCCAACCGGATTCATGAAGGGACGTGGATGTTCCGGCTTGAGGTCGTACATGCCGCCATAGAAAGGATCGACCAGCAACCAGCCGGGGAATCCACCTAATGGGATATTGCCCAGCAGATACCAGAGGTTAGCGCGAGCCTCGATAGGCACTGTAACCGGCACGTAGCCCGGGCTTTCCAGCATCAGCAGATAGTGCTTTTTGCCGAAGTAGCGGCCGGTGGATTTTGCCAGCTCAACGGTCTGCGGCGTGAAACCCTGCGCAACCGCGTAGCCACGCTCATCCTGCACGGTAAAGCGCGCGCCCTGCGGCAGAGAGTCGATGCGCACCATTTGGGTTTCAGTGCCGACAATGGTGGCACAGCCGCTAAGCAGCAGCGCGGCGGCCAGAGCCAGAATTCGCTGTTTCATGAAGGGGTCCACAGAGTGATCAGTGCTCAAAGTGTAGACCGCCTTCTTTGTCTCAATCGGGCTATCATCGCCCGATTCAGCCAGCTTATTGCGGTTGACAAGCGCGGGCGATAGCCGCGATGTCGTTGGGTGAGGTGCGACAGCAGCCGCCAATCAGCTTCGCGCCCGCCTGCTGCCACTCATCCAGCTTGTCGTGCAGCGTGCAGCCCGACGGCGCGGAATGCCATGTTTTGCTGCTGGCATCATACTGCTCGCCGGAGTTGGGATAGACCACCAGCGGCTTGTCGGTCAGCCTCTGCAACTGCTGCAGCGCTGGCGTTACGCTCTCCAGCGCTACGCAGTTGATCCCCAGCGCTATCACCTGCGGCTGCTGATTCAGCCAGCTCACCACCTCTGACAGCGGCGTGCCGTCGCTGATATGCCCGGCATCACGCAGCGTAAACGTGAACCACGCGCGGCCTTCCGGGAATTCAGCCAGCAGCTTCACCAGTGCCTGCGCTTCCGCCAACGAAGGCAGGGTTTCACAGGCCAGCAGATCGGCACCCGCCGCCAGCAGCGCCTGCACGCGCGGACGGTGAAACGCCATCATTTCCGCTTCCGGCAGTGCATAGTCACCGCGATATTCCGAACCATCCGCCAGGAAAGCACCATATGGCCCCACCGATCCCGCCACCAGCAGCGTTTTCGCATCGGGCCGGACCGCCAGATAGTCCTGACGTGCGCGGCGCGCCAGCTCGACGCTCTGGGCGATCAACGCCAGTGACTGCGCTTCATCAAGACCACGTGTGGCAAAGCCCTGCGGCGTCGCCTGATAGCTGGCGGTAATGGCACAACGCGCACCGGCGACAAAATAGTCGTAGTGCACCTGATAGATGAGCTCAGGATTTTCCATCAGCACCTTTGCTGACCAGAGCGCATCGGCCAGATGGCAGCCGCGGGCTTCCAGTTCGGTGGCCAGCGCGCCATCCAGAATCAGCAATGGTGACTCTGTTAAAGCCTGCGCGACAGGGTTATGCGACATCTTTGGCCTCCTCAGGCTTCGGGGATGATTTGTGGGTCAGATGGTATGCGGCGTAGCAGAACAGGACAAACGGGATGCCACACCATAGCGCGATACGCTGAGTTGGATCGAATGCCAGACCAACACAGGCCAGCAGACAGAGCAGAAAGCCCAGAATCGGCGTCAGCGGATAGAGCGGCGCGCGGTAAGCCAGATCGGCCAGCGATTTGCCCTGCTGAAGGTGACGGCGACGGAAAACAAAATGCGAGGCGCAGATGCTGAGCCAGACCGCGACCACCGCAAAGCCAGAGATAGCCGACAGCGCCACAAACACCGTGTCTGGCGCAACCACGCTGGAAACCAGCGCCAGCAAACCGCCCACCATGCTGACAGTAATTGCCAGCATGGGTACGCCGCGCTTGTTCACCCGGGAAAAGGCACGCGGCAGCGTATTTTCGTTGGCCAGCGACCAGAGCATACGGCCCGATGCGTAAAGGCCGGAGTTGGCCGCTGACAGGATTGCAGTCAGGATCACAAAGTTAATGATGTCAGCCGCATACGGGATGCCGATCTTTTCGAACACCAGCACAAACGGACTTTTTACGATGCCAGCCTGATCCATCGGAATCAGCGCCGCCAGCACAAAGACTGTGCCGATGAAGAAGATGATCAGCCTGGCCACGGTGGTGCGGATCGCCAGCGGCAGCACTTTCTCCGGCTGCTGGGTTTCACCGGCCGCAATCCCGATCAGCTCGGTGCCGGAGAAGGCGAAGTTCACCGCCACCATCGTCATCAGAATCGGCAGTACGCCATTGGGCAGCCAGCCGTGCGCGGTAAGATTGCTCAGACCGGGCGCGGGCGTACCATCTTTCATCGGGATAAAGCCAAACATCGCTGCGCCGCCCAGCACGATAAAGGCGACGATCGTGACCACCTTAATCAGCGAGAACCAGAACTCCCCTTCGGCGAAGAAGCGGGTTGAGATGACGTTCAGCAGATAGATGGCGCAGCAGAAGACCAGGCACCATATCCATACCGGAATCTGCGGGAACCAGTACTGCATACAGAAGCCCGCTGCCGTCAGGCTGGAGCCCAGGGCCACCGTCCAGGTCAGCCAGTAGAGCCATGCCACGGTATAACCGGTTGCCGGACTGAGATAACGCGCAGCGTAAACGTGGAACGCGCCGGTTTCCGGCATCGCCACAGAGAGTTCACCCAGACAGACCATCACCAGCCAGACCACCAGCGCGCCAATCAGATAGGCAAGCAGCGTACCCGCCGCTCCGGTAGTAGAAATGATATAGCCGGTGTTAAAAAACAGGCCAGTGCCGATCACGCCGCCCAGCGATAACATCACCAGATGGCGCACTTTCATGGTGCGTTTAAATTGTTCCTGCGAGGGAGTTGGCTGTTCGCTCATCTTTTTTATCCGTATGGACGTCTAAACATCTATAGTGGGCAATTTTATACGCGTCACAGCGGGTAATTGCAACGGCAGGAAACAGGGAGGATGGAAAGGCCGTTCAGAGCCCCGTCGCGGCGGGGCCTGATGCGTCAGCCGAAAACGCTTTGAATATAGCGTTCCAGCGCCATGCGGGAACTGAATCCGTGCGGGATGCCGTAATGTTCCTGTGAATCACCCGCCAGGTAGAGAGGGAATTGGGTGTAGTGATCGCAGGTCTTCATTTCTGAAGCGGGTTCAGCGAACGGCTGGCTCTTCTCTTTCAGTGTCGGGTGAATCACTAAAGCCATGCGCCCCATGCGCGCTTCGCGGTTCACATAAACGTAGTTCTCTCCACGGCGATAGCCATAGGCCCGTGGGGTAATTTCATCGACTTCGAAACCCGCTTTTTCCAGTACGCGCGCTACCTCATCCGGTCGTAAATACATGCTCGATCCTCTCCTCTTTCAAAAGCTTCGCAACCTTACAACAGCATGACAGAGTGGGCATTCGGAATTTTCCCTAAAGAACACTCCCGCGTCTCGTTAATCTCAAGGTCGTCTACACTAGTATTACGTTTTTAAATCAAAGGGAGCTAAAAAATGTTTAATCGCACTGTAAAAAACGATGACATTGATATCAATCAGGACGTTAACGAACTGGCCGATTCACTGGAAGCGCTGTTGAAATCTTACGGCAGTGACGCCAAAGACGAAGTGGACTCAGCCCGCAGTCAGGCAGAGAAGCTGCTGAAACAGACCCGCTCTAAACTGAACGGCGGCAGCAACCGTGTTTCACAGGTTGCGCGTGATGCTTCCGCTCAGGTTGATACCTATGTCCATGACAAGCCATGGCACGGTGTAGGTATCGGTGCCGCATTCGGTATCGTCGTGGGCGTACTGCTGGCTTCACGCCGCTAAGCTAAGCGCTGAGAAATCCCCTGAGCCCTGCCCTGTGCGGGGCTTTTTTTTGCCTTTTTTGCGGCCAGCGACATTTACAAAAGATTTTTCCAGGCTGCAGGGCGCATCCCTGCTGGCTTTTCCTCTGTTGCGCAAATACAAATCATAAAACCCTATATCTGGTGGGCTTGACCACCAAAAACACTACATCTAGTATTTAGCTCATCAGCACGACACCTGCTGTTCGTCACAATGAAGCCCGCAACCTGTCGCGTCAGCTTTGTTTTCGGGCATCAGAACCGCACACAGAGGGAAATACGAATCATGCGCATTATTATTTACACTAAAGATAACTGTGTCCAGTGCACGGCGACCAAAAATGCGATGGACCGTCAGGGTCTCGCCTATCAGTTAATCAATCTCGACAGCCAGCCGGAAGCGATCGACAACCTGAAATCACTGGGTTACCGCCAGGTGCCGGTGGTGATGGCAGATAACGATCACTGGAGCGGCTTCCGCCCGGACAAGATCGCCACTCTGCGATCGCTTTCTGCCGTCGGGGGCTAAGCGCATGTTCCCGCTGGTCTATTTTTCCAGCCAGTCGGAAAACACCCACCGGTTTGTCACGCGCCTCGGCCTGCCCGCCTGGCGCATCCCGCTTGATGCCCGTGATCAGTTGCATATCGACCAGCCCTATATTCTGGTGGTACCCAGCTATGGCGGTGGCAGCAGTCGCGGTGCAGTGCCCGGTCAGGTGATTCAGTTTCTTAATGATGAGGCGAACCGCCGTGGTATTCGTGGCGTGATCGCAGCAGGCAACCGTAATTTCGGTGCCGGTTACTGCCTGGCGGGCAGCATCATTGCAAAAAAATGTCAGGTTCCTTGTCTTTATCGCTTCGAGCTAATGGGAACGCCTGACGATATTGCGAAAGTTAAAGCGGGAGTAACCCAATTTTGGCAACAACAGATACCCTCAACGGCGTGACGCTCGATTATCACGCCCTCAATGCCATGCTGAACCTCTACGATGCTGACGGCCGCATCCAGTTCGACAAGGATCGCGAAGCGACACGTCAGTTTTATCTGCAGCATGTGCAACCCAATATCGTCCCCTTCTCCAGCAACGCCGAGCGTTTACGCTATCTGGTGGCGGAGAGCTATTACGAAGCGGATGTGCTGAATCAGTACGATTTTGATTTTCTGCTTGAGCTGCATGAGGTGGCGGAGAAGTGGGGATTTGAGTTCAAAACTTTTCTGGGCGCCTGGAAGTACTACACCACCTATACCCTGAAGACCTTTGACGGCAAACGCTATCTGGAAACCTTCGAACAGCGCGCCTGCATGGTGGCACTGACACTGGCTCAGGGCGATGAAACGCTGGCGCGAGCGCTGCTGGAGGAGATCCTCAGCGGCCGTTTCCAGCCCGCTACGCCGACCTTTCTGAACTGCGGCAAACAGCAGCGCGGTGAGCTGGTCTCCTGCTTCCTGCTGCGCATCGAAGACAATATGGAGTCGATTGGCCGCGCAGTGAATTCGGCATTGCAGCTGTCAAAGCGCGGCGGCGGCGTCGCCTTTTTACTGTCGAACCTGCGTGAGTCTGGTGCGCCGATTAAACGTATTGAAAATCAATCGTCGGGCGTTATCCCCGTAATGAAAATGCTGGAAGATGCTTTCTCCTATGCGAATCAGCTTGGTGCGCGTCAGGGCGCCGGCGCAGTCTGGCTTAATGCGCATCATCCCGATATTTTCCGCTTTCTGGATACCAAACGCGAAAATGCCGACGAGAAGATCCGCATCAAAACGCTGTCGCTGGGCGTGGTTATTCCTGATATCACTTTTCAGCTGGCAAAAGAGAACAGACCCATGGCGCTGTTCTCGCCCTATGATGTTGAGCGGATTTATGGTCAGGCCTTTGGCGATATCAGTATCAGCGAGAAGTATGACGAGATGCTGGCGGACGATCGCATCCGTAAAACGTATATTCAGCCACGCGACTTCTTCCAGACGCTGGCCGAGATTCAGTTTGAGTCGGGCTATCCCTATATCATGTATGAGGACAGCGTGAACCGCAGCAACCCGATTGCCGGTCGCATCAATATGAGTAATCTCTGCTCTGAGATTCTGCAGGTGAACAGCGCCAGCGAGTACCATGATGACCTGAGCTATCGCCGCATCGGCAAAGATATCTCCTGTAATCTTGGCTCCCTGAATATTGCGCATGCCATGGATTCGCGCGATCTGGCGCGCACCGTGGATGTGGCGGTTCGCGCTCTGACCTCGGTGTCGATGATGAGCGAGATTGGCTCGGTGCCGTCGGTCGCCGAAGGCAATCGCCGTTCGCACGCCATCGGGCTGGGTCAGATGAACCTGCACGGCTATCTGGCGCGGGAAGGCATCGCCTACGGCTCACCGGAAGCGCTGGATTTCACCAATCTCTACTTCTATTGCATTACCTACTATGCGCTACGCACCTCTAATCAACTGGCGCAGGAGCATCAGAAGACGTTCGAGGGCTTTGCGGATTCGCAATACGCCAGCGGCGTTTACTTCGATAAATATCTGCAGCGGGAATGGCTGCCGCGCACTGAACGGGTGACGACGCTGTTTGCCGATGCCGGACTGACACTGCCGACCCAGGCGGACTGGCAGGCGCTGCGTGATGCAGTGATGCAGCACGGGCTGTTTAATCAGAACCTGCAGGCGATCCCGCCGACCGGTTCGATCTCCTACATCAATCATGCCACCTCCAGCATCCATCCGATTGTCTCCCCTATCGAGATCCGCAAAGAGGGTAAAACCGGTCGCGTCTACTATCCCGCGCCGTTTATGACCAATGAGAATCTCCACCTCTATCAGGATGCGTATCAGATTGGGCCGGAAGCGATTATTGATACCTACGCAGAAGCGACTCAGCACGTCGATCAGGGCCTGTCACTGACGCTGTTTTTCCGCGATGACGTCACGACCCGCGACATCAACAAAGCGCAGATTTACGCGTGGAAAAAAGGGATCAAAACGCTTTATTACATTCGACTGCGTCAGATGGCGCTTCAGGGCACGGAGGTTCAGGGCTGCGTCTCATGCTCCCTGTAATGAAAACGATGAAACTTAAACAAATTCAGGCGATTAACTGGAATCGCATTCAGGATGAGAAAGATCTTGAGGTGTGGAACCGTCTCACCAGCAACTTCTGGCTGCCAGAAAAGGTGCCGCTCTCTAACGATCTGCCCGCCTGGCAGACGCTGGATAAACAGCAGCAGCAACTGACCATCCGGGTCTTCACCGGCCTGACGCTGCTGGATACCATCCAGAACGTGATCGGCGCGCCGGGACTGATGGACGATGCTATTACGCCACACGAAGAGGCGGTACTGTCGAACATCAGCTTTATGGAAGCCGTCCATGCGCGCTCTTACAGTTCTATCTTCTCAACTCTTTGTAATACGCAGGATGTGGATGCCGCCTATCAGTGGAGCGAAGAGAATGTGCCGTTGCAGAACAAGGCGCGCATCATCCTTGAACACTACCGGGCGAATGATCCGCTGAAGAAGAAGATCGCCAGCGTTTTTCTGGAGTCGTTCCTGTTCTATTCCGGCTTCTGGCTGCCGATGTACTGGTCGAGCCGGGGCAAGCTGACCAACACTGCCGATCTGATTCGCCTGATTATTCGCGATGAAGCGGTGCACGGTTACTACATCGGCTACAAATATCAGCAGGCGCTGGCCACGGCTGACGATCTGCGTCGCGAAGAGCTGCAGCAGTTCGCCTATGATCTGCTGCTGGCGCTGTATGAGAATGAAGTGGCTTACACCGAGGCGCTCTATGCCGATGTCGGCTGGGTGGAAGAGGTGAAAACCTTCCTGCACTACAACGCCAACAAAGCGCTGATGAATCTGGGCTACGAGGCGCTGTTCCCGGCGGAGCTGACGGCGGTAAATCCGGCCATTCTGTCGGCGCTGTCCCCCAATGCTGACGAGAACCACGACTTCTTCTCCGGTTCAGGCTCCTCCTATGTGATGGGTAAAGCGGTCGAAACCGAAGATGAAGACTGGAATTTCTGAGGGTTACCGGGTGCTGTTTTATCAGCATCCGGTTTTCACTGGCAATGGCATAGCAGCCGCGCCACCGCGACTCATCATAAGAAAAAAATATTACTGCAATACCGCCTGACTATTTCATTGTTTATTGATGTTCATCCGCCCCGTATTTTCTTTTTTTCGGCCAATTATTTCACTGAACATGGTCGTTTCAGGCGTGATTATTTTCCTGCATCGGTCCCCATTATTTCCGTAATATTTCACGTTGGTGACGTCTGTTTTTCTCCCTTTCACGCAGCAAATCGACCTAAATGCCAATAAATCCCTGATTATTTCACAAAAAATTAATCCGCGCTTATCCCTTGTGAGCACTGAAGATAATCTACATCTGAATGCCCCGTGCCCGGCAAACATCCCAACTCAGGGTTGTCAGATAACGTCAGTGTGCTACGGTATGGCCTGCTTAAATTTCAGCGGGAACGACAGGTTAATATCAGATATTTCAACCAGGATTTAATGACTGCATGGCTATTAAGCTCGAAGTAAAAAATCTCTATAAAATATTTGGCGACAATCCGGATCGCGCGTTTAAATATATTGAAAAAGGTGCGACCAAAGATGTCATTCTGGAGAAGACCGGTCTCTCTCTTGGCGTAAAGAACGCCAGTCTGGCTATTGAAGAAGGCGAGATATTCGTCATCATGGGGTTATCTGGTTCAGGAAAATCGACCATGGTTCGCCTTCTCAATCGTCTGATAGAGCCGACGCGCGGCCAGGTGATTATTGATGGTGTCGATATTGCCAAAATATCGGCCAGCGAACTGCGTGACGTGCGCAGAAATAAAATCAGCATGGTATTCCAGTCATTTGCTTTGATGCCGCACATGAATGTATTAAATAACACGGCATTTGGCATGGAATTAGCGGGCGTCGCACTGGCTGAACGCCAGGAAAAAGCCCTGGAAGCGTTACGTCAGGTCGGGCTGGAGAATTATGCGCACGCTTACCCGGATGAACTTTCCGGGGGAATGCGACAGCGCGTCGGATTAGCCCGCGCGCTGGCAATCAATCCTGACATCTTATTAATGGATGAGGCCTTCTCCGCACTGGATCCGTTGATTCGTACTGAGATGCAGGATGAGCTGGTTAATTTACAAGCCAGGCATCAGCGCACCATCGTCTTTATTTCCCACGATCTGGATGAAGCGATGCGTATTGGCGATCGCATTGCCATTATGCAGGGCGGCGAAGTGATACAGGTTGGTACGCCGGATGAGATCCTGAATAACCCAGCCAACGACTATGTCCGCACCTTTTTCCGTGGCGTCGATATCAGTCACGTATTCAGCGCCAAAGATATAGCCCGTCGTAGCGCGGGAGCATTGATCCGCAAAGCGCCTGGTTTCGGTCCGCGCTCCGCCATGAAACTGCTGCAGGATGAAGACCGCGATTACGGCTACGTGCTGGAAAAGCAGAAATTTATCGGCGTGGTTTCCACCGATTCTCTGAAAGCGGCGCTGGCAGCAGGCGAAGGTATCGACAGCGCCCTGCTCGACACCCCGGCGGCGGTTCCCGCCGATACCTCATTGAGCGATTTGCTCTCTCACGTCGCGCAGGCTCCCTGTGCGGTGCCCGTGGTCGGCGAAGAAAATCACTATGTCGGTCTCATTTCCAAAAGCACGCTGTTGCGCGCGTTAGATCGTGAAGGAGCCCAGCCATGAGTCAGGACACCACCAATCCGTGGGATAGCGGCACCGCTGCCAGCACTCAGGCTGCGCCCACCAGCAGCGGCGGTGCCGATGCCTGGGGCACGCCCGATGGTAGCGCGACAACCCATGCAGCCAGCAGCAGTGACTGGCTCAACAGCGCCCCTGCACCCGCACCGGAACATTTCAGTATCATGGATCCGTTCCACAAAACCTGGATCCCGCTTGATCACTGGGTGACCACCGGTATCGACTGGGTGGTCAACCATTTCCGCCCGCTGTTTCAGGGGATCCGGGTGCCGGTTGACTATATCCTCAGCGCCTTTCAGCAGCTGTTGCTGGGAATGCCAGCACCAGTGGCAATTCTGGTGTTTGCGCTGATTGCCTGGCAGATCGCAACCCCCGCCATGGGCATTGCCACGCTGGTATCGCTGATCGCCATAGGTGCCATTGGCGCCTGGTCGCAGGCGATGGTGACGCTGGCGCTGGTGCTTACCGCGCTGATGTTCTGCATTCTCATCGGCCTGCCGCTGGGGATCTGGCTGGCCCGTAGCGAACGGGCAGCGCGTATTGTACGACCTCTGCTGGATGCAATGCAGACCACACCCGCCTTTGTCTACCTGGTGCCGATTGTGATGCTGTTTGGTATCGGCAACGTGCCGGGCGTGGTGGTAACGATTATCTTCGCCCTGCCACCGATTGTGCGTCTGACTATTCTCGGCATTAAGCAGGTACCCGCCGATCTGATCGAAGCGAGCGAATCCTTTGGTGCCAGTCCGAGACAGCTGCTATTCAAAGTGCAGTTGCCGCTGGCGATGCCCACCATTATGGCGGGCGTCAATCAGACCCTGATGCTGGCGCTGTCAATGGTGGTGATCGCCTCGATGATCGCCGTCGGCGGACTCGGTCAGATGGTCCTGCGCGGTATTGGCCGTCTTGATATGGGGCTGGCTACGGTGGGTGGCGTGGGAATTGTGATTCTTGCCATTATCCTTGATCGCCTGACCCAATCGTTTGGTCGCGATAGCCGCAGCCGCGGTAATCGTCACTGGTATCACACCGGTCCGCTGGGCCTGATCTTCTCTCCTTCGCGTAAAAAATAATCTGTCGGGCGGTGCCTGCGCGCCGCCCATCCTGACGCGACATCTTAAATAAGGAATGACTATGCGCAACAGAGCCTCTCTGCTCGCCGCCGTGGTAACCACGCTGGCCGTTTCACACGTCTCCGCTGCCGATCTGCCGGGCAAAGGTATTACGGTGCAACCTATACAGAGTACTATCGCTGAAGAGACTTTTCAGACCCTGATTGTCAGCCGCGCGCTGGAAAAACTCGGCTATCAGGTCAGCAAGCCGAGTGAAGTGGATTACAACGTTGGCTACACCTCTATCGCCGCTGGCGACGCCACCTTTACCGCGGTGAACTGGCAGCCACTGCATGACGACATGTATAAAGCTGCCGGTGGCGATCAGAAGCTGTATCGACAGGGAACCTACGTTACCGGTGCCGCCCAGGGTTATCTGATTGATAAGAAGACCGCCGAGAAATATCACATCACCAATATCGAACAGCTGAAAGATCCTAAGATCGCCAGACTGTTTGACGCCAACGGCGATGGCAAGGCGGATATGACCGGCTGTACGCCAGGCTGGGGCTGTGAAGCGGTAATTAATCATCAGAACAGCGCCTTTGGTCTCAGTGATACCGTGACCGCTAATATGGGTAACTATTCGGCGATGGTGGCGGATACGCTGGCACGCTACAAACAGGGTAAGCCGATCCTTTATTATACCTGGACGCCCTACTGGCTGAGCGATGTGCTGAAGCCGGGCCGCGATGTAGTCTGGCTGCAGGTGCCGTTCTCGTCGCTGCCTGGCGAACAGAAGGATGTGGATACTAAGCTGCCAAACGGCGCGAACTACGGTTTCCCGGTTAATACCATGCACATCGTCGCCAACAAAGCCTGGGCGGCGAAAAATCCGGCGGCGGCCCGTCTGTTTGCGGTCATGAAGCTGCCTATTACCGATATCAATGCTGAAAACTCAGCGATGCATGCCGGACAAAACTCAGAAGAGGCGATTAACCGTCATGTTGATGGCTGGATTAAAGCGCATCAGGCTGAGTTCGATAAATGGATCAGCGAGGCTCAGGCCGCCGCGCAATAACATGAAAACATGTCCACCCCAGGGTGGTTGGTAAAAGTGCTGGCTCAGGGAGCATACGCCTTAAGTCGGACAGTGATTAAGGGCGGAAACATTTCTGCCCTTTTTTATGCCTGCTATCCCGACTGGTATGGCCTGTTAATAAACATGCGTGTGAAATAGTTTTTTGAGTTATTATTAACCTCAAATGATTATTAGCGACCGATGCTGTTTATGAATGCGACTCGCCAGGGTCTGACGCCTGCTTTAGTGATTCTGATGTCGGTAGCAACCGGCCTCTGCGTAGCCAGTAACTACTACGTTCAGCCACTGCTTAATACCATCGCTCAACAGTTTGATCTCTCTGTTAGCCTCGCCGGGTTTATTGTCACCACGGCGCAACTCGGCTATGCCTGCGGATTGCTGTTGCTGGTGCCGTTAGGCGATCGCTTTGACCGACGCAGCCTGATTGTAACGATGATCCTGCTGGCTGCGGCGGGCATGGTCATCATCGCCCTTTCGCACTCATTTCCCTTTTTACTGCTGGGCACAGTCATGACTGGCCTGTTTTCGGTCGCTGCGCAAATCCTGGTGCCGCTGGCTGCCACACTGGCCGAGCCGGAGCGGCGCGGCAAAATCGTTGGTACCGTCATGAGCGGTTTGCTGCTGGGGATTCTGCTGGCGCGCACCGTGGCAGGCGGTCTCGCACAGCTTGGCGGCTGGCGTACGGTCTACTGGACAGCCAGTTTGCTGATGGTCGTGATGGCGCTGGCGCTGTGGCGAGCGCTGCCACGTGTTAAGCAGTCCGTGCCAATGAGCTATCCACAACTGCTGGCCTCTATCTTTCGCCTGTATGCAGGTAATCGCGTGATCCGCACCCGCGCGTGGACCGGCTGTCTCGCGTTTGCCAATTTCAGCCTGCTGTGGACCTCAATGGCGTTTCTGCTTTCTGGCGCGCCTTATCACTTCTCAGAAGGTGAGATCGGCCTGCTGGGGCTGGTCGGTGCCGCAGGGGCGCTGGCCGCTCGTCAGGCGGGCTCACTGGCTGACAGGGGTAAAGCGAAGCTGACGACCCGACTCGGCCTGCTGCTCATGTTGCTCTCCTGGGCCGCTATTGCATGGGGCGCAGCGCAGCTGGTGCCGCTTATTATTGGCATTCTGCTGCTGGATCTGGCGGTGCAGGCTGTCCATATCACCAATCAAAGCGTGATCTATGCGCAGATGCCGGAGGCGCGTAACCGTCTGAATGCAGGTTACATGACCAGCTACTTTATAGGTGGTGCGGCGGGTTCGCTGCTCTCCGCCACCGCTTATCATCTGTGGGGCTGGCATGGCGTCTGTGGCGCTGGCGCACTGCTTACGCTGACTAATCTGCTGATCTGGGCAAAGGGATCGCGCTTTGAGCCGGAAATAATCAACTGAATCCTGGCCCGACAGTGCAAGGGTCTGGTCACAAATGGTTAGGTTTGTTATGGTTAGTAACAAAGCTATTCACTTCGGTTATTTTTCCTCGCGATATTATTAAATTTGCCCTCTTTTGAAAACGTCCCGGCTTAGCGCTGCCGCCGGGTGTACGGGTTTTTGACCCAGGGCCAGGGAGTGGCCTGGAATACCTTTGATGGTACAGAGTGCGGGTCTGAGAGCGATCACCTGCCAAAAAGTGACTACGCTTACCCTGTCACCATAGTTATTATACAAGTTGCAATTAGTGAGGTTTTTTTTAATGGAAAGTTCGTTTACTCCCATTGAGCAGATGCTAAACATCCGTGCCAATCGCCATAAGGATTTTCCGTTACAGGAAATTATTCTGACGCGTCTCTGTATGCATATGCAGGGTAAACTGCTGGACAACCGTAATAAGATGCTGAAAGCACAGGGGATTAATGAAACCCTGTTCATGGCGTTGATTACGCTGGATGCGCAGGAAAACCACAGCATTCAGCCTTCTGAACTCAGTTCAGCCCTTGGCTCTTCGCGCACCAATGCGACGCGCATTGCCGATGAGCTGGAGAAGCGCGGCTGGATTGAGCGTCGCGAAAGCGATCACGACCGTCGCTGCCTGCACCTGCATCTGACCGATAAAGGCATGGAGTTCCTGCGTCAGTTGCTGCCCCCTCAGCATCAGAGCCTGCAGTATCTCTGGTCGTCGCTGTCAGTCGATGAGAAATCCCAGCTGGAAGGTATTACCCGTAAGCTGCTTAATCGTCTTGATAAAATGGATGAAGATCAGCTGATCGCCTCGCTGTCCCGCTAATAGCAATAAGTGCGACACAATCACCCGTCGAAATCGTTATTTTAACTTCCTTTTTTATCTGGCCAGCGCCTAGTCGCTGGCTTTTTCGACTCGGGCGCTGGCAGAAATGGATTTCTGCTGCCCGTCTAAATGGAAAACGTGGAGAAAGTCATGAGTGCAACGGCAGAAGCACAAAGTCCGCAACCGTCAGCCAGTAAAAAGAAGAAGCGCAAAAGTGTGCTCATTGTGCTGGCGCTGATCTTTGTGCTGATTGGTATTGCCTGGGGGGTTTACTGGTTCCTGGTCCTGCGCCATTTTCAGGAGACCGATGACGCCTACGTTGCAGGTAATCAGGTGCAGGTGATGGCACAGGTTTCCGGTAGCGTGAACAAAGTCTGGTTTGAAGATACCGATTTCGTGAAAAAGGGCGATGTGCTGGTTTCACTCGATAAGACGGATGCTGAACAGGCGTTTGAAAAAGCGCAGACGGCACTGGCCACCAGCGTGCGTCAGACGCATCAGCTGATGATCAATGGCAAACAGTACCAGGCCAGCATTACGTTGCAGCAAACTGCGCTGGCGCAGGCACAGGCCGACCTGAAACGTCGTGAGCCATTGGGTGCAGCTAACCTGATTGGCCGTGAAGAGTTGCAGCACGCCCGGGACGCTGTCGCGACGGCTAAAGCGCAGCTGGATGTCGCGATTCAGCAATATAATGCTAATCAGGCGATGATCCTTAATACCTCGCTGGAGAATCAGCCAGCTGTGCAACAGAGCGCAGCTGAGTTGCGTGATGCCTGGCTGGCACTGCAGCGCACTGAGATCCGCAGCCCGATGGATGGTTTTGTCTCACGTCGCAGCGTGCAGGTCGGTTCACAAATCTCCACCAGCACCCCGCTGCTGGCTGTCGTGCCTGCAACGAATCTGTGGGTCGATGCCAACTTCAAAGAGACCCAGCTGGCTGGCGTACGCATTGGTCAGCCTGCCACCGTGGTTGCCGACATCTACGGTGACGACGTCGTTTATCATGGCAAAGTCGCAGGACTGGATATGGGCACCGGCAGCGCCTTCTCTCTGCTGCCTGCACAGAATGCTACCGGTAACTGGATCAAAGTGGTTCAGCGCCTGCCGGTTCGTATCGAACTGAATCAGGAAGATATCGCCAGACATCCACTGCGCATCGGCCTCTCCACGCTGGTTAAAATCGATACCACCAGCAACGAAGGCAGTGTGCTGGCTACCAGCGTCCGCCAGCAGGCCGCTTACAGCAGCAATGCCCTGGCGATTGACCTTGCGCCGGTCAATCAGCTGATCACCGATATTGTCCGCGCCAACGCCGGATCATGACGCGGAGGCTGTAATGGCACAAAAACCGCTTGAAGGGATGCCGCTGGTCCTGATGACCGTAGCGCTGTCGCTGGCGACGTTCATGCAGGTGCTGGACTCGACCATCGCCAACGTGGCCATCCCTACGATTGCCGGGAACCTGGGCGCGTCGAACTCTCAGGGTACATGGGTAATCACCTCGTTTGGTGTCGCGAATGCGATCTCGATCCCGCTGACCGGCTGGCTGGCAAAGCGCATTGGTGAAGTGAAGTTGTTCACCTGGTCGACCATTCTGTTTGCCATCGCCTCCTGGGCGTGTGGTATGTCAGATAGCCTGGAGATGCTGATCTTTTTCCGTGTCATTCAGGGGATTGTTGCGGGTCCATTGATCCCGCTGTCGCAAAGTCTGCTGCTCAACAACTATCCGCCCGCTAAGCGCAGTCTGGCACTGTCGCTGTGGGCGATGACGGTGATCGTCGCGCCGATCTGTGGCCCGATACTGGGCGGCTGGATCAGCGATAACTATCACTGGGGCTGGATCTTCTTTATCAACGTGCCGATTGGTGTGGCCGTGGTCATACTGACGCTGCAAACGCTGCGTGGCCGGGAAACTAAAACCGAAATCCGGCGGATCGACATGGTCGGGCTGGTGCTGCTGGTCGTGGGGATCGGCTGTTTACAGGTCATGCTGGATCGCGGAAAGGAGCTCGACTGGTTTAACTCGGCCGAGATTATCGTGTTAGGGGTCGTGGCATTGATTGCGCTCACAGTCCTGCTGGTCTGGGAGCTGACGGACGATCACCCGATCATCGACCTCTCCCTGTTTAAGTCGCGCAATTTTACCATTGGCTGTCTGTCGATCAGTCTGGCGTACATGCTCTACTTCGGCTCGATAGTCCTGTTACCGCAGCTGCTGCAGGAGGTTTACGGTTATACCGCAACCTGGGCAGGCCTGGCGTCGGCACCGGTAGGCATCATACCGGTGATCCTGTCGCCGATTATTGGTCGCTTTGCGCATAAGCTCGATATGCGACGGCTGGTCACATTCAGCTTCATTATGTATGCCATCTGCTTCTACTGGCGCGCGTATACATTTGAACCGGGGATGGACTTTGGTGCCTCAGCCTGGCCGCAGTTTATCCAGGGCTTTGCCGTAGCCTGCTTCTTTATGCCACTGACGACCATTACGCTGTCGGGACTGCCGCCGGAGCGCATGGCCGCAGCATCCAGCCTGTCGAACTTTATGCGTACGTTTGCTGGCTCGGTAGGCACGTCGATTACAACCACGATGTGGACGAATCGCGAGTCGATGCATCATAGCTATATGACCGAGTCGATTACCCCGTACAACGTTAATTCGCAGCAGATGTATAGCCAGCTGGAGAGCCTGGGAATGACGCAGCAGCAGGCGTCTGCGTATATCGCGCAGCAGATTACCAATCAGGGACTGATCATTTCAGCGAATGAAATTTTCTGGGCATCGGCGGGGGTATTCCTGATCCTGCTGGTGCTGATCTGGTTTGCCCGTCCGCCATTTGGTGCAGGCGGTGGTGGCGGTGGAGCACACTGACGTCACAAAGCAAAACGGGCCTTTCGGCCCGTTTTTTTATGCGTTCTGACGCCACCATTCGGCGAGCAGTACGCCGGTTGCGACCGAAACGTTGAGACTTTCCACGTTGCCGGTGCCGCCAATCGACAGGCTCATGTCACCCTGTTTGAACGCGGTGTCAGAAAGACCTTCACGCTCCTGACCTAACACCAGCACCATTTTCTCCGGCAGCTTAGCCTGCGCCAGCGGCGTGCCCTGATGGCTGGAGGTGGTCACGATGGTGTAACCCGCTTTACGGAACGCTTCCAGACCTTCGCTGAAGGTTGCGCCGCTGATGGCCTGAACATGCTCGGCACCGCCTTCTGCGGTACGCACTGCTGCACCCGACTCCAGCAGTGAAGCATCATTCACCAGCAAACCTTTTACGCCAAAGTGCGCGCAGCTGCGCATAATCGCGCCAAGGTTATGCGGGTTACTGACATCTTCCAGTGCCAGTACGCAATCTTTGGTTGTTGCCTGGCTCAGCCATTCCGAAACCGCCATACCCATACGCTTTTTAATCAGGAAACAGACGCCACCGTGATGCTCAGTGCCTGATGCTTTGGTGATCTCTGCATCTTCTACCACGTGATAGGCTTTGCGGTTCGCCGCCAGCCAGCGCAGCGATTCACGGAAACGCGGAGTCACTTCCTGAATGAACCAGGCGCGAACAATCGCTTCCGGACGACTCTGGAACAGTGCCTGACAGGCGTTCTCACCATAAACGCGGGTTTCTTCGTTACGCTGACGACGGATCTGCTCAGGATCAACAAAGCTCTTGCCGCTGATGCCGCCATGATCGGGCTTATCACTCTCAGGCGATGCAGCACGGTCTGCTGATGGCGCGCGTGATACGGTGCGCCATGGGGAGTCGCTGCTGCCATAGGCGCCACGGCTATCATCGCCACGATCGTTGCGGCGACCTGCACCCTCGTCTGAACGGCGTGGCGCACCACGTCCGCCTTCGTCACGGCGCGGTGAACTGCTGCGACCGGTATCGTCGCTGCGACGCCCCGCGGAGCGACCACCTTCCTGACTGCGTTCTGTACGGGGGCCAGATGAACGACGATTATCATCCTGGCGGGCAGCAGCGTGACCACCTTTGCCTGTACGAGGATTCGGCGCACGCGCACTTTTATCGTCCTCGCCACGCACGTACATCACCTTAACCTTGCCGCTCTTGCCTTTAAATTCGTCGTTCATATCTTCCTCCTGCATTGAGAGCGCGCAGATTACCTGATGTGCTGGCGCTTAGCTATCAACTATTGAACCTATAGAGCAATCCAGATTGAGCAGGAATCCGCCCTCTTTCATAATGGACAACAATTACCAGACTGACACTTTTAAACCTCAGAGGTTCCTATGAATACGGTATGCGCTTCCTGCCAGGCAACCAATCGCGTTCCTGAAGAACGCCTTGCCGATGCGGCGAAATGCGGCCGCTGCGGAAATGCGTTGTTTGATGGCGAGGTGGTCAATGCCACCAGCGCTAACTTTGACAAATATCTGCAGGACGATCTGCCGGTGGTGATCGATTTTTGGGCGCCCTGGTGCGGTCCCTGCGTCAATTTTGCGCCCGTGTTTAAAGATGTCGCCAGCGAGCGCAGCGGGAAAGTCCGCTTTATTAAAGTAAACACCGAAGCGGAACCGGCCCTGAGCGCCCGTTTCAACATTCGCAGTATTCCTACCATCATGCTGTTTAAGAACGGCGAGCGGGTGGACATGCTGAATGGTGCCATGCCCAAGGCACCGTTTAACGAATGGCTGGATGAATCACTGTAATATTCAGAGGTCAGCCAGTCTGGCCTTTTCCTTTTCACCTGCGCTTCGATTACACTGACGTTTTTTCCTGCCCTGAAACCTCATGTCTGATAATGCTGTTTTGCGCTTGCGCACCCAACGCCTGGCGCGTGCCACCCGTCCTTTCCTTGCGCGTGGAAATCGTGTCATTCGCTGCCAGGGTTGTCTGCTGCCAGAAGCCAACTGTCTTTGCAGCCAGATCGTGCCTGCGTCTTCCCGTAGCCGCTTCTGCCTGGTGATGTTTGATACCGAGCCGATGAAACCGAGCAACACCGGGCGTCTGATTGCCGATATTCTGCCGGATACCCAGGCGTTTGGCTGGTCACGCACCGAGCCGGATCCGCTGCTGCTGGCGGCCGTGCGCAATCCTGATTATCAGCCGCTTGTCGTCTTTCCGGCCGCCTATGCGGATCCCGATCGCGAGGTGCTGACAACGCCACCCACCAGCGGCAAGCCGCCGCTGTTTATTATGCTGGATGGCACCTGGACCGAAGCACGCAAGATGTTCCGCAAAAGCCCCTGGCTCGACGCCCTGCCGGTGATGTCGCTGGATGTGAGCACCCCTTCGCGCTATACACTGCGCGAGGCACACGGTGAAGGTCAGCACTGTACCGCTGAAGTGGCCGCGGCGCTGCTGGCGCAGGCGGGCGATCGGCTGGCGGCAGAAGCACTATCTCATCATTTTGATCAGTTCCGTGCGGCCTACCTGGCAGGGAAACCGCATCACGCGGGACAGGCTTAACCGCATCCCTCTTCTTCCGGCAGGCGAGCGCCTGGGCTGACCGATCCGAAGATCCGGATCTTCAGCCTGCGATCTGCCCGGAAGCACTGCCAGCCAAAAGCGTTTACAATCACGCAAATCCCGATCTCTGGAGGGCGAGATGAGCCAACGCGGACTGGAAGCGCTGTTACGACCTAAATCAATTGCGGTGATTGGTGCCTCGGTCACGCCCGGGCGTGCCGGATACTTTATGATGCGTAACCTGCTGGCGGGCGGTTTTAGCGGGCCGGTTTTGCCGGTGACGCCAAAATATAAAGCAGTGAGCGGCGTGCTGGCCTGGCCCACCATCGACAGCTTACCTTTCGCGCCCGACCTGGCGGTGATCTGTACCCACTCCAAACGTAACCTCGAGTTGCTGCAACAGCTCGGCGAAAAAGGCTGCAAGGCCTGCATTATCCTCTCCGCGCCCGCCAGCCAGTCGGCCGAGCTCAAAGCCTGCGCAGGTAAATGGCAGATACGTCTGCTGGGACCGAACAGTCTGGGCCTGCTGGCGCCCTGGCAGGGATTGAATGCCAGCTTCTCGCCGGTGCCAATTGAGAAAGGCCGCATCGCGTTTATCTCTCAGTCCGCCGCCGTCTCTAATACCATTCTCGACTGGGCGCAGCAGCGTAATCTCGGTTTCTCCTGGTTTATTGCGCTGGGTGACAGTCTGGATACCGATGTCGATGACCTGCTCGACTTCCTGGCGCGTGACGGCAAGACCAGCGCCATCCTGCTCTATCTTGAGCACCTCAGCGATGCGCGTCGTTTTGTTTCCGCTTCCCGCAGTGCCTCGCGGAATAAACCGATATTGATCATCAAGAGTGGTCGCAGCCGCGAAGCCCAGGCGCTGCTTGGCACCCACAGCGGCCTTGACGCCGCCTGGGATGCGGCCATTCAGCGCGCCGGGTTGCTGCGGGTCCAGGATACCCATGAGCTGTTCTCCGCCGTTGAGTCGCTAAGCCATATGCGCCCGCTGCGAGGCGACAGGCTGATGATCATCAGCAATGGAGCCGCACCTGCCGCGCTGGCGCTGGATGAACTCTATGCCCGTAACGGAAAACTGGCGCAGCTCAGCGATGAGACACGTCAGCAACTGGAGGCGCTGCTACCCGCGGGTGCAGGTCGCGGTAATCCGCTGGATTTGAAAGATGACGCCACAGCGGAACGTTATGCCGCCTGTGTGGAGATTCTGCTCAACAGTCATGAACTTGATGCATTAATGATTATTCATGCGCCAAGCGCGGTCGCGCCCGCAACTGAAACGGCCGCACATCTGATCGACACCATTGCCCGTCACCCGCGCGGTAAGCTGGTGACGCTGCTGACCAACTGGAGCGGCGAGTTCTCTTCACAGGCTGCACGTCGTGCCTTCACGCAGGCGGGCATCCCGACCTGGCGCACGCCGGAAGGCACCGTCACCGCCTTTATGCATCAGGTTGAGTATCGCCGTAACCAGAAGCAGCTGCGTGAAACCCCTGCCCTGCCCACAACACTGAAGCAGGATAGCGCTCAGGCTCACCAGTTGCTGTCACAGGCGCTGTCGCGCGGCGTTACCGCGCTGGATACTCACGAAGTGCAGCCAGTATTGCAGGCATACGGGCTGGCGACACTGCCGACCTGGATCGCCAGCGACAGCACATCGGCTGTGGCGATTGCCGATCAGATTGGCTATCCGGTGGCGCTGAAACTGCGTTCACCCGATATCGCCCATAAGTCGGAGGTTCAGGGTGTAATGCTCTATCTGCGCAATGCCAGCGAAGTAGAGCATGCCGCTGAGGCCATTTTTGATCGGGTCAGACAGACGCTGCCGCAGGCGCGTATTGAAGGGCTGCTGGTTCAGAGCATGGCCAGCCGTGCGGGCGCGCAGGAATTGCGGGTCGTGGTCGAACAGGATGCCCTGTTTGGCCCAATCATTATGCTGGGCGAAGGCGGCGTTGAATGGCAGGCCGATAAACAGGCTGCGGTTGCCTTGCCTCCCCTGAATATGACACTGGCACGCTATCTGGTGATTCAGGCAATCAAGAGCGGAAAAATCCGCAGCCGTAGCGCCCTGAATCCGCTGGATATCCCCGGTTTAAGCCAGTTGCTGGTGCAGGTCTCTAACCTGGTGGTGGATTGCCCGGAGATCCAGCGACTGGATATTCATCCGCTACTGGCAGCGGGTAATGATTTTACCCTGCTGGATGTCACCCTGACGCTGGCTCCGTTCGATGGCGATAACGAAGCGCGACTGGCAATTCGTCCTTATCCTCAGCATCTTGAGGAGCAGGTGGAATTAAAGAATGGGCAATTCTGCCTGTTCCGGCCGATCCTGCCAGAAGATGAACCTTTGCTGCGCGATTTCATCAGTCAGGTGACCAAAGAAGACCTTTACTACCGCTACTTCAGTGAAATCAATGAATTCACCCATGATGATCTCGCCAATATGACCCAGATCGATTATGACCGTGAGATGGCGATAGTAGCGGTGCGTCAGCATCAGGGACGACCTGAGATCATCGGTGTAACCCGCGCTATCTCTGATGCGGATAACATTGATGCGGAGTTTTCGGTGCTGGTCCGTTCTGACCTGAAAGGGTTAGGGATGGGCCGTCGTCTGCTGGAAAAAATGATCCGCTACACCCGACATCACGGCTTGCAACAATTGAACGGTATCACCATGCCCCATAATCGCGGCATGATTACGCTGGCCCGTAAACTTAACTTTCATGTTGATATTCAACTGGATGACGGTATTGTCAGCCTGAAATTGTCCTTACAGAATGAGATCAACCCACCTTGTAGAGAAAGGTAAAAAACGTTCGAATTGACGGAGTTGATGTTATTATTTGTGGTTATAACCCTGATTTGATGGCAAAAGGCCATGCAATGAACAGAGAAGAAGTGCACTGTGATGTTGTCTAAATTCAAACGTAACAAACACCAACAACACCTCGCACAGCTGCCTAAATTGTCACAATCCGTTGCGGATGTGTCGACACTTTATTCGCCTGCTGAGTTTCGCCAGACGTTGCTGGAGAAAATAGCGACCGCACAGACACGCATCTGTATTGTTGCGCTTTATCTGGAAAATGATGACGCCGGACGTGCCGTTATGGATGCGCTCTATAGCGCGAAGCAGGCGCGGCCAACGCTGGATATTTCGATTCTGGTCGACTGGCACCGCGCGCAACGTGGCCGAATTGGCGCAGCACGAGGCGTAACCAATGCTGACTGGTATTGCGAAATGGCCACACGCTATCCGGATATTGCCATCCCGGTTTATGGCATCCCGGTTAATACGCGTGAAGCGCTGGGTGTGCTTCATCTAAAAGGCTTCATTATTGATGATATGCTGCTCTATAGCGGTGCCAGCATCAATGATGTCTACCTGCATCAGCATGATAAGTATCGGTATGATCGCTATCAGGTTATCCGGAATCCCCAACTGACCGATACCATGTATGAGTGGATCACGCTGAATCTTAAACCTGCAGAAGCCGTCAACCGGCTCGATTTTGCAGAACGACCTTCAAGTCCTGAAATCAAAAATGAGACACGCCAGTTCCGTCAGGATCTCCGGGGTTTCAATTACCAGTTTGAAGGCAATGCCGGCAATGATGAACTGACGGTCACGCCACTGGTCGGTCTGGGCAAGCATAGCCTGCTCAATAAAACCATTTTCCATCTGATGCCCTGTGCGGAACAGAAGCTGATCATCTGTACCCCTTACTTCAACATGCCAGCCCTGCTGGTGCGTAATATCATTCATCTGCTGCGCCAGGGGAAAAAAGTCGAGATCATCGTCGGTGATAAAACCGCCAATGATTTCTACATTGCGCCTGATGAGCCATTCAAAATTATCGGCGCGCTGCCTTACCTGTATGAAATCAATCTGCGTCGCTTCATGAGCCGTCTGCACTACTATGTTACGACCGATCAACTGGTCGTGAGACTCTGGAAGGATGGTGAAAACAGTTATCACCTTAAAGGGATGTGGGTTGATGACGAATGGCAGCTGATTACCGGTAATAACCTCAACCCGCGTGCATGGCGGCTTGATCTGGAAAATGCGGTGCTGATTCACGATCCTCATCAGGAGTTAGCGGCTCAGCGTGAGAAAGAGCTTACGTTAATCCGTCAGAACACGACGATAGTGACGCATTTCCGTGAGCTTGAAAGTATTGCCGATTACCCGGCTAAAGTGCGGAAACTGATTCGCCGTCTGCGCCGGATACGTATCGATCGCCTGATCAGCCGTATTCTTTAATCGCTGCGGCCATAGAGGCATTCATTACGCGAAGTATCCTGTTGCTGTGCTGTTGTGCAGTGGATGCGTCGATATGGCGGAAGATCAGCGAGCATGACGGGATAAAGCGGAACATGTTTTCGCTTCTGCCGCGCTGGCTGCTGCAGGCAATGAATATGGGCAGTGCCAGCCTCTTTCTGGCCGTCAAAACCAGACTATCGGCATCCTGTTTTCATTAAGTATTGGGGCGGGAAAAGAGTGATATGACAGCCGCCCGAATGGCAGCGGCTGGCGCTGGAAAGCGTTCGTGTGGGATGCCGCGGATGCAACCCGCGGCATTGCCCTGTGAAATCTGAGTCAGTCGCCTTGTTAAAGCGTAATCCCTTTGCCGCGTCTGTGCAGCAACAGCGACACCAGAAATGCTACAGCACCCATGGCTGAAACATACCAGAAGAAGGTGGTCTCAATCCCCTGCTGCTTCATCAGCAACGCCACATACTCCGCCGACCCACCGAACAGCGCATTCGCGACTGCGTATGATAGCCCGACCCCCAGAGCACGCACCTGCGGCGGAAACATTTCGGCTTTAAGAATGCCGCTGATGGCGGTGTAGAAGCTGGTAATCAACAAGGCCAGCATGATTAACAGGAAAGCTACGCCAGGGCTCTGCACGTTTTGCAGCAGGGTCAGAATGGGTACTGTACAGATTGCCGCCCCCGCACCAAAGATCATCATCGAAGTGCGACGACCGATTTTATCTGACAGCGCACCGATTATTGGCTGAATCAGCATGAAGACCAGCAGTGCCCCGGTCATCAGCCCGCTGGCCGTTTTTGGATCCATGCCTGATGTGTTAACCAGATACTTTTGCATGTAGGTGGTGAAGGTGTAAAAACTCAGGGAGCCGCCGGCGGTGAAACCCAGCACCATCAGGAAGGGACGGGTATGATTGCGCAGTAACCCGATGACGCTACCCGCATCACGATGTTCGCGGCTGGCTTTATCTGACGTTTCTTCCAGAGAGCGTCGTAGCCATAATGCGACAACGGCGAGCAGTGCGCCGAGGAAGAACGGAATGCGCCAGCCCCAGCTGCGCAGCTCTGCATCAGTGAGCACAAATTGCAGGACCACCACGGTCAGCACCGCCGCTAACTGACCGCCAATCAGCGTGACGTACTGGAAAGAGGCATAGAATCCCTTGCGTCCTTCCAGGGCGACTTCACTCATGTAGGTTGCGCTGGTCCCATACTCCCCACCCACCGATAATCCCTGAAACATACGCGCCAGCAGCAGAATGACGGGAGCGGCTACGCCAATCGTTGCATAACCGGGCAGGCAGGCGATCACCAGCGAACCAAAACACATCATGCAGACCGAAACCAGCATCGAATTTTTTCGGCCGTGCTTGTCGCCAATATAGCCAAATAACCAGCCGCCAATCGGACGCATTAAAAATCCTGCTGCAAAAACGCCCGCTGTCTGCAATAACTGCGTTGTGGTGTCACCCTTTGGGAAGAAGATGTGCGCAAAGTAGAGCGAGAAGAATGAATAGACATAGAAGTCGAACCATTCAACCAGGTTGCCCGATGACGCGCCGACGATTGCCCAGATACGCTTCTTTGTATCATCCGGCTGAGTTTTATTATTGGTGGGTGTCATGCCTTACCTCTGTTCCTTGCTGATCAACAGCGTTTAAAGGAGTGAGTAAAGCATTTAAGTCTACCGAAGGTAAAGGCGGGGTAATCCGAGATTATATTTGTGAGCCATGTCGCTAATTATCGAAAAATCAGCGAGTTGCTGGCAATTATGAGGGAAAGCCGGCCGGTGATAGCGCTGCAGGAAGCGGGAAAATCATTAACAATTTTGCTAAATACAGCGTAATTCAGACGTAAAAAAGCCCCGCACTCTCGTGCGGGGCTTCTTCACTTATATAATGCCTGGCAGTTCCCTACTCTCGCATGGGGAGACCCCACACTACCATCGGCGCTACGGCGTTTCACTTCTGAGTTCGGCATGGGGTCAGGTGGGACCACCGCGCTAAAGCCGCCAGGCAGATTCTGTTCTCCGCGCCGCCCCTTAAGGCCGCGCAGATATATCCGGTACAGGCTGAAAATCGTGTCTCTCAAAAACGCCTCTGGCGTTGTAAGGTTAAGCCTCACGGGTCATTAGTACCGGTTAGCTCAACGCATCGCTGCGCTTACACACCCGGCCTATCAACGTCGTAGTCTTCAACGTCCCTTCAGGACTCTCAAGGAGTCAGGGAGAACTCATCTCGGGGCAAGTTTCGTGCTTAGATGCTTTCAGCACTTATCTTTTCCGCACTTAGCTACCGGGCAATGCCATTGGCATGACAACCCGAACACCAGTGGTGCGTTCACTCCGGTCCTCTCGTACTAGGAGCAACCCCCCTCAATTCTCCAGCGCCCACGGCAGATAGGGACCGAACTGTCTCACGACGTTCTAAACCCAGCTCGCGTACCACTTTAAACGGCGAACAGCCGTACCCTTGGGACCTACTTCAGCCCCAGGATGTGATGAGCCGACATCGAGGTGCCAAACACCGCCGTCGATATGAACTCTTGGGCGGTATCAGCCTGTTATCCCCGGAGTACCTTTTATCCGTTGAGCGATGGCCCTTCCATTCAGAACCACCGGATCACTATGACCTGCTTTCGCACCTGCTCGAGCCGTCACTCTCGCAGTCAAGCCAGCTTATGCCATTGCACTAACCTCACGATGTCCGACCGTGATTAGCTGACCTTCGTGCTCCTCCGTTACTCTTTAGGAGGAGACCGCCCCAGTCAAACTACCCACCAGACACTGTCCGCAGCCCGGATCACGGGCCTACGTTAGAACATCAAACATTAAAGGGTGGTATTTCAAGGTTGGCTCCACGCGAACTGGCGTCCGCGCTTCAAAGCCTCCCACCTATCCTACACATCAAGGCTCAATGTTCAGTGTCAAGCTGTAGTAAAGGTTCACGGGGTCTTTCCGTCTTGCCGCGGGTACACTGCATCTTCACAGCGAGTTCAATTTCACTGAGTCTCGGGTGGAGACAGCCTGGCCATCATTACGCCATTCGTGCAGGTCGGAACTTACCCGACAAGGAATTTCGCTACCTTAGGACCGTTATAGTTACGGCCGCCGTTTACCGGGGCTTCGATCAAGAGCTTCTCCTTACGGATAACCCCATCAATTAACCTTCCGGCACCGGGCAGGCGTCACACCGTATACGTCCACTTTCGTGTTTGCACAGTGCTGTGTTTTTAATAAACAGTTGCAGCCAGCTGGTATCTTCGACTGGCTTCGGCTCGGGGAGCAAGTCCCTCCACCTACGCGCCAGCGTGCCTTCTCCCGAAGTTACGGCACCATTTTGCCTAGTTCCTTCACCCGAGTTCTCTCAAGCGCCTTGGTATTCTCTACCTGACCACCTGTGTCGGTTTGGGGTACGATTCTGTGTTACCTGATGCTTAGAGGCTTTTCCTGGAAGCTGGGCATTTATCACTTCAGCACCGTAGTGCCTCGT
The DNA here is from genome assembly GCF_019104105.1 of Pantoea jilinensis. Classification (NCBI taxonomy): domain Bacteria; kingdom Pseudomonadati; phylum Pseudomonadota; class Gammaproteobacteria; order Enterobacterales; family Erwiniaceae; genus Pantoea; species Pantoea jilinensis. The sequence goes on along the minus strand of NZ_CP077746.1, from coordinate 934,617 downwards.
CGTCACGCCTCAGCGTTGATAAGGGACCGGATTTACCTGGACCCTCCGCCTACACGCTTAAACCGGGACAACCGTCGCCCGGCTGATATAGCCTTCTCCGTCCCCCCTTCGCAGTAACACCGAGTACAGGAATATTAACCTGTTTCCCATCGACTACGCCTTTCGGCCTCGCCTTAGGGGTCGACTCACCCTGCTCCGATTAACGTTGAACAGGAACCCTTGGTCTTCCGGCGAGCGGGCTTTTCACCCGCTTTATCGTTACTTATGTCAGCATTCGCACTTCTGATACCTCCAGCATGCCTCACAGCACACCTTCGACGGCTTACAGAACGCTCCCCTACCCAACAACACATAGTGTCGCTGCCGCAGCTTCGGTGCATGGTTTAGCCCCGTTACATCTTCCGCGCAGGCCGACTCGACCAGTGAGCTATTACGCTTTCTTTAAATGATGGCTGCTTCTAAGCCAACATCCTGGCTGTCTGTGCCTTCCCACATCGTTTCCCACTTAACCATGACTTTGGGACCTTAGCTGGCGGTCTGGGTTGTTTCCCTCTTCACGACGGACGTTAGCACCCGCCGTGTGTCTCCCGTGATAACATTCTCCGGTATTCGCAGTTTGCATCGGGTTGGTAAGCCGGGATGGCCCCCTAGCCGAAACAGTGCTCTACCCCCGGAGATGAGTTCACGAGGCGCTACCTAAATAGCTTTCGGGGAGAACCAGCTATCTCCCGGTTTGATTGGCCTTTCACCCCCAGCCACAGGTCATCCGCTAATTTTTCAACATTAGTCGGTTCGGTCCTCCAGTTAGTGTTACCCAACCTTCAACCTGCCCATGGCTAGATCACCGGGTTTCGGGTCTATACCCTGCAACTTAACGCCCAGTTAAGACTCGGTTTCCCTGCGGCTCCCCTATACGGTTAACCTTGCTACAGAATATAAGTCGCTGACCCATTATACAAAAGGTACGCAGTCACCCCCATAAAGAAGGCTCCCACTGCTTGTACGTACACGGTTTCAGGTTCTGTTTCACTCCCCTCGCCGGGGTTCTTTTCGCCTTTCCCTCACGGTACTGGTTCACTATCGGTCAGTCAGGAGTATTTAGCCTTGGAGGATGGTCCCCCCATATTCAGACAGGATACCACGTGTCCCGCCTTACTCATCGAGCTCACAGCATATGCGCTTTTGTGTACGGGAGTATCACCCTGTACCCTGCGACTTTCCAGACGCTTCCACTAACACACATGCTGATTCAGGCTCTGGGCTGCTCCCCGTTCGCTCGCCGCTACTGGGGGAATCTCGGTTGATTTCTTTTCCTCGGGGTACTTAGATGTTTCAGTTCCCCCGGTTCGCCTTGCAGCACTATGTATTCATGCTGCAATGATGCACAGAGTGCACCGGGTTTCCCCATTCGGACATCGACGGCTGTAGCGGTTCATATCACCTTACCGTCGCTTTACGCAGATTAGCACGTCCTTCATCGCCTCTGACTGCCTGGGCATCCACCGTGTACGCTTAGTCGCTTAACCTCACAACCCACAGGCGTTTTACAACGCTGCGAGCTGCAAGCATTTGAGAGACTCGAACATGTCGCGCTTTTCATTCTTATTACGGAGAATGAAAACGACACGTCGTTTCAATTTTCAGCTTGTTCCGGATTGTTAAAGAGCATAATACTTCGCAGCACACCGTTGCCGGTACGCTCTGAAGTATTCAGAAAAAACAGTTAAAACGGTATGGTGGAGCTAAGCGGGATCGAACCGCTGACCTCCTGCGTGCAAGGCAGGCGCTCTCCCAGCTGAGCTATAGCCCCATACAGTTACTGCAGAGACCACTACTACCACTCAACCGAGTACACTTCGTGAGAAATGCAATTCGTGCTCAGGCAAGGCATGTTTCCGCGAAGCATAGTGAACTATGCAAGCCGGAGACATAACGCAGCGTGAGTGCGAATTTGGTAGGCCTGAGTGGACTTGAACCACCGACCTCACCCTTATCAGGGGTGCGCTCTAACCACCTGAGCTACAAGCCTGTAGAGGTTTTTTCTGCTCGTTACTTTTTATCAGACAATCTGTGTGGACACTGCGCGGGAAGGTATCTTCAGGTAAGGAGGTGATCCAACCGCAGGTTCCCCTACGGTTACCTTGTTACGACTTCACCCCAGTCATGAATCACAAAGTGGTAAGCGCCCTCCCGAAGGTTAAGCTACCTACTTCTTTTGCAACCCACTCCCATGGTGTGACGGGCGGTGTGTACAAGGCCCGGGAACGTATTCACCGTGGCATTCTGATCCACGATTACTAGCGATTCCGACTTCACGGAGTCGAGTTGCAGACTCCGATCCGGACTACGACGCACTTTGTGAGGTCCGCTTGCTCTCGCGAGGTCGCTTCTCTTTGTATGCGCCATTGTAGCACGTGTGTAGCCCTACTCGTAAGGGCCATGATGACTTGACGTCATCCCCACCTTCCTCCGGTTTATCACCGGCAGTCTCCTTTGAGTTCCCGCCATCACGCGCTGGCAACAAAGGATAAGGGTTGCGCTCGTTGCGGGACTTAACCCAACATTTCACAACACGAGCTGACGACAGCCATGCAGCACCTGTCTCAGAGTTCCCGAAGGCACCAATCCATCTCTGGAAAGTTCTCTGGATGTCAAGAGTAGGTAAGGTTCTTCGCGTTGCATCGAATTAAACCACATGCTCCACCGCTTGTGCGGGCCCCCGTCAATTCATTTGAGTTTTAACCTTGCGGCCGTACTCCCCAGGCGGTCGACTTAACGCGTTAGCTCCGGAAGCCACTCCTCAAGGGAACAACCTCCAAGTCGACATCGTTTACGGCGTGGACTACCAGGGTATCTAATCCTGTTTGCTCCCCACGCTTTCGCACCTGAGCGTCAGTCTTTGTCCAGGGGGCCGCCTTCGCCACCGGTATTCCTCCAGATCTCTACGCATTTCACCGCTACACCTGGAATTCTACCCCCCTCTACAAGACTCAAGCCTGCCAGTTTCAAATGCAGTTCCCAGGTTAAGCCCGGGGATTTCACATCTGACTTAACAGACCGCCTGCGTGCGCTTTACGCCCAGTAATTCCGATTAACGCTTGCACCCTCCGTATTACCGCGGCTGCTGGCACGGAGTTAGCCGGTGCTTCTTCTGCGGGTAACGTCAATCGATGCGGTTATTAACCACATCGCCTTCCTCCCCGCTGAAAGTACTTTACAACCCGAAGGCCTTCTTCATACACGCGGCATGGCTGCATCAGGCTTGCGCCCATTGTGCAATATTCCCCACTGCTGCCTCCCGTAGGAGTCTGGACCGTGTCTCAGTTCCAGTGTGGCTGGTCATCCTCTCAGACCAGCTAGGGATCGTCGCCTAGGTGGGCCATTACCCCGCCTACTAGCTAATCCCATCTGGGTTCATCCGATAGTGAGAGGCCCGAAGGTCCCCCTCTTTGGTCTTGCGACGTTATGCGGTATTAGCCACCGTTTCCAGTGGTTATCCCCCTCTATCAGGCAGATCCCCAGACATTACTCACCCGTCCGCCACTCGTCACCCAAGAGCAAGCTCTCTGTGCTACCGTCCGACTTGCATGTGTTAGGCCTGCCGCCAGCGTTCAATCTGAGCCATGATCAAACTCTTCAATTTAAGTTTGATTTGCTTAAACAAGTTAAGCGGTGCTCATCTGTAAAACGTCATAATGAATTTCATTATGTGTTCACTCGTGAGGCTTTGATATTTTTTTACGTCCGGAGACGCTGATATCAATCCTGCGAGTGCCCACACAGATTGTCTGATAAATTGTTAAAGAGCAGTGCGAACAGTGCGTTAGCGTCCTGTCGCGAGGTGGCGTATATTACGCTTTCCTCCTGCAGAGTCAACCTCTATTTCAGAAGTTTTTCTCCGGCGGCGCAGTCTCCTGTGCCTGCTGACCCGTTTTCCGTTGCCGGTTTGCCGTGTCAGTGGAGGCGCATTATAGGGAACGGCTGAGATAGCGCAAGTGCAAATTAAGACTTTTTTTCTGACCGTTCACTTTGCATCCAAAAAGAACAGTAAGTAAGCAAAAACCCCTTTAAAGGGTAAAAAAAACGGGCCAGAGGCCCGTTTTTCGATTCGCACTATTACTGATGTGCCGTTATGACGTCGTTAACGACATCCATTTCGATGGTTTTACCCGGCACCAGCGAACCTGCAAGGATCTGCTGAGCCAGCGGGTTCTCGATCTGCTGCTGTATCGCACGTTTCAGCGGACGCGCACCATAGACCGGGTCATACCCATTTTCCGCCAGCAGTTTGATCGCATCATCGGAGATGTGCAGCTGATAGCCACGTTCATCCAGACGTTTGTACAACCGCTGCAGCTGAATCTGCGCAATGGAGGCAATGTGTTTCTCCGCCAGCGGATGGAACACCACTACCTCATCAATACGGTTGACGAATTCAGGACGGAAATGCTGTCCGACCACACCCATCACAATATCTTTCATTTCCGGATAGCTGAGATTACCGAACCGCTCCTGGATTAAATCTGACCCCAGGTTAGAGGTCATGATCACCACGCTGTTACGGAAATCGACCGTACGACCCTGTCCATCCGTCAGACGCCCATCATCCAGCACCTGCAGCAGAATGTTGAAGACATCAGGATGCGCCTTTTCAACTTCATCCAGCAGGATGACGGAATAAGGACGACGGCGCACCGCTTCGGTCAGATAACCGCCCTCTTCATAGCCGACGTAGCCCGGAGGTGCACCCACCAGCCGTGAGACCGAATGTTTTTCCATAAACTCGGACATGTCGATACGCACCATCGCATCGTCACTGTCGAACAGGAAATTAGCCAGCGACTTACACAGTTCGGTTTTACCTACCCCGGTTGGACCCAGGAACAGGAAAGAGCCGATAGGCCGGTTAGGATCAGAGAGACCTGCACGACTACGGCGGATGGCATTCGATACCGCTTCTACCGCTTCATCCTGTCCAATGACCCGGCCATGCAGATCCTGCTCCATGCGCAGCAACTTATCACGCTCACCTTCCATCATGCGTGCCACCGGAATACCGGTCCAGCGAGCCAGCACATCGGCAATCTCCACATCAGTTACGCGGTTGCGCAGTAACTTCATGGTTTTACCTTCAGCCTGGGTCGCTGCGGCTAACTGTTTTTCCAGTGCCGGAATTTTACCGTACTGCAGCTCTGACATCTGAGCGAGATCGCCCTGGCGACGGGCCTGCTCTAAATTCAGACGCGCCTGCTCCAGTTCAGCTTTGATGTTCTGCGTGCCGGAGAGTGAGGCTTTCTCTGTCTTCCATTCATCTTCCAGCTCAGCGTATTCACGTTCTTTCTGATTCAGCTCGGTTTCCAGCATTTCAAGACGCTTGATGCTGGCATCGTCCGCCTCTTTCTTCAGCGCCTGCTGCTCCAGCTTCAACTGAATGATACGGCGCTCCAGGCGATCGAGTGACTCCGGCTTGGAGTCCATCTGCATACGAATACTGGATGCCGCCTCATCAATCAGGTCAATGGCTTTATCCGGCAGCTGGCGGTCAGCAATGTAACGATGAGACAGCGTTGCTGCCGCGACAATGGCCGGGTCAGTGATCTGCACATGATGATGCAGTTCGTAACGCTCTTTCAGGCCACGCAGAATCGCGATGGTGTCTTCCACACCTGGCTCAGCCACGAAGACTTTCTGGAAACGACGCTCCAGCGCGGCATCTTTCTCAATATACTGACGATACTCATCCAGTGTGGTGGCACCCACGCAGTGCAGTTCACCACGCGCCAGCGCAGGCTTAAGCATGTTGCCCGCGTCCATCGCACCGTCCGCTTTACCCGCACCGACCATAGTGTGCAGTTCGTCGATAAACAGAATGACGTTGCCTTCCTGTTTCGACAGATCGCTCAGCACCCCTTTCAGACGTTCTTCGAACTCACCGCGATATTTCGCCCCGGCGACCAGTGCCCCCATATCCAGCGCCAGCACCCGACGACCTTTCAGGCCCTCAGGCACTTCACCGTTAATGATGCGCTGCGCCAGCCCTTCGACAATCGCGGTTTTACCCACGCCAGGTTCACCTATCAGCACCGGGTTATTTTTGGTACGGCGCTGCAGAACCTGAATGGTGCGGCGAATCTCTTCATCACGCCCAATCACCGGATCGAGTTTGCCCTTTTCTGCACGCTCGGTCAGGTCGATAGTGTATTTCTTTAATGCCTGGCGCTGATCTTCAGCCCCCTGATCGTTCACGTTGTCTCCTCCCCGCATCTGTTCAATCGCACTGGTGATTTTTTCGCGCGTTGCGCCTGCCGCTTTAAGCAGATCGGCCAGTGAACCACGGGATTCCAGGGCAGCCAGAACAAATAATTCGGATGAAATAAAGTGGTCATTGCGCTTCTGCGCCAGCTTGTCGCACAGGTTTAATACCCGGACAAGGTCAGATGAGGGTTGTACATCCCCTTCGCTGCCTTCAACTTGTGGCAGGCGATCAATAGCCTGCTCGAGCTGAGCGCGAAAAGGTGTGACGTCGACACCCGCCGAAGTCAGTAAAGGTGAAACCGATCCGCCTTCCTGTTTGAGCAACGCGCTCATCAGGTGCAGAGGTTCAATGAATTGGTTGTCGTGTCCCAGAGCCAGGGACTGCGCGTCGGCGAGAGCCAGCTGAAATTTGTTAGTAAGACGATCCAGACGCATAATTCCTCCCATTACAGGTCAAAATGCTACTGGAGATTAAATGAGGTCATCCCTCAAAATTTCAAGGTTAATGACCTGAGATTTGAGTAAAAAATACGCTAACTGGACCGTCTTATGGCGTAAGGTTATAACAGCCAGATCAAAGTTGCCATACGCCCGGTGATCCCATCACGACGAAAGGAGAAGAAATCGTCGCGTTGCGTAAAGGTACAGCGGCTATCGGCGCTGATTGAATTGACGCCCGCTGCCTGCAGCCGCATACGCGCCAGCAGCCAGATGTCCGCGTAAAACCGGTCGCCTGATGGACGGAAAGCCTGCACAGCGCGGGGATCCTGCGCCATAAAAGCCTCACGCACTTCTGCGCCAACCTCAAACGCATCCGGTCCGATGGCCGGCCCCAGCCAGACATGAATCTGCTCAGGCGGAGAACGAAACTGCGCCAGCGTATTTTCCAGTACACCGGCACAGAGCCCGCGCCAGCCTGCATGTGCTGCCGCCACTTCCGTCCCATCCTGCGAACAGAACAGCACCGGCAGACAGTCAGCGGTCATGATGGCGCAGACGACGCCGGGCTGATCGGTAATGCAGGCATCAGCACGTAATGGCGTACTTCCGCCTGCAGTCAGACGCACGACCTCCGTGCCATGAACCTGCTCCAGCCACTGCGGCATAGCGGGCAAATCCGCCTTATCCACCAGCAACTGACGGTTACGCGCCACCGCATCCGGATTATCTCCCACGTGCCCGCCGAGATTCAGCGCATCCCAGGGCGACGTGCTTACGCCACCCTGTCGCTGCGTCGAGCAGGCCCGAACGCGTGACGAGGCGGGCCATTGCGGCGTAATCAGACTCATCACCAATTCATCTGGTCTTTAAATTCTTCAGTGTCTGCTTTTAACGCCGCGATTAAATCAACCATGTCCTGTGGAAGCGCAGCATGGAATTCCATCTCAATACCACTGATTGGATGATAGAGGCGCAACATCGTGGCGTGCAGTGCCTGACGATCGAAACCGCGCAGCGTAGTAATAAATGCCTCTGATGCCCCTTTTGGCGGACGCGGGCGGCCACCGTAAAGTGGATCGCCCACCAGCGGATGGCTGATGTGAGACATATGCACACGGATCTGGTGAGTACGACCCGTCTCCAGACGCAGACGCAGACGGGTATGAGCCCGGAAATGCTCCATGATGCGATAATGCGTCACCGCCGGTTTGCCCATTGGATGAACCGCCATATGGGTACGTTTGGTGGAGTGACGGCTGATAGGCTGCTCAACCGTGCCGCCCGCCGTCATATTGCCAATCGCGACCGCTTCATATTCACGGGTGATTTCGCGACGCTGCAGCGAGTCCACCAGATGCGTCTGAGCCGGAACGGTTTTCGCGACCACCATTAAACCGGTGGTGTCTTTATCCAGGCGGTGTACGATGCCGGCGCGTGGCACATCCATAATCGCAGGGTAGTGATGAAGTAAGGCGTTTAACACCGTGCCATCCGGATTACCGGCGCCAGGGTGAACCACAAAGTCACGTGGTTTGTTGATGACAATAATGTCTTCATCTTCATAAACGATGTCGAGTGGCAGATCCTGAGGTTCCCAGCGCTGTGCCTCTTCGATCTCAGCGTCAATCGCGACCAGCTCGCCGCCCAGCACTTTTTCTTTGGGGGTATCGACCATAACGCCGTTTACAGTAACGCGACGATCAAGGATCCACTCTTTTATGCGGGAACGTGAATAATCAGGGAACAATTCCGCCAAAGTCTGATCTAAACGTTGTCCGAGTTGTGACTCGGATACCGTTGCGGTGAGTTGAACTTGTTGTGCCATATACAGCTTCTTCGTTAACGTTGGGTTTTCACGGCGATGCCGTTTAATATAATGTGCTATCGTACCTGGTCATTACCGGGAGCTATACGGACAGCTTCCGCCATAACATTTGAGGATAATCACTTCGTCATGACGCGTATGAAACATCTGGTGGCTGCTGCCACACTGAGCCTGGCACTTGTTGGTTGTTCCGGCTCAAATGACGCGGTACCGGACAACCCGCCTTCTGAAATCTATGCTACAGCGCAGCAAAAGCTGCAGGACGGTAACTTTAAAGCCGCGATTAAGCAACTGGAAGCGCTGGATAATCGTTATCCGTTCGGTCCTTATTCGCAGCAGGTGCAGCTGGATTTAATCTACGCGTACTATAAAAATGCCGATCTGCCCCTGGCGCAGGCTGCCATTGCTCGCTTTATGCGTCTGAACCCCACGCATCCGAACATTGACTATGTCATCTATATGAAAGGTCTGACGGACATGGCGCTGGATGACTCCGCGCTGCAGGGCTTCTTTGGTATTGATCGTTCTGACCGCGATCCGACGCACGCTCGTGATGCTTTCCGCGACTTCTCCCAGCTGCTGCGTAATTACCCGAACAGCCAGTATGCGGCTGATGCTCAGAAACGCCTGGTCTATCTGAAAGACCGTCTGGCTAAATATGAGCTGTCAGTGGCGCAATTCTATACTAAGCGTGAGGCTTATGTCGCGGTTGTTAACCGTGTAGAAGGTATGATGCGCGATTATCCGGATACGCAGGCGACACACGATGCCCTGCCGCTGATGGAAAATGCTTACCGTAATCTGCAGCTGAACGCTGAAGCTGACAAAGTGGCGAAAATCATTGCAGTCAACAAAAGCTGATTGCCCGACCGATTTCAGCCACAAAAAAAGCAGCCTGCGATGGCTGCTTTTTTTTGCCCGAAGAACAGTCAGATTTGGATCTGATTCCAGCGAGCTAACTCATCCAGCATGCCGTGTTAATCGTTTCGCTTCAAGCCATTTCAGCGAGTTTCTCTGCCTTTCTCACAGAATGTTGTAACTGACAAAAAGTGACATTTTTTCGTGATCAAAATCTCACATTTAACGTTTTTTCGCGCTATGCTGAGAAGACCAAGACGGAAATGACAGAGAGGTAAGAATAATGATTCTGAACATTACCAGTAAACAAATGGACATCACCCCGGCAATCCGAAGCCATGTTGAAGACCGTCTCGCCAAGCTCGAAAAATGGCAAACCGACCTGATTAATCCGCATATTGTCCTGTCCAAAGAGCCCAAAGAATTCGTGGCTGATGCCACTATTAACACACCGAACGGGACTCTGGTGGCCAGCGCCAAGCACGACGATATGTATACCGCCATCAACGATTTGATTGCGAAACTCGAACGTCAGCTGAATAAAGTTCAGCATAAGTCTGAAGCCCGCCGCGCCAGTGCCAGCGTAAAAGACATTATCCCCGCCGACGAAGAGTCCTGATTTCCTTAACGCGCCTCCGGGCGCGTTTTTTATTGACAGCTTTTAAGCAGTACGGTTACTCTCAGGTCACTCACATTTCGGACATTACGATGAAACCCACTCTGTTTTTCTTCGCTTTCTTTTTTACCTTCCCCTGAACGGGAGGCTATTCGTCGTGTGAAAATGAAAGCGAAGACGAACAACGAAGCCTCCCAACCGGGAGGCTTTTTTATTGGATAGCATACAGGTGAGCCCTATGAATCCCGACAATCCCTTGCTGGCGTTACGCGATAAGATCAGCGCAGTGGATAAAAAACTTCTGACGCTGCTGGCCGAGCGTCGTCTGCTGGCAGTGGAAGTCGCACATGCAAAACTTGCCACGCATCGCCCGATTCGGGATGTGGAACGCGAACGTGCGCTGCTGGAGAATCTGATTGTACTGGGTAAAGCGCATAAACTGGATGCGCACTACATCACCCGGCTGTTCCAGCTGGTTATTGAAGATTCAGTGCTGACTCAGCAAGCACTGCTGCAGAAAAATCTCAACCATCCTCATGCGCATGCCGCCCGTATCGCATTCCTCGGCCCGAAAGGCTCTTACTCGCACCTTGCCGCACGCAACTACGCGTCACGTCATTTCGACAGCATGGTGGAGTGTGGCTGCCTGAAATTTCACGACATCATCAAGCAGGTCGAAAATGGCCTGGCTGATTACGCCGTGATGCCGATTGAGAACACCAGTTCGGGCTCGATCAATGATGTCTACGATCTGCTGCAACAGACCAGCCTCTCTATCGTGGGCGAACTGACCTTACCTATCGACCACTGCGTGCTGGTGAATGGCCCCACCGATCTGCAGCAGATTGAGACGGTGTACAGCCATCCTCAGCCCTTCCAGCAGTGCAGCCAGTTTATTAACCGTTTCCCGCACTGGAAAATTGAATATACCGAGAGTACTGCGGCAGCGATGGAGAGAGTGGCTGCGCTCAACTCACCTAAGGTGGCAGCATTAGGCAGTGAAGCCGGTGGTGAGCTCTATCAGTTGCAGGTGCTGGAACGTAATCTGGCAAACCAGCAGCAGAACCATACCCGCTTTATCGTGCTCGCCCGAAAAGCCATCGAGGTTTCAGATCAGGTGCCAGCGAAAACGACACTGATTATGGCAACCGGCCAGCAGGCGGGTGCGCTGGTTGATGCACTATTGGTGCTGCGTCAGCACAACCTGATTATGAGCAAGCTGGAGTCACGCCCGATTAATGGCAATCCGTGGGAAGAGATGTTTTACATTGATGTGCAGGGTAACCTGCAATCAGAGCGGATGCAGCAGGCTCTGCAGGAGTTACAGACCATGACCCGCTCTCTGAAGGTGCTGGGCTGCTATCCCAGCGAGAATGTGATACCCGCTGAACCCGGCGATGAAACCGTTGAATAGCAAAAAGGCATCCGCAGGGATGCCTTTTTCGTTTATGGCCGACTGTCATTGGCCGAGCGTAACAGACTCCGGCTTTCCACCAGGAAGCGTTTCGCGTGATCGCCAAACCACTGCTCGACCCGGTTAAAGCTGGCAATGAATGCCTGTTTATCGCCCTGCTCCAGCAGCGCAATCGCTTCACCAAAGCGCTGGTAATAACGTTTGATCAGCGCCAGATTACTCTCTGACGACATGATGATATCCGCGTAAAGCTGCGGATCCTGAGCAAACAACCGCCCTACCATTGCCAGCTCCAGTCGATAAATAGGCGATGAGAGTGCCAGCAGCTGATCAAGATTCACGTTTTCTTCAGCTAAATGCAGACCGTAGGCAAAGGTGGCAAAGTGACGCAGTGCCTGAATAAACGCCATGTTCTGGTCATGCTCTACAGCGCTGATACGATGCAGACGCGCACCCCAGACCTGAATCTGCTCCAGGAACCACTGATACGCTTCCGGCTGTCGGCCATCACACCAGACCACCACCTGTTTTGCCAGGCTGCCGCTGTCCGGGCCAAACATCGGGTGCAGACCCAGCACCGGACCATTATGAGTGGCCAGCATCGCCTGCAGAGGCCGGTTTTTCACAGAAGCCAGGTCCACCAGAATACAATCTTCCGGCAGTGGCGGCAGCTGTGCAATAACCTGCTCGGTCAGGTGAATCGGCACACTGATGATGACCATACCGGCATCGCTGAGCAGCGTTTCAGCCTGAGGCCAGTCTTCTTTATCCAGCGTTTTAACTGTGTAGCCTGACAGGCCGAGCATTTTTTCAAACAACCGGCCCATCTGGCCTTTGCCGCCGACAATCACCACCGGGCGCAGTTCAGGACAGAGGGTTTTAAAGCCTTTGTCATTTTCGCTGGTATAGGACTCGCGCATCACACGACGCAGCACATCTTCAATCAGATCCGGGGGGACGCCGAGCGCCTCTGCCTCTTTGCGACGCGAAGCCAGCATTGACGCTTCACGCTCAGGGACATAGATAGGCAGACCGTAACGGCTCTTCACCTCCCCCACCTCAGCCACCAGCTCCAGCCGTTTAACCAGCAGATCCAGCAGCGCCTTATCAACACTGTCAATTTGATCGCGTAACGCGGTCAGTTCAGCCACCATTGCTCTTACACCTCTTGTGACAGACGCGCCGACAGCACTCCCTGCAGATCCTGATGCATCTCACGCAGCAACGTTTCGGTCACTTCCCAGTTGATGCACGCATCGGTTACGGAAACGCCATACTTCATTTCGCTGCGTGGCTGCTCAGAAGACTGGTTACCTTCATTGATATGGCTTTCCAGCATCAAACCAATGATTGAACGGTTTCCGTCTTTGATCTGCGCAATAGCGGATTCCGCTACGCCAGGCTGACGGCTGTAGTCTTTATTCGAATTGCCATGGCTGCAATCTATCATTAAGGCTGGACGCAGTCCCGCCTTCAGCATCTCTTTTTCACACTGCGCGACATCTTCGGGACCGTAGTTCGGCGCTTTGCCACCACGAAGAATTACGTGACCATCCGGATTGCCCTGAGTCTGCAGCAGGCAGACCTGACCGGCCTGATTAATCCCGACAAAACGGTGCGGCATTGCAGCAGCACGCATCGCGTTGATTGCTGTGCCCAGACTGCCATCGGTGCCATTTTTAAAGCCAACTGGCATCGACAGGCCCGAGGCCATCTCACGGTGCGTCTGAGATTCTGTCGTCCGTGCGCCAATCGCCGACCAGCTGAACAGGTCGCCCAGGTATTGCGGGCTATTCGGATCCAGCGCTTCTGTGGCCAGCGGCAAGCCCATTTCAACCAGGTTCACCAGCAGCTGGCGCGCAATATGCAGACCCGCTTCCATATCAAACGAGTTATCCATGTAAGGATCATTGATCAGCCCTTTCCAGCCAACAGTAGTTCGGGGTTTTTCAAAATAGACGCGCATCACAATATAGAGCTGATCTTTCAGCTGTTCAGAAAGCGTTTGCAGACGACGAGCATAGTCCAGTGCCACTTCGGTATCGTGAATCGAGCAGGGTCCGCACACCACCAGCAGACGCGGATCGCGGCCGGCAATAATGTCAGAGATAGTCTGGCGGGACGCCGCGACCTGATCCTGCTGTTCAGTTGTCAGTGGAAACTTCGCTTTCAGTTCTTCAGGCGTGATCAATACCTGTTCACCGGCGATATGCACATTGTTCAGCGCGTCTTTTTGCATGATGGCGATCCTTTGGCTCGATATAGCGGATAAGGGCTCCTCATTGAGGATTGCAAATACTGTATCACAGACAATACATAGCGCAAGATTACATGTACACATTTATTACCACAGGTCTGAATAAACCAACCTAATGACAAATAAAATCATATATATCATTTATTTAAATTTAATAAATGAATTAATGACAGTCGCCTTGATGTAAAATAAAGTTTACACATGCTCTTATTGCGTTTCTGTCTGTTGCAGGCAAAATGAGAATATTATTTATTTTCAGGCTGAGTCCATAATGCACGCCTCCCCACTGAACATCTCCCTTCGACCGTTTCTGCTAAGCGACGTCTCCGCGTTTACCGCTGCGGTCAATGCTTCTCTGGACAGCCTGATCCCGTGGATGGTCTGGGCGCATCACGATTACCAGCCTCATGATGCCGAAAGCTGGATCCGCTTTACCCACTGGCAACGGATGAAGGAGGAAGCGGAAGAGTTTGCGATTGTTGATCAGCATGACCAGCTGCTGGGGGGCGCAGGAATACGCTTTGCCCGCCATCCGGGTGACACCAGCGCAATAGGTTACTGGGTTCGCAGTGACGTTCAGCGTCAGGGAATTGCCAGCCGCGCGGTGGCAAAGCTACTCCCTCTGGGGTTTTCACGACCGGAGACCCGGTTGATTGAAATTCTGGCGGCGGAGGACAATCTGGCCAGTCGGAGAGTCGCTGAAAAGTGCGGCGGGCAGTTTATTGGCTGTCGCTATGGCTTGATCGTATTAGAGGCGGGACCGGTTAATACGGCGATTTATCATTTTCACCGGCCGGACGCCGGTTGACTGCAGGCTGCAAGGATGGCACTGACATAAAAAAGGGGCTGGCAGATGCCAACCCCTTGTTTGCTATTAACTTTTAGATGTCGCGTTAGCGATACCTTAGTTAAGACGCTCTTTAATACGAGCAGACTTACCAGTACGCTCACGCAGGTAGTACAGTTTGGCTTTACGCACAGCGCCACGACGTTTAACAGCGATGCTGTCAATTACAGGTGAATGAGTCTGGAATACACGCTCAACGCCTTCGCCGTTAGAAATTTTGCGAACAGTGAATGCAGAGTGCAGACCGCGGTTACGAATAGCGATAACCACGCCCTCGAATGCCTGCAGACGTTTTTTAGAACCTTCAACGACCCATACTTTCACTTCCACGGAATCACCCGGGCGGAAGGAAGGTACGTCCTGTTTCATCTGCTCTTGTTCAATTTGCTTGATAATGTTGCTCATAATTAAATCTCATATCCTGGGTAAACTGATAGTCGGGGAAGAGCTTACTCTTCCACATCATCGTTTTGTTGCTGCTGAGATTCCCGCTGGAACTCATTCAACAACCTTGCTTGCTCTTCAGTCAGAGCCAGGTTTTCCAGAAGTTCAGGTCTTCTCAGCCAGGTACGGCCTAGCGACTGCTTCAGACGCCAGCGGCGAATATCAGCATGGTTACCTGACAGTAATACTGCCGGGACTTCCACGCCGTCTAACACTTCAGGTCGGGTATAGTGCGGACAATCCAGCAAACCTTCAGAGAACGAATCCTCATCGGCTGACGCCTGCTTGCCGAGTACGCCGGGAATAAACCGGGCGACTGCGTCAATCATCGTCATCGCTGGCAGTTCCCCGCCACTGAGAACGTAATCACCGATTGACCATTCTTCATCAATTTCGGTCTGGATTACGCGCTCATCAATCCCTTCATAACGGCCACAGACCAGAATTAACTTGTCCCGTGCCGCCAGTTCGCAAACGCCCTGTTGGTCCAGTTTGCGACCCTGAGGTGAAAGATATATCACCCTGGCCCCTTCACCTGCCGCTGCTTTCGCTGCGGAGATGGCATCCCGTAAGGGTTGTACCATCATCAGCATTCCCGGTCCGCCGCCGTAAGGACGATCATCCACGGTACGGTGCCGGTCGTGAGTGAAATCACGAGGACTCCAGCTCTGAATGCTGAGCAGACCGTTTTTTACAGCCCGGCCAGTTACCCCGTAATCGGTAATAGCGCGAAACATTTCTGGAAACAGGCTAATAACACCAATCCACATTGTATTCGCCGTTACGTTACCGTTCGATTCGGAGATCAAAAACCAGGATCCCAATCTACCTCAATGACGCCAGTAGAGAGATCGACTTTCCTGATAACCTGTTCATCAAGAAACGGAATTAACCGCTCCTGAGCACCGAACGCATCCTTCAGGTTTGCCTTAACGACGAGAACGTCGTTCGAGCCGGTTTCCATCATATCGATGACTTTACCCATCTCGTAGCCTTCAAGGTTAACGACCTGGCAGCCCATAAGGTCTTTCCAGTAGTAGTCACCCTCTTCCAGCGATGGCAACTGCGTCGAGTCAACCTGAATTTCGCAATTGGTTAACTGAGCCGCCGCATCCCGATCTTCAATGCCTTTGACTTTGATGATCAGGTCCTGATTGTGGTGCTTCCAACCTTCCAGTTCGACCTGCTGCCATTTACCGGCGCGCTGGATGAACCAGGGTTGGTAGTTGAAGATGCTTTCAGCGTCTTCAGTGGAGGAAAACACTTTGAGCCAGCCGCGAATACCGTAGGCGGCTCCCATCTTACCCAACACAATTGGGTTAACAGGAGGCTGTGCGGCAAGTTGTCTGCTCATGCTCACCACCGTGACAGATTAAGCTGCTTTCTTAGCTTCTTTGACCAGCGCGTTAACGCGGTCAGAAAGCGTTGCGCCCTGGCCAACCCAGTGCTCGATACGATCCAGATCAAGACGCAGACCTTCAGCCTGACCAGATGCGATCGGGTTGAAGAAACCAACGCGCTCAATGAAACGACCGTTGCGTGCATTGCGGCTGTCAGTGACGACGACCTGATAGAACGGACGCTTTTTAGCGCCGTGACGTGCCAAACGAATTGTTACCATAACATCCTCTTCAGTTAATAAAACACCCGGCCCCCATCGAGGAACGGGGTCCGGGTGCTGTATAAAAAGCCCGAAAATTTTACTCATTTTGGCGAAAAAAGCAACCCAAACCGTGCCTTTTCGGGCTTTTTTGTGGAACGCTTTAGCGGCCAGGGAAACCTGGCGGCATCATACCCTTCATGCCGCGCATCATTTTCGCCATACCGCCCTTCTTCATTTTCTTCATCATACGCTGCATGTCGTCGAACTGCTTTAATAAGCGGTTAACGTCCTGCACCTGCATACCGGAACCGGTAGCAATACGGCGCTTGCGCGAGCCTTTGATGATTTCTGGTTTCTCACGCTCTTTGCGCGTCATCGAGTTGATGATGGCTTCCATGCGCACCAGCACTTTGTCATCCATCTGCGACTTTACGTTATCTGGCAGCTGTCCCATACCCGGCAGTTTACCCATCAGGCTGGCCATACCGCCCATGTTGCGCATCTGCTTTAGCTGCTCAAGGAAGTCATTGAGATCAAAACCGTCGCCGGTTTTCAGCTTTTTAGCCAGTTTCTCCGCCTGATCGCGGTCAACTTTGCTTTCGATATCTTCAATAAGGGAGAGTACGTCACCCATGCCCAGGATACGCGAAGCAATACGCTCCGGGTAGAATGGCTCAAGCGCTTCGGTCTTTTCACCGACGCCCATGAATTTGATCGGTTTGCCGGTGATATGGCGAATTGACAGCGCCGCACCACCGCGTGCATCACCGTCAACCTTGGTCAGAATAACACCGGTCAGCGGCAGCGCTTCATTAAAGGCTTTTGCCGTGTTTGCGGCATCCTGACCGGTCATGGCATCGACCACAAACAGGGTTTCTACCGGCTTGATCGCCGCATGAACCTGTTTGATTTCGTCCATCATTGCTTCGTCAACGTGCAGACGGCCGGCGGTATCCACCAGCAGCACATCGTAGAACTTCAGACGAGCTTCACGCAGCGCATTGTTGACGATATCGACCGGCTTCTGGCTGAGATCGGACGGACAGAAATCCACGCCAACCTGCTGTGCCAGCGTTTCCAGCTGTTTAATTGCCGCCGGACGATAGACGTCGGCAGAAACCACTAAAACTTTCTTCTTGTGCTTCTCGCGCAGGAATTTACCCAGCTTAGCAACACTGGTGGTTTTACCGGCACCCTGCAGGCCCGCCATCAGCACCACGGCTGGTGGCTGTGCTGCCAGGTCGAGTGCGTTGTTCTCTGCACCCATCGCCGCAACGAGTTCGTTACGTACGATTTTGATAAACTCCTGACCTGGCGTCAGACTTTTATTCACATCATGACCGACCGCGCTCTCTTTCACACGGTTGATGAAGTCACGCACCACCGGCAACGCAACGTCAGCCTCAAGCAGTGCCATGCGCACTTCACGCAGGGTCTCTTTGATGTTCTCTTCAGTCAGCCTTCCGCGGCCGCTGATATTTCGCAGGGTTTGCGACAAACGATCGGTTAAATTATCAAACATGGTCTCTCACTAAAAAAAAGATCGCGAGGCGCCTGATCGGCAGAATGCGGCGGATTATAACACGAAGCCTCGGCGATCTCTGCAATTGCCCCTCAGATCGTTTGGAGCCTGCTTCGGCTGGCGCTATACTGCCTTTTTCCTTATCTGACTGAACCTGAAAGGATCTATGTTCGTTTTCGCGATAGTGGCGCTATTCGCCTACTCCTTAAGTCTTGCCCTGATCATTCCCAGCCTGTTGAAACGTAACGGCGGCTGGCGGCGAATGGCGATGCTCTCTGCCTGTGTGGCGCTGGTGACACACGCGGTGGCCTTGCAGCAACGCATATTTGCTATTGATAGCGGACAGAACTTAAGCCTGCTTAACATTGGTTCACTGGTCAGCCTGTTGATTTGCGCCATCATGACCATTGTGGCGTCACGCAACCGTGGCTGGCTACTGCTGCCGATTGTTTATAGCTTCGCGCTGATCAATCTGGCCTTTGCCACCTTTGTCCCCAATGCGTTCATCACGCATCTGGAAACTACGCCAGGCATGATGATCCACATCGGCCTGTCGCTGTTCGCCTATGCAACGCTGATCATCGCCGCGCTTTATGCGCTGCAGCTGGCGTGGATCGATTATCAGTTAAAAAACAAGCGACTGGCGTTCACCCAGGATATGCCGCCGCTGCTGACCATCGAACGTAAGATGTTTCACATCACCCAGGTTGGCGTCGTGCTGTTAACGCTGGTGCTCTGCACCGGTCTGTTTTATATGCAGGATCTCTTCAGCGCAGAAAACGTCGATAAAGCCGTGCTCTCGATCATCGCGTGGTTTGTTTATATCGTTTTGCTCTGGGGGCACTATCATGAAGGCTGGCGTGGTCGCCGCGTCGTCTGGTTTAACTGCAGCGGTGCGGTGCTGTTGACCATGGCTTACTTCGGCAGCCGCATCCTGCAGCATCTGCTTGTCCCTGGTTCTCGTTAAAAAGGAAGTTTTGCGTTGGAGAATGTTTCAACTACCACGCTGATTATTATTCTCTGCATCATGGTACTGGTTTCAGCATATTTTTCAGGTTCTGAAACCGGCATGATGACACTGAATCGCTATAAACTGCGCCATCAGGCTAAAAATGGTGATCGCGCAGCTCGACGTGTCGAAAAACTGCTGCGCCGCCCGGATCGTCTGATCAGTCTGGTGCTGATTGGTAATAACCTGGTCAATATCCTTGCTTCCGCGTTAGGCACTATTGTCGGAATGCGTCTGTATGGTGATGCGGGTGTCGCCATTGCAACCGGCGTGCTGACCTTCGTGGTGCTGGTCTTCGCTGAAGTGTTACCCAAAACCGTGGCGGCCCTTTATCCGGAAAAAGTGGCCTATCCGAGCAGCTTTTTACTTACTCCGCTGCAATACATCATGCTACCGCTGGTCTGGCTGCTGAACACCATTACCCGGCTGCTGATGCGCCTGGCAGGTATTCGCTCTGACGGCTCTGTTAACTCAGCGCTGAGCAAAGAGGAGTTACGCACCATTGTCTATGAGTCGCGTAGCCTGATGTCACGCCGTAACCAGGACATGCTGCTCTCCGTGCTCGACCTGGAGAAAGTCAGCGTTGACGACATTATGGTGCCGCGTAATGAGATTGTTGGTATCAACATCAACGATGACTGGAAGTCAGTCGTGCGCCAGCTAAGCCATTCACCTCATGGGCGCATTGTGCTGTTCAGAGATTCACTGGATGACTGCGTCGGCATGCTTCGTGTGCGTGAAGCCTGGCGCATGATGACGGAGAAAAAAGAGTTCACTAAAGAGACGCTGCTGCGCGCCGCCGATGAAATCTACTACATCCCCGAAGGAACGCCGCTGAACACCCAACTGGTGAAGTTCCAGCGCAACAAAGAGAAAGCGGGCGTGGTGGTGGATGAATATGGCGACATCAAAGGGCTGGTGACGATAGAGGACATTCTGGAAGAGATTGTCGGTGACTTCACTACCTCCATGTCACCGTCGCTGGCGGAAGAAGTGATGCCGCAGAATGATGGCTCCGTGCTGATTGAAGGCAGTGCCAGCGTGCGTGAAATCAATAAGGCATTTAACTGGGATCTGCCAGAGCAGGAAGCGCGTACCATCAACGGCATGTTGCTGGAAGCGCTGGAGGAGATCCCTTCTAATGCCACACGTGTTCAGATTGGCCATTACAACGTCGATATTCTGGACGTGCAGGATAATATGATTAAACAGGTGCGCATCACGCCGAAGACGCCGCTGAAAAAATCGGTCGGTTCCTGAAGCCATAAAAAAACGCCGCAATCGAGATGATGCGGCGTTTTTTTTAGCAGAGAAGCCCTGACTAGATGTGCAGTTCTTTCAGCTTTTCAGCAGGCAGTTTCAGATCGTCATTACGGTTAACGCCGATCTCATGCGCCAGCACATTGCGGGCAATCTGCTGCGCTTCATCCAGTGAGTGCAGCTTGTAGCTGCCACACTGATATTCATTCAGCTCAGGGATCTGGTTCTGATCTTTCACTTTCAGAACATCTTCCATCGCCCCTTTCCACGCTTTCGCAACGCGCTGCTCGTCTGGCGTACCAATCAGGCTCATGTAGAAGCCGGTACGGCAGCCCATTGGCGAGATATCGACGATTTCCACACCGTCACCATTCAGGTGATCACGCATGAAGCCGGCAAAGAGATGCTCCAGCGTATGAATGCCACGCTCAGTGAGGATATCAATGTTCGGACGGCAAAAACGCAGGTCAAAAACGGTAATCGTATCGCCATGCGGAGTCTTCATGGTTTTCGCAACGCGGACTGCCGGTGCGCCCATGATGGTGTGATCAACGGTAAAACTGTCCAGTAGTGGCATACGTCACCTCCTGTTCTGAGAATTTTTTTTAAAACGATGAAACTTTTCTGTTCGCCCAACGTCTGAATATATGAAAGACGCGCATTTGTTATCATCATCATCCCTGACAACAGAGATGTTAATTTGGCCACATTGATGTGGCCTTTTTCTTTTCTACCCTTCCCGGCTCGCCAGATACGCTTCAAAATCCAGCTTATCATTTGCTTCCAGCTGCTGCTGTGCAGCAACAGATTCCTGCGCCTGACGCGTGAAATCTTCTTCTGTCAGCACTTCCAGCGGTTCTTCACAGAGCATATGGCGATACTGTTCAGCCAGTGCCACGCCGGTGCCGGTTACACCATTATCCTTCATTGCCTGAAGGATGCGCGCCGAGTAGGTTAGCTCAGGATCATCAAAGGATGCTACCAGTTGATCACAAACCTGCTGATATTCCGTGCTGTCCTGATTGTGACTGTCTAAGACTTCAGCAACCCGGCGCAGGTCGGCAAACAGGGTTTTGCCCACTTCAACCAGCGAATGTTCCGCTTCTCCACAACCCACCGCAATTTTCTGATCCGGTTTACGCCCTTCGAGCACCACCCGATTCCAGTTTTTGCGGGTGCATTGCAACTCATCTGCACTCATTTCCGGTGCATCCGCCAGGGTACACCAGATCAGGAACAGATCGAGGAAGCGAACCTGATTCTCATCGACGCCGATGGCAGAGAACGGATTGATATCCAGTGAACGTACTTCAATGTATTCGATGCCACCGCGCAGCAGCGCATCAGAAGGCGCTTCACCCGAGCGTGTAACACGCTTAGGCCGGATGGGCGCATAGAGCTCGTTCTCAATCTGCAGCACGTTAGTGTTGAGCTGCAGCCAGTTACCGTCAGCATCTTTGGTGCCCATCGCTGCATACTCATCTGACGGCGTCTTGATCGCTTTTTTCAGCGCAGTGACATAGCCTTCCAGCGAGTTAAACGTGATGCCCAGAGCGCTCTGCGATTTATTGGTGTAGCCTAAATCGCTCAGACGCAGCGAGGTGGCATACGGCAGCCACATCGTATCTTTGTCATTGGTTTCAAATGGCAGCGCACTCTCACGACCCTGCAGGAAACTGGAGCTGATAGCCGGTGATGCGCCAAACAGATAAGGTATCACCCAGCCGAAGCGATAGTAGTTACGAATCAACCGCAGATAACCTGCGGAGATAGTCTCTTTTCCGCTTTCCTGATCTTTCACGTCAGCCCACTCCTGCCAGAAAGAAAGTGGCAGCGAGAAGTTATAGTGAATGCCAGAGATCGTCTGCATTAACGCGCCGTAGCGGTTTTTCAGACCTTCGCGGTAAAGGGTCTTCATCTTACCGATATTGGATGTGCCATATTGCGCCAGCTCAATATTGTCAGCATCGTCAATGACGCACGGCATACTGAATGGCCACATGCGTTCATCACCGAGTTCACGGGCAACGTGACGGTGGATATCGCGCAGGAACGCCAGCATATGATCAATGCTGTGATCCACTGGCGTGATGAATTCCAGTAACGTTTCGGCAAAATCAGTAGTGATCCAGTCATGTTTCAGCGCCGAGCCCAGAGATTCCGGGTGGCCGCTTTTTGCCAGATCGCCATTTTCCTGTACACGCAGCGTTTCACGCTCGATGCCACGACCAATCCCTTTAAGGGCATTGGGATGCGCTTCCAGCCAGGATAGCGCTTTAGATACGTCCGGGATCACATTACCCCCCCGCTGTGATAATAATTTATTTTTGTTCAGCATAATGTTAACCGTAGCCCCGAATCTGTGCGAATCAATGCCACCATTGCATACCCTGTAATGTGGCAGTCGCGATAACGATATAACGCAGTGTTTTGCCGACAGCGAGAAACAGTATCGCTGGCAGCCAGGCGAAACGTAACCAGCCCGCGAGAACGCAGAGCAGATCACCTATCACCGGTAGCCAGCTGAATAAAAGTGCTGCTGGTCCCAGTCGGTGCAACCACGTCATTGCTGTGTCATGCCATCGCCCCTGACGTTTTAACGGCAGCAGGCGACCAATAAGAATGTTGGTTAAACCGCCCAAGGTGTTTCCCAGTGATGCGGCTACAAGCAACCCGTAAACTGATGTCTTTTTTGCTATCAATAGTGCTATCAGTAATGCTTCAGAACTTCCCGGCAGGAGCGTCGCACTCAGAAAACTGCTGCCAAACATCGAGGCATAGGTAAGTACGTCACTCACAGTAAACGAACATCCACCACTGCCATGCCTGCCGCTTTAGCGGCCTGAATACCAAAGTCTGCATCTTCGAACACCACACAACGTGCCGGCGCCACACCCATCAACTCAGCGCAGCGCAAGAAGGTCTCAGGCTCAGGTTTATGATGCTGTACGTCGTCAGCGCCGACGACTGCCGTAAAGAGCTCACGCACGCCAAGCTGCGTCAGTAACGCCTCTGCCATGCTATGTTCACTTCCGGTCCCCACAGCCATAGGACGACGCCCGTGATACGCCTTCGCCACCTCCAGTAAAGGCAGCGGCTTAACGTTTTCCAGCAGCATCGCTTTCACAGCAGCGGTTTTTTCTGCAGCAAGAAGATGAGGGTCGTGTGACGACTGATTGGATTCAATGATGAATTGCGCAAGCCGCCAGGCGGGTGCGCCATTAAAGTCGATAATACGTGCTTCATCCAGCGTTAATCCGTAACGCTGGAGCACCTGACGCCACGCTTTTCGATGTGTCGGCTCAGTATCAAGAATCGTGCCGTCCATATCAAAAATCAGGCCGTCATATTGATCGTACATTGTCACTCCGGACATTCACCAAATGAGACATTACTTTAGCCTAATGTGGACAGGTTGTCGCCAGGGGGGATGAACAGCAAATGCTTTGAAAGCATTAGCAATTTTTGTTTTCAGATAAAGGTGATCGTGCGCGGCCAGCGATAACCGTACGAATTTTCAGCGATTTTTTAACATTACTCTGGCAGGCAAGCGGTGGCGGACGGGCGTGGGCAGTAAAATGGCGATCTCTGAGGCGGAGAAAATGTGTTACGTGTCGCTTAAGTCAGGATGATGAATCAATGGGGCAGATCAGGCAGGAAAACAGTGTGGGTAAAGCCAGAGGGTAACTGCAGGGGAGCAGTTCAGGATGCTCGTTCAGCGCTTGCTGTACAGGGTATAAAAAAGTATGTCTCTTTTGAGGTCTTAGCGATGATTACGCCAAATTCATTGAGGGAACTTAAAACTGAAGAAGATGGTGCATCCAGGAGGATTCGAACCTCCGACCGCTCGGTTCGTAGCCGAGTACTCTATCCAGCTGAGCTATGGATGCATTGGGGTCTATCTTTTGGGGTACAACTTTTTATGGACTAACAGAAACCAACCTGAGGATGTTACAAAGAATGGTGCATCCAGGAGGATTCGAACCTCCGACCGCTCGGTTCGTAGCCGAGTACTCTATCCAGCTGAGCTATGGATGCATAAATCTAATTCTTGTACAACGCAGGGTGCTAACTACTCACCATGAAAGGAATTGCTAATTCGCTTTATTTCTTTATTTTCGATGGTGCATCCAGGAGGATTCGAACCTCCGACCGCTCGGTTCGTAGCCGAGTACTCTATCCAGCTGAGCTATGGATGCATCGAAAATGGCGGTGAGGGAGGGATTCGAACCCTCGATACAGCTTTTGACCGTATACTCCCTTAGCAGGGGAGCGCCTTCAGCCTCTCGGCCACCTCACCTTACGCTTTCTTTCGAACCGTGCGTCTGAACTTGTTTCTGCTCATCGGCACTGCGTGGCGCACATATTACTTTCCCGGACTTTTAAGTCAAACAATTTTTCCGAAACTTTGTTTGATTGAGCAAATCACACACAATTGGGGCAAAATGAAGACAAAAAGAGTGAATTATCAACAATGAGAGAGGATGACGTTAACTAAACAGGGAGAAAGCGGGAGAGAAGAAAAGAGAGGATTTTTAGACAAAGCGGTAGCGCCTCGCACAGGTGCGAGACGCTGAATCCGTTAAACGCTGGTTTGTTGCGTTTTTTCAGCCTGGATGCGTTGATAGATCTCTTCGCGATGCACAGACACTTCTTTCGGTGCGTTAACCCCAATACGTACCTGGTTACCTTTAACACCCAGCACCGTTACAGTTACCTCATCACCGATCATGAGGGTTTCACCAACTCGACGAGTTAGAATAAGCATTCTTTGCTCCTTGAAAGATTAAAAGAGTCGGGCTTGTACAGGCTCCCGGCATTATCCATCATTTAACGCTGCACATTGACTATGAGAGATACACCAATGCACATCGATGCGCCAATACATTCTGCTGATAGTTAGTTTAGCCGAAATACACTACATCAGCCTGACTTTGTCATTTGCTGCTTTAGCCTCGTATTAAAAAGCGCCGGAACCAGAGTTCTGACGCTTTTTACAATGCCTTGTTCTAAGTCATTAAAGGCGGCTGTTAACCCAGCTCTCAACGCCTGCCAGAGCGCCTTTCAGCCCTTTAGCATCCGTACCACCCGCTTGTGCCATATCAGGACGGCCACCGCCCTTCCCGCCTACCTGCTGTGCCAGACCGGCGATCAACTCGCCCGCTTTAACACGGTCAGTCAGATCTTTGGTCACACCGGCAATCAGCGACACCTTACCTTCGGCAACCGTCGCCAGCACGATAATCGCAGACCCGAGTTGATTCTTGAGGTCATCAACCAAGGTACGCAACATCTTAGGCTCGACATTGTTGAGCTCGCTGACCAGCAGTTTCACGCCCTTAACATCGATGGCATTGCTACTCAGTGAAGCGCTCTCCTGGGCAGCTTGCTGGTCGCGCAGTTGCTGCAACTCTTTCTCCAGAGCCCGCACATGGTCAACGAGACCACGCACTTTCTCGTTCAGGTTGCTGCTGTTCGCTTTAACCAGTTGCGCAAGATCCTGCAGCTGACTGCTTTGCGCATTAACCTGTGCCAGCGCGCCTTCACCCGTAATAGCTTCGATACGACGGATACCTGCTGCCGTACCTGACTCAGCCTGAATACGGAACAGGCCGATATCACCGGTGCGTGCAGCGTGAGTACCACCACACAATTCGACTGAGAAATCACCCATGGTCAGAACGCGCACGCGCTGATCATATTTCTCGCCAAACAGTGCCATTGCACCTTTAGACTTCGCCGCATCCAGATCCATCACTTCCGTTTCAACCGGCAGGTTGCGACGAATCTGCGCATTGACGATATCTTCGACCTGACGAATCTCCTGAGGTTTCATCGCTTCGAAATGCGAGAAGTCAAAACGCAGGTATTTGTCGTTAACCAGCGAGCCTTTTTGCGCCACATGCTCACCTAAAACCTGACGCAATGCGGCATGCAATAAGTGGGTAGCAGAGTGGTTCAGACGGATGCGCGCACGACGTGCCGCATCAACCTGCGCCTCAAGACGATCACCGATACGCAACTGCCCTGCGGTCAGCTTACCGACATGACCGATTGCCTGACCATATTTTTGTGTATCCTGGACGCTAAATTCAGCATTCTTCCCTTTCAGCAGACCGGTATCGCCTACCTGACCACCTGATTCGCCATAGAATGGCGTTTCATCCAGCACGACCACGGCATCCTGACCTGCGGTCACTTCATCTACCGCTTCGCCCGCAACATAGAGCGCTTTTACCGTGGCGGCTAAATCGAGCTGGTCATAACCTTTGAATGATGAGGCGGCATCAATGCGAATAACATTGCTGTAGTCAGCACCGAAGCCACTCGCTTCACGTGCGCGCTGACGCTGCTGCTCCATCGCCTGCTCAAAGCCCGCTTCGTCGATTTTCAGATTGCGTTCGCGGCAGACGTCAGCCGTTAAGTCAGCCGGGAAGCCAAAGGTATCGTAAAGACGGAAGACGATTTCGCCATCCAGCGTGTCGCCCTGCAGTTTTTCCAGCTCTTCATCCAGCAGCGCCAGTCCGCGCTCCAGCGTTCTGGCAAACTGGTCTTCTTCGCTTTTCAGCACCTGCTCAACCTGAGCCTGCTGACGCTGCAACTCTTCGCCTGCCGCGCCCATGACCTCAATCAGTGGTGCAACCAGCTTATAGAAGAAGGCTTCTTTGGCGCCCAGCATGTTGCCATGACGCACGGCACGACGAATGATACGACGCAGCACATAGCCACGGTTCTCATTCGACGGGATCACACCATCGGCAATCAGGAAAGCACAGGAACGGATGTGGTCGGCAATAACGCGCAGCGATTTGTTGCTGAGGTCAGTTGCACCGGTAACCTGCGCAACGGCCTGAATCAGTTTCTGGAACAGGTCGATTTCATAGTTGGAGTTAACATGTTGCAGAACGGCGGAAATACGCTCAAGGCCCATTCCGGTATCAACCGACGGTTTTGGCAGCGGCAGCATGGTGCCATCTGCCTGACGGTTGAACTGCATAAAGACAATGTTCCAGATTTCAATGTAACGATCGCCATCTTCTTCCGGGCTGCCTGGTGGGCCACCCCAGATGTGATCGCCGTGATCGTAGAAAATCTCGCTACATGGACCACAAGGACCGGTATCGCCCATCTGCCAGAAGTTATCAGACGCGTATGCGCTGCCCTTGTTGTCACCGATGCGAATAATGCGCTCGCGCGGCACACCGATTTCATTCGCCCAGATATCAAAGGCTTCATCGTCGGTTTCATAGACCGTCACCCACAGACGCTCTTTTGGCAGGCTGAACCACTGCTCGCTCGTCAGCAGTTCCCAGGCAAAACCAATCGCCTCTCTCTTGAAGTAGTCACCAAAGCTGAAGTTACCCAGCATTTCAAAGAAGGTGTGATGACGTGCGGTGTAACCGACATTTTCAAGATCGTTGTGTTTACCGCCTGCGCGTACGCAGCGCTGTGACGTGGTCGCACGTGTGTAATCACGTTTGTCCTGCCCGAGGAACACATCTTTAAACTGGTTCATCCCAGCGTTGGTAAACAACAAGGTTGGATCGTTATTCGGTACGAGGGAGCTGCTGGTTACAACCTCATGTCCCTTGCTATGAAAAAAGTCGAGAAACGCTTGACGGATCTCAGCAGTGCTCTTGCTCATATATGTCCTGGAATCACGCTAACGAACGTTCCCTCTGATCGGCGCGACCACACTTTCGTGGTGCCTGATTAGTGGAACAAAAAGTGGGAATAAGATAAATTTTCTTCAGTGGGAAGTAAAATTACATCGGCTTTTAGTCATCAAAATTTCTGAAAACGGATTGGATATCTTCGGTCATAAAGCCCTTTGACTGCAGATAGCGTAGTACTTTCGCTTTCTCTTTCCACTCTGTGGGCAATGGGTGTCCGAATTTTCGTTCCGCCAGCTGAGCCGCGCACACCGCCCAGTCGACTTCCGTCTCTTCCATCGCAAGATCAATGGATTCACGGTCAATGCCTTTCTGGGCCAGTTCGAGGCGCACACGTTGCGACCCAAAACCTTTGCGGCTTCGACTCTGAATAAAACGCTCGGTAAAACGTTCGTCATTGAGCCAGCCGCTCTCCTGGCACCAATTCAGTACCTGTTCAAGCAGCGTTTCAGTGACAATTTCAGGCTTTTTTTTCTGTGCCCATGCGGCACGCTGCGCTGATTGTTGCAGCTTACGGGCTAATTCTGCACGGCTGTGATCGCGCTGGCCAAGAATACGCATCGCACGGTCCAGCAGACGGGAATAGGAGACGACATCAGGTTGGGGCTGAGAGGGTTCAGTCATACTGCGCACCTTGTACAAACAGGAGTGAGATTATGGCGACAGAACAGGACAGAGGGAAGGCAAGAAGAGTAATGGCGGGGGGAAACAACGATGGGAGAGGCTTTCGCCCCTCCCGCATCAGTGATTAGAAGTCTTCGTTCGCTTCACTTGCTGCGTTTTCTTTCTCGGCAGCCTTGTCAGCTGCTGCGAGTTTTTCATCCGCGCCGTTGAGCAACATCTCACGCAACTTCAGATCAATTTCGTTTGCCACAGCAGCATTCTCTTTCAGGAAGTTGCCGGCATTCGATTTGCCCTGACCAATCTTGTCGCCGTTATAGCTGTACCACGCACCCGCTTTTTCAATCAGCTTGTGCTTCACGCCCAGGTCGACCAGCTCACCAAAGGTATTGATACCTTCGCCATACATGATCTGGAACTCAGCCTGTTTGAATGGCGCGGCGATTTTGTTTTTCACCACTTTAACGCGGGTCTCACTGCCGACCACGTTATCGCCCTCTTTGATTGCGCCGATACGACGGATATCAAGGCGGACAGAAGCGTAGAACTTCAGCGCGTTACCACCGGTGGTGGTTTCCGGGTTACCAAACATCACACCAATTTTCATACGGATCTGGTTGATGAAGATCAGCAGGGTATTAGACTGCTTCAGGTTACCGGCCAGCTTACGCATGGCCTGGCTCATCATACGTGCCGCGAGGCCCATGTGAGAGTCACCGATTTCACCTTCAATTTCTGCTTTAGGCGTCAGAGCGGCAACGGAGTCGACGATGATGACATCAACCGCACCAGAGCGCGCCAGCGCATCACAGATTTCCAGCGCCTGCTCACCCGTATCGGGCTGAGAACAGAGCAGGTTCTCAATGTCTACGCCCAGTTTCTTGGCGTAAACCGGATCGAGCGCATGCTCAGCATCGATAAAGGCACAGGTTTTGCCTTTACGCTGCGCAGACGCGATAACCTGCAGGGTCAGCGTGGTTTTACCAGAAGACTCCGGTCCGTAGATCTCAACGATACGACCCATTGGCAGACCGCCTGCGCCTAACGCGATATCCAGCGACAGCGAACCAGTAGAGATGGTTTCCACATCCATTGAGCGGTCTTCACCCAAGCGCATGATGGAGCCTTTACCAAATTGTTTCTCAATCTGGCCAAGCGCGGCAGCTAAAGCCTTCTGTTTGTTTTCATCAATCGCCATTTCAACTCCTAATCAAGCCGGGTAAACACGCACTCAGGGTGCCTGTACTCTTTCTGTTGCCAGTAATTATACTGTATAGTCATACAGTATCAAGTTTAATTTGTCAGAAATTCGCCATACAGCGTCTGTAAGGCCCATGCTACCGACTGGCGGCGAACGGCCTCACGATCGCCGTTAAAATGTTGCTTCAACGCCAACACGTTGTCCTGTGGACCGGCAAAGCCGAACCACACCGTACCCACCGGTTTTTCTTCATTGCCGCCATCCGGGCCCGCAATACCGCTAACAGAGATCGCGTAGTCAGCATGGGCCGCCTTGCGGGCACCCTGCGCCATCTCGCGCACCACCGCTTCACTGACCGCGCCATACTGCGCCAGCGAGTCAGCCTGCACATCCACCATCTGTTGTTTTGCTTCATTGCTGTAGGTCACAAAACCGCGTTCGAACCAGGCGGAACTGCCGCTGATATCGGTAAAGACTTTAGCAATCCATCCACCCGTGCAGGATTCCGCACAGGTTACGGTGGCATTGCGTTGCTTCAGCTTCTCACCTATCTGCGCACTAAGCGCCTGCAACTGCTGATCATCCATTGCCATTTCTCCCTGGGTTATGGGTTGAAGGTGGTGCAGAAAGTCTGCTTTTTCAAGGACGCTTATCCCGATTGCACTGTTTTTGCGACCGGCTTTCCATCGTACTTACTCTTTTTTCATCGCAACCATGAAAAGACGCGGGAAAGCGAGCAGAACCTGACCATCGGCCTGAGCCGGATAGGCGGTAAGCAGACGCTGATAATAATCAGACAGAAAAGCTGTCTGTTCAGACGCATCCAGCGTCGCCAGGAAAGGCCGTAAGCCTGTCGCCTGCAGCCAGCTGATAATCGCCTGCGCATCGGCCATTACGTGATAGTAGGTGGTACGCCAGATATCCACCTCACAACCGGCCTGCACCAGCAGATTGTAGTACTCGCCTGTTGAAAGCAGCTCTGTACGTTCAACTGCACTGGCATTGATGCGTGAATGCCAGCGCTCTGTTGCCGCCACCTCGCGCATCAGTTGATGCGAGGGCTCATTAAGGTTATCAGGCATCTGGATAGCCAGCACGCCTCCGATTGCCAGCTGGCTGACAAGATGAGGAAACAGCATGGTGTGGTTGTCGAGCCATTGCAGAGAAGCGTTGGCATAAATAACCTGCTGCGGCACCTCTGCCTGCCAGCTGCGAATATCTGCCTGAACAAAACGGCAGTGCGGCAGGCGTTCGCTGGCCTGAGATAACATCGCCGCTGAACTGTCGAGTCCGGTGACCTGCGCCAGCGGCCAGGTATCGGCGAGCAGCTCGGTACTGTTGCCGGGCCCGCATCCCAGATCGGTTACCTGCTCAACCTGTTCAAGGCTAATGCGCGCCAGCAATTCGCGGGCTGGACGGGTTCGTTCCGCTTCAAATTTACGATACAGCACAGGATCCCACTCTTTCATCATGACCTCTCGCTCAGTTATCAGATGCATCCGCTTACTGAGACGGATGAAAGACGAAAAAGTGCGACACGTTGCTCACTTTTGAATCATGTGGTGGCAGAGACGGACTGGAATAATTAAGTTAAAACACTGTTTCATTTTTTACGCCCCATCCAGGAGTTCGCTATGAGTGAAAAATCGGCTTTTGCCGGCGTCTGGTGCCCTAGCGTCACCCCGTTCAATGCGCAGGGTGAACTCGATATCGACGCGCTCGGACGACATTTTGCCCGCCTCAATGATTCCGGTCTGGATACCTTGTTGGTGATGGGCAGCATTGGTGAATTCGCCTCACTGACACAGCAGGAGCGTTTACAGCTGATCAGGGAAGCCAGGCCGTTGTCACCTCTAAAAATGGTGGCAAATGTCTCGGCGACCTGTATCCCTGACATGCTGGAACTGACTGAAGCCGCCTGGAAAAATAACTTTGACGCAGTGATGGTGCTGCCGCCCTACTATTACGGCCAGACGCAACAGCAACTGATGCACTACTTCGAGGCACTTGACGCGCAGCTTGGGGGAAAATGGTTTGCCTATAATTTTCCGGCACGCACCGGCTGTGATTTGACGCCGGCGCTGATTGCTGCGCTGGCAGCAAAGTTACCTAACTTTGTGGGTATCAAAGATACGGTGGATTGCCTGTCGCATAACCGGGCGATGATTGAGGAGACCAGCAAAGTGCGCAGTGATTTTGCCGTGCTGTCAGGCTATGACGAATATCTGCTTCCCAATCTGCTGGCGGGCGGCGCCGGGGTGATTTCAGGTCTGAATAATCTTGTACCAGAGTACTTTGCGCAGATGATGGCCGCGTGGCGAAATGGCAATCTGTCTGAGCTGACGCGTCTGCAGCAGCAGATCGGCAGGCTGATGGCAATTTACAGTATTGGCGATGATTTTGTGACGACGATTAAGACGGCCGTGGCACGTCGTTATGACTCAATGAACACCGCCTCACGTAACTACGGTGGTGCGCTGAATGCGGAACAGTGCGCCGCGATCGATCGGCTTTTCAGCTAACTGAATAACGGGCGCATCCCTGCGCCCCGGATCTCAGTTCTTTTTCACGAACTCAGATTTCAATTTCATCTGACCAAAACCGTCAATTTTACAATCGATGTTGTGATCCCCTTCCACCAGACGGATGCTTTTCACTTTGGTACCAATCTTCAGCGATGAGGAGCTGCCCTTCACCTTGAGATCTTTAATCACCGTGACGCTGTCGCCATCTGCCAGCAGATTGCCATTGGCATCACGCACTTCCAGCGATCCGTTGCTGCTGTCACCCTCTCCTTCGGTCCAGATATGACCGCAGGAGGGGCAGTTGAGGTTATCGCCATCTTGCCAGGTGTAATCGGCGTGACAAGCTGGGCAGGCAGGTAAAGACATAACGACTCCAGAGATATCAGTGGCTGTATGGCCTGAAAAAGGGCGTCATCATATAACCTTACAGTTAACAAGGATAGCCTTTATAACAGGCCACCCTGCCGTGCCTTGCTCACCGCCTCACCCAGCTGCCACACCGCCATCGCATAATGGGTGCTGTGGTTGTAGCGGGTAATGACATAGAAATTCGGTAAGCCGTACCAGTACTGGTAGCTGGTGCCTAAGTCGAGGCGCAGCAGACTGACCTGATCGTTTCCGTCCAGCGAGCCCTGTGGTGACAGGCCTGACGCCGCCAGCATGCTCACGCTGTAACGGGTTTTGAAGCCATCTTCCAGCATCGGTGCCTGACCGCTGGCCGGAACCGCCACATTTTCGCCGCTGCGCCAGCCGTGCTTCTGGAAGTAGTGCGCCACGCTGCCGATAGCATCCTCCGGATCCCACAGGTTTGCGTGACCGTCGCCGTTGAAGTCAACCGCATAATCATTGTAAGACGACGGCATAAACTGGCCATAGCCCATCGCCCCGGCGAAAGACCCTTTCAGTGCCAGCGGGTCATCCTGCTCTTTACGCGACATCAGAAGGAAGGTTTCCAGCTCGCTGCTGAAGTACTCGGCGCGGCGCGGATAGTTAAACGATAAGGTTGCAAGCGCATCCAGGATTCGCGTTTTCCCCATCACGCGACCCCAGCGGGTTTCCACGCCAATGATGCCGACAATAATTTCTGGCGGCACACCATAGACCTGCTGCGCACGTTGCAGCGCATCCTGATACTGGTTCCAGAACGCCACACCGTTTTGTACGTTATCGGGCGTAATAAACTTGTTGCGATAGCGGATCCAGGCACCGTTAGGCCCCGGCGCAGGTGTGTAGCTCGGCGCCTGACGATCCATCAGCCGCAGCACATAATCCAGTCGCTTAGCCTGACCGATGATGTTGTGCAGCTGCTCACGATCAAAGTCATGCTTCTCCACCATCTTATCGATAAATTGCTCTGCTGCCGGATTACCGGCGAAGTCGCCGAACATCGCCTGTCCGCTGTGAGACGGCTGCAGTAAAAAACCGCCCTGTGGTGCAGCCAGCATCTTCTGCTGGGACGGAACTTCAGGTTTGCTGCTGCAGGAGGCCAGAAGCGGGATGAACGCAAGGAGGGCTAACTTGAGACGCATCGGTTATCCATAAACGAGGGGTAAATTCAGATGCGGTAATAGTAGTCGTTCAGCGCAGTGACATACAGTCCGGAATGTTAAAAAAACGTCAACGCCGCAGTGGATCAAACAGGGCTGCGGGGCGGTGTCTCCCCCGCAGCCATCGGGCGTTTAGCGGCGGTTTCTCACCAGCTGATAACGACGGGTCAGATACTCAACCGGCGCGCTCCAGATATGCACCAGTCGGCAGAACGGGAACAGCAGGAACAGCGTCATACCCAGCACCATGTGCACGCGGTAGATAAACGCCACGCCTTCCAGATACTGCGACGCGCCACCGTGGAAGGTCACCACTGCCTGAGCCCAGCCCACCAGCTTCATCATCTCACTGCCGTCCATATGCTGAGCGGAGAACGGAATGGTCAGCAGGCCCAGCGTGGCCTGAGCCACCAGCAGTGTCAGGATCAGAATGTCGCCGACGCTACTGGTGGCCCGCACCCGAGGATTGGTCAGACGGCGCTTCAGCAATAGCGCGCCACCCGCCAGCGTCAATGCACCAAACAGGCCTCCGGCTATCATCGCCAGCTTCTGCTTCACGTCGATTGGCAGGAACGATTCATACATCCAGTGCGGCGTCAGCATCCCGACGATATGGCCGAAGAAGATACCGATGATGCCGATATGGAACAGGTTAGAGGCAAGACGCATTCCTTTTTTGTCCAGCATCTGACTGGAGCCGGCCCGCCAGCTGTACTGCCCATAGTCATAGCGCAGCCAGCTCCCCACCAGGAAGACCGTTCCGGCAAGATAGGGGTAAATATCGAAGAAAAAAGTGTTAATAAAATTCATGCTGATTCTCCCGTGCTGCGCGCCGTCGCCGCGGCAATATCCAGATACTGCGGCGCAACCGCATCGGCGAAGCGACGCTGATGCATCGCCTGCTGCGCCGAGGCGCAACCCTGTTCGCCGAGAAATTTAATCTGCTCCTCTTCCCAGACCGCATCCAGTGCTGTCGGGGTATCGTCCCGCGCTTCCTGCGCCACCTGGGGCTTGAGGGCCGCAGGATCGACCGCGCTACCGGATAGCGTCAGTAACACCCTGAAAAGGTCAGCATAAGGACTCTGACGCGCTTCCAGCCGCGCAGCCAGCAAAGCCAGGATCGGCACGATGTCATCCAGCCCCTGACGCGCGGCTTCATCGCTTTTACAGGCGAGATATTCCAGGTAAAGCGGCAGATAATCGGGCAACTCTTTGCTGTCCAGCTCCAGACCGTCGGCCCGGTACTGTTCAAGCAGATCGACCATCGCCTGACCGCGATCGCGGGATTCCCCGTGTACATGTTCAAACAGCAGCAGCGAGGTGGCGCGGCCGCGATCAAACAGCTCGCAGTAATCAGCCTGCACATCCAGTATTGGCCGGGCGCAGAGCTCATGGATAAAGCGCACCAGCCGTGCGCTCTGCTGCAGGTTAAGTTCACTGGCCTCTTCCAGTGCCGCAATCAGGTCGGGATAGTGCGTAAACAACGCCTCGTCCGGGTAGTCCAGCAGGCGTGACAGAACACACAGCGTCATCATGAGGCCTCCTCGGGACGGCTGGTTTTTTTGCTGACATCGATGGCATCAATACGCCGGCTGTTGAACAAATTGAATTTGGTGTCACTGCCGTGGCAGCCATCGCCAAAGCTAAAACCGCAGCCTTTGCTTTCCGGGAAGGCTTCACGTGCCAGTTCGCGGTGGCTGGAGGGCACCACAAAGCGATCTTCATAGTTTGCGATCGCCAGATAGCGGTACATCTCCTGCGCCTGCGCTTCGGTCAGACCGACCTGCTCCAGCGCCCGGATATCATGCTCACCGTCCACACTTTCTGCGCGCTTGTAATGGCGCATCGCCAGCATGCGTTTCAGCGCCAGCAACACCGGTGCGGTGTCACCTGCGGTCAGCAGGTTCGCCAGGTACTCAACCGGAATGCGCAGGCTTTCCACATCCGGCAGCACGCCGGTGTGCGCCAGCGCCCCACCATCCACCACCGACTGAATCGGTGACAACGGCGGCACATACCAGACCATCGGCAACGTGCGGTATTCAGGGTGAAGCGGCAGCGCCAGCTTCCACTCCATCGCCATTTTATAAACCGGGGATCGCTGTGCTGCGTCGATCACGCTCTGCGCGACGCCATCTTTCAGCGCCTGCGCAATCACCACGGGATCATTAGGATCAAGGAAAATATCCAGCTGGCTCTGATAGAGATCTTTCTCGTTTTCTGCGGCGGCAGCCTCTTCAATGCGGTCAGCGTCATAGAGCAGCACGCCGAGGTAGCGAATACGGCCAACACAGGTTTCTGAGCAGACGGTGGGCTGACCCGCTTCGATACGCGGATAACAGAAAATACATTTTTCTGACTTGCCGCTTTTCCAGTTGAAGTAGATCTTCTTGTACGGACAGCCGGTCAGGCACATGCGCCAGCCGCGACATTTATCCTGGTCGATCAGCACGATGCCATCTTCGCCGCGCTTGTAGATCGCGCCGCCAGGACAGGTCGCCACACATGCCGGATTAAGGCAGTGCTCACACAGGCGTGGCAGGTACATCATGAAGGTGTGTTCAAACTGGCCGTAAATCTCCTTCTGGATGTTATCGAAGTTTTTATCCTGCGCGCGTTTGGCAAACTCGCCGCCGAGGATCTCTTCCCAGTTCGGGCCGTTTTCGATCTTTTTCATCCGCTGACCGGTGATCAGCGAACGCGGGCGTGCGATCGGCTGATGTTTACCGGCCGGCGCAGTGTGCAGATGCTGATAATCGAAATCGAACGGCTCGTAATAATCATCCAGCGCCGGCACATCCGGGTTGGCGAAGATCTTCGACAGCAGGCCGACGCGACTGCCCATGCGCGGTTCCAGCTTGCCGTTGATCTTACGGATCCAGCCGCCCTTCCACTTCTGCTGATCTTCCCAGGCGTGCGGATAGCCGACGCCAGGTTTGCTTTCGACGTTGTTGAACCAGGCGTATTCCATGCCCTCGCGGCTGGTCCAGACATTTTTACAGGTCACCGAGCAGGTGTGGCAGCCGATACATTTGTCGAGGTTCAGCACCATGCCAACCTGTGAGCGAATTTTCATGGTTTTACCTCCTGCTGGCTGCCCTGGCAGGCATCGTTGCCTTCCCCATCTAACCAGTTAACGTTGTTCATTTTTCTCACCACCACGAATTCATCGCGGTTGGAGCCGACAGTGCCGTAGTAGTTAAAGCCCCAGGAGAGCTGCGCATAGCCGCCGATCATATGGGTCGGTTTCGGGCAGGTTCGCGTCACCGAGTTATGAATACCGCCACGCTGGCTGGTGATTTCCGAGCCGGGGATATTCACGATGCGCTCCTGGGCGTGGTACATCATGGTCATACCGGCCGGGATGCGCTGGCTCACGACCGCACGCGCAGTCAGCGCGCCGTTGGCGTTGAACGCCTCGATCCAGTCGTTATCCACAATGCCCAGCTCGCGGGCGTCATCTTCACTCATCCAGACGATGGGTCCGCCACGTGACAGCGTCAGCATCAGCAGGTTGTCGCTGTAGGTTGAGTGAATGCCCCACTTCTGGTGTGGCGTAAGGAAGTTCAGCGCCTTCTCCGGATTACCGTTGGGCTTGCTGTTCAGCAACGGCTTCGCCGCGCGGGTATCAATGGGCGGACGATAGACCATCAGGCTTTCCCCGAAGGCGCGCATCCACTCATGATCCTGATAAAGCTGCTGACGGCCGCTCAGGGTGCGCCACGGGATCAGCTCATGAACGTTGGTGTAGCAGGCGTTGTAAGAAACGTGTTCATCTTCAAGACCTGACCAGGTCGGGCTGGAGATAATTTTGCGCGGCTGCGCCTGGATATCGCGGAAGCGGATTTTCTCGTCTTCTTTGTTAAGTGC
The DNA here is from genome assembly GCF_019104105.1 of Pantoea jilinensis. Lineage (NCBI taxonomy): Bacteria > Pseudomonadati > Pseudomonadota > Gammaproteobacteria > Enterobacterales > Erwiniaceae > Pantoea > Pantoea jilinensis. The sequence goes on along the minus strand of NZ_CP077746.1, from coordinate 896,829 downwards.
CAGATGCGTGTGGTCACGACCCGTAATAGCGCCCAGCGCCTGCCAGGCTTTCACCGCCACCTGACCATTGGTTTCCGGTGCCAGCGCCAGGATCACTTCTGCTGCATCGATCGCCGTATCAATATTCGGCCGTCCTGCCGCCGGGCCATCCGCTTTGACGTAGTTCAGCTGTTTGAGGAAATCGACTTCTTTGCTGGTGTTCCAGCTGATGCCTTTGCCACCGTTACCCAGGCTATCCAGCAACGGTCCCAGCGAGGTAAAACGCGCCCAGGTCGCCGGATAGTCGCGTTCCACCACCATAATGTGTGGCGCGGTTTTGCCTGGAATCAGGTCGCACTCCCCTTTTTTCCAGTCTTTAGTCTCAAATGGCTGCGCCAGTTCGGCTGGCGAATCATGCAACACCGGCAGCGTAACCACGTCAGTTTCAACGCCTAAATGGCCAGGACAGAGATCGGAGAAAGCTTTGGCAATGCCTTTGTAGATCTCCCAGTCGCTTTTTGAATCCCAGGCAGGATCGACAGCGGCCGAAAGCGGATGAATAAACGGATGCATATCCGAGGTATTCATATCGTCTTTTTCATACCAGGTGGCGGTAGGCAACACCACGTCGGAATAGAGACAGGTGCTCGACATGCGGAAGTCGAGTGTGACCACCAGATCCAGTTTGCCTTCGGCGCCCTGGTCCAGCCATTCAACTTCTTCAGGCTTCACGCGGCCCTGCTGGCCCAAATCTTTGCCCTGAATACCGTTTTCGGTACCCAGCAGGTATTTCAGCATGTACTCATGCCCTTTACCGGAAGAGCCAAGCAGATTGGACCGCCAGACAAACAGGTTGCGCGGGAAGTTCTGCGGGTCGTCCGGCTGTTCAGCGGCGAACCGCATGGTGCCCTGCTTCAGGCTCTCCACGGTATAATCCAGCGGTGACTGACCGGCGGCTTTCGCCTGTGCCGCGATGTGCAGCGGGTTGACGTTAAGCTGAGGCGCAGACGGCAGCCAGCCCATACGTTCGGACCGTACGTTAAGGTCGATCAGGCTGCCGCTGTAGCGGCTTTTGTCCGCCAGCGGTGACAGCAGTTCGCTGGTGGCCAGGGTTTCATAACGCCACTGACTGGAGTGGTTATAGAAGAAGGAGGTGCTGTTCATCTGACGTGGCGGACGCTGCCAGTCGAGTCCAAAGGCCAGCGGGGCCCAGCCGGTCTGCGGACGGAGTTTTTCCTGGCCGACATAGTGCGCCCAGCCACCTCCGCTCTGACCCACGCAGCCGCAGAAAATCAGCATGTTCATCAGGCCACGGTAGTTCATATCCATGTGATACCAGTGGTTCATACCGGCACCGACGATGATCATTGAGCGGCCATGGGTTTTCTCGGCGTTTTCGGCAAACTCGCGGGCAATGCGGATGATGTTCTGACGGGAAACGCCCGTAATCTGCTCTGCCCAGGCCGGGCTATAGGCTTTGATCTCATCGTAGTTTTGCGCGCAGTTGGCATCATCCAGACCGCGATCCAGACCATAGTTTGCCAGGGTCAGGTCGTAAACGCTGGTGACCAGCGCTTCGCTGCCATTGGCCAGCTGCAGGCGTTTCACCGGCAGTTTGTGCAGCAGGATCTCATCCAGCGCGACGCTGTTGAAATGCTCACTGGTGATGCCGCCAAAGTAAGGGAAACCGACCTCAACCACCTCATCGTGGCTGCCGAGCAGGCTAAGCTGCAGTTCCACTTCTTTTTGTGACAGACCGTCGCGCTGCTCCAGGTTCCATTTGCCTTTTTCGCCCCAGCGGAAGCCGATAGATCCCTGCGGCGCGGTAAGCTCGCCGGTCGCCTCGTTGATTGCGACGGTTTTCCATTCCGGGTTATTTTCCTGACCCAGACCATCCACCAGATCGCTGGCGCGCAGCTGACGGCCTGCTGCGAAGTAGCCGCCCTCGCGCGGTTCCAGCATGACCAGCATCGGCATATCGGTATAACGTCGCACGTAGTCGCGGAAATAGCCAACCTCGCGATCAAGATGAAACTCTTTCAGCATCACATGGCCCATTGCCAGCGCCATCGCGCTGTCGGTGCCCTGCTTCGGACTCAGCCACTGATCGCACAGCTTCGCGACTTCAGCGTAGTCCGGGGTGATCGCCACGGTTTTCGTTCCCTTATAACGGACTTCGGTAAAGAAGTGGGCGTCCGGGGTGCGGGTCTGCGGCACGTTAGAGCCCCAGGCGATGATGTAAGAGGAATTGTACCAGTCAGCCGATTCCGGCACGTCGGTCTGCTCGCCCCAGGTCATCGGTGACGCTGGCGGCAGGTCACAATACCAGTCGTAAAAGCTCAGGCAGGTGCCACCAATCAGCGACAGGTAACGTGCGCCTGCCGCATAAGAGACCATCGACATTGCCGGAATCGGCGAGAATCCGACAATGCGGTCAGGGCCGTAAGTTTTCGCGGTGCAGATGTTCGCAGCGGCGATCATCTCATTGACTTCCTGCCAGCTGGAACGAACAAAGCCCCCGCGGCCACGCGCCTGCTTATAACTTTTTGCTTTTTCCGGATTGCTGATGATGGATGCCCAGGCCTCCACCGGATCGCTGTGCTGCGCTTTCGCGTCGCGCCACAACTGAATCAGCTTCTTGCGCATCAGCGGATATTTCAGGCGATTAGCGCTGTAGAGATACCAGGAGTAGCTTGCACCGCGTGGACAACCGCGCGGCTCATGGTTGGGCAGATCGGGACGGGTACGTGGATAGTCGGTCTGCTGGGTCTCCCAGGTGACCAGACCGTTTTTCACGTAGATTTTCCAGCTGCATGAGCCGGTACAGTTAACACCGTGGGTGGAGCGCACGATTTTATCGTGCTGCCAGCGGCTGCGATAGCCATCTTCCCAGTCGCGGTTGCTGTTTAAGGTCTGGCCATGCTGGCCGGAAAACGGCTCGGCCAGCTGTTTAAAATAACGAAATCGATCAAGAAACTTGCTCATCCGGAATACTCCTGAAGGCGTTGTATGACATTGCTGACTCTGCATCTGTCGTGACACAGAAAGGAAAATTTTGCCGGTGTGCCACACCGGCTTTATCGTTATCAGGCGCGGGCTTTTCGTCCGTAAACCAGCCAGGTCACTGCGATACAGCAGAGGTAAAAGACCAGGAAGATTTTCATCGCGCCAGCGGGTGAACCGGTCATCGCGAGCGACAGGCCAAAGGTCTGCGGAATAAAGAAGCCGCCCAGCGCGCCAATGGCGGAGATAAAGCCGAGCGCAGCCGAGGTTTCCGTTCCAGCTTCACGCTGCGCATGCGCATCGTCGTCGCCTTCAGCTTTGATACGTTCCAGCGTCAGCTTGCGGAAGAGCACCGCAATCATCTGGTAGGTAGAGCCGCTGCCCAGACCGGAGGTCAGGAACAGGCCCATAAATACGGCGAAGAAGGCGATAAATGAGCCGTCATGTCCGTCACCCGGCAGGGTGAGGAACAGCAGCGCGGTAAACAGCGCCATCAGGATGTAGTTGACCAGCGTGACGCGGGTGCCGCCGAGACGGTCAGAGATGATGCCACCTGCTGAACGGGCCAGCGCGCCAATCAGCGGGCCGAAAAAGGCGTAATGCATGATCACAACATCAGGGAATTGCGTCTTCGCCAGCATGGCAAAACCGGCCGAGAACCCAATAAATGAACCGAAGGTCGCCAGATAGAGCAATGCCATAACCCACAGGTGTGGGCGTTTCAGCACCGGCAACTGTTCACGCAGCGAGGATTTCGCCGCTGCCAGGTCGTTCATGCCGAACCAGGCCGCCAGCGTGCCGAGTGCCAGAAACGGCACCCATATCCAGGCCGCATTTTCCAGCCAGATGCTGTCGCCGGTGACGGTGGTATGGCCTGTATCCGCAAAACCAAAAATGGCGCAGGAGATGGCCAGCGGTGCAACAAACTGCATCACGCTGACGCCAAGATTACCCAGACCGCCGTTGATGCCCAGCGCGCCGCCCTGACGGGCTTTGGGGAAGAAGAAGCTGATGTTGCCCATGCTTGAAGCGAAGTTAGCACCGCCAAAACCGCACAGCAGAGCAATCACCATAAAAGTGGTGAATGAAGTCTGGCTGTCCTGTACAGCAAAACCAAGCCACAGACAGGGAATGATCAGGATGCCAGTGCTGAAGGCTGTCCAGCGGCGTCCGCCAAAGATGGGAATAACAAAAGAGTAAGGAACACGCAGCAAGGCGCCAGAAACCGACGGCAGTGCGGTCAGTAAAAAGAGCTGTTCGGTGCTGAAGTTAAAGCCCACTTTATTGAGGTTAACCGCGACGGTGCTGAACAACATCCAGACACAGAAACCCTGCAACAGGCAGAAAACAGAAATCCACAGGTTACGGCTGGCGATACGCTTACCGCGCGCCTGCCAGAACGCCTCGTTTTCCGGCTGCCAGTCCTGAATTAATGCGCCGCGCATCGGAGTTTGCAAATTAGCGGATTGGGTCATAAATTTCTCATCAGCAGAATAATAATTGTGCATATCCTGCGTATCCGGCCTGGCGGCTTGCTTGATACAAATCAACGGCAAGGCAGGTTACAAAGGCGCGGCAATCCCTGACCATCCCGGTTAAGTAGTTAGCTGGCTGCTTATAACCCTTATAAATCATACGGTTTAATGGCAGCCGCAAGCGCCGTCAGCAAAGGGATGTCTGAATGGAAATAAAGGAGTAGTCCATAAGGGGTATATAGCGACCGGACTTCCCCGTTAAGATAGGCATTGTCGCCCGCCGGGGCTGACGCAGATGACGGGAACAGGAGCCATAGTGACGGACGGGAAATTTACGCTTTTACTGATCGATGACCATCCCATGCTGCGTAGTGGACTTAAGCAGCTGATTGCGCTGGATGAGCGACTGCAGGTCGTTGCCGAAGCAGGTAATGGCATTGATGGCCTGACGCTGGCACAGCTGCACGATCCCGATCTGATCCTGCTTGATCTCAATATGCCAGGCCTGAACGGACTGGATACGCTAACCCAGCTGCGTGAAATCGCCCTCTCTGGCCGGGTGGTGGTATTCAGCGTTTCAGATAATGAAGAGGATGTGATCAGCGCGCTGAAACGCGGTGCTGATGGTTATCTGCTGAAAGATATGGAACCGGAAGACCTGCTGAAAGCGCTGCATCAGGCGGCTGCCGGACAGATCGTGCTGAGCGAAGCGTTGACACCGATTCTGGTTGCCCGATTACGCGAAGCGCAGCCTGGTCAGACGCGCGACATTAATCAGCTGACCCGCCGTGAACGCGAGATCCTGCAACTGATCAGCGACGGCATGACCAACAAAGCCATCGCCCGCAAACTGGACATCAGTGAAAGTACGGTCAAGGTCCACGTCAAATATCTGCTGAAGAAAATGAACCTTAAGTCGCGACTTGAAGCCGCCGTCTGGGCGCTGCAAAACGGGCTGCACTGATCTGCAACACGCCCTGATGCGGCGTGTTGCCGCCCTGCCCGCCGAAAGCTGTCGCAGAAACCGCGAGCTGTCTCGCAGCCCCACATCAGAATCAGGAAACCAGGTACTTTTCTGTCGCCAGCGGCCGCCACATTTGTCAGGATGCCAGCCAGGTTATACCCGGTCAGGAGCGGGGTGATTATCAGGCTGGCATATGCACTGCCCTATTCGTTATCATCTGATCATCCAGCGCGCCTGGAATCCTTTCGGTTTCATGGGCGTTGATCGCCAGAAATTTACCGCATTAAAGATGAGCTAAAACCTTATGCAAGAGCCAACCGAAAAGGACTTTCCTTCTCACACACCCATGATGCAGCAGTACCTGCGCCTCAAGGCAGAGCATCCTGACATTCTGCTGTTTTACCGTATGGGTGACTTCTACGAGCTGTTTTATGACGACGCAAAGCGCGCCTCTCAGCTGCTGGAGATTTCACTCACCAAACGCGGTGCGTCAGCGGGTGAACCGATCCCGATGGCTGGCGTGCCCTATCATGCGGTTGAAGGTTATCTGGCAAAACTGGTGCAGTTGGGCGAGTCCGTGGCCATCTGTGAGCAGATAGGCGATCCGGCACTAAGCAAAGGCCCGGTTGAGCGCAAAGTGGTGCGAATCGTCACGCCAGGCACCATCAGTGATGAGGCGCTGCTGCAGGAGCGGCACGACAACCTGCTGGCTGCAATCGTGCAAAGTCCGCGCGGTTTTGGCTACGCCACGCTGGATATCAGTTCAGGCCGTTTCCGCTTAAGTGAACCAGCTGATGCAGAAACCATGGCGGCAGAGCTGCAACGCACCAATCCCGCTGAACTGCTCTACCCCGAAGATTTTCAGGCGATGTCGCTGATTGATCAGCGACGTGGCCTGCGCCGCCGTCCGCTGTGGGAGTTTGAAATCGACACCGCGCGTCAGCAGCTGAACCTGCAATTTGGCACCCGCGATCTCAATGGCTTCGGCGTGGAGAATGCGCACCTCGGACTGAGTGCGGCGGGCTGCCTGCTGCAATATGTCAAAGATACCCAGCGCACTACGCTGCCCCATATCCGCTCGCTGAGCATGGAGCGGCAGCAGGACAGCATCATCATGGATGCCGCCACCCGCCGTAATCTGGAGATCACCCAGAACCTGGCCGGCGGCACCGACAACACCTTAGCGGCCGTGCTGGATAAAACCGTCACACCGATGGGCAGCCGGATGCTGAAGCGCTGGCTGCATATGCCGCTGCGCGATGCGCGCATCATCAACCAGCGTCAGGAGTCGATTGCTGAGCTGCAAAATCTCAGCGACGTATTGCAGCCAGTGCTGCGTCAGGTCGGCGATCTTGAGCGAATCCTGGCCCGCCTGGCGCTGCGTACAGCCCGTCCGCGCGATCTGGCCCGCATGCGTCATGCGTTTCAGCAACTGCCAGAACTGAACCAGCTGCTGGCCGATGTTGAAGCACCGCAGCTGCAGAAACTGCGCGTGCAGATGGGCGAGTTCACCGCGTTACGTGAGCTGCTGGAGCAGGCGGTGATTGAGTCACCGCCTGTGCTGATCCGTGACGGCGGAGTAATTGCGCCCGGTTATAACGCAGAGCTGGATGAGTGGCGCGCGCTGGCCGATGGCGCAACCGACTATCTCGACCGGCTTGAAATTCGCGAACGCGAAAAGCTGGGACTGGATACCCTTAAAGTCGGCTTTAACGGTGTGCATGGCTACTACATCCAGGTCAGCCGAGGACAGAGTCATCAGGTTCCGATGCACTATGTCCGTCGTCAGACGCTGAAAAACGCTGAACGCTACATCATTCCGGAACTGAAAGAGTACGAAGACAAGGTCCTCACCTCGAAGGGCAAAGCGCTGTCGCTGGAGAAAAGCCTGTATGAGGCACTGTTCGACCAGTTGCTGCCGCACCTTGAAGCACTGCAGCTGAGTGCTGCCGCGCTGGCAGAGCTGGATGTGTTGAGCAACCTGGCGGAACGGGCCTGGTCACTGAACTATTGCCGTCCGGTCTTGCAGGAAAAAGCCGGGATTAAAATCAGCGGGGGTCGCCATCCGGTGGTGGAACAGGTTCTGAAAGAGCCGTTTATTGCCAACCCGCTGTCGCTGGCACCCCAGCGCAGGATGTTAATCATTACCGGCCCAAACATGGGCGGTAAGAGTACCTATATGCGGCAGGCAGCACTGATTGCGCTGATGGCATGGATCGGCAGTTTTGTTCCCGCTGATGAGACGCTGATTGGTCCGCTGGATCGCATCTTTACCCGTGTTGGTGCCGCAGACGATCTCGCCTCCGGGCGCTCGACCTTTATGGTTGAAATGACCGAAACCGCCAACATCCTGCACAACGCCACCGAAAACAGCCTGGTGCTGATGGATGAGATTGGACGCGGAACCTCCACCTACGACGGTTTATCGCTGGCCTGGGCCTGCGCCGAAAACCTGGCGAATCGCATCAAGGCAATGACGCTGTTTGCTACCCATTACTTTGAGCTGACCACCCTGCCGGAAAAAATGGAAGGCGTGGTCAACGTCCATCTGGATGCGGTTGAGCACGGTGACACTATCGCCTTTATGCACAGCGTGCAGGAAGGAGCCGCGAGTAAGAGTTACGGTCTGGCGGTAGCAGCGCTGGCGGGCGTGCCTAAAGAGGTGATTAAGCGGGCGCGCAATAAGCTCAAAGAACTTGAGAACGTTTCAAACCATTCGGCTTCATCGACGGTCGATGGTTCTCAGTTGCCGCTGCTGGTTGAAGAGACCTCGCCTGCCGTGGAGGCGCTTGAGGCGCTGGATCCGGATACGCTGACACCGCGCCAGGCGCTCGACTGGATTTATCGTCTTAAATCGCTGGTCTGACAGTGTGGCGCACCGCGTTATTGCGCGGTGCGCCGTTAATCAACAGCAAAAATTTTCTGCAGACATAAAAAAAGCGATGGTTTTCACCATCGCTTTTTGCATTCTTACTCAGACCATCTTAAATACGATTATTCACGAAACAGTGCTTCAATGCTGAGGCCCTGCGCCTGCAGGATTTCGCGCAGACGGCGCAAACCTTCAACCTGAATCTGGCGTACACGCTCGCGGGTTAAGCCGATTTCACGACCTACATCCTCAAGTGTTGCCGCTTCATAGCCCAACAGGCCGAAACGACGCGCCAGCACTTCACGCTGCTTGGCGTTCAGTTCGAACAGCCATTTGACGATGCTTTGTTTCATATCATCGTCCTGCGTGGTGTCTTCCGGGCCGTTGTCTTTTTCATCGGCCAGAATGTCCAGCAGCGCTTTTTCAGAATCACCGCCTAATGGCGTATCAACCGAGGTAATGCGTTCGTTAAGACGTAACATGCGGCTTACGTCATCAACCGGCTTATCCAGCTGTTCGGCGATCTCTTCCGCACTTGGCTCATGGTCGAGCTTGTGGGAAAGTTCACGCGCTGTACGCAGATAAACATTCAGTTCTTTTACAATGTGAATCGGCAGACGGATGGTACGGGTTTGATTCATGATCGCCCGTTCAATTGTCTGACGAATCCACCAGGTGGCGTACGTTGAGAAACGGAACCCGCGCTCCGGGTCAAATTTCTCTACGGCGCGAATCAGGCCGAGGTTACCTTCTTCAATCAGGTCCAGCAGAGCTAAACCACGATTGCTGTAACGACGGGCGATTTTCACCACCAAACGTAAGTTACTTTCGATCATACGGCGACGGGAAGGGATATCACCCCGCAATGCACGGCGAGCGAAGAAAACTTCTTCCTCTGCCGTTAACAACGGAGAATAGCCAATCTCCCCGAGATAGAGCTGCGTCGCATCTAATACACGCTGCGTCGCACCCTGTGAAAGCAACTCTTCTTCCGCTACGTCGCTATCACTGGCTTCGTTTTCAACGAGTGCCTTCTCGTCAAAAATTTCAGCTCCGTTCTCATCGAATTCCGCGTTCTCATGTAACTCGTTTACTTTCAGCGTATTCTGGCTCATAAGCGGCTCCTACCCGTGATTCCAGGGCAGAACATACATCTGTTTTGTTCTGCCGGATTATCGCTGCGGCAAATAACGCAACGGGTTTACGGATTTCCCCTTGTAACGAATTTCAAAGTGTAATCTGACTGAACTGGTTCCGGTGCTACCCATGGTAGCGATTTTTTGCCCCGCCTTAACTTCCTGTTGTTCCCGAACCAGCATTGTATCGTTGTGGGCGTAGGCGCTCAGGTAATCATCATTGTGTTTGATGATGATTAAATTACCGTAACCCCGGAGTGCGTTACCTGCGTAAACCACTCGTCCTGAAGCAGTGGCGACAACAGATTGTCCGCGCGTCCCGGCGATATCGATACCTTTATTGCCACCTTCGGCGGCAGAGAAGTTATCGATAATCTTCCCGTCAGTCGGCCAGCGCCAGCTTCCGACCGGCGTTGAACTGTTAGTTGTACTGCTAACCGTTGGGGGTGCGGTAACTACTGGAGCTGTTGTCGTTGCAACATTTGCTCCTTTCGAAGGCAACAATTTGCTGCCACCCGAATTACCCGAATCATCAGAATACGTAATAACAGGTTGCTGTGCAACAACAGGCGATTTGATTTGTGGTGCCACAGGGACCCCGCCCTGTGTTGCATCAGCAACGGTAATGGGATTGCCACCGGTAATCGGCTGACCCGACCCATTTCCAATCTGTAAAGTCTGGCCGACATTCAGGCTATAAGGCGCGGGAACGTTGTTGCGCTGGGCTAAGTCACGGAAATCATTGCCGGTAATCCAGGCAATATAAAACAACGTGTCGCCACGCTTAACGGTATATGTTTCACCGGAATAGCTACCCTTAGGAATATTCTGGTAACTGCGGTTGTACACTATCCGGCCATTCTGCGTCTCAACATTACTGCTGGTACTAATCATTCCACCATTGCTGGGGGTAGATGATGAATTTCTGCTTAACATTTGTCCCTGAGACGGCGCGGCTGGAATGCCACCAGAAACCTGGCCTCCTCCCGCCTGACTGTTCATCATGCCGCCCTCATCGCCAACGCGACTGATAGGTGCCTGAGAATTGTCGCTGGAGCTGCAGCCTGCCAGCCAAAAACCTACCAGTGAAAGCGCCGCCAGACGGCGTAACTGAAAAAGTGTGCTTCCCGTGCTCATTAATCCCCCGTGATGGCAACTCTGATCTATCTGCTTCACTGTACCTGTCAGCAGAATGCTCTGCGTGGCGCGATAATTTCTGCATTTTTGTTGAATAAACTGGATAGTAACAACATCAGGTACGTGGTGCCATGAAACAGTTGTGAAGAAATACGAAGAGCATCAGGCCAGATCGCCCTGCACCAGCGGAACAAAACGCACCGGCTCAATGATCTCCTCGATGACCTCTTCGCCCTGACGACGCAGCCGCTTGAGTACCTGCTGCTCTTCGCCAACCGGCAGCACCATAATGCCGCCTTCTGCCAGTTGTGCTATCAGCGCAATCGGAATTTCCGGAGGTGCGGCAGTGACAATAATGGCGTCGAACGGCCCCCGTGAAGGCCAGCCCTCCCAGCCATCGCCATGGCGGGTAGAGACATTGTGCAGATCCAGCTGCTTCAGGCGGCGTTTAGCCTGCCATTGCAGGCCTTTGATGCGTTCCACTGAATAAACATGGTCCACCAGATGGGCAAGAATCGCCGTCTGGTAACCAGAACCTGTGCCAATCTCCAGCACACGCGAATGCGGATTAAGCCCGAGCAGCGCGGTCATCCGCGCGACCATGTAAGGCTGTGATATCGTCTGACCGGAGCCGATAGGTAAGGCAACATTGTCCCAGGCTTTATGCTCAAACGCCTCGTCGATAAAGCGTTCGCGCGGCACCTCGCTAATGGCTTTCAGCAGGTTTTCATCATCAATGCCCTGCTGACGCAGTTGTGACAGCAATGTCTCAATACGCCGATTCACCATGCCAGGTTCACCTCAGCTTTTGCCAGCCAGTCGCTGAGCACGTTCTGCGCGCTGTGCGCCGTTAAATCAACATGCAGCGCGGTGACAGAAACGTAGCCCTGATCAACGGCAGCGAAATCTGTATCCGGGCCTGCATCGAGTTTTTCGCCCGGTGGACCTATCCAGTAGAGGGTATTGCCGCGTGGATCCTGTTGCGCGATCACCTGATCAGCCGGATGGCGGCTGCCACAGCGCGTCACGCGGATACCTTTCAGCTCGGAGAGTGGCAGATCGGGGACATTGATATTGAGAATGCGGCCAGTGCGCAGGGGTTCATGCGTTAGCGCCCGGAGAAGCGCACAGGTCACTGCAGCTGCGGTCGCATAGTGCTGATGGCCATTGAGCGACACAGCGATTGCAGGCAGGCCAAGATGCCGCCCTTCCATCGCTGCTGCCACCGTACCGGAATAGATCACATCATCGCCCAGATTGGGACCGGCATTAATGCCTGACACCACAATGTCAGGGCGTGGCTGCATCAGCGCATTCACCCCCAGATAGACGCAATCGGTCGGCGTTCCCATCTGAACCGCGATATCGCCGTTTTCATGGGTAAAGGTACGCAGAGGTGTTTCCAGCGTTAATGAGTTAGAGGCACCGCTTCGGTTACGATCGGGGGCAACAACCTGCACGTCAGCAATCTGCCGCAGGGCTTTCGCCAGAGTCTGAATACCCGGTGCATGAATGCCGTCATCGTTGCTGAGCAATATCCGCATTTCGTTCTGACCTTTTTTTATTCGACTGGTCGCCGTGACTGAACCTGTTTTAACGGCATGGCAACAGGTGAGGAATGGACAGCGATTTTTGCATTCTAACGAGGCGCGCAAGGAAGTGGTAGGCGTAAATCACACAGCGGTGGGGGTTTGCCGCAACATTACCCACACTGCGGGTAATGTTGCAGCGAAGATTACTCATCAATCTGATCGAGCGAGTCTGCGGAGGTCAGCAGCTCCCGGACCACGCTGGTCGCAAAGCTCCCCGCGGGCAGCCAGAATGTCAGTTCCAGCGTGACGTCATCCCACCAGCGCCACTGCATATCCCGTGGCACCACCAGCATGGCGCGGCGGGCTGCATCGACCTTCTCACGTTCAATGAGGCTCAGCAGCGGCGTATCATTAGCCAGCGTCTGCTGTTCAAACGCCAGCGCATCAGCCTGCGTGCCAGCGTCCCCGCGTCCCGGCAGCGGCGCGGTAATCCGCAGCTCATGGTGATCAACCCGCCGTTGTGAGTCGGCCAGTTCTTCAGGCTGTGCCACAAACCAGCTGCCTCGACCGGTCAGCTGCAATGCATCGCCGTTGAGCACCTGAGTCAGACTGCCCTGCTGCTGCAGACGTGCACTGGTCACCTGATTAAACAGCGCACTGCGCGCGGCAGAGAGCATCAGGCTGCGCTTGTTGCGGTCACGGACAATGATCTCATTGCGCGCCCACTTTTCTGCCATCACCAGGTTATTGCCGCCGCGACCAAAACGCTGCTCACCAAAATAGTTGGGCGCGCCCGCATCGCGGATCTGCGCCAGACGCGCTTCAACCGCATCACGATCGCTGATCTGACGGATGACCAGCCGGAACGCATTTCCGGCCAGTGCGCCGATGCGCAGCTTACGCTTGTGGCGCACCGCCTGCAGAATCTCAACCCCTTCCAGCGTAAAACCGCGCAGGTCGGGCATCGCATTGCCCGGCAGGCGAAAACAGAGGGTCTGTTCCGTCACCGCATGGCGATCTTTCATTCCGGCATAACTCATGTCGCGCGGATGAATACCCAGGTACTTAGCCAGCGCTTCTGCCACAAAACGGGTATTCGCACCTGTTTTACGGATCCGCACCAGCAGATGCTCACCTTCACCATCCGCGCCATAGCCGAGATCTTCAACCACCACGAAATCTTCGGGACTGGCTTTGATCACGCCAGAGGCCACAGGAGTGCCGTGCAGGTAATTCAGACTCATTGGCTGTCAGCTTTCAGGACTAACGCGACCGCTTCACAGGCAATGCCTTCACCGCGCCCGGTAAAGCCGAGTTTCTCGGTGGTGGTCGCTTTGACGTTGACCGCATCCATATGGCAGCCCAGATCTTCTGCGATGTTGATGCGCATCTGTGGCACATGCGGCAGCATTTTCGGTGCCTGAGCAATAATTGTGACGTCGACATTACCGATGCGATAGCCTTTGGCTTCAATACGACGCCAGGCCTCACGCAGCAGGCCGCGGCTGTCCGCCCCTTTAAAGGCCGGATCGGTGTCGGGGAATAACTTGCCGATATCGCCCATCGCCACAGCGCCCAGCAGCGCATCAGTCAGCGCATGCAGCGCCACATCGCCATCCGAATGGGCGATAAAACCGTGTTCAAATGGGATCCGCACACCGCCAATCACTAACGGACCCTCTCCGCCAAAGGCGTGAACGTCAAAACCGTGACCGATACGCATCATGCGCTCTCCTTTAATTGAATCTGACTCAGATAAAAAGCCGCCAGCGCCAGATCTTCTGGCCGGGTGACTTTGATGTTATCACTGCGTCCGCTGACCAGCAGCGGATGATAGCCGCAATACTCCAGCGCCGATGCTTCATCGGTGATGGTTGCGCCTTCTGTCAGCGCCCGCGTCAGGCAGGCAGTGAGCAGCGCATGCGGGAAAAATTGCGGTGTTAAGGCGTGCCAGAGATCGTCGCGTTCCACGGTATGGGCCACTGCGGCTTTGCCCGGCTCGCCCCGTTTCATAGTGTCGCGCACTGGCGCAGCCAGAATTCCGCCCACGTGGCTCTGTTCACGCACGTTAAGCAGTTTCTGAAGATCGTCGGGATGCAGACAGGGACGCGCAGCATCATGGACCAGCACCCAGGCGGAACCCTGTGCGGCCTGTAATCCGGCCAGCACCGATTCAGCGCGGGTCTCGCCGCCAGTGACCCTGAGCACACGCGGATCGCGTGCCAGCGGCAGTGAAGCAAAATGCTGGTCATCGGGACTGAGGGCGACAATCACCTGTCTGATGGCGGGGTGGGAAAACAGACGTGCAATGCTGTGTTCCAGAAGGGTGTGCTGACCAATCGTCAGATACTGCTTCGGACAGGTTGCCTGCATGCGGCTGCCGATCCCGGCAGCGGGCACCACGGCAATCACATCCGCAAGGGAGGCCAGAGTGTTCATGTTTTATCGTTGTAGGTTTTGCGCTGATTGTTGCGCGTTACGTTTGTTCTGGTCAGGCACCAGACGATAGAAGGTCTCACCGGGCTTAATCATGCCCAGTTCATTGCGTGCACGCTCCTCGATCGCTTCCGAGCCGCCATTGAGATCGTCAATTTCGGCAAACAGCTGATCGTTTCGCGATTTAAGTTTGGCATTGTTTGCCTGTTGTACCGCGACATCATCATTGACGCGCGTATAGTCATGGATGCCATTTTTCCCCAGCCACAATGAATATTGCAGCCAGCCAAGCAGCACCAATAACAGTAACGTCAGTTTTCCCATCCCGCCCCCTAAAAACGGCCCAATCATCCCATAACTTTGCACAGGACTCCACACCAGCAGCGAAAATGGCGCGCTTTGCTGCGCCTCTGCGCAATCAGTACCGATTCTGACGGGAAAAGTTTTGTAACCTGCCGATGCGTTTGCACATCAGCACGGACGCCGTTAAGGCTTACCAGCCGGAGAGAAAGGAGAACATTAACCAGAAGAGAGTCACCACCATAATGACTGTGGCGAGGGCAGCCCAAATCCAGTGTCCGCTCAGCAGCGTATTCAGTGCGATGCCCGTGACCACGGCAACCGGCAGCAGCGCCAGAAAGAATGGCCAGGTATAGAGAAAGAAGAACAGCGTGTTAGAGCCGAACAGCAGGAAAGGAAGCGCCAGCGCACACCAGTAAGCGAGTAAGCCGATAACACCGCCCGGCAGCAATGAGCGTGGCTCATCCTGGGAGGAGTCATCTTTACGAGCGAGCATGGGTGTGACGTTCTGCATAGGCATCCTGTTGTTGCGAGGGCGGCAAACCCGAAGCGATTTGCCGCTGTCTCTTCAGGATCTGATGATATCGCGGTCGCGCAGCACGTCTAACAATTGGGCGGCCAGTTTTGTAACCAATTGTTCGCCATCCAGCTGGATTTCCGGGCTGTCGGGCGCTTCATAGACGCTGTCGATACCGGTGAAATTACGCAGTTCACCGGCACGTGCTTTGCGGTATAACCCTTTTGGATCGCGTGCTTCACACACCGCCAGCGGCGTATCGACAAACACTTCGATAAACTGACCCGGCTCCAGCAGGTCGCGCACCATCTGGCGCTCGGCGCGATGCGGTGAAATAAAGGCAGTAAGCACCACGAGCCCGGCATCCACCATCAGTTTCGCCACCTCGCCGACCCGACGGATATTCTCCTTGCGGTCATCGTCGCTGAAGCCGAGGTCACGACAGAGACCGTGACGCACATTGTCACCATCCAGCAGATAGGTGCTGACGCCAATACGGTGCAGCGCCTGCTCCAGCGCGCCTGCGACCGTGGATTTCCCCGAGCCCGAAAGCCCGGTGAACCACAGCACCACGCCCTGATGGCCATGCTGCTGTTCGCGTGAAGCACGAGTTACCGGATGGTCATGCCACACCACGTTATCATCGTGCTGAGCCATTATTGACCGCCCAGCAGGTCGCGCGCGTTCCAGTGTGGGAAGTGACGGCGCACCAGTGCATTCAGTTCCAGCTCAAACGCGCTGAACTCGCCGGTATTAACCGGAGCGTCATGGTTTGGCTGATGGATCATGCCGGCACCCACGGTCACGTTGGTCAGTCGATCGATAAAGATCATGCCGCCGGTCACCGGATTCTGCTGATAGCTGTCGAGCACCATCGGTTCGTCAAAGGTTAATTCAATGCGACCAATACCGTTTAGCGGCAGCGCATCGACCTGACGTGTCTCCAGCGAGTTAATCTCCACCTGATGCAGGACTTTCTCTACCCGTCCACGGGTTTTCTTACCGGCGATTTTCAGATCATAGCTATGACCGGCCTGCAGAGGCTGTTCTGCCATCCAGACCACGTCAACGCTGGCAGACTGAACCGCAGCCAGCGTTTCGCTGGCATCAACCAGCAGATCGCCACGACTGATATCAATCTCATCCTGCAGCACCAGGGTGATCGCTTCACCTGCGCCCGCTTCCTGCAGATCGCCATCAAAGGTCACTATGCGGGCAATAGTCGACTCTACGCCAGACGGCAGCACTTTAACGCGCTGGCCCACCTGCACGCTGCCTGACGCCAGGGTACCGGCATAGCCACGGAAATCCAGGTTAGGACGGTTAACATACTGCACCGGGAAACGCATCGGCTGGTGATCCACCACGCGGTTCAGTTCCACTGTTTCCAGGACATCCAGCAGCGTCGGGCCGCTGTACCATGGCATGGTCTGACTGGCGGATGCTACGTTATCCCCTTCCAGCGCCGACATCGGCACAAAGCGGATATCGAGGTCATCCGGTAACTGGCCTGCAAAGTCCAGGTAATCCTGTTTGATCTGCTCGTAGCGCGCCTGATCGTACTCAACCAGATCCATCTTATTAATCGCCACTACCAGATGTTTGATCCCCAGCAGCGTCGAAATAAAGCTGTGACGGCGGGTCTGATCCAGCACGCCTTTACGGGCATCGATCAGCAGAATCGCCAGGTCACAGGTTGATGCACCGGTCGCCATATTGCGGGTGTACTGCTCATGGCCCGGCGTATCGGCGATGATAAATTTACGCTTTTCAGTCGAGAAATAGCGGTAGGCCACATCAATGGTAATGCCCTGCTCACGCTCAGCCTGCAGACCATCCACCAGCAGCGCCAGATCGAGTTTCTCGCCCTGGGTGCCATGACGTTTGCTGTCGTTATGCAGCGATGAAAGCTGATCTTCATAGATCTGACGGGTGTCATGTAGCAGACGCCCAATCAGGGTACTTTTTCCGTCGTCAACGCTGCCGCAGGTCAGAAAACGCAGCAGGCTCTTATGCTGTTGCGCTGTCAGCCAGGCTTCAACGCCGCCCTGGTCGGCAATCTGTTGTGCAATTACGGTATTCATCTGGCGTCTCCTTAGAAATAACCCTGACGTTTTTTCAGTTCCATCGAACCGGACTGATCGCGATCAATCATGCGGCCCTGACGCTCGCTGGTGGTAGAAACCAGCATCTCTTCGATGATCTCCGGCAGCGTCCGCGCTTCGGACTCTACCGCGCCGGTCAGCGGCCAGCAGCCGAGCGTACGGAAACGGACCATCCGCTGGGTGATCTCTTCACCCGGCTGCAGGTTGATGCGATCGTCATCGATCATCATCAGCATGCCATCACGCTCCAGCACCGGACGTGGCGCGGCGAGATAGAGCGGCACGATCTCGATGTTTTCCAGGAAGATGTACTGCCAGATATCCAGTTCGGTCCAGTTCGACAGCGGGAAGACGCGGATGCTCTCGCCCTTGTTGATCTGGCCGTTGTAGTTGTGCCACAGCTCAGGACGCTGGTTTTTCGGGTCCCAGCGATGGAAGCGGTCGCGGAAAGAGTAGATACGCTCTTTGGCGCGAGACTTCTCTTCATCACGACGTGCGCCGCCAAAGGCCGCATCAAAACCATATTTATTCAGCGCCTGCTTCAGCCCTTCGGTTTTCATGATGTCAGTGTGTTTGGCACTGCCGTGGACAAACGGGTTAATCCCCATCGCCACGCCTTCCGGGTTGCGGTGAACCAGCAACTCTGCGCCCATCGCTTTCACGGTGCGGTCGCGAAACTCGTACATTTCACGGAATTTCCAGCCGGTATCCACATGCAGCAACGGGAACGGCAGCGTGCCAGGATAAAAGGCTTTACGCGCCAGATGCAGCATTACCGAGGAGTCTTTACCGATGGAGTACATCATCACCGGATTGCTGAACTCGGCCGCGACTTCGCGAATGATGTGGATACTCTCCGCCTCCAGCTGACGCAGATGAGTGAGTCGTTTTTGGTCCATGATTTTCCCTCAAGCCAGATTGACAACGGCGGACTCGCGAGCCCCCTGCTGTGCCGAATGTTTAAACCAGGCGAGTTGCCCGTGCAGATTAACCACCTCTCCGATCACCAGTAGCGCCGGAGTAGGTGCCGAGGCGGCCAGCGCCTCAAGTTGTTCTAAGGTGCCGGTCAGCACCTGTTGATCCTGACGGGTGCCGCGACTGATCACCGCCACCGGCGTTGATGGCGCGCGACCATGCTGAATCAGCGCCGCGCTAATGGCAGCTGCTTTAACCGTTCCCATGTAGATCGCCAGCGTCTGACGCGCACGCGCCAGTGATGGCCAGTCAATGTCATCCCCATCGGGACGGCAGTGACCCGTAATAAACATTACGCTCTGCGCATAATCGCGGTGGGTCAGCGGAATCCCGGCATAGGCCGTCGCACCGGCAGCCGCGGTGACGCCCGGCACCACCTGGAACGGAATGCCCGCCTGCTGAGCCGCCTGCAGCTCTTCGCCGCCACGGCCAAAGATAAAGGGATCGCCGCCCTTGAGGCGGACGACGCGCTTACCTTTCAGCGCCAGTGAAACCAGCAACTGATTAATCTCTTCCTGCGGTAACGTATGCGCGCTGGCTCGTTTGCCGACGCAGATGCGGTCGGCGTCGCGTCGCACCAGATCCAGCACCTCTTCACTGACCAGATGGTCGTAAAGCACCACATCCGCTAACTGCATCACCTGCAGGCCACGTAGCGTCAGCAGGCCGCTGTCGCCCGGTCCGGCACCCACCAGGAAAATCTCGCCCTGACGGGTTGGCTCTTCCTGCAGCTCACGGTCCAGCGTACGTTTCGCCTCTTCGACGTTACCGGCTGACATCTCACTGGCGAACCGGCCATCGAAAGCGCGTTCCCAGAAGCGTCGACGGTCAGACATGCGGCTGAAGCGTGCTTTAACTTTATCGCGCCAGAGTCCGGCCACCTCAGCCATCTGGCCGAGACTGGCAGGCAACAGCGTTTCGATTTTTTCGCGCAGCATACGTGCCAGCACCGGTGCGGTGCCGCTGGAGGAGATCGCCACCACCAGAGGTGAGCGGTCAACAATCGAGGGGAAGATAAAGGTGCATTTTGGCTGGTCATCAACCACGTTAACCAGCTTCTGCCGCGCGTTTGCAGCATCAAAGACCTGGGTGTTGAGATGGTTGTCGTCGGTCGCGGCGATCACCAGGAAAACCCCATCCAGCTGGGCCGGGTCAAATTCAGTCGCCAGCCACTCCAGCTCCTGCTTTTCCAGCAGTGCCTGCAGTTCAGGGCAGAGTTCACGCGAGGCGATCAGAACGCGCGCACGCGCACGGCGCAGTAGTTCAATTTTTCGCGCCGCAATATCTCCACCGCCGACAACCAGAACCGGGCGGCCAGAGAGATCGGCAAAAAGAGGCAAATAGTCCACGTTAACCCTGATGTTTTAACTTTGTATTAACGCGACTATACGTCGCCGGGTTTATGCAGTTGAAATTACGAATTGGAATGAGTAGTTACCGAATGGAATAAAGACTTCGCAAAGCACAGAACAATTTGGTCTTAGCGGATGAAATATAATGGCTTTTTCGTGAACAGGTTCACAGATTCGCCTCTGTGCCTGTAACTGTAAAAGCAGATAAGTGCCAGCAATAAACACGCGTTACCCCATTATGTTAAGGCAGCAACTTATTCCGTTAACCAGGTCGCAGAACAAAGAGGGTATAATACGCGCGGCATGACTGACTCAGGTCCGCATGTTGAATGCCTATCGAATAATGAAAAAAGGACGCATTATGTTTTGTTCCCTCCGCCTGAGGGTAGCGACAGTTTTGTTTAGCGCACTCATTTCCCCGCTGGTTTTAGCCACGCCGACAGGTCAGTTTGCCGAACAGCAGGTCCGGCACATCGCCACTTATTTTCCTGGCCGCATGAGCGGCAGTCCGGCTGAATTGATGGCCACGGACTATCTGCAGCAACAATTTACCGCGCTGGGTTATAAAACCGATACCCGCCAGTTCAACACGGGCTACAAATGGCAGGAAGATGACGGCACGCAGCGCTGGCATAAACTGACGGCAACCTCCGTCATTGCTGCGCGAGCAGGCAGCGTGCCACAGGAGATTCTGATCGTGGCGCACCTGGATACCTGGACGCCGCAAAACAGCAACCAGGTCCATCACAATCTGGGCGGCTTACGCCTGCAGGGTGTTGATGACAATGCGTCAGGTCTTGGCGTGATGCTGGAACTGGCGCAGCAACTGAGTCGCAAACCGCTTCACTATGGCATTCGCTTTGTGGCGCTGAGCGCCGGAGAAGCGGATCTGCACGGCCTGGATGATTATGTTGAGCGAATGAGCACCCGTGAGAAGAAGAACACGCTGCTGGTCATCAATCTGAATAGCCTGATAACCGGCGATCATCTCTATTTCAACAGCGGCATGAACACGCCCCGGGCGGTGCGCAAACAGACCAGCGATCGCGCCCTGCTACTGGCACGTCAGCAAGGCATTCCCGCTGCCAGTCATCAGCTGAATCGCAAGGACTTCAATGGCCTGAATGCCTTTGACAAGGCAGGCTTTCCGCTGCTGAATGTTACTGCCAGTAACTGGTCGCTGGGTAACAAAGATGGCGCACTACAGCGTCATCGTAGCCCGCACTTTCCTGATGGCGTGACCCGTCATCAGACTGACCTGGATAATCTGAACTATCTCGACCGCTGGCTGCCGGGCCAGATAGCCCTGCGCACCCGTGACAGTGTCCGCGTGCTGCTGCCGCTGATCAGCGAACTGACCAATCCCAAAGTGTGAGGATCTGACATGTATGTGGTCTTTCTGAATTACATTCGTCCGATAGAAGAGGTTGAGGCGCTGCTGGCAGGCCATATTGAATGGCTTGACCGCTATTTTGAGGCAGGCAGTTTTATTGCCGCAGGACGTAAAGATCCACGCACAGGTGGCATGCTGCTGGTCAGGGAGATGGCGCGTGAAGCGCTGGATGCGATCTTAGCGGAAGATCCGTTTGCGACGGTGGCAGAGTATGAGGTGACGAAAGTGAATGTGACCCGTGCAGCGGAGGCGTTTGCCGGATTAAAAGGCGTTTAACTTTCCGCCTGACCGTCAAGAAGCACTTCTCTCCCTGATTTCAGGGAGAGAAGCTCGGTATTACCCTTCGTGCAGACCACACTCGCGCTTGAGACCGAAGAAGCGTGTCTCTTCTTCTGCCATACCTGGCTCCCACTTGCGGGTGGTGTGGGTATCGCCCACTGAAAGATAGCCTTCATCCCACAGCGGATGGTACTTAAGCTTGTGCTGCTCCAGGTACTGATGAATCTGGCGGTTATCCCAGTCGATAATCGGCAGCAGCTTAAAGACGCCACGCTGTACACCCAGCACCGGCAGATTCGCCCGGCTGCCTGACTGGTCGCGGCGGAGGCCAGCAAACCAGGTCTGCGCGCCCAGGGTTTCGATGGCGCGGTTCATCGGCTCGACTTTGTTAATCTCGTTATATTTCTCAATCCCCTCGACGCCCTGCTCCCACAGTTTGCCGTAACGCGCTTCCTGCCAGGCCGGTGAGGTCTCGGCGCGAAACACTTTGAGGTTGAGATTGAGCTGGTCCGCCAGCTCATCAATAAAACGATAGGTCTCCGGGAACAGATAGCCGGTGTCGGTCAGGATCACCGGAATATCGGGCTGCTGGCGCGTCACCAGGTGCAGCGACACCGCGGCCTGAATACCGAAACTGGAGGAGAGCACATAAGCACCCGGCAGATTCTCCAGCGCCCAGCTGACCCGCTCTTCCGCTGAAGACTTCTCCAGCTGCGCATTGGTCGCGGCCAGCGCCATAGCACGCTGGACTTTGGACATCTCATTCAGTGCTGCGAGGTCGGGCTGACTCATTTTGCTTCCTCCCAAAAATCGCGTGCCGGGTCCAGCACCGGCGCAACAATGCCCGCGCGGATGGTGAAGTCACCAAAGCCTTCTGCGGCCTGGCGCTCGGTGGCCCAGCGTCCCACCAGCTCATCAATCGTGGCGAGAATTTCGCTTTCGTTAATGTTTTCACGGTACATACGGGGAATACGCGTTCCGCTGCGGTTTCCGCCCAGATGCAGGTTGTAGCGGCCTGGCGCTTTACCCACCAGACCCAGCTCAGCCAGCATGGCACGGCCGCAACCGTTCGGACAACCGGTAACGCGTAACACTATGTGCTCATCGCCGACGCCATGCGCGTGCATGATGCCTTCTACTTTGGTCACAAACGCTGGCAGGAAACGTTCGGCTTCTGCCATCGCCAGCGGACAGGTCGGGAACGCGACGCAGGCCATCGAGTTTTCGCGCTGAGGCGTAACCTGATCCATCAGACCATGCTCACGGGCGATCGCTTCGATCTGCGCTTTCTCACTTTCCGGCACGCCTGCCACAATCAGATTCTGGTTGGCGGTCAGACGGAAATCACCCTGATGAATTTTCGCAATTTCAGCGATGCCGCTTTTCAGCGGTCGGCCCGGATAATCGAGCAGACGACCATTTTCAATAAACAGCGTCAGGTGCCATTTGTTGTCGATGCCTTTGATCCAGCCAATACGATCGCCACGGGTGGTGAACTCATACGGACGAATCGGCTCAAACGTCACACCAGCACGTTTTTCAACTTCCGCTTTAAACGTCTCGACGCCAACGCGTTCCAGGGTGTATTTGGTTTTGGCGTTTTTACGATCGGTACGGTTGCCCCAGTCGCGCTGAGTCGTCACAACCGCCTCGGCCACATCAAGGATCTTCTCTACCGGGAAGTATCCAAACTCGCTGGCGGTGCGCGCGTAAGTCGCTTTGTTACCGTGCTCGATCGACAGGCCGCCGCCCACCAGCAGGTTGAAGCCCACCAGCTTGCCATTCTCAGCGACCGCAACAAAGTTCAGATCGTTGGCGTGCAGATCCACATCGTTGTGCGGCGGAATCACGACTGTGGTTTTGAATTTACGCGGCAGATAGGTTTCACCGAGAATCGGCTCTTCATCAGTGGTTGCGACTTTTTCTTTATCCCACCAGATCTCTGCATAGGCACGGGTGCGCGGCAGCAGATGCTCAGAGAGCTTCTTCGCCCACTCATAGGCTTCCTGATGCAGCTCAGACTCTACCGGGTTCGAGGTACAGAGCACGTTACGGTTTACGTCGTTGGCGGTCGCCAGCGCATCCAGTCCCACTTCATGCAGCATCTGATGCGTTGGCTTGACGTTCTTCTTCAGAATGCCGTGAAACTGGAAGGTCTGACGGTTGGTCAGACGGATGCTGCCGTAAATGGTTTTATCGGTAGCAAATTTGTCGATAGCCAGCCACTGGGTCGGCGTAATGATGCCGCCTGGCAGTCGGCAGCGCAGCATCATTGCGTGACGCGGTTCCAGCTTCTGCTCGGCACGTTCGGCGCGAATGTCGCGATCATCCTGCTGGTACATGCCGTGAAAGCGGATCAGCAGGAAGTTGTCGCCGGTGAAACCGCCGGTCAGACCTTCTTCCAGATCTTCTTTGATGGTGCCGCGCAGATAGTTGCTCTGCTTCTTCAGACGCTCAGCGTCTGTTAATTTGCCTTCGACAACCAGCGGTCCAGGGTGTTTATCGCTCATTAGTAAACGTCTCGCTGATAACGGCGCTCAATGCGCAGCTCACTTAAAAATTCGTCGGCCGTTTCACGATCCATTCCGCCGTGTTCGACCACCACATCCAGCAGTGCCTGCTCGACGTCTTTTGCCATACGGTTCGCATCGCCACAGACATAAAGATGCGCGCCCTCTTCAATCCAGCGCCAGACTTCGGCCCCTTTCGCACGGATCTTATCCTGTACGTAAATCTTCTCTGCCTGATCGCGTGACCAGGCGAGGTCGATATTCGTCAGCAGGCCATCCTTCACATATTTCTGCCACTCCACCTGGTAGAGGAAATCGTCGGTGAAGTGCGGATTACCAAAGAATAGCCAGTTTTTACCGCTGGCACCGTCGTTGTCGCGCTGCTGCATAAAGGCGCGGAACGGCGCGATGCCGGTGCCCGGACCAATCATAATCACAGGCGCGTCCGGATTAGCCGGCAGGCGGAAATTGTCGTTGTGTTCGATGAAGACCCGGACCTCGCCCTCTTCTTCGATGCGATCGGCCAGCCAGGTCGAAGCCCCGCCGCCGCGCTGGCGACCTTCAATATCAAAGCGCACCGCACCTACGGTGATGTGTACTTCGGACTCGGTTTCGGCCTGCGAGGAGGCAATAGAGTAGAGTCGCGGCGTCAGCGGTCGCAGCAGGCCGGTCAGCTGTTCTGCGGTGAGTTCAGCCGGGGCCAGACGCACCATATCCACAATCGGATAGTGCTGCGCATACTGCTGCAGCCTGGCTTTATCATCCACCAGTGACAGCAGCTCGGCGTTGCGGGACAGTTGGGCATACTGCGCCACGATCTGCGCAGTATTCACCGTCAGCTCGAAATGTTTCTGCAGCGCCTCCGCCAGCGGCAGGGTTTTGCCCTGAACCTCTACTGACTCATCGCCTTTCAGCCAGACCAGCTCCAGCAGCTCGCTGACCAGCGCCGCGTCATTTTCATACCAGACGCCCAGCGCATCGCCAGGCTGGTAGCGGAGACCCGAGTCGCCCAGATCGATTTCGATATGGCGCACATCTTTGTCTGAGTCACGTCCGGTGATTTTCTGATTTACCGCCAGACTGGCGCTGAGCGGAGACTCTTTGCTGTAGGGACTGGTGGTGACTTCGTTGACGCTGCCTGCCGCTGTCGCCGCAGCCTGCGCCGGGGATTCGGTCGGCACGCGCTTTTTCAGAATTTCCGTCAGCGCACTGCGCCAGGCAGAAGCCTGCTCAGCATACTCAACATCCGCATCGACGCGATCCAGCAGACGCTCGCCACCCAGCTCTGCCAGACGGTTGTCAAAATCTTTGCCCGCCTGACTGAAAAATTCGTACGAGGTGTCGCCCAGGCCAAACACCGCAAAGGCTGCACCGGCCATTTTCGGTGCCTTTTTCGACATCAGGAATTTATGCAGTGCCACCGCCTCTTCCGGCGGCTCACCTTCGCCCTGGGTGGAGGTCACCACGACCAGCATTTTTTCCTGGCCAATCTGTTTGAACTTGTAATCACCGGCGTTCACCAGGTTTACGTTGAGCTTCGCGGCCAGCAGGTCATCACGCAACTGCTCAGCCAGACGACGGGCATTGCCAGTCTGGGAGGCAGAAAGCAGCGTAATGGCGGGCACGTCTACCGGAGCGGGTGTACTGCCCGCGACGGCGCTACCTGGCGTCTGTTCTACCCGACCCCAGAAATAGCCGGACAGCCACGCCAGTTGAGTCGGGGAATAATCTGTCGTCGCCGCCTGTAAGCGGGCGAGTTGTTCCGGTGAGAGCGGAAGCATAGAACCAGGTGCCTGAGTCGTCATCGCGTTAAAAATTCCAGTATCAGAAGTCCGGACCGTAAATGGCGGAAGAGTGCGTAGGTTACCGGTCTGTATATTAACGATTAAATACACCTTCGACATATCAAATAACCAAAATGACTAAAGGGTTTTCCAGGTAGGCATAATCGTTAAAAGTGGTAAGCAAAGCGGTGATATATCAGTTGATTAGCTGGTTACCGGGAATTAACGCCGCGGGAAACGTATCGGTTTGTGCGGTGCGGGTGCGAAAAAAGCGGTAATCAGGTAGAATTCAGCGGTTTTTTAATGTCTGAGAACCACTATGTCTACCACCTTGTTTAAAGAGTTCCAGTTCGAAGCCGCGCACCATCTACCGAATGTGCCGGCCGGACACAAATGTGGCCGTCTGCACGGTCATTCGTTCCTGGTTCGTCTGGAGATTACCGGCGAAGTGGATGCGCATACCGGCTGGGTTATGGATTTTGCTGAACTGAAGGCGGCGTTTAAGCCCCTCTATAATCGGCTGGATCACTACTATCTGAATGATATTCCTGGCCTGGAAAATCCCACCAGCGAAGTGCTGGCAAAATGGATCTGGGATCAGATGAAGCCAGAACTGCCGCTGTTAAGCGCGGTGATGATCAAAGAAACCTGCACTGCAGGCTGCGTTTACCGCGGCTAAGCCTGTCGGATCGAACCCTTCGATCCGACGCTATTTCCTCTCCGTCCCGCCCTTCACGCTCGTTTCCCCGCGATTAACCACGCAATACGCTTAATCAGGCAATATTCAGGTACTTATGGGTTTGCATCGACAGACGCCAGTTACGTGCAATGCAGGTCTCGATGCAGAGTCGGGTGGCATCATCTTTGCGGCTGATCGGCTGTAACGCGATGATCCGGGCTTTAGTGTCGTCTATTCCTGCCAGCAGCAGATCCAGCGCGTCCACATCACGCTCGCGCGCCACCGGATGCTTGATTTCATCGGCCCGGCTCAGCGCCTGAGGCAGCACATCATAACCGCCGCGCATGTTGACTTTCGGGGAGACGGTCACCCAGGTCTGTTCGGAACAGTGAATCTCGTGCGTTCCGCTGGTCTCAATCTGGCACTGGAAACCGTGCTGTTCCAGCGCAGTCGTTAACGGACGCAGATCGTAAATCGCCGGTTCGCCGCCGGTAATCACCACGTGCCGGGCCGTCCAGCCCTGCTGTGCAATGGCATTCACCAGGGTCGCCGCGTCGGCATCACCCCACGCATCGCTTTCCACTGTCTTGATCAAAATATCGCCCAGCGACGTTTCCCGATCTGTCCGCTTTTCCCAGGTGTGTTTGGTATCGCACCAGCTACAGCCCACCGGGCATCCCTGTAAGCGAATGAAAATGGCAGGCACGCCGGTGTAATAACCTTCGCCCTGCAGTGTCTGGAACATTTCATTGATCGGGTATTGCATTACGGACTCGCTTGAAAAAAACAGGGCGCTGATTATGGCAGATTTGCCGCGCAGCTCAATCACGCGTTGTGCCTTTTATCCGCGCAGGACTAAAGCAAAACGTCGCAAGGGAGGGACGTCAGACAGTTAACAGGCTCAAAACGTGGCTGACAGGGATGCCACTTTTATACCTTTGCGATCGGGCCCTGTCATCTGCGTCTGCACACTGCTCCCAACAAAAAGCCCCGCACAAGGCGGGGCTTCAGAGGCCGATGATGTCACTTAGCGCGACATCAACGCGCGGTCATTACTGACCTTTAACTTCTTTCAGACCGTTGAATGGCGCTTTAGAACCCAGCGCTTCTTCGATGCGGATCAGCTGGTTGTACTTAGCAACACGGTCAGAACGGCTCATTGAACCGGTTTTGATCTGGCCCGCTGCAGTACCTACCGCCAGGTCAGCGATGGTGGCATCTTCGGTTTCGCCTGAACGGTGAGAGATCACGGCAGTGTAGCCCGCGTCTTTCGCCATTTTGATCGCAGCCAGAGTTTCGGTCAGAGAACCGATCTGGTTGAATTTGATCAGAATGGAGTTAGCGATACCTTTATCGATACCTTCTTTCAGGATTTTGGTGTTGGTGACGAACAGATCATCGCCCACCAGCTGGATTTTGTCGCCCAGCACTTTAGTCTGGTAAGCGAAGCCGTCCCAGTCAGATTCGTCCAGGCCATCTTCGATAGAAACGATCGGATACTGTTTAGTCAGATCTTCCAGGAAGTGGGTGAACTCTTCAGAGGTAAACGCTTTACCGCCTTCACCGGCCAGAACATATTTGCCATCTTTGTAGAACTCAGATGCTGCACAGTCCATTGCCAGGGTGATGTCTTTACCCAGCTCATAGCCTGCTGCTTTTACCGCTTCAGCGATAACGGCCAGGGCTTCTGCGTTAGAACCCAGGTTAGGCGCGTAGCCACCTTCGTCACCCACTGCAGTGCTCATGCCTTTGCTTTTCAGCACTTTTGCCAGATTGTGGAAAACTTCAGAACCCATACGGATGGCTTCTTTCAGGTTTGCTGCACCAACCGGCTGAATCATGAATTCCTGGATGTCGACGTTGTTGTCGGCATGCTCGCCGCCGTTGATGATGTTCATCATTGGCAGTGGCATAGAGTATTTGCCTGGGGTGCCGTTCAGTTCAGCGATGTGCTCATACAGCGGCTGACCTTTAGAGGCTGCAGCAGCTTTAGCCGCTGCCAGTGAAACGGCCAGAATGGCGTTAGCACCGAAGTTAGATTTGTTCTCAGTACCGTCCAGGTCGATCATGATCTTATCGATGTTCGCCTGATCTTTCGCGTCTTTGCCTTTTACCGCTTCAGCAATCGGACCGTTTACTGCAGCAACGGCTTTGGTTACGCCTTTGCCCAGGAAACGTGATTTGTCACCGTCACGCAGTTCCAGCGCTTCGCGTGAACCGGTAGAGGCACCTGATGGCGCAGCGGCCAGGCCAACGAAACCGCCTTCCAGATGCACTTCAGCTTCAACAGTCGGGTTACCACGTGAGTCGATAATTTCGCGACCGATGACTTTTACGATTTTGGACATTACGATTTTCCTCAGTACAAGTTAGTCAATCCTAAGACAGGCAACGCGCGAAAAGTTCGCGCGCTGCCTGTGAAACTTACTTCGCTAAACGCTTCTGATGCTCATGCGCGGCTTTAACAAAGCCGGCAAACAACGGATGGCCGTCGCGTGGGGTCGAGGTAAACTCAGGGTGGAACTGGCAAGCCACAAACCACGGATGGTTCGGGAGTTCGATAATCTCAACCAGTTGATCATCACCCGAGCGACCTGCTACGCGCAGACCGGCTGCTTCAATCTGCTTTAACAGCATATTGTTCACTTCATAGCGGTGGCGATGGCGCTCAACGATGGTGTCAGAGCCGTAGAGCTGGCGAACCTGACTGCCCGGCGTTAACTGACACTGCTGGCTGCCCAGACGCATGGTGCCGCCCAGATCGCTCTGCTCGCTGCGGACTTCGACGTTGCCATCTTCGTCACGCCATTCGGTGATTAATGCCACCACCGGATATTTACAGTCTGGCACAAATTCAGTGGAGTTGGCGCCAGGCATGCCAGCGACATTGCGGGCAAACTCCATCAGCGCGACCTGCATACCCAGGCAGATGCCGAGGTAAGGCACGTTGTTTTCACGTGCGTATTGCGCGGTCATCAGCTTGCCTTCCACGCCACGGTAACCGAAGCCACCTGGAATCAGAATCGCATCCAAATCTTTCAGTAATTCGACACCACGTGACTCAACATCCTGCGAATCGATCAGTTTGATGTTCACAGTGACGCGATTTTTCAGGCCGCCATGTTTCAGCGCTTCGATGACTGACTTGTAGGCATCCGGCAGCTCAACATACTTGCCCACCATACCGATGGTGACTTCACCACCCGGATTGGCTTCTTCGTAAATCACCTGCTCCCACTCAGCCAGGTTGGCTTCCGGTGCATTCAGGTTGAAGCGCTTACAGATATAGTCATCCAGGCCCTGCGACTTCAGCATGCCAGGAATCTTGTAGATGGAATCAACGTCTTTCAGCGAAATAACCGCTTTTTCAGGGACGTTACAGAACAGGGCGATTTTGGCACGTTCATTGGCCGGTACGGCACGGTCAGAACGGCAAATCAGCACATCTGGCTGGATACCAATCGACAGCAGCTCTTTTACAGAGTGCTGAGTCGGTTTCGTTTTCACTTCACCTGCCGCCGCCATATAAGGCACCAGCGTCAGGTGCATATACATCGTGTGTTCGCGGCCCACATCAACGGCCATCTGGCGAATCGCTTCCAGGAACGGCAGTGATTCGATATCCCCTACCGTGCCGCCGATTTCAACCAGCACAACATCATGACCTTCACCGCCTTCAATGATGCGTTCTTTGATGGCGTTGGTAATGTGCGGGATAACCTGAATAGTTGCGCCCAGATAGTCGCCACGGCGTTCTTTGCGCAGGACTTCTGAGTAGATACGGCCAGTGGTGAAGTTGTTACGACGCGACATTTTAGTGCGGATGAAGCGTTCGTAGTGACCCAAATCCAGATCGGTTTCAGCGCCGTCATCAGTGACGAAAACTTCACCGTGCTGTGTCGGGCTCATGGTGCCTGGATCCACGTTAATATACGGGTCCAGCTTCATGATGGTCACGTTCAGACCACGCGCTTCGAGAATGGCTGCGAGGGAGGCTGCGGCAATGCCTTTACCCAGAGAGGAAACGACCCCGCCGGTCACAAAAATATAATTCGTTGTCATGCTGAACCTGAGAGTTTAGGTTTAAAGACGGTGGAATAACCAGGACGGGAAAACAGTATACTGGAAACCGCTATCAGCCACAATTGATGAATCACAGCCATCCTCCAACGCATTGCTGCGTCTTAACATAGCGGATAGCTGCCGATGAAATGTTGATGTGCGTCACAAAGTTGCCGCCGCGCTGAATCGAGTAAGCGTAAACGGCGACTTTATGCACAGCGGTGGAATAATCAGCGCTTCTCGTCCTGTTTCACCTGCTGCCAGGCAGCCTCCATTTGCTCCAGTGTGGCGCCCGGCATGCTGAGACCTTGTGCATTGATAATCGCTTCCACTTCACGGAACCGGCGCTCAAACTTGTCATTCGCCTTTTGCAGTGCGGTTTCCGCTTTGCTGCCAAGATGACGCGAGAGGTTAACCGTGGCAAACAGTAGGTCGCCAATCTCCTCTTCCAGCTTCTCGCCATCCACCACGCTCTGCTGCGCCTCGTGCATCACTTCATCAATCTCTTCGTGCACTTTCGCCACCACCGGTCCCAGCGTAGTCCAGTCGAAGCCGACGTTGTGACAGCGCTTCTGAATCTTGTGGGCGCGCATCAATGCGGGCAGCGCTTTGGGGATATCATCCAGCGCGGAATGCTGGGCTTTGTCCGCACGCTCGGCAGTTTTAATCGCTTCCCAGTTTTTCAGCACGTCGCTGCTGGTTTCTGCTGTGGCATCGCCAAAAATATGCGGATGACGTCGCTCCAGCTTGTCGCTAATCGCGTGACAGATATCCTCGAAATTGAAGCGTTCCTGTTCGCTGGCCATCTGCGCATAGAACACCACCTGAAACAGCAGATCGCCCAGTTCGCCGCGCAGGTCGTCAAAATCTTCGCGCTGAATAGCGTCCAGCACTTCGTAAGTCTCTTCCAGGGTATAGGGCGCAATAGTGGCAAAGGTCTGTTCACGATCCCATGGGCAACCATACTGTGGATCGCGCAGCGTTTTCATTATGCCAAGCAGGCGCTCAATAGCGTTCATTCAGGCGGTTCCTTGATGAATCAGGTGATGGGCAACGATCAGAGAAGCAAGGCGTGTAACCCGGCCGGATGTGGTGAACAGCATCCGGCCGGGTTTCAGGGTGCAGAAAACGCCCGCGCAACCTCCTGTTGCCGGTTGCTTCAGAGCCTGACTGAATATCAGTGCAGGCGGCGGGCGTCAATGATATCAGAGACCTGGTTCAGTCGCGCCAGGACACGTCCCAGAACCTGGTGGTTGTAGATCTCAATATCCATATCGATAGTCGCCAGCTGCTTTTTGGTGTCGCTGCGGCTTGAGACGCCCAATACATTCACTTTCTCGTTGGCGAGAATGGTGGTGATGTCGCGCAGTAAGCCGCTGCGATCGTTGGCGGTGACACGCACCACCAGCGAGTAACCGCTGGAGTAGCTTTCGCCCCATACCGCATCGACGATACGTTCCGGCGCGTGCGACGTGAGTTCAGCCAGCTGGTCACAGTCCGCGCGGTGAATCGAGATGCCGCGCCCCTGGGTGATGAAGCCGACAATGTCATCCCCCGGAATCGGCTGGCAGCAGCGGGCGATGTGGTGCATCAGATTGCCTACGCCCTCCACGACCACGCGACCACTCTCTTTGCGCGCAGGCTGAGAGTAGGCTTTCTGAGTCAGCTGGCGCAGCGCTTCGCGATCTTCCTCTTCAGCACTCGGCTTGTTCAGCTTCGCCTGCAGGAAGTTAACCATCTGATTCAGACGAATATCGCCGCCGCCAATCGCCGCCAGCAACTCTTCAAGCGAGGTCACGTTATAGCGCGGCAGCAGCAGTTTTTCCGCTTCGCGCAGGCTGATATCAAGCTGATTCAGTTCGTTATCCAGAATCTGCCGTCCGGCGATAATATTCTTGTCGCGATCCTGCTTGCGGAACCAGTTGTGGATCTTCGAGCGTCCACGGCTGGTGGTAATGTAGCCCAGGTTCGGGTTGAGCCAGTCACGGCTCGGGTTCGGCTGTTTCTGGGTAATCACTTCAACCTGGTCGCCCATCTGCAGCTGGTAGGTGAACGGCACGATGCGGCCACCAATTTTTGCGCCGATGCAGCGGTGACCGATGTCACTGTGAATGTGGTAGGCGAAGTCGAGCGGTGTCGAACCTGCGGGTAGATCCACGACGTCGCCTTTTGGCGTAAAGACGTAGACCCGGTCATCAAAGACCTGGCTACGGACTTCTTCCAGCAACTCGCCGGAGTCAGCCATCTCTTCCTGCCAGCTGATCAGCTTACGCAGCCAGGCAATGCGCTCTTCGTGACCCGCTGCGCCACGCGCGCTGCTGGAGGTGGGGCCCTCTTTGTACTTCCAGTGTGCCGCAACGCCCAGTTCGGCATCTTCGTGCATCTGTCGGGTACGGATCTGGATCTCCACCGTTTTGCCCTGCGGCCCAAGCACGACGGTATGAATCGACTGGTAGCCGTTGGGCTTGGGGTTGGCCACGTAGTCATCGAACTCGCTGGGCAGATGGCGATAAAGCGTATGTACCGTACCCAGTGCGCCGTAGCAATCCTGCAGGCGGTCGGCGACGATACGCACCGCACGCACATCAAACAGCTCATCA
The DNA here is from genome assembly GCF_019104105.1 of Pantoea jilinensis. NCBI lineage: Bacteria > Pseudomonadati > Pseudomonadota > Gammaproteobacteria > Enterobacterales > Erwiniaceae > Pantoea > Pantoea jilinensis. The sequence continues at coordinate 863,739 of NZ_CP077746.1, read as the reverse complement.
AAGGCCAGCGACTTTTTCTGCATCTTGCGCCAGATGCTGTAGATATGTTTCGGACGACCATAAACTTCGGCGCGCACGCCCTCTTTCGCCATCTCTTTGCGCAGGTTGCTGACAAAATTGTCGATGTACTGCTCACGATCAATTCGCCGCTCATGCAGTAGTTTGGCAATGCGCTTGTATTCGTCGGGATGGAGATAGCGGAAGCAATAATCTTCCAGCTCCCATTTGAGCTGACCGATACCCAGACGGTTGGCCAGAGGTGCATAGATGTTGGTGCTCTCTTTGGCCGCCAGCACCCGCTCATCTTCCGGCGCATCTTTCATTTCGCGCAGGTTCATGATGCGTTCGGCCAGCTTCAGCACTACGCAGCGGAAATCTTCCACCATTGCCAGCAGCATGCGGCGGACATTATCCACCTGTTCAGAGGCCATGGAGTCGTTGTGAATCGCTTTCAGCTGGCGAATGGCGTCCATGTCACGCACGCCGTGCACCAGCGAGACAATGCCTTTACCGACGGCGGTTTCCAGCTCTTCTTCACTGACCACTTCATCGTTAGCCAGCGGGAAAATCAGCGCTGCACACAGGCTTTCAATATCCATGCTGAGCATTGAGAGGATTTCCACCATCTCGATACCGCGCCACAGAAGCAGCGACTGATCGGGATGGCCCTGCGTCTGCGCTTCGCAGTAGCGCCAGGTCTCGGCAACGCGTTGACATGATTGCGGGTTGGCAATACCGAGACTGGCGATCCACTGGTCGAGGGCGAAATCTCCCTCGGTATTTAAATGCGCACTTCTGACCGCAACCATAACCTCTCCTGCACAACGACATTCATCGCTTATGTTTTTCTGAACAGCACCATGGATTCGAGATGACGGGTATGAGGAAACATATCCAGCATCGCGACCCTTTCCAATTGGTAGCCTGCTGACAGCAATATCTGGCTGTCGCGGGCGAGTGTTGTGGGATTACACGAAACATAGACCACACGTTCTGGTGCAAGTTTAACCACATGCGCCATTACGCCCGCAGCCCCGGCGCGTGCCGGATCGAGTAATACCTTGTTAAACCCCTGTGTCGCCCACGGCTGGCGCGACACCTCTTCTTCCAGATTATGCTGAAAGAAACTTACATTTTTAAGATTATTCAAATCAGCATTATACGCTGCCTGCCGCACTAATGCTGCAATCCCCTCCACACCAACCACATTTTGTACGAAGATTCCTACAGGAAGTGTGAAGTTTCCCATGCCACAAAACAGATCCAGCACGCGGTCTTCCGGCTGCAAATCCAGCCAGGCGATCGCCTTCGCGACCATCTGCTGATTCACCCCATCATTAACCTGGATAAAATCCTGTGGATTGAAGGTTAGCTTAAGTTGATGAGAGTGATAAAAGGGCATCGATTCACTTAACGCCGTCAGATTTTCATCGCCCGCATCCAAGAACAGCATCAGCTGATGTTTATGCGAAAACTGTTCCAGTTTTTCACGGTCATCTGTATGCAGCGCATCAAGATGGCGCAGAATCATCAGCGGGCCATTGTCCGCCAGCACCAGTTCCACATGCCCGAGACGCCTGACAGCTCGCAGGTCGCTGAGACACTGGTGCAGCGGAACCAGCAATGCCTCAAGTTCGGGCACTAAAACGGGGCAGTGCTGTATATCGACCAGATCGTTGCTGGCTTCCTGCCGGAATCCCATCTGCAATCGCTGCGCTTTATTTTGCCATTGCAGACCCAGACGCGCACGACGGCGGTAACCCCAGGGCTGACCGGCGATCACCTCATCCACCGCGACACTCTGTGAGGCGGCCTGGCTCAGCATCCGGCTCAGTGCCTGCGCTTTGCTCTGCTGTTGCAGTGCCACATCGGCATGCTGCTGCTGGCAACCGCCGCAGCGATCATAGTGCGGGCAGCGCGGTGTCACCCGAGCCGGACTGCGGCTAATCAGCCGTGTCACTTTCGCCCGGGCAAATTGACGTTTATCCTCTGTCAGCACAATCTCAGCCTGTTCACCCGGCAGGGCACCCGCGACAAACAGGGTTTTGCCCTTGTGGCGTGCCACACCTTGTCCAAACGGGTCAAGCTCCTCAATGGTGACGGTAAGGCGTTGTTGCGTCGTCACGCGCTGTTTTGCAACGTAGAATTGCGCCATAGTGTTATTCATTCTCTTTATCGAAAAACGACCTGCATAGCTTTATCGACAGCATGCACAGGGACGTTAATGCCGGAGTAGCCAGGCGACTATTATGACCAAATACAGCCTTCGGGCGCGAATGATGATTTTAATTCTGGCACCCACGCTGATGGTTGGCCTGCTGCTCAGCTCATTTTTTGTGGTGCACCGCTACAATGAGCTACAGCGACAGGTAATCGATGCCGGGGCCAACATCATCGAACCCCTGGCGATTTCCAGCGAATACAGCATGACCTGGCACAATCGTGATGCCATGCGTGAACTGGTCAGCCTGCTGCATCGTCGCCACTCCGCCATTGTTCGGGCGATCTCGGTGTTTGATAACCACAATCAGCTCTATGTCACCTCCAATCACAAGCAAAACCTCAGCCTGTTGCAACAGGATGATATCCGCGGTCTGCCCGACGATGTTTCTATGGAACGTCACGGCAGCATACTGATTCTGCGCACGCCGATTACCACCGAACGTTACGATGTGGATGAATTACCGGATGAAGATGCCAAGCCATCGGGCAATCCGCTGGGCTATGTGGCAATAGAGCTGGATCTGCAGTCAGTGCGTTTACAGCAGTATAAAGAGGTGTTTGTCGCCACGCTGATGCTGCTCTTCTGCCTCTGCCTTGCCATGCTGTTTGCTTACCGTCTGATGCGCGATGTCACCGGCCCGATCCGCAATATGGTCACCACCGTTGACCGCATCCGTCGCGGCCAGCTTGATAGCCGCGTTGAGGGTTACATGCTGGGTGAACTCAGCATTCTGAAAAACGGGATTAACGCGATGGCCATGTCGCTGACTGCCTATCACGAAGAGATGCAGCACAACATCGACCAGGCGACTTACGATCTGCGGGAAACACTGGAACAGCTGGAGATTCAGAACGTTGAGCTGGATCTGGCGAAGAAACGCGCCCAGGAAGCGGCGCGCATCAAATCTGAGTTTCTGGCCAATATGTCCCATGAGCTGCGAACGCCGCTGAATGGCGTGCTGGGCTTTACCCGCCAGATGCTGAAAACCCAGCTGCGCACGACGCAGCGTGACTATATGCAGACCATTGAACGTTCGGCTAATAACCTGCTCAGCATCATCAATGACGTGCTCGATTTCTCGAAGCTGGAAGCGGGCAAGCTGATGCTGGAGGCCATCCCCTTCCCGCTACGCGCCACGCTGGATGAAACCCTGGTGCTGCTGGCGCCGTCAGCACATGACAAAGGGCTGGAGCTGACGGTGGTGTGTGACAGCAGCGTGCCGGACAACGTGATTGGCGATGCGCTGCGCCTGCAACAGATCCTGATCAACCTGATCGGAAACGCCATCAAGTTTACCGAGAAGGGATACATCGGCCTGCGCGTCGGACAGCGGGTGATTACGCAGTCGCGCGTCGAGCTGGAGATTCAGGTTGAGGACAGCGGCATCGGCATCTCTGAGCAGCAACAGACCCAGATGTTTCAGGCGTTTCGTCAGGCTGACGCCAGTATTTCGCGCCGTCATGGCGGTACCGGGCTGGGGCTGGTCATCACCCAGAAACTGGTACGGGAGATGGGCGGCGAAATAACCTTTAGCAGCCAGCCGGATCAAGGCTCTGTGTTTGTCATTCGCGTACAGCTGGATCTTAATCCTAATGCACCCGGCATGCCGCGCGTGCTGGATGCGCTGTCACATGCGCGCATTGCCTACGTGGAACCGGATGCTTATGTTGCCAGCGCAGCGCTGGAGATGCTGAGCGCGACACCGTTGCAGATTGACTACAGCGAAACGCTGGAGGGATTAAAAGCACCTCACTATCCGCTGCTGCTGATGGCGATGCCCGTCGATATCAGCCAGCCCGAACTGCTCAACGAGCGCAGGATTAATGGGCTGCTGGATCGGGCTGACAATGTGCTGATGGCGCTTCCCAGCCCGATGATGTTGCTGGCTGATGAGCTGAAGGCGCGGGGCATTGACGGCTGCATTGCGAAACCAATCTCTCTGACGCGACTCCTGCCGATGTTACTGGATCTCCATACCCGTCAGATGAGTGAACTGCCGCCATCTCCCCGCCTGCCGCTGACGGTGATGGCGGTGGATGATAATCCTGCCAATCTTAAACTGATTGGCGCGCTGCTCGAGGAGCAGGTGCAGAATATCCTGCTGTGCAGCAGCGCTGAACACGCTATTCGCGAGGCTCGTCAGCAGCCGCTGGATGTGATTCTGATGGATATTCAGATGCCTGAGATTGATGGCATTCGCGCCAGCGAAATTATCCGTAGCCTGCCTCAACACGCCAGTACGCCGATTGTAGCAGTGACCGCCCATGCCATTGATGGCGAGCGCGAGCAGTTGATCAAGGCAGGCATGAATGACTACCTTGCGAAGCCAATTGATGAGAGCAAGTTAAGACAGCTGCTGGCGCGCTATACGCCGCCGCCGGTGGTCCCTGTGCCTGAACTGCTGCCAATATTACCCACGCTCGACTGGCAACTGGCGCTGCGACAGGCGGCGAATAAACCCGATCTGGCACGTGATCTGCTGCGGATGCTGCTGGAATTTTTACCGGAAGTGCATGCGAAGATGGCGCAGTTTATGGCGACCAATGAGGTCAACGCCCTGCGTGAGATTATTCACAAGCTGCACGGCAGCGCCAGCTACAGCGGCGTACCGCGCATGAAACAACTCTGCCATCAGCTGGAGCGAGGACTGCTGGAGGCCAGCGACATCGCGGCACTGGAACCGGAGCTGCTGGAGTTGCAGGATGAGATGGAAAACGTCGCCAGAGAAGCCCGTCAGCTGTTAGGAATTGGATAAGGCTGGCGGCAGCTGTCGCCGAACCTGCCACTGTCTCAAATGCTAACCGGCTTGCAGGGCTAACTTACAGCGCGCTGGCCAGAAAAGAGCGTGGTGCTTAAACAGACATTCTGAATATCAACGCCCTTTTCAGTCTGCTCAATGTCCGCTCAATCCGGCTGGGCTTAATAATCAGGTGCGCCTGCCGGTTACCTGAATCCGGCCAGTTTCAGCGTGGCAGCCACGTTACGTGCCGTCATCTCAACATTTTTTCCGGCACTGGCCAGTGCCTCTTCCAGCGAACAGATGGTGTAGAGCACGCTGAATACCGCATCGATTCCATGCTGATGCACCACGCCAACATCCGCCGTCAGGCTGCCGGCAATACCAATCACTGGCTTGTTAAAACGTTTTGCCACGCTGGCGACACCAATTGGCACCTTGCCATTAATACTCTGGCTGTCGATACGCCCTTCACCGGTAATCACCAGATCAGCATCTTTCACCTGGTCAGCCAGCCCCAGCGCCTCTGTGACAATTTCAATGCCGCGTCGCAGTTCCGCCCGACAAAAGGCGTGCAGTGCCGCCCCCATCCCGCCCGCTGCACCACCGCCAGGAATGTGCAGGACATCAATATCCAGATCGCGATGAATAATGGCGGCGTAATGCACCAATGCCTGATCGAGCTGCTGCACCAGCGCCGGTGTCGCGCCTTTCTGCGGACCGAAGATGGCCGATGCGCCTTCTTTTCCGGTGAGCGGATTAGAAACATCACACGCCACTTCGATGCGGCACTGATGAATGCGGGCATCCAGTGCATCAATATCAATGCTGGCAAGCGCAGAGAGTGCGCCGCCTCCGTGACCAATCTCGCCGCCCTGGGCGTCCAGCAGTCGGGCGCCGAGCGCCTGCATCATCCCGGCACCGCCATCATTGGTGGCGCTGCCGCCGATACCAATGATGATATGGCCGACGCCCTTATCCAGCGCATGCCTGATCAACTCGCCGGTGCCGAATGAGGTCGTTATCAGCGGGTCACGCTGTGCTGCCGGAACCTGTTCCAGTCCGCTGGCCGCGGCCATTTCGATATAGGCCGTGGACTCATCGCCGGACAGGCCATAAAAGGCATCAACCTGCGTGCCCAACGGTCCGGTCACCTTCAGCCTGACGATTTTTCCCTTCGTCGCCGCCACCATCGCTTCTACCGTGCCTTCGCCACCGTCGGCGACCGGTATTTTCACGTAATGTGCATCGGGGAAGATGTCACGGAAACCCGCTTCAATCGCCGATGCCACATCCAGGGCGGATAAACTCTCTTTATATGAATCCGGTGCGATTACGATTTTCATAGGCAATCCGAGCGCAGTTGGGTGATTGAAACGGCTCTGAACCAGTCCGGTGTTGGGGAGACCGGCATCGGGTTTTAGCGGGCGATTTCAACCTTCGCTAACTTCTCATAATAGCAGGCCAGTGCGCTGTGGTCGGCGTTACCCTGCCCGTCATTGCGCAGCGCCTGCATCATCTCCATCACTGCTGCCGTCAGCGGCAGGTGCGCACCGATGCTGTGCGACGTATCCAGCGCGTTCGCCAGATCTTTGATGTGCAGGTCAATCCGGAAACCGGGCTTGAAGTTACGATCCATCACCATCGGCGCTTTGGCATCCAGCACCGTGCTGCCCGCCAGGCCGCCACGAATCGCCTGATAAACCAGATCCGGATTCACACCCGCTTTGGTCGCCAGCGATAACGCTTCGGACATCGCCGCAATGTTCAGTGCCACAATCACCTGGTTAGCCAGCTTAGTCACGTTGCCCGCACCGATGTCGCCGGTATGCACCACCGAGCCCGCCATCGCTTTCATGATGTCATAGCAGGAATCGAACACGGCTTTATCACCGCCGACCATCACCGAAAGCGTTCCTTCAATCGCTTTGGGTTCGCCGCCACTGACCGGCGCATCGAGCATTTTGATCTGCTTTTCTGCCAGCGCATCGTGTACCTCACGGCTCGCCAGCGGCGCAATGGAACTCATGTCGATGACCACCAGACCTGGCTTCGCCCCTTCGATAATGCCGTTTTTCCCCAGGCAGACGTCAATAACCTGCGGTGAATTAGGCACCATGGTAATCACCACATCGCACTGCTCAGCCACCTCTTTTGGCGTTTTCGCCACGGTTGCACCCAGTTTAGCCAGTTCCGCTTCGTTTTCGGTGTTGTTGTCGCGCACTACCAGCGAATACCCGGCTTTCACCAGATTTTTACTCATGGGTTTGCCCATGATGCCCAGGCCGATAAATCCAATTTTCATGACGTTTCCCCTTAATCGATTAGCGCTTAAATTTGTCGCATAACGCCTGCGAGGCGTTGCGGAACATCCCGACATCGCTGCCGACAGCCACAAAGGTGGCGCCCCACTCCAGATAGCGACGCGCGTCCGCTTCTACCGGTGCCAGAATGCCGCTCGGCTTACCGGCGGCTTTGGCTCGTTCAAAAATGTGCTTAATCACTTTCAGTACTTCGGGATGTGCGGGCTGACCGAGATAGCCCAGCGCAGCGGAGAGATCGCCCGGCCCGACAAAAATGCCGTCGACACCGTCCACCGCTGCGATGGCATCAATGTTGTCAACCGCCTGCTGAGTTTCGATCTGCACCAGCACCGTGATGTTGTCATTGATGGTGCTGTTGTAATCCGGCAGCGTGCCGTACATGTTGCTGCGATGCGACACCGAAACACCACGAATCCCGGCTGGCGGATAGCGGGTTGAGGCAACAGCCCGCAGGGCTTCCTCTTCGGTTTCGACAAACGGCACCAGAAGATTGTTAAACCCGATATCCAGCAGACGCTTAATGATCACCGGCTCGTTGCAGGGCGGACGCACCACGGGCGCACTGTGGCTGCCTTTCAGCGCCATCAGCTGCGGTACAAAGGTGGTGATGTCGTTGGGCGCGTGCTCTCCATCCAGGACCAGCCAGTCGAAACCGGCCAGCCCCAGAATTTCAGTCGAGATCGGACTGGCCAGCGCGCACCAGCTGCCAATCAGGGTATCGCCCGCTAACAGGCGACGACGAAATCCATTGGGCCAGGCTGCATTACTCATGGTTGAACTCCTGTGACGATGGCTCCGCTTGGGGAGCCGAAAAGGTTAACGAACCAGGCATGGGCGCTTATTGTCGAACGTCCATCCCGGCACTAAAAACTGCATCGCTTCAGCATCGTCACGTGCACCCAGTCCCTGCTTCTGATAGAGCGCATTGGCCTGCATCACCTGATCCATATCCAGCTCTACGCCGAGACCCGGTTTCTGCGGCACCTGCACCATACCGCCTTTAATCTGGAACGGCTCTTTGGTCAGACGCTGATTGCCCTCCTGCCAGATCCAGTGGGTATCAATGGCGGTAATCGCACCCGGCGCGGCAGCGGCAACGTGAGTGAACATCGCCAGCGAAATGTCGAAGTGGTTATTGGAGTGCGAGCCCCAGGTCAGACCGAAGTCGTGACACATCTGCGCCACGCGCACCGAACCCTGCATGGTCCAGAAATGTGGGTCAGCCAGCGGAATGTCGACTGACTGCAGCGACAGGGTATGGCCCATCTGCCGCCAGTCGGTGGCGATCATATTGGTGGCCGTTGGCATGCCGGTGGCGCGGCGGAACTCAGCCATCACTTCGCGACCGGAGTAGCCCTGTTCGGCTCCACAAGGATCTTCTGCGTAGGCCAGCACATCTTTAAGCTGTTTGCCGAGCATGATCGCCTCGTTGAGCGACCAGGCTCCGTTGGGATCGAGGGTGATACGGGCTTCAGGAAAACATTTTGCCAGCGCGGTAACGGCTTCAGCCTCTTCGCCGCCGCGCAGCACGCCGCCTTTGAGTTTGAAATCGTTAAAGCCATATTTCTCATAAGCCGCTTCCGCCAGACGCACGACCGCATCCGGCGTGAGCGCCTCTTCATGGCGCAGGCGATACCAGTCGCACGGATCGTTCTGCTGGTTCTGATAAGAGAGCGAGGTTTTATTGCGGTCGCCGATGTAGAACAGGTAGCCGAGCATCTCCACGCGGTCGCGCTGCTGACCGTCACCCAGCAGCGAGGCGACGTTGACGCCCAGGTGCTGACCCAGCAAATCAAGCAGCGCCGCTTCGATACCGGTCACCACATGGATCGTGGTGCGCAGATCAAAGGTCTGGTTACCGCGCCCGTTCGCATCGCGGTCAGCAAAGGTGCTGCGCACCAGGCTGAGGGTATTTTTGTACTCACCCAGCGTTTTGCCGATCACCAGCGAGGCCGCATCTTCCAGCGTCTGGCGAATCTTCTCGCCGCCCGGAATTTCGCCAACACCAGTGTGTCCGGCGTTATCTTTGATAATCACAATGTTGCGGGTAAAGAATGGTGAGTGAGCGCCGCTGAGGTTTAGCAGCATGCTGTCATAGCCTGCGACCGGAATAACCTGCATGGCGGTCACTTTCGGTGTTGAACTCATCTCTTGCTCCTTATGCTGTTGCACGGCCAAATGCCGGACGCTTGCGATCAAAAGTCCAGCCAGGGACCAGATACTGCATCGCCGTGGCGTCGTTACGCGCACCGGCGGGCAGTGACTGATAAAGCTGATGGGCTTTGTTTACCTGCTCCCAGTCGAGCTCAATGCCCAGGCCAGGCGCATCCGGTACGGCAATTTTGCCGTTGCGGATTTGCAGCGGATTTTTCGTCAGGCGCTGATCGCCCTCCTGCCAGATCCAGTGGGTATCAATCGCGGTCGGGTTGCCTGGCGCTGCTGCACCCACATGGGTAAACATCGCCAGCGAAATATCAAAGTGGTTATTGGAGTGACAGCCCCAGGTGAGGCCCCATTCATCGCACAGCTGCGCGACCCGAACAGCACCGCTCAGCGTCCAGAAATGCGGATCGGCCAGCGGAATATCGACCGCATTGACCATCACCGCGTGGTTCATCTCGCGCCAGTTGGTGGCGATCATATTTGTGGCGACGGGCAGGCCGGTTGCGCGCCGGAACTCAGCCATCACTTCCCGGCCCGAATAGCCCTGCTCCGCGCCACAGGGGTCTTCGGCGTAGCTCAGCACATCCTGCATTCCTTTACACAGCGCGATGGCTTCATCCAGCAGCCAGGCTCCATTGGGATCGACGGTGATACGGGCATCGGGAAAACGCTGCTTGAGCGCCGCCGCCGTGGCGATCTCCTGCTCACCCGGCAGCACGCCACCTTTGAGCTTGAAATCTTTAAAGCCATATTTATCCTGTGCCGCTTCAGCCAGGCGCACGACAGCATCGCTGGTCAGTGCTTCCTGATGACGCAGGTGATACCAGTCGTGGCTGGCCTGATCACCGCTCAGATAGGGAAGATCGGTTTTACGGCGGTCGCCAAGATAGAACAGGTAGCCCAGCACCGTGACTTCATCACGCTGTTTGCCCGGCCCCAGCAGTTCAGCCACCGGTACGCCCAGACACTGTCCCAGCAGATCGAGCAGCGCGGCTTCAAGTGCGGCCACCGCATTGACCCGCAATTCAAAGGTCCATGCACCGTTACCGAAAGTGGTGAAGTCGGCGGACTGATTGCCTTTGTGCACCTGCTGCACCAGACGATTCATTCGGGCAATCTGCTGGCCTTTCACCTGCGGAATCGCCTCCACCAGCGTCTGATAGATGGTGTCGCCGCCCGGCGCCTCACCGACGCCGGTGTGACCGGCACTATCAGTGAGCACCACAATGTTGCGGGTAAAACAGGCGTTGTGTGCACCGCCAATATTGAGCAGCATACTGTCGTAACCGGCGACCGGGATAACCCGCATGTCAGTAATCACCGGCGAACTTTGCGTATTCATGATGCATCCTTACCAGGCCAGGTTTTCAGTTCGACACGTTTGATATCGCCGGCAATGACCAGGAAGCTGAATGCCGCGACAAAGGCGTGAATCCCCACATAAACCAGCGCGCCTTCAAATGAACCGCTGGTGGCAATGATGTAACCGATGGCGATAGGCGTGACGATGCCGGAGAAGTTACCGAACATGTTGAACAAACCACCGCTCAGGCCGCTGATCTCTTTCGGCGCGGTATCTGCCATCACCGCCCAGCCCAGCGCGCCGATGCCTTTACCAAAGAAGGCCAGTGCCATAAAGAACACCACCATCCATTCGGTATTGGTGTAGTTACACATCACCATTGAGATAGAGAGCAGCATGCCGAGAACGATTGGCGTTTTACGTGCGATATTCAGCGAGCCGGTTTTACGCATCAGCCAGTCAGAGATCACCCCGCCCAGTACGCCGCCGAGGAAGCCGCACACCGCCGGAATCGACGCAACAAAGCCCGCTTTAAGAATCGACATGCCGCGCGCCTGTACCAGATAGACCGGGAACCAGGTGATAAAGAAGTAGGTTAAGGCGTTAACACAGTATTGACCGAGATAGATGCCCAGCATCATGCGTGACGTCAGCAGCTGTTTGATCTGGAACCACTTCTCGCTCCAGCTCACTTTTCGGGTGTTCTTTTTGACATCCATGTTGATGAGCGCGCCGCCCTGTTCCATGTACTCCAGTTCAGCTTTATTCACGCCAGGATGATCGGTGGGATCGTGTATCACTTTGAGCCAGATGAAACTGAGGATGATGCCCAGGCCGCCCATGAACCAGAACACGTGCGCCCAGCCCACGGAAGAGACCAGCCAGCCCATAATCGGTGCGAAGATCACGGTGGCAAAGTATTGGGCCGAGTTGAAGATCGCCACCGCCGTGCCGCGTTCCTGCGCCGGGAACCAGGCTGCGACTATGCGGCTGTTGCCCGGGAAAGAAGGTGCTTCAGCCAGGCCGACCAGGAAACGCAGAATAAACAGCGACATGATGATGCCAAAGCCGCTGAACAGATCGACGAACCCTTGCAGAAAGGTAAACAGCGACCAGGTGAAGATGCTCCAGAAGTAGACGCGTTTTGAGCCGAAGCGATCGAGCAGCCAGCCGCCCGGAATCTGACCAATGACATACGCCCATGAGAACGCTGAGAAGATATAGCCAAGTCCGACTGAATCAAGGCCGATATCTTTGGACATCGCCGAACCGGCAATTGAAATGGTTGCGCGGTCACCGTAGTTGAATGAGGTGACGATAAATAACATCACCACAATCCAGTAACGGGCATTGGTGCGCTTCTGCACCGTTTCCGCGGTCTGGCTGAAACTATTCATGATGCACTCCTGAAATATAGCGTGAGCTACATCCGCTCTGACTGCATACACATCGCGTTGGGTATCAGAGAGAAATTGGGTTAAACACGGCGATCTTTTTGTTTTGGCAAACTTTTATTTATTCATCCGGCTGCTGACAGCTGCGGTCATTAACGCGCCTTTGCCCCTGCATCAGATGAGGAATACGTCGTGACAGATAACCTGACTTTGGCTAACGAAACTCAGTATAAGAACAGCCCGTAGCGATCACATTGGCGTATCGCCCTGGAATAAACTTATTAATGAAGTGATTATCTTGCGGATGCACAAAAGGCTGCGGTGTGGCTCACGAAAGTGGCAAATACCATGGCGAAATTAGCCGCTGACAACGCTTTACCCCGCTGTTTGTGAGGCTCTTCACTTGCTTTTGGATAAGCGACCCAAAACAACGCGGTGAAATACCTCAATGGTGGTCATTTGCACAATGCGCCACGTGCGACGCCTCCCTATACTGAAGCTGGCAAACACGCGTGTGACAGATCAGAACATTACAACGTGCCGCACAAGTACGGCACGACAGACAGGAAGGTGAGCGATGAAACCCAATACAGATGAACAACCGCTCTATATCAAAGTCCATGAGCATGACAATGTCGCGATTGTGGTCAACAGCATGGGTCTGCCAGCCGGCACGCAGTTTGCGGATGGCCTGACGCTTACTGAACATGTGCCGCAGGGCCATAAAGTGGCGCTAAGCGCCATTAACCAGGGTGCAGAGATTGTGCGATATGGTGAAGTTATCGGCTATGCGCTGCGGGATATTGCCCAGGGCAGCTGGATTGATGAATCTCTTGTTGCGCTGCCAGAAGCCCCTCCGCTGGAGAGCCTGCCGTTAGCCAAGCAGGTTCCGCCTGATTTGCCGCCGTTAGAAGGTTACACCTTTGAAGGTTACCGGAATGCGGATGGCAGCGTGGGTACGCGTAATCTCCTCGGCATCACCACCAGTGTCCACTGCGTGGCGGGTGTGGTGGATCATGTCGTGCAGATCATTGAACGGGATCTGCTGCCACGCTTTCCGAATGTGGATGGCGTCGTCGCCCTGAACCATCTTTATGGCTGTGGTGTGGCGATCAACGCGCCTGCTGCGGTGGTGCCGATTCGCACCATTCATAATCTGGCACTGAATGCCAATTTCGGCGGCGAAGTGATGATCGTCAGTCTGGGTTGCGAAAAGTTGCAGCCTGAGCGCCTGCTGACCGGCACGCCTGACGTGCAGGCCATTTCACTGGACGACCATGACATCGTGCGTTTGCAGGATGAAAAGCTGGTGGGTTTCGGTGCGATGGTGAATGAGATTCTGCAGGTCGCAGAACGTCATCTTCAGCGGCTCAATGCGCGCCAGCGCGAAACCTGCTCCGCTGCAGAATTGATTGTGGGTATGCAGTGTGGAGGCAGCGATGCGTTCTCAGGCGTAACGGCGAATCCGGCGGTGGGCTTCGCCTCTGATCTGCTGGTGCGCTGCGGGGCGACCGTGATGTTCTCTGAAGTCACTGAAGTGCGTGATGCCATTCACCTGCTGACGCCACGGGTGATCAATCAGGAAGTTGGTAAGCGCTTACTGGAGGAGATGGCCTGGTATGACAATTACCTCGACCAGGGCCAGACCGATCGCAGCGCTAACCCGTCTCCCGGCAACAAAAAAGGCGGCCTGGCCAACGTAGTGGAAAAAGCACTGGGATCGATCGCCAAATCGGGACGCAGCGCCATTGTCGAAGTGCTCTCGCCGGGTCAACGGCCTACGCGGCGTGGATTAATTTATGCGGCGACGCCCGCCAGCGATTTTGTCTGCGGCACGCAGCAACTGGCATCCGGTATCACGTTACAGGTGTTCACGACCGGGCGCGGAACGCCTTACGGTCTGGCCGCGATTCCGGTGATCAAGATGGCGACGCGCAATGCGCTGGCAGAGCGCTGGCACGATCTGATGGACATCAATGCCGGAACGATTGCGACGGGTGAAGAGAGTATTGAGCAGGTGGGCTGGCGACTGTTTGAGTTGATTCTGGACATTGCCAGCGGCAGGAAGCAGACCTGGTCCGATCGCTGGGGTATCCGTAATCAGCTGGCTGTGTTTAACCCGGCACCTGTCACCTGATATTGCACTCAACTGACATCGCCGTGCGCGCAACACAGGCTTATCTCAGCCAGGGCATAGATAAGCCTGCCGTTGCAATCAGAGCTGTGCGCCCCAGGCTTCAACCCATGGAGAGGTGACCGCTTCCGGCTCAGGGTTTTCAGTGGCATCAACCAGTAATACTTCGCCAACCCGCTGAGCGCCCTGCTCCTGCAGCAGCGCATCAAACGCTTTGCCCGCGCCACAGAAATGGTCATAACTGCTGTCACCCAGCGCAATCACGCCGTAGCGCAGCGCAGGCTGATGACCCAGCTTATCTTTGATCGCATGGAACAGACCGGAAATCGAATCGGGCAAATCGCCCTGGCCGGTGGTTGAGGTGACGATTAACGCCACATCGCCGGCACCGTTCTGCCAGTCTGCCAGCGTCGGATCATCAAATACGGTGACGCTGTGCCCCTGCTGTTGCAGTAACGGCTCCGCTTCTTCCGCCACCAGCAATGCATTGCCGTATACCGTACCTACAAAAATACCAATCTTTGCCATCTGCTTTCTCCCTTATTCTGAAACGCTATCCTGTCCTGGCGCTGCGTTAAACTCAACCCGCGGCACCTCAGGAATCTGTTCCTGCCAGCCAAACTGATTCATCAGATTCTGCCAGACGCCATCCAGTCCGGCGCGTATCAGCAATGGTTCACCGGTCACCGGATGGGTCAATGCCAGGCTGCTGGCGTGCAGCATCAGTCGGTTAGCGCCGAAATGTTCGGCAGCACCCCGGTTCTGACGCAGATCACCGTGCGCAGAATCACCAATAATCGGATGACGCAGGTGTGACATATGGCGGCGCAGCTGATGCTTACGACCGGTTTTAGGGGCCATCTCTACAAGGCTGTAGCGCGACGTGGGATAACGACCAATGCCGACCGGCATCTCAACGGTGGCCAGTGACTGATAATCGGTGACGGCGGGCTGTGCGGTGCGCGCTTCAGTGGCGTGTTTATCGGCAATTTTATCCAGCTCTTCCACCAGCGGATAATCGAGCGTTCCACTGCTCTCCAGCCAGCCACGCACCACGGCGTGGTAGGTTTTCTGCATCTGGTGCTGTTCAAACTGCAGGGAAAGCAGACGTCCGACTTCACTCGAAAGCCCCATCAGCAGCACGCCTGACGTAGGTTTATCCAGCCGATGCGCGGTAAAGACATGCTGTCCGATCTGATCACGAACAGTCTGCATCACAAACACCGTTTCATGGCGATCCAGCCAGCTGCGATGAACCAGCCAGCCGCTGGGCTTGTTAACGGCAACCAGCCACTCATCCTGATAGAGTATCTCCAGCATCAGTGGGCAGCATCCTTCATCAAGGCATCCAGCTGACGCAGGGTCAGCAGCAGCGGCGCAATGCCGGGCTGGTCAGGTACCAGCGCCACTTCATAATAGGGGGCAACGGCAAAGTTTTGCGGCAGCGGATGTCCCGCGGCAATCAGGGCATGCATCCGCGGGACTAAGACCCACTGGAGCCATTGCAGCGGTTCCAGTGTATCCACGCAAAAAGGTTCCTGGCTCTTAAGCGCACCCTCGGCCGGAGGAGTACTTTGCCAGAGATGGTGCTCACGCATCACCGCTTCCAGTTGCTCCAGCCGTTGCGTAATTAATTGTTCAGGCGCCATGCGCCACCTCCAGCGAGCAGTCAAAAATGGGCGGCAAGCATATCACTTGTTGGCACAGGCACAAAAAAAGGGAGCACTGTATAAACAGTGCTCCCGGTTCGTTTGCAGCTATCCTGCTACGTTTATGCTCCCTGCTCTTCCATGACAACTTGTCCAGTGCGAACTCCTGTCGCGCATCGTCCTGATGTATCCTTAGCCTCCTGGCCCACCGCCTCTTCTGAGGGGTTCTCATTCTCCATCCTGGAGGTGTCCCTTACTCAATCCTGAGCGATCCTGTTTCGTCCTGAAACCTTCACTGTGCCGTAAGCTCCGTTACGTTCCTGCCTCATGGCTTACCATCATCCTGACGATATCTGTTTCCTGAGCATCCTGCAGTGAGAAACATTTTGACAGAAACCGTTACGCAAACAAGGCACTCAGAAGGGAACTTTACGAAATGTGCTGCAGATATTCAGATAAACGCCATTAAGTTTATGATTCACAATATTTTTACATTTCAGTTTTCCGAATATCTCATCTGTTATATGGCGATCTCTCACAGAAGATGTAAGAGATATCTCACAAGGTCAGCAGCCGATCACTGCAAATCAGTTGATAACCGGTTGTAATGACTTAAGAAATATCTCAAGACTTTCGGCTAATATCGCACGCTGTTTGCGGCCAGGCTGCTCCAGAATCACTTCACCGCTGAGATTAGAAAGCGAGATGATCTCCTCTTCTGAATCGGTTGTGGCAATAAACAGCGTAGGCGACTGCCTGAGGCGGCGCTGCATCACCAGATGGCCAATCAGGTTCTCCTGTAACCGCAGGAAATCCTCTTCACTCCACACCTGTAACAGTGTCAGCTGATTCTCGCCAAAAGTGGCCTGCATATCCCCGGCAAACTGCGCGGTATAGAAATCTGTGACCGACTGCTGAAGCTGGATATCGATCGCCCGTTCAACGGCATCCAGCGTCGGTGGCAGACTAAAAGGCTGCGGCTGCCAGAGCACACGCTGATCGCGATCCTCAAGTGCGCAGGGCGAGGGAACGCCATAAAGATCGCTGCTGGCCGGCGCATGTCCCGCCTGCTGAAGCCAGTGCTGGCAGTATCGGGTAGTAAAGTCGCGCAACGCGGCGGCAGTTTGCTGCATCATTCATATTCTCACTTCTGATGGGTTACACTTAGCCACTTTGATTAATTTTGGTGGTAACCGCAATGACTACTCACGAACAGGATCAGGCACTCAGTAACCTGACGCTGGGCAAACCCACAGCCTATCACGATCAGTATGACAACAGCTTACTGCAGTCGGTGCCACGCAGTCTGAACCGTGAACCGCTGGGCCTGTTTCCCGACAGCCTGCCCTTTACCGGCAGCGATATCTGGACCCTGTATGAACTCTCGTGGCTCAACAGTAAAGGGCTACCCCAGGTTGCCGTCGGGGAAGTGGTGCTGGATGCACAGAGCCGCAATCTGATCGAGTCGAAAAGCTTTAAGCTTTACCTTAACAGTTTTAACCAGACCCGCTTTGCGGACTGGGGCGAGGTCCGTCAGACGCTGGAGCGGGATCTGAGCGCCTGTGCAGAAGGTGAAGTGCAGGTTGCGCTGTTCCGTCTTAGTGAAATTGAAGGTCAGCCTGTCGGTCATTTTGACGGTTGCTGTATTGATGAGCAGGATATTGCTATCGACGATTATCGCTTCAATGCCGACTATCTGGCGGATGCCGCAGGCAGCGAAATCGTTGAGGAGACGCTGGTGAGCCACCTGCTCAAGTCAAACTGCCTGATCACCAATCAGCCTGACTGGGGCTCGGTGATGATCCGCTACACAGGCCCGCGTATCGACCGTGAAGCGCTGCTGCGCTATCTGGTCTCATTCCGCCAGCATAACGAATTTCACGAGCAGTGCGTCGAGCGCATCTTTAATGATGTGATGCGTTTCTGTCATCCTGAAGCGCTGACCGTTTATGCACGCTACACCCGCCGTGGCGGACTGGATATCAACCCGTGGCGCACCAATGTGCCCTTCTCACCCGGTTTTTCACGGCTGGTTCGTCAGTAGTTTGCGAGACTTCTCGCAGGCTGCGTGCTGTATGCGCAGTTCCGCTTGAGCTGTGCAGGCCGACAAGGCTACTCTGATGAAGGCGGCAATCTGCGGATTGCCGACCAGGGATTTTCGTCACTGCGGTTGCAGTGCCAACAGGCACCCAGGCGGGTGTAAAGGAGTTCATTTGATTACCCATATCAGTCCACTTGGCTCAATGGATCTGCTCTCGCAACTGGAAGTCGATATGCTTAAGCGCACAGCCAGCAGCGACCTCTACCAGCTGTTTCGCAATTGCTCTCTGGCAGTACTCAACTCCGGCAGCCAGACTGACAGCAGCCACGAACTGCTCTCCCGCTTTGAGAATTTTGACATCAACGTGCTGCGCCGTGAGCGCGGCGTCAAACTGGAACTGATCAATCCACCGGAAGAGGCGTTCGTTGATGGCCGCATCATCCGTTCCCTGCAGGCAAATCTGTTTGCGGTGCTGCGTGACATCCTGTTTGTCAGCGGCCAGCTCAACATGCCGGGCCGTTTCACGGCAGCCGAAGAGAACGATTCCGCCACGATCACCAACACCGTGTTTTCCATTTTGCGTAATGCACGGGCACTGCACATTGGCGAGTATCCCAACACCGTAGTGTGCTGGGGTGGACACTCAATCAACGCCGTTGAGTACCAGTATTGCCGCAATGTTGGTACGCAGTTGGGACTGCGCGAGCTGAATATCTGTACCGGCTGCGGGCCGGGCGTGATGGAAGCGCCAATGAAAGGGGCCGCCGTTGGCCATGCCCAGCAGCGCTATCGTGACAGCCGTTTTATCGGCCTGACAGAACCCTCGATCATTGCGGCTGAACCGCCAAATCCGCTGGTGAATGAGCTGATCATCATGCCAGACATCGAAAAACGTCTAGAAGCGTTTGTGCGTATCGCCCATGGCATCATTATTTTCCCGGGCGGGGTCGGCACGGCAGAAGAGCTGCTCTATCTGCTGGGCATTCTGATGAATCCGCAGAACAACGACCAGGTGCTGCCGCTGATTCTGACCGGACCAGAAGAGAGCGCCGATTATTTCCGTGTGCTGGATGATTTCATCGTCAACACGCTGGGTGAACAGGCGCGTAAGCATTATCAGATTATTATCGATGATGCGGCAGAAGTGGCGCGTCTGATGAAGAAAGCGATGCCGCAGGTTAAAGAGAATCGTCGCGAAACCGGCGATGCTTACAGCTTTAACTGGTCGATTCGCATTGAACCCGATCTGCAGGTGCCGTTCCTGCCCACCCATGAAAATATGGCGAACCTCAATCTCTACACGAATCAGCCTCCTGAGAAGCTGGCCGCCGACCTGCGCCGCGCCTTCTCAGGCATCGTCGCGGGTAATGTTAAAGAGATGGGCATCCGCGAAATCCGTGAGAAGGGACGCTTTAAACTGCATGGCGACCCCGACATCATGCACCGCATGGATGAACTGCTGCAGGGATTTGTTGCCCAGCAGCGCATGAAGCTGCCAGGCACCGCTTACATCCCCTGCTACGAAATTATCAAATAAACCAGGAGGCAGCCCCCGGGCTGCCCATACTCTCATGGCTTTTCATCTTGTTATTGTTGACGCATTGAATCTGATTCGCCGTCTGCATGCGGTACAAGGCTCCCCCTGTGTCGACGGCTGTGTGGCTGCGCTGCGCCAGGTACTGGGTCACGCCCGCCCGACCCATGCCGTGGCGGTATTTGATGGCGAAGCGCGTCATCAGGGCTGGCGGCATCAGCTGCTTCCCGACTACAAAAGCGGTCGTCCGCCGATGCCAGACGATTTGCAGGCAGAGATGCCGGCGTTACAGGAGGCTTTTCGCGCAGCAGGCGTAAGCTGCTGGATTGCGGGCGAGGATGAAGCGGATGATTTAGCGGCGACGCTGGCGGTTAAAATGGCCCAGGCCGGACATCAGGCCACCATTGTTTCCACTGACAAAGGCTACAGCCAGCTGCTGGCACCCGAGATCCGCATCCGCGACTACTTCCAGAAACGGTGGCTCGACCTGCCTTTTATCGAGGCAGAGTTTGGCGTGGCGCCCCAGCGGTTACCTGACTACTGGGGATTATGCGGCATCAGCAGCAGTAAAATTCCGGGCATCACCGGCATCGGCCCTAAAAGCGCAAAGCAGCTGCTGACAACGTTTCAGACGCTTGAGGGGGTCTACCAGCAACTGGACCAGGTACCCGCCAAATGGCGGGAAAAACTCGCTGAAGGGCAGCATATGGCAGAGATTAGTCGTCAGGTGGCCACACTGAAGCAGGATCTGGTGTTGCAGGGAAATCTGAACACGCTGCGTTACACCGGCTGAGTGCAACGGCACTCAGCCAGTCGATTAACGCTCGTCGCGACGGCCACCGGTCGCAGCCCACATACGACGCACATGAACCGTTACCTCTTCGCGGTCATGATAGAGCTGACGGGCGCGAATCTGCACGTTGATGCCATTCTCATCAAACCGCTCCTGCATCATGGCCAGATTCTGCGTGACCTCTTCATAGCGCTTTTTCATCGGCAACTTAAGGTTGAAGATCGCTTCGCGGCACCAGCCGTTGACCAGCCAGTCGGTCATCAGGTTAGCCACGCGAACCGGCTTCTCTACCATGTCACACACCAGCCAGCTGATGTTGGTGCGAGGCGGACGGAATTTAAATCCATCCGCTTTCTCATGCATCACCTGGCCGGTATCCATCAGGCTAGGTGCCATCGGTCCGTTGTCTACCGCATAAACCATCATGCTGCGCTGGACCAGTTGATAGGTCCAGCCGCCCGGACAGGCTCCCAGGTCCACCGCGTACATGCCGCTGGCTAAACGCTCATCCCACTCATCCGCAGGGATGAAGACGTGGAATGCCTCTTCCAGCTTAAGCGTGGAACGGCTTGGCGCATCAGAAGGAAACTTAAGGCGTGGAATACCCATATAAAACGGCGAGCTGTTTTCCCGGATGGAATAACCGACGTAACAGGTGCCAGGTGCGATGAAAAACACATGCACAACCGGGCGTTTCGGGCTTTCATAGTTCAGCAGGATTTTGCTTTCACGCAGTGCTGAACGCAGCGGCACGGTGAACTTGCGGCAGAATTTGGTCAGCTCTTTGGCTTCGTTGGTGTCAGGCACTTCAACACGCAGTTCGCCACCCTTCTCCACTACGCCGGTCAGCATGCCGACAATCGGGGTGATACGATCTTCCTGTGGCAGGTCACGCAGCATTTCGCCGACGACCAGCATCTGACGGGCAAAGATCAGCTCGTCAAATGGCAGCTCACGCGCCAGGCGATCAGCATCTTCGAACTGATAGCACTCAAACAACACGTAGCCGGAGTCATCTTTAACGCGGGGAAAGCCGTAGATTTCGCGTTCCGCCGCTTTAGCGCTGATTTCTGCCGCGCACTCTTTTTCAAAACCGGGGCGACAATAGAGTAAAACTTTATTCATGGCGTTCTGCCTTTCGTTTAAGACGCAAAGCGCCAATCAACATCAATACCCAACCGGCGAGGAAACAGACTCCACCCACAGGTGTGATAAAAACCCAAAATTTAAGATGTGACAGCGCCAGACAATAGAGGCTGCCACTGAACAGCACGGTGCCGAGCGCCATTAACGCACTGCTCCAGTAAAACCAGATATTGGCGCGACGTAACATCGCAGCGCCCAGCCCCATCACCGCTAAGGTGTGATAAGCCTGATACTCCAGCCCGGTATGAATCCAGGCCATTTCAGCCGCACCAAGCGACTGACTCAACACGTGGGCACCAAATGCGCCAAAAGCCACCAGCAGAAATCCGCTGATAGCCGCAAAAACAAACATGGCACGACTGGACATGAACTGACCCTCAGGGTGCTTTTGCATCTGAATGCAAATAAATCAATACGTTATTGTTGATAGCGAAAGCGGAATTTTTCTTGTTCGGTTGCAGCTTTTTCCAGAATCCACTGTCGGAAGGCGGCTATTTTACCCAGTTCTGCCTGACTGTCATGACAAACCAGATAAAAAGCGTTTTTACTGACTAATACATCATTAAATGGGCAGATTAATCGTCCGGCTTCTATTTCACTCTGCGCCATAACATTGTTGGCCAGCGCCACGCCCTGACCATGAATCGCCGCCTGCAGAACCATCGCGCTGTGGCTGAAAATTGGCCCCTGCTGCACATTAATATGCTGCAGGCCCAGCTGCCGGATATAGGATTGCCAGTCGCGGCGGGAGGCATCATGCAGCAGGGTAAAACGCGACAGATCCATCGGCGTTTTCAGCGGATTATCCCCGGTCATCAGTGACGGCGAGCAGACCGGCAACAGATATTCGGCATAGAGTTTTTCCACCCGCAGTCCGGGCCAGTTGCCCCGCCCGTAAAAAATCGCCACATCGACATCGTCTGCCAGTTTCTCTTCGTCACGGTCAACCGCCTGGATGCGCACGTCAATTCCCGGATAAGCCATATTAAAGCTGGAGAGGCGGGGAACAAGCCACTGAATGGCAAAGCTTGGCAGTAAACTGACCGTCAGCGCCCCCTTGGCACTGCGGGCCTGCAATTTGCGCGTCGCTTCGTTTATCGCCGAGAAAATCTCTTTGATGTCGAGATAGTAGCTTTGTCCTTCCTCGGTCAGTAACAGCGAACGATTCCTCCGGCGAAACAGCTTTAACCCCAGAAAATCTTCCAGAGATTTTATCTGATGGCTTACAGCAGCCTGGGTGACAAACAGCTCTTCAGCCGCTTTGGTAAAGCTTAAATGGCGTGCAGCTGCATCAAAAACACGCAGTGCGTTAAGAGGAGGAAGGCGTTTCGACATGGTTTTCCGTATCCGGATCGGCGAAAAATACGCAGGCTAATACAAAGCGTTTACGTATTAGAATTTTTAATCCGAGGCATTATAATTTGTCCGTTGAGGAACCTCCAGCAAATACCTATAGTTGCCACACTTCCTGAGCCGGAACGAAAAGTTTTTAGATTTGTGAGTGAGTTCGCAGATTTTCTGAAAGCTTTTGGCTTGTGGTCGTGATGTTGTGTTTGCAAATTTTTGATCCGACGATTGTGGATCGAGCGCTTAATTCCTGTAGATTTACCCTGTCTGTCCATAGTGATTTTTAAATAGCACCGCAAATTGCGGTGCTTTTTTTTTGCTGCTTACTTTGACTCGACCATTTCTTTGACGTCTGAGCGGTTAATCTGCTGCTCGTTGCCATTCGCATCTTTATAGCTGATCATGCCGGTATCATTATCAACTTTAGGCTTGCCGGCAGCCACGATAGTGCGGCCATCGTTGGTATGCATCACGTAATTACTTGAACAGGCACTCAGTGTAAAAGCAAGAGTACACACGGCCAGAACTGCGGTAAGTTTTTTCATCTGCTATCTCCTTGTAGATTGATTGCATCAAACCACCCGCGCTACGCTAACCAGAGGCAGCCGATAAGTGAGATCGACTATTAAACGTCCACTCGTTATGCGGGTTTGGTTCAAACCTTGCAATATTCAGCATAACGCGCTTTTCCAGCTTTGCCAGACGCAGACCATTCTTTCAGTGTGGTCCTAATTTTTCTTATCATGGACCCGGCATGATCCCATTTAACCCTAGCGACTTTCGCCAGCAGTTTCCCGCGCTCGCCGACGCCGGCGTTTATCTCGATAGCGCCGCGACCACGCTGAAGCCGCAGGCCGTCATTGACAGTACACAGCAGTTTTACAGCCTCAGCGCAGGGACGGTTCATCGCAGCCAGTTTGCCGCTGCGCAGGCCTTAACCCATCGCTATGAACAGGCGCGTCATCAGGTTGGCCGCTGGCTGAATGCCGCAGACGATCGTGAGATTATCTGGACGCGCGGCACCACCGAAGCGATAAACCTGGTGGCGAACAGCTGGCTGCGCCCGCGCCTGCAACCCGGTGATGAGATTGTGGTGAGTGAGGCTGAGCACCACGCCAACCTGGTCCCCTGGCTGATGGCTGCACAGGCATGCGGTGCCCACGTCATAAAATGGCCGTTAGGGCCAGATCGCCTGCCCGATATCAGCCTGCTACCCAAGCTGCTTAATAACCGTACCCGCCTGCTGGCTATAGGCCAGATGTCGAACGTCACCGGAGGGTGTCCCGATCTCGCCAGAGCGATTCCGCTGGCACACGCCGTGGGTGCGAAAGTGATGGTCGATGGCGCGCAGGGGGTGGTGCATTGCCCGCCTGACGTACAGGCGCTGGATATCGACTTTTACGCTTTTTCCGGCCATAAGATTTACGGCCCGATGGGCATTGGCGCGTTATATGGCAAAGCGGACCTGCTGGAAGCGATGTCACCCTGGCAGGGTGGCGGAAAAATGATAACGGATGTCGATTTCAGTGGCTTCACACCACAGCCAGTGCCCTGGCGTTTTGAGGCAGGTACTCCGAATGTGGCGGGCGTAGTGGGCCTGAGTGCAGCACTGAGCTGGCTGGCGCAGTACGATCTGGCCGAAGCGGAGCGCTGGAGTCAGCATCTGGCGACACTGGCGGAGGAGCAGCTGGCAGAATTGCCTGGCTTCCGCAGCTTCCGCAGTGGCAACGCCAGCCTGCTGGCCTTTGAATTTGCTGGCCTGCATCACAGCGATCTGGTGACGCTGCTGGCTGAGCAGGGAATCGCCCTGCGCGCTGGCCAGCATTGTGCGCAGCCGTTGCTGGCAGCGCTGGGCGTCAGCGGCACGCTGCGGGCTTCTTTTGCACCCTATAATAGTTTGCAGGATGTTGATGCGCTGGTGCGCGCCATGAAAGGTGCCATCTCGCTGTTATCGGAGTTTTGATTATGTGTTCATCGCTGTTAGCGCCACACCCGTTTGGCGAACAGATTACTGTTGCCAGCCTGAAAGAGAGCTTTGGCCGCTTTCATCAATGGGAGGATCGTTATCGTCAGCTGATTCAGCTGAGCCGACAGTTACCTGGGTTGCCGGAGGAACTGAAAACCGCAGAAATTGAACTCAGCGGGTGTGAAAATCGGGTCTGGCTGGGCAGCCAGTTATGCGAGGATGGCACGCTGCATTTCTATGGTGACAGTGAAGGACGGATTGTGCGCGGCCTGCTGGCCGTGCTGCTGACTGCGGTTGAGGGCCAGACGCCACAACAGTTACTGGCCAGCGATCCCTTAACGCTGTTTGACGAACTGGGCCTGCGCGCCCAGCTCAGCGCTTCCCGCAGCAGCGGCCTGCAGGCGCTGGCTACCGCCGTGGAGCACGCCGCGCGTCAGGCGCTGACGGCATCCTGACGAACAGCGCGCGCCAGAAACTTCTTCAGCGCATGTGAAACGGCAACAAAGCCGAACGTAGCGGTAACCATGGTTGCCGCGCCAAAGCCGGATGTGCAATCCATCCGCTTCGGACCTTCCGCCGTGCTGCGTGAAGCACAGACGCTGCCATCTGCCTGCGGATAAACCAGCGCTTCAGTTGAAAAAACACAGTCGATGCCGAGTTTACCTTTGCTGTTTTTCACCACGCCCAGGCTTTTCAATCGTTCGCGCAGCTTCGCCGCCAGGGGATCCTGAATGGTTTTCGCCAGATCGGCGACCTGAATTTGCGTCGGATCAATCTGCCCACCCGCACCACCGGTGGTGATTAACGGGATCTTATTCCGGCGACACCAGGCGATCAGCGCCGCTTTAGGCCGCACGCTGTCGATAGCGTCGATCACGTAGTCAAAACCGGCAGCCATCAGTTCAGCAGTGTTCTCCGGCGTAATAAAGTCATCTATGCAGATCACTTCGCAGTCAGGATTGATCGCACGCAGCCGCTCTGCCATCACGTCCGTTTTGGCTTTGCCCACGTTGCCCTGAAGCGCATGAAGCTGCCGGTTGGTGTTGGTGATACAGACATCATCCATATCAATCAGGGTAATTTTACCAATCCCGGTGCGCACCAGTGCTTCCGCCGCCCAGGAACCGACGCCGCCAATACCGATGACGCAGAAGTGTGCGTCAGCAAAACGTTGCAGCGCATTCTGACCATAGAGACGCGCCGTGCCGCCAAAGCGCTGATGCCAGGCGTCGTTTAACACTTTCATAGTTGAACCTGTTACGTCGTGCGGGCCCGAAGGCCCGCAGAGAAGAAATTAGTTAGCGCCGAGAAGCAGTGAACCATTATTACCGTTTTGCGTGCCGGAGAACAGCGGCTGTCCGGCACCCGGTGCAGCTTTGAGTACCCAGACGCGGCCATAGTGATTATAGAAGCCGGCGAGATGCGCGGCGTCCGGGCCGATACCCTGATAGATATCAAAGTGCTGGCCTTTAATCGCGCCACCCACGTCGAGTGCGACCATCAGGCGCATCTCATATTTGCCGTTGAATTTGCCCTTCTCATTTAACTGCGGCACTTCAGCCAGCAGTACGGTGCCCGCCGGAATAATTGAGCGGTCAGAGGCAACCGAGGCTTTTGCTACCAGCGGAACGGCGCTGGCTCCACGCACCGGCGTAAACGGTTCAGCTTTAAAGAAGACAAACGATGGGTTGGTTTCCAGCAGTGCGCGAACTTCCTGCGGTGAGTGCTCCTGCGCCCACTGGCGAATGGCCTGCATCGACATATCTTCGCGTTTCACTTCGCCGCGATCGATCAGCTCTTTACCAATACTGTGGTAGCCCCAGCCATTTTTACCGGCGTAACCGAAGAAGGTCATCGGGCGGCCATCGCCAAAGTCGACATAACCACTGCCCTGCACATCCATCATGAAGTTATCAATCAGCGAGTTGCTGTAGGCAATGACATAGCGGTCATCGAGTCCGCCACTATAGATAGAAGCGCGGCTCGGTAATTTTTCTCCGCGTTTGCGCGGCGGCATGCGGTAGATCGGATACTGGAACTCACCCTGACGGGTGTAGCGCGCTTCCACGACCGGCGTGTAGTAACCCGTGAACTGCACGTTACCGTAGTTGTCCGTGCCCTCCATCTGCCACGCGTTCAGGCCATACTGACGAAGCTGTCGGGTATCGGCTCCCGCCATCAGCCAGCTTTCAATTGCACTATAGGTGCCGTTCTGACGACTATAAAGGGCAGATGAGGCGGACTGAATCTGGCGCACCTGATCGCCAAAGTCTTTGCCATTAACTGGCGCACCTTTGGCATTGGGCTGATTTACCAGCGCCAGCGGCTGTTCGAGTTTGCCATCTTTATATTGCTGACCGCGATCGGTCGGTTTAGAGCTACAGGCCGCCAGCAGCGTAATTAACGCGCCAGTGAGTGCATACTTCACCCAATGTGATTTCATTATCTTCTCTTTTTATAACTGTTCGCCCCGCGACGATAGCAAAGCCCCCGACAGAATGAAATGCATCCGCTTTGACCCGGTGCATATCAGTTCAATAATTAATCAGATGGTTGAATCCTTCAGCAACTGGCTGTTAATTTGGCTTTTATCTTCAAAAAGGGGTTGCATGAATTAGCGCGGAGAGTATAGTGCGCTTCCACGGACGCGGGGTGGAGCAGCCTGGTAGCTCGTCGGGCTCATAACCCGAAGGTCGTCGGTTCAAATCCGGCCCCCGCAACCAATACTTCTGCAGCAGGTTTACAGAAGTCACAGTGTGAGAAGTAAAAGTAATAGAAGCAATACGGACGCGGGGTGGAGCAGCCTGGTAGCTCGTCGGGCTCATAACCCGAAGGTCGTCGGTTCAAATCCGGCCCCCGCAACCAATACTTCTGCAGTTGTTTTACAGAAGTCACAATGTGAAAAAAGTATGATACGGACGCGGGGTGGAGCAGCCTGGTAGCTCGTCGGGCTCATAACCCGAAGGTCGTCGGTTCAAATCCGGCCCCCGCAACCAATCATTTAAACACCTGAAAGGGTGTTTTTTTGTTTCTGACGTTCCTGAAACCTCGTTAGTCTCTCTCCTGCCCTGAAAAGTGCACGGATAGCCGTAACTACCCGCAAACCGTTACCGATGGGCCAGCGCCGCCCCACTCTTCACATAAGCCTTAATGCCGTCCAGAATCGCCTCCGCAACCTGATGCTGATAGCGGGTGGTTCGCAACTTACGCTCCTCTTCCACATTACTGATAAAC
Organism: Pantoea jilinensis; assembly: GCF_019104105.1. NCBI lineage: Bacteria > Pseudomonadati > Pseudomonadota > Gammaproteobacteria > Enterobacterales > Erwiniaceae > Pantoea > Pantoea jilinensis. The sequence continues at coordinate 835,750 of NZ_CP077746.1, read as the reverse complement.
GCGGTCTCGACCAGAATAGACGGGATATCCGGGGCTTTCAGCACCGCAAACCCAGCCTGATCCACGGTACGTTTGTGCAGATGATTGATGCGCCCCATGCGATGCAGCACCTCTTTACCAAACTTCAGGCTGTCATGAATCGTCTGGCGCTGCACCATATCGAACATGGTGTGATCAAGATAGCGGTCGCCGCTTTTGCTGACGCCACCAATCAGATCGGATTCATTCTGGGTCTGCGCCAGGAAACGGGCTGCCGCCGAGGTCGCACCGCTGGTTGATAAGGCAAACACTGACGAGCCGCGAGCTGCACGGCTGGTAAAGGCATCCGCATGGATCGAGACAAAAAGATCAGCGCGCTGTTTACGGGCTTTCGCAACCCTGACGCGCAGCGGAATAAAGACATCTTCATTACGCGTCATATAGGCTTTCATATTGGACTCTTTGTCGATCAGCGCTTTGAGCCGCCGTCCAATCTTCAGCACAATATCCTTCTCGCGGGTCTTATATTTGCCGTGCGCACCCGGATCTTCCCCGCCGTGACCGGGATCGATCATGATAATGATCGGACGATCGCGCCCCGCTTTACCTGGCAAGGGTGCCTGCACGCCTTCATCTTTCTCCAGATCACCCTGGTTATAGTCTTTCAGCAGGGCCAGAAGAGGATCATCTTCTATCGGGTTCTGACTCGGATAGAGGTCGACCACCAGCCGGTGATTGATCCCGGCGACCGGCGAAAGGTTAAAAATCTTTGGCGCAACGTTGCGCTTTAACTCCAGAACGACGCGCACTGTATTGCTGTCGAACTGGCCGACCCGGGCATTTTTAATAAAAGGATCGTCGACCCGTACCTGCTTATCCACCCCTTTCAGGGCCGAATTGAGATGCAGGCCCTGAATATCTATTACGAGCCGTTCGGGATTGCTCAGCGCAAACTGCTTGTATTTCAGCGCGACGTTTGACTCCAGCGTCATCCGCGAGTAAGTGGATGAGGGCCAGATACGCACCGCCACAATGTGGTTTTTTGCCGCCAGTCCTGTGCGGCTGACGCTTAACAGCAGTAAGGCGCCCGTCCCCTGTAAAAATCGTCTGCGTGAAAAATGGGAATTAACGTCTGACATGCCGCTCCAGCTGCTGTGTTATGTCTAAAAAAGCGCCAGTTAATAAAATGGCGGCGAAAACTTTATCCAATCCGTAGCATGATGTCACCCCGGAAACCCTAAATAATGCAGGCTGTTAGCGGCTTTGACACCCATAAAAACGTAAATTTTCGTCAGGATTAAGACTTGCAAAACCGGGCGTAAAAGCATAAAAATACAAAAAATACGAATAAACATTCACTGAGGGTTGGCCGTGAAGGAACGTAGTACCGAACTGGTTCAGGGTTTTCGCCATACCGTTCCCTATATCAATGCCCACCGGGGTAAAACCTTTGTCATCATGCTGGGTGGCGAAGCGATTGAGCATGAGAACTTCTCTGGCATCGTTAATGACATCGGCCTGCTGCACAGCCTGGGCATCCGCCTGGTGGTGGTTTATGGTGCCCGACCGCAGATTGATGCCAGCCTGGCGCAGCAGCAGCTGGAGCCGGTTTATCATAAATTTACCCGGGTGACCGACGCGCAATCGCTGGAGCTGGTCAAACAGGCCGCCGGCCGGCTGCAGCTGGATATCACTGCCCGCCTCTCTATGAGTCTCAACAACACCCCGCTGCAGGGCGCACATATCAATGTGGTCAGCGGCAACTTCATTATTTCACAGCCGCTGGGCGTGGATGATGGCGTGGATTACTGCCATAGCGGGCGTATCCGTCGTATCGATGAAGAGGCGATTCATCGCCAGCTGGATAACGATGCCATTGTGCTGATGGGCCCGGTGGCGGTGTCTGTTACGGGCGAGAGCTTCAACCTCACCTCGGAAGAAGTGGCCACGCAGCTGGCGATTAAGCTGAAAGCGGAAAAAATGATCGGCTTCTGCTCTGAGCAAGGCGTCCTGAATAGCGAAGGTGAAATTATCTCTGAGCTGTTCCCGAATGACGCGCAGGCCCGTATCGACGAGATTGAAAAGGAAGGCGATTATCTTTCCGGCACTGTTCGCTTTCTGCGTGGCGCGGTGAAAGCCTGCCGAAGTGGTGTGCGCCGCAGCCATTTAATCAGCTATCAGGAAGATGGCGCACTGTTGCAGGAACTCTTCTCACGCGACGGTATCGGCACGCAGATCGTTATGGAGTCGGCAGAGCAGATCCGCCGCGCCAATATCAACGATATCGGCGGCATCCTCGAACTGATCCGGCCGCTGGAGCAACAGGGCATTCTGGTACGTCGCTCTCGCGAGCAGCTGGAAATGGAGATCGATAAGTTCACGATTATTCAGCGCGACAATCTGACCATCGCCTGTGCCGCACTCTATCCGTTTATGGATGAGAAGATTGGCGAGATGGCCTGTGTGGCGGTTCATCCTGATTATCGCAGCTCCTCACGCGGAGAGATGCTGTTGCAGCGCGTGGCGTTGCAGGCAAAGCAGATGGGACTGGAAAAGCTGTTTGTGTTGACCACGCGCAGTATCCACTGGTTCCAGGAGCGCGGCTTTACGCCGGTTGATATTGAGTCACTGCCCGAAAGTAAAAAAGAGATGTATAACTATCAGCGCCGTTCAAAAGTGCTGATGGCCGACCTCACCTGATTCACCGCAGAAGGGACAATCACCCACATCGTGATCTGTCCCTCTCTTCTCAGCGCGTTTCCGCCAGTCGCTCTACCAGACCGCTGCGCCGCTGCGTTTGCTGCTGCACGGCACGCTGAAACACGCCAGGTTCACTGTAAATAGTCAGTTGTTTACGCGCACGGGTAATCGCGGTATAGACCAGTTCACGGGTCAGAACCGGCAGCAACTGCGTGGGCATCACAAGCGCGGTGTGATCAAACTCCGACCCCTGCGATTTGTGCACCGTCATCACCCAGGCGGTTTCATGTGAAGGCAACCGGCTCGGCTGAATTGCCTTGATCGACCCATCGGGTAGCGGGAAAAAGACTTTCAGGTTGCCCTCTTCATCCCGCAGCGTAATGCCGATATCGCCATTAAACAGGCCGAGTGCGCTGTCGTTTCGGGTAATCATCACCGGACGACCTTCATACCAGCGGCTACCCATTCCAGGACGCCGGATGCGCTGCAGTTGCATCAGTCGCTGCTCAATACGCTGGTTCAGACCCTGAACGCCAAAGGGTCCGTCACGTAACGCGCACAACAGCTGATAACGACCAAAAGCGGTTATGATCTCAGCGGGTGGTGCGTGCTGCCTGATGAGCTGCAGGAAGGGCTGGTAGCCCTGTGCGACTTCGTCCAGCATCCCCTGATACGCTTCCGCGCTGTTCAGCGGCTGGTAACTGACATCTTTATGGGCCGCTGCAAACACCGCTCTGACCTGGTCGGCATCACCCTGATTAATCGCTTTTGCCAGCTGGCCGATGCCGGATGCGGCGTCAAACCGATAACTCTTTTGCAGCAGGCAGATGCTGTCGCGCACTGCCGGTGCCTGCGCATCATCACTGCCCTGTAACGTGCAGCCGGTCAGCAGGGCGAGCTGTTCTGCCCGCGCCAGGCTGTAGCCGCTTTCCGTGCAGCGGCAGATATCGCCCAGCACCGCACCGGCTTCAACAGAGGCCAGCTGATCGCGATCGCCCAGAAACACCACGCGGGCATGGGCAGGCAGCGCGGCGATCAGTTTTGCCATCATTGAGAGATCGACCATCGACGCTTCATCGACAACCAGCACATCCAGATGCAGCGGATTACCGGCATGGTAGCGTAGCCGCTGGGTATCCGGCTGAGCGCCCAGCAGGCGATGCAGCGTAGTGGCTTCGGCAGGAAAACGCTGCCGTTCTTCGTCGCTGACGGCCAGATCCTGCAGTGCCCTGCCCAGTGACTCGGTCAGCCGCGCGGCAGCTTTGCCCGTCGGTGCCGCCAGCTGGATGCGCAGCGCGCCCGGATTCAGGCGAATCAGGGCGGCGAGCAGTTTCGCTACGGTGGTGGTTTTGCCTGTGCCTGGCCCGCCGGAAATGACTGCTGTTTTGCGGGTCAGCGCCACTGCTGCAGCAATTTTCTGCCAGTTCTCTGGCTGGTCGTCAAACAGGCTGTTAAGGACATCTCCTGCGGCACGGATATCAAACGCGGTTTTCACTTCCTGGGCAGCAAAAAAATCGACAACGCGACCTTCGCTTTGCCAAAGCCGATGCAGATATAAACGCTGGTTGCTTAGAACCAGTGGCGTCACCCGGCTTCCATCACTCACCGCCGGCCAGTCAGCGAAGTGTGATAACCAGTCATCCGGCGCGCCAGCAGCCTGCCAGATCGCCTGGGCCAGCGCAGGCTGACGTCCGGCAAACAGGTGCGCCTCACAGAGATTGCTCAGCGGAAAACAGACGTGCCCTTCACCTGCCTCAGCGCTGACGCAGGCGGCAGCGAGCAGCCGCGCAGGCTGTGATTCCGGCACCACGAGTTGTGCAAACTGAATATCGAGCGGGCGCAGGAGACGCTTCTCTACTGCCTGCTGCAGCAGACTCAGCATGTCACTCATAACACCTCTCCGGTTTCACCAAACAGTGCATCGATCGCTTCCACAAAGGCTTCGCCAGGTCGGGTGGCAAAAATGCCGTTGTCCGGCGAGCTGCCGTCCATCCCGCGTAAAAACAGATAAAAGACGCCGCCAAAATGTTGCTCATAGTGGTAGTCCGGCAGGCGATGTTGCAGATAGCGATGCAGCGCCAGCGTATAGAGCTGATACTGCAGATCATAACGGTGGCCGATCATGGCCTGCGCCATCGCCTCGGGTGTGTAAGCGGCATGGCTATCGCCCAGCCAGTTCGATTTGTAATCGAGCAGATAATATTTTCCCTGCCAGCGGAAAACCAGATCGATAAACCCCTTGAGCATGCCGCGCACCTGACGAAAATCCAGCGGGGCGGCCTGCAGAGAGAGGCTGTCGTGCTGGCGCAGCAGATCGTCAAGATCGGCCGCCGTCAGCAGATTGTTGATCGGCAAATAGAACTCCATTTCGATCAGTCGTTCGCTGCTTTTAATTGCCGATAGCGTCAGCCCTTCCGCGTTAAGCGGCGTATGCAATACCCGCTCAATCCACTGTTCCAGGACCGGTAACCAGTCTGACGGATAGCCATTATGCTGCAGCTGATCCTCCAGCCAGACGCGATCCGGCAGTTCGGTAAAGTCGATCGACTCAAACAAACCGTGCAGGAAGGTGCCCGGCGCCGCACCGCGCGGAAAATGGTGCGGTGTCAATGCAGCCTCTTCACCACTCTCGTCCTCGCCCGCCGCATCAATATCGAAGTTTGGCAATGCATCAAGAAGTGACGAGCTGTGATGCTGTTGCAGGCCGGAATAGCTGGTGACCCGCCAGGCATCCGCCAGTGCGCGGGTCACGTCGCGACTGCTCAATACCTCATCGCCCTGCTCAGCGTCCTGCCACCTTTCTCCCGGCATCAGATCGGCTTCAACCAGCGCAATCCCCTCACCGGTTAGCGCATTCAGTTTCTGGCTGAGCTGCTGCGCATCCGCCGCCTCACCCTGCTGCACCAGATACCCGAGCGCGCTTTTGTGCAGATCGCTTTCGCCCTCTTTTTTTCGCGTGCCTTTAATCAGCGGTGCAATGCCGACGCTGCAGTGATAGATCGAGCGGGTCAGCGCCACATAGAGCAGACGCAAATCTTCCGCCAGACGCTCCTCTTCGGCTAACGCCAGACTCTGTGCATCGCCCTGCACATCAAGCAGCGCCATGAAGTTGTCACGATCGTGATAAAGCGCGCTGGCCGCCTCGCGGAATCCGGCAGCAAACGGCAGCCATACCAGGGGATACTGCAGCCCTTTCGATTTGTGGATGGTGACGATTTGCACCAGATGGCGGTCGCTTTCCAGACGCAGCTGCTGGCTGGCGGCCTGGCTGTTTGGTCGGGCAATCTGCTGCGCCAGAAAACGCACCAGAGCGTGAGGACTCTCCAGCTGTACTGAGGCTTCCTGCAGCAGTTCACCCAGATGCATCAGGTCCGTCAGGCGACGTTCCCCGTTCTCCGAGGCCAGCATATTTTCCGCCAGCTGCCGCTTGATCATGACATCACGCAGCATCGGTAACACGCCGCGCTGGTGCCACAACTGCTGCCAGACGGCAAACTGCTCCACCAGCGCATCCCACTCGCGTTCATTCTGCGTCAGCGCATCCAGCGTCGCGGCATCAATAGCAAAAATAGAGGTGGCCAGTGCGCTACGCAGCAGCCGTTCCTGTTCAGGAGCCTGAATCGCCTGAAGTAACCAGAGTAATTCGCGCGCTTCCGGCGTGGTGTAAACGCTGTCCCGGCTGGAGAGATAGACCGAGGGAATTGACAACGCATTCAGCGCGTCGCGGATCAAACCGGCCTCATTGCGACTGCGCACCAGCACGGTAATATCAGAAGCCCGCACTGGCTGTAGCGCGTCGCCTTTGCCCAGGCAGGCACGTCCCTGCTGTCCGGCCACCAGCCAGCGGCTGATATCTGCCGCACACTGTTGCGCCATAAACTGCTGGTAATCGCTGTTGCCGACGCCCTCACCGGGCTGCAGCCAGAACCGTAACGCCGGTTGCTGCTGCTCGTCAAAAATCAGCTTCAGTGACTGGTTGGGCGCAGCGGGCATTACCGGCTGAAAGGGGATCGCCGAAAACAGAAAAGGCGAATCGATCTGAGAAAAGAGGCGATTGACGCTCTCGACCATCTCAGGTGAAGAACGCCAGTTAGTATCAAGTGTGTAGTGAGCACTGACTTCGTTTCTGGCCCGCAAGTAGGTAAAAATATCCGCACCGCGAAACGCATAGATGGCCTGCTTGGGGTCACCGATCAGAAACAGCGCCTGTTCTGGCTGATTAATGTAGAGCGTACGGAAGATGCGATACTGCTGTGGATCGGTATCCTGAAATTCATCAATCAGTGCCACCGGGAAACGCGCCCGGATAGTTTCAGCCAGCAACACGCCGCCCGGCTGCTGCAACGCTTCATCCAGCTTACTGAGCAGGTCATCGAAACCTAACAGCGCACGTAACCGTTTCTCGCGCTGAACTGTGGCTCGTACATCGGTCAGCGCCTGCGCAATGATCACATCCCGCAGCGACAGCGGTTCTGCCAGAAACTGATCAACAGCCTCAAACAGCGAATGGCGCGGTGCTTCACCCTTTTTCGTTTTCTCATCAAGCACCTGCTGTCCAAAACGCGCCAGCTCTTTAGGCAACTGATAATCACGCGTTTCGCTGCTGGCCCACTGCGTGACGCGGGCGACCCAGTTGGGCAGGTGTTTACTGCTATAGCTACGCTTATCAACGCCAGATGCGCTGATCATCCCTTCAACATCGGCGCTCAGCGCCTGCCACTGCTGCTTCATGGCGTTGATGCGCGCCAGATTGCGGGCGTGACGTGACGCCAGATCCTCATCGGCAGCGGGCGGCCGTTTGAGCACTGGCGACTCACCCTGTAGCCAGGGGCGCAGTGTCGTCAGCAGGCTGTCGGGTCCGCTCCACTCTGCGGCGATAATCCGTGCCACATCCAGACTGAGTGGATAGCACTGACGCCGCCAGAAATCGGCAGTGGACTGCTTGAGCAGTGCCTGTTCATCTTCTATCAACTCCTGCTCGAATAGCATGCCCGATTCAAACGCGTTGAGATTCAGCATTCGCTGACAGAAGCCGTGAATGGTGAAGATGGCGGCTTCATCCATCTGGCGTTCGGCCGCCAGCAGCTGCGCAGCGGCCTGACTCAGATCGGGCATCTGCGCCAGCAGCAACTGGTGCATCGGATTGCGGCTTTCGCCGCGAATACAGGCCAGCCGCAGCTGATGAATATTTTCGCGGATGCGGCCGCGTAACTCCGCCGTCGCGGCCTCGGTGAAGGTCACCACTAAAATTTCTTCTACCGAGAGTGGCCGGCTATACGCGTTTTCGCCGCCCAGCCCCAGCAGCAGGCGCAGATAGAGCAGACCAATGGTAAAGGTTTTTCCGGTGCCTGCTGATGCCTCAATCAGCCGCTCGCCTCTGAGCGGCAGCGTTAAGGGATTCAGCGATACGGGCGGTAACTGCGTCATTGGGTCTCACTCTTAACCGGCAGCGACTGCTGCAGTTTCGCCAGTTCTTTCCAGGTTTTCCAGCCAGGCTGGCGGGCAAATTCAACCTTGCCGTTGCCGGTGCCGGCAATCTGTGACGTCATCACCATGCCCTTGTGTTCGATCACCGCCTGCCGGAAAAAGTCAGCCAGGCTGGCCGGGGTTAACCGCGCCACCTGCTCGGCCATTTTTTGCCGGGTGTTAAACAGATCATTCTGTCGATCAAAGTCGCGGCTATAACGGTCCGCTTCCTCAAAGAGCGTCTGAGGACGCTGCTGCAAATCATTGATCATCGCCTGCTGATACTGAACAAAGTCTGCCTGACTCATGCTGCGAAGACGCTTTTCTGCCTGCGGATAGAAGGCCTGATAGCGCTGCAATAGCCAGCCCGGTTGCTTGCTATTACTCTGCAGCAGGAAACCGATGCCCCACTGACGGCCCACTGGCATCTGGAAGGCAAAGACGGCATAACCGAGCTGCTCTTTGGTGCGCAACTGATTGTAGAACCAGGGCTGCACAATCTGACTCAGCATAGAACTGTGCGCCATGCTCTGATATTCGCTGTATCCCAGTGGAACATAGAGCGCGGCAAGGGCGGAGTCAGTGCTGCTGCCCTGCTGTTGCAGGTTGGCTTTCATCGGTTTTTTAATGGCCACATACTGGCTGTGCCAGTCGCGGGTCGCATTACTCTGCACCTGCTGTTTAAGCTCATGTCCCAGTTGCTTCACACTCTCCGCACTGAGATTACCCACCACCAGCATCTCCGGGGTCGCGTCGCGGAACAGCGAGTCGCGATAGGTCGTTACATCCTTCAGTGTGAGCGTGCTCACCAGCTTGCGACGGGTTTCGCGCTGGGTATAAGGCAACTGTGAGAGCAACTGCATCGGCTGAATCGCCTGTTCAAACGCCTTGCCTTTCTCCGCCGCGTCCAGCCGCTCCAGATACCAGGATTTAGCCTGCGCCAGCTGCTGTTCTGTCGGCTGGAAGGTGGCATAGCCCTCTACCAGTTTCTTCAGCAGCGTGGGCAGGCGCTGAGTAAAGCCACTGGCGCTAAACACCAGCCCGTCATCCTCACCGGTTGAGAAGCTGATGCCGCCCACCGAGGCCTGTGAGTTTAACGTGTCCAGTGCCAGACTTGAGAGGTAGTCATTGAGGCCAAACAGCACCTGCTGGCGGGCGTCACTGATCGCATGCCGGTTACGTAACGCGAGGGTTATGGCCGCTTTGGGCTCGCTGGCATAATAGCGGCTGGGCATCCAGTAAATACGCATACCGTCTTCGTTATCCAGCTTCACCGGATGCTGATACGTTTTACCGTCTGATGGCAACAGGGTGAAGTCATCCGGGATATAGGGGTTCAGCACCGGCATCGCCAGCGAAATCTGACTGGCGCGCTGCTGCCAGTCGGCAAACGTTTGTGGCGTGATCTTCTCAACCTGATAAGGCGCTTCCACAAAATAGGCGGTTTTATTGTGCGGCTCCTGCGGACTGATGTACCAGATTCGCGCATGCTGCGGGGTCATCTCTTCAAGCCGGGATTTGATCGCCGCGGCATCGTACTGATCCGCCAGATAAGGTGCATCCAGCGTATCTTCCACCGGTACGCGCAGCATGGTATCAACCAGCCATTCAATATAATCCATATCGCGGGTAATAGAGGGGTAGCGGAAGTCGAGTGCCAGCACGTGTGAAACTTCGTCGAAATAACGCTTATCATCGCCCTGCTGACGCAGCAGGTTGATATAGCTGAAGATCGCCGCCACCACGTCATCACGCTGTGCCAGGCCTTTATCCGTGAGTGAGACGGTAATAGCAAACACGCCGCTATTACGCTCGGTCATTGGGTCCGCGCCTGCATTCACTCCATCGGCCAGTCCCTGTTTTTGCAGCCAGTCGGTGAGCGTGTTTTTACTGCGATTACTGATTAAGTAGCTAATCAGCGTGTCGGTTTTACTGCGGAAGCGATCGCTGTTGTTGGCAATGCGGAACTCAATTTTAAGCTGCTTGCGCGGCTGTGCAGGAACGTAATGAATAATGACGCCCTGCTGGGCATCGGTCACCACCGGCACCGTAATGTCTGGCACGCTGGCATTATGATTTTGTACCCGCCCAAAGGTTTTAGCTGCAATTGACGCCATTTCCGGCAGCGGTTTATTGCTGTAGATCACCGCCTTCATCAGGTTGGCGGAGTAATGAGTATGGTAAAAATCGAGCAGCGCCTGGTGCAGTTTGCTGCCGGGTTTATCTTTCAGGGTTTCAAGATTGCCGCCCGAGAAACGTGATGCCGGATGTGCCGGGTTCAGGGTTTCAGCACCGACCTGTGCCATACGCAGGCCATCACGCGAGCGGGCCATGGTCAGCTCCGCATTCACAGCATGGCGCTCACGGTCGGCATTAACCGGATCCAGCAGCGGCTCGGCCACGGCATCCGCCAGGCGATCCACCGCAGGCTCCAGCGAATCGTTTTCCACTTCCAGATAAAAAGCGGTGCGGTAAGAGGCCGTGCTGGCGTTGTGGCTGCCGCCATGCTTTTTCAGGAATTCAGCCAGATTGTCGGGTTGCGGATAATGTTTTGAGCCCATCAGCACCATATGCTCAAGGTAGTGCGCCAGCCCCGCCTGCTGATCGGGATCGTCCAGCGATCCTATCGGCAGCGTCAGCGCCGCCAGCGATTTCGGCGCCACAGGATCGGAAACCAGTAATACCGTCATCCCGTTGTCCAGCCGGATAGCCTGATAATGACGAGGATCCTGTTCACTTTTGTGAATGGTGTCGTTAACTGGCTGCCAGCCTGAAGATGTCTGCGCCTGTGCCGTGCAAGCCACCAGGCTTAACATTAGCGCCGCTATCCAGCGTGCGTGTACCCGCATGTAAACCCCTTTCATTTCCCGATAAGCCGCCAATATCGGACACGGCGGCTCAAAGCAGAGCAAAATTGCTGTGTAATGAATCAGTTAGCAAAACGCTTTCTGATGGCTATTCATCATCCTGATGTGCAGCCAGCACCGGTAAATACCAGCGCTGTGCCGCCTCAGTTATCTGTTGTAATTGGGGCACATCCAGTACCCGGCAAAGACGTTGCAGATAGGGATCGCTGCCTTCACCCTCAACCTGATAGTTGCCAGACCAGGCCGTCAGCAGGCGATTGCGCGCCTTGAGCTGAGTCGCCTCATCAGTCAGCAACTGCTGACTTTTTTTGTCGTAGCTGGCGGTGAGCCATGCGCCGCCGCTCCTGTTAAGCAGCATCAGCGGCTGACGCATACCGGCAAGATAGCCAGCGACATACTCATTCAGGGCAGCGATCGCCTCTTGTTGCGATACGGCAAGGAAACACCAGCGGCTTTGCTGCCGGCCAAACATCCGGCTGCTGCCTGTGCCTCCCAGCGCGCAGTAAACCAGGTGCTCCAGCCAGAGCAGCAGTCCGTCGTTCATATTGAGCACGCCAGGTCGCCAGCGCAGTAATCCATCACCCTGCACCTGTGTCAGCCAGCCGGTTAAGCTGACCTGCTCAAGTTGCAGATTCACTTCCCAGCTCTCGCCGTCGCTGCGTTGCGTCACGACTTCTGCCGCCACTTCCTGCATCTCATCACGCTGCGCCTGCCAGAACAGCTCACCGAAGGCGCCATAAGGCAGATTGCCGGCCGCACGATGGTATGTATAGAGCCGCTGCGTATCCTCGCCTTCGACCAGAGCATTCAGCAATTGTGCGTTGATCTGATAACGTTCCAGGTTGTCGAGCGAAAACGGCTCGCTGTCGGGCAGTTCGTCCTCCTCCAGCCAGAAGCTCACGCCAAGCCGCTGATGAAACCAGGCACGCACCGGATGCCGCCAGAAGCGCAGAAGTGCCTCCAGTGTCAGCGCATCCGTTACCGGCGCCTCAAGTGGCTGAACAAAATCGGGCTGGGGCTGCCCCATCCCCTGCGCGGCAGGCAGCCATTCACGCGCGAAACTCTGCAGTCTGGCCGCCGGCTTAAAGTTCTCCGCAGCAAAGGGCATCCGGCTGTGCAGGTGCTGCAAATGCATCCGCACCCGTTCAGCACTCTCATCCAGCTCAAGGTGCCCATCACCGTCCAGATAAAAACTCTGTCCGATGTACTCCAGTAATTCTGTGACCAGCACCGAAGGGTAGCGTTCCGTATTATCCTGAATCGCCCGGCCGATGTAGCTGATATAGAGCTGCCGCTGTGCCGAAATCATCGCTTCCAGGAAGAGGTAGCGGTCATCATCGCGGCGACTGCGATCGCCTTTGCGGGACTGTTGCTGCATCAGATCAAAGCCTAATGGCGCCAGGGTGCGCGGATAGACGCCGTCATTCATGCCCAGCAAACAGACCAGTTGAAAAGGGATGGAGCGCATCGGCATCAGGGTACAGAAGTTAATCTGTCCTGCCAGGAATCGCTGGCTGATGCGTTGCTGATCAAGCCGGCTACGCAGATCATCGCGCAACAGCGCCACCGGAATCGCCTCTTCAAACCGTGCATCCATGCCATATTCAATCAATTGCTGCCACTGCTCTTCCACCAGCAGCAAGGCGGCCTCGGTTTCTGCATCGGGGCTGAAAAAGGCGTTCAGCAGTTCCCGGCACAGGGGCAGCCAGGCCGCCAGTGGCCGCGGTTCAGCCAGCCGCTGTCGCCAGTGATTAAGCCGGGAGAGCAGCTCTGCGAGATGGCCCGCCAGTTCGCCTGCCAGACCACCCGACTCGTCATAAGGCAGAATCCCCTCCCAGTCTCCATTGTGGCTCTCCATCGCATAGCCCAGCAGCATACGCTGCAGGCCAAAACGCCAGGTGTGCTGCCCGGTGACAGGAAGAGACAGGGCTTCAACACTGGCATCATCCAGCCCCCAGCGCACACCCGATTCGCTGACCCAGCGCCGCAGTAAGCGCAGGCCGCTTTCATCAATGGCGAAGTGGGAGGCCAGCGCCGGAACATCCAGTAGCGCCAGTACATCCTCTGAGACAAAACGGCTGTCCGGCAGTGCCAGCAGATGAAGAAACGCGACAATGGCCGGATGCGCCTGACTGGCACGGCGATCTGAAATGGCAAACGGCAGATAGCGATCGGCAGGTGCGTTGGCGAACACAGCCTGAATAAACGGGGCGTAGGCGTCGATATCCGCCACCATGACGATGATGTCACGCGCTTTCAGCGTCGGATCGGCCTCCATCATCGCCAGCAGATGATCCTGCAATACTTCAACTTCACGCTGGGCGCTGTGACAGACCTGCACCGCAATTGAGCGATCCGCCGGATCAAGGCAGCGCTTCTGATCGCTGTGCGCCAGTTCCGCCGCATTCAAGCCGATAACGGCGTTATCCTGCAGATTGAGAAGATCGTGCTGCATGCAGTGCAGCAGGTTGTCTGGCTCGACATCCACAAACGCATCGATATCGTCGTTAGAGTCCATCTGACTGAGCAGAAACAGGTTATCGCGCCCCAGCTTGCCCCATGAGGCGAGCAACGGATTGGTCAGCTGCTGTTCACCCGCGTCGTTAAACAGCGCGGGTGCCTGCTCTGCATCCCGGAAGAGTCCGCGAGATTCATCAGCACCATGACGCCGGCGCTGACGGCTTTGCAGTTTTGCCAGAAACGCATAGTCCTGAATGTCGCCCCAGTAATCGCGGCAGGGATTGGTGAACAGCAGATGGATGTCGATGTGCCGTCCCAGCGCCTGCAACGCCTGCAGGTAAACCGGCGGCAGCGCAGAGATGCCACAGATGAAGACGCGTTTGGGCAGATTTTCCGGCGTGCTTTTCGCCTGCTCAAGCGTCTGGATAAATCGTGAATAGAGGTTGGCACGGTGCCATTCAGGCTGCCCCAGCGCCTGGGTATAACTCACCAGATCACGCCACAGTGCGGCCTGCCAGCGCTGCGCCTCGCCCAGCCCCTCAATGGTTTCGCCACGCTCCCAGCTATTGAGCCAGTCGGCGCGATAGACCAGATACTGGTCGAACAGATCGGCTACGCGGGCGCTGAGCTGAAACAGCTTTCGCTTATCCCCGTCGTCATGGAGATAGTGGCGTAAAGAGGTGAACTCTTCCTGCTCCAGCATCACCGGCAGCCGGTGCATCAGCTTCCAGCCCATGCTGGCCTTACTGAAGGCACTTTCAACCGGAACATCAGGCAGAACGCGGACGAACATCTCCCAGATAAAACTGGCAGGCAGCGGGAATTCGATATTGGCCGCAATACCAAAGGTTTGCGCCAGCTCCATTTGCAGCCACTGCGCCATCCCCGGGCTCTGCACCAGCACCATTTCTGAGGCGAAAGGATCATCAAGAGGATCATGTTTAATCACCGCAGCCGCCAGAATTTTCAGAACATCAAGCTGATTTGAGTGATAAACGTGAAACATGAAAACTCCTGTGATAACTCAGAACATGACTGCGGTATTGCGGCACTCACTTTACCGCGTATCGCCGTTGAAACCCATCAAAAGGGCGACCCGCGACGTTTAACAACGCAGGCGTGTCAGGCTGGCACTACGCTGATAAGGCCCCGTTACGTCAGCCCGCTCCAGAGTGCAGCCTGAGGGACTGCTCTGCTCTTGCAGCGTGGATTTCCAGCCTGCCACTTCATGCCCTGCCAGACGTTGCTCAGCAACCCGCCATGCCTCACGCTGATACCATTGCTGGCTGAATCCCACTGCCAGTGCGCGATGATAGTGAAACAGGGTGCTGCTGCTTAATGCCATTAACAGCAGAGCAAACAACACTTCCGGCAGGCTGAATCCATCGCGCTTACAAACAGGCTGCCGGAGGCGTGAGCGGGCAATAGTCGATCCAGCCATGCGGCAACGCGGTAATCTGATTGCCCCGTAGCCGGACCCAATGCCAGACCGCCATGCCACTGCCGCTTGCCTCACCTTTAAGCAGACCTTCATCCTTTTCTCCTCGTTGTAAACAGCTGCGCCAGCCCTGGCGATCATCCTGCTGACAGCGGGCCGCCTCACTGGCTGGCCAGCTCAGGGATAAACCCCATTGCAGCGCCGACTGCGCCCGCCAGAAATCCTGCACAAACTGCTGCTCATCGGCCAGCAGTCGCATTCCCTGCTCTGACATCTTTCGGCTGGCGTGCAGCGTAAAACTCCCGATGACCATAATCATTAACACCATGCCCATGGCGCTGCTGCCTCGCTGCTTCACAGGTTCTCTCCCTCAATCCAGCTCTCCACGGTTTCAAGCCAGCGAC
Organism: Pantoea jilinensis; assembly: GCF_019104105.1. NCBI lineage: Bacteria > Pseudomonadati > Pseudomonadota > Gammaproteobacteria > Enterobacterales > Erwiniaceae > Pantoea > Pantoea jilinensis. Next base: position 820,436 of record NZ_CP077746.1, on the reverse strand, counting down.
CAGCCCGACCCTGCAACACTATCCTGACCTGCCTGCCCTGCTGGCTCACGCTGAACTGCTCCACCGTCATAAACGCGGGATCGGAGAGCCGCTCCCAGCCTGCTGACTGACACTGATCAACACCACGCTGCATCTCAAGCTGCTGTTGTCGCAGGCGATAACCGTAATAGTCACTTTCTGCATGGCTCACCCCTTCCCATTGACCGTTGCTGTTTTCATCCCAGCGCAGCAGCAGGCAATTTTCACTGATTTTCAGTACCTCCCTGGCACATTCACCGTGACAATAACCCGCACGCCGCACCGACTTTTCCAGCGTTGCCATCATCTGCTGTAACTCCTGACGCAGCTGTGCCCGTTGCAGCACACCCGCGTTCTCTGCCAGCAGCAATGGCAGAAAACGGCCAACGCTGAGCATGATGACGGCGCTGATTGCCATGGCGATCAGCATCTCCAGCAGGCTGAATCCTGCGATTTTCAACGGCATGTTTCCTCATCGATCATGCAGAGGCGAATACGGGCTCTGGCTGAGATAATCAGACGTATGCGTCCGGCGCGATTTCCCAGTTCAATGCTGCCCGCTCTGGCGACATTGCGGCGGCCATAGAAACCCGGTTCACCCCGGATGCCATAGAACACAACATCCGGGTGCGGCGCGATGAAATGCAGCCGTTTCCCGTGACCGCAACCCGTCACAGGGCGGCTTCCGGCACCGATACACCAGGGCTCGCCAGGCTGTGACCATAGCACCAGGTCGCTATTCTGCCGGTTGGCCTGGGCGCGCAGCCGTAGCAGAAATCCCTGCAGTTGCTGAGCGCTGTCAAGTAGCGCCTGCCGCTGTTGCCAGCGCTGCCAGCCATTGATTGCGGCAAGACTCAGCATGCCAGCAATGACCATCACCAGCAGCAGTTCCGGCAGAGTAAAACCACGTAAGTATGCTGTTTTCATCACTGCAGAGTGCGGGGTATGAAAAGGTGAAACAAGGCGTGTTGTAGCAGACTGGAAAGCGCATTGCAGAGAATATGCCCCATCAGCAGACAGTGGCAAAAAAGAACGAGCGGTGCCGCAGATTTGCCGGTTTGCAGGCAAAAAAAAGCCCCGGCGAGGTTGCCAGGGCGTTATTTTCTATCTATCGCAAATCAGACAGCGACAGGGGCTTTGATCGCAGGATGGGGATCGTAGCCTTCAATCTCGAAATCGTCGAACTGATAATCAAACAGTGATGCCGGTTTGCGTTTGATAACAAGTTTTGGCAGCGGACGTGGCTCACGAGTCAGCTGCAGACGCGCCTGTTCCAGATGGTTGCTGTAGAGGTGCGTATCACCGCCGGTCCAGACGAAATCGCCCACCTGCAGATCGCACTGCTGCGCCACCATATGCACCAGCAGCGCATAGCTGGCAATGTTAAACGGCAGGCCCAGGAAGATATCGCACGAGCGCTGATAAAGCTGGCAGGAGAGCTTGCCGTCCGCCACGTAGAACTGGAAGAACGCGTGGCAGGGAGCCAGCGCCATCTCACTGAGTTCACCGACGTTCCAGGCTGACACGATAATCCGGCGAGAGTCAGGATCGCGCTTTAGCTGCTCCATCACCTGACTTAACTGGTCAATTTCCTGACCGCTGACTGTTCCCCAGCTACGCCACTGCTTACCATAGACCGGGCCGAGATCGCCGTTCTCATCCGCCCACTCATCCCAGATTGAGACCTTGTTTTCCCTGAGATAAGCGATGTTGGTGTCACCTTTCAGAAACCACAGCAGCTCATGAATAATGGAGCGGATATGGCATTTTTTGGTGGTGACCAGCGGAAAACCATCCTGCAGATTGAAACGCATCTGGTGGCCAAAAATTGAAAGCGTACCGGTGCCGGTACGGTCAGCTTTTGGTGTGCCTTCGTGCAGCACATGTTGCATTAAATCCAGATACTGTTTCATTTTTCCTCGCGAAATTGTGGCTGCGGGCGACGACGATACGCCCAGATCATCATAATAATACCGGCAACAATCATTGGCACAGAGAGGATCTGTCCCATACTGATTCCGCCTTCAAACAGGCCAAGCTGGGCATCCGGCTGGCGGAAGAACTCAACGATAATACGGAAAGCGCCGTAACCAATCAGGAACAGGCCAGAGACGCTACCCATCGGGCGTGGCTTACGGATAAACAGGTTCAGGATGATGAACAGCACCACGCCTTCCAGCGCCAGTTCATAGAGCTGGGAAGGATGACGCGGCAGTACGCCATAGGTGTTGAGCAGCGCCTGATATTGTGGATTGGTGGCGGCCAGCGCGACATCTTCGCTGCGGGAGCCCGGGAACAGCATAGCGTAACGGAAGCCCGGATCGACACGGCCCCAGAGCTCGCCGTTAATGAAGTTACCGAGACGACCAGCACCCAGACCAAACGGGATCAGCGGCGCAATGAAATCAGCAACCTGGAAGAAATGTCGTTTGGTACGGCGGGCAAAGACCAGCATCACCACAATCACCCCGATCAGGCCACCGTGGAACGACATGCCGCCATCCCAGACTTTAAACAGATAGAGTGGATTTTCCAGAAACAGCGGTAAGTTGTAGAAAAGCACATAGCCGATACGTCCGCCCAGGAATACACCCAGGAAACCTGCATAAAGCAGATTCTCAACTTCCTCTTTTTTCCAGCCGCTGCCAGGCTGATTGGCACGACGTACAGCCAGCCACATGGCGAAAACAAAGCCCACCAGATACATCAGACCGTACCAGTGAAGCGAAACCGGTCCGAGCGAGAAGATCACTGGATCGAACTGCGGAAATGCAATATAGCCGTTATTCATCATTCACCGTCTATTTTTCAACCCTGAAAAGGGGCGTTGTCAGGCACATAAATTAAGGCTGCGCATAATAGCACAGCCGGTTTTCTGAATTGTCTTGCAAATGTAAAGGCGGATAACGCGCAAAGCCTGAGCCGGTGTGGTACTAACGACCACCGCGAATCAGCCCGCCTAATCCACGCCGCTCCATAAAGGCCGAGACCAGATGGCGCACTTCCGTGGCGGTGTCGGCCTTCATCCCCTGCTCGCTGAGCTTCTGCGCTTCTTCGTGATCCAGATGGCGCAGCAGGTATTTAACGCGCGGTACGTTTTTACCGTTCATGCTGAGATGGTGATACCCCAGGCCAACCAGCAGTGCGACACACATCGGATCGCCCGCCATTTCACCACACAGGCACAATTCCAGATTGGCCAGGCGGGCTTCCTGTGCAATCGCATTCAGCGCGCGCAGCATCGCCGGATGCAGCGAGTCATAAAGGTTTGCAACACGGGTGTTATTGCGGTCCACCGCCAGCAGATACTGCGTCAGGTCGTTGGTGCCGACCGAGACAAAATCGACGCGTGACGCCAGATGCGGGATCATAAACAGCATCGACGGCACTTCGATCATGATCCCGATACGCGGTCTGGGAATCGGGAAGCCCAGCATCTCTTCCACTTCGCGACCGGCGCGATCGATCAGCTCTTTTGCATCATCGATTTCGTCGATATGACTGATCATCGGCAGCAGAATACTGAGGTTGCCCGAGGCGGCGTTGGCGCGCAGCATTGCGCGTACCTGCACCAGGAAGATTTCCGGCTGATCCAGCGTCAGGCGAATGCCGCGCCAGCCCAGGCAGGGGTTCTCTTCACTGATCGGCATGTAAGGCAGCTGTTTATCGGCACCCACATCCAGCGTTCGCAGCGTCACTGGCTTGTTGCGAAACAGCTGCAACATACCCTGATACTGAGCCACCTGCTCCTCTTCCGACGGGAAGCCATTCTGCAGCATAAACGGGATTTCGGTGCGGTAGAGACCGATGCCATCCACCCAGTCGCCCACCGTCTGCTCATGTTCCGGGCTTAAGCCAGCGTTGAGCATCACCTGCACGCGCTCGCCACTTTTCAGCTCACCCGGCTGATCGACCACGCCTTCCGCCATTTTGCTCAGCGCGTTCTCTTCGCTGATCAGCCGCTGATACTCCTGGACCAGCACTGGCTCAGGATCGATCAGCAGCTCACCGCGATAACCGTCGACGATCAGCAGGCGTTTGTTGAGCTGATGAGGCTGGATGTCAGCGCCCATGACTGTCGGGATCCCCATCGCGCGGGTCAGGATCGCCGCATGGGAGTTGGCTGCACCGTCACGCACCACTACGCCCGCCAGCCGCTCCTGCGGCAGCTCAGCTAAGGTCGTGGCGGTCAGCTCATCGGCCACCAGCACAAAGCGTTCCGGCCAGGCATTGGTGCCGACCAGGGTGTCATCGAGGTGGAACAGCAGGCGCTGGCCCAGCACCCGCAGATCGCCTGCACGTTCACGCAGGTAGTTGTCAGTCAGGCTGGCGAACTGTTCAGCAAACTTCTCGATCACCTGTTTCACCGCCCATTCCGCGACCGATCCGCGCTCGATCTCATCGAACAGATCTTTCTTCAGACGGGCATCGGTTAACAGGTGAGAGTAGAGATCGAAAATGGCCGCGCTCTCTTTTTGTGCGCTGGCGCTGAAACGTTTGCTGAAACGGCGAAATTCATTGGTTGCTTCGCTCATGGCGAGCGACAGACGCTCACGTTCACGATGAACATCCAGCGCTGAGGCGGCTGAGACCTGATCAAGCAGTGGCTGCGTCTCATCGACCCAGCCTGGTGCTACCGCCACGCCAGGCGCTGCCGCAATCGCACGCACCCGGGTCTGTCGGAACTGGCCAAACAGTTGGCCCATTTGAGATTGCGACAGCAAAGCCGCCATCTGCGTAGCCAGCGTGACCAGAAATGACTCTTCGCTTTCATCAAACTGACGGTGTTCGCGCTGCTGCACCACCAGCACGCCAAGGAGCTGGCGGCGGCTGATAACAGGCACACCGAGGAAGGAGCGATAGCGCTCCTCTTTCACTGCGGGGATATATTTGAAGCTGGGATGGCTTTGGGCGTCAGCAAGGTTAATCGGTTCGGCCAGACGGCCCACTAAACCGACGATACCCTCGTCGAAAGCCAGCGTTACGGTGCGGCCACGCGGTTTTTTGAGTCCGCGCGTCGCCATCAGGTAATAGCAGCGACGGTCCTGGTCGGCGAGGTAAACGGAACAGACTTCCGTATCCATCGCCAGACAGATCTCATTGACCAGGATGTCGAGTGCTTCATTGAGACGCGGCGCACTCGCCACTTTTTCTACAATTTCACGCAACTGAGTGAGCATAAAGGGCGTGGCCTATCCTCTCTTACGACGATGGGCAGGATTATTTCGCTGCCCCGCACTCTCCTGCATAGACATCACCACGCCAGCGAATTCCTTCATCACCCGACGATAAACATCGCGCTTGAAGGAGACAACCTGACGCACCGGATACCAGAAGCTGACCCAGCGCCAGCCATCAAATTCAGGCGTGCTGCTGCGCTGCACATTGATATCCGCGTCATTACACATTAACTGCAGAAGAAACCACTTTTGTTTCTGGCCGATACATACCGGCTTTGTGTCCCAACGCACCAAACGTTTTGGCAACTTGTAACGTAACCAGTTGCGGGTAGAGGCAAGTATTCGAACATCTTTCCGATGCAATCCGACTTCTTCGAACAGTTCGCGATACATCGCCTGTTCTGCGGTTTCACCGGGATTGATGCCTCCCTGAGGAAATTGCCAGGAGTGCTGTCCAAAGCGCCTGGCCCATAACACTTGTCCCTGCCGGTTACAGATTACGATACCAACATTCGGGCGGTAGCCATCATCATCGATCACCGGACTACCTCAAAGCAAAATTTGAATGGGCTGATTGTTTCACACTCCTTACAGGCGGTAAACCACTGGATTCATGGGGTATCAGACCATCAAATGCGGGATAACTCACAGAAAACGGCAAAGTTATAAACAAACAGCGTGAAAAAGATCAATCTTATTCACTTTTTCTGTGGATAGCTTTGTGCAGAACGCGGGAGTTAACTGAATAACATTTTCACTGCTCGCAGAATGACTCAAAAGAATCAACAACGCATAATTATGATATTTAATGAAAATAAATCATTCTGGCTCTCCCTGAGACTTTCCTAAACTGCCAATATTCTCGCGAAAACTGACAATTGATTAAAAGATAACCACACTCTTTTTTATCCACAGATAATCGCTCAGGATTAGGTCAGAGCGGCGAAATTATGCTCAGACAAAGAAAAGTCAAGGCTGTAAATGGAACCAGTACCGCACCAATACGGGGGTTATCCCATTTTTCTGTGGATAACCGGGATGGAGATCCTGTTCATTGTTGCGCGTAAGCTGGGATAACAATGCCTGCCTGATGATGGCGCAAGGGTTATCCGTTAAAAAAAGTGCGATCTATCATGTTATTATCGATCCCTGATGCGGTGAATTTTAGTGAAAGGATTTCCTCACCCGCAACTGTATAAATTTTAATCATTGCGAGTTATCAACATGAGTTACCTGCCAGGACCACCTGACGATGAAGCCAGCCTGCTGGCGCGTGCGCAGGATTTAGCCGGCTTAACACTGGAAACGCTGGCCGCTCGCGCCGGGCTGCCCATGCCTGCGGATCTTAAACGTGATAAAGGCTGGGTCGGCATGCTGCTGGAGTTACATCTTGGTGCCAGCGCGGGCAGCAAAGCGGAACAGGACTTTGCCCATCTGGGTATCGAACTGAAAACCATCCCGATTGATGCGCAGGGAAAACCGCTGGAAACCACCTTTGTCTGCGTCGCCCCGCTGACCGGCAACAGCGGCGTCACCTGGCTCACCAGTCATGTGCGCCATAAACTGGCGCGGGTGTTGTGGATTCCGGTTGAAGGCGGGCGTGAGATTCCGCTGCGGGAACGTCGTGTGGGCGCGCCGCTGTTATGGAGCCCGGATGCAGAAGAAGATGAGATGCTGCGTCAGGACTGGGAAGAGTTGATGGATATGATTGTACTGGGACGCGTTGAGCAGATTACCGCACGACATGGCGCCTGGTTGCAAATCCGCCCGAAAGCCGCCAACAGTAAGGCGCTGACAGAAGGTATTGGCGATCAGGGCCAGCCAATTATGACCTTACCGCGCGGCTTCTACCTTAAAAAAAGCTTCACCGGGCCACTGCTGGCGCGGCATTTTTTCTTATGAATCGCGCCACTCGCGCTGGCTAATCGCAATTTTGTGGGAGTTCGGTGAATTGAATGCGTATAATCGCCGTTTACTTTTCGTTTAGGATTGAATGTCGGTATGTTTGAGTGGATTTCTGATCCCAACGCCTGGCTGGCGCTGGGCACCCTGACCATCCTTGAGGTGGTGCTGGGTATTGATAACATCATTTTCCTGTCGCTGGTGGTCGCTAAACTGCCAAAACACCAGCAAGCCAGCGCACGTCGCATTGGTCTGATGGGCGCGATGCTGATGCGTCTTGGCCTGCTGGCCTCTATTGCGTGGGTTGCCCGTCTGACTAATCCGCTGTTTACGCTGATGGATCATGCGTTTTCGGCGCGCGATCTGATTCTGCTGTTTGGTGGACTGTTTCTGCTGTGGAAATCGAGCATGGAAATCCATGAAACGATCGAAGGCAGTGAAGGCGAACATAACACCCGCGTTCATTCGTTCCTCGGCGCGATTGTACAGATTATGATGCTCGACATTATTTTCAGTCTCGACTCTGTTATCACCGCTATCGGCCTCTCCGATCATCTGTTCATTATGATGGCAGCCGTCGTCATTGCGGTGCTGATGATGATGTTCGCCGCGCGCGCCATTGGTGAGTTTGTTGAACGCCATCCGTCGGTGAAAATGCTGGCCCTCTCCTTCCTGATTCTGGTCGGTTTTACCCTGATTCTGGAGAGTTTTGCGGTCCATGTACCAAAAGGTTACATTTATTTCGCGATGTTCTTCTCGATGGCGGTTGAGTGTCTTAACCTGATGCGCAGTAAGAAAAAGCACGCCTGATAAAGTCAAGGGCGAGCCTGCTCGCCCGGTTACTTTCAGATTTCTGCGATTAACCCTGCCGGCAAAAACATTTATTACTACACTGTTTGCACGTGACCATTTGTGAGGATAAGGCGTGATGAAAGGGTTGGCAGGAGTAGCACTGGTGATGGTAACCGCAGCATTCTTAAGTGGATGCAGTTCTGATTATGTCATGGCGACTAAAGATGGTCGTATGATTATGACCGAAGGTAAGCCAAGCATTGATAAAGAGACCGGTCTGGTTGAGTACACGGATCAGACGGGTCACATGGTGCAGATTAACAGCGATGAGGTTTCAACAATCATTGAACGTTAAGTGCCCTGTTTAATCGCCTGCCATCAATTCCCCGCTGGCAGGCGATTTCCCCGACTTTTCCCCCTTCCTTCCCCGCCATTGCTCGCGCTATAGTCCCTGAGAACACAACATTCCATTCCATAAAGAAAAGGAAGCTGGCAATGCACTATCATCGTATTCCTCACAGCACGCTGGAAGTGAGTCAGCTGGGATTGGGTACCATGACGTTTGGCGAACAGAACAGCGAAGCCGACGCCCATGCTCAACTGGATTTAGCACTCCGTTCCGGCATCAACTTTATTGATACTGCCGAGATGTATCCGGTGCCACCGCGCCCGGAAACCCAGGGTCTGACCGAACAATATATTGGCAGCTGGCTCAAACAGCGCGGCAGCCGCGACAAAATCATTCTGGCCAGTAAAGTCGCCGGACCGTCGCGCGGCAATGATGCGTCCATTCGCCCTGATATGGCGCTGGACCGTAAAAATATCCGCGCCGCGCTTGATGCCAGTCTGAAGCGCCTGAATACCGACTACCTTGATCTTTACCAGCTGCACTGGCCTCAGCGTCAGACCAACTTTTTTGGCAAGCTTGGCTATCAATACAGCGAAACTACCGCACAGGTCACACTGCTGGAGACGCTGGAAGCGCTGGCCGAACAGGTGCGCGCCGGTAAGATTCGTTATATTGGCGTGTCGAATGAAACGGCATGGGGCGTGATGCGTTATCTGCAACTGGCAGAGAAGCATGAGCTGCCGCGCATTGTCAGCATTCAGAACCCCTACAGCCTGCTGAACCGCAGCTTTGAAGTGGGTCTGGCCGAAATCAGCCAGCATGAAGGCGTGGAGCTGCTGGCCTATTCCAGCCTGGCGTTTGGTACGCTAAGTGGCAAATACCTGAATGGCGCGCAGCCTGCGGGCGCACGTAACACGTTGTTCAGCCGCTTTACCCGCTACAGCGGCGAGCAGTCACAGCAGGCCGTTGCAGAATATGTGGCGTTAGCGCAACAGCATCAGATTGACCCATCGCAGATGGCTTTAGCCTATGTGCGTCAGCAGCCGTTTGTGGCCAGCACACTGCTGGGTGCCACCACGCTTGAACAGCTGCAGATTAATATCGACAGTTTCAATCTGACCTTAAATGCCGAGATTCTGGAAGGCATTGAGGCGATTCATCGTCGCTATACCTATCCGGCGCCATAAGTGCGTCTTTGCCAGCTGCCGCCCTGGCGGCTGGCCTCTTTTACAGGTCGCGATAATAGAGTTTTACTGGTTTATCCGGATACTCCAGCGCCTCTCCCTGGGGCAGCCAGCCAGACCGTTCGTAGTAGCCCCCAAACGTTGACCATAACCACAACCGTGGATAGCCACGCGCCTGTGCATAAGTCATCACATGCTGCTGCAGCGCCTCGCTGACACCTTTGCCGCGCGACGACTCATCAACATAGAGCGCCGCCAGCCACGGGAAAAGATCCTGACGGCTGATCAGGTCGCAGCGCCAGAATCCTACAGTGCCGACCGCCCTGCCCGCCTCCAGAGCGACAAAGGTTACGGGGAAGTCAGCACCGTTCAGGCTGCTGTTCACCACACTGGCAAAGAACGCGTGGCTACTGGCTTCACCAAATGCGCGCCACTGCCAGTCAATAATCTGATCGGCAAACTGTGGGGCATCACTGAGCGAGACAATCTCAATCACATCAGTTTCCCCTGAAAGATCGGGACTGAATCAAACAGGTAGCCATCAAAATCAGGCGCATCGGCGTCGGAAAGCTCCAGCAGCGTATTTTTGACATTCTCAAGGTGCTGCCAGGTCGACTGCCAGGCCCCCATCACATCGCGCCGACGCAGAGCAGCCAGGATAGTCTGGTGATCGCCGAGCCACTTCAGGCGATAGGCGCGGGTTTCAAACTGCGGGCGCAGCTGCTGCCAGAGCGGGCTGCTGTCGTGATGCCGCCAGATACTGGTAACGGTATCGAGCAGCATCTGATTCTGACTCGCACCCGCCAGCAGCAGATGAAACAATTTGTCGTTGTCCTGACTGCTGTCGTTGGCGGCGATGGCACGTTGCTCCTGTTCCAGCGTACGTCGCAGATTTTCAATGTCCGCTTTAGTCGCCATTTTTGCGGCAAAGGCGGCAATATTGCTCTCCAGCAACTGACGCGCCTGTAGCATTTCAAACGGGCCTACGTCGCTGCGGAAAAAGGCCTCTTCTTCATCATCACTGGCGGAAGGAATACGCATTACATAGACGCCGGAGCTCTGACGGATATCCACCGTACCTTCCAGCTCAAGCATCAATAATGCCTCGCGCACGATGGTCCGGCTGACGCCCCAGGTTTCAGCCAGCTGACGTTCAGGCGGCAGGCGCGATCCCACCGGATAGTGTCCGTCACTGATCTGCTGACGCAGGTGCTGACCAATTTCCTGGTACTGCTTTTTTTCTTGCGGCGCTTCGGCTTTGTCCACACTTTTACCCTTTGCAATCAACGTGCTAACGGCATTGCCGCCGTTCCCTGCGCGACAATGCCCGCGAACCGGAGAGGCTGGCTCGCAAACTGGGGCTCAGTGTATCAAAGCCAGCGCCTGATCGAGTACCTTTGCACCATTCAGCGTGCCGTAAGCAACCGTATCGATTACCGCGATAGGTAACTGATAGCTGTCAGTGAGTTTTCTGTTCTCCTCCAGTTTGAAGCGCACCTGAGGCCCGAGCAGCACCACCGCCACCTCGCTGCCGTAGTTTTGCAGCTCTTCACGCAGGTTTTGCTCCGGAATAGCGTAGATCTGAAATGCCAGTCCGCGAGCGGCGACCTCTTTTTCCATCCGCGTGACCACCATTGAGGTCGACATGCCCGCAGCACAGGCCAGAACAATTCGTTTCATGCTCGTTTCCTCGCGTTATTTCGGCTCATCATCAAGCCACAGGGTAAATTGCTGCGTGTCACGCAGCGTACGGAACCAATGGGCAGATTTCTTCATACGGCGCTGACGGTGCTTATCTAAGTCGATTTCGATCAGACCATAGCGGTTTTTAAAGGCATTCATTGGTGAGACGTTGTCGGTAAACGCCCACAGCATGTAGCCCTGACAGTTAATGCCCGCCTGGCTGGCGCGTATCGCCTGATGCAGGTGTTCGCTGATAAACGCGATACGGTAATCGTCCTGAATTTCCCCACCGGCATCTTTGAATTGGGTTTCGTTCTCAATGCCCATACCGCTTTCCGCCACAAACCACGGGATATTGCCGTACTCATCGCGCATTCGTTGTGCCATATCCCAGATAATTTCAGGCTGAATTTCCCAGCCGCGCGAACGATTCATCCGCCGCCCAGGCAGTTCAAAGTGTTCGTAATACCAGGCAGGATGAAAGGGTGTCTCGGGATGCCAGGCGCGGGACGGCGCCTTAACGCGATGGGGATAGTAGAGATTAAGGCCGACCTCATCGACGGTATTGGCAGCAATAATCGCCAGCTCTTCCGGCGTGGTTTCCCACTCAATCTGATGCTTATCAAGCAGCGCCAGCAGCTCCGCCGGATACTCGCCTTTAATCGCGGGGTCGAGAAACACCCGGTTGTAGAACAGGTCATAAATATGCGCCGCCTTCTGGTCGTGCGGGGCGGATGATCGCGGATAGGTGACCTCCGGGTTAAGAATGGTACCAATGCGACCGGCATAGCCACGCTTGCGGAAAAGCTGCACTGCCCGGGCAGTCGCGAGATTTTTATGGTGGTTCCACTGCATCCATTTATGCGTGTTCTGCTCATAAGGCCAGCGCAGCGCGTCGAGATAGACGCGGGTCTGCACCACAATGGGCTCATTAAACACAAACCAGCGTGTGACCCGACCGGCATAACGTTTAAAAACCTGTTCGACATAACGAATAAACAGTTCAACCACATGCTTTGACTGCCAGCCTCCATATTGCTCAAGCAGCAAGGCTGGCAGCTCGTAATGCTCCAGACAGAGCATCAGTTCAATGCCCTGACGCTGCATTTCATCAATCAGCCTGTCATAGTAAGCGGCATATTCCTCATCGACCGTGGCGGTTTCATAATCAATCAGGAAACGCGACCAGTTAATGGAAGTCCGGTAGTGGGTCAGCCCGCTGGCCTTCATTAGCGCCACATCTTCACTAAAGCGATTGATAAAGTCAGTGGCAACCGCCGGGCCATAGCCGTTGTGCCAGACGTGACGATCCTGCTGATACCAGGCGTCAGGCCAGGAGTCCTGGCCCGGCTTTTTTCCGCTCCAGCCTTCCGTCTGCCAGGCGGAGGCAGCAGCCCCCAGAATGAAATTCTCAGGTATGTGGACAGTCTGACGACTCATAACACCTCCGTTCGGTTGGGGTTCAGCTCAGGTTGCAGGCTCTTTGCTTCCGCTGCATCCGCGCGGCGGGCTGCGACTTTCACAAAGGGCAGATAGATGAGTACTGACACCAGAATGCAGACGATCTGCGTCACCACTGCGCCCATCGATCCAGCCGTTGAAAGCCAGGCATTGATAATCGGAGGCGTGGTCCAGGGCACCATCACCACGGCTTTCCCGGCAAAGCCCATCACCGTCGCGAAGTAGCCAATAGAACCTGTCACCAGCGGTGTGATGATGAAAGGGATAGCCAGAATCGGGTTAAGCATAATCGGCATACCAAATATAACCGGCTCGTTGATATTGAAAATGCCGGGCCCGAACGACAGCTTGGCGATTTCACGCATCTCTTTGCGCCGCGTCGCCAGCATCACGGCGGTGAGCAGCCCGATGGTCAGGCCGGAACCGCCGATGCTCATATAAACATCCCAGAACGGCATCGTGATGATGTTCGGCGCCTCTTTTCCCTGCTCAAAAGCGGTCATGTTGACCAGAATTGCGCCCAGCAACAGTGGCTCACGAATCGGTTTCACCATCTGGTTGCCGTGAATACCAATCACCCAGAACAGCTGGGCAACGAACATCAGAATCAGAATGCCCCACAGACTCTGCACCACCGACTCCAGCGGCTGCTGCACCACCTGGTATACCGCGTCGTAGAGGTACATGCCGGTAACGCGATGGAAGATAAAGCCAAAGGTCGCTACCAGCGTCACAGTAATAATTGAGGGGATAAGCGCAGAGAATGAGGCGGCCACATTGGGCGGCACAGTGTCGGGCATTTTGATTTTCAGCCGCTCAACCTGTTCAAGGCGGCAGTAGATCTCTACCGACAGAATGGCGATAAACATGCCGAGAAACAGGCTCTTGGTATCGGAGAATTGTTTGGCCAGCACATCGGTGACCAGATGCATCTGCCCATCGACCATCATCTGTAAGGTGGTCGGCGTTACGGATACAAAGCAGATGATTGCCAGCAGACCGGGAAACAGCGTTTTTATACCGTTGATGCGCCCAAGCTCAATACCAATCAGGAACACCGCACCAATGTTAAGAAAGCTGAGCGTGGCGTAATTGATACTGCTGGTGATGGGCTTGAGGTCAGCTAAGAAAGCCAGAGCGGCAAAGCTGGCAAGGCCATTTTTGCTGTCCAGCACCATGTTAGAAATCAATACCGAGAAGGCGCCAACAATGATTACCGGCATCAGGGTAATGAACGAGGCTTTAATCGCCATGATATAGCGATAACTGTTAAAGCGGGTGGCGAAGCTGCCCAGGGAATCGATAAGGCGGTCCTGTAAAGACATGATCAATCCTCAGAGATGTAAGATCGGTAGTCCTGTAATCATCATGATCTTCCTTGTTAGTGGCATACCAAAATGACGAATATCATCAGTTTTTTCTGTGACGAACTTCCCGGAAACGTTTTTTGGCATTCCGGTATGATTAAATTCGCCAATTTGGCATACCAGTAGCGGAGGCGTTATGGATTACGAACAGACTATGATGGACTTACTGATCAATGCGGGAGAAGCACGCTCGTCGGCGATGATGGCGATTCAGTGCGCGCGCAAACGCGACTGGGCCGGGGCTGATGCCGGGCTGGCAGCCTCTGATACTGCGGCAAAAGCGGCACATAAAATCCAGACCGCGTTGATTGGCGCAGACGAAGGAAGCGGAAAATTACCGGTCACGCTGATTCTGGTACATGCGCAGGATCACCTGATGAATGCCATGCTGTGTCGCGAGCTGGCAGAGGAATTGATCATGCTGCGCAAAGAGATCTATGGCTGACAGGCGGCGGCCTCGCCGCCCGAGTGAGGTGATTAGCTGATTTCCAGCGCCAGTAATGACTCAATCGTCTGCGCGCGGCGGATTTCGCGCGGCTGGCCCTGCTCAAACAGCACTTCCGGGATCAGCGGACGGCTGTTGTAGTTAGAAGACATGGATGCGCCGTATGCGCCGGTGTCGTGGAACACCAGATAATCGCCCACTTTCGCCGCCGGGATGGCGCGCGGTTCGACCATGCCGCCCTCCAGCTGAGTAAAGACATCGCCTGATTCGCACAGCGGACCGGCAACCACTGTGTCGATCGTCTGCTGCTCATCAATGGCCCGCTCATCGCCCGCCATCAGCGAGATATGGTGATAGCTGCCATACATGGATGGGCGCATCAGATCATTGAAGCCGGCATCGACCAGCACGAAGTGACGGCTGCCCATCGACTTCACCGCCCGAACCTGCGACACCAGCACGCCCGCTTCGGCCACCAGGAAACGGCCCGGTTCGATCTCCAGTTTGACCGCGTGCCCCAGATGCTGAGCAATGCGCTGCCGGGCTGCATCCCACAGGCCGAAATAGTGCCCGGTATCGATCGCCTCTTCGCCGTAGCGATAAGGAATAGAAAGTCCACCGCCCGCAGAGATCGCCGTCAGATCCTGACCCGATGCCATTACCAGTTCCACCATCGCATCACAGACGTGTTGCAGATGCGCATAATCGACGCCTGAGCCGATATGCATGTGAATGCCCACCAGGTTCAGGCCGTGCTGTTTAATGGCCGCCAGCGCCTCGGCTAAGTCACCGTGCCAGATACCGTGCTTGCTGTTTTCGCCACCAGTATTGGTTTTCTGACTGTGGCCGTGACCAAAACCAGGGTTGACCCGTAGCCATACCGCGTGTCCCGGTGACACCGCACCGAGTTGATGCAGCATATCGATCGAACCGGCATTCACCGGCACCTTTAACGCAGTCACCCGCTCAAGTGTCGGTTGATCGAACAGATCAGCGGTAAAGACGATCTCATCACCACCAGGCTGATAACCGGCGGCCAGCGCACGTTCGATCTCACCCAGCGATACCGAGTCCACTTTCACGCCCGCCGCGCGCATCAGGCGCAGGATATGCGTATTAGAGCAGGCTTTCTGCGCAAAGCGCACCACATCAAAGGCCTGCAGCTGAGCAATACGCGCCTGAATAATCTGCGCATCATAGGCCCAGAACGGTCCACTATAACGACGTGCCAGTGGCAGCAGGTTAGTGGCGTTGAGTGCGGTTTCGGTATTCTGTAAGGAACGTGGCATAACAATTCTCCTGTGGCGTTAACCGCATTAAGCCAGATTCGTGTCATAGCGAAAAATATCTGTTTTAATAGCATCTATGCAGAATTGATATGGATAAACGGCGTGGCAAACATTAACTGGCGGCATATCGAAATTTTTCATGCGGTGATGACCAGCGGCAATCTGACGCAGGCCGCCACGCTGCTGCACACCTCACAGCCTACCGTGAGCCGGGAGCTGGCACGTCTGGAGCAGCAACTGGGATTAGAGCTGTTCGGGCGGGTACGCGGTCGCCTGCAGCCGACGGTGCAAGGGTTGCGTCTGTTTGAAGAGGTTCAGCGCTCCTGGTATGGCCTGGACCGCATCTTGGAAGCGGCAGAAGGCCTGCGCCAGTTTCGTCAGGGCGAGCTGTCGATCGCCTGTCTGCCCGTTTTTTCGCAGTCGCTGCTGCCGCCGCTGTGTCAGCCCTTTTTACAGCGTTACCCGGATGTGAGTCTGAATGTGATTCCGCTGGAGTCGCCGCTGCTGGAGGAGTGGCTGTCGGCGCAGCGCTACGATATCGGCTTAACCGAAACCCAGCACGCGCCGGCCGGAACTGACCGCCTCGCCCTGCTGACCTGCGATGAAGTGTGCGTGTTGCCGCAGAATCACCCCTTAAGTCAGCGTGAGGTGCTGACGCCGCACGACTTTGCGGGTGAAAAGTATGTGAGCCTGTCGCGCAGCGACAGCTATCGTCAGCTGCTGGATGCGCTGTTTCAGGAGCAGGGAGTGGAACGGCGGCTGGTGATGGAGACACACAGCGCCGCTTCGGTATGCGCAATGGTCAGGGCGGGCGTGGGGATTTCGATTGTGAATCCGCTGACGGCGCTGGATTACGCCGACAGCGGTGTGGTGATGCGTAAGTTCAGCGTGGCAGTTCCGTTTACCGTCAGCCTGGTGAGACCGCAGCACCGCCCTGCGTCGGCGCTGGTGGATGCCTTTGTCAGCCATCTGCAGCAGCAGGTGGCTGACTTTCCGGCGCGAATCGCCGCCCGCCTGGCTTAAGCGCGAACCCTGGCGACCGCGCTGCCCGATTTACGGAAGGTAATCAGGCAGACCAGCAGACCGACAGCGGCCAGCGCAGCCGCAGCAACCGGCACCGCCGTCAGGCCAAAACCACGGCCAATCACTGCGCCACCAACCCAGGCACCCAGCGCATTACCGACGTTAAACGCCGAAATGTTAAGGGTTGAGACCAGGTTCGGTGCTTCTTTGCCGTGACGCACGACGTTAATTTGCAGACCCGGCACCGTCGCAAAGGTTGCCATCGCCCAGAGGAACAGGGTGATCTCTGCCAGCCACAGCGCATGGCTGGTCCAGCTGAACAGCAGCGAGAAGATGGCAATCAGTGAGAAGCTGAGGATCAGGCTGAAGGAGACTTTCCAATCAGCCAGTTTTCCACCAAGGATGTTACCGACCGTCAGACCCGCGCCAATCAGGAACAGCGTCCAGCTGACGCCGCGGTCGCTGATGCCCGTCACCTCTAACAGCAGTGGCGCAATGTAGCTGAACAGCGCAAACATTGCCGCCGCAAAGAATACCGTCATCAGCAGCGACAGCCACAGTTTCCCGTTGGCCAGTGCGCCAATTTCACTCGCCAGATGAACCGGTTTTTCCTGTTTATTGTTGGGCAGACTGACGATCAGGGCGATAAACGCCAGCACGCCGATCACCGCCACGCCCCAGAATGTCGCTCGCCAGCCAAACATCTGTCCGAAACTGGTTCCCAGCGGCACGCCCAGCACGTTAGCTAAGGTCAGCCCTGTAAACATCAGTGCCACAGCCGAAGCCTGACGCCCGGCAGGCACCAGACTGGCGGCGACAACCGCGCCAATCCCGAAGAAGGCACCATGACAGAGTGCGGTAACGATTCTGGCCAGCATCAGCAGGTTGTAGTTGTAAGCCAGCGCACACAGCAGGTTGCCGACAATAAAGATCACCATCAGCAGAATCAGCGTTTTTTTACGCGGTAGTCTGGCGGTCAGCAACGCCATTATCGGCGCACCAATTGCTACCCCCAGCGCATAGCCGCTGATTAGCCAGCCCGCCGACGGAATCGACACCTGAAGGTCACGCGCCACCTCCGGCAGCAATCCCATAATGACAAACTCGGTGGTTCCGATGGCAAACGCACTTAACGCCAGCGCCATTAATGCTACAGGCATAACACTCTCCCGGTTTCATTTGCAGGTGAACCGCGCGGACACGCAGCCCCTCGACGCTTATTAATTTTGATCTGCGTCACAGTGAGTATTACAGCATAGCGCTGGTGCACGACATAGCCTGTATGCAGCAAAGGATTATTGCTGAGGCCGCAATAATCGTGTCGCTGTGCCTGTCGCAACTTTCTTTCTCTGCCTGCGGACCCTACCTGAAAGACCCTCGCGAACCCGGGTCAGGTTGTCATTCTCCGTGAACCGATTACGCTTTTTAGTGCGTATTTAATTAATAAATCCTTAACGTTGCCGATATATCCCTAATGAATTGCCAGGTGATGTAATCAACTGCTGACGCAGGGAGAGAGAATGCAACGACTCATAGCCTTAATGGTTTTAGGCTTAACCGGCTGCTCGGTGGGGCATTATGAGTACAGTAAAGAAGCGGAAAAACGCGTTGATATGACCGTGACCGGCATTCCTACCGTGCTGGGGTTAGGCACGCTGGGTACTACCATCCCGCTGACGCCGGAGTACAGCCTGACCGCTGCGCACGTGGCGAAGTTCTCTCTTTACCGGGTTAAAGCCTGGCATCCGCAATGCGATCTGGCCGTGGTCTACCATAAAAACAGCGAAATGAATCTGCCACCCAGCTTTCGCAACAGCCATATTGGCGACCAGGTGAATCTCTATGGCTACAGTTTTATTTCGGCCATGCCGGTCAGCTCCAGCGGACAGAACCTGATTAATACCACGCTGGCGAACAGCTGGAATAAGCCGGACTGTGTTGTAGTCGCGGCGAATGCGGGTGTGGTGAAAGGGATGTCAGGCGGTGCGGTTTATAACGCCTCTGATGATACGCTGGCGGGTGTGATTATTGGCTACAGCAATAACATCAATGACAATGTCAGCGGTAAGACACTCTATAAAAACGTTGCGCTCTATGTGCCCTATTCCCGCTTTCAGAGCTGGTTGAATCAGGCGATTAAGTCCTGATGTTTGCTGAATGGACAGTGGTAAAAAAGGCCGGAACTTCCGGCCTTTTTCGTGCTGACAACGCCGAATCAGAGTGCATCTGACAGCAACGGATAAAGTAAGCGCGCAGGGAATACGGTCAGATCGGAAAGACGCAAAAGCCGTCATCCATGACCGCTCGGCCCGCGCCATCCCTGGCGCGGGACGCTTTCCTTTTCTGACCGTATTCCCTGAGCAGGCTCGATCTCATAGCGAACCGGGCCATACTCTTTCAGCAGACATAAAAAAGGCCGGTATACCCGGCCTTTTCTGAGAACAGTCAGACTTACTTGCTACCTGGACGCAGTGCCGGGAACAGAATCACATCGCGGATCGTGTGGCTGTTAGTAAACAGCATCACCATACGGTCAATCCCGATACCCAGACCGGCGGTTGGCGGCAGGCCATGTTCCAGCGCGGTAACATAGTCTTCGTCGTAGAACATCGCTTCGTCGTCACCGGCATCTTTGGCATTCACCTGCTGCAGGAAACGCTCAGCCTGATCTTCCGCATCATTAAGCTCGGAGAAGCCGTTACCGATTTCACGACCGCCAATGAAGAACTCAAAGCGATCGGTGATTTCCGGGTTCTCGTCGTTACGACGGGCGAGTGGCGAGACTTCAGCCGGATATTCAGTGATGAAGGTTGGCTGAATCAGATGCGCTTCAGCCGTCTCTTCGAAGATCTCGGTCACGACGCGGCCCAGACCCCAGCTCTTCTCCACTTTGATATGCAGGGATTGTGCAATCGCCACCGCTTTATCAAAGTCTTCCAGATCGGCCAGATCCGTTTCCGGACGGTATTTCTTGATCGCTTCACGCATGGTCAGTTTTTCAAACGGCTTGCCGAAATCAAACTCCTGCTCGCCGTAAGGCACGACCGTGCTGCCTAACACATCCTGCGCCAGAGTACGGAACAGGCTTTCGGTCAGTTCGATCAGATCTTTGTAATCCGCATAGGCCATATAGAGTTCCATCATGGTGAACTCTGGGTTATGACGTGGCGAAATACCTTCGTTACGGAAGTTACGGTTGATCTCGAACACGCGGTCGAAGCCACCCACCACCAGACGCTTCAGGTAAAGCTCTGGTGCAATGCGCAGATACATGTCGATATCCAGCGCATTGTGATGGGTGATGAACGGACGCGCGGACGCGCCGCCCGGGATCACCTGCATCATCGGGGTTTCCACTTCCATAAAGTCGCGGCCTACCATGAACTGGCGAATGCCGGCCATGATCTGCGAACGAATTTTGAAGGTGTTGCGTGACTCTTCGTTGGCGATCAGATCAAGGTAACGCTGACGGTAACGGGTTTCCTGATCGGCCAGGCCGTGGAATTTGTCCGGCAGCGGGCGCAGGGCTTTGGTCAGCAGGCGCAGTTCTGAACAGTGAATCGACAGTTCGCCGGTCTTGGTTCTGAACAGTTTGCCACGCGCACCCAGGATATCGCCGAGGTCCCATTTCTTGAACTGCTCGTTGTAGATGCCTTCAGCCAGATCGTCACGAGAGACGTAAAGCTGAATCCGGCCGCCCACATCCTGCAGAGTAACGAAAGAGGCTTTACCCATGATACGGCGGGTCATCATGCGTCCGGCGACGCTGACCTCAATATCCAGCGCTTCCAGCTCTTCATTGCTCTTCTCGCCATAGCTTTCCAGCAACTGGTTTGAAAGGCTGTCACGACGGAAGTCGTTGGGAAACGCCAGACCGTTGGCACGCAGCGCACTCAGCTTTTCGCGGCGCGTTTTCAGTTCGTTATTTAACTCAACGGCGGCATCAGCGCTCTGCGGTTGTTGTTCAGACATGTCTATAACCCTGCTTTTAAACTTGCTTCAATGAATCGATCCAGATCGCCGTCCAGCACCGCCTGGGTGTTACGCGTCTCTACGCCGGTGCGCAGATCTTTGATGCGTGCATCATCGAGAACGTAAGAACGGATCTGACTTCCCCAGCCAATGTCGGACTTGTTGTCCTCCAGCGCCTGTTTCTCAGCATTTTTCTTCTGCATCTCAAGCTCGTACAGCTTCGCTTTCATCTGCTTCATCGCCTGATCTTTGTTCTTATGCTGAGAACGGTCATTCTGACACTGGGTGACAGTACCGGTTGGAATATGGGTAATACGTACCGCAGATTCCGTCCGGTTAACGTGCTGGCCGCCCGCACCCGACGCACGATAAACGTCAATGCGCAGATCGGCTGGGTTGATGTCGATATCAATATCGTCATCCACTTCCGGGTAGATAAAGGCAGAGCTGAATGAGGTGTGACGACGGCCGCCTGAGTCAAACGGGCTCTTACGCACCAGGCGATGCACGCCGGTTTCGGTGCGTAACCAGCCAAAAGCGTAGTCGCCTGACACGCGAATAGTGACAGACTTGATGCCTGCAACTTCACCTTCAGACTCTTCAATAATTTCAGTTTTGAAGCCTTTCGCTTCGGCCCAACGCAGATACATACGCATCAGCATGCTGGCCCAGTCCTGCGCTTCGGTGCCGCCGGAACCCGCCTGCAGATCGATATAGCAGTCGGCGCTGTCATACTCGCCAGAGAACATGCGGCGGAATTCCAGTTCGCCCAGCTTGCCCTCAAGGACGTCCAGCTCGGCAACCGCTTCGTCGAAAGTCTCTTCGTCTTCCGCTTCTACAGCCAGTTCAAGCAGACCCTGCACATCTTCCAGGCCCTGCGACATCTGATCCAGCGTCTGCACGATCGCTTCCAGCGAGGAGCGCTCTTTGCCCAGCGCCTGAGCGCGCTCAGGTTCGTTCCAGACATCGGGCTGTTCCAGCTCGGCGTTTACTTCTTCGAGGCGTTCTTTCTTGGCATCGTAGTCAAAGATACCCCCGAAGAACGTCGCTGCGCTCACTGAGGTCCTGAATACGGTTTTTGACCGGGTTAATTTCAAACATGGCTTTGGCGTCTTTCTTATGTTCGATGGGACAGGAAAATTAACGCACAAGTTTACCCGAAACTGGCGGCAGATTGTAGCGCTGAGACAGCGGGCTGATGCCGGGGTTGCTTGACGTGTCGCATTTGCTTATCGGATCGCGGTGACATCCTCACGCGCAGCAGAATAACGCAGAAAACAATCGGGCGGTCGCGCATCTGCCGTAACCGGAGACGCGCGCACCCTGTTTAACTCAGTTCAGCGGCCAGATATGGTCGATGATCAGCTGCACCGAGCGGTTACCACGATACTCATTGATATCCAGCTTATAGGCCAGCTCAACCTGACGAATGCTGCTGTCGGGCCACAGCGTGGTATCGACATTAAAGGCGATACCGTCGAGCAGCGGACCGCCGTCCAGCGGCTCGACCATGACTTTAAGGTGTCGCTCGCCCACCAGCCGCTGTTGCAGCAGCTTAAATTTGCCGTCAAAAGCGGGTTCCGGGAACGCCTGGCCCCAGGGCCCGGCTTCGCGCAACATCTCGGCGGTCTGCAGGGAAAACTCCTGCGGCTGTAACGCGCCATCTGACCAGATGATGCCCTGCAGCGATTCGCCCTCCAGCCACTCACCGACCAGATCGGCAAAGCGCTGACGAAACTCCTCGTAGCGTGCGGTCTCCAGCGATAAGCCGGCTGCCATGGCGTGACCGCCAAACTTTAGCATCATACCAGGATTCAGGGTATCCAGACGCTCCAGCGCATCGCGCAGATGCAGTCCGGCAATTGAGCGGCCCGACCCCTTCAGCGTGCCGTCGCCTGCTGGCGCAAAGGCAATCACGGGACGATGGAAGCGCTCTTTAAGACGTGACGCCAGAATCCCCACCACGCCCTGATGCCATTCGGGATGATAGAAGGCCAGCCCCAGCGGCAGATCGCGCTGCTCGCGCTCCAGCGCCTGACACAGCGCCAGCGCTTCGCTCTGCATGCCCTGCTCGATCTCTTTACGCGTCTGATTCAGCGCGTCCAGTTCGCTGGCCAGCATCCGCGCCTGGCTGAGATCGTCGGTCATTAACAGCGCAACGCCCACCGACATATCGTCGAGCCGGCCTGCGGCGTTGAGTCGTGGTCCCAGCGCAAAGCCGAGATCGCTGGCCGCAAGCTGACGGGCATCGCGATTAGCAATCTCCAGCAGCGCGCGGATGCCTGGCCGGCATTTTCCGGCACGGATGCGGCTGAGCCCCTGCCACACCAGAATGCGGTTATTGACGTCGAGCGGCACCACATCGGCTACCGTGCCAAGCGCGACCAGATCCAGCATCTCCGCCAGATTCGGTTCCGTGCGGGTGGTGCCAAACCATCCCTTAGTGCGCAGATGGGCACGCAGCGCCAGCATCAGATAGAACGCGACGCCCACGCCCGCCAGCGCGCGCGAGGGAAAGTTGCAGTCCGGCAGATTGGGATTCACGATCGCCTCAGCGGCGGGTAAGGTCTCGCCGGGCAGATGGTGGTCGGTAATCAGCACCGGAATCCCGTGCTGATGAGCAAAATCAACGCCAGCGTGGGAGGAGATGCCGTTATCGACGGTCAGGATCATCGCCGCGCCGCGCGCACGCGCCTGCTCAACCACTTCCGGGCTAAGGCCATAACCATCTTCAAAGCGGTTAGGGACCAGATACTGCACGTTGCCGCCGCCCATGCTGCGCAGCGCCATGACAGTCAGCGCGGTACTGGTCGCGCCATCGGCATCAAAGTCGCCCACCACCATAATGCGACGCCCATCCAGCAGCGCCTGATGCAGCAGTTCCACTGCACTCTCAATTCCGCTTAAAGACTGGTAAGGCAGCAGGTTTTTCGCACCGCGCTCCAGCTCTGCGGCGTCACGCACGCCGCGTTGCAGATAGAGCCGCTTCAGCAACGGCGGCAGCGTGGCCGGTAGCGCATCGTCAACCGTCACCTCACGGCGACGCAGTTCCACTTCCTGTTTTACCACCGATTAACCACCACGCTTCTGATTGTCCAGCACCTGCTTCAGCTCCTGCGGCGACTGATAACCCGGGATCATCATGCCGGTGTCAGTCAGCATCGCAGGGGTGCCCTGAATGCCAAACAGCACGCCCAGTTTGTAATGCTGAGAAATATCGATTTTGCAGCTGTCTGGTGCGGCCATCTTCGGCGCATTGCCTTTCATCGCCTCATCAAACGCTTTATTGCGGTCAGCGCTGCACCAGATCGCCTTCATTGCCGGTTCGATCTGACCATTCAGTCCCTCTCGCGGAAACGCCAGGTAGCGCACGGTAATGCCCAGCGCATTGTAGTCCGCCATCTGCTCGTGCAGCTTGTGGCAGTAACCACAGGTGATGTCGGTGAAGACGGTGATCACATGCTGCTCTTTCGGGGCTTTGTAGACGATCATCTCCGGCACCAGCGCCTCGACTTTTTTGTCCAGCAGCTGGTTGGTGACGTTGACCGGCTGTTTGCCGCTGACGTCATAGAGCGGGCCCTGGATCATATGTTTGCCGTCATCGGTAACATAGAGCACGCCGCTTTCCGACAGCACGGTTTTAAAGCCAGGCAGCGGGGATGGACTGATCTCCGTCTGGTTCAGACCGAGCTTTTTAAGGGATTGCTGAATGGCGCTGTCATCGGCCTGTGCGAGACCGGAAAAGGCGCTGGCTAACAGGGCCAGCATGGCAAAATGCTTGTTCATTTTTATCCTTATGGCCGCGAATCAGGCTCGCGGATGGTGTTGTTGATGCAACTGACGCAGGCGCTCAGTGGCGACGTGCGTATAAATTTGGGTGGTGGAGAGATCGCTATGTCCCAGCAGCATCTGTACGACACGCAGATCTGCACCGTGGTTCAGCAGATGGGTCGCAAAGGCATGACGCATTACATGCGGCGATAACTTTTCGCTGTCGATCCCCGCCAGCGTGGCGTAATGCTTGATGCGATGCCAGAAGGTCTGGCGCGTCATCTGCTGCGCCCGATTGCTGGGAAACATCACGTCCAGCGTCTGCCCATTGAGCAGCCACGGACGACCATGTTCCATATATTGCTCCAGCCAGTAAACCGCTTCTTCACCTAAAGGCACCAGCCGCTCTTTATCGCCTTTACCGATAACCCGGACAACGCCCTGCCGCAGGCTGATGTCGCTGAGCGTCAGGCCAATCAGTTCGGAGACACGCAGGCCGGTCGCGTAGAGCAGCTCCAGCATTGCTTTGTCGCGCAGCTCCAGCGGAATATCGATATTCGGCGCCTGCAACAGTCGTTCGACCTGCGCTTCACTGAGATCTTTCGGCAAACGCTGCGGCAGTTTTGGCGCGGACAGCAGTGCGCTCGGATCGTCCGGTCGCAGCTTTTCGCGATAAAGATACTGGAACAGGCGACGCATGGCGCTGAGCAACCGCGCTGAGCTTGTCGCTTTGTAACCGCCCTCCAGCCTTTCGGCCAGGAACTGCTGCAGATCCAGTGGCGTCACGCTGAGCAGCGTTAGCTGATGATGCGCCAGCCAGCCGGTCAGCGTCTGAAGATCCTGACGATAAGAGGAGAGAGTATTCTGCGCCAGATTGCGTTCAATCCAGAGCGCATCAAGAAACTGTTCTGTCAGATCGCTGTCCTGCACGTTGTCTCCGCCGTCTGGTGTAAAATCATGCTCATTATGCCTGATTCAGCAGCGCTTCTGGTACAATTGCGCCAAAGTCAGTATTTACAGAGTGTTATCTGCATGAAAATCGGTCTTTTTTACGGTTCAAGTACCTGTTACACCGAAATTGTAGCGGAGAAAATTCGCGATTTTATTGGCGAAGAGTTAGTGACGCTGCATAACGTGAAAGATGACGACCCACGTCTGATGGAACAGTACGATTTGCTGATCATGGGCATCCCGACCTGGGATTTCGGTGAGTTGCAGGAGGACTGGGAGGCGATCTGGACGCAACTGCCCGCGCTGAATCTGCAAAACAAGATTGTTGCACTGTATGGCATGGGCGATCAGATTGGCTATGGCGAGTGGTTTTTAGATGCGCTCGGCATGCTGCACGATTTGCTGCAGCCCATGGGCGTGCGGTTTGTCGGCTACTGGCCGCTTGAGGGCTATGAGTTCACCAGTCCTAAACCGCTGAGTGCCGATGGCTCGCAATTTGTGGGTCTGGCGCTGGATGATGTGAATCAGTTCGAGGTCACCGATGAGCGCGTTGAGCAGTGGTGCGAGCAGGTATTAACCGAAACCGCTGCACTGCTCTGAACAATTCCGTGCTCTGGATTGCCGCTGTAGAACCCGGGCGCCTGCAGATGCCGGCAGATAATAGTCTGCCCTGTTGCCGTTAATGCCGCACTTTGCTGAAACAGCAGGCGCGTAATGCTCGCCATTCGCCGGGCTGCATATTGTCCCGCATCAGCCACCATCGTAGCGTAGCGCCCTTTTCACTCCTGGCCACCAGCAAGACGCCAATCGGTAACCAGCGCAGCGGCTGGGTCGGTCGCCAGCGTTTTCCCTGCCAGATCCAGCAATGACCGCCTTCCCGCTGTAACTCACCGTGCCGCTGACGCAATCGTCGGAAGCTGCACCAGCCTTCAGCCAGCAACAACAGAATAACCGGCACTTTAATCAGCCAGCCGCCCACCGGCAGCGTCATCAACACGACCCCAGTCACGGCTGCCACCAGCCAGGCGCACAGACATCCGCACGCCAGGCGGGAGGGCTGCAGCTTACATTGCCACGGGGCCGCGATCATGGTTACGCTGCTGGATCAAATTCACCATCCGCTTAAGCTCTGGATCTTTTGGCTCACCGTGATTCATCAGCCAGTTAAACAGGTCGGGATCGTCACTCTTCAGCAGGTTAACAAAGACCTGCTTATCAGTGTCATTAAGCGTGTCATACTCAAATTTGAAGAACGGCATAATAGCCACATCCAGTTCCAGCATGCCGCGACGGCAAGCCCACTGAATACGTGATTTATCATTAATATCCATGCATCAATTTCCACAATTCACAACGTGGCCGCTAGTGTAACCTGGTTTAATGCAGCTCGCAGGCGCAGCGTCGCAGGCTGTGCAACCTGCCACATTTCAGATTGTAGCTTTTCAGGGTTATCACGCCTTTTGTGCGCCGTTTTCCGTAAACAGGTTGCATTGCCAGTCGGCTCTTTTAACATTGAAGACAATGTTCCGGATGAACCTTCTAATACAGGATATCTCCATGCCCACTTTTACTTTACCGCCGCGCCAGCCTGCCGCGTCGTCTCGCCTGCCATTAACCCTGATGTCTCTGGATAGCTGGGCGCTGGTTTCCGTTACCGGTGCTGACAGTACCGCTTACCTGCAGGGTCAGCTAACGCTGGATGTCGCGGCGCTGGATGCAGACCACCATTCGCCCGCCGCACACTGCGATGCCAAAGGCAAAATGTGGAGCAATATGCGCCTGTTCCATCGCGGCGAAGGCTATGTCTATGTGATCCGCCGTGAACTGCGCGACACCCAGCTGACTGAGTTAAAAAAATACGCGGTGTTTTCGAAAGTGACGATGGCTGCTGACGATGAGTCCGTGTTGCTGGGCCTGGCCGGTTTTCAGGCCCGCGCCGCGCTGGCGAATCTGTTTGATAGCCTGCCCGACAGTGAGAAACCGGTCGTGCAGCAGGGAGAAACCACGCTGCTGTGGTTTGCCCAACCCGCCGAACGTTTTCTGATTGTCACTTCGCTGTCACAGGCAGAAGCGCTGAAACAGAAGCTTAATGACGATGCTCAGTTTAATGACAGTCAGCAGTGGCTGGCGCTGGACATTGAAGCGGGCATTCCGGTAATCGATCCGGCCACCAGTGTGCAGTTTATTCCTCAGGCCACCAACCTGCAGGCGCTGGATGCTATCAGCTTCAAAAAGGGCTGCTATGCCGGTCAGGAGATGGTCGCCAGAGCGAAATATCGCGGTGCCAATAAACGCGCGCTCTACTGGCTGGCGGGTCAGGCAAGTCATCTGCCCGAAGCCAATGCTCCGCTGGAGTTACAGATGGGTGAGCGCTGGCGTCGTACCGGAAGCGTGCTGGCTGCGGTGCAGTTAGATGATGGAATCAGCTGGATTCAGGTGGTGCTGAATAACGATCTGGAGCCGGACAGCGTGCTGCGGGTTGAAGGTGACGAAGGCGGGCATCTGACCATTCAGCCGCTGCCCTACTCGCTGGCTGAAGAGTGATGTAACCGCATGGCCCTTTCATTAACGGAAGGGCCATGCCGCAATCTACTCAGCGCACATAAAAATAGATGGCGCAGAAGTGGCAGAGACTGCCGCCCAGCACAAACAAATGCCAGATGGCGTGGTTAAAGGGAATGCGGCGTGCCACATAGAAAATCACCCCAAGCGAATAGATAATTCCGCCTGCGGCCAGCAGCCAGATGCAGCCCGGCGGCAGGATCATCGCCAGCTGATAAACCACAATCAGCGACAGCCACCCCATGCAGAGATAGGTCACCAGCGACAGCGCTTTAAAGCGATGTGCAATCGTGAGCTTGAACACAATACCCGCCAGCGCCAGCCCCCAGATCACCCCCATTAAGCCATACGCCAGCGGCGTCCTCAATCCGACCAGCAGAAATGGCGTATAGGTCCCCGCAATCAGCAGATAGATGGCACAGTGATCGAGCTTTTTCAGCCAGGGTCTGGCGGGCCCATCCGGGATTGCGTGATAGAGCGTTGAGGCCAGAAACAGCAAAATCATGCTGCCGCCATAGAGGCTGTAGCTGATAAAGGTGATGGTGTCAGCCTGCCTCTCAGTGGCCTGATGGAGCATCAGCACCAGCCCGACGATGCCAGACAGGCAGCCAAGACCGTGACTGATACTGTTGGCAATCTCCTCGGTAATGGAATAGCCCGCAGAGGGTCGATGTTTTTGAGAGAGTGTGGTGGTCATATTAGTTTCCTGAACAGCGCCATAGCAGTAGTCACTGTTACCCAGCCTACCCAATAATTTTTTCAGTGTACACGTGTACGCTAAAAATGCTCACAGAAATTCACTATCCCTTAAACCACGTACTGAATCTGGTAAACTGACCATCGGTCAACTGTTTAATGAGTCATTCATGTTTTCGCATCGCGATCTCGCCCGCCTTAACGATCTGGAAATGCAGGTCTATCAATTCATCATTAAGCACCGCGAGGGCGTCAGCTATATGACGATTCGCGAGCTGGCTGAGCAGGCTGCCGTCTCCACCACCACCGTGCTGCGCTTCTGCCGCAAGATGGATTGTGAAGGCTGGTCAGAGTTCCGCATCCGCCTGCGCTTAAGCGAACAACAGCGTGCACCGCTGCTCAACACGGCGGGCGTCAGTGAAATGCTGAGTTTTTTCAAAAGTATTAATAACCCGGAGTTTGAACAGCTCATCACGCAGGCTGCGCAGAAAATTAATCAGGCGGATCGGGTTTTCTTTATTGGCGTCGGCACCTCCGGCAGTCTGGCAAAATATGGCGCGCGGTTTTTCTCTAACCTCGGTAAATTCAGTCACGCCATTGACGACCCCTACTATCCGGTCAGCACTGATCTGTATGAAAATGCCGTCGCCATTATTTTATCGGTCTCCGGCGAAACGGAAGAGATCCTGCGCATTGCCAGTCAGTTCAGCCTGAAGAAGTGCAAAATCATTGCGATAACGAATACAGAAAGCTGCTCTCTGGCGAAGATTGGTGATTTTAACCTCTGCTATCACGTGCCGATTATTCGCATGGCCGACAATTCTGACATTACCACTCAGGTGCCGGTGACCTATATTATTGAAGCAATAGGCCGCCAGCTGGGGAAATAAAACAGCCTGTTTTTTGGATGTAACAAACGTAATTCCAGGCGCGCTGTTATATCGTGACTTTCAATATTGCCTTGCTACACTCAGCTCAATTTCAATATCCGTAATGGAGTAAAGCATGAGTGCAGAATTGCAGTTACCAAAAGGCTTTCTTTGGGGCGGTGCGGTCGCGGCGCATCAGGTTGAAGGTGGCTGGGATCAGGGCGGCAAAGGCGTCAGCATTGCTGACGTGCTGACCGGCGGTTCACACGGCGTTGACCGCGTGATCACCGACGGCGTACAGCCTGGTCATTTCTACCCGAACCACAAAGGCGTGGAGTTTTATTCTCATTATAAACAGGATATCGCGCTGTTTGCCGAGATGGGCTTTAAATGCTTCCGCACCTCCATTGCCTGGACCCGCATCTTCCCCAATGGAGATGAGCAGCAGCCTAATGAAGCGGGCCTGCAATTCTATGACGATCTGTTTGATGAACTGCTGAAGTATGGCATTGAACCAGTCATCACGCTTTCGCACTTCGAAATGCCTTATCACCTGGTCAAAGAGTATGGCGGCTGGCACAACCGCAAAGTGGTCGACTTCTTTGTGCGCTTCAGCGAAGTGGTGCTGAACCGCTATAAGAACAAAGTGAAATACTGGATGACCTTTAACGAGATCAACAACCAGCGCAACTGGCAGTATCCGCTGTTTGGTTACTGCTGTTCAGGTGTGATCTTTACCGAGCATGAGAAACCTGAACAGGCAATGTATCAGGTCATGCACCACCAGTTTGTTGCCAGCGCTAAAGTGGTGAAGCTCGGTCACGACATCAATCCTGACTTCCAGATTGGCTGCATGATCGCCATGGTCCCTGTCTACCCGTTCTCCTGCCACCCGGACGATGTGGTGCTGGCGCAGGAGTCGATGCATCAGCGCTATGTGTTCAGTGACGTGCAGATGCGTGGCTACTATCCAGCCTACACGCTCAGGGAGTGGGCACGTAAAGGTTATGACATTCAGATGGAAGCGGACGATGCTGAGACGCTGCGCCAGGGCTGTGCAGACTATGTCGGTTTCAGCTACTACATGAGCAACGCCGTGAAGAGCGATGCCAGCGGCGTTGACGATCCCATCACCGGCTTTGAAGGTGTGGTGAAAAACCCGCATGTGAAAGCGTCAGACTGGGGCTGGCAGATCGATCCGGTCGGCCTGCGTTATGCCATGAACGAGATGTATGAGCGTTACCAGAAGCCGCTGTTTATTGTCGAAAACGGCTTTGGTGCGATCGATAAGCCCGGCGCTGACGGCCTGATTGAAGATGATTACCGCATCGACTACCTGCGTGCGCACATCGAAGAGATGAAGAAAGCCGTAGCGTATGATGGTGTGGATTTAATGGGCTACACACCATGGGGTTGCCTGGATTGTGTCTCTTTTACCACCGGCCAGTACGATAAGCGCTACGGCTTTATTCATGTGAATAAAAACGATGATGGCAGCGGCGACTTTTCTCGTGCGAAGAAGAAAAGCTTCAGCTGGTATCAGCAGGTTATCGCCAGCAACGGCGAAAACCTCTGATTCCTGAAGCCGCATAAGCTACGAAGTGAGTTAACGACCACCGGCAGCGTCAATGATGCTGCCGGTGACGTATGAGGCCGCATCGCTGGCCAGCCAGACAATCGCTTCCGCTACCTCTTCTGCCTCACCGCCGCGCCCCATCGGAATCGCGCTGGCAAGTCTGTCTACCCTGCCCGGCTCTCCACCATCGGCATGCATCTCTGTATAGATAAATCCCGGACGTACGCCATTGACCCGAATCCCCTGCTGCGCCACTTCCAGCGACAATCCTTTGGTCAGCGTATCCATCGCCCCTTTTGAGGCGGCGTAATCTACATATTCGCCAGGCGCACCGGTACGCGATGCGGCCGACGAGACGTTTACAATCGCGCCGCCCTGACCGCCGTGATGCGTGCCCATCCGCTTAACCGCCTCACGACAGCAGAGAAAGGATCCGATGACGTTGGTCGCAAAGACCTTTTGCAGTCGCGCCGCCTCAAGCTGTTCGGTGCGGCATTGCTGAAACAGAATCCCGGCGTTGTTCACCAGCAACGCCAGCGGCATAGAGTGCTTGTCGAGCTGCGCAAACATCGCCATCACCTGCGCTTCATCACTGATATCCGCCTGAACCGCAAAGGCTTCACCGCCCTGCTGCTGGATCTGTGCCACCAGCTGTTGCGCTTCGGCCTCGCGCTGACGATAGTTCACTGCAACCCGATAACCCCGGGCTGCCAGTAACAGTGACGTGGCCCGCCCGATACCGCGGCTGCCACCCGTAACCAGTGCCAGTTTCATGTTGATTCTCCATAACAAAGGGCCGACGAATCGGCCCCTGATGATTAACGCTTGCCCGTAGGGAGATTACTGATAATCGCTCATCGGCACGCAGGAGCAGAACAGATTGCGGTCGCCAAACACATCATCCAGACGTTTTACGGTCGGCCAGTATTTGTTATGGCTGCCTGCCGGGAAGACCGCCAGTTCACGGCTGTAAGGATGTGACCACTCACTGACGATTTCCAGCTGGGTATGCGGCGCATTAACCAGTGGGTTATCGTCCAGCGGCCATTCCCCTGCCGCCACCCGGTCAATTTCCATACGGATCGCCAGCATTGCGTCAATAAAGCGATCCAGTTCGATTTTACTCTCTGACTCGGTCGGCTCCACCATCAGCGTGCCCGCCACGGGGAAGGACATGGTCGGCGCGTGGAATCCATAATCGATCAGGCGCTTAGCAATATCCAGCTCACTGATGCCGGTCTGCTCTTTCAGCGGACGGATGTCGAGAATACATTCGTGCGCCACACGGCCATCGCGGCCGGTATAGAGCACCGGATAAGCAGACTGCAGGCGGCTGGCAATATAGTTAGCATTCAGAATCGCGACCGAACTGGCCTGTTTCAGCCCTTCGGCGCCCATCATGCGAATATACATCCAGCTGATCGGCAGAATAGAGGCACTGCCAAACGGCGCTGCGGAGACCGCGCCCTGCTGCGTCAATACACCGTCGATTTGCACCACGCTGTGCCCCGGAACAAACGGAGCCAGGTGCGCTTTCACGCCAATCGGTCCCATACCCGGACCGCCGCCGCCGTGCGGAATGCAGAAGGTTTTGTGCAGATTGAGGTGCGAGACATCTGCGCCGATGTAGCCTGGCGTGGTGATGCCGACCTGCGCATTCATGTTCGCGCCATCCAGATACACCTGACCGCCATACTGATGCACGATCTGGCACACTTCACGGATGGTCTCTTCATAGACACCGTGTGTGGAGGGATAAGTTACCATGATGCAGGAAAGTTTGTCGCCCGCCTGCGCTGCCTTTTCACGCAGGTCGCCAAGGTCGATGTTGCCCTGTTTGTCGCACGCGACCACGACCACATCCATGCCCGCCATCTGGGCTGAGGCCGGGTTCGTACCGTGTGCCGAACTCGGGATCAGACAGAGATGACGATCGCCCTCGCCGCGACTTTCGTGATAGCGGCGGATCGCCAGCAGCCCGGCATATTCCCCCTGCGCGCCAGAGTTAGGCTGCATGCAGAGTGCATCATAGCCGGTGAGCTGCACCAGCCACTGCGACAGCTGGCCGATCATCTGCAGATAGCCGGTAGCCTGTTCAGCCGGGCAGAATGGATGCAGCTCAGCAAACTCCGGCCAGGTGATCGGGATCATCTCAGCGGCAGCGTTGAGCTTCATGGTGCAGGATCCGAGCGGGATCATCGCCTGATTCAGCGCCAGATCCTTTTTCTCCAGGCTGTGCATATAGCGCATCATCTCGGTTTCGCTGTGATGACGGTTGAACACCGGATGGGTCAGGATCTCGCTGTGACGCTGCAGGCCCGCAGGAATCGCGTGGCTTTCACTGGCGACTTCGCTGTCGAGTTTTTCCAGATCCTGGCCATGTTCATCACCCAGCAGAATAGCAAACAGCGCCAGAATATCTTCGCGGCAGGTGGTTTCATCCAGCGTGATGCCAACGGCATTATGGATGTCGCTGCGCAGGTTAACGCCAAAGCTCAAAGCGCGGTTCAGCACAGCGGCTTTATCCGCCACTTCCACCGTCAGCGTATCGAACCAGTGCTGATGGCGCAGTTTCAGGCCGCCCTGCTGCAGTCCGGCTGCCAGGATGCTGGTGAAGCGGTGAATGCGTGAGGCAATACGTTTCAGACCAGCCGGGCCGTGGAAAACCGCATAGAGACCCGCAATGTTTGCCAGCAGCACCTGCGACGTACAGATGTTGGAATTAGCCTTTTCACGACGGATATGTTGTTCACGGGTCTGCATCGCCATGCGCAGTGCTGTGTTGCCTGCGGCATCACGTGATACACCGATGATGCGGCCTGGCATAGAGCGTTTATGCTCGTCGCGGCTGGCGAAGAAGGCAGCGTGCGGACCGCCGTAACCCATCGGCACGCCGAAACGCTGAGCGGAACCAAAGACAATGTCTGCGCCCTGCCTGCCTGGCGCTTCCAGTAAAACCAGCGACATAAAGTCTGCCGCCACGCTGACCACGACTTTGCGTGCTTTCAGCCCGGCAATCAGCGCGCTGTAATCGTGCGCGTTGCCCGTCGTTCCCACCTGTTGCAGCAGCACACCAAACAGGTCGTCGTGATCCGCGGCCTTGTCGGCGCTGTCGATGATCAGTTCAAAACCGAACGTCTCTGCACGAGTCCGGACCACATCCAGCGTCTGAGGATGAATATCGTCGGCAATGAAGAATTTATTGGCGTTTTTGAGCTTACTGACGCGTTTTGCCATCGCCATCGCTTCGGCTGCAGCCGTGGCTTCATCCAGCAAAGAGGCGGACGCAATATCCATGCCGGTAAGATCCAGCGTCAGCTGCTGGAAGTTCAGCAGTGCTTCCAGGCGGCCCTGCGAGACTTCAGGCTGATACGGGGTATAGGCAGTGTACCAGCCCGGATTTTCCAGCATATTACGCAGGATAACCGGCGGAGTGATGACCGCGCTGTATCCCATACCAATCCAGGATTTGTAACGCAGATTCTGACTGGCAATGGCTTTCAGTTCGGCCAGCGCCTGCTGTTCAGTCGCGGCTTCGCCAACGGCGGGTGGACCCGGCAGCTGAATGTCTGCCGGCACAATCGTGCTGATTAACGCGTCCAGCGAACGGGCACCAATCGCGTCAAGCATCTGCGCCTGCTGCTCAGGTGAAGGACCGATATGGCGCTCAATGAATGCACCGTTGTGTTCAAGCTGGCTGAGAGTCTGAGTCATTAGCAGTAAATCCTGAATCGGGCTGGGGGAACCGGAGAGCAAACAGAAATCTGCGGCCTCTGTCTGAGGCCGCCTGACGATTACTCGTCGATGGAGGCTTTATAAGCATCCGCATCCAGCAGCGTGTCGATTTCAGACGCGTCACTGGCTTTGATTTTAAATAACCAGCCGCCGTCATAAGGCTCGCTGTTGACCTGCTCCGGTGAGTCAGTCAGGGCATCGTTGACCGCCACAATCTCACCGCTAATTGGCGCATAGATATCTGACGCCGCTTTAACGGACTCTGCCACCGCGCACTCTTCACCGGCGGCAAACGTCGCGCCCACTTCAGGCAGATCGACAAATACCATGTCGCCCAGTAACTCCTGCGCATGTTCAGTAATACCCACGGTGTAGCTGCCATCGGCTTCTTTGCGCACCCATTCATGGCTGTCGCGGTACTTCAACGTATTCGGCACATTGCTCATTGGCCATTTCTCCTGAATAAAATTTACTGAGCGACCGGTTTACCGGCGCGGACAAAAACGGGACGGGTAACCTGGACGGGCATCTGGCGGTTACGGATCTCAACGATGGCGGTGCTGCCGACCGAGGCCGGTACGCGCGCCAGGGCGATGCTGCAACCCAGCGTCGGTGAGAAAGAACCACTGGTGATGATCCCCTCCTGTGGCTGCCCCTGGTCATCGGTGAAACGCACCGGCTGGCCGTTACGCAGCACCCCTTTTTCTGTGAGAATCAGCCCCACCAGCTTTTCTGTGCCGCGTTCACGCTGCAGTTCCAGCGCTTCCCGGCCAATGAAATCGCGGTCAGAAGGTTCCCAGCACACCGTCCAGCCCATGTTGGCGGCCAGCGGTGAAACGCCTTCGTCCATCTCCTGACCATAAAGATTCATTCCGGCTTCCAGGCGCAGTGTGTCGCGTGCGCCCAGTCCGGCAGGTTTTACGCCAGCTGCCAGCAGGCGCTGCCAGAAATCGGCTGCCTCACCGGCGGGCATCGCAATTTCATATCCTGCTTCGCCGGTGTAACCGGTGGTCGCGATAAACAGGTCACCTGACTGCACACCAAAAAACGGCTTCATGCCAGCCACAGCCTGACGCTGCTCCTCGCTGAACAGCGTCTGCGCTTTCTGCTGCGCCTGCGGACCCTGCACAGCAATCAGCGCCAGGTCATCGCGTTCCGTCAGCGTAATGCCATAACCCTGCGCATGTTGCGTGATCCAGGCGAGATCGTTTTCACGGGTCGCGGAGTTCACCACCAGCCGGAAGAACGATTCGCTCATAAAGTAAACAATCAAATCGTCAATGACGCCACCCGATGCATTCAGCATCCCGGTGTAAAGCGCTTTGCCTGGCTGCGTCAGTTTTGCCACATCATTCGCCAGCAGATAGCGCAGGAATTCGCGGGTACGCGGTCCTGTCAGGTCGACGATGGTCATGTGAGAGACATCAAACATCCCGGCGTCAGTGCGCACCACATGATGTTCATCCATCTGGGAGCCATAGTGCAATGGCATCATCCAGCCATGAAAATCCACCATGCGGGCACCGCAGGCCTGATGCTGTTCAAACAGAGGTGTTTGCTGAGTCATAACCATCCTGTGCAGAAGCGAGTGAGGGCAAAATTGCGCCGGAATTGAGTGCCGACGCAAACGTTCTCTTACGACTGACGTTACCACCGAATCTGACGATTAACCATAAGCAAACCGGGGTCGAACGCAAATGCACAGCCTAACCAGAAACAGCCTGTGACAGGATAAAAAACTGCAATTTTGTGATTAATCGCGCAATAAATGCAGGGACTTTAAATATACACAGCAAATTTATGCGGCAAGGCGTTCAGGATGTTAAAAAAATCCCGCTGCCCGCGAAGAGATGAATGAGAAAAAGTAATGCGAAATTGCTAGCAAAATTAGAATAAATCAAACGAAGACCCGAACTGGTGCAGCATTGCCTTTTGGTGGTGCAGAGGGATTCAGACATAAAAAAAGCCAGCAGACGCTGGCTTATCAAAAGGCGAGAATTTAGCGAAGCCAGGCGGGCAAATCATTCAGGCCCATCGCCTGCTTCAGCATCATAGGTTTTACCCCTGGCAGACGATCAGCCAGTTTCAGACCGACGTCACGCAGCAGTTTTTTCGCCGGATTATTGCCAGCGAACATCTCCCGGAAGCCCTGCATGCCAGCCAGCATCATTGCGGCGCTGTGTTTACGGCTGCGCTCGTAGCGACGCAGATAGAGGTGCTGACCAATATCTTTGCCCTGCTGATGCAGGCGGCGAATCTCGCCAATCAACTCGGCGGCATCCATAAAGCCAAGGTTTACGCCCTGCCCCGCCAGCGGATGAATGGTGTGAGCCGCATCGCCCACCAGCGCCAGACGGTGTGCCGCAAAGTTGCGGGCATAGCGCGCTACCAGCGGGAACGATTTGCGCTCGCTTTCCAGCTGACACAGGCCGAGGCGCATATCAAACGCCACTGAGAGCTGCTGATTGAACAGCGCTTCCGGCATGGTTTCCAGACGGCTCGCTTCCTGTGGCGAGAGCGACCAGACGATGGAGCTCAGATGCGGATCCTGCATCGGCAGGAAAGCCAGAATACCGTCGCCGTGGAACACCTGGCGGGCCACAGCGTCGTGCGGCTTCTCAGTGCGGACGTTAGCCACTAACGCACGGTGATCGTAATCCCAGAAAGTCAGCGGAATATCGGCTTTGTTGCGCAGCCAGGAGTTAGCACCGTCAGCGGCAATCAGTAATCGCGCGCTTAACATACT
Source organism: Pantoea jilinensis (assembly GCF_019104105.1). NCBI lineage: Bacteria > Pseudomonadati > Pseudomonadota > Gammaproteobacteria > Enterobacterales > Erwiniaceae > Pantoea > Pantoea jilinensis. The sequence goes on along the minus strand of NZ_CP077746.1, from coordinate 782,865 downwards.
GCCATCCTGCAGCGTAACAAAGGCTTCGTTGTCACCAAATGCCACCTGCTGTAACTGCGAAGGTGCCATTATCGTCACGTCGCTGCAGGAGCTGGCACGTTGCCAGAGCGCAGTGTGAATCACCGGGTTTTCGACGATATGGCCCAGATGTGACAAGCCCTGCTGCTCATCATCAAAAGCGATGGAGCCGAAGCTGTCCTTATCCCACACTTCCATGCCGTGATATGCGCGGCAGCGCAGCGAAAGAATGGTCGACCAGACATCCAGCTTCTGCAGCAGCCGTTCGCTGGCGGCGTTTATCGCCGACACGCGAATCGACGGTGACGCACTCAGCGCCAGCGGTGGCTCCGGCGATTTTTCCAGCACGGCGATGCGCAGTCCGCTGCCCTGCAAGCCGCAGGCCACCGCCAGCCCCACCATACCGCCACCGGCGATCACCACATCAAAAGTTTGCATCTGAGCCTCTTTATTAACGCTTAACCCAGCCAAGCGTACGCTCAGCCAGTTGATTTCGTAGCCACGGCAGATGATCCATTGCCAGCAGGCCCAGGTTACGTCCTGCCACCAGTGGACCATACTGGTTTGCAAAAACGCGCACCAGTCCGTCGGTGATGCCGATAGTGGCGGCGCGATCGGGCTGACGACGCTGCTGATAATGATGCAGCACGGCATAGCTGCCGGCATCCTGCTGATGACGATGGGCGGCTGCCAGCGTTTCAGCCAGCGACATCACATCGCGCAGGCCAAGATTGAAACCCTGCCCGGCAATGGGATGCAGCGTCTGTGCAGCATTACCCACCACCGCCACACGGTGCGTCACCGGCGACATCGCCCGGTGCAGCGCCAGCGGGTAGTATTCTCGCTGACCCGTGTGAGTAAATTTGCCCAGTCGCCAGCCAAAGGCACGCTGCAGCTGACTCAGGAATTCAGCCTCGCTCCACTGCTCAATGCGTTCGCGCTGCGAAAGCGGATGACACCAGACCAGCGAGAGACGGTTGCCAGACATCGGCAGTAGCGCCAGCGGGCCATGCTCGGTGAAACGCTCGAAAGCGCGGCCCTGATGGGGCAGCGCAGTGGAGACATTGGCAATTACCGCGAGCTGCTGATAGTCGTCTCTTTGCCACTGAATACCGCACGAGGCGGCCAGGGCAGAGCGCGTGCCATCCGCGGCCACCAGCAGCTTGCCGCTGAGTTGTTCGCCACTGTCCAGTGTCACCTCAACCTGCTGGTCGCTTCGGTGAGCCTGGGTAACGCGTGCAGGACAGCGCAGCGTCACGCCTGGCGCTTTTTTCAGTTCCGCAAACAGCCGCTGACCGACATCAAACAGCTCGACAACCTGCCCCAGCGCCGGAATGTCATAATCAGCCGCCGCCAGTGACACAAAGCCCGCGTGACCGCGATCGGAGACATGGATATGGGTAATCGGCGTGGCACAACGGGCAATGCGCTGCCACAGGTTGATATCCGCCAGTTGCTGGCAGGTTCCGGCCGCGAGGGCAATCGCGCGGCCGTCGAAACCGGGATGCGCCCGGCTGCCTGGCTCGCTGCTTTCAATCAGCGTTACCGGCAGTGTGCCCTGGGTGAGATGGGAGATCGCCAGCGCCAGCGTCGCCCCGGTCATGCCGCCTCCGGCAATCAGAATTGTCATGCCTGTTTTGCCGCCGCCATCAGTGCTTCAATCTCATCGGCTTCTTTCACGACGCTGTCGGTGAGATTCTCAATGCCCTCTTCCGTGATCACAATGTCATCTTCGATTCGGATGCCAATGCCGCGATATTGCGCGGGTACATCCGCATCCGGCCCGATATAGAGACCCGGCTCAACGGTTAACACCATGCCCGGCTCCAGAATCCGATCGCGACTCGGGGTGCCGTAGTGACCTACGTCGTGAACGTCCAGCCCCAGCCAGTGGCCCAGGCCATGCATATAGAACTGGCGATGTGCGTCTTCGGCGATCAGGGTATCGATGTCACCCTCCAGGATACCCAGCTCCACCAGACCGGTGATCATAATGCGCACCACTTCGTCATTCACTTCGCGAATGCTGACGCCAGGCCGGAACATCTCAAGCGATCGCTTCAGCGAAGCCAGAACGATGTCATAAATCGCGCGCTGCGCCGGGCTGAATCGGCCGTTAACCGGGAAGGTACGGGTGATATCACCGGCATAGCCGTGGAATTCACAGCCTGCATCGATCAGTACCAGATCGCCGTCGCGCATCTCACTTTCGTTTTCGGTGTAGTGCAGAATGCAGCCGTTCTCGCCGGCCCCCACAATGGTGTTATAGGAGGGATAACGCGCGCCGTGACGGGTAAATTCGTGATGGATCTCCCCTTCCAGCTGATACTCAAACATGCCCGGCTGACAGGTTTGCATCGCGCGAGTATGCGCCAGTGCACTGATTTTCCCGGCGCGGCGTAACAACTCAATTTCATCCGCATCTTTAAACAGGCGCATCTCATGCACCCATGGACGCCAGTCAGTGACGGTGGCGGGCGCGCTAAGATTCTGGCGGAAACCGCGACGCAGTTTATCCAGTGCGCTGAACACCAGAGTGTCTGCGTGAGCATATTCGCCCTGCGCATGGTAAATCACATCCAGGCCATTCAGCAGCAGGTGCAGCTGTTCATCAATATCGGTCCAGGGTAAGGCGCGATCCACGCCGAGTTTATCGGGCGCGGCCTCCTGACCCAATCGACGACCAGACCAGACTTCCGCTGCGGGGTCACGCACGCGGTTAAACAGCACGCTGTGGTTGTGATTTTCATCGCTTTTGATCAGCACCAGCAGTGCCTGCGGCTCATTAAAGCCGGTGAAATAACTGAAGTCGCTGCTCTGGCGGAAGGGATATTCGGTGTCGTTACTGCGCGTCACTTCAGGCGCAGCAAAAATCAGCGCTGCGCTGCCAGGCACCATCTTCGCCAGCAGCGCCTGACGACGCTGCAGGTATCGTTCCAGTGAAATCATCTCTGCACTCCCTGTAAACTGACCGGTTAAACGCGTTGACCTGAAATTAGTGTAGCGTCGGTTTTTGCACTTCTGGCGCGGTTGGCTGCGGACGAGTGAAGGTATCGTGGCACAGCAGTGCAGCGACACGCACATATTCAATCACCTCTTCCAGCGACTGCTCCAGTTCTTCCTGGTCTTCATCCTCTTCGTAACCGAGTTGGGCAATCGTACGCAAATCATCGATTGCTTCGCCGGTTTCGCCGGTGACTTTATCCAGTTTAGGCTGTGTTACGCCCAGACCGAGCAGAAAATGGTTAACCCAGCCTGCCAGCGCATCGGCACGGTCAAATACGGTGATGTCGTCGTCCGCAGGCAGCATGAGCTGAAACAGGAAACCCTCATCTTCCAGCGTAGTGGCCGTGTGCTCGTGCAGCGCCGCCAGCGGGACCGCAAGCGTGTGTGAAAACGCCATGCCTTCGTTAGCCAGATCGTGTACCAGCGTCTTCCAGCTGGTGTCCTGGTTACCGCCGCAGAGGATGCCGCTTAGCAGGCCATGCATTTCTGCAGGCGTCATACCAACACCCTGCTGTGAGAGCACTGCCGCGAGCGCGTTGTAATCGGGGGTTGCGTTCTGTAAGGACATAAGTTTTCATCGTCGTTGGCAGAATAAGTTCGTGTTATGCTACCACTAGCTGCCTCAAGGTTTCCAGAAAAGGGGTTGTATCTTATTTCGTGGGTCTATATAGTTGCCCGCCTCCCAAGCCATTGACAGCTAAGGGAGTTGCGAGCGAAGTAATCAGTCAGGAAGGTGGCATGTCTGCACAACCGGTAGATTTACAAATTTTTGGTCGTTCGTTGAGAGTGAATTGTCCGCCAGAGCAGCAAGATGCGCTCAATAGCGCGGCTGAAGATCTCAATCAACGGTTGCAAGATCTAAAAGTTCGCACTAGAGTCACCAATACAGAACAACTGGTGTTCATCGCCGCGTTAAACGTCTGCCACGAGCTGGCGCAAGAGAAAGTGAAAACGCGCGATTATGCTGCTAATATGGAACAGCGTATCCGTATGTTGCAGCAGACGATTGAACAGGCATTAGTTGAGCAAGGTCGCATCTCTGAGCGTGAGGGTGCGAAGTTCGAATAAAACTTCATGGTTGCTATACTAAAGTAACGGTGAGGTAAATTTTCTCTGAGATGTTTGCATGTGGGCCAGTCCCCTGAGCCGATATTTCGAAAAAACAGAATGTGACGCTCGTAACCTGTGTGCATGCTCGGTTCGTCCGAGAAGCCTGATGGTTATGACGGCATGTTCACCTTGAACCAAGGGTTCAAGGGTTACAGCCTACGGCGGCATCTCGGAGATCTCTCTTCCTGCAGTCCTGCTTTCATCCCCATACCGACATGTTATAGTCGCTGTTCAGCGACTTATCAGGCGGGGAAATCATGTCTGAATCTTCCATGTCATCACGTTCAATGATACAGCGTCAGGTTATCCGTCAGCAGGTACGCCATTTGCGCCGTGCAATGACTGAAGATCAGCAGGCCCAGGCGGCCGAACAGCTCGCTGAACTTGCCCTTAACTATGCGCCGATTACTCACGCGCGCAACATTGCCCTGTTCCTGTCAGTTGATGGTGAGCTGAATACCCGTCCGCTGATTGCCAGGCTCTGGCATCTGAAGAAAGCGGTCTATCTGCCCGTTTTGCATCCCTTCTCGCCCGGTCATTTACTGTTTCTGCGCTACACGCCCGATACCCCATTGCATATCAATAAACTACGTATTCCTGAACCGCCGCTGGATATCCGGCAGTTGATCACGCTTGATCAGCTGGATCTGATGATGGTGCCATTGGTTGCGTTTGATCAGCATGGGCAGCGTCTGGGCATGGGCGGCGGCTTCTACGATCGCACCCTGCAGAACTGGCGACAGCACGGCTTTTTGCCGGTTGGTCTGGCCCACGATTGTCAGCAGGTCGATAGCCTGCCGGTGGCAGAATGGGATGTACCTTTGCCGGCGGTAATGACGCCGTCAAAGCTCTGGCAGTGGGAGTAGAAGAGCCGCTGTTATGGGCTTTTTCAGACGGATCAGCACCCCGAATCAGGGCGAATTTTGCAACAATGAAATAGCACCACGCTAAGGGGACACGGTAAGAAGAGGAAAGCGGCCCCCGCGCGGGCCAGGCAGTCAGGAATGACGTGTTTGCGACTTTCCGATCTGACCGTTTTTCCTGAGCAGGCTCAGCCTCACAGCAGATCGTACCTGATAGCACGAAGTGGCGCTATTTAGCGCCACTTCGTGTCTGCATCGCTTAGTAAAGCAGACGGGCGCGGATAGTACCCGGAATCGCCTTCATCAGCTGCAGCGCGTTCTCGGCCACTTCTGGCTCGGCATCAATGTCGATAACCACATAGCCCATAAACGGCGAGGTTTGCAGATACTGGGCGGCGATGTTGATGCCCTGCTCTGCGAAGATCTGGTTGATGGCTGTCAGCACGCCTGGACGGTTCTCATGGATGTGCAGCAGACGACTGGCGCTGATACCGTGAATCGGCAGTGAGACTTCCGGGAAGTTAACAGCTGACAGCGTCGAGCCGTTATCGGAATATTTCGCCAGCTTGCCCGCCACTTCAATCCCGATGTTCTCCTGCGCTTCTTCCGTCGAACCGCCAATGTGCGGCGTCAGGATCACGTTGTCGAATTCGCTCAGTGGAGAGATAAACGGCTCGCTGTTGGTGGCGGGTTCTGTCGGGAAGACGTCGATGGCCGCGCCACCAACATGTTTACTGGCCAGCGCATCACACAGCGCCGGGATATCGACTACGGTACCGCGTGAGGCGTTAATCAGCAGCGCACCGGGCTTCATCTGCGCCAGCTGTTCTGCACCGATCATATCCTGTGTTGAGGCAGTTTCCGGCACGTGCAGGCTGACAACGTCGCTCATGTTGAGCAGATCGGCCAGATGGCGTACCTGGGTAGCATTCCCCAGCGGCAACTTGTTTTCAATGTCGTAGAAGAAAACATGCATGCCCAGGCTTTCTGCCAGCACGCCCAGCTGCATCCCGATATGACCGTAACCGATGATACCCAGCTTTTTGCCACGTGCTTCAAATGAGCCTTTGGCAATCTTGTTCCAGATGCCACGGTGCGCTTTCGCGTTCGCTTCCGGGATGCCACGCAGCATCAGCAGCATCTCACCAATCACCAGCTCCGCAACCGAGCGGGTATTGGAGAACGGCGCGTTGAACACCGGAATACCCCGGCTGGCAGCAGCCTGCAGATCAACCTGGTTGGTGCCGATACAGAAACAGCCAACGGCGACCAGCTTTTCAGCGGCCGCAAAAATCTCTTCAGTAAGCTGGGAGCGGGAACGGATACCAATGAAGTGCGCATCGCGAATCGATGCTTTTAACGCGTCGGAGTCCAGCGCGCCCTTGTGGAATTCGATGTTGGTATAGCCTGCAGCCCGCAGGTTATCCAGCGCGCTCTGATGGACACCTTCCACCAGCAGGAACTTAATCTTATCTTTTTCCAGTGATACCTTTGCCATTTCCCAATCCTATTCAGCATTCAATGAGGACTACCATAAGCCAGCCTTCTGTCAAAATATCAAAAAAATCGCGTCCGGCAATACAAACGATTGCCCGGCAGCCAGCACGGCAGCGGCTGCCAGCAGTACATTGCCGGACAAAATCATGAGAGAGGCAAAGAAGAGAGAACGAACCCGCTGCCGATGACGCTTATGTGACATAAGTCACCAAATTTCACCAGTGTGAGAAAAGATGATTTTCAGGCAGAAATAACTGACGCCTTTACGGCGCCAGACAGATCATTTTTTGATAGTTTTGACCCCATCAGGTCCGCCAATCAGTGCAATATCGGCACCGCGCGCGGCAAAAAGGCCGACAGTGACGACGCCAGGCAACGCATTGATGGTTTTTTCCAGCTCAATCGGATCCAGGATACGCAGATTATGCACGTCGAGAATAATGTTACCGTTATCCGTTACCACGTTCTGACGATACTCCGGTAAGCCGCCCATTTTCACCAGCTGACGCGCCACATAACTGCGTGCCATCGGAATCACTTCAACCGGCAGCGGGAAGCGGCCCAGTACATCCACCTCTTTCGAGGCGTCAGCGATACAGATAAAGGTTTCAGCCACTGCAGCCACAATCTTTTCACGCGTCAGCGCCGCGCCGCCGCCTTTAATCATCTGCATCTGCGGGTTGATCTCATCCGCGCCATCGACGTAAACCGACAGCACATCAATCTCATTCAGGTCAAAAACCTGAATGCCCAGGCTTTTCAGCTTCTGGGTGGAGGCATCTGAGCTGGAGACGGCACCGTCGATCTGATGCCTGACCGTGGCAAGCGCATCGATAAAGTGGGCAGCGGTGGAGCCGGTGCCTACGCCAACAATGGTGCCCGGCTGCACGTAATCAAGTGCAGCCCAGCCAACGGCTTTTTTCAGTTCATCCTGGGTCATGGTATGTTTAAAACCTGTGCGACAACGAAGTGCGCGTAGTATAAAACAAGGCTTGCTGAAAATGCTCGGCTGACCGACGTGGATTTATCGCTTTGCAAGCCAGTCCACAAAAACAAGAGAACCATCACAGATAACAGTTTTGTGGCATAGTGACGTCCATCCTGAAGGAGAATGAATATTAATGAAACGCCCGGATTATCGAACGCTTCAGGCGCTGGATTCAGTGATCCGCGAACGCGGATTTGAGCGTGCCGCACAAAAATTGTGTATCACTCAGTCTGCAGTTTCACAGCGAATCAAGCAGCTGGAGAACCTGTTTGGTCAGCCGCTGCTGGTGCGCACTGTGCCGCCGCGCCCGACCGAACAGGGCCAAAAACTACTGGCGTTACTGCATCAGGTGGAATTGCTGGAAGAGGAGTGGCTGGGCGATGAGAACAGTGGCACCACGCCGCTGCTGCTGTCGCTGGCGGTCAACGCCGACAGTCTGGCGACCTGGTTGCTGCCTGCGCTAAAAGATGTGCTGGCTGACTCCCCCGTTCGCCTGAATCTGCAGGTTGAAGATGAAACACGCACTCAGGAGCGTCTGCGTCGGGGTGAAGTGGTGGGTGCGGTGAGTATTCAGCCGCAGCCGCTGCCGAGTTGCCTGGTGGATCAGTTGGGTGCGCTCGACTACTTGTTTGTGGCGTCACGCGACTTTGCTGAACGCTTCTTTCCAAACGGCGTTACCCGCTCTGCCCTGCTGAAAGCGCCTGCCGTGGCTTTTGATCATCTTGATGATATGCACCAGGCTTTCCTGCAGCAGAACTTTGACCTTTCACCTGGCAGTGTGCCCTGCCACATTGTGAACTCGTCTGAAGCCTTTGTGCAGATGGCCCGACAGGGATCGACCTGCTGTATGATCCCACATCTTCAGATTGAACGTGAGCTGGCGAGCGGTGAGTTAATCGATTTGACGCCGGGATTGTATCAGCGCCGGATGCTCTACTGGCATCGGTTTGCGCCTGAAAGCCGGTTAATGCGTCGGGTGACCGATGCGCTGATTGCACATGGACATCGGGTGCTGCGTCAGAATGACGTCGCCGCCTGAAAACAAAAACGGGGCAAAAGCCCCGTTTTTTTATTGTGCCGCGTTGGGCTTAATCTCAAACACTACATCAACCTGATCGTCAAAGTTGATGCTCTGCTGGTCATAAGTCTCCTGCGCCGAGGTATCTGCCGCTGCCGCCGCTTTGTACATGCGGTTCATCGGCATTGGCTGATAGTTGGCGACCTGATAACGGATGCTGTAGATCGATCCCAGCTTCGCGTTAAAGCCTTCAGCCAGTTGCGATGCCTGCTGAGTGGCGTTTTTAATCGCCGCTTTACGCGCCTGCTCTTTATAGCTTTCCGGGTTTGCCACGCCTAACTCGACGCTACGCACCTCATTCAGACCGGATTTCAGTGCTCCGTCCAGCAGATCATTCAGCTTGTCCAGCTGACGCAGGGTGACCTGTACCTGACGCACAGCACGATAGCCTTTCAGTACGGATTTACCCTCTTTGGTGTAGTCGTACTCTGGCTGCGTGCTCAGGTTAGCCGCATCGATATCTTTTTTCTCAATGCCATTCTTCTGCAGAAAATCGAAATATTGCGCAACCCGGCTATCTGCCTGTTTTTTCGCATCTGCGGCATCTTTCGATGACACGTTCACAACGATAGAGAGGGTCGCGATATCGGGACGAGCATCGACCGTTGCCTTGCCTGAGGTCACCACGTGCGGTCCGTTCGGTAACTCATCAGCGTGTACGCCAGGCAATGCCCCGGCGCTCATGATTGCGGCCAGAGCCAATGCTTTCAGTTTCATGAAAGTCCTCCTTGAAAAGGTCACTATGACGGCTTCCAACCGGCGAAGCCCAACAGCGCATCGGTATGCGCCATGCTTTGAGTGGTCATTATGCCAAAAGTTCGTCCGCAGCGCGGCAATTACCGCCCGGGATCGAGGCTAAGATCAAAAACCGGCAATACCCTGACGCGCCAGTTGCAGGGCGATAAACCACATTACCGCGCCGACCAGCAGGTTAATCACACGCTGTGCTTTCGCGGTGCGCAGGCGCGGTGACAGCCACGCGGCCAGCAGCGCCAGGCCGAAAAACCACAGGATCGACGCGCTGACGGTGCCCAGCGCGAACCACTGACGCGCCGTGGTGCTGGGCAACTGGCCGCCAAGACTGCCCAGCACCACAAAAGTGTCGAGATAGACGTGCGGATTGAGCCAGGTTACCGCCAGCAATGTTGCGATAATGCGTCCCCTGCTCTGCTTCAGTGGCTCGCCATCCGCCAGATCGGCGTTGCCACGAAAAGCGCTTCGCAGCGCACCCCAGCCATACCAGAGCAGAAAGGCTACGCCTGCCCAGGTGATGACCATCAGCAGCAGCGGAGACTGGCTTAGCAGGGCGCTGCCGCCAAAGATGCCGCCGCATATCAGCAGAATATCGCTCAGTGAGCAGAGTGCCGCCGTCATCAGATGATACTGACGTTTCACGCCCTGATTCATCACAAATGCGTTTTGTGGCCCCAATGGCAGGATCAGCGCAGCGCCCAGGGCAAGCCCCTGAAAGTAGAGAGATATCACAGAATTACGTCCTCACATGGTCAGATGTGGGGAAGTATAAAGAGAGGAGATGATTAGCGGAAATTGAAAGAATTAATCCACGATTAGCAAAATTAATGGGCGACAGACGCCGCCCATTGAACAAATTACTGCGGCTGTGTCTCTGGTGCAGGTGTATCTGACGGTCTGACGCGGTGCAGATGCACATCCATCTGCGGATAAGGAATACCAATTCCTTTGCCATCCAGCGTACGCTTGAAGTTCTTCATCAGATCCCAGTAGACGTTTTGCAGGTCTCCACTGTTGCTCCAGCAGCGCACGACAAAATTCATTGAGGATGCGGCTAACTCATTAAGCCCAATCTGGATACCCATATCTTTTAGTACACGTTCATCTGCTTCAACGACTTCCCGCAGCAGCGTCAGAACCTGATCCACATCGGCATCGTAGGAGACGCCGATAATAAATTCATTGCGGCGTACCGGCTCACGGGAAAAGTTAACGATGTTTCCGGCAAGGATTTTACCGTTCGGCACCACCACGCGCTTGCCATCCGCTGACTTGAGCGTCGTAGAGAAGATCTGCACGTTCATGACTGTACCCATGATGCCACCCAGATCCACAAACTCACCGGTGCGGAAGTGGCGGAAGATCACCAGCAGTACGCCGGCAGCCAGGTTTGACAGTGAATCTTTTAAGGCCAGACCCACAGCCAGACCGGCCGCACCGAGGATGGCAATAACCGAGGTGGTCTGTACGCCAATGCGACCCAGCGCCGCGATAAGTGTGAAGGCGATAATGCCGTAGCGCACCAGCGCCGACAAAAAGTCAGCAACGGTCGTATCAATATGACGTGCGCACAGCAGACGATTAACGGTGTTGGAGATGATGCGTGCAACAATCATACCCACAAAGATAATCGCGATAGCTGCGACAATGTTCACCGCATAGCTTATCAGCAGCTCCTGATTGCGTACTATCCAGTTACCTGCGTTGTTAAGCTCATCAAACATACCCGTATCCTGCATGGAACCATCCTGTAATTAAATTCCCAAGGGAAGTAACAACAGATTGTCAGAACAGCTCTGACAATCCCTGACAAAAGGGTAAACAATAAATGCCGGTGTGCCAAACCTGCATGACCTTTGACGCAAATCCGGCGAAAAAAGATCAAAAAAAAGGCCCTTTCGGGCCTTTTTTATACAGAAGACAGTTTATACCGAAACTCAATATCAGTTACAGAACGTCGACAGCGTTGAGCTCTTTGAAAGCCTGCTCCAGACGCACGACCATTGAGGCCTGGGCTGAACGCAGCCAGACGCGTGGGTCGTAGTATTTTTTGTTTGGCTTGTCGTCGCCTTCCGGGTTACCCAGCTGCGACTGCAGATAGCCTTCATTCTTTTTGTAGTACTGCAGGATGCCGTCCCAGGTTGCCCATTGGGTATCGGTATCGATGTTCATCTTGATCACGCCGTAGCTGATAGACTCTTCGATTTCTGCAGCTGAAGAACCTGAACCGCCGTGGAAAACGAAGTCCAGCGCGTTGTGCGGCAGGCCATGTTTTTCACACACGAATTTCTGCGAATCACGCAGAATGGTTGGGGTCAGTTTCACGTTACCTGGCTTGTAAACGCCGTGTACGTTGCCGAATGAAGCCGCAATGGTGAAGCGCGGGCTGATAGCATTCAGTTTTTCGTATGCGTAGTTCACATCTTCTGGCTGGGTGTAGAGAGCAGATGCGTCCATATGGCTGTTATCCACGCCATCTTCTTCACCACCGGTGCAGCCCAGTTCGATTTCCAGCGTCATGTCGAGTTTCGCCATGCGCGCCAGGTACTTGCTGCTGATTTCGATGTTCTCTTCCAGTGACTCTTCTGACAGGTCGATCATGTGAGAAGAGAACAGTGGCTTACCGTTTTTCTGGAAGTACTCTTCACCCGCGTCCAGCAGACCATCGATCCACGGCAGCAGTTTCTTCGCGCAGTGGTCAGTGTGCAGGATAACCGGCACGCCATACTGCTCTGCCATCAGGTGAACATGGTGTGCACCGGCGATAGCACCGAAGATTGCCGCGCCCTGTGGTTTGTCAGTCTTGAAGCCTTTACCGGCGATAAATGCAGCACCACCGTTAGAGAACTGGATGATGATTGGCGCTTTCACTTTCGCTGCCGCTTCCAGTGCCGCATTGATGGAGTCGGTGCCGACGCAGTTCACGGCTGGCAGTGCGAATTTGTTCTCTTTCGCAACTTTGAAGATCTTCTGTACGTCATCACCAGTGACAACGCCGGGTTTTACGAAATCAAAAATTTTAGACATGATTGTGTCCTGTTTCGTGACCGTTGTTCCCTTAAAGGAACGTCGATTTAAACGCCCAGATGGGCAAGACTTCAGACGATGCCGCGAGGCATCGCCCCCAAAGGATTACTGCTTCGCACGCTCTTCCAGCATGGCAACTGCTGGCAGTTTTTTGCCTTCCACGAACTCCAGGAACGCACCACCGCCGGTAGAGATGTAGGAAATTTTGTCTTCAATGCCGAACAGGTCGATAGCCGCTAAGGTATCGCCGCCGCCTGCAACAGAGAAGGCATCGCTGTCTGCAATCGCGTTAGCCACGATCTCGGTGCCTTTACGGAAGTTAGGGAACTCAAACACGCCCACCGGGCCATTCCACAGGATGGTTTTAGCCTCTTTCAGGATGGCAGCCATGGCCTGAGCGGTTTCATCACCGAAGTCCATAATCTCTTCGTTATCTGCTACTTCCGAAACCTTTTTCACGGTCGCTGGCGCAGTTTCAGAGAATTCTGTGCCGACGCGAGAGTCAGTTGGAACCGGGATACCGTGCTGATCGCGCAGGCCTTTAGCCGCTTCAACGAAGTCGGGTTCATACAGTGACTTGCCGACATTGTTGTCGATAGCCACGAAGGTGTTCGCAATGCCGCCGCCGACAATCACGGTGTCCGCGATTTTGACCAGAGACTGCAGCACATCAAATTTGGTAGAGACTTTAGAACCACCAACAACAGCCACCAGCGGACGCTCAGGGTTGCTCATGACCTTACCCAGCGCTTCCAGTTCTGCAGAAAGCAGCGGACCGGCACAGGCGATAGGGGCAAATTTGCCAACGCCGTGGGTAGAAGCCTGCGCGCGGTGCGCAGTACCAAACGCGTCCATCACAAATACGTCGCACAGGGCGGCATATTTTTTAGACAGCGCTTCGTCATCTTTCTTTTCGCCTTTGTTAAAGCGAACGTTTTCCAGCACAACCAGTTCGCCAGCGCCCACTTCAACGCCATCGAGGTAATCTTTTGCCAGGGTCACAGTGGTGCCGCTCAGCTTCTCTTTCAGGTAGTTAACTACCGGCAGCAGCGAGAACTCTTCGTTGTATTCACCTTCGGTCGGACGACCCAGGTGAGAGGTAACCATTACTTTCGCGCCCTGTTTCAACGCCGCTTCAATGGTTGGCAGAGAAGCACGGATACGTGCATCAGACGTCACTTTACCTTCTTTAACTGGTACGTTCAGATCGGCACGGATCAGAACGCGTTTACCAGCCAGATCCAGATCGGTCATCTTAATTACAGACATGGCGAATCCTCTCGTTGATTCTCATAAGTTTTGCCAGACGCAAACCGCGTCTTACCTGAAACCGCTTGCGGCCATCGCTAACGTCGTGTCGAGCATTCGGTTAGCAAAGCCCCATTCATTGTCACACCAGACCAGTGTCTTGATAAGGTGTTGACCGCTGACCCGCGTTTGTGTTCCGTCCACAATGGCACTGTGCGGATCATGGTTAAAATCTACTGAGACTAACGGTAATTCCGTGTAGTCAACTATACCACGAAATGCCCCTTCTGCCGCGCTTCGCAACAAGGTGTTAACGTCACATGCCGTTACCGCGTTATACACAGAAACGCTGAGATCAATGGCCGTCACGTTAATCGTCGGGACGCGAACGGCTATCGCCTCAAAGCGATCGTTGAATTTCGGAAAAATACGGGTGATGCCTGCCGCCAGACGCGTATCCACTGGAATGATGGACTGACTGGCCGCACGGGTCCGGCGCAGATCGCTGTGATAGGCGTCGATCACCTGCTGATCGTGCATCGCCGAGTGGATCGTCGTGACGGTGCCGGATTCGATACCAAACGCATCATCCAGCAGTTTAATGACCGGAATAATGCAGTTTGTGGTGCAGGACGCATTGGAGACGATGCGATCGCTGGCGGTGAGATCCTGCTGGTTAACACCGAACACGACAGTCGCGTCGAGATCGTTTCCGCCAGGATGAGAGAACAGCACTTTTTTGGCACCCGCCTGCAGATGGGCTTCGCCATCAGCCCGTGAGCCATAGACGCCGGTACAGTCCAGCACCACATCCACATCGAGTTCACGCCACGGCAAATCGGCTATGTCTGCACGGTGCAAAATGCGCAGGGTATCGCCACCCACCCACATAACATCGCGCTCCTGACGAACGTCGAAAGCAAAACGGCCATGGCTGGTATCGTATTTCAGCAGGTGCGCCATACCGGTGGCTTCAGCCAGCTCATTAATCGCGACCACGGTAATCTCTGCACGTCGGCCCGTTTCATAGAGCGCGCGCAGGACATTGCGTCCAATCCGGCCAAAACCATTTATCGCTATCCGTACCGTCATTTCTCTCCTGCCACGTCAGACTGAAAAAACGTGCCGTTAGCCTGAGCGCTTCACTGCATTTTGTACAGGAGATTCTTGCCCGGCATTGTCCGAAATCAGGGCGGCTGGCCCGACGACTGAAACGGTTCAGCCAGAATAATAGAAGGAAGGAATAACAGGAATGATTGCGATCAATCTGACTGCATAAATTTGGATCTGCGTCACAAATTTAAGCCAGAAAGTGTTATTACTGCAGGAATAAAAGAGCAAAAGGGACGAAAGGATCGCCCCTTTAATTTCACAACCAGGCGGGAGCAGACCCGCCTGGCCAGTTATTACGCCAGCAGCGCTTTCGCTTTCGCGACGACGTTGTCAACGGTAAAGCCAAACAGCTCGAACAGCTGATCTGCAGGTGCAGATTCACCGAAGCTGGTCATACCCACGATAGCGCCATTCAGGCCCGTGTATTTGAACCAGTAATCAGCGATGCCCGCTTCAATAGCAACGCGAGCGCTGACGGCTTTAGGCAGCACAGATTCACGGTATTCATCGCTCTGCTTGTCGAAAGCATCGGTTGACGGCATCGAGACCACGCGCACTTTGCGGCCTTCGCTGGTGAGTTTGTCCCAGGCACCGACAGCCAGTTCAACTTCTGAACCGGTTGCGATCAGGATCAGCTCAGGGGTGCCGTCGCAATCTTTCAGCACGTAACCACCGCGCGCCACGTTAGCCAGCTGTGCAGCATCACGTTCCTGCTGCGCCAGGTTCTGACGGGAGAAGATCAGTGCCGTTGGGCCATCCTGACGTTCGATAGCATATTTCCACGCCACCGCAGATTCTACCTGGTCACATGGACGCCACAGGCTCATGTTTGGTGTGGTGCGCAGGCTCGCCATCTGCTCAACCGGCTGATGCGTCGGGCCATCTTCACCCAGACCGATTGAGTCGTGAGTGTAGACCATGATCTGACGGATCTTCATCAGTGCCGCCATACGCGCTGCGTTACGCGCATACTCAACGAACATCAGGAAGGTAGCGGTGTATGGCAGGAAGCCGCCATGCAGTGCCAGACCATTGGCGATAGCGGTCATACCGAATTCACGCACGCCGTAATGGATGTAGTTACCCGCAGCATCTTCGTTGATTGGCTTAGAACCAGACCAGATAGTCAGGTTGCTCGGCGCCAGGTCAGCTGAGCCGCCCAGGTATTCCGGCAGAATTTTACCAAAGGCTTCGATAGCATTCTGTGACGCTTTACGGCTGGCGATCTTCGCCGGGTTCGCCTGCAGCTGTTCAACGAACTTCTGAGACTCTTCCTGCCAGTTAGCTGGCAGTTCGTTGCTCACGCGACGTTTAAATTCAGCAGCCAGCTCAGGATGGGCCTGCGCATACGCAGCGAATTTCTCATCCCATGCCGCTTCTTTCGCCTGGCCCGCTTCTTTCGCGTCCCACTCAGCGTAGATGTCTGAAGGAATAACGAACGGTGCGTGGTTCCAGCCCAGCTGTTTGCGGGTCAGTGCCACTTCGTCATCACCCAGCGGCGCGCCGTGTGAATCATGGGTGCCCGCTTTGTTCGGTGAACCGAAGCCGATAACGGTTTTGCACATCAGCAGTGAAGGCTTGTCGCTGACGCTCTTCGCTTCGTCGATCGCTTTAGCAATCGCATCTGCATCATGGCCGTCTACGCCGCGCACGACATGCCAGCCGTACGCTTCAAAGCGCTTAGCGGTGTCATCAGTGAACCAGCCATCAATGTGACCATCGATGGAAATACCGTTGTCATCATAGAAGGCAACCAGTTTGCCCAGCTTCAGCGTACCCGCCAGTGAGCAGACTTCGTGAGAAATACCTTCCATCATGCAACCATCACCCATGAAGACATAGGTGTTGTGGTCTACGATGTCATGACCCGGACGGTTAAACTGCGCGGCCAGTGTGCGTTCAGCAATGGCGAAGCCGACGGCGTTGGCGATGCCCTGCCCCAGCGGACCGGTGGTGGTTTCAACGCCCACGGTGTAGCCATATTCAGGGTGACCTGGAGTTTTTGAGTGCAGCTGGCGGAAGTTTTCCAGTTCGCTCAGTGGCAGATCGTAGCCGGTCAGGTGCAGCAGGCTGTAGATCAGCATTGAGCCGTGACCGTTAGAGAGGACGAAACGGTCGCGGTCGGCCCACAGCGGGTTGGTCGGGTTGTGGTTCAGGTAGCCGCGCCAGAGTACTTCAGCGATGTCCGCCATGCCCATTGGGGCACCCGGATGTCCCGATTTCGCTTTCTGTACTGCATCCATACTTAACGCACGAATGGCGTTGGCAAGCTCTTTACGAGAGGGCATTTTCTACTCCAGGTCGGATTAATGCTTCGCACCTTAACTGATTGTTATTAATGAGTTACCGGGCAAAACAAGGAAAAAGTTGCCCATCAATGTACATGAAAGTCAGGTCAAAAGTACATGTTGTAAAACGCTAAATGTCACCGCTTCGTATGGCTTTTTCGGCCAGGTCTGCTAGCAAAGTGCAGACTGGCACGCTATAACCAAATCGTTTATTCATCTGAGTGAGTTTCAGGTGTTTGTTTTTCTTACCTTGTTATGGATGGGATACAGCATGAAAACCAAAAAAATGGTGTTAGCACTTGGCCTGACAGCGATGCTCAGCGGCTGTCAGGGTTTAGACAATAATGCACTGATGCAATCTGGCGCGCAGGCCTATCAGGCTTATAGCCTGAGCGACGATCAGGTAAAGCAACTGAGCGATAAATCCTGTGAGCAGATGGACAAGGATAATCAGCTGGCGCCCGCTAACAGTGAGTATCAGCAGCGCCTGAATAAGATTGCAGCCGCGCTGGGCGATAATATCAATGGCGTTCCGGCGAACTATAAGGTTTATCAGACCAAAGATGTCAACGCCTGGGCGATGGCAAACGGCTGTATCCGCGTTTACAGCGGCCTGATGGATATGATGACTGACAATGAGGTGGAAGGCGTGCTGGGCCATGAGATGGGCCACGTTGCATTGGGTCATACGCGTAAAGCGATGCAGCTGGCGTATGCCACAACCGCCGCCCGCACGGCAGCCGCATCAGTTGGCGGCGTGATCGGTTCACTGTCTCAGTCGCAACTGGGTGAGATGGGTGAAAAACTGGTTAACGCACAGTTCTCCCAGACTCAGGAATCGCAGGCAGATGATTACTCCTACGATCTGATGAAGAAGCGCAACATTAATCCGGAAGGTCTGGTGACCAGCTTTGAGAAACTGGCGAAGCTGGAACAGGGACGTCAGAGCTCGATGTTTGACTCGCACCCCGCTTCTGAAGCGCGTGCCGAGCACATCCGTGAACGTATTGCGGCAGACGCGAAGAAGTAATGCCTGATACAGGCGCATGCACACAGCATGCGCCTGCAGTACGGATCAGGTCAGAATCACTGACCTAACGTTTGAATATCTGATCCACCATCGAACCTAAATCGAGTTTATTCTCGTGCAGCGACGCCTCATCCATATGCCCCTGAGGTGACATTTTGTCGATCAGCTGCGGCAGAATAACCGCCAGCGTGCCCGCGGCGCCCTTAACGTCGGTTCCCAGCTTATCCGCCAGTGACTGTAGCTCAGCCTGACCAAATGCAGAGTGGATATCGCTGTGTTCTACCGGCTGATTCGCCCCGGTGCCGATCCACGAACCAAACACCTCGCCCAGCCCGCCCTGCTGGAATTTTTGTAGCAGCACTTCAATACCGCCCTGCTCCTGCACCCAGTGCCAGACCGCCTGAAGTTGTCCGGGCAAATGCCCATCACTCTGCGCGCCCTGTAGCGATCCCGCCAGTTCATCAAGAAAGCCCATGATTGTCTCCACGTTGAGAATTGATATCAATGAGTTTAGCTGCTGATGCGCGGTTACGCCTGAGCAGCGGGCGTTGTGATAAAGGGAAACAATCCTGAGGAGGAAAAGCGGATGGCGGTCGTTACTGGCACTGTGCCGCATTAGCCGGCGGCGCAAAACCTGCCAGGTTAACCCGGCAGGCTCATGACAGGATTAACCTTTGTTTGCAGCCTGAACATGCAGCATATCCAGCGCCAGCGTCGCCGCCGCCAGTGCTGTCAGATCAGCATGATCGTATCCCGGTGCCACTTCCACCAGATCCATGCCGACAATGTTCATGCCCTGCAGGCCACGGATCAGCTTGGTCGCTTTATCCGTGGTCAGGCCGCCAATCACTGGCGTGCCGGTGCCAGGCGCATGCGCCGGATCCAGACAGTCGATGTCGAAGGTCAGATAGATCGGCAGATCACCAACGGTGCGTTTCACTTCCGCGAGGATATCGTCAACGCTGCGGTCGTTGACCTGCGCCGCATCCAGCACGTTGAAACCAAGGCTCCTGTCGAATTCGGTGCGGATACCGATCTGCACAGAATGCTGTGGATCGATCAGACCTTCTTTCGGCGCGGTAAAGAACATAGTGCCGTGGTCGAAGGTCGGGCCGTTGGAGTAAGTGTCGGTATGCGCATCGAAATGCACCAGCGCCATCTTACCGAAGTGTTTTGCATGGGCGCGCAGCAGTGGCAGCGTAACGTAGTGATCGCCGCCAAAAGTCATCATGCGCTTGCCACTGGCCAGCAGTTTTTCCGCGTGAGCCTGCAACTTGTCGGAAAGATCCTGCGAATCACCGAAGGCGTAAACCAGATCGCCACAGTCGACCACGTTCAGACGCTGACGCAGGTCGAAATCCCACGGCCAGCGGCAGCCTTCCCAGGCCAGATTGGTGGAGATCTGACGAATCGCGCCCGGACCCAGGCGGCTGCCCGGACGGCCCGATGTTGCAGCATCAAATGGCACGCCAGTGATAACCCACTCGGCGTCGCTGTCGTAAGGCTGGAAATTCAGCGGAAAACGCATGAAACCAAAGGCGTTAGAAACCAGGGAGTTGTCATACTGATTGCCAAGGGTGTTATACATAATTGCTCTCTCTATGTGCGTTAGTCAGGCCAGGCCAGCAAGCCATTAAGGTTGAGATGAAAAAAATCCCCTCCGCGTCGTTAGGCCCGACGAGGAAGGGATTGAGTGGGTCAGATTATCGGCATAGTTAACGGCAACTGCAATATGCGATTGCAGGCTGCCAGCGCCGATTATTCATCTTCTAAATAGGTGTAACCGTAGAGGCCGCTCTCAAACTCTTCCAGGAACTGCGCGCGCAGCTCTTCGTCGACATCGGATGCCTGCACCTGATTACGGAACAGCGCCATCAGCTCGTTGGGATCAAGCTGCACGTAACGCAGCATGTCCGCCACGGTATCGCCTTCATCAGAGAGCTGGACTTCCACATCGCCATTTTCGCGTGCGTAGACATCTACCGCCTCGGTGTCACCGAACAGGTTGTGCATGTTGCCCAGAATTTCCTGATAAGCACCGACCATGAAGAAGCCCAGCATTGGCGGATTATCCACGTCATATTGCGGCATCGGCATGGTCGTCGCGATACCGTCGCCATCCACGTAGTGATCGATGGTGCCATCGGAGTCACAGGTGATGTCGAGCAGCACGGCGCGACGCTCCGGCTTCTTGTTCAGCCCTTCCAGCGGCAGTACCGGGAACAGCTGGTCGATACCCCACGCATCCGGCATGGACTGGAACAGCGAGAAGTTCACGTAGATCTTATCTGCCATGCGCTCCTGCAGTTCGTCGATGATCGGACGGTGCGCACGGTTGCTGGGATCAAGATGCTGCTGAATATAGTGGCAGATGCTCAGATAGAGCTGCTCAGCCCATGAACGCTGCTTCAGATCGTATGTACCGGAGGCGTAGCCGGTATGGATATCAGACAAATCCATCTGGCTGTCGTGCAGCCATTCACGCAGCGAACGACGGGTGCTTGGCTCATGCATCTCCTGCCAGGTTTCCCACATGCTGAGAATCGGGCGCGGCGCATCCGCATCCGGCGTTTCAGGTTCGCTGAACTCGTTACGCTCGACACCAATGATATTGGAGACCAGTACCGTGTGGTGCGCGGTCACAGCACGACCCGACTCGGTAATGACGGTCGGATGCTCGAGACCGTGCTCATCACAGGCCGCACCAATCGCCCAGATCACGTTGTTGGCATACTCATTCAGGCCATAGTTGACCGAGCAGTCAGACTGCGAGCGTGTGCCTTCGTAATCGACGCCCAGACCGCCGCCGACATCGAAACATTTGATGTTAACGCCCAGCTTCGCCAGTTCGACGTAGAAACGCGCCGACTCACGCACGCCGGTGGCGATGTCGCGAATGTTAGACATCTGCGAACCCAGATGAAAATGCAGCAGCTGCAGGCTGTCAATGCGACCCGCTTCGCGCATGATCTCAACCAGTTTCAGCACCTGCGTGGCGGAGAGGCCAAACTTCGATTTTTCGCCGCCGCTCGACTGCCATTTACCGGAGCCTTGCGAAGCCAGACGCGCACGGATGCCAAGACGCGGCACGACATTCAGACGCTCCGCTTCTTCCAGCACCAGCCGCACTTCCGTCATCTTCTCCAGCACCAGATAGACCTTGTGGCCCATCTTCTCGCCAATCAGCGCCAGACGAATATATTCGCGATCTTTATAGCCATTACAGACGATCACTGAGCGGGTCTGACCGGCATGCGCCAGCACGGCCATCAGCTCGGCTTTCGAGCCGGCTTCCAGTCCCAGCGGCTCGCCAGAGTGAATCAGCGACTCAATAACGCGTTTGTGCTGGTTAACTTTAATCGGGTAAACCAGGAAGTAGTCGCCTTTGTAGCCGTAAGATTCGCGCGCACGTTTAAACGCGGCGTTAATCGAGCGCAGACGGTGTTGCAGAATCTGTGGGAAGCAGAACAAGGCGGGGAGACGCTGGCCCTGTGCTTCGCGCTCTTTAACCAGGCGGGCTAAGTCGACGCGCACATCCGGACGATCCGGATCGGGGCAGACACTGATGTGGCCCAGTTCGTTAACGTCATAATAGTTGTTGCCCCACCAGGCGATGTTGTACGTACGCAACATTTTGCTCGCATCCTGATCGTTCATTGCCACCTCCTGCATGGAGCGGAGTGCACCCTGTTCGCCAGCTGACGAACCTTTGATATTCTTCATGTCGTCAGACATCGCGAACCTCAATTTTCCGTTGAAAGATAGAACTGCTAACCGGCTTTATGGCCGCTAATCTGAAAACCTGTTGCCACATTAAACACAATGTCCTGTTCACCTGACGTTGCCGTCAGCGCGATTCACGCATGAGAGTTAAGTGTAAAACACCCTGGCCATCTCCGTTTAAACAGAGAACATTTAGTTATGTATTGACCATGGATAACCTGCGTCGTTCCGCTACGCGGGCGCAGAGAAGAGACCAAACCAGCAGAACAGAGATAAAGATTAGCCGGCGCCTGTGTCGGTAAAATTACCGCATCGGACATAGTGTCGGCAGGACAAAGAAACAGATGGGAGGCAGGAGAGAGCCAGTGCAGCGCCGCAGCGCAAGGAACCGGAAGAAGAAAAAGCGTGGTTCATTACTTGTATCACCTCCGCATATGCCAGGGGCACATGGAAAACAACCTGGGTGAAAGCCAGACCAGAGTCTGACAGGCGCGACGCAAACAGTGGCGTCATCCTTGCTGCTGCTATCGAAGCAGCGGCGTTTTATACAGTTTACAGCGCTAAAATGCAAAAAGATTATCCGGGAATTGCGTGCAGTGTCAGCAAATTATGCCGATAACGGTTACAGGTTAAGCGCTTAAACAGAAAAAGGGCTGGTAATTGGTTTATCCTCTATCCTAAAATAGCCGTCCAGATGGTTTTCCATCTAAACAGGTTACTATCCAGGCGGTGTCAGTCTGCTGTGCTGATACTACCTCACTGCTCGCGGCTTTGCCTGAAGGGGCGTCAGGTCAGACAACCTCACTGGCGCTATGCAGTCGTACTCAAACCATATTTAAGGTAAAGAACAGAATGGCTAAACACCTTTTTACGTCCGAGTCCGTATCAGAAGGACATCCCGATAAAATCGCCGACCAGATCTCCGATGCTGTGCTGGATGCGATCCTCGAACAGGATCCTAAAGCGCGCGTGGCCTGCGAAACTTACGTTAAAACCGGAATGGTTCTGGTTGGCGGTGAAATCACCACCAGCGCCTGGGTCGATATTGAAGAGATCACCCGTCAGACCGTACGTGACATCGGCTATGTTCATTCCGATATGGGCTTTGATGCCAACTCCTGCGCGGTATTAAGCGCCATTGGCAAACAGTCTCAGGATATTAATCAGGGCGTTGACCGCACCGATCCGCTGGAACAGGGCGCGGGTGATCAGGGTCTGATGTTCGGCTATGCCACCAACGAAACTGACGTGCTGATGCCTGCGCCGGTGACCTACGCGCACCGTCTGGTTCAGCGTCAGGCTGAAGTACGTAAAAACGGGACCCTGCCGTGGCTGCGTCCGGATGCCAAAAGCCAGGTCACTTTCCAGTATGACGATGGCAAAATCGTTGGCATTGATGCAGTCGTTCTGTCTACCCAGCACGCTGAATCCATCAGTCAGAAAGATCTGCAGGAAGCGGTGATGGAAGAGATCATCAAACCGGTTCTGCCAACAGAATGGCTGAGTGCCTCGACCAAATATCACATTAACCCAACCGGTCGCTTTGTGATTGGTGGTCCGATGGGCGATTGCGGTCTGACCGGCCGTAAAATCATCGTCGACACCTATGGCGGTATGGCACGTCACGGTGGCGGTGCGTTCTCTGGTAAAGATCCTTCTAAAGTTGACCGCTCTGCCGCCTATGCAGCGCGTTACGTGGCAAAAAACATCGTGGCGGCGGGTCTGGCTGACCGTTGTGAAATTCAGGTCTCCTACGCTATTGGCGTGGCTGAACCGACCTCTATCATGGTGGAAACCTTCGGCACCGAGAAAATCTCAACTGAACAGTTGACGCTGCTGGTACGCGAGTTCTTCGACCTGCGTCCATACGGTCTGATTCAGATGCTGGACCTGCTGCACCCAATCTATAAAGAGACCGCAGCTTACGGTCACTTTGGTCGCGAACATTTCCCATGGGAAAAAACCGACAAAGCTGCCCTGCTGCGTGAAGCAGCTGGCCTGTAAGGTTAGCGGCTGCTGATAAAAACCCTGCCCCGGTGGCGGGGTTTTTTATCGCCCGATCAGCCCCATTGCTCACCTGAGAATGTCTGCCTCCGCCCGGCACCGGAATACGATAACCCTGCTGTTTATTCCAGACGTCTGAAGACGAAAAAAACGAACCTGAATGACATCCTCTTTACTCTGCAGCAAATTTTCAGTTCTCAGCTACACTTCCTTTCGCTTTTTCTGACGACAAAATGTTAACGATTACAAATCGAAATGCTTTGTATATCTGACATTTAAGAATTAACGCACGTAGTTATTATGCTGAAAATGCGTTATTTTCAGCGTCGTCTGATAGCCACTAAATAGAGCATTGTCAGAAACTTAATGAGTGCTATACCTCACTGGTTAATTAATCTTTCCGGGAAAAATATGCTGAATTTCAGGGTTTCAGCGTGTGTAAGCGATTACACTGATGTGATCAGGCTCACTTTTTTCCCGCAAATGGTTTTTTAACATTGATAAAAACAATGATGGATAAACCTGGAGGCTACAATGCCTGGCAATACACACAAAAGCAGAACTTCAAATAAGGCGATGACCTTATTTGTCTGCTTTCTGGCGGCCCTTGCGGGACTGCTGTTCGGTCTGGATATCGGCGTTATCGCCGGTGCTCTGCCGTTTATCGCAAAGGACTTTAACGTCACCCCTCATCAGCAGGAGTGGATCGTCAGTTCCATGATGTTTGGTGCGGCGGTCGGTGCTATCGGCAGCGGCTGGATGTCATCCCGCCTGGGCCGTAAGAAAAGCCTGATGGCCGGTGCGATTCTTTTCGTGATCGGTTCACTCTGGTCAGCAATGTCGCCAAACCCGGAAATGCTGATCAGCGCCCGCGTTCTGCTGGGTCTGGCTGTCGGTATCGCCTCTTATACCGCCCCGCTTTATCTTTCTGAGATCGCACCGGAAAAAATTCGCGGCAGTATGATTTCGCTTTACCAGCTGATGATTACTATCGGTATTCTGGGTGCTTACCTGACCGATACCGCATTCAGCTTTACCGGCAACTGGCGCTGGATGCTGGGTATCATCACGATTCCGGCACTGCTGCTGCTGGTCGGTGTTTTCTTCCTGCCAAACAGCCCGCGCTGGCTGGCGGCGCGAGGCAACTTCCGCGATGCACAACGTGTACTGGATCGTCTGCGTGACACCAGCGAGCAGGCAAAACGTGAGCTGGAAGAGATTCGTGAGAGCCTGAAGGTCAAGCAGTCTGGCTGGGGTCTGTTCACCAGCAGCAGCCACTTCCGTCGCGCGGTCTATCTCGGCATCCTGTTGCAGGTGATGCAGCAGTTTACCGGCATGAACGTCATCATGTACTACGCGCCAAAAATCTTTGAAATCGCAGGCTTCACTAACACCACCCAGCAGATGTGGGGCACGGTGATTGTGGGTCTGGTCAACGTTCTGGCCACCTTTATTGCTATTGGTCTGGTGGATCGCTGGGGTCGTAAACCTACCCTGATTCTGGGCTTTATGGTGATGGCAGCCGGTATGGGCGTGCTGGGTACAATGCTGCACTTCGGTATTCACTCTGCAGGCGCACAGTACTTTGCGATCGGTATGCTGCTGATGTTTATCGTTGGCTTTGCCATGTCAGCCGGTCCGTTGATCTGGGTACTCTGTTCCGAAATTCAGCCGCTGAAAGGCCGCGACTTCGGTATCACTGTCTCTACGACCACCAACTGGATCGCAAACATGATCGTGGGTGCAACCTTCCTGACCATGCTGAATACGCTGGGCAATGCGAACACCTTCTGGGTCTACGCGGCGCTTAACCTGTTCTTCATTCTGCTGACGCTGATGCTGATTCCTGAGACGAAAAACGTCTCGCTGGAGCACATTGAACGTAATCTGATGGCAGGTAAGAAACTGCGCGACATCGGTTCTCGCGACTAACGTTACGTCGTAAAAATCGCGGTAATAAAAAGGCGGGGTTTCCAGAGAAACCCCGCCTTTTTTATAGGTTCAGACAGAGACTATGCAGCGGTGACCGGCAGCGGCCGCCGTATACAGCAGAGCGCCAGAGCCATAATAAAAATGGTGGCGGTCTGATTATAAGGCAGTACCGAATCGGTCAGTCCGCAGATAAACAATCCCAGCATCGGCAGCGCAACACCGCGCAGATCGCACTTCTTCAGCACGCCTGCCAGCACGGTCAGATAGAGCAGCGCCAGCGACAGCGCACCCAGCCAGCCCTGCAGTGTCGTCACTTCCAGAAACTCGTTGTGCATGTTGTATTTAACGTTGGTATAGCCCTCAGTATTGTGAGGATAGTGCGCCGTGATGAACTGTCGGGCCTCGGTGGTGCGCGCATCCGGCGTCGCAAAACCGCCATGATGCTCAATAAAATTCATCGCCCCGCCCCAGATAGCCACACGTGCGCCCAGGGAGGTTGAGCTGTTTGAGCCATAGTTCTCGATATCCTGCACACCCTCCACCCAGCGGTTACTGGTCATCAGGATCAGCACCGCCAGCACGCCCACCAGCAAAGCACTAATCCGCCAGTTGGTCAGCAACGACAGCCGATAAGTCTGCACCAGGAACAGCAATCCTGCGGCAATCAGCGCAATCAGGGTCACCCGGGTGCCACATAGGTAGAGCAAGGCAAAGGTCACCGCCAGCGCAACGACATCAGCCACCTTCCAGTACGAGTGCGTCTCAAAGCGGCTCAGCCATAGCCAGGCACAGTAGATAAAAAGAATCATGTAGGAGGACATCGAGGCCGCTTCGGTGGTGAGTTTGATGCGGATATTTTCGGTATAAAGATGCTCGTGAATACCAAAGCCCAGCGTAATCAACAGTCCCACCAGAATTAACACTTTTCCGATGCGCAGCGTGGTAGCAGAGACCCGATGACCATAAATCGCCAGACTGAGCAGCACAAAGGCGCCCAGTAACAGTCGCTTCGCCCCCAGCAGATAGTTGCCGATATTGGTGATGGCATCTTTTGAGGGCGCGGTTTCGATCCCTTTAGCGTGTATCGCCCAGAAGAGACGGATCAGGGCAAAAATAATCAGTACAGCAAACAGGGCGATATAAAAACCGTTCTCTTTAAAGTCCTCTCGCCTGCGCACCAGGCCATACAACACGGAGGCAACGGAGAGATAAGAGACCAGATAGAATATTTTTTGCGGCAGGCCGGTAACAAACATATTCAGTGACAGCGCCAGACAGAGCGCAATAACTGAAAAATTAACCATTAACGTTAATCCATCGCGACTGGTTCTATTCGTCATGCTTAACCTCAGTTAGGCGGTTAAACACACTCATCAGGTGCTTCATATAATTTTCCTCATAAAAACCGGTAATGCTCGCTTTAATAACCTGATGATCAGGAAAGTGAAAATCCCCGCTCATGGTGTTGAGAATAGCGGCCAGTGCCATGCTGTCATTAGTGGGATAGAGCTGACCATTGAGACCATTCTGAATAATTTCTGACGGGCCGCTGATGCAGTCGGAGGAGACGCAGTAGACGCCACGCGATATCGCCTCCAGCAGAATCAGCGGGAAGCCTTCGAAGTTAGAGGTCATCACGAGGCAGGTGACCTGTTTAATATGGCGGCTGACATACGCCCAGGCGTTCTCCTGCCAGCCATGCCAGGTAATGCGATCCTGAATCCCGAGTTCCGCCACGTAGTGCTGACAGCGCGTCAGATCTTCCCCGTCCCCCACGATCTCCAGCGTCCAGGGTGTATCGAGTTTCTGCAAGGCATCAAACAGGTCTTTGAGCTGTTTCTGTCGCTGAAAATGGACGCGACCAATATAGAGAAACTTCAGCGCCTGCGGTCTGCCGATAACCTCATCATTGCGCCTGATGGGGTTATGGATGACATCAACGTCAGAGGCACGGGCACCTAACTCAACCAGCTGCGCTTTGATTTCATGACTGATAGCAAAATGGTGATCGGCCCGCAGCAGATAATGTGGGCGATATCGTTCGCGCGGTGGCAGGTGCATCCAGCTCGAAAGCACGATTTTGCGGCCTGAAAGCGTAATAGCCCGACGCGTCATCAGACAGGGAATGGTGTTGAGGGTCAGAACATGATCGGGTTGATAGCGACGAAAGAAAGCAGCCATTCTCAGCGTGTGAATAAGATTTTTAATTTTCTTATTCCGCAGCGTGCAGACGCTCTCTGCCAGTACGGCATTGGCGGTCCAGGCGCGGGAGTGGCTCTCCTCTCCGCTGTTAATAATAAACAGCCCCGCTTCCGTTCCGGCTTCCGCATTCAGGGCGGTGATCAACTGACCGGTCACATTTTCCATACCACCGCGACCGGCCATCAAATCCGTCACCAGCACAATCCGTTGTTTCCTGACGTTATCATTATTTTTCATTGCTTTATCCATGCTCTGTGCCGTTCGCTTTTCATCCATTCACTCGCCAGTGAATGTCTGCAATAGAATATTCTAAAAAAGGCCATAACTATATTTAATCCAGCAATTTCAGCCGATGGGCTTCGCCATTCCCCACCATCGGCAGGACGGCGTATTGCTTATCCGGAGACAGCTGGCGAAGTATAGACTCTGCGCGGCCCTGTTTGCGGCTAACGTTGAGTTCCTGCGCGGCGGCGATTATTCTGAGCACCATGAAAACACCTCGTCTCCCCATTGCCCTGCAGCAGGCCGTTATGCGCTCACTGCGTCAGTCGCTTGAGCGCGCAAATCAGGTACTGAAAACCGCTTATCCGGAACCGAAACTGCTCTATCAGCAACGCGGAACGGCGGCGGGCACCGCCTGGCTGACTGCCTGGGAGATCCGCATCAATCCGGTGCTGCTGCTGGAAAATCAGCAGGCATTTATCGATGAAGTGGTGCCGCACGAGCTGGCGCATCTGCTGGTCTGGAAGCAGTTTGGTCGCGTCGCACCCCACGGCAAAGAGTGGAAGTGGATGATGGAGAATGTGCTGGGCGTTCCGGCACGACGCACCCATCAGTTTGAGATCGCCTCCGTGCGCAGCAACACTTTCGCTTACCGCTGTCAGTGTCAGCAACATCAGCTGACGGTGCGCCGCCACAATCGGGTGCTGCGCAAAGAGAGTGAATATCGCTGTGTGCACTGTGGCAGCCTGCTGGTCGCAGGCGAGTTTATCGCCTCCTGAGAACACTCCCCATTCCGCCCTATTCCACATTCTGTTAACCTGCCGCCCTTTTTCGTATTAGGTAGAAGCTGGAATATGTCTCGCATTTTAAGTCTGGCGGTTGCACTGCTGTTTGTCCCCGCCGCTGACGCCCTCAACCTGAATAACTATCATCAGAATAACTTTCAGCAGGCCAAAACCTTTGCGGCGGCGATCAATGCCGATGCGCCAGGTTCGTTTTATTGCGGCTGTAAAATTCAGTGGCAGGGAAAAAAAGGCACGCCCGATCTCAGCAGCTGTGGTTACCAGGTGCGCAAAAATGCGAACCGCGCTGCACGTATTGAGTGGGAACATGTGATGCCGGCATGGGAATTCGGTCATCAGCGCCAGTGCTGGCAGGAGGGAGGCCGCAAAAACTGCAGTAAAGATCCCGACTATCGCCGCATTGAAACTGACCTGCACAATCTGGAACCTGCGGTGGGTGAAGTGAATGGCGACCGTGGCAACTTCGCCTACAGTCAATGGAACGGCAGCGAGAAGCAGTACGGCCAGTGTGAGATGAAGATCGATTTTAAACTCAAACAGGCAGAGCCACCCGCTCGTGCGCGTGGCGCCATTGCCCGCACCTATTTCTACATGCGCGACCAGTATCATCTGCGCATTTCGCGCCAGCAGACGCAGCTGTTTACCGCCTGGGACAGGCTCTATCCCGTCACCCAATGGGAGTGCGAACGCGACCAGCGCATTGCAAAGGTTCAGGGCAATCACAATCCTTATGTGCAGCAGGCTTGCCAGCGCTAAAATCCCTGCCCTACACTAGCTCTTTTTCCCATGACGCCGCTGCAGCGCGGCGTCCGGTCTCAGGAATCTTATGCGCATACCTCGCATCTATCACGCCGGGCCCCTGGACATCGGCAGTGAAATTACCCTGGATGAAGATGCATCCAATCATGTAGGCCGCGTGCTCCGGATGACGGCAGGTCAGCGTCTGGAACTCTTTGATGGCACTAATCTGACTTTTGCAGCAGAGATCACGCATGTTGATAAAAAGCGTGTAAAAGTATCCGTCACAGAGAGCCAGCCGGACGATCGCGAGTCGCCTTTACATCTGCATTTAGGTCAGGTGATGTCGCGCGGTGAAAAAATGGAATTCACTATCCAGAAATCGATCGAACTGGGCGTGAATGTCATTACACCCTTGTTTTCCGAGCGCTGTGGCGTAAAGCTTGATGCTGAGCGTCTGGCGAAAAAAATCCAGCAGTGGCAGAAAATTGCGATTGCCGCCTGCGAGCAGTGCGGACGTAATCGCGTGCCGGAGATTCGTGAAGCGATGACACTGGAAGCCTGGTGTGCGGAAGCTGACAGCGGTTTAAAGCTCAACCTGCATCCCCGCGCCAGTCACAGCATCAACACGCTGCCACAGCCTGTTGAGCGGGTACGACTGCTGATTGGTCCTGAAGGCGGTTTGTCTGCGGACGAAATTGCGATGACGGCGCAGCACGATTTTACTGACATTTTGCTTGGCCCACGGGTATTACGCACCGAAACTACCGCGCTGACGGCCATTACGGCACTTCAGGTGAGGTTTGGCGACCTGGGTTAAGCGATACTTTCAGCGGTCCTGACTCATCGGCCCACTGCAGACCGAACCAGACGAGGCGGTCAATGCCGCCTCACCGAGGAGATAATAATGATTAAACTTGGCATCGTGATGGACCCTATTTCGTCCATCAATATTAAAAAAGACTCCAGCTTCGCCATGCTGCTGGAAGCACAGCGCCGTGGTTACGAAATTCACTACATGGAGATGCACGATCTCTCCATGCGTGGTGGCGTGGCGTCTGCCCGCACCCGCCTGCTGACCGTTGAGCAGAACCCTGAGAACTGGTTCCAGTTCGGCAGCGAGCAGGTGATCCCGCTGGCTGATCTGAACGTGGTGCTGATGCGTAAAGATCCGCCATTCGATACCGAGTTCATCTATGCGACCTACATTCTGGAGCGTGCTGAAGAGCTGGGTACGCTGATCGTGAATAAGCCGCAGAGCCTGCGCGACTGTAACGAAAAGCTCTACACCGCCTGGTTCGCCGAGTTTACGCCGGACACCCTGGTCACCCGCAGCAAAGCGCAGCTGCGTGATTTCTGGCAGGAGCATGGTGATATCATCATGAAGCCGCTGGATGGTATGGGCGGTGCGTCTATTTTCCGCGTGAAGAAAGACGATCCTAACTTTGGCGTGATTACCGAAACCCTGACCGAGCATGAGAGTCGTTTCTGCATGGCGCAGAACTACATTGCGGCAATCAAAGAGGGTGACAAACGCGTGCTGGTGGTGGATGGCGAGCCGGTGCCTTACTGCCTGGCACGTATTCCGCAGGGCGGTGAAACGCGTGGCAACCTCGCGGCTGGTGGGCGTGGTGAAGCACGTGCGTTAAGCGAAAGCGACTGGGAAATTGCACGTCGTGTTGGCCCGACGCTGAAAGCAAAAGGACTGATTTTTGTCGGTCTGGACATCATCGGTGATAAACTGACAGAAGTTAACGTGACCAGCCCAACCTGCATACGTGAAATTGAGGCTGCGTTCCCGATCTCCATCACCGGCATGTTGATGGATGCCATTGAGAAACGCCTGGGCTGAGCAAAACGCCGGGGCGAGGCTCCGTGATCAACCCAATACCGGTGCGGTCGTCGCGTGCCGGTTATTTTTTTGGTACATCGTGTGACAATGAATTTACAACATCACTTTTTGATTGCCATGCCTTCATTGCAGGATCCTTTCTTCAAACGTTCCGTAGTCTATATCTGTGAACATAACGAAGAGGGTGCAATGGGACTGATCATTAATAAACCCATGGAAAACCTGACGGTTGAAGGCATTCTGAAGAAGCTGAAAATCTCTGCTGAAGATCGCGATCCGTCGATCAAGCTGGATAAACCGGTGTTTACCGGCGGGCCGCTGGCAGAAGATCGTGGCTTTATCCTGCACTCAGCCCAACGCACGTTTACCTCCAGCATTCGTGTATCCGATAACACGATCATCACCACGTCCCGTGACGTGCTGGAGTCCATCGGCACGGCGTCTCAGCCCACCAATGTGCTGGTCGCGCTGGGTTACTGTGCCTGGGAAAAAGATCAGCTGGAGAATGAGCTGATGGAAAATGCCTGGCTGACGACGCCAGCTAACAGCAACATCCTGTTCCAGACGCCGATTTCAGAGCGCTGGCGCGAAGCGGCGCGCAGTATTGGCGTCGATATTCACAACATGGCCAGCGACGCCGGACACGCCTGATGTCAACTCAAACTCTGTTAGGTTTCGATTTCGGCACCAAAAGTATTGGTGTCGCCGTAGGGCAGCAACTCACTGGCAGCGCCCGACCGCTGACCGCCCTGAAAGCGCAGGATGGCATTCCGGACTGGCTGGTGATCGAAAAGCTGCTGAAAGAGTGGCAGCCCGATTTCGTGGTCGTCGGCTTACCGCTCAATATGGATGGCACTGAGCAGCCGTTAACTGACCGCGCGCGTAAATTTGCTAACCGTCTGCACGGTCGCTTTGGCATTCGTGTAGAGCTTCAGGATGAACGACTCAGCACGGTAGAAGCGCGTGCTGGCCTGTTTGAACGTGGTGGTTATCGCGCGCTCAATAAAGGGTCGGTTGATTCACAGTCTGCTGCCATCATTTTGCAGGACTGGTTCGAAAACCATTACTGACCTTCCGGCTTAATCAGCCCGTCAGCCTGACGCGCCAGCCTGCTCTGCTCAAACGTCTGCATACCGGCCTGTGCGCCGGTCTGTAGCATTGCCGGGATCTGGTGCATCTTGCCTTCCCTGATCAGATTCGTGATGCCAGGCGTGGCAATCAGTAGCTCAAACAGTCCAATGCGCGACCCGGCAGCAGACGGCACCAGTTTCTGTGCAATCACCGCTTTCAGGCTGCCTGCCAGTTGAGTGCGCACCAGATGCTTCTCCTCCGCCGGGAAGACATCCACCAGCCGATCTACCGCCTGTGCTGCGCCACGTGTGTGCAGCGTTGCCAGCACCAGATGGCCGGTCTCTGCCGCCGTTAGCGCCTGTCTGATTGTGTCGCTGTCGCGCAGTTCGCCCAGCAGAATGACGTCAGGATCTTCACGCAGTGCCGCCTTTATCCCCTGGGCGAACGAACTGCAGTGCAGGCCGATTTCGCGCTGCTGAATCAGCGACTGCTGGCTGTGGTGAATAAATTCAATCGGGTCTTCCAGCGTAATGATATGGCGCGCCTGCTGGCCGTTCAGCGCATCGACCAGCGCCGCCAGCGTGGTAGATTTACCGCTGCCCGTGGCACCGGTCACCAGAATCAGCCCATCCTGCTGCGTCAGTAACGTCGGCACAATAGCAGGCAGTTGCAGGCTCTCCAGCGTCGGGCACACAGAGGCAATAATGCGCAGCGCCAGTGACAGGCCGTTACGCTGCTTAAACAGGTTTGCGCGCAGACGCTGGCCGCAGGCCAGGCTCAGGGCGAAATCGAGCTGCCCTGTGCTCGCCAGTTCCTGACACTGCGGGTCACTGAGCCAGCGGGCCATAAACTGCGCCATCCAGTCAGCAGAGAGCACGGCCTGCTGTGGAATCGCCTCCAGCCGTCCCTGCCGTCGCCAGTAGGGCAAATGTCCGCTGCAAAGGTGCAGATCGACGGCATTATGCTTTACACTAAGCTCCACCATTTCATCCAGATTCATAATTTCTCCTGACTATGACCTCAATCCAGCAGAACCTACAGCAAGTGCGGCAGCGAATCGCCGCCGCTGCCGCGCAGTGCGGCCGCGCACCAGAAGAAATTACCCTACTTGCAGTCAGTAAAACCAAACCTGCGAGCGCGGTCGAAGAAGCCTTTGCCGCAGGCCAGATTGGCTTTGGTGAAAATTACGTTCAGGAAGGGGTTGAAAAGGTCCAGGCACTGGCCGCACATCCTGAGCTGGAGTGGCACTTCATCGGCCCGCTGCAGTCCAACAAAAGCCGTCTGGTGGCAGAAAATTTCGCCTGGTGTCACACCATTGACCGCCAGCGTATTGCGCAGCGGCTCAGCGATCAGCGGCCCGCCTCGCTGCCACCGCTGAATGTGTTAATTCAGGTAAATATCAGTGACGAGAACAGCAAATCTGGCATCATGCTGGAGGCCGTTTCCGGGCTGGCGGAGCAGATTGCTGCGCTGCCGCAACTGCGGCTGCGGGGATTGATGGCGATTCCGGCTGCGGAGAGCGATTATCAGCGTCAGCTGGCAGTGTGTCAGCAGATGGCGGAAGCCTTCCGGCAGTTGCAACAGCAGTATTCGGATATTGATACGCTTTCACTGGGAATGAGCGATGACATGGAGGCGGCAATCGCCGCAGGCAGTACGATGGTGCGTATCGGCACCGCCATTTTTGGCGCACGAGATTATGCGCACAACTCACAACAATAATAGAGGAACTTCATGTTAACACTGACGTTTTTAGTAAAAACGCTGATCGATCTCTACGTCATGGTGCTGCTGTTACGCATCTGGATGCAGTGGTCCCGCTGCGATTTTTACAATCCAGTGGCACAGTTTGTCGTTAAAGTGACACAGCCGGTTGTTAAGCCACTGCGCCGCATACTGCCGGCTCTGGGGCCGATTGATACTGCTTCACTGCTGCTGGCCTTTGTGCTGACCACGCTGAAATACCCGATTTTATTGCTAATCCAGGTGGGTGTGTTCTCGGTCGATCCGACTAATCTGCTGGTCGGCCTGCTGTCGCTGGTTAAATCCGCCGGCTATCTGGTCTTCTGGGTCATCATCGTACGCTCTCTGATGAGCTGGATTAGCCAGGGTCGGGGTCCTGTCGATTATCTGCTGGTGCAGTTAACCGAGCCGATGATGGCACCGATTCGCCGTATTCTGCCTGCGATGGGCGGCATCGATTTCTCAGCGATGATCGTCATCCTGGTGCTGTATGCCCTGAACTTTCTCGGCATGGACCTGTTCCCGGGTCTCTGGTATCTGCTGTAAATGAATCAAACTGGAACTGTTATGCAAAAAGTTGTCCTCGCAACCGGCAATCCCGGCAAAGTGCGTGAGCTGGCGGAGTTACTCTCCGCCTTTGGTCTGGATATCGTCGCGCAGACTGACCTTGGGGTTGAATCGGCGGATGAGACCGGCCTGACCTTTATTGAGAACGCGATTCTCAAGGCGCGTCACGCGGCACAGATCACCGGATTACCGGCCATTGCCGATGACTCCGGCCTGGCCGTGGATGCGCTGGGCGGCGCGCCTGGCATCTACTCTGCGCGCTACGCCGGTGAAGAGGCCAGCGATCAGCAGAACCTGGAGAAGCTGCTGCAGGCGCTGGAAAATGTGCCTGACGGTCAGCGCCAGGCGCAGTTTCACTGCGTGCTGGTCTATCTGCGTCATGCGGAAGACCCGACCCCGCTGGTGTTCCACGGCAGCTGGCAGGGTGAGATTACCCGCTCCGCCTCTGGCACCGGTGGCTTTGGTTACGACCCGATTTTCTTTGTCCCGGCGCTGGGTAAAACAGCGGCCGAGCTGAGTAAAGCGGAAAAAGGTGCAGCTTCTCACCGGGGTAAAGCATTGACGCTGTTGCTGGAAGCCATGCGTAATGCCTAATCTGCCGCCGTTAAGTCTCTATATCCACATTCCGTGGTGCGTACAGAAATGTCCCTACTGTGATTTTAACTCCCATGCGCTAAAAGATGAGGTGCCGCACGTTGAATACGTACAGCACCTGCTGCGCGATCTGGAGATCGACCTGTCGCTGATTGGTGACCGTGAAGTGCGCACGATCTTCATCGGTGGCGGCACGCCCAGCCTGCTGAGCAGCAGCGCGATGCAGATGCTGATGGATGGTGTGCGGGCGCGTCTGACGCTCTCCCCTGATGCCGAAGTGACCATGGAAGCCAATCCGGGCACCGTGGAAGCGGACCGGTTCAGTGCCTATCAGCGCGCCGGTATTAACCGTATTTCGATTGGCGTGCAAAGTTTCAGCCCGCAAAAGCTGCAGCGCCTTGGCCGCATTCATGGCCCGGAAGAGGCCGTCCGCGCCGCTGAACTGGCGGAGTCTCTGTCGCTGCGCAGCTTTAACCTCGACCTGATGCATGGCCTGCCCGATCAGTCGCTGGAAGAGGCGCTTGATGATTTACGTCAGGCGATTGCGCTGAATCCGCCGCATCTCTCCTGGTATCAGCTCACTATCGAACCCAACACCCTGTTTGGCTCACGCCCGCCGGTGCTGCCGGATGATGATGCGCTGTGGGATATTTTCGAACAGGGCGATCAGTTGCTGCAGGCGGCCGGTTATCAGCAGTATGAGACCTCCGCCTACGCGAAGCCGGGTTATCGCTGTGAACACAACCTCAACTACTGGCGCTTCGGCGACTATCTGGGAATTGGATGTGGCGCGCACGGCAAGCTGACGCAGCCAGATGGCCGCATTGTTCGCACGGTGAAAACCCGTCATCCGCGTGGGTTTATGCAGGGCAACTATCGCGAAAAGCAGTACGACGTTGCCGATAGCGACAAGCCGTTTGAATATTTTATGAACCGCTTTCGCCTGCTGGAGGCCGCGCCGCGTGACGAATTCAGCCGCTACACCGGCTTGTCAGAGCAGGTGATTCGTCCACAGATGGATGCCGCGATTGCCGCCGGTTACGTGATAGAAACCGCTGAGCAGTGGCAGATTACGGAGAAAGGAAAACTCTTCCTGAACTCGCTGCTGGAGCTGTTTTTAGCGGAAGAATAGGCGAGGAAGGGTTAAAAAAAACGCCTCAGCCCGGCAGGCTGAGGCGTTTTTTATTTTTTCAGTGCGCCCGTAAGCTGTTTACGCTGATCTTCCAGCGAAATAACGCGATTACACACCTCGTGGCCGAAGTTCTGGAAATCCTGCTCCTGTTTGCTCCACTCAGCCTGAATCGACTGCTGCAAACCGCCAAGATTCCCCATAATCGCCTGCAGGGGATTACTTCCACCGCTGCCCTGCTTACTGCCCATCTCATTCAGACTATCCTGCATCACGCCGCCCAGCGTCGACTGCACCAGCCTTTCACCTTCGGCGCGCACCTGATCAATCGCCTGATGGTGGAACGTCAGCCCGTCTTCACGGTGTTCAATAATGCGATTCATCTGCTGTTTCAGCTGGCCATTCAGTGTGGTCAGGCGATTGCGCACGTTGCTGTCGGTGCCCAGTTTCTCAACGATGACCCGATCCAGTGCCGCCCGCCCTTTCTCCAGACGTGACGTCGCCCCGCTGTCGATCCACGGCAGATCGCGACGCAGCGCGTTCTGATAGTCGATCGCTTTCTGGCGCTCAGCATTATCCAGCGTGACCTTCTGTCCATTGAACTGCACGTCGCCCTGCGGCGAGATTTCCATATTGCCGTTGGCACCGACCACCTGCACACTCTGTGGTCTGATGACCACATCGTCCTGAGGCTTAACGCTGCATTCATAGGCTGCCTGAGCCTGAGTTGCTGCTACCAGCAGCACAGCAAGAAGCGTTTTACGCATCATATCTACTCCCTAAGATCGGGTCTGAAACCCTTTGATCGGGCCTCAGCCCGACACGGTGTGACGACTTAGTCCCACCAGACGTCAAAGAGTTCAGTCATCTGCACGTCCTGCAGCTTGCGGTCTTCAAGCCATTTGCGAACCAGCGCACGAT
This sequence comes from Pantoea jilinensis, assembly GCF_019104105.1. Taxonomy (NCBI): domain Bacteria; kingdom Pseudomonadati; phylum Pseudomonadota; class Gammaproteobacteria; order Enterobacterales; family Erwiniaceae; genus Pantoea; species Pantoea jilinensis. The sequence goes on along the minus strand of NZ_CP077746.1, from coordinate 745,345 downwards.
GTTCATCAGTACATTTGCCGGTTTTCTGCAGGCAAACCAGACCTTCCCATACCAGGTAACCGCTGCCATCGAAAGCCAGACCGTTAGGATCGATCGCTTCGTTGATGAACTGGTTCAGCGTCTCATCAATTTCGCTTTCGCTGGTGCTTTCCGGGAAACGCCAGGCAACCGAGAAGCCCAGTTCCTGAAACTCATCGATGTGCAGTTTTTTACGTAAACGGCGGCTGCGTTGTGTGGCCATTATTTCACCCTCTCAAACATTAAATCCCATACGCCGTGGCCTAAACGCTGCCCGCGCTGCTCAAACTTGGTCAGTGGACGCGTCTCAGGACGCGGCACGTAATTGTGTTGTTCTGACTGGTTGCGGTAGCCAGAAATGCTGTTCATCACTTCCAGCATATGTTCCGCGTAGGCTTCCCAGTCGGTCGCCATGTGGAAAACGCCGCCCAGCTTCAGTTTACGCATCACCAGCTCGGCGAAAGGCACCTGAACGATACGGCGTTTATTGTGGCGCGCTTTATGCCATGGATCGGGGAAGAAAAGCTGAACCATACGCAGTGAGTTATCCGGAATCATCTTCTCCAGCACTTCCACCGCGTCATGACACATTACCCGCAGGTTCTGCACATCGGCTTCTTTCGCGGAAGCCAGACAGGCACCTACGCCTGGCGCATGCACTTCAATACCCAGGAAGTTCTGATGCGGCGTGTTCTGCGCCATAGTGACCAGCGAGGCACCCATGCCAAAGCCAATCTCCAGCGTCACCGGGGCTTCGCGGCCAAACAACGCGGGCAGATCGACAGGCTCCGGCTGATATTCCACCCCCATGATCGGCCACAGGGTGTCCAGCGCCTGCTGCTGGCCTTTTGTTAAGCGACCCTGGCGGCGCACAAAGCTACGGATCCGGCGCAATGGCCGCCCGTTCTCATCAAATTCTGGGGTGATGACGTCATTAATCATGTAAAAGCCTGCTGGTTAGCCTGTTCCGGGAAACGGGCATTATGCAAAGTTCATAAGCAGAAGCAAGCCTTTGCAATCTTCCGGTTTACACCCAGGTGCGCATGTGCTGGAATTCCTGCCTGAGTGTAGAGTAAACACGGAAAATTTCCTTCTTATGATGCAAGCGCCGCAGTTCGCGCAACAGGTGCTGGACTGGTATCAGCGCTTTGGTCGCAAAACCCTGCCGTGGCAGCTGGAGAAAACGCCTTATAAGGTGTGGCTCTCTGAAGTGATGCTACAGCAAACCCAGGTTGCCACGGTAATCCCCTATTTTGAACGCTTTATGGCGCGCTTCCCCACGGTTACCGATCTGGCTGCGGCACCGCTCGATGAGGTGCTGCATCTCTGGACCGGGCTGGGCTACTACGCCCGTGCGCGTAATCTGCATAAAGCCGCAAAGCAGATTGTTGAAGTGCATCAGGGCGAGTTCCCACGTAATTTTGATGATGTCTCTGCCCTGCCCGGCGTTGGCCGCTCCACGGCCGGCGCAATCCTGTCGCTGTCGCTGGGCCAGCACTTCCCGATTCTGGATGGCAACGTCAAGCGTGTGCTGGCTCGCTGCTATGCCATTGGCGGCTGGCCGGGTAAAAAAGAGGTCGAAAAACGTCTCTGGCAGATCAGTGAAGAGGTCACCCCTGCCGAGGGCGTCAGCCAGTTTAATCAGGCAATGATGGATCTGGGGGCTCTCGTCTGTACCCGATCGAAGCCGAAGTGTGAAATCTGTCCGCTGAACAGCGGCTGTGAAGCTTACGCCAGCAGCAGCTGGGCGAGCTATCCCGGCAAGAAACCTAAGCAGGTGCTGCCGGAACGCAGCGGCTGGTTCCTGATGATGCAGGATGGCGATGATGTCTGGCTGGAGCAGCGTCCGCCTGTGGGCCTGTGGGGCGGTCTGTTCTGCTTCCCGCAGTTCACCACCGAAACGGCGCTCACCGACTGGCTGACGGCGCGTGGCATCCATGCAAAACCGCAGCAGCTAACCGCGTTTCGTCACACCTTCAGCCATTTCCATCTTGATATCGTGCCAATGTGGCTGTCATGGCCTTCTGCCGGGGCGGCGATGGATGAAGCAGGCGGTCTCTGGTATAACTTAGCGCTGCCACCATCTGTGGGATTAGCTGCACCCGTTGAGCGCCTGTTACACGAGCTGCGCCATCCCCGACAACTGGCTTTGGACAGTTGTGAGATTAATGAGGAAGAGTAATGAGCCGCACCATTTTTTGTACTTTTTTACAGCGCGACGCGGAAGGTCAGGATTTTCAGCTCTATCCGGGCGACCTGGGTAAGCGTATTTACAACGACATCTCCAAAGAAGCCTGGCAGAAGTGGATGGCGAAACAGACCATGTTGATCAACGAGAAAAAGCTCAACATGATGAATCCCGAAGATCGTAAAGTGCTGGAGAAGGAGATGATCAATTTCCTGTTCGAAGGTAAAGACGTTCATATCGAAGGCTATACACCGCCAGAAGCGTAAACATTCCGGGCCTCATCACTGAGGCCGGTTATCCAGGTCAGGCTTGCATTCCCAATGAATAAAAAATTAATCGCCCTGCTGGTGATAGCACCACTTCTGGTTTCCTGCTCCGGGTCAAAGAAGCAGCAGACCCACGAGGAGTGGGTAAAAGACACCAACGCCTTTGATATTCTGATGGGGCAGTTTGCTCATAATATTGAGAATATCTGGGGTATCAATGAGGTCCTGATCGCCGGACCAAAAGATTACGTCAAATACAGCGACAACTATTACACCCGCAGCCACATCAACTTTGAAAGCGGTAAGCTGACCATCGAGACGATTTCTGGCACCGATCCGATGGCCAGTCTGCGTCAGGCGATCGTGACCACGCTGTTGATTGGTGAAGATCCGGGTAATGTCGATCTCTATTCTGACGCCAACGACATCGAGATCAGTAAAGAGCCGCTGCTCTATGGTCAGGTGCTGGATAACACCGGTCAGCCGATTCGCTGGCAGGGCCGCGCGGAAGCTTTTGCTGACTATCTGATCCAGAATAAGTTGATGCGTCGCACTTCGGGTCTGCATGTGATTTACAGCATTTCGATTCCGATGGTGCCGAACCACCTGGACAAACGTGCGCATAAATACCTGCCGATGGTGCGTAAAGCTTCCGAACAGTATGGTGTCGATGCCTCGTTGATCCTGGCGATTATGCAGACCGAGTCGAGCTTTAACCCCTACGCCGTAAGCCACTCTGATGCGCTGGGTCTGATGCAGGTGGTGCAGCACACCGCCGGTGTTGACGTCTTCCGCATGAAGGGTAAATGGGGCAAGCCGAGTCGCAGTTATCTGCTGGATCCAGAGAACAATATTGATGCCGGTACGGCTTATCTGTCGCTGTTGCAGCGCAGCTATCTGGGCGGCATTCAGGATCCGGTATCACGCCGCTATGCGGTGATCACCGCCTATAACGGTGGTGCAGGCAGCGTGTTGCGCGTCTTCTCCAGCGATAAAGATCGGGCGTTTTCGATGATCAACGGTATGTCATCCAGCAAGGTTTACTCGACCCTGGCGAACCAGCACCCATCGGCGGAGTCGCGTCGTTATCTGTATAAGGTGAGTACTGCGCAGAAGAGTTATCGGGGATTCTGATCGGCCCGCTGAAGCGGGGTTGTTGTTCGCTGCGCGAACGGGGCTTGAGTACGGAGCTGAAGCTGGTGTTTGTTCGCTGCGCGAACGGGCGCTGAGAAGGTTTCGTTCGCCTGGCAGCGAGCTGGCACTGAGCGGGTTCCGACCGCCTGGCCGATGGTTCGCTGCGCGAACAGGCGCTGAGAAGGTTTCGTTCGCCTGGCGGGTTGGGGAGTTTCAGTTACGCCTCTGCAGGCGACCAACAAGGGGGCGCCAGTCGCCGCGCCCCCTTGACCCCGGGCTCCGGCCTGCTTCACCGCCGCTTCGCGGTCCCTTCGCTTCTTCAGGATTTCTCACGGACCGTCGGGACGCGCCATCCCTGGCGCGAACCCGCCTCTTCGCGACATCCCTGTCGCTCGTCCTGAAATCCCTCATCCGCTCAGCGGTTCTGACGGCCTCCCTTTCCCCGCTTTTATCTCTTCTTTAAATGTTGATTCATTGTCGCTGAAAGTTTTCAAAATTAGTTTGCTTTCGGTCCATCAGACAGCGCCGCACCACAGAAAGCAAAAAGAAATCGCAGGCAGGGGTTTTACCAGAGGCGTCCGAAGCGCTGAGGAACAACCGGAGGCCAGGATGAGCCGACAGGACGTCGGCGAAAGGACGGAACGAGCCAGGGATGGCGAGTCCGGACGGTCCTCGGGCCGCAGGGCGTGACGAAGGCACCCCGCAAAGCGGGGCGCGCAGGCAGCCGGACGCCGGGATTGTTAAGGGGCGGGCGTACGCCCCTTAACACGTCCGCCAGCTCAGGCGAACTGAAACTCCCCCACGCCTGGCGGGCGGAACCCGCTCAGCGTCAGTATGCTGGCTAGCGAGCGAAAACCTCTCAGCGCCCGTTCGCGCAGCGAACAACTTCAGCTTTAGCGCTGCACCACACGAACAAAAAGGCCCGGCGGGCCGCTACCCGCCTCTGCCCCCGCTCAGATCAGCGCTCCACTATCATATTCGCCACCAGATACTTCTGTCCCTGGTCATCCTCTTCGGTGTAAACACCCTGCAGCTCCGGCGAGAAGCCCGGCAGCAGGTTAAGCCCCTCTTCCAGCGCCAGGAAATAACGCTGCACCGCGCCACCCCAGACTTCACCTGGCACAACGCACAGCACGCCAGGAGGATAAGGCAGCGCGCCTTCAGCAGCGACACGCCCGGCTGCATCGGCAATGGGGACCAGCTCCACTTCGCCGCGAATATAAGCCTGATGCGCATCCTGCGGATTGACCCTCACTGGCGGGAACTCCGCAGCGCGGAACATCAGACGCTGCAGATCCTTAACGTTGTGACTGACGTAGAGATCGTGCATCTCCTGACAGAGGCGACGCAGAGTATAGCCGGCATAGCGTTGCGCATTCTTGCGATAAATCGTCGGCAGCACTTCGGCCAGCGGCGCATCCTCTTTTACATGCTGCTCAAACTGCGCCAGCATCGCCACCAGATTCGCCATCTTCTCCGGACTCTCAGCCGGGGTCAGCAGGAACAGGATCGAGTTGAGATCGCACTTCTCCGGCACAATGCCGTTCTCACGCAGGTAGTTCGCCAGTATGGTCGCGGGGATCCCAAAATCACTGTATTCGCCGCTGGCAGCATCGATGCCCGGCGTGGTTAGCAATAGCTTGCAGGGATCGACCCGATATTGATCGCGGGCGTAACCCGCAAAGCCGTGCCACTTCGACTGGGGTTCAAAGCTGAAATAGCGCAGATCGCGGGCGATCGTTTCAGTGGGCGCATCCTGCCAGCGCTGACCCTCTACCGTCTCCGGCACAAACGGCAGGATCATTTCACAGCGGTCCAGGATCGCTTTACGTGCATCAATGCCCACCATGACGCACTCATCCCACATGCGACGCCCCGCTTCGCCCTGATGCATTCTGGCGTTGATATCCAGCGCGGCAAACAGCGGATAGAACGGGCTGGTTGATGCATGCAGCATAAAAGCGTTATTCAGTCGCTTGTGCGGACAGAAACGCCGCTGTCCGCGAATGTGATTATCTTTTTTGTGAATCTGCGAGGTTTGAGAAAAACCTGCCAGCTGCTTATGCACAGACTGCGTAACAAAGATGCCGGGATCGTTCTCATTCAGCTCCAGGGTCAGCGGCGAACAGCCCTCCATCAGAGGAATGAACTGCTCATAGCCGAGCCATGCGGAGTCAAACAGAATGTAATCACACAGATGACCGATGCGATCCACCACCTGACGTGCGTTGTAAACCGTACCGTCGTAGGTGCCCAGCTGGATGATCGCCAGGCGGAAAGGCCGCGCCTCTTCCGCCCGCTGCGGATCCACTGCCGCGATCTGCCCGCGCAGATAAGCCTCATCGAAACAGTGCGCGTCAATGCCGCCGATAAAACCGAAGGGGTTACGTGCCGCTTCAAGATAAACCGGAGTCGCACCCGCCTGAATCAATGCGCCATGATGATTAGACTTGTGATTGTTGCGGTCAAACAGCACCAGATCGCCGCGGGTCAGCAGCGCATTGGTCACTACTTTATTAGCGCTGGAGGTGCCGTTAAGCACAAAGTAAGTTTTGTCGGCGTTAAACACCTTTGCTGCATACTTCTGCGCATCTTTGGCTGAGCCTTCGTGGATCAGCAGATCGCCCAGTTTGACGTCGGCGTTGCACATATCAGAACGGAAAACATTCTCGCCATAAAAGTCATAAAACTGTTTACCCGCCGGATGCTTTTTAAAGAACGCGCCGCCCTGATGGCCGGGACAGGCAAAGGTGCTGTTCTGCATGTCGACATAGCGGGTCAGCGTCTCGAAAAAGGGTGGCAATAGCTCAGCTTCATACGCCTGCGCAGCCGCTTCCAGCGCTATCCACTCCTGCGGCTCGCCATTCAGTTCACCGCTGACGCCGGGCAGGTGCATCACCTCTTCTTCAAACGCATTTGCGACAAACACCGGCAGATTAAAGCCGGTATGCCGCAGCAGCGCCAGCACACCGCTGCGGGTATCTGCCAGCGAAACGACAACCGCTGCCACATCAGTAAAGTCAGTGTTATCCAGCGTCACTACGTCACGCGCGGTGTTCAGGGTCAGACTGGGCGCGACAGCGGCGCTGGCAGCAATTTTCAGTGGAGTCATAACAGAATCCCTAACGTCAGGGAGGAAGTGCCTGAGGCACAATCATGGGGACAGCGCCCCGGCGAATTATTAACAGAAAGGCATTACGCAGCCCATGGAGAAAAGCCCCACAACCGCGGCCTGGCTGGCCTCACCGCATGAGAAATAACGAAGCGTTCGGCAATGTGGAAAACACGATGTGCGCCGGAAAAAGCGAACGGTAATCCGGGCGAGTGCGCGGTGAACCGGACATGGCGACGTCCTCTGTGATGAAGAAGCAGGGTCAAAAAGTGGCGGTCATAATGTCATCTTTTTTATACGTGGACAACCCGACCCGGACAATTATTCAGTCACCCTGCAAAAATGTAACAACATGATTTTTATAGCCTATTTATCATAAAAAATTCATAATTCGACTAATTATCTGAATTATATGCAAATTTATGCATCAGCCTCTACACTCCTGTCAACACACTTTTCCGCGCCAGCCACCCGCTTCACCTGGCGAGGCGGCCATTGCCCTACCGCATTACTGCTGTCAGGCGTAAACTGATCCCTCTTTCCCACTCTGCCGGAGGCTGCATGTTCAAGGCACTGGTCATTGAAAATGACGAACAAGGTTACCGTTCCCTGCTGAAAGATCTCCCCGAATCTCAACTGCCCGACCACGATGTCACACTCGACGTCAGCTACTCATCCCTGAACTACAAAGATGCCCTGGCTATCTGCAACAAAGGCCCGATAGTGCGCCAGTTCCCGATGGTGCCAGGTATCGACTTTGTGGGGCGTGTGACCGCCAGCCGCCATCCCGACTGGAAAGAGGATGATGTGGCGCTGCTGACGGGCTGGGGCGTGGGCGAAAAACAGTGGGGTGGCCTGGCGCAGAAAGCCAGCGTCAGCGGTGACTGGCTGGTCCGTGTGCCCGCAGCGCTGAGTCCGCTGCAAACCATGGCCATCGGTACAGCGGGGCTGACCGCGATGCTCTGTGTGATGGCGCTCGAAAAACAGGGCATCACACCGGAACGCGGACCGGTGCTGGTGACCGGGGCCAGTGGCGGCGTCGGCAGCTACAGCGTCAGCCTGCTGGCGCGTCTGGGCTATGAAGTAGTTGCGTCGAGCGGACGCACCAGCGACCCTGCATATCTGATCGAGACGCTGGGCGCGGCATCGGTCATTGACCGTGAAGCGCTTTCCCAGCCTGGCAAACCGCTGGCAAAAGAGCGCTGGGCCGCCGCGATAGACAGCGTCGGCAGTCATACTCTGGCCAATGTGCTGGCCGCTACGCAGCGTGACGGCGCGGTTGCCTCCTGCGGTATGGCGCAGGGACTCGATCTGCCAGCCAGCGTTGCTCCCTTTATTTTGCGTGGCGTGACGCTGGCCGGTGTCGATAGCGTGATGTGTCCGAAGCCGCTTCGTGAGCAGGCGTGGCAGCGACTCGGCGAGCTGATGGATAGTGAACGGCTCAATAAGCTGAGCCGGGTCATTCCGCTGAGTGAAGCCAGAGAAGGTGCGCAGGCATTGCTGGAGGGCAATGTGCAGGGCCGCCTTATTGTCGACTGCCGCTAACGCTTTTAAAGGCGCGTGAATCGCGCCTTTATCGATCGGCTCGCTGCAGCCGTTTGATCAGCCCTTCCAGCGCGAACTGCGTGCCCTGCTCCATCACTGATTTTGGATCGCCGCTGAACTGGTGGCACTCCGCCTCATCCCTTCCGTCGGGCAAGACCCAGCCAAACCAGATAGTGCCTGCCGGTGTGCCATCCTCGCCGCCGTCCGGTCCGGCATAGCCGGTGATTGAAAGTCCTACCGGTTCACCAGAGCGGGCGCAGGCTCCCTGCACCATCTCCCTCGCTGTTTTCTCGCTCACCGCCGTGTGCTGTTTCAGCGTGTCTGGATGTACCCCCAGCAGACGCGTTTTGGCATTTTCACTGTAGGTTACGAAGCCGCTGGTATAGAAGTCACCGCTGTTTTCCACGGCGGCCAGCGTCATGCTGATCAGTCCGGCGGTACAGGATTCGGCGGTCGCCAGATGAAGTCCGGAGGAGAGTAAAATATTACCCAGTTGCTCAGCGGTTTGATCTAATGATTTTGCCATTATGGTCTCCTTAAGGCTGCCCGGAACTCCAGGTATAGCGCAAAATCAGCGATTCAAAGCGCGCAACACAATGTTTTTAAAGCGAAACGGTCTAGATACGCAGCTGGATATGCGGCTGTCCACTTTCGGCATGTGCCACTACCTGAAGATCGGCCTGGTACCAGCGCGTCAGCGTCGCTTCCGTCATTACCGCCTGCGGCGAGCCTTGTGCCACCAGTTGGCCTGCGTGCAGCAGCAGTATGCGATCGGCCCACAATGAAGCCTGATTAAGGTCATGTAACACGGTACAGACGGTGAGATCTCCGGCGCGCGTCAGCTGGCGTAGTAAACGCAAGGTTTGCTGCTGCCAGAAGAGATCCAGCGCCGAGGTCGGCTCATCCAGAAACAGCCAGCCGCGTGGTCTTCCCTCCAGCCAGAGCTGTGCCAGCACCCGCGCCAGCTGCACCCGTTGTTGTTCACCGCCGGAGAGCTGGCGGTAATCGCGCTGCGCCAGCCCTTCACAACCGGTCAGCCGCATGACCTCAGCCACAATTTGCGTCGTCTGCGCTTCCGGCCAGGGCGCACGGCCCATCGCCACGACCGACTGCGCTGACTGTGCAAAGGTCAGGTTGTTCTGCTGGCGCATCACTGCCCGACGTCGTGCCAGCTGCTCACGCGGCCATGTCGTCAGCCGTCGGTCGCCCAGCCAGCACTCGCCCCGATCGGGCGACAGAAATCCCGTCAGCATCCGCAGTAGCGTCGATTTACCTGCGCCGTTGGGACCAATCAGCGCTACCAGCTCTCCACCTGACAGCGTGACATCGAGATTATCGATAACGGTTTTGTCGCCGTGCGCGAGACACAATCCCCTGGCCTGTAAAATTTCCATCACTCCAGCCCTCGCTGTTGACGCAGAATCAGCCAGAGAAACCACGGACCGCCAATCAGGCTGGTCAGTAGCCCGACTGGCATCTCGGCCGGAACCACCAGAGTGCGCGCCAGCGTATCGGCCAGCAGCAGCAGAATAGCCCCCGCCAGTGCTGAGCCGGGCAGCAGCCAGCGATGATCGCCGCCAAGGCAAAAACGCATCACGTGTGGCACCACCAGTCCGACGAAGCCGATCACGCCGCTGACCGAGACCGCTGTACCGACAAGCAGCGCGCTGAGGATCAGCAGCTGATGCTGAGTACGCTTCACATCAATCCCCATGTAGTGCGCATCCTCTTCGCCCGCCTGCAGCAGGTTAAGGTGGCGGGCGCGAGTCTGTAGCAGCAGCAAGGCTGGCAGAATCAGCAGCAGGCAAATCAGCAGTGCGGGCCACTGTGTCTGGCTAAGGCTTCCCATGCCCCACAGCGACAGCTGGCGCAACTGCTGATCGTTGCTCAGCCATGACAGCACGCCTACCGCCGCACCGCACAACGCATTAATCGCAATACCAACCAGCAACAACCGCGAAAGATTGCCGCGCGCCAGCCGACTGAAACTGAAGAGCAGCAGTGTCACCAGCAGACTGCCGATAAACGCAGCGATCATCGGTAGCCACAATGCCAGTGGTGCCGGCAACGCCAACGGAATAATGATTGCCAGCGCCACCGCCAGTCCCGCCCCGCTGCTGATCCCCAGCAGACCGGGATCGGCCAGTGGGTTACGAAAAACACCCTGCATCACCGCGCCAGAGACTGCCAGCGCCATGCCCATCACCACCGCCAGTAGCACGCGCGGCAGGCGGATATCCAGCCAGATCTGCCAGATAAGATCGCTAAGCGGTGCCTGCCATAGCGCCCGCACTGAAAGCGACATCGCCCCCAGATTTGCCGCCAGCACCATCGCCACTAGCAGGAAGATCAGCATCAGCAACAGGCCACGCAGCGCATTATCCTTAATCATGGTTCAGCGATTCCGCCGCCTGACGCAATTTCACGATTGCCCGCGGTGTATCAAGGCCAAACCCCAGCAGTGCCATGGTGTCGATCACCAGCAGACGGTGCTGCTGCCCGGCAGGTGTCAGCGTCAGACCCGGTAACTGCCACAGCTGCGCTTCGCCGCCCAGCGTTTTCAAGCCATCCTCGCCGATTACCACCAGATCCGGCGCGGCGGCGATCACCCCTTCCTGCGACAGTGCCTGATAGTGCGGCACCGAGCCCATAGCATTCTCCAGCCCGGCGCTGCGAATGGCGCCATCGGCCGCAGTCTGATTTCCAGCCGCCATCGATTTCATGCCGCTGTTCGCCATGATGTAGAGCACTTTTACCGGCAGCGGTTGCTGCGGCAACTGGCGAATCTGCTGCGTCATTTGCCGTGCCAGAGCCTGAGCTTCGCTTTCACGCTGCAGCGCCTGACCCACAGTGATAATTTTCTGCGGGATCGCCTGCAGGCTGCTGTCGCCGTTGACCGTGACCATCCTGACGCCCGCGCGGGCAATCTGTTGCAGCACCAGCGACGGCTGCGCCTGCTCGCTGGCGATCACCAGCGTTGGTTTCAGTGCCAGAATGCCTTCGGCGTTGAGCTGGCGCATATAACCCACGTCCGGCAGTCGGGTGGCCTGCGCCGGGCGCAGACTGGTGCTGTCGCGCGCCACTAGCTGTGACTGGGCATCCAGCGCATAGATAATCTGGGTGACGTCACCGCCAATCGACACCACCCGCTCCGCCGCCAGTGATGGCAGCGTCATGAGCAGCCATAACAACATCACTCTTTTCATGCCGCCGCTCCCGGCGTGTGGAGTGCGCCAATCTGCTCACGCCAGCTTGACTGCTCTGGCGTACCCTCCGTGCGCTGACCGTAGAGCTGGGCGATCTGTGTGCCGTCGGCGGCGAACAGTTCCAGGCTGGTAACAAAGCCATCGCCCGTTGGCTTGCGTGTTACCCAGCTTTCGCTGATCTGATCAGCCATCAGATGCAGTGTGAACTGCGGATTGAAGATGTTGAGCCAGTTTTCCACTGGCTGCAGCTTCTCTACCCTGCCGGTGAAAATCTGAGTACAGCCACGGTTGCCGACAAAAATCATAATTTCATTGCCCGCCTGCTGTGCCATCTGTAGCAGGCGCTCAAGCGCATCGTTACCGGTCTGCCTGGCGAGATCGTCACCCACCGCGCGAAACGCCTGCGGTCGTGACACCTGATGGCGCTTAAGCAACGCGAAAAATTGATGAACATCGGTCATGGCGCGCCATTCACGGTCGATGGCGGTGGCATCAACCGCCTCAGTCAGGGGAGCTGCGGCAGCCGGCTCAACCACAAGCGGCGTCGCCGCGGCGTCGGTAAAGTCGGCAATCAGCGTCTGCCACGCTGCCATGTTGGTCTGCTCCGTGACGTAAACTTTCAGCACCGCATCGCCATGACGATCAAAGATCTGAATACTGTGACGAACGCCCTGCCCGGTTGGCTCCTGCAGAGCAAAGGCGCTGCACCACTGACCGACGAACAGGCGCAGATCGAGTGCACGGGGATTAAGCACCAGGCCACCATGTGCGCCAATCTGCACATTGTGGTATTCACCCAGATGTTCATGTACCGCATAAGCGTTACGCGTAATGTTTTTGGTTTCGCCGACTGCGCCAAGTGCTTTCAGCAACGCCGGAAAATCGCGTTTCAGCGCCACGGCATCAACGCCGATGCGCGCTTCACACAATTCCGCTTCGCTGATGCCGATCAGCGCAGCCAGGTCGCGGGCATATTTCTTCGGTTGTTCACCTTTAAGGGCAAGATAGTGCTGATAAATCGGGTTCATGACTCAGGCTCTCTTAGTAATGCCCTGCATCAGCGCAGGGCGACGGCTATCAAAAATCGACGTTAACACCTAACTGGAAAGTACGGCCCGGCATCACGGCCAGTGCCTGATCGTTGCGCTCCTGCTGAGTGGCGCTGGTCAGTTCACGACTGCTGAGGTAATCCCAGTATTTGCGATCGGTTATGTTGTAAAGCCCGCCACTCAGCCTGACGTTATGTGCGACGCGCCAGTAAGCGGTCATATCCACCATGCCATAACCTGGTACCCGCATGTAATCGGTGCTGGAGTCGGCCAGGCTGCTGCCGTTGTTAGCGAAGCTTTCGCGGTTAGTCGCGCTGGCTTGCTTACCTTTGACAAAGGTAGCGGTAACGGCGGCCCCGTAGCCACGCGCCTCATCATCCCAGGCGAGTCCGACAATCGCTTTCATCGGAGCAACACTCTCCAGATCGATGTAGCGGTCACCAAGGTAGCGTGACTTTGCCGCGCCCTGCGTGTAACCCAACGCCAGATTGGCGCTCAGACCCTCGACCTCATTGAACCAGCTACCGAAGTTCACTTTACTGCTGATTTCAGCCCCGTAGATGTAGGCTTTATCGCGGTTCTCCGCCTGATAGGTGGTGTAAATGTTGGCGGGCACATTAACGAACTGACCCGGATTAGCCGCCCGGCTGTAACGGGTAAAGGCAATAAAGTTTTTATAGTCGTTATAAAAAGCGGCAGCGTTAAGCGTGACGCCTTTTGCCACCTCTCCTTTTACACCCCACTCGTAGTTGTTGCTGGTTTCGGTTTTCAGGTCTGCATTACCAATCAGCGCATACTGTGCGGTGCCGGCATAGCTGGAGCCAAGGTTCCATGAGCCATAGAGCTGGGTATCGTTGGGGAACTGCGCGCCACGGGTATATTGCAGATAAGTCATCAGCTTCGGTGTCAGATCGAACTGGAAGGCGATCGACGGCAATATCTGGGTGTCGCTGTTTGGCGATCCGTAGAGCGCTGAAACTTCGCTGGCGTCAAGCACGCTACTGTTCGTGGTCAGCGTCGCCACATCACGTGGTCGGGTGTTCTGATAGGCCACGCGCGCGCCCGGCACGATAGCCGCCCGATGTCCGTCAGCATCGAAGCTGATAGTATCCTGCAGATAACCGCCCACGCTGTAGCTGCGGCTGTTAGCCTGCGGCTGCATAATCGCAGTAAAAGCACTGGCTGGCGGTGACTGACGGAAAGGTCGCTCAGTATCCACCAGACGCGCATTCAGCCCGGCACTCAGTTCATGTCGCCCGACGCTTTTAAGCGCTCGGGTGTCAAAACCGTAGCTGTCGCTGTTGTAATCGGAATAGACGGTTTGCCTGGCGGTGGCACTCGACGGCATTAGGGTGTTGTCATGCGCCTGGGTCTGCTGCCAGTAAACGCGGGTCGTCAGGCTGTCGATCAGGTCATTGTAAGGGGTGTACTCATCCGCCAGGCTGATGCCCCAGCGGCGGGTATCACTCTGCTGCTGTGCCGTTCCCCAGACGGTATTGCCGGAAGTGCTCCAGCTGTCGTAATGGCTGTGGTGAGTTTTGTGATAGTAATCGACCGTCGCGCTGAGCTTGTGAGCATCATTGGGCTGCCAGATGCCGGAAGTCATAAAGGCATCGGAGTGCCAGTTGGCCGGATAAGCATCGAGCGTATCGCTGTTGTTACGGGTCTGCTGTCCGTCACGACGGCTGTAAACAAAAATGCCACTCAGCGTGTCATCGCCTGCTGCTGCAGTCATGCCGTTGTGCCAGCTGCGGCTGGCGGAGTCGTAGTCACTTTGATAGCCGAAAAAGGTCGGCTTGCCGGAGTACAGATAGTCGTCCGGGGATTTGTTACGGAACGAGACGTTGCCGCCAATTGAGGTGTTCGACTGATCCACTGCTGTGGCGCCCTTCTCAATCTCAATACGCCCAAACATATAAGGATCGATGTAATCGCGGCCAATGCCAAAGCTGTCGAGACCAGCGCGTCCTACATAGCTGCGGCCAGTGGCCTGCGGCAACGGAATGCCGTCCACATCCAGACCGACGCGGTTGCTCTCGAGGCCTCGAATGTTGTAGCCGGTATAACCAGCCCGATCAAAACCGCTCTTACCGGCTGATGAACCGCCACTAGTACCGGTGGCACTGATCAGCGGTTCATAGCGCATAATCGATCCAAAGTCAGTGGCACCACGCTGTTGCAGATCGCTGGCAGAGAGCGAGGTTTTACTGCCTGCCGTTTTCTTAATTTCCGGCGCCGTCACCGTCATTACCTGTTCGGTATTGCTGTCAGAGCGGTCAGAAAGGGCTAGCGTGGCAGATTCACTGCCCGCAGCATAAGTGCAGGTGGTATTGATGAAGGTGGCGAGCAACGCCAGTTGAGTCAGACGCGGTTGCGTCAATCTCCGAAAACGTGGTGACATAGGCGCGAATTACCTGATTAATTGTTAGTATTCGCTCACTTGTTTGCTGGCAACAGTAAAACGGCTCCGCATAAAAGCCGTGAAAAGTCAGAACATCATGCTGGTGTAGTAATTATCGACTTAAATTTAATGCAACTGATAATCATTATCAATCTTATTTACATTTGGATATAAACCACAGCGCACAAATTGTTCACCCGAATGCACTGGCATTTATCAACACGTAAAGGAATAGAGTTATGGCACAAAAACCTGTGGTTGTTATTCACTACTGTATGCAATGCAACTGGCTGATGCGGTCAGCGTGGATGGCACAGGAACTTCTGCATACTTTCGCTGAGGATCTGGCGGAAGTAACCCTGAAACCAGGTACCGGTGGTATCTTTGAAATTACGCTGGATGAGCACCTGCTGTGGGAACGCAAGCGTGATGGTGGCTTCCCGGATGCGACCACGCTAAAACAGCGCGTACGCGACATCTGTTTCCCGGATCGTACCCTGGGCCACATCGACAAAAACAAAGCCGAAATCAGCTGATTAACTGTGAGTGATTTTTTCAGCCGCGTCGTGCAGCGCCTTAATCAGCGTCTGCAGCGCGGTTTCTGAGATATCTTCCTGCGCCAGCCGCTGGTTCAGCGCGACCTTCAGCCCATAAATCGCCTGCTCTACAGCAGGAATGCTGCGGTTATTGACCAGAATCGCCAGCGTAGAGAGCCGCGTGATCAGGCTGGAGACCGTTTCCAGGTTCTCTGCCAGTTGCGCCTCTCCCGTTGCGGTCAGACGATAGGCTTTGCGCGCTGTCTGCGCATCCACCACCTCAATCGCCTCCATCTCTTCAAGCAGCGTCAGATTGGGGTAAATGATCCCCGGACTAGGCGAATACTCTCCCTTCGACAGCACCTCAACCGACTTGATCAGTTCATAGCCGTGCGCCGCATTCTGCGCCAGGAAATGGAGCATCAGCAGGCGGATCTCACTTGCTTCCAGCATCTTTTCGCGTCGTTTGCGTCGTCCGCCGCAGCCGCCTGCGCGCGTACTCTGATCGTCAGATGAGGTGGAATTCGGATGCTGTTTCATGGCCTGCCCTGCGGGAAAAAGTCGGATTGATGGTAGTCCGCCGTCTGGCAAAACTCAATTGGCAGAGCCGCTTACTTCTGGTGCCAGTAGGCCACCGCCCGCACAAAATCACTGCTGAGGCCGCGCTGCACCGTGAAGTAGTCAGCCAGCGCTTTCACAAACTCACCTTCGCCAGTCAGCCAGATAAAGTAATCTTCCGCCGGAAGTGTGAGCTGATCCAGCCGGGCAATCAGCTGGCTGAGCTGTGCTTTCTGCATCTGACCGCTGCCCAACCAGTTTGTCGTTACGCCAGTCGTATCCGATAAATAGCCGTGGCCCGTCGCGTCATCGGTAAAGGCATAGAGATGCAAAGACTGGGCACTTGCGTCACGCTGACGACGCGCAAACGCTGGCAGCCCGGTTTCATCACAGACGTAAAGCTGAAATGCATAATCGGTCGGCACCACCAGCGAACCGCGTGGCCCACCGATAATTAATTTATCGCCCACCTGTGCCTGCGTTGCCCAGTCACTCGCCACGCCCTGCTGGTGAATATAGAAATCCAGGGTCAGAGAAGAGGCACCATCGAATTCAAGCGGCGTGTAGTCGCGCGCCTGCGGACGCAAACCTTCGGGCCAGACAATGCCCGCGTCGGTCATCTGCGGCAGAGCCAGTGTTTCACCTTCAGCGGAAGGGAAAAATACCTTGATGTGGTCATCAAAGCCTGGCGATGTAAAGCCCGCCAGATCGCTGCCGCTGAACCGTATGCGCCAGAATTTACCGGCAATGTTAGTTTTACTGGCGACCTGAATATGACGGAAACGCAGTTCATTACGGACGCGCTGGGGTAAACGCTGATTAGCTGATGCAGTCAAAATATCTCTCCTCAAGCTATGCCCGTGATTCAGGGGCATGCGCACTGTCATGAAAATCTCATGGAATAACAATCATTCTCATCTCAAGCCGGGAGATTAGCTATGATATATCTTAAGCACAAGAACGAAAAATGCGATCGGACTTGTTAAAATATATTTTACAGAGATGCAGGTGTGCGTATCGCAGGCGTGAAGCGACCCTGACAAGCGTTCAGAGAGAGGTATTTGCGGGTTTTTTAAGGCAGGCAGAGAAGGTTAAATCTGACCGGCTCCTGACGAGCCGGTCATGTTGCGCCGCCGGGTCTGGCAGCGTATCAGCATTTACAGCGTGTCGTTAAATCCGGAGAGGGAAGCGTTACTGCTGGTGTGTTCCGGCAGCTCACCGTCACCCAGAATTTCATGCTGGGAGGCCTGAGAGTGCGGATGCAGTCCGGCAGGCGGTGAGAAAGGCTCAGCCTGCTGCGCCATTGCCATAACAGGCAATGCCAGAATCAGTGAAATCATTAAGCGTCGCATAATTATCTTCGTTTTTCGTTTTGGCCGGAAAAGGCCTGAAATGCAGATGAATGTTCCAGCCCCATCACGGATGCACGATGATTCCGGTATGACAGGGTTTCGGAAGAGGATTTTACGCCAGAACGGCGAGTTAGTTTATAGAATCGTGCGGTTTGTCACAGTTTACCGCACAAAATATGCATTAACGGGGCCGGGAATCACTCGCCCTGCCCTGCTGGCTACGCCTGCATCACCGGAATTGAAAATACGCCGCTCAGCCAGTCAGGCTTGCAATGTGCAAAGTCGAGACGCAGCAGGTCTTTGCCAGGACGCCGCGCTACACCCAGCGCTGGCAGATGTTGATAGTAAATATCCTCAATAAAACGCGTCAGTTGTTCAGGTTTGCCGCTCCAGCGAATTGACGCATAAAGCCCCCGCACTTCACGCCAGTTATCGGTATTGTCACCCAGCAGCCTGGCATGTTGCGGCTCCAGCGCCTGAAACAGGCTGATATTCTGCTGGTCAGCAGAGCTATGCCCGGGACCATACTGAAAGCCTAACCAGCCATGCGTTACATGGCTTCCTGCCAGTGACACCAGCTGACGCGCCAGCCCGGCAACCCGGTGATCGTGGTCGGCAAAATAATCACCGAACTTACACTCCCACTCCTGCGTCTCTCCTCGCAGATGCAGCTCTTCCTCGCGTTCCACCAGCGTTGCGCGCTCTGCCAGCGACCGCACCAGAATGCGGCCATGGAAGTTTTTGACCGGCAAATGGGGAATACGCCGAAACGCGCCCGGCGTCAGCGCAAAGTGGCCTTTGAATACCCGGGTAAAGTTTTGCTGGTTATCAAAACCAAAACGCACGGCGATATCGATCAGTGTCATGCGCGTCAGTCGCAGTGCCATAGCGGCCATCGTCAGACGCCGTTTGCGGGTATAGGCTGCCAGCGTCTGTCCGGTCATCTCCTTGAACATGCGCTGCATGTGCCACTTTGAATATCCTGATTTCAGGGTAATTTGATCGATATTGAGATCGTCAGTGAGATGGGCTTCAATCCACTCGACCAGATCGTTGATGTGCTTTTTTTTAATGGCCTGACTGAGCATGATGGCGATTTACGACGCGGGTTAAGACTGAGGTTTTAATTAAAAAAGGATAACAAATATGGCGAATCAGTGTAAGGAAAGGGTAAGCCGTGCACGTC
This sequence comes from Pantoea jilinensis, assembly GCF_019104105.1. Taxonomy (NCBI): domain Bacteria; kingdom Pseudomonadati; phylum Pseudomonadota; class Gammaproteobacteria; order Enterobacterales; family Erwiniaceae; genus Pantoea; species Pantoea jilinensis. The sequence continues at coordinate 726,794 of NZ_CP077746.1, read as the reverse complement.
CGTTCGGGGCAATTCCGCATTAATTGCTTAGGTTACTAACTAAAAAAGGCTGACTGCCGTCAGCCTTTTGATTCCTGATAAAAACTGCGCCTGATAACGGTGAGGCGGAGTCTGCGACAATTAATGACTACGCATACCCGCTGCCGTCATCATCATGCGGAACAGCGAGGCGACCACGCCCAGCGCCAGTACGCTGGCGGCATAGATAAACACCAGCCACATTACCCGTTTCCACCACGGCGCTTTCGTCTCTTCACTGTGATTGTGGTCTTTCATGCTGCTGAGGCTTTTCATATCAATGATATCCTTCATCTGCTTTGATTTTTCCACGGAACACGTAGTAGCTCCAGAAGGTGTAACCCAGAATCATCGGGATAATCAGCAGGCTACCCACCAGCATAAAGGCCTGGCTCTGCGGTGGCGATGCGGCATCCCAGATGGTTACGGATGGCGGAATAATGTTGGGCCACACACTGATACCCAGACCGGAGAAGCCCAGGAAGACCAGCGCCAGCGTCAGCAGGAACGGTGAATAGTGCGCCTCACGCTTAATGGCGCGCACAATGCCCCATGAACAGAGCAGCACCAGCACCGGAACCGGCAGGAACAGGAACAGGTTTGGCTTGCTGAACCAGCGATGTGCGATGTCCTGATGCGTAAACGGCGTCCACAGGCTGACAATACCAATAATCACTAACAGCGCGATGACCAGTGGCGTCGCCAGCGCGGACATCTTACGGTGCAGCTCATTCTCGGTCTTCATAATAAGCCAGGTGCAGCCCAGCAGCGCATAGGCCACCACCAGACCCACGCCGCAGAACAGCGGGAACGGTGCCAGCCAGTCCAGTGCGGAACCGGCGAAACGGCGTCCCTCAACCGGAATGCCATCCAGAAACGCGCCGACTGCGACGCCCTGACTGAAGGTCGCTAAAACAGACCCGGCAATAAAGGATTTGTCCCAGAATGCCCGATGACCTTCAACCGCCTTGAAGCGGAATTCAAAGGCGACACCCCGAAAAATCAGGCCAATCAGCATGGCGGTCAGCGGAATCGACAGCGCATCGGTAATCACCGCGTAAGCCAGCGGGAATGCCCCGAACAGGCCTGCGCCTCCCAGCACCAGCCAGGTTTCATTACCATCCCAGACGGGTGCGACGGTGTTAACCATCATGTCGCGCTCGCCGGCATCTTTATTGAACGGGAACAGCAGACCAATACCCAGGTCAAAACCATCCATCACGATATACATCAGGGTTGCGAAGACGATAATCACAAACCAGATAACGGAATAATCGATCATCTTAGTGGTCTCCATCCTTAAAGGTGGCAGCGGAAAGCGGACGCGCTGGCGTTTTCTTCTGACCCGGTCCACCTTCTTCGGTGATATGACCTTCGCCGACAACCGGTCCCTGCTTAATCAGGCGCATCATGTAGTGGTATCCCACACCGAACACCGAGCTGTAGACCAGAATAAAGGCCAGCAGGCTGATGCTCATATGCATATCGCCATGTGCCGAGACCGCATCAATGGTGCGCTGCACGCCATACACCACCCACGGCTGACGACCGATTTCAGTGGTAAACCAGCCCGCCAGAATCGCAATCAGACCCGATGGCCCCATTAACAGAGCAAACCACAGGAAAGGACGCGACTCGTAAAGACGGCCTTTGAAACGCAGCCACAGGCTGACCACGCCCAGCGTAATCATCAGCAGCCCCAGCGCCACCATCACGCGGAATGACCAGAAGATCACCGTAGAATTAGGGCGGTCCTCTTTCGGGAACGACTTCAGCGCCGGAACCTGTTTATCCAGACTGTGCGTCAGAATCAGGCTGCCAAGGTAAGGCACTTCCAGCGCATATTTGGTACGCTCCTGTTCCATATCGGGAATACCAAACAGGATCAGCGGCGTGGCCTCACCCGGTGGGTTTTCCCAGTGTCCTTCAATCGCCGCGATTTTGGCTGGCTGATGCTCAAGGGTGTTCAGACCGTGTGCATCCCCAATCATCGCCTGAATCGGCGCAACGATCAGCGCCATCCACAACGCCATGGAGAACATCTTACGGATAGCAGGATTGTTATTCCCTTTCAGCAAATGCCAGGCCGCTGACGATCCCACAAAAAAGGCACTCGCCAGGAACGCCGCCACTGACATATGGAAAAGGCGATAAGGGAAAGAGGGATTGAAGACGATTTTCAACCAGTCCTGCGGCACCACAATGCCATTCTCGATGATGAAGCCCTGAGGCGTCTGCATCCAGCTGTTGGAGGCAAGAATCCAGAAGGTCGAAATCAGTGTTCCCAGAGCAACCATGCAGGTGGCGAAGAAGTGCAGACCCGGCCCCACGCGATTCCAGCCAAACAGCATCACGCCCAGGAAGCCTGCTTCCAGGAAGAACGCCGTCAGCACTTCATAAGTCAGCAGCGGGCCGGTGATACTCCCGGCAAACGCAGAGAAGCCGCTCCAGTTCGTCCCGAACTGGTAAGCCATGACCAGCCCTGATACCACACCCATACCGAAGTTAACGGCAAAGATTTTCGACCAGAAGTGGTAGAGATCGCGATAGGTTTGATCGCGTGTTTTAAGCCACATACCTTCAAGTACTGCCAGGAAGCTGGCGAGACCGATGGTGATGGCGGGAAAGATAATATGGAAGGATACAGTAAATGCGAACTGAATCCTGGCCAGATGAAAGGCATCTAATCCGAACATTGCTTACCTCTTTGCCACATAGAACACCATGTATTTACTTATAATTAACAACTTAAGCCTGATGCGCTGACTTCTCTGCGCTTATTGAAATTCCCGCCGCAAATTTAGAGCTATTTGCGACGAGGAAAAAGAAACAGTGGGGTTAATGAAAACTATAACAGTCTTTATTGATTTTGGTCATTGTTTTTGGCGGGAAATTTTTATTTAAAAATAAGGCCGAAAGGTTAATCAGAGGGTGCTTATGTGTCGTTAATGTTACGTATTTTCTCACTTTAAAAGTCGAACGCGCGAAAGCAATGCCTGCACGTAAACTATCGTCAACGGCCTGTTTTCAGGCACTTTTTTGCTATAAAAATCGGAGTTATTTAAGGTTATAAGTGAGAAGCAAAGATCTAAATACCATTATATTTTAAGAGGTTAAACCCTTAAACCCACATCTCTGCCGTTTTGTTTTCTTTTTTGTTTAATGCTTACTAATCCTGAGGTGAGTATGGATAAAATAAAGTAGAAAACACGAAGTTAAACACACATTAAGATGTTAAATAAATGAGTCAAAAAACGCCTCACTATTAACAGCGCTCAACACACTCTCCTATATTGCGACCCGAAGATTGATAAAACGACTTAATAATCAGCAACAGGACGAAAAGCCTGAAGGATCTATTTCCATTGCTATCGCATGGCTGCGGCATCAGAGAGGCAGTAAACAAAAGTGGGCTCAGAAATTTTCAGGTAAAAATATCGATGCCGTCACATTCTGACGGCTGAGACGGGGTAGCTTTACTCTGCTGCAGATTTTTCGCGCTGCGCCAGAATCCGGCCCAGGTTTAGTTCCAGCCAGTCTGCCAGGCCCACAACCTGCTCACCGACTTCACGTCCAAGCGGGGTCAGGCGATATTCCACGTGCGGAGGCACCACATCGTAAGCAATTCGCTGCACGAAGCCATCTTCTTCCAGGTAACGCAGATTCTGAGCCAGCATTCGCTCACTGACGCCCCCGACCGTGCGGCGCAATTCACTGAAGCGCAGCGTTTGATCCTGAAGGGCCAGCAGAATCAATACACTCCAGCGACTGGTCACGCGTTTCAGCACATCACGCGACGGACAATTAACGTTAAGTAATTCACCGCGACTAAATTTTTCACTCAATTTATCAGACATTTAATCAGCACACCTTAACTAACATTTCTGTAAGTACTTACTAAAAATTAGTTTATATCTTAGTCTGGATTTCAACAACAGCCACAGGAGTCATAGCATGATTGCAATAACAGGTGCCACCGGCCAGCTGGGCCGTTTCGTTATCGAAGCTTTACTGAAAAAAGTGCCGGCAGAAGAGATCGTCGCTGCTGTCCGTACACCCGCCAAAGCGGCCGATCTTGCGGCGCAGGGCATCACGGTCCGACAGGCCGACTACAGTCAGCCAGAAACGCTCAGGGCCGCTTTTGCAGGCGTCGATAAACTGCTACTCATCTCCGGCAGTGAGGTGGGTCAGCGTGAAGCGCAGCATAAAGCCGTTATTGAAGCGGCACAGGCGGCGGGCGTAGGCTTCATCGCCTATACCAGCCTGCTGCATGCGGACACCTCACCACTGGGCTTAGGCGTTGAACATCGCGCCACAGAAGCGCTGCTGAAAGCCTCCGGCATCCCCTTCGCCCTGCTGCGTAATGGCTGGTACACCGAAAACTATGCCGCCAGCATTCCACCTGCGCTGGCACATCATGCATTTATCGGCGCGGCGGGTGAAGGTCGCATCGCGTCTGCAGCCCGTCAGGATTACGCTGAAGCGGCGGCTGAAGTCATGTCCCGTGAGGATCAGGCGGGCAAAGTGTATGAACTGGCAGGCGACGACAGCTACACGCTGGCGCAGTTTGCTGCAGAGATTGCCGCGCAGAGTGGTGAGAAGGTTGATTACGTCAATCTGTCTCAGGCTGATTTTGCCGCCGCGCTTAAGGGTGCTGGCCTGCCAGAGAGTCTGGCGGAGATGCTGGCAGACTCGGATGCCGGTGCAGAGAAAGGCGGTTTGTACAATGACTCCCGCCAGCTGAGCAAACTGATTGGTCGCCCGACCACGCCCTGGCAGACAGTCGTTCGCGCGGCGCTGGCGAACACCTGATTCTGCTGTCAACGAGCGGGCAACCAGGCCCGCTTAGTTCCCTGCTCCTTTCTGCGCGGCGTTCCGTTACGTATGCCATTTTCTGCACCCTTTTCGGCCCGGCTATCTTTTACAAAATGTGAATAAACGCCAGTTTTCTTCAGTTTGAATTTTTTTATCCATTCCGTTAAGAGATTCATCTGAAATGTATTTTTTGTGAACACTGCTATATTTGGTTGAATTGTCTGGGATTTATCAAAAAACCTCGATTAATAGACAATTTTTATTACGTTCATAGATATTCTGCATTGTTGTTCCGCTGAAGGAGAGGTCTATAATTTGTCTTTTGTGCAACCACGACCGCTCAGGAGGCCGTTATTAATACCCATCGCCAGCAACAAAATGCACTTGAAGAGGTTCGTGCCGGGGCGGAAGTTGAGTATCAATACGATCCCCATGAACTGAAACTGGAACGCATGCAGGATTCTGAGCCCGAGCCGGAGTTGATTGAAGGCTTACCGGCTCCGGATGCACTCACCCCTGCCGATCGTTATCTGGAACTGTTTGAACATGTCCAGATGTCGCGGATTTTCGAGGATAGCAAAACCTTCCCCGACTGTTCGCCTAAGTACGATCCGCTGGATGTGCTGATGCGCTATCGTCGACAGAAACGCAGCAGTGATTTCGACCTGTCGCGTTTTGTCGCCGATCATTTTTATCTGCCTGGCGTAAACGAAAGCTTTTATGTCTCTAACCCGGATAAAACCCTCAACGAGCATATTGATGACCTGTGGCCGGTTCTGACCAAAATGCCGCAACAGCATATGCCGCACTCATCACTGCTGCCGTTGCCGAAACCTTATGTCGTGCCAGGAGGACGCTTTGGCGAAACCTATTACTGGGACTCCTACTTCACCATGCTCGGCCTGGCAGAATCAGGCCGCGATGATCTGCTCCGTCACATGGCGGACAACTTTGCCTGGCTGATCGATAACTACGGTCATGTGCCAAACGGCAATCGTACCTACTATCTCAGCCGTTCTCAGCCGCCCGTGTTTGCACTGATGGTAGAGCTGTTCGAAGAAGATGGCGTGCGCGGTGCGAAACGCTATCAGGAACAGCTGATGAAGGAGTACCAGTTCTGGATGGATGGCGCGGGCTCACTGATGCCGAACCAGGCTTATCGTCACGTAGTGCGGATGCCAAACGGCTCCCTGCTGAACCGCTACTGGGATGATCGTGATACGCCGCGTGATGAGTCGTGGATGGAAGATGTCGAAACCGCCCGCGAATCTAAACGTCCGGCCAGCGAAGTCTATCGTGATCTGCGTGCTGGCGCGGAGTCAGGCTGGGATTACTCCTCTCGCTGGCTGAGAAATCCGAAACGCCTGTCGAGCATCCGTACGACACAGTTTATCCCCATCGATCTGAACGCATTCCTGTACAAGCTGGAGCTGATGATCGCGACCCTGTCGCACGCCAAAGGTGAAGAGCTGACGGCGCTGGCGTGGCAGAAAAAGGCGGAAGCGCGTAAACGTGCGATTACCCGTTATTTGTGGGACAGCACCGCCGGTGTGTTCCGCGACTATGACTGGCGTCGTGAGCGTTTCGGTGCCTTTACCGTAGCTTCAGTGGTTCCGCTGTTTGTGGGCCTGGCGACGCCGCATCAGGCGCATCTGCAGGCGATCTCGTTGCGTCATCTGCTGCTGAGCAACGGCGGTCTGCTGACCTCAATGGTCGAAAGCGGGGAGCAGTGGGATCGGCCTAACGGCTGGGCACCCATGCAGTGGATGGCAATTGTTGGCCTGAATAACTATGGCGAAGAGACGCTGGCAACAGAAGTGGCTGTGAACTGGCTGAATACGGTCAATAACTTCTATCAGTTGCATCACAAGCTGGTAGAGAAATATGACATCAGCGGTGAGCGTGCGCGTCCTGGCGGCGGCGGTGAATATCCGTTACAGGATGGCTTTGGCTGGACTAACGGCGTGACGCGTAAGCTGATGACGATGTATGGACATTTAATGGCTGACTGAACATCACCAGCCTGAAAAGCACTAACGCAAAAAGCCGGGAATCCCCGGCTTTTTCATGCGCGCTATTCAGCACTACTTCTTCGCTTCCACGCCCGGCTGTGACGCACGCTGCAGAAACTGCTGAGTGATCTCTGGCAGGTTCTGCAGCAGCCACTCAGCCATCGCCACTTCCTGGTCACGGATCTCGTTAAGTATGCGTACGCCCTGCGTATCACCTACCTGCTCTGCCGCGGCAATCAGGCTGGTGTAGCTGGCGATCTCAGCATTCTCGAAGACATAACCACTGATAGCGCCCTTCACGACTTCATCCGAGTTGAACATACCGCCAACAGCCTGACCGGCCGCCGCCATTTTGCCCATCGCATCTTTCATCACAGAGTGATCGATACCGTGAGTGTCGAGCAGCTGCTCCAGCAGTGTCAGCTGATGTTTAGTCTCTTCCAGATGCTGCGCCAGACGCTGTTCCAGCGCCGGATAGTGCTCAAGACGGCCAGCCATCTTGCTCAGCATACTTTCAGCCTGCTTTTCCATGGCATGCGCATCGCGCAGCCAGTCATGATAATGTTCTATCGCAGTCATGTATTACTCCTTAAGAGACGGTAATAGACTCGGCTACCTGGGTGAGTTTCTCATCCGTTTGCTTCTCTTCGTTCAGAGTAGCTTCCAGTAGCTCTGCCGCTTTGGTGTAACCCAGCTTCAGTGCCAGCGCATGCAGAGTGCCGTAGGTCGCGATCTCATAGTGCTCAACTTTCTGTGCAGCACCAATCAGCCCCTGATCGCGAATCTCACCTTTTTCAACCGAGTCGATAATTTCCTGTGCTTCTTCAACCAGACCTTCAAGCGCATGACATTTCATTCTTTTAATTTTGACTTCAGGTGTCACTTCCACCAGCTCGTCGAGTCGTTCAATCTGCGCACGGGTCTCTTCCAGATGCTGATTAAACGCAGCGATAAGATTTTCGTCACTGGCTGCACGCGCCATTTTAGGTAATGCACGGGTTATCTGTTTCTCAGCGCTGTAAACATCGGATAGGTCATGGATGAACAGGTCGTTTAACGTTTTCACTGTCATAAGATAGCCTCATTGTTTAAAACGCTGCGTCGGTAATAACGCAACGCCAGTCATATCGTTGACACCTGAAAAGTCTAGTGGAGATTTTTAATATCGCACGCTGCGTCAGTATGAATTTAAGACAAAAGTGGCATGTGAAATGCATTTTCCTTTTTACAGCAGACATTTAGCAGGGGAATGTTTTTATGTTTGCGGCTTCGCTAGCTGCATCGTAATTTGTACAAAGTAATAAAACACTGTATACATTTTTTCAGATTAACTGCATAAAAAAAGAACCAGTCAAAACTTAGTTGTACACGGTTTTATTAAATCGTATAGCTTTAACCTATCGGAAATAAAAAACCGGAAGAGTAAACTCTTCCGGTTCAATTAACAGCTCCCGCTATTGCCAATGATGGAGCAATGACATAATTCAGGGAGTAATTATCTTCGCGAGGAACTAAACAGATTCAAAATGCCCGGCTAACAGAGTAACCCTGCCGTCACAGCAGTGTTAAAGACTTTCAGCTCCGGCGGCTAACCTTACCTCCTTTGCGCCCCGCTTCAATGGCACGTTCAGGATCGTTCTTAAAGTTACCGCCGCTTTTCTGGCCTCCTTTGCGTCCTGCTTCAGCAGCACGCTCTTTGTCGGCCGCAAAATTCCCGGCCCCACCGCGATATTGAGTCATATGCGTCCTCTTTGAATATTAAAAATTGGAATTTGCACAGTTAACACTTCATCAGGCCGATTCAGCAACATAAATGTAGTCAGAAAAACGGACCAATCAAGTGAGATAAATAAAAAACCCGTCACAGTTCTGGTTTATTGCTCGTAATACCCTCAACCGGATTGATAGCGGATTTCAACCAATGCTCCTTTCTATTGATAAAAGAGCCGCGGCATGAAAAAGCTTTATAACTAAAATCGCCGCGCCCTATTAATCGATCATTTTCAAAAAATGTCCAATTGAAAAAAATATAAGCGAAGCGGTAAGTGGATAGTTTAATCAATATCAGGTAGTGAATATGATCAACAAACGATCAATTTCACTAAGCGAAGCGATAAATAGGATTTTAACTTCCCCTTCTTATCGTTGTAAATAAGCGAAGCGTAAACCTTGATCACGATAGCTGAAAACAGCCGAAATTGATCATTAAATGATCAATTATCCTGATTTGAATAAATTTTTTAATTTGAAAGAGACTCGGATTTAAGTCGGATATTGCACTTTAACCGAAGCGGTAAGACTTACATATTCTGGCAGTGAAATTGAATTTTCAGAATAGTACTAAAAGTGATTTTTGCAGCGATACGCGGAAATTGCACACGCAGGCGCAAAACAAAGTACAAAATGTTGTGGGTGAGAGTAGGCAGTAACTGAAGATAAAGTCTTTCAACAGGAGCTGGCAAAGCCTATGCCGGGTTAATCGGAGTCAGAGTGGATCCGGGAAAGCGTGATCAAACGCCACGCCGCGCTTGCCGTTTTTCTTAATGCGGTACATCGCTTCATCAGCGCGCGCAAGGGCAGTATCAAAATCATCTCTTCCCTGTACCTGTGACACCCCGACAGAAGCCCCTATCAGGGCGTGACCATTTGCCATATCAAATGGGGCAAGCACGGCGTCAAGGCAGGCATGGGCCAGTTGTCTGACCTGCGGATGGTCAATCGCAAACGGCAATAACAGTACGAACTCATCACCGCCGAGCCGGCCAATCATCACTTCTGCTGGCGCGAGTTCGGTAAACCGATGGCTTAGCTGGATCAGCACTTCATCACCGCTGCGATGACCCAGGGTGTCGTTGACGTGTTTGAAGTTATCCAGATCGATAAAGATGACACAGAGTGGCCCCTGTGCTTTCAGCTCACAGAAATAGTTCTGCAAAGCATGGCGATTGTTAAGCATCGTCAGGGGATCGTGAAGCGCCAGCAGGGCAAGCTGCTCTTCATATTGCTTCTCTTTGGTCATGTCGATATGCGTGCCAATGACTTTGACAGGCTCGCCATGGGCATTCCACTCACTGACCCGCCCCCGATCCAGCACCCACGTAATACTGCCGTTTTTGGCAATCATGCGGTGAAGTGCTTCGTAGTAAGGCGCTTTCCCGGCGATGTGATCGTTAAAGGCTTGCAAAACCTCATCGGCATCCTCGGGATGCAGACTCTCCTTCCAGGATTCGAAATTGGCGTCGGTCTCTTTCGGCTGGAACCCGAGCATCGCTCCCCAGCGCCGGTTGAAGATCACCAGCTTGCCACTGGGAATATCAAGCTGCCACAGGAACAGTCCGGTACCATCGAGCGCCGCGTTAAGCTTTGTACGGGCGTCATGCGCTATACGCTTCAGACGCGCATTATGCTTTTTCAGGTTCTGTATCTGCAGACGCAGCGCTTCTTCTGACATGACCGTGACGGAGCTGGAAAAAGGGCTATTGTGCCTGTCAGGTTGATTCTGTAAAGGGTGCCTTATAAAACACGATTAGCCCCGGTCAATTGCAGGCTGGACAGGATTTCAGGCGGCAACGCTCTTGCAATGCAGCACAGAGCCGGGACAGCAAAGTGATTTCGACGTGAAATCTATTTGTGTTGCTACTGAATTAAGAGCCGGAATGGGCGGTTAGAGACCAAATTCGGATTGTTCGGGAAGGTATGGAGTCAGGTGGACCGGATTAGTGTTACAAACGCAAAAACCCGCCAGAGGCGGGTTCTTTAAAGATGGTGCCCGAACCCGGACAAAAATGCCGGGAGCATTTTTGCATCGCGTGCCAGCGCGACCCGGAGGGCGAGCCACAGGAACGTGGCGAGTGAATCGAACCTTCGATAACGGGTTCGCTCTATAAACGCAAAAACCCGCCAGAGGCGGGTTCTTTGAATTTTGGTGCCCGAACCCGGAATCGAACCAGGGACACGGGGATTTTCAATCCCCTGCTCTACCGACTGAGCTATTCGGGCAACGGGGCGCATTAAACCAAAGCGGCCCGGCAGCGTCAAACGCTTTTCGCCGAAACTCACTCGATTGACCGCTTTTCCATCAACTCAATGACTGGTTTTGAGCCGCCGCAAAAACCTCACGGCAAGCCGTATAAATTTCACTCAGCGGAGCGAGTTAAGGCTGCATTGTGCCGCGATTTTGCCGATATAGGATGCGAGACCAACACTAATAATAAGGATCGCTATGTTTTCCACCATTACATCAGGCATCGCTTCGCGCCATAGCTGGCAGAAGCGCTCACACTCAGTTGCCACGCTGAGCTCTCTCAACGGCTCCATCGCCATGATTGAGTTCTCTCCCGATGGCACCATTCTCAGCGCCAACGCGCTGTTTCTGGCGCGCATGGGCTACACGCTGGCTGAGATTGAAGGCCAGCACCACAGCCTGTTTTGCACTCCGGAACAGCTGCAGTCGCGGGAGTATCAGGATTTCTGGCTGCGACTGAACCGGGGCGAAAGCTTCAGCAATAAGTTTCTGCGTATGGCAAAAAACAGCCGCCCAATCTGGCTGGAAGCCAATTATGTGCCGGTACAGAACCGTCATGGCCGGGTGATCAAAATCGTCAAACTGGCGACCGACATCACCGGTCATATTAACGATGCGCATGAGCAGCGCGCCATCACCACCGCCATTGAACGGTCAATGGCAGTCATCGCCTTTAACCTTAAAGGTGAAGTGCTGAAAGCCAATGACAACTTCCTGAAAACCATGGGATACCGTCGTGAAGAGGTGGAAGGCATTCATCACAGTCGCTTCTGTTCGCAGGCCCTGCGTGAGAGCCGCGAATACAGTGAATTCTGGCAGCAGCTGAACCGGGGAGAATTTGTCTCGGGTCAGTTTCCCCGCGTGAATAAACGCGGTGAAACGGTCTGGTTGCGTGCCACCTACAATCCGGTATTTGACGAACAGGGCAGGCTCTACAAGATCGTTAAATTCGCCACCGATGTCACCGCACAGGTGGAAAAAAACCAGCAGGAGCATGACGCGGCACAGCGGGCTTATCACACTGCGCTGCAAACCGATCACAGCACAAAGCTGGGGGCTGATGTTATCGCCAGCAGTGTGCAGACCATGAACGCCCTGGCCGGTGAACTGCAGGGGATCTCGGGTGACATCACTGGCCTGAGTGAATCCTCCGATCGTATCGGCGCGATTGTGGAAGGTATCCGCCGGATAGCCGATCAGACTAACCTGCTGGCGCTGAATGCCGCAATCGAAGCCGCGCGTGCCGGAGCTCATGGCCGCAGCTTTGCGGTGGTCGCTAACGAAGTCCGCACGCTGGCGGCGAACATCAATCGCGCCACCAGCGACATTGAAAATCGGGTACAGCAAAACCACCTGCTGGCGAACCGGGCGCTGAAAGGGATTGAATCGAACCTGAAACGCGCTGATCAAGGCGTGCAGCTGGCCCAGGAGGCGGGCGGCGTGATTGCGGAAATCCGTGAAGGCGCAACCGACGTCGTGCGCGCCATCAGTCAGGTGACTAAAACACTTAAAGCCTGACACGTTGAGGGGGCAATCGCCCCCTTTTTACGGTGCAGGCTGAGCAGGTGCTTCGGGTGCTGAAGGAATAAAGATGTGATCCAGAATCGCCCGCATTACGGGTGCCGCAACAATCCCTTCATTACCGCCATTCTCCAGAATCAACGCCACCGCCACTTTCGGGTCATTAAACGGCGCAAAAGCGGTGTAGAAGATATGGTCACGCAGCCGCACCGGGATCATCTTCGCGTTATAAGTCTGGTTCTGGCGCAGGCTGAACACCTGCGATGTTCCACTCTTCGCGGCGATGCCATAAGGTGCCGTGTGGAAATATTTATAACCTGTGCCATTTGGCGCGTTAGCCATGCCAAACATCGCGTGTCGAACCAGCGACCAGTAGGGTGAATGCGGATCGCCAATCTGCGCCTCGCGCTGCGCGGGATGGTAGTTCTCAACCAGCGTGCCGCGCTGGGTTTTTTCCAGCAGATGCGGTGCAATGACCCGACCATTATTAATCAGCGCCACCATCGCCTTCACCATCTGAATCGGCGTCGCAACCCAGTAGCCCTGCCCGATACCCACAGACACTGTATCGCCCTGATACCAGGTCTTTTTATGGACCTTCTGCTTCCATTCACGGCTCGGCAGTAAGCCGCTGTACTCTTCATTGAGGTCGATGCCGGTCGACTTGCCATAGCCAAACTGGCTCAGCATGGTGTGAATCCGGTCGATGCCCATCATGAATGCCACCTGATAGAAGAAGGTATCGGCAGACTCTTCAATCGCCCGGGTGACATCCAGCATGCCGTGCCCGCTCTTTTTCCAGTCGCGATAGTGCCGATCCGTGCCTGGCAGCGTCCAGGTCGGCGCGCCAAAGAACTGCGTTTGTGGCGTAATAACATGGGTCAGCAGCGCCGACATCGCCATATAGGGTTTCACCGTGGAGGCAGGCGGATAAAGGCCCTGCGTGACGCGGTTAATCAGCGGCAGGTCTTTATCCTGCAGCAGCTTTTTGTAGGCCTGATAGCTGATGCCTTTTACAAAGGGGTTGGGGTCGTAACTGGGGCTGGAAACCATCGCCAGCACTGAGCCGTCGTGCGGATCTTCAACCAGCAGCGCCGCACGCTGTCCCGCCAGCAGACTCTCTATATATTGTTGCAGATGCAGGTCCAGCGTCAGCGTCAGGTTTTTACCCGCCACTGGCGGCACCTCTTTCAGCACCCGCACAATGCGGCCGTGGTTATCCACCTCCACTTCCTGATAACCCGGCTTGCCGTGCAGCAGCGATTCGTAATAGCCCTCAATCCCCTGCTTACCAATATTGTGGTCAGCGGCATAGTTTTCGGCGATGCCTTCTGCGTTCAGCCGTTTGTAGTCGCTGTCGTTGATTTTCGACACATAACCGAGCACGTGTGCCAGATCGGCGCCATAGGGATACTGGCGATCCTGATAGGTTTCCAGACTGGCACCGGTAAAGCGAAACTGATTAACTGCAAAGCGCGCGACCTGCTCTTCATTCAGCTCCTCTTTCAGCACCACCGGCTTGTAACGACTGGTCTGTTTCAGGGCACGGCGGAACGTATCAATCTCATCGGGCGTCAGATTAATTAAAGGTGTCAGCGCCCGCAGTGTGGCGTCCATATCGGTGATTTTGTATGGGGTCAGCGTAATGGCGTACCAGCTGACGTTGCGCACCAGCGGAATACCGTTGCGGTCATAAATCAGCCCACGCGTCGGGGCGATGGGGATCATCTTGATGTCGTTCTGGTTGGATCGCGTCTGGTAGTAGCTATGATCGCGCACCTGCAGGCGATAAAGGTTTACGCCAAGAATGGTGAAACAGATACAGACCAGAGCAAAGGCTATTGCGGCACGACGGGCAAACAGCTTCTCTTCAGCATCAAAGTTACGAAAGTTCATCAGGAGGCATATCAGGCGATTAATTTTTATCTGTTATTGCGCACTATGATAAGGCCCGGATGCAGAGGTGCCAGCGCGAAGATGCACAAGCCTCAGCAAAAGTGTGTCATTTGATGTGAATGTTACCGGGACGGCGAGGCGGGAAAATCAGATCCTCCCGCAAAGGAGGATCTGAACAGGGGATCGGATAGCGGGCGGGAACGATTACCCGCCGCGCGGATTAATCACCCAGCAGGACAGACTCCAGCGCAATCTTAATCATGTCGTTGAAGGTGGTCTGACGCTCAGCAGCAGTGGTCTGCTCGCCGGAACGGATGTGGTCGGATACAGTACAGATGGTCAGCGCTTTTGCACCGAACTCAGCGGCCACACCATAGATACCTGCAGCTTCCATCTCTACGCCGAGGATGCCATATTTTTCCATCACGTCGAACATCTGCGGATCCGGGGTGTAGAAGAGATCGGCAGAGAAGATGTTACCCACGCGCGCTTCAACGCCCAGGTTTTTCGCCGCATCAACCGCGTTACGCACCATGTCGAAGTCAGCAATCGCAGCGAAGTCGTGATCTTTAAAACGCATACGGTTTACTTTGGAATCGGTGCAGGCACCCATACCAATCACGATATCACGCAGTTTTACGTCGGCACGTACGGCACCACAGGAGCCCACACGGATGATCTTTTTAACGCCGAAGTCCGTGATCAGCTCTTTGGTGTAGATGGAACAGGAAGGGATACCCATTCCGTGACCCATTACAGAGACTTTGCGGCCTTTGTAGGTGCCGGTGTAGCCCAGCATGCCGCGCACGTTGTTCACTTCAACCGCGTTTTCCAGGAAGGTCTCTGCGATGTGTTTTGCACGCAGCGGATCGCCAGGCATCAGTACGACGTCAGCGAAATCGCCCATTTCAGCATTAATATGTGGGGTTGCCATTGTTTAATCCTTATTAAAGTGCTGATTTACAGCATGTTCTTGCCATAGTCCATCTCGGACAGGCCAAAGTAGTGTGCAATTGTCTGACCAATATCGGCGAACGTTTCACGGTATCCCAGTGAACCCGGCTCCACTTTCGGTCCGTAGATCAGAATCGGAATGTGCTCACGCGTGTGTTCGGTGCCATGCCAGGTCGGGTCACAGCCATGGTCAGCCGTCAGTATCAGAATGTCATCTTCGCCAACCAGCGCCATCAGCTCAGGCAGACGGCGGTCAAACAGCTCCAGACCACCCGCATAACCGGCTACATCGCGACGATGTCCCCAGGTTGAGTCGAAATCAACAAAGTTGGTGAAGACTATCGACTGATCCGGCGCGATTTTCATCTCCTGAATCGTCGCATCAAATAGCGCATCCAGACCGGTCGCTTTGACCTTTTTGGTGATGCCCTGCTCGGCATAGATATCCGCGATTTTACCCACGGAGATCACATGGCCGCCCTTCTCGTCCACCAGCTTTTTCAGCATAGTGGCAGATGGCGGCTCGACGGCCAGGTCGTGACGGTTGCCGGTACGCTCGAACTGACCCGCTTTGTCACCCACAAACGGACGGGCGATAACGCGGCCAATGTTGTAGCCACCTTCAGTCAGCTCTTCACGGGCAATTTCGCACAGCGCATAGAGACGATCCAGACCAAAGGTCTCTTCGTGACAGGCGATCTGGAACACCGAGTCGGCAGAAGTATAGAAAATCGGCTTGCCGGTTTTCATGTGCTCTTCGCCCAGCTGGTCGAGAATCACTGTACCGGAAGAGTGGCAGTTACCGAGATAGCCCGGCAGGTCTGCACGCTCAACCAGCTTGTCCAGCAGTTCCTGCGGGAAGCTGTTCTCTTTGTCGCTGAAGTAGCCCCAGTCAAACAGCACCGGCACGCCAGCGATCTCCCAGTGGCCTGACGGTGTATCTTTACCTGACGAAAGCTCGCTGGCGTACGCGTACGCGCCAGTGATCTTCGCTTCAGGATCCAGGCCTGGCGGGAAGCGGCCGGTAGAGAGCTCTGCGGCTTTGCCCAGACCCAGCGCGGTGAGATTAGGCAGATGCAATGGACCTTTACGCCCCTTGTCTGCTTCACCGTTAAAACAGGCTTCGGCGATATGACCTAAGGTATCTGAACCCACGTCACCGAATTTATCGGCATCTTTACTGGAGCCAATTCCAAAGGAATCGAGCACCATAATAAAAGCACGTTTCATGCAAGTCTCCTGCGCTATGGCGCGTGACAAGTCAAAAAAAAGCGATCAGATCAGTATACCCGAATGCATCACGGCTGGCACCGGTTACTGGTCAGTTAGCTGATATCGCTCACACGGCGATAGACAACCGGCGTCTCAGCTGGCGCGGAATCCCCGAGTACCAGTGCGGCTTTAACCGCAGCGGCAGCCTGCTGCCATTTGTCTTCGCTGCTGGCGTGAATCATCGCCAGCGGACGCTGTGCATCGGCACGCTCGCCCAGGGTGATCATCTCACTGAAGCCAACGCTGTAATCGATACTGTCGCTGGCACGCTGACGTCCGCCGCCCATCGCCACAACCGCAAGGCCCAGCGCACGGGTATCCATGCTGCTGACGATGCCTGGCTGGTCGGCGTAGACCGGTTTACTCAGCATCGCCTGGGGCAGATAGGTGTCGTAGCGTTCAATGAAATCAGCCGGTCCCTGCTGGGCAGCCACCATGCGACCAAACACCTCGGCGGCTTTGCCGTTATCCAGCACCGTCATCAGCTTCTGACGTGCTTCGGCATCGCTGGCAGCCAGTTTGCCGGAGATCAGCATTTCGCTGCAGAGCGCCAGCGTCACTTCCAGCAGGCGCGGATTGCGCTGTTCGCCGGTGAGGAAGCGAACCGCTTCACGCACTTCAAGTGCGTTACCGGCTGAAGAAGCGAGAACCTGGTTCATGTCTGTCAGCAGCGCGGTGGTCTGGCAGCCGGCACCATTGGCGACGCCCACAATCGACTGCGCCAGACTCTCTGATGCTTCATAGGTGGGCATAAACGCGCCGGAACCCACTTTGACATCCATCACCAGCGCATCCAGCCCTTCTGCCAGCTTCTTCGCCAGAATCGAAGCGGTGATCAGCGGAATGGAATCGACGGTAGCGGTGATGTCACGCGTGGCGTAGAAGCGCTTATCCGCCGGTGCCAGCGAGCTGGTCTGGCCGATAATCGCCACACCAACCTGCTTAATAATTTCGCGGAAGCGGTCATCGCTGGGGAAGATATCGAAGCCCGGAATCGCTTCCAGTTTATCCAGCGTGCCGCCGGTATGGCCGAGGCCGCGACCGGAGATCATCGGCACATATCCGCCGCAGGCGGCAACCATCGGACCTAACATCAGCGACGTTACATCGCCGACACCGCCGGTCGAGTGCTTATCCACCACTGGCCCGTTAAGGTTGAGTGATTTCCAGTTAAGCACCGTACCGGAATCACGCATTGCCATGGTCAGCGCAACCCGTTCTGGCAGCGTCATATCGTGGAAGTAGATGGTCATCGCCAGCGCGGCGATCTGACCTTCCGAGACGGTGTTATCACGCACGCCATTAATGAAGAAGCGAATCTCCTCTTCAGTCAGCGCATGGCCGTCACGTTTTTTGCGAATAATTTCTTGTGGCAGGAACAAGGTAGCCCCCTGGTCAGGGAAAACAGGATGGGGAACAGGCGGTCACCGACCGCCTGAGGGATCAGTAACCCGCTTTGCTGGTGTCGCTGTCGTGACCCAGCGTGTTAAGCAGGCTCGCCAGCAGGCTTGATGCACCAAAGCGGAAATGGCGCGCATCGGCCCAGTCGGCACCCAGCGTATCTTCTGCCATTTGCAGATAGATCGCGGCATCTTCAGCGGTACGTACGCCGCCCGCAGGTTTAAAGCCAACCTGCTTACTGACGCCTTTGTCACGGATCACATTCATCATGATCTGCGCTACTTCTGGCGTAGCGTTAACCGGTACTTTACCGGTAGAGGTTTTGATGAAATCAGCACCCGCATCAATGGCAATTTCGGAGGCCTGACGGATCAGCGATTCCTGTTTCAGCTCACCGGTTTCGATGATCACTTTCAGCAGCACGTCCGCTTCAGCACAAGCGGTTTTACAGGCTTTCACCAGATCGAAACCGACCTGACTGTTACCGGCGATCAGTGCGCGGTACGGGAACACCACGTCCACTTCATCGGCACCGTAAGCGATAGCGGCGCGGGTTTCGGCCAGTGCAATGTCGATGTCGTCATTGCCGTGTGGGAAGTTGGTCACCGTGGCGATGCGGATCTCCGGGGTGCCCTGCTCGCGCAGCGTTTTACGCGCGATCGGAATAAAGCGCGGATAGATACAGATTGCCGCAGTGTTGCCTGCCGGGGATTTAGCCTGATGACACAGGGCGATCACTTTTGCATCGGTGTCGTCGTCATTCAGGGTGGTCAAATCCATCAGTTTCAGGGCGCGCAGGGCAAGGTGTTTGATATCGGTCATGAGGCTCTCCAAAGGATTGGGGTGCAACCCACCGGCTTGCCGGCGGAATGTTATAATAATAACACTCTGAAGCGGCCTGATATGTGCCAGCAGTCACATTGGAATAAGAAAATGGTGCAATCCTGCCACATGAAACGTGACTGAAATCGCAAATTACACTACCTGAGGACGATTATACGCCAGCAGGTGCAATGTTACTATTATCACATTTTAGCGCAAGGGGTAGCGTTCAGGCGAAAGGCGGACAGTCAGTTACGCAGCGCCGGGAAAGCGGGATCGAGCTGAAACAGCTGCTGGCTGTTGTGCCACAGCGCATCGGCAATCTCTTCAGGTGACTCATTCCGCAGGCTGCAGAGCACTTGCCACACCTGACGCGCCCGTTCCGGACGGTTTGGCTGGCCCTGGAAACCCTGCAGCGGCATATCGGGTGCATCGGTTTCCAGCAAAAGCGAAGAGAGCGGCAGTTGCGCCACGGTCTGACGGGTCTTGCTGGCGCGTTCATAGGTAATGGTTCCGCCAACGCCAATCGCATAACCCAGCTTAATAAAGGCCTGCGCCTGTTGCAGGCTGCCAGCGAAACCGTGCACCACGCCACGGCGTGGCAGATCGTGACGACGCAGAATCTGTGCCAGCTTGTCATGGGTCCGGCGCGAATGCAGGATCACCGGCAACGCATAACGCTTTGCCAGCTTAAGCTGTGATTCAAGAAAGCGCTGCTGCTTATCAAACTGCGGATCGTCGCGATAGAGATCCAGCCCGATCTCACCGATCGCCACCAGTTTACGCGGCCGCTGTTGCAGTAAGGTTTCCAGCTGATCGAGATGGGCGTTCTGATGATGTTCGATGACAATCGGATGCAGGCCCAGCGCCGCGTACAGCGGCGGATGTGCTGCGGCCAGCGCACAGACCCGTTCAAAACGGCTGGCATCAATCGCCGGGATGATGATCTTCTCCACGCCCGCCTCAGCGGCGCGCGCCAGACTGGCGGCGATATCCCCTTCGAACGGTGGAAAGTCGAAGTGACAGTGCGTGTCGATAAACCTCATGCCAGCGATCCTTTGTCGTAATCCGCATCATTGTCCGCCAGCGGAGGTGTGATGATCAACCGGGTATCGGGCGCATTGGCGACCGGCGCAGGCGGCGTAACGACCCGCGCTGAGACCATCGGTTCTGCATCACTCAGCCACTGGCCCAGCGTAGCGAGGAAATAGCGACCACAGCGCCGTCCCAGATGGTAATCCTGATTCAGTGCCGCGATGCTGCTGCCCAGCGCACTGCTGGCCAGTACGTGGGGCGGGAAAATTTCAATGATGCGTAAATCATCGGGGGGATTCTCAATAAACTGCTGAATTTCCCGATAGCTCTGCTCATGCTTATTCAGGACGTTAATCATCGGCTGCAGCGCGCCGGTGCTGAGCCAGCGCTCCATGCGCTTAAACCATTTCGGGGTATAGAACATCTGCGACGGCACGGTGCGGATCACCACAATCGTATCGGCCCCGCGTCGGGCGGCTTCACGCACCGGAATGGCATCGCTGATGCCGCCATCGTGATAACTGATCCCTTCCAGATTGACGCCCAGCCGGTAAAAACCGGGAATGGCACTGGAGGCTTTAATCAGATCCAGCCAGTTATCCGCCGTGGGATTAAAATAACCGGGCGTATAGTCATCGCTGCGGCAGGCGCACATATAGAACTCACGGCCGCTGGAGAACAACGGTTCCGCACTGCTCATCGCCAGCGGGAATTCACTGCGGGTGATATCGATCAGCCAGTCGAGATCGATCAGATTGCCCCCACGCACAAAGCGCAGCGGATCAAAAAAGAGTTTACTGGTTGTGTATCGGGTAATGACACGACGGGCATAGCCATGCTGGCCACAGACAAACGCTGAGAGATTTTGCGCACCGGCAGAGGTACCGAGCATCAGATGAAAGGGATTAAATCGGGCGCGCTGGAATTCGTCTAAAACGCCTGCGGTGAAAATGCCGCGCTGACCGCCGCCTTCACACACCAACGCAATTTTCTGAGATTTAAAGGGTGTCAGGGCCAGAGGTTCAATGGCGCCGAGTGTAACAGGAATGCGTATACCCACTGTGCGAACCTCAAAAAGGGCTCCGGGTATGCTGGAGGATCGATCCGTTTATGACGGCAGCATGCCGGAGAACCAGTCAACTATTCCTTTAACCGGCAGGCCAGCGGTGCTGGCTTACCTTGCAGCGATGTGAAAGTGTCCCTCTCTTCACGTCAGTCGCTACAGATGACTGGTCTCCGCTCTATGCTTTGCGTTGCATTAGACTGCAGAACTCATCGGCTAAAGCTTTTTACGGCCGGTAAACAGGCTGATGAGGAACAGGATAATACCAACGACGAAGACAACTTTAGCTGCCCATGCTGCTGTGCCCGCTAAACCGCCAAAACCTAATGCTGCAGCGATCAGTGCGATCACCAGAAAAATAATGCCCCAACGAAACATAAGCCTCTCCTTACCCTATTTAAAAATCGAACTGCTTAGTTTATCCCCGGATGGGTATCTTTTATTCGTGTGGCCACCTGAGCGGCCACACGTTAGCTATTAAGATTTAACCGTCAGGTCATTCTTAACGCTTTTCACGCCTTCAATGGCTTTAGCGATGCTTTCTGCACGATCTGACTGTGCCTGATTAGCAACATGCCCTGAAAGCTGAACAACACCGTCGGTAGTCTCAACTTTTACGTTGCGCGACGGAACAATGTCATCTGCTAATAGCTTAGCTTTAATTTCGCTGGTCGTTGCGGCATCACCGGCATAACCTTTCACTGAAGATGATTTGCTGTCTCTGACGTGTAGTTTGTCGCTGACGGATTTAACACCTTCGATTTTCTGCACCACAGCGACCGCTTTTTCAGCCTGGTCCTGTGAGGTGACGAAACCGCTTAAGGTCACGACGCCGCTATGCGTTTTTACCGAGATATCCGTGCTTTTAATTGCGTCGTCATCTACCAGCGCTGCTTTAGCTTTGGCAGTGATGCCGCTGTCATCCATATAACCATCGACTTTTTTCATAGAACTATCGATTTTCGAACCCGCGCTGTCGGCTGTCTGTGACGCTTTCTGCGACATTGATTCGTCAGCCAGTGCGCTGCCGCTGATCAGTGCTGAGCCAATCATGGCGGCCATCAGGGTTTTAGCAATCTTAGTCTTGTTCATCGATATCTTCCTTCTATCAGTTAACTCACCCAAAACTGTGGGCGAAACAGAGGCAACAAAGGCCGCTGCGTAACAGGACGTAAGGACAAGAGAAGTCTCTTCCGCCGTCCGATAGAGTAATCATAGACGGCATTTTGCAATTTGCCTGGCTAACTGGTTGATCACACGTCAAAACAGAAGAAAAACAGGGTTTTTAGGAGGAGTCTGGAAGGGGGAAAACAGGGCCATTCCCAGCTGGAATGGCCCGGAAACAGGCGATTAGTGCTCGCGCGTTTTGCGGAAACGGACGTCAGGATAACGTTCCTGAGTAATATTAAGATTAACCATGGTTGGTGCGATATAAGTCAAATTATCACCGCCATCAAGCGCCAGGTTAACTTCATTCTTACGCTGGAAGTCATCAAACTTTTTAGCATCGTCGCATTCAACCCAGCGCGCCGTTGAGACGTTAATCGCTTCGTAAATGGCTTCAACGTTATATTCGCTTTTCAGACGTGCCACTACCACATCGAACTGCAGTACCCCGACCGCGCCAACAATCAGATCGTTGTTATGCACCGGACGGAACACCTGCACGGCACCCTCTTCCGACAGCTGAACCAGCCCTTTCAGCAGCTGTTTCTGCTTCAGTGGATCGCGCAGACGAATACGACGGAACAGTTCTGGCGCGAAGTTCGGAATACCGGTGAACTTCATGTTCTCACCCTGCGTGAAGGTGTCGCCAATCTGAATCGTGCCGTGGTTGTGCAGACCAATGATATCGCCGGGATAGGCTTCCTCAACGTGTGAACGGTCGCCCGCCATAAAGGTCAGGGCGTCTGAGATCACCACATCTTTGCCGGTACGCACCTGACGCAGCTTCATCC
The DNA here is from genome assembly GCF_019104105.1 of Pantoea jilinensis. Classification (NCBI taxonomy): domain Bacteria; kingdom Pseudomonadati; phylum Pseudomonadota; class Gammaproteobacteria; order Enterobacterales; family Erwiniaceae; genus Pantoea; species Pantoea jilinensis. Next base: position 704,003 of record NZ_CP077746.1, on the reverse strand, counting down.
CTTTTTCATATTTACCGGAGACCACACGCATAAAGGCCACACGGTCGCGGTGTTTCGGGTCCATATTGGCCTGGATCTTAAACACGAAGCCGCTGAACTTCTCTTCTTTCGCTTCTACCGTGCGGGTGTCGGTGTCACGCGGCATAGGACGTGGCGCCCACTCAACCAGTCCGTCCAGCATATGGTCAACGCCAAAGTTACCCAGCGCGGTGCCGAAGAAGACAGGTGAGAGTTTGCCGCTCAGGAAAGCTTCCTGCTCAAATTCGTGCGAGGCGCCCTGCACCAGCTCCAGCTCTTCACGCAGCTGTGCGGCCAGCTCTTCACCGACGGCAGTGTCGAGATCCGGATTATCCAGCCCCTTCACGATGCGGACATCCTGAATGGTGTGGCCTTTACCGGTCTGGTAGAGATAGGTCTCATCTTTGTAGAGGTGATAAACCCCTTTGAACAGCTTGCCGCAGCCGATAGGCCAGGTGATCGGTGCGCAGGCAATTTTCAGCTCGCTTTCCACCTCATCCAGCACTTCCATTGGATCGCGGATATCACGGTCAAGTTTGTTCATAAAGGTCAGGATCGGCGTATCGCGCAGACGGGTGACTTCCATCAGCTTACGGGTACGATCCTCGACGCCTTTCGCGGCATCGATCACCATCAGACAGCAGTCAACGGCGGTCAGCGTACGATAGGTATCTTCCGAGAAGTCTTCGTGACCTGGGGTATCCAGCAGGTTTACCAGGCTATCACGGTAAGGGAACTGCATCACCGAGGTGGTAATGGAGATACCACGCTGTTTCTCCATCTCCATCCAGTCCGACTTGGCGTGCTGGTTAGAGCCACGGCCTTTTACGGTACCGGCGGTCTGGATAGCCTGTCCGAACAGCAACACTTTTTCGGTAATGGTGGTTTTACCGGCATCCGGGTGCGAAATGATCGCGAAGGTGCGGCGGCGTGCCACCTCTTCTAAAAAGGGATTAGACATGGAATTCTTCTCAATAGGCAGCGCAACGTACTGGCGCTGCTGATAAATCACGGTGGCCGGCAGAACCTTACCGGCGGGTAAACGGTGCCAAAAACGATCTTTTATCGTTGGCGGGTCAGCGCGACGTTACATTGGCGTGAAGTCCGGTTACCTGGTCAGCTTTAAGGCGGCATAGCATACAATATTTTGCGCGCGGCGGCGAACAGCGGCGGAGGAAATTGTTGCCTGCCTGCGTGCAAAGGTCAAAACAGATGACAACCCGGCACACACTGTGCAGGATAAGGTTTTTCATTTTCAGGGAATCCCCCATGAGCGCCAAACCGGTCCCCCTCGAGGGCCGTATTCGACAATACTGGGATGAGCTTTCCCTTCACGAACAACGGCTGGCGGAGGTGCTGCTCGCGGCTCCCGGCCAGCTGGCGATGAATACAGCCACAGAACTGGCGCAGAGCGCAGGCGTCTCCAAAGCCACCGCTACCCGTTTTTTTCGTCATCTCGGCTATGAAAGCTACGAGGCGGCGCGTCGTCAGGCGCGCGAGATGCAGAACAGCGGATCGCCGCTTTATCTGCACTCCGGCGTCAGCGCTTCCCCACTCGACAGCCTTATGCAGCAGCATCTTGAAAAAGAGATTGCCAATCTGGTCAATACCTTCCGCTCGCTGGATGGGGAAACACTACAGGCGTGCGTTGAGGCGATAGCCCAGGCGCGCCGCGTCGTGGTGCTGGGCTGGCGTCACAGTCAGACTATTGCTGCCCTGATTTATCGCAATCTGCTGCACGTTCATCCCAGCGTTACGCTACTACCACGCGCGGGCGATTCTCTGGCCGAACAGCTTGCGACGCTCGGCCCGCAGGATATGGCAATCTGCGTCGGTCTCCGCCGCCGTATGCCCGCGCTGGATACGGCAATGGCAGCACTCAGCGTGCAGCAGGTTCCCATGCTCTATCTCTCCGATGCGCTGGCGGGAAAACCTGCACGCCACGCGTGCTGGACACTGCGCTGCCATACCGATAGCACTCTGATTTTTGACAGCACGGTGGCGCTCTCCGGCGTCTGTAATCTGCTTTGCTCGCTGGTAGCACGCCATTCAGGTAAGGCCGGTAGCGAACGCCTTGCCGCAATTGAGGTGCTGCACCAGCAACTCGACGAGCTGGAATAGTGCGCTACGCTGACGCATTTTTGTTCATCTGACGCCCTGTAAAGGTGCGCCGCTGTCCGGCGTGCCAGCCCTCTTAACCTCCTCACAGAAACAAAAGAAAAATAAATATCATTATATGAAACTCACGTTTCTCACTGATTCTGTTTACAAAAGCAGGTAGCGCATCAGCCATCTGCTTCATCACTGTCACAACGTGGCACAAAAACTGCTCAGGTACAGGTGACCTTCACCCATACCAGGGACCACCATAATGAAAAAAATCGCACTGCTTATCGCCGCACTGCTTGCCGTCAGTGCGGCGCAGGCTGATACGCTAACGGACATTAAAAGTGCCGGCAAAATCACGGTCGGCATCGACCCGACCTTCCCGCCCTATGAATACACCAGTGATAATGGCGAGGTCACCGGTTACAGCGTGGCCATCATGCGATCGTTTGCCGACGATCTCGGCGTGAAACTGGTGTTTCAGAAAACCGCCTTCAGCGGCATTCTTCCCGGTCTGATCTCAGGATCTTTTAACGCGGAAGGATCATCACTCAACGTCACCGCAGAGCGCGCGAAGAAAGTGCTGTTTACCGTGCCCTACAGCAAAACCGTTAACGGTGTCCTGATGCGTAAAAGCGACGCCGAAAAGATCAGCAAATCCGGACTCTCTCCTGAGCGCCTGTCAGGGCTGCGTGGCGCAGTGAAGAGCGCCAGCGTGCCGGAGCAGTTGCTGAAAAGCTTCAATGAGGCGCTGAAGAAAGCGGGTAAACCGCCCATTATCATCATCAGTGTCGATACCCTGGATCAAACCGTCAGTACGCTGATGACAAAACGCGCTGACTTTGTGCTGGATGATATTGCGGTGCTGGCACCGATCGTGAAGAAGTATCCCGACAAATTAGTACAGGCCGGAGAAGTGGACCCTTCGCAGTGGATGGCCTGGGCCACGCGTAAAGAGGATCTCAGCCTGAACAAGGCAATCAGTGATCATATTCTGGCCATGCAGCAGAGCGGTAAACTTGCCGCACTGCAGAAGCACTATCTCGGCACCACTTTTACCGTGCCCGCCACCAACTTCATTCCCGCGGAGTAAGCGATGAGCCCTCTCTCTTTCACCATACCCGCCGGGCACGGCCGCACTTTTCTGGTTCGTAAAGGCCAGCTGATTACCATCATCGACAGCGAGGGCCAGCAGGCTGCCGATTTCGTTGCGGTGAATGCAGCGAATCATGATGAGAAACTCTCGCCGGTGCATACCCGCCAGCATCTTCGCTCGCTTTTCTTCAGACCGGGGGATTCACTCTGGTCCAGCGAAAATCGGCCGCTGCTGCGCATCGTCTCCGACACCATTGGTATTCACGATGCCAACGTCCCAGCTTGCGATCGCACCCGTTTTAGTGTCGATTTCGGTGTGGAAGGCCATCGCAACTGCGTCGATAACCTGCTGGAAGGGATGAAGGCGCACGGCATCACCTATTACGCCTTGCCGGAACCCTTCAACCTGTTTCAGAACGGCCCGGTGACGGCCGATGGCCGCATGGAAGTTACCGATCCCCACAGTCAGGCCGGTGACAGGATCGTCTTCGAGGCGCTGTGCGATCTCATCTGCGCCGTCTCATCCTGTCCTCAGGACATCATTCCCGGTAATGGCCTGCAGGTCACGCCGATCGCCATTGAGATCCATGACAGCGAACCTGCGGAGGTCACCCATGCTGCTTATGCGTGAAGGTTTTACAGAAGATGCACCGCGTTCGGTTGCCGCCCCGCTCACCGTCGCGGCGGGCAGTGTGGGTTCGATTCAGGTTCTGCGGGGCCAGCTGCTGCGCATCAGCGCGCTGGCACCGGGCGCTGTGGCATCGCTGTTCGGTTTCAGCCTTGTGGATCCGACGGTATGGCTCTCTGTTCATCACACCCGCGTATTCAGCAACAGTTATCTGCTCGGCTCCGGCATGCGCCTGGTAAACAATCGCCGCCGCCCGATGATGGTGCTGGGCAAAGATAGCGTAAAGCGCCATGACCTGCTGCTGCCCGCCTCAACGCGCGACTTCCTGGCCTCGCGGGGGTATCAGGATGAGGGGTGTGTGGAGGCAGTCAGTCGCGAGCTGTCGCGTCTCGGCATCCGGGCACCGAAGCTGCCAGACCCCATCAATCTCTTCATGCACGTCAGACTAACGCAGGCGGGAGAGATACTGCCCGAACCCAACCTGACCCGGGCTGGCGACGCGATTACCTGCCGCGTCACCATGGATATGCAGTTTGTCGTTTCTGCCTGCAATACCGGTATTGAGGGTAATGACCAGCCTGCGCCGCTTCGCCTTGCCGTTGCGGAAAATCTTTTCGATTTTAACGAGGATTAGTGGGTGATGGGGCTGAATGAACAGGTGGTCAGCGCTCTGCCCGAACTGGGACATGGTCTGCTGATGACGCTCTCACTCACGCTGCTGGCGGCGCTGCTTAGCCTTGTGATGGGCCAGCTTGGCTGTTTTCTTCAGCTGCGCCGCTTCTGGTTGTGGCGCTGCGCAGGCCGCCTCTATATCAGCCTGATGCGCGGCACTCCCGCCATCGTGCAGCTGTTTGTGGTCTTTTTCACCCTGCCACGTCTTGGTCTTGGTGGACATCCCATGCTGGCGGCGGTGATCGCCATTGGATTCAATAGTGGCGCTTACGTGGCTGAGATTCTGCGCGTGAATCAGAGCCTGGTGACGCGCGGTCAGCGCGAAGCGGCACGCACACTGGGACTGAGCCGGTGGCTGACCTGGTGGTATGTAATCAACCCGCAGGTCGTGCGATCGAGCCTGCCGATGCTGGTGAGCGAATTTACTATTCTGCTCAAGACCACGCCACTGGCGTCGGTGGTGGCGCTTACCGAACTGACCTACGCCGGACAGATTGTGATCGCACGTACCTATGAGGCAACCCAGGTATTACTGCTGGTCGCGGCGGGCTATCTGTTAATCGCGCTGCCGCTGATGCGCATTGCCCGCCGGCTGGAACTCAGAGGGAAACGCCTATGATGGACTGGCAGGCGATTCTTACAGCACTGCCCTCACTTGGCGAGGGGATGGCGGTGACGCTGCAACTCTGCGCCGTCGCTGCATTATGCTCGTTATTGTGGGGCATCATTATGGCGATCGGTATGCTGCGCGCTCCCCATTTCTGGCGAAAGCTGTTGCGTTTATACAGTGCGCTAACCCAGGCGCTGCCGTTGCTGGTGGTGATCTATCTGCTCTATTTCGTGTTGCCAGACTATAACATCACCCTCAGCTCGCCGCAGGCAGGCGTGCTGGCGCTGACGCTCTACTACGCCCCTTACGTTGCCCAGGTTATACGCAGTGCGATTGAGACGCTGCCGCGCGGTCAGTGGGAGGCGTGTCGCGTGCTCGGGCTGAGCCGGATGGAGCAGTTGCGTGATGTGGCACTTCCGCAGACGCTGCCACAGATGCTCTCCCCGCTGGTCGGGTTGCTCATCGGTCTGATCAAGGATTCCGCGCTGCTCTCCATCGTCTCAGTACAGGAGTTTATGTACGCAGCTAAGGAAGCGATCTCCGAGACCTATGCTCCGCTGGAGATCTACCTCACCGTAGCGCTCAGCTACTGGGCACTCAACAGCCTGCTCGACGGGCTGATCCGCCGCATTGAATTTCGCATGACGCGCTACCGGCGCACCTTGCCACATTAGTCAGGAGAATCTTATGTCAGCTGAATATCCGCAGCGCGATACGCTGCTTATTCCCGCGCGTTACGGTAAAGCCGTTTTACTGCGCAAAGGCGAAGCGGTGCAGGTCATTAATCTGCACGGCACACAGGTCGTGGATTGCTGGGCGTATAACGCAAACGACCTGACTGAATATATGTCGATGGAGGCGACACGCGTCTGGAACCAACGCCTCAATCCTCACGTTGGTGACAGTTTTATCACCAGCCAGCGCCATCCTATCCTGACGCTGGTTGCGGATACCTCGCCGGGCGTACACGACACCTTTATGGCAGCATGCGATGCACGCCGTTATGAGCTTCTGGGGTGTACCGAACCGCACCGAAACTGCCATGACAATCTGTTTGAGAGTATGGCGGCGCTGGGCGTAAAGCTGCCGCACGGCAATCTGGCGTCGTTTAATATCTTTATGAATATTCAGGTGCAGTCAGACGGCATGACGCTAAAAACGCTGCCGGTTGTGACGCGTCCGGGGGACTACATCATCCTTCGCGCCGAGATGGATTGCTATGTCGCCTTTTCCGCCTGCCCGCAGGATATCGTCAGCATTCAGGGGGCGGGCGACAATACCCCACGTGATGCGGAACTGCGTATTCTCACAGGAGGATTTCCGCAACCCCAACTGGCCGGACCGTGGGTGCCAGCCTGACAGAATGATGTTGCCCGCCGCAAGGAGACGGGCAACGTTAATCTCTATCCCAGCACCTTTCTGACACAGGCTTTAAAGATCTGCACGCCAATTTCCAGTGAGCTGAGATCAAAACGCATATCAGGATGATGCAGTCCTGGCGTCAGGTTGGTACCCAGCCCCCAGAAGCCCGCTTTCACACCCGGACGCTTCACCGGATAGTAGAAAAAGTCCTCGCTGCCCGGCGTGGTGCGGGTCGACAATGCGCCCTCTTCGCCCAGCACCTCGACGATGGCGGCGCGGATCACCGCCGTCGCCTCATCATCAATCTCGGCGGCGGGCATCTCTTTCAGCACGCGGACCTCCGCGGTGGCACCCAGTGCCGCCACGCTGTGAGTGATGGCACGCGTAACCTGCTCTTTCAGCAGCGTCATCGGCCCGTTCTCCTGCGAACGCAGATCCCAGACTACGCGCGCTTCATCCGGCACCGAGTTGGTGACACCCGCATCGCACAGGAAGCGAGTCGCTTTGACGCTCCAGGTCAGGCCGGGCGAAAGATGGATAGCGTTAACCGCCTGCACTGCCTGTACGGCCGCATCCAGCGCATTCACACCCAGATGCGGACGCGCCGCATGGGCGGGCTGGCCTTTGATGGTGGCTTCGAGCGTGCTGCAGGCGGAGTACAGTACCGCAGGCACCGCCTGGCCGACGACACACTCCTCCAGCGGACGCAGGTGGAAGCCAAGAATCATCTCCACATCATCCAGAGCGCCACCTTCGATCATTGCCAGCGCCCCGGCACCCAGCTCCTCGGCGGGCTGGAACAGGATCTTCAGCCGGCCACGTTTCACCGTGCCCTCCTGCAGCAGCGCCGTCGCCGCCGTCAGCACAACCGATGAGTGGCCGTCGTGACCGCAGGTGTGGCGCGCGCACGGCACGCCATCAATGATGTGGCCCAGTGCATCCATATCTGCGCGCAGTGCCAGCACCGGCCCCGGAACACCACTGTCGATCTCCGCCACAATACCGGTGGTGTTATTGATGTTACGCGTTACCTTCAGGCCCGCTTTCTCCAGCTGGTCCGCGATATAAGCCGAGGTTTTCACCTCCTGAAAACCCAGCTCCGGAATTTCATGCAAATAGTGGTAATGCTCTAAAACCTCAGACACAGCGTTACTCCTGAATAAACAGACGCATAACAGACATTGCGATCAGCGCGTTAATGATGCTCACCAGCATCAGCAGCGGCCAGTATTTTTTGGGCACATCAGCCACGCCCAGCAGCCGCCCCATATATTGCAGCTGCGATCCCATCAGGAAAATCGCCGGGGCCAGAATCGTAATATCCGCACCGGTCAGCAGTCCTTTGGTCAGCAGGCTGACCGCGACACCCGTGCCTGCCGACGATGAGAGCCACGCGGTGAGCAGCACAGTAATCGCCTCACCCGGCAGACCAAACAGCCCCATCACCGGCGCAAAAACATGCCCGAGAAACTGCATGATGCCGAGCAGATTCAGCACCTCAGCCAGCACATATGCCATCACCACATTCGGCATGAGATTATGAATGGCGATGTGAAAGCCTTTACGCGCGCCGGTTACAAACACATCAAAGGGATTACTGCTGGTTGCGATTTTATTTTCCATCAGCGAAATCCTTTTTATAAACACTGTTTAACACAGCGCGCGTTATCGCCGCACCGACAAATTTAAGAACAAACATTAATAACAGCGGAATAATAATCGGCAGTGTCATGGAGGCGAACAGCGCTGAACCGATGGCGAAGTAATTATTGATTAACCCGGCACCGGAATATTGCCAGGCACTCATGACGACCACCTCTTTTTTGCTGATCTGCTTTTGATCAGCCATCTCTTTGGTTAATGCCGCGCCCGCATCTGTGCTTTGCAGGTCGGTGATTAACGCCAGACCGCAATGGCCAGGTAATCCCATCAGCGGTTTAAGCAAAGGTGTCAGCAACCGGTGCGCTGCGCGAATCGCGCCATAGTGGGTGAAGATTTCCAGCACGCCCAGCGCCAGCATCACCGTGGGCGTCAGCGACAGCGCAAACAGGAAACCCGCTTTGGCGCTGAGTCCGCCAGCGCCCAGAAAGGTGTTACTGGCGGGATCTTTCATGGTACCAAAGCTGCCGCCCAGGGTGGTGAAGTCGAACGCACCCAACCATGAAAGGCCCTCGACGTGATAAAACAGCCCTGAAAAAAACAGAATGGCAAAAATTAACGACACATAACTGCCTTTGGTCGCCGTCATTTTCACCGGATTAACCACACTCTCGTCTGACATTTCTTTCTCCTGATAACTGCCTTGCCGCAAATTCCCTGGCATTGCAAATTTCAACGTTGGGAAGTGAGTTTTAAGCAGGATTTATGCCAGAGCAGTTGTAAACATGATTATTACTGTCTCGTCTGTCGCGATGGGACGTTTTATTCATGCCGGCTATATACTTTTATTCAGAATAACGTTGTTATACCGCAACGTTATATTTTCGGGTCGTCATCAGAATGCGGTTATTTGACCTGTCGCTGCAGCGCCTGCACCAGCATGAACACCCCCGGTCGCACTATCATGGTGCTGATTACCCTGAATTAATTGGCCGGCAAAGTATGATGCAGGATGAGAATTGGTCGCATTCAATTTCCGAAATAATTCTATTTAAATCAATCAGATAAAATAGCTTATTTTGCCGAAAAGGCTTCACATTACGCACATGTTTGATGCATAATTCACCGACTTTACATCTGTATTTAACATCTTCTTAAAAGGACTCGGCCATGCTGACTGCTGAAATGACTGGGCGTTTAAACGACCAGCTGAACCTGGAATTTTTCTCTGCCAATCTTTATCTGCAAATGAGCGCCTGGTGCAGCGACAAAGGCTTTGAGGGTGCCGCTTCCTTCCTGAAGATGCATTCACGCGAAGAGATGCAGCACATGCAGCGTCTGTTTGACTACCTGAGCGATACCGGTGGCATGCCGGTGCTGGGCACCATTGCCGCACCACCCGTCGCCTTTACCTCGCTGAACGAAATTCTGCAGCAGGCGCTGGAGCATGAGCAGCTGATCACCAGCAAAATCAATGAACTGGCCCACGCTGCCATGACTTCACAGGACTACTCTACTTTCAATTTCCTGCAGTGGTATGTGGCTGAGCAGCACGAAGAAGAGAAGCTGTTCAAAACTGTGCTGGATAAACTGGCGCTGGTCAGCAACAGCGGCAACGGTCTGTTCCTGGTCGATAAAGATCTGGGCCGCATGAGCACCGAGAATCACGCAGAATAATATTTATCGGCCCCTTTTCGGGGCCGATCTTATTTCCGTCTTGCTGACACTACTGCACCGCTATTCCAGCCGGTAACTTGCCGCTTTATCGCCATTCACCCACAGCTCACGATGTTCGCCTTCAGGCAATAACAGCGCGATCTCGCGCCAGGCGGGCTGGTAATCGCCGCGTTTTTCTACCGTCAGGTCGATTCGGCTAGCGCTGCTGCACAATGTCCAGCTCAGCCACAGTGCATTGCCCTGCTGCCAGCCGTGGCTCTCACCATCGTCATCAAACATTTCGCCCTGAGTCGTTATGCCTTCTGGCGCTGGCCACAGTTGCCACTGCCGTACCGTGTCGCGGCGGGCATCCGTCGTGGTTTCACATTCGCCCAGTGGGATGATCGCACCAGCCCGCACCAGCAATGGCAGCCGATCCAGCGGTGCATCCAGCGTGATGGTTTCGCCGCCCGCAAACGCTTTACCGCTGTGCCAGTCATACCAGCCCCCACGGTTACGCGGCAAATAGACATCGCGGCTGCGCGCGCCCTGCTCTACGACGCTGGCAACCAGGAGATCGCGACCCAGCATAAAGTCATCACACTCCTGATAAGTCTGCGGGTCCTGTTCATGATCGAGGAAGGTCGGACGCAGCATTGGCTCATCTTCTTCGCTCGCCTGCCACGCCAGATTGTAAAGGTAAGGCATCAGCCGATAGCGCAGGCGGATCGCCTCGCGGATCATCGGTGTCACTTCCGGATACATCCACGGCTCGTTCACCGTGTGATCGTCATTCCATGAATGGATGGTAAAACGCGGATGCATCACGCCATTCTGAACCCAGCGCACAAACAGCTCGGCATCAGGCTTATCGCCAGAGAAGCCGCCGACATCGTGTCCGACGTTAAACAGCCCGGACAGGCTCATGCCCAGCCCCATGCGGATGTTGTAGCGCAAAGTCTGCCAGCTGGTGCGATTATCGCCGCTCCAGGTCTGCACATAGCGTTGCATTCCGGCACAGCCGGAACGGGAGATCAGATAAGGGCGTTTGTCTGGCGCAAACTGCTGCTGGGCTTCCATCGAGGCGCGCATCATCAGCAGCGGCATTACCGGACGGATATGCTTGATAGCAATCGGCTGACCGAAACCGTGACAACGCGCTTCGCCATCCCACACCTCATATTCGTTGTTGTCGTTCCAGGTGGAATCGATGCCCTTTTCCAGCAGCTGTTGAGTCACATTCTCCTGCCACCAGCGCACCGCCTGCGGATGGGTGAAATCAAGGTGCGATCCCTCGTCATCCCAGAACACCGATCGCTCCGGGCGATCCTGCTCAGAGTCACGAATAAACAGCCCCTGTGATGCGACTTCCTGATAGCGAGGATGATCCTGCAGCAGACAGGGCTTGATGTTGGCCGCCAGCTTCATGCCGGCACGATGAAACGCGTCGCTCAGCGCATTGGGATTCGGGACTTTGTCGTAGTTCCAGTTGAAGACGTAGCGCTTGTTATTAATCGAGGTATAACCGGATGAGAGCTGGAACGAGTCGCAGGGAATCTCATGCTCGCGACACAGACGGATAAAGGATTGCAGCTGCTGCTGTGCGTCCGGCGCGTCGGTGTAATGCATGGTAGAACCGCTGTAACCCAGGCTCCACTTCGGCTGAAACAGCGTGCGTCCGGTGAGACGCACAAAAGCTTTGGTCACGTCGAGCAGCGTCGGGCCGAGCATCATGTAGTAATCGAGATCACCTGCCTCGGCGCGGTAACGGCGATAAGGCAGATGGTAGTTATCCAGCTCATTCCCCAGATCGAGCCAGCTGCTGCTGAGGTTGTCATAGAACAGGCCGAAGCTGACGCCATCGCGCTGCGTCAGGGTAAACGGAATATGTTTGTAGAGCGGGTCGGTGCTGGCGGCGTTGTAGCCCATGGCGTCGAGATTACGCATCTCAAAGCGACGGTTAACGCGGTTCAGGTCGCCACTCTTCTCACCCAGACCATACACCCGATCCTGCGGCTGACGACGCTGATAGTGCTCGACCCCGTCGCCGTGTGCATTCAGCAGATAAGCGCCGGTGTGCCGATCGGCTGTCAGGGGCTGCCAGCTCTCGCCGTCAAACTGCTCCCAGCTCAGGCAGAGCGGCTGATGCACGGTGACGCGCAACTGTTGCGTGCTGAGACGCAGTTGCTGCGCATCGTGCTCCACCTGAAACGTCGGTAATGTAAAACCATCCAGCGCCTCGCGGTCACGTCCTTCCCAGGGCACATCCTGACCGGGCGCAATACTCCAGGTGCGGTTCAGCGCCAGCTCACCGTCGCGTTTCAGCAGCACACGCATCAGCTTCTCTTCCAGCACATAAAGCCGCAGGAAATGACGATCGTCGACCTTGAGCTCAACAAAATGATCGGCCTGCTGATGCAGCGTCCAGTTCTTCAGGGTTTTCATCGCGATATCCTTATGGGTTAGCAGGGCGCTGGCGGCGTTCGGCGATCAGCATCACCAGGAAAACGGCACCAATCAGGTCAAAGAAGCCCATCGCCACAAACAGCGGATTAAAGCCGATGGTATCGGCGGTGACGCCAATAATCAGCGAGAAGATAAAACTGGCGATCCAGGCGCAGGAGCCGCGCATGCCGTTGACAGTGGCCATCTGGCGGCGATCAAAACGCTCGACCACCAGCGCACTCAGCATGCAGGAGATCACCTGATGACCAAAGCCACCAACGGAAATCAGGGCAATCGCCAGCCAGGGATCTTTCACCAGCGTCATCAGCGCCAGAGAAACCATCAGCAGGGCGCCGGTCACCGAACTGGCGACGATCGAGTTGACGCGGGTCATGCCAAACCAGCGCACATAGATTTTGGTCAGATAACCGCTGGCGACGCTGCCGAGGTCGGCAGCCAGGAATGGCAGCCAGGCGAACATCACGATCTGCTTGAGATCCATGCCGCGCTCATTGGCCAGATAGAGTGGCACCCAGAAGCTCAGCACCGCCCAGGCCGGTTCGGCCAGAAACGCAGGAATCGCAATGCCGTAGAATTTCTTCTCTTTACCAATCACTTTCAGCGCGGTGAAGAACGGCAGTTTTTCACCGATGGCTTCATTATCCTGATTAATGAAGGCACGTTCCTCATCTGAAAGACGAGGATGGCTCTCCGGCGAGTGATAGCCCCACCACCAGAGTCCCACCCACAGCAGGCCCAGGCCGCCGGTCAGCAGAAATGCGCCCTGCCAGCCAAAAGTAATATGGGCGACATAGATAATCGGGGGAGCCAGCATGGCACCAATCGAAAAGCCGACGCCCGCCCAGCCCGCCGCAACCGGACGCTCCTTTTTGGGAAACCAGTCACCAATCGCTTTGGCATTAGCCGGTGTGGCCGCCGCTTCCGACGCACCCATGACGAAACGCAGCAGCGCCAGATGCAGCCAGCTTCCCGCACCGGCGTGCAGCAGACAGGTCACCGACCAGATAAGCGCACAAATCAGGAACCCCATCTTCAGTCCGATCACATCGATCAGCCAGCCGCAAACAGGCTGAAACAGGGTGTAAGCCAGCTGAAACGCAGCGACCACCCAGGAGTACTGCTCGGTACTCATATGCAGACTGTTTTTCAGTTCCGGTGCCAGAATGCCGAGCGAGTTGCGGGTGATGTAGTTGACGGTCACACCCAGCAGGAACATTCCCAGCATCCACCAGCGTAAATTTTTAATCACGCGCACCGTGCGTGACGCACTGATGGGTTTCGTTGTTGATTCGAGGCTCATTGTGCCACTCCTGATTACCATTGATGACGCACACCGCCAGCTGGCGTACCGCGTGTCCTTTTCACGAACTTAGAAAAGTGCGAAACGTGGGTACAGCCACTTTTTTGCAACGATTTTCATGGCAGGCTTTAACCCGACAGAAATGGGCACTGAAACGCTTATCTGACGCGATTCAGCAGACTATGAAAAATTTTTCATTAGCAGATTTGAAGGCGATCACAGAATGAAACAAAGGCTGAAAGTGGGTGAAATTGCGGCACTGAGCGGCGTCTCGATCAGCACGGTGTCGCGCGTACTGGCGGGTAAAGCCAATACCCGGCCCGCCACCCGCGATAAAGTGCTGGCCGTGGCGCAGCAGCAGGGCGTGCTGACCAATCTGCATAGCGGTCGCCTGCTGCTGAATAACCTGATGGTCTTTGCCCCGCCCCGCGCCTTCGATGTACGCAGTGATATTTTTTATTACAAGGTCATTCAGGGGATCAGTCAGGCGGTGGAGCCGCATGAAGTGCGGCTGCGCTACTGCCCCCTGGAAGAGGTGGAAAGTGATGCGGCATTGTTTATCGATAAGATGCAGCAGACCGAAGCGGCGCTGCTGATTGGCATTGATGATGAGCATATTCATCAGCTGGCGGCAGAGATGAACAAACCCTGCGTGCTGATTAACGCCCGAGATCGTCGTATGCGCCTGCCCTCGGTCTCGCCGCATCATCAGCTGATCGGAGAGTTTTCAGCGCGTTATCTGTTTGAGCAGGGACACCGGCAAATTCTCTCGCTGCACTGCCTGCGCCGCTACACCATGGAGCAGCGACTTCAGGGCGTCCGGGACGCCTGGCACGCCATGAACCTGCGCTTTGACAGTCGTCAGCATCTGCTGACCCTCAACAGTTTCAGCAGCAATGAGGCAGCGGAACGGCTGGGTGAATATCTGCGCCATTGCCCTGATGCGCTGCGCCCTACGGCGATTCTCGCCAGCGGCGATTACATTGCAGCAGGTGCCGTCACGGCCCTGGAGCAGGCTGGTTTACGGGTACCGCAGGATATTTCGGTGATGAGCATGGATGGGTTTAACCTGGCCGCTATCCACGATATTCCGCTGACCTCGGTGCAGGTGCCGCGTGATGAGCTGGGTGCGGCGGCAGTGAGAATGCTGCAGGAGATGCGGCTGAATCCCGGAACGCCGACCGGCAGTCTGCTACTGAATGGCAGGCTGGTGGTGCGTGAGTCGGTGCGACGCATCCGCGATAATCTCAGCCATGCGCCGGTCCAGCAGCATGGCCTTTATGATTGATCCAGCATTGATTATCCCAGCGTCGACTCATTCCGCGCGGGTTAACCCAGCGTTTTCAGCCGCAGTTCCGATGGCTGAGGCCGTCCAAACAGGAAGCCCTGGAACAGCGTACAGCCTTCGTCGCGCAGCTTAGCAAACTGCTCATCGCTCTCTACCCCTTCGGCGGTGATCTGGATATCCAGACTGCGGCTCATGCCGGTGATGGCGCGGATAATCGCCAGCGCCTCGCGGCTGTCGCCCATATCGTTGATAAACGATTTGTCGATTTTAATTTTGTCGAACGGGAAAGAGCGCAGATAGCTCAGCGACGAATAGCCGGTGCCGAAATCATCCAGTGCAATCTGTACGCCCAGCGCTTTGAGATTTTGCAGCGTCCGGATGTTTCCCAGTGAGTCATCCAGCAGCACCGATTCGGTAATCTCGACTTCCAGCCGCGCCGGATCAAGACCCGACTCCTTCAGCGCACCTTCCACCACCGGCACCAGCGAGCTGTTTTTAAACTGCAGCGGAGAGAGGTTGACCGAAACCGACTGCTCCCCTTCCCAGCTCGCCGCTTCACGACAGGCTTCATAGAGTGCAAACGCCCCCAGCATATGAATCAGGCCGGTCTCTTCCGCAATCGGGATGAAGTCATTAGGCATGATCAAGCCACGAATCGGATGATGCCAGCGCATCAGCGCCTCGTAGCCAATAATGGTGTGATGATCGCCGTTGGTGATGGGCTGATAGTAGAGCCGAAGGTGTCCGCCGCTGATCGCATCACGCAGATCGTTTTCAATCAGGCGCCGACTGCGCGCCACATCATCCATCTCCAGCGTAAAGTGTTCATAACGATTGCGGCCATTGCGCTTGGCTTCATACAGCGCCATGTCAGCACAGCGCAGCAGCTGCTCCGGCGTATTAGTGATGGTGGTGCTAAGCGCAATGCCCACGCTCAGCCCCACCGACAGATTATGGCCTTCAATGTTAACCGGTGGACGAATCGCCTCGATCAGGCGCTGAGCTACTGCGCTCGCCTCATCATTACCGGCGACGTGAGGCAGCACGATGGCGAACTCATCGCCACCAATACGCGCCAGCGTATCCTGATCACGCAGCGCGTTGCGCAGACGCTTAGCCACGCTGCGCAACAGCTCATCGCCAATCTGGTGACCCAGCGCATCGTTCACATTTTTAAAGTTATCAAGGTCAAGGCAGAGCGCAGCAGTCTGGCGTTGCATCTGTCCAGCGGTGCGTAAGGCTTCGCTCAGACGCTGGCGGAACAAAATGCGGTTAGGCAGGCTGGTCAGGTTGTCATGATGCGCCATATGGTGAATTCGGGCATCGGCTGCGCGCTGGTCGGTGACATCTTCCACTAGCAGCATTAAGTAGTTACGACGTGCATCCTGACCATTAATCGCGGTCGCGCGGGTATGCAGGATACGCTCGCCGCTGGCGGTCATCAGCAGTTGCTCACGCTCATGCATGCCCTCACTGCGCAGCGCAACATCGGCCAGATTATTGAAGTAGTCACTGAGTTCAGGGGACATGCATTCGTGCGGGCGCTTGTTGACGATCAGTGATTTCGACAGGCCGAACAGCTGCTGAGTGCGGTCGTTAACCAGCAGAATTTCACGTGTGATCGCATCTTCCACAATCACGCAGGAGGGAATGTTCGCGATGATGTTATCGAGAAATTTG
Source organism: Pantoea jilinensis (assembly GCF_019104105.1). Classification (NCBI taxonomy): domain Bacteria; kingdom Pseudomonadati; phylum Pseudomonadota; class Gammaproteobacteria; order Enterobacterales; family Erwiniaceae; genus Pantoea; species Pantoea jilinensis. Next base: position 687,523 of record NZ_CP077746.1, on the reverse strand, counting down.
GACAGCGCGGTTTTCTGAGTGCTCTGAGCTTCAGCCAGATCGCGGGCGCGCAGAATCTGCTGCTCCTGCTCACGGCGTTCGGTGCGATCACGCGTGATTTTGGCGAAACCGACCAGCTTACCGTCATCATCGTGGATGGCGTCGATCACCACATGCGCCCAGAAAGCGCTGCCATCTTTGCGGTAACGCCAGCCCTCATCTTCAAAGCGGCCAGTTTTGAGCGCGATACCGAGGTTAGCTTCCGGCGTCCGGTTCAGCCGCTCATGGGAACTGTAGAACAGTGAGAAGTGCTGACCGACCACTTCTTCTGCCTTATATCCTTTGGCGCGCTCGGCACCGGCATTCCAGTTCACCACCACGCCGTCGACGTCGAGCATATAGATGGCGTAATCAGTGACGCCCTCTACCAGCAGACGGAAACGCTGCTCCTGCTCCCGCTGCTCACTGCGAATGCGCTGCTGTTCGGTGCAGTCACGGGTGATTTTGGCGTAGCCCAACAATTGGCCCTGATCGCCGCGGATCGTGTCGATCACGACATGCGCCCAGAAGGCGCTGCCATCTTTGCGATAACGCCAGCCCTCATCTTCAAAACGGCCGGTGCGATACGCGGTTTGCAGGTTCTGCTCCGGGACATGGTTCAGCCGATCCTGCGCGCTGTAAAAGCGGGAGAAATGCTGACCGACGATCTCTTCTGCCACATAGCCTTTGGCCCGCTGTGCACCCGCGTTCCAGTTCACCACGTTGCCGTCATGATCGAGCATGTAGATGGCGTAATCGGTGACGCCTTCCACCAGCAGACGGAAGCGCGACTCCTGCTCCCGCTCTTTGTGTTGCTGCTCCTGCTGCCGGGTACAGTCACGGCAGATAGCGGCGAATCCGACCAGCCGGGCCACTTCATTGCGGATCGGATAGATCACCACATGCGCCCAGAAGGTGCTGCCATCTTTACGACAGCGCCAGCCTTCGGTTTCAAACCGTCCGGCGTTCGCCGCAATATCGAGTTCACGCTGCAGCTGACCGCGACGACGATCCTCTTCGTTGTAAAACAGGGTGGCGTGCTGACCAATAATTTCGTCTGGCCTGTAACCCAGGACGTGCAGGCCTCCGCCGTTCCAGCTGGCGACGGTTCCGTCCGGTTTAAGCATGGTGATCGCATAATCGATCACGCTTTGTACCAGCATGCGATAGATGACATCAGAGTTATTATCCATTGTTATTTGCCTGCTGCTCGATAGCCGGGTAGTGGCTTAGGAATGTTCTTAATAAACTGGCCGAGACTAAAGCGGAAAAGGTCTGCAAACACAAGCGCATTAAGAAGAATAACTAATATTAGCAGGTGATATATCGGCAGCGGCGGACAAATATTCAATGGAATGACAACAGGATTAGGCCCATGGCATTAACGTTTAAAAGAGATTTCAGGCCAGAAAAGCAAAGCGCGAGCCGTGCTCGCGCTTAACCATTTCACGACGGACGCAGGTCTCTACAGGTCCATCTGTTGCTGTAAATGCATGGCGGCAATCGGCTGCCAGATCTCCGTCAATGCGCCCTCTTTACCGGTGAAAGGGTCCTGCGTCGGCAGTGGCACTTTTTTTACCTGTTCCTGGGCCATTTTCAGCTTAGCCGGTTCATCACGCAGCGTCTCCGGCGACATGCCGTGCGGATAGGCACCAATCACCATGAAGTCGTCGCTGGCGCTGACCTGACGATGGCCGACGCCTGCCGGAATCAGCACCGCATCACCGGCGCGCAGCGTCACCATCCGGCCACTGTCGCCGCCAAACAGTACTTCTGCCCAGCCCTCCGCCACGCCCAGCAATTCATGGGTGTTGGGATGAAAGTGGGTGTAGGGAAAAATCGGATAGCGCCAGGCGGGTGGCCAGCCGTTCTCTTCAAACGTTTTCTCAAACCACGTCGCGATTTCCTCATCTTCCGGCACCACGCGCGGCCAGATAATCAGAGGTAACGGGTTATTCGGGACGCCACCCGACGGGATGCCAAGCATAAGATGCTGAGGATTATCAGAAGCCCCTGCCGAGAAAGTGCCTGCGGCAAAGGACATCATTAACATCAGGCTGGAGGATGAGGCACACATACAGGTTCTCCGGTTTTTTATTAAGTGTGGCAAACCCGCGGCACAATGCAATGTGCGCCAGACAACACATTTTGGATAATTGACTGATATTGCTGCCTAAAGCCAAATGTGTCGTTAACAATAGGGCAAGAGTGTGCATGGGTGGCAGAGGGTAGCGGTTTTTACTGCGGCAAAGTGTTGCAAAATGTCAGGTGGGAGGATGGCCAACAACTGTTTTATCAACTGTTATATAAAAAATGCACGAATCTGTTTCTGATATGCTTGACTGTTATCTGTTGTAATAGCTAACAGATGACAGTGAGGTAACAAATGGACGCTATTAAACAAATCCTGATTGACGAGATCGCTACGCTTAATCGCGAAGAACGTCGCGACAATTTGCCGCGCTTTAGCCTCTCGTTTCTGAAAAAACACCCCGGCCTCTGGGCAGTCATGTATCTCTGCTACGGCCTGTGCGTGGCGCTGATTTTCTCTACCGAGATGCTCGGCTGGCCCGCATTCTGGTTTGCCACCGCATTTGTGCTGGTCATGAGTGTTCTGATGCTGCTGGATATCAATCCGAAATATCGCTTTGAAGATATTGATGCACTCGATCTGCGCGTCTGCTACAACGGCGAGTGGTATTACATTCAGCCCGTGCGCGAGCAGGCTATCTCTCGCATTCTGTCGCTGCCTGAAGCACCGGAACGGGTGAAGACAGGCATCCAGCGTCTGCTGACGCAAAAAGGGGAAGTGGACTTCTATGATGTCTACTACCTGACCTGGGGTCACCAGGAAGCGGCGCAGGTTTAATCTGCCAGCGGCTTCGCCATCAATTGACCCAGCGTTTCTATTGCCGCCTCGGCCCGGCTATCCCACGGCCAGGCGGTATTCAGCCGAAAACAGTGGCTGAACTGCTCTCCTGCCGAAAATAACTGCCCCGGTGCAATGCTGATCCCCTTCGCCAGCGCCTGCTGATAGAGCCGGGTCGTATTAATATGGTCCGGCAGTGTCACCCAAAGAAAATAGCCCCCGCGCCCTTCACTGACCGTTGACTGCGGTGGCAGTACTTTCAGTAATGCCTGGCGCACCATTTGCTGTCGTTTCGCCAGAATCTGTCGCAGCCGCTTAAGATGGGTGTCGTAACGCCGCGTAGCGAGGAAATCGGCCAGCGCCAGCTGCATTGGCGCGCTGGTAGAAAGCGTGCTCATCAGCTGAAGCCGCTGAATGCGCTGCGCATGTTGCCCTGCCGCAACCCAGCCAACGCGAAATCCTGCCACCAGCGACTTTGAAAACGAGCCGCAATGCAGCACGTTCCCCTGACGATCCCAGGCTTTAGCCGGCAGCGGCGCAACATCACCCGCCCAGAGTTCGGCATAGACATCATCTTCAATCATCGGCACCTGATAACGCGCCAGCAGCTCGACCAGCTCTTGTTTACGCTCCGGGGTTAAGGTCACGCTGAGCGGATTTTGTAGCGTCGTCATCAGCCAGCAGGCTTTCACCGGCCAGCGCTGCAGGGCCTCCTCCAGTTGGGCAAGGTCGATGCCCTGCTTTGCATCGACCGGAATCGCCAGCGCCTTGAGTTTGAGCCGTTCAATCGCCTGCAGCGCACCATAAAAACCCGGATGCTCAATTATCACGTAATCGCCCGGCTCGGTCAGGGACTGCAGGCTGAGATTGAGTGCCTCCAGTGCCCCGCTGGTGATGACAATTTCATCCGGCGACAGCGTAATGCCCTGGCGCGCATAGCGCTGGGCCAGCAGCTGTCGCAGCGTGGCGTTGCCAGGCGGCAGATTGTGCAGCGCATCCGTTGGGGTGAGATGATGAGAGACGTTTGCCAGCGAGCGCATGAGCTGGCGCTGCGGAAACAGAGCGGGATCAGGGAAAGCAGAACCAAACGGCACGATGGCGGGATCGCGCGTGGCCTGCAATACATCAAACACAAAGTCGTTGATATCAACCTGTTCGCTGATCGCCACGCTCAGCGGTGCGGGCGCCAGGGCACGCGGTGCCACGTAGTAACCTGACTGAGGACGAGAAACGATCCAGCCCTGGCTTTCCAGCAACTCATAGGCATGCAACACGGTCATCAGGCTGACACCCTGCTGCGCAACCTGCTGACGCAACGAAGGTAAACGGGTGCCTGGCAGCCAGATGCCGGCCTCTATTTGCTGCTGAATCTCATCCATTAATCGCTGGTATTTCGCCACGGGTCGCCTCTCCCTGTTTTACCGTGAATAATCTGGCCGCGAGACTTTACCACGGCAGGCGATCAATGACAGGCGGTGCGAATCGCTTATCGTCTCAATTCACGCAGATGCTACGCTGTGTCAGGTGTGTCAGATCGCAGCAACCTGCGGTGTCAGCAGCGGTTCAGCTTCACTCATCTGGCGGATATCCGTAACGACCTCTTCGTCTTCTGCTACCACAAAGTTAGCCAGCTCCGGCACCTGTTCCGCGGGAACCGGCCTGCCCAGCAGGAAGCCCTGCAGCGTATTGCAACCCAGGCCGGTCAGAAAGGCCTGCTGTTCAGCGGTTTCAACGCCCTCGGCCACCACTTTCAGTTGCAGTGACTGCGCCAGTGCCACAATCGCCGACACGATGGTGGCATCTTCCGGCTGATGCTGGAGTTCATTCACAAAGGCCCGATCGATCTTAAGTTCGCTGGCCGGTAGCCTTTTCAGGTAGAGCAGGCTGGAGTAGCCGGTGCCAAAGTCATCAATCGAGGCTTTCACCCCAAGCTGAGTCAGCTCGGTGAGAATACGCACACTCTCATCGGGATCGCGCATCGCGGTGGTTTCCGTCACCTCCAGCGTCAACAGTTCGGCCGGAATCTGATGTTTTGCCAGCGCATCTACCACTGTCTCTACCAGATTCGATTGCTCAAACTGCAGCGCCGACAGGTTCACCGCCACTGACCAGTCCGTATGGCCCTGCAAATGCCACTGGCGCAACTGGCGACACGCTTCATTAATCACCCAATTGCCGATGTTGACAATCATCCCGGTTTTTTCCGCCATTGGCAGAAATTTGTCAGGCGATAACAGACCCCGTTTTGGATGTTCCCAGCGCAGCAGCGCTTCGAAACCAAGAAGCGGGCCGCGTGGCGCGCAATATTTTGGCTGATAGAACAGGCGCAGCTCATTGTTATCCAGCGCCTGCCAGAGATCATTGTTCAGCTGAAGCTGGCTCTGCGCCTGAATGTTCATTGAGGGCTGAAAAAAGGTGTAACCATTGCGGCCATTATTTTTGGTGTGATACATCGCCGCATCGGCGTTGAACATCAGTTCACGCTCATCCTCGCCATCGCCAGGATAGACAGCGATGCCGAGGCTCAGCGAGACCACCAGCTCATAGCGTGAGATATCAAACGGACGGTCCACCGCTTTCACCAGTTTATCGGCAATGGCCGCCGCATCGTTGGGATCGTCGATCTCCACCAGCAGTACAAACTCATCACCGCCGAGTCGCGCCAGCGTGTAATAGCCAGCCATCTGCTGGCTCATCCGCTCGGTCACACCCACCAGCAGACGGTCGCCAATGTGATGCCCGAACGCGTCGTTAACCGCCTTAAATCCGTCCAGATCCATAAACATCAGGGCAAACAGCGTCTGCTCACGATTGGCTTTGTTGATCGCCTGTTCCAGTCGATCTTCCAGCAGAATGCGGTTTGGCAGGCGAGTCAGATTGTCGTGCAGCGCCAGCTGTGCCAGCTCGCGGTTCGCTTCAGCCAGTGAGCTGGCGAGAATGGAGGTGCGCGCCTGCATCCGCGCATCCAGCATCGAGACCAGCAGAGTAATCCCCAGGATTGAGATAGTGACTACCGTGACCAGAATCGCCAGCCAGTTACTGTTAACGCCCTGCCCCATCGAATGGCTGTGAGCGGGAAACTCTGCCGCCATCATGCCGGTGTAGTGCATGCCCGCAATCGCACAGCCCATCACTACGGATGCGCCAATACGCAGCAGGGTCACCCGGCCAGTCTGACCTTCACGCAGGTTAAATGCCAGCCACAGCGCTGCGCCAGAAGCGGCGAGCGCGATCACCACCGAAAGGCCTATCCAGCCCCACCGCCAGACAATACCCGGCGAGAACATCAGGGCTGCCATCCCGGTATAGTGCATCGCCACGACGCCGCTGCCGAGAATCAGTGCGCCGCCCGCCAGGCGCGGCAGGGGCAAATCGCCACTGCAGACCAGCCACAGGGCAAATATCGATGCGCAGACCGCGATGGCAGCGGAGAAGGCGGTCAGCCCGGCGTTGTAGCTCATCACCATCTCCATGTTCATCGACAACATGCCAATGAAGTGCATCGCCCAGATGCCGATGCCCATGGAGAAACCGCCGCCAAACAGCCAGACCAGCGCGACTTTGCCCGTGGAGTGCACCACCCGTCCCGCCATATCTAAGGCGGTAAACGAAGCCAGCATCGCGACAAGAACGGAGACGATGACGATAAAAGAGTCGTATGAGGTTGCTAACATAGTGCGTTCCCGCGGAAAGCCGTGCTTGTGTTTAGGTAAGGGATTTTTAAAACTTCTTTTCTTAATTATCGGCACTGCCCGGCGGTTAATGAGCCGCGAACCCTGCATCTTTCCACTCACTCTGAGTGCTGAAATCTATCGTCAGTGTCAGCGTCAGCTTCAGCGTCAGCGTCAGACGGATGCTGATGCCAGAGGCGGTCGCAGTCCGGGAAAACGAAACGCCTCTATGCGATCCGCTGGCGTCGGCTTGCCCAGCAGATATCCCTGCAGCGCATCAAAGCCCAGGCTGGTGAGCAGGTGCTGCTGCTCTTCTGTCTCAACCCCTTCCGCCACCATGCGCAGGTTAAGACTCTGCGCCAGGGTCAGCATGGCGCTGACCACGGTCGCATCTTCACTGCCGGGTCGCAGGCAGTTAATAAAGCTGCGATCGATTTTGAGTTCGCTGGCATCCAGATCTTTCAGATGCAGCAGGTTGGCATAGCCGATGCCAAAATTATCAATGGCCACACTGACGCCCGCCTGCTGCAGTTCACGAATACGTTGCTGGCTGAAGAGGGGATCACGCATGGCAATCGCTTCCGTGATTTCCAGCATCAGTGCGCTGCCTGACAACTGGTAACGCGCCAGCGTCTGCATCAGCGTGTGGAGTAAATCACGCTGGTGAAACTGCAACGCGGAGAGATTGACCGAGACCGTCCAGTCGCTGTTGCCCTGGTTATGCCAGATTTTCAGCTGACGGCAGGCCTCATCAATCACCCAGTTGCCCAGTGCAACGATCTGGCCGGTTTTTTCGGCGCGCGGCAGAAACAGCTCAGGCGTCAGCAAACCGCGTTGCGGATGCTGCCAGCGCAGCAGTGCTTCAAATCCCATTAGCCGTGTGCCGCCGGAACGGAATTTGGGCTGATAAAAGAGTCGCATCTGTTGCCGATCGATCGCCTCCCACAGATCGTTTGCCAGCGCCAGCTGATGCTGCGTTGCATCACTCATCGCCGGCTCAAACAGGCACCAGCCGTTACGTCCGCTGTGTTTAGTGTGGTACATCGCCGAGTCGGCATTGAATAACAGCTCCTGCCGGTTACGACCGTGCAGCGGGAATATCGCAATGCCCGCACTGAGGGAAACGTGTAACACATAGCGATCCAGTTCAAACGGCGTACTGATCACTTTGACCAGTTTTTGCGCCAGCTGACGGGCTGGATTGACATCGCATGTCTCCGCCATCAGCACAAATTCATCACCTCCCAGACGCACCAGCAGCATCGTGTTGCTGAGCTGGCTTCGCAGCCGTTCCGACACAGCCACCAGCAACCGATCACCGACGTGGTGTCCCCAGGTGTCATTGACCGCTTTAAACCCATCAAGATCCATGTAGATCACGGCAAAGCGATTTTCGTTGAGCATAGCCTGTTTAATCGCCAGATCGAGCTGCTGCTCCAGCATGGCCCGATTGGGTAGCGCGGTCAGATTGTCATGCATCGCCAGCTGACGCAGTTCCTGGTTAGCGTGTCTGAGTCGGGTCGCCAGTCGCGCGGCACGCAGTTGGGCATCCAGCATGGAACTCAGCAGCGTAATGCCCAGAATAATCAGCGTAATGAGCGTTACCCAAACCGCCAGTCCTGGATTGCTCACACCACCCGGCTGCATCATACTGCTCTCGCTGAATCGGGCTGCCGACATGCCGACATAATGCATACCAGCAATGGCCATCCCCATCACCAGTGAGGCCAGTCCCCGCATCAGCAGCAGATGATGGTCGCCCTGGCGCAGATGAAACGCCAGCCACAGCGCCACGCCCGAAGCAACAAACGCAATGATCACGGAGAGCGCCACCCGCAGCACATTCCACTCAGGTCGCGGCTCAATCAGCAGCGCATACATGCCGAGGTAGTGCATCACGACAATCCCTGAACTCAGGATCAGTGTGCCGCGCAGTAACCGATAACGGGTGAGATGCAGGCCGCCTACTGTCTGGCCAAAAGCAAACATTGACGCCATGATCGCCACAAGCAGCGAGAGTATCGTCAGCCGCGTGTCATAGCGCATCGTCATCGGCATCATCATCGCCAGCATACCAATGAAATGCATTGCCCAGACGCCAATCCCCATCGCAGTTCCGCCTGCCAGCAACCAGAATCGGGCGCTCCAGCCACGGGATACCGCCACCCTTCCGGCAGTATCCAGCGCTGTAAATGAGGCAATAAACGCGACGATCAGCGAAACGCAGATCAAAACGCTATCCCAGGTGACAAGCAACATGTGCAGCTCCTCACCACCCGCTGAGAAACGGGTGCTGTGTAAAGTCAGAAAGTGATTCAAAAAACACCCGTTGGGTGAAAGTCATTAAATTTCGGTTTTTTGTTATCCCGGAGGCCCGGTAAAGCGCGCCCCCAGACGCAGGGCATTTTAAACCTGCATCTTATTTCCCGCCTGCTGAGACAGCCGGTAAATCGTTATTATGTCTGATTGGTAAAGGAACATATCACCGAAGCGGAAAGCATGCCAGAGACCGAAAAAACAAAGAGTTTTCTTTTTCTTTCTTGCTTTTATGCCTTGCTGTTACTGGGTTATCGGCCACTTAGGCCATTTGATTAATGAAAAATAACTGGCAGGGCTTCGCGTAACGCTTTAACTGATCTATAGTAAGTAAAACTAATATAAATCATCATTCTTAAGTCTAAGATTTCCCTCAGGACAGTGGCACTAACCGCCTTGTAATTTTTATTTCATCATTTTGAGTTGAATCGTTAATAAACACCGGGTGAAAAAGCACTGACTCTCGATAATCCGTAAGGAAATATTATGAAACTCAAGCTTTTTCTGTGTGCCGCTGCAGGATTAACTGTCGCAATGACACCCTTAACCCAGGCGGCAACGACCTCGGGAACCATCAATGCCACGTTAACGCTGACCACGGGTTGCCTGGTAAACGGTCAGTCAGCTACGGCGGGCGTTAACTTCGGTACCCTGAATTTTGGTAGCAGTGCAGCGACCTTCGACACCCTGAACGCCACGCTGGTCGGTGCGGCGGGTAACGGTATTTTTGTCCGCTGTACCACGGGTCAGGACTATAACGTGGTGGTGACCAGCAGCAATACTGCGCCAGCGACCATTTATGGCACCGCCTCTGCATCACCACGTTATCTGGTTCTGGGATCGGATAATGCACAGGGCATCGCCTATACCCTCTACAGTGACGCCTCTTTTACCACGGCTATCGCCAACAATACGCCAATCGCCGCCAGTGGAACCACGGACCCAACACTGGGCACCAACTACGCCATTTATGGCCGGGTTGTTGGCGGCGGTTTTAATCCCCTGATTCCTGCCGGAACTTATACCGATACGATTAACGTTGCCGTGAACTATTAACGACTGTCGCAGGTAGATAAGGGTGGTTCTCTGGCGATCCAGCCTGATGATCGCATGCGGTCTGCCTCTGCTGATAAGGTGTTTCAGCGCCTGGGGCCTGCCCACCAGCACCTTTCAGGTCACGGCTTCTGTCGTGGCAGGCTGCGTAATATCCGGAACCAATACCGGTGTTTTCGGCACACTTAACTTTGGCACACAGTCTGGCGTGGCGGCCACTCCCGCCAGCGCCAGCTTTGTACAGAGTACCTCGATCAATCTTGCCTGCACGCCGGGCACCACGCTGAGCATGAGCATTAATCAGGGCGCCAACTTCACGACCACCCGCAACCTGAAACTGCCCAACTTCAGCAATACCGTTCCCTATACGCTCTTTAGTAATGCCAGCCGCACCACGGTGATCCCGGTCAATCAGGCGGTGCCGCTGAGCTATAGCAATGCCAATAACATTACGCTGCCGATCTATGGCCAGCTGCAACTGCCCGGCACTGCGCGCGCCGGCGTTTATACCGATACGCTGACCGTCACCCTGAGCTGGTGAGGTGATAGAAAACAAGGATACGATCATGAAGCCACTGCGCGCCCTGCTGTTGCTGTTAAGTTCTCCCCTATTCCATGCAGCCTTTGCTGCTAACTCTGTGATGATATGGCCTATCGATCCCGCCATTAATCCTGAAGAGAAAGCCAGCGAACTCTGGCTGGAGAATCGCGGTAACACGACCACGATGATGCAGATCCGTGTTTTCAGCTGGCAGCAAATCAATGGACAGGAACAGTACCAGACCCAGCAGCGGGTGGTCGCCAGCCCGCCAATGGTGCGAATGGAGCCAGGACAAAAACAGCTGGTCAGACTGATTAAACAGACGCCGCCTGCGGCCGGTAAAGAGCAGGCTTATCGGGTGGTGCTGGATGAGATTCCCACGCCGCGCAATCCTGGCGAGAATCAGGCCGGACTGACCTTTCAGATGCGCTACTCAGTGCCGTTGTTCGTGTATGGCACCGGGCTCTCCACCGACAGTGCCCGTCCGGCTCTGCGCTGGCAACAGATTAGCGAGGGAGGCAAGCGCTGGCTGCAGCTGACCAACAGCGGCAATGGCCATGCCCGACTGAGCAATGTGACTATCGGCGGTCGCAAACTGGGCGACGGTTTATATGGCTATGTGCTCGCGGACAGCACATATCGCTGGCCACTCACCACGCCGGTCAGCGGCGAACTCACTGCAGAGGTCAACAAGAGCCCGTGGCGCAGCGCTGCCCAGAAATAAGCGCTGAATGAGACCTTTTTCCCTGCATCCCTGCGCGCTGACGGTAGCCAGCGTCATTTACGCCTTAACGCCGGATCCTGTGCTGGCGGAGACCTATTCATCCCTGCCTCCACCGCACAGCCTGCAGACCAGCAGCAGCGGTCAGCAATATATGCTGGAGCTGGTGATTAACCAGCAGGAAAACGGCAACATTGTGCCAGTCGAGCAGCGCAACGACCATTTCTGGCTGCGTAGCGGCGATCTGCAGCGTGCCGGTCTGCCACTGGATAAGCTGGGTGAGCAGGCGCAGATCGATGTCAGCAGCCTGCAATCCGTCAGTGTGGAATATGACGCCGCCCGTCAGCGGCTGCTGCTCACCGTACCACCGGAATGGCTTCCCGGTCAGGTGATTGGCGAGGCGAAGAACGGACCGCGCTATCCGGGGCGCACCAGCGCCGGCGCGCTGATTAACTACGATCTCTACGCCAGCCGTACCGATACCACCGGCACCCGGCTTTCTGCCTGGAACGAACTGCGCCTGTTCGGTGATGCCGGACACGTCTCTACCAACGGCGTCTGGCAGCAGCAGCTGGAAGGCAGCCCCGGTTATCAGGACAACGGTTATATCCGTTACGACAGCTGGTGGAGCAATGAAGATGAGAACGCGGTGATGAGCTGGCGGGTCGGGGATCTGGTGACTGACTCGCTTGCCTGGAGCAGCAGCATCCGACTCGGCGGCATCAGTGTGGGTCGCGACTTCAGCGTCCGTCCTGACCTGGTGACCTATCCGCTACCCGCCTTCTCTGGCCAGGCTGCAGTCCCCTCCACCGTCGATCTCTTTATCAATGGCTATCGCTCCGGTCAGGCAAATGTGCAGCCTGGCCCCTGGTCATTAACCAATGTGCCATTCGTCAATGGTGCGGGTGACGCGGTGATCACCACCACAGATGCGGTCGGCCGACGCGTCACCACCACCATGCCGTTTTATGTCTCCAGCAATCTGCTGAAATCGGGGCTGGCTGACTACGCTATCTCCGCCGGGGCGATTCGCGAAAATTACGGCATTAAAAACTTCGATTACGGTGCGGCTGCCGCCAATGGCTCATATCGCTACGGCATGACCGACTGGCTGACGCTGGAGAGTCACGCCGAGGGCAGCGAAAATCTGGCGATGGGCGGGCTGGGAGGTCAGCTTCGGGTTGGCAGCTGGGGCGTGGTTAACGGCGCGGTGGCACAAAGTCATCTTGATGGCGACAGCGGCAGGCAATATAGCTGGGGCTATCAGTACAACAATCGCTGGTTCAACATCGGCACGCAGCAGACCCAGCGCAGCAGCGACTTTGGCAATCTGGCCCTGGTTGGCAGCCGTGCCGGTAGTCAGGCGGATAGCCGTTACACGCTATCGCGCCGCACTGCCCAATACAGCGCCAGCATCTCACTGAACCGCTTTGGCAGCGTCGGCGCCGCCTTCATCGATATCACCGACGGCCAGGGCGATCGCACCCGCCTGTGGAACCTCTCATGGAGTAAGAATCTGTGGGGAAACAGCAGCCTCTATGTCTCCGCCAGCCGCGATCAGGAGGAGAAGAGCTGGACCGGTGCGCTCTCGCTGGTGATCCCGTTTGGCGAGCAGGGCAGCGCGGCGATCAGCACCGAGCGCGATCAACGCGGTCGCGATAGCCAGCGTCTCTATGCCTCCAGTGCCATGCCCAGCGACGGTGGATTCGCCTGGGATGCCTCATGGGCGAATCAGAGTGGCGATAGTGGCGACTACCGGCAGGGCAGTCTGCGCTACCGCAATAACCATATCGACACCTCGGGGGGCTTCTACGGTGATGATGACAATCTGACTCAGTGGGCCGATGTCGCCGGTGCACTGGTATTAATGGACAACAGCGTCTTTGCCGCCAACGCCATCAACGACGCTTTTGTGCTGGTGAAAACGGGCTATCCCGACGTTAATGTCCGCTATGAAAATCAGTCGATGGGACGCACTAACCAACAGGGCTATCTGCTGGTCCCCGCCATCAGCAGCTACTACCCGGCCAAATATGATATCGACACCCTCGACCTGCCCGCCGATATGACCACGCCCCATGTTGAGCAGCGTTTTGCGGTAAAACGTCAGAGCGGCTACCTGCTTAACTTCCCGGTGGAAAAACTGCGCTCCGCCAGCGTGATTCTGGTTGATGCAAAGGGCCAGCCGCTGCCGGTCTCAAGCCTGGTACAGCGTGCGGATCATGCCACTGAGTATGTCGGCTGGGATGGCATCGTCTGGATGGAAAATCTCACTGCCAGAAACCCGATGGAGGTGGTGACGCCCGATGGCCGCCGCTGTGAAACCGAACTGCGCATCGCCAGCGGTCAGCCGCAGGCGCTGAAAACCTATGGCCCTCTGACCTGCGCGCTGCCCGCGCCCGCCGCAGGCAGCGCCGCCTCTCCCGCTGAATCTTTCACGTCCGGAACCCAACCATGATCAAATCTCTGTTACTGGCTGCCCTGCTGCTGACACTGCCGTCGCTGAGCTACGCCGCCTGCGGTCTGCCCGCGTCGACCGCCAGCTTCGGCTCGGTCACGACGTTTGTGGCGAATACCACCGTCAGCTCGGTGACCACTAACGCCAACGTCAACTGTGGCGCAGGCTCGGCGTTGTCACTGCTTGGCAATAACCAGATAACGTTTCAGCTGACCGGCGCGACCAATATCAGCGGCACACGGGGCGTCCTGAAACGCAGTGGTGACACCGGCAGCGATAATGTGCCAGTACGGCTCTGCACCGACAGCGCCTGCGCCAGCGAACTGACGATTGGCAGCACGCCGTTTGTTTACAGCTCACAAACCCTGATAAATCTGGCAGGTTTGCTGGGCAGTCTTAACTTTGCCCTTCCCGTCTATCTGCGCACTGTTCCCGGTCAGGTGGTTGCAGCGGGAACCTATTCCGTTACGCTAAATATGGCTGTGACTTACCGCATCTGCACCAGCATTGGCGTGGGTAATCTCTGTTTAAGCGAGCAGCAAGGCAGCGGCGTGATTCCGATTAACGTTACCGCTGTCCTCACCAACGATTGCACGACGATCACCGCACCCAACATCAGCTTTGGCAGTGCGCCGCTGGTGAGTAGCTTCTCCGCTGTATCGCAGACCATTAACGTGCTGTGCAGTAAAGGCAGTACCTATACCGTCGGGCTGAACAATGGCAGTTATCCGGCGGGCAGCGTCAGGAACATGGCGAGCGGAGCGAACCGTCTGAGTTATGAGATTTATAAAAGTGCCACCAGCAATCGCTGGGGAGCGGCAGGCACTGAACGCTGGAGCAGTACCACCTCGACAGCGGTATCAGCGGATGGACTGACGCGCGGCTTTAACTACACCGCGCGCATCCTGACCACTCAGAACACGCCGCCTGCGGGAAATTACAGCGACAGCGTGGTCGTCGATTTATCGTTTTAAAGTGACGCGCTGACCGTCGTTGTGGCGCTGTGACGCCGCTGATACTGCTTCACCATCCGGCCAATCAACAGCGTACCGATCAGCCCGCAGACCGCCGCAAAGGTGAGCCAGACGCCAGGCATCGCTTTGTCACCGGTGGCGTGAATCAGATAGCTGGAGATGGCAGGTGTAAAGCCGCCAAATAGCGCCGTTGCCAGACTGTAAGCCATGGAGAAACCGGCAGCGCGCACTTCAGCAGGCATAATTTCTGCCAGATAAACCACCATCGCACCGTTATAGCTGGCATAGAGAAACGACAGCCACAGCTCAGCTTCCAGCAGGTGAGCGAAGCTGGCCGATCCCACCATCCAGTGAAGCACCGGCCAGGTGGTGGCAATCATCAGCAGGGTAAAAATAATCAGCAGCGGACGTCGTCCCACGCGGTCCGACAGCGTACCCATCAGCGGCAGCCAGAAGAGGTTGGAAACACCCACACAGAGCGTCACCAGAAACGCCTGCTTGTCGCTCATCATCAATACAGTTTTGCCAAAGGTCGGTGTAAAAGCGGTGATCATGTAGAACATCACCGTGGTGGTGACCACCATCAGCATGCCCGCCAGCACCAGCGCCCAGTTGCTGGCGACCGACCGCATGATTTCCGTCATGCTCGGGTGATGTTTACGTTTACTGAACGCTTCAGTCTCTTCCAGCATCCGGCGGATATAGAACAGGAACGGCACAATCAGACAGCCAACCACAAACGGGATACGCCAGCCCCACTCCGTTACCGCTTCTTTCGCCAGCAGATGATTCAGCATCAGGCCCAGCAGGGCAGCAAAGATCACCGCAATCTGCTGACTGCCCGACTGCCAGCTCACGAAGAAGCCTTTACGTCCTTTGGGTGCAACTTCGGCCAGATAGACCGATACGCCACCCAGCTCAACCCCCGCCGAGAAGCCCTGCAACAGACGCCCCAACAGAATCAGAATCGGTGCTGCCACGCCTAAGGTAGCGTAACCCGGTACCACCGCAATGGTCAGGGTACCAATCGCCATTAAGCCCAGCGTCAGCAACAGGCCTTTACGGCGCCCATGATGGTCGATGTAGGCACCTAAAATGATCGCCCCCAGCGGGCGCATCAGGAAGCCGGCACCAAAGGTCATCAGGGTCAGCATCAGGGAAGCAAACGGGTCATCACCCGGGAAGAAGGTTTTTGAAATGGCGGTCGCGTAGTAGCCAAACACCATGAAGTCGTACATCTCCAGGAAGTTACCACTGGTGACGTTGAAGATAGTTCGGGCAGCACTTTTCGGCGGCTTTTGTAAAGATGGGGTGTGACTCATAACGGCTTCCTGTTGTTTTTTAGCCCTTTTAGCCTGACTGAAGCGGGATTAATGTGACGTGAGTCACCATTGCAATTTACAAATCTATGTACATAAGTAACAACCAATTAACAATCCGAATCAGGCAGCATAAGTGATCGGCTTGAGCACTGCTTGACCCGATTTTATGTGGTCAGAGAGCCAGCATAAAAAAAGGCGACCTCAATAGTCGCCTTCTAAGGATGCCCGATAATTCGCTATTTCTTCACGGTTTCCATGCCCATCAGCCCGATTTTCAGATAGCCCGCCGTGCGCAGTTTATCCATGACGCTCATCAGGGTTTCATAATCCACCGACTTGTCCGCCTGGAAGAAAATCGTCGTCTCTTTGTTGCCCTGCGTCTGGCTGGTCAGCACGTTCACCAGCGAGTCAGGCGTAACCTGATCGTTACCGACGTAGAGCTGCTTATCCGCTTTAATCGACAAATAAACTGGCTTCTCCGGGCGCGGCTGCGGCGCGCTGGTTGAGGCGGGCAGATTGACGCGCACGTCGACCGTCGCCAGTGGCGCGGCGACCATAAAGATGATCAGCAGAACCAGCATGACGTCGATAAACGGCGTCACGTTAATCTCATGCATTTCACCGTCGGTTTGCAGATCGTCGTTTAATCGCATGGCCATAACAGCTTACCCTAAGCGCAGTTTCTGGGCGGTCGCGGGACGTGGAACCTCTTTGGCCACAGTGCCCAGGTCGATGTCACGACTCTGCAACAGCATCACCTGAGCGGCAACATCACCCAGCGAGGCTTTGTAGTTAGCGATCATGCGGGCAAAGACGTTGTAGATCACCACCGCCGGAATCGCAGCGACCAGACCCACCGCCGTTGCCAGCAGCGCTTCGGCGATACCGGGAGCCACCACCGCAAGGTTCGTCGTCTGGGTTTTCGCAATACCGATAAAGCTGTTCATGATGCCCCAGACAGTGCCGAACAGACCAATAAACGGGGCGACAGAGCCGATGGTTGCCAGGAAGCCATTGCCCCGGCCTGCATGGCGGCTGAAAGCAGCCACGCGGCGCTCAAGGCGGAAACTGGTGCGATCTTTAATGCCGTTGGTATCTTCCACACCTGCCGACAATTCGAGTTCATTCTGCGCATCGTTCAGCAGCACGACGCTGTGGCTGTGACCGGTAAACGACTGAGCAATGCGGGCGGCGTCATTAAGACTACGGGCTTCGCCCAGCGCCAGTTGCTCACGCTTCAGGCGGCGCTTAGCGGCGCTGAGTTCAGCATATTTGCCGAAAAAGATTGCCCATGTCACGACCGATGCCAACAACAGGCCAATCATGACGACCTTTACCACGATATCGGCATGTTGATACATGCCCCAAACGGAGAGGTCCGTTTGCATCAAATCACTGGCTACCACGCTGCTTCTCCAACTTCTGATTCAGGGATGCGAAACAAGCGCGAATAATAGCAAAATGGCGGCGAATTGATAGTAGTTCTCATTAGTATTTACAAACCCAACCCTGGTCACAGACCTCGCTTTGACCAGCTTTGCACACTTTCCGTCAGGGACGTTTCGAAAATGTGAAGCTGCATGAAAATTTATTAAAACAACGTTTCAAAATGTGACGCCATTCATTCAATCAACATTACTGCATTTTACTCAGACGCATTTTCACTATGCTGGCTCCACACGGCACTCTGCGGTTAGCCCAGACTCCAGGCCGTCCTACCTCTGCGGGAGACAAAATAATGAGACTGACAAAAACATGCCTGGCCAGTGCCCTGGCGGCAATCATGATAAGTTCCACCGCCACGGCACAGGTGATTAAAGTCGCTGAAGTGCAGCCAGCCGGCTATCCCACTGTGGTTGCCCTGCAACACATGGGCGACAAACTCAAACAGGCCACTGATGGACGGCTGGAGATGAAGATCTACGCCGGTGGCGTGCTGGGTGATGAAGACCAGACGCTGCAACAGGTGCAGCTGGGCGCCATCGATATGATCCGCGTCTCACTGGCTCCGGTCACGTCTATCGCCCCGGAAACCAGCGTGCTGACCCTGCCCTACGTTTTTCGCGACATCGACCACATGCATAAAGTGCTGGATGGTGAGATAGGCAGCGAGATTGCCAGCAAGTTTGATAAGGATCCCAACGCCCGCATGGTCTTCCTGGGCTGGACGGATGCCGGTGAGCGCAACATGATCACCAAGAAGCCGCTGGCAAAACCCGACGATCTTAAAGGTATGAAGATCCGGGTGCAGAACAGCGCCATTTCACTGGCGACGCTGAAAGCGATGGGCGCAAATCCGGTGGCAATGGGCGTCAGCGAAGTCTTTAGTGCGATGCAGACTGGCGTGGTCGATGGCACCGAGAACAACCCACCTACCTTTGTCGCCCACAACTACATGCCGGTCGCGAAGTACTACACCCTCACCGGCCACTTTATTCAGCCAGAGATGATTCTGTTTTCGAAACGTGCCTGGGATCGCCTGAAACCCGACGATCAGACACTGCTGAAAAAGCTCGGTAAAGAGGCACAGGATGAAGAGCGTCAGCTCTGGGCGACCTACACCGAACAGTCGATCGCCAAAATGAAGGCCGGTGGCGTGACCTTCCAGCAGACCGACCGCGACTACTTCGTTAAGGTTACCCAGCCGGTGCGCGATCAATTCGGCGGCAAATATCAGGATCTGATGACCCGAATCGCCGACGTGAAATAACCCTTCCCGCGCCACACTGCCGTGTGGCGTGCTTAATCAGGTATTAATTATGTCTGCTTATACGCGTCTGATGGATGGGCTTTATCTGCTGTGCATGCTGGTGGCCGCCGTGGCGCTGTTAATCATGGTGACGGTCATTCCTGTTGGCATCTTCGCCCGTTACGTGATGAACGGCGCACTCTCCTGGCCAGAACCGGTCGCCATTATCTGCATGATCATATTCACTTTTATCGGCGCGCCGGTCGGCTTTCGTGCCGGAACACATATCTGCGTGTCAATGGTCACCGATCGTCTGTCACCTGCCCGCCAGCGCCTGATGCTGCGGGTCTGCGATCTGCTGATGATCATCACCTGCCTGGTGATCTTCCAGGCCAGTTACAGCCTGTGTGAAGCGATGTGGGTGCAGACGCTCGCCTCACTGCCGGCGGTGACCTACGGCGAAATGTATCTGCCGATCCCGATTGGCGCGATCTTCACCCTGCTGTTTGTTGTTGAGCGATTGCTGACCGGCGATCAAAGTCAGCGACCCATTGTCACACTGGGCGGCACCCACTAATCCGGAGCAGAAGATGGATGCATTAATCTTGATAGGCAGTTTGCTGGTGTTGCTGTTGGTGGGGTTTCCGGTCGCGTTTGCGGTCGGCCTGAGCGCTTTTATCGGCGCCTGGTGGATCGATCTGCCCCTGGAAGCGGTGGTGATTCAGATAACTAATGGCATTAACAAATTTTCGCTGCTGACCATCCCGTTCTTTATTCTTGCGGGTGCGATCATGGCGGAGGGTGGGATTGCCCGGCGGCTGGTCAATTTCGCCTATATCTTTGTCGGCTTTATTCGCGGTGGCCTCTCACTGGTTAACATCGTCGCGTCGACCTTCTTTGGTGCCATCTCCGGATCGTCAGTCGCGGACACCGCTTCGATTGGTTCGGTGATGATCCCGCAGATGGAGGAGAAAGGCTATCCGCGTGATTTTGCCGCTGCGGTAACGGCCAGCGGCTCCGTTCAGGCCGTGCTGACGCCACCCAGTCACAACTCGGTGATTTACTCGCTGGCAACCGGCGGCATGGTCACCATCTCTTCGCTGTTTGTCGCAGGTATCCTGCCGGGACTGATGCTGGGAGGCTGCCTGATGGTGATGTGCCTGGGGTTCGCACGCAAACGCGGCTATCCCAAAGGCGAGCGCATTCCGTTTCGTCAGGCGCTGAAGATTTTCTTTGACGCGTTCTGGGGCCTGTTTACCGTGGTCATCATCATGGGTGGGATTCTCTCCGGTATTTTCACCGCCTCAGAGTCCGCGGCGATCGCCTGTATCTGGGCCTTTTTCGTCACCATGTTTATCTATCGCGACTTTAAATGGAATCAGCTGCATATCCTGCTGTTTCGTACCATTAAAACCGTCACCATCGTGATGGTGCTGATCGCTTTCGCCGCCGGGTTTGGTGCGGTGATGACGTTCATGCAACTGCCGACGATGATCACCGAAGCCTTTACCAGCCTCTCTGATAATAAATATGTGATTCTGATGTGCATCAACATCCTGCTGCTGGTGGTGGGCACGCTGATGGATATGGCGCCGCTGATTCTGATTCTCACGCCCGTATTGCTGCCGGTGGCGACCTCACTGGGCATTGATCCGGTGCACTTCGGCATGATCATGCTGACCAATCTCGGCATCGGACTGATTACGCCGCCGGTCGGCACAGTACTGTTTGTCGCCAGCGCGGTAAGTAAACAGAAGATTGAGCAGGTGGTCGGGGCGATGCTACCGTTCTACGGCATGCTGTTTATCGTTCTGATGCTGATTACCTATATTCCCGCCATTTCGCTCTGGTTACCGCGCCTGATGGGCGTGATGTAACGCAAAGAAAAACGGCCCGTGAGCGGGCCGTTTTTTTTCCTGCGATGCACTCTGATAATCACCATTGAGTCTCAACCCTGCTGGCTGTTTCGTGGTAACGTGAGAGCTTAGTCCGAAGCGGTAAAGGCGACTCATGACCACCAGAAAAATTGATACCACGCTCGTCAATGCAGGACGCAGCAAGCGTTATACCCAGGGCTCGGTGAACAGCGTGATTCAACGGGCCTCCTCACTGGTTTTTGATACCGTCGCGGAGAAAAAACGCGCCACCGCCGGTCGGGCAAAAGGTGAACTCTTTTATGGCCGTCGTGGCACCCTGACGCACTTTGCGCTGCAGGATGCGATGACCGAGCTGGAAGGCGGCGCAGGCTGCGTGCTCTACCCTTGCGGCGCGGCTGCCGTGGCCAATGCGATTCTGGCCTTTGTTGAAGCGGGTGACCACGTGCTGATGAGTGGCGCGGTCTATGAACCGACGCAGGACTTCTGTACGAAAATTCTGGCTAAGCTGCAGGTTTCTACGGGCTGGTTCGATCACTGCATCGGCAGCGAAATCGGTGAACTGGTTCAGTCGAATACCCGGGTTGTTTTCCTGGAATCCCCCGCGTCTATCACCATGGAAGTTCAGGATATTCCAGCGATTGTGGCGGCTGTACGCGCCAAAGCGCCCGAGGCGATCATCATGATCGACAACACCTGGGCGGCCGGTATTCTGTTTAATGCGCTGGCGCACGGTATCGATATTTCCATTCAGGCCGGCACCAAATATCTGATTGGTCACAGCGATGCGATGATTGGTACCGCAGTCGCTAATGCGCGCTGCATCGACCAGCTGCGCGAGAACTCCTATCTTATGGGCCAGATGGCCGATGCCGATACCGCTTACATGGCAAGCCGGGGTCTGCGCACGCTGGGTACCCGTCTGCGCCAGCATGAAGAGAGCGCAATTCAGGTGGCAGAGTGGCTGGCGGCGCGTCCCGAAGTGGCGCGGGTGAATCACCCGGCGCTGGCGCAAAGCAAAGGTCATGAATTCTGGAAGCGCGATTTTAACGGTAGCAGCGGCCTGTTCTCATTTATCCTGCAGGAAAAATTAGACACACCCCAGCTGGCGGAATATCTCGATCACTTCCATCATTTCAGCATGGCTTACTCCTGGGGCGGCTATGAATCGCTGATCCTGGCGAATCAGCCGGAAGAGCTGGCAGAGATTCGTCCGGCGGGCGGTGTGGATTTCACCGGCACGCTGGTGCGGTTGCATATTGGCCTGGAGCATGTTGATGACCTGCTGGCTGACCTGGAAGCCGGTTTTTCGCGCCTGACGCGCTGAGTCGCTCAACAGAAAGTAAACAGAAGATAAACCGGGCCGCGGTGGCCCGCAGTGTTTGCCGGGCAGCGGCTCATTTGTTGTTAAAATTTATCCCGCATCGTTCAGATTGTTGGTGAGTTCACTGTACTGTCTGAACGCAGACGGATTGTTCCTTGTGACGTGATGGAATCGCTAATGGGTGTTTTACACGAGATTGTCCAGGCGCTCTGGCATCAGGATTTTGCCGCACTGGCAAATCCGGATGTGGTATGGGTAGTGTATGGCGTGATGTTTCTGACGCTGTTTCTGGAAAATGGTCTGTTACCCGCCTCTTTCCTGCCGGGAGACAGTCTGCTGTTGCTGGCAGGCGCGATGGTGGCTAAAGGGGTGATGGATTTTGTACCGACCATGGTGATCCTGACGACAGCTGCCAGCCTCGGCTGCTGGCTGAGCTATTTGCAGGGTCGCTGGCTGGGCAATACCCGACTGGTTAAGAGCTGGCTGATGCATCTGCCCGCGCAGTATCACCAGCGCGCCTGGAATATGTTTAACCGTCACGGTCTGATGGCGCTGCTGGTCGGCCGCTTCCTCGCGTTTATCCGCACCATCCTGCCTACCATGGCGGGCATTGCGGGCTTACAGAACAGTCGTTTTCAGCTGTTTAACTGGCTCAGCGGTCTGCTGTGGGTCGGCATTGTGGTGACCTTTGGCTATGGCATCAGCCAGGTGCCGTTCATCAAGCGTCATGAAGATCAGGTGATGGCGATTCTGATGATACTGCCGATGGTGTTGCTGGTGCTCGGTCTGTTCGGCAGCATTCTGGTGATCTGGAAACAGCGTCGCCAGAAACGCGCCTGACGTGCCCACAGCCTCGGGATCCGCCGCCTCCGGGCGGCCGGATCGGCGACCTACAAAGATGAATCCGTCACCGTCTGCCTGACACGATTAACCTCTTCCCCCGGCGTCACGCCAAAATAACGTTTAAATTCCCGCGAGAACTGCGAAGGACTTTCATAGCCAACCCGCACCGCCGCCGCACTCGCTTTCAGTCCATCGTGCAGCATCAGCAATCGCGCCTGATGCAGGCGATAGCGCTTGAGATACTGTAGTGGCGAGGTTTGCGTTACCGCTTTGAAGTTATGGTGAAAGGCTGAAACGCTCATGTTCACTTCTGCCGCCAGCGCATCGACGCTGAGGTTTTCCGCATAGTGATTTTCAATCCGCCGGAGGGCGCGCGCGATCAGGCTGAACTGCGTCTGTCGGCTCACCAGTGAGAGCAGTGCGCCGCCAATCGGGCCGGTCAGCACATAGTAGATAATTTCCCGCACGATGTGCGGCCCCAGCACCCGCGCATCGCGCGGCTGGGTCATCACATCCAGCAGTCGCTCAGCGGCACACAGCATCGGCTCCGTCAGCCAGGCCGAGTGAATGCCCGAGGTCTGTGGCTGCGGCTGAAACTGATCGTCATCACCAATTTCAATCAGCAGATCCTGCAGACTGGCGGTATCGACGTTGAGGCACAGCCCGGCAATGGGTATCTCCGGCGAAGCCCAGGTTTCGCACTCCACCGGCAGCGGCACGGTGAGCATCAGATACTTGCTGGCGTCATACTGAAACACGGTGCTGCCGAGATAACCGGTTTTGCTGCCCTGAAACAGGATCACAATGCCGGGCTGATACATCATCGGCGTACGCGGACGATACTGATTCGCATAAATTAGCGACACATTTTCGACCGGACAGAGACGGTCGTGACCGTGGGTCATTAACGTGACGACCTGCTGTGCCAGCCGGTGACACAGTGCATCGTGCGCCATAGCGACTCCTTTTTCGGACAAAAAGCCAGTTTGCCGTGCGAATGCCTGAATCGCCAGCAGCCAGGAGAATCAGGCAATAAATTTACCGAATCGGGCATAAGACCAGGCGTGCTGTTATCGACTGAGCTAAGCAGGCTGAGAATTGTTGGCTAGACTTAAGCACAGTGAAATCTCACGGATTAACCGCAACGGAAAGGAGCAACTATGGCAGACCAACCCATTATCAAACTGCGCGATGGCAATATGATGCCGCAACTGGGACTCGGCGTATGGCAGGCCAGCATTGAAGATGCACGTCATGCGGTGCTGAAAGCGCTTGAGGTCGGCTATCGTTCCATCGATACTGCCGCCGCCTATAAAAATGAAGAGGCGATTGGCCAGGCGCTCCAGGAAACCGACGTGCCGCGCGAAGAGATTTTCGTGACCACCAAACTGTGGAACGACGATCAGCAGAACGTTCAGCAGGCGATGGAAACCAGCCTGGAGAAACTGAAACTGGATCAGGTCGATCTCTATCTGATGCACTGGCCGTGCCCGGAAAAAGACAACTACGTTGATGCCTGGAAGAAGATGATCGAACTGCAGCAGCAGGGACTGACCAAAAGCATCGGCGTCTGTAACTTCCATGAAGCGCACCTGAAGCGCCTGCTGGATGAAACCGGTGTGACGCCAGTCGTAAACCAGATTGAGCTGCACCCGATGCTTCAGCAGCGTACGCTGCATGCGTGGAACGCGCTGCATCAGATCCAGACCGAATCCTGGAGTCCGCTGGCTCAGGGCGGCAAAGGGGTTTTCGATCAGGAGATCATTAAGTCGCTGGCGAAGAAATACAGCAAGACACCTGCGCAGATCGTGATCCGCTGGCATCTGGATAGCGGCCTGGTGGTGATTCCGAAGTCGGTGACGCCAGCGCGTATCGAAGAGAACTTTAAGGTGTTCGACTTCCGTCTGGATAAGCATGAAGTGAGTGATATTGCGAAACTGGACAGCGGCAATCGTCTGGGTCCGGATCCGGAGACGTTTAACTAAGGGGATGCGTCGCCCGGTGATGCGTACACGCTGCCCTGGAAATGCAGAGTAGCGTGTAATTAACGCGGTCAGGCCGGTCTTTCCAGCCTGACCGCGCTGTTATGAAGTGGGCTGCACCTCAAGCTGCCCCGCCGTACCCCGATCGGCCAGTTCCAGCGTCTGGCTGTAATAGACGAACGGGAAATGATCGGATGAGCTTTGCGGGAAGGTGACCATCAGCTCCACGCTGCCATCCACCCAGACCGTATCTTTCCAGCCACGATCTTCGCCCATCGGCTGCGCCCCATTCACACTTTTAATCAGGAACATCACGCCCTGAATATGCAGTGACTGTGGCCGGTCAGCGTGCAGGATCCAGCGCTCAAAAGTGCCCTGCTGCGCGGTCGTGTCAATGCGGTTCATATCCCAGAGCGCGCCATTAATGCCCGGCATGCTGTCGCCAATGCGGAATTCGCGTGTGCGAACCGCCACACCATCCAGAATCTGATCGGCTAAAAGCCGCATCGGCAGATTATCTGTCACCAGCGGCAGTAAGCCGGTGGGTCGCAGCGTCAGGATCAGGGTAGAGGTAAGAATAGAGGATGGCTCAAAGAAACCGCGCAACCTGTCCATGATGCCCGCCGCCGTACCCGCCGTTATCGACACTTCATCACCCTGCGACATATCTATCAGCACTTCGCGGCGTTCGCCCGGTGCCAGTGACAGACGCTGCACCGCCACCGGTGCAGGCAGATAGCCCTGATCGCTGGCGATGACCATAAACGGACGGTTGTCGCTTAGCACCATCTCATAACGTCGCGCATTTGAGGCGTTCAGCAAGCGCAGACGCACCCAGCCGCGTGACACCTCGACAAAGGGATTGCGTACGCCATTCACCAGCAGAGTGTCACCCAGGAAGCCGCCATCCTGTGGCGGGTCATAGACTGGCGTGGCGAAGTTATCGAGCCGTTTGTCCTGAATGATAATCGGGAAGTCATCGACACCGTAATGCTTCGGCAGCGGCAGCTGTTTGCCGATATCATCTTCTACCAGCCACATGCCCGCCAGACCATTATAAATGTGCGGAGCCATGCGGTTTGGGGTATTAGCGTGATACCAGCAGGTTGCAGCCGCCTGACGAATCGGCAGCACTGGCGACCAGTCCACACCGGCCGACATCATACGTGGCGCACCGCCCATTAACGCCCCTGGCAGCTGCAAACCGCTGACCGTCATGGAGACTGACTCATTCAGCCGATTGCTGTAGATCAGCTTAACGTCATCGCCACTGTAAACCCGAACGGTCGGCCCCAGATAGAGGCCATTAATGCCCCATACCGGCACTTTGTTATTGTCACCATTAAAGGACCAGTGGCTACGCTGCATCGTCAGAAACAGCGGCTGGCCACGACGGGATTCCAGTAACGGCGGAATGGGCAGTGGCGTATCGCCATTAGCTGGAGAAGCGGCGCGCGCCGCATGAGGTAGTACACTGGCGCTAAGCGCCGCTCCGGCAGAAAGCTGGATGAACTGACGTCTGCTGAAAGACATAAAACTTCTGACCCTTTACGCGTGGCGCTGAGCGCCGACCCTGTTTTTATTGATCTGTTTTGCTGTGCTGCGTTCACGACGAGCCGATAAAGGCTCGCCGGGTTGCATCCCTGCAGATGAGTTCGGCGAGTGATTCGCCGGTCAGATTTTTCCGTTTTTTTCGCGTTCGGCGACTTCGGCGTTCAACTCTTCCAGCTTTGCCGCCATCTGTTCGCGACAGTGGGTTGCCAGCTTACGTACCGACGACGACTCGAAAGCTTTAACATCAACCGGTGGCAGCATTTCAACGATGACCAGTCCATTGTTCCAGCGGTTAAGATTGATCTTGCCGTGTGTGTTCGAGACCACAATCGGGATGATCGGCACACCGGCCGCCACGGCAGCGTGGAAGGCACCCGTTTTAAACGGCAGCAAGCCACGACCACGACTGCGCGTCCCTTCCGGGAACATCCAGATCGAGATGCGCTTGCTGTTGAACTGATCCACCAGCTCACCGATGGTGCCGCGCGCTTTAGCCCGGTCATCGCGATCAATCAGCAGATTACCGGTCAGCCAGTAGAGCAGGCCAAAAAACGGCACCCACAGCAGGCTCTTCTTGCCCACGGTGACCGTATAGGGCTGCACCATTTTAGCCGCAGTGACCATGTCGTAGTTGTTCTGGTGGTTGGCGATGTAGATCGCATTACCATAATTCTCTGCGCCTTCCGGTCTGCGCAACTCTACTTTCAGGCCAAACACCGTCGACAATTTGCCGAACAGACGACCAAACGTCGCGACGTGGCGCGGATCGCGGGGTGAAAAAAGACACCAGATACAGCCAAAGATACAGATTAAAATCGAATAAATGATGACGATAATGGCACGCAGAATCAGTAACATAGTTCCCTCATTGAGCCACGGCTGACGCAGGGTCAGCCGGGTAGTTTACGCTTCGCTATCCGGGCTCGCCGGACGCGCAGGCGCATCCAGTTCAACACGATCAATTTTTTGCAGGCCGCGCGGTAACAGCGTGCCGCGACGTCCGCGATCGGCGCGGAATTTCTGGAGTTCTTCACTGCGCAGCAGCATTTTACGCTTGCCCACATGCAGCGTGATAGCGCTGCCCGGCGGCAGAATCATCAGCCAGGCCAGTTTATCCTGACCGGCAGCCGCTTCCGCTGACGGAATCGAGATGATTTTATTGCCCTTGCCTTTCGACATTTGCGGCAGTTCGCCAACCGGGAACATCAGCATCCGTCCCGCCTGTGTAATCGCCAGTAGCATGTCATCTTCATGATGGACGGCCATCGGCGTCATCACGCGGGCATTTTCCGGCAGCGTCAGCAGCGCTTTACCGGCGCGGTTACGTGATATCAGATCGCTGAAAGTACAGATAAAGCCGTAGCCTGCATCAGAAGCCATCAGCAGACGCTGGTCATCCGGCTCCATCAGCACCTGTTCAACGACGGCACCCGGCGGTGGCGTCAGCTTGCCGGTCAGCGGCTCGCCCTGACCGCGCGCGGAAGGCAGTGATGTCGGATCCAGCGTGTAGCTGCGGCCGGTGGAGTCGATAAAGGCCACCGGCTGATTGCTCTTGCCGCGTGCCGCAGCCAGATAGCTGTCGCCCGCTTTGTAGCTCAGTCCGGCCGGATCGATATCGTGACCTTTGGCGCTGCGCACCCAGCCCATCTGCGACAGCACAATGGTGACCGGTTCAGACGGCACCAGCTCGGTTTCGCTCAGCGCTTTGGCTTCTTCACGCTCACGCAGTGGTGAACGGCGATCGTCGCCGTAACTGGCGCTATCAGCCTGTAACTCTTTTTTCAGCAGGGTGTTCATCTTGCGTTCAGAGGCCAGCGTGGCCTGCAGCTGATCGCGCTCTTTTTCCAGATCCGCCTGCTCGGCACGGATCTTCACCTCTTCGAGCTTCGCCAGGTGACGCAACTTCAGTTCGAGGATCGATTCGGCCTGGGTTTCGCTGATGCCAAAACGTGACATCAGAACCGGCTTCGGCTCATCCTCAGTACGGATGATGTCGATGACTTCATCAATGTTCAGGAACGCAACCAGCAATCCTTCCAGGATATGCAGGCGGCGCAGCACGCGATCCAGTCGGTAATTAAGACGACGCTTGACCGTGTCGCGGCGGAACACCAGCCACTCGGTCAGGATCTCATGCAGGTTTTTCACCGCCGGGCGGTTATCCAGCCCGATCATGTTGAGGTTAACGCGGTAGCTTTTCTCAAGATCGGTGGTGGCGAACAGATGGTTCATTATCTGATCGAGATCGACACGATTGGAGCGTGGCACGATCACCAGACGGGTCGGGTTCTCATGGTCAGACTCATCACGCAGATCCTCAACCATTGGCAGCTTTTTATTGCGCATCTGGTTAGCAATCTGTTCCAGCACGCGTGCGCCGGAGACCTGATGCGGCAGCGCGGTAATGACCGCCTCACCCTCTTCCTTTTTCCATACCGCACGCTGGCGAATAGAGCCGCGACCGGTCTGATACATTTTACGGATCTCGTCACGCGGCGTAATGATCTCCGCCTCGGTCGGGTAATCCGGTCCCTGAACGATATCCAGCAGCGCTTCCAGCGTCGTTTTTGGTGCGTCAATCAGCGCAATGGCGGCCTGAGCGACTTCGCGCAGATTATGCGGCGGAATATCGGTCGCCATACCGACGGCAATGCCGGTAGTGCCATTGAGCAGGATATTAGGCAGACGCGCCGGCAGAATTTTTGGCTCCTGCAGCGTGCCGTCAAAGTTCGGCTGAAATTCCACCGTTCCCTGGCCTAGCTCACCTAACAGCAGCTCGGCATATTTTGACAGGCGTGATTCGGTGTAACGCATGGCTGCAAACGACTTGGGATCATCCGGTGCACCCCAGTTACCCTGTCCATCGACCAGCGTATAACGGTAAGAGAACGGCTGCGCCATTAATACCATCGCTTCATAACAGGCGCTGTCGCCATGCGGATGGTATTTACCCAGCACATCACCCACGGTGCGCGCGGATTTTTTAAATTTGGCGCTGGCATTGAGACCCAGTTCCGACATGGCGTAGATAATGCGTCGCTGTACAGGCTTCAGCCCGTCACCGATATAAGGCAACGCGCGGTCCATGATGACGTACATCGAATATTTTAAATACGCATCCTCGGTAAAGGTATGCAGGGCAAGACGCTCTGCACCATCCTGCGTCAGTTCACTCATGAATTTCTCATCCTCACATCGTGGCCCACAACGGCGGGACACCCGGCGGTGGTTTGGCGAGGATAGTACCTTATTCGCCAGTGTTAGTCACAGGGGAAGCGCGGGACAGCAGGCGTCACTCAGCGCGATTTCAGTCGCCGGAAGTACCTGATTCTCGCGCCAGGTGCATGGACTCTCAGCGCGAGTGCGTCAGGGCTTTGCGCCCATCCACTGGCGGGCAATATCACGATATTCGCCGGTGGCGGTGCTGAGATGCACCCACTGGTCGACATAGAGCTTCCAGCTGATATCGTCACGCGGAATCATATAAGCCTTCTCGCCATACTGTAGCGGTTTGTCGGGATTGATCGCACAGAGCGTCGGGTAATGCTGCTGCTGAAAACGCGCTTCAGAGGCATCGGTAATCATCACATCCGCCTTTTTATCCACCAGTTGCTGGAAGATGGTGACGTTATCGTGGAACAGCGTCAGTGAGGCTTTCGGCAGGTGGCTGTGTACAAAGGCTTCGTTGGTGCCGCCCGCCGGTTCAATCAGCCGCACCTCAGGCCGGTTGAGCTGTTCAAGGGTCTGGAAGCGATCTTTATCTGTGCAGCGCACCAGCGGGATTTTGCCATCCACATCCAGCGGCCGGGCGAACCAGGCGGTCTGCTGACGTTTCAGCGTGACGGAGACGCCGCCGACGGCGATATCACACTGTTTTGCCAGAAAGTCAGGCATCAGGGTTTTCCAGGTGGTCGGTACCCACTCCACTTTCGCGCCGAGCGACATCGCCAGTGCGTTCGCCATGCTGATATCCAGCCCTTCATACTGACCATCCGGGCGAAGAAAGCTGTAAGGCTTGTAATCCCCGGTGGTGCAGACCCTGAGCGTTTTAGAACTGAGAATGGTGTCGAGATGAGATTGTGCCTGGACCGCACTGCTGGCCAGCAGTAAAGAGAAAACGATTTTTTTCATTTTGATGTTTTCTTGACTGTTTTCATAGTGAGTTTGCCCAACGATGGTGCCATAAACCGGCGTATTGTTGCTGCCACAGCAAAAGTGTTGTGATCTACCTCCCATTTTTCCGGGAATGGCGCACGTGTAAGCTAGGCGACATATTCAGAAAACGAGGCAACCTGTGCATGAGCAAGATTTTAATTATTGATGGCGGCAAAACGTTTGCCCACTCTAAAGGTGAACTGAACCACACCCTGACCGATGTTGCAGCCAGTCAGCTGCGTGATATGGGCCATGAAGTGTCAGTGACCGTGGCCGACAGCAACTACGTGATTGCCGATGAAGTGCAGAAATATGTCGACAGCGATGTCGTGATTTATCAGATGCCGGGCTGGTGGATGGGCGAACCCTGGACCGTGAAGCGTTACATTGATGAGGTCTTTACCGAAGGTCACGGCTCGCTCTACGCCAGCGATGGCCGAACCCGTTCTGATGCGGCGAAGAAGTACGGTTCCGGCGGTCTGCTGCAGGGCAAAAAATATATGCTGTCACTGACGTGGAATGCGCCGCTACAGGCTTTTACTGACCCGGAGCAGTTCTTTGAAGGTGTTGGCGTCGATGGTCTCTATCTGCACTTCCACAAAGCCAACCAGTTCCTGGGAATGGAAGCGCTGCCGACCTTTATCTGCAACGATGTGATCAAAGCACCGGACGTGCCGCGTGATATTGCCGCTTATCGGACCCATCTTAGCCGCGTTTTTGCGTAAGATGATGAGGGGCTACCCCTATTTTCCCACGAAAGAGGAATTCACGAATGTTAACCGTCGTTGCTGAAATTTGTGTTAAACCCGGTCGCCGTCAGGCCGTGCTGGATGCGGTGAAAAAGCTGATCCCGCTGGTGTTAGAAGAAGATGGCTGCCATCAGTATGACGCGTTGCTGGACCATCAGGCGCAGGTGCCGTGGAAGCAGAACTCGCCGGACTCCATTTTCATGTTAGAGCAGTGGGAAAGCCTGCGCCATCTTGAGCAGCATCAGCAGATGCCGCACATGGATGCGCATCGCAGCATCATTAAAGATGATGTGGTGGATGTGAAGATTCTGGTGCTGGAACCCAGCGCCTGATTAGTGCTGAAGGCTTTACTGCGGTTGTGTAGCTGGGGTTAAGGCTGGGGATAAATTCCGGCCACCGTCGCTGTGAGATCGAGCTGGCACAGGGATCAGGGTCAGATCGGAAAAACGCAAAAGCCGTCATCCATGACATGCCCGGCCCGCGCGATTACGCACCTCATCCCTGAGGTGCGCCCGTTACCGGGCCAACGCGTTGCGTTGTTCAAAAACGCTCCCGGCGTTTTTGTCCCAGGCCGCGGGACGTTTTCCTCCTCTGACCCTGGCCCCTGCGCGCTGAGCGAATGCATTGCGGTCAGATGTGCCCGAATGCGTAATTGTCATCTATCTGAACCTCTGTCCTGCGACAGAGGTTTTTTTGTTTCTGGCAGACCGGCTTACAGCAGTTGCCGCCGATCAATCTCACTGCGAAGAAAATCCAGAAAGCAGCCGATGCGCGAAGAGAGCGTGGTGTTTCGGTAATAAACCGCATGCACCGGCAGGCGCAGATCGCGGGTTTCCGCGGAGAGTACAGGCACCAACCGGCCAGTGGCGCAATCTTCCCGGCTGAAAAAGTCGGAGATACGCGCAATGCCCTGTCCCGCCAGCGCCAGCTGCCGGATGGTTTCGCCACTGGAAGCTGAGATAGTCGGCTTAATACGCATGAAATCACCATCAGGCTGCAGGACCGGCCAGACGTTGAGGGATTCAGGATGACTAAAGCCGATTTTTTGATGCTGTGCGAGATCGGCCACGCTTTGTGGCGTGCCCGCTTTTGCCAGATAGGCCGGACTGGCCATCAGCTGAATCGCACTGCTGCCGAGCAGCCGTGCATGTAATGTAGAGTCACGCAGTTCACCGATACGAATAGCAATGTCCGTCTGCTGCTCAAGCAAATCGATCATAATATCGTCGGTATTCAGCTCAAGCTGGATCAGCGGATAACGGGCGCGGAAATCGTCTACCAGCGGCACAATCACATGCAGCATGAAGGGTGTTGCAGCGTTCACCCGAAGCCGTCCTGACGGCATCTCGCGCCGCAGGGCAATCTGCTCTTCGGCCTGCTCAACGGAGGCCAGGATCTGGCGCGCATGCTCCAGAAAAACCTGACCCTCTTCGGTCAGCGCCAGCCGTCGGGTAGTGCGATGCAACAGCGTGGTCTGCAGCTTGCTCTCCAGCCGGGAGAGTGCCCGGCTGATGCCTGAACTGGTCTGCGCCAGCTGGGATGCCGCCGCAGTAATGGAACCACTGTCTACCACCGCTACCCAGGCACGTAGCTCTTCCAGGGTAATTTTCACAAGATTGCTGTCTCTGCTCTCTAAATCAGCCAGGTTCGATGAAGGTGTACAGGTGCAAGCATAAACAAAACAGGACGCTTTCGCGTCCTGTCTTTTACACGTCGATATCGGCCGTGTCGCCTTTTTCCTGCAACCAGTTGCGCCGGTCTTCGGAACGTTTTTTCGCCAGCAGCATATCCATCATGCGTATCGTCTGATCGACATCCTCTTCGCTGATAGTCAGCTGTACCAGGCGGCGGGTATTCGGATCCAGCGTGGTTTCACGCAACTGCAGTGGGTTCATCTCACCCAACCCTTTAAAGCGCTGAACGTTAGGTTTACCCTTTTTGCGTTTCAGCTGCTCCAGCACGCCCTCTTTCTCATCTTCATCCAGCGCATAGTAGACCTCTTTACCGAGATCAATACGGTAAAGCGGCGGCATGGCCACATAGACGTGACCATTGCTGACCAGTGAGCGGAAATGTTTGACGAACAGCGCACAGAGTAGCGTGGCAATATGCAGACCATCTGAGTCCGCATCCGCCAGAATGCAGATTTTGCCGTAACGCAGCTGCGAAAGATCTTCGCTGTCAGGATCAATGCCGATCGCCACAGAAATATCATGGACTTCCTGCGATGCCAGCACCTCATCGGACGAGACTTCCCAGGTATTCAGGATCTTGCCCTTGAGCGGCATGATCGCCTGATATTCACGATCGCGCGCCTGCTTGGCCGATCCGCCTGCCGAATCCCCTTCGACAAGGAACAATTCCGTTTTATTCAGATCCTGCGCGGTGCAGTCCGCCAGTTTGCCCGGCAGCGCCGGACCGCTGGTGAGCTTTTTACGCACCACTTTTTTGGCTGCCCGCATACGCCGCTGGGCGCTGGAGATCGCCAGCTCAGCCAGCTGTTCTGCCGTCTGAATGTTCTGGTTCAGCCACAGGCTGAAGGCATCTTTGACGACGCCAGAGACAAAGGCTGCGCACTGACGTGAAGAGAGACGCTCTTTGGTCTGCCCGGCAAACTGAGGATCCTGCATTTTGACCGACAGCACATAGGCACAGCGATCCCAGATATCTTCCGCTGAGAGTTTGACGCCACGCGGCAGGATATTGCGGTATTCGCAGAACTCGCGCATCGCATCCAGCAGTCCCTGACGCAGACCGTTAACGTGTGTCCCGCCCTGCATCGTCGGGATGAGGTTAACGTAGCTTTCGGTTAACAGTTCACCGCCTTCCGGCAGCCATAACAGCGCCCAGTCCACCGCCTCCACATCGCCGGCAAAACTGCCGACAAAGGGTTTTTCCGGCAGCGTCGGTAAGCCATTCACCGCTTCGCACAGGTAGTCCGTCAGGCCATCTTCGTAGCACCAGGTCTGTTCGGTATTGTTCAGTTTGTCTTTAAAGACAATCTCAACGCCAGGACAGAGCACCGCTTTGGCTTTCAGCAGATGGGATAAGCGTGATACCGAGAAGCGTGGGCTGTCGAAGAAGCTTTCATCAGGCCAGAAATGGACGCGCGTACCAGTGTTGCGTTTCGCCACCGTGCCGGTAACCGTGAGATCCTGAACTTTGTCACCATTTTCAAACGCCATGTCATAGATTTCGCCATTACGGCGCACCGTGACTTCGACGCGTTTTGACAGGGCGTTAACCACAGAAATGCCGACGCCGTGCAGACCGCCCGAGAACTGATAGTTTTTATTGGAGAACTTGCCGCCCGCATGCAGACGACACAGGATCAGCTCGACAGCAGGTACGCCCTCTTCCGGGTGAATATCCACCGGCATGCCGCGCCCATCATCAATAACTTCCAGCGACTGGTCAGCGTGCAGAATCACTTCAACCCGCTTCGCGTGGCCGCCCAGCGCCTCATCGACGCTGTTATCAATCACTTCCTGACCCAAATGGTTGGGCCGCGTCGTATCGGTATACATGCCCGGACGACGGCGAACAGGCTCAAGGCCAGTCAGGACCTCAATGGCATCCGCGTTATAGTTTGATTGACTCATCGTAAATGTCTGATTAGAAGGGTGAAATTGGTGCGATTTCCGCATTACTCAGGGATGATTCAGACCAAGAAAGTCCAGAATCTGCGGGAAATGGCGCTCGAATCCAGTAAATGCATGATTTCCGCCCTCTTCTACCGTGTGACGGCACGCGCTGTAATAGTCGAGTGCCTGTCGGTAATCGAGAACTTCATCGCCGGTCTGTTGCAGCAGCCAGAGTAAATCGGGCGCTTCCAGCGGTTCAATCTGCATTACTTTGAGATCGTAAATGTGGCGTGACTCTAACACATATTGCTGGCCCGTGTAGGGATTCTGATTTTCGCCAAGGAAATCCACCAGCAGTTCAAAAGGGCGTACTGCGGGATTGACGACAACAGCCGGCAGCATAAAACATTGGGACAGCCAGGTAGCGTAATAACCGCCCAGCGACGATCCTACCACGCCCAGGGTTTCGCCACTGCGGCTCAGCACCAGGTCTTCCAGCACTGCCGCCGCATCAGCGGGAAAGGTCGGCAGCTGTGGCACGATCATGTCGATCTCCGGGTGCTGCATCGCTAACCATTGCCGGAACTGAGTCGCCTTCGCGGACTGCGGCGAACTGTTAAAACCGTGCAGATAGAGCAGTGCTGCCACGCGTCAGTATCCTTCGGAGTCTAAATCGGGACGAAAAGCGTCGGTGTCAAGCCGGTTCACTTCGGTCTCAAGGCCGCCATCCGGATGCAGTGTAAACCAGCGCCAGCCGGGAGCCACGGTGTCAATCGCAAAACTGGTACAGTGCGGTTTGAACTGGACACAGGTAGAGGGCGTCGCCAGCACCCGACGGCCATGCCATTCCATATCCAGCTCCTGGTGAATATGGCCACAGACCAGCGTCCGGGCTAACGGATAGCGCTGTAACACGGCATCAAGCTGATGCGAATTGCGCAGGCTGTGCTGATCGAGCCAGGTGCAGCCAGAGGCCAGCGGATGGTGATGCAGCATAACCAGCGTATGCCGTTGCGGAAAGCGGGCCAGCGCGTTGTCGAGCCACTCCAGCTGATAGTCGCTCAGCATTCCATGCGGAACACCGTAGACCTGGCTGTCGAGCAACACAATCTGCCACTGCTCACCCACCAGCACCTGCTTATGGGCATTGATGTGCGCTGCCGCCAGTGTATCCACCATTGCGGGCTGAAAATCGTGATTACCGGGTAGCCAGACGCAGGGCCGCGGCAAGCGAGAGATGCCCTCAGCAAAATGCTGATAGGCTTCGATAGAGTGATCCTGGGCGAGATCGCCCGTGGCGATGATCAGATCATAGTCGCGATGTTGCGCAATAATCGCATCCAGCACGGCGTCGTAGCTCGACCAGGTGTTCACCCCAAGCAACGATTCATGTTTTCCCGCGAACAGGTGGGTATCCGTGATTTGCAAAATCCTGATTTCGGAACCGTTCGCTGCAGGAAGAGTTAGCAGGCTATCCAAAGCGTTTCCTTCGTCTCCACGCCATTTACTGCATTATACGCATCAGCAGACCGGAACCGCCATCGCGCCATGTGCCAGGCAGTAACGCAGCCAGTCTGCGAGAAACTGGTTTATCTGATGTTTTTCATCGCGCTGATGCAATTTTTTATTAGGATAATCATAGCGCGCTTTGAACCGATAGATCTGTTGAGTTGAACACACTTCGGCGACCATCGCATCGTGATAGAGCCTGACCGACATCGAGGGCAGACTCCAGTAACTCACGGCAGGTGCGACCTGGCGGATCTCCACCAGCGTGGTGTAGCGTGTCGACTCCTGAATCGTCAGTTGATAACGGGCGCCACTCACCTGATAGATCACCGATTCTCCCGCCTCATCGTTACGCGGCAGCAGGCGGCGTAACTGGGCGAAATTGGTTTCGCAGAGCCGCATCATTTCGGGAAAGTCAGGGGTATAGCGCTGTTTCATTTTTGTATCCACTCTTCGCGTAGTTTTTCATGGTGCAACGCCAGCCATTGCAAGGCGATGACAGACGCCGCATTATCAATTATCCCCTCTTCCACCCAGCGGTACGCCTGTTCGCGGCTCACCACATGGACAAGAATATCCTCATTCTCTTCCTCCAGACCATGGCATCCCTCTGCATGGCTGGCATCCACTTCCCCAATCAGCACCGACAAACGTTCGCTGGTGCCGCCAGGGCTGGCCAGATAGCTAAGCATGGGCTTAACACGACCGACGTCCAATCCTGCTTCTTCAACAGCTTCACGGCGCACAACCTGCTCGACTGATTCACCGGGTTCGATAATACCGGCGACCATCTCCAGCAGCCAGGGTGAAGCACTGCTGTCATAAGCCGGGATGCGGATCTGTTCAATCAGCACCACTTCATCGCGTAAGGGATCATAAGGTAGCAGCACGGCAGCATGTCCGCGCTCAAAAACTTCGCGTTGCACTTCTCCACTCATTTCGCCATTAAACTGGCGGTGGCGGAAGCGGTATCGCTCAACGGAAAAAAAACCTTTGTAGAGTGTTTCTCGTGCAATAATTTCTACATCGTTTTTTGTGAAAGTCACAGGGGATTTTTTTTCTTCCGGCATCATCAGGTTCCTTGTGCAGATTGGGGTGGAGCGAAAAAAGCCTGTAACCGTGCTCCATGTAAGTAGTTCTTTCTGAAATATTTACGTAGATTAGAGATAGAAGGCACTTTCAGCCAACTTATCTCACAGTTGCCCTCTGCTAGAATCGGCGATAATTTTTTGGCTTACCCGGCAGCGCACCCACTGCAATTTGCTGCAACAAAAGGAATGCAAATGAAAAAACTGCTCCCATTTTTTATTGGGCTTAGCCTGGGCGGTTTCAGCTTCGCCAGCCAGGCCGAAGACCTGCTTCAGGTTTACCAGCAAGCACGTCTGAGCAACCCGGATCTGCGCAGCGCCGCTGCCGATCGTGATTCTGCTTTTGAGAAAATCAACGAAGCGCGTAGCCCATTATTACCTCAGCTCGGACTGGGTGCAGACTACGCCTATAATAACGGTTATCGCGACAGTAGTGGTCTTCATTCCAACACGACCAGCGGCTCTCTGAATTTAACCCAGACTATTTTCGACATGTCGAAATGGCGCGCGCTGACTCTGCAGGAAAAGACCGCCGGTATTCAGGATGTGACCTATCAGGTGGCGCAGCAGGATCTGATTCTGAACACCGCAACGGCCTACTTCAACGTGCTGAAAGCGATTGATACCCTTTCTTACACTGAAGCGCAGAAACAGTCTATCTACCGCGAGCTGGATCAGACCACCCAGCGTTTTAACGTTGGCCTGGTTGCCATCACTGATGTTCAGAACGCCCGTGCGCAGTATGACAGCGTGCTGGCCAATGAAGTGACCGCGCGTAACAATCTTGATAACAACGTAGAAACGCTGCGTCAGATTACCGGCATGGACTATATGTCGCTGGCTTCGCTGAGCATTGATCGTTTCAGAACCGATAAGCCCGAAGCGGTGAGTGCGCTGCTTAAGCAGGCAGAAAGCCGTAACCTGTCACTGCTCTCTGCGCGCCTGAATCAGGATCTGGCGCGTGAGCAGATTCGCTCAGCGGAAACCGGCCATATGCCGACGCTGGATCTGACCGCCTCCACCGGCATGTCAAACAGCAAATATGGCGGCAGCCGTGCAAACCAGAGCCAGGGTTCTACCGATTCAATTACCGGTTCAAACCAGGTTGGCCTGAGTTTCTCACTGCCACTGTATAGCGGCGGCAGCGTTACCTCTCAGGTGAAACAGGCGCAATACAATTTTGTCAGCGCCAGCGAACAGCTGGAAAGCGCTCACCGCACAGCAGTACAGACGGTACGCTCCTCGTTTAACAACGTGAATGCGTCTATCAGCAGCATCAACGCCTACAAACAGGCAGTCGTCTCTGCGCAAAGCTCACTGGATGCCTCCGAAGCGGGCTATCAGGTGGGTACACGTACCATCGTCGATGTGCTGGATGCAACGACCGTGCTCTACAACGCGAAACAGCAGCTCTCTGATGCGCGTTATAGCTACCTGATTAACCAGCTGAATATCAGCTATGCACTGGGTACGCTCAACGAGCAGAGCCTGCAGAAACTGAACAGCCAGCTGGGTAAAGAGATTCCGACTTCCCCGGAAACGGTGGCGCCGGAAAATGCCCAGCAGACCGCTCGTGTGGATAGCGGTCCGGTGGCAACTGGCTCGTCTGAGGCAGCGCGTCCTGCGGCTCGCCACAGCAGCGGTAATCCTTTCGGTCAATAATCAGTGGACGGGCTGCTTTGCGGCCCGTCTCTCTGTTGAACGTATAACTAAGTAAAGATCCCTGTTGTATCAGGCCTCCAGCTTCAATTTTACCCCCCCTTCCCCTATTCTATGCGCTACCTTTGGGCACAGGATAATCATAATGAAACGCACAAAATCTATTCGCTATGCCGCTTTTCGTAAAAGCTGGCAGGCACGCCACTTGACGCCCGTTGCTATCGCCGTTTCAGCCGTATTTATGCTCGCTGGCTGCGAACAGAACGATGAAACGGTTTCGATGTACCAGAATGCGGATGACTGTTCGAAAGCCAATCCGGGCCAGAGTGCGCAGTGTACTACCGCATTCAATGAGGCTAAAAAAGAGGCTGAACGTACTGCGCCAAAATATGCCACGCGTGAAGATTGTGTCGCTGAATTTGGTGAAAATCAGTGTCAGCAGACACCGGCTCAGGCGGGCGTTGGCACCACCAATGCTGAATCGCAGCAGAGTGGCGGCAGCTTCTGGATGCCACTAATGGCCGGTTACATGATGGGCCGCATGATGGGCGGTGGTTCGGGCTTTGCGCAGCAACCGCTATTCTCACCGAAAAATGCCCGCAGCCCGGCAAACGGCCAGTTTGTTGATGCCTCCGGCCGTAATTATGGTGCTGCCACTTCCGGCAAAACCATGACCGTGCCTAAAACGGCGCTGGCACCGAAACCGGCAACGACCTCCACCATTACCCGTGGTGGCTTTGGTGAAACCGTCGCGAAACAGAACAGCATGCAGCGTAGCAGCGCCAGCGGCACATCCAGCCGATCAATGGGAGGCTAACGCCCCGATGGAACGCATTGCCATTTCAGAACGCCCAGGCTGGCGTGAAAAAGCCACCGAGTTTGGCTTTCGTTTTCATACCATGCATGGCGAACCCTACTGGTGTGAAGATGCTTATTACCAGTTCACGCTGGCGCAAATCGAGCATCTTGAAGATGTCACTGCAGAACTGCATCAGATGTGCCTGCAGGTCGTGGATAAGGTCGTAAACAGCGAAGCGCTGCTGACCAAATTCCGCATCCCAAAACACACCTGGGACTTCGTGCGCGATTCATGGCATCAGCGTCAGCCCTCGCTTTACTCACGCCTTGATCTTGCCTGGGATGGCAAAGGCGATGTGAAGCTGCTGGAGAACAATGCCGATACGCCGACCTCCCTGTATGAAGCGGCGTTTTTCCAGTGGCTGTGGCTGGAAGATCAGCTCAACGCAGGTCAGCTCCCGGCAGGCAGTGACCAGTTTAATAGCCTGCAGGAAAAGCTGATTGAACGTTTTGCCGCATTACATCAGCAGCACGGCTTTAACTGGCTGCACTTCGCCTGCTGCCGCGACACCGACGAAGATCGTGGCACCGTGCAATATCTTCAGGACTGCGCTACTGAAGCGGGGCTGCCGAGTGAATTTCTCTATATAGATGAAATTGGCCTGGGCGAAAAAGGGGAATTTACCGATGCTCAGGATCAGGTGATCAGTAACCTGTTCAAGCTCTATCCGTGGGAGTTTATGCTGCGTGAGATGTTCTCAACCAAGCTGGGTGATGCTGGCGTACGCTGGCTTGAACCGGCATGGAAAAGCATCGTCTCGAACAAAGCCCTGCTGCCGTTGCTGTGGGAAATGTTCCCGAATCACCCTAACCTGCTGCCCGCCTGGTTCGCCGAAGATGACGTTCCGCACATGGACAAATATGTGGTGAAGCCGCTATTTTCACGTGAAGGTGCCAATATCCGGATCGTAGAAAATGGTCAGGAGATTGCCCGCGTTGATGGGCCATACGGTGAAGAGGGAATGATCGTTCAGCAGTTCCATCCTCTGCCTAAATTTGGCGACAGCTATACGCTGATCGGCAGCTGGCTGATTGACGATCAACCGGCGGGTATTGGCCTGCGTGAAGATCGCGATTTGATCACTCAGGATCTCTCCCGTTTCTACCCGCACGCATTTATCGGCTAACGCGCAGCGAGAATACAGGTCAGCTTCTGGCCTGTATTCTCTTAGCTTTGCCCTAACCTACCTGAACCGACAACATGCTAATTGCACCCATCTCCATGCCATCAATCGGAATGCTGATGGTTTCATCCTGCTGACGTGCGCCCAGCACATACAGCAGCGGCAGATAGTGTTCAGGTGTCGGGTTAGATAGCGCCGCACCCGGATGGTCCATAAAGTTAACGAGCGGATGAGAAGCCGCATCGCTCTGCACCGCCAGGTTATCGCGGACAAACTGCTCAAAACTGCTGGCCCACGGATAGACTTCGCTGTTGCCGTCCCAGCGCACTTTACGCAGGTTATGCACCACGTTGCCGCTGGCGACAATCATCACACCCTGATCGCGCAGCGCAGCCAGTTTCTGGCCCATCTCAAAGTGCCACGCCGCTGGTTTAGTGCCATCAATGCTTAGCTGCACGACCGGAATGTCGGCATCGGGATACATCCTGATGAGGACGCCCCATGATCCATGATCCAGTCCCCATTCCTGATCAAGCTTTACGTCGACAGGCGCTAAAAGCTCTGCCAGTTGCTGGGCCAGTTCAGGCGATCCCGGCGCCGGATAGCGTGTGTCAAACAGCGCCTGCGGGAAGCCACCAAAATCATGAATCGTCTTAGGATGAGCCATTGCTGTCACGGCGGTGCCGCGCGTATACCAGTGCGCTGAAACCGCAATAATCGCACGTGGACGTGGCAGAGTGTCACCCGCATGACGCCATGCGGCGGTATAGCGGTTCTCTTCAAGGGCATTCATTGGGCTGCCATGACCCAAAAACAGCGCTGGCATACGTAACTGGCTCATTCGTGATCCCCGGGATCGTCTGTTTGATAGCCACTACGATACGCGCATTCGCCGCTTTATCACGCTGATAAGCATGATGGAGATCATCAGGAAATTTGAATGAAATTTAACGTAGCAGGAATTTCAGATATTTATCGGACAAAAGAGAAGGAAAGCGAGGATTAAAACCGGACCATCCTGAGGGCGGCAGAAAGGAAACAGGCCCGAAAGGGGCCCGTTAAACGCAGCAGAACGATTAGCTGGCGTGGCGTGTTTCGTGCGTGCGACGCCATGCAATCAGGTCTTCGATAGTCACTACTGGCATGTTGTGCTGGCGAGCGAAAGTAATCGCTTCGGGTGCATGAGCCATGCTGCCGTCATCGTTGGTCAGTTCGCAAAGGACACCGGCAGGCTTGAAGCCGGCCAGCGTCACTAAATCGATGGTCGCTTCCGTATGTCCGCCACGTGTTAATACACCGCCTTCGCTGGCGCGCAACGGGAAGACATGGCCCGGGCGATGCAGGTCAGAAGGTTTAGCATTGTCGGCGATAGCTGTACGGATAGTGGTGATACGATCCTGAGCGGAGACACCCGTAGTGACGCCTTCTGCGGCTTCAATGGTCACAGTGAAACCGGTGCCAAAGGAGCTGGTGTTGTTCTCCACCATCATAGGCAGATCGAGCTGCTGGCGACGCGCTTCGGTCAGGCATAGGCAGACGATGCCACTGCCGTGACGAATGGTCAGCGCCATCTGTTCAACCGTCATGGTTTCTGCGGCGAAGATCATGTCGCCTTCGTTTTCACGATTTTCATCGTCGAGTACCATCACACCGCGTCCCTCACGCAGGGCGGCGATAGCACGTTCTACACGCTGTTCAGGCGTGCCAAATTCAGAAAGTAGCGTCTGATTCATGGTAATAAAAACCTTAAAATGTATGGGTTACCAGAATCAGGGCGTGCTTAGGAGTGACGTCAAAAAGACGTGGCAATAACGTGAAGCAGACACAATTGTCCGACAGAAGTCGTTACCCTCTCCCATCCGGACTGTAACCGTCGGCCCCGGAATTACACCGGATCTGCTGACCTTTATCTCTCTTTTCATCAAGATAAAGCGCTCGCGGGCTTTCAGCCGAAGCTGATTTACCGCCGGTGGGGAATTGCGCCCCGCCCTGAGAATAAGCCTTTAAACTATAACGCCGATCGTTTGAAGCGGCAATCATCAATAGCGCAATTGCTTTTGCATTTCCTGCGTTACCGATTTGAGGTTTATCCTTTTCATTTCTGGCATTACACTTAACACTTATTACGTTGGTAAACACGCTGACACAGCTCCCGTAACCAGGAAATCATCATGATCGACACGAAAAAAATTGAACAACTTGCCCGTCAGGTTCACGAAGCGATGCCTAAAGGTGTTCGTGAGTTTGGTGATGATGTCGAGAAGAAAATT
The DNA here is from genome assembly GCF_019104105.1 of Pantoea jilinensis. NCBI lineage: Bacteria > Pseudomonadati > Pseudomonadota > Gammaproteobacteria > Enterobacterales > Erwiniaceae > Pantoea > Pantoea jilinensis. The sequence continues at coordinate 644,318 of NZ_CP077746.1, read as the reverse complement.
CGTCAGGTTCTTCAGGCGCAGCTGACCCGTATGGATCTGGTCAACCGTGAAGAGTTTGATGTGCAGACGCAGGTATTGCTGCGTACGCGTGAGAAACTGGCGGCGCTGGAACAACGTCTGGCCCAGCTGGAAAGTCAGGGTTCGTCAGCCGGTACGCCACCGACCGCAACGGCACCTGTCACCACTTCTGCAGCAGTTACCCCTTCTGCCTCCGTAGCGAGTTCGCCAGCGGCGTCACCGGCACCGGCTGCCGACGTGGCGAAGCCTGCTGCGGATAATAAGCCAGAATAAGCGGTTTAGCGGGAGCCCGGCTCCCGCTTACTGCTCTGCTTCAGCTACCGCGAATGGTTTTAATAATGTTGGTGGTAGAGATACCGTCTTCGAAGTTCAGCACCTGCACGTCGCCGCCATTTGCCCAGACCTCTTTACTGCCCGCGATATCTTCCGGCTTGTAATCGCCACCTTTGACCAGCAGGTCAGGCAGAATGCCGGCAATCAGACGCTGCGGCGTATCCTCTTCAAATACCACCACCCAGTCGACCGCTTCCAGTGCGCCCAGCACGATCATCCGGTTTTCCTGTGGATTCACCGGGCGGCTTTCGCCTTTCAGACGTTTAGTTGACGCATCACTGTTCACCGCGACGATCAAGCGATCGCCGAGCTTGCGGGCATTTGCCAGATAGGAGACATGGCCGGCATGCAAAATGTCGAATACACCATTAGTCATCACCACTTTTTCACCGCGACGGCGGGCCATCTCAACGGCGGCTTTTAACTGCGCTTCCGTCATGATGCCAAAACCCTGTTCAGGGCGGGCGTGAATCGCATTTTCCAGCTCGACGGTGCTGACAGTCGACGTACCCAGTTTACCCACCACCACACCCGCCGCGGCATTGGCCAGGAAACAGGCTTCTTCCAGCGAGTCACCCGCAGCCAGCGCCGCAGCCAGCACGCCGATCACCGTGTCGCCGGCACCGGTCACGTCATAAACTTCCTGTGCCTGAGTCGGCAGATGCAGCGGTGCTTTGCCCGGCTGCAGCAGCGTCATGCCATTTTCTGAACGGGTCACCAGCAGCGCAGCGAGATCAAAATCTGCAATTAACTGCGCGCCACGCGCGACGATCTCTTCTTCGTTTTTGCATTTGCCGACCACGGCTTCAAATTCAGAGAGGTTCGGCGTCAGCAGCGTCGCGCCCCGGTAACGCGCAAAATCAGTGCCTTTCGGATCGATTAATACCGGCACGCCCGCTTCGCGCGCCAGCGTAATCATGGTCTGCACGCTGGAGAGCGCGCCTTTGGCGTAGTCGGACAGCACCAGTGCACCGGCTGCTGCCAGTGACTCACGCATTTTCTGATGAATCGGCGCCGGATCAACCTGATCAAATCCCTCTTCAAAATCGAGACGGATCAGCTGCTGATTGCGGGAAAGCACGCGCAGTTTGGTAATCGTCGGATGGCTTTTGATCGCCACAAAGTCACAATGAACGTTGACGTCTTTCAGCGTGTTACTCAACACGCGCGCCGCATCATCTTCACCGGTCAGGCCAATCAGGCGCGACGCGGCACCGAGTGCTGCAATGTTCATCGCTACGTTTGCCGCGCCGCCAGGGCGCTCTTCAACCGTGTCCACTTTCACCACCGGCACCGGCGCTTCAGGGGAGATACGGCTGGTTGGGCCATACCAGTAACGATCCAACATTACATCGCCAACAACCAGCACTGAGGCTTGGCCGAACGCGGGCAGAGTCACTTTCATTCCAGACACTCCAGACTGCATTAAAAATAGTGCGCGGATGATAGCACAGTTGCGATTTGTGCTATCAGCATCACGCCAAGATAGACGCAGGCGTTACCAGCCAGCGCTGCCAGCTGTTCATCACCGTCTGCCGCTCCGCTGCATACGCCTCGGGTTCAACATGACCAGGCAACTCCTGCAGGGCGCGATGGTGCAGTGCGTCGCGTAGCGTCACATAGGACTGCGTCAGCGCCTGCGCTTCATCTGCGGGCATTTTATGGTACTTCGCCATCAGCTCAAAAATGCGCACATTGTCAGACCAGCGCGTCAGTTCAGGCTGCTCAGCGGCGTAGCGTAAGACAAGATATTGGGCGATGAATTCAATATCGGTGATGCCACCCGCGTCGGCTTTGATATCCCAGCGCCCTTTATGTTTGTTACTGAGATGAGTACGCATCTTTTCACGCATCTCGCGTACTTCGGTTTGCAGCGCATCCGCGGCGCGTGGCAGTGAGAGAATCGCCTGACGGATTACGTTAAAACGTTCACCCAGTGTCGCCTCGCCAAATACTACGCGCGCCCGGACCAGCGCCTGATGCTCCCAGGTCCAGGCCTCACTGCGCTGATACTCCTCAAAGGCCTCAAAGGTACTGACCAGCATGCCCGCCGCACCCGAAGGACGCAGCCGCGCATCGACTTCATAAAGAATGCCGGACGAAGTGCGGGTACTGAAGAGATGCATGATGCGCTGGGCCAGGCGCAGATAGAACTGACGGCCATCAATGCTGCGCTCCCCTTCTGTTACCGCGTCAGCCGGACAGTCATGCAGGAAGACGAGATCCAGGTCGGAACTGTAACCCAGTTCCCAGCCACCCAGCTTGCCGTAGCCCAGCACCGCAAAGCCGCGCTCATGTTCATTACTCAGATGCGAAGGACGCCCGTAGCGCTGTACCATCATATTCCACGCCTGACGGACGACCGATTCGATAATCGCCTCTGCCAGCCAGGTGAGATGGTCACTGACTTTCATCACGGGCAGCGTGCCCGCGATATCAGCCGCAGCAATGCGCAGATGCTGCGCCTGCTTAAACTGCCGCACAGCTTCCAGCTGCTGCTCCTCATCCTCAGTGGGGATGCGCAGCAGGTACTGACGCAGCTCATCGCGATAGGCGTCGGTGGCCGTCGGCTGATAGAGCGTGGCGGGATCGAGTAATTCATCCAGCAACAAGGGGTGACGCGCCAGCTGGCTGGCCACCATCGGTGAGGCGGCGCACAGGCGAATCAGGTGACGCAGCGCACCGTGATATTCGGTCAGCAGCTCCAGATAGGTACTGCGGGTCAGCACGCCGATCAGCAGCGGTGTCAGGCGACTCAGCGTGACAGCCGCATCGTCACGCGGGCAGACTTCGCTCAGCAGTCGCGGCATCAATTGATCCAGCGCCTGACGACCACGCGGACCGATAGTGCGTCGGTTGATATCCTGACGAAACGCCTCCAGCGTCTGATGCAGCGTTAATCGCTGATCGTCGCTGAGCTGCGGGACCAGCGGCGCCAGCTCGCTATCCTCCAGCTGGTCCTGCCACAGCACCTGAAACTCCGCCAGCTCACGCTGATCGCCAATGTCTGGAGTATCTTCACCAATCAGCTCGTCAAAGATGGCGCGTACCGCCGCCATCTGACCGTCGAGCCGCGTCATCAGAGCATCCCAGTCGACACAATCCATCGCCCATGCCAGACGGGCACGATGCAGTTCATCCTCTGGCAACGTTTGGGTCTGCTCGTCGCCCAGGCTTTGCAGCAGATTCTCCAGCCGCCGAAGGAAGAGATAAGCGTCGCGAAGTGCATCGACCTGCTCAGCAGGAAGCAGGGCCAGATTTTTGATCGCCTCCAGCGTCGGCAACAGCGATCGCAGCTGAAGCGAGCGCTCTCGTCCGCCACGAATCAGCTGGAACACCTGCACGATAAACTCGGTTTCACGGATGCCGCCCGCACCCAGTTTGATATTGTTTTTGAGCCCACGTCGACGAACTTCGCGGCTGATCATCCCTTTCATGTTACGCAGGGACTGGATCACGCTGAAGTCGATGTAGCGCCGGTAAACAAAGGGCCGCAGCATCTGCTGGAGCTCCAGACTCCAGCGATCGTGGTCATCCCCCATCAGCCGCGCTTTGACCATGGCATAACGCTCCCAGTCGCGCCCCTGCTCCTGGTAATAATCTTCCAGCGCGGCAAAACTCATCACCAGCGGGCCGCTGTCGCCAAACGGACGGAGCCGCATATCCACCCGATAGACAAAGCCATCCATGGTGGGTTGATCCAGCACTTTGATCAGCCGCTGTCCCATGCGGGTAAAGAACTGGGCGTTGTCGAGCTCACGCCGTCCGCCGCGTGTGGTGCCGTTTTCCGGCCAGGCAAAAATCAGGTCGATATCAGAGGAGAAGTTGAGTTCGCCGCCGCCCAGCTTGCCCATGCCCAGAATCAGCAACGGTTGAGCATCACCCTCCGCATTACAGGGTGTACCAAAATCACGACAGCAATCCTGATAGACCCAGTCACGTGCCCGGCTGATCAGCACTTCAGCTAAGACGCTGAGCTGCTGCAGGCTTTGTTCGGTCGTCGCGTGTTGCAGAGCCTGCATCCAGGCGACACGTACCAGCATACGGCGTCGAAACAGCCGCAGTTCGCGCATCAGGCTCGCTTCGCTGTCGACTGCATTCAGCGCCTGATTCAGCCATGCAGAATAGTGTTGCCACTCATCAGGCTGCGGCGGCTGGTCGAGCATCGTCTGCCACCAGTCGGGATGTTGTTGCAGGTTTTCCAGCACAAAATCGCTGAAAGCCAGTCCGGCAGCCTGCTCCGGGCTGAGCGAATCCAGCGGAATCTCCAGCTGTCGGGCGGCCGCTTCGGCCTGGTCGCGTAGCAACGCGGGCAGTGCTGACAACATAACTCCCTCCTTGATGGCGTGACGGAATATCCGTTAGCGGGCAGCGCCGCTGGTGAGCCAGAACGGCTGCTGTTTCAGCGCCTGCATCGCCAGCCAGGCCAATCCGGACGTCTGTTTTTCGTGAATCGCTGACTGCAGTTGCTGCCAGGGATCGAGCCAGGCCATCACCGTTTCGACGGGATAGGAACCCGCCAGCAGGTGAACGGTCAGAAGCTGACGCGCCAGGCGGGTGGCTTTATCCTGATACTCATTCGGCTGTTTTACCGTGATGAAGGTTTCTCTCAGATCGGCATTCACGCGGCTCAGCATGATATCGCTGAAGCGCTTAAACGACCCCTGCAGCTTGGTTTCGCCTTTGGCATCGATCCACTGACGCCACTGAGATTCCGCCAGCCAGTGGGTCAGCGCCAGTTGCGTTTCAACAGAGAGGGAAGATAAGCAGAACGTGGTGGCTTCCTGCTCTTCATTCACCAGCGTCTCTTCCAGCGTGGTCAGTTGCTGACGCAGAGCGCTACTGGCTTTACGCGGCACCAGCGCACCAAACAGACTGAACGCCTGACGCAGCAGATCCAGCGCTTCGCGCACTGCGTCCTGCGCCGCCGCGTTACCACGCAGCCAGACTTCTTCATGATATTGCCAGTGACGAAGCCCCGCCGACATTGAGGCGACCATACCCTGCTCCACAGTCGCTTTCGCACCGGCTTTCAGCAGCGGGAACGCCTCAACCTGACGCGGTGGATTACCCTGGGCCAGCTGATAGCCTCGGGCGGCTTTGCTCAGGCTGCCCATACGCAGACCGCCCAGCGCCACCAGCTGCTGCGCAAAGGCCAGCAGATCCTGGCGTTCACCCCGTTTCAGCTCTAATTCGATCTCGCACAACGGTTCGCTGAGCTCACCCGCCGTGATTTCGCCCTGATCAAATGCCACTTCAATTTCACTGTTGCCTGCGGTGATCAGCCAGACTTCACGCTGGAAATGGGTAGTGAACAGCGGCTGTAAGCGCGGCTGCAGCGCAGTGACATCGGTGCCCTGCGGCCAGATCTCTGCGGGCAGGCGCGCAATGTCGAGTACTGGCTCACTGAGTTCTACATTGTATTCCGGACGCTGATGCAGTCCGCCAAGCGTCTGCCCCGCGGCTTTCAGCGTCATTTCATAGCGCTGGTCAACGCCACGGATACGCAATCCCATGTCCCAGCGTCGCAGCTGGTTGTCGTCGGTTTCGAAGTAGATGTTGGTCAGCTCGCGAGCAGCCTGATGCTGATGCGGCAGAGTGGAGAGCAGTTCAGCCAGTTTCCCGGCTGCCTGTGGAGTTGCAATGAACTTTAGTTCGATTTCGATGGTCATAATTTTTTATTCACTACGCCGCTGGCACTTAAGAGGGTTTTTCCTGCATATTTCAGGCGATTATCAGCAGGTTACTCATGCTGTCGCCTGGAGGGCAAGGGGTTATCAGGCGAAGATTAATGCACAGAAGCCGCGCTGTCTCTGCTTTCTTTGCTCTTTCGCAGACCTTTTCGCACTCTCATGAGACCAGGATAGTTCTCATTCAGATTTATGCGAGGCCTCTCCAGACTGTGCCGGTAAATTTTAAGTCAGACTAAGCCAAACGAAATCGAATGAAAAAAATTACACTCGCTGGACTCACTTTGCTGGCCCTTAGCAGCCTTGCACCTGCCCATGCCGACGAAAAACGTTATGTGTCTGATGAGCTTTCGACCTGGGTTCGTAGCGGGCCGGGCGATCAGTTCCGCCTGCTCGGTAAGCTGAATGCCGGGGAAGAAGTTCAGCTATTACAGACCAACAACGATACTCATTATGGCCAGATCCGCGATTCCGAAGGCCGCACCACCTGGATTCCTCTGTCGCAGCTCAGCGCAAATCCGAGCCTGCGCACCCGGGTGCCGCAGCTTGAGCAGCAGGTGAAGGATCTGACGGCCAAGCTGGATAATATCGACAACAGCTGGAACCAGCGCACCGCTGAGATGCAGAACAAAGTCGCCAGCAGCGACGGCGTGATTAATGGGCTGAAAGGCGAAAATCAGAAGCTCAAAAATGAGCTGATTGTCGCGCAGAAGAAAGTCAGCGCCGCCAACGTTCAGCTGGATGACAAACAGCGCACCATCATTATGCAGTGGTTTATGTATGGTGGTGGCGTGCTGGGTGTCGGCCTGCTGCTGGGACTGCTACTGCCGCATATGTTGCCGCGCCGTAAGAAAAGCGATCGCTGGATGAACTGACCCCATTCTGTCGGGTTTTCGCGGGGGATCGCAGGATCCCCCTTTTGGCATGTCTGCAATCCGGGGAATCTGTGCAACAATAAAATGAGATGCACTGCTGATTTCAGGCGCGGGACGTGCCCGGCATGCAGATCATTTCTTTTTCTCTGGAGTTTTGCGTGAAGACGTTTCTTGTTGGCGGTGCGGTGCGTGATGCGCTGCTGAATCTGCCGGTTACAGACAAAGATTGGGTTGTCACTGGTTCCACACCCGAAGCCATGCTTGAGCAGGGTTATCAACAGGTCGGTCGTGATTTTCCCGTTTTCCTGCATCCCGTCAGTCGCGAAGAGTATGCACTGGCACGGACCGAGCGGAAAAACGGGAAAGGCTACACTGGATTTGTCACCTGGTCCGCGCCCGACGTGACGCTGGAGCAGGATTTACAGCGCCGCGATCTCACCATCAATGCTATCGCGCAGGATGAAAACGGCGAACTGGTCGATCCCTATAATGGCCAGCGTGACATTGCCCTGCGCCTGCTGCGTCATGTCTCTGAAGCCTTCAGTGAAGATCCGCTGCGGGTATTGCGCGTCGCGCGTTTTGCTGCGCGTTTTGCTCATCTCAACTTTCGTATTGCACCCGAAACCCAGCAACTCATGCAGCAGATGGCCGAAAGCGGCGAGCTGTCGAATCTCACTGCCGAACGCGTGTGGAAAGAGACGGAAAAGGCGCTGAGTGCCCGTAATCCTCAGGTCTATTTTCAGGTTCTGCGTGACTGCGGTGCGTTGCAGGTGCTGTTTCCTGAGCTGGATAATCTTTTTGGTATTCCCGCGCCGATTAAATGGCATCCGGAAATCGACACCGGTGTTCATACGCTGATGACACTGGCGATGGCAGCGGCCCTCTCCAGCGAGATCGATGTGCGCTTCGCCACATTGTTCCATGACGTCGGCAAGGCGCTGACGCCGCCTGAACTGTGGCCGAGCCATCACGGTCATGGACTGGCAGGCGTTCCACTGGTTGAGGCGCTGTGTCAGCGACTGCGGGTACCCAACGCGATTCGCGATCTGGCGTTAATCGTGACCGAATTCCACGACATTGTGCACACCATCGAACGGCAATCCCCGGCATCACTGGTGGCACTGTTTGATCGGATCGATGCCTGGCGTAAGCCGCAGCGCATTGAACAGATGGCGCTGACCAGCGAAGCGGATGCACGTGGGCGGGCTGGACTGGAGAGCATGCCTTATCCGCAGGGCGACTATCTGCGTCGTGCTTTTGCGCTGGCGCAGGCGGTGCCGACCAAAGCGGTCGTCGAAGCAGGGTTTAAAGGTGCAGAGGTGCGGGAAGAGATGACGCGGAGACGAATTGACGCCGTCGCGCAGGGTCTGGCGATCAGGCAGCCTGACTAGCAGGCTGCCCAGGGTTTACATGAAGACCATGTAAACCGCTGCCGCCACGATAAAGCGATAAATCGCGAACGAGACGAAAGAGATACGCTTAATCAGCTCAAGGAAGGCTTTGATCGCAATCAGCGCCACGATAAACGCCGTGACAAAGCCGACGGCGAACATCGGGAAATCCGCCATTGTCAGGAAACCGATGCTCTTGTACATGTCCAGCACGGTCGCACCCATCATCATTGGCACTGCCAGGATGAAGGAGAACTCTGACGCGGCATAACGGCTCACGCCCATCAGCATGCCACCCGAGATGGTTGCACCAGAACGTGAGAAGCCCGGCCACAGTGCTAAGCACTGGAAACAGCCAATCATGAACGCCTGACGATAGGTAATATCATCAACGCCGACGGCTTTCGGCTGTTTTGGCTTGAGGTACTCAGCAGCCAGCAGCAGAACGCCCCCCACCACCAGCGCGTACATCACGTTGATCGGGTTAAACAGCGTTTTAATCTGATCGTGCAGGACCAGACCCACAACCACCGCCGGCACCATACCCAGCAGGATGTGGATCAACGACAGACGGCCGGTGCCAACACCTTCATGTTTAACTTCGCCAAAGTGGATGCCGATCAGGCCAAACAGACGGCGCCAGAACATCACTACCACAGCCAGAATTGATCCTAACTGAATCACAACTTCAAAGGTCTCGGCTTTTTCACCTTCAAAGCCCAGCAGGTGACCCACTATAATCATGTGCCCTGTGGAAGAGACCGGTAAAAATTCGGTCAGCCCTTCCACAACGCCCAGGATTGCAGCTACCCAAAGCTGATGAATATCTGCCATCAAATGTTCCCTCTATCCGTTTCAAACCATTAAAAAGGCGGTAGCGCACTGCTATCGCCTGAAATTATGCCGCTATAAGCCTGAATTAAACCTTAAGGTCTACACCGTTTCGCCTGCTGTAACGAAACGGCACACGCTATGACAGACAGTAATTTGGTTTGGTTTCATTGTGATGGCAATCACATCGTATTTATTTAGGAATAGTCCCGCGCTCAATTCGCACGCCAACCTGCGCCGCCTGGGCTACAGCCCCCGGTTTGCTTACCTTTATACGCACGCCAGGCGAACTGAAACGGTTCATCAACAGATCCGCAATTTCTTCAGCAACCCGCTCAACCAGGGCAAAACGCCCCCCGTTCAGATGCGTCAGGATCGCCGATGAGACATCCGCATAGCTCAGGCAATCTTTCACATCGTCGCTGCTGGCCGCCAGACGGTTATCCCAGGCCATTTCGACATCGAGCACCAGCTTCTGCTGTATGCCCTGTTCCCAGTCGTAAACGCCAATGGTGGTGAACACCGTGAGTTGTTCAATAAATACGATATCCATGATGAGGGTCTCTGTTTTTGGCTAAGCCGGATACCACTTCCGGCGGATTATGCGTATTATCCACGGTTGATGAGATCAAAACGACCCTAAAGGGAACGGTACGGTGTTATGAGTGCTTTCGCGCTTGGTATGATTATTTTCGCGTATCTTTGCGGCTCGATTTCCAGTGCGATTCTGGTTTGCAAACTCGCTGGCCTGCCCGATCCGCGCACACACGGTTCCGGGAATCCCGGTGCGACCAACGTACTGCGTCTGGGCGGCAAAGCCGCCGCAGCAACCGTATTAGTGTTTGATGTGCTGAAAGGGATGGTGCCGGTCTGGCTGGCCTATCTGATGCACGTCACGCCGCTTTATCTCGGCCTGACCGCCATTGCGGCCTGTCTGGGTCATATCTACCCGGTGTTCTTTCACTTTCGCGGCGGCAAAGGCGTGGCAACCGCATTCGGCGCGATAGCGCCAATTGGCTGGGACTTAACCGGGTTGGTTACCGGGACCTGGCTGTTAACTGTCTTACTCAGCGGCTATTCCTCGCTGGGTGCCATCGTCAGCGCCCTGATCGCACCCTTTTATGTCTGGTGGTTCAAACCGCAGTTCACGTTCCCGGTCTCCATGCTCTCCTGCCTTATCCTGCTGCGTCATCACGACAATATTCAGCGGCTGTGGCGGGGTCAGGAAGGCAAGATCTGGAAGCGCAAAAAGAAATCTCAACCATAAAAAAAGCCGGCAAGCCGGCTTTTTTCACATCAGATGGCGGGCAGTTCCGCCAGCGGCCAGCGCGGTCGCACGCTGACGCTCAACTCGCCTCGGGTGCCGCCTTTTAACCGCACCATGCCCGCATACGCGATCATCGCACCGTTATCGGTACAGAACTCAGGACGGGCGTAGAACACCTCTCCGCCGCGCTTTTGCATCATGATCGCCATCTGCTCGCGCAGTGTGCGGTTAGCGCTGACACCGCCTGCAATCACCAGACGCTTAAAGCCTGTCTCATCCAGTGCACGCTTGCATTTGATCGACAGCGTATCGACGACTGCATCTTCAAACGCACGGGCGATATCAGCACGGGTTTGATCATCGTCAGGATTGGCGCGAATGGTATTCGCAGCAAAGGTTTTGAGGCCGGAGAAGCTGAAATCCAGGCCCGGACGGTCAGTCATCGGACGCGGGAAGGTAAAGCGTCCCGCTGTGCCCTGCTGCGCCATTTTCGACAGCATTGGCCCACCCGGATAATCCAGACCGAGCAGCTTCGCCGTCTTATCAAAGGCTTCACCCGCGGCATCATCGATCGATTCACCGAGCAGCACATATTCACCGACGCCGGTAACGCTAATCAGCTGAGTATGTCCGCCCGAGACCAGAAGGGCGACAAACGGAAATTCCGGTGGATTCTCTTCCAGCATCGGCGCCAGCAGATGGCCTTCCATATGATGGACCGGCACCGCAGGCACTTTCCACGCAAATGCCAGGGCGCGACCAATGGTGGCACCGACCAGCAGCGCACCAACCAGTCCGGGACCCGCTGTGTAGGCTACGGCATCAATCTGCTGCGGCGCCAGACCGGCCTCTTTCAGTGCGGCCTGAATCAGCGGCACGGTTTTACGCACGTGATCACGTGAGGCCAGTTCCGGCACCACACCGCCATAATCGGCGTGCAGTTTTACCTGGCTGTAGAGCTGGTTAGCCAGTAATCCAGCCTCGTCATCATAAATAGCGATGCCAGTTTCATCGCACGACGTTTCAATACCCAGAATTCGCATTGCATCACCTCATTCTTGCGGCGCGCAGTTTATCACAGCAATAGGATGTGCAGCGCGGACATCCGGCGTAAAAAGTCATTTTCTGTCGGCTAAAGAGTGCGCTATACTCCCGCCCCTGGAAAAACCGGCAGCCGCACAGGCAAACGCTCCTGTTGGTTTCAAATTATCCTTGGTGCTTTACAAACCAACGCGAGTTGGAGTAAAATGCTGCACCATTTTGAAATGTGCTGGCGCCGCAGTCAGCAGCAAAAACCGAATTTTATCGAGGTGAGAGTTACATGCCGGTAATTAAAGTACGTGAAAACGAGCCATTTGACGTAGCACTGCGTCGCTTCAAGCGTTCATGCGAGAAAGCAGGCGTTCTGGCTGAAGTTCGTCGTCGTGAGTTCTATGAAAAACCGACTACCGAACGTAAGCGCGCTAAAGCGTCAGCAGTTAAGCGTCACGCCAAGAAACTGGCTCGCGAAAACGCACGCCGCACTCGTCTGTACTAAGTCGTTCCGGAGGTTCGCCTCCACCGCGTGATTCACGCAGACAGAGTCAAGTAAAAGGCCGTGCTTTCCGAAAGGAAGCGCGGCTTGTTGCCGTTTATGAGCTGAAAATCTGGGGCGTATGGCTGGACGAATTCCACGCGTATTTATCAACGATTTACTTGCCCGCACGGATATCGTGGATCTTATCGATGCCCGCGTTAAGCTGAAAAAGCAGGGTAAGAATTTCCATGCGTGCTGTCCTTTCCATAATGAAAAAACGCCCTCTTTCACCGTAAACGGCGAAAAACAGTTCTATCACTGTTTCGGCTGTGGTGCACACGGCAATGCTATCGACTTTTTAATGAACTTTGATCGTCTGGAGTTCGTTGAAAGTATTGAAGAGCTGGCCACTTCCCACGGTTTAGACGTGCCTTACGAAGCAGGCAGCGGGCCCAGCCAGATGGAACGCCATCAGCGCCAGAGCCTGTATCAGCTGATGGAGAACCTGAACGGTTTTTATCAGCAGGGCCTGCAGCAATCCAGTGCGCAGCCAGCACGCGACTATCTTGATCGTCGTGGTCTGAGCGCCGACATCATCAATCATTTCGCTATAGGTTATGCGCCAGCCGGCTGGGGCAACGTTCTCAAACGTTTTGGCAAGCAATCGGAAGACCGCGAGTCATTGATGGAAGCGGGCATGCTGGTCAGCAATGACAAAGGCCGTACCTATGACCGGTTTCGCGACCGCGTCATGTTTCCGATCCGCGATAAGCGTGGACGCGTCATTGGTTTTGGCGGACGCGTGCTGGGTAACGATACGCCGAAGTATCTCAACTCACCGGAAACACCCATTTTTCATAAAGGCCGTCAGCTCTATGGCCTGTATGAAGCCGTTAAGAACCATCCTGAACCCGCCCGCCTGTTAGTGGTCGAGGGATACATGGACGTGGTTGCGCTGGCGCAGTACGGCATCGATTATGCCGTTGCGTCATTAGGCACCTCAACCACTGCTGAACATATTCAGTTGCTGTTTCGCAGTACCGACACCGTGATCTGCTGTTACGACGGCGACAGAGCGGGTCGTGAAGCGGCCTGGCGTGCGCTCGAGACCGCATTGCCTTACATGAATGATGGTCGTCAGCTACGCTTTATGTTTTTACCCGATGGTGAAGATCCGGATACGCTGGTTCGTAAAGAGGGTAAAGTCGCCTTCGAAGCGAGGATGGAGCAGGCGATGCCGCTCTCTTCGTTTTTATTTGATAGCCTGCTGCCGCAGGTGGATCTGAGCTCACGCGATGGAAAAGCGCGCCTGAGCACATTGGCTTTACCGCTGATAACGCAGATCCCCGGTGAGACCTTACGTATTTATATGCGTCAGGAGCTGGGGAATAAACTGGGTATTCTTGACGATAATCAGCTTGAAAAGCTGATGCCGAAGCAGGCCGCAAGCGGAACCGCACCGGTTGCGCCTCCGTTGAAGCGTACCACCATGCGTGTACTGATTGCGTTACTGATTCAGAACCCGCAACTGGCCACGATGGTGCCTTCTCTGGATGGGCTGTCTGAGTCAAAAATGCCGGGTTTACCGCTATTTATTGAATTAGTGGGCCGTTGTAATGAGAATCCTGGATTGACCACCGGTCAGCTACTAGAGTTATATCGCGGAACAAATTTTAGTCAGACGCTTGAAACACTGGCGATCTGGAACCACATGATAGTAGATGAAGAAGCCGAAGCGGTGTTTCAGGACTCGCTGGCCAGCATCTATGATGCAGCGCTTGAAGAGCGCCTGGAGTTTTTGATTGCGCGTGAGCGCACTCAGGGACTCAGCGCCGATGAGCGCCGTGAATTCTGGACACTCAGTCAGGCGTTTGCCAGAAAATAACCGTTTTCAGCATGCTGCCCGCTTGAACGATCAAAGGGCAGCCACACGAATTTTAGGGGTCGGCGAGTAAGCCAGGCCCTTAGCACAAATTTTAAAGGCCGCAGGCGTCGCTGCCAGTCTGGTTACCGCCAGCGCACAGCTCCCGGAGCGTACTGAAGTACGTGAGGAGAGCGAGCACTGCCGGGAAGCAGAATGGCAAGTAAGCCAGGCCCTTAGCACAGAGTTAACAAGCGGCTTAAGTGCCGATTACTGATGGGCAAAGCCCACGCCGCGACGAAGGCAGCGGCAAGAACTAAACGCCTTCACTGCTTATTGTTGGCGCGCTGCCGACCGACACCAATCTAATTTAACAGAAGTGTGGATACCGTCTTATGGAGCAAAACCCGCAGTCACAGCTCAAGCTTCTTGTCACCCGTGGTAAGGAGCAAGGCTATCTGACCTATGCTGAGGTCAATGACCATCTGCCGGAAGATATCGTCGACTCAGATCAGATCGAAGACATCATCCAGATGATTAACGACATGGGTATTCAGGTGGTTGAAGAAGCCCCGGATGCTGACGATCTGATGCTGAACGAAAACAGCTCCGATACTGATGAAGATGCCGCAGAAGCTGCCGCTCAGGTGTTATCCAGCGTTGAATCTGAAATCGGGCGCACTACCGACCCGGTTCGCATGTATATGCGTGAAATGGGTACCGTTGAACTGCTGACGCGCGAAGGCGAAATCGACATCGCTAAGCGTATTGAAGACGGTATCAACCAGGTTCAGTGTTCAGTCGCCGAATACCCTGAAGCCATTACTTATCTTCTGGATCAGTATGACAAAGTTGAAGCAGGCGAATCACGCCTCTCCGACCTGATCACCGGTTTCGTCGATCCTAACGCAGAAGAAGATATTGCCCCAACGGCAACGCACGTGGGCTCTGAACTCTCTGAAGCCGATCGTAACGACGATGAAGAAGAAGATGAAGAGGATGACGACAGCTCCGACGACGATAACTCAATCGACCCGGAACTGGCGCGCGAGAAGTTTTCTGATCTGCGTAAGCAGTATGAAGCGACCCGCAGCGTGATTAAGAGCAAAGGTCGCAGTCATGCTGCTGCCGTTGCCGAAATCCAGAACCTCTCTGACGTCTTCAAACAGTTCCGCCTGGTACCGAAGCAGTTCGACTACCTGGTAGGCAGCATGCGCACCATGATGGAACGTGTCCGTACTCAGGAACGCCTGATCATGAAGCTCTGTATTGAGCTGTGCAAAATGCCGAAGAAGAACTTCATCACGCTGTTTACCGGCAACGAAACCAACGAAAGCTGGTTCAAAGCCGCTCTGGCGATGAACAAGCCGTGGTCTGAAAAGCTGTTGGAAGTGCAGGATGACGTGATGCGTTCCCTGCAGAAACTGGCACAGGTTGAAGAAGAGACCGGCCTGACCATTGAACAGGTTAAAGACATTAACCGTCGCATGTCGATCGGTGAAGCCAAAGCGCGTCGCGCTAAGAAAGAGATGGTGGAAGCTAACCTGCGTCTGGTTATTTCGATTGCGAAGAAATATACCAACCGTGGTCTGCAGTTCCTCGACCTGATTCAGGAAGGTAATATCGGCCTGATGAAAGCGGTAGATAAGTTTGAATATCGCCGTGGTTACAAGTTCTCGACTTATGCGACCTGGTGGATCCGTCAGGCTATCACCCGCTCTATCGCCGACCAGGCGCGTACCATCCGTATTCCGGTGCATATGATTGAGACAATCAACAAGCTCAACCGTATTTCGCGCCAGATGCTGCAGGAGATGGGCCGCGAACCAACGCCGGAAGAGCTGGCTGAGCGTATGCTGATGCCAGAAGATAAAATCCGCAAAGTGCTGAAAATCGCTAAAGAGCCGATCTCTATGGAGACGCCGATTGGTGATGATGAAGATTCACATCTGGGCGATTTTATCGAAGACACCACGCTGGAGCTGCCGCTGGATTCTGCTACGTCAGAGAGTCTGCGTTCTGCCACCCATGACGTGCTGGCTGGCCTGACCGCGCGCGAAGCGAAAGTACTGCGCATGCGTTTCGGTATTGATATGAACACGGACCATACGCTGGAAGAAGTGGGCAAACAGTTCGACGTGACGCGTGAGCGTATTCGTCAGATTGAAGCGAAAGCCCTGCGTAAACTGCGCCATCCGAGCCGTTCGGAAGTGCTGCGTAGCTTCCTCGACGATTAAGTCCGACAAAACCCCGGTTCGCCGGGGTTTTTTATGCCTGCCTGTTCGCGCCACTCCCCTGCCCTGCCCGACGTCAGTGACTCTCCGGATGCATTTCCAGCCAGAGCTGACGATACGCCCCGACCATCTCGTCCAGTGATGCACGATTCAGTCCGCTGGGATTCGGCAATACCCACACCTGGGTTTTCCCCATACATATCGGCTGTTTGCCCCATTCGACTTTGCTCTGTTTAAAAGCACGACGGAATGCATCCTTACCCAGAATGGCCAGCGCGGCGGGTTGATAATCCAGTACCTTCTCCATCAGGCGTTTACCGCCATCCCGCAGCTCATCAGGCGCCAGCTCATTTGCCTGCACAGTTGGCCGCTCAACCAGCATGGTGATACCGCAGCCAGTTTCCGTCAGGCGCTGCTCCTCTTCCGGCTTCAGCTGCTGCCGGGTGAATCCCGCCAGATGAATAACCTTCCAGAACCGGTTTCCGGGATGCGCAAAGTGAAATCCCTGATGGGCCGTTGACTGACCTGGGTTGATGCCGCAGAACAGCACATCAAGATCGGAGCTGATAATGTCGCGGATAGCATGCTCACTCATGCCGCCACCTCCAGCGTACGCTGCTTAAGCGCGTCGCGACTGCGTTGCAGCATCTGACTGGCCCGCTCAGCATCCGGACAGGCCCGTGCCAGCGCCAGTACGCCCACCATCTCTGCCAGCATGCTGGAGGCCAGCGCTTCCACATCCGGCAATCTCAGCTCACGCAGTATCTGCACCAGACCGGCATGCATCGTATTGAAGCCCTGGGCGAAGATCTGCCGTGTCGGCTGTGGAAGATGGGCCACTTCGCTCACCAGTGCCGCCAGCGGACAGCCCTGAGCCGGTGCATTGCGATGCGCCTCGGAAAGGTAGCTATCAATAAAATCAGCCAGCTGCGTTGCTGGCTGGGTCACGGATTTAGCAGGCCTGAAGGTATCAGATTCAGCAAACATATGTTTCAGCACCTCCTCAACCAGCTCCTCGCGTGACGCAAAATGTGCATAGAAGCCGCCATGTGTCAGGCCAACCCGCTTCATCAGCGCCGCCACTCCAATCCCTTCAGTGCCGGTTTCACGCATCACACGCGCCGCCTCATCAAGGATACGCTGGCGGGTCTGCATCTTGCTGCTCTGCTTCTCCATCTCATCTCCTGCGGTTTTAACTGCATGGCTTCTGGCTATTATAGTAATTATTACACTCATCATATTCCAGCTTGACGAATAATATGATGGTCGTCATATTGATAACCATTATGACGACCATCATACGAGGAAGCAAACATGTCACAATCAGGCACAGCATTAATTACCGGCGCATCAAGTGGTATCGGCGCGACCTATGCAAAACGACTGGCAGCACGCGGTTATGACCTCATCCTGGTCGCACGGGATCAGGCACGACTCACCGCACTGGCTGATACGCTGACGCAGCAGCACGATATCCGGGTAACCGTGATGAAGGCTGACTTAACGCATGAGCAGGACCTGCAGCGCGTGGAGTCGGAGCTGTCAAATAACGCTCAGATTACGCTGCTGCTGAACAACGCAGGCATGGGTGTCGAAAGCGAGTTTCTGGAGGCGGACATCACACGCATCAACAGCATGCTGGCGTTAAATATTCTGGCACCGACGCGTCTGGCACAGGCGGCTGGCCGGGCATTTAAAGCACGCGGTCACGGCACTATTATCAATATCGCCTCGGTGCTGTCGCTGGTGCATGAGATGTTCAATGGCGCCTATAACGCCACTAAGTCTTATGTGCTGACCCTGACGCGCGCCATGCAGCGTGAACTTGCGGAGAGCGGTGTGCAGGTACAGGCGGTGTTACCCGGCGCAACCCGTACAGAGATTTTTGATCGCGCAGGCCAGTCTATTAATGAAATCCCGGCTGAAATGCTGATGGACGTTGATGAGATGGTGGACGCCGCGCTGGCCGGACTCGACAGCAAGGAGACGGTAACTATTCCGGCGCTGGAAGATCTGCAGATGTGGCACGACTACGATCAGGCGCGTGGCGCGATGGTTCCCCATCTTTCAAGGAATCGATCAGCATCCCGCTACCGTCAAAGCTGAGTCAGTCATCTGCCATAGCACCTGACATCGGGTTTTACTTAAGGCACGGGGAAGCATTATCCGTGCCGATTTGCGACTACTGCGCCAGGCGTTGCCAGTTTTGTTATATAAATCAGCAGGTAAATCGCTGCTGCTTATTTCAGCAACCGGTAGCTGAGTGCTGGATCGTCCTGAAGAGATACTTTATAATCCCCGCTCCGCTGGCCCCTTAGCTCAGTGGTTAGAGCAGGCGACTCATAATCGCTTGGTCGCTGGTTCAAACCCAGCAGGGGCCACCAAATAAAACAAGGAGTTAGATGAGAAATCGTCTGACTCCTTTTTCTTTGGGCGCGAATCAGGTGATGTAGTGGGTGACGTAAGTGAATGGCTGGGTGACGTAAGTAGTGTGGGTTTAAATGTCTGGTTGGCCGGTCGCCAGAAACCTGATTTCCTATCTTCAAAAGCCTGACAGCCGTTCGCGCTCAATCATTAAAACAGCCTTACCTGAACTATCCCAGGATTGCAGGACAAAAACAAGCCATGAGTTTCGACGATTCCATTCAGCAATTGCGCAATGAACAGCTCTCGCGCCAGTCGGATGCAGAGCGCTTTATCAGTGTTAAAACGCTTTTTGAACAGATCAAAAAGCGTTATCCAGATCAGAGCTACAACGCCCTGTGTCTTTTAGCGTTGAAAAAGTATCGACGTTCAGAGCATCAGCCTTCGCTGTACTGGTTTAGATATGAAAGCTGGTATGACACTTCACCCGTTGCCCCATACCAGCTTTTGGATAAACATGGCGCGCCAAACATCGGTGCTCCTGACTATTATCCTAATGCCGAGGCGGCACTGCGGGCAGTCAGTGATGACGTCATGAATAGTGATAAGTTGGCTGATTGTGGTTTTCTACGCAGTGAAATTACTTCAGTTCTGGAAATTGACCTTAACACTATCTCGCCAAATGAATTGATAGAACCCGATACTGTCAAAGAGTTACAGGCAGAAAATGACGAGCTGAAAAAACAAATAGCCTATCTCAATCAAAGATTAGCGGTTCCAGTAGAGGGTGGTGAATTATATGCGCAGAAGCGTGAAGAATTTTTTATAGCCGTGATAGCAAGCTTATATGACAAAGGCCGAATAATTTCTTCGAAAGGCGCGCTGCCTATTGCTACCGAATTATTGGAGCTCGTTGTGCAGAGAGCGAAGCTATTTTGGTCCTATGAGCAAAAATTGCCCATAAGTGATGATAAGTGCCTAAAGATGTTGCGTGAAGCAATGGGCTGGCTAACTCGCACAGAAACCGACATTCATGACGTCAAAAAAAATCAAAGAGCAGCCCGAAACAAAAAATAAGCAAATTTCAAAAAGTTAGCAAGGGTATCCAGGGTATCTTTCCAGGGTAACCACGACACAAGCACTCTCGGTTTTTAAGATACGTTTCATATTGATTCGCTACCGAGAGATTAAACATGAAACACATCAATTCTTTATCAACAACTGTCAGCCACCTCCCCGGCCCCCAACGCCTGATCCGCATTCATGAAATGATGGCTCTTTTGAATTGCAGTCGTACTACTCTTTACCGCTGGGCAAACAGTGGTGAATTCCCTGCGCCAAAAAAACGCGCCGGAAGAACCATGGGCTGGACAGTCACGCAATATGAACAGTGGCTCGATAACTGCTGCTAAACCTCTAAGCAGGGCTGGAATTTCCAGCCTTTCTTTTTATGTGCTGATGCAACCATTTGAAACAATGAGCGCATCAAATCGTTATCAATCTGTGATTCTGATACAGCCGTAACCCTATGATAAACAGTAAAACTGGCAGTCTGGATTCAGCCAATCAGGAACCGGTAATTAATAATATTACGCGCGGTACGGTTTATCCGGATATCCGGGCTAAAGGCGAGTTTCTGTATGACGATGTTCTCTGGCCAGTCATGCCTGAAGAGAGTCAGCAGGATGTGAAGATCATGAATTCTTTGTTCAAGGCAGTTGATAGAGCTTATGCCAGTTGCTCTCGCTTTCTGGCAATCCGTTATGATTTTCATCTGCCTCAATACACGGCTGACAACCGCGTTATTACCCGCTTTCATCAGCTATTGATTCCTGCTCTAAGGAAAGAGTATCCCAAAAGCTTTGCTCGGGTGTTTTGGGTCAGAGAACAGAATCAGGCACCAGCACAGCATTATCATTACCTGCTGATGGTTGATGGCAACTGCGTGCGTCATCCTCTTAAAATTAACAAGCTGGTGGAGAGCTGCTGGAAAATAGCAACGGGCGGAACGGTCTGGTTTCCAAAGCATGGTTACTACTTAATTCGAAAGGACGACACTGAGGCTATGGCCGCGTTGCTACTGCGGGTGAGTTACTTTGCTAAGCGACACTCTAAAGAAGAAATTGCTAAAGACATTGCGCGTTCCGGCACCCGGCATTACCCGTTTTTAAAAAAAGCCAAACACACTAAAACTGCGCAATTACGTACTCAAATTGCCCATTTTGATCGGGCACAAGCGCATTGCCCTCTTCCCGGAAAGCTGGATTCTCTTTTCACTCCCGCAGAGCCTTCTGCTGGTAAGCCTGCGACACTGCCTCTGAAAGATAGCCAACGATTGGATGAGGGTGCCTTACTGCCAATGAAGGCGCTCAGACGAGCGCTACAGCGTTTTAGCAAGCTTAAAGGTCGCCTGCCTGACGGTAATAGCGTCGTGGCTGGCACTAAACTGAAACCTCACTGGCACCGTCATTTTGAGCGCTACTACCGCTATTACTGGCCATGCAATATTAGCGTTTCACAGTATTGCCGCTGGTACTACCTTAACCCGTCTACAGCAAGCCGCTATTTATGTAACTATCCGGCTAATCTGGTTAATCCATGGTTGTTAGCGTGCTGGCTGTAAATACTTTGAAAGTTGATAACGATGGAAAACAAAACAAGCAGAAAAGCTAAAATTTCAGTGCCCCACTCACTTAATCGTAAGACGAAGACTTATGTAGGCTGCATTGATTGGCTAACCGGTTATGAAATTGTGCCGCTGACTGATGAACAACGTCTGCAAAGAAAGCAACATATACATGCTTTTCCTGAAACACTTGATGAGTTGTTTGAGCTTTTCCTGTTGCCTGCCATAGAGTGCGACGTGCATTACAAGGATTACAACTTCTGGAGCGATACGTGGCGTACCCAGTGGGCATATCACAAACAAAATTATCGTCGTGAAGCGATATTGAATGGCGTAACGCAGAAACAATATGCACAAGCGCATAAGCTTCCTAAGCGATTGATGTACAACAATCTGCATAAATGTGGAGGTGCAGCAATCCGCGTGCTGTTTTGGGTTTATCATCGCCGGCAGTTCCACCAGCAACAGCGACTCACGGTACAGGAATACGTTTCTGAGCATCAGCTTCCCCAACGTACAGCGCATCGTCAGTTGTCGCGACAGCCAATGAGTGATTTCTGGTCGAAGCATTTTGATAATTACTACAGTGATGCGTGGCTGAGGCACTGTAACGTCAGAGAATATGCGGATTTCTACGGTTTGAACGTCACCACTGCCCGCCAGTATCTGTTTAACTTTCCCATTGAGCTTTTTGACCCAATGTTGATTAAACCCTGGATGTGATTGTTCAAGGCAGTCGCTGAAGAATATGATCATGAATTCTGATCACTGGATAATGATCAAAAGCGCCAAACGGTAAACAACGCAATGATCAGAATTTGAAAACCTACAATCAGCTTTTGTATATAAAACAAGCATGTCTTGACTTGAGTGAGAAAGAGATACACCTTGTGTTTTAACTTAGTGAGCCGCTCTGGAAATGAGCGGCAGTTAGCACTGCAGGTGCTTGATGATGAAATGCCCGGCTTTCCACGCGACTATGTGTCTGCATAAGGCAGTAAGCTGCTGATTTGGAAAAAGCCCAGGCGAAGATCACTGACCGGTTCCCTTTGATTAAAACATTATGATGTCAGTGATTCCTTGCAAATTTCCAGTATGCGCTCTCAGAAGGTGTAGCCGGTTGGAAGTCCGCTTTGTGCCAAAAGCTGACGTTGCTAACTTTCAAGTAGTAAGTATAAAAAACACCTATCCCCCGAGGAGGAGGACAGGTGCGAAACGCGGTGGTAGCGTATTGTGCTGATATATAGTTTTCGACGTTGCGAGGAAGACGCCTGGCAATCCCGTCAGACATTCTCCTGTCACTGAGCGGTAGAACCGCTCACCTATGACACAACATTAACTATCTTAATTAAGAATCAGTCGCAAGCGTAAGCGGTAAATTAAAACAACGACGCGAGAAAGAATCGACCAAGTGGCCGATATGTACTGGGCCCATCTCAGCAGGCTTCGTCATTAGTGATTTTAAAATAGTCGCTTGTTAAGCTTTAACAAAAAACTTGGCACCCCAGACCTGCTCCCTGTTGATTCACACAGAATGCTATTAACAACGTCCGCTTCTCGCTCATAGCGGACCTTGCAGCACGTATGTCCGCTTTGTGCCAACGTTACGTAAGGAAGGAATTAAGCCATCCCGTAGGATGGCTTATGGAATACTGTTACTGAGATGACAGGCCTAAGAAATGCGCCTGGCAGCACGCCGTTTACAGACATATAAAAAGCACTTAACAGAAATTTTAACCAGCGTTTGTGCGGAACACGCTAACCGCGTCCCTCAGATTAGCGGCTCGACTTGCAAGTTCATCAGCAGACGATGCTGACTCTTCAACGAGCACGGCATTCTGCTGTGTGACCTGATCCATCTGAGTAACGGCAATATTTATCTGCGATACGCCTGCACTCTGCTCTTCTGAAGAAGATGAAATCTCTCTCACCAGCTGTGCTGTCTGTTCAATCGCATCCATACTCTCCTTCACTTTTTCACCTGCATCCCGGGCCATCGAAATGCCCTGCTCAGCATTCTCCACAGACTGTTCGATCAGTCCTTTAATTTCTTTCGCCGCGCCAGCCGAGCGCTGTGCCAGCGATCTGACTTCCGCCGCAACAACCGCAAAGCCCTTACCGTGCTCACCGGCCCGGGCAGCTTCAACAGCCGCGTTTAACGCGAGAATATTCGTCTGAAACGCAATCCCATCAATGACAGAAATGATTTCCTTAATCTGCCCTGCACTGCTGCTGATTTTCTCCATGGAACCCAGCACTGATTCCATTGCCTGACCGCCACGCAATGCCGCGCTGGTAGCCGAGCTGGCCATTTCTGCAGCATGGCGGGTGTTTTCAGCATTGTTGCCGATGATCGAAGAGAGTTGTTCCATACTGGCGGCTGTTTCAGCCAGCGATGCAGCCTGTTCTTCCGTCCTCGCAGAAAGATCGCCGTTACCGCGGGCAATCTCCTCAGATGAGGTGGCAATGGTGACAGCATTACTTTTAATGTTTTCTACCGTCACCGTCAGGCGCTGACTCATCTGCAGTAATGCCTTAAGCAGACCGGCTGTTTCATTGCGTCCTGTCACGGAAAAAGATGCGGTCAGATCGCCTTCTGCCACTTCAAGCGCAAGCTTGGACGCGGCACCGATAGGTCGTGTTACAGAACGGATAATAATCAATGCGAAAACGACAGAAAGCAGGACCATAAAGAGAAGAACGCTCAGCAAACCATACTGTGCATGCCGGTGGTCCGTAATCTGCTGGTTCAGCATGTCATTCAGTTCATTACCGCCCGCAATCGCGTAGGTGCTGAATCTGTTAATCGCGCTGGTAAAAAGTGCGGCATAGTCCTGAGGACTCTGATTCGTCATACTGCGGCTAATAAATAACTCACCTGCAGTTTTCAGGGCATTTTGGGCTTCCTGTACGGCCCCGTCGGCATCGGCACTGAATTTCTGCTTCAGCCCTGTATCAGACGAAAAAAGCTTCTCTGAGTCCTGAGCAAACATATCCAGATTATAGGCACCCGTGCTGATTAATGATTCCATACGGACAGAGTCAGCCTCACTAACGGCTTCTTTCCTTGCAAGCAGTGAAGTCCCGAACGCACGAATTTTACCCAGACTTTCGGTAAGCTCAGGCAATGATGAGAAATTGCTGGTAATCAGGCGGTACGTACTGATATCTGAATCAAGCGACAGACCGTAAAAATCCAGCACGTCGCGGTTTGTGTTAAGAAGTTTGCGGATGAGTTGCGCATGTGCGTCAAGGCTGGCCGTTTGATCCAGTTTCGAAGCATCAATGTCCTGCTGCAGCGCGTCCCACTGTGCACGCACCCCATTAATTTTATCGATTAAACCCGCACTGCCTTCTGTCTGCGCCATCTCTTTCTTGATGACATCGGTGATAGTAACAATGTCATCTCTAACACTTAGACGCGATGAGGTGGCAGGATTTTTTTGCGCAATAGCGAGGGCTGTTTCAGCGCGATGGCGCTGTATCAGATTCAACAGGGCAAGGATTTTGTTTTCAGCAGGCACTCCTGTTACTTCTTTCTGCTTGTCCTGAATATATTTATTACCTTCTGACACAAAAAGCACGGTAGGAACTGAAAAAAGAACAAGGCAAAACAAGCCCAGAATTGCAAACTTAGCGGTAAGATTAATATTGTTAAGAATATTATTCATTTTTACATCCTGCTGAATTAATTATTATAAGAACAAAAATAATGCAGATTGAAAGCATCTTAATCATCATTATCGGTTAACTGTTCATTAACTTTATAGCAGGCGTAAGAAAGTGAATGTTTAGGTTGAATTGCAACAAGGTCTAACCTGTCACCCAGTAATTAGCCCATGCTGATGTTATTAATTACCTCATAAGAGGTAGGAAAGATTGTTAATATCAATTTCTCTCTTAACGAGTTTTATACATGATTCATGTCCGCTTTGTGCCAGAAGCGGACATCACTGGTGATGAGAGTTAAGGTTCTTTTGATCCTGATGTTTAGTGTCAGCAGCTCGCCCATCCTGAAGTTGAACATGATGAAAACATCAGTCCTGGGACTTACTCATTCATAATAGGGAGTTTTTTAAGAAACTCTTTTAGATTCCAGGCATCCCACGGCAGATGTTCGGTAATACCTATAATCACAATTTCTGTTTCAGCAGAGACATCACGGATGATCTTAAGCGTCTGAGCAAGATTTAGTTTTCCTACCGGGTACACCGCCTGCCAGTCAAACTCAGGTTCAGGCTCCGCAAACAGCAGCGAACGGAAAACGTCCGGATTGAGGACGTCCAGGTCCAGATGCACGGCAAGTTTGCGGATGTTCTGTTCTTTTATCCAGCGGGTGATCCTGCCACTGCTTTCATAAAGCTCTTCCGGTCGGGCTACCTGCAGACCCAGCTCGCTGATAACGGCCATTTCCTGTTCTGTCAGCCCCTCTTTAATCAGGCCGGCATACATGACGCGTGAGGGTTCTACCGGGGTCTGTACTTTAGAAGCAAACTCCGGATCACCGCCGCCCAAAAGATTGCCCAGTACCATAGTATGGCCGTTTGTAAAATCGCGCGGAGTCTTCACATCAGGGTGTGAATCAATCCACAGTACACCCATCTCGCCATTGTGTTTGTGGTTCATCCAGGCAAAAGGGGCCTGGTCCACAAGGCAGTCACCGCCAAATACCACGATATGATCTGGATCTTCTTTTTCCAGTACCGCCCAGGCCTCATCATGCTGGCTGAGTAACTGCCGGCGATAAAGAAGCCCATCTTCAGGCTCAGGTGAGTCCGGGTTGAATTCCGGTACGTTGATAGTGTACAAAGGGGAGCATGTTTCCGGGGAAAGCCAGTGCAGAAGTCGGGCACCAAACCCGTAAAGCTCCTGATTGCCACCCTGCCACTGCGGAAATAAGATCCTGATCGTTTTTTTCGTGTTATCAGTCATTTTAACTCCTCGGTTTCAGAACTACTGGTGATAACAATTAAAAGCGCTCTTTTTCCTTGATGTCCGCAACCGGAGAGAGAATGTCTTGAGGCAGCTCGTGGAGTGGCAGACCGCCACCGACCCTACGTGGCCAGTCAGAATTGGCTAGCGCAGCTTTACCAATGGAAACAAAGTCAGCCCCCATACCCAGCAGTTTTTCTGCCGTTTCACCGTCATCCAGCCCACCGTTAGCAATGATAATTGTCTCCGGAGCGGCCTCACGGGCAAGCTCAACCAGGCTCTTATCGCCGTTCTCGAATGCAGGGAGCCAGGATTTGTATTCGGTAACATGGATATAGTCCACGCCGGCATCTGCGAGCAGACCAAAAATTGTCCTGGCGCCTTCTTCACCTTCTTTCCATTTATGATGGAAATCGTTCACTTTTCCCTGTGAAATTCTGACGCCCAGAACCTTGTCTGCGCCAATTCTGCGACGCACTGCGCGGATAACTTCCAGCGTAATGGCCAGCCTGTTTTCCAGTGAACCGCCCCATTTATCTGTACGCTGGTTTGTATAGTCTGTCAGGAACTGGTCAAGCAGGTACCCGTTAGCCGCATGGATCTCCACCCCGTCAAATTTTGCGTCACCGACGGCCCGCTCTGCGCTTTCAGCAAAACTGGAGATGACGTCGCTGATCTGCTCTTCACTAAGCGCCTGGGGTGTGCAGTACTCTCCGCAACCATGATAGAACTCAAGCTGCTTACCTTTAGGCTTTACAGCAGAAGGACCGGCAGAGTCCGGCCGATAGATATTTTTCTGAGACAGTGCCCCGGCATGAATAAGCTGAGCTATAACGCATGCACCGTTCTGATGAGCATTTTCGACGATAACTTTCCAGCCTGAGATCTGTTCTTCATTCACAATGCCCGGCTGAAACGCATAGGTCTGTGACCACGCTTGGTCAATATAGATACCTTCACTGATGATGGCACCGAAACCCCCACGGGCAAAGCGGGAGTAATAGTCCTGCATTTTTTCACCCGGCACGCCAGTTTCAGACGCGGAGATACGCGTCATAGGGGCAACCATAATTCGATTACGGAATAGGATACTGTTAATGGATTTGGCTTGATATAAAGATGCGTGATACACGATGACTCTCCGATAACAATTATAATAAAAATAATTATAATCCCGTTATTATGAATGTAATACTGGTAGAAAATGCATCACTGTATAACGGAAGTCGATAAAATGAATTTGCGCGATGTCGAACTGTTCACCATTCTTGCGGAAACCTGCAATCTTTCTAAGGCCGCCCGCAGGCTTGATATGAGTGCAATGAGCGTGTCGCGACATCTCGCTCAACTGGAAAAGGATTTAGGTGTGCGTTTATTTCAGCGTACGACCCGCGCCGTCTCGCTGACCAGTGAGGGCGAAGAATTTCTTCCTTATGCCAGAACCATGATGGAAGCAGAGCAGGGCGCGCGGATTATATTCAGCGAGGACGCTGGCGGGGCCTCAGGACTGCTGAAAATTACGGCTCCTTCCGGTATCGGCCGACGTTACATACTTCCCCTGCTGCCTGATCTCATGGAACAAAATCCTAAAATAAAAATCGATCTCAACCTCAGCGATGATGTGATGGATATCGTGGGTCAGGGATACGATGTGGCCATCAGGGTCGCCCCCCTCAGTGATTCAAATCTGATTGCACACAGACTCAGTAGCAATCCCCGGGTTCTCTGTGCTTCACCGGCTTATCTGTCACGATACGGCAGACCCGGCAGTCTTGCAGAACTGAGTAATCACCAATGTTTGAGAACAACAATGGTGTCTCAGTGGACGTTTGCAAAGAATGGAAATCAACTCAGCCATCTATTTGAGCCACGGTTAATTTGCAACAATGTTGAAGGTGTCCGAAGCATGTGTAAGGCCGGTGCGGGTTTGGCTCAATTAACAAAAGCAGATGTTCACTCTGAACTTGCAGCCGGAGAACTCGTTGAAATACCTCTTATTGATGTAGAGCCTCACATGCTGGCGATATGGGCATTATTTCCCACAAAGCGCTATCTACCGAGCCGCGTTACTGTCTTCCTTGATGCTTTAAAGTCATCGCTGAAAGACCTGATGTCATAAACAGAAAATTTTCCTTTTTGCAAAAGGTGAATGAATCGTGATGTCCGCTTCTCGCTCATAGCGGATACTGAACAACAACTGTCCGCTTTGTGCCAGAAGCGGACGTCCTAAAAGCAATGATGAGTTGAAAAATCAAGAAAGCCTCTCCCTTTATAAGTGCCCATGTATCAGTTGTTCCACCGCGAAAAGATCTTCCCAGCGGGATATTAAATATAATGTAAGCGAGCACAAAGTAATTACGGCTCTATTGCAAAATCGAAACTACCAGGTCGATTCACCGCATTTTTCATTTTTACATGTTGATATTCTGGAAAAGATAAAATATTTTTTATTGTTTCTTTGTCACTTTGGGGTGTTCTGACTCCAAAAATCACTTCCTGCAAGGCTTGCGGACAAAAAGAAAAAAGCCCATGTTTATTTCTAACAAGACGATGCTCTTCTTCATATTCCCATTTGGATGACTTAATTAGTAAGTTACCTTCCATTAAAACACGAATTTGCTTTGTGTAGAACTTATCCCCCGTTTCGGCAGGAAAACTCGAGTTCAGATTCCAAGGTTGAACAAAAGTCCCTAACTCATCAATAAGATCCTCGAATATCTCTTGATAAACTGGAGTATCTCTATATTTTATATCACCTGATCTAAACACATTTTCGTCTAGCATCAATGATTCTTCAAACCCTAAGCAAATTCCTTTGTGAGAATCACCATAATGTGACCAGAGAAGTGCGTCTCGTTCATTTTTTGACGCAGAGAAAACTCCAAGACTTTGGATAAATTCACCCAGTAATACGTTTAATTTTAGATTGTTGCCTTCATTGTCCTTATAGTGATCATTAAGTATATGTAATAAAAAGGCTTTTCTATTGAACTCTTCGCTCAGATGCCTATTGTATTTTTCAACAACCTTTTGGTATTCTGATTCTATATCAATAGAACAGTCTAGAGGATCGTTTAAATCAGCAGGAGGTGAAAAGTAGATTTTCCTGTTGATTAGTAACTCTAGTGTTCTTTGATTTATCGCTCTATATTTATAAATCATCATGCTTCACATTAGCCTCTAGATCTGTGCTGCCACACTTTCATTACTACCCTATCCTTTTTTACTAATCTAGCCCTATATAGCAAATCCATTAAAATTATGCATACTGCAAATGAAAACTTAGATTTTGGGCTTTGCATAACATCATTTGGGCCAAGCCAAGGTAACTTATCCAATGAATTTTTTATGTTTTGGCTTTCAAAAGAAACATCCATCCATCCATGTCCAAACTCATTTCTAATCTTCCTAATCAAATTAATTTCATTGAATTCATGATCCATTATTAACCCTAATGCATGTGCCGCTTTAATTCGTGCCGAAAATGTTCCTAATGGAGCGTTGAAACCAGAAATTAGCTGCTTAGCTGAGCTGTTAGAAATTAGACAGCTTTCAATTATTTCCTGTAGACTTTCATCCAACATTGAGGCAGCAAGAAGAGCAGCCCCACGATCAGATTCTTGATTAAATTCCTTTAGGAAGAGCCCTAACTTTTCAACTTCTGGTGTTATTTGTTTTTTATCCATTAAATTAACCTTTGGCAAGGGGTGGCCATACTTAACTACCGAGAAGCAGTTCCAGCTCTGAAAAAAATCTCAAGTATAAGTTTTTTTGTTTAACCTATTGGTTTTAAAGCAGTTTTAAAATTCTATTTTGGAAGTTGCTAGTAAGATAATAAGCATTAATACTGAAATATTCCATTGGAATATCGTGTTTGAGAGGTTGTACCCAGCGCGGTAAAAGCGCCAAATCTTGATGAGAAGAGTTTCTTTCAGTTAAGTTTTGGAATGACCGCTTTTCGCTAATAGCGGACATTGGCCTAGGCATCAGTCAGCTTTGCGCCAGAAGCGGACGTTCCAGAAGCCAGCTCCTTTTAACGCCAGCGGGATCATTATGTTTTTAACACACTATTTCTGGCTCGAAAGGCCGCGAACCATTCTCACAGGATTAATTCTGTTGTAGCCAGCGCTGAATCCCCATTGATGCAGACTCAATGGCGCCTGCCAGATAGCCTGAAAACTGCGGCGACCATTCACTGGCAATACCCGTTATCTCACCAGACCATTCTTCACCGGCGGGAAGTTGCTCAGGCATCACGTGTCCGGCGTCCTGCAGAAGATCAAAGTCCGTTGCAGTAAACGGATCCGCCGCTCAGTCTTTTATATACTCAGCTTCGGGCTCTGCCGCATCCTGGCCAAATAAGCGTACGAGCTGCTCCCGGCAAAGGTTTTTGAGAGCAGCTTCGCTGACAGTCCATCTCGATTTTGCCGGTACGCCAATAAAACCAAATATCACCGTTTTACCCGAGTCTGGCTCGGACACGTCGTGGATCTCAGCCATTGGCCCCACGCGGCTCCCTGCATGCCCTGAAAGCTGTCGTGCATGCAATAAGTCCGTTTTATATACAGCGACATATTTCGCATGAGGGGCCATCCATATCGGGGTTTTCCGCCAGCCTGACAGCACCTGTTCCGGCATCGCCGGTCTGAATTCTATTTTAGCTGCCAGGGCAGGAGGCAGAGCGAGGAAGACATGCTCACCGTTAAACACGGTTTTTTTACTGCCTTCGGCCCTAGTATGGACCTGCACTTCTTTGCCAGCCCGGGAAACCGCCACCACCTGATGGCCGGTTTTAATCTTCTGAGCAGGGATCTGACTTTTGAGTGCCGCCGTCAGCGCCTGCATTCCTCCCTTCAGCCTGAAAGACGCAGGGGTGCTCTCCCATGCCGGGTAGCGTTCGGGGGGCGAATTCAGCTGGCGTTCGTAGAGCATGTCACCCGGACGGCCATGCGCGATGTCGACTTTTCAGAGGGCAGTCGCGGAGCGGGCAGGGAAGAGGGAAACATAGTGATTCCTTTTAAGTACGGTCCTGGCGGTTGCCTGCTACAGCAACCCACTGACGGGATAGGATGGATTGCTCAATGGCGGTCAGAACCTGCTGATTCTGCAGGCCAAATGCAAAGCAGGAAGTGAGAGCAAGAGCCAAGTACCAGGATTAAGCAGATTAGCCCACCTCAATGGTGGGCTACCTCCCGGCAAACACCCTCTGATAAACCATCTTGTAAGCTCATCTCCCACCCACTACAAACCCGATAAGCACAATGAGGACCTCACAATGCAAAGTCGAGCCACCAGCGCCAAAATCACCAAACAACAAATTTGCCGCTCCGCTGCTAGCTCAACGGCTATTGAAACGGGTGTAGCTGTGCAGAAAATTGAGCAAAAGCTATAGGCTTAGCTCGCTAATTCGGCAAAATATCGTCAACAAGCTGTATCATCGGCATATAGCTGTCGATGATTTCGGCCTGAATAGCCTTCAAAACGCTTTATGCCCGTCAAAAAGACTGTAAGCCAGTATCTGCGTGAACTGATAACACATCAAACTCGGCTTCATCGATAATACCCAGTCTATTCAACAATATGCTATCCGATGAACCTGACTAGCGTATGCTCTCCAAATAATCCAGACCATATCTAGCCAATTCTCATCCTCTCTGGAATAAATTTACGACATTGCTGGTGGCCTGTTCAATATGATTGACCCTGTTTTCCCACTGTTCTAATGCCCTTCTTTTCTCTACAAGATAATCATAACGGTCATAATGCTTCGAGCTGACATCCTGTAATGCATGGTTTTGAATACGGTCACGTAACTCTTTCGAGAGACCTATTTCGCCCATCAGCGTTTTGCAGGTCCGCCGCAAATCCCTCGCAACAAACACCGGATTGTCAGAAAAATGCTCGCGATAATAGATGATTGCCTGCGCAAAGCTGTCAGTTCGTAGATGCTTACCTGCATCCAACCGCTGCGAGAAGATATACGGGCTATCATTAACGTTCTCGCTCTTCAGCCTTTCCAGAATTTCTATAGCTGAATCCGTTAACGGCACCAGATGGTCGCGCTTGTTCTTTGAGACGTCAGCAACTATCAACAGCGTTTTCTCTTCCCAGTTCACGGCATCCCACCGACTGGAAGCCAGTTCATGTGGGCGCTGACCACCAGCGTAAACACATAAATTAAGCAGCAAGCTCACCGTGCTGCCGACGCTTGGCGTTTTGGGAAAATCACCCATTAGCTGTTGCAGCTCATTCAACTTCAGCCAGTTGGTTCCCGCTTTCTCTGCAGCCGACTGCTTAGGGATGACGCCCACCGGGTTCATCTCAAGTCCAAACATCACGTTCTGCTGGTGGTTGGCCGGATCGTTGTCCGCTTTGAGCCCGTAGTTGAAAGCCGCCATCAGATAAGAGCGCACACGATTCGCTTCAACGCTCGCCCCGCGCTGAATGATGGCAGACAAAATCTGTTTGATATGTAGCGGTGTGACTTCGTTAGCTTTCGTATCTTTGGCGATGAAGGAATAGGTTTCCTTTTCCAGACGGTACAGCACCTGCTGCCATGTCCGCTTTCCATCTTCCCGCATTTTGTTGGTATAGCCCTGAATAAGCTGCTCGATGCTGCCCTTTAGCTGTTCGGCACGCTTTTGCTTTTCCAGCGCGATTTCCTGTTCAGCCTTTTCGACCTTAGGGTTCTTTCCTTCCTTCAGCGTACCGGCATAACCTTTCGCAAGCTGGCGAGCCTGAGCTAACGACATTTCAGGGTAACGACCCAACTGAATGAAATGGCGCTTAGCATCCCAGTAGTAGCGATAGTAGAAAACCCGCTGCCCGGATGGCTCAACTTTAACGCCCAGACGCCCTGCTCCGCGCTCACCACTTTTGTCCCATACCTGATAAGCCGAGTCGCGCGCTTTCAGGCCGCGCACCATTGAGTCCGTTAAATTATCTGCCAAAAGAGAGTCCTTACGAGAAATGTTTTACTGCCGTTTTCTGGGTGATGTAGCAGGTGACGTAAGGATGATACTGAAAGCAAATACCCGGAACAACATGAAACGAAGACACAAACATAACTTACTGATTTTTATTATTTAAAAGGTGGGAATGATTAAAGATGGAAAATGATGAAACAAGCTATTCATATGACTCATAATCGCTTGGTCGCTGGTTCAAGCCCAGCAGGGGCCACCAAATTTCTAAGCTGTGTTAGCAGAAACATGATTATCACGTTTTTCCTCACCCGAACTACTCAATCTATTTAATATGTCCTATGCGCGTCTATGTCTGGCTCCGGTTAAACGCCACACCAATAACCAGGCGAACTGACCCCTGCATCCCACCCACAATTCCCTCCCCCCGCCCTATTCCCGCGCGCAAACCCCATGCTATCTTGTGGTTTTGATTTTTTCAGTGGGCAAAACAGATGACAAAGTTGCGGGTAGGGATCGTGTTTGGCGGGAAGTCGGCCGAGCATGAGGTGTCGTTGCAGTCGGCCAAAAATATCCTTGAGGCGATCGGCAAAACCAGGTTTGACGTGGTGTTGCTGGGCATCGACAAACAGGGACACTGGCGTCTGAATGATGCGTCCAACTTCTTACTTAACGCTGAAAATCCGGCGCTGATCGCACTGAATCACGCCGCTGAAGATGTGGCGCTGGTGCCGGGCAAGACGCAGCAGCAGATCATCACCCGTCACAACGCCCATCCACTGTCGCAAATCGACGTTATCTTCCCGATTGTTCACGGTACGCTGGGTGAAGATGGTTCTCTGCAGGGTCTGCTACGTATGGCCTCTTTACCGTTCGTCGGGTCCGATGTGCTGGGTTCTGCGGTGAGCATGGACAAAGATTTCACCAAACGCCTGCTACGCGATGCCGGCCTCAACGTCGCGCCGTGGCTGAGCGTCACTCAGGCACAACGCGCCCATCTGGATCCAGAGGCCGTGATTGCCCGCTTTGGACTGCCGCTATTTATCAAACCCGCCAACCAGGGTTCTTCAGTGGGCGTGAGCAAAGTAGATAGCATTGAAGAGTTTGATGCCGCGCTGGCACTGGCTTTCTCCTTTGACCGCAAAGTACTGATTGAACAGGGGATAAAAGGTCGGGAGATTGAGTGCGCGGTGCTGGGCAACGATGCACCTGAAGCCAGCCCCTGCGGCGAAGTGGTGGTGCATGACGCCTTCTACTCGTATGACACCAAATATATTTCTGAGAACGGAGCACAGACGGTGGTCCCGGCGGCCATCGCAGCGGAAACCAGCGATGCGATTCGTGACGTCGCCATCAAGGCCTTTACCGCGCTGGAGTGCTTTGGCATGGCGCGCGTCGATGTGTTCCTGACTGACGACGGCGAAATTATCGTCAATGAAGTGAATACCCTGCCCGGCTTTACCAACATCAGCATGTACCCGAAACTCTGGCAGGCAGCCGGGCTCAGCTATCAGGATCTGATCAGCCGTCTGATCGACCTGGCGATTGAACGCCACCAGCAGGCCAGCACGCTGAAAAGCAGCGTCAGCTGACCCGCTCCGGCGGCGTGGCGTTATGCCACGTCGCTGGAAATGCCGCAATAGTTGACGGGTGAGGTCTGATTACGGCCATTGCGCTTCGAGAGATAGAGGTTTTTATCCGCTGCCGAAATGAGCCGGTTAATCACGCGGTGCCACTCCGTCGCTTCTCCGGCACTGCTATGCGCCAGCCCCAGGCTGACGGTCACGGTAGCCGTACTGCCCTGTAGCCAGAATTTCTCTTTCGCCATCTTCTGCCGGATGCTCTCGGCGAGAAAATAGAGCTTTGCGGGATTCTGGTCGAACAGCACCACCACAAATTCCTCTCCGCCAAACCGGCAGACACGTCCCTCTTTACCGATAACCTGCTGCATCCGGCGAGCGATCTCTTCCAGCACGCTGTCACCCGCGTCATGACCAAAATTATCATTAATCGCTTTGAAGTAGTCGACATCCAGCAGGATCACGCCCACCTTACGATCCGGGAAAATAGGCTCCGCACGCAGGCTTTCATATAAGCCGGAACGCGACAGCAGCCGCGTCAGGAAATCGTAATTCGCGCGCAGCGCGAGCCGTTGATTCAGCTGGCGAATGGCATCCATGCTCGCGGCCACGATCAGCGGGCTAATTGCGATAGTCGCCACACCCAGCCGCGCCGAGGTCAGGTGGCTGACGGGCAGGAGGGTATCATCGCCCTGAATGTTCATTACGCCGTGCGAAACCAGAATGATTTCGACAATACCGCTCAGCAGAATCACCAGGCTGGTCAGCGGCATCGGCAACACGATGGCACACCACACCAGCGCCGGAACCGGTAACGTCAGGCTACCAGCGCCACCCATTATTGCCCCAATGATCATCGAAAAGATCAGAGCGATAACGGGTGCCAGCTTGCGCAGCTGCAAAAACTGGCGGGGCGACAGCGACGACCAGTCACGCGTCAGCAAAAACGGCAGCACCATGAGCCCGGTAGAGAACTGCTCACTAAACCACTCACCCCAGGCCATCGCCAGACCGACAGTGAAATCAGCCTGCTGTGCCAGTGCCCCCCAGCTGGCACAGGCTAACGCGGCCAGCAGGCAGGCGGGGAAAATACGTAACACATTGATAATACGTTCCCTTCCGGAATCATTCTGACGATGCTTTATCAGCAGCGTAACCGCTATCAGCACAAACAGAAGATTCGCCAGGTTCAGCGTGAAGGCAGAAAGCGCCCAGCCTGAAAAAACAGTGTCGTTAAACACCATGCCAGCAAACGTAGCCAGGTAATAGCGGGTCTGATGCAGATAAGGATTTCGGACGATAACGCCAGTGACGATCGCGTTGACTGGCCAGAACAGTGACAGCTCCTGTGGGATGCGCAGGTGTCCGCCGATAAAGCAAAATAACAACGTCACTAAAAACAGCGAAAATGCGTTCTTCTTAGCGTTGTGCTCTTCAAACAGCTGCATGCGCATACATCCGGACCTTGTCGCAGAGAGGCTGGCTGTCCACGTCAGCCTGCACAGGCGCGTGGTGTCAGAATGATTAAATCCTGGATACTCTCACTGTCATCCGGCGGTCAACCGCCCTTCCTGGGCTGACTCCGCAAAGTGACCCTGAAGAGTCTAACCCCATCAGATGACAGTAAAAATTGGGGACTTATTATGCCTCGCAAATAAAAAAATCGGATATCCGAGATATCCGATTTTTGCCTCTCAAACGACTTTACCGTTGCGTTTATCGCTATTTTACCGCAACCGGCCACTGACTCAGGCGAATGCCGCGTTTATCAGCGTTATCGCCAAAATCTTTCAGCACCGCTTTGACGTCGGGATCGATATATTCCGCATTGTCGTTATCAACGATGACCACGCTGTTCTCCGGGATCTCATCCAGCAATCCCTGGAGCCTGGGATTATGCATAAAGGTCAGGTTCTGCTGAAAGCGCAGCACATAGTGGTCATCATAGCGGGTGAGCTGCAGCGCGTTGCGATGACTCTTATAGATGCTATAGAGGATCTGCGTGGCGATACCGATACCAATACCGACCAGCATACCCAGCGTGATAATCCCGATGATGGTGGCCAGAAACGGCACGTACTGCTGCGCGCCCATCCGGAACTGCTCAACGAACAGTCGCGGTGTCGCCAGTTTATAACCGGTATAGAGCAGTACGGCAGCGAGGCTGGCCAGCGGAATGGCATTCAGCATCTCGCTGAACCACATGCCGCAAATCAGCAGCAGTACACCGTGAATGAAAATCGACAATTTGGTCTGCGCACCCGCACTGACGTTCACTGAACTGCGCACAATCACCGCCGTGATCGGCATCGCCCCAAGGAAACCGGCCGCCAGGTTACCAATACCCTGCGCGAACATCTCTTTGTTGGGCGACGGCGCGGGCGTCTGAGGACGCAGTTTTTTCAGCGCCTCCTGGCTCAGCAGAGTTTCCAGACTGGCGACCAGGGCTAAGGTCACCGCAACCACCCAGACCTGCGGATTCTGCCAGGCCATCCAGTCAGGCGTTTCCAGCTCCGCCACCAGCGCAGAGACGCTGTCAAAAGCGGGCAGCGAAATGCGAGCCAGACCCTGCGTCATCTCAGGAAACAGCCTCCCACCCATCACGGTAGCCAGGCAGCCGATGAGCACGGCTATCAGCGGGCCGGGGATCCAGGCCAGCGCTTTGATCCGTTTAACCGGTGCGGTGGTCCAGAGACATAAAATGGCCAGACCGACACCCGCTACCAGGATGGCGGGCAGCGAGAAGGTCATCTCGCCGGTCACCAGCGACACCAGCTCCGCATCGCCAGCGGCACCCAGTGCCACCGGGATCTGCTGCATGATGAGCAGCAAACCAATCGCCGCCAGCATCCCTTTGATGACGCTGCCCGGCACCAGCGAAATAAACCGTCCGGCACGCAGCAGACCAAACAGGCATTGCAGCGCCCCGGCAATAATCAGTGCAGTGAGAAACGCGGAGAAACTGCCTAGCGACGCCATTGAGGCGACCACGATAGTGACCAGGCCCGCTGCCGGGCCGCTGACGGCAAATCGGGATGGACTCAGCGACGTCACGACCAGACCGCCAATCACACCCGTCAGCAGACCGGCAAACGGCGGTAATCCGCTGGCCTGTGCGATGCCAAGACAGAGCGGTAAGGCGACCAGAAACACCACCAGACCCGCCGGAATATCGCGACGCAGGGTATCGAGGTTCATAATGAAGGTTCCTCTGCAGATTGATGAATCAGTTCTTTGAGATGACCGGAGCGCAGGTCATAAACACAACCAAACACCTCCAGTTCCTGGCCCGATTGCCAGATTTGCCGGACCGGTTCAGATTTCACCAGTCTGGCGAATTGCGCCTTCACGTTGGCCTCAACCAGCCGATCAAGCTGTTCACCCGGCGCCACGTCTGAGGCCGGGCTTTCTGCCAGCCCCTGCTGAATATCATTTCGCAGCGTCTGAATACGTCTCGCCAGCGCGCTTTCCTGTCCGTCCAGCACGCTGCCCGGCAGGTTTTGCGCGGCTTCTACGCCGCCACAGCCATAGTGGCCGCTAAGGACAATGCGTTTCACACCGAGAAAGAAGAGCGCGTATTGCAGTACGCTCAGCAAATTGTCGTCGTCCTCAATCACCATGTTGGCGATATTACGATGTACAAAGAGTTCGCCAGGATGGGAGCCGGTTAATACCTCAGCCGGAACGCGACTATCAGAGCAACCTATC
The DNA here is from genome assembly GCF_019104105.1 of Pantoea jilinensis. NCBI lineage: Bacteria > Pseudomonadati > Pseudomonadota > Gammaproteobacteria > Enterobacterales > Erwiniaceae > Pantoea > Pantoea jilinensis. The sequence continues at coordinate 606,169 of NZ_CP077746.1, read as the reverse complement.
CAGAGTGAGTGCGGCTTTTGCTGATGAAGGAATTTTTTAAAATAATCCGGATTACGCTGGCGGCGCTGCAAGGCCCAACTGCGATTTTTCGCTAATAAGGGTTTAAGTGTCGTCACAATCATCTTCTCTCTACTACCGGGATGTCGCATCCTGGCTAACCACAACATGTGTCGGCACACAAATAAAGCATGAGCCGCCAGGGAAATAAGAACTGAATCACAGAAAAAGGTTATAGACGCTAACCATTCCCAATGCACGGGCAATATTTCACAACGCTTTGTTCTCACGGGTTTTGTCAATTTGCCGTCAGTAAGAGTCAGGGTTACGTAAATTTAATTAAGCAGCAAAGACGAAAGGGAAAAGCCAGAATTCATTTTTAATGAATCAAAAACATGTAGTTAGAAAATTAACTAAAGTTAATGCTGACAAATAAATACAAGCATTAACAAAGGGGTTTTTCAGCACCATACCAGCCAGCGCTCATTTCACCAGGAATCCTCTTAATTAAAAAATTAACCATTAGCACAATCAACCGGCTTAATGGGTATAAGCCAGTCAGATATACCTGTATTGAGTTAAGAAGGGAGCAAGAGATGATTAATTTAATTTGCAGGAAAATAGTGACGACAGTAAGTAAATAAGGACCAATAATAAACAGAGCCTGAACGAGCAGGCTCTTTTTCTTGACGAATTATTTACCGTTCCAGCTCTGCAGACGTGATTCACGCACCGACAACTGCTGTTCCGGGGTCAGCTTATTGTAGTTTTCCGCCATTCCGCTCTCCCAGTCGCCGTAGAGTGGATTAGGTAACACGATAAACTGCGTCCCGAACTGCTGATGATTAAGATTCACGAAATCGCGACGCGTCTGATTCCCTTTATGCCAGGTCGCCCCACCAAAATCGTTGAGGTTATCGCCGACGTAAAGCACCACGTTATAGCCCGCATTTTTGATGGCATCGAAACGTGCCTGCTTATTGGAGCTGTCGGTATTCAGACGTACCGTTTTATCGCTGACGTCAGGGAAGCCGAGCTGCTGCATATTGGCGACCGTGGCAGCGTAATCTTTCTGATCGCGGTTCGACACATAAAACAGCGTGCCGCCATTCTCTGTCACATGACGCGCGAACTCAACCGCGCCCGGCACCGCTTTCGCCTGACGCGCCTGCGTCCAGGCTGACCAGGTTTTGCTGCTGAACGGCTGGCCGTTTTTCGCCTGCCACGCGCTGTAGGCGCTGTTATCCAGCATGGTTTCATCCAGATCGACAATCACCGCTTTGGGTTTGCCGGTCAGCGACGGTGCCTGATCAAATGCCATGCGCGCGGTGTTAAACGCCTGCCAGGTCAGCGCCTGATATTCGCCAGACTGCTGGAACCAGTTTACAGCCAGCACCGATTGCTGACCGAGTTGCTGTTGCGCGGTCTGATGTGCCGACGAGGCGCAGCCGGTCAGGAGCAGCGCGACCAGTCCGGATGCTGCGAGTTTTGCGGAGGTTTTCATCATTTCATCCTTAAGGTGAGAAAGGTCTGAGGAGAAGCTTCAAAAATGTAGCAGTTAACGTAAGCTGTTGGCAGCCCAATGCACGCTGTTATAACAGGAGATTCTTATGGCCGTGATCCCGCGCTCGCCGTTGCTCGATTCGCTGGAGTGGCTCGATTATGCGTTTCAGCCAGCCGGTGAGCCACCTCCCGCCGATGCCGCCTATGGACATCAGCGCCACAGCGCAACCGTGGTCACCGATAGTGAGAACATTCCGCCCAAAAGCTGTGAGTCCGATGGCGTGATCGGCAGCGGAACGCGACCGGTGGCGGTCTACACCGCCGATTGTCTGCCGGTGCTGTTCGCCGACCGCCAACAGCGGATCGTGGCGGCGGTGCATGCCGGACTTAAGGGTACGCTGGCGGGTGTGCTGACCCGCGCGGTAGAAAAACTGGGCGATCAGGGCTGCAACCCACAGGATCTGGTGGTGGCGATTGGCCCGGCGATGGGCCCCTGCTGCTATGAGCTGGCCGAACCGCAGCTGGCGGAGATTGCGCAGAACCCAGCGTTTGCCAGCGGGTTACGCTGGCACCGGAATCAACCGGTGAACCCACAAGCACAACGTCCACAGGCCGCAGCCCATCAGCAGGGTGTCTGGTTCGATCTGCCCGCACTGGCGACGCAGCTGCTGGTCAACGCGGGTGTGCCGGCCGCGCAGATCGACAACGTTAATGTCTGCACCTATTGCATGGCCGAGAGCGGTTCCAGCTACCGCTTCAATACCCACCATAGCAGCGGCTATCGCTCGCGCTATTCGTGGATCCGGCGGCGTTAACGGTTTCAGAGCCAAAACATTAAAAGCCACGCACGCCACGGATGGCCGTGTGGCTTAAGGCCCGGGTTCCCTGCGCACGCTCGCCCTGCTCACCTGCCGATGTTTATGATTTCACTCACACCCTGACATTCTTTCACTTTTTTTTAATGCAGAAGTGGCTAGAGTAAACTCATCCGACCACTTTGCTGTGAGTGACTACCATGTCCGTCAATCCTGATTATCCTGCGCTGTTTACGCCGCTGGATCTTGGCTTTACCCGCCTGAAAAACCGCTTTCTGATGGGGTCGATGCATACCGGCCTGGAAGAGCATCCGGATGGCGCAGCCCGGCTGGCGGCGTTCTACGGCGAGCGGGCACGGGAAGGCGTAGCGCTGATTGTCACCGGCGGCATCGCCCCCAATGCGCAGGGTGTTACCACCGCGCATGGCGCGATGCTCACCGACGAAGCACAATGCAGCTGGCATCGACAAATCACAGAAGCGGTGCATCAGCATCAGGGCAAAATCGCCCTGCAGATCCTGCATACCGGTCGTTACAGCTATCAGCCCGATCTGGTCGCGCCCTCCGCCCGTCAGGCACCGATTAACCCGTTTACGCCACAGGCGATGAGCGAGGCGGCGATTGAACAGACCATTGATGACTTCGCCCGCTGCGCCCGGCTGGCCCAGCAGGCAGGTTACGATGGTGTGGAGATCATGGGGTCCGAAGGCTACCTGATTAATCAGTTTCTGGTGAAACACACCAATCAGCGCACCGACCGCTGGGGCGGCGACTTCCGGCAACGGATGCAGTTCGCGCTGGCAATTACCCGTGGTGTTCGCGCCGCAACCGGTGACGCCTTTATCATTATCTTCCGGCTATCAATGCTCGACCTGATCGAAGAAGGCAGTTCGCTGGAGGAGACCCTGTTGCTGGCGGGCGAGCTGGAGCAGTGCGGCGTCACGCTGTTCAATACCGGCATCGGCTGGCACGAAGCGCGCATCCCGACCATCGCCACCTGCGTGCCGCGCGCGGCCTTTGCCTGGGTGACGCAGCGCCTGCGTGCCCACGTTTCGGTGCCGGTGATCGCCACCAACCGTATTAACCATCCCGCTGTCGCTGAGGCGCTGCTGCAGTCGGGCTGTGCCGATATGGTGTCGATGGCACGCCCTTTCCTCGCCGACCCCGCCTTTGTCAGCAAAGCGCAGCGCGGCGAACCGGACAGCATCAACACCTGCATCGCCTGTAATCAGGCCTGCCTCGACCAGGTGTTCGCTGGTAAAATCACCTCCTGCCTGGTCAATCCCCGCGCCTGCCATGAGTCGCTGATGCCGGTCATCGCCAGCACCGCACCACGCAGACTGGCAGTGGTGGGTGCCGGCCCGGCCGGAATGGCGTTTGCCCTGCAGGCGGCGCAGCGCGGACATCAGGTGACGCTCTATGAGGCCGCGCCCGGGATTGGCGGTCAGTTCAATATTGCCCGGCAGATCCCCGGCAAATCTGAGTTCAGTGAAACGCTGCGTTATTTCCGCTATCAGCTGGCGGCCGCAGGCGTGACGGTTCAGACGGGCTGTCGGGTCACGCCCGATCAGCTGAGTGACGCCGATGAGGTGGTGCTGGCGACCGGCATTAAGCCGCGTACACCGGCTATTCCCGGCATCGATCACCCCAGTGTGCTGAGTTATCTGGAGGTGCTGCGCGATAAGCGCCCGGTGGGTAAACGGGTGGCGATTATTGGCGCGGGTGGGATTGGCTTTGATGTGGCGGAGTATCTGTCTCAGCCGTCGCATGACGAGGATCTGGCGGCGTTTTACACAGAATGGGGCATCGACCACAGCCTGACACAGCGCGGCGGCCTGGTTGCCCCACAGCCGCCTGCCGCATCACGGCAAATCTGGCTATTGCAGCGCCGATCAGGGAAACCGGGTGCCAGGCTGGCAAAAACGACCGGCTGGATTCATCGCACCAGCCTTCAGGCGCGCGGCGTGGAGATGTGGGGCGGCATTGAATATCTGGCCATTGATGACAGCGGCCTGCACCTGAGGCGTAACGGTGAAACGCTGCTGCTGGAGGTCGATAACGTGATTATCTGTGCCGGACAGGAGCCGCAGCGCGAACTGGAAGCCGCGCTGCGTGCAAAAGGACAGGTGGTAACCGTAATAGGCGGCGCAGATGTCGCGGAGGAACTGGATGCGCGCCGCGCGATTGCGCAGGCAACGCAACTCGCTTTGACGATCTGACTAGCGCATTTTCACCGCGCGCAGCACCACAAACTTCTGGTTTGAGGCGATCAGCGTACAGTTGCCGAACAACTTCTTCAGCTTGTGGTGATAATCGAGGTGGCGGTTGCCGACAATGCGCAACTCGCCGCCATACTGAAGGCAGCGTTTCGCATCGCGGAACATCTGCCATGCCAGATGATCGGTAACAGCGTGCTGCTGATGGAATGGCGGGTTGCACAGCACCGCGTGCAGCCGATCTGATGGATAGCCGCTCAGCACGTTATTGACCAGGAACTGACAGCGCGACAGGTCATCAGGACGGTTTACTTCCACGTTCCGCTTGCTGGAGGCGACCGCCATATAAGACTCATCAAGGAAATGCACCTCGGCCTGCGGATTCTGCTCCAGCGCCACCAGCCCTACCACACCGTTGCCACAGCCCAGATCGACAATCTCACCTTCAATATTTTCAGGCAGATGCTGCACAAACAGCCGTGCGCCGATATCCAGCGAAGAACGCGAGAAGACGTTAGCGTAGTTGTGGATCTGATAAGGGGTGCCATCCAGCGGCCAGACCAGCGTCGGCGTGGCCTCACGCAGTTCAGGCTGACTGAACTGGCTGTAGATCAGGCGCGCTTTTTTCCAGGCCAGTGAGGTTTTGGTTTCACCGATGATCTGTTCGAACAGCTGCAGAGTCGAGTTGTGAATCTCTTTGGCGCGCGCCGCCGCCACAATCACCGTATCTGGCGTGACGACTTCACGAATGGCACGCAGCTGATGCTCCAGCAGCGCCAGCGTTTTAGGCACTTTAATCAGCACCGCCGCCGGAGCCGCGGGCAGCTCAGCCAGGCTATCAACAAAGTGCACGTTGCTGTCATCCATCTCATTGAAGCTCAGATTTTGGCGGGCGGCCTGCTGGCTCAGCCAGGAGTCGCTGACGTGCCAGACAGTGCGCGGATTCAGGGCGCAGGTTAACGCCCCGAAGCTGTCGTTGAAGATCAGCACGGGTCCTTCTGGCAGCGCCTGCTGTAACAGGTATTCATCAGCCGCATCCCAGGCTTGTAATGGACTTTCGTCACGCATCTGCGGGAAGCGATGCAGGATCAGTGTGCGATCGTTCAGTTCAAGTTGGCTCATGAATTCTCCGGCGTGGTACACTTTGATTGATTTTCGCCCCAAAATCGGGGGCGCAGTATACTGTCTTTCGCCAGGAATCCCTAATGTCCTCACTGATCTACCTTCAGGGTTATCCTGCCCCTCTTCTTGAGCAGGTCCAGACGCTAATCGCCCACCAGCGCTTAGGTGCATTTCTGCAGGAACGCTATCCTGACACCCACGACGTGATGAGTGATAAGGCGCTGTATGACTACACGCAGGCGCTGAAAAACCGCTATATGCGCAACGCGCCGCCAATCAGCAAAGTGATGTGGGATAACAAGATCAAGGTGATGAAGCATGCACTTGGACTGCACACGGCTATCTCGCGGATTCAGGGCGGCAAACTCAAGGCGAAAGCGGAAATCCGTATCTCAACCTTTTTCCGCCTCGCCCCTGAGCCATTTCTGCGGATGATCGTGGTGCATGAGCTGGCCCACCTGAAAGAGAAAGACCACGATAAAGCGTTTTACCATCTCTGCTGCCATATGGAGCCGGATTACCACCAGCTCGAATTTGACGCACGCCTGTGGATGACTGACCAGGCGATGCGCGGCAATGCGGCTTAAAGAAACTCCTGCGCTTTCTGAATCAGGCTGGTTTTAGTCAGCGCCCCCAGAAAGCGTCGCTCCTGAGGATTATTCAGCACCGGCAGACGCTCCAGCGTGACCGCGGCAAACGCCTCCCATCCCTCACGCATGCTCTGATTCTGAAAGACCACCGGGAAATCCTGATCCATGACGCACTGCACCGGGGAGTCGAGGGTTATCTCCTGCGCCAGCACCCGCCGTGAGATCTCATGAATCGACACTACGCCAAGGAATGCCCCTGCAGCGTTGATCACATAGACGTAGCGTTCACGTTTTAGCGAGCTGACTGCCAGCGCCTGCCCCACTGACTCCTCAGGCTGCAACGCCGCACCAGGAATGATCAGCTCAGCAATGCGCATGTTATCGAAATCGTATTTCGCTTCTGAACGGCTGAAGTGATGACTCACCACTGGATACGTACTGGCGGATTGCAGGCGATAAACCACCATCGACGCCAGCACTGTTGCTATCATCAGCGGAAACAGCAGGCTGCTATTCAGCGTCATCTCCAGCACCATCAGCATCGCCATCAATGGCGCCTGACTGACCGCCGCCAGCACCGCTGCCATGCCAATCGCGGCATAAAGCAGCACATTGCCCAGCGGCAAATGCAGCGCCGCCCCGATCATCGCGATAATCACCCCAAGCAGCGCGCCTATCAGCAGCGAAGGCGTAAAGAGTCCGCCGACAGCGTTCGACCCCACAGACAGGCTGGTGGCGAGGGTTTTCAGCACCAGCAACAGCAGTAATCCCGGCAGCAGATAGTCGCCTGCCATGACTTTGACGATGACTTCGTAGCCGTTGCCGAGAATATCAGTAGAGATCAGCGCCAGTAAGCCGACGGCGAATCCACCCGCGCCCAGGCGCAAGGGCAGAGAAGCGATGCCGCTGAACAACACTTTGCTGCGGGCGATGCATTTAATCAGAAGCCAGCCCGCCAGACCGGCGCTCAAACCAATGACCACCGTCATCAACAGGCTGCTGAGATCCATGGCGAAGTTTGCGTCTGCCAGTGGATAGAGCGCGCTGCGGAAGCCCAGCGTCCACATGGTCATCACCGCTGTCGCCGACGCGATAATCAGAGGGATCAGCCGCTGCAACGCAGAAATACCAAACGCAATCTCCGCCACAAAAATCGCCGAGGCCAGCGGCGCATGATAGACCGACGCCAGGCCCGCCGCAGCCGCCATCGCCACCACGTCACTGTTTTTCAGGTTCAGTGAGGCCGGTAACAGGCGGCCAATCGCACTGCCGCACAGCGCCGAAAGCTGCACCATCGGCCCCTCTTTACCGATCGAAGCACCGCTGCCGATACTGGCAATCGACGATAAGGCACGGAACAGCGAGGTTCGCGTCGGTACCGCATCGAGTCGGGCGTTGATCACTTCAAGATAATCCGTTTTCACCGTCTGCTGTTGCTCAATGGCGACCGCATAACGCAAAAAATAGCCCGCCAGCACCCCGCCCGCCCCCACCAGCAGCGGCCAGAAGATCCACGGCCAGAGATGCAGGGATTCGGTAATTTCGCCACTGCGGGCAAAGAGCAGATGGTTGATCAGTTCTATCACGCCGCGAAAAGCCAGCGTCACCAGCGACGCCGCACACCCGACCGGAATGGCGATCAGTAGTGTGGTCCAGTTTAATGCGTGCTTACTTGCTTTCACCTTCGCTCCCTGGTTGATGCCTGAATATCATGGCTTCAGCATATTATTGGAATGCGGATCGCAGGATCAATCCTTGCGTACCCGGCCCCCTTGCACCGCCTCGGGGAGATGTTACTCTGCCGCTTTAACGCTGCCGGAGAGATGACGTGATTCGTTTTGCCATTGTGGGAACAAACTGGATTACACGCCAGTTTATTGATGCCGCCCATGAAACCGGAGCGATGAAGCTCTGTGCGGTCTACTCACGCAGTCAGCAGCAGGCCGACGCCTTTATTGCTGATTATCCCTGCAAACAGACCTTTACCTCACTGGATGCCTTGGCCGCCTGCCCGGAGATCGACGCGGTCTATCTTGCCAGCCCCAATGCCCTGCACTGCCAGCAGGCGCTGCTGTTTATGTCGCACGGCAAGCATGTGATTTGCGAAAAACCGCTGGCCTCTAACCTGGCGGAAGTGGAGCAGATGATCGCCTGCGCCCGTGAGCATCAGGTGGTGCTGTTCGAGGCGTTTAAAACCGCCAGCCTGCCAAACTTCCAGCGGCTGAAGCAGGCGCTGCCAGACGTGGGTACACTGCGAAAAGCCCTGCTGAATTACTGCCAGTACTCCTCACGTTATCCGCGTTATCTCAACGGCGAGAACCCTAATACCTTTGATCCCCGCTGGTCGAATGGCTCAGTCATGGATATCGGTTATTACTGCCTGGCATCGGCAGTAGCACTATGGGGCGAGCCAGACCGTGTGCAGGCCACCGCGACGTTGCTGGCGAGCGGCGTGGATGCCCATGGTGTGGTGGTGCTGAGCTACGGCGATTTCGACGTGACGATTCTGCATTCCAAGGTGAGTGACTCTTCACTGCCCAGCGAAATTCAGGGTGAAGCGGGTACGCTGGTCATTGAGAAGCTTTCGGAGTGCCAGAAGCTGAACTTTATTCCTCGTGGTGCTGAAAAGCAGGCGCTGAGTGAGCCACAGCATATCAACACCATGCTATATGAAGCGGCCGCGTTTGCCCGGCTGGTTGAGCAGCGTCAGGTGGACCATCCCGGACTGGAGGTTTCGCGGATTACCGCCGCGCTTCTGACCGAAATCCGCCGCCAGACCGGTGTTATCTTCCCGGCCGATCAGGCTGCTGTGTAAATATTTCTAAATATGTCTGGGATAGGTTGCTTCCTGTGCGGCTAAAACGTAACTTACTCTCCTGCAAAGGGGAGTAACTTGTAAGCTGATTGATCGTCACTACGTTGCGAAAGCATCCGGTCATCAGGCAACCCGGAATCGATTTCTGTGTTGTAAGTGAGACCTTGCCGGAAGGCGAGGTTTGCTTACACAAAAATAAGCGGCTGACGTCTTCTGACTTCAGCCGTTTTTTTCTTTTTAAGACAGGATACGAATATGCAAACTGTGGGTACGCCTTTACTCTGGGGCAGCTTTGCGGTTGTGGTGCTTATCATGCTGGCTATCGACCTGCTGTTGCAGGGACGCCGCGGCGCGCAGACCATGTCTTTCAAACAGGCGGCTGTCTGGTCGCTGATCTGGGTTTCCGTCTCACTGCTGTTTAGCGCCGCTTTCTGGTGGTATCTGGAGGGCAGCGTGGGACGTGAAGTCGCTAACACCCAGACGCTCGCCTTCCTGACCGGCTACGTTCTGGAAAAAGCGCTGGCGGTAGATAACGTCTTCGTCTGGCTGATGCTGTTCAGCTACTTCTCTATTCCGGCTAACCTGCAGCGCCGTGTACTGATCTACGGTGTGTTAGGCGCTATCGTGCTGCGTACTATCATGATCTTTGCCGGTAGCTGGCTGGTCACCCAGTTCAGCTGGATCCTCTATGTGTTCGGTGCCTTCCTGCTGTTTACCGGTGTGAAGATGGCGCTGGCGAAAGAGGATGACGGTGCAGTGGGTGACAAACCGGTGGTGCGCTGGTTGCGTAAGCATTTACGCATGACCGATGATCTCGACGGCGAGAAGTTCTTTACCCGCAAAAACGGCGTGCTGTTTGCGACCCCGCTGCTGCTGGTGCTAATCATGGTGGAACTCAGCGATGTGATCTTTGCCGTCGACAGTATCCCGGCCATTTTCGCCGTAACCACCGACCCGTTCATCGTGCTGACCTCAAACCTGTTCGCTATCCTGGGCTTGCGTGCCATGTACTTCCTGCTGGCAAACGTGGCAGAACGCTTCTCGATGCTGAAGTATGGTCTGGCGATTGTGCTGGTGTTTATCGGCTTTAAGATGCTGATTGTGGACCTGTACCATATCCCGGTTGGTATCTCACTGGGTGTGGTCGGCGCCATTCTGGCCTCAACCCTGCTGATTAATGCCTGGGTTAACCGCAAAAGAGATCAGAAAAAGATCGCACCATAATTACCTGCAGGGGCAGCGTATGCCCCTGTTTTATTTTGCGACAGACTGTCGTGCCATTTCATCCCTCTGTCACACTTCCACTATTCAGCATAATTAAAATCTGACCTGCGCCACACTGACAGAACTTTCTCTTTTCTCATCTGATGTTTTCCTTATACTCCGCCGGGCAAACCGTTTTAGCCGATGTAAAACATCGCGTCTGAAACTACATCCGCGACAAAATACAGAAAATATTATGCAGAAAACTTTCTCCGCACGTCTGGGCACGCTGCTCGCCGGAAGCCTGGTGAAGCAAATCTTGATTGGGCTGATCGCTGGTGTGGCGCTCGCCTGGATTTCACACGATGCCGCGCTGGCAGTCGGTCTGCTGGGTGAACTGTTTGTCAGTGCGCTGAAAGCGGTCGCGCCATTGCTGGTACTGATGCTGGTGATCGCCTCGATTGCCAACCACCAGCAGGGCCAGAAAAGTAATATCCGGCCAATTATCATGCTCTATCTGCTGAGCACCTTTTTCGCGGCGGTGGTCGCGGTGGTCTTCAGCCATCTGGTTCCGCAGACACTTACACTGGCGGCAGGCACAACGGAAATCGTTCCTCCTTCCGGCATCACCGAAGTGCTCCATGGGCTGCTGATGAGCATGGTCGCCAACCCAATCACCGCGCTGATGCAGGCTAACTATATTGGCATTCTGGTGTGGGCCATTGGCCTGGGGCTGGCGTTCCGTCACAGCAGTGACAGCACCCGCGCCTTGCTGAATGATGCGTCTCATGCCGTAACCTGGCTGGTACGCTGCGTCATCCGCTGCGCGCCAGTCGGTATTTTCGGTCTGGTGGCATCGATTCTGGCTTCAACCGGCTTTGGGGCACTGTGGCAATATGCGCATCTGCTGGCGCTGTTGATCGGCTGTATGCTGCTGATGGCACTGGTGGTGAACCCGATGCTGGTGTTCTCTAAAATCCGCCGTAACCCTTATCCACTGGTCTTCACCTGCCTGCGTGAAAGTGGCGTCACTGCCTTCTTTACCCGCAGTTCTGCTGCCAACATTCCGGTGAATATGGCGCTGGCGAAACGTCTGGATCTGGATGAGGATACCTATTCGGTGTCGATTCCTCTGGGCGCAACCATCAGTATGGCGGGTGCGTCGATCACGATTACCGTGCTGACGCTGGCGGCGGTGCATACGCTGGGGATCAGCATTGATGTGCCGACGGCGATTCTGCTGAGTCTGGTGGCGTCACTCTGCGCTTGTGGTGCATCGGGCGTGGCGGGCGGTTCGCTGCTGCTGATTCCGGTAGCCTGCAATATGTTCGGCATTCCGAATGACCTGGCGATGCAGGTGGTGGCGGTCGGCTTTATTATCGGCGTACTGCAGGATTCGGCGGAAACCGCGCTGAATTCCTCTACTGATATTCTGTTTACTGCCGCCGTCTGTCAGGCAGAAGCAGAGCGCGAAGCCAGCCGGGCTTAAGATAGTTATTACCGTCTGTTAATCCTGTGCTCTTCGCGGATGGCAGAGTCCGATCGCAAAGTCGCTTTACGCATCCCTGCACGCTCGGCCCGCGCCTTCCCTGGCGCGGGACGCTTTGCTCTTCGGACTCTGCTACCCGCTCTCTGAGCTTTTGAGCTATCTGAAAGAACAAGATCGCGTTTGGTTTTAGAGCGTCACACCACTTTTGAAAATCGCCAGCTCGCGGAAGTCGTTCTTCTCGTTGTTGGTCGGCTGACCGCTGGCAATCGCCACAATGCTGTCGACAAAATCTTCCAGCAGCGCATCCATGCTCATGCCCTCGATCAACCGTCCGGCATTAAAGTCGATCCAGTGCGGTTTCTTCTCCGCCAGCGGCGTGTTGGTCGCCAGCTTCACTGTTGGCACAAAACCGCCATATGGCGTGCCGCGTCCGGTACTGAACAGCACCATGTGGCAACCGGCGCCCGCCAGCGCACTGGTAGCGACGGCATCATTGCCTGGCGCACTCAGCAGATTGAGACCAGGCGTTTTTAACCGCTCGCCATACTTCAGCACATCGACGACCTGGCTCTGCCCCGCTTTCTGAGTACAGCCCAGTGACTTCTCTTCCAGCGTGGTGATGCCGCCTGCTTTATTGCCCGGCGACGGATTCTCGTAGATGGGCTGCTGGTGATCGATAAAGTACTGCTTGAAGTCATTGATCATGGCTACTGTTTTGCCGAAGGTCTCTTCGTCGCGACAGCGACTCATCAGAATCCGCTCTGCGCCAAACATTTCTGGCACTTCAGTCAGCACGGTCGTGCCGCCATTAGCGATCATCTGGTCCGAGAAACGCCCCAGTAACGGGTTGGCCGTGATGCCAGACAAACCGTCCGAACCGCCGCACTCCAGACCAAACTTCAGCTCGCTGAGTTTGCCTGGTTCACGCCGGTCATGCCGCATTTTTTCATACAAGGCATGCAGGCGCTCCAGCCCGGCTTCAACCTCATCATCATGCTGCTGGCACACCATAAATTCGACCCGGTCGCTTTCAAACGCGCCGAGGGTCTCACGGAAAACATCGACCTGATTGTTTTCACAACCGAGACCAATCACCAGCACCGCACCCGCATTAGGGTGGCGCACCATATTCTGCAGCATGGTGCGGGTATTTTCGTGGTCCTGCCCCAGTTGCGAACAGCCGAAGGTGTGGCTGAACAGGAATGCGCCATCGATTCCTTCGGCCTCCTGTGTCTCTTTCAGGAAACGCTGCAGGATCTGACGCGCAATGCCGTTTACACAGCCGACGGTCGGCAGGATCCACAGCTCATTGCGGATGCCGACTTCGCCGTTAGCACGACGATAGATCTGTACCTCACGATCACCCGGCTGCGGCGGTAAGGTCACGAACTCAGGCTGATACGCATATTCATCCAGATCGCTGAGATTGGTGCGGGCGTTCTGCGAATGGATTAACTCACCGGCGGCCACAGGCTGGGTGGCATGGGCAATCGGCAACCCATACTTGATCACCAGCTCATCCTGGGCGATAGGATGCAGGGCAAATTTATGCCCGCACCCGACCGCCTGTTGCACCGACACACTCAGTGGTGGCAGCTCTATGGTGGCGCCCGCCTCTAAGTCACGTAACGCCACGGCGACATTGTCGCGGGGATCAATTTTAATTGCGTCTTGCATAGCGTTATCTCAGTTGGCTCAGCGCCTCACGCATTCCGTGGGCGATGATATTTTGCAGGTGTTGGGTGACAACCGTAGCCAGTCCGGGCTGACGGGTTAAATCTTCGCCCCAGTGTTGCGCGTCGCTAAGCACGCCGTGCACCAGCTGTTGCGGTGACAGCTGATCCGCATCAAGTGCTTTCCAGGCGTCGGCGTAGTGCTGTAACCACTGCGGCTCATCCTGTAATGGCCAGCTTTTACCGGCTGACTCGCCGCGATAAAAGGCGATCAGCGCCGCCAGCGCAAAAGTGATGTGTGTCGGCCAGTTGCCCGTTTGCTGATGCGCGGCAAGCAGTGGCGTCAACAGACGGGTGCGAAACTTGGTCATGCCATTAAGCGCAATCGACAGCAGCGCATGGCGAATGAACGGATTGCGGAAGCGGCGTTGTACCGCATCAGCAAAGGCGTGCAGTTCATCGGCTGGCAGATCCAGCGTCGGGATCACTTCATGACGCAGCAGGTTATCCACAAATCCGGCAATCGCCGGATCGGCCATCGCCTCCCCGACACTTTCAAGACCGGCCAGAAACGCCACCGGCACCATCGCGGTGTGTGCGCCATTGAGGATCGCCACTTTCTGCGCTTTATAGGGCGCAATGTCATCCACATGACGCACCTGTGGCGACAGCGCCGCCAGTTTCAGTTCACTGAACAGCGCCGACGGCCCCTGAATCACAAACTGGTAGTAGACTTCGCCCGCCACCAGATAGCGATCTTCATAACCCAGTTCACGTTGCAACTGCTCGCTTTCCGCCGGAAAGCCGGTAACGATGCGGTCAACCAGGGTGTTATAGAAAGCACAGTGCTCATGAACCCAGGTTTTAAATTCGGATGGCAGATGCCAGTGATCGGCGTAACGCAGCACCAGATCGCGCAACGCGTCGCCGTTATGGTCAATCAGCTCACACGGCACCACCAGCCAGCCACGATCGCTGGCGCCATTGAAATGGGAATAGCGCGCCCACAGCAGCTGCGTCAGTTTGCCGGGGAAGCTGCTGGCGGGCTGATCGGTGAGCTGATCCGTGCCAACAAAGGCGATGCCCGCCTCAGTGGTGTTGGAGAAAACCATGCGCAGGTCGGGATTCCGGGCCAGCGCCAAAAATTCACCGAACTGCTGCCAGGGCTGGATCTCACGGTTGAGGCTGCGGATCAGCCGGGTTTCACTGACCTGCTCGCCCTGATCGTTGAGTCCGCGGATCAGCGTGGTGTAGAGGCCATCCTGCTGATTCAGGCTGTCGCTGACTTCACGGTTGCGCGGCCGCACCACCACAATTCCGGCATCGGTGCCCTGATGTTCATTCAGCCAGTCAATCTGCCAGTCAATAAAGGCGCGCAGGAAGTTACCTTCGCCGAACTGAATCACCCGGTCGCGATAGCGTGCGCCCGGGAAGTCGTGGCGGTTTAGCCTTTTCATCATCAGGCTCCCAGCTCGATGCCGAAGTAATCGCGGGCATTGTTGAAGCAGATGTTCTGAACCATCTGGCCTAACAGCGCTTCATCGGCTGGCGCTTCACCCTGCTCTACCCAGCGGCCAATCATCTGGCACAGCAACCGGCGGAAATATTCGTGGCGGGTGTAAGAGAGGAAGCTGCGGCTGTCGGTCAGCATCCCGACGAAGCGGCTCAGCAGGCCAATCTGCGCCAGCTGGGTCATCTGACGCTGCATACCGTCCAGCTGGTCATTGAACCACCAGGCGGAACCAAACTGCATTTTCCCCGCCTGACCTTCACCCTGGAAGTTGCCTGCCATCGTCGCCAGTACTTCGTTATCGCGCGGATTCAGGCAATAGAGGATGGTTTTCGGCAGCGCATTATTAAGGTTCTGTGCGCCCAGCAGGCGGGCCAGCGGTTCAGCCAGCGGCTGGTCGTTAATGGAGTCAAAGCCCACATCCGGCCCCAGCAACTGGTACTGGCGTGGGTTGGTATTGCGCAGTGCGCCAATGTGATACTGCTGTACCCAGCCACGGCGGGCATATTCGCTGCCCAGCCAGACCAGTACCGCCGTTTTGAACTGCGCCATTTCGTGCGGATTCGGTGCTGTACCGCTGCGACGGCGCGCCAGAATCACATCCAGCGTGGCGTCGTCCGCCTCGGCATAACAGACCACATCCAGCGCGTGATCCGAGACTTTACAGCCATGCGCCGCAAAGTGATCCAGCCGCTGATACAGTGCGCTGCGCAGATCGTCAAAACGCTGCACGCTGATGTCGGTCAGTTGTTCCAGCGTCTCAATCCACGGCAGGAAGGTGTCGGCTTCGATATTAAAGGCTTTGTCCGGACGCCAGCTTGGCAGCACTTTAACGCTGAAACTGGTGTCGTCTGCCAGCGCGCGGTGATGGCGCAGGTCATCCAGCGGATCGTCTGTGGTGCCGACCATCTTCACCTTCATCTGCTGCATGATGCCACGCGTGGTGAAGCTATCCTGCGCCAGCAGTTCATTGCAGCGATGCCAGATGCTGTCAGCCGTTTTCTCAGAAAGCAGCGTGTCGGTAATGCCGAAAGGCCGGCGTAATTCCAGATGGGTCCAGTGATAGAGCGGGTTGCCGATGGTGTGCGGCACGGTACGCGCCCAGGCGTCAAACTTTTCACGATCGCTGGCGTTGCCGGTACAGAACGCCTCAGCCACACCGTTGGCGCGCATTGCCCGCCACTTGTAGTGATCGCCCTTCAGCCAGATGTCATAAAGATTGGCAAAGCGATAATTTTCGGCAATCTGCTGCGGCGGTAAGTGGCAGTGATAGTCGAAAATCGGCTGATCCTTCGCGTAGTCGTGATAGAGACGGCGGGCGAATTCACTATCCAGCAAAAAATCCTCGGTCATGAAACGTGACATACATGCTTCCTCATCTACTGAACCACTGATGGCCCAAAGTTATCATACCAATTTTAGTCCGTTACGGATTTATTTGCGATCCTGCTCACATAAACGGCGATGTCTGGCTACCGTTATGGACATTTTTGTCGCCCGCAGCGCGCTAAATGGCTGTCATTACGCAGGTTTCCAGTATCCCACAGTGCAGAAAGGGTTTTTGTGATGGCTCTCAACTTTTAAAGTTGTATAACAAGTTAGGCTCTCGTCCTATCGTGAGGTCGTTAGCGGCCCACAAATGGCAAGGTAAGAACAGGGTTGCTCAGACAGAACCTGCGGGCGTGAGCAGAGCTGCATCACGGGCTGTCCCGCTCCAGATAACAACAGCGGCAAGACCGCATACAGAACTGGAAGAGGTAGAGGATGCGTAAGATCAAAGGGTTACGCTGGTACATGATTGGACTGGTGACGATCGGTACGGTATTAGGGTATCTGACCCGTAATACCATCGCCGTGGCGGCCCCGACATTGATGACAGAGCTGCATATCACTACGCAGCAGTATTCATACATCATTGCGGCCTATTCAGCCTGCTATACGCTGATGCAACCGGTGGCGGGTTATGTGCTGGATCTGCTGGGCACCAAAGTCGGCTACGCCGTGTTTGCTGTGCTGTGGGCAATCTTCTGTGCCGCCACGGCGATGGCAGGCAGCTGGGGCGGCCTTGCTCTGGCGCGTGGTGCCGTCGGTGCGGCTGAAGCGGCGATGATCCCGGCGGGTCTCAAAGCGAGTAGTGAGTGGTTCCCGGCCAAAGAGCGTTCGGTCGCGGTAGGCTACTTCAACGTCGGTTCATCTATCGGTGCGATGCTGGCTCCGCCGCTGGTGGTCTGGGCAATCGTGGCACACAGCTGGCAGATGGCCTTTATCATGACCGGTGTGCTGAGCATGGTCTGGGCACTCTGCTGGCTGGTGTTTTACAAACATCCGAAACAGCAGAAGAAGCTGAGTGATGAAGAGCGCGACTACATTATCTCCGGTCAGGAAGCGCAGCATCAGACCGGCAACACCCGCAAAATGTCGGCGCTGCAGATTATCCGTAACCGCCAGTTCTGGGGCATTGCTCTGCCGCGTTTTCTGGCAGAACCGGCGTGGGGAACCTTCAACGCCTGGATTCCGCTGTTTATGTTTAAGGTGTACGGCTTCAATCTGAAAGAGATTGCGATGTTCGCCTGGATGCCGATGCTGTTCGCGGACTTCGGCTGCATCCTGGGCGGCTATCTGCCGCCGCTGTTTCAGCGCTGGTTCGGCGTTAACCTGATCGTTTCCCGTAAAATGGTGGTGACGATGGGTGCGCTGTTAATGATTGCGCCAGGCACCATTGGCCTGTTCACCAGCCCTTACGTCGCCATTGGTCTGCTGTGCGTCGGCGGCTTTGCGCATCAGGCCCTTTCAGGTGCGCTCATTACCCTGTCGTCAGACGTTTTCGGCCGTAATGAAGTCGCGACGGCTAACGGCCTGACCGGCATGGCAGCCTGGACCGCCAGCACGATGTTTGCGCTGGTCGTGGGTGCCCTGGCCGATACGCTGGGCTTCAGCCCGCTGTTTGCTGCCCTGGCGGTGTTCGATCTGCTGGGTGCCGCAGTGATCTGGACAGTCCTGAAAAATAAACCGATTTCAGAGCTGGAAGCGGAAACGGTGATTCCACCAGCCAGCGCCGTTCACAATTGATTTGCCGGGCTGGCGCGAGCCAGCCCATTTCCTCGCACCGCCTGAAGTGGTATAACAACTTATCTGTCTGCTACCAGGATTGTGCTATGGACCTCACTGAATCCCGTCGACTCTACCAACAGCTTGCCAGCGAGCTCAAAAGCCGCATTGAAACCGGAATCTATCCGGTGGGCGACAAACTGCCTGCTGAACGCCTGATTGCCGAAGAGATGGAAGTGAGCCGCACCGTTGTCCGTGAAGCGATCATCATGCTGGAAGTGGAAGGCTATGTTGAGGTCCGTAAAGGATCGGGTATTCACGTCATTGCCAGCCAGCAGCAGAATCGCATCGCCCCCACCAGCAGCCAGCTGGAATTTGCCACCTTTGGCCCGTTTGAGCTACTGCAGGCGCGCCAGCTCATTGAAAGTAACGTGGCCGAGTTCGCAGCCACCCAGGTCACGCGTCAGGACATTATCGACCTGATGGCGATTCAGGAAAAAGCCCGCCAGGAGGATCACTTCCGTGATTCCGAGTGGGACATGCAGTTTCATGTGCGCATCGCGCAATCCACCCAGAACAGTGCTTTAGCCGCCATCGTTGAAAAAATGTGGCTGCACCGCCTGCACAATCCCTACTGGCTCAAACTTCATGAACATATCGACCAGCGCAGCATTCTCAGCTGGTGCGACGACCACGATCAGATCCTCAAAGCGCTGATGCGTAAAGATCCCGCCGCCAGCAAACTGGCGATGTGGCAACATCTGGAAAATACTAAACAGATGCTGTTTAACGCGACGGCGGATGATTTTGAATTTAACGTGGATCGTTACATGTTCGGTGAGAATCCGGTCATCCTGCCTGATGGGTCCAATAACGCCCGCTAAAAGCGCCTGAAAACAGCCTGAGATGGTCAGTTAATCTGCAATAGTGTCAGGTCATGTAAAGCTCCTTTTTACAGGGCGTTTCACAAGGTAAAACTCCTGTTCGCAAGAGAGTTTTACTGTCTCAGACAGGCGATTTTTGTTACAGTTATCGCCCTTTTATTACCCTTTGCGACAAGGGTTTATAAAGTTGCTGATTTAACAATCGATTCTGGAAGGATCCGGAAAATCCCGCCCAGGCTGCGCGCCTAAAATTTATAACGAAATGCCGGTCTGCGTTTAAGTCCCTGTGGGACATGTTTAACAATGATGTTCAGGAATGATTGATGGATATTTTGCAAGCGTTGCTGCATGCCCTGTGGCAACAGGACTATGAGACTCTCTCCGATCCCACGCTGGTATGGGCCATTTACGGCGTGTTGTTCATGATTTTATTCTTAGAAAATGGCCTTCTTCCTGCCGCATTCCTGCCAGGTGACAGTCTGCTGATTCTGGTCGGCGTACTGATTGCCAAAGGCACCATGAGTTTCCCTTTAACGATTCTGGTTCTGACGACCGGCGCCAGTCTGGGCTGCTGGGTGAGCTACATACAAGGCCGCTGGCTGGGTAATACGCCCACGGTTCAGAAATGGCTCTCTCATCTGCCAGCCCAATACCACCTGCGCGCGCACAGCATGTTTCACCGTCACGGCTTATCTGCCCTTCTGATTGGTCGCTTTATCGCCTTTGTCCGAACGCTGCTGCCCACCATTGCCGGGCTGTCAGGCCTCAGCAATGCCCGTTTTCAGTTCTTTAACTGGGTAAGTGCATTCCTGTGGGTGGTAATTTTGACCGTAATCGGCTTCGCGCTGGGAAAAACCCCGATTTTCCGTCGTTACGAAGATGAGATGATGTTTTTCCTGATGATGCTGCCACTGGCGCTGCTGGTATTTGGCCTGGTGGGATCGCTGGTGGTGTTATGGCGTAAACGACAGGCGAATCAAAACGGGAAAGCCGAGTAATGAAACTGCTGCAGGCTATTCCTAAACGGTGGTTACCGTGGTTGATTGCTGGCGCGTTTGCGCTGGTCGCGCTCTGTGCGATCCCACCTTTGATGAAGCACGAGACAGTGGTGCAGATTCGGGTTTCTCATGCAGGTGCAACGCTGCCAGATGGTTTTTATCTCTATCAGCAATTAAGCGCACAAGGTATTCGTATCAAAAGCATAACGCCCGCGGGTGATGCGCTGATCATTCATTTTGACAGCGAAGAACAGAGTCTGGCAGCACAGAAGGTGTTGCGCCGCCTGTTGCCACAAGGCTTTATTGTGGCGCAGCACGATCACTCTCAGCACCTTTCGCTGGCGTAATCCCCCTCTCCCTCTTTTTCAGACCGTTGCCGCATGCCGCGACGGTCTGAAAGCCGCTCTATCTCCCGGTCTTCTTTGAACTTTTTACTATCGGTGTCTATGCTTAAGCGAGAGTCGATTCTTAGCACCCGCAGGCACAAGATCGCGCAGGTGATGAGGAGTCAGGTCGCAATGGAAGGTTCAGGACCGATGAAATATCAAGTATTGATGGGCATTGCTCTGTTTTCGCTATCGGGTTCGCTGCTGGCAGCAGAATCGCTGTGTGAGCAGAAAGAGCAGGATATTCAGCGTGAAATTGGGATGGCGCAAAAGCATAACAACCAGCGCCGGGTTAATGGTCTGGAGCGCGCGCTGACCGAAGTCCGGGCAGATTGCAGCGATAAAAAGCTTGAAGCCGCCCATCTGGAAAGAATTAACGCGCAAAAGCAGAAAGTTGCAGAGCGTGAGCACGCACTCAGGGAAGAGCGTGAAGAGGGCCATGACAGGGAAAAGATTGCTAAGCGACAACAAAAACTGGATGAAGCGCGCCGGGAACTGAAAAAGTTACAGGCGGAGCCCTATTAATTGGAATTAACCAACTGATGTTAAAGGAGTATTTTATGTCTAAAGACACATCATCGGAACATTTGCGTGCTGAACTGAAAAACCTCGCCGATACCCTGGAAGAAGTACTGAGCAGCAGTACTGAAAAATCCAAAGGTGAGCTGGATAAACTTCGCAGCAAAGCGCGTGATGCGCTGGACAGCTCACGTGAACGTCTGGGCGAATCAAGCGAGCGCATCGCTGCGACTACGCGTGAAGCGGCACAGAGAGCTGAAGGCTATGTGCGTGAAAATCCATGGCATGGTGTGGGCATCGGTGCAGCGATTGGCGTCGCACTGGGCATGCTCATTTCGCGTCGTTAACTATGGCTGACTCACAGCATAACCACGGCCCGGCTAAAGGGGTCATTAACATCGGCCAGCGTATTGTGACCACGCTGGTTGGCATGGTCGAGACGCGTGTTCGTCTGGCAGTGGTGGAACTGGAGCATGAGAAAGCTAACCTGATTCAGCTGCTGTTGATGGTTGGCCTGACCATGCTGTTCACTGCATTTGGTCTGATGAGCCTGATGGTTCTGATCATCTGGGCAGTAGATGCACAGTACCGTCTGATGGCCATTGGCATCACAACCGGCACACTGTTCCTGCTGGCGGTCATTCTGGGACTCTGGACACTTCACAAGTCGCGTCAGTCAACGCTGTTACGCCATACGCGTAAAGAGCTGGAAACTGATCGTAATTTGCTTGAGGAACAACGCTGATGAGCCGCCGCGAGCGTGAAGAACGCATCCATGAACTGCTTAAGCATGTGCAGCAGCAGCGGCTGGATTTAAGCGCTGCGCGGCGTGACTGGCTGGAAGGGACCGCCCATTACGATCGTGGCTGGTTTACTTTCCTCAGCTTACGTCGCTATCTGGCTATTGGCAGCAGCGCGCTGGCCGTCTACTCAATTCGTAGTCCCAGTAAGCTCTTACGCTGGGCCAAACGGGGATTCGGTGCCTGGAGTACCTGGCGCATGATTAAATCGGCTCTGCCACCGCGTTAATTTTGTTAATAGCCGGTCCTGAAAAGGCCGGCTTTTCTTCATCAGATTTTCTGAAAAACACAGACAGTATATCTCGCTTACAACCTTTCCACTCCGCGATTATCATCTCCAGCCATCAACCCAATGAACGCAGTAGTGCTTTCAGCGGGCATAAACCCTGCGGGCAGCTTGCCCTGCATTCCTGATAGCGCTGGAGTAGATGATGAAAAAATTCGAAGATGTCGGTTTATTAGTGGCTCGCATCCTGATGCCAATCCTGTTCATTACGGCCGGCTGGGGCAAGATCACCGGTTATGCAGGTACTCAGCAATATATGGAAGCGATGGGCGTCCCTGGCTTTATGCTGCCGCTGGTTATTCTGCTGGAGTTTGGCGGCGGTCTGGCCATTCTGTTTGGTTTCCTGACCCGTTTCACTGCCCTGTTCACTGCAGGCTTCACCATCCTGACCGCGTTTCTGTTTCACAGTAACTTTGCCGAAGGTGTGAATCAGTTGATGTTCATGAAAAACCTCTCTATCGCGGGTGGTTTCCTGGTGTTAGGTCTGGTGGGTCCAGGCGCATACAGCATTGATCGCCTGATCAGCAAAAGAAAATCATAGGCGATTGCGCGCTAATCTCACATAAAGCGTAATGCCACATATACTTAGCAGGGCGGGGACATTTCCCCGCCCTGTTTGCATTGGAGCCACTATGGGACAGTTAATTGACGGTGTCTGGCATGACACCTGGTACGACACCAAATCCACTGGCGGACGTTTCAAACGTTCAGAGTCGGCTTTTCGCAACTGGGTCACGGCGGACGGTAGCGCCGGTCCGGTGGGCAAAGCGGGATTTGCTGCTGAGCGCGATCGCTATCATCTTTATGTCTCGCTGGCCTGCCCCTGGGCGCACCGTACGCTACTGATGCGTCAGCTGAAGGGTCTGGATAGCATGATCGACGTCTCCGTGGTGCATCCGTTGATGCTGGAGAACGGCTGGACCTTCGATGACACCTTTCAGGATGCGACGGGCGATAAGCTCTATCAGAACGAGTTCCTTTATCAGCTCTATTTGCATGCTGACCCGCAGTACAGTGGCCGTGTAACCGTGCCGGTATTATGGGACAAGCAGCAGAACACCATCGTCAGCAATGAATCGGCTGATATCATCCGCATGTTCAACAGTGCGTTTGATGCGGTCGGTGCCCGTGCCGGTGACTACTATCCGGTAGCGCTGCGCGAGAAGATTGATGAGCTGAATGGCTGGATCTACGATACGGTTAATAACGGCGTGTATAAATCGGGCTTTGCGACGTCGCAGTCCGCGTACGATGAGGCAGTGACTGCGCTGTTCCATTCGCTGTCGCGACTGGAGCAGATTCTGGGTCAGCATCGCTATCTTACCGGCGATCAGCTGACCGAAGCGGATCTGCGTTTGTGGACCACGCTGGTGCGCTTTGATCCCGTCTATGTGACTCACTTTAAGTGCGATCGCCACCGGATCAGTGATTACAGAAACCTGAGCGGTTTCCTGCGTGATATCTATCAGATGCCGGGCATTGCAGAGACAGTCAATCTGCCGCATATCCGTCATCACTATTACTGCAGTCACAAGACCATCAACCCGAACGGCGTGATTTCGCTTGGGCCAGCGTTTGACTGGGATGAACCGCACGGCCGCGGTTAAGCTGCATTCGTATAGCGCCACAAAGCAAAAACCCCGCCGAAGCGGGGTTTCTGGTAAAAAATCGACGCTGACCGGTAAGCCGCGTTCTTTTCATGGAGCGCATCGTGGACAGTCATTCATCGCTGCCTGCACATAGCCCGCAAAAGCAAAAACCCCGCCGGAGCGGGGTTTCTGGTAAAAAGTCGAAGCTGACCGTTAAGCCGCGTTCTTTTCATAGAGAGCGTCGTGGACAGTCATTCATCGCTGCCTGCACATAGCCCGCAAAAGCAAAAACCCCGCCGGAGCGGGGTTTCTGGTAAAAAGTCGAAGCTGACCGTTAAGCCGCGTTCTTTTCATAGAGAGCGTCGTGGACAGTCATTCATCGCTGCCTGCACATAGCCCGCAAAAGCAAAAACCCCGCCGGAGCGGGGTTTCTGGTAAAAAGTCGAAGCTGACCGTTAAGCCGGGTTCTGTCGTGGACAGTCATTCATCTAGGCCAGCAATCGCTCACTGGCTCAAGCAGCCTACCCGGGTTCAGTACGGGCCGTACCTTGTGAACCCCTATTTGGCCTTGCTCCGGGTGGAGTTTACCGTGCCACGAACTGTTGCCAGTCGCGCGGTGCGCTCTTACCGCACCCTTTCACCCTTACCTGATCCCATTTCTGGGCCATCGGCGGTTTGCTCTCTGTTGCACTGGTCGTAGGCTTGCGCCTCCCAGGCGTTACCTGGCACCCTGCCCTATGGAGCCCGGACTTTCCTCCCCTCTGCCCGTCTCCCCACAAGTGAGGACGACGACAAAGCGGCGACTGTCTGGTCAGCTTCGGCGCGGGATAATAGGACATCCGAAGGCATTTGTCACGCCTCTTGCTGCTCCAGCGCATACTTATAGAGGGCATTCTTCTTCACGCTATGGATCTCAGCGGTCAGCGCAGCCGCGCGCTTCAACGGCAGCTCTTTTTGCAGCAGCGCCAGCGTACGCAGTGCATCAGCGGGTAACGCATCGTCATCATCGACTTTGTGCCCTTCGACAATCAGCACCATCTCGCCTTTACGACGATTCTCATCTTCTTTGACCCAGGCCAGCAGCTCGCCGACCGGCGCACCATAAATCGACTCCCAGGTTTTGGTCAGCTCACGAGCCAGCACGACGTAGCGCTCAGGCCCCAGCTCACTCACCATATCCTGCAGGCTGTCGATTAAACGATGGGTTGATTCATAGAAAATCAGCGTGCGTGGCTCCTGCACCAGTGCTCGCAGGGCATCGCAACGGCCTTTGGTTTTTGCGGGCAGAAACCCTTCGTAACAGAAACGATCGGATGGCAGTCCTGCGGCGCTCAATGCGGCAATGGCGGCACAGGCGCCCGGTAGCGGCACTACACGAATGCCCGCTTCACGGCAGCGGCGCACCAGATGGTAGCCCGGATCGTTAATCAGCGGCGTGCCAGCATCGGAAACTAAGGCTATGCTTTGACCCTCTTGCAGCTTCGTCAGCAGCAGCTCAGCCTTATGCTGCTCGTTGTGGTCATGAAGTGAGAAGAGTCGCGCATTGATGGCGAAATGTTGTAGCAACAGCCCGGTATGACGTGTATCTTCCGCAGCGACCAGATCGACGCTCGAAAGCACCGTCAGCGCCCGCTGGGTGATATCACCCAAATTACCAATCGGGGTTGGAACGATGTAGAGCGTGCTGGCAGAAATCTCTGCCCGATCGAGTTGTTTCATTGTTTCATCCGAATTGCCGATTTAATATTGAGCATCTTGAAAAAAACATCACTGGATACAGTATGCTTCCTTCAAAAGTCGTTCGTCATAAAGCAGGACGCTTTCTGCCTGTCATTCTTGCCGGGCTGATTTTAGCCGCATGTAGCGGTCAGGCGCCGCAAACCTCAACCGTCAATATTCAGGGGCCAGCCACCGCCAGCTCCGCTTACTATCTGCAGCAAGCGCAGCAAAGCAGCGATGATAGCAAGACCGACTGGCAATTACTCGCAATCCGCGCCCTGCTGAAGGAAGGAAAGTATCCCGAGGCCACTCAGCAACTGAGCCAGTTGCCGCAGCAGCTCTCTGAGACGCAGCAACAGGAATCTCTGCTGCTGAAAGCGCAGTTGTTGATTGCCCAGCAGAAATCCAAAGACGCTGAACCGCTGTTAGCAGCGGTAAAGACCAGCGCACTGTCGCAGGATCAGCTGGCGCGTTACTACAGCCTGCAAATTGCCAGCGCGCAGGGCCGCCCTTCACTCTCACTGCTGCGCAACTATATTGCTCAGGAACCGCTGCTGAAAGACGCCGATCATCAGACCAATATTGACGCTACCTGGCAGACCCTGACGCAGATGTCGCCACAGGAAGCCAGCAACCTGGTGATCAATGCCGACGAAAATGTGCTGCAGGGCTGGCTGGATCTGCTCGCGGTCTGGCGTGCTAATGCCCAGGATGCAGAAATGCTGAAGTCCGGCATCAAAGACTGGCAGACTCGCTATCCGCAGAACCCGGCGGCCAAAACGTTGCCGACGCAGCTGAGCCAGATGCAGAACTACACCAAAGCCTCTACCAGCATCATCGCGCTGCTGCTGCCGCTGAATGGCCAGGCACAGGTGTTCGCGAATGCCATCCAGAAAGGCTTTAACGACGCGAAGAACGGCGTATCCGCGCCGGTCGCACAGCCTGCGGCAGCAACTGCCCAGCCCGCCGCTGCGGATGCAACAGCCAGCGCGCAACCTGCCGCCGCTGCGGGATCGTCTGCCGATCCGATCAGCGCACCGCAGCAGTCTGCTACCACCACACCACAGCAACAGCAACAGCCTCAGTCACAGCCTCAATCTCAGCCTGCCGCCGCCGCACCGGCCAGCAACGCTCAGATCAAGGTCTATGACACCAGCAGCCAGCCGATTGAGCAGGTGATGCAGCAGGCACAGCAGGATGGCGCCACTATCGTGGTTGGCCCACTGCTGAAGAGCAACGTTGAGAAGGTCGCCAACAGCCAGACCCCCTTAAACGTGCTGGCGCTCAATGAGCCGGAAAAGATCCAGAACCATCCGAATATCTGCTACTTTGCGCTTTCTCCTGAAGACGAAGCACGCGATGCCGCGCACCATATCTGGGACCAGGGCAAACGTCAGCCGCTGCTGCTGGTTCCGCGCAGCGGCCTTGGCGATCGCGTGACAAACGCTTTTGCACAGGAGTGGCAGACGCTGGGTGGCAGCACCGTCATGCAGCAGCGCTTTGGCTCGACCGCTGAGCTGAAACAGGGCATTAACAGCGGCGCGGGCATCAGCCTGTCAGGTACGCCGGTCAATGCGGCACCTGCTGAGCCGCAGGGCGTTTCCATTGCGGGCCTGACCATTCCGGCACCGCAACAGAGCACGCCTGATGTGGTCAGCACCAGCAGCGGCGGTGGCATCGATGCGGTCTACATCGTCTCAACCCAGGATGAACTGCAGCTGATCAAACCGATGATCACCATGCGCACCGGCAGTCGCAGCAATATCTCGCTCTACGCCAGTTCGCGCAGCGCGCAGGCCGGCGCTGGCCCGGACTTCCGGTTAGAAATGGATGGCCTGCAGTTCAGCGATATTCCGCTGCTCTCCGGCAGCAATCCTGGCCTGATGCAGCAGACATCGAAGTCATTCAATAATGACTACTCGCTGGTACGCCTCTATGCCATGGGTATGGATGCCTGGACGCTGGCGAACCACTTTAACCAGATGCGCCAGTCACCTGGCTTCACGCTGGATGGCAATACCGGCAAGCTCAGCGCCGACACGGATTGTGTGATCAACAGGAAGTTGACATGGAACCAGTATCGCCGGGGCGAAATCGCACCGGCCAACTAAATCGCCGTCAGATTGGCGCCGGACATGAAGAAGATGCCCGGCGCTATCTGGAGCAGGCTGGCCTGATATGGGTCGCCAGTAATGTTCACTTTCGCAATGGTGAACTTGACCTGATTATGCGTGACGGGCACTGTTGGGTGTTTGTTGAAGTCCGCTACCGACGCGATGCGCGTTATGGTGGCGCGCTCGCCAGCGTAACCCGGAATAAACAACAAAAGCTGCTGCGCGCTGCCGCTCTCTGGCTGGCGCAACGCGGCGGCAGTTTTGAAACAGTGAATTGCCGTTTCGACATCATCGCCATTACCGGCACGGCGCTCGAGTGGCTGCCGAATGCCTTTAATGCAGACGTTTAGAACCAGGTGGTCGTGTGCAGGAAAGAATTAAAGCGTGTTTTACCGAAAGTATTCAGACTCAGATTGCCGCAGCCGAGGCGTTGCCCGATGCCATCTCCCGCGCGGCCATGACGCTGGTGCAGTCGTTATTGAATGGCAATAAAATCCTGAGCTGTGGCAACGGTGCCTCATCCGCCAATGCCCAGCACTTCGCCGCCAGCATGATCAATCGTTTCGAGACCGAACGCCCCAGCTTACCGGCGCTGGCGTTAAGTGCCGACAACGTGATGCTGACCGCGATTGGGAATGATCGTCTGCACGATGAGATCTATGCCAAGCAGGTACGCGCGCTGGGACACGCAGGTGATGTGTTACTGGCCATCTCGACCCGTGGCAACACCCGTGACATCGTTAAGGCCGTAGAAGCAGCGGTGACACGCGATATGACTATCGTTGCGCTTACCGGGTATGATGGCGGAGAGCTCGCCGGACTGCTGGGTCCGCAGGATGTGGAAATCCGCATTCCGTCGCACCGCAGCGCCCGTATTCAGGAGATGCATATGCTCACCGTGAATTGCTTATGCGATCTGATCGATAACACTCTCTTTCCCCATCAGGAATGACTGAAGGAGCACGAATGAAAGCATTGAATGCTATAGCTATTCTGTTAACCGCCATGCTACTGCAGGGCTGCGTGGCGGTCGTCGCTGGCGGCGCAGCTGTTGCCACCAAAACGGCCACGGATCCCCGCTCGGTGGGTACACAGGTTGATGACGGCACGCTGGAGCTACGCGTCACGAACGCGCTGGCAAAAGATCAGCAGATTAAAACCGATGCCCGCGTTGTCGCCACCGCCTATCAGGGCAAAGTGCTGCTGACCGGTCAGGCGCCTTCGCAGGAGATCGCCAATCGTGCCAAACAGATCACCATGGGCGTTGATGGCGCAACCGAGGTCTATAACGAGATCCGCATCGGCCAGAAAGTGACGCTGGGCACCACGTCGTCAGACACCTGGATTACCACCAAAATCCGCTCGCAGCTGTTGGGCAGCGATCAGGTGAAATCCTCCAACGTGAAGGTGACGACGGAGAATGGCGAAGTGTTCCTGCTGGGTCTGGTGACACAACAGGAAGCGCAGGCCGCGGCTGATGTCGCCAGCCGCGTCAGTGGCGTGAAGCACGTTACCACCGCCTTTACCATGCTGAAGTAACACGCTAAAACGCAAAAAGGCGGCTATGGCCGCCTTTTTTATTGCCCGATTTTCAGACCGGAATATCGATGACCAGCGCGCGGGTCGCGGTTTTCGCTTTCAGCTGCAACAGCTTCTCTTCCTGCAAAAACGCACCATCGCCACAGCCCAGCTTTTCCTGATGATCCGTGCCGGACATCGCCTCCAGCGAACCATGAATTGACTGCAGATAGGCGCGTGGCCCCTGTATCCGCAGCGAGTGCTGTTCGCCCGGCGCCAGCTCAACCTGATGAATCCACACCTGCTGACGCAACTGCAGACTGTCATCTATCCCATCCGGCGAGGCGATCAGCTGAGACAACCGGCCTTCCGTCAGGGCAATCTTTTGCATCCGCGGATTTTCGCGCTCAGGACAGGCTGACAGCCATAGCTGCATACGTGTCAGTGGACGATCTTTGCTCAGGTTAATTTCGGTGTAACTTACCCCCTGCTGGGCAGAGAGCAGCAGCGCCTCTCCTTCCCGCACGCTGATGGTGTTGCCTTCGCTGTCGCGGTATTCAGCTTCACCCTGCAGCACGATGTTCAGCACATCGACCTGAGGATAGGTACGCGGCTGAAAAGCCGCACCCGGTGCCAGTACTTCCTGGTTCAGAACACGCAGCGATGCGTAGCCCATCAGTTTGGGATCAAAATAGTGGCCAAAAGAGAAACTGTAACGCCCCTGCAACCAGCCGAAATCGGCCTGACCACATGCGGACGCACTGCGTGTCGTTATCATTATTTACCTCCGGCATCCGGTGACGAGGATCGGCCACGGACTTTATGCACCCATGGTAAAAGTCTGGACGCCGGATTGTTAGCCAGTTAATCTGCCCGGCATGTTCAAATTTCCTGACAGAGAAACGGGATGGCCAAAGAGCGTGCGTTAACCCTTGAATCTTTACGCGTTATGGATGCGATTGATCGACGTGGCAGTTTTGCAGCAGCAGCAGATGAACTGGGGCGTGTCCCTTCAGCCCTCAGCTACACCATGCAAAAGCTGGAAGAGGAGCTGGATGTGGTGCTGTTTGACCGCTCCGGTCACCGCACTAAATTTACCAACGTGGGACGCATGCTGCTGGAGCGTGGCCGGGTACTGCTGGAAGCGGCCGATAAGCTCACCACCGATGCGGAAGCGCTGGCGCGTGGCTGGGAAACCCATCTGACCATCGTTACTGAAGCGCTGGTGCCCATTGATGCACTGTTTCCGCTGGTGACAAAGCTGGCTGACAAAGCCAATACACAATTTTCGCTGGTTACCGAAGTATTGGCAGGCGCGTGGGAGCGGCTGGAACAGGGCCGTGCCGATATCGTGATCGCCCCCGATATGCACTTCCGTGCCTCCACCGAGATCAATACCCGTAAGCTCTACACCATGATGAGTGTTTACGTCGCCAGTGCTGACCACCCGATTCATAACGAGCCTGAACCTCAGTCTGAAGTGACGCGGGTGAAATACCGGGGCATTGCAGTGGCAGATACCGCGCGTGAGCGCCCGGTGCTGACCGTGCAGTTACTGGATAAACAGCAGCGCCTGACCGTAAGCAGCATGGATGATAAGCGCCGTGCCCTGCTGGCGGGGCTGGGTGTCGCAACCATGCCCTATTCACTGGTGGAGCAGGATATCGCGGAAGGCCGTCTGCGCGTGGTGAGTCCGGAATACACTCGCGAGGTTGATATTATTATGGCGTGGCGGCGCGACAGCATGGGCGAAGCCAAATCCTGGTGCCTGCGCGAGATCCCCCGCCTGCTGGCGAAGAAAAACTAAAAGCCTATGGCCGACTCAGGCAATCCATCGCCACCGCCCTGAAGCAGGTGAAATCGGTGCAGTCCCGCAGTCGGGTCATCGCCCTTTCACGCAGGAACGTCACAAACAGATCGTATATCGCCATCGCCTCTTCATATTCACTTTTGCTGATCGCCAGCAGGAAGATGACATAGGCGGTATCGTCTCCCCAGGGAATACCGTGTGGGGCCAGCACGGTATAGACCACGGTTTTCTTTGCCAGGAGTCCCAGCGAGTGCGGCAGCGCAATGCCTTCGCCCAGCATCGTGCTGACAATCGCTTCACGCTCTTCGACCGACGGATAGAACGCCTCATCCACAAACCCCTCCTCCTGCAGCTGATCGCTCAGCTGGCGAAACAGCTCAGACCGGGTTATTGGCTTGTCGACGATATGAAAGTGCTGGGCATCAAAAAATTTCGCCAACATATAGGGCCGGGTACGATCGACCAGCACCAGCTTGCCAATCTGCTCCAGCTGAAAACCGGTGGGAAACGGTGACATCACCACCACGGGTTTCTCTTTTTCGCTGAGCCGGATGGTTGAGATGACAAAATCTTCGTCAATGCGACTGCGCGCCTCATACTCGCGCTGTGACAGGCGGGCCGTGACCTGCAACTGCGGATATTTCCGCAGCAACATCGCTTCAATCATGCGCAGCGTGGAGTTACCGCTGTCGCACACCAGCAGCACCTGTGGATGACGCTGATAGCCCACGTCATAGTGGCGCTCCAGTCCGACACCAATATGCAGCACCAGAAAGCCAATCTCATTCTCGGTAATGACGTAAGGCGTATATTTTCCCCAGCTGGTCACCGCCGCCAGGGTGACATCATAGGCCATCGGATAGTGCTGCTTGATGTTGCTGAGCAGCGGGTTAGGGATGTGAATCTGATAGCGCACCCGGGTAATCATGGTTTTGATGTGGGTAAGCAGATCGGCTCGCAGCTGTTGATCGTTTTGCAGATTGAAGTTGTAGTGCGTGTTGATAAAGCTGAGCAGGTAATCCACCAGCGCGTCGGCGTCATCGGCATTGATGGCGCTGGGAGCGATCGCCTGAATGCGCCGCGCGGCAATGTTAACCCGCAGCCAGTTTTCTTCAGCGGGTGAAATTGGTTTGCTGACCAGGGGACGCATCAGATTAATCAGCTGATGTGCCGCTTCACGCACCTCATCGCCAATCTCCTCAGCACCGGGATCGTTAAGCGGATAACCTTCGCTGATGCGACGCACAGCAACGGCGCAATAGAGCCGCAGATAGCGCTCGCCCTCATCACTGAGGCGAATGTTGTGCTGCGCAAAACAGCTTTGCAGCAGCGGACGCAGCGTCTCCAGCATGCCGCTGTTCAGCGCTTCAATAGTCAGCAGCGGACTCTCTGGCATCGCCTGATCGATTTGCCATAACAGGTCGGTGAGACAGGTCCGAATCGCCACTTCGCTGCCAAATAGCTTCATGCCGTAGTGCGGTTTACTCTCAATGGTGAGGTGATAGCGACCCAGCCACTCGCGCACCTCGGCCATATCGTTCTGCAGGGTCGCGCGGCTGACAAACCACTCTTCCGCCAGCTCTTCAAGTTTCAGTGAATAGGCAGCGGTAAGAAAACGGGTCAGGAGGTAGCGAACCCGGTCCTGCGAGGTACGCGGCACCCGCAGCGGCGACGCGGTATGCTGCTGCAGATGCTGAAAGCGCTGAGCATCCTCGATCTTCAGCTGATAACCTGCGCCACGGCTCAGGATAAACTGCGCACCATGATCTGCCAGCAGCGCATTCAGCGCCGTAATATCGGTACGCACGGTGCGTGTCGAGACGGCAAAACGCCGCGCCAGCTCATCCTGAGGCAGCGTTTCGTTTTGCAGGGCATCGAACAGTTGCGCAAGGCGCTGATTGGGAAATCTCACAAGCGTTACCTGTTTGCTGACAGAGAGTGAAAACTTCAGCCTACGGCGTTCGTCACGCAACGTCCATGCTGCACGATCTGCCTGTCAAAGGCAGATCGTGTCGATCACCGGGCCAGTACTGTTTTACAGATGGCCAGCAGCTGCTTCACATCGTCAATGCGGGTCTCTCCGCTGGCTTTGTCAATGATCGAACTGTAGACGTGCGGGATCACTTTGCTGACGCCCGCGTCCAGCGCAATGCGCATGATCTCGCCGACGTTTTCCAGATCGATGCCGCCGGTGGGCTCCAGCCAGAAATCCTGTTTTGCACAGGCTTCCGCCACAGCGCGGTACTCATCCACCGCCTGCAGACCGCCCATCGGGAAATATTTCACCGAGCTGCCGCCCATATCCTGCAGCATCGCAATCGCCGTTTCGATGGACACAATCCCATCCTGCCGTTTTGCGCTGCGCGGTCCGGTAGAAATTTTTACCTGACCTGGCGTGCCGGTTGGCGAGACCAGACCGTTCACAATAGTCTGTGACTGACCCAACAGCGCACGACTGGTGGCGACACCGGTAAAGACCTGATTCACATGCTGCGGTTGCAGCACCGCCGAAATCTCACTGACCATCTGTGACTGATTTGGATCGCCCGCGCCCAAGCCCACCGAGAGTGCATTATCGATCAGCGCAGCATATTCACGCATATCAGCGATAGCGGCGTCATTGCTGGTGTAGTTTTTTGACAGCACGCCGACCAGCACGTGCCCTTCTGCTGCCTGCCAGATAGCGCGCGCATTCTCTTTTGATCCCGCAAGGACGTTAAGGCAGAGACGATCCTGATAAAAATTAGGTGTCAGCGTCATGCGTGTTTCTCCCCGTTTAACAGTGCCTGAATGCGGGTAAAAATAGTGTGCAGTTGATCGGCGCTGACGCTGCGCACATCCGCTTCAATGATTCCTTCGTTGGCTTTATAGCC
The DNA here is from genome assembly GCF_019104105.1 of Pantoea jilinensis. Taxonomy (NCBI): domain Bacteria; kingdom Pseudomonadati; phylum Pseudomonadota; class Gammaproteobacteria; order Enterobacterales; family Erwiniaceae; genus Pantoea; species Pantoea jilinensis. The sequence continues at coordinate 572,692 of NZ_CP077746.1, read as the reverse complement.
GCGGAAATAGATCGCTATATCGCCCTTTTTCAGCGCCTGCACCAGATCGCCGGTGCGTTGCTGGATCGCGGCTTCATCGAACTTAATTTCAGCGCGGGCGATATCGCGTCCGGCACTGTCCCACACGACGCGGGCTGTCACGCCGTTCAGGCTGTTAAGCTGTTCAATAAACGGCGTCATTTTTTCCACCATCTGCGCGCCGCTGATTTTTGGCTGTGACAGATAATTTTCAATCGCCTGGGTCAGCCCCAGAATCCCCTCTTTGCCCACTTTCATTGCGCGGCCAATGCCGTTGGTCTGGCGTTTGACCCACTCAACGTAGTGGTGTCTGCCAATCACCAGCCCGCTGGTCGGCCCTTCAATCGCTTTTGCGCCGCTGTAGATCACCAGATCGGCGCCCGCCTGGTAGTAGCATTGCAAATCCTCTTCTGCTGCCGCATCGACGATAAGCGGGAGGCCATGCTCACGCGCAACCGTCGCGGCCTGCGCCACATCAAGATGGCTCTTCTGTACGCAGTGGTGCGATTTCACATAGAGGATCGCCGCCGTCTGTGGCGTGATCGCCGCCGCCAGCTGGGCAGGTGAGCATTCGTTGCTGTAACCCGCTTCCACCAGTTGCCCGCCACCCAGCGCCACCATGCTGCCGACCGGCGCGCCATAGTTCACGTTGTGCCCTTTCGGCACCACAATCTGGTGCGGAACGGTCAGCGGCGCGGCGTGCAGGTTATCCACCAGCCAGTCGTTGTCTTTTACAATCACCGCCGCCACGCACTGGGCGATTCCGGCCGAGGCGCAGGAGACCACCAGCGCGTTCTCCACTTTCAGCAGACCGGCGATATACGCACCGGTCTTATCCACCAGATCTTTCATTTCGAAGTAGTGATCGAGGCCATACTTCACCGTATCGACCACGTCACTCGATGGGGTCGATACGCCGAGGATCGTCATACGGCCAGAGGCGTTAATCACCGGCTTCAGGCCATACTTTTCATAAACCGAGGTCATGCGCTATTCCTTCTTCAGTGGCGATCCACGTACCAGCGACCACCGCCGCCAGCGGAACCAGTTGCTTCTCACCGGCGACCTCTTCACCTTCGGAATCGATAAAGGGCCGGGTTTCCTCTTTGATGCTAAAAACAGTCAGATCGGCGTCGTAGCCGACTTTCAGCTGGCCTTTACGCAGCAGGCGCAATCCGGCGGCCGCGTTTATCGTCACGCAGTCGATGACCTGCGGCAACGTCATGCCGACGCTGAAAAATTTCGACATCACATGCGCCAGGCTGTGAACCGGCCCGGCCAGACGATTGCGGCAGTAAATGTCAGAGCTGATGGTGTCGGGCAGAATGCCCTGCGCAATCGCCACCCGGGCGACCTCAAAGCTGAAGCTGGCGCTGCCGTGGCCGACATCAAGTTTTACGCCGCGCGCAATGGCATGTTTAACCGCTGCTTTGAGTTCACCCTGCGGCGTCAGAATGCGGTTGGGTTTGCCATTAAAGCAGTGCGTGATGATGTCGCCCGTGGTGAGCAGATCGGCAATCTGGTCAAGATTGGGCGGATTATTGCCAATATGAACCATCAGTGGCAGACCGCCGCTCGCCTGTTGAATAGCCTTCGCTTTTATCAGTGGCTGGACGCCGTTCTGACCGACCACGCTGCTGCTGATGCGCGTCTTAAGGCCGACGATAAAATCCGGCAGTCGCGCTACAGCCTGCTTCACCGCCTCCCCGTCGATCTGCGTCATGTCGGCCAGCTCATTCTGAGTGACGATGCCGGTGCGGGCGATATTAATCAGCGCATACACCTGGGTCTGTGCTGCGCGCGTCAGCTGGTAGAAATCATCGATGTGCTCTGCGCCGGTGCTGCCTGCATCGACCACCGTGGTGACACCGTGCGCTACGCCAATCGCGTCCGCTTCATCATGATAAAGGGGAGATTTGGGATAGCAGTGAACGTGGGAGTCGATCCAGCCCGCACTGAGGTAGAAGCGAGCCGCCAGATCGCGCTCGCGCCGTGCCCTGCCCTGCACGTTGCCCACGGCGGCGATGCGGCCATCCTGCAGCGCAATGTCGACCACCTGCTCATCGCTAAGGCGCGCATTGCGGATAATCAAGTCGTACATGGTTTCTCCTTAACGGCAGCCCGCTGCCGGGCTGCCGGTGAGATCAGAGAGCAATCGGGAACAGTGCACCCAGGATCATCGCGCCGAGAATCGCACCGCCGGTGATCGGCTTGTTCCAGAGATAGAACAGCAGCGCACCCAGCAGCGAACCCAGACCAATCGGAATCGAGGCCGCCATGGCGGACAGGATAATCAGCGGACCCAGAAAGCGCCCTGAGGCATTACCGGCTCCCATCATCACGTCTGCGCCGTAGGTGGAGTCGCTCTGATTGATGGTGAATTTACGCGCCAGAATAATCAGGTAGCCAATCGCCACACCAATCACCAGGCCCGTCACCAGCGAGGCCGCAAAATTCGCTACCGGAAAGACGATGCCCGCGCCCAGCAGCAGTGCCGGCACGCCCAGGCCGACGCCGGTCTGAATCGCCCCGCCGATATCCAGAATGCCCACCAGTGAACCTTCAATAATGCGGGCAAACAGGAAACTGGCACCAAAAGCGGCGACTGCGCCGTAGACGCCGGTCTCCATGCCTGCGCGCAGCATCGACACAAATGCCACTTCGTTGAACGCGCCGATGCCGTAGAGGTAATACATGTGCGTCCCGGCAAAGACACCCGAGGAGAGCAGGCCAACAAAGATCGGGAAAGACCAGTCGGCATACCAGAAGCCTTTATTTTCGTTCATCGCATCGCCTCTTATTTGCCGCTGACTGAGTTGTGGATCATGTCGAGCCAGCCGGGAATGCCGAGCTGGAAGGACTGCAGCAGCTTCATATCGAAACCACGGAAGAAGCCGCTCAGCACAAACAGCAGCACGATAGCGGTCATCATCACTTTGGTAACCCGATTCCAGCCGCTCTCTTCCACCCCTTTGCCGATCAGAATACCCAGCACCAGCCCAGGCACGGCGTTGCCCATGATTAGCTGTGCCAGACCGCCAAAAATGGTGGCCCAGAAGCCTGACTTTTTACCTGCGTCGATTGCTGCCAGCCAGAAGATTACCGGCATCACCGTGTTCACCAGCAGGTTAGCGGCGGGCACCAGCACTTTGACTGCGGTAACCTGCAGCGCAGCGGGAACAGCTGACGCGGTAGAGTTGAGAAAGGCAACGACGATCATGCCGATAATGCCGCAGGCGATGGCCATTTTTTTCGGGTCGTGCAGCGTCTCTGCCACATTACGATTCTTCACCATCAGCGCGGCCGCGCCCCAGTTTGGGATGATGCGGTGATCGACATCCTGCGTGAATGAACCGGCTGCAACCGACGATGCCCAGGCATTGAAAAAGAAGCCAAGACCAAAGGAGAAATGAGAGGCCGGATCGCCTTCGCACGAGTTCAGCTCGCCCAGCGTACGAAAGGCGCCCATGCCCTGGGTGGTGGGCGCGTGGAACATGCGTGCAGCACCCGCCCCCACACCCACACCGACCAGTCCGCCAATGATCAACGACTTAAACAAAATGATTAAAAACATGTTGTTGTACCTTGTTGTCGTTTTTACCCATCCTGCCTCAGCGCCCGCGTCGCTCCGGTCTTAGCGTCGCGCTATCGCGACAGCTGAGATTCGGTTCAGTAGCGGGCTGATGTAAACAGGTTCTGTTTTACGATGCCGCCGTAAACGTCACCCGTTCGGTGTCGAAAACGGTGACGCTGACAGTGATCTCCAGGGTGACGCTGAAGCTTCGCCGCTGACGTGCCAGAAAGAAGAAGAGAAACTTCTCGGTTTTGACGCTCTCCTGCGCGCACAGCACCCGGACATCCTGCGGTTCGATGCGCAGCAGAATTTTTTGCGTCGCGCGCAGAACCTGGTTTTGCACCCGACTCAGCGCGTCTGCAAAGGCTTTCGCTTTGGTATCGCCTTTGCCTTCGACCGTCACCTGAGTAACGTATTGTTCTTTCATAATCAGCTGCCGTGCTTCTTGTTCCAGGCCTGCACCAGCCGCTCGCCTAACTCTTCTTTATCCATGAAACCAAAACCCAGTACCGTGGCACCTTCATTAATGGCGGTGACGCCCTCATCGATAGAGCGCATACCATGCTTTGCTTTGTAGCCATATTTGTTCTGGGCGGTAATGGCGCCAGCGCCGCCGCTGCCGCAGAAGGAGATACCGAAATCGGCATTTTCTGCCTTCATCACGTCACCCAGTTTCATATCAGCCGCCACACCGGGTACCACAACAGCACGGCCACCTGCTTTTTCGATGCCAATAGCCACTTTCTGGCCTTTACCTAAACGATCGCCAATCACTACTGTTACCATGTTGTCTTCCTCTCTAGTTGTTGGATCGCGCGACTTCAATATGCACTGACAGCAGCCAGGCCTCTTCCCGGGGCAGATTGCCAAACAGATCGACCACCTGCTGCGCCAGTGCCACGGTTTCCGGTGGAATATCTTCAAACAGCTCCGCTTCCACGTCCGGCAGCGGCTCTCCGCTCAGCGAGCGTGACGCCATGGCGCCGACATGGGATTGCAGCATCTGCTGCTGGACCGCGTTGGGCTGAATGCCATGCTGCTGATAGAGCGCCGCAATCTGCGTCATTACGCTGTCAGCCAGTTGCTGCACTTTCTCCGGTGACGCTTCATACACCGGGACGCCCTTATTGCTCACCTTGCTACTCCTGTTAAATCGGATAATTCGCGTTAAAAATAAATTAACGGTCATCACCCCGACTGTGGAGAGGCAACATTTCCAGCAGTAAGTGGAAATTGACGTGAAGGTTGTGCGTCAGATCGCAGCCTGCACGCTTTGTGCGACAGGCGTCGCATAATGCGCAAAATGCGGGTTTTAACAGGTAAAGACGACGATGTTGTGCGGCGACAGGCGCGTTGCAAGAGGCTTTACGGCGCGGTAATAAGCAGAAGTGATGGTAAAAATCGCCGGTCAGGGTGACCGGCGATCTGATTAACGGAATTTCTTATGGTTGGTATTGCGGATGTCATCAAATTTAGCAGCTTCGCGCTTAGCGCCATCCACGTTGTTGGCTTTCGCCAGTGCACTGACCACGTCGATCTGCGCAATCAGCGAATCGAGGCCCGCCTGATAATCTTTGACCTGCGCGCTGTCAGCAGGCTGACCTTCCAGCTTATCCGGCGTTGATTTTTTGGCATCCTGCGCCGCGGCACGCATTTTGGTTAACGCCTGCTGCATCTCCTGAGCATTGTCACTTTTCTTGACGATTTTCAGGTTCGCATTCAGCGTGTCCATATCCTTTTCCAGATCCGCCGCATAGAGGCTGACGCTGGAGAACAACAGAGAAGCCGACAACATTGCAATCACATGCTTACGCATCATTATTTCCTTTTTATTGTGATGAAAAAAAAGCAGCCTGCAGGCTGCTTCAGAAATCCATCTTATTGTCCCGCTATTTTCATCTCAGGCAGTAACACGGAACCGCACTGGATATTACTGCGGGTTTCAATATCGTCACCAATGGTCACCATGTTGCGCCACATCTCTTTGAGATTTCCGGCGATAGTGACTTCGCTGACCGGGTACTGAATAACGCCATTCTCGACCCAGAAACCGGCTGCACCGCGTGAGTAGTCCCCAGTAATGGCGCTGACGCCCTGGCCCATCAGTTCAGTCACCACTAATCCGGTGCCCATCTGCTTCAGCAGTTCGTCAAAGCTGTGGCCCTGGCCCGCAATGCGCCAGTTATGGATGCCACCAGCATGACCGGTGCTGGTCAGGCCCAGTTTACGGGCTGAATAGCTGGTCAACAGCCAGGTCTGCAGCACACCATTTTTGATGATGTCGCGCGCCTGAGTCCGCACCCCTTCGCTGTCGAATGGCGTGGAGGCGAGCCCTTTCAGCAGATGCGGCTGCTCATTAATAGTGAGCCACTCCGGCAGGATCTGCTGCCCCATGGAATCCAGCAGGAAGGTCGATTTACGGTACACGCTGCCACCGCTGATCGCGCCCACCAGATGACCAAACAAGCCGGTCGCCACTTCAGAAGCAAAAATCACCGGGGCTTTCATGGTCGGCAGTTTACGCGGAGCCAGACGGGAGAGCGTACGGCGTGCGCACTCTGCACCCACCCACTCCGGGCTTTTCAGATCCTCAAACGCACGGCCAATGGTATAGGCGTAATCACGCTCCATATTGCCATCCTGCTCGGCAATGACGCTGCTGGAGAGCGAGTGGCGGCTTGAGCAATAGCTCTGCAACATACCGTGGCTGTTGCCAAAGACTTTGATGCCGACGTGGCTATTGAAACTGCCCCCTTCGGTGTTCGTAATACGCTTGTCTGCACGCAGCGACGCCTGCTCCGCCTGTGCCGCCAGTTCAATGGCGCGGTCGGCGTCAATCTCCCACGGATGGTAGAGATCCAGGTCCGGCGCATCATACGCGAGTAACTCCGCGTCAGCCGGGCCAGCAAACGGATCGGGCGACGTGTAGCGCGCAATATCAATCGCCGCCTGCACGGTGCGTTTGATGGCGTCCGGACTGAGGTCGGTCGATGAGGCGCTGCCTTTACGATTCTGATGATAGACGATGATGCCCAGCGCACCATCGCTGTTGAATTCGACGTTTTCCACTTCGCCATAGCGGGTGCTGACCCCGATGCCGGTAGTTTTACTTACTGCCACTTCCGCGCTGTCAGTGCTTGCTTTAGCCAGTTCAAGTGCCTGCGCAATGGCCTGCTCCAGGACTTTTCGCTGTTCTGCAACCTGAGTAGATACGTTCATCGACCTGCCCATAATCTTATGTGTGAATGATTTGAGTCTATCAGAGTCAGAGAACAATTTCGCAGTCACCCGATAAACTGGTACGATTAGCCTCTTTTTTTTGGGAGCCCGGAAATGACCAAACAGCCCGATGAGTGGCTCGACGATGTGCCAGATAATGACGAAGAAGAAGATGAAGAGATTATCTGGGTCAGTAAGAGTGAAATTAAACGCGATGCAGAAGAGTTAAAGCGCCTGGGTGCCGAACTGGTTGATCTGGGTAAAAACTCGCTGGATAAAATCCCGCTGGATGAGCGCCTGCGTAACGAAGTTGAACTGGCGCAGCGCATTAAGAAAGAGGGTCGCCGCCGTCAGCTGCAGCTGATCGGTAAACTGCTGCGCAGTATAGATGTGGAGCCGATTCGTGTTGCGCTGGACAAGCTCAATAATCGCCACAATCAGCAGGTTGCACTGTTCCATAAACTGGAAATGTTGCGCGATCGTCTGATTGAGCAGGGCGATGAGGCGATGGGCGATGTGATCGCGCTCTATCCCGAAGCCGATCGTCAGCAGTTACGCAGCATGATTCGTAACGCGCAGAAAGAGAAAGCGGGCAATAAGCCGCCGAAGTCTGCACGTCAGATTTTCCAGTATCTGCGCGAGCTGGCCGAAGCGAAGTAATGCCATGGCAGACGTGCTCAGACGGCGCACGGCCAGGGCAGGAAGTCTGAGCGGATTTGTAACGGCAAGAGATGAAAGGATTTACCAGGATTTTCCTGCAAAATAAGCGCCCTGTCGGGCGCCTGTCATATCAGGCCAGCCTGTCCAGCAGCTTCTGATGAATACCGCCGAACCCGCCGTTGCTCATGACCAGAATCGTGTCGCCTGGCTGAGCGGCTTTGACCACCATTTCGACCAGGGTATCGATATCCGCACTCCAGTGCGCAGGCGGTATACACGCTTCTGCCACGTCTGAAACCTGCCACGGAATATGGTGAGGCTGGAACAGGAAGACCTCATCAGCCCGCGCCAGAGACGGGGCCAGATCGTTTTTGCTGACGCCCATCTTCATCGTGTTGGAGCGTGGCTCCAGTACCGCCAGGATACGTGCTCTGCCGCCCACTTTACTGCGCAGCGCAGCCAGTGTTGCCAGAATCGCGGTCGGATGATGCGCGAAGTCATCATAGACTTTGATGCTGTTCACTTCACCGCGCAGCTCCAGCCGGCGACGTGCATTGATAAAGGTGTTCAGCGCCTGGCCTGCATCTTCCGGCTTCACACCGACATGCCGCGCGGCCGCAATCGCCATCAGGCCATTGTGCATGTTGTGTTCGCCAACCAGGCCCCAGTTCACTTCCCCGACTTTTTCGCCGTCGAGCCAGATTTCCCAGTGAGAGGCATCGTTGGTCAGCTTCTTCGCCTGCCAGCGCCCGTGCTCGCCAACGCTCTCCTGCTCACTCCAGCAGCCCATCGCCATCACCTGTTTGAGGTTAGGATCATGTTCCGGCAGCAGGATCTTGCCCTGACCCGGCACGATCCGCACCAGATGGTGGAACTGCTTCTGGATCGCCCGCAGATCATCAAAGATGTCGGCATGATCAAACTCAAGGTTGTTGAGGATCAGGGTACGCGGACAGTAATGGACGAACTTGGAACGCTTGTCGAAAAACGCGCAGTCATACTCATCCGCTTCAATGACGAAGAATGGACTTTTTCCTAATTTTGCTGAGACATCGAAGTTTCCTGGTACACCACCAATAATGAAGCCGGGTTCAAGGCCGCATGCCTCGAGAATCCACGCTGCCATGCCTGCTGTGGTGGTTTTACCGTGGGTTCCGGCCACTGCCAGTACCCAGCGATCGCGCAGCACAAAATCGTGCAGCCACTGTGGGCCAGAGAGGTAGGGAATGTTGCGTTCCAGTACGGCTTCCACGCAAGGATTACCCCGCGTCATCGCATTGCCGATGATGACTAAGTCAGGCATCGGATCCAGCTGACTTGCGTCATAACCTTCCGTTAATTCAATGCCTTGCTGTTCGAGCAGGGTACTCATTGGCGGATAAACGTTGGCGTCTGAACCGGTCACCTGATGACCAAGTGAACGTGCCAGCATCGCCAGACCGCCCATAAAAGTGCCACAAATCCCGAGGATGTGAATGCGCATAACATGATCCATTACTCAAAAGTTCGGCGCACAGTGTAACGCCGCTCGCAGACGGAAGAAACGGATTAGGACTATGGTTTTTGAAGTTCATTCGGCTAAACTGCGTACGCATCCGTTGGCAGACTGTTACGCGTGCTGCCACTCCATCGAAGATTCAGGGAATGTGTTATGAAAACGTTGGGCGAATTTATCGTCGAGAAGCAGCACGACTTTCCGCACGCCACAGGTGAACTGACGGCGCTGATTTCAGCTATCAAGCTGGGTGCCAAAATTATCCACCGCGACATCAACAAAGCCGGTTTAGTGGATATTCTCGGTGCCAGCGGCGTGGAGAATATTCAGGGTGAACAGCAGATGAAGCTTGATCTGTTTGCCAACGAAAAACTGAAGGCAGCACTGAAAGCACGTGGCATCGTCGCCGGTATCGCTTCTGAGGAAGAAGACGAGTTCGTTATCTTTGAAGGTGAGGAAAACGGTAAGTACGTGGTGTTAATGGATCCACTGGATGGTTCTTCTAACATCGACGTTAACGTTTCCGTCGGCACCATTTTCTCTATTTATCATCGCGTTAGCGAGCCCGGCACGCCAGTGGTTGAAGCGGACTTCATGCAGCCAGGCAACAAGCAGGTTGCTGCCGGTTACGTGGTCTACGGCTCATCCACCATGATGGTTTATACCACCGGCGCAGGTGTGCATGCGTTTACTTATGATCCGTCACTGGGTGTATTCTGCCTCAGTCACGAACGTATGACCTATCCGCCAACCGGATACACCTATTCGATCAACGAAGGTAACTACATTCGTTTCCCGCAGGGTGTGAAGAAATATCTGAAGTTCTGTCAGGAAGAGGATCTGCCAACGCATCGTCCTTATACCTCACGTTACATCGGCTCGCTGGTTGCGGATTTCCACCGTAATCTGCTGAAAGGCGGTATCTACCTCTATCCAAGTACCGCCAGCCATCCTCAGGGCAAGCTACGTTTGCTGTATGAGTGCAACCCGATGGCGTTCCTGGCCGAGCAGGCGGGCGGTAAAGCGACCGACGGTCAGAGACGTATTCTGGATATTCCACCGGTCACGCTGCATCAGCGTTGCCCGTTCTACTGCGGTAACGAGGCGATGGTTAACGACGTTGAGCGTTTCCTGGCTGAGTTCCCGGATTGCCGTCAGGGTTAATCCGGAAGTAGTATAAAAAGTCATGTAGAAAGGGCGCGATTTCGCGCCCTTTCTGTTTTTTTACGCCGTCTGCAATCTGAACTGCGCCATCGTTGACTGAAGCTGGTCGGATTGTGCTTCCAGCGACTGAGTCGCAGCCGTTGCCTGCTCCACCAGCGCGGCGTTCTGCTGAGCTGCCGCATCCATCTGCGTGACGGCCAGATTGACCTGCTCAATACCACGGCTCTGTTCGTCGGAGGCCATCGAGATCTCTTTCATCAGTGCCGTGACGCGCATCACCTCACCAGAAATCTCATCCATGGTTTCCCCGGCGCGCGTCGCCATCTCACTGCCCTCTTTCACCCGAGACTGTGAGTCACTGATCAGCGTGCGGATCTCTTTGGCTGCGTTAGCACTGCGCTGTGCCAGCGTGCGCACTTCATTTGCCACCACCGCAAAGCCACGGCCCTGCTCGCCTGCACGCGCCGCTTCCACGGCGGCATTGAGCGCCAGGATGTTAGTCTGGAAAGCGATACCGTCGATCACGCTGAGAATGTCGCCGATACGATTGGCGCTTTCGGTGATCTCATTCATTTTTTCCATCACGTAGCTGACGACCTCAGCGCCGCGATCGGCAGTATCGGAGACCGCGCTTGCCAGCTGGTTCGCCTGCTGAGCATTTGTGGCGTTAAGTCGCACGGTGGCCGTAAGCTGCTCCATACTGGCCGCCGTCTGCTCCAGCGAGGCGGCGGACTCTTCGGTGCGCTGAGACAGATTGACGTTACCGGCCGCCAGTTCACGGCTGCCGATGTCGATCTGCATACTCGCTTCACGCACCTGACTCACTGAGGTCCGCAATGAGTCCTGCATCCCGCTCAGTGCATGGTTAAGCCGGCCCAGCTCATTGTTGCTGGACGGTGGCAGCGCCTGCGACAGGTCGCCCGCCGCAATCTGCTCAAGATGGACAATCGCCTGGTTCAGCGGCTGCAGCAGCATCCGGCGCAGCAGTTGCCAGGCAAGTACCAGCAGCAACAGCGTTAATATCCCTGCCACACCGATCAGGACTTTCATTTTGGTTTCGTTTTGGGCCGCCTGCACCAGCTGAGCCTGCGTCACCTGGTCAGCAAACTGGCTGAAGTCAGTGACCGCCTTATCGTAACTGGCCGCCAGTGTTGCCAGGTTGCCTTCCAGCAGCTGGTAATATTCGTCGGTATATTGCTTATCCAGCGCGTCCATCATCGGTTTGATGCCCTGGTCGAGATAGGCTTTGTAACTGGCTGAAACTGCATCCGCCAGCATCTTACCGTGCGCCGTCACCGTTCCTGCGTCCACAAAGCGCTTCAGGTTGAGTTGTGATGACACCACATCCGCCTGTGAGAGTTTTGTGACTGCCGCGCCCTCTTCCAGCATACCAATTTCAATTTTACGCACTGCCAGCGCTGCGTTAGCGCGGGCACGCATCAGATCTGAATTGCTCTTATAAAGACTGTTCAGCTCGATCCCCTGAATGCGGTTAACCACATCCAGCGAGCGGTTTCCTTTGTTAATTGCCACGATACCCATAGAACTCACCGCCAACAGCAGCAGTGTCATAAATGCCAGCAAAGCCAGCAACCCCGTGCGAAGTGATAACTGTTTCATCCTGATAGTTTCCGTGTATGTGAAAAGGCGAATTTCAAGCGGCCTCAAAGCGGAGGAATTATCGGCAGTAACGGTCCGAAACTTTAACGCTGATTAGTGTTAACAACTTGATCATCACAGAAACATCCATCAAGCTGATTGCCGCCCATCCGTTATCCGGAGAAAAGAATGAAACCAGGTTTGTTTCTGATGCTGATCTGCCTCAGCACATCGGCGCTGGCAGAGGATATGCCGTCAGACGCTTCGCCTGATCGCTGCCTCAATAATGCCTCAACGACTCTTGCAATGAATCAGTGCTACGCGGCAGCAAGCAAGGTCTGGGATCAGGCGATGAATAAGCAGTACAACAAGCTGATGAAAACGCTCTCCGGCGAACCGAAGAACAAACTGCGTGCCGCTCAGCGTGCCTGGCTGAGCTACCGCGACAGCTGGCTGGAGGCGAGTCGCAGTCAGCTCAGTTCTCAGGGAACACTGGGTAGCGTGGCCCTGAGCGCGCAGAGTCTGAGCCTGGTGCGGAATCAGGCGCTGATGTTGCAATCACTTTCTAAAGGCAGTTGTGCGAATCCCGATGACTGCTGATCGATAACTGGCTTTTGCACTGGCGGAAGTCAGTGCGTTCCATAACCTTCAGGGAGAAACCATGGCTGCTTACGCCTCGACCATCATTCTGATTTGCCTCGCCGTGCTGAGTTATTTCGTACACAACAATGCGGTCACGATTTCGATTCTGGTGCTGCTGGCGATTAAAATTACCCCGCTGGCGCAGTTCTTCCCCTACGTCGAAAAACAGGGCATTACCTTAGGCATCATTATTCTTACTGTGGCGGTCATGGCGCCGCTGGCCAGCGGCTCATTGCCCGCCTCCGCCTTAATCAAATCCTTTGCCAACTGGAAGTCGATTGTGGCGATTCTGGTGGGGATTTTTGTCGCCTGGCTGGGCGGTCGTGGCGTGAATTTTATGAGCGTACAACCCTCTGTAATCGGAGGTCTGCTGATTGGTACGGTGATAGGCGTCGCGTTCTTTCGTGGCGTGCCAGTAGGGCCACTGATTGCCGCAGGCATTGTTTCACTGTTTGTGGCAGCTAAGTAGCGTTTGGGCGCATTCCGAAACGCCAAAAAGGGGGCATACATTCAGAGTCAGTTGGCTATAATAGCCGACACTCAACATACGACTACTGAAGGAATACCAGATGAGTTTGAACCAGGTGCCAGCAGGTAAAGACCTGCCAGAAGATATCTACGTTGTCATTGAGATCCCAGCGAACGCTGATCCGATCAAATATGAAGTTGATAAAGAGTCTGGTGCCCTGTTTGTAGACCGTTTCATGTCTACCGCCATGTTCTATCCGTGCAACTACGGTTACATCAACCATACCCTTTCTCTGGATGGTGATCCGGTTGACGTACTGGTTCCAACCCCGTATCCACTGGTCCCAGGCTCCGTGATCCGCTGCCGTCCGGTTGGCGTGCTGAAAATGACCGACGAGTCTGGTGAAGATGCCAAACTGGTTGCCGTTCCGCACACCAAGCTTTCTAAAGAGTACGATCACATCAAAGATGTGAACGACCTGCCAGAACTGCTGCGTGCACAGATCACCCACTTCTTTGAACACTACAAAGATCTGGAAAAAGGCAAATGGGTGAAAGTGGATGGCTGGGATAACGCCGAAGCCGCTAAAGCTGAAATCATCTCCTCTTATGAGCGCGCACAGAAAAAGTAATTCTGCTGCCGGTTTGTAAGTCGAAAAAAAAAACACCGTCCAAATGGACGGTGTTTTTGTTCAGGCCTCTGGCTCCTCATCACGCTTTAGCCAGTCACCACTCATAATGCGCTGGCGTCCTGCCACTGAGCGTTGATAAACATAAAGCCATGCACTGCCAAACGGCGTCTGAGTCAGAAATCGTTTGTACTCTCCCCCTTTGGTGCGAAGCGCATCCAGCTCCGCCAGGGTTGAGGCATCAATGCGGTACACCTCACAATGTACCGCCCCATTGCCCTCTATTACGCCGGGATAATGGCCCAGACTATAAAGCTCAAAGCCTTCAATCTGGTGATCACCCAGCCACTGCGCATTGGTCATCCAGTGACTGTTTCCCTGTTTGCGCCGTAAACTGCCGTAGACAATTATTCGCATTGCTAAAACTCAAACTGATAGAGCAAATCGAGAGCCTGATCCACACCGGACACGGCTTCCAGATAGAGCTTAGGCATCAGGCGGTAACGCAAGGTTAACGTCGCCAGTGAATCAAATATGCCAACACCGTATTTTACCTGCAGACCCGGTAGCACGTAGCCGCTGACCTGCACCTGCTGGCTATCGCCAACACCGGCAGTATCAACGGCGAGATTGCTGACACCGAAGGTCTCTCCGATTTTACCCACAACCTGACCACTTTGTGCAACCCCTAAGCCAACAAGTGCCGACGTTAGAGCGTTACTGTCGCCGTCGCTGCCTAATCCCTGACCACGCAGCAGGTAGGAAAGCGCTTCCTGTTGCGACATCGCCGGATCGGAGAAGACTTCCGCTTTAGGTTCATCGGCAAGGCCGGTCACGCGCAGACCGGCAGTGACGCCATCTTCCGTGGCATCCGGGTTACGAATGGCTTCCAGGTTAACGTAAGGCTGATCAGGCGGCCCGGCAAACTGCAGCTCACCTTTACGCACAATCAGATCCTGACCATAGGCGTGGAAGCGACCGGATGGAATGTTGATCTGGCCGTTTAAGCCCAGTCCTGACTTATCCTGCACCATTTTCAGATCGCCATTCAGCTTCGCTTTCAGACCAAATGCGGACAGACGCACATCGTTGCCGACGTGGATCACCAGGTTACTGTTAATCGGAATCGCAGCGGTTTGCGGTGTAATCGGCTTCAGCTGTTTATCCAGCATCACCTCATCTGACGAGACGCCCGTCGCGCTTTCCGGCACTTCCTGCACCGTAATGCGCGCCCACGGAATATCGACGCTGCCATCAAGGTTAAAGGCGGCTGGCGTCGCTTCAAATACCAGATCCGGCGAGACATCCATGCGCACCATCGGCGGCACGGTGACGCGAACCCGACTGCCCTGCGCCGCAATGCGCGCACGCCAGTTATCGAGCTGGCTCCAGTCGGCGTTACCGCTGAGATTGATGTTGCCCTGTGCAGTCTGGACCAGTCCGTTCAGGGTCGAGCTCATACCGTTGAACACCAGATTCAGGTTGGCGGCGGTCAGATCGACCGGCATAAAGTTGCCATCCACATCCACACCCGTCAGACCCAACTGCCCAAACACCTGCGGCTGCTGCACACTTCCCCCCAGGCGAAGGCTGCTGTTCAGGCTGCCTTTGATCTTCTCGCCCTGCATCAGCGCAGGATTGATCATCGCCAGCGAGATATTGCGGATGTTCACGTTACCGCCCAGCGTGCGGCGATTTTGCGGATCGTCGATCTGCACGTTGCCATCCAGCTGCCCGTTTTTGGCAATGCGGATCAGCCAGTCGAGCTGTGCGCGACCGTTTCGCAGTGCGGCATTCAGGTTAAGCGTGTCAAAGGCGATCGGCAGGCTGTTGCCCTGAACATCCTGCACCACTTTTACGCCGTTACCCTTCAGCGCCACAGTACCGGTTGGCAGGCTGCCATCCGCCGTCCAGTTAACGCGTACATCGCCACTGAACAGGCCGCTGAGCTGGGTTGCCTCCGGCATAAATGGCTTGACCATCGCAAGGTCAAAACGGTTCAGCACCACATGCGCCTTACCTGCCGGGCCCGCTTCAATCGGCTCCGGTACACAAATTTGTGCATTGGGGTTCTGCCAGCAATGCGGCCCGATGGTCGCCGTCTGACGGCTGTTCAGATAGTCGATGGCCATGGCGCGGGTCAGACGCCACTCGCCCACGGGCGTGTCAAAGCGGGTATCGTTTAGCGAGCCTTTCCAGCGCTCGGTCTGGCGATCAAAGCTGCCGTTGAGCGCCAGCTGACCCGAGACCGGTTTGCCCTGCACAGTCAGCTTCATCTGATGCTGACGCTCATTCCCCTCTGCATTCAGCGTCAGCAGGCCGATGTTCAGCGCATCCTGCTTCAGTTGCTCAACGCGAAGTTGCAGTTTACCGGCGACCTGTTCGCCGGAGCGGACATCGCCATTCAGGGTGACGCGATTAATCTGCATCTGCTGCCAGCGCAGACCACGGGCATTGAGATCGGCCAGCAGCTGCGGTGCCTTCAGAGTGCCACGCGCTTTAATCGTGCCGTTGACCACGCCGCCCAGACCCGGCAGCGCATTGTCGAGCTGTGGCGCATCAATACTGGCATCAAGATCCAGACTGTCGCCCAGCGCCCCTTTGACATCCAGATGGTTGCGTCCCAGCGCCAGCTTAATACCCGGCACCGTCCACTGGTTGTAGCTGTTACCGGTCAGTGAGCCGTCAGCGGTTACGGCATTCTTTTTCACGTTACCTTTTAGCTGAAGCTGCGGCACGCTCAGCTGCCAGGTGCCGCCATACAGACTGCCGCGCGTGGTGATTTTGCCATCCAGCCGCGCGGGCCAGTCAGGATACTGTTTCGCAGTATTGATCCCTGCCAGCGTCAGCTCACTGCGCCAGCTGATTGCCTTACTCCAGTCCACCAGCGCGGTGAGATCGATATTGCCCTGCAGCGCGGCTACGCGCAGGCGATCGAGGCTGAACTGCTCAACGTTACCTTTACCCGTCAGCGAGACATTGGCCGGTGGCACAGATTCGCCCTTCACGGCGGTCTGCAGTGACATCACATAGTCGGTGGCTTTGCCTTTGAACTGATAGTCCAGGTTATCGGCCTGATACTGTATCGGTCCGGTCAGCGGCCAGCGCAGTTGCGGACTGGTCAGCTGCAGTGACAGCGGCAGTCCCGCAACAGCCAGTTGGGTCGTCGCATCCAGCTGCGCATTGACCGGACCTGAGAGATTCAGGCCCAGCTTCAGCGCGTCGCGCATCGCACCGTTAAGTTTCAGCGCCAGCTTTTCGCCTTTAATCGGATCGGTATTGACCGTGCCATTCAGGGAGAAATCGACCGGCCAGTTATCCGCCAGCGTCGCCTGCCCACTCCCCGTCAGATTGCCCAGATTCGAGTCCACTTCCAGCGTCGTTAACTGCATCTGCCGATCGGCGGTTTTGGCTTTCAGCAACAACCGGCTGACAGCGATATCGGTGTCGCCGGTAACGCGCAGCTGCTCGCCCAGAATCTGCTGTACGTCAATATCCAGCGGCAGACGGAAATCAGGCAATGCCGGTAGCAGCGGTTGCGCAAACATCGCCTGCAGCGTTTCGCCCAGCGGTTTCTCAGCGGGATGCGGCTGCTGAACTTTCGGATCGACCACCTCTTCCTTCACCACTTTTGCCGCTTTTGGCAGCGCAATCAGCAGGCTTTGGATATGGGTCGGATTCAGCGTCAGCGCACGATCCTGCCACTGCAGGCCCGTGGTGAAATCAAGCAGCGAGATCGCGGTGTCATCAACCTTCACATTGATGTTGTGCAGGCCAAGATGACGCAGCGTGATGGGGTATGGTGTGCTGAGGTTAGCGTTGCTACTCTCCTCTTCCGGTGCGGCAGCAGCAGGTGTCATTTTCTTGCTGTCGACGACCACGCTGATATCGCGCAGGGAGACATCGTTGACGCACACGGAGGAGTGCAGCAGGCAGTTGAGATCCACCGCCAGGTGAATCTGCCCGGCATCAACACTGACGCCGGGCATCTCAAAGCGCAGACCGTTAAGGGTCAGGTTACGCCAGCCGCCATCGACCTGTTTGATCGACAGGCCAGGCACCCAGCGCGATGCACCCTTGAGCACTAAATGCAGTCCCGGCGTGGTCCCGATTAAAAATGCCACGCCACCCAACAGCACAACCAGAAAGATCAGAATACCGATCAGGACCTTTTTCCACAGCTTCATAGTTCAGGCCCCAGTCCTACGTAAAATTGCAATCCATGCTCCTCGTCATCCCCGATAGGTCTGGCAATATCAAATTTGATGGGGCCAACCGGTGAAGACCAGCGCACACCGACACCTGCACCGGTTTTGATATTGCTCTGTTTAATGTCGTTAACCGCTTCGCCTGAGTCGACAAACACCGCGCCCCACCATTTACCGGTGACGTTATACTGATATTCCAGCGATCCGGTGGCGAGTTTTGATGCCCCGGTGAGTTTGCCGTCGTCGTCACGCGGTGAAATATTTTTGTATTTGTAACCGCGAATACTGCGGTCACCACCGGCGAAGAAGCGCAGATCCGGTGGCACCTTGTCGAAGTCGTTGGTTTCAATCCAGCCAAGATTGCCGCGCGCCACAAAGCGATGACTGTCACCGAGAGTGCGAATCCAGACGTTTTGCGCCTGCAGAATCAGGAAGTCGACGTCGGAGCCCCATGTCGTATCGGAAACGTCGACGGAGTAGCGCTGTGAGTCGCCCCAGGTCGGCATCAGACCGCCGCGCGAGCGGGTGCGGTTTACGCTGACGCCGGGATAGAGCAGCATGGTGGTATTGGTCACACTGCCCTGCGTAAAGTGATCCAGGCTCCAGCGCAGGTTGACCGCCTTCTGCCAGCCGCTGCTGCTGTCCCAGTTGCGCGACATCGCAAGCGTGGTGGTGTCGGCTTTGGTGTCGTTAAGGTCGGTACGCTTGAGGCCTCCGGAGAAGGTGTAGTACTGCTCCAGTGGGCTCTTCAGTAACGGGACTTTATAGCTGAGGTCGACCTGCTGTTCCGGCGCAGACACGTAGGCGCTGGCTGTCAGGCTGTGGCCGCTGTCGTTGATCCACGGTTTTTTCCACGTTCCTTTCAGCCGCGGACCGACGTCAGTTGAGTAGCCGACGCCGGTTTCAATGGTGTTTTCGGTGCGGGGTGACATCACGGCACTCAGCGGCAGCACTTTAGTCTGTCGTCCCTTGCTGAATTCCGGCGCGACCACCACCGAATTAAACCAGCCGGTGGCGGAGAGGCGGCGATTCAGTTCGGCCAGATCGCGTGAGCTGTAGTAATCCCCTTCTTTAAAGGGCACCAGATTTTGCAGATACTCTTCACGAATCTGCGATCCCTGAAAAGTGACGTCACCAAAGCGATAGCGCTCGCCGCTGTCGTAGTCGATATCCCAGAACGCTTCATGGCGCTCAACCGAGACGCCGAGCTGGCTTTTTTTAAAGGTGCCGTCGAAGTAGCCGTTACGCAGCGCAAGATTAGAGAAGCCGCTTTTAAATTTGTCATACTGCCCGTGGTTAAGCTGCGTGCCCACTTTGGGCCGTCCCTGCTTCACCCAGGCTTTGTAATCAGGATCATTGCGCGCATCACCTTCCACCACAATGGTGCTGCCGCCAATTTTGACAGCCTCGCCCGGCGTCACATGTGCGACTAATACCGGCCGTCCTCCCTTCGCAGGCGCGGGGCGGGATTCGAAATCGATGGTCGGCTCGTAATAACCAAGGGCGCGCAGCCCCTCTTTTATTGCAACAGAGACACGTGCACGAAAACGGCCATCATTCGAGACCTCGTCGCTGCCGATGGTGGAAAGGCGCGCTCTGACATTCTTTTGCAGATCCCCGGTTAAGCCATCTACCTGTAATCGCACGGTCGCCGCCTCAAGGGCGGGCGCGGCAAGCAGCAGGCCAGCTATGCAATAAACATAAAATCGTGGCACCTGTACTCCTGTTAATCATGCCGGCCCCTTTTCCGCGGGGCACTTATTAATCATCTTTGCCCGCACTACCGCAACGGCAACATCCTCATCATAGCCGCACTTTATGGCAAACGGCGGCGCAAAATCGACTTCTAACTCAAATAACGCGGCTATTGTCGGTAAATGGGGGGATTGATACAACTCCTGCAGGCGGGAATGAGCGGTCCAAAATGATTCACTCAGATAAATCTGAGTCGATAACGTACCGTTCTGCCTGCTAATCCTGAGGGAAGCGGCAGATTGCCCTCTGGCGGCCCGATGAGCGCTCCTGCTATAATCTGCCACCACAGGCATTCCGCCTGTTTTCATTTCTGCCCCGACATGTACGTTGTCGAACTGGCGCAGACATTTTTGGCACGGATAGCTCTGTTTCACGGATAAACCAACTCTGTTTGCGCTTACCCACGCTGCCCAGGCCAAAAATGACAAGTGGATAACCCTTTGGATCTCATATGTTAGATAGCTTGCTTGTCATTTTATTGCTGATTGTAATCAGTGCCTTTTTCTCCCTGTCGGAGATCTCGCTGGCGGCCGCCCGTAAGATCAAACTGAAACTTCTGGCCGACGAAGGCAACGTCAATGCCCAGCGTGTGCTGAAAATGCAGGAAACGCCGGGCATGTTCTTCACCGTGGTGCAGATTGGCCTTAACGCTGTCGCCATCCTGGGCGGTATTGTCGGCGACGCGGCATTTTCACCGGTTTTCAGCGGCCTGTTTAACCGCTTTGTTTCGCCGGAACTGGCGGAACAGCTCAGCTTTATCTGTTCATTCACCATCGTGACCAGCCTGTTTATCCTGTTTGCCGACTTAACACCAAAGCGGGTTGGCATGGTCGCACCGGAAACCATCGCGCTGCGCATCATCAATCCGATGCGTTTCTGCCTGTTAGTGATGCGTCCGCTGGTATTTCTGTTTAATGGCCTGGCCAACGTCTTCTTCCGTATTTTCAAGCTGCCGATGGTGCGTAAAGATGACATCACCTCCGACGATATCTACGCGGTGGTGGAAGCCGGTGCGCTGGCGGGCGTTCTGCGCAAGCAGGAGCATGAGCTGATTGAAAACGTGTTTGAGCTGGAGTCACGTACCGTTCCCTCTTCAATGACCTCACGCGAGAATATTGTCTGGTTTGATCTGCACGAAGATGAGACCAGCCTCAAGACCAAAATCGCCCAGCATCCTCATTCGAAGTTTCTGGTCTGCAGCGGCGACATCGATCATATCGTTGGCTATGTCGACTCAAAAGAGCTGCTGCTGCGCGTACTCGGCAATCAGAGCATGGCGCTGAACAGCGGCCTGCAGATTCGCTCTGCGCTAATCGTGCCGGACACGCTGACGCTCTCAGAAGCGCTGGAAAGTTTTAAAACCGCTGGTGAAGATTTCGCGGTGATCATGAACGAATATGCGCTGGTCGTGGGCATCATTACGCTGAATGACGTCATGACCACACTGATGGGCGATCTGGTCGGTCAGGGCATGGAAGAGCAGATCGTGGCGCGCGATGAGAATTCATGGCTGGTTGAAGGCGGCACACCGATTGATGACGTGATGCGCGTGCTGGACATCGATGATTTCCCGCAGTCAGGCAACTACGAAACCATCGGCGGCTTTATGATGTATATGCTGCGTAAGATTCCAAAGCGTACCGATTTTGTGAAGTTTGCTGGCTATAAGTTCGAAGTGGTAGATATCGATAGCTACCGTATCGATCAGCTGCTGGTCACCCGCATTGATGAACGACCACCCGTGCTGAACCTGACCAAAACCGAAGAAGAGTAAATGACTCAGAGCGTGTCCCGGCGGCTATTATTGTCCCAGGCAGTCCTGGATACAGAGCGCGCGGAACAAACGGAACGTTTACGTAGCAGTTGGAGATTGTGGGCACCGTCCGTGTTCGGACAGGCAAAGGGAATAGCCTGATAGGTCATACACTAAGGGCGCCATCGGCGCCCTTGTTATTAGTTGAACTCAAGTTTGAGACGAACGACCTGGCGGTTAATTTCTGACATCACGCTCAGGTGCTGTTTGTCTTTGACGCGAGGGATTAATACTTTCCCTTTATCGAACTCGAACGCGCCCACGTCCTTGATATACAACCTTCCTTTGAACAGCGTTTTTACATATTTCGCTATTTGTAGCGGATTATAGCGCTGGAAGATCTTCATGCTGTTTAACTCCTGTACATTTTTAAGCACGCTTCGCCGTTTCCAAATTTGGTTCCAGCCCATGAAGCGCGAATTCGCGATAACTATAGAACACTAAAACTGACTGATGTTCCTAAAAGTGAATTTTTTTACTGAATTGACACATCATTACAGAACACTCTGTTATCAGGCTCACACAACACAGTATAAACCTTCATTGATTAAGGAATTGTGGCGGCCATAACAAACCTGACACCTTTCCAGGACAGGCGCATCATCCCCGCTTACTATTGCAGTAAAATGACTGACTGGTCTGATCACCTTAGGAAATAACAATGCGTATAACCCTGGCAGCTGTGGCGTTGTCTCTGTTGATACCGGCAGGCGCGATGGCTCATAACCTCAGACTGGATATGCGGGTACCGGCTGTAGGCGTGAATGACAAAGGCGAGCTGTTATTGCAACAGGAGAAGTTTAGCTACAAAAACTGGAATAGCGCGCAGCTCAGCGGAAAAGTTCGCGTCATCCAGCATATTGCGGGTCGCTCATCTGCGAAAGAGATGAACGCGGCACTGGTAGAAGCGATCAAAGCCGCGAAGCTGCCGCATGATCGCTATCAGACCACCACCATCGTCAATACCGATGACGCGATTCCGGGCACGGGCATGTTTGTGCGCAGCAGCGTCGAGACCAACAAGCAGCAATATCCCTGGTCTCAGTTTGTCATAGACAGCAAAGGCAACGTGCAGCACAGCTGGCAGTTACAGCCTGGTGGTTCCGCCATAGTGGTGCTGGATAAGCAGGGCAAAGTGAAGTTTGTGAAGGATGGTTCGCTGACGCAGGATGAAGTGACAAAAGTTATCGCGCTGGTCAACTCACTGCTGAAAGAGTAATGCTGAACACCCGGGAGCGAGAGAATCGCTCGCCGGGCATTTATGCCAATATCGTCTTAAAAGAGCGAAACGCGGAAGCCGGGATTCAGGAAGGATTCGCGCGGCGCATAGTCAAGGGTTTTGCCCTGCCAGTCATGTACATGCGCACCCGCAGCCATCGCCACGGCATGACCCGCGCCGGTATCCCAGATATTGGTTGGCCCGAAACGGGGATAGAGCTGAGCTTTACCTTCTGCCACCAGACAGAATTTCAGTGAGGAGCCGGTCGCAACGGTCTGATGCTCACCCAACTGCTTCAGGTACTCTTTCATCTCGTCGTCGTCACCATGTGAGCGGCTGACCACGACCAGCGGAGGACGTGCGTCACGGACATGAATCTGTTCGCGATGACCGCCCTCTTCTTTCCACGCTTTACCCTCTGCCGCGGAATACATTACGCCCAGCACTGGCGCATAGACGACGCCCATCACCGGCTTGCCCGCTTCAATCAGCGCAATATTGACGGTAAATTCACCGTTACGCTTGATGAACTCTTTGGTGCCATCCAGCGGATCAACCAGCCAGTAGCGTTGCCAGTGCTGACGGACATCCCAGGCTGGCGGATCTTCTTCTGAAAGTACCGGTATGTCAGGCGATAGCTGTTTCAGCCCCTCCATGATGACTTCATGCGCCGCGATATCCGCAGCGGTCACCGGCGAATCGTCCGATTTGTGAGAAACGTCAAGCGGCGCGGCACCGTTATAGACCTGCATAATCGCGTCGCCAGCTTCGCGTGCCAGTTGGCAGATTTGCTCTAACATTTTTCACCTCGTTTTTGTCTGTCTGCTGCAGGATCAGCCCATCTTCAGATAGTGACATTTTAGCAGTTCCGCCTGACCAGCCTGTTTACTGGTCCGGCGGCGATTCAATTTATAGATATATCAATATCATAGTTACGTGCTTATCGCCATGCTGACGCCAGTGACCCTTTATCGTATAAGAATGAGTCGCAGGTCGATGCGTCAAAACGTTATACCCATCACGATTTAAAATGACTATCTGTCATGCTTTTACATTATTTTGAGAGCCTGAATTTAATTTGCAGCAGGAGCAAGCATGTTTAAGCCCGGAATGATGTTACTGGCCCTGAGCGTTTCCGTCGCCGCCCAGGCCGCGACGGTCGATTTACGCGTACTGGAAACCACCGATCTGCACAGCAATATGATGGATTTCGACTACTACAAAGATACGCCAACCGAGAAATTTGGTCTGGTGCGCACCGCCACGCTGATTCACGCCGCCCGGCAGGAGGTGAAGAACAGCCTGCTGGTTGATAACGGCGACATCATTCAGGGCAGCCCACTGGGCGACTACATGGCGGCTAAAGGGCTGCGTGAGGGCGAAATCCATCCGGTCTACAAGGCGCTTAATACGCTGGATTACGCTGTCGGCAACCTCGGTAACCATGAATTCAATTATGGTCTGCCCTACCTGAAAAAAGCGCTGGCGGGTGCGCGCTTCCCTTATGTGAACGCCAACGTGATTGATGTGAAGAGCGGCAAACCGCTGTTTACCCCTTACCTCATCAAATCCACTACGGTGGTTGATCGCGAGGGCAAATCGCAGACCCTGAAGATTGGCTATATCGGCTTTGTGCCGCCGCAGATCATGGTGTGGGATAAAGCCAATCTGCAGGGCAAGGTACGGGTGGATGACATCACCGAAACAGCTCGCCGCTATGTGCCTGAGATGCGCGCGCAGGGTGCCGATCTGATTATTGCTATCCCTCACTCCGGCCTGAGCAGCGAGCCGTATCACGCAATGGCAGAAAACTCGGTTTACTACCTCAGCCAGGTGGAAGGTATTAACGCCATCCTGTTTGGTCATGCGCATGCCGTCTTCCCCAGCAAGGAGTTTGCTGGCATCAAAGGCGCAGACATTGCTAACGGCACGCTGAACGGGGTTCCGGCGGTGATGCCAGGCATGTGGGGCGATCATCTTGGCGTGGTCGATCTGGTGCTGAACAATGAGGGCGGACGCTGGCAGGTGAGCAGCGGCAAAGCAGAGGCGCGACCGATCTACGATACTGCCGCGAAGAAATCGCTGGCGGCGGAAGATCCGGCGCTGGTGAAGGTGCTGGCTGACGATCACCGCGCCACGCGGGAGTTTGTGGCGAAGCCCATCGGCAAGTCGGCTGACGTAATGTACAGCTATCTGTCGCTGGTTCAGGACGATCCAACGGTGCAGATCGTCAATAATGCGCAGCGCGCTTATGTGGAGCATTTCATTCAGGGCGATCCGGATCTGGGCCGTTTGCCGGTGCTCTCTGCTGCCGCGCCGTTTAAAGCGGGCGGACGTAAAAACGATCCTGCCAGCTATGTCGAAGTGGAGAAAGGTGCCCTGACCTTCCGTAATGCGGCCGATCTCTATCTCTATCCCAATACACTGGTCGTGATGAAAGTCACGGGTGCGCAGGTGAAAGAGTGGCTGGAATGCTCAGCAGGCCAGTTTAACCAGATCGATCCGCACAGCAGCAAAACGCAGTCGCTGATTAACTGGGATTTCCGCACCTATAACTTCGATGTGATTGATGGAGTCAATTATCAGATTGATGTGACCCAGCCCGCGCGTTATGACGCAGAGTGTCAGTTGATCCATCCTGACGCCTCACGCATCCGTCAGCTTACCTGGCAGGGTAAACCCATCGATCCGCAGGCTCTCTTCCTGGTGGCGACCAATAACTATCGCGCATATGGCGGCAAGTTTGCCGGCACCGGAGATAAGTACATCGCCTTTGCCTCGCCAGATGAGAACCGTTCGGTGGTAGCAGCCTACATCAGCGCGGAAACCAAAGCGCATGGCGCAGTTCAGCCGAAGGCGGACAATAACTGGCGTCTGGCACCGATTACCTCATCCACTCCGCTCGATATTCAGTTTGAAACGGCACCGGGCGATAAGGCGACCGGATTTATTAAGCAGCATGCGCAATATCCGCTTCAGCCCAAAGGAACAGATGCGATTGGCTTTGCACTGTGGCAGGTAAATTTACAGCAGAAATAAGGCTGGAGAAAACGCTGCAACCGGGGTGGTTGCAGCGTCTTATCTTACAGGATTTCCAGCAGCTCAACTTCGAAGAGCAGCGTGCTGAATGGTGGGATAGAGGCACCCGCACCGCGCTCGCCATACGCCAGGTTCTGTGGGATCACCAGTTCCCATTTTGAGCCAACCGGCATCAGCGTCAGCGCTTCAATCCAGCCAGGGATAACGCCGCTTACCGGGAATTCTGCCGGTTCGCCACGGGCAACTGAGCTGTCGAACACGGTGCCGTCGATCAGTTTGCCGGTGTAGTGAACGCGTACGCGATCCTGACGTGATGGGATTGGACCTTCACCCTGAGTAATCACGCTGAACTGCAGGCCTGATTCGGTGCTGCTCACGCCTTCACGCTGCGCATGTTCCTGCAGGAATGCCTGACCTTCTGCGGCCATAGCTTCGGTACGCTCACGACGCACGCCTTCCGCGCGTTCGTGCACTTCACGCAGTGCGCGATGAACCACATCAACCGGTACGGCCGGCGAGTTCCCTTCCAGCGCGTCGCGCAGACCCGCGAGCAGTGCTTCTGGTTGCAGACCCTGCAGACCAGATTCCAGCAACTGCTGGCCAACCTGTAAACCAATACCGTAACTTGCTTGTGCTTCGACGCTGTCGAAAGAAGGGGTAGTCATCTTCGTTCCTTTCACTCTCGGATAAATTCGAACCGGCAGCATAGCAGCGCAGGCCGCTGGCGTAAAATGCCCTGCGTCGCAGATGACTTTTGCTGATGAAAGAGAAACAATAGCCACGTCAAATTTATCAATGCTGGCAGGCACTTCGCGCCGGTATTGCCCATACTATAACTATCGATGGGGATCACCTCATCTGTAGCACCTGAATAAGAGAGCAAACATGGGCCAGATTGCCCCACGCCGCCGCAGGATGCGTGCAAAACAAATGGTATCCCGGCTGCAGACCTGGCTGGCCGCACGCAGGCTACAGCAAACTGCCGGAGAGGAGGAAACCCGAATGGCTTCAGACACGTCATCCCGCCTGCCGACATGGCTTCAGCGTATCTGGCATTTTACCGACCATATTCGCTGGATGGATCCGCTGCCTGCGCCGCACCGTCGTGGCATTGTGGCGGCACTGCTGGTGATGCTGGTGGCGTTTCTCTGGCCCACCAGTACCCTGCGTTATCCGGTCGAGCAGTCTTCGCCTTCTGCGGAGAAAGAGGTGCCGATGCAGGCGGATATTTATGATAACAACCGTGCCCGTCAGCCTTCATCCTCAGCGTCTCAGCAGACGCCAAAAGCTGATTCTCAGGGCGAATGGCGCAATATGACCATTGCGTCGGGTCAGACGCTGGCGCAGCTGTTTCGTGACAACAGTCTGCCGGTCAATGATGTGTTTGCGATGGCGCGGGTGGAAGGCAGTGACCAGCCGCTCAGCTCACTGAAAAGTGGTCAGCAGGTGAAAATCCGTCAGGATGCGCAGGGTGTGGTAACCGGTCTGACCGTTGATGGCGCAAATGGCCCGGTGCTGTTTACGCGTCAGCCAGATGGCAGCTTTATTCGCGCGCAGTAAGGCCAACAGCAGTTTATTGAAAGGCATAAAAACAAAAACGCCGGCACAAGGCCGGCGTTGATGTCGTGCTCAGTTAATAAAATTAACCAGCAACAACTTTCACGTTCAGTTTAGCGAAGACTTCGCTGTGAACCTGGAAGCTTACTTCATGCTCACCGGTAGTGCGCAGAACGCCGTTCGGCAGACGAACTTCGCTCTTAGCGACTTCAACGCCAGCTGCAGTAACTGCATCAGCGATGTCGCGGGTACCGATTGAACCGAACAGTTTACCTTCATCGCCCGCTTTAGACGTGATGGTTACAGTGCCCAGTGCATTGATTTTCTCAGCGCGTGCAGTTGCTGCAGACTGAACGTCAGCCAGTTTGGCTTCCAGTTCAGCACGGCGTGCTTCGAAGAACTCAACGTTTTTCTTGGTAGCAGGAACAGCTTTGCCCTGTGGTACCAGGAAGTTACGAGCATAGCCCGCTTTAACGTTAACCTGATCACCCAGGGTGCCAAGGTTTGCTACTTTATCAAGCAGAATAACTTGCATTACCTTATCCTCTTAAAGTCGTTAATGGACAGTTGCCGATTACTGATGACGATCAGTGTACGGCAGCAGAGACAGGTAACGCGCACGCTTGATGCAGCGAGCCAACTGACGCTGGTATTTTGCACGAGTACCGGTGATACGGCTCGGGACAATTTTACCGCTTTCGGTAATGTAGTTTTTCAACGTTGCGATGTCTTTGTAATCGATCTCAACAACGCCTTCCGCGGTGAAACGGCAGAACTTGCGACGACGGAAATAACGTGCCATTAGGCTAGTCTCCAGAATCTATCAATTCAATCTGCTCGGCATGGAACACCACTTTGCTCTGGCCATTTCGTGCCTGATGGCAACTAATGAAACCGTCGAGTGTGAGTTGCGTGCCGACCGTTATATGTTGAGTAATCACCTGATGGGCGCTGCCGCTAATAATAACAGGCATACGACACCAGGCTTGCCGGTGAAACCCGGCCTCCTCCTGCACTGAGCGGTGCTCAAGCACAAACTGACAGTGAGGAATTCCTGACGGGCTAACTCTTCGAACCGGTGTCTTGCACACAGTGCCAGACAGGCGAAGTCGATTGACCGTCACGATGGATTACTCTTCAGAATCCCCAGCATCTGACTCATCAGCGGATTCGTTAGCAAAATCTTCGCGACGATCACGACGCTCATCTTTCGCTTTAACCATCGGTGATGCTTCAGTTACCGCGTTTTTAACGCGCATAACCATGCTACGGATAACGGCGTCGTTGAAGCGGAAGTTCGTTTCCAGCTCATCGATCGCTTCCTGCGGCGCTTCAACGTTCATCAGAACGTAATGCGCTTTGTGCAGTTTATTGATCGGGTAAGCCAGCTGACGGCGGCCCCAGTCTTCCAGACGGTGAATCGTGCCTTCAGCACCAGTGATAGCACCAGTGTAACGCTCGATCATGCCAGGAACCTGTTCGCTCTGGTCAGGATGAACCATAAATACGATTTCGTAATGACGCATCGAAATTGCTCCTTACGGATTATTCAGCCTCCTGTCGGGGTCAACCGCGGCCCATGGAAGCAAGGAACGTTATAGGCTGTGTCCCACAAAGGTTCGCAGTGACGAGCGTTTGTGGGACACAGCCTGAGAATGCGGCTGAAAAATTGACGCGTAATCATACCGGCGAAGGTGCCTGAACTCAAGCGCACATTTAAACAAATCGCAGGCGTCGTGCCAGATATCGGGGCTTTTTGTGCTAATGACGTAAATACAGCAGGTTGGGCGGCGAAGGTTCAAAAATGCTGACAAAGAGGTTCAGGTGGATGATCTGGCGATAATTTACTCAGTCGCTAAACTGATTAGAGACGTCACGGTTCGCTTAGTGGCGTCACGCAGAGTGTGTTCCCTGAAGTGAGGAGTCGGGCATGAAAACGTTCGTCATCGCCACTTTACTGGGTCTCTTCCTGTCTCCACCCGCTCTTGCCAGCCATGCTGACTGTGCGCAGCAGATGAGAAGTCACAGCAGCGAAGCGGCATCGGGTTATGTTTACGTTAACCGGCTGGATACGCCGGAAAGAAACCCGGTTAATGCGCCTGCCAGCGCAGCAGAAAAAGCGTCTGCGTTCTGGTAAGTGCTGGTAACTTTACGGGCGGCAGAGTCCTTCTCCGCCCGTTCATTATTTATAACTGCTGTCTAAAAAAGCTGACCAGCGCCGTTAATGCAGAGGGCGTGATCTTATGCCCGATCTGTTTTTCCGACAGTGAGGTCAGATGCTGCGCCAGTCCATTGTCACGCAGCGCCCTCTCCAGCCGGACACTCTCCGCCCAGGGCACAACCTCATCCGCTTCGCCATGCCACAACAGTAGCGGACGGTTAGCCAGTGCCTCCAGATGGTTGCAGGGATCATAGTCCGTCAGGGGAGCCATACGGGCCGCAAACTGCGCTTTCTGCTCCGGCGTATCAGCCACCAGCGGTGGAAACAGCGATTCGCTCAGTTGCATAAAATAGCCCGATCCCATCATACAGGCGACGCTCTGGATCTGCGGATAACGCGCCATCGCGCCCAGTGCCGTCATGCCACCCATCGACGCACCCGCCACTGCGAAACGCCTGTCAGCGATCAGATTGTCTCTACGCAGCGCAGCCTCCAGCAATGGCAGCTCATCAATGTTCTGTTTCAGAATCTCCCAGAAGCGGCCCAGGCGTGCATTGGCATCACCGTGATAACGCGCGCCGTGCAGCTCCGCATCCGGCATCACCGCCCGAAACCCCGCCTGTGCCAGCGCCACGGCGAAATAGGCGTAGACCTCTTTTGATGAGGTAAAGCCGTGATAAAACAGCACGGTTGGCAGTGGCTGATGCCGTTGTCCGGCAGGCGTGGCGTGCAGGCATTCGATACCGGCCAGTGTTTCTGTAGTGAGTTCAATCATGGTCTCTCCTGAGAGGCAGCAAGGCATGCCGATCAAGTCTGTGTTCTGCGGGTTGATTTGCGAAATCACCCGCTCCGCTTAGCTGTCTAACTTCTCCCTAAACTTTTCCCGCACTCTGCCGTTGATCGTGTACTCCCTTAACTTGATCAAAGGTAATTTATGAAGCGTCTCTCTCTCAGCGGACTGAGTCTCGGAGTTAAGCTGTCTGTACTGACGTCTCTCAGCGTTGCACTGCTGTTGCTGTTACTGACACTGACTCAAAGCCACAACGCCTCGCGCCAGCTGGAAAATCTCGCCATCGATGACATGCACAACCAGGTGCAGGGCATCAGTGAAATGGCCACTATGTTTAATGCCACCCTCACCGAAGAGGTGGCTCACTATACCGATCTGTTTACCAGCTTCCTGCCTAAGCGCTTTAGCCTGGATGAAAGCTCGCGGGTGCAGGTCGGTGCCTTTTCGACGCCAGTGCTGCGTGCCGGGTTGAAAACACTGAATCTCGATCAAACTGCCGTAGACGATTTCACCGAGCGCACCGCCGCCGTGGCGACCATTTTCGTGCGCGATGGCGATGACTTTGTCCGTGTTTCAACCTCGCTGAAAAAAGAGGATGGCAGTCGCGCAATCGGTACGCAGCTTGACCGCACCGGGGCGGCCTGGAAACGTGTTCACCAGGGCGAAGTCTACCGCGGGCTGGCGACGCTGTTCGGCCATCGCTATATCACACAGTATCAGCCGATAAAAGATGAGAGCGGTAAAGTCGTTGCCATTCTGTTCGTCGGTGTGGGTATTGATAAACAGTATGCGCTGATGCGAGAAAAAATCCTGGCGCGTAAGCTGGGTGATAGCGGTCATTTCTTCGTGCTCAACGGCACGC
The DNA here is from genome assembly GCF_019104105.1 of Pantoea jilinensis. Lineage (NCBI taxonomy): Bacteria > Pseudomonadati > Pseudomonadota > Gammaproteobacteria > Enterobacterales > Erwiniaceae > Pantoea > Pantoea jilinensis. The sequence goes on along the minus strand of NZ_CP077746.1, from coordinate 541,820 downwards.
CCGGTAAAACGCAGGGAGCGTATCTGTTCGATCAGCACGACGAAGGAAAACGCCCCGACTGGGATGATGCAACGCTGAAACCGCTGCTGACGGAGCCGAAAGGTATGCAGCAGGTGGAGATCAATGGTGAGATGCAGATTCTGGCCTGGGAGCAATTGCCGGACTGGAACTGGGTGATTACCGGCGAAGTTAACCGCGACAGCCTGCTTGCGCCCATTACGCATAGCCGTAACCTGTTCCTGATTACCGGACTGGTTCTGGTAATCGTCTTTGCGCTGGGCTTTGTCTGGTACAGCCGTCGGGCGATTACCCGTCCGCTGCAGCAGGTGATTCATCTGGCGGAACAGTATGCCGCCGGCAACCTGCAGGTCCATATGAATACGCATCGTCGCGACGAAGTTGGCCAGCTGATCATTGCAATTAACGGCATTGGCGATGGCCTGGAGAAAATTGTCGGCCAGGTGCGCGGTGCGGCGCAGGAGATCAGCGACGGCACGGACACCATCGCGGCCAGCAGCCATAACATCAGCGAGCAGATTGGGCGTCAGGCCAGCAGCGTCGAGCAGACCTCTGCCAGCATGGAGCAGTTTGGTGCCACGGTTGAACACACCGCCGAAAGCCTGCGTCAGGCGATGTCACTGGTGGCCGAAGCCAGCAATATCGTCAGTCACGGCAGCAAAACCGTGGTGCGCTCTGTCAATACCATGTCAGCCATTAAGGTTTCATCGCAAAGCATTGCGGATATCACGCATGTGATTGAGTCGATCGCCTTCCAGACCAATATCCTGGCGCTGAATGCTGCGGTTGAAGCGGCGCGTGCTGGCGAACAGGGCCGGGGTTTTGCCGTGGTAGCCGCCGAGGTGCGCGCGCTGGCTCAGCGTTCCGCGCAAGCCGCTAAAGAGATCGACGGACTGATTGCGACCTCTATCAGCAACGTGGCAGAGGGCCATCAGCTCTCTGAGCAGACGCGCGATGCAATGACCAACATTGTGACGCACATCGAGCAGGTGCAGGCACTGATGGGCGAGATCAACGTGGCGGCGCAGGAGCAGGCGGCAGGTATCGGTCAGGTTAATATTGCGATGAACCAGATCAGTCAGGCGACGCACCAGAACAGCGAACTGGTGGCACAGGCGGAAAACAGCGCGCAGAACCTGAGTGATAAAGGGCACCACCTGACCCAGTTGGTCAGCGTATTCAGCCTGAAATCCTGACGTCTTTCAGGGCGATGACGTACACTCATTGTCTCGTCCTAAAAAAGGGTTTTGCTATGCGTTCTGCTTATTTACTGGTGTTCAGCCTGCTGCTGGCAGGCTGTTCGGCGTTTGACACCACGCCAAAAGCCCCGCCTGCGCCGACTCAACAGGCACAGGAGATTTCACGGGCGCAGAGTGGCGGTTTGCCGAAGCTGGGCAATATTACCGTTAACGTACACGGCTCACCGGATGATGCCCAGCGTGCCGTTGCCGCCCAGGCCAATCAGGCCGGAGCCGCGTACTATCAGATCGTGATGGTGAGCGAAACGGTCATGCCGGGCTTCTGGTACGCCAGTGCGATTCTGTACGGCGCATCACCTGCCACAGGCACGGTCCAGTAAACGATCGGTAATAGCAGCCTCAAGCGGGCGCGAGCCACGCTGGTCGAGCCACTGCTGGCACCATGCATCCGCCAGCGGAGGTTCGGCATATTTCAGTAGCTGTGCACCCATTGCCAGCAGCAGCAGCGTGCGGGTAACCTCACGCGCCTGCTCTTCAGGAACGTGGTTAAGCCTCAGACGCAGCTGACGCCAGCGCGTATCAAAATGGCGGTTACTCCCTTTCACTGCTTCAAATTCCTGACTTAGCATCGCCGTAACCTCTGCTTGACGGGCAAGCACGCGCAGCACATCAAGGCACATCACGTTGCCCGATCCTTCCCAGATGCTATTGACCGGCATGTCACGATAGAGGCGCGGGAGCTCACTGGCCTCGCAATAGCCGATCCCTCCCAGCACCTCCATCGACTCCGCAACGAACGGCGCACCCGCTTTGCAGATCTCATATTTTGCCGCGGGCGTAAACAGGCGGGCAAAGGTGACTTCATGCGGTTTTGCCGGCTGTGACCAGGCGCGCGCCAGCCGCATCAGCAGTGCAGTTTGCCCCTCCAGCTGCAATGCCTGCTGAGCCAGAACCTGACGCATCAGCGGCTGCTCCACCAGATTTTTCCCCATTACCTGACGCTGATGGGCATGCGAGACGGCTACCGAGAAAGCGCGGCGCATCTGACCGTGACTGCCAAGGGCGCAGTCGAAACGCGTCATGCCGCCCATCTTCAGGATCAGCCGCACGCCTTCGCCCTCCTCACCCAGCAGCCAGCCAGTCGCGTCGCGAAACTCCACTTCACAGCTGGCATTGGAACGATTACCCAGCTTATCTTTTAGCCGCTCCAGCTGGATGGCATTGCGTGACCCATCGGGTAACAGCCGCGGCAGGAAGAAACAGCTTAATCCGGCAGGCGTCTGAGCCAGCACCAGATGCGCATCACTCTGTGGCACGGAGAAAAACCATTTATGGCCCGTCAGGCGGTAGGCTTCACCTGCGCCACGCGCGCCCAGCGGTTCAGCGTGGGTGGTGCTGGTGAGCAGATCGCTGCCGCCCTGCTTTTCCGTCATACCCATTCCGATTAGCAGACCCCGCTTCTGGTCGCCGGGCTGTGCATGGGTGTCGTAGCGATCGCTGAGCAGCGGATCGAGCCAGCCTTCAAAGGCGGCCGGCAGATAAGTCTGTAGCAGGGGAATGGCCGCGTGTGTCATGGTCACCGGGCAGAGCGTGCCCGCCTCAACCTGCGCATGCAGAATAAAGCGCGCAGCGCGCGCCACGCTGGCCTGTTCACGAACCGTGGGCTGCCAGCTCAGGTTGTGCAGGCGACTGGCGCAGACACCCTGCATCAGCAGATGCCAGGCGGGATGGAAACGAACTTCATCCATGCGTTCGCCACGGGCGTCGTAGCGCAGCAGTTCAGGCGGCTCAGCATTGGCGAGTCGGCCCAGCTCCAGAGACTCGGCGCTGCCCAGCTGACGACCTACCGATGCCAGCCATTCCCGATCCCATCCGGCACCTTCGCGTGAGAGTGCCTCGCCAAGCGGCGTATCAGACAGAAACAGATTGCTGTTGCTCAGAGGATGAGGCTGATTAAAAACAGTGTGTGTTGTCCAGGTCATAACGGCTCCTCGCGGATGTCACTCAGTAAGTATACCCGTCGTCTTTCAGGCTGCATGTTTGTTGGCTGCGTTCGCTCACCCGAATCACTTACTCATGTAAGCTCATCGGGATTCGTTCTCTTGCCGCCTCAATGCAACCCGAAATTCTTTGGGTATATACGAATGACGTGCAGTTATGCCTGGTACAGAAACTAATTTGTGGCGAGGATCACATCGGGGATCAGGCGTTGCGCTGACGCACCGCTTCAAACAGGCAGACGCCGGTGGCGACCGAGACATTCAACGAAGAAACGCTGCCCGCCATCGGAATGCTGATCAGCTCATCGCAATGCTCACGGGTCAGACGACGCATGCCTTCCCCTTCTGCGCCCATCACCAGCGCCATCGGGCCGGTCATTTTGCTCTGGAAGACGGTATGGTCCGCTTCACCTGCGGTGCCAACGACCCAGATGTTATATTCCTGCAGCAGACGCAGAGTACGCGCCAGGTTGGTCACGCGGATCAACGGCACATTCTCTGCCGCGCCACTGGCCACTTTTTTGGCGGTGGCGTTCAGGGGAGCGGAACGATCTTTTGGCACGATGATGGCGTGAACACCGGCAGCATCAGCGCTGCGCAGGCAGGCACCCAGGTTATGGGGATCGGTGACACCGTCCAGCACCAGCAGGAACGGTTTGTCCAGGCTCTGCAGCAGATCCGGCAGATCGCCTTCCTGATACTGACGGCCCGGTTTCACCCGGGCTACGATACCCTGATGCACACCGCCTTCAACCTGGCTGTCGAGCCACTTGCGCTCGGCCAGCTGAATAACAATCCCCTGAGCTTCCAGCGCGGCGACCACGGGTTGCAGGCGACGATCGTCGCGGCCTTTGAGGATAAAGACTTCCTGGAAACGTTGTGGGTCACGTTCCAGCAACGCCTGCACGGCATGGATACCAAAAATAATTTCGCTCATCGATCTGCTCAGTGTTTGGAAATGAATAAATGACCGCCCTTTCTCAGGAGAAAGGGCGGGTGCGCGCATCAGTCAGGCTGCGCCTTTTTTCTGGCGCGCTTCGCCCGGGTGGCGGCGGCGATTTTACGGGTTTTTTCCGAGACATTTTTACTTTTATTCGCGGAATCCGCAGCGGCGGGCTTGCCTTTATCACCCCGGAACGCAGAATCCGACTCGAAGTTAGACTTCCTGCTCGCATTGCGACGGCGTTTCGTTGGGGCGTTATCGTCACGTTTTGCCCGGTCACGCGCGGTTTTACCTTCACCACGGACCTGACGCTGGCTGGAGATCAGAGCAAAGTCGATTTTACGCTCGTCCATGTGGACCGCTTCAACACGCACTTCAACCGTGTCACCCAGACGATAGGTGCGACCGCCCGATTCACCAATCAGACGCTGACCAACCGGATCAAAACGGTAGTAATCGTTGTCGAGCGTTGAAACGTGCACCAGACCGTCGATGAACAAATCGCTTAAGCGGACAAAGAAGCCAAATCCGGTGACGCTGGAGATGACGCCGTTGAAGACATTGCCAACCTGATCCTGCATAAAGTCACACTTGAGCCAGTCCGCGACGTCGCGGGTCGCTTCATCCGCACGGCGCTCGGTCAGGGAGCAGTGCAGACCCAGCTGCAGCATCTCCGGCATCTCGTAGTGATAGCCGCCGGTTGCCGTAGTGAGATCTTTGGCATTTTTATCTTTAGGCATCAGGTACTTGATGGCACGTTGAACCAGTCCCTTGCCTTCACCCTGCTCTTTCGCCAGCAGATACTTGATAGCGCGGTGCAGCGTCAGATCCGGGTAGCGGCGAATCGGCGAAGTAAAGTGCGCATAGGACGAGAGTGCCAGACCAAAGTGACCGCGGTTTTCCGGATCGTAAACGGCCTGCTTCATCGAACGCAGCAGCATGGTTTGCAGCATTTCCGCATCAGGACGATCGGCAACCTGCTTCAGCAGCGCTGCATAATCAACCGGCTGCGGTTTATTGCCGCCAGGCAGCGTCAGTCCCAGCTCATTAAGCACGGTACGGAAGCTCTTGATGCTCTCGTCGGTCGGGCGATCGTGATCGCGGAACAGTGCCGGTTCCTGATTTTTCTCAACGAAGCGTGCCGAGGCGATGTTCGCCAGGATCATGCACTCTTCAATCAGTTTGTGGGCGTCATTACGTGATGCACGCTCAACACGTTCAATACGGCGCTCGGCGTTGAAGATGAACTTCGCCTCTTCCGTTTCAAACGAGATTCCGCCACGCTCTTCACGGGCAGCTTCCAGCGCATGATAGAGGTTATTCAGCTCTTCGAGGTCTTTGACCAGCGGTGCATACTGCTGACGCAGCTCTTTGTCGCCCTGCAGGATGTTCCAGACTTTGTTATAGGTCAGACGCGCATGGGAATTCATTACCGCTTCGTAGTGCTTAAAGCCTGTCAGCTTGCCCTTGGTCGAAATGGTCATCTCGCACACCATACAGAGACGATCGACCTGCGGGTTAAGCGAACATAAGCCATTCGACAGTACTTCGGGCAGCATCGGAACAACCTGCGACGGGAAGTAAACTGAGGTGCCGCGCTGATGCGCTTCGTCATCCAGTGGCGTGCCAGGACGGACGTAGTAACTCACGTCGGCAATCGCCACCCACAGACGCCATCCGCCACCGCGCTTCTTCTCACAGTAGACAGCATCATCAAAGTCACGGGCATCTTCACCATCGATGGTGACCAGCGGCAGTTTACGCAGATCGACGCGGCCTTTTTTGGCCTCTTCCGGCACTTCTTCTTTCAGCTTACTGATCTGCGCTTCCACTTCTGGCGGCCAGGTGTGCGGAATTTCATGGGTACGCAGCGCCATATCTACGGCCAGGCTGGTGCCCATATCATCGCCCAGAATCTCTGCAATTTTACCGATCGCCTTGCTGCGACGGTTCGGACGCTGGACCAGCTCAACCACCACCACGGAACCCATACGGGCATTCATCGTCTCTTCAGGCGGGATGAGAATATCAAAACTCAGGCGACTGTCGTCCGGTACCACAAAACCTGCGCCAGCGTCGGTAAAGTAACGGCCAACGATCTGATTGTTGCGGGGTTCCTGCACGCGAACCACACGCGCTTCGCGGCGGCCTTTGCGATCGGCACCCAGCGGCTGCGCCAGGATCACGTCACCGTGCATACAGAATTTCATCTGTTCTGCGGAGAGGTAAAGGTCATCTTTCTGGCCTTCTGCCCGCAGGAAGCCGTAGCCATCACGATGGCCAATGACTTTACCGCGCAGGAGATCAAGGCGTTCTGGCAGGGCATAACACTGACGGCGGGTGAACACCAGCTGACCATCACGCTCCATAGCGCGAAGGCGGCGACGCAGTGCCTCAAGGTGCTCTTCTTCCTGCAGATTCATCTCTTCAGCCAGCTCTTCACGGCTGGCCGGTTTTTCACGTTTTTCTAGCAGAGCCAGAATAAATTCACGGCTCGGAATAGGGTTTTCGTATTTTTCAGCTTCTCTATCCTGAAATGGATCTTTTGACATAGCGGTTCCTCCGATGTCATTTAATATTTATTGCCACTGGCGATCTGGACAAGATGATCTCATAAAGTGGTGTATTGCCTTCGACCAGGTCTGCCAGGGTATAGTTATCCAGCTCCTGCAAAAATCGCTGCACTGCATCATGTAATGCCTGCTTCAGACGACAGGCTGGCGTGATGGAACAGGAGGCGCAGTCAACCAGTTGTAGTGGCTCCATCTTACGTACCACGTCGCCAATGACAATCTGGCGCGCTGGCATACCCAAACGAATGCCGCCGTTTTTACCACGCGTGGCGGCGACATAGCCCGCCCGGCTCAGCTGATTGATGATTTTGACCATATGATTGCGGGACAAACCATAGGTGTTTGTCACTTCCGTAATATTGGTCTGCTGACCTTCTGGCAACGATGCCAGATAAATCAGGGCGCGTAAGCCATAATCAGTAAAACTCGTGAGCTGCACAGTAACCTCGGTGAACCTTCAGGCGTGGCATTAGGTTATTCGCCTTACGATTGATGTCAGGATTGAATCGGATCGCCATTCGATTAACTACGATGATAAACCAGAGTCTGATCAGCCGTGCGTTTTTTTAAGCCAGCACAAGGTTTGACAAGCGAAGGGAGATTAAGTGGCATCTGAGAGTGGAAAAACAAGGGCCGGACAGTGTCCGGCCTGAATGATTATGCGTCAAACGGGTCGCGCAGAATCATCGTTTCACTACGATCGGGACCGGTTGAGATGATATCAATCGGCACACCTGTTACCTCTTCAACACGCTTGATGTAATCACGCGCGGCCTGAGGCAAACCTTCCAGCGTCTTCACGCCAAACGTTGTCTCGCTCCAGCCTGGCAGGGTCTCGTAAACCGGCTCAATGCCTTCCCAGTTCTCTGCCGCCAGTGGCGTAGTGGTCACTTCGCGACCATCAGGCATACGGTAAGCCACACAGATTTTCACCTCTTTCAGGCCATCCAGCACGTCCAGCTTGGTCATGCAGAAACCTGACAGGGAGTTGATCTGAACCGCGCGGCGAACCGCTACTGCATCCAGCCAGCCGGTACGGCGGCGGCGACCGGTGGTCGCACCAAACTCATTACCCTGCGCACAGAGGAATTCGCCGGTTTCGTCGAACAGTTCGGTCGGGAACGGGCCTGCACCAACGCGGGTTGAGTAAGCTTTCACAATACCCAGAACGTAGTCGACATAACGCGGACCAATGCCTGAACCGGTTGCAACACCACCTGCGGTCGTGTTGGATGAGGTCACGTACGGATAAGTCCCGTGATCGATATCCAGCAGCGTACCCTGCGCACCTTCAAACATAATCAGATCGCCACGCTTACGCGCGACATCCAGCAGTTCAGAGACGTCAACCACCATGCCAGTCAGGATGTCAGCGACTTCCATCACATCGCTCAGCACTTTATCGAAGTCGACTGCCGGCTCTTTGTAATACTCCACCAGCTGGAAGTTGTAGAAATCGACGACTTCTTTCAGTTTGGCGGCAAATGTTTCTTTATTAAACAGGTCGCTGACGCGCAGTGCACGACGGGCAACTTTATCTTCATAAGCAGGACCGATGCCACGGCCAGTCGTACCAATCGCTTTGGCACCACGGGCACGTTCACGCGCCATATCCATCGCAACATGATATTGCAGGATCAGCGGACAGGCTTCAGAAATCAGCAGACGCTCGCGTACCGGAATTCCGCGCGCTTCCAGGCCTTTCATCTCTTTCATTAAGGCTTCAGGAGAGAGCACTACGCCGTTACCAATGATGCTGGTCACGTTATCGCGCAGAATGCCAGAAGGGATCAGGTGGAGGACGGTTTTTTCACCGTTGATGACAAGCGTGTGGCCCGCATTGTGGCCGCCTTGATAACGCACAACGTAATTCGCGCGCTCAGTCAGAAGGTCTACAATCTTACCTTTACCTTCGTCACCCCATTGGGTGCCCAGTACGACGACGTTCTTACCCATTTCTCAAAATCACCGATTGCTTAAAAAAGGATTCTACCATCTGATCCTATGCTTTTCAGCACTTTTAGCATACGATTGCGCGCTTTTTTGCCTGCGTTTTGATCACTACAACATATTGGGGATAACGGCGCAAAGAGGCACAATTTAGCCGATCTTCTCCCGGTTTACAGGTTGCCGTGCAGACTCAGCATGCAATAGATCACCATGCCAGCCACCACCAGTCCACCACCAAATCGGTGCAGCAGGCGATCGGGTAAACGGCTCATCGTCAGGATCATGCGTCGCCAGGCGCGTGGCATAAACATCGGTCCCAACCCTTCCAGCACTAATACCAGCGCCAGTGCCATCCAGATGCTCGTTTTCATTCTGATACCCAAAAAAAAGGCCGACAACATTGTCGGCCTACAGGTTATATCAGTTCTTAACGTGTCGCGTTAGAGGGCGCCTTCATATATCGGAAGAAGTCGCTATCCGGACTTAACACCATCACATCCTGATTTTCACTGAAGCTGTTTTCATAGGCGCGCAGGCTACGAATGAAAGCGTAGAAGTCAGGATCTTTGCTGAACGCATCCGCAAACAACCGCGCCGTTTCCGCATCACCATCACCACGTGTAATCAGCGCTTCACGCTGGGCTTCAGCCAGAGTACGTGTCACCTGATAATCGGCCTGAGCACGCAGTTTTTCAGCCTCTTCCTGACCCTGCGAACGCTGGCTACGCGCTACCGCTTCACGCTCGGCACGCATACGGTTGAAGATCGCATCGGAAACCTCAGTCGGCAGGTTGATCTGCTTGATGCGCACATCCATCACCTGAATACCTAATGCCGCCATACTGTTCGGATTGGGCGCCGGCTCGCTGCTGTTGGTTTCACGCTCTACACGAGCCGCTGCACTGGCAATAGCGTCATCGGCAGCAGGCGTTGCGATTTCATCATCGCTGCCAGCAGAACCGGTGTTCAGCGCATCACGGACATCCGTCGTCAGGCGACCACGAGAGTCCGTTACGATATCTTTCACATCCAGACGGCCCATTTCAGAACGCAAGCGGTCACTGAACTTACGTTTCAGCAGCACTTCCGCCTGAGAGACATCACCGCCGCCGGTAGCCAGGTAGTAGCGACTGAAGTCGCTAATACGCCACTTGATGTAAGAGTCGACGATCAGATCTTTCTTCTCTTTAGTGACGAAGCGATCGGCCTGGTTATCCATGGTCTGAATGCGCGCATCCAGCGTTTTAACCGTTTCCAGGAATGGGATCTTGAAATGCAGGCCCGGCGCAAACACCTGCGGTTTGTTTTCACCATCGCGCAGGACTTTGCCGAAGCGCAGAACAATGCCTCGCTCCCCTTCCTGCACCACAAACAGCGACGCATAGAGCGCCACCAGCACGACAATGATCAAAAATACTATTGGCTTACGCATCGATTACTCTCTCCCTTCGCGCTGGCTGTCGCTGCGCTGAGCATTGGCCCGACGCTGATCCATGATGTTGTCCGGACTGTATGACGACGTGTCATTGCGGCTGGCGCCGCGATCGGAGATAGCCGGCAGCGAAGAACTGTTACTGCCCTTCTGACCGCTCTGGCCCGGTGCAGCCTGGGTGCCACGCATCAGTTGATCCAGCGGCAGCACCATCAGGTTATTACCCCGATCGTTAACCAGGACTTTGCGGGTATGGCTCAGCACACGTTCCATCGTCTCGATATAAAGACGCTCTTTGGTGATTTCAGGAGCGGCTTTATATTCCGGCAGAATTTTGGCGAATCGCGCCACTTCACCCTGGGCTTCCAGAACGGTACGCTCTTTGTATGCACGCGCCTCTTCCAGAATACGTTGCGCACGGCCGTTAGCTCGAGGCTGAACTTCGTTGGCGTAAGCTTCTGCTTCACGGACGTACTGCTCACGGTTTTCGCGTGCCGCAATCGCGTCATCAAAGGCAGACTTCACTTCTTCCGGCGGACGGGCAGCCTGGAAGTTAACGTCCACAACCGCGACACCCATGTTGTAAGGGCGAATCGTCTCATCGATTTCACGCTGGGTTTCGCTACGCACCACGGTACGGCCTTCAGTCAGAATGCGGTCCATGGTGGAACGACCAATCACGCCGCGCAGCGCGCTGTCAGTTGCCTGACGCAGGCTGTCGTCCGCGCTGGTGACTGCATAAAGATAACGTTCCGGATCGGTCACGCGGTACTGCACGTTCATTTCGACACGCACAACGTTCTCGTCCGAAGTCAGCATGACACCTGAAGCCGCCAGTTCACGTACTGATTCAACGTTAACCGCACGAACCTGATCAATGAATGTAGGTTTCCAGTTCAGGCCGGGTTCGACCAGGTGACTGAACTTACCGAAACGCGTCACTACGCCACGCTCCGCTTCTTTGATGGTGTAGAAACCGCTTGCAGCCCAGATGACTACAGCAGCAACAGCCACGATGCCAACAATTTTGCCACCGCTGCCGGAGCCGCGTTGACCGCTGTCGCTCTGTTTGCCACCGCCCAGTCCACCAAGCTTCTTGCTCAGCTTACGGAAGATATCATCCAGATCAGGAGGCCCGGATTCCCGTCCTCCCTTATTTCCCCCAGAGTTGCCGCCTTGATTATTGCTGCTTCCCCACGGGTCGCGGTCCTGTCCGTTATTTCCGGGCTGATTCCACGCCATGTCTCTACTCCATTTATTGTAATTACGGTTTTTACCCTTCATCTTTCGGATTGCAGCGATGTTGGCTGCCTTCGCTCACCCCGGTCACTTACAGCAGTAAGCACCCAGGGATTCACTCAGTTGCCGCCTTGCTGAAATCCGAAATACCCGGGTAAATCCTGCGTATCTGGCCTGCAACGAAAATGCGACAATCTTCAATTTTGAGGTAAGTGCGTCGGGCAATATCAAACGATGTAACTGGTCAGCGACGGTTCCTGCTTACATAAACGCATCCATTCAATGATGGGCATACGTATCTGCAATCCTACACTGCCGTCTTCTTCATTCCACTCTTTCTCAATCGCCTGCAACTGATAGAAACGGCTACGAAGTCGCCCCGCTTCCGGTGGCAGACGTAACGCATGCTGGGCAATTTCACCCGCCAGACGTTCAGAGAGCGCCTGCCATAGCAGCGGAATACCCACACCGGTCTGAGCGGAGAGCCAGACGCGAATGGGCAGATTCTCTTCGTTACGATCGATACGCGGTTCAAAACCGTCAAGCATATCGATTTTATTCATTACCAGTAACGTCGGGATTTCATCCGCTTCAATCTCTTCCAGTACGGCATCAACAGCGGCGATATTTTCTGTCACGCGCAGGTCCGCGCCATCAATCACGTGCATTAACAGCGTCGCCTGACGCGTCTCCTGCAGTGTGGCTTTAAAAGCGGCAACCAGATCGTGAGGAAGATGGCGAATAAAGCCGACCGTGTCTGCCAGCACCACATCTCCGACATCGGCAACATTCAGGCGGCGCAGTGTGGGATCAAGGGTCGCAAACAGCTGGTCTGCGGCAAAGACGTTGGCAGAAGTCATGGCGTTAAAGAGGGTCGACTTGCCGGCGTTGGTATAACCCACCAGCGAAACCGTTGGCACATCCGCTTTGGCACGAGACTGACGTCCCTGCTCACGCTGTTTTTCAACCCGCTCAAGACGAGACAAAATCTGACTGATTCGTCCGCGCAGCAGTCGTCGGTCTGTTTCTAACTGTGTTTCACCCGGACCACGCAAACCGATCCCGCCTTTCTGGCGTTCAAGGTGAGTCCAGCCACGTACCAGACGTGTCGCAAGATGGCGTAACTGTGCCAGCTCAACCTGCAATTTACCTTCGTGGGTACGTGCACGCTGGGCGAAGATATCCAGAATTAAACCAGTGCGATCTATGACGCGGCATTCGCACAGGCGCTCGAGGTTTCTTTCCTGAGCGGGCGTGAGGGCATGATCGAATAACACGACCGATGCTCCAGTTGTTTTTACCGCATCGGCAATTTCAACGGCCTTTCCTTCACCGACAAAATACTTGGGGTGCGGCGCTTTACGGCTGCCAGTAACCACTTGCAGCGCCTCAACGCCAGCAGAAGAAACCAGGGTTTCAAACTCCTGTAAATCTTCTACTTCTTTGTCTTGGGAGAACCAGATGTGTACCAGTACGGCCTGCTCACCGGCTTCATAACGGTCAAACAAGCTATAACCTCGCTAAATAAAGACCAGGACGGAAAACGTTTGTCTTCCGTGCCTGGCTGTACGATGACGCGTTATTCTGCGCTATCACCGTCTTGTTGTGGCTGTGGCTGCGCAGTTGTGTTGCTGCCGCCCTGATGATAATTGTTGCTGCCGCCGCCGCCGGTATTATTGCTATGGTGAGAAACCGGGCGCGAAGGAACAACGGTAGAAATGGCATGCTTATAAACCATCTGACTTACCGTGTTTTTCAACAAAATGACGAACTGATCAAATGACTCTATCTGACCCTGCAGCTTAATACCGTTAACCAGATAAATCGAAACCGGAACACGTTCACGACGCAGTGCGTTCAAAAACGGGTCTTGTAATGATTGCCCCTTAGCCATTCTATCTTTTCCTTATATGCTTGTTGTTTGTTGCTAGTAGAACCTATGGTTCGAAAAATACTGCGTAAAAATTTGCGCACGATAACCCATCAATTGTACACAATCACCCATGCTTCGCACTAAGAACCTGTAACACTGTATCAAGCGCCAGCCGGGGCTCGTCACTGTCAAGCCAGTGAACATTTTCCCAACCGCGTAACCAGGTTATCTGTCGCTTAGCAAGTTGCCGGGTCGCGCAAATTCCCCGATAAACCATTTCGCTGTGATCGATTTCGCCCGATAAATAAGACCACATCTGACGATAGCCAACACAACGAATGGAAGGCATGTCCGTATGCAAATCACCTCGTGCAAACAGGGCCCGAGCCTCCGCTTCAAATCCTGACGCTAACATCTGCTCAAAACGCAACGCGATACGCTGGTGCAGCAATTCGCGGCTCGCGGGGGCGATGGCAAACTGTTGCACGTCGTAGGGTAACGCTTCACCGGATGTTTTTGTCAGTTCCGTTAAAGTTTTACCCGAAATAAAAAAAACTTCCAGTGCTCGCGAAAGTCTCTGCGGATCATTCGGATGAATACGACTGCCGGCAACCGGGTCGATTTCACACAGCTGGCGGTGTAAAGCATCCCAGCCTTTTTCACGCGCCGTTTGCTCTATCCGCTGACGAACATCAGGATCGGCCGAGGGCAACGGCGACAATCCTTCAAGTAACGCCTTGAAGTAGAGCATGGTTCCACCAACAAGCAACGGTATTCGTCCGGCTGCAACGATTTCCGCCATTTCTGCTAAAGCATCCCGCCGGAACTCCGCTGCCGAATAGGCTTCTGCGGGATCGCGGATGTCGAGCAGACGATGGGGCGCCACTGCTAACTCTTCAGCCGACGGTTTCGCCGTACCAATATCCATCTGACGATAAATAAGGGCAGAATCAACGCTGATAAGTTCCACGGGTAAGTGCTTACGCAACTCAATCGCTAAAGCGGTCTTACCCGAAGCCGTAGGTCCCATCAAAAAAATAGCCTTTGGCCGGCCAGCCTGGTTTAATTCACTCATGCTTCAACGCGTTGACCGCGCTCTCAATCTCTATGGGCTGTAATAAGCCTGAAGGCGGCGATTTAAGCAGCTGTGGGCAAAGCCGTTCAAGCTCTGCCAGCAGGTTGATCGCCTGTGAGTGATTCCAGTCGGAGGACGCTGTTTCCTGACGCTGCGCCAGCCACTGGGCCAGTTGCGTCGCAGTGTTCTCCTGCTGCCGGGCGAGATAGCCTAACAGCTCAGGAATCAAGATTTGTAAATTTTGTGTTCGTAACGGTAAAGGCACCGCGCGCAGCGTCACGTGTTCACCATCGATCTGAAGATCGATACCCATCTGATTGAGCAGACTACTGTTTTCTTTTGCTGCCTGTCGTTCATTCAGCGCAATTTTCAGCCTGACTGGAATCAGTAGCGGCTGCGGCTTAAGCCCCTCTTCACCCGGTTCCAGCTGAGCCAGTTTCAGCCAGCGTGCCGCAACCGGCAGCGACATCAGCATTAATGTCTGGTCCTGCTCCAGCAGCGCAAAGTGATTGTGCAGAATCGTCAGCACCCGGCCAAAACTCTGGGCATGGGGGGCCAGCGGCGAGGGTTTCGGGGCCGGACGCGGTGCTGGCTCGCGGGCGCTCAGCGGCGGTGTGGTGCCGGACGAGGGGGGGCCGGAAGGGGTTTTCAGCAGTTGCTGATAAACCGCGCCTTCGCGTTGACGATAAACATTCTCTTTGTTTTGCCAGACAGGCGGAGTTTCACGCGCGGACGAGGGTTTTGTCTCACTGGCAGACGCTGCAGGCTGCGCAAAATGATTTCCCCCGGCCGCCTGACGATTTTCAGGCTGCCAGCGTGGCGCGGGTTCTTCGGCCTGCAGCGCGGGTAAGGTGGGTGCCGCCATCGCCTGAAGCGCGCTGACCACGCCCTGATAAATAAAGTCATGTACCAGACGTGACTGGTGAAATCGTACTTCATGCTTGGCCGGGTGAACGTTGACATCCACCTGATGCGGATCGATCTCCAGATAAAGCACGTAAGCGGGCTGCTGGTCATCCTGAAGCTGTGTCTGGAATGCCTGACGGATAGCATGATTGATCAGCTTGTCGCGCATCATCCGGCCATTGACGTAGCAATACTGCAGATCGGTGACCTGTCGCGACCCTGCGGGATCGGCGACCCAGCCACGCAGCGAGAGGTCATCATGTTGCCAGTCAATTCGCAGCGCATGCTGCATAAAGGTGGTGCCGCAGATTGCCGCCAGTCGCCGTTCACGCTGACTCTCCTCACTGACAGCACGGTACTGACGCATCATTTTACCGTTGTGACTTAATGATATCGCCACGTCAAAACGTGCCAGCGCAATACGACGAATCACTTCGTCGATATGGCCGAATTCGGTTTTCTCCGTGCGCATAAACTTGCGGCGTGCCGGGGTGTTATAAAAAAGATCCAGCACTTCCAGCGTGGTGCCGCAGGGATGCGCTGCCGGTTTAACTGTCACCGTCATGTCACGCCCTTCCGCATAGGCCTGCCAGGCTTCAGTTTGATCGGCGGTACGTGAGGTTAAGGTCAGGCGGGAGACCGAACTAATGCTGGCCAGCGCTTCACCGCGAAAGCCCAGACTCATAATCGCTTCCAGGTCATCCAGTGAGGCTATTTTGCTGGTAGCGTGCCGGGCCAGCGCCATCGACAGCTCAGCTTTAACGATGCCGCAGCCGTTGTCACGGATCCGGATAAGCTTTGCGCCACCCTTTTCAATATCAACTTCAATGCGCGTAGCGCCAGCATCCAGACTGTTCTCCACCAGCTCTTTGACCACCGATGCAGGACGCTCAACGACTTCACCCGCCGCAATCTGGTTAGCCAGTTGTGGCGGTAAAATTTGAATCGGCATGGTTTTCCTTTTAACTGGTAGCCCGGCGCAGCGGCCGGGCAGGCAATCAGGATGCAGGAATTTTCAGGTTCTGCCCCAACATGACGTTGGTCGACTTGAGATTATTAGTCTGCATTATCGCTTTCGGGCTGACGCCGTAATGTGCGGCAATGCCAGTCAGCGAATCACCGACCACCACTTTATGGCGTACTACACCGCGTGGTGCCGCGCGCGCAGTTCGACTCGCCACTGCACTGGCCGGGACTTTTAATCGCTGTCCGACCCACACCACATCACGCTTCAGCGCGTTCATCCCACGCAGCGTGTCCATGCTGACACCATACTTTGCGGCAATGCCGGAAAGTGTCTCCCCGCGCGTCACCGTATGACGCTGTGTCACACCGGTGTATTGCGGTACACCGGTCGCCGGATTACTGGCTACGCTGACCGCTGGCGACGAGCCCAGCGGCCGGTTTTCCTCCTTTGGGATGGATTGTAGCGGGTGCGCCAGGAAATAAGTGCGCAGACCTCTGTAGATCGACTGCGCAATCTTATCCTGGTGTGCGCTACTGCCAAGCAGTCGCTCCTCCGAGGAATTACTGATAAAGCCGGTTTCCACCAGTAAAGAAGGGATATCTGGCGAACGCAGCACGCCCAGGCTGGCATGCTCAGGCAGACGTTTATGCAGCGACGTTACGCTGCGTAGCTGCTGTAACACTTTCTGGGCGATGTCATAACCCACGCGCTGCGAGTGACCAAACTGCAGGTCCAGTACCGCCTGGCTGAGGTAAGGATCGGCCTGACTGTTGGCCAGCAGGTCACCTGCGCCGCCCAGCAGCTCAGACTGTTTCTCTTTCTGCTCCAGCCAGTTAGCCATCTCGTTATTTGCGCGACGGTTGGATAATACCCAGACCGATGCGCCAGTCGCCGCATGGCTCGGCGCGGCGTCAGCGTGAATTGACACCAGCACGTTGGCATTGGCTTTACGCGCGACATCAGAGCGGCCCATGACCGAGATAAAATAGTCGCCATCACGCGTCAGCACGCCTTTGAACATCGGATCATTGTTTAGCAACACTCGCAGTTTGCGGGCAATGGCGATTGTGACGTTCTTCTCTTTCAACCCGCGCTGCCCGATAGCGCCCGGATCCTGACCGCCATGTCCGGCATCAATCGCCACAATCACGGTGTCATTCTGGCTGACCGCACGACCTGGACGTACGGTGCTGGCCGTGCTGGTCACTGAGGTCACTGAGGTCACTGGATTGGAATTAAATGGGTTAACCGCGTCGGCACTCTGTGTCGGCACAGGTCTCGGGGCCGTGACCGGCGCAGGCGCACTGCGCGTAATAGCAGGCGCCTTACCGGTAATTGTGAAGACCACGCTATAGCTATTGCCATTGCGCTGGGTGACCGCTCGGGTTTTACCCGCCTGCGTCAGTTCAAACACCAGCCGCACACTCTGTTTATCTTTAGGGGTGCTGGTACGAATCCGCTTTACGATATTTTCGCCGCTGAAATTGAGTGGCAGTCCCTGAACCACGCCGCTTTGGTTAACATCAAGCACCACACGATTCGGGTTGTGCAGTGAGAAAAAGGCATAGGCAGGCTGTCCTGCAAAGTTCAGGGTGATGGTGGCCTGACTGTCGCCATTGGCCACTTTGATATCTGACAGAGTAGCGGCAAAAAGAGGCGTACAGACCAGCAGCAGCAGTGTTACCAGCGCTATTTTCATCCGTGACATCATGTCTTATCCCTGCTCTGATCAAACAGTTCCAGCCATTTCTGGCCCGATGCCGACTGTGCCGTCAGCTCTGCCTCACGCGCTTCGCCCACGTAGCGCAGCGTTAACGTAAGGTCGGGCGAGGGCAGAAAACCGGCACCCTGCTGCGGCCATTCCACCAGACAGATGGCATCGCCACTGAAGTAGTCACGGATGCCCATGAACTCAAGCTCTTCAGGATCGGCAAGTCGATAAAGGTCGAAATGATAGAGCGTATGGTTGTTAAGCGAGTAAGGCTCAACCAACGTATAAGTGGGGCTTTTGACGTTGCCCTGATGACCCAGCGCCTGCAGAAAGCCGCGGCTGAAGGTGGTTTTACCCGCCCCCAGATCGCCATAGAGATAAATGACTGCCGCGCTGCCACAGGCGCGCGCCAGTTGAGCGCCCAAATCGAGCGTAGCCGCCTCATCGGGCAAAGAAATAACACAGGTCTTCATGCTTCTTTATTCATCTCAGGATTAACAAATTGCCACAGCAGATCCAGTAAATCAGTTGCCAGCATACCGCGTGTTCCGCGTTCTGCAGCCACCGCATCGGCCGCTGCACCATGTGTCACGCAGCCAGCGCAGGCTGCATCAAACAGCGTGAGTTTCTGACCCACCAGCGAGGCGATAATTCCACTCAGGAGATCGCCCATACCACCAGAAGCCATGCCGGCGTTGCCCACATCCGCAAAGGCCAGTTCGCCCCGCTCACTGGCAATGATCGTGCCGGCACCTTTCAGAACCACTACGCCACCATAATGCTGCGCCAATGTCTGCGCTGCATGTAAGCGGTCACTCTCAATTTCACTGGTCTCTATATTCAGTAAACGCGCCGCTTCTCCAGGATGCGGCGTAATAATGCGATTCTGACGTTTCTCCGCACTGATTGCCAGCAGGTTAAGCGCATCCGCGTCCCAAAGCATCGGCTTTTCACTAAGCGCGACCTGCTCCAGCGCCCGCTTGCCCCATTCACGCTGACCCAGACCAGGCCCAATCGCAATAACATCGGCCCACTCCAGCGCCTCAGTCAGCCGTTCATCGGTCAGCTCATCGACCATAACTTCGGGCCGGGCGGTAAGAATCGGAATGATATTATCTTTGTGAGTAAGTACTCGCACTAATCCGCTGCCGCTGCGTAGCGCGGCTTCTGCGGTCATTCGTACCGCGCCCGCGGTACCGGCATCGCCCCCGACGACCAGCAGCCGCCCATGACTGCCCTTGTGGGAGGTCGGCTTACGCGGTTTTAGCCAGCGGGTTAATGCACTGGCGTCATAACGCGCGATGGGCGCCGCTTCGCCCGCCAGAAAGGTGGCCAGGCCGAGATCGGCATAGCAGAGCTGTCCGATGTAGTCTCGCGCCTTGCCGGTGATCTGACCCGGTTTCAGTGCGACCATACTCAGCGTATGGCTGGCATTAATCACCTCACCAGGTGCGGTGCCGTTGCGGGCGGATAAGCCGGAAGGCATATCAATGGCGAGTATGGGTGCAGCGTGGGCGTTGGCCCGCTGGATAAGTGAGACATAGGGTTTCCCGGGCGCACGATTACAGCCGGTTCCCAGCAGCGCATCAACAATCACATCCACCCGCTCTGGCCAGGCGGCATCGGCCGCATGAATTTCACCGCCCGCATCCAGCCATGCCTCCCGCGCGCGCTGCGCCTCTTCCGGCAACGCTTTTTCACTTTCGCACGCCAGCAGCGTAACGGTTTTCCCAGCCGCCTGCCCCAGCCGCGCCACGACATAACCGTCACCACCGTTGTTGCCGTGACCGCACAGAATCAGCCAGTGGCTGGCATCAGGCCAGTACGCATTCAGATGGTTATAAGCAGCCTGCCCGGCTCGCAGCATGAGCTCATACAGGGTAATTCCGAGTACATCGGCGCCCTGTTGCTCAAGCGTTGGCACAGCCTGCGCAGGCCAGACAGAATATGGTAAACTACGGCTGTTTTTCTTCGAATCCTGGTCACTCATGTCATACCCTCTCGATCTTCATCAACTCGCACAACAGATTAAACAATGGGGATTGGATCTCGGCTTTCAGCAGGTCGGCATCACCGACACCGATCTCAGCGCAGAAGAGCCGCGCCTGCAGGCGTGGCTGGACAAACAATATCAAGGCGAGATGGCGTGGATGGCGCGACACGGCATGATGCGGGCGCGTCCTCATGAACTGCTACCCGGCACGCTGCGTGTCATCAGCGTTCGCATGAACTACCTTCCGGCCAAAGCCGCCTTTGCCAGCACGCTGAAAAATCCTCAATTGGGCTATGTCAGCCGTTATGCACTCGGTCGCGATTACCACAAAGTATTGCGCAATCGACTGAAAAAGCTCGGAGAAATGATCCAGCAGCATTGTGGCGAGCTGAATTTTCGACCGTTCGTGGATTCGGCGCCGCTGCTTGAGCGCCCACTGGCGGCTAAAGCAGGACTGGGGTGGACGGGCAAACATTCTCTGATTCTGAATCGGGAAGCGGGCTCGTGGTTTTTCCTCGGCGAACTGCTCATCGATATTCCGCTACCGTCAGATGCCCCGCAGGAGGAGCAGTGTGGTCGCTGTGTCGCCTGCATGACCATCTGCCCCACCAGCGCTATCGTTGAGCCTTACGTCGTCGATGCCCGTCGCTGTATCTCCTATCTCACCATTGAGCTGGAAGGGGCTATCCCGGAAGAGTTTCGTCCGCTGATGGGCAACCGGATTTATGGCTGCGACGACTGCCAGCTGATCTGTCCGTGGAATCGCTATGGACAACTTAGTGACGAAAGCGATTTTTCACCGCGAGCGGCGTTACATGCACCGGAACTGATCGATCTGTTTCAGTGGGATGAGGCGAAGTTTTTACGCATAACAGAAGGCTCAGCGATTCGTCGCATTGGTCATTTACGCTGGCTGCGTAACATCGCTGTCGCGCTGGGCAATGCGCCCTGGTCACCCGAAATTATTCAGATTCTGGAGCGACGATTGGGTGAGAGTGAACTACTGGATGAACACATTCTGTGGGCAATCGCACAGCAGCAGCAGAAACGCGAGCAAATCGTGGTTGAAGTGCAGCCTGCCCAGCAGAAGCGGCTGGTTCGTGCAGTAGAGAAGGGATTACCGCGTGATGCGTGATTGTACAGCCCGATCGTGAATTATCGTTTTCCACATGCTGTGAATAAAAATAAAAAGCTGTTGTCATTCAAATGCAATAACACTGATTTCGCTGCGAAATAACACATTGAAATATCTTCATTTATCTAAATATCAATAACTTATGTAAAAGTTGTGTTTATTTGATAATGAGGCTATCGCTTCGGTTAAAGCACAAAGCTGTGGATAACTCTGTTCAAAAACAATTTACAGATCGCCGTGAAGGGCGCAGATGATGGGATGCAGTGTTGTGGATAACCTTCAGGAAACAATCAAAACCCCGCGGCGTAAAACAGCCGGAAAACGGACTGAAACAGGGTGATGTAAATCTGGAGCGGGAAACGAGACTCGAACTCGCGACCCCGACCTTGGCAAGGTCGTGCTCTACCAACTGAGCTATTCCCGCATAGAAGGGCACTGCTTAATCAAAACTGGAGCGGGAAACGAGACTCGAACTCGCGACCCCGACCTTGGCAAGGTCGTGCTCTACCAACTGAGCTATTCCCGCAAAGAGGTTACTGCTTACATTTTAAAACTGGAGCGGGAAACGAGACTCGAACTCGCGACCCCGACCTTGGCAAGGTCGTGCTCTACCAACTGAGCTATTCCCGCGCCTTGTACCGTTAATAAATTCTTCACCGGTACGGGGTGCGCATTATACGAGAAATCGTTGCTGCTGCAAGCGTCTGAAAGCAAATATTTTCGCTTTCAGCGCGTTTGATGATTAAAACAGCAAACTGGTGATTTCATGCGCACCCTCAGTGGATTAAAGCTGCAAAAAGTGTTCGCGGTAGTAAGCCAGCTCCGCGACAGACTCACGGATATCATCCAGCGCCTGGTGCGTACCACCTTTTTTGAAGCCAGGCAGGATCTCCGGTTTCCAGCGACGTGCCAGCTCTTTCAACGTACTGACATCCAGATAGCGATAATGGAAATACGCTTCCAGTTCTGGCATGTACTTAAACAGGAAGCGACGATCCTGCCCGATACTGTTACCACAGATAGGCGACGTGTTCGCCGGAACCCACTGTTTCAGGAACTCAATGGTCGCCAGCTCTGCTGCGCGATCGTCAATCTGACTCTCCTTCACCCGCGCAACCAGACCGCTGTTGGTATGGGTGCGGACATTCCACTCATCCATCAGCGCCAGCTGCGCATCGGACTGATGGACCGCCATGACCGGACCTTCTGCCAGAATGTTCAGGTTGGCGTCAGTCACCAGGGTTGCAATCTCAATAATGCGATCGTGCGTCGGATCCAGTCCGGTCATCTCAAGATCAATCCAGATCAGATTCTGTTCATTTCCAGTAGCCATGCTTTTTCCTGCGGTTGCTGTAGTCGTCATTCACGATGAATAAGGTGTATCATAGACGTTTTGCCCAGCCGGGCGAAATCTGGCTAACGCTGTGAGGGTGAGTGAGTAAAAATAAACTGTCGAAGGGCCAACAACGTCGCGTAAGCGCTAACCACGATCGCCGTCTCAACCAACGCAGAGAGCGTCCGGAAGCGGATGACAACATGTTTGGTGAAGCTGCAGATGGGGTCGTTGTCAGTCGTTTTGGCATGCATGCTGATGTTGAGGATAGCGCAGGCGTCACCCACCGCTGCAATATCCGCCGCACGATCCGTTCTCTGGTAACGGGCGACCGGGTGATGTGGCGTCCGGCCACCAGCGGCGGCAAAGGCATTGTTGAAGCGGTGCATGAGCGCACCAGCGTATTAACCCGCCCCGATTTCTACGACGGCGTGAAGCCCATGGCGGCGAATATCGATCAGATCATTATCGTCTCTGCGATCCTGCCGGAACTGTCGCTTAACATCATCGATCGCTATCTGGTCGCCAGCGAAACGCTGGACATCGAACCGTTACTGGTCCTGAACAAAACCGATCTGCTGGATGACAAGGCGCGCGCCTTTGTCGATCAACAGATGGATATCTATCGCAACATTGGCTACCGCGTAGTGATGGTCTCCAGCCGGGCAAAAAACGGCCTGGACGATCTGAAAGCGGCCCTGACCGACCGCGTGAGTATCTTTGCTGGTCAGTCCGGTGTGGGTAAATCGAGTCTGTTGAATGCCCTGCTCGGCTTCGACAAAGAAGAGCAGGTCGCGATTCTGACCAACGAAGTGTCGGATGGCTCTGGCTTAGGCCAGCACACCACGACCGCATCGCGGCTGTATCACTTCCCGCACGGCGGCGACGTGATCGATTCTCCTGGCGTCCGTGAGTTTGGTTTGTGGCATCTGGAGCCGGAACAGGTAACACGCGGCTTTGTCGAATTCCGACCCTTCCTGGGCTATTGCAAATTCCGCGATTGTAAACATGACAGCGATCCGGGATGTGCCATTCGTGAAGCGGTCGAACAGGGAAAAATCAACCGGTCCCGTTTCGCTAACTACCACCGCATCCTGGAGAGCATGGCGCAGGTAAAAACGCGTAAAAATTTCCCTGATAGCGAAAATTAATCGGTATAACCGCGTCTGAACGGATAAGCCGGCGCTTTTTGCGAAGTGCGTTCCAGTGGTGCGTTCAGGCCGTGCAGCGTGCCGGAAATCGCGTATAGTCGCCATCTGAACGGGGCGCTGCTACAATCCGTCCCCTTTTTTACAACGTCCTGAAATAGCCAGGAGGCTAAGGTGTTTGATCGTTTAAAACTCGGCTTGAATCATATTCTCCCGAAGAAATGGCTGACTGAACTTGCCGGTTGGGGCGCCAGTCGCCGCGGTGGTTGGTTGACCAAACTGGTCATTGACATCTTTGTCTGGTTTTACAAAGTCGATATGGCGGAAGCGCGTAAGCCTGATACCGCAAGCTATCGCACGTTTAATGACTTTTTCGTTCGTCCGCTCAAAGACGATGCGCGTCCGCTGGATGCTGACGCCAGCCTCATTGCCCTGCCTGCGGATGGTGCGATCAGTCAGCTCGGCCATATTCATGGCGATCAGATTTTCCAGGCTAAAGGTCATCACTACACCATTGATGCCCTGCTGGCCGGCGATGAGCGGATGGCCGCTCAATTTGTGGAGGGTGAGTTCGTCACTACCTATCTGGCTCCACGCGATTATCACCGCGTCCACATGCCGTGTAACGGTATCCTGCGTGAGATGATTTACGTGCCCGGAGACCTCTACTCTGTAAATCCGCTGACCGCGCGTAACATTCCTAACCTGTTTGCCCGTAACGAGCGCGTTATCTGCTACTTCGAAACCGATATCGGCCCGATGGTGCAGATCCTGGTGGGTGCCACCATTGTCGGCAGTATTGAGACCGTCTGGGCTGGCACGATAACGCCGCCTCGTGAAGGCGTAATTAAGCGCTGGCATTATCCGGCTGCGGACGACGAAGGCGCCGTGGTGTTGCTGAAAGGTCAGGAAATGGGCCGCTTTAAACTCGGCTCTACCGTCATCAACCTGTTCGCGCCCGGTCGCGTCAAGCTGGCGGAAAGCCTGGAAGCAGAAAGCAAAACCCGTCTGGGTCAACCGCTGGCGATTGCGCTGCCGGTCGCCACAGACATTTCCGACGTCATTGTCGATTAAATTGAGTGTCCTCTGTGCGTTCGATTCTCCTCCTGCTGCTGAGCCTGTGGCTCAGCAGCCCGGCCTTTGCGGCCAGCCTTCCTGACGCCAGCCAGCTCAAACAGCAGCTGGAAGAGATAAAATCGGCCAAAAGTTCTCCGGCTCAGGCCGAACAGATCCAGACAATTGAAGCCGCCTTAAACTTCCTCTCAGAACGTGATGAATCACTGGAGCGCGCGGCGCAATATCAGCAGGTGATTGATGACTTCCCGCGTCTGGCGCGCGAATTGCGTCAGCAGATTGCTGCGCTGAGTGACAACGGAAAAACGGTGCGAAGCAACATGAGCAGCGCCGAGCTGGATCAGGAGATCCTGCAGGTTAGCAGCCAGTTGCTGGAAGAGGGCCGTCAGGCGCGCCAGGAGCAGGATCGTGCGCGGGAGATCAGTGATTCATTGTCGCAGCTTCCACAGCAGCAGACGGAAGCGCGTCGGGCGATGACGGAGAGTGAACGCCGGCTGCAGGGCGTCAGCAGCAGTTCACCGCAGGGCCAGTTGCAGCTGGCAGCACGTCAGGCAGAAAGTGCCGCGAATAAAGCACTCGTCGATGAACTTGAGCTGGCACAGCTCTCTGCCAATAATCGCCAGGAACTGGCGCGGATGCGGGCTGAAGCCCACCAGCGCAAAGCCACTCAGCTCGACAACTATCTGCAGGCACTGCGTAACCAGCTCAACGATCAGCGGCAACGCGAAGCGGAAGTTGCACTGGCCCGTACCGAGCAACTGGCGGAAAACAGTGGCGATCTGCCCCCAGAGATTAGCGATCAGTTTCGGGTTAACCGTGAACTCTCGGTTGCCCTGAATCAACAGGCGCAGCGCATGGATCTGGTGGCATCGCAGCAGCGGCTGGCGACTAATCAGATTATTCAGGTCCGTCAGGCGCTCTCTACACTGCGCGAGCAGTCCCAGTGGCTGGGGGCTTCTAATCTGCTGGGCGAAGCGCTTCGGGCACAGGTTGCGCGCCTGCCGGAGATGCCTAAGTCGCAGCAGATTGACAATGAGATGGCACAGCTTCGCGTACAGCGTCTCTATTATGAAGATCTGCTGGAGCGCCAGGAGACGCTGCGCAAGGGACGACAGGCCGATGGTCAACCCTTTACTGCTGAACAGAAGCGTATTCTTGATGCACAGCTACGCACCCAGCGGGAGCTGCTTAATTCGCTGATATCTGGCTGTGACACGCTGATTCTGGAGATTACCAAGCTCAAAGTCGGCAACACCCAGTTGCAGGATGCGCTGACGGAAGTCAAAGACGCGACGCACCGCTATCTTTTCTGGACCGCCGATGTCAGTCCGATCGGTTTAAGTTATCCGCTGGATCTGGCCAAAGATCTTTCCCGTCTGCTGTCGCTGGATACGCTGGGTCAGCTTGGCAAAGCGATGGCGATGATGTTTACCAGCCGCAATTCGGTGATCCCCATTATGGGTGCCTTGCTGCTGGTCGGCTTCAGCATCAGTTCTCGTCGTCACTTCAATGCTTTCCTTGATCGCTCCGCCAGCAAAGTCGGCAAGGTCACCCAGGATCGTTTCCGCCTGACCATCCGCACCGTGTTCTGGTCGATCCTGGTGGCGCTACCGCTACCGGTATTGTGGGGGGCATTGGGTTATGGTCTGCAGAACGCCTGGCCCTACCCTATCGCCGTGGCAATTGGTGATGGTATTACCGCCACGCTGCCGCTGCTGTGGGCGTTTATGATCAGCGCCGCCTTTGCCCGTCCCAACGGACTCTTCATTGTGCATTTCCGCTGGCCGCAAAATCGGGTGGCGCGCGCCATGCGCTACTACTCGCTGAGTATCGGCCTGATTGTGCCGCTTATTATGCTGCTGATCGCCTTTGGCAATCTGGAGGATCGACAGTTCTCCTCGTCACTGGGCCGTCTCTGTTTCATCCTGATTTGCGGGGCAATCAGCATTGTTACCGTCAGCCTGAAACGTTCCGGCATTCCGCTTTATCTCGATAAAGAAGGAAATGGCGAGAACATGGTGAACCGGATGCTGTGGAACCTGATGATCGCCATGCCACTGATGGCTGCCCTCGCCTCTGCTGTGGGTTATCTGGCTACTGCGCAGGCGCTGCTGGCGCGACTGGAGACCTCGGTCGCCATCTGGTTCCTGCTTCTGGTTATCTATCACATCATCCGCCGCTGGATGCTGATTCAGCGCCGCCGTCTTGGCTTTGATCGCGCCCGTCAGCGCCGTGCCGATATGCTGGCTAACCGTGCGCGCAGCGAAGAAGAGAAGGAGCAAGGCTCTCTCAATACCGACGCGATTGAGATCGAAGAGCCTGTGATCGATCTGGATGCGATCAGTGCGCAGTCGCTGCGGCTGGTGCGCTCGATCCTGACGCTGATCGCTCTGGTCTCTGTGATTGTGCTGTGGTCAGAGATCCACTCGGCCTTCGGCTTCCTGGAGAATATTCAGCTGTGGGATGTCAGTACGTCCGTACAGGGCGTCGAGTCGATTCAACCCATCACGCTGGGGTCAGTCCTGATCGCTATTCTGGTGTTTATTATCACCACGCAGCTTGTGCGTAACATGCCCGCACTGCTTGAACTGGCGTTGTTGCAGCATCTCAATCTGACGCCTGGCACAGGTTATGCCATCACCACACTGACCAAATATCTGCTGCTGCTGATTGGCGGACTGATTGGTTTCTCAATGATCGGCATTGAGTGGTCGAAACTGCAGTGGCTGGTTGCCGCACTGGGTGTAGGACTGGGGTTTGGTCTGCAGGAGATTTTTGCCAACTTTATCTCTGGCCTGATTATCCTGTTCGAAAAGCCCATTCGTATCGGCGATACCGTGACGATCCGTGACCTGACCGGCAGTATCACGCGGATTAATACCCGTGCGACCACCATTACCGACTGGGACCGCAAAGAGATCATCGTGCCCAACAAGGCCTTTATCACCGAGCAGTTTATTAACTGGTCGCTGTCAGATTCCGTCACGCGCGTGGTACTGACTATTCCGGCACCGGCGAAAGTGAGTAGTGAACAGGTCACAACCATTCTGATTCAGGCGGCTGAGCGCTGCAGCTATGTGCTGGACACGCCGCAGCCAGAAGCCTTCCTGGTCGATCTGCAGCAGGGAATTCAGTTGTTTGAACTCCGTGTGCATGCTGCGGAGATGGGACACCGAATGCCGCTGCGCCACGAGCTGCATCAGTTGATTCTGAGCGGATTTGACCAGCACGGTATTGAGATGCCGTTCCCGCCATTCCAGATGCGTATGGAGACCCTGGGCAAGAAGCTGCCTGCCAGCAACGGGGCGCCTGCAGCCCGCGCCTATAAATCTGGCGGCCTGTAATGCAAAACGCCCGGCAAAGCCGGGCGTTATTACAACTCTGAGCCGTCAGTTACTGCTTAACGAACTCTTCGCCCTGAGCGATATCTTTCTTCAGCGTGTCCAGCATGCCTGACAGCGCCTGCTGTTCGAACGCGCTGAGAGTACCAATTGGCATGCGTTCAGCAATGCCGTTTTTACCTAACAGCAATGGCTGAGAGAAGAAGCGGGCATGTTCACCCTCACCTTCCACGTAAGCACACTCCACCACATTCGCCTCACCCTTCAGTGCACGAACCAGTGATAAACCGAAACGTGCAGCTGCCTGGCCCATCGACAGCGTGGCCGAACCGCCACCCGCTTTGGCTTCCACCACTTCGGTACCGGCGTTCTGAATGCGTTTGGTCAGATCAGCCACTTCCTGATCGCTGAAGCTGACACCTTTGACCTGCGACAGGAGCGGCAGAATGGTTACACCAGAGTGACCGCCAATGACCGGTACTTCAATCTGATCTGGCTGTTTGCCTTTCAGCGCTGCCACGAAGGTATTGGCACGGATGATGTCCAGTGTGGTGACACCGAACAGGCGATTTTTGTCGTAAACGCCATGCTTTTTCAGCACTTCTGCCGCAATCGCAACGGTGGTGTTAACCGGATTGGTAATAACACCAATCAATGCTTCAGGCGCCGTGGTGGCGACCTGTTCGATCAGGTTCCGAACAATACCAGCGTTAACGTTAAACAGGTCTGCGCGATCCATACCAGGTTTACGTGCGACACCCGCGGAAATCAGTACCACATCTGCACCTTGTAAGGCGGGGGTGGCATCTTCTCCACTGAACCCCTGGATAGACACTGCAGTAGGAATATGGCTGAGATCGACGGCAACGCCCGGTGTAACCGGCGCGATGTCATACAGTGAGAGTTCTGAACCTGCGGGAAGCTGGGTTTTGAGCAGAAGTGCGAGCGCCTGGCCTATGCCGCCAGCGGCACCGAGAACGGCAACTTTCATTCTTAACTCCTTATTAAGGTGGGGCAGAGATGGGCCGAAATTCTATCTGTGTCAGACCTTAATCAACTGCTCAGGCGATGATAAATATCCGCTGTTAATTCTACGTGTTTTCACAGTTAATCGCCGGATTCAAAAGTTACTTATCATTGCGCCTGAATGACCGACAACTTTGCCGTCGTCAGACAGAGAACGGCTGTGAGCGTTTTCTGTTGCTATTTCTGTTACTACACCACCAATAATATAACAACTTTGCAACCTTCGCCTTCCGGGGCTGTGACGGGGGTTTTGGTCTGAGCGTATTTATTTGCTATTATCGCCGCCCGCTAGCCGCCCGAACCCTGCTCATCAATCGACCGATTGCATAAAAATGCATTAAAATGCATAATCACCACTCTGCCGCAGGCGGCTGCGCGGTTATTCTCTCTATTTATTGGTAACCTATGCGAAACCCATCGAAACAAGACGATCTGATCAAGGCTTTTAAAGCCTTATTAAAAGAAGAAAAATTCAGTTCCCAGGGCGAAATTGTTCAGGCGCTTCAGGATCAGGGCTTTGAAAATATCAATCAGTCCAAAGTCTCGCGCATGCTAACCAAGTTTGGCGCTGTGCGCACCCGCAATGCCAAGATGGAGATGGTCTATTGCCTGCCTGCTGAGCTGGGTGTGCCGACCACGACAAGTCCGTTAAAAAACCTGGTACTGGATATCGACTACAACGATGCGCTGGTGGTAATTCATACCAGCCCGGGCGCAGCACAGCTGATTGCACGCCTGCTGGATTCACTGGGTAAGTCGGAAGGGATTCTTGGCACCATTGCTGGCGATGACACGATCTTTATCACCCGTGCGCGCGACTTCACGGTTAAGCAACTGCACAGCGCAATCCTGAACCTGTTTGAACAGGAACTCTGATTGCTGACTGACGGCCTGCACTCCCGTGCCAGGTCGTCAGTTTGTTTTCTCTTCTCACCGTGTTACATCACACTGTTCCGCTGCTTAATATGTCATAAGCCCGCTTTCATGCGCCTGACCGTCAGACATATCGCTTACTCTGCTTCACTATTTGCGCTATTTTACACTGCTTTACATCACCGATCCGGTAACATTGCCCGGATCCAGATCAAACTCCAGTCCAATCCCCGCCAACTTTCGCACTAAACGTTAAAGTGATCTATCTCACTGTTTTTGTGATTATAAAACCCTCAAAGGCTACTTTTTAACCCGTTTTTATAACGTTAAGTTATTAAAAGTAGCCATAAGGATAAAGAATCACAAAAAAACATTATTAGCGGGGTATTAATTTCTGTCGTTATTAGTTCTATACTTCTTTTCGTGATGCAAATCACACTAACTAAAAAGATAAAAATAGACGACGAGGAAATATCTATGAACGTAAAAACTACCATCGCTGCCCTGAGCATTCTCTCTGCCCTTTCATTTGGTACAGTTGCCGCAGAATCTATCGATGCCTCTCAGGCACAGGATCTGCAGGCTGTCGGCACTATCAGTGTCAGCGGCGTTGCCGGTTCACCGATGGATATCAAGCAGCAACTCAGTGACAAAGCCGATCAGCAGGGCGCAAAAGCCTATCGCGTGATTGAGGCTTACAACAACGGCAATTATCACGCTACCGCCGCACTCTATAACTAAGGCCTAGCCCGATAATGCCAGTGGCTCTCCGTCTGACGCGCCCTTTGCGCTCCGGAGAGCTGAAGCAAATAATTCAGGAGATTTGACCATGAAAACGAAATTAGCGATTGCCGCACTGAGTCTGGCTTCACTGTTCTCAGTAGGTGCCAGTGCTGCAAGCCTGGTGTCCAATGAGCAGGCACAGGGCCTGCAATCAATGAATCAGACCATCAGTATTGGTGGACGCAACGGTGACCAGACGCATGTCCGTCAGGTCCTGTCTGAGAAAGCGGACGCACAGGGTGCAAGCCACTATCGCATCATCGAAAACAACCAGGATAACACCTGGCATGTCACCGCT
This sequence comes from Pantoea jilinensis, assembly GCF_019104105.1. Lineage (NCBI taxonomy): Bacteria > Pseudomonadati > Pseudomonadota > Gammaproteobacteria > Enterobacterales > Erwiniaceae > Pantoea > Pantoea jilinensis. Next base: position 510,930 of record NZ_CP077746.1, on the reverse strand, counting down.
GAGCTTTATAAATAATTAACCGTGATGGCGCCTGAAGGCGCATGAAAATATCGACGACCCGCCTTTATGAGTAACCGCAGGTTGTTGATTGTATTGAGGAGATAATCATGAATATCAAAACAACCATCGCTACAGTCAGTCTGCTTTCCGTTATGGCGTTCGGCGCATCTGCTGCGCAGCTGGTAACCGGCGATCAGACGCAGAACCTGCAGCCTGCGGGCACCGTAAGCATCAGTGGAACCGCGGGTGCACCAATGGATTACCGTGCAGCGCTTTCACAGAAAGCGGATGAACAAGGTGCCAGCGCCTATAAAGTCATTGAAGCGCGCACGGGTGATAACTACCACATCACCGCACAGCTTTATAAGTAATTCCTCGTCAGATTTATGACGAACCCTTTGGCCCCGCTCGCCGGGGCCTTTTTTTATCTGACGTGTTATCTGACGTTAAAGTGCAGCCTGCCTTCCAGCTCCTCTTCCGCTTCATCAAATAACAGAATCAGCGCACCATAGCGACGCCGCTGTCCCCTGCCGAGATTTATAAATTCAATCTCCAGTGGCATGGGTAACAGATCGCTCGTCACGACATCCCATAATCCATCCAGGTCGCAGATGCGGCGTTCCTCCAGCGTAAAACGCTCGCTGAACTGGCGGAAAAAATGGGCCTGATCGACAATTTCATTAAAATCAAAACGCTCGATTTTCATGCTGACGGCTCCCATGCTCCGTCTGCGGGCGGCCTTTGCCGCCCCCCGTTCATGTCCGCTAGTCCAAACCGCCCAGATGCAGCGCTTTGACCTCCAGATACTCCTCCATGCCAAGTACCGAGCCTTCCCGACCCAGACCCGACTCTTTAACACCACCAAAGGGTGCCAGCTCGGTTGAAACAGCACATTCATTAATACCGATCATGCCACTTTCCAGCGCCGCTGAAACACGGAACACCCGTTGCAGATTTTGAGTGTAAAAGTAAGCGGCAAGACCAAACGGCGTATCGTTGGCCCGGCGGATGACATCCTCTTCGTCATCAAAGCGGAAACAGGCGGCCACCGGACCAAACGTCTCTTCCTGGGCGAGTTGCATACCTTCGTGTGCCTCGGTAATTACGGTCGGCTGCCAGAAGTTGCCGCCCAGTGCATGACGTTCGCCGCCCGCCAGTAATTTGCCACCTTTCACTACCGCGTCTTTAACGTGTTGCTCAACCTTCTCCACTGCTGATGCTTCAATTAAGGGGCCGACAATGACGCCCTCTTCCATCCCGTTGCCCACCTTCAGCGCGTTCACTTCGGCGGCCAGTTGTTGTGTGAAGCGGTCATAGACGGCGTTGTGAATGTAAAAGCGATTAACGCTGACGCACACCTGGCCCGCATTGCGAAATTTGTTGGCAATCGCACCCTGAACGGCAGCCTCAATGTCGGCATCGTCGAACACGATATAAGGGGCATTCCCGCCAAGCTCCATCGATACTTTTTTCATGGTTTCGGCAGCATTGCGCATCAGCAGCTTGCCCACCTGGGTAGAGCCGGTAAACGAGATTTTGCGCACCCCTTTGCTGGCCATGATTGCATCGCTGATAGCATGAGTATCACCCGCGACCGCGTTCAGTACGCCATCTGGCACGCCTGCCTGCTTCGCCAGTGCCAGCAAGGCAAAGGCGGAAAGTGGCGTGTTGTTGGCGGGTTTGATAATGCCGGTACAGCCTGCTGCCAGAGCCGGGCCCAGTTTGCGCGTCAGCATTGCCATCGGGAAATTCCACGGCGTGATGGCAGCCACTACGCCAATCGGCTCGCGGGTGGCCAGAATACGGGAGCCTGGTTTTGCGGGTGGAATGATCTCTCCGTTAGCTCGTTTCGCCTGCTCGGCAAACCACTGGATAAAACTGGCGGCATACTCGACTTCCCCTTCCGCCTCTTTCAGGGGCTTGCCTTGTTCGGTCGTCATTAGCTGACCAAGCCAGCGCTTATTCTCAATGATCAACTGATACCAGCGAGTGAGAATGTCAGCGCGCTCTTTCGCGGTCTTCGCCCGCCAGGCAGGAAAGGCACGTTCTGCGGCGGCGATTGCCTGTTCCGTTTCAGCTTTCCCTGCTTTTGCAACCTGCGCAATCACCTCACCGGTTGCCGGGTTAGTGACGTCAAAAGTGGAGGCAGCCTGATGCCACTGACCGTCCGCTAAATAGCCGGTCCGGAACAGTTCGCTCTCTTGCAGTGATTTCATTGATTCGCTCCTGTCAGTTTTACGCTTCCGTCTGAAGAGTATAGTTGGCAAAAGCGACAGATTTTGTGTCGGGCGGGGATTGCGCCGGCCGCTGCAGGTGACAGCGGCCAGTTTCAGATTTGGATGAGCGTGTTCTGATACTTATCCAGCATCATCGCCAGTCGTTTTACGGGTTCTGTTACGCTGACGGGTGCATCGTAATGGACCAGTTTCTCCTGATAGACATCCAGCTCCTTCAGCAGACGCTCAAAGTAGTAACGGCGCTTGTCGTCGCTGCTGGCGGAGATCACCCGATCTGCGGTGTAACGCAGTTGTCGGTGATACGCAGAGAGGTCTGCGTTAACCGGCACGTCTGCATCACGTAAGCGCTGATGGCCAATGATCAGTGTCAGCGCGATGCGATATTTATTGATATCGCCTGGAAACAGATTCAGCAGCAAAAACAGTTGCTGATAGAGCGCTGGCAAATGGTTTTCACGTCGCCGCGCCTGATTGGTGGTCATGGCGGAGACGGCCGCATACATAAAGCGATTCAGCAGCTTGCGTCCGGTACGCGCCTTTGATTTATCACGAATTAACAGGATCACCATCATCGCCACAAAGCAGCCGATAACCTGTCCGAGCACGTTGTCCAGAAAGACATTGGTGTGAAATTGCATCGGATTATCAAGAACCACGACGTTGAGGGTACCAATTAACGCGCCCAGCGTGCCGATCTGACGCCGCTGGATAAAGATGCCAGCGATAAAGCCCAGCACGCCAATTGCGATACAGAGCAGCAATGCGCTCTGCTGAGTAGCAGGGAGAACATACATAAAGTAGAGCCCGCCCAGCGGAACCGCGACTGTCATGCCATAGAGAAAATCTTTGGCCATCATCAGTGGATTAGGCATACGCATTGCCAGTGCGGTGATTACTGCCAGCATTACCATACAGCCACTGCCTGAGGTCCAGCCGGTATAAAGCCAGAACAGTGAACCCAGCGCGGTGGCAACAAAGGTACGAATACCATTGATCATGGCATGATGTGTTTCAGCGGAACGCGCCTGAATCACCACTTCCCGCTGTAAAATCTCCTCTTCCAGCGAGGTGATTCGGCTGTTGCTTTTAATACCATTGAGCAGCAGGAGATATTCGGTGGCAGTGCTAACCCAACTGGCCAGCGTGACCGGCGTCGATTTGCCACTGGCACCGATCACCCGCCGCATCACTTTCATCCGCTTGTGCACCTCTTCAACCGTCGACGCGGGCTTTTCAACCATCAAACGATATTGAGGCGGAATGTAGTCAGGGCGAGAATTCTGAATGAGGAAGGTTTCAGCAGCCTGCGTAATCAGCGTCAGCGACAACGTGTTCAGCATCTGCAAACGGCGGTGACTGTTCTTCCAGCGTGAAGACTCCATCATCAGCTGGCTGCGCATGCTGTTCAGGGCTGAAGTGCGACGCACCAGGGCTCCCCATGCTTTGTCGACCTCTTCTTTATCACCATGTGCGACGCAGAGTTGCAGCAGGTGATAATGCGCCACCAGCAGCGAATCCACTTCGGCGTCGATCACTTTTTTGATTGAACGTGGCGAGAAGATCATGTCGGCCAGAATGGCACACAAAATACCGAGAACGATTTCACTGCAACGCTCAACGGCGTATTGCGGTACCAGTGTCAGACCGCCGCTGGCGTTGGCCGTGACCACAATAATGAGCGCCGTGTAGCCCGCCAGTCCCAGTGCGTAAGAGTTTTCAACTTTGATCAGCGACGAGAGCCAGACGCAGAGCCCTGCCCAGATGCAGCACAGCAGCAGCATCACGACCGGCGCACGAACGGTGGCAATCATGATGGTCAGCGCGGCAATACACCCAATGAATGTCCCGATAATACGCAAAACACCGCGATAACGCAGCGCCCCGGAATAGGGATCGCCACCGGCCGCAAACGCGGTGCCGCCCGCCACGATCCCGGCGGTCATTACTGCCCAGCGTGGCGTTTCAAGGTTCAGGTGGAACCCCACCATCAGCGCTAATACCAGCGCAAAGGTGAGTTTTACCGGGAAACGCAGAAACTGGATCATATCGCCCTCTTAACCAAACTCACGCAGGCGATTAAACAGTCGGATCATCGGTGACACCTGTTCAGGCTGACGATCGACCTGGCCCGTTATCACCACCGTTGCCGTGGTTCCTGCCGGGAAGCGATTACTTGGCTGGTCATCCAGCCGAATTCGCACAGGCACACGCTGCGCCAAACGGACCCACTCCAGGTTGGAGTCCACTGTTGCCATGCCTTTACTGTCGACCGAGCTGCTGCTATTGGTCACGCCAGCCGCCACACTATCGACCGTGCCACGCAATACAATGTTGCTGCCAAGCGGCGTAACTTCCGCGCGGTAACCCTTCTCAACACCGTGCAGTTTGGTCTCTTCCAGGTAAGCCAGTACATAGAAGGAGTGCTGCTGAACCAGCGCTACTGCCACAGAACCGCGGGTAATAAACTCACCCTGGTAGACATTAAGGTTAGTGACCCAGCCGTCCGATGGCGCTTTTACAGTGGTGCGTTCAAGGTCAATCGCCGCCAGATCGCGTGTTGCCACCGATTTCGCCAGCTGATGCTCGCTGGTTTGCAGATCGTTATTGGATTGCTCGATAGCCTCGCGCGACATCGCGGAGGTACCAAGCTGATTTCGGCGCCCGGCTTCGCGACGTTTCTCACTCACCAGCGCCTGATAGTACTCAACATCCGCCTGTGCCTGATCAAGCGCTTTCTGATAGCGCGGCCGATCAACCACAAACAGCGTATCGCCCTTTTTAACCAGCTGATTGTCGTGTACAGGAACATCGGTAATGAGGCCGGTGACGTCAGGCGAAATCGCCACCACGTCTGCCGCGAAACGTGCATCCCGGGTCCAGGGCGATTCGGTGTAGAACACCCAGGCGCGGAAAATGATTACCACAGCGATGATGACCAGCAGAATAGTGATCGCGTAGCGCGCGATTTTTCTTATGAGTGCTTTCACTTCAACCTCAGACTAATAAACGGGAGACAAGGTAAAACACACAGCAGTAAAGCGCTGTATTAAAAAGTGCCGGATGCCAGACAAGATCGTAGATACCGCTCGGCGTGAGCACACGTTTCACTAACCAGAACAGCATCAGTGAAATAATAAGTTCGATGAAAACGGGCGGAAAAGAGAGCCCAAACATGACAAATACCGGAAGCACACTCATCAAAAATCCTTAGTTCGACCTTGCCGGGATACTCCTTTGCCTTTTCAGATTTCGCGGGAAAACCATCTGGCAGCGCTATCCGAACCGCAGCTGGCTTAATAATAGCGTATCATCGAAGGGTATCAGGCAATGAAGAATCACCGGGAAATACCCCGGCGCGCATATAGTAACGCGCCTGACTATACGTTTTCTACAGAATGTGATCTAAATCACTTTTAAGCCAGAGTAAATAATGGAACGACTGAAAGGCATGTCTGTCTTCGCCAGAGTGGTCGAACTGGGTTCGTTTACCGCCGCGGCACGCCAGCTTCATCTTAGCGTCTCATCAATTAGCCAGATTGTCGCGAAACTGGAAGATGCATTGCAGGTTAAGCTGCTGAATCGCAGCACCCGCAGTATCGGGCTGACCGAAGCGGGTAAAATCTATTATCAGGGTTGTCGCCGTATGCTGGCCGAAGCGACGCAGGTGCACGAGCAGCTCTACGCGTTTAACAACACGCCCATTGGCGAGCTGCGAATCGGCAGCTCCTCAACCATGGCGCAGAATGTGTTAGCCGGCATGACCAGCGACATGCTGCGGGAGTACCCGGGACTGAGTGTGAATCTGGTTACCGGTGTACCGGCGCCGGATTTGATTGCGGATGGTCTGGATCTGGTGATTCGGGTGGGCGCACTAAAAGACTCCAGCCTCTTTTCACGTCGTCTTGGTGCCATGCCAATGGTGGTGTGCGCTGCAAAAAGCTATCTGACGCAGCATGGCACGCCCGAGAAACCAGCTGACATCGATAATTTTTCCTGGCTGGAATATAGCGTACGGCCCGACAACAATTTCGAGCTGATTGCGCCGGAAGGCCTGGTGACCCGCCTGTCACCGCAGGGACGGTTCGTGACGAATGATTCACTGACGCTAATCCGCTGGCTGAAGTCGGGCAATGGCATCGCCTATGTGCCAATGATGTGGGTGATTAATGAGATCAACGCGGGCGAGATCGATATTCTTTTTCCGCAGTATCAGTCCGATCCGCGACCGGTCTACGCGCTCTATACCGAGAAAGATAAGTTGCCGCTTAAGGTGCAGGTTTGTATTGATTACCTGACCGGCTATTTTGAACAGGTGGCTGAACAGTATCAGCAGCACCGTAAAAGCTAACAACCCGCCAGGTGGCGGGTTGTTGAGGTCACATCAGGCGGTGCCGCCGATGGTCAGTTTATCCAGCTTCAGCGTAGGCTGACCGACACCGACCGGCAGGCTCTGGCCCTCTTTACCGCAGACGCCCACGCCTTTATCCAGCGCCAGGTCGTTACCCACCATCGAGATCTGCTGCATCGCTTCAATGCCGGAGCCAATCAGCGTGGCACCTTTGACCGGTTTGGTGATTTTGCCGTTCTCAATCAGATAAGCCTCTGAGGTTGAGAAGACAAATTTGCCGGAGGTGATATCCACCTGACCGCCCCCAAAGTTTGGCGCATAGATGCCGTACTCAACGCTTTCAATAATATCCTGCGGTGATGATTTGCCTGCCAGCATGTAGGTGTTGGTCATGCGCGGCATCGGCAGATGGGCGTAGGATTCACGGCGTCCGTTACCGGTCGGGCTGACGCCCATCAGTCGCGCATTGAGCTTGTCCTGCATGTAGCCTTTCAGCACACCATTCTCAATCAGCATGTTGTACTGGCCGGGAACGCCTTCATCATCCACCGCCAGTGAACCGCGCAGCCCTTCAAGGGTGCCGTCATCCACCACGGTACAGAGTTCAGACGCAACCTGCTGACCGATTTTACCGCTGAACACTGAGGTGCCACGGCGGTTAAAGTCGCCTTCCAGACCGTGACCAACTGCTTCATGCAACAGGACGCCAGGCCAGCCCGCACCCAGCACCACCGGCAATGCGCCGGCAGGTGCCGCTACAGCAGAGAGATTAACCAACGCCATGCGCACCGCTTCACGCGCCCAGGCATCAGCGCGCACTTCGCCATTTTCATCTGCAAGGAAGAACGTATAACCGGTACGCGCACCGCCGCCGCTTGCGCCGCGTTCACGCTTGCCCTGATCTTCAACCTGAACGCTGATAGAGAGGCGAACCAGCGGACGAACGTCAGCCGCCAGTGTGCCGTCAGTCGCGGCCACCAGCACCTGTTCGTAAACACCGGTCAGGCTGGCATTGACTTCCTGCACGCGCGGATCAGCCGCACGGGCCACTTTATCAACGCGATGCAGCAGGGCAATTTTATCTTCACGTGTCAGGCTGCTCAGCGGATCGACCGCAGAATAGAGCGAACGGTTCATTACGGCAGAGAGCGTGTGTGCCTTGCCATTTCCCTGTTCACGTACGATGCTACGTGCCGCTTCAGAGGAGAGACGCAGTGCATTCAGGGTGATCTGGTCTGCATAGGCGAAGCCGGTTTTCTCCCCGCTGACCGCGCGAACGCCCACACCCTGATCGATATGGTATGAGCCATCTTTAATAATTTTATCTTCCAGCACCCAGGATTCGTGAAAGCTGGATTGAAAATAGAGATCGGCATAATCCAGACGACGTTCTGAAAGCTGCCCTAACAGGGAAAATAGGTCCTGCTGATTAATGCCGTTAGCAGTCAGTAACTGCTCACTTACCAGGTTCAGAGTCATCGTTTCTCACTCATTATGTGCTCAGATAATCATAGCCTGCGGTAATTCCGGTACGGCGTCAAATTCACTTGTTGTCAGTTTCACGCGGTTTACGCAGTACTTCATTGATTTCCGGCTTATCCAGTGGGCCACTGATGTGATAACGCAGCAGCGATATCTTGTTCCAAAGGGGTCCCAGAACTTTACTGGCGGCAAACACCGCGGCACCAATCACCGGATTGATGGCAAAGGCGGTTGCCACGCCGACTGAAGCGGATATTTCCGGCGCCACCACCGCTTCCATGTCAATCTGACGTTTTACCAGGTCGAGATTGCCCTGCATGGCGATATCGGCTTCCAGCCCATCCACCAGCAGGTTATCGGTGCGCATCCTGCCGTTTTCGATCCAGGCGGTGCCGTTAATCGAATCGAAATAGAACGAGTTGGTAAAGGTGTCGCTGAAGTCGAAGCGCAGCTTGCGCAGCAGCGCATCAAAGCTCACCAGTCGCAGGATTTTTCCCGCTGTGCCTGTGTTGACATCCGCAATCTGGCCTTTGCCAAAGTGGGTCTTCAGGGTACCGCTCAGCGTCTCTGCGGAGGGCTGCCAGGGGGCAGAGCGCCAGTGCAGGTCGTAAGAAATATCAAATGGCGCATCGCGCAGCGGCGTGTTGACACCAAACCAGTTGGTCGCGTTATTGATATTCGGGCCTTTAAGCGTCCCCTTCAGAGAGGTACGCTGGTCATCGGGACGGTTAATCCACTCACCGTTAATTTTAAGCTGCGAACTGCCGGTATCCACTTTACCATTAGTAAGCGCTAACTTATCTCCTTCAGGTTGCAGCGCCGCGGATACCTGACCATATTTCTGGCCGAGCACCCAGCATTCTTTACAGCGTAATTGCAGAGCGGGCCACTGGCTGAAATTAATGTTTTTGGCTTGCTGAGGAGACGCTTTGCCGCCTTTATCGGCATCACCTGCATCATTACCCCACTGCGGATTGTAGTAGAGGTAATCCAGGTTCACTTGCCACGGCGCTTTAGGTGCCATTAGCAGCGCACCACGCAACTCTTTCGCATTGACGCTGACCTGGCTATTGCCGCCTGAACCCTGCGCCAGCGTCGCCTCAACATCATGCCATTGCTGCCCGGCCAGCGTGACTGCCGGACTGCGCAGCGTGATGTTACCCGGCAGCGTGACGCCACCCGTCTGGAAATCGCTACCGCCGCCTGATGCACGTGTCCCGGAAGAACCTCCGGCAGCCATCATCGCCACCCAGGCCTCGCCATCCAGCGCAGGCAGGTTCAGCACCATGCCAGCATGATCGGGCAGAGCCGGCGTTTTCCGGGCATCATTCAGCCAGATGCCGCGGTCAACACGCAACGTCGGCTCCAGCAACCAGCGGCTGTTAAAACGGTGGTCTTCATCTATGCTGCCACTGAGATCGAAATGGTTCAGGTCACCGCTGGCCTGAATGGCAATCGGCATTGCCTCACCGGCATTTTTATCGAGCGGTGCAGGTAAGTGACTACTTACTTCTTTGGCATTACCGTTCAGTACCACGTCATAACGCGCCCCGCCATGATGGGGCAGCGTGATATTCACGTCGCCCTGCCAGGGGAGATGCCCGCCCAATTGCTTACTGACAGCTGCCGGGACCTCGCTGATTTTAGTGGGTTGCCAGTCGCCCTGAAGTTTGACGTTCACGCCAAAGTCGTCCGGGTTCTCTTTGGTGCTGAAACGGACGCCCATCGGCTGACCAAACCAGTTTGCCCGCAGATCCTCACTCTCCAGATTGCCATTGTCGTAACGGAAGCGGCCTGAAAGGTTGTTTATCGTGGTTTTTAACGGCTTGATAAACAGTGAATTATTGTTCAGATCGACATTGCCGCGGGCGTGCACCTGCTGGCCATCCAATGGAATATCCAGATTCAGATGGCCACCGACGCGGCCTTTGATTTCCAGCTCCGACAGCGCGGCACCCAATGAAGGTTTCAGCGGCGTCTGATCGAAATAGTCAGCGATCTGCGGACCTTCGCCGCTGATATCCCCGTCGATGATCAGTTTTTCTTTAAGATAGTCCGGGATCACCGCCGTGACATTATGCGCGTCCACCTCGCCCAGTCGGGCAATGGGTGCTTTCATCCACAGACCGTCGTTCAGGAAGTTAAGGTCAATATCGAGATTGCTCAACGCCGGCCATTTGGGCTGAAACGCATAGGTCGCCTGGCGAAGCGGCACCCAGACCTGGAACATGCCATCATTGTGCTTGAACGGGAACAGCGCCGGGTTACCTGCAAACAGCAGCGTGGCATTGTCCACCCTGCCACCCTTCACTGCCCCACTCAGATAGTGCGTCAGGCTATTACCCATCAGCGGTACCGGGAAGTAGCGCCAGGCATCGCCCGCATCGGTAAGCCGGATACCGGCCAGAATATCCAGACGGGGTTCACCACCGCTATTCTGCTGATAGCTGAAATCCCCACGTGCCCAGAGCGAGCGAGCCTGCAGGTCAAGGTTTTCACCCGCCAGCGTGAGGCCATGTTCATCACGCAGCCACCGCACCGCACCGGTCACGCGCTTAATCTCTAAAGGGGCCTGGAACATATCGCCATAGGGAACGGTTGCCGCCCCCATATCTACACTGACCTGACCATTGCTCAGGCTGCCGCGTGCTTCACCGCTTAAATGGCTGATGCCCGGCAACAATTTCCAGTGCTGCCAGCTGAAATCACGCCACTTTACCTGGACGCGGGTTTTTTCAGGCTGCTGTAAGGGAATATCCAGCGCCAGGCCATCGACGGTGCCTTGTGGCTGCAGCGTCTGCCAGTTTTCAAACAGCGCCGGAGAGAGCGGCGCAAACAGCGGAACGATAGGTGCAATATGGCTCAATACCAGTTGTGTCGCGCGAACACGTACTTCCGGCTGACCGTCCGGCCCCAGCAGCTGTTTATCCTCAGGACGCCATAACAGAGAGAAGTGGCCGGCGGGCCATGACTGGCCGTCAGTGCTGAGCCGCGTGTGCGGCACATTGACGACCCAGCCATTCTGGAAGCGTGACAAATGCGCGGTCAGCCCATCGACGTCTATGCGGTGTCGGCCGGTCTCGCCCTGCCAGCTGGCGCCCCCCTTGCGCAGCAGCAGATCACCGGCATAAATGTCGCCATCACGCAGGTTGACCCAGGCTGCCAGGCTGAAGCGGGCGCTGTCCAGGCGGGTGTTATCGCGCACCCAGCGGCCCAGCCATGGACGCATGTCGACGTCGTCGGCCTGCATCCAGATGCGACCATCATTGAGTACGCCGTTGCTGTCATTGAGATCGAGCCGCACCTGAACTACGCCGTGCTGGCCGGTAAAGCTCGACAGACTGACTTCACCCTCGGCCCGGTGGCGGTTGTCTTCGTTGACCCAGGAGAGTCGCGGAATCGCCAGTTCAGCATGCTGGCCGGAAGGGGTGCGGAAACGGATGGTGCTATCCCGCAGGTCGAAGTGGTCAAACTGACGCAGAAAGAGTTCATTAATCTGCGCCGGACGGAAGCTGTTTTTCTCTTTGTCGTTGTCGAGTAAAGGACGATTAGTCTCGAGGTGCAGCTGCCAGAAGGTCAGATCGCGAAACTGCCAGCGCCAGTGCAGCAGGGATTGCCAGACGTCGAGCGCCAGGTTGATGCGATTGATCGAGAGTTTACCGTTCTCATTAAGATCAACGTTGAGATCGCGTACCTGCAGAGTCGGGCCAAAGTTCTCCCACTTGCCCTCTAACTGGCTGGCGTTAACCGGCACACCTGTGCGGTCAGAGATGAATTGCAGAAGGTTGCTGCGATAGCTGTCGAGATGCGGCATCACCAGACGCAATCCGCTGACCAGCAGCGCGACAATCACGATGATTGCCGCGACCAGCAGTAACAAAATCCTCGGCAACTGCCTCACGCACGCCTCTCCTTGTGTTCCGTAAACGACGGATAGTTGGTTCTTAATACCCGACCGTCTTCAGATGAAAGCGTTAAAAGCGCGCATTTTATCTCAAACAAGGGCGATTTTTCAGCCCGATTTCCGAAGAAACCGGTATTTGGACTGGTGTTACATCATCACCACGTCGAACTGCTCCTGAGTGTAAAGCGCTTCGACATGGACTTTGACCTGCTTGCCGACAAAGATTTCAACTTCAGCCAGTGCATGAGACTCGTCGGTTTTTAACGCTTCACCGACCGTCGGTGAAACATAGACCAGGAAACGGTCAGAATCATAGGCGTGGTGAACCCGGACAATTTCACGCATGATCTCATAGCAAACTGTTTCAACGGTTTTCAGCGTGCCGCGCCCTTTGCAGACCGGGCAATCCTGACATAGAACGTGCTCAATGCTTTCACGGGTACGCTTACGCGTCATTTCCACCAGACCCAACGCCGAGAACCCATTGATACCGGTTTTAACCCGATCTTTACTGAGTGCGCTTTCCAGCGAATGCAGTACCCGGCGCCGGTGGTCTTCATTGCTCATGTCAATGAAGTCGATAATGATAATGCCTCCCAGATTACGCAGTCGCAGCTGACGCGCGATCGCCTGAGTGGCCTCAACATTGGTATTAAAGATCGTCTCATCCAGATTGCGATGGCCGACAAACGCACCGGTGTTGATATCGATAGTCGTCATCGCTTCGGTCTGATCGATGATCAGATATCCGCCTGACTTTAGTTCAACTTTGCGATCCAGCGAACGCTGAATCTCATTTTCGACATCAAACAGGTCGAAAATAGGCTGTTTACCGTTGTAAAGCTCCAGCTTGCCGGCCATTTCCGGGATATATTCACCGGTAAATTCCACCAGCATGTCGCAGGTCAGACGGGAGTCGACCCGGATGCGATCCAGCGCAGCGCCGGCAAAATCACGCAGAATACGCTGGGCCAGCGCCAGCTCGCCGTAAAGCAGGCAGCGGGTCTGGTTGCGCTTTTTACGTTCGCTGACTTTGGTCCAGAGACGTTTGAGAAAAGCCGCGTCCTGCGCCAGCTCCTCTTCTCCAATTCCCTCTGCGGCGGTGCGGATGATAAAGCCACCGAGGTCGTCGCAGTAGTCAGCCACCACCGCTTTAAGCCGATCGCGCTCTTTCTCACTCTCAATGCGCTGAGAGACACCAACATGCGATGCGCCCGGCATAAAGACCAGGTAACGCGAAGGCAGGGTAATGTCCGTCGTCAGCCGGGCACCTTTAGTACCCAGTGGATCCTTGACGACCTGAACCACCAGATCCTGTCCCTGACGCACCAGCTCAGCGATATCACGCACGATGAAGTTTTTCTTTTCGTCGCCCGCCACACATTCAGTATGCGGCATGATGTCAGAGGCGTGCAGAAAGGCCGCTTTTTCCAGACCGATATCGACAAAGGCGGCCTGCATGCCGGGCAGAACACGACTGACACGTCCTTTGTAAATATTGCCAACAATGCCGCGCCGCGCTTCACGCTCAATATGTATTTCCTGAAGGATGCCGCCGTCAATATAGGCAACACGCGTTTCAGAAGGCGTGACGTTAACCAGTAATTCAGCCGTCATGTTGACCTCTTACAGCACGCAGTGACTGGAAATGGCTGATCAGCTCCGCTGTCTCAACCAGAGGTAATCCGACCACTGCATGGTAGCTTCCATTAATTTTTCGGACAAAGTTTCCTCCCCTGCCCTGAATACCGTATGCACCCGCTTTATCCATCGGTTCGCCGGTAGCGATATAGTCGTCGATGTCGGTCTCCGTTAAGGTGCGGAATGTCACATCAGTGGTCACAACGCAATCCAGCGCCTGCTGGCTGTCGGCCAGCGCTACCGCCGTCATCACCTGATGTGTATGGCCCGAGAGTTTGCGCAGCATCGCGTGGGCATGGGCGGCATCGCGTGGTTTTTCCAGCACGTCGCCATTCAGCACCACGATGGTATCCGCGCCCAGCACCGGCAGATCCTGCGCGGCCAGTCTGACACCTGCCTGCGCTTTGTCGTTTGCCAGACGGCGGACATAAATTTCCGCCGCTTCATTTGGCTGACGTTGCTCTTCAACGTCAGTCACGATGCGCTCAAATGTCAGGCCAAGTTGAGTTAACAGCTCACGACGACGCGGTGAACCGGAAGCAAGATAAAGGGTTACCATAAATTTCCTTATTGAACAGCGAACTGACGACGAATTTTTCTCATTAATAAGAATAGCCAGGGCCAGAGAATACCGTCGACGACACTGCTCCAGAAAATTTCAGGTCGGAATGAAACGTTGATTACCAGGAACTCTGCCCAGAAGACAATCACATCCATCGCCAGTGACAGCACCATAACCATTAACGCTTGCTGCCACAACGCTAAGTTGCGGAATAACTGGAACTTAAAGGCAATCAGGTAGGCGATGATACTGAGCGCCAGCGCACGCACGCCAAGCGTCGATCCGGCAACCAGATCCATGATGGCACCCAGCACAAATCCAGTACCGACATTGACCCGATGTGGCAGAGCGAGAACCCAATAGATGAGGATCAGTAGCAGCCATGAGGGCCGGAACATATAAATCTCTTCCGGCCACGGCATGATTTGCAGGACTAACGCAACCAGGAAAGAGAGCCAGATGACCCAGCGTCCCTGGCTACGATATCGACTCAAGGCTGGCCCCCGCGTGAACGCGAGGAGTTGCTCTGTCCGCTGCTGCTGGCAGACGGAGCAGGCGGTCCCATCTGAGCGGCTGGCGCTGGCGGGCCCATTTCACCGGCAGGCGGTAAAACCTGCGGCATCATCTGCATCAGACGCTCGTTCGCAACGCGGTGCACTTCATCCTGCGGCAGTGGCATATCGCCATTGCGGTCAGCGCCCCACAGCAACAGCAGGTAACGCAGACGCTGCAGACCGGCGGTCGGATGGGCCTGAATCACCGTGTAAGCGCGCTGGGTGTCCACTTTCACAGAGGAAACCACACCCACCGGATAACCTTCAGGGAAACGACCACCAATGCCAGACGTCACCAGCACATCGCCGACACGAATGTCAGTATTACCCGGCAGATGCTCAAGCTGAAGATCTTCATTACAGCCGTTGCCGGCGGCAATCACACGAATGTCATTACGCAGCACCTGAATCGGCAGGGCATGAGATGCATCACAGATCAGCAGAACACGGCTGGTGAGTTGTCCGACCGCGATGACCTGACCCACCACACCTTTGTCGCTGATGACCGGCTGACCTTCATAGACACCGTTAACGCTGCCTTTGTCGATCACAACCTGGTCGGTGTAAGGATCGGTGCCGGTGGAGATCACCTGCGTCACCATCTTTTGCTCATCCTGACGCAGCGGTGAACCCAGCAGTTCACGCAGACGTGCGTTTTCCTGCTTATATTGCCCCAGCATTAGCAGGTTACTGTTTTTCAGGAAGAGTTCACGACGTAACGCTTTGTTTTCCTGCTCCAGTTGCTGACGCGATGCCAGCGACTCGGACACGCCATCCAACAGCTGACGTGGTCCATTGGCCAGGAAGTAAAACGGACTGACCGACGTATCCAGATAGTTGCGTATTTGGGTAAAAGAACCCACACGGCTGTCGGCAATAATAATGGCAATCGCCACAATTACCGCCAGAAAAAGACGCAACTGCAGGGAAGGCCCCCTGCTAAAAATCGGCTTCATATAATCTGCGTGATCCTCGACAACAGGAGAGGAAGCGACGGCAAAAAACCGTGCTTCCCTGGGCTGAACGCACTGTACCGGCACAGATATCGCCGGTTCACATGCCACTCCCTCGCATGATCATTGCGTTCTCAGCCGGTTGAGGCAATTATTCTTCGCTGAACAAATCGCCGCCATGCATGTCGATCATTTCCAGCGCCTTGCCGCCACCGCGAGCCACACAGGTCAGCGGATCTTCAGCAACCACCACCGGAATGCCCGTCTCTTCCATCAGCAGGCGATCCAGGTTACGCAGTAATGCACCACCACCGGTCAGCACCATGCCACGTTCCGAGATATCTGAAGCCAGCTCAGGCGGACACTGCTCAAGGGCAACCATCACCGCGCTAACGATGCCGGTTAATGGCTCCTGCAGCGCTTCCAGAATTTCGTTGGAGTTTAGCGTAAAGCCGCGCGGTACACCCTCTGCCAGGTTACGACCACGGACTTCAATTTCGCGGACTTCATCGCCCGGGTACGCTGAACCGATCTCATGCTTGATGCGTTCTGCGGTCGCTTCGCCAATCAGTGAACCGTAGTTACGACGCACATAATTAATAATAGCTTCATCGAAGCGATCACCACCAATACGGACTGATGAGGAGTAGACCACACCGTTCAGGGAGATCACGGCCACTTCTGTTGTACCACCACCAATGTCGACGACCATTGAACCGGTTGCTTCAGAAACGGGCAGACCTGCACCAATCGCCGCAGCCATCGGTTCTTCAATCAGAAAGACTTCACGCGCGCCTGCGCCCTGAGCCGATTCACGAATCGCACGGCGTTCTACCTGGGTTGCGCCAACGGGCACGCAGACCAGCACACGTGGGCTGGGACGCATAAAGCTGTTGCTGTGAACCTGCTTGATGAAGTGTTGCAGCATTTTTTCGGTCACGAAGAAGTCAGCGATAACGCCATCTTTCATCGGACGGATAGCTGCGATATTGCCTGGCGTACGGCCGAGCATCTGTTTGGCGTCATGACCCACGGCCGCGACACTTTTCGGCGAACCGGCACGGTCCTGTCGAATAGCGACCACGGAAGGCTCGTTCAGCACGATGCCCTGTCCTTTTACGTAAATCAGGGTATTCGCGGTACCCAGGTCAATGGACAAGTCGTTGGAAAACATGCCACGAAATTTTTTAAACATACTAAGGGATAATCCTGCAAGCTGGGGGCGGAAAATAAAATCCGCTTACTTTACCAACCACACGAAGCTGCCACAAGGCGCAAAAACGTTCTGCTTCGGTGAAAAAAGACGCCTGATTGCGTTTAAGTCATCTGAACCGACGATCTGCAACAGCAGAATGCCGACCAGACGCCATCAGCACTGCTTTTCCCGCTTTTCCCTGCGCCATGCCCGACATAAAATCTAACATTTCCGGCAGCAAGGTCAGGGATTCAGATGCGGCTAAACATTAAAAAAACCGCAAATTGTCGTTGTTACGACGGCAATTCATTAAATACGGTAACGTTGAGAATATTTCTTCACGTTACTGTTTACCGGAAGCGAAGAGGCAAAAAAGTCTCCCTGTCCGCCGGCGACACCCAGCGCCACTAATGTCTGCCACTCCGCCTTTGTACGAACACCCGTTGCAAACACCTGAATGCCAGTACATTTACAGACTTCAAGCAGGCTCTGCACAAACAGCTGGTTTTCTGTTCGCCGCTCAATATTACGGACCAGACCCGCATCAAGCTTGATCAGTTCCAGCGGCAGCTGTCGTATATAGGCGCTGCTGACCACAGTCAGACCCGCCTGATTGACGGCAACCCGGCAGCCAAAGGCTTTAAGTGCGCGGAATACTGGCGCTAAACGGTTGATGTGTTGACATACATCTGCCTCGGCAAGTTCAAATAAAAATCGTTTTCTTTGTGCTTTCGGACACTGCAACAGCATATTCTGTAGCCAGACGACAAATGGACGCTGCAGGAGCGAGGTTATTGTCACCGGGATGACCAGCGTCTCTTCCGGCCAGAGTTCTGAGAGTGCGGCAATGCGGGTCATCAGTTGGCGATCCCAGGCATCAGCCATCCCCAGTTGCTGAACCAGCGGCATATATTCTGCGGCCAGCACCTCTTTATCTCCATCGAAGATGCGGGTCAGCATCACCCGATGCTGAACTTTACCTTCAATATTAACGGTGGGTTTGTGGTAAAGCCTTGGGCCACCCCGGCTGAGTGTGTTCTCCAGCAAGGTTCGCCAGCGCACACTTCCGCGTCCGGCATCCTGAGGATTTCCAGCACCGTTAGTCCAGTTGTTACCGCCCAGCAGTGCCGCTCGTCGGGTGGCCATTTCAGCATTTTCAATTACCTGCGGCACGGTCTGTCCGCTGTGCCAGGCACTGATACCGATGTGAATCAGATCATCACGATTCACCATGCGCATCGGCGGCAGAGAATCGACAGCATTAATAAGTTGATCAGCAATACTGTTAGCCTCTTTGAGGCTGCGATGCGGCAGTAATACGGCAAAATCACTGCGGAAATAGCGTGCCAGTAAAGCGCCAGGGTAGCGCAGCACAAAAGTAGAGAGCATGTTGACGAAATTAAACAGGTACTCCTCAACCAGTCCCTGCTCCAGCCTGTCTTTCAGTGTGTCCAGATCGGGCAGACGCACCATCATCACAACACCGTGAGTGCCGACATTTTCCTGATCCTCCAGCAAAGTCGCGAGCTGGTTGTCAAAGAAAAGTCGGTTATTAAGACCGGTACGCCCGTCCTGTGCGGCAAAGGTACGGATTAGCGTGTCGATACGCAGGCGCTGTTCGCCCGCTTCCTGCAGATCCGCCAGCAAGAGATCCATGGCACGGCTCGCCCTGGGAGGCCACTCATCCGCACCACGGTCTGGCATGATTCCACGCTCACCGTTAATAATCGCCTCTGCCCGTGCTTCAAAATTTTCCATGCCGCGCCACTGCCGACTGAGCCAGCGATGCATCATCAGCAACAACAGACTCATCACCAGCACAACGGTAAACAGAATGCCCAGCGTGTAAGTTCCGGTGATAGAACGTAGCCAGGTTTTAGCAGGATCAAGGGTAACGACCCGCAGCTGTAATCCGGTTTGATGCATTAAAGGCACATCGACCTGAAAAAAACGATTGGGCTCGTCTTCCAGCATCTGATTTTCGTGTCGGGAGAGAGTGAGAAAAGTCTGTTTGCCGTCGTGAAGAGAAATCTGCTCAGCATTCATTATCGGCATCATACGCGTAAGCCAGCCGTGCAACGCTGCAGGCGACTCAGTGAACATCGCCTGATCGACCTCCGTCGCCAGCACCTGCGCCCGATGCTCAACCCGCTGATGACTGAACCAGAAAACACTTAATGCGCAGCCAGCCAGCATCAACGACATTGCCAGCAAGCTTAAAAAGGTAATAAACGCAGATAATTTTGTGGTTAATCGCATCCCTGTGCCTGTATTACTGCGGTGATAACCGGATCATCCGACCTTGTACCCTTAGCCTGACGAAAACGCGAGCAAAATAGCATAATTTGCCCCTGCCGACAGCGCCTGGACGCATGAAGCCGAAGTATATCCCCGGGATATCATCGCAGGTGTTAATCCCGGCAACTTTCAGTGCATTCTCATCGCCGTGCTCAGCCAGGAAATTTCACATTTTCACAGCGAAACTGGCTGATATCAGCGATAGTCATCATGCTGGATGATGACATCCTGTCTGGAGAAGCCAAATGAAACGCATATCCCACCTGACCGAAGCCGACGTAACGCCGGAAAGCATTTTTAACCTGAAGCGCCGCCAGGTGCTGAAAACGCTGGGACTGAGCGCGGCGGCAATGGGTATGCCGGGCGTGGCGAATGCCGATATTCTCAGTTGGTTTAAAGGTAATGACCGTCCACCCGCGCCCGCTGGCCGGGCGCTGGACTTTACTAAACCGGCGAAATATCAGGCCGATCTGACCTTAACACCTGAGGATAAAGTCTCTGGCTACAACAACTTCTATGAGTTCGGGCTGGATAAGGCCGATCCGGCTGCCAATGCAGGTACGCTAAAAACTGCCCCCTGGAAGCTGACCATTGATGGCGAAGTGGCTAAGCCTGTGACGCTGGACATGGATGACATCTTTAAGCGGTTTGCTATGGAACAGCGAATCTATCGCATGCGCTGCGTAGAGGCCTGGTCGATGGTCGTGCCCTGGATAGGCTTCGAGCTGAATAAGCTTCTTTCGCTGGCGGAACCCACCAGCAAAGCGCGCTTTGTCGCCTTCCAGACGTTGTACGACCCGGAGCAGATGCCCGGCCAGAAAGATCGCTTTATTGGCGGCGGACTCAACTATCCCTATGTAGAAGGTTTACGCATTGATGAAGCGATGCACCCGCTGACGATACTGACCACCGGTGTCTATGGCAAAGCGTTGCCGCCGCAAAATGGCGCACCGATTCGTCTGACGGTACCGTGGAAATATGGTTTTAAAGGCATCAAGTCGATTGTGAAAATCACGCTGACCGACAAACAGCCGCCAACGACCTGGAATCAGATTGCTGCCGACGAGTATGGCTTTTATGCCAATGTGAATCCCCATGTTAATCACCCTCGCTGGTCGCAGGCGACAGAGCGATTCATTGGCCTTGGCGGCAGTCTGAAGGTCGAACGCCAGCCAACGCTGTTGTTTAACGGTTATGCCGAACAGGTAGCGTCACTCTACCGAGGCATGGATTTACGGGAGAATTACTAGGTGGTCCGCCTGTCGCTAAAACAGATCACATGGCTCAAGGTGATCCTGCATCTGGCGGCCCTGTTGCCGCTGGTTTATCTGATTCTGGCCGCAATGCAGGGTGGACTGAGTGCGGATCCGGCAAAAGATATTCAGCATTTTACCGGCCGCATGGCGCTGAAACTGCTGCTGGGGACGCTACTGGTTTCACCGCTGGCACGTTACGGCAGGCAGCCGCTTCTTATCCGCACGCGTCGTCTGCTCGGCGTATGGACCTTTGTCTGGGCGTCCCTTCATCTGCTGAGCTATTACCTGCTGGAGCTGGGCGTGGACAATCTGCGTCTGCTGGGCAGCGAACTGATCTCCCGTCCCTACCTGACGCTGGGTATTATCAGCTGGCTGATATTACTGGCCCTGGCGGTAACCTCTTTCCAGCACGCTCAGCGCAGACTCGGTAAGCGCTGGCAAACCCTGCACAACGCGGTCTATCTTGTCGCGATCCTTGTGCCGATTCACTATATCTGGTCGGTGAAAATCCTGTCACCCCAGCCACTTATCTATGCCCTTCTTGCTGCGATACTGTTAGCGTGGCGTTACAAAAAATTTCTCAAATGGTGGTCCCGCTAGCGCTTCACCCGTTGTTTTCCTCTGCCGTTTTCTGATAAAAGATGTGGCCCGCAGGCTACATCCGATCATCTTCGCAGATAAGACCAGTATTTTGCTGCGAAATGACACGAAACGGATATAATGCCCGGCTTTATTGCTCGTCGGGTCTTCTTTTTAGCCCCGAAAGGTGACAAATGAAGATTCGCAAGGTATTTTACGCGATGCCTCAATGATTGCGGGAGATGGCAGCACGATGGCGCATAAATTACATATTCTGCTTTTGAACGGGCCCAACCTTAATCTGTTGGGAACACGTGAGCCTGAGAAGTATGGTCATACCACGCTTAGTCAGATCGTGGACGATTTGACGCGTCAGGCAGACCAGCTGAATGTGGAGTTGAGCCACCTGCAGACCAATGCTGAATTTCAGCTGATTGATCGCATTCATGAGGCCAAAGGCAATGTGGATTACATCATCATTAATCCTGCCGCGTTTACCCATACCAGTGTCGCATTACGTGATGCCCTGCTGGCGGTAGAAATACCGTTTATCGAGGTTCATCTCTCTAATGTGCATGCCCGCGAGCCCTTCCGCCATCACTCCTATCTTTCTGATGTTTCTGCTGGCGTGATCTGTGGGCTTGGCGCTGACGGCTACACATGGGCTTTACAAACGGCAGTAAAACGCCTGTCTCAATCTCATTAATCAAACTGAGTACGGAACCCCACTCATGGATATTCGTAAAATTAAAAAACTGATCGAACTGGTTGAAGAGTCTGGCATTTCTGAGCTGGAAATCTCTGAAGGTGAAGAGTCCGTTCGCATCAGTCGTGCCCCTGTCAATACGGGTTACCCGATGATGCAGCAGGCTTACGCTGCGCCGGTTCAACAGCCTGCTCTGGCAACAGCTGTCGCCCCTGTTGCAGCGGCTGCCGAAGCGGCACCGGCTGAAATCAGTGGTCACATCGTGCGTTCACCGATGGTAGGGACCTTCTACCGTACGCCGAGCCCGGATGCGAAAGCCTTTGTGGAAGTTGGCCAGAAAGTGAATGCTGGCGATACTTTGTGCATCGTCGAAGCCATGAAAATGATGAACCAGATCGAAGCTGATAAGTCAGGCGTAGTGAAAGCTATCCTGGTTGAAAGCGGTCAGCCGGTCGAATTTGACGAGCCACTGGTTATCATCGAGTAACGGGGCAGATCATGCTGGATAAAATTGTTATTGCTAACCGTGGTGAGATCGCACTGCGCATTCTGCGTGCCTGTAAAGAGCTGGGCATTAAGACTGTCGCGGTTCACTCAAGCGCGGATCGTGACCTGAAGCACGTGCTGCTGGCAGACGAAACTGTCTGCATCGGCCCGGCGCAGTCAGTTAAAAGTTACCTCAATATCCCGGCGCTGATCTCTGCTGCAGAGATTACCGGCGCGGTGGCGATTCACCCAGGCTACGGCTTCCTCTCTGAGAATGCCGATTTTGCCGAGCAGGTTGAGCGCTCCGGCTTTATCTTTATCGGCCCGAAAGCAGATACTATTCGCCTGATGGGCGACAAAGTCTCTGCGATCAATGCGATGAAGAAAGCAGGCGTCCCAACCGTACCGGGTTCTGACGGTTCACTGACCGATGATATGGACAAGAACCGTGCCTTTGCTAAGCGCATCGGTTATCCGGTCATCATCAAAGCCTCTGGCGGCGGTGGCGGTCGTGGTATGCGCGTCGTGCGCAGCGACAAAGATCTGGAACAATCCATCAACATGACGAAAGCGGAAGCCAAAGCGGCATTCAGCAACGACATGGTTTACATGGAGAAGTATCTGGAGAATCCACGCCACATCGAGATTCAGGTACTGGCTGATGGTCAGGGCAACGCGATCTATCTGGGCGAACGTGACTGCTCAATGCAGCGTCGTCACCAGAAAGTGGTTGAAGAAGCGCCAGGCCCAGGTATTACTGAGGAACAGCGTCGCTTTATCGGCAATCGCTGTGCTAAAGCCTGTATTGAGATTGGCTATCGTGGCGCAGGTACGTTTGAGTTCCTGTATGAAAACGGTGAGTTCTACTTCATTGAGATGAACACCCGTATTCAGGTGGAACATCCGGTGACCGAGATGATCACCGGTGTTGATCTGATCAAAGAGCAGCTGCGTATCGCCGCAGGCCAGCCGTTGTCGATCAAACAGGAAGATGTGATCATTCGCGGACATGCGGTCGAGTGCCGTATCAACGCCGAAGATCCCGTGACCTTCCTGCCAAGCCCGGGTAAAATTACTCGCTTCCACGCGCCAGGCGGTTTTGGCGTGCGCTGGGAGTCGCATATTTATTCAGGCTATACCGTGCCGCCTTATTACGACTCCATGATCGGTAAGCTGATCACTTACGGCGAATCACGCGACGTGGCCATCGCCCGCATGAAAAATGCACTGGCGGAACTGATCATCGACGGTATCAAAACCAACGTTGAACTGCAGATGAAAATCATGTCCGACGAAAACTTCCAGCACGGTGGAACCAATATCCACTATCTGGAGAAAAAACTCGGCCTGCACGAGAAGTAATCGCAACGCTGAGTAGTCAGAGGCCGGTTAATCCGGCCTTTTTCTTTTTCCGCTGGCGTTAAGGTTGAATCATGGACGCTCGTTTTATACAGGCTCATAAAGAGGCGCGCTGGTCGCTCTGGCTCACGCTGCTCTGGCTCGCGGCCTGGGGGCTCTCTGCCTGGCTGGGTGGCAGTGAAATCGGTGTCACCGGTCTGCCGCGCTGGTTCGAACTCTCCTGCCTGTTTGCTCCCCTGTTGTTCATTTTCCTGTGCTGGATGATGGTGCGGGTCATTTTCCGCGACATGCCGCTGGAGGATAAAAGTGAACAGTGAAATCATCCTGCCATTGCTGATTTATCTTGTCGTCATTGCCGCGCTGTCGGTATTTGCCGTTCGTAAAAGACGTGAAGGCAGTTTCCTGACGGAATACTTCCTTGGCAGCCGCTCCATGGGCGGGTTTGTGCTGGCAATGACGCTTACTACCACCTATATCAGCGCCAGCTCGTTTATTGGTGGCCCCGGTGCTGCCTATAAATATGGGCTGGGATGGGTATTGCTGGCGATGGTACAGGTGCCCGCCGTCTGGCTGTCGTTAGGTGTGCTGGGGAAGAAGTTTGCCATTCTGGCGCGTAAGCATAATGCGGTGACGCTGAATGACATGCTCTACGCCCGCTATCAGAGCCCGCTGCTGATCTGGCTGGCGAGCCTGAGCCTGCTGATCGCCTTTATCGGTGCCATGACAGTGCAGTTTATTGGCGGGGCGCGGCTGCTTGAAACCGCCGCAGGTATCCCCTATGACACCGGTCTGCTGATTTTTGGCGGCACTATCGCGCTTTACACTGCGTTCGGCGGATTCCGTGCCAGCGTGCTGAATGACGCGATGCAAGGCATTGTGATGCTGATTGGCACCTTTCTGCTGCTGTTCGCGGTGATTCATCAGGCTGGCGGCCTGAGCACGGCCGTGCAGAAACTGCATGACATCGATCCTGCTCTGCTGTCGCCGCAGGGGCCAGGCGAAATCATTACACCCACCTTCCTCAGCTCGTTTGTCGTGCTGGTCTGCTTTGGCGTGATTGGCCTGCCGCATACTGCGGTGCGCTGCATCTCATATAAAGACAGCAAAGCCGTACATCGGGCCATTATTCTCGGCACTATTGTGGTGGTGATTCTGATGCTGGGAATGCATCTGGCCGGTGCGCTGGGCCGGGCAATTCTGCCTAACCTGACTGTGCCGGATAGTGTTATTCCTGTCCTGATGATTACCGTACTGCCTCCGTTAGCCGCCGGATTGTTTCTGGCAGCACCGATGGCCGCGATCATGTCGACCATTAATGCCCAGCTGTTACAGGCCTCGGCCACGCTGATTAAAGATCTCTATCTGCGTGTCGCACCGCAACAGCTGGAAAATGAGACACGGCTGCGACTGTTATCTGGCACCATTACCTTCGCACTGGGTCTCCTGCTGCTGATGGCGGCATGGAATCCACCCGATATGATTATCTGGCTCAACCTGCTGGCATTTGGCGGCCTTGAGGCGGTTTTCCTGTGGCCGCTGGTTCTGGGCCTCTACTGGGAGCGCGCTAATGCCGCTGGGGCCATCACCGGCATGGTGGTGGGGGGAGGCTGCTACGCTTTTCTGGCGAGCCTTAACCTGCAGATACTGGGTTTTCACCCCATCGTGCCCTCACTGCTTTTGAGCCTGCTGGCATTTTTAGTGGGCAACCTGTTTGGACGCGCGCCGCAAGCGGTCGACGCGCCGCAACACTGACGGAAAGAGAGACGTTATGCCGTGGATTCAAATCAAAATTAACAGCTCAGGTGAACATGCGGAAACGCTGAGCGATGCGCTGATGGACATCGGTGCGGTTTCAGTGACTTTTCAGGATACCCATGACACGCCGGTGTATGAGCCACTGCCAGGCGAAACGCGTCTGTGGGGTGATACTGATGTGATCGGCCTGTTCGATGCTGAAACTGACATGGCTGTCATTACTGCCGAACTGGAGCAGCATCCGCTGCTGGGCGCCGGTTTTCGCCACCGGATCGAGCAGATCGAAGACAAAGACTGGGAGCGCGAATGGATGGAAAACTTCCACCCAATGCGCTTCGGCGAACGTCTCTGGATCTGCCCAAGCTGGCGTGACGTGCCGGATCCCGATGCCGTCAACGTGATGCTTGACCCGGGTCTGGCGTTTGGAACGGGTACCCACCCCACTACCTCACTTTGCCTCACCTGGCTTGACGGTCTGGATCTGGACGGCAAAACAGTGATCGATTTTGGCTGTGGATCGGGGATCCTGGCGATCGCCGCATTGAAGCTGGGTGCAGCTCAGGCAATTGGCATTGATATTGATCCGCAGGCCATTCAGGCCAGCCGGGATAATGCAGAGCGCAACGGCGTCTCTGACCGCCTGTCACTTTATCTGCCCCACCAGCAACCCGACAACCTGCAGGCTGACGTGGTGGTCGCGAATATTCTGGCCGGTCCGCTACGTGAGCTGGCACCGCTGATCAGTGTACTGCCCAAGTCTGGTGGACACCTGGGCCTTTCGGGCGTTCTGGAGAGCCAGGCTGAGAGCGTATGTGAAGCATACGCCGGCGAGTTCACACTCGACCCGGTTGCCGTTAAAGAGGAGTGGTGCCGAATTACCGGGATTAAATCCTGAATCTGGCGCCTGTCTACCCCTTCTGATATCGCACTGGCCGGCCCGCAGTGCCTTAACAGAACATTCAACCAGCCCGCAGCGTAAGCTGCGGGATTTTGCGATTTGAAATGGATGCTTGTATCGTTAATCACGTTATGTGACGTTTTTTATCTGGTGAATTGACGTACTTTTCTGGAAAAACTTTTGTTCACAATTTCAGCATAAAAAATTAACTGACTGATATTTAAGGTGAATAATCATAATCCCCGATCATCATCCGGATTTCATTGATCTTTCTTGCTGATTGTTCAAAGTTTGGCCTTTCATCTTCCTGCAAAAATGCGTAATATACGCCGCCTTGCAGACACAGTATGGCCATTCTGACTTCATGCGTATTGGAAACCTCCAGCTGAGAAATCGACTGATTGCAGCACCGATGGCCGGTATTACCGACAGGCCGTTCAGGGCGCTGTGTCACGAAATGGGTGCAGGTATGGCAGTTTCTGAGATGTTGTCTTCTAACCCGGAAGTGTGGGCTAGCGACAAATCCCGATTACGCATGGTTCACAGTGATGAGCCAGGCATTCGCGCCGTGCAAATTGCCGGTTGCGATCCCAGTGAAATGGCGCAAGCTGCACGCATTAATGTTGAGGCTGGTGCACAGGTCATCGACATTAATATGGGATGCCCTGCCAAGAAGGTTAACCGCAAAATGGCGGGTTCAGCCTTGCTGCAATATCCCACCGTGGTGGAGTCTATCCTCTCCGCAGTGGTTAATGCAGTGAATGTGCCGGTTACGCTGAAAATTCGTACTGGCTGGGATCCTGAAAACAGGAACTGTGTCGCGATTGCCCAATTGGCTGAACGCTGCGGTATACAGGCTCTGACGATACATGGTCGCACTCGTGCCTGCCTGTTCAACGGAGAAGCTGAATATGACAGCATTCGGACAGTTAAGCAGAGTGTCTCCATTCCGATTATCGCGAATGGAGACATAACTGACCCGCATAAAGCCAGAGCGGTGCTCGACTATACAGGGGCCGATGCTCTGATGATAGGACGCGCTGCTCAGGGAAGACCGTGGATCTTCCGGGAAATCCAGCATTATCTGGACACTGGGGAGTTGCTTGCCCCGCTGCCAATGGCAGAGGTCAAGCGCTTGCTTGTTTCGCATATACGTGAGCTGCACGACTTTTACGGTTCAGGCAAGGGATACCGTATAGCGCGAAAGCACGTCTCCTGGTACCTGCAGGAGCACGCCCCGAATGACCAGTTTCGGCGCACATTCAACGCCATTGAGGATGCCAGCGAACAGCTGGAGGCGTTGGAGGCATACTTCGAAAATCTTGCGTAACGAAATAAAGAGCTGAAAGAACTATGTTCGAACAACGCGTAAATTCTGACGTACTGACCGTTTCTACCGTTAACTCACAGGATCAGGTAACTCAAAAACCTTTGCGTGATTCGGTTAAACAGGCACTGAAGAACTATTTTGCTCAACTGAATGGTCAGGATGTGAGCGACCTGTATGAGCTGGTTTTGGCTGAAGTCGAGCAGCCTCTGTTGGACATGGTGATGCAGTATACCCGTGGCAACCAGACCCGTGCTGCCCTGATGATGGGTATCAACCGCGGTACGCTGCGTAAGAAATTGAAAAAATACGGCATGAACTGATTTTTAGTTCTGTCTGTTAATCACGCCAGCCTTCGGGCTGGCGTTTTTATTTGTGCCTGTTCACACAAATTCATCGCCAGACCAGTGAAACATTTGCGGGTAATATGGTAACTATAGTTGCAATTGCTGGCGTGATATTTCACCTTCTCGCTTTTGCTTGTGCTGATTTGACTTAATCTCTCTTCTGAAAATCACCCAGCCCAAACCCCTGCCAGTGCTGGGGATGTGACTTTCTACGCATTAAAAAAGCAATACCACCCCTTCGTACATATATGCATGAGCGATTGCTCACACTGCTCCCATATAGTGAAACTATTTGCACTAATTGTGATCGAGTCGACTCGCATTGCTTCCTTTTGGTGCGCCATATTAGCGAAACTTTCTAAGTACTTCCGAATATTAACCGTTCTTTCATATGAATTCAGGATTCTGCAAAACTGGCATCAGCTTTGCAAAGTCGTGGATGGCTGACCGCCATAGACAGGAAAAAACGCACATTAAAGTGCGCAAACATAACAACATGATCCCGCCACACAGGATGCTTTATGAAAAAGATGATGCTCTCTACGCTGATCGCCGCCGCCTCACTGGTTGGCCTTGCTCAGCAAGCACACGCAGGCACCACTCTGGATGCGATAAAGAAAAAAGGTTTTGTTCAATGTGGTATCAGTGACGGCCTGCCGGGCTTCTCCTACGCAGATGCGGGTGGCAAGTTTACCGGTATCGATGTAGATGTGTGTCGTGCGACGGCTGCCGCTGTGTTTGGCGATGCGACCAAAGTGAAATATACCCCGCTGACTGCGAAAGAGCGCTTCACCGCGCTGCAGTCAGGCGAAGTGGATGTGCTCTCACGCAATACCACCTGGACTTCATCGCGCGATGGCGGCATGGGCTTTCTGTTTGCGGGCGTGAACTATTATGACGGTATCGGCTTCCTGACTCACAAGAAAGCCGGCCTGAAAAGTGCGAAAGAGCTGGATGGCGCGACGGTCTGTATTCAGTCAGGTACCGATACCGAGCTGAACGTGGCGGACTATTTTAAAGCCAACAAAATGCAATATACGCCAGTGACCTTTGACCGCTCTGATGAATCTGCGAAAGCACTGGATAGTGGACGCTGCGATACGCTGGCATCTGACCAGTCTCAGCTTTACGCCTTACGCATTAAGCTCGGCAAGCCTGACGACTTTATTGTTCTGCCAGAAGTGATCTCCAAAGAGCCGCTGGGGCCATTGGTACGTCGTGGTGATGATGACTGGTTCACCATCGTCAAATGGTCGCTCTATGCCATGCTGAATGCGGAAGAGATGGGTATTAACTCGAAAAACGTCGACCAGATGACAGCCAAACCAACGACACCAGACATGGCACACTTCCTGGGCGCCGAAGGTGATTTTGGTAAAGATCTGAAGCTGGATAATAAGTGGGCCTACAACATCGTTAAGCAGGTAGGTAACTACCAGGAAAGCTTCGATCGTAACGTCGGTAAAGATAGCGCACTGAAGATCGCACGTGGCCAGAATGCGTTGTGGAATCAGGGCGGTATCCAGTACGCACCACCGGTACGTTAACAGACCTCACCAATCGGGCACCGTATTCTGCGGTGCCCTGCCCCAGCTCTCGTATTGAGGTTTCAACATGTCACAACGCCCAACCGTGAAAAGGGATTTTTCATTTGGTAATCCCACGGTTCGCGCCTGGATTTATCAGCTCATCGCCGTCGTCGCGGTGCTTGGTGTGGTGGGTTATCTGGTGCATAACACCATTATTAACCTGGACAATCGCGGCATTACATCGGGGTTTGGATTTCTTGAACGCACTGCCGGTTTCGGCATCGTTCAGCATCTTATTGAGTACACGGAGGGAGATACCTACGCGCGCGTGTTTCTGGTTGGATTAACCAACACGCTGCTGGTCTCTGCGCTCTGTATTGTTTTTGCGTCGATTCTCGGATTCGCGGTCGGTCTTGCCCGCCTGTCTGACAACTGGCTGCTGCGGAAGCTCTCAAATATCTATATTGAAACTTTCCGTAATATCCCGCCTTTGCTTCAGATTTTCTTCTGGTACTTCGCGGTTTTGCGCAATCTGCCAGGCCCACGCCAGGCGCTGAATGCGTTTGATCTGGCGTATGTCAGTAATCGCGGACTTTATGTGCCGTGGCCGACCTATGCACCTGGCAGCTGGCCGTTTGTTATCGCACTGCTTCTGGCGGTAGCGGTGAGCTATGCTCTGTACCGCTTTAACCGCCAGCACCAGTTAAAAACCGGTGAGTTACGTCGCACCTGGCCCGCAGCCGTTGGAATGCTGATTCTCTTTCCTTTGCTTGCGCATCTTGGGTTTGGCGCAGCGATGCACTGGGATGTGCCGCAACTGCGTGGATTCAATTTCCGCGGCGGCTCGGTGATGATACCGGAGCTGGCGGCACTGACGCTGGCACTGTCGATCTATACCTCGTCGTTTATCGCTGAAGTGATCCGCTCAGGAATTCAGTCTGTGCCGCATGGTCAGCATGAAGCCGCCCGGTCGCTGGGTCTGCCGAATCCGGTAACGCTGCGCCAGGTCATCATCCCTCAGGCCATGCGCGTCATTATTCCGCCGCTGACCAGCCAGTATCTGAACATCGTAAAGAACTCCTCACTCGCCGCCGCTATCGGTTATCCCGATATGGTGTCGCTGTTTGCCGGATCGGTGCTCAATCAGACTGGTCAGGCCATTGAGACGATCGCTATCACGATGGGCGTTTACCTGATTATCAGTCTGCTGATATCGATGCTTATGAACTTCTATAACCGCAAAATTGCGCTGGTTGAGCGTTAAGAGAACGGGATAACTATGTCTGTGACTACGCATGAAACGCCCCCCGTCCCGACGACGCCTGTCAGTCGCGCCTGGCTTTGGGCTCGTAAAAATCTATTTTCCAGCTGGTTTAACACCTTACTGACGCTGTTCTGCATCTGGGTAATCTGGCACGTTATTCCGCCCGCGCTGAACTGGCTGGTCTTTCAGGCAAACTGGATTGGCACCACGCGCGCCGATTGCACTAAAGAGGGAGCCTGCTGGGTGTTTATCCATGCGCGTTTCGGCCAGTTCATGTATGGGCTTTATCCGCATGAGCTGCGGTGGCGTATTAATCTGGCGCTGGTGATCGGCCTGGTGTCGATTGTGCCGATGTTCCTGAAGAGCCTGCCGTATCGTGGACGCTACATTGCGGCATGGGCCGTGATCTATCCGGTGATTGTCTGGTTCCTGCTGTATGGCGGGTATCTGGGGCTGGAGCGTGTCGAAACACGTCAGTGGGGCGGATTAACGCTGACGTTGATTATCGCGTCGGTCGGTATTGCCGGTGCGCTGCCGCTGGGTATTTTGCTGGCGCTTGGCCGTCGTTCACGTATGCCGGTGGTCCGCACGCTGTCGATTATCTTTATTGAGTTCTGGCGTGGCGTGCCGCTGATTACGGTGCTGTTTATGTCATCAGTGATGCTTCCGCTGTTTATGTCTGAAGGTACTAATATCGACAAGCTGGTGCGCGCACTGGTGGGCGTCATTCTGTTCCAGTCCGCCTATGTGGCAGAGGTGGTTCGCGGTGGTCTTCAGGCACTGCCTAAAGGCCAGTATGAAGCAGCCGAGTCTTTGGCGCTGGGGTACTGGAAGACGCAGATGCTGGTGATTCTGCCACAGGCATTAAAGCTCACCATTCCCGGTCTGGTTAACACCATTATTGCACTGTTTAAAGATACCAGCCTGGTCATCATCATTGGTCTTTTCGATCTGTTCAGCAGCGTCCAGCAGGCAACGGTCGATCCGACCTGGCTGGGGATGTCGACTGAAGGTTATGTCTTTGCTGCACTGGTCTATTGGATTTTCTGTTTTAGCATGTCGCGCTACAGCCAGTATCTGGAAAAGCGCTTTCACACCGGGCGTACATCGCACTGAGGTTTTACATGACTGACTCTATGACACACACTTCCGACGCGTTGATGATTTCGCTTGAGAACGTGAATAAATGGTACGGGCAGTTTCACGTACTGAAAGACATCAACCTGCAGGTCAAACCCCGTGAACGCATCGTGCTGTGCGGGCCTTCCGGCTCCGGCAAATCGACGACGATCCGCTGTATTAATCATCTGGAAGAGCATCAGCAGGGTCGCATTGTTGTTGACGGTATCCACCTGAACGATGATGTGCGTAACATTGAGCGCGTGCGCACCGAAGTGGGCATGGTATTTCAGCACTTTAACCTCTTCCCGCACCTGACCGTATTGCAGAACTGTACGCTGGCACCTTCGTGGGTGAGAAAGATCCCTAAGAAGGAAGCAGATGAACTGGCCATGCATTATCTGGAACGCGTGCGCATTGCCGAGCATGCCCATAAATTTCCAGGCCAGCTCTCTGGTGGACAGCAGCAACGTGTCGCCATCGCCCGCTCACTCTGTATGAAGCCTAAAATTATGCTGTTTGATGAGCCAACGTCAGCACTGGATCCTGAGATGGTTAAAGAGGTGCTGGATACGATGATTGGTCTGGCTGAAGACGGGATGACCATGCTGTGCGTCACCCATGAGATGGGCTTTGCCCGCACCGTGGCTGACCGGGTGATCTTTATGGATCGGGGTGAGATCGTCGAAGTTGCGCCACCGCAGGAGTTCTTTGCGAACCCTAAATCGGAGCGCACACGGGCGTTTTTATCGCAGGTTATTCACTGATTACTGGCTCAGTGATCTTACAACCCGGCCTGGTGCCGGGTTTTTTATGGCCTGAAAACTGTCTGAATGCGCTCATTGCGTGGATGCACTGATGCACTGATGCACTGATGCACTGATGATGAACGCGAAGAGTGATGGACTGCTATGAGGGTGTTTTATTGCGGACTTCCACAATGAAAGTGGATTGCCGCAACGAAAAAAGCCCTTCGCATACGCGAAGGGCTCTCTCTTATTTGATGCCTGGCAGTTCCCTACTCTCGCATGGGGAGACCCCACACTACCATCGGCGCTACGGCGTTTCACTTCTGAGTTCGGCATGGGGTCAGGTGGGACCACCGCGCTACAGCCGCCAGGCAAATTCTTTTATTTACCGAACTCGTGTCTTAACTGGTGCTGATACCCAGAGTCGAACTGGGGACCTCACCCTTACCAAGGGTGCGCTCTACCAACTGAGCCATATCAGCACACTAAATTTGATGCCTGGCAGTTCCCTACTCTCGCATGGGGAGACCCCACACTACCATCGGCGCTACGGCGTTTCACTTCTGAGTTCGGCATGGGGTCAGGTGGGACCACCGCGCTAAAGCCGCCAGGCAAATTCTTTGTGCACGAAACGAATCTTTTACGTCATGACCGCGTTGCCATCGCTCAGCCACACCGGTCACATACTTCAGTATGCTCCCGCTGATGTCTTCGCTCTGCGCCTCGTCACGCCGCAAAATCTTTCGTTTCCGCAAATTATTATCCGGTACAGGCTGAAAATCGTCTCTCTCAAAAACGCCTCTGGCGTTGTAAGGTTAAGCCTCACGGGTCATTAGTACCGGTTAGCTCAACGCATCGCTGCGCTTACACACCCGGCCTATCAACGTCGTAGTCTTCAACGTCCCTTCAGGACTCTCAAGGAGTCAGGGAGAACTCATCTCGGGGCAAGTTTCGTGCTTAGATGCTTTCAGCACTTATCTTTTCCGCACTTAGCTACCGGGCAATGCCATTGGCATGACAACCCGAACACCAGTGGTGCGTTCACTCCGGTCCTCTCGTACTAGGAGCAACCCCCCTCAATTCTCCAGCGCCCACGGCAGATAGGGACCGAACTGTCTCACGACGTTCTAAACCCAGCTCGCGTACCACTTTAAACGGCGAACAGCCGTACCCTTGGGACCTACTTCAGCCCCAGGATGTGATGAGCCGACATCGAGGTGCCAAACACCGCCGTCGATATGAACTCTTGGGCGGTATCAGCCTGTTATCCCCGGAGTACCTTTTATCCGTTGAGCGATGGCCCTTCCATTCAGAACCACCGGATCACTATGACCTGCTTTCGCACCTGCTCGAGCCGTCACTCTCGCAGTCAAGCCAGCTTATGCCATTGCACTAACCTCACGATGTCCGACCGTGATTAGCTGACCTTCGTGCTCCTCCGTTACTCTTTAGGAGGAGACCGCCCCAGTCAAACTACCCACCAGACACTGTCCGCAGCCCGGATCACGGGCCTACGTTAGAACATCAAACATTAAAGGGTGGTATTTCAAGGTTGGCTCCACGCGAACTGGCGTCCGCGCTTCAAAGCCTCCCACCTATCCTACACATCAAGGCTCAATGTTCAGTGTCAAGCTGTAGTAAAGGTTCACGGGGTCTTTCCGTCTTGCCGCGGGTACACTGCATCTTCACAGCGAGTTCAATTTCACTGAGTCTCGGGTGGAGACAGCCTGGCCATCATTACGCCATTCGTGCAGGTCGGAACTTACCCGACAAGGAATTTCGCTACCTTAGGACCGTTATAGTTACGGCCGCCGTTTACCGGGGCTTCGATCAAGAGCTTCTCCTTACGGATAACCCCATCAATTAACCTTCCGGCACCGGGCAGGCGTCACACCGTATACGTCCACTTTCGTGTTTGCACAGTGCTGTGTTTTTAATAAACAGTTGCAGCCAGCTGGTATCTTCGACTGGCTTCGGCTCGGGGAGCAAGTCCCTCCACCTACGCGCCAGCGTGCCTTCTCCCGAAGTTACGGCACCATTTTGCCTAGTTCCTTCACCCGAGTTCTCTCAAGCGCCTTGGTATTCTCTACCTGACCACCTGTGTCGGTTTGGGGTACGATTCTGTGTTACCTGATGCTTAGAGGCTTTTCCTGGAAGCTGGGCATTTATCACTTCAGCACCGTAGTGCCTCGTCGTCACGCCTCAGCGTTGATAAGGGACCGGATTTACCTGGACCCTCCGCCTACACGCTTAAACCGGGACAACCGTCGCCCGGCTGATATAGCCTTCTCCGTCCCCCCTTCGCAGTAACACCGAGTACAGGAATATTAACCTGTTTCCCATCGACTACGCCTTTCGGCCTCGCCTTAGGGGTCGACTCACCCTGCTCCGATTAACGTTGAACAGGAACCCTTGGTCTTCCGGCGAGCGGGCTTTTCACCCGCTTTATCGTTACTTATGTCAGCATTCGCACTTCTGATACCTCCAGCATGCCTCACAGCACACCTTCGACGGCTTACAGAACGCTCCCCTACCCAACAACACATAGTGTCGCTGCCGCAGCTTCGGTGCATGGTTTAGCCCCGTTACATCTTCCGCGCAGGCCGACTCGACCAGTGAGCTATTACGCTTTCTTTAAATGATGGCTGCTTCTAAGCCAACATCCTGGCTGTCTGTGCCTTCCCACATCGTTTCCCACTTAACCATGACTTTGGGACCTTAGCTGGCGGTCTGGGTTGTTTCCCTCTTCACGACGGACGTTAGCACCCGCCGTGTGTCTCCCGTGATAACATTCTCCGGTATTCGCAGTTTGCATCGGGTTGGTAAGCCGGGATGGCCCCCTAGCCGAAACAGTGCTCTACCCCCGGAGATGAGTTCACGAGGCGCTACCTAAATAGCTTTCGGGGAGAACCAGCTATCTCCCGGTTTGATTGGCCTTTCACCCCCAGCCACAGGTCATCCGCTAATTTTTCAACATTAGTCGGTTCGGTCCTCCAGTTAGTGTTACCCAACCTTCAACCTGCCCATGGCTAGATCACCGGGTTTCGGGTCTATACCCTGCAACTTAACGCCCAGTTAAGACTCGGTTTCCCTGCGGCTCCCCTATACGGTTAACCTTGCTACAGAATATAAGTCGCTGACCCATTATACAAAAGGTACGCAGTCACCCCCATAAAGAAGGCTCCCACTGCTTGTACGTACACGGTTTCAGGTTCTGTTTCACTCCCCTCGCCGGGGTTCTTTTCGCCTTTCCCTCACGGTACTGGTTCACTATCGGTCAGTCAGGAGTATTTAGCCTTGGAGGATGGTCCCCCCATATTCAGACAGGATACCACGTGTCCCGCCTTACTCATCGAGCTCACAGCATATGCGCTTTTGTGTACGGGAGTATCACCCTGTACCCTGCGACTTTCCAGACGCTTCCACTAACACACATGCTGATTCAGGCTCTGGGCTGCTCCCCGTTCGCTCGCCGCTACTGGGGGAATCTCGGTTGATTTCTTTTCCTCGGGGTACTTAGATGTTTCAGTTCCCCCGGTTCGCCTTGCAGCACTATGTATTCATGCTGCAATGATGCACAGAGTGCACCGGGTTTCCCCATTCGGACATCGACGGCTGTAGCGGTTCATATCACCTTACCGTCGCTTTACGCAGATTAGCACGTCCTTCATCGCCTCTGACTGCCTGGGCATCCACCGTGTACGCTTAGTCGCTTAACCTCACAACCCACAGGCGTTTTACAACGCTGCGAGCTGCAAGCATTTGAGAGACTCGAACGTGTCGCGCTTTTCATTCTTATTACGGAGAATGAAAACGACACGTCGTTTCAATTTTCAGCTTGTTCCGGATTGTTAAAGAGCAAATATCTCAAACGCGCCACGGCTGCTTACGCAACCAGAACGGTTTTGAGATACTGTATGGAGACATCTTTCACCTGTCACCAAGCAGGTGGCGTCCCCTAGGGGATTCGAACCCCTGTTGCCGCCGTGAAAGGGCGGAGTCCTAACCGCTAGACGAAGGGGACACGATAGTGTCACGACTTCGCAGCCGTCCTGCTCATTACTTTTTATCAGACAATCTGTGTGGACACTGCGCGGGAAGGTATCTTCAGGTAAGGAGGTGATCCAACCGCAGGTTCCCCTACGGTTACCTTGTTACGACTTCACCCCAGTCATGAATCACAAAGTGGTAAGCGCCCTCCCGAAGGTTAAGCTACCTACTTCTTTTGCAACCCACTCCCATGGTGTGACGGGCGGTGTGTACAAGGCCCGGGAACGTATTCACCGTGGCATTCTGATCCACGATTACTAGCGATTCCGACTTCACGGAGTCGAGTTGCAGACTCCGATCCGGACTACGACGCACTTTGTGAGGTCCGCTTGCTCTCGCGAGGTCGCTTCTCTTTGTATGCGCCATTGTAGCACGTGTGTAGCCCTACTCGTAAGGGCCATGATGACTTGACGTCATCCCCACCTTCCTCCGGTTTATCACCGGCAGTCTCCTTTGAGTTCCCGCCATCACGCGCTGGCAACAAAGGATAAGGGTTGCGCTCGTTGCGGGACTTAACCCAACATTTCACAACACGAGCTGACGACAGCCATGCAGCACCTGTCTCAGAGTTCCCGAAGGCACCAATCCATCTCTGGAAAGTTCTCTGGATGTCAAGAGTAGGTAAGGTTCTTCGCGTTGCATCGAATTAAACCACATGCTCCACCGCTTGTGCGGGCCCCCGTCAATTCATTTGAGTTTTAACCTTGCGGCCGTACTCCCCAGGCGGTCGACTTAACGCGTTAGCTCCGGAAGCCACTCCTCAAGGGAACAACCTCCAAGTCGACATCGTTTACGGCGTGGACTACCAGGGTATCTAATCCTGTTTGCTCCCCACGCTTTCGCACCTGAGCGTCAGTCTTTGTCCAGGGGGCCGCCTTCGCCACCGGTATTCCTCCAGATCTCTACGCATTTCACCGCTACACCTGGAATTCTACCCCCCTCTACAAGACTCAAGCCTGCCAGTTTCAAATGCAGTTCCCAGGTTAAGCCCGGGGATTTCACATCTGACTTAACAGACCGCCTGCGTGCGCTTTACGCCCAGTAATTCCGATTAACGCTTGCACCCTCCGTATTACCGCGGCTGCTGGCACGGAGTTAGCCGGTGCTTCTTCTGCGGGTAACGTCAATCGATGCGGTTATTAACCACATCGCCTTCCTCCCCGCTGAAAGTACTTTACAACCCGAAGGCCTTCTTCATACACGCGGCATGGCTGCATCAGGCTTGCGCCCATTGTGCAATATTCCCCACTGCTGCCTCCCGTAGGAGTCTGGACCGTGTCTCAGTTCCAGTGTGGCTGGTCATCCTCTCAGACCAGCTAGGGATCGTCGCCTAGGTGGGCCATTACCCCGCCTACTAGCTAATCCCATCTGGGTTCATCCGATAGTGAGAGGCCCGAAGGTCCCCCTCTTTGGTCTTGCGACGTTATGCGGTATTAGCCACCGTTTCCAGTGGTTATCCCCCTCTATCGGGCAGATCCCCAGACATTACTCACCCGTCCGCCACTCGTCACCCAAGAGCAAGCTCTCTGTGCTACCGTCCGACTTGCATGTGTTAGGCCTGCCGCCAGCGTTCAATCTGAGCCATGATCAAACTCTTCAATTTAAGTTTGATTTGCTTAAACAAGTTAAGCGGTGCTCATCTGTAAAACGTCATAATGAATTTCATTATGTGTTCACTCGTGAGGCTTTGATATTTTTTTGCGTCCTAAGACGCTGATATCAATCCTGCGAGTGCCCACACAGATTGTCTGATAAATTGTTAAAGAGCAGTGCGAACAGTGCGTTAGCGTCCTGTCGCGAGGTGGCGTATATTACGCTTTCCTCCTGCAGAGTCAACCTCTATTTCAGAAGTTTTTCTCCGGCGGCGCAGTCTCCTGTGCCTCTCAACCCGCTTCCCGTTGCCGGTGTTCCGTGTCGATGGAGGCGCATTATAGGGATCCCGTTTCAGAGCACAACCCTTTTTTTGGATCTTTTATCTGAACGGTTATAAATGATCCAGATTGATGAGATCACCAGCGATCCGGGTCAGAATTGGCTTGTCAGCTGTGTAAAATCGCATCAGGCTACAGTGAAAAC
This sequence comes from Pantoea jilinensis, assembly GCF_019104105.1. Taxonomy (NCBI): domain Bacteria; kingdom Pseudomonadati; phylum Pseudomonadota; class Gammaproteobacteria; order Enterobacterales; family Erwiniaceae; genus Pantoea; species Pantoea jilinensis. The sequence continues at coordinate 472,256 of NZ_CP077746.1, read as the reverse complement.
AGAACAAAGGAGAACATGATGACTTCCGCCCTACGCCCCTATAAAGATCTTTTCCCGCAAACTGGCCAGCGCGTTATGGTCGATTCAAGCAGTGTTGTCGTTGGTGATGTGATTATGGAGGATGACGTCAGCATCTGGCCGCTTGTTGCGATCAGGGGTGACGTGAATCAGGTCCGGATCGGTGCCCGAACCAATGTGCAGGACGGCAGTGTTCTGCACGTTACGCATAAATCTGCCGCCAATCCGCAAGGCTTCCCTCTTATTATTGGCGAGGAGGTCACGGTCGGCCATAAAGCGATGCTGCACGGCTGTACCATTGGCGATCGCGTGCTGGTCGGAATGGGATCGATTTTGCTTGATGGCGTAATAGTAGAAGATGAGGTGATGATTGGTGCCGGCAGTCTGGTGCCGCCAGGTAAAAGACTGGAGAGTGGCTATCTCTATCTGGGGAGTCCGGTGAAGCAAATCAGGCCGCTTAATGACAGCGAAAAAGAAGGGTTACGCTATTCCGCTAACAACTATGTGGGCTGGAAAGATGATTACCTGGCTGACGCTAACCAGACCCAGCCCTGAGCATCAACGTTATCCTGACGGATAGCCTCTTCCGCCTCATCCTCCAGATCCCAGCGATGGTGCTGAAACAGCGCCATCGCCTCTCCTTCACCAAAACGTGATATCAACGACTCACAGCTGATTGCACAGTTCAGCCGCATGCCGTTGACCAGTACCGGGAAACAAACCGCCTTGAGTTCAGCATCATAGGCTTCATCATCAGGGAACTGTATCGCCTGATTCACGACTGCATGGCCTGCTTAAGCTGAGCAATGACCGGAGCAATGTCTGGCATTACTCCGTGCCATATATAGAAGGCATGAGCAGCCTGCCCCACCAGCATACCCAAACCATCTGCCAGATGATTCGTGCCATGCCCCTGACACCAGCGCAGGAAAGGCGTCAGCCCGCTTTGGTAAAACATGTCATAGCACTGCACGCCGGAATGGATCACGTCAGAAGGTAAAGGAGGCGTTTCTCCCTTCACACCGCTTGAAGTGGCATTAACGATCAGATCGAAGTGCTGACCCGTCAGCTGTTCAAAACGACATGCCCGGATAGGCCCATTCTCTCCAAACAGCGTCGCCAGCTCTTCAGCGCGTGCAGCTGTACGATTGACGACGGTCAGTGTCACGCCCGCTGAAAGCAATGGCAGAATGACGCCGCGAGCAGCCCCGCCCGCGCCCACCAGCAATACATTGTCGCCAGCGTTGATCATCTTAAGCCGCTCAAGGTCACTTAACAGGCCAATGCCATCCGTGTTGTCCCCCAGGATCTGACCATCACTGAGTTTTTTCACCGTGTTTACCGCGCCGGACAGGGCTGCACGTTCACTCAGCTGATCGGCAAACTCCCATGCCTGCTGTTTAAAAGGCAACGTCACATTGGCACCACGACCTCCCTGTTCAAAAAAGGCAGAGAGCGCCTGGGGAAAACCATCAATCGGGGCGCAGATGCGACCATAGCGATGTTCAATACCCGTCTGCTCAGCGAAAGCCTGATGGATCAGCGGAGATTTACTGTGGCTGATGGGATTACCGAAAACGGCGAATTGATCCATGAATTAACCCTGACGTATAAGTTCGCCGCTAATCACATCGCGGATTTCAGAGGGATTAAGGCGGCCACCGGTTTTTCCCGACAGAACCGGGAAGTGCTCACCAAACTGTTGCTTCACTTCTTCCGCCGTGCGGCAGGGAGGCAGACCCGACAGATTTGCGCTGGTTGAAACCAGCGGTTTACCAAATGCGCGGCAAAGCGCCTGCACATCGGGATGGTCACTGACGCGAATGGCCAGCGAATCAAACTGTCCGGTCAGCCAGCGAGGGGTTTGTGGTGGAACGGGGACGACAAAGGTCACAGGACCGGGCCAGCATGCAAACATCCGCTCACGCTGCATCACCGAAAGTTCGCGTGCGGAGATATAAGGTTCAAGCTGGGTGTAATCAGCGGCAATCAGGATAAGTCCCTTTTCTACCGGACGCTGTTTCAGCGCCAGCAAGGCCATGACGGCAGATTCACTGTCAGGGTCACAGCCCAGACCAAATACAGCTTCAGTTGGATAGGCGATGACCGCCTGACGATTCAGATGCGCTAAGCAATTTTCAAATGAATCGGCGAGGTGTTGATTTTCCATGATCTATGAATTCTCTTCAGCGATGGCTTTGCCACAACTCTTACTGGCACAGAATCGTTTAATGCCCTGCGCCGTCTTTTTTTCAACTAACAGTGGATACTCACAATAAGGACAGATTCCGGCAACGGGTGTCAGATTCACAACAAACTGGCAGGCGGGATAGCGATCGCAGGAGTGAAACGTTTTGCCGTAACGGGAACGCCGCTGAACTAACCGGCCTTCATGGCACTGAGGACAGGCCAGCGAGGTTTCATCCGGTTTATCGATGGTTTCGGTGTATCCGCATTCCGGATAGCAGCTGCAGCCGATAAACATGCCAAAACGTCCCTGCCGCAGCACTTTATCCGCACCACATTCTGGACAGGCGTGGCCTTCCAGCACTTTGACCACGTGGCCATCGGCCTGACCTTTTAAAGGTCGAATGTAGTCGCAAGCCGGGTAGTTCGCGCAGCCCAGAAAAGGACCATGTTTACCGGAGCGAATAACCAGTTCTGCCCCGCAAGCGGGGCAGGGATCCTGTTTACGCACGGTGAAGAGTGCAGCTTTACTCATAGCGATCAATGCATGAAAGGAAATTTAATGCAGCATACCTTCATTGACGTCGAATAGCAGTTCTTCCATCTGCTGATAGGCATTTTCACATCCCGGGATGTTGAACAACACCATCAGCACCACCCATTTGAGATCCTCCAGGTCAAACTCAGAGGTATCCAGCGCCATGATACGTTCGATGACCATTTCACGGGTTTCCAGGTTCAGCACCTGAATCTGCTCCAGGAACAGCAGAAAACCACGGCTATCAGCATCTAAACGCTTGCTCTCTTCGTCGGTATAGATACGCATGGAGAGCGGATCACTTGTCAGTAAAACTGGCTCAACCAGCCCTTCCTGATAATCAGCCAGTCTTTCCAGCCAGTTCAGCGCACTGTAAACATCTTCACGATGGAACCCGGCATCCGTCAGGTCGTCTGTCAATCTGTCCTGATCAACACCCATTTCTGCTTCGTTGTGGATATATGTCTCAAACAAATACATCAGTACGTCGAACATGGCATGCCCTCCTCAATCGGACATAGCCGCCGGGTACAGCTGCGATCCATCCTGCTAACTCCAGTTCCAGCAACTGAGCTGAGATAACTGGCACAGATTGGCCGGCACGTTCAGCGACAACGTCAACAGGTGTAACATCATCACCTACGTTAGCCAACACATCAGCAAATGGCAATGGAGCATCGTCACTCACCTCAGAATAAATTTCGTCGGCCTGTGTCGCTGGCAGCCAGTTCAGCGCACCAGCCAGATCTTCCACAATGTTATTGGGGTGGGCCACCAGCAGCGCACCCTGCTGAATCAGCCAGTTAACGCCTTCACTTAATGGATTGCCGATCGCGCCAGGTAAGGCATAGACATTGCGATTCTGCTCCAGCGCATAACGTGCCGTCACCAGTGAGCCACTCTTCAGCGAGGCTTCTACCACCAGCACCCCATGACTCAGACCGCTGATGATACGATTACGGCGTGGAAAATTCGCCGGATGCGGCAGGGTCGCCAGCGGAAATTCAGAAATCACAGCACCACCCTGCTCAACAATCTCTGCGGCAAGGTCGGCATGATTTTTAGGATAGAGATTTTGTAACCCACTGCCCAGCACAGCCACCGTTTTGCCCTTCACGTTGAGTGCTGCCTTATGTGCAACACCATCAATACCCCGGGCCAGTCCGCTGGTAATGGTCAGACCGCTGAGGCTTAAGTGCTGAGTAAACCAGTCGCACCAGTAACGGCCATTATGTGAACAGTTTCGACTCCCCACCACCGCTAACTGAGGAGTACTTATCACAGCAGGATCGCCATGAATATAGAGCAGTGGCGGAAAGCGGCTCGTTTCTTTGAGACGGGCTGGATAGGCCGCGTCCAGCGCAGTAATCAGATGATGAGCCGGACTCTGTGCCAGCCAGTCATACAATTCTGGAAGTTTTTTTGCACTGAAATCATAATATTGCTGGCGCTGACTGGCATCTAACCCTAATCGGATAAGCTGCTCCTTATCTGCTACCTGGCCACCTGTCTGCTGTGCGACGTCAATCCAGCGTTTCCCTGTCATTCCAGTGACGGCTGCCAGCCGCACATACTGCGCTATTTTGTCCATCTCAGACTCCCTGATCGCCCTTGCTTCCTGCTGCACAATGCTGTCAATCAGGCCTCGAAAAGTCTACAATATGAGGTAGTAATCTTTTCTTAACCGAATACAGATCTGGATATTTATGTCAGTTTTGCAGGTATTACATTTCCCTGACGAGCGTCTTCGCAAAGTCGCTGCGCCCGTTAAAGAAGTTAACGCAGACATTCAGCGTATCGTTGATGATATGTTCGAGACGATGTATGCCGAAGAAGGTATCGGTCTTGCCGCTACGCAGGTCGATATTCATCAGCGCATTATCGTGATTGATGTCTCTGAAAGTCGTGAAGAGCGTTTAGTTCTGATCAACCCTGAGCTGCTGGAAAAAAGCGGCGAAACCGGTATTGAAGAGGGTTGCCTCTCAATTCCGGAACAGCGCGCATTTGTTCCACGTGCCGAGCGGGTTAAAGTCCGTGCACTTGATCGTGACGGTAACAGTTTCGAGCTGGAAGCCAGCGAGTTACTGGCCATCTGTATCCAGCATGAGATCGATCATCTGGAAGGCAAACTGTTTATCGATTATCTGTCGCCTCTGAAGCGGCAACGAATCAAAACTAAGTTAGAGAAACTGGCGCGTCAGAACGCCCAGGCTTCCTGAGAACTTAAAAAGGGATACACGTGTCTGCCCCGCTAAAAATCATCTTTGCCGGCACACCTGACTTTGCAGCGCGTCATCTTGACGCGCTGCTTGCTTCTGAACATCAGGTTATCGGTGTATTCACCCAACCCGACCGCCCGGCGGGTCGCGGTAACAAATTAACCCCAGGCCCGGTCAAAACGCTGGCGATGGCACATGACATTCCTGTGTATCAGCCTAAGTCACTGCGACCGGAAGAGAATCAGCAGCTGGTTGCTGACCTTAAGGCTGATGTGATGGTTGTTGTAGCCTACGGATTAATTCTGCCAAAGGCCGTGCTTGATATGCCACGTCTGGGCTGCATCAACGTTCATGGTTCACTGCTGCCACGCTGGCGTGGAGCCGCACCGATTCAACGTGCTCTCTGGGCTGGCGACAGCGAAACCGGCGTGACCATCATGCAGATGGATGTGGGGCTGGACACCGGCGATATGCTGCACAAGCTTGCCTGTCCGATTACTGCTCAGGATACCAGTGCAACGCTATACGATAAGCTGGCTGAACTTGGACCACAGGGACTGCTGGATACGCTGACCTTACTGAGCACTCAGCAGGCTACACCTGAAAAACAGGATGAAGCGCTGGCCAACTATGCTGAGAAGCTCAGTAAAGAGGAAGCTCGTCTTGACTGGACACTCTCAGCAGAACAGCTTGAACGTTGTATTCGCGCGTTTAACCCGTGGCCGATGAGCTTTTTCACCATTGATGATCAACCGGTGAAAGTCTGGCAGGCAAGCGTTCTGCCTCACAGCGATCGTTCGCCGGGTGAAATTATTCATGCGGATAAACGTGGCATCCAGGTGGCGACCGCTCAGGGTGTACTGAATCTACTGCAGTTGCAGCCCGCCGGTAAAAAACCGATGTCGGCTCAGGATCTTCTCAACTCGCGCCGGGAATGGTTTGAACCTGGAACCCTTCTGGACTGACTCTCAGGCCCGGTCACTCACCGGGCCTTTTGTTTGATGACAAAACCCTATGACTAAATCAATCAACCTGCGTAGCCTCTCCGCCCAACTTATTGAGCGCGTTGTCGACAAGGGCGAATCCCTGAACACGGCACTGCCTGCCGCTCAGAAAAAACTCTCTGACAAAGATAGCGCGTTAGTGCAGGAGATCTGTTTTGGCGTGTTGCGTACATTACCGCAGCTTGAAGCGCTAATCGGTAAACTGATGGCGCGTCCCCTTACCGGTAAACAGCGGGTTCTGCACTATCTGATCATGGTCGGGCTTTACCAGCTGGAATATACACGCGTGCCTGCTCACGCCGCACTGGCAGAAACTGTCGCAGGGGCCGAAGTCCTGAAGCGCACCAGCCTGAAAGGCTTATTAAATGGTGTATTACGCCAGTTTCAGCGCCAGCGCGAAGAGCTGCTCGCAAGCATTCAGGATGGCCCGGAGCGGTATCTGCATCCGGGATGGCTGCTAAAGCGATTGCAGCATGCCTGGCCAGAACAGTGGCAGCAGATCGTCGAAGCCAATAACCAGCGTCCGCCGATGTGGTTGCGGGTTAACCAACAGCACCACGAACGTGATGCATGGCTGGCCCTGCTGGCTGAAACTGGCAGAAATGCACAGCCTGCTGACGATGTGCCGGATGCACTGCGGCTCGATGCCCCTGCTCCGGTCAGTCAGTTACCGGGCTTCGGGCAGGGTTGGGTGACCGTGCAGGATTTGTCCGCTCAGCGCTGTGCTTTGCTGCTTGAACCTCAAAACGGCGAACAGATTCTGGATCTATGCGCTGCACCCGGCGGTAAAACGACTCATATTCTCGAAATCGCGCCGGAAGCAGAAGTCATGGCCGTCGACGTAGATGCGCAGCGCCTTAAACGCGTTGAGGAAAATCTGCAGCGACTGGGCATGAAAGCAGATGTTAAACAGGGTGATGGACGGACGCCGCAGCAGTGGTGCGGTGATCGGCAGTTTGACCGAATTCTGCTGGATGCACCCTGCTCTGCTACCGGAGTGATCCGACGTCATCCAGACATCAAGTGGCTGCGTCGCGATCGTGATATCGCCGAGCTGGCAAAGCTTCAGTCTGAAATTCTTGATGCTGTCTGGCCGCACCTGAAACCAGGCGGCACGCTGATTTATGCTACCTGTTCCATCCTGCCTGAAGAGAATCATCAGCAGATAGATGCTTTCCTGCAGCGCCAGCACGATGCACAAGCCGTTTCCCTCAGGGATGCACCCGCGAATGGCCTACAGGTATTCCCGCAAGCCGAAGGCGGAGATGGTTTCTTCTACGCTAAGCTGATAAAGAAATCGGGTACAAACTGAGATGAGTATTGATAAGCGATGAAAATAATCATTCTGGGCGCAGGTCAGGTTGGCGGTACCCTGGCAGAAAATCTGGTCGGTGAAAACAACGATATCACGGTGGTGGATACCGACTCTTCTCGCCTGCGTCATCTGCAGGATAAATTCGATCTGCGCGTCGTACAGGGTCATGGTTCTCATCCGCGCATTTTGCGGGAGGCAGGCGCGGAAGATGCCGACATGCTGGTTGCCGTTACCAACTCCGACGAAACCAACATGATTGCCTGCCAGATTGCTTATTCGCTTTTCAACACGCCGAACCGTATCGCCCGGATTCGCGCGGCCGACTATCTGCGTGATGCGGACAAGTTATTTATTCCTGAAGCGGTGCCCATTGATCACCTGATCTCACCGGAACAGTTGGTGATCGAAAATATCTACCGTTTAATCCAGTATCCAGGCGCGTTGCAGGTGGTTAACTTTGCTGAGGGCAAAGTCAGCCTTGCGGTGGTGAAAGCCTATTATGGTGGACCACTGGTGGGCAATCCGCTCTCCATTATGCGTGAGCATATGCCACACATTGATACCCGAGTAGCCGCTATCTTTCGTCAGGACCGGCCCATTCGTCCGCAGGGATCAACCATTGTTGAAGCGGGTGATGAAGTCTTTTTCATCGCGGCCAGCCAGAATATTCGTGCCGTAATGAGCGAGATGCAACGGCTGGAGAAACCCTACAAGCGGATTATGCTGGTGGGTGGCGGTAACATTGGTTTCGGTCTGGCACAGCGTCTTGAGAAACATTACAGCGTTAAGCTGATTGAACGTAATGCTCAGCGCGCAGCCGAACTTGCAGAACATCTGCATGACACGGTAGTTTTTTATGGCGATGCGTCCGATCAGGAGTTGCTGGCGGAAGAGCACGTTGAGCAGGTTGATCTGTTTATTGCCGTCACCAATGATGATGAAGCCAACATCATGTCAGCCATGCTGGCAAAAAAGATGGGGGCGAAGAAAGTTATGGTGCTTATTCAGCGTCGTGCGTATGTCGATCTGGTGCAGGGCAGCGTCATCGATATTGCTATTTCACCTCAGCAGGCCACTATCTCTGCTCTGCTGGGCCATGTGCGCAAAGCAGATATCGTGGGTGTATCGTCACTGCGACGCGGTATTGCAGAGGCAATCGAAGCAATAGCGCATGGTGACGAATCCACTTCACGCGTGGTCGGCCGTTCAATTGATGATATCAAATTACCGCCAGGGACCATTATCGGCGCAGTGGTTCGCGGTGACGATGTGATGATTGCCAATGACAATCTGCGTATTGAACAAGGAGATCATGTCATCATGTTCCTCACCGACAAGAAATTTGTCTCAGACGTTGAACGTCTCTTTCAGCCAAGTCCATTTTTCCTGTAAATGCCGCATTTACAGGCATAAAAAGTACGAGACGCGTGAAAGTGCCGCTTAAATCGCTGAGTTGATGGCAAAAACAGTAAGGTTTGTTAAACTTTATGACATTGGCTTAGGCAAGGAGATAAGTATGAGTTTAATCAAAGAGTTTCGCGATTTCGCGATGCGCGGTAATGTGATGGATCTCGCCGTCGGTGTTATCATCGGTGCGGCCTTCGGGAAAATCGTTTCATCGCTGGTCGCCAACATCATTATGCCACCATTGGGCTTGCTGATCGGTGGTGTCGACTTTAAATCATTCCAGTGGGTACTTAAGCCCGCAGTTGGTGATGCGCCAGCCGTTGTAATGCAATACGGTATCTTCCTTCAGACCATCTTCGATTTCGTCATCATCGCTTTCGCAATCTTCATGGCGATCAAGTTAATGAACCGTCTGTATAAGAAAAAGGAAGTTGAAAAGCCCGTTGCGAAACCAACGAACGAAGAATTACTGCTGACTGAAATCCGCGATCTGCTTAAACAGCAAAACACGCGGGTATAGTTGATAAGCCGCCGCACAGGCGGTTTTTTTAACCGTAAAAGCAGAAGGGCAGTGATAAGACGCTTTCTTATCACTGCCCTCCCATCCAGTCCCCTTGCCATGTTTCTCTTTTCGCTTAAAACTGCCTTTACCTTTTTGCTTCTGCTCAATACGTTGCCGAAATAGCGGGTCGTGTAAGAGGGCCTGAATCGCGTTGTCGCGAATTTGCCCTTTGGTGTGCTGATATTTACTCATGACGCCTCCTGTTTATAAGGTCTGATACTTTATTCTTTTGCAGCAAAATAACAATATCCTTATTTGCTCAAAGCCTCTCCCCGCTCCAGTGCCTCAAGAATTGAGCACGAAACGCTAGTGTGGCTGTCTCCACAACAGGCATCCGAGAGATGTCGCAGAGAACGCTGCATCGTTTCTAATTCTGCGATCATTTGAGCAACTTCATACAGCCGTTTTTCAACGATCGCTTTTGATTCCTGACAGGTGTGATGCACAGGATCGACCCGGATCGAGAGCAGCTCTCTGATGGCTTCAAGGCTAAAGCCGAGTTTGCGCCCGTAGCGAATAAATTTCAGACGCTGAAGATCACTCTCGCTATAAAGTCGAAAACCGCCTTCTGTCCGACCATCATGATCCATCATCTGTTGTTTTTCATAGAAGCGAATCGTGTCTGGCGTGACATCTGCAAGCTTAGCTAGCTGGCCAATGCGAAACATTTACTTCTCCTCACGGAAATGATGCTGGATGGCTGTGGAATAACGGCCATGAAGAAAATCGGTACTCATACCTGCCTGACGTAATCTTAGCTCCAGAACCTGCAGCCGATGACAATGATCCTGATAGCGATGATCCTCTGGATCGAGCTGACAAATAAGATCGTTAACTTCCATGGCTTCGCGTCTTAACTCAAGTTCAGGCGGCAGAAATCCTGAATTTTTGAGCAACCGGTAACCTGCTCTTAATTCGGGCGGAACATGGCTGTCATCATCCAGCTGCAGTGGCTTACCTGAGCCAGGAAGATTACTCAGCTCGCCTTTTTCTAACGCTGCTTTGATATGCTGTTCAGCAAGTTCATCAACCAGCCACATAGTTAGCTCCTTTGAACATAAAAGACTACGTTCTAAGGTAATAAATTGCAGGCAATAAAAAACCCGCCGAAGCGGGTTTTTTACGTTGCTACAGATTACTCTGCAGCTGCTTCTGCTTGAGCTTCTGGACGATCAACGAGCTCGATGTAAGCCATCGGAGCGTTGTCACCAGCACGGAAGCCACACTTCAGAATACGAGTGTAACCACCGGCACGGCTCGCGAAACGCGGGCCTAACTCATTAAACAGTTTTGCCACGATCTCGTTATCACGAGTACGGGCGAATGCCAGACGACGATTAGCTACGCTGTCGGTCTTGGCAAGAGTAATCAGCGGCTCAACTACGCGACGCAGTTCTTTGGCTTTCGGCAGAGTCGTTTTGATGATCTCATGACGAACCAGAGAACCGGCCATGTTGCGGAACATAGCCTGACGATGGCTGCTGTTGCGGTTCAGTTGACGACCACTCTTACGATGGCGCATGACCTTATCCTTCTCAGTGAAACCTTAACCTGTGATCTGATTATTCATCAGCAATGCTTGCTGGCGGCCAGTTCTCAAGGCGCATGCCCAGAGAAAGACCACGCGAAGCCAGCACATCTTTAATCTCGGTAAGAGATTTTTTACCAAGGTTAGGCGTTTTAAGCAGCTCAACCTCGGTACGCTGTACCAGATCACCGATGTAGTGGATAGCTTCTGCCTTAAGGCAGTTAGCAGAGCGGACAGTCAATTCCAGATCGTCAACAGGGCGCAGCAGGATCGGATCGAATTCTGGTTTCTCTTCTTTAACTTCCGGCTGACGTACATCACGTAAGTCAACGAAAGCTTCAAGTTGTTCAGCCAGAATGGTTGCCGCACGACGAATCGCCTCTTCAGGATCGATTGTGCCGTTGGTTTCCATTTCGATGACCAGCTTGTCCAGGTCGGTGCGCTGCTCTACACGCGCTGCTTCAACATTGTAGGCAATACGGTCTACAGGGCTGTAGCAAGCGTCAACTAACAGGCGGCCGATTGGGCGCTCATCTTCTTCCGAATGAATTCGGGCAGAAGCCGGCACATAGCCACGTCCACGCTGAACTTTGATACGCATGCTGATAGCAGCGTTCTCATCGGTCAGATGGCAAATGACATGCTGAGGCTTGACGATTTCGACATCACCATCATGGGTAATGTCGGCTGCAGTCACAGGGCCAATGCCAGATTTATTCAGGGTCAGAATAACTTCATCTTTACCCTGAACTCTTACCGCCAGCCCTTTCAGGTTGAGCAGGATTTCCAGGATATCTTCCTGTACGCCCTCTTTGGTGCTGTACTCATGAAGTACACCATCAATTTCAACCTCGGTCACCGCGCAACCCGGCATGGATGAAAGCAGAATACGGCGCAGTGCGTTACCAAGAGTATGGCCAAAGCCACGCTCTAAAGGCTCAAGGGTCACCTTGGCGTGCGTCGAACTCACTTGCTCGATATCTACCAGGCGCGGTTTTAGAAACTCTGTCACAGAACCCTGCATTGTGTCCTCTCTTTGGTACTAAGCCTTACTTGGAGTAAAGCTCGACGATCAGGTGTTCGTTAATGTCCGCAGACAGATCAGTACGTTCAGGAATACGCTTGAACACACCTTCCATCTTAGTCGCATCAACTTCCAGCCAGGTTGGCTTTTCACGCTGCTCAGCCAGCTCCAGAGCGGCCTTCACGCGAGATTGCTTTTTGGCTTTCTCACGGATGCTAACGACATCATTCGGAGATACCTGATAAGAAGCGATGTTAACAACGCGGCCATTTACCAGAACAGACTTATGGCTCACCAGCTGACGTGCTTCTGCACGAGTGGCACCAAAGCCCATACGATAAACTACGTTGTCCAGACGACCTTCCAGCAGAGCCAACAGGTTTTCACCGGTGTTGCCTTTCAGACGAGCTGCTTCTTTATAATAGTTACGGAACTGACGCTCCAGCACGCCGTAGATACGACGAACTTTCTGCTTTTCACGTAACTGACCGCCGTAATCAGACAGACGCGGTTTACGCGCACCATGCTGACCAGGGGCTTGTTCAATCTTACACTTGGAATCAATCGCGCGAACGCCAGACTTAAGGAATAAGTCAGTGCCCTCACGACGGCTCAGCTTGAGCTTAGGACCCAAATATCTTGCCATTTTCTTTCTCCAACTATCCTAAAAAAACGGGCGTTATACGCGACGTTTTTTCGGCGGACGACAACCGTTATGAGGGATCGGAGTCACATCAGTAATATTAGTGATGCGGAAACCAGCGGCGTTCAAAGCACGAATCGTAGATTCGCGTCCTGGACCCGGACCCTTTACCATAACTTCCAGGTTCTTAATTCCGTAATCTTTTACCGCTTCTGCACAGCGCTCTGCAGCGACCTGAGCAGCAAACGGAGTGGATTTACGTGAACCGCGGAAACCGGAACCACCGGCGGTTGCCCAACCCAGTGCGTTACCCTGACGATCAGTAATGGTAACGATGGTGTTGTTAAAAGAAGCATGGACATGAGCCACGCCATCTGAGACTTGTTTTCTTACACGCTTGCGTGCACGAACTGGTGCCTTTGCCATTATTTACTCACCCCGATTATTTCTTGATCGGTTTACGCGGACCCTTACGGGTACGTGCGTTGGTCTTAGTACGCTGACCGCGAACCGGAAGACCACGACGATGGCGCAAACCACGGTAGCAACCAAGGTCCATAAGACGCTTGATGCTCAGGGTGATTTCACGGCGCAGATCACCTTCTACAACGAATTTCGCAACTGCATCACGCAGCTGATCAATTTGTTCTTCAGACAGCTCACTGATCTTAACATTTTCAGCAATACCCGTTGAAGCGCAGATGGCTTTTGAACGGGTTTTACCGATACCGAAGATCGAAGTTAATGCGATAACGGTATGTTTTTGATCAGGAATGTTAATGCCTGCTATACGGGCCACTATGCACTCCTATAATTAAACAAGCACGTCCCATGCTGAAAAGCCCGTTTTCAGGATACTCAAATGGAAACGCACTGACATACAAAAGATTGGCTGGCTAATCTAGCCAGCTCAACCCGACTTTGCAAGAAAAATATGTGACAAAATCAGCCTTGGCGCTGTTTATGCTTAGGCTCGGCGCTACAAATCACACGGACGACACCGTCGCGACGAATGATTTTGCAGTTACGACATAATTTCTTGACGGAAGCACGAACTTTCATTTTTACTCTCCGTAACTTCTCAACCAACTGAATTAACGGCCGTAGCCTTTCAGGTTAGCTTTCTTCAGTGCCGACTCGTACTGACTTGACATCATCAGAGTTTGCACTTGAGCCATAAAGTCCATGATGACGACAACTACGATAAGCAGTGACGTACCGCCAAAGTAGAAGGGAACCTTCATCGCATCACGCATGAACTCCGGGATAAGGCAGATAAACGTAATATACAGGGCGCCGATTAAGGTCAGTCGCGTCATTACTTTATCAATATACTTCGCCGTTTGCTCTCCCGGACGAATTCCCGGTACGAATGCACCAGACTTCTTCAGGTTATCTGCTGTTTCACGTGGGTTGAAAACCAACGCCGTATAGAAGAAACAGAAGAAGATGATTGCAGTCGCATAGAGTAGCACATAAAGCGGCTGTCCTGGCTGCAAATACAGCGAAATTGTTGTCAGCCAGTTCCAACCGGTACCGCCCCCAAACCACGATGCAATCGTTGCCGGGAACAGAATAATGCTGGAAGCGAAGATAGCTGGAATAACACCCGCCATGTTCACTTTCAACGGTAAATGTGTGCTCTGTGCAGCGTAAACGCGACGACCCTGCTGACGTTTTGCGTAGTTCACCACAATGCGGCGTTGACCACGTTCAACGAAGATAACAAAGAAGGTCACTGCGAATACGAGTACTGCAACCAACAGCAACAGAAGGAAGTGCAGGTCGCCTTGCCGCGCTTGCTCGATGGTATGGCCAATGGCCGGCGGGAGACCCGCAACAATACCTGCGAAGATAATGATCGAAATACCGTTACCGATACCACGTTCAGTAATCTGTTCGCCCAGCCACATCAGGAACATCGTTCCCGAGACCAGACTCACAACAGCGGTAAAGTAGAAAGCAAAGCCTGGATTCATTACCAGGCCTTGCATCCCTGGCATATTCGGCAGACCGGTAGCAATACCGATCGACTGGAATATGGCCAATACCAACGTACCGTATCGGGTGTACTGGCTAATCTTACGACGGCCAGCCTCCCCTTCTTTCTTAATTTCCGCTAACGCTGGGTGAACCACCGTTAATAACTGGATAATAATCGATGCCGAAATATACGGCATGATGCCCAGTGCGAAAATAGAAGCACGGCTGAGAGCACCACCAGAGAACATGTTAAACATTTCAATGATGGTGCCACGCTGTTGCTCAAGCAGTTTGGCAAGTACAGTGGCATCAATACCAGGGATTGGAATAAAAGAGCCAATACGGAAGACAATGAGTGCGCCGATTACAAACAGCAGTCTGCGTTTCAGCTCACCAAAGCCACCTTTGGCACTTTGAAAATCTAATCCTGGTTGTTTAGCCATCTGCTACTTATTCCTCGATTTTACCGCCAGCAGCTTCGATTGCAGCACGTGCACCTTTGGTGACACGCAGACCGCGAACCGTTACCGGTGTAGAAACTTCACCAGACAGAATTACTTTAACGAATTCAATCTGAACACCGACAATGTTGGCTGCTTTCAGCGCGTTCAGGTCGACGATACCGCCTTCAACTTTCGCCAGATCAGACAGACGAATCTCTGTGGTGATCATTGCTTTGCGAGAGGTGAAACCGAACTTCGGCAGACGACGGTACAGAGGCATCTGACCACCTTCGAAACCGCGACGTACGCCACCGCCAGAACGTGAGTTCTGACCTTTGTGACCACGACCACCGGTTTTTCCGAGGCCAGAACCGATACCACGACCCAGACGCTTGGTAGCGTGCTTAGACCCTTCGGCCGGAGACAGAGTATTTAAACGCATCTCTTACTCCTCCACTTTAACCATATAGGAAACCGCGTTGACCATACCGCGTACTGCTGGCGTGTCTTCACGCTCAACGGTGTGGCCAATACGACGCAGACCCAGGCCAACCAGAGTGGCTTTATGCTTAGGCAAGCGGCCGATTGAACTACGGGTTTGAGTGATTTTAATAGTCTTAGCCATCGTGATTACCCCAGAATTTCTTCAACGGATTTACCACGCTTAGCAGCGACCATTTCCGGAGATTTCATATTGCCCAGGCCATCGATAGTTGCACGAACCACGTTAATCGGGTTTGTAGAACCATACGCTTTTGCCAGTACGTTATGAACTCCAGCGACTTCCAGAACGGCGCGCATTGCACCACCGGCAATAATACCGGTACCTTCTGAAGCCGGCTGCATGAACACGCGGGAACCCGTGTGTGCACCTTTAACTGGGTGCTGCAGGGTGCCGTTGGTCAGCGCGACGTTAACCATGTTGCGACGGGCTTTCTCCATCGCTTTCTGGATCGCTGCTGGAACTTCACGCGCTTTACCGTAACCAAAACCTACGCGACCATTACCATCGCCTACCACAGTCAGTGCTGTGAAGGAGAAGATACGACCACCTTTAACAGTTTTAGAAACACGGTTTACCGCGATCAGTTTTTCCTGCAGTTCGCCAGCTTGTTTCTCGATGTGTGCCATCTTAGACCTCTACCTTAGAACTGAAGGCCAGCTTCACGGGCAGCATCTGCCAGTGCCTGGACGCGACCATGATATTGGAAACCGGAACGGTCGAAAGAAACACCAGTGATGCCTTTTTCGATTGCGCGTTCTGCGATAGCTTTACCTACTGCAGCTGCGGCTTCTTTATTACCGGTATACTTCAGTTGTTCAGTGATAGCTTTTTCTACAGTAGAAGCAGCGACCAGAACTTCGGAACCGTTCGGGGCGATTACCTGTGCGTAAATATGACGCGGGGTACGATGTACCACCAGGCGAGTAGCACCCAGCTCTTTGAGCTTGCGACGTGCACGGGTCGCACGACGGATACGAGCAGATTTCTTATCCATAGTGTTACCTTACTTCTTCTTAGCCTCTTTGGTACGCACGACTTCGTCGGCGTAACGGACACCCTTGCCTTTATAAGGCTCAGGACGACGGTAGGCGCGCAGGTCCGCTGCAACCTGACCAATCAGCTGTTTATCAGCGCCTTTCAGCACGATCTCAGTCTGAGTTGGACATTCTGCAGTGATACCCGCGGGCAGCTGGTGATCGACTGGATGAGAAAAGCCCAGAGACAGGTTGACCACGTCGCCTTTAACGGCTGCACGATAACCTACACCAACCAGCTGCAGCTTCTTAGTGAAGCCTTCGGTAACACCGATAACCATTGCGTTCAGCAGCGCGCGAGAAGTACCCGCCTGCGCCCAGCCGTCAACGAAACCTTCGCGCGGAGCGAAAGTCAGAGCGTTGTCAGCATGCTTAACTTCAACAGCATCATTGATAGTACGAGTCAGCTCGCCGTTTTTACCTTTAATCGAAATTACCTGACCGTTGAGTTTTACCTCTACGCCGGCAGGAACAACGACAGGTGCTTTAGCAACACGAGACATATGTATCCTCCGATTACGCTACGTAGCAGATAATTTCGCCACCAAGACCTGCCTGGCGCGCTGCACGATCAGTCATGACACCTTTAGATGTAGAAACTACAGCGATGCCCATACCGGCCATTACCTTTGGCAGCTCATCTTTTTTCTTATAGATGCGCAGACCAGGACGGCTTACTCGCTGAATGCTTTCTACAACAGCTTTGCCTTGGAAATACTTGAGAGTAAGTTCCAGTTCCAGCTTGATGTCGCCTTCGATTTTGAAATCTTCAATATATCCTTCTTCCTTCAGAACGTTGGCAATTGCCAATTTCAGCTTGGAGGAAGGCATGGTGACCGCAACTTTGTTTGCGGCCTGACCGTTACGGATACGGGTCAGCATATCCGCGATCGGATCTTGCATGCTCATCTGTGTTACTCCCGTGATTCAATTGGTGACAATTACCAGCTAGCCTTTTTCAGGCCCGGGATTTCACCGCGCATGGCGGCTTCGCGGACCTTGATACGGCTCAACCCAAACTTCCGCAGGAAACCGTGCGGACGACCTGTTTGACGGCAGCGGTTACGCTGACGCGAAGGGCTGGAATCACGCGGCAGACTCTGCAGCTTCAGAACAGCATCCCAACGATCTTCGTCGGAAGCGTTCACATCAGAGATGATCGCTTTCAGTTCAGCGCGTTTAGCGAAGAATTTGTCTGCTAATTTTGCACGCTTAACTTCGCGTGCTTTCATAGATTGCTTAGCCATTAAGTAACCCTACCTTACTTACGGAACGGGAAGTCAAAGGCAGCCAGCAGAGCACGGCCTTCATCATCAGATTTCGCAGTAGTGGTAATGGTGATATCCAAACCACGAACGCGATCGACTTTGTCGTAGTCGATTTCTGGGAAGATGATCTGCTCACGTACACCCATGCTGTAGTTGCCACGACCATCGAATGACTTAGCGGACAAGCCACGGAAGTCACGGATACGTGGAACAGCAATGGTGACCAGACGCTCAAAGAACTCCCACATGCGCTCGCCACGCAGAGTTACTTTACAGCCGATCGGATAGCCCTGACGGATTTTGAAGCCTGCAACTGATTTGCGTGCTTTGGTGACCAGCGGTTTTTGACCGGAGATTGCTGCCAGGTCAGCTGCTGCGTTATCCAGCAGTTTCTTGTCAGCGATCGCTTCACCAACACCCATGTTCAGGGTGATCTTCTCGACCCGAGGGACTTGCATGACAGAATTGTAGCCAAACTCTGTCATGAGTTTCTGGACTACTTCGTCTTTGTAGTAATCATGCAGTTTCGCCATCGTACTACTCCAAATTACTTGATAGTTTCGCTGTTAGACTTGAAGAAACGGACTTTTTTGCCGTCTTCGAATCTAAAGCCTACACGGTCAGCCTTACCAGTTGCCGCGTTGAACAGTGCAACGTTAGAAACCTGAATAGCAGCTTCTTTTTCAACGATGCCACCTGGTTGGTTCAGGGCCGGGACCGGCTTCTGATGTTTCTTAACCAGGTTGATACCTTCAACGATGACCTTACCAGAAGACAGGACATTCTTAACTTTACCGCGCTTACCTTTATCTTTACCGGTTAACACGATAACTTCGTCGTTACGACGGATTTTAGCTGCCATTGTTCGCTCCTTAGAGTACTTCTGGTGCCAGAGAGATAATTTTCATGAACTTTTCAGTACGAAGTTCACGAGTTACCGGCCCAAAAATACGCGTACCGATAGGCTGCTCACTGTTATTGTTCAGAATAACGCATGCATTACCATCGAAGCGAATGACAGAACCGTCCGGGCGACGAACACCCTTCCTGGTGCGCACCACTACCGCCTTCAGGACATCACCTTTTTTGACTTTACCACGAGGAATTGCTTCCTTGATGGTAACTTTGATGATGTCACCGACGCCTGCGTAGCGACGGTGCGAGCCACCCAGAACCTTGATACACATTACGCGACGTGCACCGGAGTTGTCGGCGACGTTCAGCATAGTCTGTTCTTGGATCATTTTAGTGCTCCGCTAATGTCAACTACTACTTCGGGACCTAAACCTCAGGTCGTTAGAAAGCCCCATAATTGAGGGCGCGGCATTGTAACACCGGTTCTCACAGATGGGTAGAAAAAATAAACGGCTCTCAATCGAGCCGCTGATTTTCCCTGATGACAGGGAGGGCGTATTCTAGGGAATAGTGCGAACAGTAGCAAATGTAATCTGCCTTATTTTTCGTCGCCTTCCAAATTAAGTGCCCTTCTGACTCAATCAACCAGCTTTCTGGCTAGTTGGTTATGCTGACGCAGTACGGCTGGCAGGTCAATTCCGGCCAGTTCTCCGTTACGCACCCTGACTTTACCGTTAATGATGCTGTAAGCGACCTGGCCGGGATTACAGAATACCAGCGCAGCAACGGGATCGTGCCCTGCCCCGGCAAGACCAATGCGATTGAGGTCAAAAATAGCCAAATCAGCCATCATGCCCGGCGCAATAGCGCCCACGTCATTGCGATTCAGCACTTTTGCTCCCCCCAGCGTCGCCAGTTCGAGTGCCTGACGCGCCGTCATCGCATCCGGGCCGAACCCCACGCGTTGCAGCAGCATGGCCTGACGTACTTCTGCCATCATATCTGCGCTGTCATTGGAGGCAGAACCATCCACCCCCAAACCGACATGTACTCCGGCATCGCACATGTGCCTTATCGGCGCAATGCCCGAGCCGAGACGCATGTTTGAGCACGGACAGTGCGCGATACCTGTCCCTGTACGCGCAAATAACTCAATACCGGGCTGATCCAGTTTGACGCAGTGTGCATGCCAGACATCCGGGCCTACCCAGCCGAGGTCTTCAACATACTGCGCGGGTGTCATGTTGAACTTTTCGCGGCTATATTGGATATCACTGTCATTCTCCGCCAGATGCGTATGCAGAGAGACGTTGAAGCTGCGTGCCAGTGCTGCGGATTGCTTCATCAGCTCACGGCTGACCGAGAACGGTGAACATGGCGCAACCACAATGCGTAGCATCGAGCCATAGCTGTCATCGTGATAGCGCTCAATCACCCGCTGCGTATCCTTCAGAATGGCTGCTTCACTCTCAACCAGCGAATCGGGCGGCAGGCCACCCTGGGATTGACCGACACTCATGCTGCCCCGGCTCGCATGGAAACGCATACCCATTAAGGATGCGGCTTCAATGCTGTCGTCAAGCTTACAACCATTAGGGTAAACATAGAGGTGGTCACTGGTGGTGGTGCAGCCGGAGAGGATCAGCTCGGCCATTGAGACCTTCGTTGACACCTGAATCATCCCGGGCGTTAAATTCTGCCACAGTGGATAGAGGTGAGTCAGCCAGTTGAACAGTTCACCATTTTGCACCGCAGGAATAGCGCGGGTCAGGCTCTGGTACATATGGTGATGCGTATTGATCAGGCCTGGAATAACAATGTGTCCCTGGAGATCAATCACCTCGTCGGCGTTATCAGGTAATGAGTCTGCTTCTCCAACCGCAGCAATTTGATTTCCTTTTATCAAAATACTGGCGTGTCGTATTTCCTGACGGTCAGCATCCATGCAGACCACATAGTCGGCATTCTTCAGTAACAGCGTTCGTGTCATAAACTTGCCTGTGGGTTGTCAGTGGTTATGTGCTATCCGATATTAGCGGCAAGTTTTTGGCTGAGACAATAGCAGGCAGTGCAGTGACAGTTGCTGGGGTGACAGGTAGTGCGGTGAACGGTGAAAACGTTCAACGGTAGCCGACACAATCAATCATGACTCTCCATTTTCAAGACTCATCACTTCCCTGGCGATGATAAACCGCTCGCTCCCGTGTGGCATTTTCAGGTCGCATTGACTGATGAACCGCAGGACCCACGGGCTCCCCGTTAAATTTGTGAACGCTCTCAGACTTGTACAACCACTGGCATGAATGGAACAGGCCAGATACCAGGCAAAAAAAAACCCCCTGCCGAAGCAGAGGGTTTCTCAGAAAAAACAATTCTTATTACAGAACCGCTTTCTCGATTACGCGAACCAGGGTCCAGGATTTAGTCTTGGACAGTGGACGGCATTCGCGGATTTCTACCACGTCACCAATTCCACATTCATTGTTCTCGTCATGGATGTGCAGCTTAGTCGTACGTTTGATGAATTTGCCGTAGATCGGGTGTTTCACAAAACGTTCGATAGCAACAACTGCAGATTTCTGCATTTTGTCACTTACTACACGACCCTGCAGAGTACGGATTTTATCGGTCATTACGAACCCGCCTTCTCAGTCAGTAAAGTCTTAACGCGTGCAACATCACGGCGCACCTGTTTCAGCAGATGGGTCTGCTGCAGTTGGCCAGATGCTGCCTGCATGCGCAGGTTAAATTGCTCACGCAGCAGATTAAGCAGCTCAGTGTTCAGCTCTTCAACGCTTTTTTCACGCAGCTCTGTTGCTTTCATTACATCACCGTCTTAGTTACAAAGGTGGTTTTGATAGGCAGTTTTGCTGCTGCCAGCTTGAATGCTTCACGGGCCAGCTCTTCTGGTACGCCGTCCATTTCATACAGGACTTTACCAGGCTGGATCAGGGCAACCCAATACTCTACGTTACCCTTACCTTTACCCATACGCACTTCCAGCGGCTTCTCGGTGATCGGTTTGTCCGGGAATACTCGGATCCAGATCTTACCTTGACGCTTAACTGCACGGGTCATAGCACGACGTGCTGCTTCGATCTGACGAGCAGTCAGACGACCACGGCCAACAGCTTTCAGACCGAAAGTACCGAAGCTGACATCCGTACCCGCAGCCAGACCGCGGTTACGGCCTTTGTGCACCTTACGGAATTTCGTACGCTTTGGTTGTAACATCAGCGACTCTCCTTACTTACGGCCTTTACGCTGCTGCTTTTTAGGTTGAGCAGCCGGTTCCGGTTGTTCAACAGCAGCCATACCACCCAGGATCTCACCTTTGAAGATCCATACCTTAACGCCGATTACACCATAAGTGGTGTGCGCTTCAGAGGTGTTGTAGTCAATGTCAGCACGCAGTGTGTGCAATGGCACGCGACCTTCACGATACCATTCGGTACGTGCGATCTCGGCGCCACCCAGACGGCCGCTAACTTCGACTTTAATACCCTTCGCGCCAAGACGCATGGCGTTCTGAACCGCACGCTTCATAGCACGACGGAACATCACACGACGCTCCAGCTGTGAAGTGATGCTGTCAGCTACCAGTTTCGCGTCCAGTTCCGGCTTGCGGACTTCGGCGATATTAATCTGTGCAGGAACGCCAGCGATTTTCGCGACGACCGTGCGCAGTTTTTCTACATCTTCGCCTTTCTTACCGATGACGATGCCCGGACGAGCGGTGTGAATAGTCACACGGATGCTCTTCGCAGGACGCTCGATAACGATACGAGAGACAGATGCTTTAGCCAGTTCCTTAGTCAGGAACTGACGTACTTTAAAATCGCTGTCCAGGTTGTCAGCGAATTCATTGGTGTTCGCAAACCAGGTAGAGTTCCATGGTTTTACAATACCCAGGCGAATACCATTAGGATGTACTTTCTGACCCATTGCTAGTCTCCAGAGTCTCAGCGATCGGACACAACCACAGTAATGTGGCTGGTGCGCTTCAGGATGCGATCTGCACGACCTTTGGCACGCGGCATAATGCGTTTCATGGTCGGACCTTCATCAACGAAAATTTTCGTGATTTTCAGATCGTCGATATCAGCGCCATCGTTGTGTTCGGCGTTAGCAATGGCAGATTCCAGAACTTTTTTGACCAGTACAGCCGCTTTCTTATTGGTGTAGGTCAAAATGTCCAGTGCCTGCGACACTTTCTTACCGCGAATCAGGTCAGCAACAAGGCGAACCTTCTGAGCAGAAGAACGAGCGTGGCGATGTTGAGCTAAAGTTTCCATCTCTTCCTCCTACTTATTTCTTCTTGGCTTTTTTATCAGCCGCGTGACCGCGATAAGTACGTGTCGGCGCGAATTCACCCAGTTTGTGACCAACCATTTCGTCGGAAACAAAGACAGGAACGTGCTGACGACCATTATGGACAGCGATGGTCAAACCGATCATGTTAGGAAAGATCGTTGAACGACGGGACCAAGTGCGCAAAGGCTTCTTGTCACCGCTTTCCACCGCTTTCTCTACCTTCTTCAGCAAGTGCAGGTCAATAAAAGGACCTTTCTTGAGAGAACGTGGCATGGCTTATCCTCTAATATTATTTGCTACGGCGACGTACGATAAACTTATCGGTACGCTTGTTGCTACGGGTCTTCTTACCTTTGGTCTGAACGCCCCACGGAGTTACCGGGTGCTTACCAAAGTTACGACCTTCACCACCACCGTGCGGGTGATCAACTGGGTTCATCGCGGTACCACGAACGGTCGGACGAACACCACGCCAACGGGCTGCACCGGCTTTACCCAGAACGCGAAGCATGTGCTCAGCGTTGCCGACTTCGCCCAGTGTTGCGCGGCAGTCAGACTCGACTTTACGCATTTCACCTGAACGCAGACGCAGGGTAACGTAAGAACCTTCACGCGCAACGATCTGCACGTAAGCACCAGCTGAGCGAGCAATCTGACCGCCTTTGCCTGGTTTCATTTCTACGTTATGCACGGTTGAACCCACCGGGATGTTACGCATCGGCAGAGTGTTACCTGCTTTGATCGCAGCATCAACGCCAGATTGAATCTGGTCGCCGGCTTTCAGGCCTTTAGGGGCCAGGATGTAACGGCGCTCGCCGTCTTTGTACAGAACCAGTGCGATGTTCGCAGAGCGGTTCGGATCGTACTCAAGACGTTCAACAACTGCCGGGATACCATCTTTGTTGCGTTTGAAGTCAACAATACGGTAAGCCTGCTTGTGACCACCACCGATATGACGGGTAGTGATACGACCATTGTTGTTACGGCCACCGGATTTGCTGTTTTTTTCTACCAGCGGGGCGAATGGTTTGCCCTTGTGCAGCTCCGCGTTTACCACTTTAACTACATGGCGACGACCCGGAGATGTCGGTTTACATTTAACAACTGCCATTGTCTTTCTCCTCCGACTTACTCAGCGCCGCCAGCGAAGTCCAGATTCTGGCCTTCTTTCAGGGTGACGTAAGCTTTTTTCCAGTCGCTACGACGACCGATACGCTGTCCTTGACGCTTAACTTTGCCCTTAACTACCAGGGTGTTTACGTCTTTAACTTCTACTTCGAACAGTTTCTCAACAGCAGCAACGATCTCTGCTTTGGTCGCGTCATTAGCAACTTTGAGAACGATGGTATTGGTTTTTTCCATCGCGCTAGATGCTTTTTCAGATACGTGCGGCGCGCGCAGTACTTTCAGCAGACGTTCTTCACGGATCATGCCAGCATCTCCTCAACTTGCTTAACTGCATCAGCAGTCATAACGACTTTGTCGAAGGCGATCAGGCTAACTGGGTCGATACCGGATGCATCACGCACGTCAACCTTGTACAGGTTACGCGCAGCCAGGAACAGATTCTCATCCAGTTCACCGGTGATGATCAGCACGTCTTCCAGAGCCATGTCTTTCAGTTTCTGTACCAGCAGCTTGGTTTTCGGTGCTTCTACAGCAAATGATTCGACAACGATCAGACGATCTTGACGTACCAGTTCGGACAGGATGCTTTTCAGCGCGCCGCGGTACATCTTTTTGTTAACTTTTTGACTGTGGTCCTGTGGCTTCGCAGCAAAGGTCACACCACCTGAACGCCAGATTGGGCTCTTTACAGAACCTGCACGCGCACGGCCGGTGCCTTTTTGACGCCATGGCTTTTTGCCTGAACCAGTTACTTCGGCGCGAGTTTTCTGCGCACGAGTACCCTGGCGGGCGCCAGATGCGTAAGCAACAACAACCTGGTGAACCAGCGCTTCGTTGAAATCACGACCGAAGGTAGTTTCGGAAACAGTCAGCGCGCTCTGCGCGTCTTTCAATACTAATTCCATTGCTATCCCCTTACGCCTTCACAGCTGGTTTAACGATCAGGTCGCTACCGGTAGCACCGGGAACTGCACCTTTAACCAGCAGCAGGTTGCGCTCAGCGTCAACACGTACCACGTCCAGACTCTGAACGGTTACGCGCTCATTACCCAGCTGACCTGCCATTTTCTTGCCTTTGAACACTTTGCCCGGAGTCTGGTTCTGACCGATTGAACCCGGAACGCGGTGAGACAAGGAGTTACCGTGAGTAGCGTCCTGGGTACGGAAGTTCCAGCGCTTAACGGTACCGGCGAAACCTTTACCTTTTGAGGTACCGGTTACGTCAACTTTTTTAACTTCAGCGAAAATTTCAACGCTGATGCTCTGACCTACAGAGTATTCTTCACCTTCAGCGGTGCGGAATTCCCACAGGCCACGGCCAGCTTCAACGCCAGCTTTAGCAAAATGACCAGCTTCAGGTTTGGTCACACGGTTTGCTTTTTTAGCACCGGTGGTAACCTGAATTGCCTGGTAACCATCGTTTTCCAGGCCTTTGACCTGAGTAACGCGGTTCGCTTCAACTTCGATTACGGTGACGGGGATAGAAACGCCATCTTCAGTGAAGATGCGGGTCATGCCCACTTTTTTACCGACTAAACCAATCATTGTTTCAACCTCTCAATCGCTCGATGACCTGATTAACCCAGGCTGATCTGCACGTCAACACCGGCAGCCAGATCCAGACGCATCAGAGCATCAACGGTTTTTTCAGTTGGCTCAACGATGTCTACCAGACGCTTGTGAGTGCGGATTTCGTACTGATCACGCGCATCTTTGTTAACGTGCGGAGAGATCAGAACAGTAAAACGCTCTTTGCGGGTTGGCAGCGGGATTGGACCACGAACCTGCGCACCAGTGCGCTTGGCGGTCTCAACGATTTCCGCGGTTGATTGATCGATCAGACGATGATCAAACGCTTTAAGACGGATACGGATTCTTTGGTTCTGCATGAGACCAGAGCTCCAAACTTTTTATAGACGAAAAAAATTACTACTCGAGCCCATTACGATTGATGGGAGAGTGTAATCGTTCAGCATATAACTCCACAATTGGGAGTATTGTCAGGCGGCCTAAAATTCAGCCGTCTGCGATTCTGCTCGAATCGCGCCTGCAATATCTGCAGGCCCGCGCATTATACGTAAATCTGTTCAGGAAGCAACCCGTGTTGCGCTTTTCCCTGCTAAATAGTGGCCGACGTGTGAGGCGCGCGTCGCAGTGAACTGCTTTAAGGCTGATAAATCATGGATTCAATTGTGAGCACATTTCCGGGGTTCCTCATTCGCAGATGACACAGAACAGCAAGCCGGTGAGAGTGTTCGTCACCTTTTACCTGGAGCATAACCATGTCCCTGCCCTTTATTACTCAAATCGCTGTTCTGGCTGGCGGAGGTGCATTAGGAAGCTTTCTGTCTCTGGCCTGTGCGCGCTTCTCTCCTGCCCTCCCTCCTGACCAGTGGTTTGCCTCACTCTGCTTCCCCGGGTCACGGTGCACCCATTGTCAGCAGCGCCTGCTATGGCGCGATAAACTGCCTCTGGTCAGCTGGCCAGTCTTAAAAGGACGGTGTCGTTTCTGCAATCAGCTATTCAGCGAATCGAGCTTTGTCATGGAATGTCTGACTGCAATGCTCTGTCTGCTGGTGCTACAAAGCTTTACCCATTCTGCAGACGCGATTTTTATTATTGCGGCCTCTGGCCTGTTGCTACTGGTGGCGGCTATTGATTGTCGCCACTACTGTATACCCGACCCGCTGAGCTATCTGCTGCTCTGGCTGGGATTACTGCACGCCTCACTAACCGGAAATGAAACAGCGGCGATATGGGGCGCCCTGACTGGATACTGTGCGTTGTGGCTGCTTGCCTGGGGCTATCGGCTGGTAAGGGGGTTTGAAGGATTAGGCTATGGCGATATCAAGCTTTTTGCAGCGCTAGGTGCCTGCTGTGGCTGGCAGGCATTACCCTGGATTGCGCTGGGTGCTACAGTTCTGGCGTTAGCGACCATCGTGATGTTGCAACGACGGGGCGTAGTCCAGATGGACAGCCCGCTACCCTTTGGGCCGTTCCTGGCCATTGCGGGCTGGGTGATGCTTGTACTTCAGGCGCGGTTCACTCTTCTTTGATTTGAGCCTGCAAATAGTTCTGGATGCCCATCCTCTGGATGAGCTCAAGCTCCGTCTCAATCCAGTCGATGTGGTGTTCTTCATCCGCCAGGATTTCAATCATCATGTCACGGCTGACGTAATCATGAACTTTATCAGCATAGGAGATCGCTTCACGAAGATCTTTAGCGCCTTCCAGCTCCAGATTCAGGTCTGAACTCAGCATCTCCTCAACGTCTTCTCCAATACGCAGACGTCCCAGATCCTGAAGATTTGGAATGCCTTCAAGAAAAAGAATGCGCTCAATATATTTGTCAGCATGCTTCATCTCATCGATTGATTCGTGATACTCCACATCATTGAGGCGCATCAGTCCCCAGTTTTTAAACATGCGTGCATGCAGAAAGTACTGGTTGATAGCAACCAGTTCATTTCCAAGCAGTTTATTGAGATGACTAATAACTTTGATATCACCCTTCATTGTTAACCCTCCGCGTCTGATTTATTAGAGCGTAGATGCGGTTAAAAAGAAGTCAAAAAAGCGTGACAGATATTGTGGGTATTCACACACCGATGTTCGTCAGGCTATCTCTTTATAGAGTGGCGGATTTTGCATCTCTTCATCCAGGATTTCACGCGCAGCACGAACGCATTTGCCGCATTGTTTGCCTACTGGCACAAACTGACGCAGTTGCTGGATAGACTCAGGCTGATAGCGACGCACGACTTCACGAAGGGTTTTATCACTGATGGCATTACAAAGGCAGACGTACATTGATTCATCACTCTGGTACATTTTCTATACACAGTGTAAATGCGAATAGTTTTTATTTCAAACCCACCCTTTGCAGGGTTATGGCTTATTCAGAGCAAAAAAAAAGAGCACCGAAGTGCTCTTTTATCTGTGTTGCAGTGGCCGTTTGCACGACTACAGCAGATATCACAATTAAGCGATAACTTTAGCAACAACACCCGCGCCAACGGTACGGCCGCCTTCGCGGATTGCGAAGCGCAGACCTTCGTCCATTGCGATTGGGTGGATCAGGGTAACAACCATTTTGATGTTGTCGCCTGGCATGACCATTTCAACGCCTTCTGGCAGCTCTACTGAGCCGGTTACGTCAGTTGTACGGAAGTAGAACTGTGGACGATAGCCTTTGAAGAACGGAGTATGGCGACCACCTTCGTCTTTAGACAGAACGTAAACTTCTGACTCGAACTGGGTGTGTGGCTTGATTGAGCCTGGCTTAGCCAGAACCTGGCCACGCTGGATGTCTTCACGCTTGATACCGCGCAGCAGAACACCACAGTTTTCGCCTGCCTGACCCTGGTCCAGCAGCTTACGGAACATCTCAACACCGGTACAGGTTGATTTCGCAGTATCTTTGATACCAACGATTTCAACTTCGTCGCCGACTTTAACGATGCCGCGCTCAACACGACCGGTAACAACAGTACCACGGCCAGAGATTGAGAATACGTCTTCGATTGGCAGCAGGAACGGCATGTCGATCGCACGCTGTGGTTCTGGGATGTAGTTATCCAGATGCTCAGCCAGTTCGATGATTTTCGCTTCCCACTCAGCTTCGCCTTCCAGCGCTTTCAGAGCAGAACCACGAACGATTGGAGTGTCGTCGCCTGGGAAGTCATATGCTGACAGCAGGTCACGAACTTCCATTTCTACCAGTTCCAGCAGCTCTTCATCATCAACCATGTCACACTTGTTCAGGAACACGATGATGTAAGGAACGCCAACCTGACGACCCAGCAGGATGTGCTCACGGGTCTGTGGCATTGGGCCATCAGTCGCAGCAACAACCAGGATCGCGCCGTCCATCTGCGCAGCACCGGTGATCATGTTTTTCACATAGTCGGCGTGGCCTGGGCAGTCAACGTGCGCATAGTGGCGGGTTGGGGTTTCATACTCAACGTGTGAAGTGTTGATGGTGATACCACGTGCTTTCTCTTCTGGTGCGTTATCGATCTGATCGAATGCACGAGCCTGGCCGCCGTAAGTTTTAGACAGTACGGTGGTGATAGCTGCAGTCAGGGTGGTTTTACCGTGGTCGACGTGACCGATGGTGCCCACGTTTACGTGCAGTTTGTTACGCTGAAATTGCTCTTTCGCCATGGCGATAATTCCTTACGTTGTGCCTTCACCCTTTAGGTGAAGGCATCAGTTCAAATTTAAACCGTAGCTTATTTGCTACGAGCTTCAATAACGGCCTGCGCTACGTTGTTCGGCGCATCGTCATACTTCAGGAACTCCATGGAGTAAGAAGCACGACCTTTGGTCAGAGAACGCAGCTGAGTTGCGTATCCGAACATCTCAGACAACGGAACTTCAGCGTGAATCTGAACGCCAGT
The DNA here is from genome assembly GCF_019104105.1 of Pantoea jilinensis. Lineage (NCBI taxonomy): Bacteria > Pseudomonadati > Pseudomonadota > Gammaproteobacteria > Enterobacterales > Erwiniaceae > Pantoea > Pantoea jilinensis. Next base: position 442,879 of record NZ_CP077746.1, on the reverse strand, counting down.
AGCGTTAGATTCCTGCCCTTTAAGCATACCACGACGACGGCTAAGGTCACCGATGACATCACCCGTGTTCTCTTCTGGCGTTTCAACTTCAACCTTCATGATAGGCTCAAGCAGGACTGGTGTCGCTTGTTTAAAGCCTTGTTTGAAGGCAATAGACGCGGCCAGTTTGAACGCCAGTTCTGAGGAGTCAACATCGTGGTAAGAACCGAAGTGCAGACGCACGCCCAGATCCACAACCGGATAGCCGGCCAGAGGGCCTGATTTCAGCTGTTCCTGAATACCTTTGTCAACCGCAGGGATGTATTCACCAGGAATCACACCACCTTTGATATCGTTGACGAATTCGTAACCTTTCGGGTTAGAACCTGGCTCCAGTGGGTACATGTCGATAACAACATGACCGTACTGACCACGACCACCAGACTGCTTGGCGTGTTTACCTTCAACATCGGTAACTTTGTTACGAATCGCTTCACGATAAGCAACCTGTGGTTTACCCACGTTCGCTTCAACGTTGAACTCACGCTTCATACGGTCAACGATGATGTCGAGGTGCAATTCACCCATACCAGCGATGATGGTCTGGTTAGATTCTTCATCAGTCCATACGCGGAATGATGGGTCTTCTTTCGCCAGACGGCCCAGAGCCAGACCCATTTTTTCCTGGTCAGCTTTGGTTTTCGGTTCAACGGCGATAGAGATTACCGGCTCCGGGAACTCCATGCGCTCAAGGATGATGACGTTATCTGGGTCACACAGGGTGTCACCAGTGGTCACATCTTTCAGGCCGATCGCAGCTGCGATATCACCCGCACGAACTTCTTTAATCTCTTCACGCTTGTTAGCGTGCATCTGAACGATACGGCCCAGACGCTCACGGTTTGATTTAACCGGGTTGAATACGGTATCACCCGTGTTAACAACACCAGAGTAAACGCGGAAGAACGTCAGGTTACCCACGAATGGGTCGGTAGCGATTTTGAACGCCAGTGCAGCAAACGGCTCGTTGTCATCAGAGTGACGAACAGCCGGCGTGTCTTTACCGTCGTCCAGCATACCGTTAATCGCGGTAACGTCAGTCGGTGCTGGCAGATATTCAACAACTGCATCCAGCATCGCCTGAACACCTTTGTTCTTAAATGCAGAACCACAGGTTACCAGGATGATTTCGTTGTTCAGAACACGCTTACGCAGAGATGTTTTGATCTCTTCTTCAGTCAGTTCTTCACCACCGAAGAATTTCTCCATCAGCTCATCAGAGCCTTCAGCAGCGGCTTCAACCAGCTTCGCATGCCATTCTTCAGCCAGTTCCTGCATATCAGCTGGGATATCTTCGTAGTCGAAGGTTACACCCTGATCTGCGTCGTTCCAGTTGATTGCTTTCATTTTCACCAGGTCAACAACACCGGTGAATTTCTCTTCTGCGCCGATAGCCAGCTGCAGAGGAACTGGAGTTGCGCCCAGACGAACTTCCATCTGTTTAACAACTTTCAGGAAGTTAGCACCCATGCGGTCCATTTTGTTAACGAACGCAATGCGTGGAACTTTATATTTGTTAGCCTGACGCCATACGGTCTCAGACTGTGGCTGAACGCCACCAACTGCACAGTAAACCATTACCGCGCCATCAAGCACACGCATAGAACGTTCAACTTCGATGGTGAAGTCAACGTGTCCTGGGGTGTCGATGATGTTGATGTGGTGTGGTTCGAACTGCTTTGCCATACCAGACCAGTAACAGGTGGTCGCAGCGGAAGTGATGGTAATACCACGTTCCTGTTCCTGCTCCATCCAGTCCATGGTTGCTGCGCCGTCATGTACTTCACCGATTTTGTGGTTTACACCGGTGTAGAACAGAACGCGTTCGGTAGTGGTAGTCTTACCGGCGTCGATGTGCGCACTGATACCGATGTTACGGTAGCGGGCAATGGGTGTTTTACGAGCCATTTGATTCCTCTGATTCTCGGGCGTTCAAGGTAAGTCGACCCCAGCGGGTTGGCTGATTGAGCGCCCGCTGGTTTAACTACGTGGTAATTACCAACGGTAGTGTGCGAACGCCTTGTTGGCTTCTGCCATGCGGTGAACGTCTTCACGTTTCTTCACTGCAGTACCTTTGTTCTCTGCAGCATCAGAAAGTTCGTTCGCCAGGCGAAGAGCCATTGATTTATCACCGCGTTTACGAGCAGCATCTACGATCCAGCGCATTGCCAGAGCATTACGACGAACCGGGCGGACTTCAACTGGTACCTGATAAGTAGAACCACCAACGCGACGTGACTTAACTTCGACAGTCGGACGCACGTTTTCCAGGGCTACTTCAAAAGATTCCAGTGCGTTTTTACCTGAACGCTGAGCCAGGGTCTCGAGCGCGGTATAAACGATTGATTCTGCAGTAGATTTTTTACCATCTACCATCAGGATATTTACAAATTTGGCCAGCAGCTCTGATCCGAACTTAGGATCTGGCAGAATTTTACGCTGACCAATGACGCGACGACGTGGCATGGAAATACTCCGTTGTTAATTCAGGATTGTCCAAAACTCTATGAGTTTATTATGACATTTAATTTAAAACGTTTGGCCTTACTTAACGGAGAACCATTAAGCCTTTGGCTTCTTCACGCCGTACTTGGAGCGAGCCTGCTTACGGTCTTTAACACCTGAGCAGTCAAGCGCGCCACGAACGGTGTGGTAACGCACACCTGGCAGGTCTTTTACACGACCGCCACGGATCAGGATCACGGAGTGTTCCTGCAGGTTATGACCTTCACCACCAATGTAGGAGGTAACTTCAAAACCGTTGGTCAAACGCACACGGCAGACTTTACGCAGTGCGGAGTTTGGTTTCTTAGGAGTGGTGGTGTACACACGAGTACAAACGCCACGTTTTTGCGGGCAAGCTTCCAGCGCCGGCACGTTGCTCTTTGCAACTTTGCGGACGCGTGGTTTGCGAACCAGCTGGTTAACTGTTGCCATTAAATAGCTCCTGGATTTGCTTTTGCTTCGTAAACACGTAATAAATCGCCTCGTAGAATTACGAGGAGGCAGAATTTTAGGGCTGAGTCAAAGGGGTGTCAAGAAATAACCAGGTTTTAGCCGATTACCACACGATTTGTTGCTGATGCCTGATCGTTAGCGTGACAAAGCCATTATAGTCTATTGACTGTACGCTGCTCGAAATTTGTCCAGCGAGACCGCGAGCCTGAACATCTTCGTCCAGCACCCACAGCGTCAGGCCGCTCTCTGAGAGCCGCATTAATGCACGGCTTCCGGTTAAGGCGGCCAGCACTCCATCCTGCAACAGCAGCAGGTCATCTCCGGCGCCCGCCATTAAAAGCAGAGTATCAAGATCACTGTAGGCCGGTGAGTGCATTAAAGTGTGCAGCATTAACGTCTCTTAGAAAGTAAGAATGCGATCGTAGCTGGCCAGCATCTGCCGCAGTGCCGGCGCGTCCAGCAGGGTAACATCCAGCAACCGGTCAGCGTCAACCTTTAACCCTCGCGCAATCAGGGAGTCCTGGCAGAGATAGCACTGTTCAATGTCATACAGCGGCAGCACGCCAAAGGTCGCGGCATAGTGACGGCTCTTAATCGTCTCTGGTTGCTGATGAAGATTAAGCTGCAATACGCCATCACCAATAAAAAACAGGCCGATATCGTCACTGAGCGCGCCCGTGGCCAGCGCGGCATCCAGCCCTTCGCGCCCTGCACTGCTGCCGTGCGGCGCACGGGTAAAAACAAATGCGACACGATTCATCAGAACTGCACCATGCGTTCACAGCTCAGCGCGGCTTCCGCCAGCGCACCCAACCCACTCAGGGTAAAACCCGGCTGCAGGTTACTGCCCGCCAGCTGGAGCCGGTCCGCTTCCTGCGAATCGCTGACGCCGCGACGCAGCGCGGCCGCGACACAGATGTTCAATGCCACACCGTGCTCCTGATGCAAGGCCTGCCACGCACGTACAAGGTCAAATTCATCACTGGCAGGCGCGGTGAGCTGGTTAGCATTCAGCACCCCTTCGCGATAGAAGAACACGCTGTCGAGTTGATGGCCCGCCGTCAGCAGTGCACGGGCGAACAGGTATGCACTGGTCGCCTGTTGCGTCCCATAAGCCGGGCCGGTCACCATCAGGGTGTAGCGCATTACCGATCCTGTCCCACAAAGTCGCCATTTTTAAACTGACGGATGTAGAGATAGACAGTGTGTTTCGAAATGTTCAGCCGATCCGCAACCTGGTTGATGGCATCTTTGATGTCGAAGATCCCCTTCTCATACAGGTTCAGCACAATCTGACGATTCTTGGCGTTGTTCGATACATTGCGGTCAGCACTCACCTCTTCAATGGTGAACTCCAGCGTCTGCATCACCAGATCATCGACCGAACTGGCGAAGTTGACATTGGAGTCAACCTGCTGCATCTCGGGTGGCATAAAGGTCGACATGATTTGTGAAAACGGCACATCAAGGTTCATGTTGATGCAGAGCAGGCCAATGACCCGTTGCTGACGGTTGCGAATCGCAATGGTGACAGACTTCATCAGCACGCCGCTTTTGGCGCGCGTGAAATAGGCACGGGAGACATTGCTGTCCGCGCCATGCATGTCGTGCAGCATACGCAGGGCTAAATCAGTGATAGGCGAACCGACTTTACGACCGGTGTGTTCTCCATTGGCGATACGTACGGCCGAACACTTAAGATCTTCAAGCGAATGCAGGACAATTTCACAATGCGAGCCGATCAGCATCGCCAGGCCATCCACGACAGCCTCGTACGATTTCAGAATATCGTAATCGGATTGTTCGAACGGGCGCTGCTCCAGAAGATCGAAGTCGCTCAGTTCACCCGGATTGAATGGATTAGACATTGAAGAGTATCACCCTGAATGGCTGGAGCCTGTCACAGCGGCTTATGGGCAGACTCAATATTGGGATAATTAGGCAGGCATTAGTCTGGCAAATGTCGTCGGCTTATGCCAGAGGTTTGTCGTGAAGCTAAAATGAAACCGCCGCCCGGAGGCGGCGGTCAGCAGATTACTGCGCTTTTTCTGCCGCAGCAGGCGCAGGCGCCTGTGCTTTTTCATCTGCTTTAGGCGCTGGTTTGATATCAAGCAGTTCAACATCAAATACCAGGGTGGAGTTAGCCGGGATGCCCGGAACGCCATTTTTGCCGTAAGCCAGATTTGGTGGGATCACCAGCTTGATCTTGCCGCCTTTCTTCACATGCTTCAGACCTTCGGTCCAGCCTGGGATAACACCATCCAGACGGAACGAGAGTGGCTCACCACGGGTATAAGAGTTGTCGAATTCAGTACCATCAATCAGCGTACCTTTGTAGTTCACCACTACGGTATCGCTGTCTTTAGGTGCGTCGCCGGTCCCTTCTTTCTCAACTTTATACAGCAGGCCGCTTTCGGTTTTCTTCACGCCACTCTCTTTAGCAAATTTGGTCGCGAACGCTTCACCCTTTTCAGAGTTCTCTTTCGCATCTTTTTCCATTTTCGCTGAGGCTGCGCCTTTCACGCGGCCTTCAAAGGATTGCAGCGTCTGCTCAATCTCTTCATCAGACAGTTTGCTCTTACCACCAAATGCATCCTGAACACCAGCAATCAGCTGCTGCTTATCCAGTTTGATGCCCAGTTTTTCCTGCTCCTTCAGGGAGTTGTCCATGTAGCGACCCAGTGAAGCACCCAGTGCATAGGCAGACTGCTGGTCTTCATCTTTGAAAGCAGCATTCTTAGGTGCCTGTGGCGCGGACTGTGGCGCAGCAGCGGGTGCAGCCTGTGGGGCCGCAGCGGTGTCTGCCGCCATTGCCAGCGGAGCATTCAGTGCAACAGCCATGGTGGTAGCTAACAATGTGACTTTAAACAGTGATTTCATCCATTCTCCAAAACCGAAGCGTCTAACCTCGGGAAACATTGCGGACTTCAGGGTCCACACTATAACTTTACGTGGCAGTGGCGAACACTCCCACAATGTAATTACCCGGTCTACCTCCGACCTTTATAACATCGGGAAGTTTCATCAGAGATGATGCCGCGCAGCCTTTTTTCAAGCGCAACGCTGGAGGTAGTGAAAAAAACAGGTGATTCCTGGCATTCAGGTCGTAGAATCATGCCCCGAGTCGCACCTTAACAGAGGAACAGGTCATGCAACAATCTGAGTGGGAACAGCGTCTGGAGACGTTAGAGAGTAAACTGGCCTTTCAGGAGATGACGATCGATCAGCTAAACAGCGCAGTGGTTCAGCATGAGCTTGAGATGAATAAAATGCGTGAACAGATGCGCATTTTAACTGACAAGCTCAAAGCGAATGCGCCCTCGATGGTCGCCTCACAGTCTGAAGAGACGCCGCCCCCGCACTACTGATCGCGGGCCATCTGGCCCCGGTTCAGCCGGGCTGAACCAGAGTAACGACCAAAAGAAAGGCCACCCGGAGGTGGCCTTTAAAGGACTGTTGAGACTTAGTGGCTGCAACCGCAACCGCCAGTTCCGCAACCGCCTTTACCGTGATCATGGTCGTGGTCGTGGTCGTGATCATGGCCGTGATCGTGGTCATGATGATGGCCATCTGCACCGTGAACATGGCCATGAGCCAGTTCTTCTGGTGTGGCTTCACGGATAGCAACCACTTCAACGTTGAAGTTCAGGTTCTGACCCGCCAGCATGTGGTTACCATCAACCACGACGTGTTCATCTTCAACTTCAGTGATTTCTACTGGCACCGGACCCTGATCGGTCTCTGCCAGGAAACGCATGCCAACCTGCAGTTCATCAACACCCATGAACACGTCTTTAGGAACGCGCTGCACCAGGTTGTCGTCATACTGACCGTAAGCATCGTTTGCCGGGATATGCACGTCAAACTTGTCGCCGGCAATGTGGTTTTCCAGCGCATTTTCCAGACCAGAAATCAGGGAACCATGACCGTGCAGGTAGTCTAACGGTGCACTCACCGGTGACTCGTCAACTAACACGCCGTCTTCTGTACGTACCTGATAGGCCAGGCTTACCACCAGGTCTTTTGCTACTTTCATGATATCTCCTAACCGTTGAGAGCTGAGATCCCGTCTCATTGGTCTATTCTTGCGTGCAATAACACCAACCAGAAAGGTTCGGGGCTGAGTACAAGAGGGATTTCACATTCTCTTGCGACTTAAGCCTTAATGGCGGTAATTGTAACGGAATTCAATCCCGCTGTAAGTTCAAGCGTAAAAAAAGCTGCCCGATTCCGCTACTCAGGATGGAAAATGCCAATAACCTGTTCATTTGAGCGAACCTGATCGCGCGCCTGCTTATCCGCCTCGCGCATCTGATGACCACACTTCACGCACTCCACCACATCAACATTATTTTCACGCCACATCGCCAGCGTGTCCTTTTCCTGACAGTGCGGGCATGTCGCACCGGCAATAAAACGTTTACGCATTAGCTTCTGCCTGTTTTAAGAGATTATTGGTCATCGTCCCAGCCGTCGAACTGCCGCTTCTCGTGCTGCATTTCGCGCTGGAAGATATCTTCCAGTTCACGCCGTGCTTCACGGACTCGTGAAGCCTGCGCCGCACTTTCAGAGAGATTAGGCATCAGCTCACGCAACATCCGCATATCAAGCCGGCGGAAATGTTGCTGGGCGCGGTGCGCCTGATGCGGATGCATCCCCAGCGTCATCAATGTTTTACGTCCCAGCTCCAGCGCACTGGAGAAGGTCTCGCGCGAGAACTGCGTGACGCCTGCCTGTAACAGCTCATGGGCTTCGACGCGGCCACGGGCGCGCGCCTGAATCTGCAGCTGCGGAAAATGCTGCTGGCACAGATGCACGATCGTCATCACATCTTCCGGTTCATTGCAGGTGATGACAATTGACTGCGCGTTGGCTGCACCGGCTGCCCGAAGTAACTCCAGTTCGGTAGCATCGCCGTAATAGACCTTATAGCCATATTTCCGCATCAGACTTACCACACTGATGTCGCGCTCCAGCACGGTGATGCGTTTATTGTTCGCCATCAACAAGCGTCCCACCACCTGACCGAAGCGACCAAAGCCCACCACAATCACCTGTGGCTGATCATCTTCAACAAAGTGTTTTTCTGCATCTTCATCCGTCTCGTTGAAGCGGCGTGCCAGCAGACGATCGACTCCCTTCATCAGCAGCGGCGTGGTCATCATCGACAGCGTCACCGTCACCAGCAGCATCGGCAGTTGCTCGCCTGAGAAGAGCTTTGCCGAGGATGCCGCTGAAAATAGCACAAAGGCGAACTCACCACCCTGACTCAGCACACCCGCGAACTGCTGTCGCTCTGAACTGCGCAGGCCATAAATGCGCGCCAGCACATAGAGCACCCCTGTTTTCACCGCCACCAGCGTCACCACACCCAGCAGGATGGTCACAATATGGGTATAGAGCACACCGAGATTGAGCGCCATGCCTACCGAAATAAAGAACAGGCCCAGCAGTAAACCTTTGAACGGGTCGATAGCCACTTCCAGCTCATGGCGGTATTCACTCTCCGCCAGCAGGATCCCGGCAATAAACGTACCCAGCGCCATCGACAGGCCCAGCGCATCCATAAACAGCGCGGAACCCAGCACCAGCAGCAGCGACGCCGCGGTAAAGACCTCGCGCACGCCCGATGCGGCGATGTAACGGAAGATTGGCCGCAGCAGATAGCGTCCGCCTACCAGCATGCCGGCAAACGCCAGCACTTTCATGCCAACCTTCATCCAGTCGATATGGCCGCTGTCGGTCCCGGCCAGCAGCGGGATCAGCGCCAGGGCAGGAATAACCGCGATATCCTGGAACAGCAGCACCGAAAAACCCAGCTGACCCGCTTCGCTGCGGTTCATGCCTTTATCCATCATCAGCTGCAGCGCCATGGCGGTCGAGGACATCGCCAGGCCAATCCCGCCGATGATCGCCGCCTGCCAGCTAAAATGGGTCAGCCACAATAAGCCGCCGAGAATGGCTGCGGAGAAGATGACCTGCGCCGCGCCGACCCCAAAAATGGAGCGGCGCAGCGCCCACAGCTTTGCCGGGTTCAGCTCCAGCCCGATAATAAACATCAGGAAAACCACGCCGAGCTCAGAGAAGTGAAGAATCTCGTCGACGTCGCTGATAAAACCTAATCCCCACGGGCCGATGGCGATACCCGCCACCAGATAACCCAGAACTGCACCAATACCGAGGCGAGCCGCCACCGGTACAATCAAGACCGCCGCGACCAGATAAATCACCCCCGCGGTCAGCAGCGTTTGCCCTTCCATCTATACCCCTCCATTCAGCAGCGGTGCCGCGAGCCAGTCACCATAAGCGCGGGCGTAATTTTTCAATAATTCAGGACTCTGACGACGTGCCATGTAAACAATCATCGGCGGCATCCAGTGCATACGGCACATCCGGGCGGTCAGCTCAAAAGGCCGCATAATGTCATTGAGCGAATAGCGGTTCAGACCCTGCTGCTTAAAGGCACTTTCCGGTTCGCCGGTCGTCACCACGCTGCGCCAGTATTTACCTTCAAGTGCATTGCCATCCACGCCATTGGCGAAGCCGCGGGACAGAACCCGATCCAGCCACTCTTTCAGCAATGCCGGACAGCTGTAGGTATAGAGCGGATGCTGAAAAATGATCACGTCATGTTCGCGCAGTAACTGTTGTTCATGATGAATATCGATAAAAAAATCCGGATAGGCCGCGTACAGATCGTGCACGGTGACGTGTTCCAGTGCCTGAGCCGGCTGTAACAAAATCCGATTCGCGATCGAATCCTGTGATTCCGGATGAGCATAAAGCAGCAAAACCCTGGGTGGCTGCGACATCCTTTCCCTCCAAAGCGTCGTCATTGGTGCGGTTTTCAGCTACCATGCACGACGCAGCAAAATCTCATTATGTTGCCAGTAAATTAACATATTCTGACGATACGGCGCTTACATGATTGTCTTCTCAGCCTTACAAATTCGCCGCGGCATCCGCGTCCTGCTCGACAATGCCACCGCCACCATTAATCCCGGTCAGAAGGTCGGGCTGGTGGGTAAAAACGGCTGTGGGAAATCCACGCTGCTGTCGCTGTTAAAAGGTGAAATCACCAGCGATGCCGGCACCGTCACGTTCCCCGCTCACTGGGCGCTGGCCTGGGTGAATCAGGAAACGCCAGCGCTGGATAAAGCCGCGCTGGAGTACGTGATTGATGGCGATCGCCAGTTTCGTCAGCTTGAAGCCGAGCTGGCGGACGCCAATCTGCGTGACGATGGCAATGCCATTGCGCTGCTGCATGGCCAGCTGGACGCGGTGCAGGCGTGGAGCATTCATGCGCGCGCCTCAAGCCTGTTGCACGGCCTGGGCTTCAGTCAGGAGCAGTTGCAACGGCCGGTCAGCGACTTTTCTGGTGGCTGGCGCATGCGCCTCAATCTGGCACAGGCGCTGATTTGCCGTTCCGATCTGCTGTTGCTGGATGAACCGACCAACCACCTCGATCTCGATGCGGTGATCTGGCTGGAGCGCTGGCTGAAAAGTTATGAAGGCACACTGATCCTGATCTCGCACGATCGTGACTTCCTCGATCCGGTCATCGACAAAATTATTCATATCGAACAGGAGTCGATGTTCGAATATACCGGCAACTACAGCTCCTTTGAACGGCAGCGCGTCGCCAAGCTGGCTCAGCAGCAGGCGCTGTATGAGAGTCAGCAGGAGAAAGTCGCGCATTTGCACAGCTACATTGATCGCTTCCGCGCCCAGGCGACCAAGGCGAAGCAGGCACAGAGCCGCATCAAGATGCTGGAGCGCATGGAGATGATTGCGCCCGCCCATGTTGATAATCCATTCAGCTTCACCTTCCGCAAGCCGGAAAACCTGCCTAATCCACTGATGAAGATGGAGAAGGTCACCGCAGGTTATGGCGATCGCATCATTCTCGACGCGATCAAGCTCAACCTGGTGCCAGGCTCACGCATCGGCCTGCTGGGACGTAACGGAGCCGGTAAATCCACCCTGATTAAGCTGCTGGCAGGTGAGCTGGAGGCGATGCATGGCAAGATGGGGCTGGCGAAAGGGATCAAGCTTGGTTACTTCGCCCAGCATCAGCTGGAGTACCTGCGGGCCGATGAGTCACCGCTGCAGCATCTGTCGCGCATTGCGCCTGACGTGCTGGAACAGCAGCTGCGCGACTATCTGGGCGGCTTCGATTTCCGCGGCGACAAAGTCACGGAGAACACTGAGCGCTTCTCCGGCGGTGAGAAAGCGCGACTGGTGCTGGCGCTGATTGTCTGGCAACGCCCTAACCTGCTGTTGCTCGATGAACCAACTAACCACCTGGATCTTGATATGCGCCAGGCGCTGACCGAAGCGCTGATCGACTTCGAAGGTGCACTGGTGGTGGTCTCGCATGACCGTCACCTGCTGCGCGCGACCACGGACGATCTCTATCTGGTGCATGATGGCAAAGTGGATGTGTTTGAGGGCGACCTCGAAGATTATCAGCAGTGGCTGAGCGATCTGCAGAAACAGCAGGCGCAACAGGATGCCGCGCCGAAACTGGATAACGGTAACAGCGCCCAGGCGCGTAAAGATCAAAAGCGCCGTGATGCCGAACTGCGCACTCAGACCCAGCCGCTGCGCAAAGAGATAGAGAAGCTGGAAAAGCAGATGAGCAAATGGCAGAGCCAGCTGGCCGATGCCGAAGCGCAGCTCGCAGACAGTGCGATTTATGATCAGAGCCGAAAAGCGGACCTGACCACTGCACTCAAGCGGCAGGCGGAAAGTAAATCTGCGCTGGAAGAGGTTGAGATGGCGTGGCTGGAAGCCCAGGAACAGCTCGAACAGATTATGGCCTCATAAAAAATCTCCCCGCTTGCGGGGAGATGCTTTTTAACGGGGTTTGTCGCCCAGTACCGTTGCCCGCTGCATGATCCGACGGGCCGGATAATAGTCGGCATTGGCATAATGCTGCGTGACCCGATTATCCCAGATAGCCAGATCGTCTGGCTGCCAGCGCCAGCGCACCTGAAACTCCGGTTTGGTGGCGTGCGCAAACAGGAAGCCCAGCACCGCATCACTCTCCTTCTCGCTTAAATCCAGGATCCGCGTGGTAAAGCCTTCATTCACAAACAGCGCTTTTTTGCCGCTGACCGGATGCGTGCGGATTACCGGATGCTGCACGGGTGGATGTTTTGCCACCGCCTGCTGCCAGCGCAGATGTTCTTCCTCCGTTTTGCGGTACTTATACTCCTGGAATGATTTTTTAACATCATGCTCGGCGCGGAGACCCTCCAGCAACTGCTTAAAAGGCACTGACAGCGCCTCGTAAGCGGCGATGCCACTGGTCCAGAGCGTGTCACCGCCCGCTTCCGGTAAGACTTTGGATGCCAGCAGCGCGACAGCCGGTGGTGTTTCGATAAAGGTGACATCGGTGTGCCAGTTGTCATTATCCGGCGGATTATCCTGATGGGTATCGAGCACGATAATCTCTTCGACGCCCTCCGCATGGGGATAGACCGGATGGATATGCAGGTCGCCAAAACGGATTGCCAGTGCGCGATGCTGTTCCGGCGTTATTTTCTGGTCCCGCAGAAACAGCACCTGATGACGCAGCAAGCCATGATACAGCTGCTCAAACTGCGCATCACTCAATGGCCGTGAGACATCCAGGTTTGAGACCTGCGCGCCTATGTAAGGGCCAAGCGGGGTAAAACTCAGACGTTCATTCATGATTGTTCTCCACTCCAGGGCGTCAGACGGCGCTGCAACGCACGAAGCCCGAGTTCTAAGCTAAAAGCGATAAAAGCAATCACGGCGATACCCGCCAGCACCACATCGGTGGCGAGGAATTCTCCCGCTGACTGCACCATAAAACCGAGGCCACGCGTGGCGGCAATCAGCTCCGCCGCCACCAGCGTTGACCAGCCCACCCCGAGCCCAATGCGCAGGCCGGTCAGAATCTCCGGCAGCGCGCCCGGCAGAATCACCCAGCGCAGCAGCTGCCAGCGGTTAGCTCCCAGCGAGCGCGCCGCACGAATCCGTACCTGCTGGGTGTTACGCACCCCGGCCAGCGTGGAGAGCGTCACCGGCGCGAAGATGGCCAGGCTGATCAGCAGGATTTTCGACGTCTCACCAATGCCAAACCAGATCACCATCAGCGGCAGATAGGCAAGTGGCGGAATCGGGCGATAAAGCTCAATAAGCGGATCAAGCAGACCGCGAGCTACCGGGCTGAGGCCCATCAGAATCCCCACCGGAATGCCGATGACGGCAGCCGCGGTCAGCGCAATCAGCATCCGCGTCAGGCTGGCGGCCAGATGCTGCCACAGCGTGGCATCCATAAAGCCCTGGGCGCTGGCAATCAGCAGCAGCTTGCTGAAAACCTGCTGTGGCGACGGCAGGAACAGCGGAGCAATCAGGCCCAGCGCGGTCACGCCCCACCAGAGCAGCAACAGCAGAGAGAGACTCAGCATGCTCAGCGTGAACGTGGTTGAAAATGGCCAGCGCAAACGACGGCGCACCGGCAGAGACTTGTCGTGGATTAACGCGCTCATGCAAACGCCTCCCGCTGGTCAAATACGCGGCTCAGCACATATTCGCGCTGGGCGATAAACTGCGGATCGGATTTTATGCTGCGGCACGACTCACCTGCGGCAAAGCGCTGACCAAAGCCGGACCGCAAGCGTTCCACGATGCGGCCGGGTCCTGGCGACAGCAGAATCAGTTCGCTGGCCAGGAAAATAGCCTCTTCTATATCGTGCGTAATCAGCAGGATCTGTTTACCGCTGTCGCGCCACAGCGTCAGCAGCAGGGTCTGCATCTGCTCGCGGGTAAAGGCATCCAGTGCGCCAAATGGCTCGTCAAGCAGCAGCAGTTGCGGATCGGTCGCCAGCGCGCGCGCAATGCCGACCCGCTGCCGCTGACCGCCTGACAACTGCCAGATGGCGCGCTTCTCCGCCCCTTCCAGCCCCACCTGCCTGATGAGCTTCCGTGCGATGGCCTCGCGCGCCGGGCGCGACATCCCCGCCAGCTGCAGACCAAAGGCAACGTTATCCAGCACGTTACGCCATGGCAGTAAGCCTTCATGCTGAAACACCACGCCGCGCTCCGCACCAGGCCCCGTCACTGGCTGGTTATCCAGCGTGATGCTGCCCGACTCCACCGGCAGAAATCCGGCAACCAGATTAAGCAGCGTGGTTTTGCCGCAGCCGGAGGGGCCGAGCACCACCAGCAGTTCATGGCTATCCAGCTGCAAATTGATATCCTGCAACACCGGTTGTCCGGCATAACGGGCATGAAGATGAGCGATACGCAGCATCGTGCCTCCTTAGGGTTTAACTAATGGTGCGACGAAACGGGAGGTCACATAGCTGCTGTAGTCGTTATCCGCCTGCGGCACCCGGCCCTGTGCTTTCAGAAACTGCGCAGTATCGACGATCGCTTTATTGACCGGTTTGCCCAGCTGCTCAACCTGCTGCTGCGCCGTGAGGTAGGTATTGCCCTTCACCAGATCCGGCACCTGCGCTTCCGGCACACCGCTAAGGCGGGAGAGTTTGCTGAGATTATCGGGCTGCTTCAGCCAGCTATCGGGGCTGTTAAGATAGGCCTGCTGCGCATCAAGCGCGCTGCGGGCAAATGCGGTCACGATCTCCGGATGCTGCTCAGCGAAATCTTTGCGGACCACCCAGACATCCAGCGTCGGCGATCCCCAGCTCCCCACTGCCGCCGAGTCGGTCAGCACTTTGCCCTGTTTTTCCAGTTCATTCACCGCAGGCGCCCAGACGTAAGCGCCATCAATGTCGCCACGCTGCCACGCCGCGATAATCGCAGGCGGCTGCAGATTAACCAGCTGTACCTGCGACGGCTTGATGCCCCAGTGTTTCAGTGCAGCAAGCAGGCTGTAGTGGGTGGTAGAGATGAACGGCACCGCGATGCGCTTGCCGATGAGATCGCTGGGAGTGATGATGTTCTTCTTTACCACCAGCGCTTCAGAGTTGCCCAGCTGTGAGGCAAGCAGAAAGGCTTCGATTGGCAGCTTTTGCGCCGCTGCGACCGCTAACGGACTGGAGCCGATATTGCCAATCTGGACGTCGCCGGACGCCAGCGCGCGCAATACGCCTGCACCGCTGTCAAACTTACGCCAGTCGACGCTGGCCCCGCTTTCTTTGGCAAAACTGTCATCAGCCTGTGCCACTTTCGCCGGTTCGGCAGAGGTCTGGTACGCGACGGTGACATTGACTGCATCAGCCCGAAACGCCAGCAGTGCCATCGCTGCGGCTAAGAAAGTTAAACGTGTTGCTGCCATGATCACTACCCCACCGGTTTTATCGTGGAGGCAGTGTCTCTGCACGCAATAGTTTCATAAAGGAATTAAAAATTATCCCTAATAGAAATAAGTTCTTAGATCACTATCTGCAAAACTAAGCTGAAAATCGCAAATGCTGAAAATAGCTAAAGTAAGCAAAAATGTCAGGCGCTCACATTGTGCCTGTGTTATTGATATGCGTTCCCAATTATTGCCTGTTAAGGTCTTTGAATCCGATGTCGATCGAGAAAGTCGCTCAGCTGGCTGGCGTTTCCAAAGCCACGGTATCGCGGGTTCTCAACGCGCATCCCGGCGTAAAGCCCGATACGCGTGAGAAAGTTCTGGCGGCAATCTCTGCCTGCGACTATCAGCCCAACTTACTGGCGCGTCAGCTGCGGACGGCGCAAAGCCACATGCTGCTGGTGCTGATCTCGGATATTACCAACCCCTTCTGTTCGCGCGTGGTTCAGGGCATTGAAGCCGAAGCAGAACTGCACGGCTATCACATTCTGCTTTGCAACTCCGCCTCGCAGCTTCAGCGTGAAGCCGCCTATCTTTCGCTGCTGACCGGAAAAGTGGTGGATGGCGTTATTACCATGGATGCTGCTTCAGGCTTACCGGATTTACAGGCGCTGATCGCCGGTGCGCCCTGGGTGCAGTGCTGTGAATTTGATCCGGATATCCCCGCCTCCTCAGTCAGCATTGATCACCAGGAGGCAGCCCGCGACACCGTCCATTATCTCGCCGGGAAAGGGCGTAAACGCATCGGGCTGGTCAATGGCGATATGCGTTACCTGTACTCACATCATCGGGAAAAGGGTTACCGGCAGGCAATTGAGGAGCTGGGATATGCATGGTCCGGCATCTCCTATACCTACGAGATCTCCTGTGAGGCGGGCAGCCAGGCACTGAGAGAACTCATGGCGCTACCGGAACCGCCGGACGCAGTGTTTGCGGTGTCAGACGTGCTGGCGGTGGGCGTGGTGCATGCGGCGCTGGAAGCCGGTCTGCGCGTGCCGGAAGATCTGGCGGTGGTCGGGTTTGATGGTGTGTCGTTTACCCGCAGCCTCAATCCGCCACTGACCACCATCGAGCAACCGATGAACCAACTGGGCGCGCGCAGTGTGCAGCTGCTGCTGCAGAAGATCCGCAACCCGAACGCGCCGGTGATGCGTGAGGTGCTGCCCTGGACGCGCGTTGAACGCGCATCCAGCTGACTCAGTGCCAGATTAATAGCACGCAGGCAGCGGTCAGCAGCCCCATGGCGAGGTTAAATATTCTCCAGGCGCGGCGACTGCGCAGAATGCGACCAATCATCGCGCCAAATCCCATCCAGATGACGCCCGACACCAGATTAACCAGAAACATACCGACGCTTATGGCCATCACGGAATGACGATACGCATCACCGGCCAGACTGAAGCTGGCGACCGCGCCCAGCGCCATCAGCCAGGCTTTGGGGTTGATCAGCTGTAGCAGCCCGCCCTGCCAGAACGGCATTGGCGCATCCGGTGCCTGGTCAGTTTCCAGCTTTGCATAGCTGGCGGTGGCTATCTTCCACGCCAGCCAGAGCAGATAGAGGCTACCGGCGATTTTCAGCATCAGATGCAGCGAGGGATAGAGCAGGATCAAACCGCCTACGCCAAAGGCCACCATCAGCAGCATCACCTGCATGCCGATCATGATGCCGATCATCAGCGGAATCGTGCGCAGAAAGCCAAAATTAGCGCCCGAGGCGGTGAGTAACATATTATTGGGGCCTGGCGTAATGGCCGCGACCCACAGAAATCCCAACATTGATAAGAAAAGACTCAGTTCCATGGCAATCGGGTACTCCTTACCCTGCAATAAAAAACTTATCGAAGCTAACAGTGTGATATGGAACAGACAAGCTTTTACCACATGAAATTTACCGGCCCGGAAAACGAGCAGTTCAGACCACCTGACACGCTGCGTAACGCGCATCTGCAGACGATGCTGCCGCGCCTGTTACGTCGCCGTATCACCTTCGCTCCTCACTGGCAGCGTCTCGATCTGCCCGATGGCGATTTCGTCGATCTCGCCTGGAGCGAAGATCCGCAGCTGGCGCAGCATAAACCGCGCGTGGTGCTGTTTCATGGACTGGAGGGCAGCTTTCAGAGTCCCTATATTCATGGCCTGATGGCGATCTGCCGCGCACGCGGCTGGCTGGCAGTAGTGATGCATTTTCGCGGCTGCAGCGGCGAACCTAACCGGCTGAACCGCATCTATCACTCCGGCGAAACTGAAGATGCCCGCTTCTTCCTGCGCTGGCTGCGCACCCGCTGGGGTCATGTGCCTACCGCCGCCGTGGGTTTCTCGCTGGGCGGCAACATGCTGGGCTGCCTGCTCGGCCAGCAGGGTGCCGCAGCGGAGGTAGATGCCGCCGTGATTGTCTCCGCCCCGCTGCTGCTGGAACCGTGCAGCGTGAAACTGGAACGCGGCTTCTCGCGCTTCTATCAGTACTACCTGCTGGCGCAGCTCAAGAAAAATGCCCGCCGCAAACTGCATGCCTGGCCGGACACCCTGCCGGTTAATCTGGCACAGCTCAAAGCGATGCGGCGACTGCGCGATTTTGATGATGCGATTACAGCCCGCGCCCACGGTTTTGTCGATGCAGCAGATTACTATCATCGTGCCAGCGCCATGCCCTGGCTGAAACACACAGAGAAACCGCTGCTGATTATCCACGCCAAAGACGATCCCTTTATGAGTGATGAGGTGATCCCGCACAGCAGCCAATTATCTGCCACTATTACTTATCAACTGACACCCTACGGCGGCCACGTCGGTTTTGTCGGCGGAACGCTACGCCAGCCTGAAATGTGGCTGGAACAGCGCATCCCGCAGTGGATCGCCCCTTTTCTGGATAACTGATCTTGTGATTATTCCCTGGCAACAGGTCTCACCTGAGACCCTTGAAAATCTGATTGAAACCTTTGTGCTGCGTGAAGGCACAGACTATGGCGAGCAGGAACGCAGCCTCCTGGACAAGGTAGCTGATGTGCGACGCCAGCTGGAAACCGGTGAAGTGGTGCTGGTGTGGTCGGAACTGCATGAATCGGTCAATATCATGCCGCGCAAAGAATTTCGTGGCTGATGCACCCGGCATCATTTCATGATAACAATGCTCATCGCCCGACCTCACAGGGAGCTTTTCTATGTCTGCACGTCATCCCATTATCGCGGTGACCGGTTCCAGCGGTGCAGGAACCACCACCACCAGCCTCGCGTTTCGTAAAATCTTTCAGCAGCTCGATCTTCATGCTGCTGAGCTTGAAGGCGACAGCTTTCACCGCTTTACCCGCCCTGAAATGGATATGGCGATTCGTAAGGCGCGCGATTTAGGACGTCACGTCAGCTACTTTGGCCCGGAAGCCAATGACTTTGGTCTGCTGGAGCAGAGCTTTAAAGAGTATGGTCAAAGCGGACAGGGCCAGTCGCGTAAATATCTGCACACCTACGATGAAGCCGTACCGTGGAATCAGGTGCCCGGCACCTTTACGCCCTGGCAGCCGCTGCCGCAGAACACTGACATTCTGTTCTATGAAGGACTGCACGGCGGCGTGGTGACGGCGCAGCATAACGTGGCGGAACAGGTTGATTTGCTGGTGGGCGTTGTGCCCATTGTTAACCTGGAGTGGATTCAGAAGCTGGTGCGCGACACCGGCGAGCGCGGTCATTCACGCGAAGCAGTGATGGATTCCGTGGTGCGTTCGATGGAAGATTACATCAATTTCATCACGCCACAGTTCTCGCGCACCCACATCAACTTTCAGCGCGTCCCGACCGTCGACACCTCAAACCCGTTCGCTGCCCGCGCCATTCCGTCACTGGATGAGAGCCTTGTGGTGATTCATTTCCAGGCGCTGGAAGATATCGACTTCCCCTACCTGCTGGCGATGCTGCAGGGTTCGTTTATCTCGCACATCAATACGCTGGTCGTGCCCGGCGGCAAAATGGGTCTGGCGATGGAGCTGATCATGGGTCCGCTGGTGAAGCGGCTGATGGAAGGTAAGCGGATAGAGTAAGAGGTCAGCAAAAAAAACGCAGAGAGCAGAGGCCTTTCGCAAAGATGTAAAACTGGCATTTCTGCGGGGAAAGGCTTACTGCTGAGCTGGCTTCAGGGAGCATACACCTTTCGCAAAGACGCAAAACCGCCATCCCTGGCAGGCTCAGCGCGGGCCATCCCTGGCCCGCTATGCTTTGCTACAGGCATATGCTCCCTTCGCTTCACGTCCGGCAACCACATCCGTTTTCAGAAAGGTCGCCACTGAAAAAACCTGGTGACAAAGAATCTTACAGCAACACCTAAGCTCAACACGCCGGGAACAGGGTCAGAAGAGGAAAGCGTCCCGCGACTGGGACAAAAACGCCGGGAGCGTTTTTAAACAACGCAAAGCGTTGGCCCGGTATGGGCGCACCTCAGGGATGAGGTGCGTAATAGCGCGGGCATAGTCTTAAAGCGGACTCTCTATGCAGGAACGGCACGACACCAGACCGACTCCGAATTGGCCCGCGACTTTAAAATGCCCTTCAGCCTGTTACAGCTCAATCACTTCATAGCTATGCGTAATCGTCACGCCTTTACCCAGCATGATGGCCACCGAACAATATTTTTCAGCAGAAAGATCCACCGCGCGTGAGACCGCTTTATCCTGGAGCGCTTTACCACTCACGATAAAATGCAGGTTGATGTGCGTAAAGATTCGCGGCGCCTCTTCACGACGTTCTGAGGTCAGTTTTACTTCACAATCAGCCACATCGTTACGGCCTTTTTGCAGAATTGATACCACGTCAATCGCGCTGCATCCGCCGGCCGCCATCAGCACCATCTCCATTGGGCTGGGCGCTTTATCGCCCGAATTTCCATCCATCAGTATCTGATGGCCGGATGAGGATTCTCCGAGGAATGTCAGTCCTTCTACCCACTTCACTCTTGCCTGCATGATTTTTGCTCCGGAATACGCTGTTTTGTCGCCAGAGTACGCTTTCGCCTGGTAAACAGCAATCCAGAGAAATCCGCCTGTAGCTGAAGCGAGACAACACAAGACAGTCGGCAAAAGCTGTGCTACAAACAGTGCTGAAAATATTTTTCGTCACCCGATGGCGAAGCCGGGAAGAATGATGCGCACTGCGCCTGATGCGGCCCGAATAATTTCCTGAAAGGGAAACGCTTGAAGCTTTCACCGCCTGACAGGGAAAACTGCCCCCTGTATTTTGGGCACGATTACAACAGAGGATAATAGCGAATGGTTCTCGGCAAACCGCAAACAGACCCTACACTCGAATGGTTCCTGTCCCATTGCCATATTCACAAGTATCCATCCAAAAGTACGCTGATTCACCAAGGTGAAAAAGCAGAAACGCTTTACTACATCGTGAAAGGTTCCGTCGCGGTTCTGATTAAAGATGAAGAAGGCAAAGAGATGATTCTTTCCTACCTGAATCAGGGCGATTTCATTGGTGAGCTTGGCCTGTTCGAAGAAGGCCAGGAGCGCAGCGCCTGGGTACGTGCGAAAAGCGCGTGCGAAGTGGCGGAGATTTCTTACAAGAAATTCCGTCAGCTGATTCAGGTTAATCCCGACATCCTGATGCGACTCTCCTCGCAGATGGCGCGTCGCCTGCAGGTCACGTCTGAAAAAGTGGGTAACCTCGCTTTCCTCGACGTCACCGGACGCATTGCACAGACCCTGCTCAACCTGGCGAAGCAGCCAGATGCCATGACGCATCCCGACGGCATGCAAATTAAAATCACTCGTCAGGAAATTGGCCAGATTGTGGGTTGTTCACGCGAAACCGTGGGCCGTATTTTGAAGATGCTGGAAGATCAGAACCTGATCTCCGCACACGGCAAAACCATCGTCGTTTACGGCACCCGCTAATTCCTGTCACCCACGGCGTGATGGCAACATCACGCCGTTATTGTTTGTGTTGGGCCGATGTGGCGTCGAATTATTTACCATCCTGAAGTCAACTACGCCTTGCGGCAAACGCTGGTGCTTTGTCTGCCCGTCGCGCTGGGCTGGCTGGCTGGCGACCTGCAAAAAGGTCTGCTGTTCTCGTTAGTGCCTGCCTGCTGCAATATTGCCGGTCTGGATACCCCGCATAAACGCTTTTTCAAACGCCTGATTGTGGGTGGCAGCCTGTTTGCCCTCGGCAGCTTCCTGATTCAGTGGCTCACCCTGCATGCCATTCCGCTGCCGCTCATCCTGTTCGCCATGCCCCTGCTGCTCGGCGTGACGGGTGAGATCAGCCCGCTGCATGGTCGTCTGCTGCCCGGCACGCTTATCGCCGCCATTTTTACCCTGAGCCTCATTGGCCGCATGCCCATCTATGTTACCCCGCTGCTCTACATCGGCGGCACGCTCTGGTATGGGCTGTTTAACTGGTTCTGGTTCTGGCTGTGGAAAGAGCAGCCGATGCGCGAAAGCCTCAGCCTGATCTACCGCGAGCTGGCTAACTACTGCGACGCCAAATACACCCTGCTGACGCAGCTGACCGACCCGGAAAAGGCACTGCCGCCGCTGCTGGCGCGTCAGCAGAAAGTGGTCGATCTGATTAACACCTGCTATCAGCAGATGCACATGCTGTCGGCAAGCCGCGATCACAGCCATAAGCGGCTGACGCGCGCCTTTCAGGTGGCGCTGGATCTGCAGGAACACATCTCGGTTAGTCTGCATCGGCCGGAAGAGGTGCAGAAGCTGGTCGAACAGAGCCATGCCGAAGCGGTGATCCGCTGGAATGCCAAAACCATTTCGGCCCGGCTACGGGTGCTGGCGGATAACATCCTTTATCATCAGCTACCCGATCGCTTTGCGATGGACAAACAGCTTGGCGCGCTGGAGAAGATCGCCCATCAGCATCCCGACAATCCGGTGGGTAACTTCTGTCTTTACCACTTCAACCGCATTGCGCGGGTGCTGCGCACGCAGAAACCGCTGTATCAGCGTGATCTGATGGCGGATCGTCAGCGCCGTCTGCCGCTGTTACCGGCGCTGCGCAGTTATCTCTCTTTTCGCTCGTCAGCGCTGCGCACCGCCGGACGCTTTGCGGTAATGCTGATGCTGGGCAGTGCACTGGCGCTGTTCTTCAACATCCCCAAACCTTACTGGATCCTGATGACCATCATGTTCGTCAGCCAGAACGGTTACAGCGCTACGCGTGTTCGCATCCAGCACCGTGCGCTGGGCACCTTTGCCGGTCTGGTGATTGCGGCCGCCACGTTGCGGCTGGCGGTACCGGAGTCGCTGGTGCTGCTGATCATGCTGGCAATAACCTTTATCAGCTATCGCTTTACGCGCCAGTT
Source organism: Pantoea jilinensis (assembly GCF_019104105.1). Taxonomy (NCBI): domain Bacteria; kingdom Pseudomonadati; phylum Pseudomonadota; class Gammaproteobacteria; order Enterobacterales; family Erwiniaceae; genus Pantoea; species Pantoea jilinensis. Next base: position 420,281 of record NZ_CP077746.1, on the reverse strand, counting down.
CTATGGCTGGTCAATGATTGGCTTTACGGTCACGGCGGTTTACTCGCTGCAATTGCTGTCGCTGAATGGCGCGCAGTTTCTGCTGCCGCGACTGATGGATACGCTGATGGGCTGTCTGATCGCCTTTGGCGGAATGCTGTGGCTGTGGCCGCAGTGGCAGAGTGGCTTACTGCGACAGAACGCCCATGATGCGCTGGAAGCCGATCAGGACGCACTGAGATTGTTGCTGGGTAACGAACAGTCACCTGAGAAACTGGCGTATCAGCGCGTGAAGGTGAATCAGGCGCACAATGCGCTGTTTAACTCGCTGAATCAGGCGATGCAGGAACCCGCGTTTAACTCCCGCTATCTGAGTGATATGCGGCTCTGGGTCACGCACAGTCAGTTTATTGTTGAGCACATTAATGCCATAACGATTCTGGCGCGGGAGCACACTATGCTGACCGACTCGCTGGCAGAACGCTATCTGCAATCCTGTGAAATCGCGCTACAGCGGTGTCAGCAGCGGCTGGAATATGATGGTGAAAGCTCACAGGTTAATCTGCTGGATGATCTTGAGAACATCAGTGAGGGACCTGTCACGGTGGTGGAACAGCATGTGCGACGTATTCTTGACCATCTGAGCGTGATGTACACCATCTCCTCACTGGCATGGAACCAGCGACCACAACATGGCCGCTGGCTGATCAGACGCTTACGTAAAAACTAGCCTAGCCGTTAAGCACCTTGCCGACGGCGGTGGCGAAGCGGCGCATGCCCTCTTCGATATCGGCCGGTTCGATAATCAGTGACGGCGCAAAACGCATCACGTCGGTGCCGGCAACCAGCACCATCACGCCCTCAGCGGCGGCGGCATTCAGTATGTCGCGTGACTTCCCGGCATGCTGAGGTTTAAGCGCGGCGCCAATCAGCAACCCCTTGCCGCGAATGTCACTGAACAAGTCATACTTCGCATCAATGGCCTGCAGCGCTGTGACAAAGTGCTCACGCCGCATATCGACACCCGCCAGCACGTCCGGCGTATTGATAATATCCAGCGCCGTTTCAGCGATGGCGCAGGCCAGCGGATTGCCGCCATACGTGGTCCCATGCACGCCTGGTGCCATGGTCGAGGCGATCTCGTTAGTGGTCAGCATGGCGCTGACCGGGAAACCGCCGCCCAGCGCTTTGGCTGAGGTCAGAATATCGGGCTGGACGCCATAATGCTCATAGGCGAACAGTTTGCCGCTGCGTCCCATGCCACTCTGCACTTCATCCAGCACCAGCAGCGCCTGATGCTGATCGCAAAGCTCGCGCAGTCCCTGCATAAATTCCTGCGTCGCGGGCACTACGCCGCCTTCGCCCTGAATCGGTTCAACCACGATGGCGCAGGTGTGGTCGTCGATTACCGCTTTCACTGCATCAAGGTCATTAAACGGCACGTGGACGATATCCGCCGGTTTCGGCCCGAACCCGTCGGAATATTTTGGCTGTCCGCCGACCGTAACGGTAAACAGCGTCCGGCCATGAAAGGCGTTATGGAAGGCGATGATTTTACTTTTAAACGGGCTGTGACGTTTGCAGGCGTAGTAGCGCGCCAGCTTAAACGCGGCTTCGTTGGCTTCGGCACCGGAGTTGGCAAAGAAGACGCGATCGGCAAAGGTCGCCTGGATTAACTTACTGGCAAGGCGCAGCGCCGGTTCGTTGGTGAAGACGTTGCTGGTGTGCCACAGCGTCTCGCCCTGGCTTTTCAGCGTCTCCACCAGCGCAGGATGGCAGTGTCCAAGTGCGGTGACGGCGATACCACCCGAGAAATCGATATACTCTTTGCCCTGCTGATCCCATACACGGCTGCCCTTGCCTTTTACCGGCACGAACTGCGCAGGTGCATAAACAGGCAAAATAACGTTATCGAACGTCTCCCGCGTGACCGCAATTTTTTCCGCTGCCATTGATGACCCCATTTAAATGATTATTGTGCAAACATGAAATAATAATCACAAAATATGCATAAAAAATCACTCAAAGGCAACTTATTGCTCAAGGAAATTGCGCAGCAGCAGATGTCCCTGCTCGCTGAGAATGCTCTCGGGATGGAACTGTACGCCTTCCAGCGCCAGAGTTTTGTGGCGGAATCCCATAATTTCGTCAGGCTCGCCGTCACGCATCGTCCAGGCCGTCACCTCGAACGCCTCGGGCAGAGTATCGCGCTGCACAATCAGCGAGTGATAGCGGGTCACGGTAAGGGGATTATTGAGATTGCGAAACACGCCCTGGCCGGTGTGCTGAATGGCAGAGGTTTTGCCGTGCATCACCTGACGCGCACGTACCACCTGCGCGCCATACGCCTGCGCAATCGCCTGATGGCCCAGGCAGACGCCCAGCACCGGCAGCTGTCCGGCGAAGTGCCGGATTGCCGCCAGCGAGATGCCTGATTCCGACGGCGTGCAGGGGCCAGGCGAGATGGCCAGATGGGTCAGTGGCAGCGCCGCCATCTGCTCCAGCGTGATGGCATCATTGCGCACCACCTGAACCTGCGCGCCCAGCTCGCAGAAATATTGATAGAGATTCCAGGTAAAGGAGTCGTAATTGTCGATAAGCAGCAGCATGACGTGTCCAGAATGATAAACCGCGCCGCTATTCTACGCGGTCAGGCCGCCTCACTCACCACTTTCGCAAAGACCTGCTCCAGCGGGACCAAATCTCCGGCTACACCGGCCTGATTCGCCGCTTTCCAGCTTTCAGCATCCGTCTCTTCCCAGTTCAGCAGATATCCGGCATGCAGTGCAAGCTGTTCAAAGAAAATCCGCTGCGCCCGACCATTTCCGTGGCGGAAAGGATGCAGCATATTGATTTCGCAATAGTAGTGAGCGAGGCGCTGAATAAATTCGTCACGCGGCAAATCAGCTAACCCCTTCTCTTCTTCCAGCGCGGCCATCAGGGCATTGCCTTCCTTTTCGATATATTCGAAATGACAGAACGGCGTCTCATCACGCCAGATATCAATGGTGCGCAGTTCCCCCGCCCAGCTGTAGACATCCTGAAACAGCGTGCGATGGATCTGGCGCAGGTAAGGCAGCCCGGGATTACGCGGGCCCAGCTCCAGCGTAGCGGCGCGTGCCGCACTAAAGCTCAGCTCTGCCTTGCGCAGCTGCGCAGCGTCATGAATATCGGGCAGGTTTTTCAGCACGTTGTCGTGCTGCCACAGGTAGGGATCCTGGCTGACGGCGGTATTAGAGTCCATATTGCCTCCTCAGTGACGCCAGACGTGCGGCTGCATCATCGCTGTTAACACTGGTTTCATTTGGCATGAAACCTTCCAGCCGACAGCTGGCCTGATAGCTGGCGCTACGTCGCTGTTGCCACAGGGTGACCTTCTGTTTTTCGGTGAGTTTGTTCGCCATGCCGCCTCCTGCTCAGGTTTTTGCCCTAAGTATAAGAGCAATTTCTGGCTTTGCCGGAGGCGACAGACGGTCGCCATCCGCAGATGGCGACGAAAAGCGTTAAAGCAGGACTTTAGCGGAGAGGATAACTACCGGTTTGGACGGAACATTCTGGTAAGGACCCACATCTTTGGTCGGAACCTGAGAAATTTTTTCAACCACATCCTGACCTTTCACAATCTTGCCAAATACGGCATAGCCAAAATCGCGCTGTCCGTGGTCGAGGAAGGCATTATCCGCGACGTTGAGGAAGAACTGGCTGGTCGCACTGTCTTTATCGGCGGTACGCGCCATAGAGATGGTGCCGCGCAGGTTACGCAGGCCATTGTCCGCTTCGTTTTTAATTGGCGCGTTGGTCTGCTTCTGCTGCATGTCTGTGGTGAAGCCCCCACCCTGCACCATAAAGCCCGGGATCACGCGGTGAAAAATGGTGTTGTTGTAAAAACCGTTGTTGACGTAATCAACGAAGTTTTTCACAGAAACCGGCGCTTTTTGGTTATTCAGTTCGAGTTCAATATTGCCGGCGGAGGTGGTGAGCAGAACGTGGGTGTCACCTTTTGCGGCCAGCGCCTGGGCGGAAACGGAAGAGAGCGCTAACAGGGTGATGGCCGCTGTTAAAGTACGTTTAAACATGAAAGATTCCTTACCTGGGAGAGCGGGCACAAAAACGTGATTGATTGTAAAGAGACTCTATTCCATGAGCCAGCGTTTTACCTATATTTACGCTGTTGCAGCAAAAGGTCTGAGCAAACGTTAAACACCCGCAATTGCGTGATTAAAATCACACAACACATGAAATATGGATCTGTAGTTTCACTGCTTGTTTATTAAGATCACAGTTCCGTTTACACTTTCTGACACTTTTTGCCACCCGGTTCTCAACAGGTTCAGAACATGACAAACCGTAATCGTATTGGCCTCACCTGGATAAGCTTCTTCTCCTATGCGCTGACTGGCGCGCTGGTGATCGTTACCGGCATGGTAATGGGCGATATCGCAAAAGATTTCCAGATCCCCATCTCCAGCATGAGTAATACCTTCACCTTCCTCAACAGCGGCATTTTAGCTGCGGTCTTCCTGAACGCCTGGCTGATGGTCATTGTGCCGCTGAAGCGCCAGCTTATTTTCGGCTTCGTCCTGATGGTGCTTGCGATAATCGGGTTGATGACCAGTCGCGATCTCACTGTCTTTTCGCTCTGCATGTTTGTACTGGGTGTGGTGAGCGGCATTACCATGTCGATCGGCACCTTCCTGATTACGCACATGTATGAAGGTCGTCAGCGTGGTTCACGCCTGCTGTTCACCGACTCCTTCTTCAGCATGGCGGGCACACTGTTTCCGGTGCTGGCAGGGATTCTGCTGGCGCGTCAGTTGCCGTGGTACTGGGTCTACGTCTGCATCGGCTTTATCTACGTCGCCATCTTCATCATGACGCTGTTTGTTGAGTTCCCGGTGCTGCGTAAGCCTGAAAACAGCCCGACGGTTGAGAAAGAAAAATGGGGTGTGGGCGTGCTGCTGCTGGCAGTGGCGGCACTCTGCTACATTCTGGGCCAGCTCGGCTTTATCTCCTGGGTGCCGGAATATGCCACCAAAGTCATGGGCATGAACATCAATGACGCAGGACAACTGGTGGGCAGCTTCTGGACGGCGTATATGGTGGGTATGTGGGCCTTCAGCTTCCTGCTGCGTTTCTTCGATCTGCAACGCATTCTGATGGTGCTGGCAGGCCTGGCGACCGTGCTGATGTACTGGTTCGTCAGCAGCAGCGATGCTGGCATGCTGAAGTGGATCATCATGATTCTTGGTTTCAGCTCAAGTGCTATCTACACCACCATTATCACTCTGGGTTCACTACAGACCAAAGTGGCTTCACCGAAGCTGGTGAACTTCATCCTGACCTGCGGCACCGTCGGCACCATGCTGACCTTTGTGGTCACGGCACCTATCGTTGAGAAAAGTGGTGTGCATACCGCACTGGCGACGGCTAACGCGCTCTACGCCGTGGTGTTTGTAATGTGTGCCCTGCTCGGCTTTGTCAGCCGTCATCGTACTCACGGTCACGTCACGCATTAATCCTTCAGAGCGGCGAGTCATCGCCGCTCTGCTTTCTACCGCCGGAAGTCGATGCGCTCCCGTTCCCGCCAGTAAATCTCGCTTTCTGCGGGCTTTGTCTCTGCCACCACGACACCACGACGCAATGAATAGCGCACCGGCACCTGCCTTCTGACCGCATCAAAACCGCTTTCCGCTGGCAGAATGATCAGGCTGGCCTCGTTGCCGCTCTGAATGCCATAACCTGACAGCTGCATCGTCTTCGCGCTGTTATGCGTAATCAAATCCAGACCCGCATCAATCTGCTCATAGCCCATCAGCTGACAGACATGTAAGCCCATATGCAACACCTGGAGCATATTGGCGGTGCCCAGCGGATACCAGGGATCAAACACATCGTCGTGGCCGAAGCAGACGTTAATCTCTGCCTCCAGCATCTCTTTTACGCGCGTTATCCCGCGCCGCTTAGGATAGGTGTCAAAGCGACCCTGCAGATGAATATTGACCAGCGGATTGGCAACAAAGTTAATGCCCGACAGTTTAAGCAGCCGGAACAGCCGTGAGGCGTACGCGCCATTGTAAGAGTGCATTGCGGTGGTATGACTGGCCGTCACACGTGCGCCGTTGCCATCGCGATGTGCCAGCGCCGCCACGGTTTCCACAAAACGCGACTGTTCATCATCAATCTCATCGCAGTGAACATCGATCAGCCGGTCGTAGCGGTTAGCCAGCGCAAAGGTTTTATGCAGCGACTCGACGCCATATTCGCGGGTGAATTCGTAGTGCGGAATGGCGCCGACCACATCCGCGCCCAGCCGTAACGCCTCTTCCAGCAATGCTTCGCCGTTGGGATAAGAGAGAATGCCCTCCTGAGGAAACGCGACAATCTGAAGGGTGATCCATGGGGCCATCTCCGCTTTCAGCTCCAGCATCGCTTTCAGCGCCGTCAGTGACGGATCGGACACGTCAACGTGAGTGCGGACAAACTGGATACCGTTGGCGATCTGCCACTTCAGCGTCTGCAACGCCCGCTGTTTAACATCTTCGTGGCTGAGCAGCGCCTTGCGTTCGGCCCAGCGCTCAATGCCTTCAAACAGCGTCCCGGACTGATTCCATGCCGGTTCACCCGCCGTCTGGGTGGTATCCAGATGAATATGAGGCTCAATAAAGGGCGCGCAGGCTAAGCCGCCCTCACCGTCCAGTGATTGATCCGCGGGTGAAGGCTGCTGCGGCTGAGCTGAAATGCGGGCAATTTTTCCGTCGGCGATTTCGATTTGCCACAATCCTTCCCGCCAGGGTAAACGCACGTTATTGATCCACTTAGGTGACAACATGGCTGATTCCTTATCCGGTTAACCTGAGTGGTTAAAACTAGCACGATTCATACCACGCACGGCAATGCAGGATATTCAGCAGGTTAGCCACGCCAGATAAACTTAATTAAAATCAAAGTCATACATATTAATGGGTATATAGGGCCGTGGTTGATGTATATCAATAAGCGTCAGAAAGGGCGCGCTATTGTAGCCGCAGATATCGCAAATTTGAGGCAAAAATGAGCAAGCACAATGTCGTCGTTATTGGTAACGGCATGGTCGGCCAGCCGGACAGGTGATCAGTCCCAGCCTGATGATCATCGGCAGCGTGGTGAGTCTGCGTGACAGCCTGCGCTGGTTTTAAATCCTGCAAATAAAAACGGCGGGCACAAAGCCCGCCGCGTTGTTTGTCTGCTCAGCCATTATGGCATCGCGACAAAGCCTACCGCCTGATAAACCTTCTTCAGCGTTTCCTGCGCCTGTGCGCGTGCTTTGGCCGCGCCATCACGCATTACCTGCTCCAGCAGGGCTTCATCGTTGCGGAAGCGATGATAACGCTCCTGAAGCTCAGAGAGCATGCCCGACACAGCATCGGCTACCGCACCTTTCAGATGACCATACATTTTGCCTTCGAACTCCTGCTCCAGCTCAGCAATGGTTTTACCGGTCACGCCTGACAGAATATCCAGCAGGTTAGACACGCCCGCTTTCTCTTTGATGTCGTAGCGCACCACTGGCGGCTCTTCAGAATCAGTCACAGCGCGTTTGATCTTCTTCACGACCGCTTTCGGATCTTCCAGCAGGCCGATAACGTTATTACGGTTATCGTCGGACTTGGACATTTTTTTGGTCGGTTCCAGCAGCGACATGACGCGTGCACCCGATTTCGGAATGAACGGCTCTGGCACTCTGAATATGTCGCCATAGATCGCATTGAAGCGATGTGCGATATCGCGGCTCAGCTCCAGATGCTGCTTCTGATCTTCACCCACCGGCACCTGATTGGTCTGATAAAGCAGAATGTCCGCCGCCATCAGCACCGGATAATCGAACAGACCAGCGTTGATGTTCTCTTCGTAACGCGCTGATTTATCTTTGAACTGCGTCATGCGGCTCAGTTCACCGAAGTAGGCGTAGCAGTTCAGGATCCAGCTCAGCTGCGTGTGTTCTGGCACATGCGACTGAACAAAGATGGTGCTTTTTTCCGGGTCGATACCACAGGCCAGATAAAGCGCCAGCGTGTCCAGCGTCGCTTTGCGCAGTGCTGCAGGATCCTGACGCACGGTGATTGCGTGCAGATCAACGATGCAGTAAATGCAGTGAAAATCATCCTGCATCTGCACCCACTGACGCAGCGCTCCCATATAGTTGCCAATGGTCAGTTCGCCGGACGGCTGTGCGCCGCTGAAAACGATGGGTTTCATACTTAAGTCCTGATATTTACAGCCCCAGTGCGGGCAAAAGTTCGTCGAAAGAGTCGAGGGTTAAATCGGGCTGGCTGGTCGCAATCGGCTCGCCATAATTATAACCAAAGGTCATACCCACATTCGGTACGCCTGCCGCCTGCGCCGCCTGAATATCATTGCGAGAGTCGCCAACAAACAGCAACTCATTCTGCAATACGCCGAAGGTGCCCAGCACCATAAAGATCGCTGCAGGGTGCGGTTTTTTAACCGGCACATCGTCGCCACCAATAATCAGCGAAAACGCATCGGCAATGCCCAGCGATTCCAGCAACGGTGCCACAAACGGCGTCGGCTTGTTCGTCACAATCGCCATCGGCAATCCGGAAGCCCTTAATGCCTCCAGCGTCTGTTTTACCTGTGGAAACAGCGTGCTACCCGCCTCTACCGTATCGGCGTAGTGCCGGTCAAACAACGCCCGCGCATCACGCTGCTCTTCAGGCTGCGGTTCGCGACCCAGCGCGAAGGTCAGCGCGCGGGCCATCATGATATCGGCACCGTTGCCGATCCAGGTGGAGACCCGCTCAAGGCCCGCCTGCGGCAGGCGGAGATCGCTCAGCGTGCGGTCGATCGCATCAGCAAGACCTGGCGCGCTATCCACCAGCGTGCCATCGAGATCAAACGCCAGCGCACGAATCTCAGTGAAATGAGCCATTGGCTTTCTCCAGTTCATTGCGCATGTCGTCGATCACTTTTTTATAGTCAGGATGACCGAAGATGGCAGAACCGGCGACAAACATGTCAGCACCGGCAGCCGCTATCTCGCGGATATTGTCGATCTTCACGCCGCCATCCACTTCAAGGCGAATGTTGTAACCGCTCTGATCGATACGTCTGCGCGCTTCACGCAGTTTATCCAGGGTGCCGGGAATAAATGACTGACCGCCAAAACCAGGGTTCACTGACATCAGCAGAATGATATCCAGCTTATCCATGACGTAATCCAGATAGCTAAGCGGGGTCGCCGGGTTAAACACCAGACCTGCTTTACAGCCATGCTCTTTAATCAATTGCAGGGTGCGGTCAACATGTTCGCTGGCTTCGGGATGAAAGGTGATGTAAGTGGCGCCGGCTTTGGCGAACTCAGGGATCAGCGCATCTACCGGCTTCACCATCAGATGCACATCGATGGGAGCGGTGATGCCATAGTCCCGCAGTGCTTTTAGCACCATCGGACCCATGGTCAGATTAGGGACGTAGTGGTTATCCATCACGTCGAAGTGCACCACGTCACCTCCGGCCGCCAGCGCTTTGGCTGTGTCTTCGCCCAGACGGGCAAAGTCCGCCGAAAGGATTGAAGGGGCCAGCAAATATTGTTTCATCCGATTCTCCCACTGTTGTGCGCCAGCCCGGAGGCTGGCGTGATGCGTTGGTCGCGGACGAAACAGACTAGCGATAAAGTGCCAGCAGTTCGTCGACCTTGGTGCGACCCGTTATGCTTCGGCTGATAGAACGCCGGGCTTTGACCACATGTAACACTGCATCCTGATACCACAAACGCGTCAGTGCAGTGTCGTGGTTAGAAATCAGAACCGGAATACGGTTCTCCGACGAAGCGAGCTGTGCCGCTAACGCCGCCAGATTCTCCTGCTCGCGAAGACTGAAGCTGTTGGTGTGATAAGCCGTGAAATTAGCCGTTGCCGACAGCGGGGCATAAGGCGGATCGCAATAGACCACAGAGCCCTTGCCAGCATTGGTCAGCGTAACATCGTACGATTCACAGACAAACGTCGCTTTTTGCGCGCGCTCGGCAAACCATAACAGTTCTGCTTCCGGAAAGTAGGGTTTGCGATAGCGGCCAAACGGCACGTTGAACTCACCACGCAGGTTATAGCGACAGAGGCCGTTGTAACAGTGACGGTTCAGATAGAGGAACAGCAGCGCGCGCTGGTAGGCGTCGGTGCTGGTGTTGAATTCGGTGCGCCGCTGGTAATAACAGATCTCGTTGTTACCTTCCGGCGTAAACAGCAGCTGCGCGTCACGAATGAAATCCGCCGTGCGCGTTTTAACAATGTTGTAGAGATTAATCAGGTCACTGTTGATATCTGCAAGATGGTAGCGATCAAACTCCGTGTTCAGAAACACTGAACCTGCACCCACAAAGGGCTCGACCAGACAGTCGCCTTGCGGCAGGTAACGATGGATCTCTTCTACTAAGGGAAATTTTCCCCCTGCCCATTTCAGGAAAGCGCGATTTTTTTTCATGCTGTCGTGGTTATTACATCTTATTGTGAGGCTGTGGCTTTACCGACAGCAGATCTGCGCTTAAAACGGGGCCAGAACATGGCCCCACATCCGCTATTGGCTGGCTTCTTTCTTCACCTGGCTAACGGGTTTTACCCATGGGTTTTTTGCACGTACTTCCGCAGGCAGCGACGCGACAGCGCGTTTGGCATCCGCCGGTGTGGCATAAGATCCATTCACCAGCACATACCACGGCTGACCGTTACGGGTGGTTTTGTAGACGTGATACCCGCTCAGATTCTGTTGTTTAGCCCAGGCATTCAGGCTTTCCGCCTTCGATGCACCGCTCAGCTGCAGCGTATAGCTGCCGCCTGGCACGGATTTGCTGGCTGAACTGCTGCCGGTGGACGCAGTGGCCGGAGCAGAACTGGCTGGGGAATGCGCTGACGTGGTATGCGTTTTGCTGTCACGGGTTGCAGGTTTCGACGCCGTTTTATGCGATGAATCATGCGCCGGACGTGCAGAAGCACTGGATTTGTTGGGCGTCTGACGTGAAGGTGCGGCGACAGGATTGGCTGCCGTTCCTGCATTACCGCTGACCGTCGCGGGCGCCGTCGGCAGTGAACTGCCACCCTGCGTTCCCATCGCAGCGTTATCGACCTGCTGCTGCTGATTCGTCAGCGCGCTGTTCAGATCGCCTGGCAGCGTGACGCGCTGCTGATTTGCTGGCGCGTCAACCGGCGCGGCCTGGGTAGGCGTTGACGCCACAGGCGGCATGGAAACGTCACGCTGAGGAGCAGAGGCACCCTCACCGCTGGTCGATGCGTTATTTGCGTCAGCCGCTGGCGTGGTTTGACCTGACGGAGGAGTCTGCCCGGCTGACATGGAAGAGGAGCCGCCCAGATCGATATTCTTCTCGCTACCGGAACCGCCACTGGCGGCAGGAGTCGTGCCCGCAGTCGCTGGCTTTTTCTCATCCGGGCCATTCAGCGCTGAACCAATACCCAGTACCAGTAACAGCAGAACCAGAATCCCGACACCCATCATGATGCGCTGGCGCGACGCCGGTACTTTGGCTGCGGCAGACGGCTTACGCGGGCGCGAGGGACGGCGGTCGCTGGCGTCAGGTTTTAACTCGTCTTCCGGTTTAAACTCATCCATTTTGCCTCCTCCGTAAAGCGGCATTCCGCACTGCGCACCCTGCGCGCCGCGTCACCACTCAACTGCTTAATCTCAGGGTTGCTGACAATCATTAATCGCAGCCAGCACCATATCATGTGCCACGCCACCACGCACTTCAGAGCGACCAATCGACAGCGGGAGTATCAGCCGCAGTTCGCCCGCCAGAACTTTTTTATCGCGCATCATGTGCGGCAGATACATCTCCGCACTCATCGCCTGCGGCCCATGCACCGGTAAACCGGCACGGCGGAACAGCGCAATAATGCGGTCGGTCTCCTGCGCCTGGAACTGCCCCATACGTTCAGCCGTTCGTGCTGCCATCACCATGCCTGCCGCAATGGCTTCACCATGCAGCCAGTTGCCATAGCCCATATGTGCTTCAATCGCATGACCAAAAGTATGGCCCAGATTAAGCAACGCCCGCTGACCGTTTTCACGCTCATCGGCCGAAACAACCTCGGCTTTCAGCTCACAGCAGCGACGAATGCAGTACGCCAGCGCCTGTTCATCCAGCGCCAGCAGAGCATCAAGATTCTGCTCCAGCCACTCAAAAAATATCCCGTCGAGAATGATGCCGTACTTAATGACTTCCGCCAGACCCGACGCCAGTTCGCGCGCGGGCAGTGTCTTCAGACAGGCCGTATCAATCACCACCGACGCGGGTTGATAAAACGCGCCGATCATGTTTTTGCCCAGCGGATGGTTAACGGCCGTTTTACCGCCAACCGAAGAATCAACCTGCGACAGTAAGGTGGTCGGTACCTGAATAAAGCGTACGCCACGCTGATAACTGGCCGCAGCAAAACCGGTAAGATCGCCAATGACGCCACCGCCTAAGGCGATAAGCGTCGTATCACGACCGTGCGGCTTTTGCAGAAGTGCGGTAAAAACCTGATCCATTACGGCCAGCGTCTTGTATTGCTCGCCGTCGGGTAAGATCACCTGATCCACTTTTACACCAGCCGCCTTCAGCAGCGCTGTAAGCGGGTCAAGATAAAGCGGAGCCAGCGTCTGGTTTGTCACCACCATGGCGTTTTCGCCCGCGCGTAGCGGCCAAAAAGAAGCCGGATCGTTAAACAGTCCGGCGGCGATAGTGATGGGGTAACTGCGTTCCCCTAGTGAGACGGTGATCTTCTCCATGATGCTCGATACCTGTTAAAGAGCCTTCGAACGTTGGATCAACTTTTTTCCAACATGTGGATAATCTGATTCGCCACCACTTTCGCACTCTGATCATCTGTGCGAATGGTTACATCGGCGATCTCTTCGTAGAGCGGGTTACGTTCGCCAGCCAGCGCTTCGAGCACTTCACGCGGCGGTGAATCCACCTGCAGCAACGGACGTTTTTTGTCACGTTGGGTGCGCGCCAGTTGCTTCTCGATGGTGGTTTCAAGATAAACCACAACACCGCGAGCGGAGAGCCGATTACGCGTTTCCCGGGATTTGACGGAACCCCCGCCTGTCGCCAGGACGATGCCTTGCTTCTCGGTCAGTTCGTTGATGATTTTTTCTTCGCGATCGCGAAAGCCAGCTTCGCCTTCGACATCAAAAACCCAGCCCACATCCGCTCCGGTGCGTCGCTCAATTTCCTGATCGGAATCGAAGAACTCCATGTTGAGTTGCTGAGCCAACTGACGGCCAATAGTGCTTTTGCCGGCACCCATCGGCCCAACCAGAAAGATATTGCGTTTCTCTGCCATTTTGTCGGTATTACTAAGAATTCGTTAATGATACCCCGCGTTCAGCATTCGCTGGCGGGACAGGAACTGAGACCTCATGAGCGTTAGCAAGAGTCAGATGAAAAATTATCTCAACACTCAAGGCTGTTTGGCAACCGATTATATTGCCTTCAGCACATCCATTTCTGAATTGGCCTGTGTTCGCGAAACTGTAACGCGCCAGCGCTGCGTCTTTTACAACGCTGCTTACAGAGAAGTTTTCTGATCTGTTTGCCGGGATTTACCCAGCCTAGACGGTTACACCGTATTGAAAATCGCTAAACCTTGTAAGCTAATTCCTCTCCTGCGTCAACGCAGATGGCCTTAAGGGACGCATTTTCCGTTTTATCCAGCCGTAAGCGCTGCTTCCCTGACCAATCGTGGCGTAATGAAGATCACCAGCTCTCTTTTTTTGCGCTGCTCAGATTGCTGGCGAAATAACCCGCCAATCAGCGGCACATTTCCCAGTAGCGGCACCTTATTCTCGCCACGACTACGCTGCTGCTGAAAGATACCCCCTAACGCCAGTGTTTGCCCGTCACTGACCGTGACCTGAGTCTCAATTTCCTGTTTATCAATGGATAATATGTTGCTGTCACCGGTTCTGATGCTGCGACCCGGCATATTCTGGCTGATATGAATTTTCAGCTGGATGCGACCATTGCCAGAAAGGGTCGGTGTCACCTCCATGCCCAGCACCGCTTCTTTAAACTCAATACTGGTTGCCCCGCTGTTTCCTGCGGACACTTCGTAAGGAATCTCCGTGCCCTGCTTAATCGATGCGGTCTGCTGATGTGAGGTAAAGAGGCGCGGACTGGCGATGATTTCAATCTGGTTTTCCTGTTCCAGCGCGCTTAACTCCAGATCCAGAAGCTGGCCGCCTATACGCGCCAGCGCCATCCCCACGCTGATGCCGGGTGAACTCAACGCCAGCGGGATATCCAGACGGGGATGGTGCAGAATGTCAGTCACTGCGGCGTCACCCGCCTGCAATCCCCACTTCACCCCCAACTCCTGCAAATGCTCTTCGCTGATGGTAACGATATGCGCTGAGAGCTCAATCTGCTCCAGTGGCAGATCCAGCGCCCGTATCCAGCGTTCTGTCTCTTTTAAAGCCGCTGCGGTATCGCGCAGTAACAGCGCATTGGTCCGTTTATCGACTGTCACGCTGCCGCGCGCCGTCATCAGCGACTGCCGCTCACTCAGCAGACTGGCATGCACCTCGCTGGCGCTGGCATAACGCAATGTGACCGCGCGCTGCTGCAAAGGTACTTGCTGCAACTGCGCCTGCTGCTCAGCCGCACGAGCCTGCTGTTGCGCCTGTTGCCAGCTTTCCGGATAGACCAGCAGGACATTATCCTGTTCAATCAGCGTCAGCTTTGCCATGCGCGCCACCAGCTCCAGCGCCTGATGCCACGGCAGGTTATCCAGCCGCAGCGATAACGAACCTTCCACCTCTGGCGCAATCATCAGATTGATCTGCTGATAATCAGCCAGCGCCTGCAAAATACGCTCTACCGGTGCATTATCAAATGTCAGGCTGAGCGGTTCCTCATCAGCGGCGTAAACCGGCAGCAGGCAGCTGATGACCAGCAGCAGAGTGGCTATCCAAACCATACGAACGTCCTTTTAAATAGAATGTAGTCTGTTGTGCGGTGCAGCTGTTTTGCACCGCTAAGGTGATGCTGCGGCGGGTCATGTCAGTGAGTTGCCAGGGCGCTACAGGAAAAGGTTTGCCGATGCGGGCGATGACAATCTCTTTATGCGGACCAATCAGCCAGGCATGGAAATGCGCCTCCCGGCCAATGATCCCCTGCAGACGCCAGCCAGTGAGCGGTTCCACTGACGCTTCACACACTGAACCGGCAACCGGCCTGAACGGATCACGCGCCACCACACTGCTACAGCACAGCAGTAAAATCAGCAGGCTATGGCGCATCGTCAGATTCCAGCCAGAGTTGAGCGATCAGGAACTGCGGCTGCGCCAGCAGCAGGAAATGCACCGGAAACGGTGCGGAGGCATCGGCAAGCTCGGCAAAAAGCGACTGGAATGCCGGCCACTGCAGATGCAGCGTCAGCACGCGGGAGGGTGCATCCGGCTGCCACTCTTCCAGTTGGTTACGACGTGCCGCCAGAATCGCTTCCAGTGCCAGGCCTGATGTGCCAGATACAGACCGGGCACGCTGAATTTCCGCCAGTTGCACCTGCAACACCTCATTATCAGGATGCTGACGCCACTGCTGCTGGCGCTGCTGCAGGGTACGGGTCAACTGCAACAGCGCCACCTTTTCAGTTGTCAGCGCCTGCTGCTGTGGCCGCAGCCAGAGAATCCACGAGAGCAGGAGCAGGCAGAATGCGAGGGCGGCGAGCAAGCCGTAACGCGGAAGCGCGGCCATCTGCCACCACCGCTCCCACCACTCATTCATCAGCCACCGCCTGGACCGTTGCCCGCAGTGAAAAACGATAACTGCCATCGGCCTGCCGCTTTACACCGCCCTGCTTAACCTGATCCAGCAGGGCGACCGTAGTTAACTGCTGGCGGAATTGCCGGACCGAGGCCATATCCTGCGCCTGGCCCTCCAGAGTCAGATGATTGTCACGCTTCTCCAGACGGGTCAGCCAGGCGGAATCGGGCATCAACACGGGTAAATTGAGCCAGAACTGCTGCCAGGCAGCCAGTTGCACGGCCTGCTGACGCTGCTTTGCCTGCTGTTTTTGTACGACGGCGAGCCGGGCGAGTAACTGCTTTTGCTGCGCGAGTTGTTGTCCCAGAGCGTCCAGCGCCTGCTGCTGTAAACTGCGCGTCTGCGCCACCTGCTGACGCGCCTGATGGATCTGCCAGGTTTGTTGCACAACAACCAGAAACAACGTACCCAGCATCAGTAACAGCATCACCAGACTCTGCCGCTGCTGCTGTTGCCGACGGTGCTGCCGCCAGGGCAGCAGATTAACCGCCACCATTATTCATCTCCATCACGTAGCGCCAGCCCGGCCGCCAGCGCAAAGGCTCCCGGGTTTTCCGGCAAAGGAGGTTGCTTATAGCGAAAGAGATCAAAAGGGGAAAAGCGGGTGGCTTCGGCGGGCAGTACACCCGGCTCTGCGGCGCACCAGGCAACAAAACTGGCGTCGGGGAAAGCCTGCTGCCGCAGGGCCGCCAGTGTGGCGACTTCGCCGATGTCAGCCGCTGAGTGCGCATCGCTCCAGAGCCAGCGGTTATCCTGCTGCAGAACCAGTACCGCGCCGGATTTCAGTGCTGCCTGCCGGGCTAATCGCTTCAACGCATTAGTGGTCAGTTCAAACACCTGCGGCTTTAATCCTGACTGTAACAGTGGCGCTGCCCACTGATCGATAATCTCCAGCCGCGCTGCCGTGACGCAGAGTTGATCACGCTTTGCATCCGGCCGGTAATCCAGCGCCAGCGCAGTGGGCTCCAGAGGAAAGAGACGGCGCGCGGCCGCCTGCACGTAATGCCCCAGCGCGGGTTCGTTCAGCGCCTGCGCAGGCAGGGGAAGCTGGCGCTGTAACACCAGCCGGGCGGGCAGTGCGACACGCAGCGAATAACGACGCGGCAACCGCTGACGCCATGCCGTTAAGGCCGCCAGTAATTCAGGCGAAGATTGCAGCACGCCGTTTCTTAACGTATCTTGCGGCAGCCGCTGCTGACACCAGTGGCGTAGCTGCCAGCCATCACGACGAGGCTGGAGGGCAAGGGCACAAATCTGCCTATTCTGAATATCCAGCCCAATTTGCCAGGTATGAAAAGCCATGCGCGCGATCTCCTTATCGTCCGGGAAAATGGACATATCAAAGCGTCTGGCTTGCCTTTATACTACCGCGCGGTTGTTTATAAACTGCTCAAACGACAACAGATGGGAAATTCCAGGTGAAGTTCGTAAAGTATTTATTAATCCTTACAGTGTGTTGCATCCTGTTGGGAGCTGGCTCGATTTATGGTTTATACAAATATATAGAGCCACAGCTGCCCGACGTGAACACGCTGAAAGATGTGCGTCTGCAAACCCCTATGCAGGTTTACAGCGCCGATGGCGACCTGATCGCCCAGTATGGCGAAATGCGCCGTATCCCTTTGACTCTGCAGCAAGTGCCACCGGTCATGGTGAAAGCGTTTATTGCGACCGAGGACAGCCGTTTTTATGAGCACCATGGTGTTGATCCGGTGGGTATTTTCCGTGCGGCCAGCATTGCACTGGTCTCCGGTCATGCTTCACAGGGTGCAAGTACCATCACTCAACAGCTGGCCCGTAACTTCTTCCTGAGTCCGGAACGCACCCTGATGCGTAAAATAAAGGAAGCGTTCCTGGCGATCCGCATTGAGCAGTTGCTGAATAAAGATGAAATCCTTGAGCTCTACCTGAATAAGATCTACCTGGGCTATCGCGCTTATGGCGTCGGTGCAGCCTCACAGGTCTATTTCGGTAAGCCCGTTGACCAGCTGTCGCTGAGTGAGATGGCGATGATTGCCGGTCTGCCGAAAGCGCCGTCTACCTTTAACCCGCTTTACTCGCCGAGCCGCGCCCTGTCGCGCCGCAACGTGGTACTGGCGCGTATGCTGGATCAGCATTACATCACGCAGCAGCAATATGACGAGGCCCGTAATACACCGCTGGTGGCGAAGTATCATGGCCCGGAAATCGCTTTCTCTGCCCCTTATCTCAGCGAGATGGTGCGTCAGGAGATGGTGAAACGCTACGGCAATAATGCCTACACCGACGGTTACAAGGTGTACACCACCGTGACTCGTCGTCTGCAGGAAGCCGCGCAGACCTCGGTGCGCAATAACGTCATGGCCTACGATATGCGTCATGGTTATCGCGGCCCGACCAGCGTGCTGTGGAAAGTGGGTGAACCGGCCTGGGATCAGACGAAGATCGAGAAAGCGCTGAAGGTGCTGCCGGTTTATGGCCCGCTCCACCCGGCCGTCGTAACGGAAGCACGCAGCGATGAAGCGACCGTTATGATGCAGGATGGCAGCAATGTGTCGCTGTCATTAGCCGGTGTGCGCTGGGCGCGTGCTTATAAGTCTGACACCGTGCAGGGCCCGACGCCGAAAAGCGTGACGCAGGTCCTGCAGGCTGGCCAGCAGATTTGGGTGCGTAAAGTGGGTGACGACTGGTGGCTGGGTCAGGTGCCGGATGTGAACTCGGCACTGGTCTCACTGGATCCGAATGATGGTGCGGTGCGCGCGCTGGTAGGTGGTTTTGCCTTTAACCAGAGCATGTTTAACCGTGCGACCCAGGCACTGCGCCAGGTCGGCTCTAACATCAAGCCTTTCCTTTATACCGCCGCCATGGATCGCGGGTTGACGCTCGCCTCCATCCTGAACGATGTGCCGATTTCACGCTGGGATGCAGGTGCCGGTGCAGACTGGCGTCCGAAAAACTCACCGCCAACTTACGATGGTCCGATTCGTCTGCGTCAGGGATTAGGTCAGTCGAAAAACGTCGTGATGGTGCGTGCGATGCGTGCGATGGGCGTGGATTATGCCGCAGAGTATCTGCAGCGCTTTGGTTTCCCGGCGCAGAACATTGTTCACACCGAGTCGCTGGCACTGGGTGCGGCCTCATTCACCCCATTACAGGTGGTGCGTGGCTACTCCGTGATGGCGAATGGCGGCTTCCTGGTTGATCCTTACTTCATTACGAAGATTGAGAACGAACAGGGCGGCACCGTCTTTGAAGAGAAACCGAAGATCGCCTGTCCGCAGTGCAATCTGCCGGTGATCTATGGTGAGACCAAAAAAGCGCTGGCGCTGAATGAAGAGAGTGTTGAGAACGTTGCTGCCTCAAATAACAACCAGAATCAGGCAGTTCCTCAGCCTGAACTGGAGCAGGTTCCTGCTCAGGCTCAGCAGGGCGATCAGCAATATGCACCTCACGTGATCAATACGCCGCTCAGCTTCCTCATCAGGAGCGCGCTGAACAGTAATATCTTTGGCGAACCGGGCTGGATGGGAACGGGCTGGCGTGCCGGACGTGACCTTAAACGTAATGATATCGGCGGGAAAACCGGTACCACCAACAGCTCGAAAGATGCCTGGTTCTCGGGTTACGGCCCTGGCGTAGTGACCTCCGTCTGGATCGGTTTTGATGATGCGCGCCGTAATCTGGGCCGCAGTACGCTTTCCGGCGCGATTCCCGATCAGATATCGGGCTATGAAGGTGGCGCGAAGAGTGCGCAACCGGCATGGGATGAGTTCATGAAGAGCGCGCTGGACGGTGTACCGGTGCAGCCATTGACACCGCCGGATGGCGTCGTCACGGTGACAATCGATCGCAGTACCGGCAAGCTGGCAAATGGCGGCGGTAACACGCGTCAGGAGTACTTCATCAATGGTACCCAGCCGACCGAATATTCGGTTCACGATGTGGGTACCACTATTATGGATAACGGCGAGAGTCACGAACTGTTCTGATGTGATCCCTGTTATTGCACGATAAAAAAAGCCGACATCTGTCGGCTTTTTTATTCATTAAAGCATCCTGTTCAGTAACGCAGCCGTCCCTGTTTCACCAGCCATTCGCGCGCCATAAACAGTGCACTGACATTACGCGCCTCGCGGAAATCGGGTTCGTCCAGCAGCGACAGCATATCGCTGAGCGGCCAGCGGTGGATAATCAGCGGCTCCGGCTCATCACCCTCCAGCTTTTCAGCATAGAGACCTTCCGCGATCACAATATTCATTTTGCTGGAAAAGTAAGAAGGTGCCATGGTGAGCTTGCCCAGCGTGGTCAGCTGATCTGCACCAAAGCCGACTTCTTCTTTCAGTTCGCGCACCGCCGCTTCATTCACGGTTTCGCCTGCATCGATCAGCCCTTTCGGGAAGCCGAGTTCGTAGGTTTCCAGTCCGACGGCGTACTCCTGAATCAGGATCAGATGATCATCAATAATCGGCACAATCATCACCGCTTCGCGCTCTGAAGGCTTCATCCGCTCATAGACGCGATGTGCACCATTGCTGAAAGCCAGATCAACCGACTCGATAGTGAATAACCGTGAACGTGCCACGGCGGTGATATTGAGGATGTCAGGTTTTTTTGGAATTTTCATATCAGCCTCAAATTATTCTGCGCCGGCTATCAGTAGCGAATTAGCATACCTAACCGCAGGCAATTGTGCGACAGTCAGACAGTGACGTTATCGTTGCACAGATTCAGTCGGTTGAATAACAGGCTTTAGTTATCAGTTAAGACTAAATTTGCATTAGTCAATATGCTGCGATAAGTTTCAGATAATACCGATATTTAATCCAGTCTGTGCCGGTTACCATTCGGACAAGGCAGGGTTTAACAAATGCCAATCAGATATACGCTGGCACTATTTCATCGGGTGTCTGACTCCTCAGGGTTATATAATCTTTCGGAATGTCTCTTTTATAGTGAGCATAACCGGGAGCGAAAGTTTAAAGTGAAGGCAGCATTTTGGCTGAATTGAGCAGAGCATGAGCACAATCTTGATGATCCTGGCCATAGTGCTGACCTGTTCAATCCTGGCAGGCATGGGGTTTTGGTACGCTATGCGGCATCGTCCGCCGTTGGCGAAACCACTGCCATTCATCAGTCCGCCCTGCCGTAAGCTCTCTCCGCAGGAACGTGAGGCTGTCGATAAGTATGTCGCCGCGCTGGAAAAACAACTCAGTACGCCTGTCACTACCCATAAGCGAAGCGCGTCTGAACGGCTGACGCTGACAGCGCAGAGCAACAATGTCTATCCGGTTACCCGCGCAATTACCCGTTACGGCCTCTCTACAGACGATCCCCATAAATGGCGCTATTACCTGGATGAGGTTGAAGTTCATCTGCCGCCGCTGTGGGAACAGTACATTACCGACGAAAACTATGTGGAGTTAATCCGCACCCAATCTATTCCGCTGGTGATCTCGCTGAACGGCCACTCGCTGGTTGATTACGCTGTGGATCAGCAATCGCTGCCTGTGCTCATGCGTCCTGTGTCCACCAACGCCTCAATCCGCAAAGCAGAAACAGAAAATGTTGAGCTGCTGCAGGTGCGTAAAGAGACGCCAGAAGAGTATCGTCTGTCGCGGCCAGACGGCACGCGTGAAGCGGTGACGATCTCTCTGGCCTTCTTACTGTTCTTCTTCAGCCTGTTAGTGCCTGCCACGCTGATGATCTGGCTGGTGTTGACGGGGACATTAATGATTGGCGCCAGCCTCTGGCTGCTTTATCGCATTCCCGGCGAGCGCGGGCTGCGTGATATACACTGCCTGCGCGGCGCACCAAAACGCTGGGGTCTGTTCAGTGAATCGAACCAGGAGCAGAGCAATATCACGCTGGGCATTATTGACCTTGCCTATCCGCCACATTGGCAGCCTTACGTCGCACACGATCTCGGTCAGGTAACGGATGTCGAGATCTACCTTAATCGTCAGGTGGTGCGTCAGGGTCGCTTCCTGTCGCTACAGGATGAGGTCAAAAACTTCCCTATCCAGCGCTGGCGGAAAAACGTGGTGCTGGCGTGTGGTTCACTGTTGGTGCTGACTATGCTGGTCACCTGGATCCCGCTCACGATGCCGATTAAACTCAGTTTGGCCTGGGCAAGAGGCACCGACAGCCTGGAGGTCAGCAGCGTTGATAAGCTCAGCAACGTGGCACTGAACATTGGCGATAACCTCAAAGTGAGTGGCACCGGTATGTGTTCAGTGCCGGACAACTATCAGAGCAACCGCAGCTACGCCTACATGCCGTTCGACTGTTCGGCGATCTACTGGAATAACGCGACGCCACTGCCGCAGCCGCAATCGGACATTATTGATAAAGCGGCGGCGCTGCTGGAGACCACCACAAAGCAGCTGCATCCCGAAACCAATACTGACCCTAAACTGAACCCACAGCTGGCTTCCGCGATTCAAAAGTCCGGAATGATTCTGCTGGATGACTTCTCAGATCTGGTGATGAAAACGCAGGATCTCTGCAATCAGCCGCAGGATTGTATGCGGCTGAAAAACGCCCTGGTAAACCTTGGCAATGCCAAAGACTGGGAAGCTTTGATGCGTCGGGCAGATTCCGGTCAGTTAAACGGCATGAATGTGCTGCTGCGCCCGGTGAGTGCGGAAGCGCTGGAAAACCTGGTTAATACCGCTACATCCACCTTCTTTTTCCGCGAAACCCGTCGGGCGGCAGAAAATCTTAACAGCCCGCCGCCAGGGGGATTCCTGATCGTCAGCGACGAAGGTCGCCAGTTAGTGAATCAGCCGCAGCCCACCGTATCGCTGTTTGATCTCGACCCGCCTTCTCAGTGGCGTGAGCTGCAACGACTCTCCACCGTACTGCTGCATACACCTTTCAGCGCCAGCGGCATCATCACCAGCATTTCAACGGATGCCAACGGCACGCGTCACATTGTCCTGCACAATGAACCGGATGCCATGGCGCAGTGGCGCTATCTCGGCACCGTATTGCTGCTTCTGATGCTGCTGACCTGTGGGATAATTAACGGCTTACTGGCGCTTCGCCGCATGCACCGTAATCGCCAGCGCATGATCGATATCCAGCAGTATTATGAAAAGTGTTTCAACCATAACCTTGGCACTTTGCAGGGTGTGCGCTCGATATTCTGAGTCCTGCCCTTCTGTGCTACCCTGTCGCCCGGTTTTTTCACAGGGTGAACCTGGATGCTCAACTGGTCTGAGATTGATACCGTGCTGCTCGACATGGATGGCACGCTGCTGGATTTGGCGTTTGATCGTCACTTCTGGCTGGAGCATGTGCCTGAACAGCTCAGCCAGCAACGCGGCATCAGCCGGGCGGAAGCCGACGCGATCATTGCGGAAAAATATCAGGCCGTCGCCCATACGCTAAACTGGTATTGTCTGGATTACTGGGCAGACGCGCTGAAGCTGGATATCCGTGCCATGACGCTGGCGATGCGCAGCCTAATTGCCCTGCGTGACGATACGCTGCCTTTTTTGCAGGCGCTGCGTCGCGCGGGCAAGTCCACCATCCTGCTGACCAACGCGCATCCTTACAATCTGGACGTCAAACTGGCGCAGACAGGTTTAGCGCCGCACCTTGATTTATTACTTTCCACCCATACCTTTGGGTATCCGAAAGAAGACCAACGTTTATGGCAGGCGGTACAACAGCACACCGGCTTTTCTGCGGCGCGCACGCTGTTTATCGATGACAACGAAGTGATTCTGGATGCTGCAACGTTATGGGGCATCGGCTGGTGCTTAGGCGTGAAGAACCCTGATTCGGGTCGTCCTGAGCAAATCTTTCAGCGTCACCGGGCCACTGGCGATTACCGGACGCTGATCTGAGTCAGGAGCAGCAATGAAAGAGAAAAGCAGCGAAGAGGTCCGCCTCGACAAGTGGCTGTGGGCCGCGCGCTTCTACAAAACCCGGGCGATTGCGCGGGAGATGATTGAAGGCGGCAAAGTCCATTACAACGGCCAGCGCAGCAAACCCGGCAAAGTGGTGGAACTGAATGCGGAACTGACACTGCGTCAGGGCAACGATGAACGCACCGTGATCGTGGCGGACATCAGCGCCCAGCGCCGTCCCGCCAGTGAGGCCCAGCAGCTCTATCGCGAAACCGATGCCAGTATTGAAAAACGCGAAAAAATGGCGCAGGCGCGCAAACTCAATGCGCTGACTATGCCCCATCCCGATCGGCGACCTGACAAAAAAGAGCGTCGCGATTTGATGAAGTTTAAATTATCGGGCGATGAATAACGCCGTCTTCGCTGACGCACCGTCGCCCCGTTCCAGTGAGAGAAAAAATATGTCAGTCCAGGATCAACTGCACCGTTATCTGTTTGAAAATGCCGCCGTGCGCGGCGAGCTGGTGAACGTCTCTGACACCTGGCGTGAAACCGTGAAAAATCACGACTATCCGGCACCGGTTAAAACGCTGCTGGGTGAGATGCTGGTAGCGACCAGCTTGCTGACCGCCACGCTGAAGTTTGATGGCGAAATCACCGTACAGCTGCAGGGTGACGGTCCGCTGTCGCTGGCCGTGATTAACGGCAACAACAATCAGGAGCTGCGGGGCGTAGCGCGTATCAAAGGCGACATCCCGGACGACAGCACCCTGAAAAGCATGGTCGGCAACGGTTATCTGGTAATCACGATTTCGCCTGAAAAGGGTGAACGTTACCAGGGTGTGGTCGGGCTGGAAGGTGAAACCCTGGCTGCGTGCCTGGAAGATTACTTCATGCGCTCAGAGCAGCTGCCAACGCGTCTGTTTATCCGCACCAGCGACAAAGGCGCCGCCGGTATTCTGCTGCAGGTGCTGCCCGCGCAGGACACAGAGAAAGAGGTCTTCGAGCACCTTGCGACGCTGACCGAAACCATTAAAACAGAAGAGCTGATCCATCTGCCGGCGAATGAAGCGCTCTGGCGTCTCTATCATCAGGAAGAGGTCACCCTCTACGATCCGCAGCCGGTGATCTACAAATGCACCTGCTCGCGTGAACGTTGTGGCGAAGTGCTGACTACGCTGCCACAGGAAGAAGTGGACGAGATCATCGCGGAAGATGGCAAAATCGACATGCACTGTGACTATTGCGGTTCAAACTACGTGTTTGATGCTGTCGATATCGCCGGTATTCGCAGCCACTCCCTTGAGAATGATGACCGTCTGCATTGATTTGATTGTTCGGGCGGCGTCTGCCGCCCCTTCTCCTCTCCCCCTTTCCTATCCCCATAATTTTCCAGACAAATTATCTTTTTTTACTTTCATAACATCTTTTAAACGTTCGAAACATAGCCTTAACGCGCCCTGAGTCGCATTTTTAGATCACTGCCCTTTTTCCCGTAACGCAGAAGAGTAAACTGCGCGCGATCGTGCAAACGCCCGGAAGCCAGAGGCAGATGCCCTGAAAAGTCCGGTTCTCTTTGCAGGCTGTCGTGACGAAGCGCAGTGGACTGTCAGTGATTCGCCGCACCTGATGCAACAGCCGGTTGGCACGATCCCAACCTATCTCTGCTTTGCAGAACAGACACCGATTTAAGGAGCAGTAAAATGCGCGTTAACGGCCTGACCTCGCAAGACCTTGCCGCTTTGGGCATCGTGGATACCACGGAAGTGGTTTACAACCCTGATTACGACACACTATTTCAGGAAGAGACGCGCCCGGACCTCGAAGGTTTTGCTCGTGGCACCCTGACGCAGAGCGGCGCGATTGCAGTAGACACCGGGATTTTCACCGGGCGATCGCCTAAGGATAAGTACATTGTGCGTGATGACACCACGCGCGATACCCTGTGGTGGAACGACCAGGGCACCGGCAAAAACGACAATCAGCCTCTGTCGCAGGAGACCTGGAACGCACTGAAAAGCTGCGTCACCCGCCAGCTTTCCGGCAAGCGTCTGTTTGTTGTGGATGCGTTCTGCGGGGCCAATGCCGATTCACGTCTGAGCGTACGTTTCGTCACCGAGGTCGCCTGGCAGGCGCACTTCGTGAAGAATATGTTCATCCAGCCTGACGATGCTGAGCTGGCCGACTTCAAACCTGACTTTGTGGTGATGAACGGAGCTAAATGCACCAATCCTGACTGGCAGGCGCAGGGTCTTAACTCAGAGAACTTTGTCGCTTTCAATCTGACTGAGCGTATGCAGCTGATTGGCGGAACCTGGTACGGCGGCGAGATGAAGAAAGGTTTGTTCGCCATCATGAACTACCTGCTGCCGCTGAAAGGCATCGCCTCCATGCACTGCTCTGCTAACGTGGGTAAAGCAGGTGATGTGGCGGTCTTCTTTGGCCTTTCGGGTACCGGCAAAACCACCCTCTCCACCGATCCTGATCGCCAGTTGATTGGCGATGATGAACACGGCTGGGACGATGATGGCGTGTTTAACTTTGAAGGCGGTTGCTACGCCAAAACCATCAACCTCTCTGAGCAGGCTGAGCCGGAGATCTACCGCGCCATTCGCCGCAACGCGCTGCTGGAAAATGTGGTGGTACGCGAAGATGGCAGCGTTGATTACGCAGATGGCAGCAAAACGGAAAACACCCGCGTCTCCTATCCGATCAATCACATCGACAATATCGTGCAGCCGGTCTCAAAAGCGGGCCACGCGAAGAAAGTGATTTTCCTGACCGCCGATGCGTTTGGCGTGTTGCCACCGGTTTCACGTCTGACGCCGGAGCAGACACAGTATCATTTCCTGTCAGGATTTACGGCCAAACTGGCCGGTACCGAGCGTGGCGTGACGGCACCCACCCCAACCTTCTCCGCCTGTTTCGGCGCGGCATTTCTGACGCTGCATCCGACGCAGTACGCTGAAGTGCTGGTGAAGCGAATGGAAGCGTCCGGTGCGCAGGCTTACCTGGTCAACACTGGCTGGAACGGCAGCGGCAAACGCATCTCACTGAAGAATACCCGCGCCATCATCAATGCGATCCTGGCGGGTGAGCTGGATGATGCGCCAACGGAAACGCTGCCGATCTTTAATCTGCAGATGCCGGTTGCGCTGGGCGAGCTGGATAGTGACACGCTGGATCCGCGTCGTAGCTGGGAGAGTGAAGAGAAGTGGACTGCTGCTGCCGAGGGTCTGGCACAGCGCTTTATTGATAACTTCGACAAGTACACCGATAACGCCGCAGGTGCTGCGCTGGTGAAAGCGGGCCCGCAACGCTAAAAGAACCGGCGCGGCAATAACAGTGCCGCGCCGTTTTTTTATCCCGACACGCTGTTGCTGCCGTTGTTGTGGCTCAGCGCCATGCTTTCCACTAACGGCAACCAGGCACGAATACGCAAACCTCCGCGCTCGCTCTCGCCAATCTCCAGCGAGCCCTGATGAGCATCGATAATACGCTGTACAATCGCCAGACCGAGACCGGTACCGCTGGTGCTGCGGGCACTGTCGCCCCGCACAAACGGCTGGAACAGATGCGCCAGCTGATCCGGCTTGATGCCAGGGCCATCATCTTCTACCTGAAACCACGCGCGATGCAGTTCCCGTCCGCTGCTGACCTTGATCCAGCCATTGCCATATCGCGCGGCATTAACCACCAGGTTAGCCAGCGCCCGTTTAATCGACAGCGGGTTGATATCCAGCATAAGCTCTTCTGGCATCACTGCATTTTCGATTTCACGTTCATAGCCACTTTCAGCCGCCACCACTTCGCCCAGCACGCTGTTCAGGTCCGCGCGCTCGGTCTGCATCTCCTGACCAGTGCGCAGATAGTCGATGAACTGCTCAATGATGGCGTTGCACTCTTCGATATCTTTATTAATCGATTCGGCAAGATAGCCATCCTGCTCGCTCATCATCTCGGTGGCGAGACGAATGCGGGTCAGCGGCGTTCGCAAATCGTGGCTGACGCCCGCCATTAACAGCGTGCGGTCATCCGCCAGCTGCTTCACCCCCGCTGCCATCTGGTTAAAGGCACGGGTCACCGATCGCACTTCTGACGCGCCATACTCGCGCAGCGGCGGCGGAATAATCCCGCGCCCGACCTGCAGGGCGGCGTGCTCCAGATCCACCAGGGGTCGGTTCTGGATACGGATAAACAGCCAGGCACCGCCTATCGCCAGTAGCATAATCGCCAGGGTATAGCGGAACAGCGGGGAGAAGTCGCCCTGATGAATCTCAGTCAGCGGCACCCGCACCCAGATGTCGGGCGACAGCCAGGTTTTCAGCCAGACCACCGGCGAGTTTTTGTTAACCTCAACCCGGACATCGGTCGGACCGCCAAGCTGCTGTCCCATCTGCTCGCTCAGGAATTCATAATGCTGCGCCCAGCGCAATCCGCTCTCCTCTGCTGCTGCATTGGTGTAGAGCGAGATCCCCAGTTCGCGATAGATTTCCCGGCGAAACGCCGGTGGCACTTCCAGCTGCGTGCCATCCTCCAGCTGCAACCGGTCGGTCATCAGCATACGAACTTCGTAAGCGAGCACCTTATTGAACTGTTGCAGACTGGGAAGAATGGCGAAGTTCAGCACCACCAGATAGGTCGTTACCAGGCTGACGAACAGCAGGGTAACGATCAGCAGCAGGGTGCGGGCAAACGAACTCCGTGGCGAGAAGCGCAGTCGCTTCATGCTTTACTGCCGTCCGGCACAAAGACGTAGCCCAGACCCCAGACGGTCTGAATATAACGCGGATGCGCAGGATCCTCTTCCACCATGCGACGCAGGCGGGAGATCTGAACGTCAATCGAACGTTCCATGGCGCTGTATTCACGGCCACGCGCCAGGTTCATCAGCTTGTCGCGAGACAGCGGCTCACGCGGGTGGCTTACCAGTGCTTTCAGCACGGCAAACTCACCGCTGGTCAGCGGCATCGGCTCATCTTCACGGAACATCTCGCGAGTGCCGAGGTTCAGTTTGAATTTGCCAAAGGCAATAATCGCCTCTTCCTGCGAAGGTGCGCCTGGCAGTTCATTGGCCTGACGACGCAGTACCGCCCGGATACGCGCCAGCAGCTCACGCGGGTTAAACGGTTTGGGAATATAGTCGTCAGCGCCGATCTCCAGCCCCACGATACGATCCACTTCTTCACCCTTAGCCGTCACCATAATGATCGGCATCGGGTTGCTCTGGCTGCGCAGACGACGGCAGATAGAGAGGCCATCTTCACCTGGCAACATCAGGTCGAGCACCATCAGATGGAAGGATTCACGGGTTAACAGGCGATCCATCTGCTCGGCATTAGCGACACTGCGCACCTGAAAGCCCTGCTCGGTGAGATAGCGTTCAAGCAGTGCACGCAGACGCATATCGTCATCGACGACCAGAATTTTGTAGTTCTCTTGCATTTTCAACTCCCAAAGGCGCTATTGCCTGAACCAACATTGTTAAAAAAAGATGCCTTATAGTGACAGTCATTATTGGTTTATATTCTAGCCAAAATTGTTACAAAGCATATTAAACAGGGGCTTATATTTGATTTAAGGCGTTTCAGGGTCAGTTTTAGCGCTTTTAACCCCGCCCGACAGCCGATACGGCAAATCTGAAAAAACGGCCCTATTTCTCTGAATCGCTGGCGTTGGAAGCGTGCCAGCTTTTAATCAATGTATTAATTCAGTGAGTTAGCAGGCAATTTGACTTAATGATCAGCCATCACTGTGAATATGCTCCAGATAATCTACCTCAACCACAGCCAGACAGCATAATATTCCAGCAACCCCGCATAATGCCCGACGCTCCTCTCGGATTAGTTTCAGTCGTGCCATCAGCAAGGCCAGTCGTAATTAAAGTCCTTTAAATCAATCAGTAAAGCCAACTTTTCGCCTTCCCCGTTTTAAACCAGACTGCTCAGGCAACATTCGATGTCTCAACGGGGATTACATACAATGAAAAAAACAATTTTACTGCTGAGCGCGCTGGCATTAGGCAGCGTCAGCCCAGGTTATGCAGCCACTGCAACCGGTGAAGCGGCCGGCGCAGCAGCGACAACAACAGCACAAGGTAACTCTAACGCCATCGGTGTTGGCGCAGTCGCAGCCCTGCTGGGCGTAGCACTGGCCACCATGGGCGGCGGCGGCGGTGACGGTCACAGCACCGGCACATCGACCACCACGGCGACCCACGCCGGAAAATAAGTTTACGCACGCTTTTTCGCCGGCTTCAGATGACTGGCTCTATTTCAATCACAGCACCAACCCTTTCGCCGCCGGGGAAATCAACGTGGGTTTTTAACCTTTAAAAACCCTTTCCCCGACTCTTTTTTGCCGCGCCCTCTTTGCCTTACACTGTCGCTCTTTAGATCTCTCTGGCCGGTATAGCATGAAAACCCGACTCATTACCCGCGAAGGCTTCGACAAACTGAAAGCGGAACTCGACTATTTATGGCGTGAAGAGCGACCGGAAGTGACAAAGAAAGTCACCTGGGCTGCCAGCCTTGGCGATCGCAGTGAAAATGCCGACTACCAGTACAACAAAAAACGGCTGCGTGAAATTGATCGCCGCGTACGCTATCTGACCAAAAGCCTTGAGCAGCTGCGAATCGTTGATTACTCACCCCAGCAGGATGGCAAAGTATTCTTTGGTGCCTGGGTGGAAATTGAAAACGATGAGGGCGACCTCAAACGCTTCCGCATTGTGGGCTACGACGAGATTTTTGGCCGCAAAGATTACATTTCCATCGACTCACCTATGGCGCGGGCACTGCTGAAAAAAGAGGTCGGTGATGCCGCCACTGTTGAGACCCCAGTGGGTCCGGCGCTGTGGTATGTCAACGCCATTGACTACCCGCAATAACAATTCAGATTATCGCTGAAAGCCGCCCGCTTCTCTGGCAATTTTAACCATCAATCCGTATAACTGTCCGCTATTTCTCAACCCGGAAAGCAAGACAGTCCTGATGATGAAAGTTCTGAGCCAGATAATTGCCAGTGAGCTACAGGCGCGACCAGAGCAGGTTGACGCCGCCGTTCGCCTGTTAGATGAAGGGAATACCGTGCCGTTTATCGCACGCTATCGTAAAGAGGTAACCGGCGGGCTGGATGACACCCAACTGCGTCAGCTGGAAACCCGTCTCAGCTATCTGCGCGAACTTGAAGATCGACGCCAGTCGATTCTGAAGTCGATTGACGATCAGGGAAAACTCACTGACGACCTCGCCCGCGCCATCAACACCACCCTCAGCAAAACCGAGCTTGAAGACCTCTACCTGCCCTACAAACAGAAACGCCGGACGCGTGGACAGATCGCTATTGAAGCCGGTCTGGAACCGCTGGCGGACACGCTCTGGCAGGAGCCCTCTCACATCCCTGAGCAGCTTGCTGAGCAGTATGTCGATGCGGACAAAGGCGTTGCTGACGTCCGTGCCGCGCTGGATGGTGCCCGCTATATTCTGATGGAGCGTTTCGCCGAGGATGCGGCGCTGCTGGCCAAAGTGCGTAACTATCTGTGGAAAAATGCCCATCTGGTGTCACGCGTGGTGGAAGGCAAAGAGGAAGCGGGCGCGAAGTTCCGTGACTACTTTGACCACCACGAAGCGCTGAGCAACGTGCCGTCACACCGTGCGCTGGCGATGCTGCGTGGCCGTAACGAAGGTGTACTGCAACTGTCGCTGAATGCCGATCCGCAGTTTGATGAAGCACCACGTGAAAGCCACGGCGAAACGCTGATCGCTGAACACCTGAATCTGCGCCTGAACAACGCGCCAGCCGACAGCTGGCGTAAAGCGGTGGTGAGCTGGACGTGGCGCATCAAGGTGATGCTGCATCTGGAAACGGAGTTGATGGGTACAGTGCGCGAACGCGCAGAAGATGAAGCCATTAACGTCTTTGCCCGCAACCTGCACGATTTGCTGATGGCGGCGCCGGCGGGCATGCGCGCCACTATGGGACTGGATCCCGGCCTGCGCACCGGCGTTAAAGTCGCGGTGGTCGATGCCACCGGTAAAGTCGTGGCGACCGATACCGTCTATCCGCACACCGGCCAGACCGCCAAAGCCGCCGCTGCCGTCGCCGCGCTCTGCATTAAGCATCAGGTTGAGCTGGTGGCGATTGGCAACGGAACCGCCTCACGTGAAACCGAGCGCTTCTTCCTGGATCTGCAGCAGCAGTTCCCGCAGGTGACGGCGCAGAAAGTGATTGTCAGTGAAGCCGGCGCCTCCGTTTACTCGGCCTCTGAACTGGCGGCGCTGGAGTTCCCGGATCTCGATGTTTCACTACGTGGCGCGGTGTCTATCGCACGACGTCTGCAGGATCCGCTGGCTGAGCTGGTGAAAATCGACCCGAAATCCATCGGTGTCGGTCAGTACCAGCATGACGTCAGTCAGAGCCAGCTGGCGAAGAAACTCGACGCCGTGGTAGAGGATTGCGTGAACGCCGTCGGCGTTGACCTCAACACCGCCTCGGTGCCGCTGCTGACCCGCGTCGCGGGCCTGACGCGCATGATGGCGCAGAACATTGTCGGCTGGCGTGACGAGAATGGCCGCTTCCAGAACCGCCAGCAGTTGCTGAAAGTGAGTCGTCTTGGGCCAAAAGCCTTTGAACAGTGTGCGGGCTTCCTGCGCATCAACCACGGTGATAACCCGCTGGATGCCTCAACGGTTCACCCGGAAGCGTATCCGGTCGTCGAACGTATTCTGGCCGCCACCGAGCAGGCCCTCAGCGATCTAATGGGTAATGCTGGCAGCCTGCGTAACCTCAGCCCGCGCGATTTTATTGATGAGCGTTTTGGTCTGCCGACCGTTACCGACATCATGAAAGAGCTGGAGAAACCGGGTCGCGATCCGCGTCCTGAGTTTAAGACTGCGCAGTTTGCGGAAGGCGTTGAAACACTGAACGATCTGACG
Organism: Pantoea jilinensis; assembly: GCF_019104105.1. Lineage (NCBI taxonomy): Bacteria > Pseudomonadati > Pseudomonadota > Gammaproteobacteria > Enterobacterales > Erwiniaceae > Pantoea > Pantoea jilinensis. Next base: position 387,708 of record NZ_CP077746.1, on the reverse strand, counting down.
CCGGGCTTGATCCTTGAAGGTGCCGTCACCAACGTCACTAACTTCGGTGCGTTTGTGGATATCGGCGTGCATCAGGATGGCCTGGTGCATATCTCGTCGCTTTCTGATCGCTTCGTGGAAGATCCCCATCAGGTGGTGAAAGCCGGCGATATCGTCAAAGTGAAAGTGATGGAAGTCGATCTCCAGCGTAAACGTATCGCCCTCACCATGCGTCTTGATGAGCAGCCAGGCGAAGGCAATGCACGGGGTGGCGCGAAGAATACCGCGCCGCGCGAAGAGAAACGTCCGGCTGCAGGTAAAGGCCGTCCGCGTCCAGCCAGCGCATCCGCAGGCAACAGTGCAATGGGTGATGCACTGGCTGCGGCATTCGGTAAAAAACGCTAAGCTTTTCAGGGGGCCACATCAGGCCCCCTCTTCACACGCTTTCCCCCGGTTGAAAATCCCCATCATCGCGCTACGCTAAAAAGAAGCCTGTCATAAAAACAACACCTGCTGTGGCACCCAATTCACGATGGAAACGATCACCGATCTGATTGATAAGATTTATGCTGGCACATTTCCGGAGGCGACCTTAGCGCGCCTTAAGGCTGACATTGCCACAGCCCGCGAGGCGATTAAGCTGCCGCGCAAGGCCCACTGGGATGAGCAGGATGTGGTGCTCATCACCTACGCCGACCAGTTTCGTGAAACCGATAAACCCACGCTCAACACCTTTTCCCGTTTCTATCAGCAGCACCTGCAATCCACCTTTCCGTTGGTTCACCTGCTACCTTTTTTCCCCTGGTCGTCCGACGACGGATTTTCGGTGATTAATTACCACGAGGTCGATCCGGTGTGCGGCGACTGGCAGGATATTTCGCGTTTGCATCAGGAAACCCGCCTGATGTTCGACTTCGTCTGCAACCATATGTCGGCAAAAAGCGCCTGGTTCAGCCACTTTCTGGCGCAGGATCCCGGCTGGGACGATTTCTTTATCAGCATGCCACCTGCCACGGATCTCAGCGCCGTGACGCGCCCACGTACCTCGCCGCTGCTGACACCGTTTAAGATGGCGGATGGTGATACCCGCTTCATCTGGACCACCTTCAGTGCCGACCAGATTGATCTTAACTTTGCCAATCCTGAGGTATTGTTGCGCATGGTCAACGTGTTGCTCGACTACCTGGTCCGTGGCGCCGACTATGTGCGCCTTGATGCGGTCGGCTATATGTGGAAAACGCCAGGCACGCGCTGTATTCATCTGGAAAAGACCCATCAACTGGTAAAGCTGTTCCGCGCGATTGCCAACCATGTCGCGCCAGGTACGGTGATTATTACCGAGACTAACGTGCCGCATCAGGACAACATCAGCTACCTGGGCAACGGGCACGATGAAGCGCAGATGGTTTATCAGTTTTCGCTGCCGCCACTGGTGCTGCATGCCATTCACACCGGCTCGGCGCGCGCGTTGCGGCAGTGGGCCAGCTCACTGGATCTCAGTAGTAATGACACCACTTTCTTCAACTTCCTGGCGTCACACGATGGTATCGGGCTGAATCCGGCGCGCGGCATCCTGTCTGAAGTGGAGATTGTGTCGCTGGTGCGCGACCTGGCGCTGGAGGGCGCGCTGGTCTCCTATAAAAATAACCCTGACGGTAGCACCAGCACCTATGAAATTAATGTCACGTTTCTGGATGCGCTGAACCGTGAAGCGGATGATGATGCCACGCGGCTGAAACGCTTCCTGCTGGCCCATGCGATTCTGCTGGTCTTTCCTGGCGTGCCGGCCATCTATGTCCAGAGCATTCTGGGCGGTCGTAACCATTATGATGGCGTGCGGGCCGCCGGACATAACCGGGCGATTAACCGTCAGAAGTATGATTTACAGCAGATTGAAGCGGCCCTGGTGGGTGGTGACTGGCTGCGTCAGCAGATTTATACCCGACTCAGCCAGTTGATCCAGCTGCGTCGTCGTCAGCCCGCATTCCATCCCGATAATCCGATGACGATCTACGACAGCGAAAACGCCCTGCTGGTGCTCAGCCGTCATCAGCCAGAAAGCGGCGGCGGATTGCTATGCGTGTTTAATCTGAGTGGCCGGTCAGTGGAAACGCGATTGCCGGTGGCGCATACGTTGCAGGATGTGGTGAGCGGAGAGAAGATTGATGGCACCCAGCCGGTTAAGCTGGATGCCTGGCAGTTCATGTGGCTGCGTTAATTACTTGTAGACTTCAGCCGTTGCACTGAATTTACCGTGTTCGCGACCGGCGATCACCAGGTAGTATTTGCCGCCTTTTTCGTCAGCGAGCTTAGACAGTACTTTTTTAGCATCCATTGGCGAGGTGGTTTCCGCTGTGGTGTTAACGGTGCCAATTTTCTGCAGGTTCATTGTCTTAACTTCTTCTTTGGTGACTTCCTTCGCTGCCATCGCAGAAAATGAAATCGCGCCCATCATCATTGAAGCCACAACCCATTTAAAAACCTTCATTATGTTTACCCTCATTCATGATCCATTGTGAGATGTAAGCAGCCGCTAAACGCGTAAGGCAGTATGGAACGGCATAGTCATTTCCGTGACTAATCACATAAAATTGCAGCGGCCTTGCTCACAAAGAGAAGTATTGATGCTGTTAACGATTTTTGCCAACCCGTAGCACGACTATCCCTCTAAACTGCTGATAAAATTAATAATGTGCTGACAAAACATCTCTGGATGAGAAATAAAAGGTGCATGTGCTGCTTTTTCGATAATCACAGAGGGCGAGGCTGGCAACATTTCATCGATCTCAGCAGCAATCCGACGCGGCACCAGACCATCTAATGCCCCGTAGAGTCGCAAAAACGGCAATGTGATCTGCGGTAACGCGTCGCGCAGGTCGACCTGACGCAGAATGTCGAGCCCGCCATCCAGCACCGCCACCTCCGGCACGGGTTGTGACAGTACCACCTCTTTCAGCTGTCGCGCATCGGCACGCGCCGTTTCGGTGCCCAGCGTCTGCAGCGCCAGAAAGCGCTCCACCGTGCGCTGAAAATCATTACTGAGCATCTGCTGAAAGTTCTGCAGCGTTTCCGGTTTAATGCCGGGCCAGTGCTCTGTGGCGGTGAAACAGGGTGATGATGCAACGGTAATCAGGGCGTCCAGCTTTTCTGGCGCGGTCAGCGCAAGCTGCGTCGCGACCAGTCCGCCCAGCGACCAGCCCACCACAATGGCCTGCGGTGGCAGGAAAGGCATTATCTGCTCAGCCATCTGCTCCAGTGTCAGCGCGTCAACGTTCTGGCTGCGACCATAACCGGGCAGGTCGACCAGATGCAGACGGTAATGCGCGCTGAGTCGCGGAATAATGCTTTGCCAGACTTCGGCATTCAGTCCCCATCCGTGCAGCAGCACAAGATCGCGTTTTCCTTCTCCGCAGGTGTGCCAGTAGAGCGACGTCATCAGTTACTATCCCGAAAATGATAAGGAGGTCGCTATGCTAGCAATGCCCGCCCTGTGTTGGCTATGCCGGATGCCGTTGCGGATAGCCCGGCACGGTATCTGCAGCTTATGTTTACGCAAATTACCGCCATTACCGCGTCTCTGCCCACGCTGTGGGTTACCGGCAGGATCAGAAAAGGTCGCCTGTGGCCGCTGCCAGCTTAAACCGCCCGCCTGGCAGGCGCTGGTCTGCGTTAATGACTATTGTCTGCCGTTCAGCCAGTGGGTTAATCAGCTTAAATTTTCTCACATAACCGCACTCAGGGTGATGCTGGCGCGGCTGATTTTGCTAAGCTGGCTTAATGTTTACCGACGCGGTGATGTGCCGCGTCCTGATCTGCTGCTGCCGGTTCCGCTGCACCAGCGACGACGCTGGCAGCGCGGCTTCAACCAGACTGTCCTGCTGGCCGCACCGCTGGCGCACTGGCTGGGATGTGAATGGCGTGAAGGGCTTTCCCGCACGCGCAGAGGCGCATTACAGCATCAGCTCAGCGCCCGCCAGCGCCGCACTAACTTACGCGGTGCTTTCCGCCTTGAAATGGCGGTGCAGGGACGCCATATCGCTTTGCTGGATGACGTCATTACCACCGGCAGTACCGTAGATGAAATCAGTCGTCTTTTACTGGCGCAGGGTGCTGCCAGCGTGCAGGTCTGGTGTCTGTGCCGTACCTTGTAGCGCGTCATTGATGGGCGTATTATAACCAACTAAATTAGTCAACTATTGAGCAATCGACATGATCCGAATTACTGACTCTGCCCAGGAACATTTTTCTAAACTGCTATCCAAACAAGAAGATGGCACCCAGATTCGCGTATTCGTGATTAACCCGGGTACGCCAACAGCCGAGTGTGGCGTCTCTTACTGTCCGCCCGATGCTGTTGAAGCCACCGATACTGAACTGAAGTTCGAGAAGCTCTCAGCGTATGTTGATGAACTGAGCAAACCTTATCTGGAAGATGCGGAAATCGACTTCGTGACTGATAATCTGGGTTCTCAGCTGACGCTGAAAGCGCCGAATGCCAAGATGCGCAAAGTCTCTGATGATGCGCCAATGGTTGAGCGCGTTGAGTACCTGCTGCAGGCGCAGATCAACCCACAGCTCGCTGGCCACGGCGGTCGCGTATCGCTGATGGAGATCACCGAAGATGGTTACGCCATTCTGCAGTTCGGCGGCGGCTGTAACGGCTGTTCGATGATCGATGTGACCCTGAAAGATGGTATCGAGAAAGAGCTGCTGGCTGCCTTCCCGGAACTGAAAGGCGTGCGGGATATTACCGAGCATCAGCGTGGTGAACACTCGTTCTACTGATGATAAAGCGCGGCAGCCTGACTGCCGCGCTATTTTTATTGCCCTTTCTGTCCTGACTGACGCTGCTCACTGACCACCTTCAGCAGCGTATTCACCTCCTTGTCCGCAAAGATTGCCTCCAGCGTTTTGCTCAGCTTGCGTCGCCAGTTAGGGTACTGATCTACCGTGCCCGGCACGTTGACCGGCGTGGTCATACCGAGCCAGTCCTCAGGCTGCAGTCCAAGCAGCGCACTGTCGGTATCCGCCAGGAAGCGATGGATGGCCCGGTTCAGCGCAGGTGTCATGTTCAGCTTCTCCGCCTTCTTCTGACTGCGGGCCGGTAAGGCACCCGCCTGATGCAGCGCATCCAGCAGCGCCTGTTTCTGCGCGGCACGCTGCTGATGCAGCGCTTTCACTGCATCGCCCGGATAAAGGCCCAGCTTCTCACCCAGATCCAGGTCGCCCTGCTCCCAGAAACCGGTCAGCGTCGGCAGATCATGGGTACTGGCGCTGGCGATAGACTGGCGTGGATAGTCCTGCGGCGCGCGATAACGCTGATCTTTCTCCTGCTCAAACCAGAGCACCTTCCATGAAAAGACACCGCTTTTACGCAGCAGGCTGATAATTTCCTGAGGCACGGTGCCCAGGTCTTCACCAATCACCATGCAGCGCAGCCGATGGCTCTCCAGCGCCAGGATGCCCAGCAGGTCATTGACCGGATAGGCGACATAGGCGCCTTTATCCGCTGTCTCCCCGGCCGGTACCCACCACAGACGCAGTAGAGACATCACATGGTCGATACGCAATGCGCCGCAGTCGCGCATGTTGGCGCGCAGCATGTCGATGAACGGCTGATAGCCCCGCGCCTGCATCACATGCGGGTCCATCGGCGGTAAGCCCCAGTTTTGTCCCAGCGGACCCAGACGATCGGGTGGCGCGCCCACTGAGGCTTTAAGGCGATAAAGCTCCGGGTCGTGCCAGGTTTCCGCACTGCCCTCTGCTACGCCCACCGCCAGATCACGATAAAGCCCCACACTCATGCCCAGCGCCTGACTGTGCGTCCAGCAGGCCGAGAACTGCTGCTGTGCCAGCCATTGTAGCCACTGCCAGAACGCGATCTCCTCTTCATGCTGCTCACACCACTGCTGCACCTCGGGCAACTGGCTGTTACGCCACGCTTCCGGCCACGCAGGCCAGCCGCCCTGCTGCGTCTTGTCCGCCTGCCGCTCCAGCTGGATACCGTCGTAGGCCGCCTGATAACGCAGGCTGTCGCCGCCTTGACGTACAAAAGCTGCCCAGGATTGATGCTCTTCGCTCTGGTTATCACGCGCCTGGAAGTGGGCCCAGGCGTGCCGCAGCGCAGTGAGCTTAAGCGCTATCACGGCCTCGTAGTCAACCCACTCTGCCTCTCGCGCTTTGGTCAGCGCCTTTTGGGTTTTGGCACTTTTCCACCACTTCTGTGCTGCCGCGCTTTGCTGAAAATCGGCGACCTGACTGACGTCGATATAAATCACATTCAGCCAGCGGCGGGATGACGGACTGTACGGGCTGGCGAAACCGGCGCTGGCGGGATAGAGCGCATGCAGCGGATTCAGCCCGACAAAATCGCCGCCGCGCTCAGCCAGTTGCACCAGCAGCTGGTCAAGGTCGCCGAAGTCGCCAATGCCCCAGTTCTGTTCAGATCGCACCGTGTAGAGCTGCACCAGCGCGCCCCAGCGTTTCTCTCCCGCCTCCAGCGCTGGCGGCAGATAGCAGCGGCGCGGCGCGACAATAATCCGCGTCTGCCAGCGCTTCTTTCCTTTAGTGAGCGTGAGCTGGTGATAACCCTGTGTCAGCGGCCCCGGCAGCGAAAAAGGCTCTCCGGCGGTTAACTCGCCGCTAAACTGCTTGCCCTTTTCGGTCTGCAACTGCCAGCTGTAGACGCCGCTGCCCTGTGGCGTCAATTGCCGTTTGCCACTGCCGCTGAACACCGCGACCGGCGGCAGCGGTGATTTTTTGGCATCCTGCGGATCGTCCATTACCGCCAGCAGCGCGCGTTTGGTCTCATCGCTGATCGCCGCTTTCTCGCCGTTAACGTTGATGTAATCCAGTGAAATTCCCGCGGCACGGGCGGCCTGATCGAGTGCATTTTGCTTCATTGCTGCTCCTTAGCGCGGTGCCTGCCAGATACGTTGCTGATAGTCACGAATGGAACGGTCCGAACTGAACATGCCGGTTCGGGCCGTATTGAGGATAGCGGCGCGGGTCCAGCCTTCCGGGTCACGCCACAGGGCTTCCACCCGTTGCTGTGCCTCGACATAGGCCTGAAAATCAGCCAGCACCAGCCAGGGATCGCCATTTTTGGTCAGGCTCTCCAGCATCAGGTCAAACGCATGTTTATCCCCGTCGCTGAATTTGCCTTTCTCCAGCGATTTCAGTAAATCGTCCAGCGGCTTGTTCTGCTTACGCACCTTTTTCGGGTTGTAACCTTTCGCTTTGAGCGCCTTTACCTCATCCACGGTGTGACCGAAGATAAAGATATTCTCCTCACCCACCTGTTCGGCAATCTCGACATTGGCACCATCCAGCGTGCCAATAGTCAGCGCGCCATTCAGCGCCAGCTTCATGTTGCCAGTGCCCGAGGCTTCATAACCGGCTGTAGAGATCTGCTCGGAGAGATCGGCCGCCGGGATCATCAGTTCAGCCACGGTGATGCGGTAGTCCGGGATAAACACCACTTTGAGCCTGTCACCCACCCGCGGATCGTTGTTCACCACCTCCGCAACCTTGTTAATGGCGTAGATAATATTTTTTGCCAGGTAGTAACCCGGCGCGGCTTTGGCCCCGAACAGGAACACCCGCGGCGTGAAGGTGACATCTTCCGGGTTGTTCAGGAGCTTCTGATAGCAGTAGAGGATATGCAGCAGGCTGAGGTGCTGGCGCTTGTACTCATGCAGACGTTTGATCTGCACATCGAACAGCGCCGCCGGGTTCACGATGATGCCGGTATGGCGGGCGATATACTCTGTGAGCTGCGCTTTGTTCTGCTGTTTGATGCTGCGATAGCGCTGACGAAACGCCTGATCGTCGGCATACGGCTCCAGACCGGTTAACGCATCAAGGTTATTGGCCCACTCCGTTTTCAGCGTCTCATCAATCAGTGCCGCCAGCGCCGGATTACACTGCTTCAGCCAGCGACGCGGCGTAATGCCGTTGGTGACGTTGTGGAATTTTTGCGGCCAGAGCTGGTGATATTCCGGGAAGAGATCGCTGACCACCAGACGGGAGTGCAGTGCCGCCACGCCGTTGACCGCAAAGCCACTTACCACGCAGAGATTGGCCATGCGCACCTGTCCGTCCGCCACCACCGCCAGCTTGTGCCACATCGCTTTGTCATCCGGCCAGTGCTGTTTCACCTGCTTTTTCAGCCGCTGATTAATCTCTTTGATAATCAGCATATGGCGCGGCAGCAGGCTGCGCATCAGCTTCTCATCCCAGCGCTCCAGCGCCTCGGGCATCAGCGTGTGGTTGGTGTAAGCGAACAAACGGCTGGTGATATGCCACGCCTCATCCCAGCTTAGCTGATGTTCATCCAGCAGCACACGCAGCATCTCGGGGATGGCGATGGTTGGATGGGTATCGTTGAGCTGGATCACCTCGAAGTCCGGCAGACTGTGAATGCTGCGGCCCGCCAGATGGTGACGGCGCAGGATGTCGGCTACGGCGCAGGCACACTGAAAATATTGCTGCATCAAACGCAGCCGCTTGCCGGCCTGATGGTTGTCATTGGGATAGAGCACTTTGGTGAGTTTTGCCGCCTCAATACCAGGCTGCTCCGCCTGAAGGAAATTGCCGTCGTTAAAGGCCGTCAGGTCAAACGGGTGCGCACTCACGGCCTGCCACAGGCGCAGCGGCAGTGTCACGCCGTTGCGGTAGCCGGTCACCGGCAAATCCCAGGCCTCACCACGCAGCGTAAAATCGGGAAGCCAGCGTACACCGCCATCCTCACGTTTTTCCACCCGGCCGCCCATCGCAACGTCCACATCCAGCGCCGCATTGTGACGAAACCACGGATAGCGTTCACGCTGCCAGTCATCGGGCGCTTCAATCTGCTTACCCTCCTCAAAAGACTGGCGGAACAGGCCATACTGATAATTCAGCCCATGGCCGGTGGCGGACTGCCCCACCGTTGCCATCGAATCCATATAGCAGGCGGCGAGTCGCCCCAGCCCGCCGTTGCCGAGTGCCGGGTCGATCTCCTGCTCCAGCAATTCGATTAAATCAAGTTGCTGCTCAGCCAGCGCCGCTTTGACCTCGTCATACCAGCCGAGATTCAGCAGATTGTTGCCGGTCAGACGACCAATGAGAAACTCCATCGACAGGTAATTTACGTGACGCTGCTGCTTAGCCGGACGCGGTGCCGGCTGGGTATCGAGCAGTTCTGCCAGTGCCGCACTGACCGCCTGCCACGCCTGGTGCGAGGTCATCTGTTGGGCGGAATGGAGACTCAACTGTTGCCACTGTCGGGTCAGGGCAGCGGTAAAACGGGCTTTATTAAATTTTTGCTGCGGCATATCACTCCCTTCTGTTACGCAATGAGGTGAAGCAAAACAAAAATAGAAAGCGCACGGGCTGGCAACCGGGTGCCAGCAACCGTTAAGTTAAGACGTGAGTGGGGGAAAAAGCGACAACAATCAAAGAAAAACGCCAGCCGGGTGGCTGGCGTCGCAGGAATCAGCAGAGTTCGAGGTGAACCTCATGCTGCTCAATCACTTTCATGACGCTGGCTGGCGGCATTTTATCGGTGTAGAGATAATCCAGCAGACTCATGTTGCCAAGGTTAACCATGGCATTCCGGCCAAATTTCGAGTGATCCACCACCAGCATCGCGCAGCGTGAATTTTCTATAATCGCGCGTTTGGTGCGGACTTCGTGATAGTCGAACTCCAGCAGCGACCCATCCATGTCGATGCCGCTGATCCCCAGGATGCCGTAATCGAGCCGGAACTGAGAAATAAAGTCGAGCGTCGCTTCCCCCATCACGGCGCCATCGCGGGTGCGCACTTCACCGCCCGCGATAATCACCCGGAAATCGGGTTTGCCCATTAACAGCATCGCGACGTTAAGGTTATTGGTCACCACACGTAAATTGCTGTGGTTGAGCAGCGCATGCGCCACCGCTTCCGGCGTGGTGCCAATATCAATAAACAGCGTAGCGCCATCCGGGATCTGGCTGGCAACACGCTGCGCAATCCGCGCTTTTTCCGCTGACCACATCATTTTGCGATCGTGCCAGGCGGTATTCTCAGAGCTGGAAGGAAGCGCCGCGCCGCCGTGGTGGCGCTGAATTTTGTTTTGATCGGCCAAATCGTTGAGGTCGCGACGAATGGTCTGCGGGCTGACCTCAAAATGATCTACCAGCTCCTCAGTACTGACATATCCCTGACGACGGACTAAATCGATAATCGCGTCATGACGTTGCGTCTGCTTCACGTTCCTCTCCTGTTAACCCGCTAAACCTGTCTATCGACGCGTGACGTTACGCGTATCGACCAGCGCCATCGCCAGCCCGACCACCAGACCAGCAACGTGCGCCGCGTTGGCAATCGCCAGACCAAAGACGCCGAACCAGCCAATCACCAGCCAGACCACCGCAAAACCGATCAATCCCCGTTCAAGATAGACGCCGCTGTCGGGATCGCGCTCACCGCGTAGCCAGCAGTAACCCATCAGGGCATAGACCACGCCCGACAGACCACCAAACCAGATGCCACTGAACTTCGCCTGCAGCCAGCCGCTGAGCAGCGCCGAAATCAGCATAATTACAAACAGTTTGCCGCTGCCCAGACGCTTTTCAACCGCGCCGCCGAGATACCACCACCACATCAGATTAAACAGGATGTGCAGCAGTGAAAAGTGCAGCAGCGCATGACTGAACCAGCGCCAGACCTGAAGATGCTGGTCGGCATCCGGCCAGGAGAGCCACGCCATCACGGCCTGATCGCCCATGACCTGCATCAGAATAAAGACCGCGATGCAGAGCACCATCAGGGTCATGGTCAGCGGACCGGCACGCTCGCGGATGTTCGCCCAGATATTGCTGCGCTCATAGCGCAAACCGCTGTCAGTCTTGCCGCTGTGCCAGCTGGCGGCCTGATAGCGCGGATGGTTAGGGTCATGCAGAAACTGCTGAAGTTCGTTTTCGACCACTGCAATCTTGCTCTCATCATCCAGCATGATGACGTAGTGATTTTCATGCTCAATACGCAACGTGATGCCCTGCGTCGCCATGTAGTCAACAAACGCCTGCGCCATGCGCGGCTGATTAAATTGGGTAATGCGCATCATTAACTCTCCATGTGACGAGCAGCAAGCTATTCACTGCCAGAGGCAACCTGCTGAGGGAAGGCGGCACGCCAGGCATCAAAGCCGCCATCAATGCTGTACGCCGCGCTGAAGCCCTGTCCCAGAAGATACTGCGCCGCACTTTTGCTGCTATTACCGTGATAGCACATCACCAGCACGGGCAGGCTTTGATCCGCGCCACTGACAAACTCGCTGAGGTTGGCGTTGGTCAGATGCAGCGCGCCCGCCGCATGGCCAAGGACATAACTTTGCGGATCACGGATATCCACCAGCAGCGCACCCTGCGCCAGACGCGCCTGCGCCTGCTGCACATCAATACATTCAAACGTTTCCATGGGATCTCTCATAACAGCATCACAATAGCGCGTAGTGTAACCCGATAATCCGCGCCGATAACCTGACAATCGTTACGGCTATCTGTTTTTTTGGTGGGCAGAATGTTAGCTATATCACGCAAAAATGTTTTTACCGGGTTAAAGACTGGCGTAAATGTTGGTTTGCGATTATGATTATGCTCGAAAACGAACATAAGAGAACTATTCCGAACATCGGAGGAGATGACGTGGAAACCAAAGACCTGATCGTGATCGGCGGCGGCATCAACGGTGCCGGCATTGCAGCAGACGCTGCAGGACGCGGACTGTCGGTGTTAATGCTGGAGGCGCGGGATTTGGCTTGCGCGACCTCTTCAGCCAGCTCAAAACTGATTCATGGCGGCTTGCGCTACCTTGAACACTACGAATTCCGCCTGGTCAGTGAAGCACTGGCCGAGCGCGAAGTCCTGCTGAAAATGGCGCCGCACCTGGCGTTTCCGATGCGCTTCCGCTTGCCGCACCGTCCGCATCTGCGTCCGGCGTGGATGATTCGTACCGGCCTGTTCATGTATGACCATCTTGGCAAGCGTACCAGCCTGCCAGGCAGCAAAAGTTTGCGATTTGGCGCGGATTCGGCCCTGAAGCCAGAAATCACGCGCGGATTCGAATACTCCGACTGCTGGGTAGATGATGCCCGCATGGTCGTTCTGAATGCGCAGGAAGTGGTTAAGCATGGTGGCGAAGTGCGTACCCGTACTCGTGTCACCCGCGCCTGGCGTGAAGGTGGCCTGTGGATGGTCGAAGCCGAAGATGTTGATACCGGCAAAACCTTTACCTGGCAGGCGAAAGGTCTGGTCAACGCGGCAGGCCCGTGGGTCAAACAGCTGTTCGACGACAGCCTGAAGCTGAAATCGCCTTACGGTATCCGCCTGATTAAAGGCAGCCATATTGTGGTGCCGCGCGTCCATACCGAGAAACAGGCTTATATCCTGCAGAACGAAGATAACCGCATCGTGTTTGTCATTCCCTGGATGGATGAGTTCTCAATCATCGGCACCACCGATGTGGAATACAAAGGCGATCCGAAAAGCGTCCATATCGATGACAGCGAGACCGAGTACCTGCTGAAAGTGTTCAACGGACACTTTAAAAAGCAGCTGACCGCCGACGATATCGTCTGGTCTTACTCAGGTGTCCGTCCGCTGTGTGATGACGAATCTGATTCGCCGCAGGCGATCACTCGCGATTACACGCTGGATGTGCGCGATGATAACGGTCAGGCACCGCTGCTTTCCGTGTTTGGTGGCAAGCTGACCACTTATCGCAAGCTGGCAGAACATGCGCTGGAGAAACTGGCGAAGTACTATCCGAAAGCCGGCCCAGCCTGGACCAAAAACTGCGTGTTGCCGGGCGGTAATATCAACGGCACCAGCGATGATTACGCGGTCAGCCTGCGTCGTCGTTATCCGTTCATCACTGAAAACATGGCGCGCCACTTCTCACGCACTTACGGCAGCAGCACTGAAACCCTGCTGGCGGGTGCGAAAAGTCTGGACGATCTGGGTGAGAACTTCGGTCACGACTTCTATGAGGCGGAGTTACGCTACCTGGTGCAGCATGAATGGGTACGTGAGCTTGACGATGCTATCTGGCGTCGTACCAAACAGGGTATGTGGCTGACCAAAGAGCAGCAGGCCCGTGTGGCAGAGTGGCTGGCGGCGAAAGCCAAACCGGCACTGTCGCTGGCGTCATAAGCGAGCTATACAACAACAGAAAGCAGGCTTCGGCCTGCTTTTTTTATTGGCTGCTTATTCGGTTAATATTCAGGCCAGCCGCATCCTCACACCTCATCAGGAGAAACGCCTGTCAGCGAGCAAACCGGTCTGACTGTTTTTGTTCACAATAAATGCAGACCCTGGCAATTACCCACTGCAACCTTTTCTTCATGCTTCCCCGCGTAAACTCAACGCATCCTGACTGCGTATCCTCCTTTTCGCCATTGTTACTTTAAATCTAACGTTCCGTTTTTTTGCTTAATTGAACACCGTTTTAAGAAAGCTCAGACTTCCCTCAGCATAAACGTCAACAAAGCGATTCAAATCCGGAGGTTGAAATGAACACAGGCCAAACGCCTGCCCGGGAGTGGAACACACGCCGCAGTGAAAAAGCGCGTCGTCTGGCCTCCTTTCCCCTTGATGGCAAAGTTATTCCTGCTGAAAGAGCCGTTGAAGCATTTGAACAGTTAATCGCACCAGGCGACCGCGTGGTACTGGAAGGGAATAACCAGAAGCAGGCTGACTTTTTATCCCGCACCCTGGCGGCGGTGAATCCGGCGAAAATTCACGACCTGCATATGATTATGCCCAGCGTCGGCCGCAGCGAACATCTCGATATTTTTGAAAAAGGCATTGCCCGCAAACTCGACTTCTCCTTCTCCGGTCCGCAGAGCCTGCGCATGTCTCAGCTGTTGCAGGATGGTCAGCTGGAAATCGGCGCGATTCACACCTATATCGAACTCTATTCCCGTCTCTACGTTGACCTCAGTCCGAATGTGGCGCTGATTGCCGGCTATAAAGCCGACCGCAAAGGCAACCTTTATACCGGCCCGAGTACCGAAGATACCCCGGCGCTGGTGGAAGCCGCCGCATTTCGTGACGGTATCGTGATAGCCCAGGTCAACGAACTGGTCGATGACGAAACCGACCTGCCGCGCGTCGATATTCCTGGCTCCTGGATTGACTACATCGTGGTGGCAGATAAACCGTTCTTTATCGAACCGCTGTTTACCCGCGATCCGCGCCTGATTAAGCAGGAGCATATCCTGATGGCGATGATGGCGATTAAAGGCATCTACGCCGAGCATCAGGTGCAGTCGCTTAACCACGGTATCGGTTTTAACACCGCCGCGATCGAACTGCTGCTGCCCACCTACGGCGAACAGCTTGGTCTGAAAGGCAAAATCTGTAAGCACTGGGCGCTGAACCCGCATCCGACGCTGATCCCGGCCATCGAGAGCGGCTGGGTGGAGAGCGTGCACTGTTTCGGCGGCGAGCTGGGGATGGAAGAGTATATCCGCGCCCGTCCCGACATCTTCTTTACCGGCAGCGACGGTTCAATGCGCTCTAACCGTGCGTTCTGTCAGCTGGCAGGTCAGTACGCGGTCGATATGTTTATCGGTGCCACCCTGCAGGTTGATGGCCTGGCCAACTCCTCTACCGTCACCCGTGGTCGTCTTTCCGGCTTCGGTGGCGCGCCAAACATGGGTCACGATCCCCATGGCCGCCGCCACGCAACACCCGCCTGGCTGAATATGATCACCGAGCCAGACCCGATGCAGCGCGGTAAAAAACTGGTGGTGCAGATGGTCGAGACCTTCCAGGCCGGTGCAAAACCAACCTTCGTTGAAACCCTTGATGCGGTTGAGGTGGCGAAATCCTCCGGTATGCCACTGGCGCCGGTGATGATCTACGGCGATGACGTGACGCACGTGCTGACCGAGGAAGGTATCGCCTATCTCTATCGGGCAGAAAGCCTTGAGGAACGTCGCGCCATGGTCGCCGCAGTCGCCGGAATTACCGATATCGGTCTGGGTGTGGATGCAGCACGCGTCGCTGCCCTGCGTAAAAGCGGCAAAGTAGTTTACCCGGAGGATATGGGTATTCGTCGCTCCGATGCCACCCGTTCACTGCTTGCCGCTGGCAGCGTCGCTGACCTGGTTGAATGGTCAGATGGCCTGTACAACCCGCCTGCTAAATTCCGGAGCTGGTAATGAAACTCCTGTCACAGACTCATGCCGAGGCGCAGGCCAGTCATCTGGCGACGATTGCGCGCGATTGCCTGATTGATGAAGCACGCCTGAGCCCCAAGCCGGGTCTGGTAGACAGTCGGGGAAACGGCGCACATCGGGATCTGACGCTGGCGCTGATGGAGCGTTCTGCCCACAGCCTGATGCCCACCTTTCTGGCGCTGGCCCGTCACAGCTGGCTTCGTCCCGCCGACATCGCCCTGCGCGAAACAGTCGGTCGGCTCGGCCGCGATGGCGAACAGCAGATGATGGCAGCAACCGGCGGCGTGAACACCCATCGGGGCGCGATCTGGGCGCTGGGATTGCTGGTCAGTGCCGCTGCCATGCAGGGTGGCACAGCCACGGCTGACACGCTGGCCCGCACCGCTGCCGCGCTGGCGAGCCTGCCCGACAGCCACGCCCCCAGAGTGTTCAGCAAAGGGTTAAAAGCGACGCACCGCTATCAGGTACCCGGCGCACGCGAAGAGGCGCAACAGGCATTTCCTCACGTGATGAAGCTGGCGCTGCCGCAGTTGCTGATCAGCCGTGCGGTTGGTGCCAGTGAGAGCGAAGCCCGGCTGGATGCGCTGATGGCAATCATGACTTCACTCAGCGATACCTGCGTGCTGTCACGTGCAGGCATGACCGGACTCGACGCCATGCAACAGGGCGCACGCGCCGTGCTGCTGGCAGGCGGCTGCCGTACAGCGGCGGGTCAGAGGGCGCTTCAGCAGCTTGACCGCCGGATGCTGGCGCTCAACGCCTCGCCGGGCGGAGCCGCCGATTTGCTGGCCGCAACGCTGTTTATCGATCGGGTCTGTTCGCCTGAACATTCTTATTTTTAGAGGCCATTATGGAACACATCACATTATCTCTACCTGCTAACCGCCTGCTCAGTGGCAGAGCGATGGCCGGGGTCGTTGGTTCCGGTGATATGGAAGTGCTGTACACCGCAACTGAAGGCCAGACACTGAACGTCAATATCACCACCTCACTGGATAACAGCGACGCCCGCTGGAAAGCGCTGTTTGACCGCCTGAACTTAATCAACGGCCTGCCCGCCGGAGAGATGATTATCCACGATTTCGGTGCGACACCCGGCGTGGCGCGTATTCGTATTGAACAGGTTTTTGAGGAGGTGAGTCATGCGTAACGATGCCAGTTTTATTGAATTACGGGCCCGCGAACGTGCGCATGCGCTGCTGGATGCGGGCAGCTACCGCGAACTGCTGGATCCTTTTGAGGGCATCATGTCGCCCTGGCTGGCTCCGCAGGGCGTGGTGCCCCAGTCCGATGATGGCATGGTCGTGGCACGCGGCACGCTGAACGGTCAGTCTGCGGTGGTGATCGCCATCGAAGGCACCTTCCAGGGCGGCAGCATGGGCGAAGTCTCCGGGGCGAAAATGGCGGCGGCGCTGGAGCTGGCGGCAGAAGACAATCGCAATGGCATCCCGACACAGGCGGTGCTCTGCCTTGAGACCGGTGGCGTGAGGTTACAGGAAGCGAACCTGGGGCTGGCAGCGATTGCCGATATTCATGCGGCGATTGTCGACCTGCGCCGCTACACCCCGGTGATCGGCATCGTCAGCGGCACCGTTGGCTGCTTCGGTGGGATGTCTATCGCCGCCGCGCTCTGCAGCTACCTGATTGTGACCCGTGAAGCCCGTCTGGGCCTGAACGGCCCACAGGTGATTGAGCAGGAAGCGGGAATTGAAGAGTACGACTCTCGCGATCGTCCGTTTATCTGGAGCATGACCGGCGGCGAAATCCGCTACGCCAGTGGCCTGGTCGATGCGCTGGTGAATGACGGTATCAATGCCGTGAAAACCGCGATGCATGATTTTATTGCCAGGGGCGTTCCGGCGCAGAACCGCAGTGATAAGTATGACGACTTCCTGTCACGTCTGACGCAGTTCGATACCCGCCAGCAGGCGGACACCGCGCAGATTAAACAGCTTTTCGCCCGGGAGGAGAAATAATGACGCAGACAAGCAGCCGTGGTGCAACCTGGCTGGAAAAACTTGCACCTGATGCACAGCGCCTGAGCGGTCTGTGCGCCTCTGTTCAGGTGGCTGACGGCCAGCTTAATGGCGAAGATGTCCGCTTTATCGCCGTCGTGCCCGATGCCCAAAACCACTATCCGCGCGCCGCGCAGGGTGAAGTGGGTCTGCTGGAAGGCTGGACGCTGGCGAAAGTGGTGAATGAAACGCGGGAAGCTGACAAAAACAGCGCTGTGAAACGTCCGATTGTGGCGGTGATCGACGTCCCCAGTCAGGCCTACGGTCGCCGCGAAGAGGCGTTTGGCATTCACCAGGCGCTGGCAGGTGCAGCAGGCGCCTATGCGAATGCGCGCCTTGATGGTCATCCGGTGATTGGTCTGATTGTGGGTAAAGCAATGTCCGGTGCGTTCCTGGCACACGGATATCAGGCCAACCGCCTGATTGCGCTCAACGATCAGGGCGTGCTGGTCCATGCCATGGGCAAAGCGTCAGCGGCGCGCATCACACTGCGTTCGGTAGAGGCGCTGGAGAAACTGGCCGCCACCATTCCCCCAATGGCATATGACGTGAATAACTTCGCCACGCTGGGTCTGCTCTCTGATCTGCTGAACGTTGCCAATCCTGATACGCCGTCTGACGCCGATGTGGCGATGGTTGAGATTGCATTACAGAAGGCGATCAATGACGCGCGTCAGGATCCTACCCTGAAAAACCGCCTTGGCGCCTCTAATCGTCAAAGCTCCTCCCTGGTTCGCGAGCGTATGCGCGCGACCTGGTAATTATATAAAAAAAACCAACCTGCCGAAACCGGTCTGACGGGGCGCATCGCGACGTGCGCCCCGGAGCAGTGGCCGTGTTCAGAATTATAAACATCGCTGTTTTTAAAGAATTTTTCTCTTAATTACAGGTGATTTATGATTTACATAATTGTTCATGCCCTTGCTCCAATTTTTATCATTATGCTGTTAGGTTTCTGGGCCGGTAAGGCCGGAATGGTCAATAACAGAGATGTCTCCCTGCTCAATATTTTCGTGATGGATTTTGCGCTGCCCGCTGCGCTGTTCAGTGCCACCGTTCAGACACCCTGGTCGGGTATCGTGGCGCAGTCGCCATTGATTGTCGTCTTAACCGGGGCGATGTGGATAACCTATGTGGCGCTCTATTTCCTGGCGACCCGCCTGTTTAAAAAGTCGCCTCAGGATGCTGCGGTATTAACGCTGACTGTCGCCCTGCCCAATTACGCCGCGCTGGGGCTGCCGATTCTGGGCAGCGTACTGGGAGAAGGTTCAGCAACTTCACTTTCTGTTGCGGTTTCAATTGCCTGCGGCTCGGTGCTGATGACACCCTTCTGCCTGCTGATTCTGGAACGGGAAAAAGCGCGCATTGCCGGTGAGAATGTGGGTTCGACAGTGACCATGCTGCCGGTGCTGATGTGGCGCTCGCTCAAAAAGCCGATCGTTCTTGGCCCGCTGCTGGGTGTGGTGTTGTCGGCGCTGGGCTTCAGAATGCCGGAGCTGGTCATCTCAGCGATTAAGCCGCTGGGGCTGGCAGCCACCGCCGCCGCGCTGTTCCTGACCGGCGTGATCCTCTCCGCACGTCAGCTGAAACTCAACGCCATCGTCGGCGTCGGGACGGTTGCCAAACTGCTGATTCAGCCCTTTATCGCCTGGGGTCTGGTGCTTGCGCTGGGACTTCACGGGTCAGTGGCAATCACCGCTATTCTGATGATAGCGCTGTCAGCCGGTTTCTTTGGCGTGGTGTTCGGCAACCGCTTTGGCGTGCAGTCACCCGATGCTGAGGCCGTGCTGCTGCTAAGCTCAATTCTGTGTATTTTATCTTTACCGTTGTTCATTACGCTGACATCAGGAATGTAATATGCGTGCGCCGCGTCCCCACGATTTGCTCTGGCTGCGACACAGCAGTGCTTTAGCCACGATTCAGGAGAGCTGGGTCAGCCCGTTCTGGCATCCCGACATGCCGGTGGTGGTGCGGCGCGATCGCCATGAATCCGGTTTGATCCCGATTGGCGTGCGCGGTGAGCGACGTGAGCAACGCGCCGCTGGCTGGATCACGTCAGACACTATTATCCGCGTGGTGACGCCAGAATGGCTGGCTGAACGCACACGGCTGCTGGATTCGCCCTTTACGGCTTATGCGCCTGTCAGCGCGGCGATTTCGCTCAGCGAGACCGCCTGGCCGTGGCGCTGGGGCATTACCGGCAGCACCGGTTATGCGCTGGCAACGCAATGCCCTGTGTTGCACGCCACCAGCGATCTGGATGTCATCATCCGCGCCCCGCAGCCACTGCCACGCGATGCGCTGCAACGCTGGCAGACAGCAACCGACGCGCTGAGCTGCCGGGTGGATACGCAGGTGGAAACGCCGTCTGGCGCCTTTGCCCTGAACGAGTGGCTACGCGAGGAGCGCGTGCTGTTAAAAACCGACACCGGACCGATACTGACCGCTTCACCCTGGAGCAGGGAGAATCCATGAAAATACTCTTTACCTTCCCCGGCCAGGGCACCCAGCGTGCCGGGATGCTGCAACATCTGCCTGAGGGCGATGCGCTGAAAAGCCGCGTGCGTGCGGTGCTGGGCGAAGAAGCTGACCGGCTCGACAGTGCCGATGCACTGCGCCACACCCGCGCCGTGCAGCTCTGTCTGCTGATTTCAGGTGTTGCCTGGGCGCGCGAACTGATCCGCCGTGGGGTGAAACCCGATATCGTCAGCGGTTTATCGATTGGCGCGTTTCCTGCGGCGGTGATTTCCGGCGCGCTGGATTTCAGCGACGCTCTGCGGCTGGTTGCGCTGCGCGGCGATCTGATGGAGCAGGCGTATCCGCAGGGATATGGCCTGACCGCGATCACTGGCTTAACGCTGAGCCAGCTGGAGAAACTGCTACCCGGCAGCAACACCTACATCGCGAACCTCAATGCGGAAACGCAGATTGTGATTGCTGGCCGCGACGAGGATATGGCAGTGGTCGCGCAGAGGGCGCTGGATGCGGGAGCCAGTAAAGCGATTAAGCTCGCGGTGAGCGTGCCGTCGCACTGCGCGCTGCTGGATAAACCCGCCGCCGAACTGGCTCGCGCCTTTGCGTCCGTCACCCTCTCCCGCCCCGATTGTGCCTACCTCAGCGGCTCAACCGCGCGGGTGATTTGGGAGCCGGAGAAAATTGCCGACGATCTTGCCTTTAATATGGCGCGCACGGTGCAGTGGAATGATGCGATGGTTGCAGCGAATCAGCGTGATGCCCGACTGGCCATTGAGATGCCGCCTGGCAGTGTGCTGACCGGTCTGACGCGTCAGGCGAACTGGCAGGGCGAAGCGATTTGTCTGGAGCGCAATAGCGTGGAGGTAGCACTGCATCTCGTTAAACGGTTACATCAGTAAGGCTGCGGGCGTACATTCGCCCTTCTGCCGCCAGGGCCAGCAGGTCATTGTCACGTTCGCGGTGATGTGAGTAGACAATCGAGATCTGCTGACGCATCTGGTAAGGCTCAGCCAGCCTCAGCAGCTGGATGTTATTTTCATACACCTTCTTCATCCGTCCCGGAATCAGCGCCAGACCCACGCCCGCCTGCACCAGGCTTATCATCGAGAAGATGTCATTTACCTGAGTAACCATGCGCGGTTCAAATCCGGCAATCTGAAATGCCTCCTGTGAACCGGCATAAGTGGCGAATCCCTCTGCCAGTGAGACAAAATCACGGTCAGCATAATCACGCAGATCCACCGGTCCGGTTTCGCTCTGCGATTCTTCAGCCGGCATGGACAGAAAGATGCTGTCTGTGAACAGCGGAATCACTTCAAATTGCGCATCACTGAGTTCGCCCTCATCGGTGGCGATCAGAATCGCATCCAGCGCGTCATCTTCCAGCATATTGAGCAGCATCTGATTCGACCCCATAGTCAGGTCAAGCTCCAGTGCTGGACGACGCAGCTTCATGCCCATGATCAGGCGGGGAATGGTTTCAAGCGTCAGCGAGTAGAGTGTGCCAAGCCGCAGGCGACCCCCGCCGATACCCGCCACTTTGCGCGCCTCTTCAATGCCTTTGCCCATCAGTGTGGTCACGTCGCGACAATAGTCCAGCAGCGTCCAGGCAGCCGGCAGCGGCACCAGGTTGCGGCCTTTATGAATAAACAGCGGGCAGTCGATGCCCTCTTCCAGCGTGTGCAGGGCGCGATGCACGCTGACGCTGCTCAGCTCCAGCGCTTCCGCCGTGCGGGCGATATTGCCTTTGCTCATAAACATCATGAAGACGCTGAGCTTACGGAAGGTAATTTCCTGGTTAATGTTGTCACTCATTGGCTGCGGTTGCCTGTAGGGTCGTTTTGCATGTCCGCATAGTAACGATTCTTCACCAGGGTGTAATGATCACGCTCGCACAACGGGCATTTACAGGCCCGGAGTCGATAAGCGGCTGAATTTTTTAGAGGTGTGTGGCGTGGGAGAGAAGCAGAAAGAGGAAGAGTGCGGCCGATCCCTCGGCCGCAGAGAAAACAAAATTTACTGCAGGAGCCTTACAACCTTACCGGCGAGATATTCCAGATCTCATCAGCGTACTCCTGAATAGTACGGTCCGACGAGAAGTAGCCCATTCCGGCGATGTTTTTCGCCGCGCGGCGCTGCCACTCATCCGGCTTACGGTAGAGCGCATCCACCTTATCCTGGGTATCTACGTAGCTGCGATAATCCGCCAGTAACTGATAGTGATCGCCGAAGTTAACCAGTGAATCGAACAGATTGCGGTAGCGGCCCGGATCCTGCGGACTAAACAGACCTGAAGCAATCTGGGTCAGCACCTGGTGCAGTTCCTCATCGCCTTCGTAATAGTCACGCGGGTTATAGCCGTTCTTACGCAGCGCTTCGACCTGTGGCGTGGTATTCCCGAAGATAAAGATGTTCTCTTCACCAACGTGATCCAGCATCTCAACGTTAGCCCCATCCAGCGTACCGATAGTCAGCGCGCCATTCAGCGCAAACTTCATGTTACTGGTGCCGGAGGCTTCAGTGCCTGCGGTGGAGATCTGTTCAGAAAGATCGGCCGCCGGAATGATGATCTGCGCCAGACTCACGCTGTAGTTCGGGATGAAAACAACCTTAAGCTTGTTCTTCACCTGCGGATCATTGTTGATCACATTCGCGACATCGTTGATCAGGTGAATAATGTGCTTGGCAACGTAATACGCTGATGCCGCTTTACCGGCAAAGATATTCACGCGCGGCACCCAGTTCGCCTGCGGATCGGCCTTGATTCGGTTATAGCGGGTGATCACATGCAGCACATTGAGCAGTTGGCGTTTGTACTCGTGAATACGCTTGATCTGCACATCGAATAGCGCATTCGGGTCGAGCACCACGTCCAGATTCTTCGCGACCCAGTCAGCCAGGCGTCGTTTATTCTGATGCTTCGCGACTGCCACTTTTTCAATAAACGCCGGATAGTCGATCTGCGCTTTCAGTTCGCTCAGCTGACTGAGATCGGTGCGCCAGTTACGACCAATCTCCTCATCCAGCACCTCTGACAGCGCCGGGTTGGCCAGCGCCAGCCAGCGACGTGGCGTCACGCCGTTGGTTTTGTTACAGAAACGCCCTGGGAACAGGCGCGAGAAATCGGCAAACAGAGACTGCACCATCAGATTGGAGTGCAGCTCAGACACGCCGTTCACTTTGTGACTGACCACAACCGCCAGCCAGCCCATGCGAATCCGGCGGCCGTCGTTCTCATCAATGATCGAAATGCGCGACAGCAGATCCAAATCATCCGGGTAGTGATCCTGAATGGTCTTGAGGAAGAAGTCGTTAATCTCGAAAATAATGCTGAGGTGACGCGGCAGGATCTTACCGATCATATCAACCGGCCAGGTCTCCAGCGCTTCGGTCATCAGCGTATGGTTGGTATAGGAGAAGACCTGACAGCAGACATCAAAGGCGCTGTCCCAGCTGAACTTATGGTCGTCAATCAGCAGGCGCATCAGTTCAGGGATCGCCAATACCGGATGGGTATCGTTGAGGTGAATGGCGATTTTGTCCGCCAGGTTGTCCCAGGTCTGATGCATCCGCCAGTGACGATTCAGGATGTCCTGCACCGTCGCGGAGACCAGGAAATATTCCTGACGCAGACGCAGTTCACGGCCGGAATAGGTAGAGTCATCCGGATAGAGCACGCGCGACACGTTCTCAGAGTGGTTTTTATCTTCCACTGCCGCGAAATAATCACCCTGGTTAAACTTACCGAGGTTGATTTCGTTGCTGGCCTGCGCACCCCACAGTCGTAAGGTGTTGGTGGCGTCGGTGTCGAAGCCCGGGATGATCTGGTCATAAGCCATCGCCAGAATCTCTTCGGTCTCCAGCCAGCGCACTTTCGTGCCTTCATGCTGCACGCGACCGCCGAAACGCACTTTGTAACGGGTATTGAAACGCTGGAATTCCCACGGATTACCATACTCAAGCCAGTAATCCGGAGACTCTTTCTGCTCACCTTCCACGATGTTCTGTTTGAACATGCCGTAGTCATAGCGGATGCCGTAGCCACGGCCCGGCATGCCCAGCGTCGCCAGCGAATCGAGGAAACAGGCCGCCAGGCGACCGAGACCGCCGTTGCCCAGTCCCGGATCGTTCTCCTCTTCCATCAGCTCGGCCAGATCCAGCCCCATCTCATCCAGCGCCTGGTTGAGATCGTCATAAATCCCCATCGCCAGCAGCGCATTCCCCAGCGTGCGGCCCATCAGGAACTCCATCGACAGGTAATAAACCTGGCGGACATCCTGAGAGAGCTGGGCACGGCTGGAACGCAGCCAGCGCTCCACCATCCGGTCGCGCACCGCCAGCAGCGAGGCGTTGAGCCACTCGTGCTTGTTGGCAATAGAGGGATCTTTGCCGATGGTAAACATCAGTTTGTAGGCAATCGAATGCTTTAAGGCATCAACCGTCAACGTTGGTGAGGCGTAAGTGAAAGGTGCATTCATATCCAGTTTTCCCAATCCGTTACATCAAACGTTGGTAGAGATCACGGTAGGCTGTTGCTGCCACCTGCCAGCTAAAGTCCATTGCCATCGCCTGGCGCTGAACATAGCGCCATAACGAAGGACGGGACCACAATACGAACGCACGTCGGATGGCCCGTAACAGCGACCAGGCATTGGCATCTTCGAAACTGAATCCACTGGCGATACCGTCGGCCAGATTCTCTAACGAGCTATCATTAACGGTATCGGCCAGTCCACCCGTACGTCGCACTAACGGCAACGTACCATACTTCAGGCCATAAAGTTGTGTCAGACCGCAGGGCTCAAAGCGACTCGGCACCACAATGACGTCCGCGCCACCCACAATGCGGTGTGAAAATGCTTCGTGATAGCCAATCTGCACGCCTACACTTCCGGGATGTTCTGCCGCCGCCGCCAGGAATCCCTGTTGCAGTTCGGCATCGCCCTGACCCAGCAGCACCAGCTGTCCGCCCTGCGCCAGCAAGCCAGGCAGCGCCTCTAAAACCAGGTCCAGACCTTTCTGTTTAGTCAGGCGGCTGATCACGCAGAACACCGGCGCTTTATCATCCACTTTCAGGCCCATCGCAACCTGCAGCTGACGTTTATTTTCTGCTTTTGCTTCCAGCGTGTCGCGGTTATAGCGTGCGCTCAGCAGCAGGTCGTGCGCCGGATCCCAGATAGAGGGATCAACGCCATTAAGAATCCCGCTAAGACGACCTTCCCGCATCCGCTGCGCCAGCAGGGTTTCCATGCCGTAAGCATATTCAGCAGAGGTAATTTCATGGGCGTAAGTCGGACTGACCGCCGTGATATGGTCGGCGTAAAAAAGGCCCGCTTTCAGGAAAGAGATCTGACCGAAGAACTCCAGCCCATGCATGTTAAAGAATGACCATGGCAGGCCAATCTCATCCATATGATGCGCCATGAACAGGCCCTGATACGCCAGGTTGTGCACCGTGAACACCGACTTAGCCGGACGTCCTCGTGCTTCCAGATAGGCGCAGGTCAGGCCTGCATGCCAGTCGTGCGCGTGCACGATATCGGGACGCCACATGGAATCCATGCCACACGCCAGTTCGCAGCCAACCCAGCCCAGCAGCGCAAAGCGCAGATAGTTGTCGACATACGCAAACTGCGACTCATCATGATAAGGACTACCAGGACGATCGTAGAGGCCGGGCGCATCAATTAAGTAGATGCCCACACCGTTAAATTCACCAAATAACAGACGTATATGACCAGCAAATGTCTCTCGCTCCGTCACTACATGGAGATCAGGTATGCCTTTGCGCAATGCGGGAAAAGCAGGCAACAGCACCCGCGTATCCGTACCGCCCGCAATTTGCGCCTGAGGTAATGCCCCGACTACATCAGCCAGTCCGCCCGTTTTCAGCAGCGGGAAAAGTTCTGAACAGACATGTAAAACCTGCATCCTCGACCTCATTAAGTTATCCGGCACGCTCCGCGTGCCGATTGCGTAAGTTCCGCTTATCGCTTACAGCCCCGCTTTGGCCAGTCTGGCCAGCATGGCGCGGGTTACCAGTACGATCCCTTCATCCGAACGATGAAACCGGCGACTGTCTTCATCGGGGTTTTCGCCAATCACCATGCCTTCCGGCAGTTCGCAGGCGCGATCAATCACGCAGCGACGCAGACGACACGATCGGCCAACGACCACATCAGGCAGCAGTACAGTTGAATCGATATTGCAAAACGAGTTAACGCGTACCCGTGGGAACAGCACCGAGTTGACCACCACCGAACCGGAGATGATGCAGCCGCCTGAAACCAATGAATTCATGGTCATCCCGTGACTGCCGGAACGATCCTGAACAAATTTGGCTGGCGGCAGCGGCTCCATATGGGTACGAATCGGCCAGGTGACGTCATACATATCGAGTTCCGGCATCACCGATGCCAGGTCGAGATTGGCGCGCCAGTAGGCTTCCAGCGTCCCGACATCACGCCAGTAAGGTGGCGCGTTGTCGTCGTTCTGAACGCAGGAGAGCGCGAAGGAGTGTGCATAGCCTTCGCCACTTGCCACAATTTTCGGCAGAATATCTTTGCCAAAGTCATGGTTAGAGCCTGGCGTCTGCAGATCTTCCTCCAGCAGCGCATAGAGATAGTCCGCGTTAAAAACGTAGATCCCCATGCTGGCCAGCGCCTGCGTGTCATCACCTGGCATGGTAGGCGGCTTCGCAGGTTTCTCCACAAAGTCGATCACCATGTTCTCTTCGTTCACCGCCATCACACCAAACGCCGTGGCTTCATGTACCGGCACGGGCAAACAGGCAATGGTACATTTCGCCTCGTTGACCACGTGATCCAGCAGCATGCGTGAATAATCCATCTTATAAATGTGGTCCCCGGCAAGGATCACGATGTACTGCGCCTGATAGCGGCGAATCACATCAAGGTTTTGCGTCACGGCATCGGCCGTACCGCGATACCACTGTTCGGTCGAAAAGCGCTGCTGCGCTGGCAGCAAATCGACAAACTCATTCATCTCTTCATTGAAGATGGACCAGCCACGCTGGATATGCTGAGTCAGGGTATGGGACTGATACTGCGTAATCACGCCAATCCGTCGGATACCGGAGTTAACGCAGTTGGAGAGGGCAAAGTCGATAATGCGGAACTTGCCGCCGAAATGCACCGCAGGTTTGGCACGCTTAGCCGTTAAATCGACCAGTCGCGTGCCGCGTCCGCCGGCGAGGATCAGAGCAACCGTCTGTGTAGGGAGCTGGCGGGCCAGCATCAGGTGATCTGTTCTATCTAACTTAACCATGTCTGACTCCTTATGATTGCTTTTGGAACACGCACACACCGTGTGCGGGACCATGCCAGACAGTTAACAGGATGGGGTTGTCGTCCCCGGCGAAAGGAGGAAGGGCACGCCATTCTCCGTCTGGTAACACGATGTCATTCACCGTATCCGTGGCGTTTATTGTTATTAACCAGCGGCCGGACAGCAGGATCTGCAATCTGTGCATTCCCTGTGCCCATTCATCGTGTTGCAGTGGCTGGCCACCGGCATTGAGCCACTGCACATTGCCGTCACCGTCCTGCCACCAGCGATCTGCGGTCAGCGCCGGAATGCGCTGGCGCAGAGCAATCAGTGCTGCGGTGAATCCGACTAATCCTTTCTCATCCGCCTGCCAGTCAAGCCAGCTCAGCGCGTTGTCCTGACAGTAAGCGTTGTTATTACCGCGCTGGGTGTGGCCACGCTCGTCACCTGCCAGCAGCATCGGCGTGCCCTGTGACAGCAGCAGCGTCGTCAGCAATGCCCGTACGCTGCGGCGACGGCGTTCAATGACGTCAAAGCTGACGTTCAGCCCCTCTTTGCCGTGGTTGTGACTGTAGTTATCACCATGGCCATCGCGGTTATCTTCCCCGTTCGCCTCATTGTGTTTACGTTCAAAGCTCACCACATCCCACAGCGTAAAGCCGTCGTGGGCGGTGATGAGATTAACCGTGGCGTGTGGCGGCCGGTCGTCGTGCTGGTAGAGATCGCTGGAGGCGGCAAAGCGGCGAACGAACTCGCCATTGCTTAAGCCGCCATGGAGCCAGTATTGACGCGCGGTGTCGCGAAACTTATCGTTCCATTCGGCAAACGGTGGCGGAAAGCGGCCAACCTGATAGCCGTCAGGGCCGATATCCCAGGGTTCCGCAATCAGCTTGACCTGAGAGAGCAGCGGACAGGCGCGTATCGCGTCAAAAAAGGGCGCATCACGCTGATAATCGGGCGTGCGGCCCAGCACCGGCGCAAGGTCAAAGCGGAAGCCGTCGACGTGGCAGACCCGCACCCAGTAGCGCAGCGCCTCCAGGGCCCACGTCATCACCTGCGGATGGTGGATATTCAGTGTGTTGCCGCAGCCGGTCCAGTTCTGGTACTCACCCTGCTCATCCAGCCAGTAGTAGCTGGCGTTATCGATGCCGCGCATTGAAATCGTCGGGCCAATCACATCCAGTTCGGCTGTGTGGTTAAACACCACATCCAGCACCACTTCGATACCCGCAGCATGCAGGTTTTTAACCGCCTGCTGGAACTCCTGAAGCGGTGTTACGCCCGGCTGACCGGAGGCGTAGCGGGGATCCACCGCCCAAAGTGCAAAGGGGTTGTAGCCCCAGTAGTTACTCAGGCCAAGCTGCAGCAGTCGCGGTTCACTGGCAAAGTGGGCAACCGGCAGCAGCTCAAGGGTGGTAATCCCCAGATCGCGCAGGTAATTCACCATAACAGGATGACCCAGCGCCGCGTAAGTCCCGCGTAACGTTTCCGGAATTTCCGGATGCTGCTGCGTCAGGCCGCGCACGTGGGCTTCATAAATCACTGTGTTACCCCACGGGATACGTGGTGCGACATCACCCTGCCAGTCAAAATCCTCCGCGACGACCCGGGACTTCGGCGCAATCGCTGCGTTGTCATGCGGATCGGGCTGCGCTTCACCGCCATGAAACAGCAGATCATCACGCACATCGCCTTCTACGGCGCGGGCGCAGGGGTCAACCAGCACCTTCGCCGGATTAAAACGATGCCCCTGCTGCGGCGCCCAGGGGCCATGCACCCGGTAACCGTAGCGCTGTCCCGGTTTTAACGCCGGAACATAACCGTGCCAGATATCCCCACTGCGGCCAGGCAGGTCAAGACGCTGTTCCGCGCCCTGTTCATCAAACAGGCAGAGCTCTACGCGCTCTGCATGCTGTGAGAACAGGGTGAAGTTAACGCCTTTGCCATCGTAACTGGCACCCAGCGGTTCGGGATCGCCGGCAGTGATGGTCATTCAGCCTCCCGCACCAGCCATACTGTTGCCAGCGGTGGCAGATTAAGACTCAGCGACTGCGGTCGTCCGTGGCTCTCCTGCTCATCGGTATGTACCCGCTGATTTCGCACGTCACTGCCGTGATAATCATGCTGGTCGGTATTCAGCACCTCGCGCCAGTAGCCCGGCTGGTTGACGCCAAAGCGATAACCCGGGCGCGGCACCGGCGTAAAGTTACTGACCACGATCACTTCGTTGCCTTCACGATCGCGGCGCACAAAGGCGAAGACGGAATGCTCTGCGTCGTCTACCACTAACCACTCAAAGCCTGCCGGATCGAAGTCGAGCTGATGCAGCGGCGTGTAGTATTGATAGGTATGGTTGAGATCACGCACCAGACGCTGAACGCCGTTGTGCCAGTTATCCTCCCCTTCCAGCAAATGCCAGTCGAGACTGACGTCATGGTTCCACTCACGGCCCTGGGCAAATTCATTGCCCATAAACAGCAATTTTTTGCCCGGGAAGGCCCACATCCAGCCGTAGTAGGCACGCAGGTTGGCGAACTTCTGCCAGGCATCGCCCGGCATACGATCCAGAATCGAGCGTTTACCGTGCACCACTTCATCATGCGATAGCGGCAGCACAAAGTTTTCAGTGTAGTTGTACATCATGCCGAAGCTCATCAAATTGTGATGATGCTTGCGGTAAATGGGATCGACTTTCATGTAGTCGAGGGTGTCGTGCATCCAGCCCAGATTCCATTTGAACCAGAAGCCCAGCCCGCCACCTTCAGTTGGACGCGTCACGCCAGGATAGTCTGTAGACTCTTCAGCCATTGTCACCGACCCGGATGCTACCGTGCCGAGCGTGCGGTTGGTGTAGCGCAGGAACTCAATCGCTTCCAGGTTCTCACGGCCACCGTACTGATTTGGCACCCACTCCCCTTCACTGCGGCTGTAGTCGCGGTAAATCATCGACGCGACCGCATCCACACGCAGGCCATCGATGCCAAAGCGCTCCGTCCAGTAGAGCGCATTACCCGACAGGTAGTTGCTCACTTCGCGGCGGCCAAAGTTGTAGATCAGGGTGTTCCAGTCCTGGTGGAAGCCTTCACGCGGATCGCTGTGCTCATAGAGCTCTGTTCCGTCGTACTTCGCCAGACCGAAATCATCGCTGGGGAAATGGCCTGGCACCCAGTCGAGCAGCACGTTGAGGCCCGCCTCATGGGCAGCGTCAATGAAGGCGCGAAACTCGTCACGCGTACCAAAACGGCGGGTCGGCGCATACATGCCCAGCGGCTGATAGCCCCAGCTGCCGTCAAACGGATGTTCGTTAACGGGCAGCAGTTCGATATGGGTAAAGCCCATCTCTTTAACGTAAGTCACCAGCTGTTCAGCCAGCTCTTTGTAGCTCAGCCAGAAGTTGTTGTCGGTGTGACGACGCCAGGAACCCAGGTGGACTTCATAGATTGAGATGGGCGCGTCGAAAGCGTTGGCGGCCTTGCGCTCCTCTTTCATCTCAACCGGCTCCGGCAGACCACAAATCATCGACGCCGTCTGCGGACGCATCTGTGCCTCAAAGGCGTACGGGTCCGCTTTGATGCGCAGCTCACCATTGGCATCGATAATTTCATATTTGTAGAGCTGGCCGTTAACCGCACCTGGCACAAACAGTTCCCAGATACCTAACTCCTGACGCAGACGCATCGGATGACGGCGGCCATCCCAGAAGTTGAAATCGCCAACCACGGAAACGCGACGGGCATTGGGTGCCCAGACGCAGAAGCGGGTGCCGAAGACGCCATCAATCACGTCGCCGTGCGCGCCCAGCGTCTCATAAGGGCGCAGATGCGTCCCTTCCGCCAGCAGCCACAGATCCATCTCCTGCAGCAGTGGCCCGAAACGATAGGCATCATCGACGAGGTTTTGCTGACCATGCCAGTTGACCGCCAGTTGATAACGGAATGGATTTTTACGGCGTGGAATGACGCCACTGAAGAAGCCGCGTGCATCTTCACACACCAGCTGAGCCAGTTTACGCCCGGTGGAGGTTTCAATGACCCACACTTCAAGCGCTTCGGGGAGCAATGCCCTGACCTCAAGGCCTTGCTGAGTTCGGTGCATCCCTAGTAACGAAAAAGGGTCGGCATAATTACCCGCAAACAGGGCATTGATCGCATCGCGATCGGGAAGCTCTGACATGACTTTCTTCCTGTGATAATTGGCAGCCGAAATGAACGCAACATAGCCTGTCGCGCTTCACCTGCGCTGCTCTTCATTGAGCCATACGTACAACGACAAAGCAGTCAGGCCATTCCATGGGAAAAGTGTTTTGTCGCGTACCACAACCATTTAATCCGGAAAGCACAAGGGTTACCTGTGGCACATCATGGTTAAATCATAGCTTGGTCACGGCAGTTGCCATGGACTTAAGCAAAATATTCTTTAACGGCTGGCAAAAAAGGGAAGCTGATCACTGAGTAAACGAAACGGCAGGTTGTTTTGCATACGACAAAAACAAAAAAGGCCGGGTAAATCCGGCCTTTGGTGCTATTTCTGTTTAGCTGATTAACAACCGCAGCATGCGACGTAGCGGTTCGGCTGCGCCCCATAACAACTGGTCGCCCACCGTGAAGGCCGAGAGATATTCCGGCCCCATATTGAGTTTCCGTAACCGGCCAACGGGTGTGGTGAGCGTGCCGGTGACAGCGGCAGGCGTCAGTTCACGCATCGTCAGCTCACGGTCATTTGGCACCACCTTGACCCACTCATTGTGAGAGGCCAGCAGCTGTTCGATTTCCGCCAGCGGCAGGTCGCGTTTCAGTTTCAGCGTAAAGGCCTGGCTGTGACAGCGCAGCGCACCGACACGCACGCACAAGCCATCAACCGGGATGACTTTAGAGGTGGCAAGGATTTTGTTGGTCTCTGCCTGGCCTTTCCACTCTTCGCGGCTCTGGCCGTTGTCCAGCTGCTTATCAATCCACGGAATCAGGCTGCCCGCCAGCGGTACGCCGAAGTTGTCGGTCGGTAACGTGCCGGAACGGGTGAAGTCGGTCACGCTACGCTCAATGTCGAGAATGGCGGAAGTCGGGTTCTGCAATGCAGGCGCAACGTGATCGTGCAGCATGCCCATCTGGGTCAGCAATTCGCGCATGTGGCGCGCACCGCCACCCGAGGCTGCCTGATAGGTGGCAACTGAGGCCCACTCAACCAGATCCTGAGCAAACAAACCGCCCAGTGACATCAGCATCAGGCTGACGGTACAGTTACCGCCAACAAAGGTTTTGATGCCACGGTCGATGCCGTCACGAATAACCGCGTGGTTAACCGGATCGAGGATGATGATGGCATCCTCTTTCATGCGCAGCGTGGAGGCCGCATCAATCCAGTATCCCTGCCAGCCGCTGGCGCGCAGCTTAGGATAGACGTCACTGGTGTAGTCGCCACCCTGGCAGGTAATAATGATATCCAGCGCGCGCAGCGCCTCAATATCAAACGCATCCTGCAGTGTGCCCTGCTGTTTGCCCGCAAACGCGGGTGCCGCCTGACCATGCTGCGACGTCGAGAAGAAGACCGGATTGATTGCATCAAAATCACGCTCTTCACTCATGCGGGACATCAGCACTGAGCCGACCATGCCGCGCCAACCAACAAAACCTACATTCTTCATGTCGTGTCCGTCTAAGGCAGTTACACCTGCTTTTCATTTCAGAGGAGAGAGCGGCGTGCTATTTTCACGCCGCTCTGCGTAATAATAAGATTTACCTGTGTCCCCTCACTCTACAAAATGCAGGCCGGGTAGCAAGTGAATTAATTCGATTACGCTAACTTTTTCAGCAGCGTAACTAATAACTCTGCTTTTTCGCGAACAACATGGCGTAAAACCGATGACTGAAATGATTTCGGCGACAATATTATTGTTGTTAATTATGGATCCGCTGGGCAATCTGCCGATTTTTATGTCGGTTTTAAAGCATCTGGAGCCGAAAAGGCGGCGGGTTGTGCTAATCCGTGAAATGCTGATTGCCCTGATCATCATGCTGCTGTTCCTGTTTACCGGCGAACGCATTCTGGCATTTTTAAATCTGCGCACCGAAACGGTATCGATTTCTGGCGGGATCATTCTGTTTCTGATCGCTATCAAGATGATTTTTCCGTCGGCGGAAAGCAGCAGTTCGGGCTTACCGGCGGGTGAAGAGCCATTCCTGGTTCCGCTGGCGATTCCGCTGGTCGCCGGGCCATCGCTGCTGGCAACGCTGATGCTGTTGTCGCATCAGTATCCGCATCAGATGACGCATCTGGTGGGCGCGCTGTTGATCGCCTGGGGCGTGACGGTCGGCATTCTGCTGATGTCAGGTCTGTTCCTGCGTCTGCTGGGTGATAAAGGCGTGAATGCGCTGGAGCGGCTGATGGGATTGATACTGATTATGCTGGCCACCCAGATGTTCCTGGATGGCATTCGGGCTTATCTGAAGTTGTAAGCGCACCTGTGTCCTTTTATCCTGGCAGGCGAGCAGGCTGCCGCCTTCATTCAGCCGGCTTATCACAACGTTACGGCATTGAAATGAATAATAATATTTATATAATGCCGCAAAAAGAGATATCCATGGCAGGCAGTATCGAAAATTAGATGCAGCGTCTGAAAACGCGGGGGAAATGCAATGAGGTTGGGCCTGACCGTACTATCCTTCCCGGGCCAGAAAGCGGCGCTGAATGACGCGCAGCTGATGCAGGTTGACGTTACTGATTTTGCCTGGGTTTACTTATCTGCCGCCGCCATCACGCTGGTTCTTTTTGCTCTGAATAAGAAGAAAATGGGCATGAACAGTCTGCTGCAGATCATCAAAAGCTGTTTTTTGCGCACCTTTAATTATCAAGGGCGTGAAGGCAGGACGAGCTATTTTATTTTCCTGCTGTTCCAGCTGGCCTGGTTCTGCAGTTATCTGCAATGGTTTACCGGGCCATTGCATGAAATTGGCTTAATCGCGCTGCTGCTGTTTATTTTGCCTGTTTTTTCCTGCGGGGTGAGAAGAATAAATGACGCTGGCTATTCATCCGGCGTCATTGTCCTTTTGGTAGTGGCGCCTTATCTGCTGTTCCCTTTTTTACTCTTCCCGCGCTCGCGGGAAAAAAACTGACGGGCAGTTAGCCCGTCAGGTTGGTCAGGAAAGCAGTTCGAAAGCAATCATCCCGACAACCGCGCCAACAGTGCCAAGAATGGTCTCCATCAGCGTCCAGGTCTTCAGCGTTTCCGCTTCGCTGGCCCCGGTGAAGCGGCCAAACAGCCAGAAGCCGGCATCGTTCACATGGCTGATAATGATTGAGCCACCGCCGATGCAGATCGACAGCGCTGCCAGCTGAGCACCGCTGTAGTGCAGCGGTTCAATCACCGGCATGATTAGCCCGACGGTGGTCAGACAGGCGACCGTCGCCGACCCCTGAATAACCCGCACCGCGCCCGACAGGATAAAGCAGGCCAGCGCAATCGGCAGTCCTGCGCCGGTCAGCGCATTGCCCAGCACCGGACCGACGCCAGAATCCACCAGTACCTGCTTAAACACACCGCCCGCGCCAATCACCAGCAGGATAATCCCGGCCGGTTGCAGCGCGCTGCCACACACCTGCATCACCCGCTCTTTATCCATACCCTGACGGTAAGCCAGGCCATAAATCGCCACCAGCAGCGCCAGCAGGATCGCAGTGAAAGGATGGCCGATAAATTCCAGCCATTCATACAGCGTGGTGCCTTCGGTTGTGAAGCGTGCGCCGATGGTTTTCAGGCCAACCAGCACCAGCGGGAAGAGGATCAGTGAGAGGCTGAAACCAAATGACGGCAGCTTGCTCTCATCAACATCCGGCTGATGATCTTCCGGCGGCGCGCTGAACGTGACGTGGTTGCCGATAAAGTTGCCAAACAGTGGCCCGGCAATCAGCATGCCGGGAATCGCCGCACACAGACCCAGCAGGATCATCCAGCCAAAGTCCGCGTGCATCTGCGAGGCCAGCAGCATCGGGGCCGGTCCGGGCAGCAGGAAGGCCGCCGATGCCGCAACGCCCGCAAACAGCGGGATCACCAGTTTCACCAGATTGCCGCCGGTACGCCGCGCCACCGCAAACGCAATGCTGATCAGCAGCACCACGGCAACTTCAAAGAAGAGCGGCAGCGCGCAGATCAGACCGGCAATGCCCATCGCATAATGGGCACGACTCTGACCAAAGGTTTTCAGCATCCTGATAGCAATCTGATCGACGGCGCCGGTTTCATGCAGGATTTTGCCGAACATCGCGCCCAGCGCAACCACAATGGCAAGGAAACCGAGCGTGCCGCCCATCCCCTTTTGCATGGTTTCCGCGATTTTGTTGAGTGGCATACCGGAGAAAAGTCCGGCACCAATGGAGACTAACATCAGCGCGACAAAAGCGTGCATGCGCGCCTTCATCACCAGAAAAAGCAGCAGCAGGACAGAGCCTGCTGCGGTCAAAACGAGTGTTGCGGTATTCATCTCTAACCCTGGCTGATAGCGTCCTGGATAGTGGCAACCGTAGCTGCCACCACATCGTCCAGTGAATGCGCGATATCCACCACCAGTACATCCGACTCATCGCTGCCTGGCTCTTCCAGCGTGGCAAACTGAGTTACCAGCATCTGCGGCTTGAAGAAGTGGCCTTTACGCGCTTTCAGACGGGCTTCGATAGTGTCGAAATCGCCTTTCAGGTAAACAAAACGCAGGTTGTCATTTCCCTGACGCAGAATGTCGCGATAACTTTTCTTCAGGGCTGAACAGACAATGATAGAGATCGCCTGGGTGCGCTGCATGGCAAACGCGGCATCGTTCAGCGCCTGTAACCACGGCTGACGATCGCCGTCATCCAGTGGATGACCATCGGCCATTTTCAGGATGTTGGCGCGCGGATGGAGAAAATCACCGTCAAGAAAGGCCGTGTTGAGCTGGTGAGAAACCTGGTTGGCGACGGCAGACTTTCCGCTGCCTGAAACGCCCATCAGGATGAAGACGTGATGTGACGGGGATTGCGTTGTCATTTTTCTGCTCCGGCAGGTGAGAATTTGCCAATGTTACCGATAACAATGTCGTTTCTCATTCTCCTGGCCGGTTAACAGCCTGGCAACCTTTTTACCAGGAAAAGCATGAAAGTGTGAGCTGACTCATAAAAACGCCACAATCAGATGCTGCCACCTTCACTGATTTCAAAACCGACATCCAGCAGCCGATTATCGCTGCTTTCACCCGCAATGCGCGCCAGTAGCCGCGTCGCCGCTTCACGCCCCATGCGGTCACGTGGCGTGAGCACGGTCGCCAGTTGTGGCGTCACCACCTGGCTGATGTCATGGCCGTGGAAACCGGCAATGGCCATCTGCGAGGGCACCTGTAATCCCTGCCGCTGGCACTCAAACATCGCCCCGACCGCCAGATCGTCATTGGTACAGAACAGGCTATCCGTTTCAGGATAAAGACGCTGCGCCTCACGCAGCAGATCGCCACCGGCGCTGAATGAAGAAGCCTCTTCCATCATCACGCTGCGCGGCGTCAGCCCCGCTTCGCGCATGGCGATTTCATAACCCTGTTGCTTCTGCAACGTACGTTCATCAAGGCGTGCGCCGAGGTAGACAGTGTGACGATGGCCTTTACTCAGGATAGTCCGCGTCATCTGCCGGGCTGCTTCAACGTTATCAAAGCCGACGGCCATATCCAGGCAGGGTGTGACGCTGTCCATCATCTCTATCACCGGAATACCGGCCACTTCCAGCATGCGCAGCGTGCCTGGCGTATGGGTACGTTCGGTGAGAATCACGCCATCGATGTTCCAGCCCAGCAGCGAGCGCAGTTGCCGCTCCTCTTTTTGCGGGTTGTAACCAAAGTGGGCGACCAGCGTCTGATAGTTCGCTTCGTCGGTGACGGCTTCAATGCCGCGCAATACGTCGGCGAAAACCTGGTTGGTGAGTGACGGCAGCAGCACGCCAATGGCGCGACTGGTGGCGTTAGAAAGCATATCGGGGGCGCGATTGGGGATATAACCCAGCTCATCCAGTGCCACTGCAATCTTGTCCCGCAGGGCAACAGAGACCTGCTCAGGATTACGCAGGTAACGGCTGACGGTCATTTTAGTAATGCCGACGCGATCGGCAACGTCCTGTAATACCGGTCTTTTCTTCTTCATCGTAGCGCCTGGGATCGCCCTGAAAGCTAAAGTACGATGAGTCTATCACTTTTCTGTCACAAAATTGCCAACCGGGCGCGATGATGCGCGCCCGTAATCTGCTTAGACCGGTGGCAGATCAAACAGCAGGACTTCTGCAGCCGTGCTGGCTTCAATCGTCAGCGCGCTTTCGTCCCAGATCGCCAGGGCGTCACTGGTTGTCACCGCGTTACCGTTAACAGTCACATTGCCTTTGACCACCTGAATCCAGATACGACGTCCTGCCTCAACGGCGACATTGTCCTGCTCACCAGCAGCCAGTACCCAGCGCGATAAGGTCATGTCCTGATAAACTTTCAGCGACCCTTCACGGGCATCCGGGCTTAACACCAGCTGACGCCCTGTAACATCCGGGAAGCGGCGCTGATCGTAGCGTGGCTCAATGCCGGTACGCTCAGGAATGATCCAAATCTGATAAAGGTGCAATGGCTCGCTTTCACTGGCGTTGTACTCAGAGTGACGTACACCCGTGCCGGCGCTCATGATCTGGAACTCCCCTGCCGGGATCTGCTCTTTGTTACCCATGCTGTCCTGATGCTCAACGGTACCGGAAAGCACGTAGGTCAGGATTTCCATATCTTTATGAGGATGGGTGCCAAACCCCTGACCACCATCGATCACATCTTCATTGATGACCCGCAGCGCGGAGAAACCCATGAAGTTCGCATCGTGATAGCTGGCGAAAGAGAAGGTATGCCAGCTATCCAGCCAGCCATGGTTTGCATGACCGCGTTCTTCAGCTTTGCGTACATAGATCATGTTCAATTCTCCTCAATGTTTTTTATAGTGTGTTCCTGAGGCGGTATGATTGATAGCTGAAAAACTTCACTTCTCTGTTCAAATTCGTTGAACAAAATCGGGCTTCTCACTGAAACAGATCGAAGGAAAAGGAGGTGATGCAGGAATGAAAGATATTAAGGGAAAGCCTGAAATAAAGGTTAATCTGATAAACCCGTAAAATAATGAAAGCCGGATAATCCGCGGTTACTTTATTTTCCGTGTCATCAGCCCAGGCTAATTTAGCCTCTGGATTTGACACACACAACGTGATTAACGCATTAAAAATGATACCTTAAAAAATAGAGTCAATAAGGTATTACTTTTGATGCCTTAAAACTTCACCTGTAAATTAAAGAATGTGACCGCCGTAAATAACCCGCCTTCATAAATCCTACTAAAATAGCCGATAAATAAAAACCTTTCGTTTTAAACACCCTCCGATTCATTTTATTTTAAATTATTATCAGGAGCCCGATTATGGATGCCGTTCAAAATACGCTGATATCAGATGAAACGCCACGCTGGAGAAGAAGTGATACCGTCTGGATGCTGGGATTATATGGAACTGCAATTGGTGCTGGCGTTTTGTTTTTGCCGATAAATGCAGGCACTGGCGGTTTGCTGCCGTTAATCATTATGGCTGTGCTGGCTTTTCCGATGACATTCTTTGCCCATCGCGGGCTCACCCGTTTTGTTCTTTCCGGCAAAAATCCGGAGGGAAATATTACTGAAGTGGTGGAAGAACATTTTGGTATCGGCGCGGGAAAACTCATCACTCTGCTCTACTTTTTTGCTATATACCCTATCCTGCTGGTGTATAGCGTCGCGATTACCAACACCGTCGACAGTTTTCTCACCCACCAGCTTCATCTGATATCGCCGCCGCGTGCGGTACTGGCTTTCATTCTTATTGTCGGCATGATGGCTATCGTACGCTTCGGCGAAAAAGCTATCGTGAAGGCGATGAGTATTCTGGTGTTTCCGTTCGTGGCCGCACTGATGCTGCTCGCGCTGTATCTGATTCCACAATGGAACGGCGCTATTCTGGATACGCTCTCGATGAGGGGTTCTGAAACGACCGGTAGCGGATTATGGCTCACACTATGGCTGGCTATTCCCGTCATGGTCTTCTCCTTTAATCATTCTCCCATTATTTCATCATTTGCAGTAGCCAAGCGTCAGGAGTACGGCGATCAGGCGGCGTCAAAATGTTCACGCATTCTGGCCTGTGCTCATATCATGATGGTGCTCACCGTCATGTTTTTCGTTTTCAGTTGTGTGCTGAGTCTCTCTCCGGAACACCTGGCGGAGGCAAAGGCGCAGAATATTTCTATCCTTTCCTACCTCGCTAACCATTTTAACGCGCCGTTAATTGCCTGGATGGCCCCCATCATCGCAATTATCGCGATCACCAAATCTTTTCTCGGCCACTATCTGGGGGCGCGTGAAGGTTTCAATGGCATGGTGATCAAATCGCTTCGCAGCAAAGGCAAGTCGATAGAAATCAATAAACTGAACCGCATCACCGCCCTTTTTATGCTGATCACCACCTGGATTGTCGCCACCCTAAACCCCAGCATTCTGGGCATGATTGAAACCCTGGGCGGACCGGTTATCGCCATGATCCTGTTCCTGATGCCGATGTACGCCATTAATAAAGTCCCGGCGATGCGTAAATATAGCGGTCATTTGAGCAATCTTTTCGTCGTCATCATTGGCCTGATTGCTATCTCCGCCATCGCCTTTTCTTTACTTAACTGATGCCGTCGCTTGCCATACTGGTCAGCGCCTCTTTCATATTGCAATCCGCATGGGTGAATCATGATTAGCGTTTTCGATATTTTTAAAATCAGCATCGGGCCATCCAGTTCGCATACGGTGGGCCCCATGAAAGCGGGTAAACATTTTGTTGATACGCTAAAGGAAAAAGGCCTGCTGGATAGTGTGAGCCGGCTGGTCGTGGATATTTATGGCTCTCTTTCCCTGACGGGAAAAGGCCACCATACAGATATTGCGATTATTCTCGGCCTGAGTGGTTATCTGCCTGACACGGTAAATATCGATCAGATCCCCGCCATCATTCGCGACGTGAATACGCAGCAACAGTTACGTATCGAAGAAGGGCACCGGGAGATTGCCTTCCCGGTGGCAGAGTGCATACGCTTTCACAGCGAGTTTCTGCCGTTACATGAAAATGGCATGAGCATAACCGCCTTTTGTGATGGAAAAAGCGTTTACACCCAGACCTATTATTCTGTCGGAGGCGGCTTTATTGTCACCGAAGACGATTTTGGTAAAAGCCTGGATAGCGAAATCGATATTCCCTTCCCCTTCTATTCCGCCCGTAACCTGCTGGCACATTGCCATAGCAATAACCTTTCGGTTTCGGCCGTCATGATGAAGAACGAGATAGCGCGTCATGGTCGCCGTGAGGTCGAAGAGAACATGGCACAACTGTGGCAAACCATGCGCAATGCGATAACACGTGGCATCAGCACTGAGGGCGTCTTACCCGGTCCGCTGAAGGTGCCACGGCGGGCTTCTTCCCTGCATCGCATCCTGGCGCCACTGAGCCAGTCCATTAATCCCCTGAGTGCCATGGATTGGGTGAATATGTTCGCGATGGCAGTGAGTGAAGAGAATGCCGCTGGAGGACGTGTGGTCACCGCACCCACCAATGGCGCATGCGGGATTATTCCGGCGGTACTGGCTTATTATGATCGCTTCATCAAGCCGGTAACGCCTGAACTCTATATGCGCTATTTCCTCACAGCAGGCGCAATCGGCATTCTTTATAAGATGAATGCGTCGATTTCTGGCGCTGAAGTCGGCTGTCAGGGAGAGGTCGGCGTGGCCTGTTCCATGGCGGCGGCGGGACTGGCTGAACTGCTGGGGGCCGATGCGGAGAAAGTCTGCATCGCCGCTGAAATTGGCATGGAGCATAATCTTGGTCTGACCTGCGATCCCGTAGCGGGTCAGGTCCAGGTGCCCTGTATTGAGCGGAATGCGATTGCTGCCGTCAAAGCCATTAACTCAACCAGTATGGCGATGTACCGCACCAGCGATCCCAAAGTGTCACTGGATAAGATTATCGAAACCATGTTTGAAACCGGCAAAGACATGAACGCCAAATACCGTGAAACCGCCCGCGGCGGTCTGGCGATCAAAGTGGCGATATGTGAATCGTAACGATCTGAAAACCGCTGGCTGTGAGGCTGGCGGTTTCTTCATTGCTCCGGTTTTGCTGAAGATGGGCTTTGAGCAGGATTATTTTGATTCGTTTTCGCGGGGCAGACTGGACCAGACCATACTCCGCATTTCAGAGGAGGTGTACCACTCATTTATCGTTGCGCTGACAGACTGCTCAGCAACAGCTTCAGTGTTATTCGCCGCCGGTGACTGGCTGCGCTGTTTTTTTCGGATGCGAATACGTGCAGGTGGCGAGTCGGTAAACTGCGCATTAAAGGTTCGCATATGAGAATCGGACAAAATGGACTCCAGCTGATGCAACCGTCCAAGACCCCGCAATATTCCTATTAAGGTGCTCAGCGTAACGGACTCACCTAACTCTGCCCGTTTAATGGTGGCCGTACCAACGCGTGCACGTTCAGCCAGTTCAATCTGAGAGATCCCAAGCTGCATACGGGTTTCTTTAATTCTGCAGCACAATTCAGCAATTATTGCGCCATCGGAAAGAGTATTAAAACGCATAGCAATATCTCATTGCGGGATATACAGAATAAATTATTGAGTAAACCCGCCGGCAAATAAAGAAGATAATTTTAAAATAACAGCACCTGCATCAAAGTAAGTTATTTATTAACAACGTAAGCGATGAAATATAACCTTCAGGCTTTATTTTTATTGAATTATGGCTATGTCTGAAAAGGGGCGAAAAGGGAAACCTGTTCCGTTGTCGGTCAGGCTCATATTACCGGCTTAAAACCAAATGATGAGTGAGCTTACCGCCTCTCTTTTCCAGTCAGTGAGTGGCAGGCAAAAAAAAGCCAGCGGATAAGCTGGCTAAATAATACTGGAAGCAATGTGAGCAATGTCGTGCTTTCTCAGACTGTCGATGACTGCCCGGGAACGCATGACAATAATAATCATTATCATTCGTATCTGTAAAGCTGTTTTCACGTTTTTTTCGCTTGATTATTGTGGTGAATACCTTGATGTTTAAAGGGTTTTTATCGGCAAAAGGAGAGCACATGAGTGACATCGTTATCCGCCACGTTACGCCAGAAGATGCCGCTGCACTGCACAGAATTTATGGTCAGCCAGATACTCAGGCCAGCACATTGCATCTGCCTCACGCATCCCTGCAGATGTGGCATGCCCGTCTCGCTACGCCACAGCCCAATGCGCATCTGCTGGTCGCCTGTATCGACGAAGAGGTTGTTGGTCAGTGTGCGCTGCACGTAGAAGATCGCGCCAGACGCCGTCACGCTGCCTCTTTAGGGATGGGCGTGGATGATCGCTACCGGCAGCGCGGCGTCGGCACGGCGCTGATGCGTGAAATGGTCTCGTTGTGCGACAACTGGCTGCAGGTGAGCCGGATGGAGCTGACGGTGTTTGTCGATAATGGCCCGGCCATCGCCCTTTATCAGCGTTTCGGTTTTGAGATTGAGGGAACGGCTAAAGGCTTCGCTATGCGACACGGTGAACTGATCGACGCGCATTATATGGCGCGGGTTAAAGCCTGACGATTGGAAGCATAAAGGGCACCGAAGGTGCCCTTTATGCTGATAAACCTGCCAGGATTCGCTGTCAGTTAGCGCCTGCGCAGGAAACAGGGTCAGATCGGAAAGATGCAAAAGCTGTCATCCATGACACGCTCGGCCCGCGCCGTCCTGCCGCGGGACGCTTTCCTCTTCTGACCCAGTTCCCTGCACATTGAGCTTATTTATTGCTGTCAGATTCACCTGGGTTTAGGTTTGTCAGCAGTCCTGGAAATTAATAACCCGCACTCAAATCATCAATGCTACGCGGATCAGACGCGCCATACAGCATGCCATCCGGCCCAATCATGATGCTCTGCGTACTGCCCATCGATGGCAGCACCTTCACATGCTGACCTTTGGCTTCCAGCAGACGCAACGTATCAGGACTGAAGCCCTTCTCCACTCGCAGCTGGTCCGGCAGCCACTGATGATGGAAGCGCGGCGCGTTAGTGGCTTCCGCCACATTCATCCCGAAATCGATACTATTTACCACCATCTGCAACACCGTAGTGATAATGCGGCTGCCGCCAGGACTGCCGGTGACCAGCCAGGTTTTGCCGCCTTTGGCGACGATGGTTGGTGACATCGATGACAACGGACGCTTCGCCGGTTGCACCGCATTCGCCTCACCGCCCACCAGTCCGTAGACATTTGGCGTGCCTGGCTTGGCAGAGAAGTCATCCATCTCGTTATTCATCAGGATGCCGCTTTTGCCCGCCACAATTCCGCTGCCGAAATAGGTGTTCAGCGTGTAAGTCACCGCAACCGCATTTCCCTGCTTGTCGACCACCGAGAAATGGGTCGTCTGATTGCTTTCATAAGGTTCGAGCTTGCCGGGTTTGATCTCACTGGAAGGCCGCGCCTTCGCCACATCGATCTGCTGCGCCAGGCTTTTAGCATAGGCTTTACTGGTCAGCGCCTGCCACGGCACCTTCACGAAATCGGGATCGCCGAGATATTCCGAGCGGTCCGCGTAGGCATATTTTTCCGCTTCAGCCATCACCTGCATGGCGTCAGCACTGCCAAAGCCCATCTTCGCCAGATCGAAGTTCTCCAGGATATTCAGAATCTGCACGATATGGATACCACCGGATGAGGGAGGCGGCATTGAGAAGACTTCATAGCCACGGTATGTCCCGCTGACGGGCTTACGCTCGACCGCGCGATAGGCTGCCAGGTCAGCTTTGTTGATCAGGCCGCCGTGTTGCGCCATCTCTCCGGCAATCTCATCTGCAATTTCACCTTTGTAAAAGGCATCCGGTCCCTGACGGGCAATCAATTGCAGGCTGTGCGCCAGGTTCTTCTGCACCAGCCGGTCACCCTTCTGCCACGGCGTGCCGTCCGGTTTATAGAAGATCGCTTTGCTGTTGGGATGGGTAATCAGGACCTCTTTGCCGTAGGTTTTCAGGTCATCCGCCAGTGCGTCATTGACCGGAATACCGTCACGCGCCAGTTTGATCGCCGGTGCCAGCAGAGTGCTCAGCGGCAGGGTGCCATATTTCTGCGCAGCCAGCGCCAGTCCGGCCACAGTGCCCGGCGTACCTGAGGCAAGATGTGATGTCAGCGACAGCTTACTGTCGGCATTACCCTGCTTATCCAGG
Source organism: Pantoea jilinensis (assembly GCF_019104105.1). Taxonomy (NCBI): domain Bacteria; kingdom Pseudomonadati; phylum Pseudomonadota; class Gammaproteobacteria; order Enterobacterales; family Erwiniaceae; genus Pantoea; species Pantoea jilinensis. The sequence continues at coordinate 343,449 of NZ_CP077746.1, read as the reverse complement.
AACATATCGCGCGACGCGTGGCCCGGTGCCATTTCACGGAAATCAATAGCCGTCGCGCGTCCCGATGCGGTGCGCAGCAGCATAAACCCGCCGCCGCCCAGATTGCCTGCCTGCGGATGGGTCACAGCCAGCGCAAAGCCCACAGCGACCGCGGCATCCACTGCATTCCCGCCCTGACGCAGGATCTCCACGCCGACCTGGGTTGCCATCGCATCCACCGACGCCACCATGCCGTGCTGCGCTTTTACCGGATGAAAGGTGTCACTGTCCACGCCGTAAGAGACCGGCGGTGCCTGAGTGGGTGCGGCGTTCGCCCCTGCCACCACGGTGAAACTCATCACCAGCGACCAGCTAAGCTGACGCACTGTTTGCTGCATTTTCATCCTGCCACCATCCCGTATAGTTATTTACATTTTTTTATCATTTCTGCAAGTCTCTACAAATACAGCAAAATAACCGGGGTTAAGTCAAATCAGGAATACATCTGAAAGTAAGGTCTGTGATATCGGGTAAACTTATGGATGCGACCCTGATATCGGGGTGCGCGATTGTGCACCCAAAACCCTGTCGCGTTTACGGAAGGAGGAGTGATGAAAAAGTGGATAATTGTTTTAGCGGCCCTGCTGCCATTCGCCAGCCAGGCGAACACGCTCAACAGCACCAATGATCCCAATAAACCGGGCTATAACCCGAGCCAGCAGCGGATGCAGTCGCAGATGCAGACCGATCAGCAGCAGCAGCAGCTGAAGCTGCGCCAGGATCAGCAGCGTCAGACGCAGGATATGCAGCGCAAAATGCAGGAACAGCGAAATAGCGCCCAGCAGCGGGTTATTACCTCGCAGCCGGGCCAGCAGAATCAAAACCAGAACTAATGAAAATCGGGGCCAATGATGTCGATGCTGTCAGTACAGATGGCATCGACGCCCCATTTCAGCAATTCCCGCGCCCGATCCGGGTTGTTCACGGTATAAACCAGAATTTTCAGTCCGGCCGCTTTCAGTTCGGCGACCCGCTCAGCGGTCAGCACCTTGTGATTCAGATGGATCGAGACGCAGGCCAGCGCTGTTGTTTTTGCCTGCCACTCGGGATCCCAGCTGTGCGACAACAGACCACGCGGCAGTTGTGGTTCGGCCTGCATTGCTGCCTCCAGCGCCTCAAACGAGAATGAAGAGAGCAACGGCGCGGTCTGTCCCTGCCACAGGATTGCGGCTGCCTGCGCCACCGCACGTCCGGTTTCGGCATCACTGCCGGTGGTCGGTTTTATTTCGATGTTTGCCATCATCTGATGCTGACGGCAGCGTGCTGCCACCTCATCCAGCCGCGCCAGCTTCTCGCCGGTAAACGCCTTATCAAACCAGCTGCCTGCATCGAGCTGCGACAGCTTCTCCCAGGGCAACTGACCTGCCACGCCCCAGCCGTTGCTGGTGCGATCCAGTGTGTCGTCATGCAGCAGGAAGATTTGGGCATCCATTGATAATTTGGCATCAAACTCAATCATTTGATGGCCATATTTCGCACCCGTGTCGATGGCTGCCAGGGTATTTTCCGGTGCCAGTTTACCGCCGCCGCGATGAGCGACGATGCGGGGATAAGGCCAGTGTTGTGTGCTCATTCCAGACGCTTTCCATGGGTTGAATCGAAGAAGTGTAACGCATCTGACGGCAGATGCAGCCACAGCGTACTGCCTGGCTGCGGCCGTTCGCTGTGGGCTAAGCGTACCACCAGTGGCGTCTCCCCGATGCGACCATGTGCCAGATTATCGGCACCCAGCATCTCCAGTGTATCGACCCGCAAAGGCACGCCGCCCTGCTCGCGGCTACTGAGTTGAATATGCTCTGGCCGGATGCCCAGCACCACCGGGCGGTTAGCCCATTTCGCTTTTGTGTCGCTGAGTGGCAGCGCGTGTGAGGCATCAAGCTGGAAGCGCGAGCCGTCACTGCTGAACTGTCCTTTCAGCAGGTTCATGGCGGGCGCACCGATAAACGAGGCCACAAACTGGCTGGCAGGACGTTCATATACGTCGACCGGCGTGCCAAGCTGCTCGACCACGCCTTTGTTCATCACCATCACCCGCTGTGCCAGCGTCATCGCCTCGACCTGATCGTGCGTCACATAGAGACTGGTGGTCTGTAAGCGGCGGTGCAGCTGCTGCAGCTCCAGCCGCATCTGCACCCGCAGGCGGGCATCAAGATTCGACAGCGGCTCATCGAACAGAAACACCGCCGGTTCACGTACGATGGCGCGACCCATCGCCACGCGCTGGCGCTGACCGCCCGAGAGTTCGCGAGGCCGACGCATCAGCAGGTGATCCAGTTCCAGGCTGCGCGCTGCGTCCAGCACCCGCTGGCGAATCTGCTCTTTGCCCATGCCGCGGATTTTCAGGCCATAGGCCATGTTCTCCTCCACCGACATGTGGGGATAAAGCGCGTAATTCTGGAACACCATCGCAATGCCGCGATCTTTTGGCTCTTCCTGAGTGACGCGCCGGTTGTCGATGTAGATATCACCGGAGCTGACGCGCTCCAGTCCGGCTACCATGCGCAGCAGCGTCGATTTACCGCAGCCGGATGGCCCCACCATCACCATAAACTCGCCGTCATTGATGGTGACGTTCAGCGGCTGAATGATCTGATTTTTGCCATCGTAGGACTTGGTTACTGCCTGAAGGGTTACGCCTGCCATCTTATTTCTCACTCTCAACCAGACCGCGCACAAAGGCACGCTGCATGACTAACACCACCACCAACGGCGGGATCAGGGTTAATAACATTGCCGCCATCACTTCATTCCACTGGGTCGGCGATCCACTGGTGGAGATCATACTTTTGATCCCCGCCACCGCTGTGCCGAGGCTGGCGTCATTGATGATCAGCAGCGGCCAGAGATACTGGTTCCAGCCGTAGATAAAGGTGATGACAAACAGCGCCGCCAGATTGGTTTTCGACAGCGGCAGAACAATGTCGATAAAGAAGCGCATTGCGCTGGCACCGTCGATACGCGCCGCTTCTACCAGCTCATCCGGCAGCGACATAAAAAACTGACGGAACAGGAAAGTCGCGGTGGCCGACGCCATCAGCGGCAGGGTTAATCCGCTGTAGCTGTCGAGCATATTAAGGTCGGCTATCACCTGCACCGTGGGGAAGATACGCACCTCAACCGGCAGCATCAGGGTGATGAAGATCAGCCAGAAAAAGAGCGACCGCAGCGGAAAGCGAAACCAGACCAGCGCAAACGCCGACAGCATCGACACCGTAATTTTGCCGAAGGTGATGCCCAGCGCCATGATCATGCTGTTGAGCAGCATCAGGCCAAACGCTGGTCCGCTGCCGTTGACGCCCTGCGTCCAGATGCGCGAGATGTTCTCCCACAGGTGCGTGCCGGGCACCAGGGTCATCGGCACCTGATAGACCGCCTCGTTATCCAGCGTTGCCGCCACAAAGGCGACATAGAGCGGAAAGAGGATAGTGAGCACGCCCAGCACCAGCACGATGTGGCTGAAGATATCCAGCCCGCGTCGATTCTCAATCATTGGTATTGCACCTTACGTTCAACAAAGCGGAACTGAAGCACCGTCAGCCCGATCACCAGCAACATCAGCACCACCGACTGCGCCGCGGAAGAGGAGAGATCCAGACCGGTAAAGCCTTCGCGATAGATTTTGTAGATCAGCGTGGTGGTCGCCTGCACCGGCCCGCCGCCGGTTGCGGCATCGATCACCGGGAAGGTATCGAAGAAGGCGTAGATCAGGTTCACCACCAGCAGGAAGAAGCTGACCGGCGTGATCAGCGGCAGTGAGAGGTTGAAGAAGCGACGCACCGGTCCGGCTCCGTCGATGGCAGCGGCTTCCACCAGCGATTTAGGGATAGACTGCAGTGCGGCAAAGAAAAACAGGAAGTTGTAGCTCATCTGCTGCCAGATCGAGGCCAGCACCACCAGGAACATCGCCTGACCGCTGTTCTGCGCGAAGTTCCAGTTGTAGCCGACGTGGTTCAGCAGGTAGCTGAACAGACCCAGGCCAGGGTTAAACAGAAACATCCACAGCACAGCAGCCACCACCGGCGCAACGGCGTAAGGCAGCAGCAGCAGGGTCTGATAGAGGCGGCGCAGTCGCACCACATAATCCACCAGCGCCGCCAGCAGCAGCGAGAAGACCATGCCAAACACCGTGACCATGCCACTGAATTTGATGGTGGTCCAGAAGGAATCCAGATAGTAAGGATCGGCAAATAGCCGTCTGAAGTTTTCCAGCCCGACAAAGCTGCTGGAGATGCCAAAGGGATCGAGGCTTTGCAGCGAGTACCACAGCGCTTCACCCGCAGGCCAGAGAAAGAAGATGGCGGTAATCAGCAGTTGCGGCAGTACCAGAAGATAGGGCAACAGACTGGTGCGAAAGACCGGACGGGATGAAGACATGGCATACCTGGCGTCAGAAAGAGCGGGCCAGCCTGAGCGGGCCCGCAGGAAGAGATTACTTCACCTGCTGCTGAAAGCGGCGCAACAGCTCGTTGCCGCGTTTCACGGCGTTATCCAGTGCGCTTTGTGGCGACTGTTTGCCGGTCCAGACACTTTCCAGCTCTTCGTCGATCACGGTACGAATCTGCGGCATATTGCCCAGACGCATGCCTTTAGTGAAGGGCAATGGCGGCTTGTTCATCATCTGGCGAGTGGCGATATCCGCACCCGGATTTTTGTCGTAGAAGCCCTGCTGTTTCGTCAGCTCGTAGGCGGCGGTCGTAATCGGCAGATAGCCGGTTTTCTGGTGCCATTCCGCAGCGATTTCCGGTTTAGCCAGGAACTGCATGAACTCAGCTACGCCTTTGTACGTTGCTGCATCTTTGCCTTTCATTACCCACAGGCTGGCTCCGCCAATCAGGGCGTTCTGCGGCGCATTCGGTACGGTGTCGTCATACGGCATCATGCCAACGCCGAAGTTGAATTTGGCGTAGTGACGGATATCGGCCAGCGAACCGGATGAGGCGGTGGTGATACCGCAATCGCCGTTATAGAACTTGGCGGTGGATTCATCTTTGCGGCCAAAGTAGGTGAAGTCCCCTTTCTTGTTCATCGCTTCCAGCAGTTCGATATGACGAACCTGCACCGGCTTGTTGAACTCCAGCACCGCATCGAGTCCGTCAAATCCGTTGTTTTCCGTCGCGACCGGCAGAGCATGCCAGGCACTGAAGTTTTCAATCTGGATCCAGCCCTGCCAGCCGCTGGCGTAGCCACAGCTCATGCCCGATTTACGCAGTGCGGCGGCATCTGTCGCCAGCTCCTGCCAGGTTTTAGGCGGCTGGTCCGGGTTCAGGCCCGCTTTTTTAAAAGCGTCTTTGTTGTAGTAGAGCACCGGCGTCGAGCTGTTGAACGGCTGAGAGATCAGCTGACCTTTGCTGTCGCTGTAGTAGCCCGCCACCGTTGGCACGAACTGTTTTTCATCGAAGGGAATGCCGGCGTCTTTGAATACCTGATGCACCGGCACAATCGCCTTTGAGGCCATCATGGTCGCCGTACCGACTTCATAGACCTGCAGCACCGCTGGCGCTTTGCCGCTGCGCACGGCCGCAATCCCTGCTGCCAGGCTCTGCTCGTAGTTACCTTTGTAGGTCGGAACAATTTTGTAATCGGGATGCGTCTCGTTAAAACGCTGTGCCAGCGAATCCACTTCTTTGCCAAGCTCGCCTTCCATGGAGTGCCAGAAAGGGATCTCAGTGGCGGCCATGGCATGGCTGCTGAGCGTCAGACCGAGCAGCGCGCTCATCAGGCTACGACGAAAGGTAACGACGGACATAGAATTTTCCTGTGCAGGTAAATACGCGTGAAATCACGGATTTCTGTTTCGCGAAGTAACATGACACGGGGAAATGACGGATTAATAACAGGGAGATGACAGCAGGATGACAGGCGAAAAAGAGGAAAAGCGGAGCAGCTAACTATTGTTGAGATTGTTGACAAAGTCTGGCTTGGTTGCTTTAAGACTGTGCCCTGCGCAGAGAACACGGTCAGATCGGAAAGACGCAAAATCCGCCATCCATGACACGCTCGGCCCGCACCGTCCATGGCGCGGGACGCTTTCCTCTTCTGCCCGTGTTCCCTGCGCGTTAAGTTTATGTGTTGCGGCCAGATTCACCTGATTTGAGTTTGTCAGCAGCCTGAGCTGCTATACATCATTATTACGTCGGATTTATTACCAGAAGCTGCAACGGCCTCTGGCAATGGCAGAACTTGCCCCTACTTTCAGGCAAATTTGAAGGCCGTCGGCACCACCACCCACACCGACACTCAAGGCCGTCGGCGTCGCAGGCAGTTCGGCACCGGCCAGCGCACAGCATCCGGAGCGTACTGAAGTACGTGAGGAATGCGAGCACTGCCCGGTGTCGAAATGGCAAGTAAGCCAGGCCTCTAAACCTTAAGCGCCGAGGTAAGCGCTGCGGACGGCTTCGTTGGAGAGTAGCGCTGCACCTGTGTCTTCGAGCACCACATGCCCGTTCTCCAGCACATAGCCCCTGTCCGCCAGCTTCAGCGCCTGGTTCGCATTCTGCTCCACCAGGAAGATCGTCATCCCCTCGCTACGCAGTTGCTCAATAGTGTCGAAGATCTGCTGAATAATGATCGGTGCCAGCCCCAGTGACGGCTCATCCAGCAGCAGCAGTCGCGGCTGGCTCATCAGTGCACGGCCAATTGCCAGCATCTGCTGTTCGCCGCCTGACATGGTGCCAGCGCGCTGGATTTTACGCTCTTCCAGACGCGGGAAGAGTTCATAAACGCGTTTGATCCGCGTCAGATAATCCGGACGGCTGGCAAAAAAACCGCCCATCGCCAGGTTCTCTTCCACCGTCATGCGTGAAAACACCCGCCGGCCTTCCGGCACGATGGCAATCGCTTCACGCATAATGCGCGCCGTTTGCCAGTCAGTGATGGCTTTGCCATCAAAGGTAATGGTGCCCTGCGTGGCGCGTGGCTCACCGCACAGCGTGCCCAGCAGCGTGGTTTTTCCGGCGCCGTTAGCGCCAATCAGGGTAACGATTTCGCCCTGATTGATATAGAGGCTGACATTGTGCAGCGCCTGAATTTTGCCGTAGTGGGCGCTGACGTTCTCAATGGTTAACATCGCATTTGCCATCTCAGGCCTCTCCTAAATAGGCACGGATGACATCCGGATTATTACGAATCTCTTCCGGCGTTCCGTTAGCCAGCGGCGTTCCCTGATTAACCACATAAATACGGTCAGAAATGCCCATCACCAGCTTCATATCATGTTCAATCAGCAGCACTGATACCTTATGTTCGCCACGCAGCTCCGCAATCAGCGCATCCAGCTCGTGGGTCTCTTTAGGGTTAAGGCCTGCTGCCGGTTCATCCAGCATCAGGATCTCCGGGCGCGTCACCATGCAGCGTGCAATCTCCAGCCGACGCTGCTGACCATAGGCCAGATTGCCCGCCTGACGGTTAGCCAGCTCCAGCAGACCGACCCGCTCCAGCCAGGTCGCCGCGCGATCCAGCGCCTCGCTCTCACTACGGCGAAACGCAGGTGTTTTCAGCAGGCCGGAAAACACGCCGCTTTTCAGGTGCTGATGCTGAGCGACCAGCAGGTTTTCAATTACCGTCATCTCACGGAACAGACGCACATGCTGGAAAGTACGCACAATGCCCATCTGCGCAATCTTCTGACCCGTCAATCCTTCCAGATGCTGTTCACGCAGTTTAATCGTGCCGCCAGTGGGCTTATAAAAACCGGTCAGGCAGTTAAACACGGTGGTTTTACCGGCACCGTTAGGGCCAATCAGCGAAACGATCTCCTGCGGACGCAGCTCCAGCGCCACATTGTTCACGGCTAACAAACCGCCGAAGCGCATCATCAGGCCTTCAACGGCTAATAAAGGCTGGATCATGCCTGCTCTCCTTTTTTACCGGTTCTGAGCTTCAGATGCGGACGCTTCATCGGCAATAATCCCTGCGGACGCCAGATCATCATCAGCACCATCAGGCCACCCAGCACCAGCATGCTGTATTCATTCAGATCACGCATCAGCTCGCGCGACACCACCAGCAGAATGGCCGCCAGAATCACTGCAAACTGCGAACCCATTCCGCCCAGAACCACAATCGCCAGCACAAAAGCCGATTCGACAAAGGTAAAGGACTCCGGGCTGACAAAGCCCTGGCGCGCAGCAAACAGCGTGCCCGCGAAACCAGCAAACGCGGCACTGATGGTAAAGGCGGTCAGCTTGATGCGGGTCGGGCTCAGGCCCAGTGAACGGCAGGCAATCTCATCCTCACGCAATGCTTCCCAGGCACGGCCCAGCGGCATCCGCAGCAGCCGGTTGATCACGAACAGCGTCAGCACCACCAGCAGCAGCGCCACCAGGTAGAGATAAATCACGCGGTCGCTGGGATCGTATTTCAGGCCAAAGAAATCGTGGAAGGTGTTCCAGCCCCCTTCAGAGACTTTGCGGCCAAACTCAAGGCCGAACAGTGACGGTTTGGGGATCTGCGCAATGCCGTTGGGACCGCCGGTAATCGCCGTGTTATTCAGCAGCAAAATACGCACAATCTCGCCGAAGCCCAGCGTGACGATCGCCAGATAGTCTCCGCGCAGGCGCAGCACCGGAAAGCCGAGCAGCAGCCCGAACAGCGCCGAGACAATGCCCGCCAGCGGCAGACACTCCCAGAAGCCGAGACCAAAATAGTGGTTCAGAAGAGCAAAGGTGTAAGCGCCAATGGCATAGAAGCCACCATAGCCGAGCACCAGCAGCCCCGACAGGCCGACCACCACATTCAGGCCCAGACCGAGCATCACGTAGATCAGCGTCAGCGTGGCGATGTCTACCGTGCCGCGCGACACGAAAAAGGGCCAGGCCACCGCGACCAGGATCAGCGCCAGCATAAACAGCTTCTGCTTCGGCGTTGAGCCGTCGATGCCAGGCAGCACCAGCGCCGGACCGGAAATCTTTTTCAGACCGCGCTGCCAGAACGGACGCAGCAGCTGAAACAGAAAGACCACGGCACAGCCGACGAAAATCCAGTTCCAGCGCACGTCACCCGCGCTCTGCACCACCAGTCGGGTGCCGTCGAGGCCGAGACGCATGCCCATAAAGAAGCTGGCCAGCACCAGCAGCATGACAGAAGAGAGCAGCGCGTTGATAAAGGAAGATTTCATACTTTCTCAACCTCCGGGCGACCCAGAATCCCGGTCGGCATTACCAGCAACACCACGATCAGCAGAGCAAACGACACCACATCTTTGTATTCCGTGCTGAGATATGCGGAGGTCAGTGCTTCAGCAATGCCCAGAACCAGGCCGCCAATCATCGCGCCCGGAATACTGCCAATGCCGCCCAGCACGGCAGCGGTAAAGGCTTTCATGCCCGCCATAAAGCCGATGAAGGGGTTGATGGAGCCGTAGAACTGGCCCAGCAGCACGCCCGCTACCGCCGCCATGGCAGCACCAATCACAAAGGTCAGCGAGATGACGCGGTCGGTGTTAATTCCCAGCAGGCTGGCCATTTTCAGGTCTTCAGCGCAGGCGCGACAGGCGCGGCCCATGCGGGAATAACGGATAAAGGTGGTCAGCGCCAGCATCGCCAGGAACGTCACCACCCAGATCACAACCTGCATGGTAGAAATTGTGGCGGCAAAACCGTTGCTCTCGCCTACCGTCCACTGTCCGGTGATCAGGCTCGGCAGCGCCAGGTCGCGTGAACCCTGCGTCAGGCTGACGTAGTTTTGCAGAAAGATCGACATGCCGATGGCGGAGATCAGTGCGATCAGACGCTTCGACGATCGCACCGGCTTATAGGCGACGCGCTCTATGCTCCAGCCGTAGGCGCTGGAGATCAGTATCGCCATCACGAAGCCAGCGGCAATCATCAGCCAGCCCGTGTCGATACCCATCATCATCAGGGCGGCAATCACGATAAAAGAGACATAGCTGCCGATCATATAGACTTCGCCGTGGGCGAAGTTGATCATGCCGATAATGCCGTAAACCATGGTGTAACCAATGGCGATCAGCGCGTAGGTGCTGCCGAGAGTGACCCCGTTAAGCATCTGCTGAATGAAATAAAGAAACTGCTCGGACATAGTGAAGACCTGCATGAGAACGGGAAAATCCTCTGCCGACGCGGCAGAGGATTGGTCTGTCGATGGAACGATTACTTAACTGCGGTAGACGAACCGTCTTTGTGCCATTTGAATACGCCGAACTCGAAGCCTTTCAGATCGCCTTTCTGATCCCAGCTCAGGTTGCCCATCACTGTTGGTACCGGCTCACCGGTTTTCAGGTTTTTCGCGATCGCGTCTGGCTCGTCGCTCTTACTGCGTTCGATACCCGCTACCAGCGACTGGATTGCCGCATAAGTGGTCCAGACGAACGGACCGGTCGGATCCTTGCGATTCTGTGCGCTGTTGGTTTTGATGGCCTCAACAATCGCCTTGTTCTCCGGCAACTGGTCGTAGCGCTTCGGCAGCGTCACATAGATACCTTCTGATGCATCACCCGCGATATTGGAGAGTGAAGCGTTACCCACGCCTTCCGGTCCCATAAAGCCCGCTTTCAGGCCAGCCGCTTTCGCCTGACGCAGAATCTGACCCATTTCCGGGTAGTAGCCACCGTAATAAACGAAGTCGACGTTCTCTTTCTTCAGGCGCGTAATCAGCGTAGAGAAATCTTTATCGCCTGCAGTGATGCCTTCAAACAGCACCACGTTGCCGCCTTTCGCTTTCAGCGTTTTCTGTACTGATTCCGCCAGACCCTGACCATACTGCTGCTTGTCATGCACCACGGCGATACGCTTAGGCTTGATCTGATCAAGAATATAGTTCGCGGCAGTCGGGCCCTGATCGGAGTCCAGGCCGGTTGTACGCATAATGGTTTCGTAACCGCGTGCCGTCAGCTCCGGTGCCGTGGCTGCCGGGGTAATCATCAGCACACCTTCATCGTTATAGATGTCGGACGCAGGCTGGGTAGAAGAGGAGCAAAGATGGCCGATAACGTATTTAATGCCGTCGTTAACAACCTTGTTTGCCACCGCCACGGCCTGTTTCGGATCGCAGGCATCGTCATACTCTACGCCGACCAGCTTGTTGCCGTTTATGCCGCCTTTGGCGTTAATGTCCTTAATCGCCTGCGCGGCACCAGTGAACTGCATATCACCGTACTGCGCGACCGGGCCAGTTACGGCACCAACGATAGCGATTTTAATGTCGGCAGCCAGGGCGGCGTGGCTCATTGCCAGCGCAACGCAACCCGCCAGTAATGCGCGGCCTTTACTCATTTTCATGCGGACTTCCCCATCTTGTTGTGACTGTGAGTTGTGGTTTGCTGTTGCTACCGGATAAAGCCGAAAAATGATGTTTATGAATGGTTTAGCGCACTTTTCCGGTATTTTTTGATAATAAGGCTTTATTTTTCAGGTTATTAAACAGGAATTTTCTTCTTTAAATCAACTGACATATTCAGAATTGACTGAGTGAAACAGCATAATACACTGGAGGCAATGGCCGGTTTTTCACCATTTTGCCAGCGCGTTGTGCTGGATTGATCGTCTGATTTCCCTGTTTACAACTATCATCCTGGCATCCAGGCCATCTTTTGACCTGTTTTATTGATGAAAATGTGGTGGCACTCTGGTTGTATACTTTCGCTGCACTTTCCCCTATTACAGAGGTTTTTGTTATGAAGCTCACTATTCAGCGTTTAACCACGCTGACCGCGCAGGACCGCATCGATCTGGGCAAAGTCTGGCCGGATCTGGAGATTGAAAAACTGGAGCAGCACCTGGATGAGCGTCATCGTCTTTATGCCGCACGCTTTAACGATCGGCTGCTGGCGGGTCTGCAGCTGGAAATCTCAGGGATGCATGGCAAGGTCCACCGGCTGACGGTGCGCGATGTCACCCGGCGACGCGGTGTGGGACAATATTTGCTTGAGGAGACGATCAGGCAGAACGGGTCGATATCAGACTGGTGGATTGCCGATGATGGCAGTGACGATCAGCAGGTGCGGGCGGCATTTATGCAGGCGTGTGGTTTCAGGGCGCAGAGTGATGGGTGGATACTGGCGGTAGAGTAGCCTGACGCAGAAAACAAAAAGGGCGACATCATCTGTCGCCCCTTGAGATGTCGAAGTGCGTTACGCTTCGATCGCCATACGCAGTTTCTTCATGGCGTTCTTTTCCAGCTGCCGGACACGTTCCGCTGATACGCCGTATTGATCGGCCAGCTCCTGTAGCGTGGTTTTGTTGTCTTCATCCAGCCAGCGGGCGCGAATGATGTGCTGACTGCGCTCATCCAGACCTTCCATCGCATAGCTCAGCTTGTCAGCGGCATGCGCGTCCCAGTTATCCTCTTCAATGCCGTCAGCAAAGTCAGAGGTTTTATCCTGGAGATAAAGCACCGGCGCCATCGAACGGCCTTCGCTGCTCTCATCGTCGGCAGACATATCAAAGGTCATGTCCTGCGCGGCCATACGCGATTCCATTTCACGCACATCTTTGCTGCTTACGCCCAGCTCACGCGCAACCATCTCGACTTCGTCCTGATTGAACCAGCCCAGACGCTGCTTGGTTTTACGCAGGTTAAAGAACAGCTTACGCTGTGCTTTGGTGGTCGCGACTTTCACGATACGCCAGTTACGCAGCACGTATTCGTGAATCTCCGCTTTAATCCAGTGCACGGCAAATGAAACCAGACGCACGCCCACTTCAGGATTGAAGCGACGCACCGCTTTCATCAGACCGATGTTGCCTTCCTGGACCAGGTCAGCCTGTGGCAGACCGTAGCCGGAGTAATTACGAGCGATATGAACTACAAAGCGTAGGTGAGACAGGATCAGCGTCTTTGCTGCTTCCAGATCGCCCTGGTAATGCAGCCGTTCAGCCAACGCTTTTTCCTCTTCAGCCGAGAGCATCGGCCAGGTATTCGCAGCCCGGACGTAAGACTCCAGGTTGCCAAGAGGAGCAATAGCTAAAGTTTGCATTTCTTTGGTCATTCAAACCCTCACAAATTTAGTGGAATTGCCGCACATTTCCCTGCGCAGACGATACATTACGTCAACGTCGCGCGAAATCCGAAAGCAATCTGTGCTACTTAGAGTGCTAAAGTTATCCACAAGTTCAATTATAGCGGTGAATATTTTACACACAGATGACAGGAAGGGAAGAGGGAGAAATCCTCTGCACCCACCATCGGTAGCAGAGGACCATTATAACAAAAAAATGTTGCAGGCGTTTACTGCGGCGTAAATCGACGTAAATGTTGTACCGTTGCCAGCCACGCAGCCACCCAGCCGATGATTGCTGCAATCAGTAAAAGCAGCAGCGCCTCATCCCAGGAGAAGCCTTCCAGCGAGAAGGTGGTACCAAATACGGTCGCCACACTGGCGACGACAGACTGGAGACGCAGCACCAGCACTTCCGACAGCAGCAGCGACAGCACCGCGCCGCTGAACCCCAGCAGCGCCCCGCCGTAGAGGAAAGGACGCAGGATAAAGCCGTCAGTCGCACCAATCAGCTTCTGCACGTTAATCGTGTCGCGTCGGGCAAAGATGCTGAGACGAACACTGTTACCGATCACCAGGAACACCGCCACGATCATCAGCACACCAATCATCGACGCGATTTGCCCCACCAGTCCGGTCAGTGCAGCCAGCCGCGCAAACCAGCTGTCATCCATCCGCACTTCATCCACGCCCTGCACTTTGGTGACCCGATCGCGCAGGCTCTGCATGGTGTCAGAGTTCTGGAAATTGAGTTTCGGCGTAATGATGGCTACCGCAGGCAGCGGATTCTGCTCCAGCATATCCATTGCGCCGCCAAAGCCTGACCAGTTGCGGAACTCATTCAGCGCCTCTTCCCGTGTCAGGTAGTTAACGTTATCCACGCCTTCGACCTGCTTGAGCTGCGCCACGACGTTTTCTGCTGCCGTGTCATCAAGCGTTTTGGAGAGATAAACGGTTAACTGCGGCGCCGGATACCATTGCGTGGCCGCCTGGCTAACGTTTTTCCACACCATGTAGCAGACGCTGGGCAGCGTCAGGGAGATGGCAATAACCATCACCGTCAGCAGCGTGGCCAGCGGCTGACGCCACATGTCTGAGAGCGTGCCACGCAGTGCATAGCGCCACTGCTCCTGCCAGCCGCCCTTCAGCGCTTTACTCTTCGATGGCTGCTTCGCTTTCGGTGCAGCCGGACGTTTAATGCGTTTATTGACCATCGTGGCCTCCGTGCAGACGTCCCTGATTCAGCGTCATCATCCGGTAATTACGCCGGGCGATCAGGCCGCTGTCATGCGTTGCCATCAGAACGGTGACGCCAACGCGGTTAAACTCTTCGAACAGGCGCAGAATGTCTTCTGACAGCGCGTCATCAAGGTTACCGGTCGGTTCATCTGCCAGCAGCACGGCTGGCTTGTTCACCACCGCCCGGGCGATGCCCACACGCTGCTGTTCACCACCCGAAAGCTGAATCGGATAACTTTTCGCTTTGTCGAGCAGGCCGACTTTATCCAGCGCCGCCGAGACGCGACGACGGATATCTTCGCCGCTGGCACCGGAAATAATCAGTGGGATAGCCACATTGTCGTAAACAGAGCGATCCATCAGCAGGTGGTGATCCTGGAAGATCATGCCAATCTGACGACGCAGGAAAGGCACCTCACTGTTGCGCAGGCGGGAAATGTCATGGCCGCTGAACCAGATTTTTCCGGCACTCGGGCGCTCAATGCCACAAATCAGCTTCAGCAAGGTACTTTTACCGGCACCGGAGTGGCCGGTCAGAAACGCCATTTCGCCAGGACGCAGACGGAAATCTACTCCCTGTAGCGCCTGACGTCCGCCGAGATATGCCTTACTGACCTCTTCAAAGCGAATCATCCTAATTAGTCCTCTCGGGCAAACAATGCCTCAATAAAATCTTCCGCCTTAAACGGCCGTAAATCTTCAATGCCTTCACCGACGCCGATGTAGCGAATCGGAATACCGAACTGATCGGCCACCGAGAAGATGACGCCGCCTTTAGCGGTGCCATCCAGCTTGGTGAGCGCGATACCGGTCACGCCAACCGCTTCGTTAAACAGTCGGGCCTGGCTGACCGCATTCTGTCCGGTGCTGGCATCCAGCGTCAGCATCACTTCGTGTGGCGCTGAATCATCCAGTTTTTTCATCACGCGGGTGATTTTTTTCAGCTCTTCCATCAGGTGCGATTTGTTCTGCAGACGACCGGCCGTATCAGCAATCAGCACGTCAACGCCGCGCGATTTAGCTGCCTGAATGGCATCGAAGATCACCGACGCCGAATCTGCACCCGTGTGCTGAGCAATCACAGGAATGTTATTACGCTGGCCCCACACCTGCAGCTGCTCAACCGCCGCTGCACGGAAGGTATCACCAGCCGCTAACATCACCGTTTTGCCTTCGGCCTGATACTGGCGCGCCAGCTTACCGATGGTCGTGGTTTTACCCACGCCATTGACGCCAACCATCAGGATGACAAACGGCGTTTTGCCTGAGACTTCCAGTGGCGCATCCACTTTTGCCAGAATCGAGGCCATTTCCGCTTTCAGCAGGCCGTAGAGCGCTTCGGCATCACGCAGCTGCTTGCGGTTTGCCTGCTGAGTAAGATGGGTAATGATGCGGCGCGTGGTATCCACACCGACATCCGCAATCAGCAGCTGCTCTTCCAGCTCATCAAACAGGTCATCATCAATCTTTTTGCCACGGAACAGACTGATAAAACCGGAACCGAGGTTCTGACGGGTTTTGACCAGGCTGCGCTTCAGGCGGGCAAAGAAGCCCTCTTTGCTGGGACGTTCCTGCTCCTGCACGATGAGTGGCGCGGCGGCCAGCGGAAGATCGCTGACGGTGTCGGATAATGTGTCTGCCGGTTCCGCGTCAGTGACGTCGGCTTCGCCCAGTGCCAGCGCGGTCAGCTCTTCTTCGGTCAGCGGTGATTCCGCTTCACTGTGAGAGATTTCAGCGGTGGGTGCGTCATCCCGTGCCAGCGCGGCCAGCCCTTCGTCGTTTAATGGCGCGTCTGCTTCACTGTGTGGCGTTTCAACGATCGGGGCGTCGCCCAGTGCCAGCGCAGTCAGCTCTTCGTCGCTTAATGGCGCGTCTGCTGATGCCTCGTCCGCGATCGGCGTGACCACGTCGTCGGCATCAATAACCGGCGTCGCGTCATGTTCAGGTGCGGAGACGTCCAGTAATGCTTCAGGATCGGCCTCAATTGGCTCAGCCTCATCGAGCACCGCCGGTGCTGATTCGTGCGGCGCTGCCGCGGTGACGTCTGCCTCACGCTGCTGTTCGGCCACCGTTTCGGTGATAGCGACAGTCTCTTCCGCTTGCGCTTCAGCCTGGCTTAATGCCGGCGCTTCCTGTTCAGTCTGCTGTACGGGTTCTGCGACCTCGTGTGTCTGCTCCTCCGCTACAGGTTGTTTCTCTTCCTCTTTGCCAAATCCCAGCCAGGAAAAAAAGCCACGTTTTTTCTCTTTTGCCATTGTGTGACGACACTCCTCGATGGCTTTGTCCCGGTCGCGCGTGGTTTCCAGGGGTAAATCAATGAAAGTCGGTCAGCGCCAGACCGGCGTAAACCGCAGAATAATGCATGACTTCAGCAACTCAGTAGTCTAACACTTTCCAGCCAGCTCACCACAGCACCCTTTTTTAACGTTTCTTCTCACCGATTCGCCCGTTAAACTACGCAACAAATTATGACGAGTTGTGAGCAAGATGAATAAAAACCCCCGCAGTACAGGCGGTGCCGGGCAGATTCGCATCATTGGCGGCCAGTGGCGCGGACGTAAATTGCCGGTGCCGGACAGTGCCGGACTCCGCCCGACCACCGATCGGGTGCGTGAGACACTGTTTAACTGGCTGGCCCCGGTGCTGCCAGAGGCGCGATGCCTCGACTGCTTTGCCGGTAGCGGTGCATTAGGACTGGAGGCGCTATCGCGTTACGCGGGATCGGCTACGCTACTGGAGCTGGAACGGCCTGTGGCACAACAGCTGACAAAAAATCTGCAGACGCTGCGCGCGAGCAATGGCACTGTGATTCAGACCAATGCGTTAAACTGGCTGGCACAGCCGGGTACCCCGTTCGATGTGGTGTTTATTGATCCGCCGTTTCGTCAGGGATTGCTGGAGCAGACGTTGCAGTTGCTGGAACAGAATCACTGGCTGGCCGACCAGGCACTGATTTACGTCGAAAGTGAAGTGGAAAATGGCGCACCGCCGGTGCCGCCCGAGTGGGATCTTTATCGCGAGAAAATAGCCGGACAAGTGGCTTATCGTTTGTATCAACGTCAACAGGAGACGCAGGATGTTACTTAATTTGGGGCGTCTGTTGATGCTATGCGTGTGGGGATTTTTACTGGCTAATCTGGTTCATCCCTACCCGAAACCGCTGACGTATTTTATCAACGTTGCGCTGATTTTCATGATCCTGATGCATGGCCTGCAGCTGGTTTTACTGCGCACCACGCAAACCAAAGATGCGCCGCCAATTGACCGCGTCACCCAGGCCAAAGTGTTTCTGTTCGGGGTGTTCGAACTGGTCGCCTGGCAGAAGAAAAACTTTCCACGCAAGAAATAGTGCCGTGCGGGCGCCATGCCCGCCGGTTACTGCAGGGCCGTGAAGCTGATAAAGCGCGTGCCCTGCATCTTCAACTCGCCTCTCGCGCCTTTATCCAGCTGATGATATTCCGCCTCTTTCAACTGCACTTTGATGTCGCTGGCCCCGTTCAGTGGATGAAACAGCACCTCATACCGCATCTCTTCTCCGGCGACCACCTCACGCTGCCGTGAACGGCGATTGGGAGAAGGAAATTCACGTTTAGTTTTGACCTCGACCTGCAGAGAACGCACCGGTGAGGCATCATTGACCGCCACTTCACGGCGTTGCTTAATGAACTGACGGGTCGCCAGCACGGCGATTATCGCCAGGACAATGATAAAGATTAGCGGCGGTTTGCTCATAGTGCTCTTGTGCCTGCGGGGAAAATTAATCAGGCGGTAAAGCATACAACCAGAGTTGACCGATTGTCACATCTCAGGGGCTTAACCTAAACTGGAAGGGATATTTTGGGATCTTTCACCACTTTGAGTAAAAAAGGGAGAAACAATGCTCTGGTCTTTCCTCGCTGTACTTTTCTCCGGCTGGCTCTATGTCGACGCCACCTATCGCGGCCCTCAGTGGCAACGCTGGCTGTTTAAACCGGTCACACTGCTGCTGCTTGTCGGGCTGGCCTGGCAGGCGCCCGTGCTGCAGACCACGGACTACCTGATTCTGGCCGGTCTGGTCGCGACACTGGTCGGTGATGCGTTAACGCTGCTGCCGCGTCAGCAGATGCTCTATGCCGTCGGGGCTTTCTTCCTGTCGCACCTGCTTTATACGCTCTGCTTCGCCGCCAGCATGACCATGACCTTCTTCTGGCCGATTCCGCTAACGTTGCTCATTATCGGTGCCGCCCTGACTGGCATCATCTGGAGCCGACTGGAAGATCTTCGCTGGCCTGTCTGTACGTTTATCGGCATGACGCTGGTGATGACCTGGATAGCGACCGAGCAGTACTTCTTCCGTCCAACTGATTACAGCTTCTCTATCATGGTCGGTGCCGGCCTGCTGCTGCTGGCAAACGCCGTCTGGTTTATCTCGCACTATCGCCGTCGCTTCACCGCTGACAGCGCGATCGTCGCCGCCTGCTACTTTGCCGGTCATTTTATGATCGTGCGCTCATTGTGGGTCGTCTGAGAAAATAGCCTTGACTCTGGAGTTCACTCCAGAGTGTAGGATAGCGGGATGAGCCGGGTTGCTCATCCCGCTTTTTTTTACACTCTGGAGGTCATATGCATCAACATCACGCCTGTGGCTGCGGCAAACCGCGTGCCAGCCACGCCGCAGCGAAACCGCTGTGCCAGGTTCGTCAGGCCCGTCCCCTCTCCCTTTCTATTCATGCTGCTACACCCGTAACGGCGGATACAGCGGGCTGTTGCTGTGACAGTAACAGCAGCCCTGGCAATGACGCCGACGCCGCTGAGGAAAGTGACCGGCGAGGCTCCTGGCCCTTTAGCTGGCAGGTCAGCGGGATGGATTGCCCGAGCTGCGCCCGCACCATTGAAACCGCCGTCCGTCAGGTAAAAGGCGTGACCGACGCCCGCGTGCTGTTCAGCAGCGAAAAGCTGGTCGTCAACGCCGATCAGGATGTGCAAAACGCCGTTGAACAGGCGGTGAAAAAAGCCGGTTTTCAGCTCGCCATTCCATCAGCCTCGTCACCCGCCACGGCAGCCACTCCGGGCTGGCAACAGAACCGGATGCTGATTTTGCTGGCATTGCTGGTACTCGTCAGCAGCGTCGTCAGCCAGTTCGCGCCCGCCTGGGGCGATCGGCTGTTTGTGCTGACCACGCTGGTCGGCCTGATCCCGGTCGCGCGCTGTGCATGGCAGCGCATTCGCAGCGGATCGCCTTTTACCATTGAGACATTAATGACACTGGCGTCAGCCGGTGCGCTGATTATCGGCGCGCACGCTGAAGCCGCGATGGTGCTGGTGCTGTTTCAACTGGGCGAACAGCTGGAAAGCTATGCCGCTTCCAGGGCGCGCAGCGGCGTCACCAGCCTGATGGCGTTGCGGCCTGAGTCGGCTATTCGCCTTGAACAGGGCAAACGTCGTGAAGTACCGCTGGCAGCGCTGCAACCCGGCAATGTGATTGAAGTGGCGGCGGGCAGCCGCCTGCCGGTCGACGGCCGTTTAATCAGCCCGCTTGCCAGTTTCGATGAGAGCGCGCTGACCGGAGAATCATTACCGGTCACGCGGGCCAGCGGCGAAAAGATTCTCGCCGGCGCCACCAGCGTGGATCGGCAGGTAATGCTGGAAGTGGTGTCGAAGCCGGGTGAAAGCGCGATTGACCGTATCCTGCAGCTGATTGAGGAGGCGGAAACGCACCGTGCGCCGGTAGAACGCTTTATCGATCAGTTCAGTCGCATCTATACGCCACTGGTGATGCTGCTGTCGCTGCTGGTGATGGTGGTGCCGCCCCTGCTTTTCGCAGGCGACTGGCAGCCGTGGATCTACAAAGGTCTGACGCTGCTGCTGATTGGCTGCCCCTGTGCGCTGGTGATCTCCACGCCCGCCGCGATTACCTCCGGGCTGGCGGCGGCGGCGCGACAGGGCGCGCTGATTAAAGGCGGTGCGGCGCTGGAGCGGCTGAGTTCGCTGCGCAGAATGGCGTTTGATAAAACCGGCACGCTGACGCTGGGCAAGCCACAACTGACGCAGATCCTGCGATTTGGCGAGGCCAGCGAATCAGAGATGCTGGCGCTGAGTGCCGCTGCGGAACAGGGTGCGACCCATCCACTGGCCAGCGCTATCGTGGCGGCCGCGCAGGCGCGTGAGCTGGTGATTCCTGACGCGCTGGATCAGCAGGTGCAGGCCGGACGCGGTATCCGTGCGCAGGTCTCAGGCCAGCAGATTCAGCTGCTGACGCCAGGCCATGCTCCCGGTCTGACGCCGCAGCAAAATGCGCAGATAGCGCAACAGGAAGCCGAAGGTGAAACGCTGGTAGTGCTGATGCGCGATGGCGACGCGCTGGGTGCGCTGGCCCTGCGCGATCAGCTGCGCGACGACGCCGTGGAGGCGTTAAAGGCGCTGAAAAAGCTGGGCATTGAGAGCCTGATGCTGACGGGTGACAATCCTCGCGCCGCAGCAACCATTGCCCGTCAGCTCGATATCGATTATCGCGCCAGCCTGCTGCCCGCCGATAAGGTGGCGGCCATCCGTGAACTGAGTCAGCAGCAGCCGCTGGCGATGGTCGGAGATGGTATTAACGACGCCCCGGCGATGAAAGCGGCGACGCTGGGCATTGCCATGGGTAGCGGCACTGATGTCGCGCTGGAAGCGGCCGATGCGGCCCTGACGCGAAATCAGCTCAGCAATCTGGCCCCGATGATTGCGCTGGCACGCCGGACACGGCGCATCATCCGCCAGAATATCGGTATTGCGCTGGGTCTGAAGGCGATTTTCCTGGTCACTACCCTGATGGGCCTGACCGGACTGTGGCTGGCGGTGCTGGCAGATTCCGGTGCGACCGCGCTGGTCACTGCCAACGCCTTGCGGTTACTGCGTCGTCGCGCCTGAGTGTGAGGCTTCTGATCGATGAGTAAAGTTAACGACGGCCCGAACGGCTGTCGTTAACCCGCCATGCCTTTACGAATCAGAAACTGATAAGGCAGCGTGTCGGTCTGCTGCGCCAGCAGGCCATGTTCCATAAAGCGGCAGAAGCCGGGAATGTCGCGCGTCGTCGCCGGATCGTCGGCGATAATCAGCAACGTCTCGCCATCCTGCAGGCCGCGTACGGTTTTGCGCACCATCATGACCGGCTCCGGGCAACGCAGGCCACGGGCATCCAGCTGATGATCGGCAGAGGAAAAAGCATCGCTCATAATCAACTCGGTTCAGCAAAAGGGCGCCTATTCTAGCGCGTGCTGGCGGTGAAGCAAGGCGATAACGATTGCGTTAAAATTAACCATTGCATAAAAAGCACAACGCGGTAAGATGCCGCCGCTTTTTGCTCATAAAACTGCCAGGCGCTGCCCGAACGGCGTCCCGCAATGGGTTCCCTCACCCCAACATTAAAAAGGTTGAATATGCTCGCATTTTCTTCACGTCAGCGCATGCATGCGCTTTTCTGGTTGTCGCTGTTTCACCTGCTGGTGATCACATCAAGTAACTATCTGGTTCAGTTGCCAATTTCTGTCTTTGGCTTCCACACCACCTGGGGTGCATTCAGCTTTCCCTTTATCTTCCTGGCGACCGATCTCACCGTGCGTATTTTTGGCGCACCGCTGGCCCGACGCATTATTCTGGCTGTGATGATCCCGGCGCTGTTTATCTCTTACGGCGTTTCGGCACTGTTTTATCAGGGTGAATGGCAGGGCTGGCAGGCACTGGAAGTCATGAATCTCTTTGTTGCCCGTATCGCCTGCGCCAGCTTCATGGCTTACGCGCTGGGTCAGATCCTCGACGTTCATGTATTCAACCGTCTGCGTCGTCTGCCACAGTGGTGGATAGCACCCGGCTGTGCCATGTTCCTGGGAAATATCAGCGATACGCTGGCCTTCTTCTTCATCGCCTTCTACAAAAGTCCTGATGCCTTTATGGCGCAGCACTGGGTTGAGATTGCACTGGTGGATTACAGCTTCAAAGTGCTTATCTGCATGGTCTTCTTCCTGCCCGCCTACGGCGTATTGCTCAACGCCGCGCTGAAGCGTCTGGCGGAACGCCAGACCGCCCGCCAGGTCAATTTCGGCTGAGCCGGGTTTATCAGACGTTATTGTTGCAGGCTGTCTGGACACGGACAGCGCGGAACAATCCGTAGTACACGTAGTTCGTGAGGATTACTCGCTGCGCTCGCCCCTTCAGAGCCGCCCTGACGGGCGTTCAGGTTGCTAAAGCAGCCTGTGTGAGCACTGCCCAGGTTCAGAATGACAAAAAAATAGTCTGATTGGCCAGGCGCTAAGAGCCCATACCATTTCCGCCATTACCCGCTAAGATCTTCTGACAATCATCAGGTTGCGTTTGCAGCCTGATTCCTGTTGTATTACTGCCTGACTGGAAACTTAAAAAGGGATTCTGATGCGCAATCTGGTGAAATATGTAGGAATGGGTTTACTGGTATTGGGCTTAGCCGCCTGTGACCAGAAGAAAGATGAAGCGGCGAATGACAACGGCGTCAGCGCCAGTCAGTCGGCGCAGACTGTCACGCTGATGGATGGCAAACTGAGCTTCTCACTGCCACCAGGCATGTCAGATAAAAGCGGTAAACTGGGTTCGCAGACCACGAACATGCACGTTTACGCAGATGAAACCGGTGCCCGCGCCATCATTGTGATTGCCGGCGACCCGACCAGTGATGGGCTGGATGTGCTGTCGAAGCGCATGGAACAGCAGCAGCGTAACCGCGACCCGCAGCTGCAGGTAGTGTCGAACAAATCTGTGACGCTGAAAGATCAGCCCGCACAGCAGCTGGATACGGTGATTTCTGCCAACAATCAGACCTCATGGTCTTCTGTGGTGCTGGCTAAAGTCGATGGCAAGCTGGTGACACTGCAGATTACGCTGCCAGGCGATAATCAGCAGCAGGCGCAGAGCGATGCAGACAACATTGTGAAAAGCATTACGCTGAAGTAAAACAAAAGGCTGGCTTCCCACGAGGAAGCCAGCCTTTATTCAGAGCAGATTATAAACCTGTATTTTCCCGGATATATTTCCGCGCTTTCACGGCATATTCAAAAGGATTGGCCAGCGCCGGATCCTGCTCCGCTTCCACCACCATCCAGCCTTTGTAGCCGTAATCATCCAGAATTTTAAACACCGGTTTGAAGTCGATCACGCCATCGCCAGGCACGGTAAAGGTGCCCTTTTTCACGCCTTCCAGGAATGAGAGATGATTCTCCCGCACCTCAGCGACCACCTCATCACGCACATCCTTGAGATGAACGTGGAAGATGCGCGGCAGATATTTTTCCAGTACCGCCAGCATCTTCTGCTGAGAGCCTTCGGAGTAGTAAACGTGGCCAGTGTCATAGAGCAAACCCACCTGCTCGTCAGTCATCGCCATAAACCGGTCAATCTCTTCCGTGGTCTGAATGCCAGTGCCCATGTGGTGATGCAGCGTCACGCGCATCCCTTTCTCCGCTGCGATGCGGGCGAGTTCGTTGTAGCCTTCTGCCGTTAACTGCCACTCTTCATCGCTGAAAATCGCTTTCTCTTCAAACACCGCAAGCCCGGTGCCCTGAATACTTTTACTCTGCTCAGAACAGCCGATCACCCGCGCGCCCATCGCATGCAGGAAGTTCATGTGCTCGATGAACTGTTCGATGGTTTTCTCTTTGTCACCGTTGGCGAAAAAGGTGCTGAACCAAGCGTTGCAGATCTGGATGCCGCGAATGTCGAGCATCGGTTTCAGAATCGCCGGATCGCGCGGGTATTTGCTGCCCACTTCGCTGCCGGTAAAGCCAGCCAGCGCCATCTCGCTCACGGTCTGCTGGAAAGTATTTTCACTGCCGAGATCCGGCATGTCATCATTGGTCCAGCCGATCGGCGCGATAGCCAGTTTTACGTTCTCTTTGTTCATTTTCTCATTCCCAGGCGGAGAGCGGCCAGGCCGCATAGACAGCTGAATCAGTTATAGAAAGCAGGACGTGGCGGCATCTCTACCGGCTCAATCGCACCACTGTTCTGCGCTTTGATACAGGCATCGGCGGCCACGGAGGCGGCAAAGCCATCCCATGCAGAAGGTCCGGTAAGCTGGCCCGCTTTGATGTCGTTGATAAACGCCTGCAGCTCAACGTCATACGCTTCGATAAAGCGATCTTTCCAGTCCACCAGAATGGTGTTCGACAGGCGCGCATCTTTGCGCAGCTGTACTGATGAAGGCTCCGGCAGACGAGCAATCCCCTCTTCACCGACCACTTCACACTGAATGTCATAGCCGTAAGCGCAGTTAACAAAAATCTCAACGTCGATACGCACCCCTTTGTGGGTTTCGAACAGGACGATCTGCGGATCTTTCAGCTGACCATGCGACTTCGACGTCACGCGCGGGAAGATGACCTGCACGGTTTTATAGTCGTCGTTTGTCAGCCAGCGCAGCACATCCAGCTCGTGGATGAGGGTGTTGGTGATCGCCATCGGCGTGGTGTAGTTCTCTGGCACGGTCGGGTTGCGGTGCGCGCAGTGCAGCATCAGCGGCTCACCGATATCGCCATCGGTAATCACTTTTTTCAGGGCGCGATAGCCCGCATCGTAAGGACGCATAAAGCCGACCTGCACCAGGCGTTTACCGGCCTGAATCTCTGCATCCACCACCCGGCGGCAGCCCTCGGCGCTCATCGCCAGCGGCTTCTCACAGAACACCGGTTTACCGGCGGCAATCGCCGCTAAGGTGAACTCTTCATGGGTTGGATCCCATGAGGTGACCAGCACCGCATCAACATTCGGTGACTGAATCACATCGTGGCCATTTTCGAACACCTCCGCCTCAATGTTCAGGCGCTGCAGTGCAGCACGCGCGCCTTCGACATTGATGTCAGAGACGGCAACCACCTGGGCACCCTGCAGCACATGGCTGCAGCGGCGAATATGTTCCTGACCAATTGCACCTGTACCGATGACACCAAGTTTCAAAGTCATAATTACACCTGTGTAGGGTTCGTACGGAGAAGAGGAAAACGGGCCGCAGCACGGCCCGGAAATTAATATTTGCGCGCCTGATCCAGATGGCTGTTGAGCTTGTCCGCCACCGCCTGAGCGCGTTCGGTCTTCGACGCCTGCGCCACACCGACATGCCACCAGCTGAAATATTTGTGGATCATGGTTTTAGGCAGCACTTTGATGTCGATAAGGGTGGAAACCGTCTGGGTGCGGGCATCTTCCAGCGCCGCTTTGAGCTGCTCCAGCGTGGTGACACGATAGGTTTTGCAGCCATAACCGGCAGCAATCGCGGCGAAATCGACCGGGATAAAACCGCCGTCCAGCTTGCCGCCTTCCGGGTTACGGAAGCGGAACTCGGTGGTGAAGCTGTCCATGCCGTGTTCCATCTGCAGGTTATTGATGCAGCCGTTGGTCATGTTATCCAGCAGCACCACGTTAATTTTCGCCCCTTCCTGAATCGAGGTGACCAGCTCTGAGTGCAGCATCATAAAGGAGCCATCACCGACCAGCGCATAGACCTCGCGCTGCGGTTGCGCCAGCTTCACACCCAGCGCGGCATTCACTTCATAGCCCATGCAGGAGTAGCCATATTCAACGTGGTAGGCGTTGTAATCTTTGGTGCGCCAGACGCGCTGCAGGTCACCCGGCAGACTGCCTGCCGCTGCCACGACCACCGCATCTTTTGGCAGTTGCTCGTTCAGTGTGCCGAGTACGCTGCTTTGCGTCAGCAGCGACTGGGTCAGGCGGTTAAATTCAGCGAACACCGCTTCGCGGTCGAGATGGTCAGCAATCTCCGGCACAAAGTCGCCATCGTGATATTCCACCTGGTAGACGCGCTGCGTCTCTTTCAACAGCTGACTCTGCGCCTGCTCAATCTGGTTGCCCCAGTCGTTGCTGTAGTGCTGTGAGGCCAGCGCGGCAGTGAGCGCGGTCAGCCCTTCGCGGGCATCGGCCAGCAGCTGCACGCCATCCAGCTTGTAGCTGTCGAAGTTGCTGACATTGATGTTCAGGAAGCTGACATCGGGATGCTGGAAAATCCATTTCGATGCAGTCGTGAAATCGGTGTAGCGGGTGCCGATGCCGATCACTAAATCGGCCTCTTTTGCCAGCAGGTTAGCGGCCAGACAGCCGGTTTCACCCACGCCGCCGACGTTCAGCGGATGGTCAGAAACCAGCGTGCCTTTGCCCGCCTGCGTCTCGGCAAAGGGAATCTGATAACGCTCAGCAAACTGGCGCAGCGCCTCGCCCGCTTCGGAGTATTTCACACCGCCGCCGCAGATAATCATCGGCTTGCGCTTACGATTAATCAGCGTCAGGGCATCTGCCAGCTGCGCCGCCACCGGCAGACGGCGATCCAGACGGTGCACACGTTTCTGGAAGAAGTAGTCCGGATAATCCCAGGCTTCGCCCTGCACATCCTGCGGAAGAGAGAGCGTGACCGCGCCGGTTTCAGCCGGATCGGTGAGTACGCGCATGGCATTAATACAGGCGGACATCAGCTGCTCCGGGCGGCTGACGCGATCCCAGTATTTGCTGACGGCGCGGAAGGCGTCGTTGGTGCTGATGCTGAGGTCGTAGCTCTGCTCAATCTGTTGCAGTACGGGATCGGGCTGGCGGGTAGCGAAGACGTCGCCGGGCAGCAGCAGCAGCGGAATGCGGTTAGCCGTCGCCGTCGCGGCGGCGGTGATCATATTCGCCGCACCAGGCCCCACGGATGAACTGCAGGCGATAATCTGACGGCGCAGTGACTGGCGTGCAAAGCCGGTGGCAGCATGGGCCATGCCCTGCTCATTACGGCCCTGATAAACCATCAGATCGCCGCTATCCTGTTCCAGCGCCTGGCCCAGCCCCAGCACGTTGCCATGGCCGAAGATCGCGAAGATACCTTTGACGAACTTCGTTTCAACGCCATCGACATCAATGAATTGATTATCCAGAAATTTAACCAGCGCCTGTGCCGTGGTCAGTCTGATAGTGCTCATATTCTTCCTTACATGCTGGTGGACTCCGACTTCCGCGACAGCACGCCAGGCGTTGTCATGGGCGGAAAAGGCGACCGGAATAACTGAAACGTGAGGCGATTATAAACAAATATTTTTTTCATAAAACACGATTACAGAAGAAACATTTCATTTTGCGAGTGAGATCAAATTTAATGGCGGCTTCAGGTGTGACGGGGGATTGCAGAGGGGAAATCTGGAACGTTTAACAGAGAGTGGCACATGATGAAAAAATTTATTTCAATGCAGCAGCATGCCTGACTGGCGTGCGAATTCCTGCGATCACCTTCACAACCCTGACATACCGGACATCGTGCAGACGAAGACTGCACAGACGGAAGAGAATCAGGAGTTTTACCTGGTTCACAAAATTGCGATGGATATTTCATTTCGTGTTGAATATGGAATTTTTATTCCTCATAATTCTCCCATTGTCAGTCAGACACCCACAGACCCGGATGCAGAGCGAATATAGCGTCGACCTTTTCGCCCGCCAGCCCTGCTAATCACAAGAGGAAACCACAGGTATGAGTACACAACAGAAGCCGCTTGATGTGATTTGTATCGGGCGAATTGCCGTTGATTTTTATGGCCAGCAAATTGGAGCGCGGCTGGAAGATGTCACCTCCTTTGCGAAATATCTGGGCGGTTCCTCAGGCAACGTCGCCTATGGCACCGCGATTCAGGGGCTGAAATCAGCGATGCTGGCGCGGGTGGGAGATGAGCATAATGGGCGCTTTCTGCGTGAAGCGTTGCAGCGCGTCGGCTGTAATACCGATGCGTTGATCACCGATCCGCGGCGTCTGACGGCACTGGTGATCCTGGGCATCAAAGACGAAGAGACTTTTCCGCTGATTTTCTACCGTGATAACTGCGCTGACATGGGGCTGGTGCCGGAAGATATTGATGAAACCTTTATTACCTCTTCCCGCGCGGTAGCGGTAACCGGCACTCACTTATCGCATCCACAAACCCGTGAAGCTGTGCTGAAAGCGCTGGATATCGCCCGCCGCAACGGTCTGCGCACGGCGCTGGATATTGATTACCGCCCGGTATTGTGGGGGCTGACCTCGCTGGGTGACGGTGAAACGCGTTTCATTGAGTCTTCCCAGGTTACGCAGCAGTTGCAGGAAGTGGTGCACTATTTCGATTTGATCGTCGGCACCGAAGAGGAGTTTCACATCGCCGGTGGCAGCACCGACACCCTGACTGCTCTGAAGAACGTTCGCAAGGCGAGCCAGGCAACGCTGGTCTGCAAACGCGGTCCGCTGGGTTGCGTGGTGTTTGAAGGGGATATACCGGATAGCTGGGAAGAGACTCAGCTGCACACCGGCGTGCGCGTTGACGTGCTCAACGTGCTGGGCGCGGGTGATGCCTTTATGTCTGGCCTGCTGCGCGGCTGGCTGAATGATGAAGGCTGGGAGCAGGCGTGCCGTTACGCCAACGCCTGTGGGGCGCTGGTGGTTTCACGCCACGGCTGTGCCCCGGCCATGCCAACCAAAGCGGAACTGGATGATTTCCTGAGCCGCGACAAAGAGGTGAAACGTCCCGATCTCGACAGTCGTCTCAACCACCTGCACCGCGTGACCACCCGCAAGCAGGCGTGGCCGGAGCTGAACGTTTTCGCTTTTGATCATCGCAAACAACTGGCGGACATGGCGGAGGAAGCGGGCGTGGATGAAAGCCGTATTCCACAGCTGAAACTGCTGCTGCTGGAAGCCGCTCAGAAGGCCGCCAGAGAGGCGGGATTAGAGAATAGGAGCGGTATTCTGGCGGATACCACCTATGGTCAGAAAGCGCTGAATGCCATCACCGGGAAGAACTGGTGGATTGGCCGTCCGATTGAGCTGCCGAGCTCACGTCCGCTGCGCCTGGAGCATGGCAACATTGGCTCGCAGCTGATCGACTGGCCCGCCGAGCACGTCGTGAAATGTCTGGTGTTTTATCATCCTCACGACAGTGCTGAACTGCGCAAAGAGCAGGATGACGTGGTGCTCGATGTCTGGAATGGCTGTAATAAAAGCGGGCATGAGCTGCTGCTGGAAGTGATTCTCCCGGAGAGCAACCCGGATAAAAATGAAGCCTATTACCTTGATATGCTGACGCATTTCTACAGTCTGGGCATCCAGCCTGACTGGTGGAAACTGCCACCGCTGTCCGCGGAAAGCTGGCAGGCGATCAGCACGCTGATTGAGCAGCAGGATCCCCACTGTCGCGGCATTCTGTTGCTCGGTCTGGATGCGCCTGAAGAGAAGCTTAAAGCGGGCTTTGCCGCGGCGGCCAACGCGCCCTGGGTGAAAGGCTTTGCGGTGGGTCGCACCATCTTTGGTCAGCCTTCGCGCCAGTGGCTGCAGGGTGAACTGGACGATCAGGCGCTGATTGAGACCGTTAAAGGCAATTATCTGCGGCTGATTGAGTACTGGCGTGCTGCCCGCGCCTGATTTCATGCTCTGCTATAGACTGTCTCAACCGCGATGGCCTCAGACGGCTGACTTACTCAAGGCAGGGTGAAGGTTGCAGCAACAAATAAGCTCAACGCGCAGGTAACATGGTCAGAGGAGGAAAGCGTCCCGCGCCAGGGACGGGGCGGGCCGAGCGGCCATGGATGGCTTAAGCGACTTTCCGATCTGACCATGTTACCTGAGCCTGCGCGAACTCATAGCAGGCAGAGACAGACTCTTTCATCACGCTATCCCAACCGGGATGGCGTTTTTTACTGGTTACCCTCCCAGCCTGCTTTCATTTCATCCCGGTTTTCACCCTGACATTGCCCGCGAAGAGTCACGCCTCGGGCGCTAAAGCTAATCTGTGAACCATTTCATAAAGCCATGAAATAAACTGCGCCGTTAACGCAAAGAAATGAAATTTTCCATCCATCTGGTAATATAGCGCTCATTATGCAGCCATTATTCTAATTATACGGGCAGAAGTGATGAACAATAATCCCACCCAACTTTCTCTCTTGCAGGACGATATTCGTCGCCGCTACGAAACGCTGAGCAAGCGTCTTAAACAGGTTGCGCGCTACATCCTTGATAACAGTAACAGTATTGCTTTCGATACCGTCGCCTCGATTGCCCAGCAGGCCGATGTGCCGCCGTCGACGCTAATCCGTTTTGCGAATGCGTTTGGCTTCAGCGGTTTCAACGAAATGAAACAGGTTTTTCGTCAGCACCTGATGGAGGAGACGGTCAACTATACCGAGCGCGCTCGCCTGTTTCGTCAGACCTCAACGGACGACAGCGCCAGTGCCCCTGAAAGCCCAGCGGAGATCCTCAACGTCTTTACGATGGTGAACAGCCAGGCGTTGCAGCAACTGGCGATGCAGGTTAATCCTGAGCAGCTGAACAAGGCAGTGAAACTGCTGAATGAGGCTGAGAACATCTATGTCATCGGCCTGCGTCGCTCCTTTAGCGTCGCCTCCTATCTGGTTTACGCGCTGCGTCACCTGGAGCGTCGCGCGTTTCTGATTGATGGCCTGGGCGGGATGTTTACTGAGCAGCTCAGCCTGGTAAACCCGAAAGATGTGGTGATTGCGATCAGCTACTCGCCTTATGCGCGTGAAGCGGTCGAAGTGGTCGAAATGGGTGCTAAACGTGGCGCGCATCAGATTGCTATTACCGACAGTCAGGTTAGCCCGCTGGCCGCCTTTAGTGATGTCTGCTTTGTAGTGCGTGAAGCGCAGGTCGATGGCTTCCGTTCGCAGGTCGCCTCACTCTGCCTGGCACAGACGCTGGCGGTGTCACTGGCTTTGAACAACGCCGAGAGTTCCGCTCAGTAACCTGCGTTCCGCACAGTAAAAAGGGCAGCCCAATCGGCTGCCCTTTTTGAGGCTATCCACGCACTATGCACGCCTGATAAAACCGCCGTGATTTACGCGTTGCGCGGATAGCTGTCGCTGTTCACCCAGGCGTGATCTTTCTCCCAGCTGAATTTCCACAACCGCACCGGCCCCGCCATCACGTTCAGATAGTAGTTGTTGTAACCTGCCAGCGTCGCCACCGGATGATAGCCGCGCGGCACCATCACCACGTCGCGATTATAGGGTGCCATGCAGACATCCAGTGAGCGGTCGTCGGTGTAGACGCGTTGCATGGCAAAGCCAGGCTCCGGATCGAAACGGTGATAGTAGGTCTCTTCCAGGTAGGTTTCGTTTTCACTCTCCTCCTGGTCGTGCTTGTGGCTGGGATACGAGCTGGTATCGCCCTCGTTGGTATAAACCTCAACCACCAGCAGGCTGTCAGCCGGTTCAGTGTCAGGCAGGATATTATGCACCAGGCGCTGATTGCGCCCTTTTCCGCGATGCTCAACACCCACATCCGCTGGTGCAATCAGTCGTGCAGGCAGATTTCCCTGACCGGGCGCGTTACAGACCGCCAGTTCAAGATCGCTGTCTGCATACACTTCCACTTCATCATCATGCGGCACATAAACGGAATAAGGCGGCACGCGTTCGAAAGGCGACATGCGCTTACCGATACCGGGAAACTCAGCATGGCGGGTTTTCACCGAGGCCAGCCCGGCCACCAGCACCAGACACAGCTCTTTATCACCACTGTTGAGGCGCAGGGTTTCCCCTTTCTTCAACAGATAAGCATCAAACCCGACATAACGCCAGCCAGCACGCTCAGGTGTGACATGCTGAATACGGCCCTGTGCGTCAGGGGCCTGTGCTTTCGACAGTAAAGACATCCCGATCCTCCTCTCTGTCACGATTAACACGGCGAGAGTCACGCGGACGCAATGCCAGCGAACAAAGCGACCGGCAGACTATCCTGCCGGTCGCACACCGTGATCCGTGATCGACGTTGAAATAAATTAGCCTAAGGTTGGCATACTGAATTCAGACACGGTCTGCTGACCGGATGGCCAGCGCACGGTGGCGGTTTTCATGCGCGTATAGAAGCGCACGCCGTCCGGCCCGTGGACATTAAGCGCGCCAAACACGGAACGCTTCCAGCCGCCAAAGCTGTGAAATGCCATCGGCACCGGAACCGGCACGTTGACACCCACCATGCCCGCTTCAACGTTCTGCACAAACTCACGCGCGGTGTGACCGTTGCTGGTGAAAATCGCACTGCCGTTGCCAAACTCATGGCTGTTAACCAGTTGCAGTGCGCTGTCGTAATCCGGTGCGCGCATGATGCTCAGCACCGGCCCAAAAATCTCTTCACGCCAGATCACCATCTCAGAGGTGACGTTATCAAACAGCGTGCCGCCAACGTAGTAACCTTCTGCGTGACCCGCAACCTGCACGTTACGGCCATCCACCACCAGCTTCGCACCTTCCTGCTCGCCTTTATCGATGTAACCCAGCACCTTCTTCTGGTGCGCAGCGGAGACCACCGGACCCATCTCATTTTCTTCGGCACCCTGACTCATTCCCGGGCCGATACGCAGTGCTTTCACCAGCGGTGTCAGGCGGGCAATCAACTTGTCAGCGGTGTCATCACCCACGGCGACAACAACAGGCAGAGCCATACAGCGTTCACCGGCAGAACCAAACGCACCGCCCATGATGGCGTTGACGGTGGCATCCAGATCGGCATCCGGCATAACGATAGCGTGGTTTTTCGCCGCGCCAAATGCCTGTACTCGCTTGCCGTGGGCGCTGGCGGTCTTATAGATATGCTCAGCTACGCCTGAAGAGCCGACAAAGCTCACCGCGGCAATGCGCGGATCCTTATAGAGCTGCTCAGCATCTTCATTAGAGCTGTGCACCACGTTGAATACGCCATCCGGCAGGCCCGCTTCGGTCAGGAGCTCGGCCATACGCACGGCCGCAGACGGATCCAGCGCCGGTGGCTTCAGCACAAAGGTGTTACCGCAGGCCAGTGCGATCGGGAACATCCACAATGGCACCATCGCCGGGAAGTTGAACGGCGTAATGCCCGCCACGACGCCAACCGGCTGCATCAGCGAGAAGCTGTCAACGCCGCCGCCGACGTTCGGGGAATATTCGCCTTTGAGCAAATGAGGGATCCCGCAGGCAAACTCAATCACTTCAATGCCACGCGTCAGTTCACCCAGTGCATCGGACCAGACTTTGCCATGCTCAGAGACAATCAGCGCCGCCAGCTCATCACGATGCTGCTCCATCAGGGCTTTAAAGTTAAACAGAACGCGGGCGCGACGCAGCGGCGAAGTTTTAGACCAGGCTGAAAATGCGTCATGCGCGACACCAATCGCCTGAGCCACTTCATCAGCGGTACTTTGCGTCAGTTCACGAACCACTTTGCCGGTTGCCGGATCGTAAACAGGAATGGTTTCGTTGCTGGCGCTGAACGTGATTTTACCGCCAATAAAGTTACCTATGGTTGTCATGATGTTGCCTCTTAAGATGGTTAAGTTCCCTGCAGACGGGCCCTGTGGCCTGCCACACTGCCTGACCAGGCAAACCTGAAAGCGTGCTATGAAGCTATTACAGTGGAATAAATTTTTCAAATAGTTATTTTTGGAAAATTTGATTTTAGCGGCACAGATCGCATTTTTATTGTCCACCCCTGTCTGACCGCGTGATGAGAGCAGCAGAGCAATATTACCGGTCAGCCTTAGCGTAACAGGGGAATTACCGCGGCGTGGATTACGTCTGTTTCTGCGAAGTCGATCCTGCGTTGACGCATCAGCGTGAAACGAAATATGAAATTAATGCGAGGCTGATCTAATAAAATACATTTCATAATTCACTAATTATGAAATAAATGTTTTCTTTAGTCGAAACATTCTCCTGTTCCGGAGTTAGCGCATGGCCATCGACCCAACCCGTTTCTGTATCAACCGCAAAATTGCGCCCCGGCTCTCGCTGGAAGCCTTCTTTCAGCTGGTTCAGCGTCTGGGCCTGAGCAAGGTTGAACTGCGTAATGATATGCCCGGCGGCAGCGTCACTGACGATCTCAGCACCGATCAACTGCGCGCCCTGGCCGACAGATACCACATTGATATCATCAGCATTAATGCGCTCTATCCGTTTAACCATATTGATGACGCGCTGCTGAGCCGGGCCGAGGCGCTGTTACAGACAGCACAACAGATTGGTGCAAAAGCGCTGGTGATGTGTCCGCTGAATGAGGGGATTACCGTGTCGCCTCAGCAGACACAGGCGGCGATGCAGGCACTGGCGCCGCGCTTTGCCCACTATGGCATTCTGGGGCTGGTGGAGCCACTGGGTTTCCCGGTCAGCTCACTGCGTTCGATCGTGCAGGCGCAGGCGTTAATTGCTGCGGCAGGCGTGCCTTTTAAACTGTTGCTGGATACGTTTCATCATCATCTCTATGAGAAGGCTGAACAGGAATTCCCGGTGGGTATCGATATTGACCAGATTGGACTGGTGCACCTTTCAGGCGTGGAAGATCAACGTCCGACCGCCGAACTGACCGACGAAGAACGCATCATGCTGAATGACAATGATGTGCTGAAGAGCGTGGTGCAGGTTAAACGGCTGGAGATGCTTGGCTATAAGGGCGTCTACGCCTTTGAGCCGTTCTCCGGTCAGCTCAACAGCTGGACCCCGGCGGAGATTGAACGCCAGATCCGCCACAGTATTGAACTGCTGCAGGCCTGAATCCTGCTGCATCCCGCATTTATCCGTTTATCTGTGTCTGAAAAGACGTTATGGCCCGCTGCTGGGCCATTTTTTTTATTCTGAAGAACCGTCTGCTGCTGACTGCGATGCCTGACGCTTCAACAGCCGCAGCGTGCAGAAAAACGCGACACAGACCAGCAGCGCCGTAAGCAGATAGACGCGTGAGACATCCGCATAATTCATGATGAATCCGGCCAGTGGCCCGGTTATCCCCAGCGACAGATCCATAAAGGCGGTATAGGTTGCCAGGGCGCTGCCCTGATTCTGCTGCGGCACCACTTTTACCGCCACCACGCCCAGCGCCGGGAACACCAGAGAAAACCCGGCCCCGGTCAGAAAAGCACCCGCGTTTGCCATCCAGGGATTACCCGCAGCGGCGACCAGAAACAGTCCGGCCGCTTCAACCGCCAGACAAACGCTGGCGACCCGCAGACCGCCGTGGCGGTTAATCGCATTGGGAAACAGCAGGCGTGCGCCAACAAAAGCCATGCTGAACAGGGAAAGCGCAAAAGCGGCTCCCTGCCAGCCTTTATCCTGATAGAACAGCGTGATAAAGGTGGCGATAACGCCAAAACCCGCCGATCCCATCGCCAGAATCGCACCAAAACCGGCGATTTTTCCCAGCACAGCCCGAAACGGCAGCGGTCTGGCGCGGCTGGCTTTTACGGCCGGACGCGGCACGGCACAGACGATGCCCACGACACAGATGGCAACAATGACCAGTGACAGCCACAGCAAACCGCCTGCCTGAAAAATCACTACGCCGAGCGGTGCGCCAATGGCCATCGCGCCATAGGTGACGATCCCGTTCCAGGATATTACCCGACCAATGTGCAGTGAACCCACCCTTGCCACTCCCCACAACGAGGTGCCGGTGCCGGTAAAACTCTGGCCCACGCCCAGAATCAACCGGCCCACGCAGAGCAGGATCAGGCTCCACATCGGTGATGCGATCAGGGCCGCCAGCAGAATACACAATCCGCTGATCAGACAGCCTACCAGGCCCGTGACCACCACTTTTTTGGGTCCCCAGAGATCGGCATAGCGCCCAGCATGTGGCCGGCTCAGCAGCGTCGCAACATATTGCAGGCTGATCACCAGGCCGGCCCAGAACGCGCTGAAGCCCAGCTGGTCATGCACCCAGCCTGGCAATACCGCCAGCGGCAGACCAATGGTGAGATAGCTGGCAAAGTTGTAGGCCACAATAGAGAGGATCAGCAGAGAGATATTCAGGTTGCCATGTGGGGTAGTCGGTTCCGCTGCAGGCTGTTCAGGCATGCGTCCTCACGATCGTATTTGGCTGAATGATAAGGTTTATCCCTTAACTATACCCGCTTTCGCCTCCTGCGCCTCACAATGGCACGGTTATCTGGCAAACACGACTGCCCAAACGTGCTGCAGATAACCGGATGAAAACAGCCACAAGGGAGAGTGGCTGTTCTGTTGCTATAGCTGAGTGCTGTGGCGCTAATACTCTCGCCACTTTGCCGCCGCGCTTTACCGTTTCTCTGATAAATCAGATTGTTAATTTTCTTTCAGCTACACTTTCAACAGCCAATTTACGTTATGAGAGAGAGAATGAGCGAGCTGCAACGGGAAAAGATCGGACAAAATATTCTGATAAAACTGGCGATGCTGGTCATCATCCTCGCCGGGGTTCGGGCAGCGTCCGATATTCTGGTTCCGCTTTTGCTGGCGGCGTTCTTTGCAATTGTACTCAACCCACTGGTGACGATGCTGATGCGCCGGGGCTTTCGCCGTGGACTGGCCATTGGCCTGGTTATCACGGTGATCTTCTGCGCACTTGTGCTGCTGGGCGCCATCATCGCCAGCTCAATGAGCGAGTTTTCCGACCTCTACCCGCAACTACGTGCCACGATGGAGCAGAAGATGACGGTGCTGCAACATCTGGCGGCAGGCTTTCATATCAATATCTCAACAGATGCGCTGGTACAGCGTTTCGATCCTAACACTATGATGAACCTGGCAAGCGTGGCGCTGAGCGGCTTTTCCGGTGCGATGACCAATACTGTGCTGCTGGTGCTGACCGTGGTCTTTATGCTGTTTGAGGTTCATCACCTGCCCTATAAAATGCGTAACGCGCTGGTGAATCCTAAAATCCGCATCGCCGGGCTGCATAAAGCGTTGAAAGGGGTCACGCACTATCTGGCGCTGAAAACGCTGGTGAGTCTGATTACCGGCATCGCGGTCTGGCTGAGTCTTTATCTGCTGGATGTGAAGTTCGCGCTGCTCTGGGGTGTCGTGGCATTTATCCTCAATTTCATTCCCAATATTGGTCCGATTATCGCCGGTATCCCGCCCTTACTTCAGGCGCTGTTACTGAACAGTCTGTTTGATGCCGCGATGGTGGCGGCGCTGTTTACCGCGATTCACATGGTGTTCGGCAATATGCTGGAACCGCGACTGATGGGTCGCGGTCTGGGCTTATCAACGCTGGTGGTGTTCCTGTCGCTGGTGTTCTGGGGCTGGCTGCTCGGGCCGGTCGGCATGCTGCTCTCGGTGCCGCTGACCAGCATTACCAAAATCCTGATGGAAACTACGCCAGGCGGCAGTCGTCTGGCGATTATGCTGGGCACCGGACGACCTAAGCGGGCGCGGGGATTAACCAAGTAGCTGCTGCTGCACGTGCTGCAGATGGTTCTCCATCGCCTGACGGGCGGCCGCTTCATCGCCCGCCACGATGGCCTCGGCGATCTGCTGATGGTCAGCATTCATCTCGCGTGCGAAGTTATTATCAGCATAATGGCGCTCCAGTCGCTGCACATGCGGACTGTGCCGCCGGTTCCATAACTGCTCCAGCAGGTCGCGTAACACATCATTGCCGCTCATCTCGCTGATGAGCAGGTGAAAGCGTTTGTCCTGCTCCAGGAAAGCCGCATCGTTTGCATTGTACTGCTGCAGTTCAGCGGTCAGCGCCAGCAGTGCCGCGCGCTGAACGGCGGTGCCGTTACGTGCGGCAAATCCCGCCAGCATCCCTTCAAAGGCTTCCCGCGCCTGCAGCAGGTCCTGCAGACTGCAACTCTCCTGCGGAACGGCGGCCTGCGGCAGTGGCTGCGCGACGTAGACGCCGTTGCCCGTGCGGATATCGACCCAGCCGGTCATTTCCAGCGCAATCAATGCTTCACGCACTGACGAGCGGCTGACACCCAGCTGTTTTGCCAGCTCGCGCTCTGGCGGCAGTAAGCCTCCTGCCGCAAAGTCACCGCGCGTAATGCCGGCCATAATGACGTTGGCGATCTGACGATACAGGCGCTCAGTTTTAATAACGGGTAGCGTCATCACCCTCTCCTCTTCGTCCGCTTAAAACCGATCACATCGCTGATGCAGTTTGTGATGCTGCGATCCGGATCACGGCCCTGTTTTGTCCACTATCATACTCTTGGCCCAGCGGCCTGACCACTGGGCCACATCACACTAAGGAGTAATAATGGAACATACATGGCGATGGTACGGCCCAAGCGACCCGGTATCCCTGGATGATGCGCGTCAGGCGGGTGCGACCGGCATTGTAACGGCGCTGCACCATATCCCTAACGGCGAGGTGTGGCCGGTTGAAGAGATTAAAGCACGCCAGGCCCTGCTGGCTGAAAAAGGTCTGGTCTGGTCGGTGGTCGAAAGTATCCCGGTCCATGAGGCGATCAAAACTCAGCGGGGTGACTACCTTCGCTACATTGCCAATTACCAGCAGTCGATACGCAATCTGGCTGCCTGCGGCATTGATACCGTCTGCTACAACTTCATGCCGGTGCTGGACTGGACGCGCACCGACCTCGCCTGGACGCTGCCAGATGGCGCAAAAGCGCTGCGCTTTGACGCTGATGCGTTTGCCGCCTTTGAGCTTTATCTGCTACAGCGCCCGGGCGCGGAGAAGGATTACAGCGCTGCCGAGCAGCAGGCCGCAGCGCAGCGCTTTTCCGCCATGAGCGCAGAAGAGAAAAACACCCTGGTGCGCAATATTATCGCCGGTCTGCCAGGTGCTGAAGAGGGTTACACCCTGGCGCAGTTTCAGGCGCAACTGGCACAGTATGACGGTATTGATAAAGCGAAACTGCGCGAGCATATGGCAACGTTTCTGCGCGCCATCGTGCCGGTTGCGGAAGAGACGGGCGTTAAACTGGCGGTGCATCCGGACGATCCACCGCGTCCTATTCTGGGTCTGCCACGCATTATCTCCACGCAGGAAGATATGCAGTGGCTGAAAGAAACCGTGGACAGTCTGCACAACGGATTCTGCTTCTGTACCGGCTCTTATGGTGTGCGTGCCGATAATGCGCTGGTTGAGATGGCGGAAACCTATGCCGACCGCATCAACTTTGTCCATCTGCGCGCCACGAAGCGCGAAGCTAATCCCGCCAGCTTCCATGAAGCGGCGCATCTGGCGGGCGATGTCGATATGGTCGGCGTGATCAAAGTCATTCTGGCGGAAGAGCAGCGCCGTCGCCGTGCAGGCAACCTGCGGGCAATACCTATGCGTCCCGATCACGGTCATCAGATGCTGGACGACCTGCATAAACGCACGAATCCGGGTTACTCAGCCATTGGACGTCTTAAAGGTCTTGCTGAACTGCGCGGCGTTGAAGTCGCCTTGAAACAGATCTATTTTGCTCATTAAGTCAACGGCTACCCTGTGCCCGATTCTGACGGGCCAGGGTCTCTGCTGGCCGCAATGAGATGTTTTCCTCCGCGTTACTTATACCTGCCTGATTTCTGCCGAATTCAAATGAAAGCAAAACAACCCCCTCAATTAAGGCTGTGTCGGGTCGATAATTGACCTGAGTCAGTTCTGTTGCTCGCAAAAACGCTAATCTGCCTGGCCCGGAGAAATGCTATGCTGCGCAACTGTTCAGCCCCTGCATAAAACGAATAATACTCAGAGGATTCAGCGGTGCCGCTACTGAAACGAAAACGCGACTATGCCAGGCTGGTGATTATTTTCTCCGGTGTGCTGCCTCTGCTTATTGGCCTTTTTTTTACTGCTCTGGATGCGCGCCACACCGTCCAGCAGCATCAGGTGAATGCAGCCAATACCCTGCTCTCTCAGGCTGAAAGAATGAGTGACAGCGCGTGGGATATGATTAATACGCTGCGCCAGTTTCAGTATCAGCCCTGCAGTCAGATTCAGAATCAGTTACAGCGCATCGGCTCACTGAATCCCTATTTCCGCGCAATCGGTAAAATTGAAGAAAACAGAATTGGCTGTTCGTCAGCATATGGAACCATGCCGGGTTTACTGAAAGATATGATCATGCGCGATGCGCCGGTCACCGGAAAAGCCTGGTGGAGCCTGTCAATTGCCGGCACCTCCGGTGTGCCGGATCGCCCGGCCGTGATTTTTATGCGTGACCTGCCTGATGGCGTGGGATTCTGGGCAGTGGTTGATGGCCAGTATCTGCTTGATCTGATGCGCGCTATCAGCAGCACTCACCGCTATCATTTCAGCATGGCATTCAGCGACGGCGCCCCCATCTCGTTTGGTGACCCACAAATTGCTGCATCCGGCTGGTTTGAGCCTCTGATTTATGAGGCCCGTTCAAACCGCTACCCGCTCTCTGTCACTCTGATTGCCTCGCCCACTGAGCTGATCTCTGCCTGGCGCCAGGTGATTTTTATTATCATGCCGATGGCGGCGATCTTTTCTGTTCTGCTGATGATGCTGACGGCGAACTGGCTGCGACGGCGTATTTCATGGCGCGATGAGATTCGCCGGGCCATCATCTGCGGCCAGTTCAGGGCGCACTATCAGCCAGTCTATGATAACCGGCTGCAACGCTGTAGCGGTGCAGAGGTGCTGCTGCGCTGGACAACGTCCGACGGTAACGGCGTTCGGCCTGATATTTTTATTGGTGCAGCAGAAGCGGAAGGGATGATTGTGCCGCTGACCCGCCACCTGCTCGATTTGATTGCAGAGGATGTGCAGAGCTGGCAGGTGGATCCCCATTTTCACCTTGCGATTAACGTGGCGGCGGAGCATCTGCAGCATCCTGATTTTGTTCGCGATATGCTGCAATTCGCCGACAAAATAAAAGATAAGCAGTTTGTCATTACGCTTGAGCTGACTGAGCGCAGTCTGATTAAAGAGGGTGAAGCGGTGGCGCGTAAGCTGGAGCAGTTACGCCATGCGGGTATGAAGGTTGCGATTGATGATTTTGGTACCGGCCACTGCTCACTGAGTTACTTACAGACCTTCACGCTGGATTATCTGAAAATCGATCGTGGATTCATTAACGCTATCGAATCGCTGGAAGGCGAAACGCCAGTGCTGGATGCGATCATCAATCTCAGTCACAGTCTGGCGCTGGAGGTGCTGGGTGAAGGTGTGGAAACGGAGCTGCAATTTTGCTATCTCCAACAGCGCGGCGTCGTGTTTATTCAGGGTTTTTATTACGCCCGCCCGATGGATAACACATCGCTGGCAGAGTGGCTGGCGCGTCAGGGGGATCAGCGTGTGCTGGCTGACCCGTGTCACGTTTGAACCTCCGCAGCACATCGAAAACCGGACGACACCGAAACCGGGATTGCCACCCGCGGCTCTTGCGCCAGCCCGTTCACCGACGAATAATGTCCAGCCCCCGACCCTTCGCACTGAACCGTCGGACAGGGATCCCTCCCGTTAAGCGCAAATAAACATCACTTGCGCAGACAATCTGCTGAAAAAAACGGCTGTCGTCACGCAGCGTGATAATTTTTTTGCGGTGCTAAACAGTCATAAAGATTGCCGGAACAGGTCAGCATTAGCTCAAACATGACAGATATCACACAAAAACGGTATACTCTGTCGCTGTTTGCAATAATCACAACAGTAATTATTGTGTTCGCTGGCGCGTAATGAGCGCTTAATTACGGCTATGCTTAAATTTCTCAACGCAGCGGTCTGAACGATTTACCACGGCTCGCGCCGTTGAGGACTTTCGTGTTCCATTACAGGGTAATTCTATGAAATTGCGTAGGAAGCGTGTAAAACCAATTGGGATCAATGATGTCACCATCATTGATGATGCTCGTTTACGTAAAGCCATCACTGCGGCCTCTCTGGGTAACGCGATGGAATGGTTTGACTTCGGTGTGTATGGCTTCGTGGCCTATGCGCTGGGTAAAGTCTTCTTCCCGGACGTGTCACCCGGCATTCAGATGATTGCTGCACTGGCAACCTTCTCTGTGCCCTTCCTGATCCGTCCGCTGGGTGGCCTCTTCTTCGGTATGCTGGGCGACAAATATGGTCGTCAGAAAATCCTCTCCATTACCATTATCATCATGTCGGTCAGTACCTTCTGTATCGGCCTGATACCGTCCTATGCGTCTATCGGCATCTGGGCACCGATTCTGCTGCTGCTTGCGAAGATGGCGCAGGGCTTCTCCGTGGGAGGTGAATATACCGGCGCCTCAATCTTCGTGGCGGAATATTCGCCTGACCGCAAACGCGGCTTTATGGGAAGCTGGCTCGACTTTGGCTCAATTGCGGGCTTTGTACTCGGTGCGGGTCTGGTCGTGCTGATCTCTTCTGTTATCGGAGAAGCACGTTTCCTTGAGTGGGGCTGGCGTCTGCCGTTCTTCGTGGCGCTGCCGCTGGGCATTATCGGCCTTTATCTGCGTCATGCGCTGGAAGAGACCCCGGCATTCCAGCAGCATGTGGACAAACTGGAACAGGGTGACCGCGAAGGCCTGCAGGATGGTCCGAAAGTCTCGTTTAAGGAAATTGCAACCAAACACTGGCGCAGCCTGCTCTCCTGTATCGGTCTGGTTATCGCCACCAACGTCACCTACTACATGTTACTGACGTATATGCCGAGTTACCTGTCGCATAACCTGCACTACAGCGAAGACCATGGTGTGATGATTATCATCGCTATCATGATCGGTATGCTGTTTGTTCAGCCTGTGATCGGCATGATGAGTGACCGCTTTGGCCGTCGTCCCTTTGTTATCATCGGCAGTATTGCTCTGCTGGTCTTCGCCATTCCCGCCTTTATGATGATTAACAGTGGCGTGCTGGGACTGATTTTTGGTGGCCTGCTGCTGATGGCCGTTATTCTTAACTCGTTTACCGGTGTCATGGCCTCGTCGCTGCCTGCGATGTTCCCGACCCATATCCGTTACAGTGCGCTGGCCAGTGCGTTTAACATCTCTGTACTGGTTGCGGGTCTGACGCCAACGCTGGCCGCCTGGCTGGTTGAAACCACCAACAATC
This sequence comes from Pantoea jilinensis, assembly GCF_019104105.1. Classification (NCBI taxonomy): domain Bacteria; kingdom Pseudomonadati; phylum Pseudomonadota; class Gammaproteobacteria; order Enterobacterales; family Erwiniaceae; genus Pantoea; species Pantoea jilinensis. The sequence goes on along the minus strand of NZ_CP077746.1, from coordinate 300,463 downwards.
TTTACATGCCAGCCTACTACCTGATGGTGGTGGCGATCATTGGTCTGATTACCGGTCTTTCCATGAAAGAGACGGCAAACAAGCCACTGAAAGGTGCAACGCCAGCTGCGTCCGATATGGAAGAAGCGCGCGAAATCCTGCAGGAACATCACGATAACATCGAGAACAAAATCGAAGATATCGATGCAGAGATCGCCCGCCTGGAAGCGAAACGTAAAAACCTGGTGCAGCAGCATCCGGATATCAACGAGTAATCGTTCTGCTCTCCCGTCGCCCGGCGGGAGAGCGCTTTTCCCTCTCTGTTACCGCACACAAACCTTCATCCCTCGCGGTCAAAGGGAGTAAACTGTTGTTACTTTTTTCACCTGCGTAAGAATGAAAATGTCTGATTATTCCCTTATCCAGCGCCCAAGAAGATTGCGCGCCAGCGCCTCAATGCGTGAAATGTTCCAGGAGTCATCCCTGAGCCTGAACGATCTGGCTCTGCCTATCTTTGTTGAAGAAGAAGTCGACGATTACAAAGCGATTCAGGCGATGCCTGGCGTGATGCGAATTCCGGAAAAGCGTCTCGCCTATGAGATTGAGCGCATCGCCAAAGCGGGCATCCGCTCGGTGATGACCTTCGGTATCTCTCACCACACCGACGCCACCGGCAGCGATGCCTGGAACGAAAACGGTCTGGTGGCGCGCATGTCGCGCATCTGCAAAGATACCGTACCGGAAATGATTGTGATGTCTGACACCTGCTTCTGTGAATACACCAGCCACGGCCACTGTGGCGTGCTCTGTGATCACGGCGTCGATAACGATGCAACCCTGGCAAACCTGGGCAAGCAGGCCGTTGTTGCCGCCGCAGCCGGTGCAGACTTCATCGCCCCGTCAGCGGCGATGGATGGTCAGGTTGAGGCGATTCGCCGCGCACTTGATGCGGCAGGCTTCACCCAGACCGCCATCATGTCTTATTCCACCAAATTCGCTTCATCGTTTTACGGCCCGTTCCGTGAAGCGGCCGGAACGGCGCTGAAAGGCGACCGTAAAACCTACCAGATGAACCCGATGAACCGTCGGGAAGCGATCCGTGAATCGTTGCTTGATGCGGCGCAGGGCGCGGATTCATTGATGGTGAAACCGGCAGGCGCTTATCTGGATATTCTGCGCGATATCCGCGAACGCACCGAACTGCCGCTGGCGGCTTATCAGGTGAGTGGCGAATACGCGATGATTAAATTTGCCGCACAGGCCGGTGCCATTGATGAGCGCAATGTGGTGCTGGAAAGCCTCGGTGCGATTAAACGCGCCGGAGCCGACCTCATTTTCAGCTATTTCGCCCTTGATCTCGCCGAACAAAAAGTGCTCTGATCCCCTCCTCATAAAGAGCGTGGTCGCTGTATCACGCTCTTCTTCGCTGTTAGGCACACACCAGAACCTGGCTTCAGCTAAAAACCAAAGGGCTCTGTGATGAAAGCACCTGAAATCGCCGCCGACGAGGCACAACGTTTATCGCAGTTGCGTGCGCTGAACATAATGAATACGCCAGCGGAAGAACGATTTGATCGTTTAACTCGCCTGGCGCGCCGCCTGTATGACGTGCCTATCGCGTTAGTCAGCCTGCTGGAAGAAGATCACCAGTGGTTTAAATCTGCACAGGGTTATGCGCCTACCGGATCGCCACGGAATATCTCGTTTTGCGGCCACGCTATCCTGCAGGATGAAATCATGATCGTTGAAGATGCGTTACAGGATGAACGTTTTCACGATAATCCGCTGGTGACTGGCGAACCACACATTCGCTTTTATGCGGGCTGTCCGCTGCGTGCGCCGGGCGGTGCCAAAATGGGTACGTTCTGTATTATTGGTCGTGAGCCGCGTCAGTTTAATGAAGAGGATCAGGCCACCATGCGCGATCTCGCCGCCATGGCTGAAGCGGAATTGATCGCCTTTCAGACGGCTACCTGTGATGAACTGACGCAGATTACCAATCGCCGCGGTTTTATGACGCTGGGACAGATGGTGCTTAATGAGTGCCAGAGGAAAAACCGTCCCGCCTGTCTGACTTTTCTCGATCTCGATAAGTTTAAGCAGATTAATGACACACTGGGCCATCGCGAAGGCGATCGCGCGCTTATGGACTTTGCCAATGCGATGAAAGTGGCGTTCAAACATTCCGACCTGTTTGCCCGCCTGGGCGGCGATGAGTTTGTGGTGCTGTTTGATGGCCTGCAGCAGCAGCAGAGTGAAGCGCTGCTCATGCAGTTCGACCGTTATCTGCACCAGCAGTCAGTCAGCCTGAACCGACGTTACCGCCTGCAGTTCTCTTCCGGCGTGGTAGAGTTTGACCCGGCCAATCCGCAATCGCTGGAACAGTTACTGCACGACAGCGATAAACAGATGTATCTGACTAAAAATCAGAAACGCATTGCCGTGTAAGGTCAGGCGCCGCAGCGCCTGAGGGGTCAGGGACGGGCCAGATCGTCGAGCAGCGTCTGATTAAACTTAGCCGGATCTTCCATTTGTGGTGCGTGCCCCATGCCAGGAAATTCAATTAAGCGCGCGCCCGGGATACGTTTAGCCGCCTCTTTTCCCAGCACCGCATAATCACCCAACCGGGCTTTCACCTCCGCCGGTGCGATATCACTGCCAATGGCCGTGGTATCTGACGTACCGATTATCAGAGTGGTCGGCACCCTGAGATCGCCGAACTCATAAAACACCGGTTGAGTGAAGATCATGTCGTAGATTAAGGCGGAGTTCCACGCCACCTTCTGATGGCCCGGCCCACTGTTTAGTCCGGCCAGCATATCGACCCACTTATCATATTCGGGTTTCCAGCGCCCGACATAGTAAGTCTGCTGTTCATACTTCTTAATACCCGCCGCGCTGAGTTTGAGTTCGCGCTGATACCACTGATCCACCGAACGCCACGGTGCACCTTTGGCTTTCCAGTCCTCCAGCCCTATCGGGTTAACCAGTACCAGCTTCTGCGTCTGCGCCGGGTACATCAACGCATAACGCGTTGCCAGCATCCCGCCGGTTGAATGACCGACAATGACCGCCTTCTCCACTCCCAGCCGTGCAAGCAGCTGATGGGTGTTCTCTGCCAGTTGCTGAAAACTGTATTGATAGCTGGCGGGCTTGGTCGAGCTGCAGAAGCCAATCTGGTCGGGCGCGATAACGCGATATCCCTGCTGACTCAGTGCGCGAATCGTCTCTTCCCAGGTCGCGCCACAGAAGTTTTTACCGTGCATCAGCACCACGGTTTTGCCGTTGGCACGTTGCACCGGTTTGACATCCATAAAGCCCATGCTCAGCGGTTGCTGCTGAGACTGAAAGTCAAAATGCTGCAGAGGATAGGGATATTGAAACCCCTCCAGCTGTTCGCCATACACAGACGCAGCATGGGCAGGTGCATGAGCCAATAAGGCCAGCGAGGTGAGCAAGGCGGCAAGCGGTTTTTTCAGCGCGTATGTCGGGCTCATCCGGGGGTACTCCATGTTAAAGGTGAGTCGTAAGCCTGGCATGTCATTGTGAAAAATCTATTGCCAGGCGGTGCTATCACGTTAATAACACGGCGGCTGCCAGGATTCATCAGGAGGTGGTCAGCGGCATAGCGCCTGATTTAATTTTTATCTGCCAGATATCAATCATCTATATTTCCCAACAGATTTATCACAATTCATCTAATTTAATAAAAAACGGCTGTTCGGATGAATAATATCATGAGATAAAAACTCAAAACCTGAAAAATGTTTACGCAAAGAATAAGAACATTAAGGTGGATTTTTCACATTCGTGATGAATTTAACCGTGGAGTCGCTATGAGCGAAAATAAATATAATGAAAGCGTAATCATCTCTGTCACTGAATGGATTAATAATAATCCTGGCCAGCGCCTGAGTGTTGATGATATTGCCATAAAGGCAGGTTATTCCAGATGGTATTTACAGAAACTCTTTGCCCGTTACCATAATGAAACACTGGCGCGTTATATTCGTAAGAGAAAACTTAACGCCAGCATTCATGATTTAAAAAACAGCCAGACACCTGTTATCACTCTGGCACTGAAATACCATTTTGAAAGCCAGCAATCTTTTACCCGCTCTTTTAAACAGATTATGGGTTGCACGCCGAGCACCTGTCGCAAACGTCAGATGAACCACAAGGCGAAACAGCAGCTGGCTGAGGTAGCGCATCCCTGTACCTTATGCAGCTTTGTGCGTGAGGAAAGTATAAAGCCGGATGCTGGGGTAACAGTCCGGCCTGTTACGCACTTCACGCACGAATATACGCAGGCAGAGCCATTCCGCGACAGGGGTTAATCAGGCTTCATCCGGCTGATAATATTGCACGCCAATCTGAATGCGCTCACGCCCCTGGGCGACGCGATGACGATTGGTGTCGCGCAGTGAATAGACGCAGCCACAATATTCCTGCTGATAAAAACTCTCGCGCTTACTGATTTCAATCATGCGCGAAGACCCACCGCCTTTACGCCAGTTAAAATCCCAGTACATCAGATCCGGATATGCTGACGCGGCGCGGACACCACAGCTGTTAATCTGCTTCATATCTTTCCAGCGTGAGATCCCCAGGCAACTGGTCATCACCGGGAAGCCGTTCTCATGGGCATAGAGTGCCGTACGCTCAAAACGCATATCAAAGCACATGGTGCAGCGCTCACCCCGTTCCGGTGACCACTCCAGCCCGCGCGCGCGCTCAAACCAGTTATCCCGGTCATAGTCCGCATCCACAAACGGCACACCAAATTTTTCGGCAAAGCGAATATTCTCCTCTTTTCGCAGCTCATACTCTTTGAGCGGGTGAATATTCGGGTTGTAAAAATAGATGGTGTATTCAATACCGGATGCCAGCATCGCTTCCATCACTTCACCCGAACAGGGCGCGCAACAGGAGTGCAGCAGGACTTTTTTATGACCGCCCGGCAGCGGCAGCGGCTGGCGCTGGAAAGGTTCAGACATAAGCACCTTCAATCAATGGCTGAAAAGCAGCAGTGTAATGCTGCAAGCAGTCAGTTGCAAAACGGGTCTGATATGCCTCGTTTGGTGTAATCGTGCTTCATCCGCCCTTATTCCCTGTAGTGCCAACCCGCTGATCTTCGATGTTTTCTTTTTAGCGTAATGCTGTGCAGCACGGGTTATGGCCAGAAGTGTGATCGTCACCACACTGGCATCAACTATGTTTACATAACATTAACAATATTGACATTGAATCGCCTCAAGGAGACTCGCATGGTCGCGACAAAAAAATCGGGAAGTCAGCAGAACCGTTTTACGTGGTTCGTCTGTTTTATGGCTGCGCTGTCAGGCCTGCTGTTTGGTCTGGATATCGGTGTCATTGCCGGTGCCTTACCGTTTCTGGCAAAGGATTTGCAGATAACTAACCATCAGCAGGAGTGGGTGGTGAGTTCAATGATGTTCGGCGCGGCGCTGGGTGCGCTGGCGGCGGGCTGGATGTCATCAAAGCTGGGACGCAAGAAAAGTATGCTGGCAGGCGCAACGCTGTTTGTGATTGGCTCGCTGTGGTCAGCGTTCTCCCCGGATGTCGAGTCACTGGTCTGCGCCCGCGTGATGCTGGGTCTGGCGGTGGGCATCGCCTCTTATACCGCACCATTGTACCTGGCAGAGATTGCGCCGGAACGTATTCGTGGTTCGATGATTTCCATGTACCAGCTGATGCTGACCACCGGCATCGTGGTGGCTTATCTCTCTGATACCGCGTTCAGCTACAGCGGCAACTGGCGTGGGATGCTCGGTGTTATCGCCATCCCAGCGGTGATCCTGTTTATCGGCGTGCTGTTCCTGCCTAACAGTCCGCGCTGGCTGGCAGCACATGGGCGTTTTAACGAAGCGCAGCGGGTACTGGATCGGCTACGGAACAGCAGTGAACAGGCCCGGGAGGAGCTGGAAGAGATCCGTGAAAGCCTGCAGGTGAAGCAGCGTGGCTGGTCGCTTTTCCGCTCTAACGGTAATTTCCGCCGCGCGGTATGGCTGGGCATGCTGCTGCAGGTGATGCAGCAGTTTACCGGCATGAATGTTGTGATGTATTACGCCCCTAAAATCTTCAATATTGCCGGCTTCTCCAGCACCAGTGAGCAGATGTGGGGTACGGTGATTGTCGGGCTGGTCAACATGCTGGCTACGCTGATTGCGATTTTCTTTGTTGATCGCTGGGGTCGCAAGCCGATGCTCACCACCAGTTTTCTGGTGATGGCAGTCGGCATGGGCGTCCTGGGCACGCTGCTGCATATTGGCGTTGAAACAGATTTCCGCAAATACTTTGCTATTGCGATGCTGCTAATGTTTATCGTCGGCTTCGCGATGGCGGCCGGACCGGTCATCTGGCTGCTCTGCTCAGAAATTCAGCCGCTGAAAGGACGTGATTTCGGCATTACCGCCTCCACCACCACGAACTGGGTCGGTAATATGATTGTGGGTGCGACCTTCCTGACCATGCTGGATCAGCTGGGGAATGCCAATACCTTCTGGCTCTACGGCGCGCTTAATCTGGTGTTTATCGTGCTGACGATGATGCTGGTTCCCGAGACCAAACATGTGACGCTGGAGCACATTGAACGCAACCTGATGAAAGGCAAAGCACTACGTGACATCGGGGCGTAACCGCCCCGTATCAACTTACCATTGCAGCTGCTGGCCGGCGTAATCGACATAGTGATGACCACCACGACCGCGCCAGTGGGTCAGTTGCCGGACGATACCGGCCGCACTCTCTTCTGCTGTCAGTGGCGCACTCTCGCCACCCATATCTGTTTTCACCCAGCCGGGGTGCAGCGTCAGCAGCGTCCCGTTCTGCGCGTCAACTGCCGGAGTCAGTGTGCGGCTCAGCATATTCAGGGCCGCTTTGCTGGCCGAATAAATCGGCATCTGCGCCTGCGGGTTTTCATTCAGGCTGCCGAGCTGAGATGAGGTCAGCGCCAGCACACCTTCCGGCTTCAACAGCGGCAGCAAAATCTCTGCACTGCGAACCGGCGCTATCGCGTTGGTCAGGAACAGCTGCGCCAGATCCTGATCGTCACTCTGCAAGACCTTCTGGTGTGAAGGCCCGGAAATCCCGGCGTTAATCAGAATCGCATCGAACGTTTTGCCACTGAGCTGGCTGGCAAGCTGCTGAACCGCCGATGAGTGCGTCATATCCAGCGCATGCCAGTGAATGTCTGGCTTATTACCCTGCTCTGGAATGCCACTGCGATGCGTAGCCGTGACCTGCCAGCCCTCACCCGCAAACGCCTGTGCCACCGCCAGCCCGATACCGCGCGAAGCACCAATAATCAGAACCTCTTTTTGCTGAGCCATATTCACTCCTCGTTGATTGTCTCACTACAAGCTTAACGGGTATTCCGCCAGGACAGCGGCCCGCTGTGCTTTTTAGCGTGGCGACAGCACGGTCGGTAAAAACCTTGCGGCACAACGCTGATGATGGTTTTCCATCATTAAATTGCTTTATCTTTTACTTTTAACCGATTAGAAGAGATAAATAGTCAGGCATGCAGCAGTTAATCGCCATTTTTCCCGTGGAGTCTGAATGAAAAAGCTCACCTTAGAGGTGGTGGCAAAAATGGCGGGCGTCGGGATTGCGACGGTCGATCGTGTGCTGAATGAACGCGGCGGCGTGTCACTGGAGACCAGCCGTAAAGTCCTGAAAGCTGCGCGCGAAGTGGGATTGAAGCGTCTGCTGCCAGAGGAGTACCAGCATCCCTGGCAAATTGAGGTGTTCCTGAGTAATAACGGCTCCTCCTTTTTTCAGCAGCTTACTACCCATTTCAGCGAAGTCGCCAGCCAGCTTGGCTATCGTCGCCTGAAACTGCATAAAACTCTGGTGGCCGAGGCACAGCCTGAGCAGCTGGCGCAAAGTATTATCGCCCGCAGCAGCACGCGCGACGGCATCATTGTCTTTGCACATGATTCACCGCCCATCTACCGGGCGCTAGCGCTGTGCCGCAGCCGCAATGTGCCGGTGATTACCATCGTTACCGATCTGCCTGATGCCGACCGCTTATGTCATGTCGGCATTGACCAGTATCAGGCCGGACGCACGGCGGGATTACTGATGAGTAAAACGGTGAGTCAGCCCGGCGACATTCTAATGGTCAGTGGCCGCTTCGATTATCGCGCCCACCGTCAGCGCATTGACGGATTCCGGGAGGCCATGGCGCAGCGCGCGCCCCAGCGTCATCTGCGTGAGGTGCTGTCGGGTCAGGATCAGCGGGAGACAATCCGCAGCGTGCTGGCCCGCAACCTGCAACCGTCGCAGATGATTGCAGGGGTCTACAACACTGGCATGGGCAATACTGTTGTCAGCGACACACTACGTGCCCACCAGTTGCTGGGTAAATGCACCTATATCACTCATGAACTTTATGATGTGACACGTAAGCTACTGATGAATGATGAAGTGGCATTTACCCTGGATCAGCATGCTCAACAACATGCCCGGCTGGCGATTGATTTGATGCTAAGTCATCTGGAAACCGGCTCTCAACCGGATGTGTATCAGGCGGGTAAAGTCGCGTTCAGGTTGTTTACGGCGGAAAATATGACGTGAGGGGATCGGTTTCCCCTGATGATGTCACATCATCAGGGGAAACCGATCGAGCTTTTAACCCGCTGCATCGCGGCTTTTATCGTCCGGGCTGTCCGTGTCGTCACCACCCTGACTCTTCTCCACTTCCTGCGGATGTCCCATTGAAAGTGCGGCGGCACTGGCGGGATCGAACAGTGACAGACTCTCTATCTGATCAACCATGATCACTTTACGGAATGACATCGCATCTTTGGGTTTCGAGTCGAGCGTGATGTCATGCTCGGCGTACCACTTGCTGTAGTTATGTTCCACCGCCAGCTTCAGCGTCTTGCTGTCGCGGTATCCGCTGAGCATCGGGATCAGCACGATGTTTTTAGTGCTCTCATATTCAAACGTCGAGGCATGAATCATGCCGATGTAAATGCGGCGCGACTTCATCGTAATCCACGCGAGTTCGCCCTCTTCCATGCACTGAAACAGCAGTTGTTCCACGCCATTGGAGCGTGACAGTTGCTGATAGAGATCTTTACGACCTGTAACGTTCAGTCGTGCACTGCCTGCCCAGTTTGAGCGATAAAGGCAGAGCAGGATGGAAAAGGCGAGCATGATTACGACTGGTGCCTGGATGCCCAGGAAGCTCCAGTTCATAAACTCTACCTGCCACTTCAGATGCACGCCGGGGATCATCTGAACGGCATTAGCAATGCCGGAAATACAGAGCAGCAGTAACCAGATGATGCCGGTGGCGAAGACACCCTGAAGAACAAAAATACAGCCGTAGAGCGCGACCAGAAAGTAGACATCCCAGCCCGACGAGCGACGGATTTTAAAGCGGCTGTTTAAATCACGGCTGGTGTACCAGTAACCACTGACCATCAACACCATAAATATTGCGGTACCCACCTCACACTCCCTTTAACGTATTCACGTGGCGGGCAAAATCTTCATGGACTTCCTCGCTCAGCGTGTTGACCGAGATATTGCCGTTTTCATCAATAATGATGCGCTCACCTTCAGCAATTGAGTCGTTGATATCCTGACGGGTCATGATCTGCAAAAACTTCTCGGGACTGGCAAAGACCGACTTAATAATTTTAAACATAGCGATCCCATTGTTGGCCTGAAAATTGAAGTATGTGACTGAATCCACACTCTTGCCTGTTTAATTTCGGGTGAAATTTCTTAAAATCAATTAATTAGCGAAGCGGCAGCCAAACAGTCAAAGCCGTTTTTCACTGAAATCTTCAACATAACCAGCAGCCTGGCGTCACCGCATCGCATTTTACGGGGCGGGCCTGCGACGACGTGAAATCACCTCTCCGTCAGGAAGCGCTAAGCTCAATGGTTAGCCCTTTTCTGTCACCCTGTCTGAAACGCATCGAGGAAGGTTTGCATGAAACAACGAACACTGGGCCGTACCGGTCAGCGCGTCTCTGAAATTGGCTTTGGCGCATGGGCCATTGGCGGAACCTGGGGAGAAGTGAGCATGGAGGATGCCAAAGCCGCGCTGAATGCTGCGCTGGATGCAGGCATCACCTTTATTGATACTGCCGATGTCTATGGCGATGGCCGCTCCGAAAAAATTATTGCAGAGGTGCTGAATCAGCGCGGCGGTGAACGCCCGTTTGTGGCCACCAAGCTGGGGCGTCGCCTGTCACCACACGTGGCTGAGGGCTACAACGCCGAAAACCTCAACGCCTTTATCGATCGCTCACGGGAAAATCTGCAGACCGACACGCTGGATCTGGTGCAGCTACATTGCCCACCGACGGAGGTTTACTACAACCCGGACGTGTTTGCGGTGATGGATGAGATGGTCGCCGCCGGAAAAATCCGTCACTATGGCGTCTCCGTTGAGAAAGTCGAGGAAGGCCTGAAAGCGCTGGCATTTCCCAACGTCTCGTCGATTCAGCTGATCTACAACATTTTCCGTCAGCGTCCCGCGGAACTGCTGTTGCGTGAAGCGAAACGCCGTGATGTGGCGATCATTGCCCGTGTGCCGCTGGCTTCAGGCCTGCTGACCGGCAAAATGCGCGCCGACAGCGTGTTTGCCGCTGACGACCATCGCACCTTTAACCGTAATGGCGAAGCGTTCGATAAAGGCGAGACCTTCTCCGGTGTGCCTTATGAGGTGGCACTGGAGGCGGTGGAGGAGATTCGCCGCTTTGTTACGGGCGACACCACCATGGCGATGTTTGCACTGCGCTGGATCCTGATGAACGAAGATGTCAGCGTGGTCATTCCTGGCGCGAAAAATCGTGAGCAGGCTGAAGCCAATGCCCGCGCCAGCGACGTCGGTGCACTCTCTGAGGATACGATGGCGGCGCTGAAGCAGATCTATCAGGAGAAGATTGCGCCGCACGTGCATCAGCGCTGGTAAATGCGCGTTACAACGCCTGGGCGCACGCCCAGGCGGAACTCCAGGCCCACTGGAAGTTATATCCCCCCAGCCAGCCGGTGACATCGGCCACTTCACCAATAAAGTACAGCCCCGGCACCGCGCGCGCCTCCATGGTTTTCGAGGAGAGCTGCGTGGTGTCTACGCCGCCCAGTGTCACTTCAGCTGTGCGATACCCCTCGGTGCCGTTTGGCTGAATGCGCCAGGCATGCAGCGTTTGCGCCAGTTCAGTTTGCTGTTTGCTGTTGAGCTGTTTCAGGGTGATATCCGGCACCACTTTGAGTGCCTGCAATACTTCCACCAGACGCTTCGGCAGGATTTTCGCCAGACTGTTTTTCAGGCTGAGATTCGGATGCGCTTCACGCTGCGCCGTCAGAAACGCCTCAAGCGGCGTAGCGGGTAACAGGTCGATGGTGACGAATTCGCCGGGCAGCCAGTAGCTGGAGATTTGCAGTACCGCGGGGCCGGAGAGCCCACGGTGAGTGAACAGCATCGCCTCTTTAAAGCGGGTACCATCCTGCGCATCGATGGTGGTGTCCAGCGCAACGCCTGAGAGCGTCTGTAATTGTTCCAGCAGTGGCTTATGCAGCGTAAAGGGCACCAGAGCCGCCCGGGTCGGATACACATTCAGACCAAATTGCTCTGCAATTTTGTAGCCAAACGGCGTGGCACCCAGGCCTGGCATCGACAGACCACCGCTGGCAATCACCAGTTTTTTCGCCTGAACCGTACTGCCGTTGAGTTGCAGGGTGTAGCCGCTTTCATCGCGCTCAACACTGATCACTTCACTGCGCAGTCGAAGGGTGACATTGCCCTTGTCACATTCGGCCAGCAGCAGATCGACAATTTGCTGAGCAGAGTCATCACAGAAGAGCTGGCCCAGGGTTTTTTCATGCCAGGCGATACCGTGGCGATTAACCAGATCGATAAAATCCCACTGGGTATAACGCGCCAGCGCGGATTTACAGAAATGAGGATTGTGCGACAGATACGCCGCCGGTTCAGTGTAGAGATTGGTGAAGTTGCAGCGGCCACCGCCCGACATCAGAATCTTGCGGCCTGGCTTTTTGCCGTTATCCAGTAGTAACACGCTCAGTCCGCGCTGCCCGGCCTGGGCGGCACAGAACAGCCCTGCGGCTCCGGCACCAATGATGATAACGTCAAACTGTTCCACTGCGTTCACTCACTTAACTGGAAAGGCGCAGATTGTAGTGATCTGCTCACCCGGACGCCAGCGTCAAAAAATTGCCGTAAATGTGTCATATTGTATCTGACTAATATCTAACCCTTTTTCACTGAGTAACCCGTTCGCTCTGCGAAGAAAGGTTAAATTAGCGCTATATTTTCCTTTCCCATACAGCACGTTGTCGCGGATAATGCGCCGCGTTCATGTCCTCCAAAAATGGCGTAACGTTTATGCTACATCTGTTTGCTGGTCTAGACCTCAGTACTAGCCTGTTATTGGTTCTTGCCCTGCTGTTTGTATTGTTTTACGAAGCAATCAACGGTTTCCACGACACGGCCAACGCAGTTGCGACGGTCATCTATACGCGTGCCATGCGTGCCCAGCTTGCTGTGGTTATGGCGGGTGTATTCAACTTCCTTGGCGTACTACTCGGTGGATTGAGTGTTGCCTACGCTATTGTTCATATGCTTCCCACCGATCTGTTGCTGAATGTTGGATCGGCTCACGGTCTCGCCATGGTGTTTTCTATGCTGCTGGCGGCGATTATCTGGAACCTCGGCACCTGGTATCTCGGTCTGCCGGCCTCCAGCTCCCATACACTGATCGGCGCGATTATCGGTATCGGTCTGACCAACGCCCTGATGAGCGGAACCTCGGTGGTTGATGCACTCAACATTCCGAAAGTCCTGAACATCTTCCTTTCTCTGATCCTGTCGCCGATTGTCGGCCTGGTGATGGCGGGCGGGTTAATCTTTATTCTGCGTCGCTACTGGAGTAATACTAAAAAGCGTGCGCGTATTCATATGACGCCTGCTGACCGCGAAAAGATCGACGGCAAGAAAAAGCCGCCGTTCTGGACCCGTATCGCCCTGATTGTTTCGGCAATTGGCGTGAGCTATTCGCACGGTGCGAATGACGGTCAGAAGGGCATTGGCCTGATCATGCTGGTCCTGATTGGCGTGGCGCCGGCTGGTTTCGTCGTGAATATGAATGCCTCCGGTTATGACATCACGCGCACCCGCGATGCCGTCAACCATCTGGAACAGTATTACCAGCAGCACAACGCGTCACTGACACATATCATCCAGATGGCACCGCCTAAGTTGCCAACACCGGAAGAAGTGCCGGCAACCAGCCCGCAGGAGTTTCACTGTGACAGCGCGCGAGCACTGCAGGCAGTGCAGCGTGCGCAGGTGTTGCTGAACAATCTGCAGAGCTACGATCAGCTGACCGTTGATCAGCGTGGTCAGATGCGTCGTCTGCTGCTGTGTATCTCAGACACCGCCGATAAAGCGGCCCGTCTGCAGGAAACCACGCCAGATGACAAACGCTTCCTCAATAAGCTGAAAAGTGACCTGCTTGGCACCATCGAGTACGCGCCTATCTGGATTATTGTGGCCGTGGCGCTGGCGCTGGGCACCGGTACTATGATTGGCTGGCGTCGTGTTGCCACCACCATCGGTGAGAAGATTGGTAAAAAAGGCATGACCTATGCGCAGGGAATGTCAGCCCAGGTGACAGCAGCGCTGTCGATTGGTATTGCCAGCTATACCGGCATGCCCGTCTCTACCACGCATATCCTCTCTTCATCGGTAGCCGGTACCATGCTGGTCGACGGTGGCGGATTGCAGAGCCGGACTATCAAGAATATCGCCATGGCGTGGATCTTCACCCTGCCGGTTTGTATTCTGCTGTCAGGTTCGCTCTACTGGATTGCCTTGAAACTGGTGTGATGCCAGCTGACAAAAGGGCGACGCAAGTCGCCCTTTTTTAATGCCAGATCGCCAGCGCCACCAGACTGATAACCACCAGCCCACACAGCGCACTGGTCAGAACAAACTGTCCCCGCACCCGTTCACAGCGCCGGATAAACTCATCGTCGTGGTGATCAAGATAGCGTTTTGCCCAGATATAAGTGACCAGCCGCACCTGTTTACTCGGCTGACCGTGAGAGGTGAAAAACCCCGCCCCATCGACATACTGATACAGCAGTGGATCACAACCCCGTAATACCGCCAGTAGCGCGCGCAGCGATGAAAAATAGCGTGCCATATTCACGATACACACCACACAAAGAGCCCAGAAAAGCGCAATAGTGCTGATCATATTCCCCCCTCCCAGCTGGAATCGCAGCAACAGACTCAGTGTCTGGCACTGAATCCGCCTGCAGAAAAAACCAGCCACTGAATCTCCGGACTGCGAAAATTTTCGACCCCCTGAGCGGCTGCGAACCGGACCGCCTTTTCTCAGTGTAGGAGAATTCTTTACATTTTTTCCAACGATGATTTTCGTTCAGCGCGAGTAAATCTGGCATAGCCTTGATCTTATTCATAAGCCAGACGGCAACAGCAGCATTTACAATGAGAGAAGGCTATACTCAGACTATAACAACATCATCACCTGCAACGCAGGTTGACACTTTGGTGGCGCTCATCGCCCGCTCGCGCAAGGGACTTCGCTAAGCTGTGACGCGGCAGGAACACCGGATGCCATCCTTAATCTCGTGAAAGGAGTTTTATCATGGCTTATAAACACATCCTGATTGCAGTAGACCTTTCTCCCGAAAGCCAGTTGCTGGTGGATAAGGCTGTCTCGCTGGCGCGTCCCTACGATGCCAGAATTTCCCTGATTCACGTTGATGTGAATTATTCTGACCTCTATACCGGCCTGATTGATGTCAACTTAGGGGATATGCAGAAGCGTATTTCTGAAGAGACGCATGCCGCACTGAAAGGGTTGTCAGATGCGGCGGGCTATCCGATCAGTGAGACACTGAGCGGCAGTGGTGACCTCGGCCAGGTTCTGGTTGATGCCATCAAGAAATATGACGTTGACCTGGTGGTGTGTGGTCATCATCAGGATTTCTGGAGCAAGCTGATGTCCTCAGCCCGTCAGTTGATCAATACCGTGCATATCGACATGCTGATTGTGCCGTTGCGCGATGAAGACGAGGCGTAATTCAGACGCTTAACGAAATGAATAAAGCCGGCGCGACGCCGGCTTTTTTTATACGTTCAGAGCGGGGGATAGATATCAAAGCGATGGCTTTTGGTGACCACAGCCGCCTGTGTCACGACACCCGCCAGCGGCGGTGCATAGTCTGGTCGTTTGACCACAATACGCTTTTTCGCCAGTCGACGAGCCGGTTCCAGTAACGCATCCGCATCTTCATCCGGCCCGACCAGCGACTGAAACACCCGCATCTCCTTTTTCACCAGTGCACTTTTCTGGCGATGGGGATACATCGGATCGAGATAGACCACATCTGGCTGCGGCGTAATATCGCCCAGGGCCTGCGCGCTGGCCGCGTGAATCAGCGTCAGACGATCGCGCAGCCAGGGGCCAATTTCCGCATCCTGATAACCGCGCTGCAGACCATCTTCCAGCAGCGCAGCCACCACCGGATGGCGCTCCAGCATCCGCACCCGGCAGCCGAGCGCCGCCAGCACAAACGCATCACGCCCCAGTCCTGCCGTCGCATCCACCACATCCGGCAGATAACCGCCTTTAATGCCCACCGCTTTGGCGACAGCTTCGCCGCGTCCACCGCCGAAACGACGGCGATGCGCCATCGCGCCGGTGACGAAATCAACAAAAATACCGCCCAGCTTAGGCTCATCACGTTTACGCAGTTCCAGGTGCGTTGAGGTCTGCACCAGCGCCAGCAGCGCATCTTCATCGTGCTCCAGCTGCCAGCGCTGCGCTAAACGTGATAAGGCGCCGTCTCCGGCGCCTGATTCATCGAGCAAACAGATTTTCACAAACTGACTTATCCCTGAATGCCGTAATGTTCCAGCATCGCATCGAGTTGCGGTTCACGACCGCGGAAGCGTTTGAACAGCTCCATCGGCTCTTCAGAACCGCCACGCGTCAGGATGTTATCCAGGAAAGACTGACCGGTTTCACGGTTGAAGATCCCCTCTTCTTCGAAGCGGGAATAGGCATCCGCTGCCAGCACGTCTGCCCACAGATAGCTGTAGTAACCCGCCGCATAGCCACCGGCAAAGATGTGGCTGAAGGCGTGCGGGAAACGGCCCCATTCCGGACTCGGAACGACCGCAACGCGGCTTTTCACTTCGCGCAGGGTTTCCAGAATCTGCGCGCCCTTCTCCGGATTAAACTCGGTGTGCAGACGGAAATCGAACAGGCCGAACTCCAGCTGACGCAGGATAAACAGCGCGGCCTGGTAATTCTTCGCCGCCAGCATTTTATCCAGCAGTTCTTTCGGCAGCGGTTCGCCAGTCTCAAAGTGACCCGAGAGAAACGCCAGCGCATCCGGTTCCCAGCACCAGTTTTCCATAAACTGGCTTGGCAGTTCGACCGCATCCCATGGCACACCGCTGATACCGGAAACGCCAGGCGCTTCGATGCGGGTCAGCATGTGGTGCAGGCCATGACCAAACTCATGGAACAGAGTAATCACTTCGTCATGGGTGAACAGCGCAGGTTTGCCTTTCACCGGGCGGTTAAAGTTACAGGTCAGGTAAGCGACCGGCTTCTGCAGGCTGCCATCGGCTTTACGCATCTGGCCCACGCAGTCATCCATCCACGCCCCGCCACGTTTGTGCTCGCGGGCGTAGAGATCGAGATAGAAGCTGCCGCGCAGTTCGCCGGTTTCATCGAACAGATCGAAGAACTTCACGTCCGGATGGTAAACCTCAACGTCGGTACGCTGCTTCGCGCTGATGCCATAAATGCGTTTAACCACTTCAAACAGACCGGCAACCGCACGCTCTTCCGGGAAGTAAGGACGCAGTTGCTCATCGCTGATGGTATAGAGATGCTGCTTCTGCTTTTCGCCGTAATAGGTAAGATCCCACGGATTCAGTTCAGTGACGCCATGCTCTTTTTGGGCGAAGGCGCGCAGTTGCTCCAGCTCTTTTTCACCCTGCGGACGGGCGCGTTCAGCCAGGTCATTCAGGAAGTCGATCACCTGAGACGGGCTTTGCGCCATTTTGGTCGCCAGTGATTTATCGGCGTAGGAGTCGAAGCCCAGCAGCTGTGCCAGCTCGTGACGCAGCGCCAGCTCTTCCGCCATGATAGGTCCGTTATCCCACTTACCGGCATTCGGACCCTGATCGGAGGCGCGCGTTGCATAGGCGCGATACATCTCTTCACGCAGCGCCGCGTTGTCGCAGTAGGTCATGACCGGCAGATAGCTTGGGATATCCAGCGTCAGCAGCCAGCCGTCCTGCTCTTTGGCTTCAGCCTGGGCTTTCGCTGCCGCCATGGCGCTTTCCGGCATACCGGCCAGTTCACTTTCATCGGTGATCAGCTTGCTCCAGCCCATGGTGGCATCAAGCACATTGTTGCTGTAAGCCGAACCCAGCTCCGAGAGACGCGCGGCGATTTCGCCATAGCGTTGCTGTTTATCTTTTGGCAGGCCAATACCGGAGAGTTCAAAATCACGCAGGGCGTTATCGACCGCTTTCTTCTGCGCCAGATCCAGAGCCGCGTACTGATCACCCTCTTTGAGATTGCGGTACGCCTGATAGAGGCCTTCATGCTGACCGACCCAGGTGCTGTATTCAGAGAGCAGCGGCAATGTCTGCTCATAGGCTTCACGCAGTTCCGGGCTGTTTTTTACCGCATTCAGATGGCTGACCGGTGAAAAAATGCGGCTCAGACGATCGTCGGTTTCCGCCAGCGGCTGAACCAGATTATCCCAGGTATAGGGCGCACCCTGCGCCACAACTTTTTCGACTTCTGCGCGGCATTGGCTCAGCACTTCCGTCACGGCAGGAACAACATGTTCAGGCTGGATGGCAGAAAAAGGGGGAAGCGTAAAAGATGTCAGTAGCGGATTGGTCATAGCGCAGTCCTTTAGAGATGTATGGGGCGCAGCGGGTCGCGCAACGCAATCTAAGTAACATGCGGCTTAGTGTAGCGAAAATCAATGGCAGCCAGGATGAGGTGGGGAAGAAACGCGCGGATGATCGCACGGAAGATGCCTGCTTTTGTCTGATGCCTGAAATCCTGGCGGGCGCGCCGGGCAGATTTTGCGGCCGGTTTACCCGCCTGAAAACCGCAAACTCAGCTCGTCACCCTGAACCGCACTCTGCAATCCCGATTTGTTATCACGCTTCTGGCCCATCAGCGGGTCATCCCTGATATAATCGCCGATTCTCATGCTTTTCCTGCGTCGGTTGCTGTGCGTCGTTCTGTGGGTAATACGTGGGGTAATAATTGGTATAAATTGATTTTCCATCAATTAAAACCTTATACATTCAACAGGATAAACAATGCTGAGTTATCGCCATAGCTTCCATGCTGGCAACCACGCCGACGTGCTGAAGCACACCGTTCTGAGCCTGATCATCACGGCGCTGAAAGAGAAAGAGAAACCGTTTTTCTACCTGGATACCCATGCAGGCGCAGGTCGCTACCAGCTGAGCGGCGAGCACGCCGAGCGTACCGGTGAATATCTGGAAGGCATCTCACGTATCTGGCAGCAGCCCGATGCGCCTGAATTGTTGCAGCCCTATTTTGATGCGATTCGTGCGCTGAACCGCAGTGGCACGCTGCGCTACTATCCTGGCTCGCCGCTGATCGCCCGTCATCTGCTGCGTGAAGATGACAAGCTGCAACTCACTGAGCTGCACTCCAGCGACTATCCGCTGCTGCGTAACGAATTCAGCAAAGATAACCGCGCGCGCGTCGATCGTGCCGACGGTTATCAGCAGTTAAAATCGAAACTGCCACCGCCGTCGCGTCGCGGTCTGGTGTTGATTGATCCGCCGTATGAGATGAAAAGCGACTACCAGGCGGTAGTGAAAGGCATTCAGGAAGGCCATAAACGCTTTGGCACCGGCGTCTTTGCACTGTGGTATCCGGTGGTGTTACGCCAGCAGATCAAACACATGCTGCGCGACCTGGAAGCAACCGGCATCCGCAATATTCTGCAGATCGAACTGGCGGCCCGTCCGGACAGCGATCAGCGCGGCATGACCGCTTCCGGCATGATCGTGATTAACCCACCGTGGAAGCTGGCCGATCAGATGAATACCCTGCTGCCGTGGCTGCACCAGAAACTGGTTCCGACCGGAACGGGTCACTATGCGGTAAATCAGATCGTTCCTGAATAAATCCTCATGTGGATTCTGCTGGCAGGTGCGCTGGGCGCCCTGCAACCCGCCCGGCGGCTGGCGCTACTGCTGTTAGCGCTCGTCGCGCTGCTGGGATTTTATCATCAGGTTCTGACCTGGCCGGTCTTGCCGCTGCTGGGCGGGATCGCCGCACTGGTCGCGCTGCGCCGCTTTGACCCGATCCGTTCCCGCCAGCAAATCCTGAGCGAAGCGCTACTGGTGCTGATTTCGCTGGGCTTGTTTCTCCATCTTTTCCCTGGCTTTAACAATCCCCTCCAGGTCGATGAGGTGCAGACGGGTGCCCGGAGCCTGCCGTTCAGTTTCTCCTTCAACGCCGATAAAGCGCTGATCCCCTTTGTGCTGCTGGCCTGCCTGCCGACGCTGTTCCGTGCTCGTGCCTGCCCGCCGCGTTATCCGTGGATTGCCGCACTGACGTTAATCGCCGCCGTGCCGCTGCTGCTGTGTAGTGCCGTGCTGCTGGGTGGCCTGGCATTTGAGCTTCACAATCCACCATGGCTGCCCGCGTTTATGCTGGCGAATCTGTTCTTTGTCTCGCTGGCCGAAGAGGCGCTGTTCCGGGGCTATCTGCAACAGCGGCTGAGAGAGTCGCTGGGAGCGATGCCCGCGCTGCTGATCTGCTCGCTGCTGTTTGGGCTGGCACATATCCAGGGCGGCGTACTGCTGGTGGTATTCGCCTCCCTGGCCGGGCTGATTTACGGTCTGGCGTGGCACTGGAGCGGCCGGTTGTGGCTGGCGACCGCCCTGCACTTTGCCCTTAACCTCACCCATCTGCTTTTCTTTACCTATCCGGCACTGCATCACTAAACAGTGAATACGGCCAGATCCGAGGCCAGCTCGGTGCGGGGGAAAATCGTCTGGCACTCCGCCAGCAGGCGGCTCATGTCCTTTGCCAGATAGCGGGAGCTGAAATGGGTGGCGATCAGTCGCTTTGCCCCGGCGCGTTTTGCCACGTCGGCGGCCTGCAGGGTGGTGGAGTGCCCGCGTCCGTTGGCTTTCTCCATCATCGCCGCCTCCAGCGTGGTTTCATGCACCATCAGGTCAACATCCGCCGCCAGTTGCAACGCGACGTCGGTCGGTGCGGTATCGCCAAAAATGGCCAGCTTTTTGCCGGGTGTCGCCGGGCCAAGATAGTCAGCGCCGTTGATTATCCGCCCATCTTCCAGCGTCACACATTCCCCCTGCTTCAGCTGCTGGAACCACGGGCCACGGGGCACGCCTTCCGCTTTCAGCCGCGCGGCATCCAGCAAGCCGGGTTTATCGTGCTGTTCAATGCGATAGCCAAAACACGCCACCGGATGGCTCAGCGGCCAGGCACTGATACGAAACTCACCGTCATCCAGCGTCCAGCCCGCCTCAATCTCAACAAGGCTCAGCGGGTAGTCGGTGTAGGAGCCGCTGATCGACAGCGCCGTCTCAACAAAGGTCTTTAATCCTTTAGGGCCATAGACCGTGATCGGTGAGGTCAGTCCGGCCATCGACCGGCTGGTGAGTAATCCCGGCAGCCCGAAAATATGATCGCCATGCAGATGGGTGATAAAAATCTTGTCCAGCTTGCCCGGTTTCAGGCTCGAGCGCATAAACTGTAATTGCGTGCCTTCCCCGCAGTCAAACAGCCAGGTTTCACCACTCAGTGCGCGGGTAAAAGCAATGGAGGTCACGTTACGTTGCAGGCTGGGAGCACCGCCGCCGGTGCCAAGAAAAGTAAGGTGCATGGTATGCTTCCCTGTAAGCGAGTGAAAAAACAGAACCCTATTACAATCATAGGCGCAAACTTTGCGTCATTTCGACCTCCAGCGTTACACTCAACCCCAATTTTTTATGCAACCGGATGGATACTTCAATGACCCGACATTTCGACTATCTCGCCATTGGCGGCGGCAGCGGCGGCATCGCCTCAATTAACCGTGCAGCTATGTATGGCCAGAAATGTGCCCTGATTGAAGCAAAAGAGCTGGGCGGCACCTGCGTAAACGTGGGTTGCGTGCCGAAAAAAATCATGTGGCACGCTGCACAAATCGCCGAAGCTATCCATCTCTACGGGCCGGATTATGGCTTTGACACCACGGTGAATCGCTTCGACTGGGCCACACTGGTGAAAAACCGCAGCGCCTACATCGACCGCATCCATAACTCTTACGACAACGTGCTGGGTAAGAACAAGGTTGAAGTGATCAAAGGCTTTGCCCGCTTTGTCGATGCGCACAGCGTTGAAGTTAACGGCGAGATTATTACGGCTAACCATATTCTGATCGCCACCGGCGGTCGTCCGGTTCACCCCAATATTCCGGGTGCGGAGTACGGCATTGATTCCGACGGTTTCTTTGAGCTGGATGCCCTGCCAAAACGCACCGCCGTGATCGGCGCGGGCTACATCGCGGTCGAGCTGGCCGGCGTGGTAAATGCGCTGGGCTCAGAAACCCATCTGTTCGTGCGTAAACATGCACCACTGCGCAGCTTCGATCCGCTGCTCACCGAGACGCTGGTCGAAGTGATGAACACGGAAGGCCCGGCGCTGCACACCGAATCCATTCCAAAAGCCGTGATTAAAAACAGCGATGGCAGCCTGACGCTGCAGCTGGAAAACGGCAGTGAATATATTGTCGATTGTCTGGTCTGGGCGATTGGCCGTGAGCCAGCCAACGATAACCTCAACATCGAAGCTGCGGGCGTGGCGCTGAACGACAAAGGCTATATCAATGTCGACAAGTTTCAGAACACCAATGTCTCAGGCATTTATGCTGTGGGTGACAACACCGGTGCGGTTGAGCTGACACCGGTGGCGGTTGCCGCTGGCCGTCGTCTCTCTGAGCGTCTGTTTAACAACAAACCGGACGAGCATCTGGATTACAGCAATATTCCGACCGTTGTATTCAGCCATCCACCGATTGGTACCGTGGGACTGACTGAGCCACAGGCGCGCGAACAGTATGGCGATGACCAGGTGAAGGTCTACAAATCGTCGTTCACCGCCATGTACACCGCGGTCACCCAGCATCGCCAGCCGTGCCGCATGAAGCTGGTCTGTGTGGGTGCCGATGAGAAGATTGTTGGTATTCACGGCATCGGATTCGGCATGGATGAGATGCTGCAGGGCTTCGCCGTGGCACTGAAAATGGGTGCGACCAAGAAAGACTTCGATAACACCGTGGCGATCCACCCGACCGCAGCGGAAGAGTTTGTGACAATGCGCTAGTAACTCACCTCATGCGCATCCGTTACCCGCTGAAACGTTGTTCTGCGGGTAACGGCCTTAATTAAAATAGGTTTCCCGCAACGGCGTCAGTGCCGCGCCCAGTGCCGAACTGTCTCCCTCAATGGCGCTTAGCAGAATATCCGGATATTCCGCAGAAATGTCCCAGCGTTTACCCGAACACGTCCGCGGCATGGCTAAGAACATTTCGCCCAGCTTCCGGGGAATTTCGCCTCCTAAGATAATGGCCGCGGGATCGATCACCGCATTCATGGCATCCATTGCCCGATGCAGGTTTGGCGTTACCTCTTCTACCCACTGTTGCGCAATCGGCCAGGCCGGATCGAATTTATGATTGAGATCGCGAATATCTTTAATTTCAATACCGCCGTGACGTAACCGATCGATCAGGATCCCCAGAGCCGGCCGCAGCTTGCCCTCTTCCGGCGTAAAAATACGGCTGATCTCCCCCGCATTACCAAATGCCCCCTGGAACGGTTTACCGTTAATCACGATGCCACCGCCGAATCCATAATTAAAAGAGAGATAACCAAACGTATCGTATTTCAGCCCGGCGCCTAAAAAGGCTTCAGCGTGCGCCGCCGTCGTGGCGTTATTTTCAATCCATACCGGTCGATCAAATAACATGGTAATTTCACGACGCAGATCGATACCCATCCAGTTTTTTAAAGGTTCAGGCGGATTGAAATACTTTCGGGAATCATAAAGAAAGCCCGCCATGCTGTATCCCACACCACAGACTTTTTCTGGCGAAATATCGTATTGTTTTAAGGTATCCAGATAGTGATGTTTGATATTGAGTAAGGTACGGGCAGGGTCGCGCGGATGCGTATCCAGTACGCAGTATTCTGTAATACCGCCCCGGAAATTAATCAGGCTGGCGGCAACACTGTCCGAGTTAATAGAGATACCGTAACCATAACGTGCATTCGCATTCAGTGATAACGACGGGCTGGGCTTGCCTCTTCCCTGGGACGGCGATTCCCCCAGGCTGAGAAAGCCATTTTCGGTCAGCGTATCAACAATACGGTGAACAGATGACTGATTCAGAATGGTCTGCGAAACCAGTGAGGAGCGGGAAATGCCATCGTTACGGCGGACAAGCTCCAGAATGAGTTTTTCACTGCGATTAAGTTCGACATCATGACCAGCGGAATATCCATGAACCACAGCGTTGTCCTCACCATATTTAATAATGGGTTCTGTTAATACCCTAGCATGCTTTTATGCATGACGAATAGTAAAGGGCCCTGCCTTTATGTTTTCGTAAAATGTGCTGATTTTCAGCCTCTCCTGCCCTGCTTATCGCGATCATAAAAGCATCATAATAGTGAAACATAGCAGAGAGACACTCTAATATCATGCAGTGAGCATTATATTAAAAGCGAGCCTGATGTCCGGATGGGTATTTTCGCTGTGCACTGGGTTTTGCCTCCATACACACGCTTCTTTTTATGCATCAGGTAAACAATGGAAACGCGCTTAAAGGTTGCTGAACGTATCGCACAAGAGGCTTCACTTTTGGCTCTGGACTATTTCAGACAGCTGAGTGAATTAGAGGTCTGCGAAAAAAGGCCGCAGGATGTCTTCAGTGAAGCCGATCGGGAAGTGGAAAATCTGATCCGGCAGCGTCTGGGAGATCATTTCCCACAGGATCCTGTTATCGGTGAAGAGTATGGCGGTGAGCTCAGCGCCAGCTACTGGTCTGTTGATCCTATTGATGGGACCAGTAACTTCCTGCGCGGCTCGTCATTGTGGGGGATTTCTGTTGGCTATGTGCAGGATGGCGAGCCGGTTATGGGCGTGATCGTCCATCCCGTTTTAAACCTCATGCTGAGCGGCGGCAAAGAGAGAGGTGTTTATCTGAATGGTGAACCCTTTGAACGGCCTGTGATCGCCGGGGGGCTTAAAACCGTGGCGATTGGCGACAGTCCATCATGGGATTTCACCCATCAGCTCTGTATTGAAAAGGCCTATCGGGACGACGGCTGGAATGTTGTGCGCTATCGCTGTGCCACCGTCGGTTTAACCTTTAGCGTGCTGGGTTACGTCGACGGTTATCAGGAATGTTTTAGCAGCATGTGGGACGTTTCTGCGGGCTATGCCCTCTGTAAAGCGGCGGGACTGGATGCGCATCTTGCCGGCACACAGGAAAAAAGCAGCACACATGTGAGTGTCGGCACGCCCGAAATGAACCGCCTTTCTGCCCGGTTTATCCCTTATCCTCGTTTTACGCCTGCCTGACCACGCATTTCCCCGGACTTACCTTATCACTGCATTTCAGGACAGCGTCTCCCCGCTGTCCTGCCCGCTGTGCGCGCTCTGCCAGAGCATCTTAACCCTCTGAACTTAATATTAATCATAATGCATTAAAATAATTAGCGCGTTAAACATACGATTTCAAACAAACCTTACATTAGCCTGTTAAATATATGTTTTAAAAACTTAATAAATTCTTAACCTCTCTGAAATTGCTTAAATTCACTACGCCTGATTATTATGCGCATCGCATTAATTAAGAAATCCCTGGCATTTTATGACGGAGCAGACCACGTGAATACGCTAGAAATCCACAATGCCATGCTGACATTTGACGATTTTGTCGCGCTGAACGGCATTTCACTGCAGGCCAAAAAAGGGCAATTTGTTTCCCTGCTTGGCCCCTCTGGCTGTGGCAAAACCACGCTGCTTAAAGTCATTGCCGGCTTTTACAGTCTTGATAGTGGCGAAGTACTGATCCACCAGCAGGACATGCATCATGTCAAACCTGAACATCGCGACACGGCGATGTGCTTTCAGTCCTATGCGCTTTTTCCTCACCTTTCCGTTGCTGAAAATATCGGTTTTGGCCTCAGGCAGATGAAGATGGCAAAAACGGATATTCACGATCGCGTAGCGCAGACCGCTGCTCAGGTATCACTCAATGCGCATTTGCCTAAACTGCCGGCGCAGTTATCCGGCGGTCAGCAGCAGCGCGTGGCGCTTGCCAGAGCGCTGGCCGTGCGTCCGGAAATCGTGTTGTTTGATGAGCCGCTGTCAAATCTGGATGCCAAATTACGGGACAGGGTACGACTGGAGATCAGACAGCTTCAGCGCTCCCATGGATTTACCGCCATTTATGTTACCCATGACCGTGCAGAAGCCCTGTCGATGTCTGACATTGTGGTGGTCATGAATGCCGGAAAGATCGAACAAATCGGTACGCCGGATGAGATCTATTATTCCCCGATAAACCGCTTTGTCGCCGGTTTTGTCGGTCAGGCTAACGTGATGGAAGCCCGCGTACTGGACGGAGACAGCAGCAGCGGTATTTATCGTATTGCGTGTGTCATGGGCGAAATGGAAATACACAGTCACCAGCCGCCCGTCTCGGACAAGGTCTATACCTTCTGGCGTCCTGAGGATGCCCTGCTGAGCGAACAGGATACGGGGAAAAACACCCGGGCTTTTGAGATCGGTGCCGTGAGTTTTCTTGGCAATATTTCTGAACTCCAGGTTCATCCGATTGGGCATGAAGAAACAGACTATCAGTGGTGTATCCAGTTAGTCGGCAAAAACACCATACAGGAAGGTGATCGGGTTAACTTCTCCATTGCGCCAGACAGAATCCGTTTTTTACAGGAAAGCTGTTCATGAAAATGCGCAACCGCAACAGGCTTAGCTGGCTGCTGGTTTTGCCTGCCGTCGCGCCGGTCGTGCTGACGCTGGTGCTGATTGTCATCATGGCGCTGGCGCAGTCCGTTGGTCTGTTTAATTTTGGCGCGCCGGCGCATTTCACACTTCAGTACTGGCAAACCATCCTGAACGACAGTCAGCTTTGGCGCGCGACAGGCTATTCACTCAAAATTGGCGTCATCAGTGCCGTTCTGTCCGTCGCGCTGGCGCTCCCGCTGGCACTGTTGCTGAGAAAACCCTTTCCCGGCTCAATGCTGATGGGCGGTTTGCTTAAAGCCCCGCTGATGGTGCACGGACTGGTTGCCGCGCTGCTGTTTATCAATCTGATTTCGTGGCAGGGTTTTATTAACCTGGGGTTACTTAAACTGGGGATCATCTCTCACCCCATCAGGATGCAAAATGACCGCTGGGGAACGGGCGTGATTATTTTGCAGGTCTGGAAACAGCTTCCCTATGCGCTGCTGATTATTACCGGCAGCCTGCGCGCGATTGGTGACGAAATTTTTAATGCCGCGCGGGATTTGGGTGCCGGCAGAGCTGCCCGGCTGTTACAGATCATTCTGCCTTTATCTATCAAGTCCGTTCAGGTGTCGCTGGTGCTGATTTTCATCGGTGCATTAGGTGACTTTTCATTCCAGGTCGTTGCGGGGCCGACCAGCGTGTTCTCTCTTTCGCAATACATGCTGCGCTTCCCCGAAATCAGCGCCCAGGGCTGGAATCTTGCCGCGGTTGTCGCCGTGATTTTAATGCTGGCGGCTTTTGTCGGTGCAGTCGTGCTTGCCGCCCTGGCGAAGTGGCTACAACAAGCCGGAGAACAGCGATCATGAAAGCCAGAGAGACCTTATCCCCGCTGCGAATCGTCATGATGATCATTATCACCGCCCTGTTTATGCTGTGGCTGGTCATTCCCTTTATGTTGACCGTCCTGTGGTCACTGGTCGATAAAACCCATCCGTGGGCATGGCCAGATGCGCTGCCGCCGGTTGTCTCACTGGGCCGTTGGGTGGAAGTCTGGACCACGACCGCGTTACCGCAGGCGCTCAGGAACAGCTATTTACTGGCGGCAACCGTCTCGGTCTGCACGCTGATGCTGTCTCTGCCTGCCGCGTGGGCGTTTGGCAGAATGTCGTTTACGGGCAAACATTTTTTACAGAATGCGATCTTATTGCCGCTTATCGTTCCGGGCTTTGTCGTGGCACTGTTTTTTTCCATGTTGCTTAACGTGGCGGGCATTCACAGCCGGTTTGGCGGCATTTTGCTGGGGCATATTATTATCCTGATGCCTTATGCCGTGCGCATTCTCACCCTGTCGTGTTCGCAGATACGCCAGGACACGCTTGATGCGGCACGGGATATGGGCGCTTCGGTGATAAACCGTTTTTTAGTCGCCTGCCTGCCCACCATCAGGCCGGGAATATTTGCCGCACTAATTATTGTTTTTACGTTATCAATAGAAGAGTTCGCCATAAGTTTCATTGTTGGCTCACCCGATTTTATTACCGTCCCGGCCATTCTCTATTCTTATCTGGGTTATAACTTTATTCGACCCAATGCGGCGGTCATTTCTTTAATGCTGGTTGTGCCAAATGTCATTTTAATGCTGATTGCAGAAAAATTACTGACAAGAAATCCTGTCGCCGCCTTTGCAGGAAAAGGCTGACAGTCTTTAATTCGCGTTATTGGGGAAACATATGTTCAGATTCGTTGCTGCAATATTATTGCTGGCCGGGGCTTTCTGTAGCCAGGCTCAGGATTTAACTACGATGAACTGGGAACAGATTGTCGAACAGGCGAAAAAAGAAGGGGAATTAACCTGGTATCAATGGTATTACCAGGACCGTTTAAAAGAGCAGGTCAGCCTGTTTGAAAAACAGTACGGTATTAACGTTACCCTGTCTGAAGGCACACTACAGGGTAATATTAATAAACTCATGGCAGACCGGGGACGGGATACGGGTGACATTGATCTGTTTTCGATTGGCGGCGGGGCATTCGGGACCGTATCACCTCAGAAAACGTTTTTTGGCCCGATTAATACACTGCTGCCGGCAGGCAAAACCCTGAACTACACCATTGAGGGAACGGACAGTAAAGGCTATGGCGTGGCATTTTGGGGCAACCAGACCGGTCTGGCCTACGATTCGCGCCGCCTGAAAGAAAGTGAGTTACCGCGAACATTGCCGCAGATTACGGCCTTTCTGCAGCGTCATCGTCAGGAGTTTGGCTTCAACGTTGAAAACGGCGGATCCGGCCCGGCCTTTATTGAATCGGTGACGCGCACACGGGTACCGGGTTTTGATTTCACGAAAGGCGATGCGGATCTAAAAAGCCTGACGGCTCTGCAGCCGGCCTGGAACTGGTTCAAACAGCAGCGCCCCAACTACATCATTACGGCCTCCAACGCCGACAGCGTCACCCGGCTGGTCAGCGGTGAATTCCTGCTGGTCCCCGCCTGGGAAGATTATCTGGTGGGATTAGAAAACCACGGTGAAGTCCCGAAAACGATCCGGCTCTATATCCCCGATTTCGGCATGCCCGGCGGCGGAAATATGGTGGCGATACCTGTAAACGCCCCCCATAAAGCGGCAGCGTTGCTGTTTATCCACTGGCTGACGCTGCCCACCACCCAACGGCTGTTTCAGCAGGTTTATGGCATTACGCCTCAAAACAAAGACGTAAATCGTGATGCCGGACTGATTAACAGCAAAGAGCGTATCCATGGCACCCAGTTCATGCCTAAACCGCTGGGTGATGAAGTCAGAACCGAATTTTCTAACCAGGTTTTGCTCAGATAGACCTGCGATATAACCCTAACAGAAGGTAACGCCAATAATGTCGACCCAAAAACACCCTGCACGTGTAGTGAACTCCCGTCTGATTGCCCATCGGGGAGCACCGCTACTGGCACCGGAAAACACGCTACCTTCGTTTCTGGCGGCGGTGGAACACGGCGCAACGTGGATAGAGGTGGATGTCAAACTCACCAAAGATATGCACCCGGTCATTATTCATGACGATTCCGTAAACAGGACAACGAATGGCAAAGGCTATGTGGCGAATCTGACCCTGGATGAGATCCGGTCGCTGGAGGCTGGCGTATGTTACGGCCACCTTTTCAGGGGCGTGAAAGTGCCTACACTGGCTGAAACAGTCGGCTTTGTACTGGATAAAGGCGTCGGGCTACAACTGGAAATCAAACCCACCTCCGGGCAGGAAGTGGAGACGGCGGAGATTGCGATCGCTCAGTTGAAATCACTGTGGCCAGCAAGCGAGAAGAAATTATTCATCAGCAGTTTTTCTGAGATTTCGCTGCAGGTTGCCGCACGGCTTATGCCTGACGTACCCCGCGGGCTGGCGGTTTGCGTCCCGCCGAAAGATCCCGCGGCGCTTCTCGCCAGAACAGGTTGCCAGATCCTGCATTTCCTGGGTGACTTCGCGACAGACGAAGACCTGGCGCGACTGGCCCGTTCAGGTATTGAATTCGCGATTGCCACGATCAATGACCCGGTTCTTGCCCGAAAATATATTGATGCGGGCGCGCAAACCGTATTAAGCGATATACCTGACTTAGCCTTTTAATAAAAAATCACCAGGAAATACGCTACCAGAATGTAATAACACCAGGGAAAGTCATTATAAAAAATGGCCATAACCTTTATGGCCGATATCACCATTTCATGATTTAGCGATTAAACAATACGAATGTGAGATTGAAATAAATACCGTCCTGAGCGGTAACCTCCTCATGCTTCAGCTAACTGAAAAGGGCAGATGATATGCACAATAAAATAAAAACAGCCGCGCCGTATGCAATGTTTTTTATGGTCTCATTCTCTGCATGCTCCGCCGGAATTTATAATAAAGATGGAAATAAGCTCGACCTGTACGGTAAAGTCGATGCGCGCCATGTTTTCTCAGATAATATTGCAGAAGATGGCGACAACTCTTATGCACGCCTGGGTTTTAAAGGTGAGACGCAAATTAATGATCAGCTTACCGGTTATGGTCAATGGGAATACAATTTCCAGCTGAATCACAGTGAAGGCGGTAGCGACGCGCAAACGGGGAATGCCACACGTTTAGGCTTTGCAGGTCTGAAAATGGTCGACTTCGGCTCGTTCGATTATGGCCGTAGCTTTGGGGTACTGTATACCGCCTCCGCCTATACGGATATGGCACCGGTCTTCGGTTCCGGCACCATGACCACTAACGATAACTTCCTGTCAAAACGCTCAACCGGCCTCGCGACCTGGCACTCTCCGGAGTGGGGTGGATTAAAGCTAACCCTGCAGTATCAAGGGAAAAATGACCGCGCAACCGCCAGACTGGCTAACGGGGATGGTTACGGTGCTGGCCTGACTTACAACATTACCGATGGACTGAGCATTGCGGCGGCAGGGATGAAAGCAAAACGGACGCTGACTCAGCAAGCTGACGGTCAGGGAGACGATGCCACCGCCTGGGTAACCTCTGCAAAATATGATGCCAGCCAGATCTATCTGGCCGCCATGTATGGCGAAGCCAGTGACGTTACGCCTTATGGACAGCTGGCACAGGTCGCTGACAAAACCCATAACGTTGAGGCAATTGCGCAGTATCAGTTCCTGAATGGTTTGCGCCCTTCAGTCGGTTTTGTCACGCAGCGTGGCGAAAACCTGCAGGGCGCAGGAAATTTTGCCGGGGGCAGTCAGACGATGCAGAAATATATTGCGGTGGGCACCTATTACTATTTCAACAAGAACATGCTGACCTACGTGGACTATCGCATTAACCTGCTGAAGGAAAACGACTTTACGCGTGCCACCGGCATTTCGACGAAAGACAGTATCGCTATGGGCCTGACCTATCAGTTTTAATCAGGCGGCCTCTGCCTGCACACAAGCTTTAACCTGTGTCGCTTCAATCCTGAAAATCGCTACTGTCGCGAGGCCGGCGAATGCCGGCTTTTTTTACGTCAGTCGCAAGGGGAAGGGTTACAGGGATGAGTCGTGCATGCCCAGGTATGCAACCTGACGGAGGTTTTCCAGCCACTTAACATACGCCTGATCCCATAACGCCGCGGGCGTGCCCGCCTTGCCAAGACCAAATCCATGTCCGCCTTTGCTGATTTGAATCAGCTCAACCGGCACGCGGTTGCGGCGACAGGTGTCGCGCATCAGCTCGGTGTTAAACGGATTTGAGGTGTGATCGTCCTCGGCCTGCGCCAGAAACGTGGGCGGATATTGCCGGGTGACATAGTTCTGCACTGACCAGTTCGCCTCATCCTGCGGCGTGGCATTTTTGCCGACCATCATCAGATGGGTATTAGTGTGCTGATAAGGCGCTTCCAGGGTAATAACCGGATAGATCAGGCCAACACTGTCGACTTTCGGCACCACTTCATCCAGCGGATCGATGGCCGGATACGATGCAAAATCTGGCCGCGCTGCCGCCAATCCCAGCAGATGTCCACCTGCCGAGAAGCCCAGTGCATGCACTTTGCGCTCAAAAGATCGCACCAGCCGGATGGCACGCTG
This sequence comes from Pantoea jilinensis, assembly GCF_019104105.1. Lineage (NCBI taxonomy): Bacteria > Pseudomonadati > Pseudomonadota > Gammaproteobacteria > Enterobacterales > Erwiniaceae > Pantoea > Pantoea jilinensis. Next base: position 268,815 of record NZ_CP077746.1, on the reverse strand, counting down.
CGCATCCTGCAGCGGTGCCAGCCGTCCCGCCTGCCACTTCTCATGCGGCAACCGGTAGCTGAGCACATAGGCGGTATAGCCACTGGCATTGAGCCAGCGCGCCACCGGCCAGGCTTCGCGGCCCATACCGATCCAGCGATAACCGCCGCCTGCAGCGATTAATACGGCTTCACCATTGGGGTTTTCCGGTTTAAAGCGCTGAATGGCCGGACTGACGATATTTGACCAGGAACCGGTGCTGTTAATATTTAACTGGCCGGATGGGCCGCCGCCGCCGGGCGGATCATCCGGCCAGAGGGGAATAATGTCATCGCGGGCAAATAATTTGCCGGTGGTCATGGAGAGCCCGAGCGCTCCCGTGCCGAGAATAAAGCGTCGACGCGTAATCATAATGCCTGTTGTGTGAAGCCCGAAATGTCAGCAAACCGTTGCGGTAGGCTAAAGAAGTATGAACAAATGCAAGTCTGGTGCACTGGCTGGCGATTATGTACGCAACAGCCCCTGAAAAGCCATAAAAAAACGCGCCCGGCAGGCGCGTTTTATTTCATTCCGTCTGGTTAATCTTCCTGCTGGAACTGCGCCATCACGGCCTGTTCACACTGCTGTTCGTTGACGCGCAGTTTGGCACGCTCATCGTCCCCCAGTTGCAGCCAGGCACTGGCCACTTCACGCGCAGACTCTTCGTCGAATTCGGGCTGATTCATCGCCGACGGTGACTGGCCGCCCGCCACGGTCGATTTCATCTGCTCAACGTAATGATCTGCAGTGGCGACCTTTTTCTCGCCGCTGACGATGTGGCATAACTGACTGGCGTAAACATTCTGCTCAGTGTCAGTGTCATCCGCCGCCAGCGCGCTGCCGGTGGCGAGGATACTCAGCAGCACTATCTGAGTTACTTTCATTCTTAACTCCTGTTCGTTCGGGTTAAACCTTGCGCTGAAGGGCTTCGAGGCGCTTCTGACGCCAGTTCAGCAGCGGCGTCACGGTGGTGCCGTGAACCACCACGCTGCAGACCACCAGCGTTAACGCCATATTGGTCATAATTTCCATCTGCGGGCCTTGCATCCCGTGCGTCCAGGCATAGGCGATGTAGTTCAGACTGCCAATCCCCCGGATGCCCAGCCAGCCAATCAGCAAGCGCTGCCCCAGCGGCAGTCCGGCTCGCATTGTTACCAGCCAGACGGCCAGCGGTCGCACCACCGCAAACAGCACCAGGCCAATCAGCACGCCGTAGATGTTCCAGTGCTGCGCCAGTGTGACGCCCAGCACCACCATCATGCCAGCCGCCAGTAAACGTTCAATAGTATCGCCAAAAGAGAGGGCGTCGCCTACTACAAACCCAATCGATTTGACCATATTCGTGCCGCCCTGATGCGCCAGACGCATGTTAGGATTCACCAGCGCCTCAGAGGGCAATATCCGCTCGTCGTCAGAGAGATCATCCGGCTGATGACGACGGAACACGCCCAGTTCTGCGCGGCGTAATCCCAGCCCGGCGGCAAAGGCAGCCAGGAAGCCGGAAGCACCCAGCCACTCCACCAGTGAATAACTCAGTGCTATCAGCGCCAGCGCCAGAAAATCATTGGGTGCGACATCGCCATTGGCATTGCGCAGTCGGGTCGCCAGCATGCCGATCAACTGCCCCAGCACAAAACCGATGACAAGACCGCCGCCAATCGCCCAGAGCACTTCGACCGCGCCCCAGTGCGCCAGCATCGCGCCATTCAGGCTTTCGCCATTGAACAGCAGCAGCGCCAGCATCAGCAGTGGTAATGCGGAGCCGTCGTTCATGCCCGCCTCGCTGGATATTGCCACACGCAGCGAGTCATCATCCTGCGCATCATTGACCGAGATTAAGCTCGCCAGCACCGGATCGGTGGGTGCGACAATCGCCCCAAACGCCAGCGCAATCGGCCAGTCTAATCCCACAAGGAAGTGTGCCAGCAGGGTCATCGCGGCGACGGTGAGCAGCATGGCGGGAAAGGCCAGCTTCAGCCCGGTGTGCCAGCAGTTGTTCTGCAGCGGCTGACGCAGCTTGAGACCGGTGATAAACAGCGAGGCTGCCATGGTGATTTCAGTGATGTGGGCCACGGCTTCGGAATGGGTAACGATATCAAGGTGGATAACATCAAATCCCCACGGGCCGCACAGCATACCCGCGATCAGAAACAGGCCAAATGAGGTGACTGGCCCCCGGTGAATCCAACCGGAAGCCAGCGACATCAGCAGCAGGAGGCCGCCCGTCGCTGCTGTCCAGGCTAAAAAGTTCATAACACTCCAGAATATTTCGGGTTTATGAATAAGCCTGGCACATTTTTTGACGGGCGAGGTGTCAGTTTTTCAGGTGACGACTGGCGAAGCGGACCGCGACAGCGGCTGCACCAGCTATGGTGGCGAGTGCAACCACGCCATTCCAGCCCCAGTGTGCCAGCGCCAGACTGCCCAGCGCCGCACCGGTCGCCATACCGATAAACACCACGGTAAACAGCAGCGCATTAAGGCGACTACGTGCTTCCGGGGCCAGGCCGTAGACCAGCGTCTGATGCGCCACCAGCGTGGCCTGTACGCCTAAATCAAAGCCGATAGTACAGACGACTATCAGCGCCAGCTGCGCCGGCATGGGCAGTAATGGCAGCAGGAACATCAGCGCAAAAGAGATCGTTACCAGCGCGGCACCCGCCTGCGTGACCCTTGCCGGACCAATGCGGTCAGCAAAACTGCCCGCCAGCGGTGCCGCCATGGCGCCCGCTGCACCGGCTAAACCAAAGGCTCCGGCAACGGCACTGTCCAGATGAAAGCGGTCGCTAAGCATTAACGCCAGTGTCGACCAGAAGGCGCTGAAGGCCACTGACAGCAGACCCTGCGCCAGCGCGGCCCGGCGCAGCGTCTGGTGGTGACGCCACAGATGCACCAGCGACAGCAGCAGGCGCGGGTAGCTTACCGAGGTACCCGGTGTGAAGCGCGGCAGCACACGCCACAGCGTCAGCGTAATCAGCAGCACCGCCAGCGCGGCAATCATATACATGGTGCGCCAGCCGAAATACTCCGCCACCACCCCACTGACCACCCGCGACAAGAGGATGCCAACCAGCAGCCCGGTCATCACCGTGCCGACCGTTTTACCCCGGCTGCGTTCCGGGGCCAGCGCCGCCGATGCAGGCACAATATCCTGCGCCACCGTAGCCGTCAGGCCGGTGATAAAACTGGCAATCAGCAGCGCGCTGAGCCCACCGGAAAAACCACACAGCAGCAGCGCTGCCACCAGCAGTAAGCCCTTGATAAAGATAATGGTGCGACGGTCATGACGATCGCCCAGTGGCGCCAGCAGCAGAATACCCAGTGCATAGCCCGCCTGGGTCAGCATCGGCACCATACCGACTGCGCCAATGCCTGCGTTAAACTGTTTGCTGATGATATCCAGCATCGGCTGGCTGTAGTAAATCGACGCAACGCTGAGTCCGGCACCCGCGGCCAGGGTAAACACCAGCGGTGTGGAGAGCGATTCATTTTGAGTCTGGGTTGATATGGCTGACATGCTGTAATCCTCTTCATTTCGTACAACCATTAAAGCGCATCGCGGTTATACGCGGTAGACTGATATCAGGCAAAACCGTTATGCGTGGTACGTATGAACAATCCTAACAGCAGCGATCGCATCGACCTGATGCAGACCTTTATCCGTATCGTCGAGAGTGGCAGCTTATCGGCCGCCGCGGCCCAGCTGGGTACGACACAACCTACCGTCAGTCGTCGGCTGCAGACCCTTGAGCAGCGGCTGGGGCTGAAGCTGATCCTGCGCACCACGCATGCGCTGAAACTCACCGATGATGGTGAACGCTGCTACGCCCAGGCACGGCAGCTGCTGGCGACCTGGCATACGCTGGAAGATGAGCTGACCGGCGCCAGTGCCGATCCGGTCGGTACACTGCGGGTTCGTGCCCCGCACGCCTTTGGCCAGGATCAGCTGATCGCCCCACTGGTGGACTATCTGCATCGCTATCCCCGGCTCAATATTGAGTGGATGCTGAACGATCGCACGCCCGACTTTATGGCCGAGAATGTCGACTGCGCCATTCAGGTCGGTGCGCCAACCGATCCCTCGGTGGTGGCGGTTCTGCTGGCCGAAGTGCCGCGCATTGTGGTGGCGGCCCCGCACCTGCTGGCACAGTATCCGCCCATAGCGCAGATTGAACAGCTGCGAGATCTGCCATGGCTGGCCCTCACCAGTTTTTACCGTAACGAAGTGGCATTGCAAAAGATTGACGATGGCCAGCCGGTGAATCTGGCGATTACGCCACGGCTGAGCAGTGACAGTTTATATGCGGTGCGCAAAGCGGCGCTGGCGGGCATGGGTGCGGCAATTGTCTCCTCCTGGGCGGTACAGGAAGATTTAGCCGATGGCGACCTGGTTCAGCTGGTGCCTGCGTGGCAGGCACCACCGCTGCCGGTGTGGCTGACTTATCCCTGGGCGAGTTACTACCCGGCCAGGCTGCAACACTTTTTTGCGATGATTAAAGAGGTGATGCCGCAGCTGGCGGGCACGCGTCCGGCGTCGCAGCCAGCAGGTCGTTCAGGGAAAACAGATCGGCAGGGATAACGCAGGGGCCCGCGTCAGCGGGCCACCAGGGGGATACTTTACTTTTTATCGTAGCGCGACATTTTGTCCAGCCAGCCCATCACAAAGGCAGAGAGCACAAAGGTGAGGTGGATAATCACGTACCACATGAGTTTGTCGTTTTCGACATTACGCGCTTCCATGAACACCCGCAGCAGGTGAATCGACGAGATGGCAACGATGGAGGCAGCGACTTTGTTTTTCAGCGAGCCGGAGTCCATCTTGCCCAGCCAGCTCAGCTTCTCTTTGTCTTCGTCGATGTCGAGTTTAGAGATGAAGTTCTCATAACCCGACAGCATTACCATCACCAGCAGGCCGCCAACCAGCGTCATATCCACCAGTGAGAGCAGCAGAAGAATCAGATCGTTTTCCGCAATGCTGAAAATGTTGGGCAGCAGGTGGAAAATTTCCTGGAAAAATTTAATGGTCAGCGCCAGTAATCCCAGCGAAAGTCCAATGTAAACCGGAGCCAGCAACCAGCGCGATGCATACATCAGGTTTTCGGTAAAACGTTCCATACAATCCCACGAATAATCAAACAGGACCGGCAGTATAACTGATCCACTGTGAAGTTATTTCAGCCCTTCGTCAGAAATTTCAGGGGCGGGCGGCAGCGGCAGCGAGAGACGAAATGCCGCGCCACCTTCGGGCCGGTTTTCGGCCCAGATCTGGCCGCCATGGCTCTCGATAATGGTTTTACAGATCGCCAGACCCAGCCCGACGCCCGGCACCGCCGACTCTTTATTGCCGCGCCAGAACTTATCGAATATCCGGGTTAAATCCTCTTCGGCAATGCCGGGTCCGCCGTCCCAGACCGCAATTTCCAGTCGTGATGCTGCACGCCAGGCGCGGATGCCGCGTGGCGCGCTATTACCGGCATACTTCAGGCTGTTCTCTATCAGGTTAGTGAAAACCCGCTCCAGCAGCGTGCTGTCCCCTTTGATCAGCACGATGTCATCCGGCAGGTCGAGCTGGACCTCATGCCCCTTGAGCGAGGGTGCCATGCTGCTCAGCGCCCCACCAATCACCTCTTCCAGCGCCAGCCACTCTTCCCGCAGATTGAGGCCGCCCGACTGAATGCGCGCCATATCCAGCATGTTGCTCACCAGCCGGATGGTGCTGAGCGTCTGCTCGCGAATCTGGCTGGCCTGCGGCACATATTTTGAGTTGTCACTGGCCAGGTCAAGCATCAGCATTTCTGCCTGACCAAACAATACGGTCAGCGGGGTGCGCAGGTCGTGTGACAGCGCCGACAGCAACGCATTGCGCAGCTGTTCACGCTCAGCTGAGAGACGGGACGCTGCCTCGCTGTGAGACAGCGCCATCCGCTCCAGGGCATTGGCGATCAGCACCGTAAAGGTTTCCACCAGCCGCTGCTGCTCAGGAATCATCAGCTGACGCAGGTTCTGCGGCTCCACCACCAGCAATCCCCGGCACTGCGCGCCGCTTTTCAGCGGCAGGATCTGATAAGGCACTGCCGGTAAGGTATCGGTGCCCGCGCCTGCAGGCTGGCCTTTGCTGTAACTCCATTTAGCAATCGCGCGATCCGGCTCGCTGGCCGGTAACGCATCGCCCACCGCTTTCAGCTCGCCCTGCTCATCGGGCAGCAGCAGCAGGCAGCGCGCCTGTAGCGTGGCGTCGAGCACACGCTGGCTGGTGGCGGCGATATCCTGCGGTGTCAACGCGCTGCCCAGCGATTTCGCCATCTCATAGAGCTGACGCGCCCGCTGCTCGCGGTAGCGCGCCACCCGCGCCTGATAGCGCACGCCTGCCGTAAGATTCCCGACAATCACGCCGACCGCCAGCATCACGCCAAAGGTCACCAGATATTGCAGGTCGGAGACCGCCACCGTGCCGGTGGGGGCCACAAAGAAGAGGTCGAAGGCGACGATATTTATCACCGTGGCGATCACCGACGGCCAGCGGCCATAGCGTAGTGCCACGATCACCACCGCCAGCAGGTAGATCATCACGCAGTTGGCGGGATCGAAATTGATCAGCACCGATTGCCCGGCTGCGGTCACCAGGATACAGAGCACCAGCGCCATCATCACGCCGCGCAGCTGAATGCGCCATTTTTCGCTGTTAACACGACCATCCGGCAGCGGATGCGGCGCATCTTTCAGCGGCTCATCCAGCGCCACGACCAGCAGATCGAGATCCGGGCCAAGCTGGCCCAGTCGTTCAGCAAAACTGTCACGCCGCCAGCGCCGAAGCGGGCGACGGCCGGTGACGATTTTGCCCAGATTGTGTTCGCGGGCATAACCCAGCACCGCTTCCGCTTCATCCGGTTCAGAAAGGGTGGCGGTTTCCGCGCCCAGCTCCTGTGCCAGCTGTAATGTGCGCAGGATGGCCCGTCGCCGTGCTTCCGGCAGCCGGTTGAGCCGGGGCGTTTCAACATAGACCGCGTGCCATTCGCTGCCCAGTCGCGCCGCCAGGCGGGCTGCGGTGCGCACCAGCTTTTCACTGCCGCTGTCGTCGCCAATACAGAGCAGAATAGCGTCGCGGGTGTGCCAGACGCGCTCCCGTCCCTGCTGATCGCGCCAGGCGCGCATCTGATCGTCTACCCGATCGGCGGTGCGGCGCAGCGCCAGCTCACGCAGGGCGAAGAGATTACCTTTACGGAAAAAGTTTTCGATGGCGCGCTCAGCACGATCGCCAATATAAACTTTGCCCTCTTTCAATCGCTGGCGCAGATCGTCGGGCGGCAGATCGACCAGCACCACTTCGTCGGCACTGTCAAAAAAGGGATCGGGTACGGTTTCGCGCACCTGAATGCCGGTGACGCCGCCGACCACATCGTTGAGGCTCTCAAGATGCTGCACGTTGACGGTGGTCAGGACGTCGATGCCCGCTTCCAGCAGCTCCTCAATATCCTGCCAGCGCTTGGGATGGCGCGAGCCCTTAACGTTGGTGTGCGCCAGCTCATCCATCAGGATGACGGCAGGATGGCGGGCCAGCGCGGCATCGAGATCAAACTCTGCATGACGTGAACGGCCGGTGGCGCGACGCGGCAGCAGGGTTAATCCTGTCAGCAGCTGTGCGGTTTCCGGCCGTTCGTGGGTCTCTACCACGCCGATCAGCACATCCAGACCCTGCGCACGCAGCCGCTGTGCCTCCTGCAGCATGGCGTAGGTTTTGCCCACGCCAGCACAGGCACCAAAGTAAATTTTCAGCTGTCCGCGATGCGTTTCGCGGTTAGCCTGCAGCAGCGCGTCGGGATCGGGACGCTGGGGTTCGTGGTTCATCGCTTCCTTAACACCATTACAGTTCGTTGAGCGCCATATTCAGCTGCAACACGTTGATCGTCGGTGTGCCGAGGAATGGCATCAGTGGACGATGCGTCATCTTTTCAATCAGCGCCTCGACCTGCGCCACCGGCACCTTGCGGCTGGCGGCGACACGCGGCGCCTGCCAGCGCGCGGCCTCCGGTGAAATATCCGGGTCCAGCCCGCTGGCTGAGGCAGTGACCAGCTCGACCGGCACGGCAGCCGGTACCTGCGGGTTCGCGGCCCGCAGCGCAGCGACGCGGTCGGCTACCGCTTTATCCAGCGCCGGATTGCTGGCGGCCAGGTTGCTGCCGCCTGAGGAGAGCGGGTTATAGGGTTTATCGCCTGTGGCTGAAGGGCGGCCCCAGAAATAGTTGGGCTGGGTAAAGTTCTGGCCAATCAGTGCTGACCCGCGCGCCACGCCATCTTCCTCCAGCAGCGAGCCGCTGGACTGGGACGGAAACAGCCATTGCGCCAGACCAGTAGTAAGCAAAGGATAAACCACGCCGGTGACAAGCGTAAGCAGCAACAACAGTAAAATTGCCGGACGTAACTGACTCATTTTTCTCTCCTCAGGCCATGCCTGAAAACACTAACAGCAGATCGATCGCTTTGATGCCGACAAACGGCACCAGCAGGCCACCCAGACCATAAATCAGCAGGTTGCGGCGCAGCAGCGCAGCGGCGCTCAGTGGGCGGTAGCTGACGCCTTTCAGGGCCAGCGGGATCAGGAAGACAATCACCAGGGCGTTAAAGATCACCGCCGACAGGATTGCGCTGGCGGGCGAGTGCAGCTGCATCACGTTAAGCATGTTGAGCTGCGGATAGGTCGCCGCAAACGCCGCCGGGATAATGGCGAAATATTTCGCCACGTCGTTGGCAATACTGAAGGTGGTCAGCGAACCGCGCGTCATCAGCATCTGTTTACCGATGTGCACCACTTCCAGTAGCTTGGTCGGGTTAGAGTCGAGGTCGACCATGTTGCCCGCCTCTTTCGCCGCCTGGGTCCCGGAGTTCATCGCCACCGCCACATCCGCCTGCGCCAGTGCTGGCGCATCGTTGGTGCCGTCACCGGTCATCGCCACTAAACGGCCTTCGGCCTGATACTGACGGATCAGCGCCAGTTTGGCTTCTGGTGTGGCCTCTGACAGGAAGTCATCCACGCCCGCTTCTGCGGCAATCGCCGCGGCGGTCAGTGGGTTATCACCGGTGATCATCACCGTTTTAATACCCATTTTGCGCAGTTCGGCAAAGCGCTCTTTGATGCCGCCTTTCACGATATCTTTCAGCGCCACCACACCCAGCACATTTGCGCCTTCTGACACCACCAGCGGCGTGCCGCCACTGCGAGCCACCTCTTCCACCTGCGCATTCACTTCCGCAGGGAAACGACCATGGTTCGCTTCGATATGACGGCGAACGGCATCGACCGCGCCTTTGCGGATCAGCCGATCCTGCACATTCACGCCACTCATGCGGGTCTGGGCTGAGAACGGAATAAAGCTGGCGTCCATGCTGCTGAGATCGCGTTCACGCAGGTTAAATCGCTGTTTCGCCAGTACCACGATGCTGCGGCCTTCCGGCGTCTCATCGGCCAGCGAGGCGAGCTGCGCGGCGTCCGCCAGCTGCTCTTCGCTGACGCCTGGCGCGGGCAGGAACTGGGTCGCCTGACGGTTACCCAGCGTGATGGTGCCGGTTTTGTCCAGCATCAGCACATCCACATCCCCTGCGGCTTCCACCGCACGACCGCTGGTCGCGATGACGTTTGCACCCAGCATCCGGCTCATCCCCGCCACGCCAATCGCCGACAGCAGGCCGCCGATAGTGGTCGGGATCAGACAGACCAGCAGTGCCACCAGTACCGTGACGCTGACCGGTGTGCCGCCCCATGCCGAGAACGGCCAGAGCGTCACGGTCGCCAGCAGGAACACGATGGTCAGTGATACCAGCAGGATGGTCAGGGCGATCTCATTTGGCGTTTTGCGGCGTTTTGCGCCTTCCACCATGGCGATCATCCGGTCAAGGAAGGTTTCGCCCGGGTTGGCGCTACAGGTGATCACCAGCCAGTCAGAGAGAATACGGGTACCGCCCGTCACGGAAGCAAAGTCACCCCCTGACTCACGAATAACCGGTGCAGATTCACCGGTAATGGCGCTCTCATCCACTGAGGCACCGCCCTCCATCACTTCACCGTCACAGGGAATGATATCGCCCGCTTCTACCAGCACCGCATCGCCTTTGCGCAGCGCATCGGCACTGACCTGCTGCCACTCGGCACCATAGCGCGCCGCTGAGAGTTTTTTGGCAAAGCTGGTCTTTTTGACGCCTTTCAGGCTGCTTGCCTGGGCCTTGCTGCGCCCTTCTGCCAGCGCCTCTGCCAGGTTGGCGAACAGCACGGTGAACCAGAGCCAGACCGCAATCGCCCCGGTAAAGCTGGCGCTGCCGTTGATGCGCCCGGTCAGCATGCCCACCGCCAGCAGCGAGGTGAGGATGCTGCCGAGGTAGACCACAAACATCACCGGGTTACGGAACTGTACCCGGGGATCGAGCTTTTTCACCGCATCCCAGGCCGAGGTACGCAGCAGGGCTGCGTCAAATAACGCCTGTTGTTGACGACTCATGAGGATTGTCCCTGAACAAGTTGCAGATGCTCAGCCACCGGGCCCAGCGCCAGAGCAGGAATAAAGGTCAGTGCACCCACCAGCAGCACGGTGCCAATCAGCAGTGCAATAAACAGCGGACCGTGAGTTGGCAGTGTGCCGTTACCTACCGGCTGCACTTTTTTAACCGCCATCGCACCGGCAATCGCCATCACCGGGATGATGATGCCGAAACGGCCCAGCAGCATGCAGACAGCCAGTAACAGGTTCCAGAACGGCGTGTTGGCACTCAGTCCGGCAAAGGCACTGCCGTTGTTATTGGAAGCCGAAGAGACCGCATAGAGCACTTCACTGAAGCCGTGGATGCCCGGGTTTGCCATCGCGCTGCGCCCGGCGTCGGTCATCATCGCCAGTGCAGTGCCAATCAGCACCAGCGCCGGGGTAACCAGAATCGCCAGTGCGGTCATTTTCATTTCCCACACATCGACTTTTTTACCCAGGAACTCCGGGGTACGGCCAATCATCAGTCCGGCAATAAAGACCGCCAGCAGTACAAACAGCAGCATGCCGTAGAGGCCGGCGCCAACACCGCCAAATACCACCTCGCCCAGTTGCATCAGCCACATCGGCACCATGCCGCCCAGCGCGGTAAAGGAGTCATGCATGGCATTAACGGCACCGCAGGAGGCAGAAGTGGTAATGACCGCGAACAGGCTGCTGTTAAGGATGCCAAAGCGCGTCTCTTTGCCTTCCATGTTGATGGCGCTGTCGGCCCCCAGCTGGAGGAAATGCGGGTTGCCCTGCAGTTCGGCCCACATCACGACGGCGACCGCCGCCACAAACATCAGCGTCATCGCCCACAGCAGCATATGGCCCTGACGACGGTCACGCACGCTTTCGCCAAACGCGAAGCAGAGCGCTGCCGGGATCAGGAAGATGCTCAGCATCTGCACCAGATTCGTCAGTACCGTCGGGTTCTCAAACGGATGGGCGGAGTTGGCGTTAAAGAAGCCGCCACCATTGGTACCCAGCATTTTGATCGCTTCCTGCGACGCCACCGGTCCCATCGACAGCGTCTGCTGCACGCCTTCCAGCGTGGAGAGGCTGTGATAAGGCGAGAAGTTCTGGATGCTGCCCTGACTGACAAAAAACAGCGCCATCAGCAGGCTGATCGGCAGTAAGACGTAAAGCGTGATGCGGGTCAGGTCGCGCCAGGCGTTACCCAGGGTCGCAGAGCTGCGATTGGCGAAGCCACGGATCAGCGCAAAGGCTACGGCGATACCGGTCGCGGCAGAGAGGAAGTTCTGCACCGTCAGGCCCACCATCTGACTGAAATAGCTCAGGGTGCTTTCGCCACTGTAGGATTGCCAGTTGGTGTTGGTCACGAAGCTCACGGCGGTGTTCAGCGCCAGATGCCAGCTCAGGCCTGGCAGCTGCTGAGGATTCAGCGGCAGCGAGCCCTGCAGCAGCAGCATAGCCAGCAGCACCACGAAACCCAGCGCGTTGAACAACAGAATTGCCAGCAGGTAGTGAGGCCAGCGCATGTCCGATGCCTGCGCGCCCAGCAGTCGCCACAGTGGCGCTTCCAGGCGGGCAAACACCGGCTTGTCCGCCACTAACGAGGCCAGACCCCGTCCGAGCGGCTGCGCCAGTGCCATCAGCAGCACCAGATAAAATGCGATGAGTAAAAAAGCATTGGCCGCCATCAGAAGGCCTCCGCATTTAACAGGGCATAGATCAGATAGCCCAGTAACAACACCACCAGCACAATGCCGGTTATTACGCCCACGCTCACAGGAACCTCCAGAGGATTGGATTTATGGCTTAGCTTGCGCGGAGGCGTATAAAGACGGGGTTAAAATGCAGCGGGCGGGCGTAAAAATAGTGTAAAAATGGCGAAAAATCAGGCGACTTCCAGCGCCCAGATACGATTAAGATCGACGTTACCCCACAGCTTGCTGTCTTCTGCACCGACAATGCTGTCGGTGCAGAAGCTGTCGCCGAGGTCGAGCTCTTCCGGTTTCACTTCACGCTGAGCGTGCAGCGACCAGAAAACGTGCACACAGGGACGCATCAGCGATTTCTCACCCGCTTTCACCACTAACGCCACCCGGCCAGAGGCCAGACGCACCAGCGATCCCACCGGATAGATACCAATGGTTCTGACGAAGGTGTGCAGTAGTGCAGGGTCGAAATGCCCGCGCCAGCTCAGCATCTGATGCATCGCCTCTGCTGGCGTCCAGCCGTTGCGATAGGAGCGGGTCGAGGTGACGGCATCATAGACATCACACACCGCCGCCATTCGGGCGTAGAACGAAATCGCCTCGCCTTTCAGGCGGTGCGGATAGCCGCTGCCATCATATTTTTCATGATGATGAAGAGCGATATCGAGCAGATCGTCGTCAGCGTTGGCCTCTATCAGCATCTGCGTGCCGACCACCGGATGCTCACGCATCACCCTGAACTCCTCTTCAGTCAGCTTGCCCGCTTTGTTCAGGATCGCCAGTGGCACAGCCGCTTTGCCGACATCATGCAGTAAACCGCCCATGCCCACCCGGCGCAGCTGCTGCTCATCCAGCCCGAGTTTTTTACCCAGCGCAATCATCAGCCCGCAGACCGCCATAGAGTGCAGATAGGTGTAGTCATCATGATTTTTCAGCCGCGCCACGCTCAGCATGGCGGAGGGTTCACGCGTGATCGATCCGGCGATTTCATCCACCAGGTCCATCATATAATCGAGCTTCAGGCCGTTACCCAGCCGCGCTTCGTTGAACATCGCCCGCACTTTCGGTTTGCCCTGCTGAAAGATCTGCTGCGCCTGATCCATTTCCTGAAAAAACGGAGTGCGGCCAATGGTTCTTTTTGCGACCGTGGTGGCGATCGGCGTCTGAACCGATCGATCGAGGTCGATCCAGAGCTGGCGGATCCCTTCGCTGCGTAGCGTGGCAATTTGTCGTGGATCGGTGATCAGCATCTGATTATGAATGCGCTGCTCTTTTATCCACCAGACTTCCAGCTTGTGGATAAACATCCCCGGGCGCAACTCATCAATGGTAATCAGCTTAATCACGCTATCACTCCTTAACATTAACGGTTGGGATAAGGTGATATCGGCAGCCGGGCTGATTTTCTTCAGGCTGTTTTGTGCGAAGTCTGGGGTCGGGAGAGCGGTCAGAGGAGAGGCGAACTCTTCAGACAGAACGATAAATCGTTGTTCAGGTCCAGACTGAGCGGGACAACAAATCCATAATCATCCATGGAAGATTATGGATTTTCCCTTAACAGCCAGATCGTTAAACGGATTATTTATGACTTGATGGATCGTCTTGAGTGCAAGAGTAAAGATTCGAACACTCTCAGTCAGTGTAACGAAACCACTCGTAACCCTAAACAATAGTTTTTGCGTAACTCAATAGAATTATTTATATTTATGACGCATATTTTTTACTTACCAATGGTACTAATAATAGGATCATAACCCTGTTTTAAATGACGGAGAATGGATGCATGGCGAAGAACTTAGCCCCCCGGATATTGTGTAGTGGAATGTCCCGGAACACTTGAATATCAGGCGCGGGAACTGTTCAGAGATACACGTTCACCCGCTACCAGCCTGTTTATGAAACTTAATGCAGATACGCCGTATCTTAAGCCAGGGCAAATCCTGATTGTGGCTGACTCCGATACATCCCCTCAGCTTACAATGCAGTTGCTAACAACGCTCCGTCAGGCTAAGAATAAAACTAATGCGGCATTGATTGGTGTGAACGACGATGACGCCAGTTTTATGCAAAAACATTATGGAACGATTGCCGCACTGACAGGTGCTGGAGACAAGATTTTTAGCACTCCAGGAGATGCGGGTGAAAAATATTTTAATGCTATTGAACAAACTCTGAAAAAAATCGAAGTCAGCTTCCAGAATCAGTTCCGCACGCAGGGTTCTCTGATAGGCCAGCAGTTCTTTGTTGAACGCAATCAGCTATTACAGCAGCTTAAAGAGCTGGTCAATAAGCCGCTGTTAAAATCCCTTGCACGGTATACTGTAAAATTCCAGCAGTATGACAATATGAAGCGCGCATTAAATCTCTCCAGCCGCTCGATAGTGCATGAATGGTCTACTGTTGGAATAGGTGGCATTCCAGGGTATTCATACTATGTCGGTAATGCAGCCAGAGCTGCGCGTTTTTTAAAGACTGGCGGACTCATCGGGATTGGATTCGCTTTTGCAGGCACGACTAATGATGTGGTTGATGCATGCAGCAAAGGGCGCGAGGATGAATGTGGGAAGATTGCCGTTAAAGACTACTCAAAGTTTGCTCTCACTACAGGTGGAGGGATGTTGGGTGGTGTTTGGGGCAGCTCTGCCGCGTTAGCTGGCTGTGCGGCTATTGGAATAGCAACAGCGGGCGCTGGTGGTGTTGCATGTGCAGTTGTAGGGTCGGTCGCCGGTGGTATTGCAGGTAGTTCAGGCGTCGAAACTATAATTAATAAAGTTGCAGAATATTATGATAACTAATAAATTGCTGGCTGGTACTTCATTATTTTTTGGTGGGCTGGGATGCGGCCTTCTGATTCTGTCGCTTATAATATATTTAATCAAACGACAGGATTATTATAACCTGGTCTCTTCTTACAGAGAGAAATATAATTTCCCCGGCCCCTGCTCCTTTTATTATACGACTGGCTTCTTCGGAGTTTTTCCGGTTTTACGGTTTTACGGTTTTTCATAAAATTAAGTCGCAGACAGAAAATAAGCTACCTTGCCATCAATGATTCTGGCTATGATTTCTTTGAAAATAATAAACAGAAGATATCTCCCTGGATGAAGATTTATTCTTTTTTTTGGTTTGCCGCTACCTCATGCTATATCTTATTTGCTATCTTTGGACTGCTTTTACCTTAACAGTTAATGGCCCAACTAAGGGCCTTTCTTTAGATCCCGCCAGCCCAACCGAAACACAGTAAACGTTTTTTCGATATTCTCAATCAGCTGCGGTGGCAGAAATTTCCCTTTGTTCAGCACTTTACATTGCTTTAATGCCATCTTCTTTCTCCTGATTGTTAAATGATGCCGGGCGTCCGGTCTCTTCGCCGACGCGTTCAATCGGCCCCATCACCAGCAGGAACAGCAGCGCCGCGACCACGCAGTGTGCCGCCACAAACGCCAGTCCAATGCTGTAGCTACCGGTCAGCCCAACGATGATGCCGAACAGCAGCGGCGTGGTGAAACCGGCAATATTGCCGATGCCGTTAAAAATGGACCCCGCCAGACCCACCGCCTCTTTGGGTGCGGTATCACTGATCACCGTCCAGGTGCCTGCGCCAGCCGCGATGCCTTTGCCAAAAAAGGCGAAGGACATAATGGCGATGATGCCGCCGTTACCAGGAATGATCGCTGCCAGCACCAGGCTGGACGCCATCAGCATGCCGACGATATAGGGCGTTTTACGCGCCCAGGAGACGCTCCAGCCTCGGGCGATTAACTTGTCTGACAGGTAACCGCCACTGATGCCGCCCAGAAAACCGAACAGCGCTGGCGCAATAGTGGCGAATCCCGCTTCCATGATGTTCATGCCGCGCGCCTGCACCAGATAGATTGGAAACCAGGTAATAAAGAAGTAGCTGAGCGCAATGATGCAGTACTGACCGAGATAGGCGCACCAGAGCATGCGATTGGTGAGCAGCTTTCTGAACATCGCTTTGCTGACCGGTGGTCGTGCTTTCAGCGTCTGCGCCGCATCGATATCCACCAGCGCGCCACCGTCGACAATGTGGCGCAATTCACTTTCCGATACGCCGGGGTGGTTACGTGGCTCGCGCATCCAGGCCGCCCAGACCAGGACCGCCACCAGACCGATGCCGCCCAGCACAAAGAATGGCCATTCCCAGCCAAAGCGCGAGACCAGCCAGCCTGAAAGCGGCGAGAAGATAGCGACAGCAAAATATTGCGCCGAGCTGAACAGCGATGATGCGCGTCCCCGTTCTGCGCCCGGAAACCACATAATGACCACGCGCGCATTAGCGGGAAAGCTGGGTGCCTCTATGAGTCCCAGCATAAAGCGCAGCCCAAACATCAGCATCAGCGCGCCGGTCATGCCGCTGGAGAACTCGCCCACAAATCCCATCGCCAGCGTTGAAACTGACCAGAGCGCCAGTGTAACGCCATACACTTTTTTGGCCCCGAAGCGGTCAAGCAACAGTCCGCCAGGAATCTGACCGATGACATAGGCCCAGCTGAAAGCAGAGAGGATCAATCCCAGCTGGATCGCTGACAGACCGAACTCCTCTTTGATTGCCGACCCGGAGATCGAGAGGATCGAGCGGTCGGCGTAAGCCACAACCGACAGAAACAGGATCAGGCAGAGGATCCCGATGCGGACATGGGTCGTCCGTTGAGGCGTTTGTTCTTTAGGCATGAGCTGAATTCCTTAAAAAGCGGCAGGTTGCGCCACGAGGTTTTTTTCAGGAATAACGCTGAGAATTCCCGCTTCTGGAAATATAGATAGGAGGCTAACGATGGGTCACTGTGCAGATGTCAGGATCGTCTGGCCCGATTAAACGGTTTTCTGACAATCCTCACAACTGCCCGTGCGGCACTGCACAAAAGCGCGAAAAGCTGCGGCTCACTACTGCAGAGTGTGCACCAGGTCGGGGATTTCCCCCGCGCTGACCGCTATGACAAGGCGATTTTACGGCAAAATGTGGCGGCGCTAGCAAGAGTGAAAAGGACCGGTTGTCAAACCTGATGGCAGTTTCTAATCTGCAAATGATCCTGCCTTTCCATTTTTATAATAAATGAAAATTCCATTCCATCCGGTAACCTCGGGAGCCTCTAATGAAAAAACATGCATGGGCAATACTCTGTCTGCTCTCTCTTTCAACACCGGCGCTGGCTGAGAAGATAGGTGTCTCGATGGCCTATTTCGACCAGAACTTCCTGACCATCATCCGCCAGTCGATTGAGAAAGAGGCTAAAGTGCGCCAGCTGGAGGCGCAGTTCGATGATGCACGTGGCGACGTAGGGCGTCAGACCGATCAGGTGCAGAGCTTTATCAGCGCCGGGGTGGATGCGATTATTGTCGACCCGGTGGACTCTGCCAGTACGCCAGCCCTGACAAAACTGGCGCAGCAGGCCCATATTCCACTGGTCTATGTTAACCGCTCACCGGGCGATAAAACCCTGCCGCCAGGCGTGGTGTTTGTTGGCTCTGACGAGCGCGAGTCAGGCACGTTGCAGATGGAAGCGCTGGCAAAGCAGGCCGGTTACCGTGGCAACGTCGCCATCATGATCGGCAACCTCAGCGATGCGGGCGCGCTTCAGCGCACCAAAGATGTGGAGCAGGTGGTGGCGAAGTATCCCAATATGAAAGTGGTGCTGAAGCAGACCGCTAACTATGCACGCAATGAGGGGATGGATTTAATGCTCAACTGGCTGTCGAACGGTGAGGATATCGATATTGTCGCCGCGAACAACGACGAAATGGCAATTGGCGCCACGATGGCCATTGCTCAGTCGAAGCCGAAGAAAACCATTCTGGTGGGCGGGATTGATGCCACGCCGGATGGCCTGAAAGCGCTGGCCAGCGGTAAACTGGCCGTAACCGTGTTCCAGGATGCCGTGGGTCAGGGCAAAAAATCGGTTGAAGTGGCGCAGCAGATGATCAAAGGCCAGAAGGTAGATTCTCACCAGTGGATCCCGTTTGAGCTGGTAACGAAGCAGAATATGCAGCACTACAGCAATAAAAATCCGTAATGCAACACGGAGCGGCCGTGATGCCGCTCCGGTTATCACTTCTCGTGCAGCAGCTTCGCCATCATCACCACGTCGCGCAGCTGACCGTCGCGGAGTGCCGCCTGCCGCATCACCCCTTCCCGCTCAAAGCCCAGCCGCTCATAGAGCCGCAGCGCCCGTTCGTTGTCGTGAAACACCTCCAGCTCCATACGGGTAATGCCCAGCCAGTTGCGGGAGTAGTCCATTGCGGTGCGAATCAGCCGCTCACCGACCCCGCGACCGCCGAAATCGGGATGCACGCCCAGTCCAAAACTGATGCAGTGGCGGGTGCGCGGCTTGTTATCGACAAACAGCGTCAGCTCACCGACCAGCTCGTCATCAATTTCTGCCACAAAGGCGATAAACCCCTCGGCGTCCATTCGGGCAATTTTTTTCTCCCAGGTCGCAACGCTGGGAAACGGCAGTTGCAGTGTCCAGGGATAGACATCGGGATGACTGTAGAGGCGCTGATAGGCGGCGGCATCCTGCGGTTCCCGTGCCCGAATAATGATTTCCATATTTTCTCCTTTTAGCCGAACGGGGTTCATGCACTAAGCTGTAGCTCTTTACCGGACGGAAAGAGTATCGCTATGTTGTATCGTCGTTTTGAGCGTTTTATCAATATATTTCATGATGCACCCACCGATTCGCCGCCCTCAACGGTCTGGTCGTTTTACCTCTACTACCTGCGCCAGGTCTGGCCCAGTTTCGCAGCACTGCTGGTGGTGGGGCTGGCGTCAGCGCTGATCGAAGTGTCGCTGTTCAGCTATCTGAGCCGCATTATCGATATGGTGAACCACTCCACACCCGCCAGCCTGTTTCAGGATAACTGGCCGATACTCCTGTGGATGGGAGCAGTGGCGCTGATTCTGCGGCCGATTTTTATCGCCCTGCACGACATGCTGGTTCACCAGAGCATCAGCCCGGGCATGACCAACCTGATCCGCTGGCAGAATCACAACTATGTGCTGCGCCAGAGCCTTAACTTTTTCCAGAACGATTTTGCAGGTCGTATCGCCCAGCGCATCATGCTGACCGGCAGTTCACTGCGTGATTCCGCGGTGCAGCTGGTCGACGCTATCTGGCACGTGCTGATCTACGCCGTGACGTCGCTGGTGTTGTTTGCCGATGCCGACTGGCGGCTGATGATCCCATTGATTATATGGATGGTCGCTTACAGCGCCTCGCTTCGTTTCTTTGTGCCGCGCGTCAAAGCCCGTTCGGTGGTCTCTTCAGAGTCGCGTTCAAAGCTGATGGGCACCATTGTTGATGGCTATACCAATATTGCCACCATCAAGCTGTTTGCCCACAGCGATCTGGAGCGTAAGTATGCGCGTGAGGCGATGCAGGAGCAGACGGAAAAAACTCAGCACGCTGGCCGCATGGTCACCAGCATGGATCTGACGCTGTCAGCACTGAACGGCCTGCTGATTGTCTCTACATCCGCGCTGGCGCTGTGGTTGTGGAGCCAGTCGCTGATCAGTGTCGGCGCCATTGCGCTGTCGACCGGTCTGGTCATCCGCCTGGTCAATATGTCTGGCTGGATCATGTGGGTCGTCAATGGCATCTTCGAAAATATCGGTACGGTTCAGGATGGCCTGAAAACCATTGCGCAGCCGCTGAGCGTGCAGGATGCGCCGCAGGCTAAACAGCTTAAGGTGACGCGCGGCAACATCCGATTCGAGGATGTGCGCTTTGACTATGGCGGTGGCCGTCAGGTGATTAACGGCTTTAATCTCGACATTAAACCGGGCGAGAAGATTGGTCTGATTGGTCCTTCGGGGGCCGGTAAATCGACGTTAGTGAACCTGCTGCTGCGTCTTTATGACCTTAACGGTGGGCGGATTGTGATCGACGATCAGGATATCGCCGCAGTGACGCAGGAGAGCCTCCGTAGCCAGATTGGCATGATTACGCAGGATACCTCGCTGCTGCACCGTTCGATTCGGGAAAACCTGCTCTATGGCCGTCCTGACGCCAGCGAAGAGGAATTACAGCTTGCGATTCACCGCGCCCGCGCCGATGAGTTTATTCCGCTGCTCTCCGATTCACTGGGCCGCACCGGGCTGGATGCACACGTGGGGGAGCGCGGCGTGAAACTGTCGGGGGGTCAGCGTCAGCGTGTGGCGATTGCCCGCGTGCTACTGAAAGATGCGCCGGTGCTGATCATGGATGAGGCCACCTCGGCGCTGGACTCCGAAGTGGAAGCGGCGATTCAGGAGAGCCTGGAGTCACTGATGCAGGGCAAAACCGTTATTGCGATTGCACACCGCCTGTCGACCATCGCGAAGATGGATCGACTGGTGGTGCTGGATAAAGGCGGTATTGCTGAGATGGGCAGCCATCACGAGCTGCTGGCGCAGAACGGTCTGTATGCCCGTCTGTGGCAGCATCAGACCGGTGGCTTTGTCGGCATCGATTAATCGCCGCGTCGATAGGGTAAGGCGTCGCGTGCTTCTTCCGCCCAGCCGCGCACGCCTTCCCGCTCCTGCACCAGAAAATCGGCCACGGCATCGCGCAGGCCGGGATGCAGCAGATAGTGCCAGGAGTGGGTAATCTGCGGCTCAAAGCCGCGCACCAGCTTGTGCTCGCCCTGCGCACCCGCATCAAAGCGCGTCAGCCCTTCATCCAGGGCTAAATCCATTCCCTGATAGAAACAGGTTTCGAAGTGCAGCCGATCAAACTCCGCCAGGCAGCCCCAGTAGCGGCCATAGAGCGAGTGGCTGTCCCGCAGATAAAAAGCCATTGCCGCCGGTTGCTGCTGTAAGCGGGCGATCACCACCACAATATTCTGCGGCATTCGTTCCGCCAGCAGACTGAAGAAGTCGCGCGTCAGATAGGGCCGCTGACCGCGCACCGCATAAGTGTTGGCATAACAGGTATAGACAAAATCCCACTGATCTTCGCGCAGCTCATCACCGCGATAGCGGTCAAACACAAAACCGCTCTGCGCCACCTGTTCACGCTCTTTACGCAGCTGTTTGCGCTTGCGCGACATCAGCGTGTCCAGGAAATCCTGAAAATCGCGGTAGCCGCGATTATGCCAGTGATACTGACAACCGAGCCGTAAGAGCCAGTCGGGCTGATCGGCCAGCAGCGCGTTAGCCTGCGCATCGGTAAAATTGATGTGCGCACCGCTTAAGCCCTGCTGCAACAGGCTTTCCGGCAGGGCTGAAACCAGCTGAGACGCGGCCGAGGCTTCTCCCAGCAGGCGTGCACCGGTGACCGGGCTGAAGGGTATCGCGCCCAGCCATTTCGGGTAGTAGCGGATGCCGGCGCGCTGGCTGGCATCCGCCCAGGCATGATCAAAGACATATTCGCCCTGTGAATGTCGTTTACGGTAGCCCGGCAGCGCGGCGCGGGTCACGCCCTCTTCCCGCCACAGCAGATGGTCAGGCTGCCAGCCCGCCTCAAACCGTACGCTGCCACTCTCTTCCAGCGTCAGCAGAAAGGCGTGGCGCAAAAATGGCTGGTCATCAGGCAACAGCGCATCCCACTCGGCGGCCGGAATCTCCGCCAGTGACGTCAGGTGAATCAGCGACATGAAATACTCCAGTGAACGTCGGGCAGAGAATCAGTCAAGCAGGTTTTCCGCGCCAGCGAAAGGGTTAAGGCACGCAAAGTGAAGGCTGCATCGCCTGGCCACAGCCCCTATACTGCGACTTTACCTCCTCAGGACTTCGCCATGGATCGACTCGATTGTGACCGGATGTTTGTCACGGTGCTGGAAACCGGCAGCTTTTCTGCCGCGGCGTTGCGTCTCGGCACCAGCAGCAGTCAGGCATCAAAACTGGTTTCAAAGCTGGAGCAGCAGCTCGGCGTGCAGCTGTTTAAGCGCAGCACGCGCGCGCTGTCGCCCACCGATGTCGGACGCAGCTATTATGAGCGGGTGAAGAATCTGCTCGATGCCTTTGAGGCGCTGGATGCCAGCGTGCGTGAAAGTGCGACGACGCCCACCGGCAGGCTGAAAATCAGCGCACCCGGCTCCTTTGGCACGGCGGTATTGTCTCAGGTGCTGGTGGCGTTTGCCCGCCGCTATCCGTTGATTGAGCTGGATGTCAGCTTTTCAGACCGGGCCGTGAACATCGTCGATGAAGGTCTTGATATGGCGATCCGCATCGGCACGCTCAGCGACAGCAGCCTGGTGGCGCGCAAGCTGAGCGAAGTACATGTGCGTATCGCCGCATCACCGGTCTATCTGGAGCAGTTCGGCACGCCGCAGCACTGGCGTGACATGGCACAGCATCAGTGCATTATCGACACCAATTTTCGCGATCCCTGGCACTGGCCGTTTACCAGCGGGGACGGCAGCAGTGAAATTGTGACTGTGCCGGTGCGTGGACGTTTGCGCTTCGCCAATACTGAAGCCTCTCTGCAGGCCGCCATCGCCGGTCTGGGCATTGCGCGTTTGCCCGGTTTTATTGCGGCCCCGGCGCTGCAACGTGGGGAGATTGTCCGGCTGCTGGAAAATTTTGAGACGCCACCGCTAGGCTTGTTTGCGGTTTATCCGCCGGCCCGTCATCTGCCACATCGGGCACGCCTGCTCATCGACTTCCTGGTGACGCACTTCACGCACGCTCCACCGGCGTGATTTCTTCCATATTGGAAGAAATCATTGTCTTACAGACCCGATTATCAGTCGTTTAGTCATCAGTTAAGCTACTTCTCTCACCACAGAGGAGTTGCGCGATGTTAGTAGAAGGCAAATGGAGTAGTGACTGGCATCCGGTGCAGGCTACCGATAAACAGGGCGGATTTGTTCGCCAGACATCCGGTTTCCGGCACTTTATCAGTAGCGATGGCTCGACTGAATTCGCCGCCGAACCGGATCGTTACCACCTCTATGTGGCGCTGATCTGCCCGTGGGCGTCACGTGCGCTGATGGCCCGCAAACTCAAAGGGCTGGAGTCAATGATTAGTGTCACGGTGGTTGAGCCGCAGCTCGGGGCTCAGGGCTGGCGCTTCGGCACGTTTCCCGGCGCACAGCAGGACCCGCTGAATAACGCGCAATATCTGCATGAAATCTATACCCGTGTCGCGCCCGATTACACCGGCCGCGCCACCGTGCCGGTGCTGTGGGACAAGAAGACCGGCACCATCGTCAATAATGAGTCCGCTGACATTGTGCGCATGTTTAACAGCGGCTTTGGCGATCTGGCCGATAACCGCATCGATCTCTATCCTGCAGCGCTGCGCCAGGAGATTGACGCGCTGAATGAGAGTCTCTATCAGCGTCTGAATAACGGTGTTTATCGTGCTGGCTTCGCCACTACCGCCCTCAGCTATCAGCAGGCATTTAATGACGTCTTTAGCCAGCTCGATGAACTGGAAGCCCTGCTCAGCGATGGTCGCACCTTCCTGCTGGGAGAACGGCTGACTGAATCCGATATTCGCCTGTTCGTGACGCTGATTCGCTTTGACGCCGCCTACCATGGCCTGTTCAAATGCAACCTGCGCCGGATACACGACTATACGCTGCTGAATCGCTATCTTAAGAGCATGTTATCGGTCTCCGGCGTACGTGAGACGGTCAGTATCGATCACATCAAACAGGGTTATTACTCGATCAAGGCGCTGAATCCGAACGGGATTGTTCCGGCTGGCCCGGATATGAGTGAATACAATTTGTAAGGGCATAAGCTAAAGGAGCAATGATGGCAAAAGCACTGGTAATTTTTCTGCATGGCGTGGGCAGTAACGGCGACGATCTGGCACCAATTGGCCGTCACTGGGCGACGCTGTTGCCGGATGTGATTTTTGCCTCTCCCAATGCGCCTGAACGTTTTCCCGGTGGTTTTGGCTGGCAGTGGTTCAGCCTGGCGGACATCACACCTGAGAACAGGCCTGCCCGTGTTCGGGCAGCGCGGGCGGCATTTGATGCAACCCTTAGCGAGATTATTGCGCAGCACGGCTTCGCGGAACGCTGGCAGGATGTGGTGCTGGTCGGCTTCTCGCAGGGATCGATCATGGCACTGGATGCCCTGGCGTCAGGCCGTTATCCGCTGGCAGGCGTGGTCGCCTTTTCCGGGCGTCTGGCGGTTGACGGTGAATTAACCCCGCAGGCTCATGTGCCCGCGCTGCTGATTCACGGTCAGGCCGATGAGGTGATCCCGTGGCAGGAGAGCGAATCTGCCGCAGCACGACTCCAGGCCGCAGCGGTGCCGGTCGACGCGCGCTTTGAACCCGCCACCGGCCACACTATTTCCGCTCAGGGTGCTATGCACGCCGCCGGATTTATCGGCCAGTGTTTACAGGATTAACCCCAGTAGCGGTTTAACGCCTGCCAGGCATGACGTGCTGCGACGTCGGGCGGCAGGCGTTTCAGCGTATCATTAAAGACTTCGATGCCCACCGGCCCCTGATAGCCCGCACTTTTCAGCTTATCGACGAAGCGTTCAACATCAATAATGCCATCGCCGGGCAACTGACGATGGTGTTTTGCCATCGCCATCAGGCTCTGCTTATCCTGCGCGGGAACCGCGGCCATATCACACAGCTGCACTTCATAAATACGGTCGGCAGGAATGCCGTCCAGCTGCGAGGCGTCACCGCCCAGTGCGCAGATATGGAAAAGATCCACCACCAGCCCGATATTGGGCTGATCGAGCCGCTGCAATCGCTGCCACGCCAGCGGCAGCGTATTGTCCACGCTGCACCAGGCCATCGGCTCATACATAATGCGCATGTTGTAGCGTGCAGCTTCAGAGGCCATCCAGCGCAGGTCATCATCAATCTGGTCGGCGCAGCAATCTTCACGGGTGCTGGCCGGTGCCTGAATCGTGTCGCAGCCCAGCGTCCGGGCAATCTGTATAAACTGGCGCAGCTCTTCGCGCTTCTGGCACCGTAGCGCACCCGGTGCGCCGGTAAAATCGCGCAGCACCTGCAGATTAGTAAAGCCAGGTCCCTTCAGTGCGCTGATCTCAGCCAGTGCTGCCGCACCGCCCTCGTATGCGTCAACATCCTCGCGCCAGATCTCGACCTGATCAAAACCGGCGTCGCGCGCCGCCTGCAGTTTCTGGTCGGGTTCACCGTTTAACAACACCAGGTTAAGGAAGGTAGGATTGGTTCGCATGGCTCGGCTCCTTAATCGTCCGGAATAATCGGTGACGTTCAGCGTTACGCCCGCAATAGCCATGCGGGCGTAAAACCTGAAACAGTATCTACCTCTTAAGCGTTAAGACAAGCGCCGATTAGCCAGATCAGCCCAGCAGCGTGACCAGCGCAAAACCCGCAAACGCCATCAGCAGTGAGCCAATCACATGCACTAGCGCGCTGGCCATCGCCCACATATATTTTCCGGTCTGAAGCAGCCCCATTAATTCCGCAGTAAACGAGGAGAATGTTGTCAGGCCGCCACAGAGTCCGGTGACGATCAGCAGTTTCCAGATCGGGTCCACGTCGGGATGGCGCACAAACCAGGCCATTGCGCCGCCGATCACCAGCCCGCCGATCAGATTCACCAGCAGCGTGCCCGGCGGCAGATTAGGAAAGAGCGCATTAAAACGCATCGAGAACAGCCAGCGCAGTACACAG
This sequence comes from Pantoea jilinensis, assembly GCF_019104105.1. NCBI lineage: Bacteria > Pseudomonadati > Pseudomonadota > Gammaproteobacteria > Enterobacterales > Erwiniaceae > Pantoea > Pantoea jilinensis. The sequence goes on along the minus strand of NZ_CP077746.1, from coordinate 243,024 downwards.
CCGGCAGAGCCGCCGATCATCACAGCCAGTAACGGTTTAAACATGTGTTGCTCCTGATAACAGAGTAATGCCGGGCTGAGGGGGGAAAGGCAGAGATAAACTGCGCCTGACACCTCAGCTCCCGCGAAAGGATTGAGTGTCAGGCGTCATCAGCCGGTGTTAAGCCCACCGGCGGTTGGGAAAGGTGGCACGCCATCACCTTGAGCCGGTGATAATACGACGCCCGTTTCAGGCTGGCAAGCCTGTGCGCATGGCAGATGAATCGCTTGACGCCCTGCCCGCTGGCGGGGTAATGCTGAGAGTTTACAGCCTGTTGCGGAGAGCCTATGCGTACCCTGATTTTTGATACTGATATCGGCGTGGATGATGCCTTTGCGCTGGCTTATGCGGCGCGGACGCAGCATCTGCAGGGAATTACCACGGTGTCTGGCAACGTAGCGGTGGGTCAGGCGGTGAAAAATGCCCGGCTGTTCTGCGACAAAATGGCGATTAATGCGGAGGTCTATCGCGGCTGTTCACGGCCGCTGGCACTGGCGCCCTCAGCGCCCGCCCGGCTGCACGGTGAAGATGGACTGGGCGATGCGTTTGATAACACCTGCAGCGATGAGGCGCCAGGCGCGGTGCAGTTTATTATCGACAGCGTGCGGGCGCAGCCGCATCAGATCACCCTGGTGGCGATTGGTCCGCTGACCAACATCGCCACGGCCATTAATCAGGCGCCGGATATTATTCCGCTGGTGAAAGAGCTGGTGATCATGGGCGGCGCGTTTGGCACCGATGGCCACAGCGGCAACGTGACGCCCTTCAGCGAATTTAATATCTGGAAAGACCCGCATGCCGCCGATCAGGTGCTCGCCTCGGCGCTGAACGTGGTGGTCATCCCGTTGGATGTCACGCACAAGGTGTTAATCAGCAGTGATGAGGTTCAGCGTCTGAACCAGCCGGTGCTGAGCGCTATCTGTCGTCCTTATCTGGCTTACAGCCTGGCAAAGGAGGGTTTTGCCGGTATGGCGCTGCACGATACCCTGGCAGTGGCGTGGCTGACGCTGCCGCAGGCCTTTACCCTCACTGAAAGTCCGCTGCGGGTCATCACCGAGGGCATCGCCGGCGGTCAGACTGTGCGTAAGCTCGGCGCACTGGCGTCGCGCAATGATCCCTTTGCCGGTCTGCCCGCCCAGCGTATCGCGCTCGGCGTGGATGCCGACGCGGTGCGGGCGCACTTCTTTGAAACCCTCACCGCGCCCTGAAACGCCGCGTTAGCGGTCGAAGTGAATCACACCTTTGATCAGTTCGCGATTATTGATGACTTGCGACTCAAAGGTTTCATCCAGCGTAGAGAAAGCCAGGTGATGATTCAGCATCATTTCAGCACGCAGCTGGCGGCTGGCCATCAGTGCACTTACCCGATCAAAATCTTCGCGGGTGGCATTGCGGCTGCCCATCAGCGTGGTCTCTTTTTTGTGGAATTCACTGTCAGGGATAACCAGATCGCCTTTGTGCAGGCCGACATAGACGATTGTGCCGCCATGTCGCATCAGGTTAACCGCATTGTTCATCGCCGCCGGGCTGCCGGTGGCGTCGATCACTTTCAGCGCCAGACGACCACCAAACTGATCCCGTAGCGCGCTGTAAAACGCCTCATCCGCCGGATTCAGTGCCGCCAGACCCAGCTGATCAGCGACATGCTGGCGACGGAATTCGCTGGTGTCCGCCACCACGACCTGCGCGCCACTGGCGGCGGCAATGGCGGCGACACCCAGCCCAATCGGTCCGGCACCCACCACCAGAACCTGCTCATCCGCCACAATGCCTGCACGACGCACCGCATGGGCGCTGATGGCAAAGGGCTCAATCAGCGCGGCCGCTTCCGGGGCCACCTCATCCACCGCCAGCAACGTGCTGACCGGCACGCTTAAGTAGTCGCAGAAACCGCCATCCTGATGCACGCCTATCACCGAGATCTGTTCACAGCAGTTGGTCTTGCCACTCTGGCAGGCGTCGCAGCGCAGACAGGAGATGTAGGGCATTAACGCCACCCGCTGGCCTGCCTGAAAGCCCTCGGCGCCACTACCCAGCGCCACCACTTCCGCACAGATTTCATGGCCCAGCACCCGTGGATAGCTGAAGAACGGCTGATTGCCGGACCAGGCGTGGATATCCGTGCCGCAGATTCCGGCGGTGAGAATTTTAATCAGCGCCTCGCCAGCGGCAGGCGTGGGGGTGTCGCGGGTGGCCCAGACCATCTTACGTGGTTCAGCGATGACCAGTGCTTTCATTGTTGTCATGGTGATTCTCCGGTTGTCCTGCAGGCAGTTACGGCGAATCCTGCCTGATGCGCAGCGTTCGTTTACGGGAAGTGTGAAGCACGGCGATTTTTTTGGGCTTTGAATGGTTTTTAATGCATTAAAAACCGGAGAGTCAGATGAGCCGCAGCCAGAATTTGCGCCAGAACGTCATCAACCAGATGCTGGATAGTATCGCTCAGCGACATATTCGTTCGCCCCTGCCACCGCAGGCGGCGCTGGCGGAGATGTTCAATATCAGCCGGACCACGGTGCGACATACCCTGCACTATCTGCATCAGTGCGGCGTGCTGGATAAAGTGGATCAAACCTACGTTATCGTGCGTGATCCCCGCGATGAGGACAGTTTTAGCGCCTTAACGCCGCCGATTGAGCAGCAGGCCAGTCACTTTGAGCAGATGTTTTTTAATATGATCAATCAGCGGCAGCTGGTGCCCGGCGACACCTTCAGCGAGCTGCAACTGGCGCAGCAGGTGAAAGTCAGTCCGGTTGTGGTGCGCGAATTTCTGCTGCGCTTTATGCGCTATGACCTGCTGGAGCCGGTGAAACGCGGTCAGTGGCGCATGAAAAAATTCACTCAGGATTATGCCGAGAAGCTGTTTGAACTGCGCGAGATGCTGGAAACCCACGCCCTGAGCCGCTTCCTGAATCTGCCCGCCAGCGATGAGCGCTGGGTGCAGGCGCGGGATCTGCTGGATCGTCACCGATCCATGCGCGACACCATCGCCAGCAACTATCGCCACTTTGCTGCGCTGGACCGTCAGATGCATTCGCTGATTTTATCCGCCGCCAATAATCCATTTTTTAATCAGTCGCTGGAGATCATCTCAGTCATCTTTCACTCGCATTATCAGTGGGATGAAAGCGATCTTAAGCAGCGTAACATTGTCGCGCTGGAGGAGCATATGGCGATACTGACCGCGCTGATTGGCCGTCAGGATATTGATGCGCTCTGTGCATTACATAACCATCTGGCGACCGCTAAAACCTCAATGGTGCGCTCAATCGGTCAGTACAATTAAAAACCGATTAAAAACCACAAAGCATTAGCTCCCGCACGATTCAGAAACATCTTTGCAACATCCTTAACCCTTTGCTCTTAGTCTCGACTGCAACGTCACGGCGGCCTTTTGCCGCTGCGCGCAGACCCCTTCTCACCATAACGATAAGTACCCAGTTTCGGGAGAGTGCAATGGAAAAGACCTCAGTAACCGGTCGCGACAGCGTGACCGGCGACACGCCACCAGGCCAGGATTTCGTGCCAATGCGCAGCGATGTGGTGCGTTCACCGCGTATCCGCAAAGTGCAGATTACGGCGATGCTGCTGTTGCTGTTCGCCGCCATCATCAACTATCTGGATCGCAGCTCGCTGTCGGTCGCGAACATGACCATCCGCGATGAGATGGGGCTAAGCGCCACCGAAATCGGCTTCCTGCTTTCTGCTTTTTCGCTGGCGTATGGCCTGGCGCAGTTGCCGTGTGGCGCGCTGCTGGATCGTAAAGGGCCGCGCATTATGCTCGGCATCGGCATGTTTATCTGGTCGCTGTTCCAGGCCGCCTCGGGTCTGGTGCATAACTTTACCCAGTTCATCCTGGTGCGCATTGGCCTGGGCATTGGCGAAGCGCCGATGAACCCGTGCGGCGTGAAAGTGATCAACGACTGGTTCAACATTAAAGATCGCGGCATGCCGATGGGGATGTTCAATGCCGCCTCGATGATTGGGCTGTCGGTGGCCCCGCCGATTCTGGCGGCGATGATGCTGGTGATGGGCTGGCGTGGCATGTTTGTTACCATCGGTATCCTCGGCATGTTCCTCGCTATCGGCTGGTATATGATTTACCGCGACCGCGACAACAACACCCTGAGCGCCGAAGAGATCCACTATCTGCAGGCGGGCAGCGTGGCGTCGCGGAAAGAGCCGATCAGCTTCAAAGAGTGGCGTGGCCTGTTTAAGCAGCGCACCATGTGGGGCATGATGATTGGCTTCAGCGGCATCAACTACACCGCGTGGCTCTATATCGCCTGGCTGCCGGGCTACCTGCAGTCCACCTATCATCTCGATCTGAAAAGTACTGGCCTGCTGGCGGCGATTCCGTTCCTGTTTGGTGCAGCGGGCATGCTGCTGAATGGCTATGTGGTTGACTCGCTGGTGCGTCGTGGCTTTAACGCCGTAAAAACCCGCAAAGTCTGCATCGTCAGTGGGATGCTGCTGTCAGCCGGATTCACCGCCGTGGTGACCCGCGCGACCGATACCACCAGCGCCGTGACGCTGATTGGCATGGCGCTGTTCTGTATCCATTTCGCCGGCACCTCATGCTGGGGATTGATCCACGCCAACGTCACCGCCCGCATGACCGCTTCGGTCGGCAGCATCCAGAACTTTGCCAGCTTTATCTTCGCCTCGTTCGCGCCAGTGATCACCGGCTGGGTGCTCGACACCACCAAATCGTTCAGCCTGGCGCTAATGATCTGTGCCTGCGTCACGCTGGTTGGCGCACTCGCCTACCTGCTGCTGGTGCGCCAGCCCATCACCGACGGCGAATAATCGCAGGACGGCGCGGCGGCTACGTCAGCGCCGTCAGCGTGACGCCATGTTTTGCACCGTAACGTTTAATACCTGCCATCACCTTCTCTGAATTAAGCGGAGGCGGCGGTGGCAACAGCGGTGCCCGTTCACGCAGCGCCGAGTCGAAGCGGGCAAACGTCGCGAAGTCACGCGGGTAGCGGGCTTCATCCACACCAATTAAAACTCCCTCGTCACGCGCATGGGACAGCAGCGCCCGCCAGCGATCAATCTCCGCCAGCCCGATACTGTCGGTACCATGAGAAAAGAGCATCATATCGATGTTACGGAATGGCGGCTGTTTTTCCAGGAAACGTTGCAGCGCTAATGCCGAGGATTCGCTGCTAAAGCTCAGCCAGAACGGAATCGACTGCTGCTGCTGCGTACACCACGGATCCATCAGCAGGAAACTGTCCACCGTCAGCCGGGTCGGTAAGATTCCCGCCGCCAGATACCAGTCGCGGTAGATCTCCGCCACCACATAACTCATTGCTTCCGGATTCTCGTAGCGAATCTCCATCAGCTTCCAGCTCTGCGCTTCGGCAAGCTTTTTCAGCGGTGCGATCAGATAACCATCCAGCCCCCACTCCGCTTCCGGCACCCGGTCGGTAATGGCTGGCGGCGTCCAGCGCTCACGATCCACGCCGTAACGTGCCAGATATTCCGCTACGCGCGGACCGCCCTGCATAAACTCTTTTTCGCTGGCTCCGCCCGGCGCACCAAACTGAAAGAAAGAGCGATCGCTGGTGCGCGTTACCGGCCATTGCTGGGTGCAGTGATTGATAAACAGTGTGGAACCGGCGGGCAGACTGCCCATCAGGAATTCGTTAAAAGCCAGCGGCAGTTCGCGCAGTTTCAGCCGGAAATAGCGCATCTGGTCGAGCATCAGGCGATCCTGATTCGGGTCGTGCATGTGGTGAACCGCCAGCCGTGGCCAGGCAGCCAGCAGCGCGGCGGCCACCTCTTTACCTTGCTCGAAATTCGCTTCTGCATCATCCGGATCGTTACTGGCGGCGCGCACCGGACAGAGAAACGTCTGCGGCAGCCAGGGCACGTTCATTGCCGACGCCAGATGCACCAGCGCGCCGTTCGACGAACCGATAAAGGCCGCCGGATAATCCTGCTGTGGGTACTCACTCACCATCCATTCAGCAATGCCTTCTATATCCAGCTCACCCGCCTGGCGCAGGCTGATGCCTTCTGCCATGCCGCCCAGCGCATAACCCCACTCACGTAGCCCGGTCGGCAGACGATTCAGCGAGGGCAGTAACCGGTCAAGCGTCGGTGACTGGCTCGGACTGGCGAAGGGACGATCGTGAAGCGCATTTGCAAGCGCCAGAAGCATGGCGGCAGCAGAGTCAAAACGGGCGATGCCCTTGGGCGGTTTACTCATGCTGATTCTCCTGCTGAATGCGCGCCACGAACGGGCGGATGGCGTTGCAGAAACTCCACGGATAGACGTAGTGCAGCGTGTGGGTACCATCGCGCAGCGTCAGACGTTCGCTGCGCGGCATCAGCGCGGCGAGCTCATCCAGCCAGCGTGCCGGGCAGACTGGATCACGCGAGCCACGCAGCAGCAGCGTTGGTGCGTTGATGTAAGTGAGGCGATGCTCAATATGGTCGCGCATCATGACGCGTAATGTGCCGAACGCGCGCCATAGCCCGGCCTTGGCGTAGTCGATGCACGCCAGCGAACCCGGCGAGCGATGCGCCTCCAGACCACGATTGCGCCAGTTGCGCCAGCACTGGCGTGTCAGACTGCGCGCATGGCGATCCACCGTCGGCCCTTGCAAGACCAGCCCCGCTACCGCCTGCGGATATTTCACCGCCAGCGCAGCCAGAATCTGGCAGCCAAACGCATTGCCCACCCAGATGGCACGCTGAAACCCGTTGTGCTGCAGCCAGAGCCAGAGCGCATCAGCCTGCTGATCCACCGTCATGATGGGTGCGGAAGGTGGCAGCGTGCTGGCCCCAAAACCAGGCAGATCCGGCACCAGTACGTGATAGTCGCGGCCCAGTGCCAGTGCGAGCGGCTCCATCGCCCGGCCCGACATCACCAGCCCGTGAATCAGCACCACCGGCAGTCCCTGATCCTCATTAGGTGTGACACGCGTAAACATGCGCCAGTCGCCCACCTGCTGGAAATAACCCGCCAGCCCGGCGTGGTGACTGCGCGGCAACACCGGCGGCGTCTGCTTCAGTTGCTGCCAGCGTTTCATACCCCAAAGCGTAGCCGCTACACCTAATCCCACGCCTGCCACAATCGCTGCCTGTTTTCGTCGATGCTTCTGGATCATCCGCTGCTCCTGATTTGGGGAGGATAATTCAGTGTAGGACGGGATTGGGTTGAAGGCGGGTTAATGGTGGGTTGAAGGTTTGGCGTAAGAGGTAATTTCTTAGAGAATGGCAAAATTTGCTGTGTAGCGTCGCTTGCTGTTTTGCGGACAACATGACCCCGACCGTACACTATATTGCAGATGGCAAGTAGCGCACTGCTGCATAATCCTGTTTACGAGTGCTTCGCGCTTTAGAGCTGGATATCAGACATAAAGAGTAGTTATCAGAAAGAGTGCCCTTTGCGGGATTTTTAGTGCCATTATCAGGTAAAGTTATTTAAGCTACACAGGTAATTTTAAGGATAAAAGTCTATGAAATTGAACGAAAAGGCGCTGCTGGATTCCGGCTTTAACTATGCAGATCTTAAGAAGCTTAAAAACAACATTGCTAACTATGGCGGCTCTCTGGATTCGGTTATCCATGACCTTGCTAACCGCTTTATTGCTGCAAAGTGGATTACTATCGTTGCCTTAGCCATTCTCGTTCTCACGTTAGTGCTGGCATCCTCAGATACCAGCATCACGCTCACAGGTACACTTGCAATTGTATTACCTTTTATATGGTATCTAACGCCAGCAACACTTGCCTATAAGGCATGGCGCTATCGTAAATTAACAACTAATTCTGAACAGCGCCCTTAACAGATATAAGGTCAAATATGACTTTGGCCGTAACACCATAACCGACTATGTGCATTGTGAGTTTGGCGCGGCTCATTGTGTTAACTTTTCGGAAATAATCGGATGGCATGTATCTGAATAAACGCCAGGTTCCGGGGCGCCTGAAGAGGCCAAATACGGTATAAGCATTTGCGACCAGCGAGACTGATTTATAGACTGCCAGCCCGCTGTTTGGACTGAACCCCATAAATTGAGCGGAAGACATGGCAGCATCAGCCACTAAACCTTCGGTGTTTTTTATACCCATAACGTAGTTCGAAAATTCTTTGCTTATGCCGTTAGCGCCGTCAATAACCAGCACTGCACCAGCCAGAATACCCATAGGCGTCATAGAACCTATAAGGGTTAGGCCAGTAGCTATTTCGGCACCGGCCATAACAACATTTACAGCAGAAATCACATACCCAACGATTTTATTGTTTTCCTTAACAAACTCCACTTTGGCGTAGAGTTTCGCAGCTTTCATGCGCAGCATTCTGTCCTGCTCCTGAAGGTTTTCCATTTCTATCCGCAAATTTCTAATACATGCCACGCACTCTTCGTCAGATTTTGCACGTCGTGCAGCGGCAAATTCCTTCTCAATGAGATCTCTAATCTCCTGAACGAACTTTACCTGAGTCATGCCATTTGAAAGATGGGCCGAGGACACATGATTAGCCGTATTGATCAGCTTTCTGGCCTCAAGATTAATCATTGTTTCAGCCCAGTGCTTATTTCGGCCTGAGCGCATCATATCGAGCAATGCTGCATCCATTTATATTCTCCCTGAACATTATATCGCCGATAAGACCTCATATATTCAGCTATAAGCCGTCGATTACGACAGAATTAAGCTACATGAGATAGCATATTAAAGGATGACCTATCAGAAAAAATTTACAATTTAGAGCGGCACTAAATCATGACACTTTTGCCATGATTCTCACGTTGACGCAGAGACAATCAGCATGAAATCGAAAACCAGGTTACATAAACAAGGAATTACAACCAGCACATAACGCACGGCTGCAAAGGCGTCATTTTGTCGCCAGAAAGTGTTTTTAGCGGAAAGACAACAAGAAGAGTGGCAGAAGCAGATTAGACGCACCAGGAAGTGCAAAACGCGGGTTTACTCAGAAGAAAGCAAAAGCAAAAGGTGATAATCACAGGTCGATCCCTGACCGCGATTATCGAGGGTTTCTTGCGGGGTGCTTAGTACATGGCACCCGGCGGTACGTGTTTGAACGTCTCAACATAAGCGCGGAACACGTGTTTAATGATGCGTTTCATAAAATGCCTGATTCAAATTTAGTTGAACATATACTGAAAAAGTATAGCCGCTGTGCGTTTTAACAGCAAATAAATTTGAAGCAGATCACAAAAATACCGCTTTTATGTGCAAAGGCCCTAGGCGGTGTAGCCAAGATGCTGCAACAGAATGGTGGAGCCGACGGCGATTAACACCACGCCACCCAGTACTTCCGCCCATTTGCCCAGTACCGGACCGATAAAGCGTCCGACTAATACGCCGGTCGTCGCCATCACTGTGGTGGCGGCACCAATGGTCAGCGCGGTGGTGATGATATTCACCTGTAAAAAGGCCAGACCAACGCCGACCGCCAGTGCATCCAGGCTGGTCGCGACGGCAGTGGTCGCCAGGACCATAAAGCCATGACTTTGCGGGGCTTCACAAGGTTCTGCGACGGCTGTCTGACGAAAACCTTCCATCATCATACGGCCACCCAGAAAGGCCAGCAGGGTGAAGGCAACCCAGTGATCCCACGCCATGATGTAACGACTGGCCGCCAGACCAAGTGCCCAGCCAATCAGTGGGGTCAGCGCTTCAATAGAGCCGAAGATCAGACCGGTACGCAGCGCTTCTTTAAAACCAGGACGATGCAATGTGGCACCTTTGCCCAGCGCAGCGGCAAACGCGTCCATCGACATACCCAGCGCAAGAATTAAAGTGGCAATAAAGGTCATGATTTATTCACCTGGGGCGAAAAAGCGGCAATTCACGCTGAATTCACCACACAAAGTGTTCAGTTATGAAAAAGTGGGCGCAGTCTACCACGCAAACCTCAAGATAAAAAGACAGTAAAATCAGGGATTTAAGTATAGCAAAGGCTATAACTCTTATCATTCGCTATGAATGGCGCTAAGTCGATGGTGGCAAAGCATTTTCTGGCCGTTTTCCCTGCCCTGCACTACGCCATGTGGGCGTATTGCCGCACACCACCATTGAACCCTGTCGACGATTACCGGAAAATGCCGGGCTGATAAATATGGGATACCGGTTATGAATAACCCTTTTGAAACGTTGGTTGTGCCTGGTGGCATTTTGCTGCTGGGCTTTCTCTCGGCGCTGCTGCTGCCCGCGCCCGCTTTTAGCGTGACGGTGGCGCAGCATCTGTTGCAGATGTTCCATTTACAGGATCTGAATCAGCTCTACACAGTGGTGTTTTGCGTCTGGTTTTTGCTACTGGGCGCCATAGAGTTTTTTGTTATCCGCTTTGTCTGGCGTCGCTGGTTCAGGGGCTGACCGCCTGCGCATCGACCAGCGCTTTTAGCCGTTCAGCGCTGCGCGCGTAACCTTCACGCGGCAGATGTGCCGCACCCAGTACCAGACCCGCACCGCGCTGCCCGGCCTGCTGATACCAGACCGACAGCGGCGAGGGGGCCATGCCCCACTCCACCGCCTGCTGCGCAATGGCCTCATCCGGAGTACCGGCGGGTAAGCGGACAATCACCGCCAGCCCGGTGCGTTGCAGGTCGGGAAAGTAAGGATGGAGCGCCGCAACCATCTGCTCCAGTCGCTCATGATAAACGCGCTTCATGCGCCGCAGATGCCGCATAAAGTGTCCGTCCCGCAGAAACTCCGCCACCGCGTTGTGTAACAATCCTGAGGATGCAGGCGAAAGCAACGCGCAGACCTCACCGAAGCGCGCCGTCAGCGCCGGCGGAACCACCATAAAACCGAGCCGCAGTTGCGGCGTCAGCGTCTTGCTGAAGGTGCCGATGTGCAGCACCCGCCCTTCACTGTCGAGCGCGGCGAGTGCAGGGGCCGCGCGATTACCGGGCTGAAGCTCGCCGAGATAATCATCTTCGATAATCCAGCGCTGCTCCCGGCTGGCCCAGTTCAGCAATTCATGACGGCGTACCAGGCTCATGGTCATGCCCAGCGGCGCCTGCTGTCCCGGTGTGACCAGCGCGAAAGCGGCATCCGGCGCGCGGGCAATCCCGGCCTGAACCTGCAACCCTTCGGCATCAACCGGCACGGCAACCGGCGTGACGTGTAGCGCTTCAACCGCGCGACGTGCCACCCAGAATCCGGGGTCCTCCAGCCAGGCCTTTTTGCCCTGAAAATTCATCGCCAGCCCAATCAGGCCCATCGCGCCCGCATAACCGCTGGTGATAATGATCTGATCCGCCTGACAGCGCAGGCCGCGTGCCACCGCGAGGTAGGCCACCAGCGCCTGACGCAGCGCTAAGCTGCCGCGTGGATCGGGATAACTCGCCGGTCTGCTGACCTGCATGCGCGTCTGACGCTGCAGGATGCGCAGCCAGACTTTTGCCGGAAACGCATCGCTGGCCGGAATGCCCATCTGAAAGGTCAGCGGTGGCGCTTCATACTCTTCAATTCCATCAGGATGGAGTGACTTGCAGTTGGCATCATTGCCGGCCGGTTTTAACGGTGGTAATGGACTGACGAAGGTACCTGCTGCGCCTCTGGCCTGCAGAAACTGTCCATCAACCAGCATGTCATAGCTGGCACGCACGGTGCCACGTGCCACGCCGAGCTGCGCCGCCAGATCGCGGCAGGAAGGTAAACGCGTACCAGGCTGTAAACGCCCTTCACTAATCGCCTGTTCAATCAGCAGTCGCAGCTGCTCGCTGAGCCCCCGTGATGCACCGCGTTGCAGTGTCAGCGTAGAAAGCGGCGATGGGCCAGTCAGACTCTCATTTTTTGGCACTTTATCTGCTCCATTGAAAGGCCGAAAATCACCTCATCAATCCCAGGAGGCAATAAGATGAGCGAACGTATCGATTTTCACCTTGCAGCACCGGCAGGCATGAAAGCGCTGGGCGGCGTATACAGTTATCTGGCACAAACCGATCTGCCACTCACTTTACTGGAACTGCTGTTCCTGCGCATTTCCCAGATTAACGGCTGCGCCTACTGCATTGATATGCATACTAAAGCGCTGAATAAATCGGGTATGAGCTGGGATAAGATCGTGCTGACCCCGGTCTGGCATGAATCGGGGACGCTGTTCAGTGAGAAAGAGAAGGCCGCTCTCCACTGGGCTGAATGCCTGACGCTGATTGCTCAGCAGGGTGCGCCAGACGCCTGCTATGCGGCACTGACAGCCGAGTTCAGTGAGAAAGAGATTGTCGATTTGAACATCGCGATTGGCCTGATGAACACCTATAACCGCATGGCGATAAGTCTGAAAAAGCTGCCTGCCAGCGCGAATCAGTCATAGGTGAATCCGATGCGTGGGCCGATGCGCACGCATTTTCACACTCACAAAAATGTAACATTATTTTTACACAAGCGGCTGTTAAGGCCCTGCCATCCTGATTCCTGTTATTCCTTACTGCGCAATAAATCGCTAAATTTCAGCTAATTAAATAATTCCGCACTGTTCACATCCTTTCCGGCACTGCACCAGCATGGGGCTTTTCCGCAACATCCTTTTTTAGTTAACTCACTGACTTCACTCTAAAAAATCACTAATACGCCGCGCATCGTGATGATTAATTCTTATGCTGAATCATTTCTGCATTTAAAAAATAAACTAATGTTTAATTCAGATGCGAGAATGTTATATTCGGATGACTAAGCATAACGTTCAGTTAACGCGTTATCACCGCTTTAACCCTATACCTGAGACTTAACCTTTGAGAAATAGCGCAACGCGCTCGTAAGAAGCGTGACTATTTCGCCTGCGAAACTGTTGGGCTTCAGGTCAACAGAAGAGGAGATGTCGCCTCATGAGCAATTCAGCTGTAAACCTTGCGCTCGCGATGAGTGCCATGGCAAAGGACACCACTACTGCGCAGGAGCGCAAAGACGTTGACGTGCTGCTGATTGGTGCTGGTGTGATGAGCGCTACCCTCGGTGCATGGCTGCAGGATTTAGAGCCGGACTGGTCCATCGAAATGGTGGAGCGGCTCGATAGCGTGGCCGAAGAATCCTCCAACGGCTGGAATAACGCGGGCACCGGTCATGCGGCGCTGGCGGAGCTGAACTATACGCCTCAGCAGGCGGATGGCAGCATCGACATCTCTAAAGCGATAACGATCAACGAATCGTTTCAGATTTCCCGCCAGTTCTGGGCTTATCAGGTTCAGAAAGGCAACCTGCGCAATCCCAAAAGCTTTATTCATAGCACGCCGCACATGAGCTTTGTCTGGGGCGACGACAATGTCGACTTCCTGCGCAAGCGCTTCAAAGCGTTGCAGAAAAGCACTCTGTTCCGCGGCATGGCCTACTCCGAAGATCCGCAGCAGATTGCCCGCTGGATCCCGCTGGTAATGAATGGCCGTGACCGTCGCCAGAAAGTGGCCGCGACCTGGACAGAGATGGGCACCGATGTGAACTTCGGTGAGATCACCCGTCAGCTGATTGCCTCGTTAGAGAAGAAAGCGAATTTCCAGCTGCGTCTGCGTCAGGAAGTGCGGGATCTCAAAAAGCTTGCCGATGGTCGCTGGCAGGTGACGCTGCAGTGTCTGAACAGCGGCACGCGTCGCACGCTGACGGCGAGCAAAATCTTTATTGGTGCGGGTGGCGCGGCGTTACCGCTGCTGCAGAAAGCCGGTATCCCGGAAGCGAATGGTTACGCCGGTTTCCCGGTGGGCGGTTCATTCCTGGTCACGGAAAACCCGCAGGTCGTCGCGCAACACATGGCTAAGGTTTACGGCAAAGCCAGCGTCGGTGCGCCGCCGATGTCCGTGCCGCACGTTGACACCCGCGTGCTGGATGGCAAGCAGGTGCTGCTATTTGGCCCGTTCGCCACTTTCTCGACCCGGTTCCTGAAACAGGGTTCGTTGATGGATATGTTCACGTCCCTGAACAGCAGCAATATGTTGCCAATGGTCAAAGTGGGGCTGAAAAGCTTCGATCTGGTGAAATACCTGATGGATCAGGTATTGCAAAGCGACAGCGACCGGATGGAGGCGCTGCGTGCTTATGTGCCGCAGGCGAAGCAGGAAGACTGGCGCCTTGTCACAGCGGGTCAGCGTGTGCAGATCATCAAGAAAGATGAGAAAGAGGGCGCCGTGTTGCGTCTGGGCACCGAAGTGGTCGCCTCGCAGGATGGTACGATTTCCGCTCTGCTAGGTGCCTCGCCAGGCGCCTCAACGGCGGCACCCATCATGCTGGAGCTGCTGCACAAGGTCTGTCCTGAGCAAATGGCTTCACCGGAATGGCAGAACAAAATCCGTGCGGTGGTCCCCTCCTGGGGACGTAAGCTTAATGGCGACGTGGCGCTGACAGAAAAAGTGTTAGCCGAGACCAGTCGTGTTCTGCAGCTCGACTATTCGCCGGTTACGCCGATGGCGGCCAACGATGAAGGACGGGAAACCGCGTTCGTCGTCGGCAAGTAATACAGTGCCGTTGATAAAAAGGCTCCGCATAGCGGGGCCTTTTTTATTGGGCGGTTGCCTGGTCGTCCTGAGGATTCTCTATTAGGGTTAAGGCATCTTTTAGCCGAACGATCAGGAGGAACCCGCATGTCTTACTCCCCTGCGTCACCCGAATTTACCCTGCTCGACCGCTACTGGCGGGCAGCGAACTATCTCTCCGTTGGACAGATTTACCTGATGGATAACCCGCTGTTGCGCGAGCCACTCAGGCCGGAACATATTAAACCGCGTCTGCTGGGTCACTGGGGCACCACGCCAGGTCTGAATTTTATCTATGCCCACCTCAACCGTGTTATCCGCAAACAGAACCTGGATATGATCTATATCTGCGGGCCAGGCCACGGCGGTCCCGGCATGGTGGCGAATACCTGGCTGGAGGGCAGCTATAGTGAGATTTATCCGCACATCTCGCAGGATGCGGCGGGTATGCAGCGCCTGTTTAAACAGTTCTCCTTCCCTGGCGGCATTCCCAGCCACGCGGCACCGGAAACGCCGGGCTCAATTAATGAAGGCGGCGAGCTGGGCTATTCGCTCTCTCATGCCTTTGGTGCGGCCTTCGATAATCCCGATCTGGTGGTGCCGTGCGTGATTGGCGACGGCGAAGCGGAGACCGGGCCGCTGGCCTCCAGCTGGCACGGCATCAAATTCCTCAATCCTGAACGTGACGGCGCAGTGCTGCCGATTCTGCATCTTAACGGCTACAAGATTGCTAACCCGACGCTACTGGGCCGCAGCAGCGATGAGGATCTGCACCAGCTATTCAGCGGCTACGGCTATGAGCCGCTGTTTGTCTGCGGGCATGAACCGGTAAAAATGCATCCGCTGATGGCGGAGACGCTGGATACCGCCTTCAGTAAGATCGCTGCGTATCAGCGTGAGGCGCGCAGCGGCAACGCCAGCAACGACGTGCCGCGCTGGCCGATGATTATCCTGCGTAGCCCCAAAGGCTGGACCGGCCCTGAAACGGTCGACGGCAAGAAAGTGGAGGATTTCTGGCGGGCGCATCAGGTGCCGGTCGCGGCCTGTCGTGAAGATGAAGGTCATCGCCAGATCCTTGAAACGTGGATGCGGAGCTATCAGCCCGACGATCTGTTTGATGAACAGGGTCGCCTGAAGCCGGAACTGCAGGCGCTGGCACCGGAAGGCGATAAACGCATGGGGGCTTCGCCATATGCCAATGGCGGCCTGCTGCGCCGTGAGCTGGATGCACCTGACATCGCGGAGTTTGCCTGCGATATCAGCGAGCCAGGCACAGAGATAGCGCAGGCCACAGAGCATCTGGGGCGCTATCTCAGCGTGTTGTTCCAGCGTAACCGCGATAATTTCCGCCTGTTTGGCCCGGATGAAACGGCCTCTAACCGCCTGACGCCGGTCTTTGACGTGACCAGCCGCACCTGGCTGGAACGAATAGAGCCGTACGATGAGCAGCTGGCGCGGGATGGCCGGGTGATGGAAATCCTCAGTGAGCATCAGTGTCAGGGCTGGCTTGAAGGCTATCTGCTGACCGGCCGCCACGGACTGTTCAACTGCTATGAAGCTTTTATTCACATCGTCGATTCGATGTTTAACCAGCACGCTAAGTGGCTGAAAGTGACGCGCAAGCTGGGCTGGCGTAAACCGATTTCGTCGCTGAATTACCTGCTCTCTTCGCACGTCTGGCGTCAGGACCACAATGGCTACAGTCATCAGGATCCGGGCTTTATCGATCATGTTGCCAACAAGAAAGCAGACATCGTGCGCATCTATCTGCCGCCCGATGCCAATACGCTGCTTTGGGTGGGCGATCACTGCCTGCGCACCTGGGACCGCATCAATGTGATTGTGGCGGGCAAACAGCCTGCGCCGCAGTGGCTGGATATGGCCAGTGCCGTGACCCATTGTGAAGCGGGTATGGGCGAGTGGCGCTGGGCGGGCACCACGCCGGCACATGACCAGCCAGATGTGGTGATGGCCTGCGCCGGTGATGTCCCAACTATGGAGACGATGGCGGCGGTCGATCTGCTGCGTGAGATGCTGCCTGAACTGCGCATCCGCGTGGTGAACGTGGTCGATCTGCTGGCACTGCAGCCGGAAGATCAGCATCCGCATGGCAAATCTGATGCGGAGTTCGACGCGCTGTTTACCCAGGATAAACCGGTGATTTTTGCTTTCCACGGCTATCCGACGCTGATACATCGCCTGACCTATTCCCGAACCAACCACCGCAACTTCCATGTGCGCGGCTTTAACGAAGAGGGAACCACCACCACGCCATTTGATATGACGGTACTGAACGAGCTTGACCGCTATCATCTGGCGCAGGAGGCGATTCTGCGCGTGCCGGGCCTGGCCGACGCGCATCCTGAGCTGCTGGAGGATTTACAGCAGCGTCTGGCGGAACATCATCGCTATGTCCGTGAGCATGGCGAAGATTTGCCGGAGGTGCAGAACTGGAAATGGCCGTCGGCCACTGCACCGGGTGTGCCCGATTAAGCGGCCAGCAGCGCGTCGGTCAGCATCCAGACGGTGGTCGCCACCAGCGACAGCGCCATCAGGCTGTTAAACAGCTGGCGCTTCCAGGCAATCTGCAGATGGCTGCGCAGGCGATCGCCCAGTGCTGCCCAGATCAGGATGCAGGGCAGATTGAGCAGCATAAAGCCGATCATCACCGTCAGGACGCCGCTGCTGCCGCTATAGAGCAGCGCGACGTTGGTGGCCATCAGCCAGGCCTTGGGATTGATCGCCTGGAAGCAGGCGCCGCCCACTATCGTCATTGGCTGAGGACGGGTGCGCGCTTCGGGTGCGGCAGCGCGAAAAATTTTCCAGGATAACCACATCAGATAAGTACAGCCTGCCAGCGTCAGCGGCAGGCGAATCGCCGCCATCCAGTGCAATAACACCTCCAGCGCCATCCCGGCAATCACCGTCTGCACCGCACAGCCCACCAGAATACCGAACACCATTGGCAGAGTGCGCCGCATGCCAAAATTGACCCCGGAGGTCGCCAGCAGCAGATTGTTCGGGCCTGGCGTAATTGACATCACGGTAACGTAACTGAAGAAAGAGGGATCAAGCATGGTGACTCTCCTGAAGGTAGACAGAGTTCTATGCTAAGGCGGGAATTAAGATGGTAACAGGGACACAAAATCACTATTGTTATGGTTACAGTTATCGTTAACAGAAATTGTACCCATTCAGGCCGGAGGCTATTGTGTCCCTTGCTCCCACGACCGAACAACCCCTCTATCAGCAGCTGGCAGAGAGCTTCGCTGAAGCCATCCATCAGGGAACGCTGAAACCCGGTAAACGCCTGCCGGCGATCCGCCGTGTTGCGCAGTCACATCAGGTCAGCGTCAATACCGTGCTGAATGCCTGGCAGATGCTGGAAGATCGCGGGCTGATTGAGGCGCGTCCGCAGTCGGGCTATTACGTGCGCGGCGTGTTGCCCGCCGTCACCCGCCACGGTCAGCATAAGACCCGGGTACGCGATCCCAGCAGCGGTAAACTCGACCTGATCGATAAGGTGTTTGCGGCGCAGAATCATCCCGACTACACCAATATTTCGCTGGCCTGCCCGCAGGACAGTGAGCTGTTTCCTGCGGCACGCATCGCCCGGATTACCGCCTCATTGTTGCGTCGTGATCCCAACATGATCGGTCGCTATGCGCTTCCGCCCGGTAGTGAGCGCTTACGGGAGGAGATAGCGCGACGGGCGCTGCACGCCGGACAGACAATTACCGCCGATGAGATCACCCTGACCCACGGCTGCATGGAGGCGCTTCAGCTGGCGCTCAGAGCAGTCACGCAGCCCGGCGACTGCGTCGGACTGGAGTCGCCGACCTACTTTTTCCTCTTTCCGCTTCTGGCCTCGCTCGGTCTGAAAGCACTGGAAATCCCCACTGACCCACAGCACGGGCTCTCGCTGGATGCACTGGAGATGCTGCTGCAGGAGCAGCGTATCAAGGCGCTGATTGCGATGCCGAGCGCGCAGAACCCGCTGGGCTGCGGTATGTCGCTGGAGAATAAGAAACGGCTGGCAAAGTTAGTGAACACTTACCACGTTCCGCTGATAGAAGATGGGCTGTATGACGAGTTGCAGTTCGACTGGCCGCTCTCACCCGCCGTGAAAGCCTTTGATCGCGATGGCTGGGTGATCTACTGCACCAGTTTCACTAAAACCGTGGCACCCGATTTTCGTATTGGCTGGACCGCCGCAGGCCGTTTTCATGATGCGATTGCCCGACTGAAAGCCGTCTCCTCAATGGCTGAATCTGCCCTGCTCTCCGAAACGCTGGCGGAGTTTCTGGCTTCCGGCGGTTACGACCACCATCTGCGCACGCTGCGCCGTCGCTATGCAGCTAATCTGGATGAGGCGCGGGGTCTTATCGCCCGCTACTTCCCGGAAGGCACGCGCGCAACACTGCCGCGCGGTGGCTTCGTTTTCTGGGTTGAGCTACCGGGCGGCGTGAATACCACCGAGATGTTTGATCGGCTGCTGCAGGAGCAAATTTGCGTTACGCCTGGCGCACTCTACTCACTGAGCGAGCGCTACAACCATGCGCTGCGACTCTCCTGCTGCTATCCGTTTGATGCGCGCTACAGCCGGGCGATTCAGCGTGCAGGCGAAATCGCCTGTGAGCTGGCAGGAATACCGTGCGGTGAGGCTCAGGGTGTACCGTTGCGGCCCCAGACGGTATAGCCGCGACGTTCAGTCAGGCGCTCGTAATAAGTCCGCACCGCAGGGTAATCGGGATGGTCGAGCGGGGTCTCAAACCAGCGGTTCACCGCCAGGCCAATCGGAATGTCTGCCAGCGTGAAATTACGTCCGGCAACATAGCGGCCGGTTTTTTCCAGCTGCTGATTGAGAATGCTCATGGTGTGCGCCCAGCCTTTACTGGCCGCAGCCAGCAGACGCGGATCCTGATGAGCCGGGGAGTTTCGCACCAGCGACATAAATGCGTAGCGCCATGAGGTGTTGAGTTCGGTAGCTTGCCAGTCTATCCACTGATCGACAGGCGCTCGCGTTTGCGGATCATGAGGATAGAGCCACTCGCCGCCATAGGCGTTCGCCAGATAGCGCAGAATGGTATTGGATTCCCACAACACAAAGTCATCATCTTTCAGAACCGGCACCATCGCATTGGGATTCAGTGCCATGAATTCGGGTAGGTGGGTTGAGCGGAAGCCATCGCCCCACTCTTCGCGCTCAAAATCAAGGTCAAGTTCGTCACACAGCCATAGTACTTTGCGCACGTTGATTGAGGAGGCGCGTCCCAGGATCGTTAGCATTCAGAGTCTCCGGTAAAATCTTTAACTTATTGATAACGCTGTTAGCTGTTATAAGCAATCATCCGGCAGAGAAAAGGCCACACTGAACCCAGAGCAAGGAGTCACAATGAAGGTCGCGTTTAAGCAAGTCGATGTGTTTACCTCATCCGCCTTTAATGGCAATCCGCTGGCGGTGATCATGGATGCTCAGGGGCTAAACGACAGCCAGCTGGCGGCAATTGCCCGCTGGACGAACCTGTCGGAAACTACCTTTGTGCTGCCGCCGCAGCACGAAGAGGCGGATTATCGGGTGCGTATTTTTACCGTTGAAGGCGAACTGCCGTTTGCCGGTCATCCGACGCTGGGCACCGCACATGCGCTGCTGGAGGCGGGCTGGCCTACCCGAACGCCGGGTGAAATCGTGCAGGAGTGTGGCGTCGGAAACGTGACGGTGAAGATAGGTGAGGCGGGCGAACTGGCATTTGCCGCGCCGGCGGCCACCCTGATGCCGTGGCAGGATGCGCTGATGGGGAACGCTTTAAACAGCGACGCGTTCGATCTGACGCAAAGCCCGACGGTGGTCGATATGGGGATTCGCTGGCTGCTGGTACCGATGGTCAGTGCCGACGCTGTGCTGGCGCTGCAGCCCAATGTCAGCGATTTGCAGCGTCTGGTTAAGCATGCGGGTGTTTCGGGAGTGATGCCGTTTGGCCGGTTGCCTGAGGGCGAGCCTGAGCAGTATGAAGTGCGTGGCCTGCTGGTAGAAAATGGCAGCCTGACCGAGGATCCGGTGACCGGCAGCGCCAACGCCTGTCTGGCGCGTTACTTCGCAGCCGCAGGCCATACCACCGCCTATCGCGTTCGCCAGGGAACGGCCCTGCAGCGTGCAGGCCGGGTGAACGTATCTTTCGCTGGTGAGACCATCTGGATTGGCGGCAATACGGTTACCGTCATCGATGGCACCATTACACTGTGAAAGACGGCGGCGTCGTGTTTTCAACGACGCCGCCCGCGGTTAAATCCCCTGCCCGCCTGAAGCCTCAATCCGCTGCGCGGTGATCCAGCCGGTTTCGTCACTGAGGATCGCGCTGATGGCGTCGCCGATATCATCCGGCAGTCCGACCCGACCCAGCGCCGTCAGTCCGGCAATCTGATCGTTAATCTCGCGGGTATCACGCACCCGGCCACCACCAAAGTCAGTCTCTATCGCGCCAGGTGCCAGAATATTGACGCGAATGCGCCGTTCGCCCAGCTCTTTCGCCTGATAGCGCGTCAGGACTTCCATCGCCCCTTTCATCGACGCATAGGTCGAGGAGCCAGGGTAGACCAGTCGGGTCAGCCCGCTGGAGATGTTCAGGATGCGGCCACCGTCATTGATCAGCGGCAGCAGCTTCTGAGTGAGAAAGTAAGGCCCTTTAAAATGCACATTGACCAGCGCATCAAATTCCGCCTCGGTGGTGTCGGTAAACGGCTTGTAGTGTCCATGACCCGCGTTGTTCACTAAATAGTCAAATCGCTCCCGTTGCCATTGCTGCTGCAGTGCCTGTTTCACCTCTCCAACAAAGCGGTCGAACTGACCGGTTTCGCCGACATCCAGCGCCAGCGCCACGGCGCGCCTCCCCATCGCCGCAATTTCCTTTACGACCGCCTGCGCCTCATCGGCATGGCTGCGGTACGTCAGAATGATATCGGTGCCTCTGGCAGCCAGTTTTAAGGCTCCATTCCGGCCTAACCCACGGTTTCCACCGGTAATTAACGCCACTTTCTGATTCATCGCTCACACCTGTTGAAAAATTGAACACGGGTTAAGGATATTCGCGAATTATTGATCTATAAACAGGGTTAAACGCGCATCACTGTTTCAATAAAAACAACAATCGGTGAACAACATGGACAAAATTCACGCAATGCAGGTGTTTGTGCGGGTGGCCGAAATGGGCAGTTTTACCCGCGCCGCAGAGAGTTTAGGCGTACCAAAAGGCAGCGTATCGCGACAGATTCAGGCGCTGGAGAATCAAATGGCAACACGTTTGCTGCATCGCACCACGCGCCGGGTGCAACTCACCCAGGATGGATTAGTCTATTACGATCGCTGTCTGGATTTATTGTCGATGATTGACGATATGGACAGCCTGTTTCAGCACGAACCCGCCTCGCTCAGCGGTAAACTCCGGGTGGATATGTCGGTGGCGATGGCCACCGGTTTTATCCTGCCACGGCTGCCCGAATTTTTGCAGCACTATCCCGGCATAGAGATTGAGCTGAGTAGCAGCGATCGTCAGGTGGATGTGATCCGCGAAGGGTTTGATTGTGTCCTTCGGGTTGGCGAACTCAAAGATTCGGGGCTGATTGCGCGAAAAATTGGTACCCATACCTTGATTAACTGCGCCAGCCCTGGCTACCTTTCGCGGTTCGGGATGCCCATCCGGCTGGAAGAGCTGTCGCAGCATGCGATGGTGCATTACAGCCAGCAGCTCGGTCAGGCATCACCCGGATTTGAATATTTTGATGGCAGGCAGTGCCATTACGTTCATACCGGCGGCGTGGTGACGGTGAACAGCACCGAAACCTATCGCGCCGCCTGCCTGGCGGGCTTAGGGATTATTCAGGTGCCTGCCGCCGGCATTCAGACATTGCTGGAAAGGGGTGAGCTGGTGGAAGTGCTGCACCGCTTTCCCGCCAGGCCGATGCCGATCCATCTGCTCTATCCGCACCGGCGCAATGTGGCACGTCGCGTGCGGGTATTTATGGAGTGGCTGAGTCAGGTGTTACAGGAGTACGTCACCTGAGCGGCTATACTTTGATTTTAATGATAAACAGGACAGTGAAGGTCTATGACAGACAAGCAGGAAAATCCGCAGGATTTGCAGCCACAAAAGCCGCTTATCGATATTAAAACCGGCAACCACACCGTAGACGAATCTATTGTTCGCGTGTCGCGTTTCGCCACCTGGTTTCAGGCTATTCCGGCGGTGGCGCATTTCATTCGCGCCCTTGACCGCTTTAACGATCGGCTCGGCAGCCAGTTTGGCGCGGCGATTACCTATTTTTCGTTTTTATCGCTGATTCCCATTCTGATGGTGTCGTTCGCCGCCGTGGGTTTTGTGCTGGCATCGAATCCGGATTTGCTGACCGATATCATCAACAAAATCGTCAGCAGCATCAGCGACCCGACACTGGCAACCACGCTGAAAAATACTGTGAATACCGCGATTCAGCAGCGTGCCACCGTGGGGATTACCGGTTTACTGCTGGCGCTCTACTCCGGCCTTAACTGGATGGGTAACCTGCGTGAAGCGATTCGTGCCCAGTCGCGCGACGTATGGGAACGCAAACCGGATGACAAGGAGAAGATCTGGAAGCGTTATATTCGCGATCTGCTGTCGCTGGCGGGTCTGATGCTGGCGCTGGTGATTACGCTGTCGCTGACCTCGGTAGCCGGCTCTGCGCAGGCCTCTATCGTCAGTGCTCTGGGCCTGGATGGCATTGACTGGTTGCGGCCTGCGCTGACCATTATCGCCACCTCGATTTCCGTTATGGCGAACTATCTGCTTTTCCTGTGGATTTTCTGGATTCTGCCACGTCATAAGCCACGTAAGAAAGCGTTGTTCCGCGGGACACTGCTGGCGGCAATCGGCTTTGAGGTGATTAAGTTTGTGATGACGCTGACACTGCCGAAGATGGCGACCTCGCCTTCCGGTGCCGCCTTTGGTTCAGTGCTCGGCCTGATGGCATTCTTCTACTTCTTCGCTCGTCTGACGCTGTTCTGTGCAGCGTGGATCGCCACTGCCAAATATAAAGACGACCCACAGATGCCTGAAGCGGGCAGCGCGTCACGACACAAATCATCGTAATCCGTTAACAACAGCGGAAAATATTTCCCCTCGGCTATTTTTTAATCAGATAACAGGATGAATAGCTGAGGGGTCACTTTTATTTAGCCCTTTCTTAGAGTATCCCGCCATATATCGTCCGGTTTACCCCGGTATCACCCGGTATTCACAGCACCACAGAAATTATCCTCTTTTTGCCCTCTGAAGCCAGACGCGGCGCGGGTTTTCATCATTGAATGCGCCCTGGCAGATGCGTAAGATTCTTTATCTGTATTTACAAATAAGAAACAGTTATGCAAGCCTCCCTCACAGACACACTCGACAAACAGCAGGATCCCACGCCGGTTAACTCACGCAGTAAAGTGGTGATTGCCTCGCTGGTCGGTACGGCCATCGAATTCTTCGACTTTTATATTTATGCCACGGCTGCGGTAATTGTTTTCCCGCACATTTTCTTCCCGCAGGGTGATGCCACGGTCGCAACGCTACAGTCGCTGGCCACTTTCGCTATCGCCTTTATCGCGCGTCCGATTGGCTCAGCGGTGTTTGGTCACTTTGGCGATCGCGTCGGGCGTAAAGCCACGCTGGTTGCCTCGCTGCTGACCATGGGTATTTCCACCGTGGTGATTGGTCTGCTACCCAGCTATGAGACGATTGGCGTGATGGCGCCGCTGCTGCTGGCGCTGGCGCGTTTTGGTCAGGGACTGGGGCTGGGTGGAGAATGGGGTGGTGCGGCGCTGCTGGCGACGGAAAATGCGCCAGCGAAGAAGCGTGCGCTTTACGGTTCGTTCCCTCAGTTGGGTGCGCCGATTGGCTTTTTCTTCGCTAACGGGACTTTCCTGCTGCTTTCATGGCTGCTGACCGACGAGCAGTTTATGCAGTGGGGCTGGCGCGTGCCGTTTATTCTCTCTGCCGTGCTGGTGCTGGTTGGTCTGTATGTGCGCGTTTCGCTGCATGAGAGTCCGGTGTTTGCCAAAGTGCAGAAAGAGAAGAAGCAGGTTCGGGTGCCGATTGCGGCGCTGCTGAGCAAGCATCTGACCGCCACGATTCTCGGCACTTTTATCATGCTGGCGACCTATACGCTGTTCTATATCATGACCGTCTATTCGATGAGTTATGGCACCACGGCAGCACCGGCGGGTCTGGGCATTCCGCGTAACAGTATGCTGTGGATGCTGATGCTGGCGGTGATTGGCTTTGGGGTGATGGTACCGATTGCTGGTTTGCTGGCTGACCGTTTTGGTCGTCGCAAGACGATGATTACCATTACGCTGATGATTATCGGGTTTTCGTTCCTGTTCCCGGCAATGCTTGGTTCAGGTTCACAGGCGCTGGTGATGGCGTTTCTGCTGCTGGGTCTGAGCATTATGGGGCTGACGTTTGGCCCGATGGGCGCGCTGCTGCCGGAGCTGTTCCCGACTGAAGTGCGTTATACCGGCGCATCGTTCTCCTATAACCTCTCCTCGATTCTGGGTGCCTCCGTTGCGCCTTATATTGCGACCTGGCTAAATGCCCATTATGGTTTGCAGGCGGTGGGGCTGTATCTGGCGTCAATGGCAGTACTGACGCTGATCGCGTTGCTGGCCTGTAAAGAGACGCGTCACCAGACGCTTTATGACGTGTAATCCGGTTGGATGAATGTCAGTGAAACCCGGCAGATGCCGGGTTTTTTTTTGGCGCAGGCTTACAGAGTACAACCGTTCTGAAAGGCTAAACAAAGCATCGCCTTATGTTCAGGCGCCAGGCTCAGGGAGCATACGCCTTTCGCAAAGACGCAAAACCCGCCATCCCTGGCGGGCTCAGCGCGGCCACGCATTGCGTCATTCAAAAACGCTCCCGCCGTTTTTGTCCCTGGCCCGTGATGCTTTGCTACAGGCGTATGCTCCCATCGCCTGAAGCAGGTTAGCTGTCTGTTTGAAGATCTTGCATAGTGCTAATGAGGCAGGGTGATTCTTGCAGCAATGAAGAAGCTTGAGGGCACTGGCAACACGGGCAGAGGAGGAAAGCGTCCCGCGCCAGGGACGGCGCGGGCCGAGCATGCCAGGGATGGCGGGTTTTGCGTCTTTCCGATCTGACCGTATTGCCTGTGCCGGCTCGATCTTACAGCGAAGCAGGCAGTGCAGGCTCCGTTCCTACAGCGAACCTTCCAGGCAGTGTTCCCAAACAAAAAACCCCGGCGAGCCGGGGTTTGTTTTGCTGAAAATTGTGATGAGGTTGATTAGCCCGCGACAGCGATGCGCTTCATGTCGGTCATGTAGCCACGCAGTTTGCGGCCAACGGTTTCAATCGGGTGCTGGCGAACGGCTTCGTTGACGTCACGCAGCTGCGCGTTATCAACCTGAGTCCCTTCAACCGCTTTACCCAGATCGCCTGGCTGCAGCGTGGTCATGAACTCTTTCAGCAGCGGCACCGCGGCGAAGGAGAACAGGTAGTTACCATATTCGGCAGTATCAGAGATAACCACGTTCATTTCATACAGACGCTTACGGGCGATGGTGTTCGCAATCAGCGGCAGCTCATGCAGTGATTCGTAGTAAGCAGACTCTTCAATGATGCCAGCGTCTACCATGGTTTCAAACGCAAGCTCAACGCCCGCTTTCACCATCGCTACCATCACAACACCTTTGTCGTAGTACTCCTGCTCTTCGATTTTGCCTTCATACTGTGCGGCGGTTTCGAACGCGGTCTGGCCGGTCTCTTCACGCCAGGTCAGCAGGTTTTTGTCATCATTTGCCCAGTCAGCCATCATACCGGAAGAGAATTCACCAGAGATGATGTCATCCATGTGCTTCTGGAACAGCGGCGCCATGATGGTTTTCAGCTGCTCTGACAGCGCATAGGCGCGCAGTTTCGCCGGGTTAGAAAGACGATCCATCATCAGGGTGATGCCACCAAACTTCAGTGACTCGGTGATGGTTTCCCAGCCGAACTGAATCAGTTTTTCTGCGTAAGCCGGATCGGTACCTTCAGCCACCAGCTTGTCGAAGCAGAGCAGTGAACCCGCCTGCAACATGCCACACAGGATAGTCTGCTCACCCATCAGGTCAGATTTCACTTCTGCAACGAAGGAGGATTCCAGCACGCCAGCGCGATCGCCGCCGGTGGCTGCAGCCCAGGCTTTAGCAATCGCCATGCCTTCGCCTTTTGGATCGTTTTCAGGGTGAACCGCGATCAGCGTCGGCACACCAAAGCCACGTTTGTACTCTTCACGCACTTCAGTACCCGGGCACTTCGGCGCCACCATCACAACAGTGATGTCTTTACGGATGCTTTCGCCCACTTCAACGATATTGAAACCGTGTGAGTAGCCCAGTGCAGCGCCATCTTTCATCAGCGGCTGAACAGCCTGAACTACAGCAGAGTGCTGCTTGTCTGGCGTCAGGTTAACCACCAGGTCAGCCTGCGGGATCAGCTCTTCGTAAGTACCCACTTTGAAACCGTTATCGGTCGCTTTGCGCCATGAAGGGCGTTTTTCCGCAATCGCTTCAGCACGCAGTGCATAAGCAACGTCCAGACCGGAATCGCGCATGTTCAGACCCTGGTTCAGGCCCTGCGCACCACAGCCAACGATAACGACTTTTTTGCCTTTCAGGAAACTGGCACCATCCGCGAATTCATCACGTGCCATGAAGCGGCATTTGCCTAATTGCGCCAGCTGGTTGCGCAGGTTCAATGTGTTGAAATAGTTAGCCATGGGTACTCCAGTAAGGTTGTGTTTGCTTTTTTTGTTCAGGAACGGCGAATCGTGCAGCGCCGCGAATGACCCCATCATATGACAGGAATTCTGTTGCTTAAATTGATATATTAACAACGTCACATTGCAATAAATGCAACACCACTCAGAGGCGACGCGCACATGGATTTACGGGATCTGAAACTGTTTCTTCATCTGGCAGAAAGCTGCCACTTCGGGCGCACTGCGCGTGCGATGCACGTCAGCCCTTCCACCCTGTCACGCCAGATCCAGCGGCTTGAAGAAGATGTCGGCCATGCGCTGTTTCTGCGTGATAACCGAACCGTGACGCTGACGGAAGCGGGCGAACGCCTGCGCCAGTTTGCCCAGCAGACGCTGTTGCAGTATCAGCAACTGCGCCATGTGATGGATCTTAACGGCCCGTCACTCAGCGGCGAACTACGACTGTTCTGTTCTGTGACGGCGGCCTACAGTCATCTGCCGCCCATCCTTGACCGCTTTCGCGCTGAACATCCGCAGGTCGAAATCAAACTGGATACCGGCGATGCCGCGGATGCGGTGGAAAAAGTGCACTCCGGCGATGCCGATCTGGCGATTGCCGGACGGCCTGAAACTCTGCCCGCCAGCATTGATTTTATGCCACTGGGGCTGATCCCGCTGGTGCTGATTGCGCCTGCACTGCCCTGTGCTGTTCGCACTCAGGCCACACAGCCGCAGCCCGACTGGTCAAAAATTCCGTTTATCCTGCCGGTGCAGGGACCTGCACGACGGCGTATCGACCTCTGGTTCCGCCGTCAGCGCATCCCGAATCCGGTGATTTACGCCACCGTATCGGGTCATGAGGCGATTGTCTCGATGGTGGCGCTGGGCTGCGGTATTGCACTGTTGCCGGATGTGGTGCTGGAGAACAGCCCGGACCCGGTGCGTAACCGCGTGCTGTTACTGGAGAATATTGACTCGGTTGCACCGTTCGAGCTCGGCATTTGCGTGCAAAAAAAGCGGCTCGGAGAGCCGCTGATCAGTGCTTTCTGGAGTCAGCTGTAATCAGTTGCCTGACAGGAAGAAGCGGAACGCCGGGTTCTGGCTTTCGTCATGAAAGTCGTAACCCAGGTCGGTGAGATGCTCCTCGAAACGTGGCTCATCGCTGCCGAGTTCAAAAGCCGCCAGCACACGACCATAGTCGGTGCCGTGGCTGCGGTAGTGAAACAGCGAGATATTCCAGTGAGTGCCCAGCGTCTGCAGGAACTTCAGCAACGCGCCAGGTGCCTCCGGGAATTCAAAGCTGAAGAGCCGTTCACGCAGCGGCTTGGAGGGACGTCCGCCCACCATGTAGCGCACGTGCAGTTTCGCCATCTCATCATCTGAAAGATCGACCACCTGATAACCGCCGCTGGTGAGCTCGCTGATGATTTCGCTACGCTCCTCTACGCCACGGGTCAGACGCACGCCAACAAAGATGCAGGCTTTGTCCGCATCCGCGTAGCGATAGTTGAACTCGGTAATGGAACGTCCGCCCAGCGTCTGACAGAAGCGCAGGAAGCTGCCCTGCTGTTCCGGGATGGTGACGGCCAGCAGCGCTTCACGCTGCTCGCCCAGCTCACAACGCTCGGAGACGTAACGCAGGCCGTGGAAGTTGACGTTGGCACCTGATAACACATGCGCCAGCCGCTCGCCTTTGATCTCGTGCTGCTGGATATACTTTTTCATGCCCGCCAGCGCCAGCGCGCCAGACGGCTCCGCCACGGCACGAACATCTTCGAACAGATCTTTCATCGCCGCGCAAATCGCATCGCTATCGACGGTGATAATGTCATCAATGTAAGCCTGACAGAGCCGGAAGGTCTCGCTGCCAATCCGTTTGACCGCGACGCCTTCGGCAAACAGCCCGACGCGCGGCAGATCGACCGGATGACCCGCTTCCAGTGCGGCTTTCAGGCAGGCTGAATCTTCTGACTCCACCGCAATCACTTTGATTTGCGGCATCAGCTGCTTGATCAGCACAGCCACGCCGGCGGCCAGACCGCCGCCGCCAACCGGGACAAAGACCCGGTCAAGGTGCGCATCCTGCTGCAACAGCTCCATCGCCAGCGTGCCCTGTCCGGCAATGACAGCCGGATGGTCAAACGGCGGCACGAAGGTGTAGCCGCGCTGTTCAGCGAGCTCTATCGCTTTGGCTTTCGCCTCATCAAAGTTGGCACCAAACAGTAAAGCCTCACCGCCAAATGCGCGCACTGCATCAACCTTGATGTCTGCGGTCGCCAGCGGCATCACAATCAGTGACTTGATGCCCAGTTTCGTCGCGGAGAGTGCCACGCCCTGCGCATGGTTACCGGCTGACGCCGTCACCACGCCGCGCGCTTTCTGCTCTTCGTTCAGACCGGCAATCATCGCGTAAGCACCGCGCACCTTGAAACTGTGCACCGGCTGGCGATCTTCCCGCTTCACCAGAATGGTGTTGCCGAGACGCGCTGAAATTTTTTCCATAACCTGCAGCGGCGTCACCTGTGCCACTTCATACACCGGTGAACGCAGCACTGCGCGCAAATATTCGGCGCCGCCAGGCGCGTCAGGTAGCGGTTGAGACTCGGCCATTTTTAGCCTCCCAGCTTGCTCTTATCGCGGACGGCGCCTTTGTCAGCACTGGTCGCGAGTAATGCGTAAGCACGCAGCGCAAAGGAGACTTCACGCTGACGATTGACCGGCGTATAGGCCGCATCGCCACGTGCCTGCTGCTCTTCACGGCGGGCGTGCAGTTCGTTATCCGGCACAGCGAGTTTGATGCCGCGATTAGGGATATCGATTTCAATGGTATCGCCATCTTTGACCAGCGCAATGGTGCCGCCGTTAGCCGCTTCCGGCGAAGCGTGGCCGATAGAGAGGC
Organism: Pantoea jilinensis; assembly: GCF_019104105.1. Classification (NCBI taxonomy): domain Bacteria; kingdom Pseudomonadati; phylum Pseudomonadota; class Gammaproteobacteria; order Enterobacterales; family Erwiniaceae; genus Pantoea; species Pantoea jilinensis. The sequence goes on along the minus strand of NZ_CP077746.1, from coordinate 212,856 downwards.
CCGACGTACCGCCGGAGAACCGACCGTCGGTGATCAGTGCGCAGCTTTTGCCCAGGCCCATCGATTTCAGATAGGTGGTCGGATAGAGCATTTCCTGCATGCCCGGCCCGCCTTTTGGTCCTTCGTAGCGGATGACGACCACGTCGCCTGCCACAACTTTGCCGCCCAGAATCGCTTCTACCGCGTCATCCTGGCTTTCATAGACTTTAGCCGGACCCGTGAAGGTCAGGATCTCTTTGTCTACGCCCGCCGTTTTAACGATACAGCCATCTTCGGCGATGTTGCCGTAAAGCACGGCCAGACCGCCATCCTGCGAGTAAGCGTTTTCGCGGGTGCGAATACAGCCTTCGGCACGATCATCATCCAGCGTGTCCCAGCGGCAGTTCTGTGAGAACGCCTGGGTAGTACGGATGCCTGCCGGGCCAGCGCGGAACATATCTTTCACCGCCTGATCTTTGGTCAGCATGATGTCGTACTGATCCAGCGTTTCACGCATCGTCTGCTGCAGAATATTACGGGCGCTGCTGTCGAACAGGCCTGCGCGATCCAGCTCGCCCAGAATCGCAAAAACCCCACCCGCGCGATGCACATCTTCCATGTGATATTTCGGGGTACTTGGCGCGACTTTACAAAGCTGAGGCACTTTACGTGACAGGCGATCGATGTCGGAGATATTAAAGTCGATGTCGCCTTCCTGTGCCGCCGCCAGCAGGTGCAATACGGTGTTGGTGGAACCGCCCATGGCGATATCCAGCATCATGGCGTTCTCGAAAGCGGCCTTGTTAGCGATGTTACGTGGCAGCATGTTGACGTCATCCTGCTCGTAGTAGCGCTTGGTCAGACTGACGATGCGCTTACCGGCATTGATGAACAGCTCTTTGCGATCGGCGTGCGTGGCCAGCAGTGATCCGTTGCCAGGCTGCGACAGGCCCAGAGCTTCGGTCAGACAGTTCATCGAGTTGGCGGTGAACATACCGGAGCAGGAGCCACAGGTCGGGCAGGCAGAGCGTTCGATCTGATCGCTGTCGGCATCGCTGACGTTCGGGTTGGCACCCTGAATCATCGCATCCACCAGATCCAGCTTGATGATTTTGTCAGAAAGCTTGGTTTTACCCGCTTCCATCGGTCCACCGGAAACAAAGATCACCGGAATATTCAGGCGCAGTGACGCCATCAGCATTCCCGGCGTGATTTTATCGCAGTTAGAGATGCAGACCATGGCGTCTGCGCAGTGCGCGTTGACCATGTACTCGACCGAGTCGGCAATCAGTTCGCGCGAAGGCAGTGAATACAGCATGCCGCCATGACCCATGGCAATACCGTCATCCACCGCGATGGTGTTGAACTCTTTAGCCACACCACCTGACGCTTCAATCTGCTCAGCGACGAGTTTACCCAGGTCGCGGAGGTGAACGTGGCCAGGGACAAATTGGGTGAATGAGTTAACCACAGCGATAATCGGCTTGCCGAAATCGTCGTCGGTCATTCCTGTCGCGCGCCATAAGGCACGGGCACCTGCCATATTGCGGCCGTGGGTGGTAGTGGCGGAACGGTACTTAGGCATGCTCTATTTACTCCAGTAAGAATAAGCTCGCGGACGTCAGATGACGCCCGCGCTGTATCTGATTATGGGTTAACCGGATCTAACCAGCCCCATTTGTCTTCTGTTTCGCCAGTGAACAGACCAAAGAAGGCCTCCTGGATGCGTTTGGTGACCGGGCCACGTTTGCCTTCGCCCACCTGAATGCGATCCACGCTGCGTACCGGCGTGATTTCTGCGGCGGTGCCAGACATAAAGACTTCGTCAGCCAGATAGAGCGACTCACGCGACAGCGTCTGCTCACGCACTTCAATGCCCATATCGCGCGCCAGCGTGATGATGGCATCGCGGGTGATACCTGGCAGTGCAGAGGAGGTGAATGGCGGCGTAAACAGCACACCATCTTTAACTTCAAACAGGTTCTCGCCAGCACCTTCTGAAATCAGGCCATTGGTGTCCAGCGCGATACCTTCCTGATAACCGTGACGACGGGCTTCGCTGCCCACCAGCAGTGAGGAGAGGTAGTTACCACCCGCTTTCGCGGCGGTTGGCAGGGTATTTGGCGCAACGCGGTTCCATGAGGAGACCATCGCATCGATGCCGTTTTCCAGCGCTTCTGCGCCCAGGTATGCGCCCCACGGGAAGGCAGCAATGATCACATCGGTGGTGAAGCCGTCTGGCGGGTTCACGCCCAGGCCCACATCGCCAACAAAGGCCAGCGGACGGATATAAGCACTTTTCAGTTTGTTCAGGCGGATGACTTCGCGGCACGCTTCCATCAGCTCATCAACGCTGCTTTTAATCGGGAAGCGGTAGATTTTGGCGGAGTCGTGCAGACGTTGCATGTGTTCGCGATGACGGAACACAACCGGTCCTTTGTGAGAGTCGTAGCAACGCACGCCTTCAAATACCGACGTACCGTAGTGCAACGCGTGAGACATGACGCTGACCTTCGCATCTTCCCACTTAACCATCTCGCCATTGAACCAAATAAAGTCTGCTTTCTTCGTGCTCATTGTTATTTCCTCTCGCGGCTACGCGCGGATTTGTTGTGTTGTCTGTTGTTGAATCTGAACGCATGCAACGTCGATCAATTTACTTAACTGCGAAGACAGTAAATCGACGGAGCGCTGGCTGGCAACGGTCATTTCAATATTAATGTTTTCTGCGTTAGCGACTGAGGCCATGTTCATAGAACAGACCTGAAAACCGCGGTGACGCACGACGCGTAAAATGCGCTCTAATATTTCAGGGCGGAAACGGGCTTCGATAGACAATTGATGCTGGTTCATACGGTTTTCTCCATCATGTTTGCATTGCTGGCACCCGGCGGTACCAGTGGCCAGACGTTTTCATGCTCATCTATTGCAACATGCAGGAAGTAAGGACCTTCGCTGTTCAGCAGAGCATCAAGGGCGGCGTCGACCTGATCTTTACGGGTAATGCGCTGGCCAGGAATGTTGAACGCGCTGGCCAGCGTGAGGAAGTCGGGATTATCGGACAGATTGGTTTCGCTGTAGCGACCGTCAAAAAAGAGCTGCTGCCACTGGCGCACCATGCCCAGACGCTGGTTATCCATCAGTACGATTTTAACCGGCAGCTTGCCGCGCTTGATGGTGCCCAGTTCCTGAATGTTCATCATGATGGAGCCATCGCCCGAGACACAGATAACCGTATCTTCCGGGCGTGCGACCTGTGCGCCGATAGCAGCAGGCAAACCAAAGCCCATCGTGCCCAAACCACTGGAGGTGATGAAGTTCTCCGGTGCGCTAAATGCCATGTGCTGTGCCGTCCACATCTGATGCTGACCAACGTCAGTGGTCACAACAGTATTGGCCGGTTTGCGATCGGAAAGCTGCTTCAGCAACAGCGGTGCATAGATCGCTTCACCTGGATGGTCATAGCGCCATGAGTGACTGGCTTTAAGCGCTTTCACCTCATCACGCCAGGCGTTGATATGCAGCGGCTGGCTCAGAGCAGGCAGCAATTCGTTGAGGTCGCCCTGCAGAGAGACGTGTGCGCGACGTAATTTGTTTAACTCAGCGGGATCGATGTCGAGATGAATCACGCTGGCGTGGGGTGCAAAGGTATCCAGCTTGCCGGTGACGCGGTCGTCGAAGCGCGCACCGACCGCGATCAGCAGGTCACATGCCTGTACGGCCAGGTTAGCGGCTTTGGTGCCGTGCATCCCCAGCATGCCCAGATAGACCTCACTGCGTGGATCCACACTGCCTAAGCCTTTCAGGGTAGCCACTGCCGGAATACCGGTTTCTTCTGCCAGCGCACGCAGTGCCGGAACAGCCTGCGCCAGACCGACGCCACCGCCAACGTAGAGCATGGGTTTTCTGGCCTGCGCCATCAGTGCACGTGCTTCGTGAATTGCCTGATGTGGCAGCGCGCTTCCCTCTTCTACCGGCACCAGATGCGGTGCGGGCTCACCCTGCGCAATCTGAATGTCTTTCGGGATATCAACCAGCACCGGACCCGGACGACCCGACTGCGCCAGCGCAAAGGCTTCCGCCATGATAGCGGGCAGCTCATCCAGCGACTCGACCAGGAAGCTGTGCTTGGTACAGGCCAGCGAGAGTCCCAGTACGTCGATCTCCTGGAAAGCATCGGTGCCGATGAAGGCAGAGGTCACCTGACCGGTGATTGCCACAACCGGAACCGAATCCATCATGGCATCCGCCAGGCCCGTAATCAGGTTAGTCGCGCCAGGGCCTGAAGTGGCGATACAGACGCCAGTTTTGCCGGTTGAGCGGGCATAGCCAATCGCCGCCATCACTGCGCCCTGCTCATGACGACACAGTAGGTGTTCCACGCCGCCATCATAGAGCGCGTCGTATACCGGCATGATTGCGCCACCAGGGTAACCAAATACGGTATTAACCCCCTGCGCGCGTAAAGCCTGAACTACCCACTGTGCACCTGTCATCGCTATTCTCCTGTGTCCTGACCGGAACAACAGAATTTTATGCTACTGTTCATTGTTTGTTCCTTGTGGATTTACTGATATTTACTCGGGTCGAAAAAAAACCCCCGGACCTTTCGGTGCGGGGGTTTTTTCGGATTCGAGGCTTGATTTTTAAGCCTTTCTTTCTCCAAGCGTTGCCCCGCACGGTAGGTTAATAACCACCACCACGCTAATCACGACCAGGCTAATCACTTGTAGAAGGGCTTTCATGTGTTGTTCAATTCTTTTACGTGTTCGAAGTAATGCCTACAGAGTTATCATAGTCAGGGGTTATGGCACAACTTTTTTTACAGACTTTTTTTAACCACTGGCGCTGGATAACGACCTATCAACCTGTATTACAAGAAATAATTACGTGATGATAATTATTCATCACTTTAGTGGCGTAATCATGTTTTGATGAATTTGCGCGCAGTCGCACAAGGTTTCAATACGGCATGAAAAAAACGCTGATGAGCTGGACGATGGCCCGAACAGTGCTGATCATCCCCTCGCTTTCATTTGACGCTGTCACCAGACTGGCGGCAACAAGGAGCGAGTATGTCATTATCAAAAGTTCTGACCCGGGCAGCATTAGGCGTAGAAGCCCCGCTGGTGACCATTGAGGCGCATATCAGTAACGGCCTGCCAGCGTTAACACTGGTGGGTTTGCCTGAAACCACCGTGAAAGAGGCACGTGAGCGGGTCCGCAGCGCCATTATCAACAGTGGTTTTACCTTTCCGGCTAAGCGCGTCACCATCAATCTGGCCCCGGCAGATTTACCCAAAGAGGGCGGGCGGTATGACTTACCTATGGCGATCGCCATTCTGGTCGCCTCTGAGCAGCTTCCTGCCGATAAGCTGACGCACTATGAGTTTCTGGGTGAGCTGGCACTCGACGGCGCAGTGTGCGGTGTACAGGGCGCGATTCCAGCGGCTATGGTGGCGATACAGGCGGGAAGGCAGCTGGTGCTCTCCGTTGAAAATCAGGGTGATGCCGGACTCATCCGTCAGGGGTTGTCGCTGGTCGCCTCTCACCTCAGCGAGGTATGCGCCTTTCTGCGTAATGCGCTCACATTACCGACGGCCCAATACCCTGAACAGCAGGGCGACACGCCAGCTGATGATCTCGCTGATGTCATTGGTCAGGAGCAGGGGCGCAGAGCACTGGAGATCACAGCGGCAGGCGGTCATAACCTGCTGCTGATTGGGCCACCGGGCACGGGTAAAACCATGCTCGCCACCCGACTGCCTGGCATAATGCCTTCTCTTAGCGATCAGGAAGCTCTGGAGTGCGCGGCAATCGACAGCCTGGTGAACAACAATACCCTGCACCGACAGTGGCGCACGCGGCCTTTCAGGTCACCTCACCATAGCGCATCTCTCTATGCTTTGATTGGTGGCGGATCATTGCCACGGCCCGGTGAGATATCCCTCGCGCACAATGGCGTACTGTTTCTGGATGAGTTACCGGAATTTGATCGCAAGGTACTGGACTCCCTGCGCGAGCCATTAGAGTCGGGCGTCATCGCTATTTCCCGTGCCCGGGCAAAAGTTACCTATCCGGCACGGTTTCAGCTGATCGCTGCGATGAATCCAAGTCCAACCGGGCATTATCAGGGACAACACAACCGCTGCTCACCCCAACAGGTTTTGCGGTATCTCAGCAAGCTATCAGGCCCTTTTTTGGATCGTTTTGATCTTTCGCTGGAGGTGCCGCTACTGCCGGGTGGGATGCTCAGCGGTCAGCGCGCCAGAGCGGAAGCGTCTGAGCAGGTACGTCATCGGGTGGTCGCGGCACGTAACATTCAGCTGGCCCGTACAGGCAAGATCAATGCGCATTTAAACAATGCAGAGATTATGCGCTGGTGTCAGCCTGCCAAAGAAGACGCGGAGTGGCTGGAGTCCGTGCTGGAGAAACTGGGTTTGTCTGTGCGGGCATGGCAGCGTATTTTGAAAGTGGCGCGTACCGTTGCCGATCTCGCGGGGGATACAGATATTAGCCGGTCACATCTGCAGGAAGCGGTCAGTTACCGTACAATAGATCGATTAATGATTCATCTGCACAACAGCCTGCAATAAAAAAAGGGGCTTTCGCCCCTTCTCTGTTAATCGTCGCTGTCGGTAAAGTCTTCAACGGTGTCCATCTGCGGTTTACCGCCAGAGAGCGTATGAAAACGCTTAGGACGCTTAATGCGGGTCATATACTTAGACCATACGCGCTCAGCTTCCGTTTGCGGCTCACGCACGCCACGACACACTTCAATAAACAAACGTTCTTCTTCAGTTACAGGCTCACGCTTTGATAAATCCAGCTCATTAAAGGCAAAACCGTGGCGTTCAAGAAGCTGAGCCTCTTTAATAGTAAAGTCACCGTGGCGTGAGAAACCACGCGGGTAATGTTTGTTATCAAAGAAACGATTCTCTGTTGAGAAGCTTTCCGCCATGTTACACGCTCCTGATTTTCTAATGCCGTGCTGTTAATGGCGCGGAGTATTAGATAGGCTTGACAGAGTGTAAAACAAAACATTTAAATCTATACGACAAACATTTTTTGGGAGAACGCTGTGGATACGGAATTACTGAAAACTTTCCTGGAAGTGAGCAGGACACGTCATTTTGGGCGTGCTGCAGAAGCACTTTACCTTACGCAATCTGCTGTCAGTTTTCGCATCCGTCAGTTAGAGAATCAGCTTGGCGTTAATCTTTTTACACGGCATCGCAATAACATACGTCTGACAGCGGCAGGAGAGCGACTGCTTCCCTATGCTGAAAGCCTGATGAGCACCTGGATGATGGCGAAGAAGGAGGTTTCTCATACTCAGCAGCATCATGAGCTTTCTATTGGTGCCAGTGCATCTCTATGGGAAGCCTATCTGACGCCATGGCTACAGACGCTGTATGAGAATCGGGAGAGCCTGCATTTAGAAGCGCGCGTAGCACAGCGGCATCTGCTGGTTAAACAGCTTCATGAGCGCCAGCTGGATCTGTTGATTACCACTGAAGCGCCTAAGATGGATGAGTTAACCAGTCAGCAGATTGGTCATATTTCACTGGCGCTGTTCTGCGCCCGGCAGAGCGAAAAGCGTGAGAAATATGATTATATTAAGCTGGAATGGGGAGCTGATTTTCATCAGCATCAGAGCTATCTCTCGGGGGCTGATGATGTGCCGGTCCTCTCCACAACGTCAGCGCATGTCACCCGTGAACTGCTGCATACCACCGGCGCATGCGCGTTTCTGCCGGACTTCTGGCAAAGTGTTTACAGTGAGTTGATGATGATTCCGGATACACCCGTTGCCGTTCGTCCGCTCTATGCTGTCTGGTTGCAGAACAGCGATCAGCAGGCACACATCCGCCAGTTGCTTAAATTCCCGATTCTGGTCAGGCAAAACAGCTGAATTTACGGGAAAAAGAGGTGAGCAGGGAAGATCAGAGGCCAGTTAGCGTTAGCTGGTTTTTCTTTTTTGCTTTTTTAAAGGCAAAAAAAATCCTTTGCCGAAGCAAAGGATCGTTTTCTGGCAGGGGCGGAGGGACTCGAACCCCCAACACCCGGTTTTGGAGACCGGTGCTCTACCAATTGAACTACGCCCCTAATAGGGTGGCGGAACGGACGGGGCTCGAACCCGCGACCCCCTGCGTGACAGGCAGGTATTCTAACCAACTGAACTACCGCTCCACCGATTCTTTCACGGTTCTCAGCAACCGGCTGAGAACCGTCTGTTCCTGTTGCTTTCCTTGTCAGGGGAAAAGGAACGAATTTAATGCCTGGCAGTTCCCTACTCTCGCATGGGGAGACCCCACACTACCATCGGCGCTACGGCGTTTCACTTCTGAGTTCGGCATGGGGTCAGGTGGGACCACCGCGCTAAAGCCGCCAGGCAGATTCTGTTCTCCGCGCCGCCCGTGAAGGCCGCGCAGATATATCCGGTAACAAGCTGAAAATCGTGTCTCTCAAAAACGCCTCTGGCGTTGTAAGGTTAAGCCTCACGGGTCATTAGTACCGGTTAGCTCAACGCATCGCTGCGCTTACACACCCGGCCTATCAACGTCGTAGTCTTCAACGTCCCTTCAGGACTCTCAAGGAGTCAGGGAGAACTCATCTCGGGGCAAGTTTCGTGCTTAGATGCTTTCAGCACTTATCTTTTCCGCACTTAGCTACCGGGCAATGCCATTGGCATGACAACCCGAACACCAGTGGTGCGTTCACTCCGGTCCTCTCGTACTAGGAGCAACCCCCCTCAATTCTCCAGCGCCCACGGCAGATAGGGACCGAACTGTCTCACGACGTTCTAAACCCAGCTCGCGTACCACTTTAAACGGCGAACAGCCGTACCCTTGGGACCTACTTCAGCCCCAGGATGTGATGAGCCGACATCGAGGTGCCAAACACCGCCGTCGATATGAACTCTTGGGCGGTATCAGCCTGTTATCCCCGGAGTACCTTTTATCCGTTGAGCGATGGCCCTTCCATTCAGAACCACCGGATCACTATGACCTGCTTTCGCACCTGCTCGAGCCGTCACTCTCGCAGTCAAGCCAGCTTATGCCATTGCACTAACCTCACGATGTCCGACCGTGATTAGCTGACCTTCGTGCTCCTCCGTTACTCTTTAGGAGGAGACCGCCCCAGTCAAACTACCCACCAGACACTGTCCGCAGCCCGGATCACGGGCCTACGTTAGAACATCAAACATTAAAGGGTGGTATTTCAAGGTTGGCTCCACGCGAACTGGCGTCCGCGCTTCAAAGCCTCCCACCTATCCTACACATCAAGGCTCAATGTTCAGTGTCAAGCTGTAGTAAAGGTTCACGGGGTCTTTCCGTCTTGCCGCGGGTACACTGCATCTTCACAGCGAGTTCAATTTCACTGAGTCTCGGGTGGAGACAGCCTGGCCATCATTACGCCATTCGTGCAGGTCGGAACTTACCCGACAAGGAATTTCGCTACCTTAGGACCGTTATAGTTACGGCCGCCGTTTACCGGGGCTTCGATCAAGAGCTTCTCCTTACGGATAACCCCATCAATTAACCTTCCGGCACCGGGCAGGCGTCACACCGTATACGTCCACTTTCGTGTTTGCACAGTGCTGTGTTTTTAATAAACAGTTGCAGCCAGCTGGTATCTTCGACTGGCTTCGGCTCGGGGAGCAAGTCCCTCCACCTACGCGCCAGCGTGCCTTCTCCCGAAGTTACGGCACCATTTTGCCTAGTTCCTTCACCCGAGTTCTCTCAAGCGCCTTGGTATTCTCTACCTGACCACCTGTGTCGGTTTGGGGTACGATTCTGTGTTACCTGATGCTTAGAGGCTTTTCCTGGAAGCTGGGCATTTATCACTTCAGCACCGTAGTGCCTCGTCGTCACGCCTCAGCGTTGATAAGGGACCGGATTTACCTGGACCCTCCGCCTACACGCTTAAACCGGGACAACCGTCGCCCGGCTGATATAGCCTTCTCCGTCCCCCCTTCGCAGTAACACCGAGTACAGGAATATTAACCTGTTTCCCATCGACTACGCCTTTCGGCCTCGCCTTAGGGGTCGACTCACCCTGCTCCGATTAACGTTGAACAGGAACCCTTGGTCTTCCGGCGAGCGGGCTTTTCACCCGCTTTATCGTTACTTATGTCAGCATTCGCACTTCTGATACCTCCAGCATGCCTCACAGCACACCTTCGACGGCTTACAGAACGCTCCCCTACCCAACAACACATAGTGTCGCTGCCGCAGCTTCGGTGCATGGTTTAGCCCCGTTACATCTTCCGCGCAGGCCGACTCGACCAGTGAGCTATTACGCTTTCTTTAAATGATGGCTGCTTCTAAGCCAACATCCTGGCTGTCTGTGCCTTCCCACATCGTTTCCCACTTAACCATGACTTTGGGACCTTAGCTGGCGGTCTGGGTTGTTTCCCTCTTCACGACGGACGTTAGCACCCGCCGTGTGTCTCCCGTGATAACATTCTCCGGTATTCGCAGTTTGCATCGGGTTGGTAAGCCGGGATGGCCCCCTAGCCGAAACAGTGCTCTACCCCCGGAGATGAGTTCACGAGGCGCTACCTAAATAGCTTTCGGGGAGAACCAGCTATCTCCCGGTTTGATTGGCCTTTCACCCCCAGCCACAGGTCATCCGCTAATTTTTCAACATTAGTCGGTTCGGTCCTCCAGTTAGTGTTACCCAACCTTCAACCTGCCCATGGCTAGATCACCGGGTTTCGGGTCTATACCCTGCAACTTAACGCCCAGTTAAGACTCGGTTTCCCTGCGGCTCCCCTATACGGTTAACCTTGCTACAGAATATAAGTCGCTGACCCATTATACAAAAGGTACGCAGTCACCCCCATAAAGAAGGCTCCCACTGCTTGTACGTACACGGTTTCAGGTTCTGTTTCACTCCCCTCGCCGGGGTTCTTTTCGCCTTTCCCTCACGGTACTGGTTCACTATCGGTCAGTCAGGAGTATTTAGCCTTGGAGGATGGTCCCCCCATATTCAGACAGGATACCACGTGTCCCGCCTTACTCATCGAGCTCACAGCATATGCGCTTTTGTGTACGGGAGTATCACCCTGTACCCTGCGACTTTCCAGACGCTTCCACTAACACACATGCTGATTCAGGCTCTGGGCTGCTCCCCGTTCGCTCGCCGCTACTGGGGGAATCTCGGTTGATTTCTTTTCCTCGGGGTACTTAGATGTTTCAGTTCCCCCGGTTCGCCTTGCAGCACTATGTATTCATGCTGCAATGATGCACAGAGTGCACCGGGTTTCCCCATTCGGACATCGACGGCTGTAGCGGTTCATATCACCTTACCGTCGCTTTACGCAGATTAGCACGTCCTTCATCGCCTCTGACTGCCTGGGCATCCACCGTGTACGCTTAGTCGCTTAACCTCACAACCCACAGGCGTTTTACAACGCTGCGAGCTGCAAGCATTTGAGAGACTCGAACGTGTCGCGCTTTTCATTCTTATTACGGAGAATGAAAACGACACGTCGTTTCAATTTTCAGCTTGTTCCGGATTGTTAAAGAGCATAATACTTCGCAGCACACCGTTGCCGGTACGCTCTGAAGTATTCAGAAAAAACAGTTAAAACGGTATGGTGGAGCTAAGCGGGATCGAACCGCTGACCTCCTGCGTGCAAGGCAGGCGCTCTCCCAGCTGAGCTATAGCCCCATACAGTTACTGCAGAGACCACTACTACCACTCAACCGAGTACACTTCGTGAGAAATGCAATTCGTGCTCAGGCAAGGCATGTTTCCGCGAAGCATAGTGAACTATGCAAGCCGGAGACATAACGCAGCGTGAGTGCGAATTTGGTAGGCCTGAGTGGACTTGAACCACCGACCTCACCCTTATCAGGGGTGCGCTCTAACCACCTGAGCTACAAGCCTGTAGAGGTTTTTTCTGCTCGTTACTTTTTATCAGACAATCTGTGTGGACACTGCGCGGGAAGGTATCTTCAGGTAAGGAGGTGATCCAACCGCAGGTTCCCCTACGGTTACCTTGTTACGACTTCACCCCAGTCATGAATCACAAAGTGGTAAGCGCCCTCCCGAAGGTTAAGCTACCTACTTCTTTTGCAACCCACTCCCATGGTGTGACGGGCGGTGTGTACAAGGCCCGGGAACGTATTCACCGTGGCATTCTGATCCACGATTACTAGCGATTCCGACTTCACGGAGTCGAGTTGCAGACTCCGATCCGGACTACGACGCACTTTGTGAGGTCCGCTTGCTCTCGCGAGGTCGCTTCTCTTTGTATGCGCCATTGTAGCACGTGTGTAGCCCTACTCGTAAGGGCCATGATGACTTGACGTCATCCCCACCTTCCTCCGGTTTATCACCGGCAGTCTCCTTTGAGTTCCCGCCATCACGCGCTGGCAACAAAGGATAAGGGTTGCGCTCGTTGCGGGACTTAACCCAACATTTCACAACACGAGCTGACGACAGCCATGCAGCACCTGTCTCAGAGTTCCCGAAGGCACCAATCCATCTCTGGAAAGTTCTCTGGATGTCAAGAGTAGGTAAGGTTCTTCGCGTTGCATCGAATTAAACCACATGCTCCACCGCTTGTGCGGGCCCCCGTCAATTCATTTGAGTTTTAACCTTGCGGCCGTACTCCCCAGGCGGTCGACTTAACGCGTTAGCTCCGGAAGCCACTCCTCAAGGGAACAACCTCCAAGTCGACATCGTTTACGGCGTGGACTACCAGGGTATCTAATCCTGTTTGCTCCCCACGCTTTCGCACCTGAGCGTCAGTCTTTGTCCAGGGGGCCGCCTTCGCCACCGGTATTCCTCCAGATCTCTACGCATTTCACCGCTACACCTGGAATTCTACCCCCCTCTACAAGACTCAAGCCTGCCAGTTTCAAATGCAGTTCCCAGGTTAAGCCCGGGGATTTCACATCTGACTTAACAGACCGCCTGCGTGCGCTTTACGCCCAGTAATTCCGATTAACGCTTGCACCCTCCGTATTACCGCGGCTGCTGGCACGGAGTTAGCCGGTGCTTCTTCTGCGGGTAACGTCAATCGATGCGGTTATTAACCACATCGCCTTCCTCCCCGCTGAAAGTACTTTACAACCCGAAGGCCTTCTTCATACACGCGGCATGGCTGCATCAGGCTTGCGCCCATTGTGCAATATTCCCCACTGCTGCCTCCCGTAGGAGTCTGGACCGTGTCTCAGTTCCAGTGTGGCTGGTCATCCTCTCAGACCAGCTAGGGATCGTCGCCTAGGTGGGCCATTACCCCGCCTACTAGCTAATCCCATCTGGGTTCATCCGATAGTGAGAGGCCCGAAGGTCCCCCTCTTTGGTCTTGCGACGTTATGCGGTATTAGCCACCGTTTCCAGTGGTTATCCCCCTCTATCGGGCAGATCCCCAGACATTACTCACCCGTCCGCCACTCGTCACCCAAGGAGCAAGCTCCTCTGTGCTACCGTCCGACTTGCATGTGTTAGGCCTGCCGCCAGCGTTCAATCTGAGCCATGATCAAACTCTTCAATTTAAGTTTGATTTGCTTAAACAAGTTAAGCGGTGCTCATCTGTAAAACGTCATAATGAATTTCATTATGTGTTCACTCGTGAGGCTTTGATATTTTTTTGCGTCCGGAGACGCTGATATCAATCCTGCGAGTGCCCACACAGATTGTCTGATAAATTGTTAAAGAGCATGCCGCGATTTACTGCGGCGCGGGCTGCGTATATTACGCTTTCCGCATTGTCAGTCAAGCATTTATTTTCGCTTAACTCACTGGTTCGTATGATTTCGAACCTACTCAACCCGACGCTTCGTAAGCCGTTGTGCCGTGTCAGTGGAGGCGCATTATAGGGAGTTCTCGGAGGCTGACAAGTGCTAATTTCAAATAAAATTTCGAGTGCTTCTTTTTTCAGCGAAAAGCCGCTAAAGCGCCAGTTTTTCAAGCAACGGGAAGCCATAACGCTGTAAAACGGGTGATAATTGTACCGCTTCACCATCCAGCTCCGTGCAGAATGCGACGTTCTGTTGCGAAGAATTTACTTCAGGCGCTTCATGTTCCAGTAGCCAGGCTGTTCGTCGGGCAATTGCCGCACCGGAATCAATCAGACGCGTCCCTTCAGGTAACACCTGCTGCAGCTCTTCGCGCAGTAAAGGGAAGTGCGTACAGCCTAAAACAACCGTGTCCGGTGGTTCAGCCATCCGCAGCCACGGCTGAACAATACGGCGCACCTCATCCAGTGCAACCTCAGCACCGTGTAGCTTAGCTTCTGCCAGTTCCACCAGCTCCGCCGATCCCAGCATTTCGATGTTGCAGGAACCGGCGAATTGCGCCACCAGCTCGTGGGTATAAGGACGGCGCACTGTAGCCCGCGTCGCCAGCAACCCGACCACACCATTTCGCGTCAGGCGCGCGGCAGGTTTAATCGCCGGAACCACACCCACGACAGGAAACGCAAAGCGTTCACGTAAAGCAGGCAATGAAACCGTGCTGGCTGTATTGCAGGCGATGATGACTAATGAGAGAGGATAACGCTGTGTAATGGCCTCAACGATAGCGACCACGCGTTCCACGATGAAGGTTTCGCTTTTCTCGCCGTAAGGGAATCCAGCGTTATCGAAGGCGTAGAGATAATGAAGATCCGGCAACAGCTGACGGACCTCATCATAGACAGAAAGCCCACCGACGCCGGAATCAAACACCAGCACGGTGGGACGCAAATCAGAAGTTGTAGCTGCCGCTGAGGTAATACTCTCGTCCTGGAGTCTGATAGCCATACACTGTCTCGTAATCTTTATCGAACAGGTTGGCAATTCTACCACGAACCGTGAGTTGTGAAGTGACAGGATATGAGACGGCGAGATCCCACAGGCTGACACCGCCTAATTTCACACGACGGCTGGGCGTGCTGTTGAAGTCGGTATCATAACGGTCGCCCAGATAGTGATAAGTCACGGACCAGTCAAACTCATGCAGTGTCCAGTCAAGCTGATACTTGACCTGCTGCTTAGCCCGGCGAACGAGCGGCTGATCGGTGCTGCCATCCCGCGCATCGACATAATCATATGAGAGCTGATGCGTCAGCGGCCCGGTATCGAATCCAGCGGTGGCTTCAACACCTTTAATACGTGCCTTCTCAATGTTGTAGTAGCGGAAGGTCTGCGGATCGCCTTCAATCAGGTCATCAATGTCGTTGCGATAGCCCGACACGCGCCAGTTCACCGGCCCGGTCAGCCCCTCAAAGCCGCCTTCCCACTGCTTACTTTTTTCAGGATCGAGGTCGCGGTTGCCATAAAATGGGCTGTATACCTGCGACAGATTAGGCGCTTTGAAAGCAGTACCATACGAAGCGAACGCGCGGTACCCGGAAATAAACTCCCATGACGCCGCCGTCTGCCAGGTGTTATGCCAGCCGAACTGATTGTTATCGTCACCACGTACCGCACCCTCAAGAGTGACGCTGCCAAACTGTTGCTGCCCGGTCACGTAGAGGCCGGTATTACGCTGTTCATAGCCATCTGATAAATAGTTCGTGCCCGGTTCCGTTGTCTCTTTCTGCCAGTCAACACCCGCACTGACGGCGCCCTGCCCCACCTGCACGGTATTGCCCCACTGCAGATTGTACTGGGTGACATCATCAAAGGTGGATGCAGCGCCGTAGCGGCCATTGCGCGGATCGTAGTTAATGTCTTTGGTATGGCCATAACTGGCAATAAGCTGGGTGGAGTAGACGTCGCGGTTGAAGCGTAAACCGGTGTCCCAGGTCTGGCTGTAGAGCTGACGGGTATCCGCCAGGCCGATGATATTCGTGAAGCTGTCATCATACGTGTAAGACCCGTCATAGGCAGTGCGGTTATCAAAGCCATAGCCGCGCACAAAACCACTGAGTTCATCGCTGAACTGATGCTCAAGGTTGCCATACAGGGTTTTGCTCATGAAGCCGTCGCGATCGTGCTGCGCCGGGCCATAGTCATTGGGATAGCCCGCCACCACGTCATACCCTTTGGTGTAGGTATAGTTGCCTGCCAGGGTAAGCTTTGTCGCGTCGCCCAGCATCTGCTGGGTTGAGCCGTCATACGATTGATAGCCGTTGGATCCCATGCCCGCCGTCAGCGTCGTGCCCGGTTGCGAACGGCCCGTAATAATATTCACCACGCCGCCAATGGCATCAGAACCGTAAACCGCGGAACGTGCGCCGCGAATATATTCGATGCGTTGCACCAGCGACAGGGGGATCTGGCTGAGGTCGGACGAACCGGTAATACCCGCCTGATTAAGCCGGATACCATCAATCAGGATCAGCACATGTCTGGACTCAGTACCCCGAATAAACAGCGAACTCTGCTGCCCTAGCCCGCCGCTTTGCGCGACATCGACACCCGGCAGACGGCGCATCACATCTGTCAGACTTTTGGCCTGCCAGCGATCAATCTCATCACGCGTGACGACGGTTGTCGGCGCCAGCACCCCGGAAACAGGTTCGGCAAAACGGTTGGCAGTGACGATTTGCGTATCATCATTCCCCTGCGCAAAACCGTTTTGCGCCCAGAGAGAAATCGCCGTTGCGCTCAGAGCGAACAGCGATGCAGTTTTTTTTGTCATTTTAATCGCATCCATAAGACGAAGCAGGATGCCGCAGGCCGACAATCAATAGAACGCGATGATTGTACGAGTAGCGACGTTACACCGGCAGGTCTTCGGGCTGGGAACCATAAATGATGATGACTTCCCATCCCGGAGGACAGTGTCTGCAATTGCACTCATCACGACATTCCTTACCGCTGCGCGTCAGCTCCAGATTCACACTGGATTCCCTATTAACTCAGGCTTGAGGCCGGCGTCTGCAGTCTACGGAGTGGAGATACGGAAGTCCAGACTGCCAAATATCTTATCGCTGTGGGACTGGACATCAGCAAGTGAATGCCTACAATCGCCCGCTGGTAAGCTATTAATCAGGATTGCTCATGACACCCGAACATCTCCCCATTGAAGACTATGACGCACAGCTGGCGGAAAAAGTCAGTCGTTTAGAGACGATGATGACGCCGTTTGCTGCGCCCGACGTGGAGGTGTTCCGTTCGCCGGTCAGCCACTATCGGATGCGCGCCGAATTCCGCCTGTGGCACGACGGTGATGATATCTATCACATCATCTTTGATCAGCAGACGCGCGAGCGGATCCGGGTCGATCAGTTCCCGGCAGCCAGCCAGCTGATCAATCAGCTGATGCCAAAGATGATCGCCGCGATCCGTGATAACCGCACCCTGCGTCATAAGCTGTTCCAGATCGACTATCTGTCAACCATGAGCAATCAGATTGTGATTTCACTGCTCTATCATCGCAAGCTGGATGATGAGTGGCAGCAGGCCGCCGCCGCGCTGCGTGATCAACTGCGTGCGGAAGGTCTGAATGTGCAGTTAATTGGCCGTGCGACCAAAACCAAAATCTGTCTGGATCGCGACTATGTGGATGAGTGTCTGCCGGTTGCAGGTCGCGAGATTATCTATCGTCAGGTCGAGAACAGTTTTACCCAGCCTAACGCGGCAATGAATATTCAGATGCTGGAGTGGGCGCTGGATGTGACGCAGGATTCACAGGGTGACCTGCTGGAACTGTACTGCGGTAACGGCAACTTCTCGCTGGCGCTGGCGCGCAATTTCCGCCGCGTTCTGGCAACGGAAATCGCCAAGCCTTCTGTTGCGTCGGCCCAATACAACATTGCCGTGAACCAGATTGATAACGTGCAGATCATTCGCATGGCGGCGGAGGAGTTTACTCAGGCGATGAATGGCGTGCGCAGCTTTAATCGTCTGGAAGGGATTGATCTGACCAGCTACGAGTGCGAGACGATATTTGTCGATCCACCACGTAGCGGCCTGGATGAAGAGACGGTGAAAATGGTGCAGGCGTATCCGCGCATCCTTTATATCTCCTGCAACCCACAAACCCTGAGCGACAATCTGCAAACGTTGTCAGAAACGCACGACGTGACGCGGCTGGCGCTGTTTGATCAGTTCCCCTACACCCACCACATGGAATGCGGTGTGCTGCTGACGCGTAAAGCGTAAACAAAAACGGGAACCCTGAAGTTCCCGTTTTTTTTCCCTGCCGATATCCCTACTGATTACGCTTGCGCTTAAACCGCGTCGCAATCCAGAACACCAGCGCGACCATCAGAACGGTGGGAACGAAATTTGAGCCAATGTCCGGGTATTCTGCCCGCACCAGCGCGCTATAAACCAGAATCCCCAGCAGGAAAAACGCCGCCGCCAGGCCTGGCATGCCGTCCGGCATGTTGGTGTTGAGATACCGCTGATGCAGACACCAGGCCGCCAGACCCAGCGCAATCAGCGGAAAAATCGAAAAGGGAACAAAGGCGCTGAACAGCACAGAAAACGAACCGTTAATCGCTAAGCCGGTAATAAAAGCCAGTGCCAGAGTGCTTTTATCGCGGGTACCTGGGTGGGTCATGAACTGATCCTTACTCATTGCTCTTCGGGTTTTTCCAGGGTGACCGCCAGTCGTTCCTGCTCACGGCGGTACCAGTAATAAGCGCCTTTGGCGATCATCCGCAGCTGTAACACCAGCCGATCCTCAAGCTTACGTCGCTGCTCAGCATCAACGTCCAGTGCTTCTGCACCGGCGCTGAAGACAATGGTCACCATCGCTTCAGCCTGCGCTTCGGTAAAACTGCGCGGCATGCGATTTTCGACCTCAAGATAGTCAGCCAGTTCAGCGATAAAGTGCTGAATTTCACGCGCCACGGCGGCACGGAAAGCAGCAGAGGTGCCGGAACGTTCACGCAGTAACAGGCGGAAAGCGTTGGGGTTGTTGCCGATGAACTCCATAAAGGTCGACACCGACGTTTTAATGATGCTGCCGCCTTTGGCGATACGCTGTCGTGCCTGACGCATCAGCTGTCGCAGCATCAGCCCACTTTCGTCCACCATCGTCAGGCCAAGCTCATCAACATCCTTGAAATGACGATAAAAGGAGGTGGGTGCAATCCCCGCTTCACGGGCAACTTCCCGCAAACTCAAACTGGCAAAACTGCGTTCGGCGCTGAGCTGACTGAACGCTGCTTCAATCAGTGTACGTCGTGTACGTTCTTTTTGTTGCGCTCTGACGCCCATTCTCTCTGCCTTTAGCGGTGTTGAGCGGGCACTATAGCAAAATTTTCAGCGTACAGATTGGCATTCTTTGTCACTGCCTGTGAACCTCACACTTTGTCAAAATGTGATGAAAATCGCTGATAGAATTCAGAAGTGCGCGACGAGATGTTAGAATCTCGTTGTAAAAATGTATAAATAATAGGACGTATCGGTATGCAAAAGTCTTACGATTACGATGCCATTGTGATTGGCTCAGGGCCCGGCGGTGAAGGGGCGGCGATGGGGCTGGTAAAACAGGGAGCGCGCATCGCCGTGGTCGAACGCTACCACAACATCGGCGGCGGCTGTACGCACTGGGGAACCATCCCTTCCAAAGCCCTTCGCCACGCCGTCAGTCGCATTATCGAATTCAACCAAAACCCGCTCTACAGCGATCATACCCGACTGCTTCGCTCCTCTTTCGCCGACATTCTTAATCACACTGAAAGCGTGATCAGCCAGCAGACAGCCATGCGCCAGGGCTTCTACGAGCGTAACCGCTGTGAGCTTTATCAGGGCGATGCCCATTTTGTTGATGCCAATACGATTGAGATTGAACAACCTGATGGCACGCGTGAGACGCTGACGGCAGAGAAGTTTGTTATCGCCTGTGGTTCACGGCCTTACCATCCTGATAATGTCGACTTTACGCATCCCCGCGTCTACGACTCCGACTCTATCCTTAATCTGCACCACGAACCGGGTCACGTCATTATTTACGGCGCTGGCGTCATCGGCTGTGAATATGCATCGATTTTCCGTGGTCTCAACGTCAAAGTTGACCTGATTAATACCCGCGATCGCCTGCTGGCGTTTCTCGATCAGGAGATGTCGGATTCTCTCTCATACCACTTCTGGAATAGCGGCGTAGTGATTCGTCACAATGAAGAGTTTGAGAAGATCGAAGGCGTGGAAGATGGCGTCATCATGCATTTGAAGTCGGGCAAGAAAGTGAAAGCGGATTGCCTGCTGTACGCCAACGGCCGTACCGGTAACACCGATTCCCTTTCGCTGGAAAACGTCGGTCTGGAAGCCGATGGGCGTGGCCTGCTGAAAGTGAACAGCATGTATCAGACAGCGCAGCCGCACATTTATGCCGTCGGTGACGTGATTGGCTATCCAAGCCTGGCCTCAGCCGCCTACGATCAGGGCCGTATTGCCGCACAGGCGATTATCAAAGGGGAAGCGTCAGCACACCTGATTGAAGATATCCCAACCGGTATCTACACCATTCCGGAAATCAGCTCCGTGGGTAAAACCGAGCAGCAGCTGACGGCAATGAAGGTGCCTTACGAAGTGGGCCGCGCGCAGTTTAAACATCTGGCACGCGCGCAGATTGTGGGCATGAACGTTGGCAGTCTGAAGATTCTGTTCCATCGGGAAACCAAAGAGATTCTGGGGATCCACTGCTTTGGCGAGCGTGCCGCTGAGATCATTCACATCGGTCAGGCGATCATGGAGCAAAAAAATGGTGGCAACACGATTGAGTACTTCGTGAATACCACCTTTAACTATCCGACGATGGCCGAAGCCTATCGCGTTGCGGCGTTAAACGGCTTAAACCGCCTGTTTTAACGCAGCGTCGAAATAGTGTGCCATGTGGGTTTTAATTGCCTCTGCCAGCTGTTCATAACGGCTGCGCAGAGGTGAACCCGGACGATAGACCAGCGCGATCGTGCGCTGTGGCACCGGTTTGTAGCAGGTGAGATAGCAGACACCGTCGCGAATACGCTCTGGTGGAACTGCCAGCGCCGGTAACAGCGTAATGCCACTGCCTGCCGCCACCATATTGCGCAGTGTCTCAAGACTGGTCGCCCGGAAATGGGTATCTTCATCGGCACCCGCCTCAAAGCAGAATCCCATCGCCTGGTCACGCAGACAGTGTCCATCTTCCAGCATCAGCAATTTCTCGCCGGCCAGATCGGACATTGGCACACGATCGCGATCGCACCACGGATGATCGGCATAGACAGCCAGCTTCATTGGCTCATCAAACAGCGGCACTTCGATAAAGGCCTGACTCTCTTTGACCAGCGCAACAATCGCACAGTCGAGCTTGCCACTGTCGAGCTGTGACAGCAGCTGTTGCGTCTGCGCTTCGTGCAGATACATCTCCAGTTTCGGGAAGGTCTGGTGCAGCGTCGGGATAATCTGTGGCAGTAAATACGGCGCGGTGGTCGGGATGAGGCCGATATGCAGCGGACCTGACATCGCTTCCCCTTGCTGACTGGCCATCTCTTTCAGCACTTTCACTTCACGCAGCACCGTACGCGCCTGATCCACCAGCAGTAAACCTGCCTGCGTGAACAGCACTTTACGGCTGGTGCGCTCCAGCAGCATCACACCCAGCTCATCTTCCAGCTTACGGATCTGCCCGCTTAACGTGGGCTGACTGACATGACATGCATCCGCCGCACGGCGGAAATGACGGTGTTCAGCAAGCGAAACCAGATATTCAAGATCACGAATATTCATTATTACCCTCCAAACCACGATAGCCCGTGGCGATAGATAGAATAGCAATGAACGATTGGCCCTATCAAGGGTGGTTGGGAATAATGCGCGCAACAAAAAGCTCAGGAGTCTGTCTTCATCTCTATAAAGCCAGCTGCGGCTTCTGTGCGCAGGCCATACAGAGGCTGAGTGAGCATGTCATTGAGTACGAAAATTGTGATGGGACAGGATTCGACAACCGTCAGTTCAGGAGCCGTTTCAGGCCTGGCGACGGTACTGCAGGTCTTCATGGGCGGTCGTCATGCTGGCGGCAGTGAGGATCTGCGTCAATACTTGCTGTCAGCGTAAGAGAGTCTGAGCGTCGGCCGGGAGAGCGGGCGCTTTGATGATGTGCCTATAAAAAATAGTAGTTCTGAAGCTAGAGGTTGGCGGGCATTTTAACGTGCCCGCTTTTTTTTTACCTGCTGATCACGCCAGACGCTGTTTAGCGTCACCGATAGCGCGGGCAACCTGCTGCGGAGAAACACCGCCCTGCGCATTACGCTTATCCAGACACGATTGCAGCGCCAGAATCGGATAGACATCCTCGCCAATCACCGCGCTGAACTGCTGAAGTTGTGCCAGCGACAGCGCTTCAAGTGCTACGCCCTGCCCGATAGCCGCCACGACAACTTCGCCAACGATATGGTGTGCTTCACGGAACGGCACGCCTTTGGCGACCAGATAGTCGGCCAGCTCAGTAGAGTTTGCGTAGCCCTGTTCAGCGGCTTCCTGGCAACGCGGACGTTTAACCTGCAGGCCATCCAGCACCAGCACTGACATATGCAGACAGTCGAGCCAGGTATCCAGCGCGTCAAACAGCCCTTCTTTGTCTTCCTGCATATCTTTGTTGTAGGCCAGCGGCAGACCTTTTAGCGTCATCATCATGCCGGTCAGTGCACCCTGCACACGACCACATTTGCCGCGAATCAGCTCCAGCGCATCCGGATTTTTCTTCTGCGGCATCAGTGATGAGCCTGAGGTCACTTTATCTGACAGCTCAATAAAGCCTGCTTCGCCGGTGTTGAAGAAAATCATATCTTCCGCAAAGCGCGACAGATGCACCATGCCAATGGCCGCGTCAGAGAGCAGTTCCAGCACGTGATCGCGGTCTGATACGGTATCCAGACTGTTACGTGTGGCGGAAGCGAAGCCCAGCCAGCCTGCCAGCTGCTGACGATCAATCTCGTAAGCGGTACCGGCCAGTGCGCCACAGCCCAGCGGGCTGACATCAAGACGCTTCAGGGTATCCTGCAGACGGCTCTCGTCACGCGCCAGCATTTCAACGTAGGCCAGACACCAGTGCGCAAACGTCACCGGCTGCGCACGCTGCAAGTGGGTGTAGCCCGGCATCACTGCATCCTGATTGGCTTCAGCGGTAACCACTAACGCCTGCTGCAGCTCACGTGTGGCGCCCAGCAGCGCTTCGATCTGTACCTTGCACCACAGTTTCAGATCGGTCGCGACCTGATCGTTGCGGCTACGGCCGGTGTGCAGCTTTTTGCCCAGCGAGCCGACTTTGTCGATCAGCTTACCTTCAACCCAGCTGTGAATATCTTCGGCATCGCTCTGCAGAATCTGTTCAGGATTTTCACGCACTTCATTCAATAGCGAATTCAGGGCCGCTTCAAGTTGCTGCTGCTCATCCTGAGTCAGCACATTGACCGTCACCAGCGCTTTGGACCAGGCAACAGAGCCAATGATGTCCTGCTCTGCCAGGCGGTAATCGAAGCGCAGCGAGTCATTGAACTGTTTAAAACGTTGATCCGCTGCCTGAGTAAACCGTCCACCCCAAAGTGCCATGTGAAAACTCCTCTGAATCGTTAAACAAGAGGCGGCATAAATGCCGCCCCTGAATCAAAACTGTGAGGCGAGGCGCACCCCGCCTGAAAAATTACTTCTTCTGCTCGTTCAGGGCGCGGATACGCGAAGAGAGCGAGAACAGACGGATAAAGCCGCCCGCGTGACGGTGATCGTAAACTTCATCTTCACCGAAGGTAGCGAACTCTTCCGAGTAGAGGCTGTTCGCAGAACGCTTCTGAGTGGCTGTCGCCTGGCCTTTGTAGAGCTGCAGCACCACTTCACCGTTAACTTCTTCCGCCAGCGATTCGGCAGCAGCCTGAATCGACTTACGCAGCGGAGCGAACCAGCGACCATCATAAACGACGTAAGACATCTCGTGGCCCAGCTGCTCACGCCATTTGAAGCTATCGCGATCCAGGACCAGCTGCTCAACCGCACGCAGCGCATTCACCATGATGGTGCCGCCAGGGGTTTCGTAGCAGCCGCGGGATTTAATGCCTACCAGACGGTTTTCAACGATATCGATACGGCCGACGCCATGTTTTGCGCCCAGCACGTTCAGTTTTTCCAGACACTGGAACGGACTCAGTTTTTCGCCGTTAACCGCCACAACACGGCCTTTCTCAACGGTTACAGTCACGTCTTCAGGCTGGTCAGGCGCTTCCAGCGGATCGACAGTCCAGACCCAGCAATCTTTATTTGGTGCATTGGCCGGGCTTTCCAGCACGCCGCCTTCGGTGGAGATATGCCAGGCGTTTTCGTCACGGCTGTAGATTTTTTCCAGCGAAGCGGTGGTCGGAATGTTGCGCTCTTTCAGATAGTCCAGCAGTGCTTCACGTGAACGCAGGTTCCATTCACGCCACGGTGCCACGACTTTCAGCTGTGGTGCCAGCGCGGTGTAGGTGGTTTCGAAACGCACCTGGTCATTGCCTTTACCGGTTGCACCATGACACAGCGCATCCGCGCCTACTTTCAGTGCCAGCTCAACCTGCGCTTTTGCGATGATAGGACGCGCCATAGAGGTGCCCAGCAGATAGGTCCCTTCATACAACGCGCCGGTCTGCAGTACCGGATAAACGTAGTCGCTGATGAACTCTTCACGCAGGTCAACCACGTGACATTCAGAGGCGCCAGACTGCAGGGCTTTCTTCTCAACACCTTCAAGATCGCCGCGCTCCTGACCAATATCCGCTACAAATGCGACCACTTCACAGCCGCCGTAGTTCTCTTTCAGCCATGGAATGATGGCCGAAGTATCAAGACCACCGGAGTAAGCCAGAACGATTTTTTTGATGTTTTGCGTTTGCATTTCGTAATCCTTGAATCAGAGTCGTTAAGCGAGAATCCGGGTGCCAATCGACACGCCGTTAAAAAGATCAGTCAGCCGCTCAGCGTGACGCCAGCTGGCAATATCGACCGGGCGACCCAGTGTACGCGCCGCATCAAGTGCCGCGTGGACTTTAACAATCATGCCATCGGTAATAATGCCCTGGGAAATCAGCTGCTCAGCTTTGTCGGCGGTCATCTCTTCGATGCGCTGACCTTTGCCGTCGAGAATACCACTGACGTCAGACAACAGAACCAGATCAGCACCCAGCGTCGAGGCCAGCGCGGTTGCCGCCTGGTCAGCGTTGACGTTCATCAGGTCGCCGCTGTCAGTAATACCAATTGAGCTCACCACCGGCATGTAACCCGCCGCCAGCAGCGTGTTCAGCAAGGCCGGATTACCCGGCGTTGCGTGGCCAACATGGCCAAGTTCGTCATCAAACGGAGCGACATTCACAATGCCCGCATCGCCCAGGCAGAGGCCGACCGCGTTGATGCCCGATTTTTTTGCCCAGGCCAGCAGCGTTTTGTTTGCGGTTCCCGCCAGTGCACCAGTAATGATGTCGATCTGATCGGCTGGGGTGACGCGCAGGCCATTTTTCTTCATGACTGGCAGCGCCAGCTTTTTCATCAGTTCATCGACCAGGCAACCGCCGCCGTGGACAATGAGCAGCGGACGCTGATGGGCGCTGCGATATTTCAGCAGCGCTTCAAACAAACGGGCCAGCGCTTCTTCGCTGTCTAACAGCACACCGCCCAGCTTAATAATCAATGGATTGGTCATGGTTAAGTTGTCCGTTAAATCAGTGACTGCGTTTCAGGGAAGCCGAACCGGATGTTCAGGCACTGTACCGCCTGCGATGCCGCGCCTTTCAGCAGATTATCTTCGGCGGCGACGACAATCAGATGTTCGCCCTGTACTTCAAAACCGATATCACAGTAAGGCAGGCCCACAACGGCTTTCAGCCCCGGCACGCCCTTATCATAGAGCCGCACCAGTGGCTTATTGTCATAGGCGCGATGGAAAACAGCGGCGATATCTTCGCGGCTGACACCCGCTTTCAGACGGCAGGTAATCGTTGCCAGAATACCGCGCGGGAAACTGCCCAGATGCGGCGTAAAGATCACGGGTGTACCGAGGTGCGCAACAATTTCCGGATGGTGACGATGGTTAAACAGGCCATAAGGCTGCAGGCTTACTTCGCAGAAACTGGTGCCGACATTGGCTTTACGTCCGGCACCGCTTACGCCGCTGGTGGCGTTAATGACTGGCCACTGCGCATCGTTCAACAGTCCGGCATCCACCAGGGGTTTCAGTGCCAGTTGCGCAGCGGTCGGGTAGCAACCCGGTACCGCTACCAGCTGCGCCTGCTGAATTTTCTCATGCTGATATTCCGCCAGGCCGTACACCGCTTTGTCCAGCCAGTCACCATGCTGATGGGTAAAGCCATAGAAACGCGTATAAAAATCAGCGTCATTAACGCGGAACGCGCCTGACAGGTCGAACACGACACAACCGGCCTTAAGGAATTCCGGCGCCAGATCGTGGCTGACTTCATGCGCCGTCGCCAGGAACACCACATCCACTTTGTCTGCCCACTCAGCTGCGCTGCTTAGCGGCTGTAGCGGTAAATCCACTACGCCTTTCAGCTGTGGATGGAGGTCAGAGAGGCGCTTGCCAGCATCAGGGCTTTGCGCAGAAACCGCCAAAGCGGTTATGTTGATATGTGGATGGCGATTCAGGAAAGTGGCAAGCTCTACACCGGCATAACCACTGGCACCAACGATCAGCGTATTCAACATCAGGCTGTAACCCTTTTTACAGTCGCACGTTCCGGGTCGCGGCCTTGCCCCGTTACCCACCCTGTCATCTGCAGTGATTTATGGTTCCCTTGCAGAGGACGTTAATGTATTTTTATTCACTATTACTGCATGAATATGGATACATCCTAACCCAAGGACCGCCAACAGTGAAGACAAAATTACCGCCTTTTATTGAACTGTACCGCCAGTTGATCGCCACACCGTCGATCAGCGCAACCGATGCCGCACTGGATCAGAGTAATGAAACTTTAATCAATTTGCTGGCCGGCTGGTTCCGCGACCTTGGCTTCAGCGTTGAAGTGCAGCCGGTGCCCGGCACCCGCAATAAATTTAATATGCTGGCGCGAACCGGCACCGGTGCGGGCGGCCTGCTGTTAGCCGGTCATACGGATACCGTTCCCTTTGATGATGGCCGCTGGACGCGCGATCCCTTTACTCTGACTGAGCATGACAACAAGCTCTACGGCCTGGGCACAGCAGACATGAAAGGCTTCTTCGCCTTTATTCTCGACACGCTGCGCGATGTGGATGTCAGCACGCTGAGCAAACCGCTCTATATCCTTGCCACGGCCGATGAAGAGACCACCATGGCTGGCGCCAAATATTTCTCTGAATCGACGCAGCTGCGTCCCGACTGTGCCATCATCGGTGAACCGACTTCGCTTAAACCGGTGCGCGCGCACAAAGGCCATCTGTCGAATGTGATTCGCATCGAGGGGAAATCGGGCCATTCCAGCGATCCGGCACGCGGTGTCAACGCCATTGAACTGATGCATGAGTCGATCACTCATCTGATGCAACTGCGCACGACGCTGCAGGAGCGTTATCACCATGACGGCTTCGCTATCCCTTATCCGACCATGAATTTCGGCCATATTCATGGCGGAGACGCCGCGAACCGTATCTGCGCCTGCTGTGAACTGCATATGGATATTCGTCCGTTGCCGGGCCTGTCGCTGAGCGATCTGGATGGGTTGCTGAACGAGGCGCTGGCACCGGTGAGTGCACGCTGGCCGGGCCGGGTCACCGTGGCCGAACTGCATCCGCCGATTCCGGGCTATGAGTGTCCGGTAAATCATGAACTGGTGAGTGTGGTTGAGAAATTACTGGGTACGCCAACCGAGGTGGTGAATTACTGTACCGAGGCGCCGTTTATTCAAACACTCTGCCCAACACTGGTCCTGGGCCCGGGCTCAATCAATCAGGCGCATCAGCCCGACGAATTTATTGATACGGCATTTATTAAGCCGACACGGGCGCTAATCAGTCAGGTTGTGCAGCATTTTTGTCACTGATTGACAGCAAATGGGGCATTTCACTGTATTAACAGCAAAATGCCCCCGCAATCTGCGGGATTTAACAATAAGAATAACTTATCCCGCTTCTTTCTCTATAAATTCTACGAATTTCCGTTAGTTAGCCACATCTTCAGTGCACTTTAACGCATTTGACGAACGCAGCATTACGTGGCTAGATAAAAGACGATGTTATGCCCACCGGGTGATTATCCAGAACGTTTCAGAATGTGGACAGGCGGCAACGGAGCCGGTTCCCTGTAGATTATCGGGGACACAATGTTGCTGATTTTTCTGCTGCCTGAAAGGTCGGGTGTATGAGTTTTTCAAGACGATAAGGGTGTCAGGGTCCAATGAACGAACAATATTCCGCAATGCGAAGTAATGTCAGTATGCTCGGCAAACTGCTCGGGGATACGATTAAGGATGCACTGGGAGAGAACATCCTCGACCAGGTTGAAACCATCCGTAAGCTCTCCAAGTCATCCCGTGCAGGAAATGACACTCATCGTAAAGAACTGCTCAATACGCTGCAGAACCTCTCCAACGAGGAGCTTCTGCCGGTTGCACGCGCTTTCAGCCAGTTTCTGAACCTCACTAACGTGGCTGAGCAGTATCAGACCATCTCGCAAAGTGGTGAGGGTGAGAACCATCCTGAACTGCTGAAAAAGACCTTTGATACCCTGAAACAGCAGAAAGATATCAGCGAAAGCGACATCCTTGCGGCCATTGAATCACTGTCTCTGGAGCTGGTGCTGACTGCGCACCCGACCGAAATCACCCGTCGTACACTGATTCACAAGCTGGTTGAAGTTAACAGCTGCCTGAAGCAGCTTGATCACAGCGATGTCTCCGACTACGAACGCAACCAGATTATGCGCCGTTTGCGCCAGCTGGTGGCGCAGGCGTGGCACACCGATGAGATCCGTAAATATCGTCCGACCCCAGTAGACGAAGCCAAATGGGGCTTTGCCGTCGTAGAAAACAGCCTGTGGGAAGGCGTTCCTGCTTTCCTGCGTGAGCTGAACGAGCAGGTCGAAGAGGCGTTTGGCATCAGGCTGCCGGTCGATTTCGTGCCGGTTCAGTTCACCTCGTGGATGGGTGGCGACCGCGACGGTAACCCGAACGTCACGGCGTCGATTACCCGCCATGTGATGCAGCTGAGCCGCTGGAAAGCCACTGACCTGTTCCTGCGCGATATCGGCGTGTTGATCTCCGAGCTGTCGATGTCCGAGTGCAGTGAAGAGATCCGCGAACTCAGCGGCGAGCCGGAAGCGCTGGAACCTTACCGTGTGATCCTGAAACGTCTGCGCAGTCAGCTGATGACGACCCAGTCGTTCCTGGAACGCCGCCTGAAAGGCGAACGCCTGCCGCGTCCGGCCGATCTGCTGGTCTCCAACGATCAACTGTGGGACCCGCTGTTTGCCATCTATCAGTCACTGCAACAGTGCGGCATGGGCATTATCGCTAACGGTCAGTTGCTTGATACGCTGCGCCGCGTGAAATGCTTCGGCGTGCCGCTGGTGCGTATCGATCTGCGCCAGGAGAGCACCCGTCACACAGAGGCGATTGCCGAAGTGACCCGTTATCTGGGCCTCGGCGATTATGAAAGCTGGTCTGAAGCGGACAAGCAGGCGTTCCTGATCCGTGAACTGAATTCCAAGCGCCCGCTGCTGCCTCGTACCTGGGAACCCAGCGATGAGACGCGTGAAGTGCTGGAGACGTGTCGTGTCGCGGCGGAAGCCCCGCAGGGTTCTATCGCCGCCTATGTTATTTCGATGGCGAAAACCCCTTCCGACGTGCTGGCCGTGCATCTGCTGCTGAAAGAAGCGGGCATCGCTTATGCCATGCCGGTTGCACCGCTGTTTGAAACGCTTGATGATCTGAATAACGCGAACGACGTGATGAGCCAGCTGCTGAGCATCGACTGGTATCGCGGCTTTATTCAGGGCAAACAGATGGTGATGATTGGCTATTCTGACTCGGCGAAAGATGCCGGTGTCATGGCCGCCAGCTGGGCGCAATATCAGGCACAGGATGCCCTGATTAAAACCTGCGAGAAAGCCGGTATTTCACTGACGCTGTTCCATGGACGCGGCGGCAGCATTGGTCGTGGCGGCGCGCCCGCCCATGCCGCACTGCTGTCACAACCGCCAGGCAGCCTGCGCGGCGGTCTGCGTGTGACTGAACAGGGTGAGATGATCCGCTTTAAATATGGCTTACCGGCCGTGACCATCGCCAGCCTGTCGCTCTACACCGGCGCAATTCTGGAAGCAAACCTGATGCCACCGCCAGAGCCAAAACGCGAATGGCGCGACATTATGGATCAGCTCTCAGCTGACTCCTGTGCGATGTATCGTGGTTATGTGCGTGAAAACGCTGACTTCGTCCCTTATTTCCGTTCGGCGACGCCGGAGCAGGAGCTGGGTAAATTACCGCTGGGATCACGTCCGGCCAAACGCCGTCCTACCGGTGGCGTAGAGTCGCTGCGTGCGATTCCATGGATTTTCGCCTGGACGCAGAACCGTCTGATGCTGCCTGCCTGGCTGGGTGCCGGTGCTGCATTGCAGCAGGCGATGGCAGCCGGTCATCAGGATCAGCTGGAAGCGATGTGCCGCGACTGGCCATTCTTCTCCACCCGTCTGGGGATGCTGGAGATGGTCTTCTCGAAAGCCGACCTGTGGCTGGCGGAATATTACGATCAGCGTCTGGTCGATAAATCACTCTGGCCGCTGGGTAAACAACTGCGCGAACAGCTTGCTGCGGATATCAAAGCGGTACTGACCATCGCCAATGACTCACACCTGATGGCTGACCAGCCGTGGATTGCCGAGTCGATTGCGCTGCGTAACGTCTATACCGATCCGCTCAACGTACTCCAGGCAGAACTGCTACATCGTTCACGTGCGCAGGAAGCCCGTGGTGAGGAGCCGGATGCCCGCGTAGAGCAGGCGCTGATGGTGACGATTGCAGGTGTGGCGGCAGGTATGCGCAATACCGGTTAATCGTGGTCAGGCGCTGACAACGGTCAGCGCTGCCCGCCAGAAAAACAAAAAAGTCGGGACGTTCCCGACTTTTTTATTGGCTGTAACAAGAGGCTTAAGCCGCAGCGGCAGGACGCACACCTAACGTGTGACAGATGGCGTAACTCATTTCGGCACGGTTCAGCGTGTAAAAATGGAAATCTTTCACCCCTTCGCGTGACAGGATTTTTACCATGTCCATCGCGATATTGGCGCCCACCATTTTGCGCGTTTCCGGATCATCATCCAGACCGGCAAACATCGCGTTCATCCAGCCCGGCACACGCACATTGGTCAGCGTGGCAAAGCGCTGGAGCTGTTTAAAGTTAGAGACCGGCAGAATGCCCGGCACAATTTCTACATCAATGCCGGTCGAAACACAGCGATCGCGAAAACGTAAATAGCTTTCAACGTCAAAGAAGAACTGGGTAATTGCCCGGTTTGCGCCGGCATCAATTTTTCGCTTCAGGTTAATCAGATCGGCCTGGGCGCTTTTCGCTTCGGGATGGACTTCAGGATAGGCGGCGACGGAAATATCAAAATCGCCGACCTCTTTCAGCAGCGACACCAGATCGCTGCCGTACATCTCAGGCTTGCCGCTGCCGGTAGGCAGGTCACCGCGCAGCGCCACAATATGGCGAATGCCATTGTTCCAGTAATCCTGAGCAATGGTGCGCAGTTCATCCCGCGTGGCATCAACACAGGTCAGATGGGGTGCAGCCTCCAGCCCGGTTCTATCTTTAATGCCTTTGATAATGCTGTGGGTGCGGTCGCGTTCCCCTGAGTTCGCGCCGTAGGTAACGGAAACGAATTTTGGTTTCAGGCTGCTCAGACGATCGATGGAGCTCCAGAGGGTCTCTTCCATTTCGCTGGTACGCGGCGGGAAGAACTCAAATGAAACATTAATTTGCCCGTTCAGCTCAGCCAGGCTCTGGTTTAGCGCTTCGCGCTGATTGGCATGAAAGAAACTCATCCTGCACCCTCATCGATTAACAATCGGCCTGCGAACATCTACACGTTTAGACGTCCAGATGTTCAAAATGACGTAATCTGCGGATGTCGTCAACTTAAAAATGATCAACAGACGTGATCAATTTTCAATCAACTTGAAGAAGTTTCAACAGAGGAGAGATAACGCATTGAAAACAGGCGCCGAAGCGCCTGTTAAAGAGAAATTACAGCAACTGTGCGAGGCGATTAATATCTGACTGTATTGCACCTGCGGTAACATCACGGCCTGCACCGGGTCCGCGGATGACCAGCGGATTGTCGCGATACCAGCGACTTTCAATCGCAAAGACGTTGTCGCACGGCAGCAGCGAAGCCAGCGGATGTTCCGGACGCACCGCTTCGACACCGACACGTGCTTTACCGTTGGCATCAAACCGGGCAACGTAACGCAGCACCAGGTCCATCTCCTGCGCGGCTTCCAGACGCTGCAGCATCTGCTCATTCAGCTCTTCACCATTTTCAAAGAAGTGGTCTACTGAGCCCTGCTGACAGTTGTCTGGCACCAGCGACTCCACCCGTACCTGATCCGGCTCGATGTTGTAGCCTGCTTCACGCGCCAGGATCACCAGCTTACGCATCACATCCTGACCCGAGAGATCGGCGCGCGGATCCGGCTCGGTTAAGCCCTGCTGCCAGGCCTGATCCACCAGCTCGGTAAACGGCACCGTGCCATCAAACTGCAGGAACAGCCAGGACAACGTACCGGAGAAGATCCCGCTGATTGCCAGGATGGTATCGCCGCTGTCGCGCAGGTCGCGTACCGTGTAGTTGATCGGCAGGCCTGCGCCTACGGTGGCGTTATAGAGCCAGTGACGCCCGGTTTTGGTAAAGGCATCACGAATCTGCCGCCAGGTCTGACTGTCTGACGCACCCGCGACCTTATTGGCGCTGATCACGTGAAAGCCGTGGCTGGCAAAGTCGAGATACTGCTGTGCCAGCGGTGTGCTGGCTGTGACATCCAGCACTACCAGGTCATCAAACGGATGCGCGCACATCCACAGGAACAGCGACTCTTCATCGCGTTCCACCGCTTCATCATCAAAGAAGGCGAGTGCCCGACTGGCATCCAGACCTTCATAGCTCAGCAGACTGCGACGGCTATCCGCGACACCCGCCAGCACAAATTCAAAGCCGGTCCGCGCTGACAGCGTTTCCTGATCGCGGGCAAACAGCTCCAGCCAGCGCGAACCGATATTCCCTTTGCCAAACAGCATCAGGCCGATGCGCTTTTCTGCACGGAACAGCGACTGATGGAGTCCCTGAATCAGATGCTGCGTCGGGCCGACGCGCAGCACCGCGACCACGCTGATGTGCTCTTCTGACTGCCAGATGAACTCAACCGGCTGATCTTTTAACTGCTGCCAGAAGCGATGGGTATGCAGCGGATTGCGGGTAACGCCTGCGCCAACCAGCGCCACCAGCGCAAGGCCATCGCGCAGCTGCAGATGGCCCGGTAAACCGGCATCCTGTAGCAGCGTAAAGGCACTGTTAACCACTTCGGAGGTATAACAGAGCTGCAGCAGTTGACGGTCAGGATGAACGCCAAACGCCAGCGGTCGCAGCTGCGCGCGCTTCAGCAACAGGTCGATCTCTTTGTGAAGGATGGCAAAGTCACGCTGCTCTGGCAGCTGAATCTCAATCAGGCAAACATCGTCATGGCTGGTGACAATGCGCGCGCCTGTTCCGGAGGCCAGCACGCGTTCAATTCGGGTTGAGCCCTGCTCCGGCTGATAACTGCAGCGCAATTGCAAATCGATATCACTGCCGGAAACCGGCTGCAGCGTACGGGTATGCAGCACCGGTGCCGCCAGACGCGCCAGCTCACTGGCCTCATCCAGCCTTAACAGCGGCAGCAGACAGGCATCAGAGACTTTGCGGGGATCGGCGCTATAAACGCCCGCCACATCGCTCCAGATCGTCACACGTCCGACACCCGCCAGCGCACCGATCTGCGTAGCGGAATAGTCGGAGCCGTTACGGCCAAGCAGGACGGTTTCACCGGCATCGTTACGGCTGATAAAGCCGGTGACCACGATGCGCTTATGGGGATGCTGCGCCAGCAAAGTCTGCAGCAGTGGCCAGGATTTACCCTCATCCACCTGTGGCTGAGCGGCACGTTCAGCACGCAAAAACTCACGCGCATCCAGCCAGCAGGCCTGCAGATCACGCTGGCTCAGGACCGCTGACATCAGGCGTGCTGACCAGACTTCACCGTGCCCGACCACTTCGGCATAGACCGCATCGGTAATCGGCGCATCCAGCAGGGCCGCCAGCTTTTCCAGATCGCGAATAAACGCAGTAATTAAAGGTTCGGCGATCTCAGCAGGCAGCAGCGCACCGATCAGTTCGCTCTGGTAGCGACGCAAGGCCTGTTGCACCTGGTGCGCAGAGAGGCGATCGCTCTGGCTCAGCTTCAGCCAGCTAATCAGCTGGTTGGTGGTTGAACCTGCCGCAGAGACCACCATCAGGTCGCCCGGCTGGCTGTAATCCGCCATAATGCTGGCAACGCGCTGATAGCAACGCGCATCGGCCAGACTGCTGCCACCAAACTTATGCAACTGCCTGATAGTCGGCGTTCCCGCGCCTGCTGAAATCGTCATACTTAACCCTCGGCTGCGATCCGGAATGCATTATCCAGATCGGCAATTAAATCTTCGTGATCTTCAATACCAACAGAAACCCGTAGCAGCGTATCGGAAATGCCCGCTGCCGCGCGTGCTTCTGCTGACATACCCGCGTGCGTCATGGTGGCGGTATGGGAGATCAGACTTTCCACGCCACCCAGCGATTCCGCCAGCGTAAAGAGCCGCAACGCTTTCAGGAAGCGGCGCAGCAGTGCCTCATCACCGTCGATTTCAAAACTCAGCATGGCACCAAAGCCGCGCTGCTGACGTACGGCATGTTCGTGTCCGGCGTTTTCCGGCAGCGAAGGATGATACAACTTTTTCACCCGCTTCTGCTGCTTCAGATACTCAACAATCGCGAGTGCGTTGCGTTGTGCGGCCGCAATGCGCGGCGACAGGGTACGAATTCCGCGCAGCAGCAGATAGCTGTCAAATGCCGCGCCGGTTACACCAATATTATTCGCCCACCAGGCCAGGTCGGTTGCCAGTTGCGGATCTTTGGCAATCACTGCGCCCGCTACCACATCGGAGTGGCCATTGAGGTATTTGGTACAGGAATGGATCACCAGATCGGCACCCAACGCCAGAGGGTTCTGCAGCGCCGGACTCATAAAGGTGTTGTCCACCACGCTGATAGCACCTGCTGCGCGGGCAGCGGCGCAAATCGCGCTGATATCCACTACGCGCAGCAGCGGATTGCTGGGGCTTTCAATCAGCACCAGTTTAGGGTTTTCATCCAGTGCCGCCTGCAGCGCCACCGGGTCGCCCTGATCGACAAATTTAACCCGATACGCGCCGCGCTTGCTCAGGCTGTCAAACAGCCGATAGCTGCCGCCATAACAGTCGTGTGGCGCAACCAGCAGATCGCCAGGCTTCAGGAACACCGTCGTCACCAGGTGAATCGCCGACATCCCGGTATTAGTTAAAACCGCGCCCGCTCCTCCCTCCAGTTCGGCCAGGGTACGCTGTACGACATCACGCGTGGGGTTGCCACGACGGGAGTAGTCATGCGCACGAGGCTCATTAAAATCCAGGAAGTTGTAGGTCGTAGAGAGGTGGATTGGCGGGACAACGCAGCCATATTGCTCGTCATCATTCAGACCGCTGCGCACTGCGATGGTTGCCGGTTTACGCGTCATGAGCGAATTGTTCCTGAAGAGTGAATAAAATGTAGGCCACAGGATATCACCCTCTAATTAGACGTCAATACATCTGGACATCTAAATGTCTTTGCGTATAGATTGAGCAAAAACGCAATAACCGCTAAAATTATGCGTCATCGCCTGGCGTTCCCCTCTGTGATGCAGAGGCAGTGAGCGAAGAAAACCCGCCATATCAGGGGTCAGGCAGGAAAAAATCAGGCATAATTCGCTGATTTCCTCACATTTAACGTTTATTAATTAAGGTAACCCATGGCTGAATGGAACGGCGAATATATCAGCCCGTACGCTGAGCACGGTAAGAAGAGCGAGCAGGTCAAGAAGATTACAGTATCTATCCCATTGAGCGTGCTGAAGATTTTAACGGATGAGCGTACCCGTCGTCAGGTGAACAACCTGCGTCACGCCACCAACAGTGAGCTGCTTTGCGAAGCCTTTTTGCATGCCTTTACCGGGCAACCGTTGCCAGACGACGTGGACCTGCGTAAAGAACGCAGCGATGAAATTCCTGAAGAAGCGAAAAAGATCATGCGCGATATGGGCATCGATCCCGACACCTGGGAATATTAATTCGTCAGCGCATAAAAAAACCCAGCCGAAGCTGGGTTTTTTCTTGCCGCCGAACCCGCAGGTTCAGGTGCCTTTTAATCTTATTTTTTAGCGCCTGGCACGCTGAAACGCTTGTTAAAGCGGTCAACACGGCCACCAGTTGCCACTTCACGCTGCTTACCGGTATAGAACGGGTGGCATTTGCCACAAACGTCCAGGTTCAGTTCGTGAGTCAGTGTTGAACGGGTGTGGATCTCGTTGCCGCAGGTACATTTGATAGTAACTGCTTCGTATTTCGGGTGAATACCTTGTTTCATGGGAAACCTCATAGAAGGCCGTGTCGCTCTCCGTGCCAGGCTTTGACCTGCACAGCACCACACGCGGTTGAACATTATAGGGTGTACTCCGGCCAGATATTTCTCACCGAAGGCGGCATATTATACAGGTAAGTTTCGATTGCTGCAAATATCTGCTGAGATACCCGCCATCAGGGTCAGCGTGTACACTAGCTTCCCCGATGATGATGCCGGAAAGAGAGAGTTATGCCCGTAGTCCAGGTCGCCCTGCCCGTCCCCTTGCCCCGCCTGTTTGACTATCTGCCGCCACAGGGTGCGCAGCCGGTCATCGGCGGTCGCGTAAGTGTGCCCTTTGGCAATCGCAGGATGATCGGGATTGTGGTCACCTTTCGTGACAGCAGCGATCTGCCGGAAGCACAACTCAGGCAAGTGATCGAGGTGCTGGATAGTGAGTCACTCTATCCGCCGTCGCTGTGGCGCATCCTTAACTGGGCCGCCAGCTACTATCATTCTCCGCAGGGAGAAGTGCTGAGTCATGCCATTCCAGTGCTGCTGCGCCAGGGCAAAGCGGCGCAGGATAATCCCTTATGGCGCTGGGAAATTACCGAGCAGGGCCGGGCAACGGCACCCGAAAGTTTAAAGCGGGCCCCGAAACAGCAGCAGGCACTGGCAGCACTGCGTCAGCAACCCCTCTATCGTCATCAGGTCAGTGAACATGACCTTACGGAAGCCACGCTGCAGGCGCTGCGGGCCAAAGGGTTGTGCGAACTGCATGAGCATCAGCCGCAGATGCACGACTGGCGTACTACCTATGCTGTGAAAGGCGAGCGTCTGCGACTGAATACGGATCAGGCGATGGCCGTAGGTGCGATTCGGGCAGATGATGAGCATTATGCTGCGTGGCTGCTGGCGGGCATTACCGGTTCCGGCAAAACCGAGGTTTACCTCAGCGTGCTGGAAAATGTGCTGGCACGCGGTAAACAGGCGCTGGTGCTGGTGCCGGAGATTGGCTTAACTCCGCAGACTATCGCCCGCTTTCGCGAACGTTTCGATGCGCCCATCGATGTGCTGCACTCCGCCTTAAATGACAGTGAGCGGCTGGCGGTGTGGTTACGTGCACGGCGCGGTGAAACGGCGATTGTGATTGGCACGCGATCGGCGCTGTTTACGCCGCTGGCCCGTCCTGGCGTCATCATCATTGATGAAGAGCATGACAGCTCTTACAAACAGCAGGAGGGCTGGCGTTATCAGGCGCGCGATCTGGCCGTCTTCCGTGCGCATGAAGAGGATATCCCGATTGTTATGGGATCGGCGACCCCCGCTCTGGAGACGCTGCACAATGTCCGCAGCGGCAAGTATCGCCAGCTCGATCTGACAAAGCGCGCCGGCAATGCCAGACCGGCGCTGCAACAGCTTATCGACTTAAAAGGTGTGCAGCTGATCGGCGGCCTGGCACCGGGCCTGATTGGTAAAATGCGCCAGCATCTGCAGGCCGATAATCAGGTGCTGCTGTTTCTTAACCGCCGCGGCTTTTCGCCCGCCCTGCTCTGTCACGACTGCGGCTGGATTGCCGAATGTACCCGCTGCGATCGCTATTACACGCTGCACCAGCATCATCGCCAGTTACGCTGCCACCATTGCGACAGCCAGCGTCCGCTGCCTAATCAATGCCCGCAGTGTGGTTCAACGCATCTGCTGCCGGTAGGTGTCGGAACCGAACAGCTGGAGCAGCAGCTCGGTACACTCTTCCCTGGCGTGCCGGTGTCGCGAATTGACCGTGATACCACCAGCCGCAAAGGGGCGCTGGAGCAGCATCTGGCTGACGTTCATCGCGGCGGCGCACGCATTCTGGTCGGCACCCAGATGCTGGCCAAGGGGCATCATTTCCCGGATGTCACCCTGGTGTCGCTGCTGGATGTTGATGGCGCACTGTTCTCAGCCGATTTTCGCGCGGCAGAACGCTTTGCGCAGCTCTATACTCAGGTCGCCGGTCGTGCTGGCCGCGCTGGCAAGCAGGGCGAGGTGTTATTACAGACGCATCATCCGGAACATCCTCTGCTTCAGACACTGCTGCACCAGGGATATTCGGCATTTGCGCAGCAGGCGCTGCTGGAGCGACAGGCAGTTCACCTGCCGCCCTGGAGCCGCCATGCGCTGTTCCGCGCGGAAGATATGGACAATCAGCAGGCGGCGGAATTTCTGCAACAACTCCGTAACTTGCTGGAGGCGAGCCCGCTCAATGACAAGGCGATGTGGTTTATGGGTCCATTGCCGGCTCTGCAGCCAAAACGCAGCGGACGCTGGCGCTGGCAACTGCTGCTGCAGCATCCTTCCCGACAGCGTTTGCAACAGCTGCTGAGCAGTTCATTGCCGCTGGTTTCCACGCTACCCGCCGCGCGCAAAGTGAAATGGACGCTGGATATTGACCCGACAGAGAGCTGATTTTTTCTGACACTGCGAGCCAGATCGAAAAATGTCGCATAAGTCACAATTTTTATGCAAATTAAGTAACAACCAGCCGGGCAATCGTTAACAATGTTGCCCGGTTTGCTTTCAGGTCAGGCAAAAACAAAATCGAACGCGCCATAACGCGTCAGGAGCATGTGTTGGAGCAGAATCAACAACCGCCCGCCGCCACGATGAAGGATGTCGCGGAACACGCGGGCGTCTCAACCGCCACCGTATCGCGTGCGCTGATGAATCCAGAGAAGGTTTCTGCGGCTACCCGCCATAAAGTCGAGAAGGCGGTTGCCGCCGTCGGCTATGCGGCCCATGGCCCCACACGCAACGCGCGTCGTAATGAGACGCGTACCATTCTGGTCATTGTCCCTGACATCTGCGATCCCTTCTTTAGTGAAATCATTCGCGGCGTCGAAGTCACAGCCGCCGAAGAGGGCTATCTGGTGCTGATCGGCGACTGCGCCCATCAGAATCAGCAGGAGAGAACCTTTCTTAACCTGATGGTCACACGACAGATCGATGGCATGGTGCTGCTTGGCTCACAACTGCCTTTTGATGCCAGCATTGATGAGCAACGCAACTTGCCACCCATGGTGATGGCGAATGAGTTTGCACCGGAAATGTCGCTGCCCACGGTTCACATTGATAACCTGACTGCCGCGTTTGAAGCGGTAAATCATCTGCTGCAGTTAGGTCATACGCAGATCGCCTGTATCGCCGGGCCGGAAGAGATGCCACTCTGTCAGTATCGTTTACAGGGTTATGTCCAGGCGATGCGTCGCAGCGGGCTGACGGTCGATCCCACCTATATTGTGCGCGGTGACTTCACCTTTGAAGCAGGCGTTGCCGCCATGAATCAGCTGATGACTCTGCCGCAACCGCCGCGCGCGTTGTTCTGTCACAGCGACATTATGGCGCTGGGCGCGATGAATCAGGCCAGACGCTGCGGGCTGCGGATACCGGAAGATCTCTCTGTGGTGGGATTTGATGACATTGAGTTATCACGTTACTGCGAGCCACCGCTGACGACGGTCACACAACCACGCTATCAGATAGGCCGGGAAGCGATGCTTCTGCTGCTGGATGAGTTAAATGGCAAACGGGTGATCAGCGGCTCGCGGCTGCTGGATGCCGGTTTAACGATTCGGGGCAGTACGGCACGCGCAAAAAAGCGTGAAAAATAAGCGTATTCGTCTGGTTTTTTCAGTAGATTCTTAAGGCGAACACAGCTGGTCAAAGTTCCGGCCCTTAAGTAACATGGCGGACTCCTTGCCGGGCGCGTAAAAATCATCATTTCGCCCAACTGGCACTATTTTTGAAGGGTATAAGAACGAGAGTGGCACAAAAAGATTATGTAGGCCGCGGGCGTTCAACAGGGACGCGTCGCAAAAAAAGCCCCAGCCGTGGCAAGAAGAGCAAAGGCGGTTCGGGAACTTCTAAATTGATGATTGTACTGGCGGTCGCTGTGTTGGTGACCTTTGCCGGTGGTTTATGGTTCCTGGCGCATCATAAGAAAGAAGACGTGCCGGTCATTACGGATCATAAAGCCAACGGCAATGGCTTACCGCCGAAGCCTGAAGAACGCTGGAAATACATTAAAGAGCTGGAAAACCGTCAGGTTACTGTGCCGACACCGATCGAACCCTCTTCGGGTGGCGAAGTGAAGTCGCAGACCCAATTGACCGATGAACAGCGCCAGTTGCTGGAGCAGATGCAGGCTGATATGCGTCAGCAGCCAACACAGCTCAATGAAGTGCCGTGGAATGAACAGACGCCGGCGCAACGTCAGCAGACGCTGCAGCATCAGCAGCAATTGCAACAGCTGCAACGTCAACAGCAGCAGGTTCAGCAACAGCAGCAGGTTCAGCAGCAGCAACAGGTTCAGCAACAACGTCAGCAGTTGCAGGCTCAGCAACAACAGCAACGCCAGCTGCAGTTGCAGCAACAACAACAGCGTCAACAACAGCAGCAGTTGCAACGTCAGCAGCAGCAGCAGCAGCAGCAGCAGCAGCAGCAGCAGCAGCAGCAAAACGTACAGCGCCAGTCGCAACCTGCGCCAGTAACGCGGGAACCAGACGTGCAGACAAAGCCACAGGAGACCGCGAAGGCGAAACCGGCGGAGAAAGCCTCTTCGCAGCGCTGGATGGTGCAGTGTGGTTCGTTCAAAGGCACTGACCAGGCTGAGTCGGTACGTGCGGGCTTAGCCTTTGAAGGCTTTGAAAGCCGCATTACCACCGGTGGCGGCTGGAATCGTGTGGTGATCGGTCCGTATAAAGATCGCGCATCCGCTGACAGCACCCTGAAACGTCTTCGCAGTTCCGGACACTCCAGCTGTATTCCGCTCTCCGTTGGGGGTTGAAACCCGTCAAACCCGCCCCATATCTGTTGCATGATACTCCGCGCCCCGTGCGCGGAGTCCTTTTCCGACAGCAACAAGGGGTCTGCCCGTGACAACAATAGTAAGTGTACGACGCAA
This sequence comes from Pantoea jilinensis, assembly GCF_019104105.1. Classification (NCBI taxonomy): domain Bacteria; kingdom Pseudomonadati; phylum Pseudomonadota; class Gammaproteobacteria; order Enterobacterales; family Erwiniaceae; genus Pantoea; species Pantoea jilinensis. The sequence continues at coordinate 171,398 of NZ_CP077746.1, read as the reverse complement.
CGGCCAGGTAGTGATTGGCGGTGATGGCCAGGCTACGCTCGGCAATACCGTGATGAAAGGCAACGTTAAAAAAGTGCGTCGTTTATACAACGATAAGGTGATTGCCGGATTTGCTGGCGGCACCGCAGACGCCTTCACCCTGTTTGAACTTTTCGAACGTAAACTGGAAATGCATCAGGGCCACCTGGTGAAAGCAGCGGTGGAGCTGGCCAAAGACTGGCGTACCGACCGTATGCTGCGCCGCCTTGAAGCTTTACTGGCCGTCGCGGATGAGTCAGCCTCACTGATCATCAGCGGTAACGGTGATGTCATCCAGCCTGAAAACGATCTGATCGCCATCGGCTCCGGTGGGCCTTTCGCCCAGGCAGCGGCACGTGCGCTGCTGGAGAATACCGAAATGGGCGCACGCGACATCGTCGAGAAGTCGCTGAATATCGCGGGTGATATCTGCATCTACACTAACCACAACGTTAATTTCGAAGAATTAACGTCTAAGGCGTAAGGGTATAAATATGTCTGAGATGACTCCACGCGAAATCGTTAGCGAACTGAACCGCTTTATCATCGGCCAGGACAGCGCCAAGCGCGCCGTGGCTATTGCACTGCGCAACCGCTGGCGCCGCATGCAGCTCGACGAAGAGCTGCGCCATGAAGTGACCCCAAAAAATATCCTGATGATCGGTCCGACCGGTGTCGGTAAAACCGAGATCGCACGTCGTCTGGCAAAGCTGGCGAATGCACCGTTCATCAAAGTCGAGGCGACCAAGTTTACCGAAGTCGGTTATGTCGGTAAGGAAGTGGACTCTATCATTCGTGATCTGACTGATTCCGCCATCAAGATGGTGCGCAGTCAGGCGATTGAAAAGAATAAATACCGTGCCGAAGAGATGGCAGAAGAGCGCATTCTTGATGTGCTGATTCCACCCGCGAAAAACAACTGGGGTCAGGCTGAGCAGAGTGCTGAACCCTCTGCAGCGCGTCAGTCATTCCGCAAGAAGCTGCGCGAAGGCCAGTTGGATGATAAAGAGATTGAAATCGATCTGGCGGCCAGCAGCCCAGGCGTCGAAATCATGGCGCCTCCGGGCATGGAAGAGATGACCAGCCAGCTGCAGTCGATGTTCCAGAACCTCGGCGGCCAGAAGCAGAAAGCCCGCAAGCTGAAGATCAAAGAAGCGATGAAGCTCCTGATCGAAGAAGAAGCGGCAAAACTGGTTAACCCGGAAGAGCTTAAGCAGGATGCGATTGAAGCGGTCGAGCAGCACGGTATCGTGTTCATCGATGAGATCGATAAAATCTGTAAGCGCGGCGGCCAGAATGCGGGCGGACCCGATGTCTCTCGCGAAGGCGTTCAGCGCGACCTGCTGCCGCTGGTTGAAGGCTGCACCGTCTCCACCAAGCACGGCATGGTCAAAACCGACCATATCCTGTTTATCGCCTCAGGCGCGTTTCAGGTTGCCAGCCCTTCCGATCTGATTCCGGAACTTCAGGGTCGTCTGCCGATTCGTGTTGAGCTACAGGCGCTGACAGTCAATGATTTCCAGCGCATCCTGACCGAACCGAATGCCTCGATTACCGTGCAGTACAAAGCACTGATGAATACCGAAGGCGTGAACATTGAGTTCACCGAAGAGGGTATTCGCCGGATCGCTGAAGCCGCATGGCAGGTTAACGAAACCACCGAGAACATCGGTGCGCGCCGCCTGCATACCGTGCTGGAGCGTCTGATGGAAGATATCTCGTATGACGCCAGCGATCGTCACGGTGAATCCTTTACCATTGATGCTGACTATGTGGCTAAACACCTGGATGAACTGGTGGCTGACGAAGACCTTAGCCGCTTCATTCTCTGATTCACTGATTCAGCGCTTTTCCGAAGCCCAGCCCACCCGGCTGGGCTTTTTTATGCATGTTCTTGATCGAACGATGCTTTTTTCATACTGATGATTTTGCCAACAATCTGCATATAGCGATATACTTACCCTTCCTGTGGCAAACAGACGAAACCCTTATGAAATACGATACATCTGAACTCTGCGATATCTACCATGAAGAAGTGAATGTTGTTGAACCGCTTTTTTCAAACTTTGGTGGGCGCACTTCATTCGGTGGTCAGATTACCACAGTGAAATGCTTTGAAGACAACGGCTTACTCTACGATCTGCTGGAAGAGAATGGCCGTGGTCGCGTACTGGTGATTGATGGCGGCGGCTCAGTGCGCCGTGCGCTGGTCGATGCCCAACTGGCACGCCTGGCGGCAACTAACGAATGGGAAGGCCTGGTGGTTTACGGTTCGGTACGTCAGGTTGATGAGCTGGAAGAGCTGGAGATTGGCATTCAGGCCATTGCCGCGATTCCGGCCGGCGCTGCGGGTGAAGGGATTGGCGAAAGCGATGTGCGCGTCAACTTCGGCGGCGTCACCTTCTTCTCTGGTGACCATCTCTATGCCGACAACACCGGTATCATTCTGTCAGAGGATGCGCTGGACCTCGAATAGGCCAGACATGAAAACGGGTGCCAGAGCACCCGTTTTTCACATCAGCTGAGGCTTCAAACCTCTTCCATTTTTCCCAGCAATGCACGCAGACGTTCCTGCCACACGTGTTGCTCTTCTTTCAGATGCTGATTTTCGCGCATCAGCGCATCGTGGTTACCCGCGACTTGTTGCGCATCGTTACGCAGTGAGTTGTTCTGCTCTTTCAGCTCTTCGATTTCCATCTGCAACAGCGTGATGGTATCAATCGCCTGCTGTACTTTCGCTTCAAGTTTCTCAAATACTTCAAATGACATCTTTCTGACCTCTCCTAAATTCCTGCAAGGCGTTGATGATGCCAGCTTAAGCCAGCAACGTTGTCCCGATTGTATGTAGCCTCACCCCTCAAGTCCAGCAACGCGGCCGCTGCGAGCGCAGTCTGTAACACTTTTCAGCCAATCCCTGAATTTGCGCTGCGCTTACTGCGTCTGCTTTCCAGCACGTGTCCACCCTCTCTGTCATCAGGCGCGAATATGGGCTAAGGAAAGCCGGAATACGCGAAAACGCGCATTTTTATGACGCAGTACACAAAAAATGATTTCGCTATTTCTCGTTTATGTTCGTTAACGATAAATTCACATCAGCCCTACATTAAAGCTGGGTGCCTCACGGACTGAGAACAAAAACTGATAAAATTTAACCTCGCTTCAGGAACCACTATTATGAGTCAGACAACTAACACGCTCAAAGGTCAGTGTATTGCCGAATTTCTGGGGACAGGCTTGATTATTTTCTTTGGCGCAGGCTGTGTAGCTGCGCTGAAACTTGCCGGTGCCGCCTTCGGTCAGTGGGAAATCTGCATCATCTGGGGCTTAGCCGTCTCAATGGCTGTCTATCTTACCGCTGGGGTATCTGGCGCGCATCTGAACCCTGCCGTTACCGTTGCACTCTGCCTGTTCGCCAACTTTGAAGGCCGTAAAGTGGTGCCGTATATTCTGGCGCAAATCGCCGGGGCATTCTGCGCGGCCGCGCTGGTTTATGGTCTCTACTACAGCCTGTTTTTCGATTACGAACAGAGTCATCAGATGGTACGCGGTACGGTTCAGAGTCTGGACCTGGCGGGTATCTTCTCAACCTATCCTAATCCGCACATCAGCGTAGGCCAGGCGTTCCTGGTTGAAATGGTTATTACCGCAGTGCTTATGGCGGTGATTATGGCGCTGACCGACGATGGCAACGGTGTCCCACGTGGACCGATGGCGCCGCTGTTGATCGGTCTGCTGGTCGCAGTCATTGGTGGCTCAATGGGTCCGCTGACCGGCTTTGCGCTTAACCCGGCACGTGATTTCGGACCTAAGCTGTTCGCCTTCTTCGCTGGCTGGGGTAACGTTGCCTTCACGGGTGGTAAAGATATCCCTTACTTCCTGGTACCAATTTTTGGCCCGCTGGTGGGTGCCTGCCTGGGTGCAGTAGGTTACCGCACACTGATTGGCCGCTACCTGCCAGGTGCCGCACAGGAACCGAGTGTTCCAGCAGACAAACCGGTTGCACGCGCTCAGCAGCGTAAAGCGTAAGTTTCACTTTTTATCATCAGGAATGAATTTATGACTACCACAGATAAAAAATACATTGTCGCACTCGATCAGGGTACAACCAGTTCACGCGCCGTCATTCTCGACCACGACTCCAACATCGTCGCGGTATCGCAGCGCGAATTCACCCAGATCTACCCGAAAGCGGGCTGGGTTGAACATGACCCGATGGATATCTGGGCTTCACAAAGCTCTACGCTGGTTGAAGTGCTGGCACATGCCGATATCCGCTCTGATGAGATTGCGGCAATCGGTATCACCAACCAGCGCGAAACCGCTATCGTCTGGGAAAAAGAGACCGGTAAGCCGATCTACAACGCCATCGTCTGGCAGGATCCCCGCACCGCTGACTATTGTCACAAACTGAAGAAAGAGGGTCTGGAAGAGTACATCCAGCACACCACGGGTCTGGTGATTAACCCTTACTTCTCCGGTACGAAAGTGAAGTGGATTCTGGATCACGTTGAAGGTGCGCGTGAGCGTGCAAAACGTGGCGAGCTGCTGTTCGGTACCGTCGATACCTGGCTGGTCTGGAAAATGACTCAGGGACGCGTGCACATCACCGACTACACCAACGCCTCCCGTACTATGATGTTCAACATTCACAAGCTGGAGTGGGATCAGCGCATGCTGGATATCCTGGATATCCCGCGTGAAATGCTGCCAGAAGTGAAGTCCTCTTCTGAAGTTTACGGTCAGACCAACATTGGTGGTAAAGGCGGTACACGTATTCCTATCGCCGGTATTGCCGGTGACCAGCAGGCCGCGCTGTATGGCCAGTTGTGTGTACAGCCTGGCATGGCGAAAAATACCTACGGCACCGGCTGCTTCATGCTGATGAACACCGGTACTGAAGCGGTGACCTCAACCCACGGCCTGCTGACCACCATCGCCTGTGGCCCGCGCGGTGAAGTGAACTATGCGCTGGAAGGTGCCGTGTTTATCGGTGGTGCCTCTATTCAGTGGCTGCGTGATGAGATGAAGCTGATCAGTGAAGCGGCTGACTCTGAATACTTCGCGATGAAAGTGAAAGATACCAACGGCGTTTACATGGTGCCTGCTTTCACCGGCCTGGGCGCACCTTACTGGGACCCGTATGCCCGTGGCGCGATCTTCGGTCTGACCCGTGGCGCAAACTCTAACCACATCATCCGCGCGACGCTGGAGTCGATCGCTTATCAGACACGTGACGTTCTGGAAGCGATGCAGAATGATGCCAATACCCGCCTGCAGGCGCTGCGTGTAGACGGCGGTGCGGTGTCCAACAACTTCCTGATGCAGTTCCAGGCTGACATCCTCGGCACCCGTGTTGAGCGTCCGGAAGTGCGTGAAGTGACCGCGCTGGGTTCTGCGTATCTGGCGGGTCTGGCTGTTGGCTTCTGGCAGGATCTGGATGAAGTGCGCTCTAAAGCCGTTATTGAGCGTGAGTTCCGTCCAAGCCTGGAAACCACCGAGCGTAACTTCCGTTATGCTGGCTGGAAAAAAGCGGTTGCCCGCGCACAGGCGTGGGAAGAACAGGAGTAATATCAACGCCCGCGACATTGCCGTCGCGGGCCTTTTCCCCGCCCCACTCCCCCGCTGTGTTACACTGCCTGCCGGTTTTTTGTCAGGTAGATGCCATGAAACGAGAACTTGCCATTGAATTTTCCCGCGTAACCGAAGCTGCCGCCCTGGCAGGCTATCACTGGTTAGGACGCGGTGACAAAAATGCGGCTGACGGTGCGGCTGTCCATGCCATGCGTCATGTCCTGAACTCCATTGAAATTGACGGTCAGATTGTGATCGGTGAGGGCGAAATCGACGAAGCCCCGATGCTCTATATCGGTGAAAAAGTCGGTACCGGTCACGGCGATGCCGTTGATATTGCCGTCGATCCGATTGAGGGTACCCGCATGACGGCACTGGGCCAGGCGAATGCGCTGGCTGTGATGGCCGTGGGCGATAAAGGCAGCTTTCTGCACGCTCCAGACATGTATATGGAAAAACTGATTGTGGGTCCTGCAGCACAGGGCGCGATCGACCTCGACCTGCCGCTTGAAACTAACCTGCGTAATATCGCAATAGCGATGAACAAGCCGTTGTCACAGCTGACCGTATCCATCCTGGCTAAGCCACGTCATGATGTGGTGATTAGCGAGTTACAGCAGCTGGGCGTGCGGGTATTTACCTTCCCGGATGGTGACGTTGCCGCCTCAATTCTGACCTGCATGCCAGACAGCGAAGTCGATGTGATGTATGGCATCGGCGGCGCACCGGAAGGCGTCGTTTCAGCAGCGGTGATCCGTGCGCTGGACGGTGATATGCAGGGTCGGCTGCTGGCGCGTCATCACGTCAAAGGCGATAGTGCTGAAAACCGTCGCCTCGGCGAGCAGGAGCTGCAGCGCTGTGCGGAGATGGGGATTGAAGCGGGTAAGAAGCTGACGCTAGGTGAGATGGCGCGCAATGACAACGTAGTGTTTGCCGCCACCGGCATTACCAGTGGCGAACTACTGAAAGGCATTACGCGTCAGGGCAATGTCGCCACCAGCGAAACCCTGCTGATTCGCGGTAAATCTCGCACTATTCGCCGCATCCAGTCGATTCATTATCTTGACCGTAAGGATCCGGCGCTCCATCCGTTTATCCTGTAACCGGCTGGTTGCCGCGCTCCGGCTGACGTGAGAGCGGCAACCAGCAGAGCAGCATCACCAGTGCCGTAAAGAACATCAGCATGCCAAGGCTGAACTGATCGCGCTGCGGCATCATGGCTGAAAGCCACGCGACAAGACCCGATCCCAGATTCTGCATTCCGCCAATCAGTGCACCCGCGCTGCCCGCCAGCCAGGCATACGGCTCCATTGCCCCTGAAGTCGCCAGCGGGAACAGCATGCCAGCCCCAAAGAAGAACAGCGCGGCCGGAACCAGCAGCGTCCAGATATTCATTACGCCAAACCATGCCGGGATCCACATCAGGATGCCCGCCAGCAGACAGCTATTCACGCCCCACCACATCAGACTGTGCCATGAACCCTGCTCGCGTCCCGCGAACCAGGCACCGAAGAACGCCGCCGGAATCGGCAGAATGAACAGGATACTGACGGTCAGGCTGTGCAGGCCGAGCACGCCGCCGAGCAGCACGCCACAGCTCGACTCAAATACCGCAATGCCCGCCAGCGCACCAATCAGCAGGACAATGTAGCGAACGAAATTTGCGTCGCTGAGCAGCCGGGCATAGCGTTTGAAGAACGGGGTCACTTCAGCACTCTGTGGCCGGGTTTCCGGCAGCCAGCGCGCCATAGACAAAGTAACCGCCAGACAGAGCAGCAGTAGAAAGGCGAAACAGGCGTGCCAGCCAAAGAGCTGGGTCAATAGTGCACCAATCACCGGTGCCAGCAACGGGCTGACCAGAATGCCCATATTAAGCAGGCTGTTGGCACGGCGCAGTGCGTGCCCCTCATAGAGATCACGCGGAATGGTGCGGGCCATTACGCCAGCTACGCCGGTTCCCAGTCCCTGAATCGCGCTGCCGAGCACCAGCATATCGAGTGAGGTCGCCATCAATGCCGTGATTGCGCCGATCATAAAGATCATCATGCCTGCAAGGATCACCGGACGCCGACCGACACTGTCTGACAGCGGGCCGTAGATCAGCTGGGATCCGCCATAGGTCATCAGATAGGCCGCCATCACACGCTGCAGCGCGCCATCCCGCACATTCAGCGCGTCCGCCATCACCGACATCGCCGGGACGTAGATGGTCTGCGCCATCTGCCCGACAGCCACCAGCACAATGAGCATCACCAGCAGCGGGCGATTTTCCAGTTTACTAATCATGATTATGCAAAATTTCTTTCTGTGAAAGGAGGTTAAAACAGCGGTTCACCCGCCAGTCATCTTGTTATGGCGGGCAAAATATCAGGATTAGATGACAAAGCGAGAGGCAGGCCGAAAGGTCCCGGCTTGCGCCTGTCAAGTTTATGCACCAGCCTGTAAAGACAAAGCAACAGTTTGTCGATTAGAGCCTTTGCCCGGCCACAAGCTGGCAATCTCATCGGGCAGCCGCGAAAATAGAAACCTGCCGGAATAATCAACAACCAGGGAGTGATTATGGCTGAGTGGGTCAATGCTGAAGTAAAGGAAGTGAAAAACTGGACGGATGCGCTGTTCAGTCTGCGGGTAACAGCGCCCATCGATCCCTTTATCGCGGGGCAATTTGCCAAACTGGCTCTGGAAATTGACGGCGAGCGGGTGCAGCGCGCTTACTCTTTCGTCAATGCGCCAAAGGATGACCTGCTGGAGTTTTACCTGGTTACCGTGCCCGATGGCAAGCTGAGTCCGCATCTGCAGGCCCTTCAGCCTGGCGATCAGGTGATGGTCACGAAAGAAGCCGCAGGATTCTTTGTCCTTGATGAAGTTCCGGCGTGCAGAACATTATGGATGCTGGCAACCGGCACCGCTATTGGCCCTTACCTTTCTATGCTTCAGCAGGGCGAAGGACTGGATCGCTTTGAAAACATCGTGCTGGTCCATGCCGCACGCTATGCGGACGACCTGAGCTTTCTGCCACTGATGCAGCAGCTGCAACAGCGTTATCAGGGCAAGCTGCACATCCAGACGGTGGTGAGCCGCGAAACGATCCCCGGTTCGCTGACGGGCCGGGTTCCGGCGCTGATCGAAAATGGCGAGCTGGAGCGTGCCACCGGATTAACACTGGATGCCGACAGCAGCCATGTGATGCTGTGCGGCAACCCTCAGATGGTGCGCGACACCCAGCAGTTACTGAAAGAGACGCGCGAGATGCGTAAGCACCTGAAGCGCAAGCCGGGCCATATCACCAGCGAACATTACTGGTGAGCGAGTTGCCGGTATCGCACCGGCTGCGTCGCGGTACCAAACCGGTTAGCGCCGGGGGTGCCGCGAAAAACGCCGAGTTCGAGCAGCAGGCCAGCGAATAACACAAAGGGAATGGCGCGACCCAGCAGCCAGGGCAGAATGCCGCCCAGCATGCTCCAGTTTCCCGCCACCAGCAGCCAGGCCACTATCACCAGAAATCCCCAGTAGCCGGGACGATTACGATCGTGCAGACGTTTTACAATGACCGCGCTGGCGGGCCACAGCAGGCAGACCACGCCGAAAGCCGCCATCTGGGTATCAACCCAGTCGTTTGCTGCCAGGGTAAATAACAGTGTCGTTGTCAGCAACCAGACTGCCTGCCAGATCCAGAAATCACGTCGTCCCAGCCTGCCACGCCAGGAAAAACACCATTGTTGTAACGTCATGCATTATCATCCAGAGAGAAAAGAACCGCCGCGCTTTTGACCTCGCGGATAAAAACCGTTTTAATTTGCGCCTGAGTTTACGGGTTAGGATCGACAAAATGAAGAATTTGCCTGGCGCACTGCTGTTATCGTTTGCGCTGACGGTTCCGGTCTTTGCCGCCGATCCGCCACCGCAGGAACGGCCCGATGCATTACCCACCGCGCCCTACCTGCTGGCGGGTGCTCCCACCTTTGATATGACTATCGGCCAGTTTCGCGAAAAGTATAATCTGGCTAATGCGACGCTGATGCTGCCGGAATATCGCGCCATTGATAATCGGGGCGACAAAAGTAACCTGACGCGTGCTGCCAGCAAAATTAACGAGACGCTCTATGCGTCTACCGCGCTGGAGCCCGGTACCGGCAAAATCAAGACGCTGCAGATCACCTGGCTGCCACTGCCTGGCCCGGATCAGAACGCCTCTGAGCAAAAAGCCATGGCCTACATGACCGCTATGCTGCGCTTCTTTGTACCGGGATTAGGTGCAGACGAGGGACGCAAAAAGCTGGAGAGCTTACTGAAGGAGGGCAAGGATTTGCCTTACTTTGCGCAGGTCGATGGCGCGCTTCGCTTTGTGGTCGCTGATAACGGCGACAAGGGGCTAACCTTCGCTGTCGAGCCGGTAAAACTTGCGCTCGCTCCCCCCTGAAGATGTCGCTGAAAATGACGAAAAGCAAAGCCATCGCTACATTTGATCTCTATACTGTTTCGCAGACAACGCTGCCAGCTGGCAGCGATTTTTCATGTATCGCGTTATGCGGAGGATAGAATGCGACATCCACTGGTTATGGGTAACTGGAAGTTGAATGGCAGCAAGCAACTCACTGCTGAACTGATCGCGGGTCTGCGCAAGGAACTCTCTGGCGTTGACGGTTGTGGCGTGGCCATTGCACCGCCAGCGCTCTATCTCGAGCAGGCAAAACATGCCATCTCCGGTAGCCACATCGCACTGGGTGCGCAGAACGTGGACGTTAACCTGTCTGGCGCGTTTACCGGTGAAGTTTCCGCAGAGATGCTGAAAGATATCGGCGCGAAATATATCATCATCGGTCACTCAGAACGCCGCACTTATCACAAAGAGAGCGACGAGTTCATCGCGAAGAAATATGCGGTGCTGAAGTCAGTGGGCCTGGTTCCTGTGCTGTGCATTGGTGAAACCGAAGCGGAAAACGAAGCGGGTAAAACTGAAGAAGTCTGCGCTCGTCAGCTGGATGCCGTTCTGGAAACGCAGGGCGCCGAAGCGTTTAAAGATGCGGTTATCGCGTATGAGCCCGTCTGGGCCATCGGTACCGGCAAATCTGCGACCCCTGCTCAGGCACAGGCCGTGCACAAATTCATTCGTGATCATATTGCGAAGAAAGATGCGGCTATCGCAGAACAGGTCATCATTCAGTATGGCGGCTCAGTGAACGACAAGAATGCTGCTGAGCTGTTCACCCAGCCTGATATCGATGGCGCGCTGGTTGGCGGTGCGTCACTGAAAGCAGATGCTTTCGCGGTAATCGTTAAAGCAGCGGCGGCGGCAAAAAGCGCCTAAGCATTAGCATTCCGGTCAAGGGCGGCGCTTAAGCCGCCTTTTTTATGGGCGCAATCAGCTCACAGGTGTGATCCTGCACTTCCTCCGCCGAACCCCTGTTCAGCAGCAGCCAGTTCCGCTCTATCGCCATCAGCACCAGTCGCCCATCGCTTAATTCCGCCAGTGCCAGACCATATTTCCCCATCTCTGTGCGCGCCTCTGGCCGCTCATCGACCAGCCGGATAAAGACACTCTGCTGAGTCAGTTCATCTGCCGTCAGAGCTCGCAGCCAGTAGCGGTGCTTACGCAGCGTAATGTCCTGCCACTGACCGCTAAGCTGCGGCGTCAGCCGATCCAGCTGCTGACGCACATCGGGTCGCAGACAGGAGAGATGAATATGGAGTTGATTCTGCGTACGGCCATACTGTGAATTGATCGCCAGTGAAAGAACCCGATCATCAATGGGAGAGCCGCGTCGCTCTGCAAGCAGAGAGCGTTCATGCCAGGCAAGGGCAAAGTAGTTGGGCGTAGCGGGTTGCAGTAACCGTGGGCTTTCGATGCCGGTGATTTTGTCGAGCGGGATCAGCAGATACTGCAATGGACCATGCATATCTTTCAGCATGGCATAGCGATGCTGCTGATCGACACGCTGACAGGGCGCCGGGTCTCCGCTGCTCTGCTGATGAGGCACACATTTCTCGCTGACAATCTGCCACAGCGCATCACTGTTCTTTTTGAAATGCATTGCGGCAACCAGTATCCCCGCAATGACCAGCACCAGCAGAACCGCAACCAGACTGGTTGCACGACGATGTGTCGGCATAACAACGCTTCCTGAATGGTTTAGCAGCCTGCATCCTCGCCTGGCGGGAAAAAAATGTCACGGGGAATTCGGGCAGATCAGTCAGCAGCCGGGCAGAGAAAAAAGAAAGGTGGGATTGTTGCGGGTGAGCGGTCAGCGCAGGGAGCGCTGACCGCAACGTATTACGGTTTCATGACCTGGTCATAGCTGCCGCCATCGGCGAAGTGCGCTTTCTGAGCCTGTGCCCAGCCACCAAATTTGTCCTTGATGGTAAACAGCTTCACCGGCGCAAACTGGCTGGCAAATTTCTTCGCGATTTCAGCATCACGCGGACGATAGTAGTTCTGCGCAGCGATAGTCTGACCTTCTGGCGAGTAGAGGTATTTCAGATAGGCGTCTGCGACTTTGCGCGTTCCCTTTTCATCTACCACTTTATCGACCACGGACACGGTGGGTTCAGCCAGAATCGATTCGCTCGGGGTGACAATCTCGAACTTGTCTTTACCCAATTTGTTAACCGCCAGATAAGCTTCGTTTTCCCAGGCAATCAGCACATCACCAATCCCGCGTTCAACGAAGGTGTTAGTTGCGCCTCGTGCACCGGAATCCTGCACCTCAACGTTTTTAAACAGCGCTCTGACGTACGCCAGCGCTTTGGCCTGATCGCCGTTGTTATGATCCAGCGCCCAGCCCCAGGCCGCCAGATAGTTCCAGCGTGCGCCGCCAGAGGTTTTCGGGTTAGGGGTAATCACAGACACACCGGGTTTAGTCAGGTCGCTCCAGTCGTGAATGCCCTTGGGATTATCTTTGCGGACCAGGAAGACAATGGTGGAGGTGTAAGGCGCGGAGTTGTCTGGCAGACGCTGAATCCAGTTCTTATCAATACGACCGCGTTCTGCAATAGCATCGACATCCGATTGCAACGCCAGCGTAACCACATCCGCACGGATGCCGTTAATCACTGAAGTTGCCTGCTTGCCGGAGCCACCGTGCGACTGACGGACCACGACATTATCGCCGGTTTCCTGTTTGTAGTGCGCACTGAACGCTTTGTTGTACTGTTCGTACAGCTCACGGGTTGGATCGTAGGAAACGTTTAACAGCTGAATGTCTTTCGCCAGAACGCTGGTTGAGGCCAGCAACAGGGTAACGCCGATACTCCACTTGTTCATTACGCACTCTCCCAATGTCGTTATGGGCTAAGCGTGACATAAACCATTACAGAGCTAAAAGAATTAAAAATAAGCTGTTATAACCGGGGGGAATATAGCGGGGATATGCCGGGGCATGCTGTGCAGCACACCCCCGCAGAAGAATCAGTAGAGTTTTTTCGCCGTGTCGAGCCAGTCGCGCTTGAACGGACGTTTCATGTTTTCAATCGCGTCGACGATGTCGTGATGCACCATCTTCTCATTCTGAATACCCACGCAACGGCCACCGTAACCCTGCATCAGCAGTTCAATGGAGTAAGCGCCCATGCGTGACGCCAGGATACGGTCATACGCACAAGGTGCACCGCCACGCTGAATATGGCCCAGAACGGTCGAACGGGTTTCACGTTTGGTTTCTGTTTCAATGAAACGCGCCAGGTCGTCGATATCGCAGATGTGCTCAGTAATCGCCACGATAGCGTGCTTTTTACCTTTGGCGATGCCTGCTTTGATTTCCGCTACCAGCTCTTCGCGGGTGTACGGGAATTCTGGCAGGACGATGAACTCGCAGCCACCAGCAATCGCCGCCGCCAGGGTCAGATCGCCACAGTAGCGGCCCATCACTTCAACAATCGAGATACGCTGATGCGAGGAAGAGGTGTCGCGAAGACGGTCAATCGCTTCAACCACGGTTTCCAGTGCAGTGAAATAACCGATGGTGTAATCCGTTCCGGCCACATCGTTATCGATGGTGCCTGGCAAACCAATGCAGGGGAAGCCCATTTCAGTCAGGCGCTTAGCACCCATGTAAGATCCGTCACCACCAATCACCACCAGTGCATCAATGCCGCGCTTTTTCATGTTCTCAATGGCAACCTGGCGCACATCTTCATTACGGAACTCGGGGAAACGCGCTGAGCCCAGGAAAGTGCCGCCGCGGTTAATCATGTCGGAGACGCTGTAGCGATCAAGATTGATCATGCGATCTTCGTACAATCCCAGATAGCCATCATAGATCCCAAAAACTTCCAGTCCTTCACTCAGCGCGGAACGTACCACTCCACGAATAGCTGCGTTCATGCCTGGGGCGTCACCGCCGCTGGTTAATACACCAATTTTTTTGATCATGACAACCTCTGGATTGTTCAAAACTAAGGGTTAATCCTGCCTGTCGATCGCTGCAGAAGATCATTTCACGATTAGCGCGACATGTGATGGCAGATAGTATATCAAAGGCTTGCTGCTGAATTGATTCAGGTCAGACAACTTTTCACTATTTTTTGCAGCAAAGTTAGCGCTACGTCATCCCTTCCGTATCGATTTGATTCATTTACGTTAAAAACCTAAAGAGTCCCTGGTCTCAGACGGTACCACAGAACAGGGATCCTGATGGATAATTACGTCAGACCCGGGAAATTCTTTGCGTAATGCTTTCTCAACCTGGTCGGCAACCCGATGCGCCTGAACCAGTGGCAGCTGATCTTCCAGTTCCAGATGAAGCTGAATAAATTTGGTCGGGCCGGACTGCCGGGTTCGCAGATCATGTACGCCCTGCACCTGCGGCCAGTTTGTCGCAAGCGTCAGGATTTGCTGCCGTTCATTTTCCGGCAATGCGCGATCCAGCAATGACTGTACGGCTTCGTAGCCCATCCGCAATGCGCTATAAAGAATGAAAACACCAATCCCCAGCGCAAACAGGGCATCCGCCCGTACAACGCCATAGCTGCTCAGCACCAGCGCAATCAGTATGGCGCCATTCATGATGACGTCGGATTGATAGTGCAGCATGTCAGCCCGAATGGCCTGACTGCGGGTTTTACGCACTACCCAGCGCTGAAAGGCAACCAGTACCAGCGTTGAGCTCAGTGCCACAATGGTTACTACAATACCAACACCCGGCGCCCGCATCTCGCTGGGGGAGGCAAGATGCTGCAGGCCGGTCAGAAACAGAAACAGTGCCGAGCCGGAGATAAACATACTTTGTGCCAGCGCCGCCAGCGACTCCGCTTTGCCGTGCCCGAACGTGTGATTTTCATCAGCAGGCTGCAGCGCATAGCGCACCACCAGCAGGTTGGTTAGCGATGCAGCGATATCCACCAGCGAGTCCACCAGTGAAGCCAGCAAACTCACTGAACCGGTGTACCACCAGGCAAAAATTTTCACGAGTAACAGCACAGACGCAAGAATGGTGGCCGCGAGCGCAGCACGCTTTACCAGTCGGCCATAAGAGTGTTGCATGCCAGATTCCCTATGCAGCATCAGTGAAGATGCACACTTAAATAGATGAATGGCTGAAGTTTAACACCGGGAGGCGGGCTGTGCTTAGGAGGTCATTCGATGAAGAAGGCTGTTTTGAAATCGCGACAGGAATAAGCAGGTACAAAAAACAAGCCCCGGCCTGGGAAGGACGGGGCGAAGTGTTATACACATCATTGCCTGGCTACTTTCAGCCGCGGGCTAATTCCAGGAACGTGTCGGCGACTACTTTTTGCCGCCTTTTTTCCCGGCTTCAGATGCTTTTTCACGATCGTTTTTGAAATTTCCGCCGCCGCTGTTCTGTCCGCCTTTTTTGCCAGCTTCAGACGCTTTTTGCGGATTATCTGCGAAATTACCTGAACCACCACGATGCTCTGCCATAACTTACTCCGTTAATAGATTTATCAGGACTACATAATGTGGTTGTTGCTCCCTGAGACTTCGCAAAGACACTTAACTTCCCTGCAGTGACAGGATTTAGTGTAGAAGGTGTGACTGAACCAGCAAGCGTAACGCGGGGAATGTATCTCACTGAAAAATATGATTAAAATGTTAATGACTTGTCTGCAATTCATTTAGTTTCAGTAAGTTATGATATTTTCATGATGAAAAAATGCTCACCGGCTCGCTTAAATTTACAGCGTGTTCCAGATATTAAGAAATCAGCGATTCTTCCCAACAAATTCCCGACAAGCGCTAATAAAACGGGGGTTTTGTTGTGCGGTGATGATTCCTGTCAAAATAAAAAAAGTGAAAAAAAGATAAAAAAAACCCCCACCATCATGGTGGGGGAAGACAGGGATGTGTCTATGGCAAGGAAAACAGGGATACTATATTACTGGTTACTGCTGGTACTACTCACTGCCTGCAGCGATGAAGCTGACTGCAAATTCGAAAACTGTCGCAGCTCGTTAAGTCGCCGCTGGTAATTTTTCTGTAACGCGGACTGCTGGGCCGGCGTTAGCAGTTGAAACATTTGATTCTGTACGCGCGCCATCTCGACCTGTTGTTCAACCTGAACTCTGGCGATGACTTCCGCTTTTTGGCGAATGGCCGCTTCGTTAAACTGGTCTGCAGTCACTAATTCGTGTAATGCAGCGATATCGTCAATATGAACGACCGGGCGATCATGTCTTGCCTGTTGCATAAGGTCTCGCATCTGCTGACGCTGTTCTTCAGTCAGCTCGATGCCGTCGAACATGTGGCTTTGCGGATTTTGCGTCATACTGCCTGTCGGCAATCCGCCATGATGCATCTCGTCAATCGTCGTCGCATCTTTAGCATCTGCGCTGGCGACACTCAGAGCCATCGCTGAGGCAAGGACGACGGCGGTTAATTTGCGCATCGTATACTCCAGTTCGTTCCGTTTTGCGATTCAACGAGAGCCAGTGTACGGCGACAGCTGCAAACATCCGTCAGGGGGTGTAAAACTACGTAAAGCGATGGATAGGTGCGCCAGGAACACGGTATTTTGCCTGCGGAGGGCTACAAAAATGAATAAAATCCTGTTGGTAGATGACGACCGCGAATTAACTTCGCTTTTGAAAGAACTGTTAGAAATGGAAGGGTTTGAAGTGGTCGTCGCCAGTGATGGTGAACAAGCGCTGAACCTGATCGATAACTCGATTGATTTGCTTTTACTGGATGTCATGATGCCGAAGAAAAACGGTATCGACACTCTGAAAGAACTGCGTCAGCAACATCAAACCCCCGTCATCATGCTAACGGCGCGCGGCAGCGAGCTGGATCGTGTTCTGGGCCTCGAACTGGGCGCAGATGACTATCTGCCTAAGCCGTTTAACGATCGCGAGCTGGTGGCGCGTATCCGCGCTATTTTGCGGCGTTCTAACTGGAGTGAACAGCAGCAACACGACAACAGCTCGCCCACACTGGAAGTGGACTGTCTGAGACTCAATCCCGGCCGTCAGGAGGCCAGTTTTGATGACGTTACGCTGGATTTGACCGGCACAGAATTCACCCTGCTCTATCTGCTGGCGCAGCACCTGGGCCAGGTCGTGTCGCGTGAACATCTGAGCCAGGAAGTGCTGGGCAAACGCCTGACACCTTTTGACCGTGCCATTGATATGCATATCTCGAATCTGCGTCGCAAGCTGCCTGAGCGCCGTGATGGTCATCCCTGGTTTAAAACCTTACGTGGCCGTGGCTACCTGATGGTTTCCGCATCATGATTGGAAGTCTGACCACCCGTATCTTCGCCATCTTCTGGTTGACGCTGGCGCTGGTGTTGATGCTGGTGTTGATGGTTCCCAAGCTCGATTCACGACAGATGACCTCGCTGCTGGAAAGTGAACAGCGGCAGGGCATCATGATTGAGCAACACGTTGAAGCAGAGCTGTCACAGGATCCCCCTAACGATCTGATGTGGTGGCGTCGTCTGTTTCGTGCCGTGGAAAAATGGGCACCGCCGGGTCAGCGGCTGCTGTTAGTAACCAGTGAAGGTCGGGTGATTGGCGCGCAACATAATGAAATGCAGGTTATCCGCAATTTTATCGGCCAGTCTGACAATGCCGATCATCCTCAGAAGAAGAAATATGGTCGCGTTGAGCTGGTAGGGCCTTTTGCCGTTCGCGATGGCGAAGATAACTACCAGCTTTACATGATCCGTCCCGCCAATAGCTCTCAGCTCGACTTCGTCAATCTGCTGTTTGACCGTCCGTTGCTGCTGCTTATCGTCACCATGCTCATCAGCTCACCGCTGCTGCTGTGGCTGGCCTGGAGCCTGGCACGTCCGGCACGTAAGCTGAAATATGCTGCTGACGAAGTCGCAAGCGGGAATCTACGTCAGCATCCGGAACTGGAGTCGGGTCCGCAGGAGTTTCTGGCTGCGGGTTCCAGCTTTAACCAGATGGTCAGTGCGCTGGAACGGATGATGACCGGTCAGCAACGTCTGTTATCGGATATCAGTCATGAACTTCGCACCCCACTGACCCGCCTGCAACTGGCTACCGCCCTGCTGCGTCGGCGTCAGGGTGAAGGTAAAGAGCTGGGCCGCATTGAGATGGAAGCACAGCGTCTCGATGGCATGATTAACGATCTGTTGGTGCTCTCCCGCACCCAGCATAAAAATGCGCTGGTCAGCGAAGCAATGAAGGCAAATCAATTGTGGAATGGGGTGCTGGAAGATGCCCGTTTCGAAGCTGAGCAGATGGGCAAGAAGATGGATATCCCCTATCCGCCAGGCCCGTGGCCGCTTTATGGGAACCCTCATGCGCTGGAGAGTGCGCTGGAAAATATTGTGCGCAATGCGCTGCGCTATTCACACACGCACATCAGCGTCAGCTTCTCCGTTGATATTTCCGGTATCACGGTCCACGTCGATGATGATGGTCCTGGCGTGAGTCCGGAAGATCGTGAACAGATTTTCCGTCCTTTCTATCGAACCGATGAAGCGCGCGATCGCGAATCAGGCGGCACCGGTCTTGGCCTGGCAATTGTCGAAACGGCCGTGCAGCAACATCGCGGCTGGGTTAAAGCCGATGACAGTCCATTAGGCGGTTTGCGTCTGACCCTCTGGTTGCCGCTCTACTCCTCCGGCCGTCAATAATTTGTTATGCTTCGGCCCCTGTCATCGGGGGCCTTATGCTTAACATTGTCTTGTTTGAACCAGAAATTCCGCCGAATACCGGCAATATCATCCGCCTTTGCGCCAATACGGGCTTTCAGCTTCATTTGATTCAGCCGCTCGGCTTTGCCTGGGATGACAAGCGCTTACGTCGCGCCGGGCTGGATTATCACGAATTCACCGCCATCAAATTCCATGCTGACTATCAGGCGTTTATCGCCACTGAGTCGCCTGAGCGTCTGTTTGCACTGACGACCAAAGGGACGCCTGCACACAGCGCCGTCGCCTATCAGGCGGGCGATTATCTGCTGTTTGGGCCGGAGAGCCGTGGACTACCTGCTGAGATCCTGGCCGCGTTACCGGCGCAGCAAAAAATCCGCATCCCGATGAGAGCAGAAAGCCGGAGTATGAATTTGTCGAATGCTGTATCGGTTGTGGTTTATGAAGCGTGGCGCCAGCTTGATTACGCGGGCGCGCTGATCAAAGACTAGATGCCGTCGCCAAACTGAAAACCGGCCAGGCTGCCATTGAAGTGCTGATCCATATCCATCGACGGCTTCTCACTGCCTGGCTTACCGACGATACGCGCGGGAACGCCTGCGGCAGTGGTGTGCGGCGGCACGGGCTGTAACACCACGGAACCGGCACCGATTTTTGCTCCCTTGCCGACTTCAATATTGCCAAGGACTTTCGCGCCGGCACCAATCATCACCCCTTCACGGATTTTCGGATGACGGTCTCCACTGGTTTTGCCGGTACCGCCCAGCGTCACCGATTGCAGAATCGAAACATCATTTTCCACCACGGCGGTTTCACCAATCACTATGCCTGTGGCATGGTCGAGCATAATGCCGTGGCCAATATGGGCGGCGGGGTGAATATCGACGGCAAAGGAGACAGAGATTTCGTTCTGCAGGTAAACCGCCAGTGCGCGTCGGCCTTCATTCCACAGCCAGTGGCCAATGCGGTAGGCCTGTAAGGCGTGAAAACCTTTAAGGTAGAGCAGCGGCGTAGAGTATTTATCCACTGCCGGGTCGCGCTGACGCACAGCCTGAATATCGTAAGCCGCTGACATAATCATCGACGGATCTTCACGATAGGCTTCTTCAACGATTTCACGAATGGCGATGGCGGGCATAATCGGGTTAGCCAGCTTGTTGGCCAGCATATAACTCAGTGCGCTACCGAGATTTTCATGTTTTAGCAATGTCGCGTGGAAGAAGCTGGCAAGCATCGGCTCACAATCAGCCAGGGCACGCGCTTCTGCTTTGATATTGTTCCAGACCAGTTCTAACTCATCAGACGACATTGCTGCTTTCTCCCGATAAAAAAAGCGCCTGAATGGGCGCTGCAGGTAATGATGCTACGCGTCCTGCGTTAGCCAGTGCTGTTTTCGTCCTTCCTTGTGCGTCCCAGCAAGCTCAATGCTGCATCTCTCGCCGGTTTTTCGCAATACAGCACCTGATAAATCTGCTCGGTAATCGGCATTTCCACACCCAGCCGCGCAGCCAATGCCTTGACTTCTTTGGTGTTTCTATAGCCTTCTACAACTTGTCCGATAATGCGTTGTGCGCTATCTACATCCTCGCCCTGGCCCAGCATCATGCCAAAACGGCGGTTACGCGACTGATTATCAGTACAGGTCAGTACCAGATCGCCCAGACCGGCCATGCCCATAAACGTCGTGGGATCGGCACCCAGCGCTGCACCTAACCGGCTCATTTCAGTCAGACCGCGGGTGATCAGTGCGGTACGCGCATTCGCGCCAAAACCTATTCCGTCGGAGATTCCGGCTCCGATAGCAATCACGTTTTTTACTGCGCCGCCGAGCTGTACGCCAATAAAGTCAGGGTTGTTATAAACACGGAAGCTCTTACCGCAGTGCAGTTTCTGCTGCAGGTCGTCTGCAAACTGCGCATCCGTTGCGGCCAGCGCGATGGCGGTCGGTAATCCGGCTGCCAGTTCTTTCGCAAAAGTGGGTCCGGAGATGACGGCCAGCGGAATAGTATCGCCGACAATTTCACGCGCCACATCCTGCAGCAGACGACCCGTCTCTTTTTCCAGCCCTTTAGTCGCCCAGACAATGCGTGAGTCTGGTCGCAGATGAGGCTTGATCTGCTGCAGCACATCGCCAAAGACATGACTCGGCACCACGATCAATAAGTCGCGGCTGGCAGCAATAGCTTTGGTCAGATCAGATTCAAGGGAAAGATTGTCGGGAAACGGGACATCAGGCAGGAAAGCGGTGTTACAGCGGTCATTCTGAAGTTGAGCCAGATGCGTCGGGTTATGTCCCCACAACAGCACCGGATGGCCGTTACGGGCCAGCGTAATCGCCAAAGCGGTGCCGTAAGAACCGGCACCGATGACGCTAATCGAAGCGTGAGTTTCCATCAGGCATCCTGATGTGGTTCAGCACCTTCTTCACCTTGCTGCTGCTGCAGATAGTTCATGAACAGCGCATCAAAGTTAACCGGTGCCAGGTTCAGCTGCGGGAAGGTACCACGGGATACCAGGCTGGTAATGCATTCGCGAGCGTACGGGAACAGAATGTTCGGGCAGTATGCACCCAGGCAATGTGCCATCTGCGTTCCTTCGATACCGCTGATGGTGAAGATACCGGCCTGCTGAACTTCACACAGGAAAGCCGTCTCTTCGCCCACAGTCGCGGTTACAGTCACACGAAGTACCACTTCGTAAACTTCGTCAGCCAGCTGAGAAGATGCAGTGTCCAGATCCAGTTTAACGTCCGGTTCCCACTCTTTCTGGAAAACCTGCGGGGCATTAGGCGCTTCAAAAGAGATGTCTTTGGTGAAGACGCGCTGAATCTGGAATTGCATTTCGTTCGAGTTATGTTCTGACATGTGACCAAATCCTATGTATGAGATTGTCCGGCGTAAAATTACGCCTGCAGTAAGGGATCTAAACCTTCGCGATTATCGAGTGCGAATAAGTCATCGCAGCCGCCAATGTGCTGCGCATCAATAAAAATCTGAGGCACGGTGGTACGGCCGCTACGCTTGATCATCTCTTCGCGTTTCGCCATGTCCCCATCAATAGGGATCTCCTGAAACGATACGCCTTTTTGCGTTAACAGCGCCTTCGCCCGATGGCAGTAAGGACAAGTGGCCTTGGTATACATTTCAACATTTGCCATGATCAACACCTCTGTATGATTATTTACCGCGGACTAATGGCAGATTTTCACCACTCCAGCCACTGATACCGTCTTTCAGCACTGAAACCTGCTCAAAGCCTGCAGCGCTCAGGTGCGCAGCAGAATCACCCGCGCTTTGTCCGGTTGCACATACCACAATTATGGGCTGCGCTTTGTGCTTTGCCAGTTCGTCGATGTTGCCTTTTTTAATCTCAGCGGCTGCCACATTTACAGCGCCTGAAATATGCCCTCTGCGGAAATCGTCGCGCGAACGCACGTCTACCACTACCGCGTCCTCTTTGTTAATCAGGCGGGTTGCTTCACCGCGGCTGATCGTTTTTACCTTAGAGAACATTCCTTTAACGGTAGTCACAATCACCAGAACGAGTAAAACGACCCATGCCAGACTCAGGATGGGGTGATTGCTTGCAAACTGCATAATTTCTTGCATGAGGGGTAACGACTCCAGACCGGGCTAATAAGCTAAAACAAGGGTTCTGAGTATACCTGCGCCACTTCGCATGTACAGATGCTATGCGGCCAGAGTATCGATTTGTGCGCCATTTTCCAAAAAAAGTGGCTGAATAGCAAAAATGGCGTAAGGCTTAATGTATGTCATTGCGAAAGTAGACATAACTGGAAAAGCAAATGCCAGTGGGGAGCACTGGTAAGCGGCGGTTCATCGTGGAATAATCATTGGCCTATGAAGGGAAAAACAACCGTTTCGCACACAAGGACCCGTCGCAACGGCGATAACCTGCCGTTGTTCATACACCTGTCCAGCCTCTCCCTTAGCCTGCTTTGTGCGGGGGCACTGTTATTGCCTGCCGCAGCCCAAAGTGCAGAAGACAGCAAATCTCAGCTGCAGTCCATCCAGCAAAACATTGCTGAGAAAGAGAAAAGCGTCAAAGCGCAGAAGGTGCAACGCAGCAAATTACTGGATCAGCTGCAAAGCCAGGAAAAAATCATCGCGCAGGCAAGCCGTCAGCTGCGTGACACCCGCAATAGCCTCAGCGCCCTGAATAGTGAGATCAAACAGCTCACCACCTCCATCGCCCGTCTTGAAAAACAGCAAACCCAACAGGAAAGCCTGTTATCCGAGCAGCTTGATGCGGCGTTTCGTCAGGGTAAGCACAACGGAGTACAGCTTTTGATGGGCGGTGAAGAGAGCCAGCGCAGTGAGCGTATTCTGGCCTATTTTGGTTATATGAATGCTGCCCGCCAGAAAAGCATTGAATCGCTGCAAAAGACGCGTCAGGACTTAAATCAGCAACGCGTCACACTTGAGCAAAAGCAACAGCAGCAGAAAGACTTACTGGCACAGCAGCAGGGCCAGCAGCAGAAGCTGCAACAGGCGAGCGAAGCACGTAAAAAAACCCTGACGTCGCTGGAAAGCGCGCTGGAAAAAGATCAGGCCGATCTGGTCGAGATGCGCCAGAATGAAAGCCGTCTGCAGGATAAAATCGCCCGGGCGGAACGTGAGGCGCGCGAGCGTGCAGCCCGCGAAGCGCGTGAGGCTGAAAAAGTGCGTCAGCGTCAGGCGCAGGCGAAAGCCAAAGGCTCCAGCTATCAGCCGACCCAGAGCGAACGCGAACTGGTGGCGCGTACTGGTGGGCTCGGTCGTGCGGGCGGTCAGGCGTTGTGGCCGGTTCGCGGACGCATTGAACATCGCTTTGGTGAACAACTACAGGGTGAACTTCGCTGGAAAGGCCTGGTAATTGATGCGCGGGAAGGTACCGAGGTGAAAGCTATCGCCGATGGCCGTGTGCTGATGGCCGACTGGTTACAGGGCTACGGTCTGGTGGTGGTGCTGGAACACGGTAAAGGTGATATGAGTCTGTATGGCTACAACCAAAGTGCGCTGGTGAGCGTGGGTACGCAGGTGAAGGCAGGACAGCCTATTGCACTGGTGGGCACCAGTGGTGGCCGCGGTACCCCATCGCTCTATTTTGAAATCCGACGTCAGGGACAGGCCGTCAATCCACTCCCGTGGTTAGGAAAATAAGTTTTGCTGCAACGTCGAAAACTCCCCGTTCTGATGAGCGCCCTGCTGTTCTGCTCCGCTGCGCAGGCGGGCAAACTGTCCATTGTCATTGATGATGTTGGCTATCGCCCTGCAGAAGAGAACAAGGTCCTGCAGATGCCCCAGGCTATTTCAGTAGCGGTATTACCCAACGCACCCCATGCCCGTGAAATGGCAATTAAAGCGCATCAGGGGGGTCACGAAGTGTTGATCCATCTGCCCATGGCGCCGCTGAGCAAACAGCCGCTGGAAAAAGATACCTTAACGCCGGAGATGAGCAGCGAAGAGGTCGCCCGCATCATGCGCAATGCGGTTAACAACGTGCCTTATGCCGTGGGTCTGAACAATCATATGGGCAGCAGGATGACCTCAAGCCTGCCCGGTATGCAGAAGGTGATGCAGGCGCTGAACCACTATAATCTCTACTTTCTTGATAGCATGACCATCGCCAATAGTCAGGCTATTCCTGCCGCTCAGGGTACCCAGGTCAAAGTGTTAAAACGCCGGGTCTTCCTTGATGACAGCCAGGATATCAACGCCATCCGCCAGCAGTTCAGTCGGGCGGTAAAGCTGGCGCAGCGCGATGGGTACGCCATTGCCATTGGGCATCCTCACCCTAACACCGTACGGGTGCTGCAGCAGATGTTACCCACGCTGCCAGCCGACATTACGCTGGTTGGCCCCAGCGAGCTATTGAACGAATCTCTTCACAACAACGCACGGACGCCTGTGGCACCGACAAAACCGGTGACGCCACGCTTCCGGCCTGCCGACATATGTAAACCGAAGCAGCCGCTGACGCCGGTTCCGGCGACCAGAGCCTTGACGGTCATTGCCGAAAGTGTGAATAACAGTCCGCTGTTTAAGACGCTGAAAAATCTGTTCTGAATTTGCCATGAATGCTAAGTGCTGAGCTTAGCGTTCATTTATGCACAGAAATTACTATAATCCTGGGTCGGGCAATAACGGGCTTTGCGGGAACAGTGTAGGGATGACGATTAATAAACAAAAAATCCTGCTGCTGGACAACGGCAGAGAGTGGGGCGGCGGCACCAACAGCATGCTGGAGCTGTTGAAACGTATCGATCGTCAAAAGTTCGATATTACCTGCTGCTTCTATCACAACTACAGCCGTGGCAACGACGAAACCATCGAAGCCACGCTGAATGCGCTGGCTATTCCGGTCTTTTTTATTCCGCAAATCAGGCAACCACGCTGGGCCAAATTTATAAAAGAAGCCGCACGGGCGCTGCTGTTTTTCAATAAAAAACTCAGGAAACGCACCATTGATAAAGTTGATACACACTGGCGCATTATGCCTAATGCCATCAAAATCAATTCATTGCTGCAACTGGGGAAATTTGACACGCTCTACATGAATAACCAGCCCAGCACCAATGTGGAAGGTTATCTGGCGGCGCGCAGCCTGCCGGTCGCGGTGGTTCAGCACTGCCGTATCGATCCGGTTCTGGAACCGCGGCTGGTTAACATGGTTAATCAGGATTGTCAGGCGGTCATTGCCGTGTCACAGGGTGTTAGTGACACCTTACGCCGCCATGGCGTGGAAGCGGAGCGCTGTTTTACCGTCAGTAATGCTATCGATATCCACCAGCCTCTGCCCAGCCGTCTTGACGTACGCCAGCGTTTTAAACTCTCTCCGTCGACCTTTGTGTTTGGCACGATCGGCTCCCTGATATTACGTAAATCTAATCACCACATTCTGCAGGCTCTGGGCCGTTTTAAACGCGCCAACCCCGATGCAGACTGGCGAATGATGATTGTCGGAGCGGGCCCGGAGCTTCAGCATCTGTTGCAACTGGCTACCGCAGAGAACATCCAGCATCACGTGGTCTTTACGGGCTTCCAGAACAATGCGATGGATTACCTTACAGCCTTTGATACCTTTATTCTTGCCTCACGCAGTGAAGGCTTGCCACGGGTTGTGCTGGAGGCGATGCTGGTAAATACCACCGTCGTGGGCTCCCGCGTAGTCGGCACTGCCGAATTGATCAGTCATGATGAAACCGGGTTGCTGTTTGATTATGGCAACGTGGTGCAACTGACACAGCATCTGACTGCGCTGTGGCAGGATGCGGAGTTACGTCAGCGCCTGACCAATGCGGCAGCGAAACGCGTACGTGAACAGTACGCTATTGAAACCTATATCAGCGGCGTCGAGAATATTTTGCAAAGCGTCGCCAAAAAGAAACCTCATGCTTAATTTTTTGAATCCCCGTTACCGTCATATCAGAGCGCGCCATAACCTGCCTTATTCGAATAGAGCGGTTCAGGGCACTGTGCCGGTCACGTCTGTCGTGATTCCCTGCACTGGCGCGGACTATATTGAAGAAGCCCTGCTCAGTGCTGATTTTGCGGCGCGCTTTGCGACAGAAGCAGAAGAGATTGTGATAGTCAGCGATCAGCCCACTCACGCCTTTGGCAGCCTGCCCGTAAAAACCCGCGTGGCAACGCTGGATGTCCCACACCGGGAAGAGAGCTACCGTTACAAACAGATCTATCGCAGCCGTTTAATCAAATTGCAGGCGCCCCTGCAGGCAAAAGGCGACGGCATTCTGATGATCGATTCCGACCTCAATCTGCTTAAGATGCCTGAAATCATGATGGGTCCAGGCCATCTTTACTCCAGTTTTCGTCAGGGGAAAATGATTGCCAAGCTGGAGGGAGCGCCGGATGAAGCGATTCCCGCCTATTATCCGCACAGTATCAGGCCCTATCTGACAGACCACGTTAACGGCGCTTACCTGGCTGCTACGCGAGAAGTCTGGCAGCGTATTTCACCGCTGTGGCTGACGCTGTTTAATGATACCTGGAATTTAATGAACGACAGCCAGCCGCCTACCGATCAGCTCCCGCTGGCGGTGTTACTGGACATGCTGGATATTAAAACCGTCAATCTGGGGGAATGGGCTAACTGGCCAGTCTCGAAGAAAATTGGCGGACAGTCGGCGGTGATCCCACCTGAAGTGGTTGGCGCTCACGGCGGATTCCCGTTGTCGGAATGGCAAAAATATCTGACCGATCCGCAACAGCCGCTGAACTTTAAAGGCCAGGACTATACGCGTAAAGTCCGCTACCTGACCGATGAAGAGAAAAAGCAAGGCTAATCAGGCGGCCGCCCCGGCGGCCGTTGTTTTAATTCCAGTTCAGTATCACCTTTCCCGAACGTCCTGAACGCATCTCATCAAAGCCCTGCTGGAAATCGTCAATGCCAAAACGATGGGTGATTACAGGCGTTAAATCGAGGCCGGACTGGATCAGTGCTGCCATCTTGTACCAGGTTTCAAACATTTCGCGGCCATAAATTCCCTTGATAAAAAGCCCTTTGAAGATCACCTGATTCCAGTCGATCGCCATCTCCCCCGGCGGAATGCCCAGCAGTGCAATCCGCCCGCCGTGGTTCATCACCTCCAGCAGGCTACGAAACGCAGGCGGTGCACCGGACATTTCGAGCCCGACATCAAACCCTTCCGTCATACCCAGCGAATGCATCACATCCCGCAAGTTCTCATTCGCCACATTGACCGCACGCGTGACACCCATTTTCCGCGCCAGCTCCAGGCGGTACTCATTGATGTCCGTGATCACAACGTTACGTGCGCCGACATGGCGACAGACCGCTGCAGCCATAATGCCAATTGGGCCTGCGCCGGAGATCAGCACATCCTCGCCGACCAGATCAAACGACAGTGCGGTATGTACGGCGTTGCCGAAGGGGTCGAAGATTGCCGCCAGCTCATCAGAAATATTGTCGGGTATTTTGAACGCATTGAAGGCCGGAATGACCAGATATTCCGCGAAGCACCCCTGGCGGTTAACGCCCACGCCCATCGTATTCCGGCATAGATGCGTGCGTCCAGCGCGGCAGTTGCGGCAGTGCCCACAGGTGATATGCCCCTCACCTGAGACCCGATCGCCAATCGTAAAGCCTTTCACTTCCTGTCCTGTCGCAACCACCTCACCCACATATTCATGACCGACAATCATCGGTACCGGGATGGTTTTGCGTGACCAGTCATCCCAGTTATAGATATGGACATCGGTGCCGCAGATGGCGGTTTTACGAATTTTAATCAGCAGATCATTATGACCGGGCTCAGGAACCGGCGCATCGGTCACCATCCAGATGCCCTCTTCCTTCTTCAGTTTGGCGAGTGCTTTCATGACGGACTCCTCAGGCGATGACGCCCAGTTGTTTGCCGATGCGGGTAAAGGCCGCCACCGCACGCTCCAGTTGTTGCTGGGTGTGCGCCGCAGAGATTTGGGTGCGAATGCGTGCCTGACCTTTTGGTACCACAGGATAGAAGAAACCGGTCACGTAGATACCTTCCTGCTGCAGCAGATGGGCAAACTGCTGGGCGACGCTGGCTTCTCCCAGCATCACCGGAATAATGGCGTGGTCGGCACCGGCCAGCGTAAAGCCCGCGGCCGTCATCTGCTCCCGGAAGTAACGGGCGTTATCCCACAGACGCTGACGCAGCCCATCGCCTTCGCTGAGCAGATCCAGCACCCGCAGCGAGGCAGCTACAATAGCCGGGGCAAGTGAGTTGGAGAACAGATAAGGACGGGAGCGCTGACGCAGCCACTCCACTACTTCAGCTTTTGCTGCAGTGTAGCCTCCGGACGCGCCGCCCAGCGCTTTACCCAGCGTGCCGGTAATGATGTCGACCCGACCCATGACGTCGCAATATTCATGGGTTCCGCGTCCGGCATTCCCGACAAAGCCCACCGCATGGGAGTCATCCACCATCACCAGCGCGGAGAACTCATCTGCCAGATCGCAGATGGCGGGCAAATTCGCAATCACCCCATCCATAGAGAAGACGCCATCAGTTGCGATCAAAATATGACGGGCACCTTTATCGCGCGCTTCCTGCAGACAGGCGCGCAACTGCACCATGTCATTATTGGCATAGCGATATCGCTGCGCTTTGCACAGCCGGACGCCATCAATAATGGAGGCGTGATTCAACGCGTCAGAAATTATTGCATCCTGGGCATCAAGCAGGGTTTCAAACAGGCCACCGTTGGCATCGAAACAGGAGGAGTAAAGAATGGCATCCTCCATGCCCAGAAAATCTGCCAGCCGCTTTTCCAGCTGCTTATGACTATCCTGGGTGCCGCAGATAAAGCGCACCGACGCCATGCCAAAACCATGCGAATCCATCCCCGCTTTCGCCGCCTGAATCAGCGCCGGATGGTTCGCCAGACCTAAATAGTTATTGGCGCAGAAGTTAATCACTGCCGGATCGCTGCCCACTGCGATCTCCGTCTGCTGGGCAGAGGTGATGATCCGCTCCTGTTTAAACAGTCCTTCCTGACGTGCATCATCAAGTTGCTGACGAAGTTGTTGATAAAATTGCGCAGGCATCATTGCTCTCCTCAGATGGCAAAAATCTGGCATATCTTACTGAACAGGCCGCTTCTTCACGATAAATCGCCCAACAGAATGTCATTTTTGCAGCATAGTTCACGCCGCGCGGATGTACACACAAAGCGTTACAGAGTCATCTGGCTGTCTGCACCCTGATGAAATGTTATGATGTGAGGTATTCGTGTGTGAAACCTCCTGTTTCACCCCACAACGTTGAAGGTAACAACATGATTATCGTAACTGGCGGCGCAGGAATGATTGGCAGCAACATCGTCAAAGCGCTGAACGATCGCGGTCACACCGACATTCTGGTGGTGGATAATCTGAAGGATGGCACCAAGTTTGCCAATTTAGTCGACCTGGATATCGTCGATTACATGGACAAAGAAGAGTTCCTGATGAGCGTAATGGCGGGCGATGATTTAGGCCCGATCGAAGCGGTATTCCATCAGGGTGCCTGCTCCTCCACCACTGAGTGGGATGGCAAGTACATGATGGAAAACAACTATCAGTACTCTAAAGAGTTGCTTCACTTCTGTCTTGAGCACGAGATCCCGTTCCTCTACGCCTCTTCTGCAGCGACCTACGGCGGACGCAACGAGAATTTCATTGAAGAGCGCCAGTATGAGCAGCCACTGAATGTCTATGGCTACTCCAAAATGCTGTTCGACCACTATGTCCGCCAGATGCTGCCGGAAGCGAATTCGCCGGTGTGCGGCTTCCGCTATTTCAACGTCTACGGACCGCGTGAAGGCCATAAAGGCAGCATGGCAAGTGTGGCTTTCCATCTGAACACGCAGATCAGCAACGATGAAAATCCAAAACTGTTTGAAGGCAGTGACGGCTTTAAACGTGACTTCATTCACGTTGATGATGTGGCGGAAGTGAACCTGTGGTGCTGGGAAAATGGCGTCTCCGGAATTTACAACTGTGGCACAGGCCGCGCCGAATCCTTCCAGGAAGTGGCTGATGCGGTCCTGAAATTCCATCAGAAAGGCCAGATTGAGTACATTCCGTTCCCGGAAAAACTCAAAGGACGTTATCAGGCTTATACCCAGGCCGATCTCACTAAGCTACGCGCCGCGGGTTACGACAAGCCATTTAAAACAGTGGCCCAGGGCGTTGCTGACTATATGGTCTGGCTGAACCGCAACGCATAAAGGAAGCTGCTCCGGCGATGAAAATTCTGGTAATCGGCCCGTCATGGGTCGGCGATATGATGATGTCGCAAAGTCTCTATCGCACACTCAAGGCCGAACATCCGGATGCAGTGATCGACGTGATGGCACCTGCGTGGTGCCGTCCGTTGCTTTCACGCATGCCGGAGGTGAATCAGGCGCTGGCGATGCCGCTAGGGCATGGCGCACTGGAAATTGGTGAGCGTCGCCGTCTGGGAAAAGTGCTGCGCGCCAGTCACTACGACCGTGCTTATGTGCTGCCTAACTCCTTTAAGTCGGCGCTGGTCCCCTTCTTCGCCGGAATAAAACGCCGCGTCGGCTGGCGCGGTGAAATGCGTTATGGCCTGCTGAACGATTTGCGGGTGCTGGATAAAGCCGCCTTTCCGCTGATGGTTGAGCGCTACGTTGCGCTGGGCTACGACACGCCTGTTGCCTCGGCGGCGCAACTGCCACAGCCGCTGTTATGGCCGAAATTGCAGGTTGAAGAGCAGGAAAAGATTGAAACGGCTGCACAGTTTCAGCTTGCGGCGTCCCGTCCGATTATCGGTTTTTGTCCGGGCGCTGAATTTGGTCCGGCCAAACGCTGGCCACACTATCATTACGCCACGCTGGCGAGCCAGTTGATTGCTGACGGCTTCCAGATCGTGCTGTTCGGCTCTGCTAAAGATCGCCCGACAGGTGAAGAGATTATCGCTGCGCTGCCTGAAGCGGCGCGCGGCCATTGCCGTAATCTGGCAGGCGAAACCCAGCTGGAACAGGCGGTCATTCTGCTGGCGCAATGCCGTGCTGTGGTCAGCAACGACTCCGGACTGATGCATATTGCCGCGGCGCTGGATCGTCCACTCGTCGCGCTCTATGGCCCCAGCAGCCCTGACTTCACGCCGCCGCTGGCACGTCAGGCGCGCATTATTCGCCTGATTACTGGCTATCACAAAGTGCGCAAAGGCGATGCCGAACAGGGTTATCACCAGAGCCTGATCGATATCCAGCCTGAGCGCGTACATCAGACGCTGAGCGAACTGCTCGTGCCACAGGAGGTGCCATGCACGTCCTGATTGTTAAAACCTCTTCCATGGGCGATGTTCTGCATTCGCTCCCTGCTCTGACCGATGCAATGCATGCTATTCCCGGCATCCGTTTCGACTGGGTGGTGGAAGAGAATTTTGCGCAGATCCCTGGCTGGCATCCCGCCGTCGATAAGGTGTTACCGGTCGCGATTCGCCGCTGGCGCAAACACTGGTTTGGCAGTCAGCAGCGTGAAGAGCGCGTGCAGTTTAAGCGCGAGTTACAGTCACGTGAGTATGATGTCGTGATTGATGCGCAGGGGCTGATCAAGAGTGCCGCACTGGTCACCCGTTTATCGAAAGGGGTGAAGCATGGACAGGACAGCCGCAGCGCGCGTGAGCCGTTTGCCAGCTGGTGGTATGACGTCCGCCATGAGGTGAGTAAACGGCAGCACGCGGTTGAGCGAACGCGCGAACTCTTCGCCAAAAGCCTGGGCTATGAAAAGCCGCAACACCAGGGTGACTACGCAATTGCCGGGCACTTCCTGCATCATCTGCCCGCTGACGCACAGCATTACCTGGTCTTTCTGCATGCTACAACCCGTGACAACAAGCACTGGCCGGAATCACACTGGCGACAGCTGATTGAACTGATGCAGCCGAGCGGTCTGCGGGTGAAACTGCCCTGGGGTGCTGAGCATGAGCATCAACGTGCACTGCGGCTTGCAGAAGGATTCGGACATGTCGATGTGCTGCCTAAGCTGACGCTGGACGCGATAGCCCAGCATCTGGCAGGCGCGCGGGCGGTGGTCTCGGTAGATACCGGATTGAGCCATCTGACGGCGGCACTGGATCGTCCCAATCTGACGCTGTATGGCCCGACCGATCCCGGCCTGATTGGCGGTTACGGGCAGAACCAACAGGCTCTGAGCGCCCCGAATCATCGTCTGGCGGAGCTGACCGCTGACTCGGTGGCAGAAAAACTGCAGGCCGTTATTACGGAAAACACGCCATGAACTATGTGTTGATCTACCTGCTGCTGCTGCCTTTTCGGGCGATTATGCGGCTGTTCTACCGGCCAACGGGTCGCAGCTTAATCATCCAGACGGCGAAGATCGGTGATTTTATCAATATCACCCCGATGCTGCGCGCGCTGGGTCAGTCTGAGCTGTTGATCAGCAAAGCGGTGGAGCCGCTGGCGCGTCACGATGACACAGTCAGCCGCTATTTTCTGATTGAAGACGCAAAACGCAGCTTTTTTGCCAAACTGAAGCTC
Organism: Pantoea jilinensis; assembly: GCF_019104105.1. Lineage (NCBI taxonomy): Bacteria > Pseudomonadati > Pseudomonadota > Gammaproteobacteria > Enterobacterales > Erwiniaceae > Pantoea > Pantoea jilinensis. The sequence goes on along the minus strand of NZ_CP077746.1, from coordinate 138,700 downwards.
GCGTTCACCCTGATGAACCGCTATGACAGCGTTTATCTGGTGCAGCCAAATAGCGTAAACCTGTTCTTTGCCGCGTTATGCAACGCACCGAACAAGCAGTTTCTGCGCACCTATGTGCGTAAGTCCTACCATAAAACCTTCTATCGCAGCGCCAGCGGCATTGTCGACCACGCGAAGACAGATTTAACGCTCGATAGTTACCTGAAGCTGATTAACCGCGACTATCGCTATACCGATTTTCCCAAACATGCGACCTCGCCACTCTGGCAGCCGCCTGCGCCGCCCGCTGCGCTGCTGAATCCACGCAGTGGCATTAAAATAGGCATCAGTATTTCTGCCGGTAACAAGGCCAAGACGATTCCTGCCAGCATCTGGCAGCAGCTGATGACGTCGCTGTCTGACCTGCCCTGCACCTTTTATGTGTTTGGCCCGCCAGCCGAGCAGCCATGGCTGGATGAGTTACTGAGCCTGACCGGCCCAAAAGAGAATATTGTCAGTCTGATTGGTGAGCTAAAGCTGGAAGAGGTTCCCTGGGCCATTTCTCAAATGGATTTCTACATCTGCTCTGACTCTGGCAATGCCTATATTGCGGATGCGCAGCAGATCCCGGTGATCATGCTTTACGGACCGTGTGAAGTCAGGGAACAGCGTCCGGTCAATAACGTGTTGTTCATCGGACCGGATAATATTGCTGCATCAACGTTCGTTTTTTCCACACGTTTTAAGTTTGATCAGCCGGCTGAAAAATTATTCGGGCTGGATGATGATAAACTGACTAGAATACAAACGTTTATTACTCATAATCTGGAATAGTGAAGCGTAATGGCAATTACCCCTCTTACTGAGGCCGTTCAGCAAAGTCAGCTGCTGGTTAACACGCTTGCTGACACGGATGATAATCCGGTTCACGTTGCGTTTGGCATTAACCATGCCTACGCGCGCGGCCTGGGCATTACGTTGTTTTCACTTCTCAGCCATCATCCCGATACGGCTTTCCATGCCCATGTTTTCTCAGACTCGCTTCGCGATGAGGATGTGAAAAAACTGCGCTCGCTGGCCGCGGGCCACCGTCTGGCGATCACACTGCATATTTTTAGCAGTGCCTGGGTTGAGCAGCTGCCTTCCGTCGGACGTTATCCCAAAAGTATTCACTACCGCTTCCTGATCCCTGAAACAGTGGCGAGCTACAGCGATCGGGTGATCTATATTGATGCAGATACCCTGGTGGTGGGCGATTACTCTCCCCTGTTCACCCTGGATCTCACGGACTACACGCTGGCGGCCTGTAACGACACGCCGCGAGCGCGACAGAATCAGTGCGCAAAGCTCGGGCTGAAGCATCATCACTATTTCAACTCCGGCTTCATGCTGATCAATATTCCCCGCTGGCTCGAAAGGCAGACCACCGCGCGTATTACCGACGTGCTGGTAAAACGGGGCGCAGAGTTTGGTTTTCCCGATCAGGATGCACTGAATATCGTGCTTCAGGATGAAATTCTGATCCTGCCGGACCGCTATAATCAGATTTACGACATCATCGCCAATAAAGTCTGGGACCACTCTACTGTGCCCACTGACACGGTAATGATTCACTACACCGGTAAATGCAAACCCTGGCATGCCTGGGCAGGCAGCGACCTTGCCCGGCGCTACCACGGCTATTACCAGCGCTCACCCTGGGCTGTACAACCGCTTGATACGCCAAAACATTACAAAGAGATGAAGCGATTCGCCCGCATTAAGTGGCATCAGAAACAGTATGCTGAAAGCATCAGCTGGATGATGAAGTATGTCAGTCTCAAGTTCTTTAAGCAGAGCGAACAGTAGCGCACTCAGGTTTATCAGATTGATTCGGGCGCTGTTATTTCAGCGCCTGACTTTCCCGTCATTTATCCCACCTGCTGTTTGCCACGACCATTTATAAAAAGCCAAATGAACACCGGCATAATAATCTGTTTACCTTTAAGGTCTCATTGCGTAAAAAAAGCGCATATAGCGCATTATTGTTGTCGGGCGTGGTTTTTCGTAAAGCAGGGAAGCCACACCGTTTTATAATCATGCATTCCCTGATTTCATTCTGCTGATTTGGAAATGATTTATGACGAGGCAACGCCCTTTCGCAGTGAATACAACGCCGGTGCAGATATTGTCATGAGTACGTCTCCTCTGCTGAGTATCATTACCCCGATGTATAACGCGGGCAGCATGTTTGATGAGTTCATGCAGGCGCTACTGGCGCAGACGCTGACTGCGCTGGAAATCATAATTGTCGATGACGGTTCCACCGACGGCTCTGGCGAGCGTGCCGACCAGTATGCACAGCAGCATGCTCATATTCGTGTGATTCATCAGGAAAATGGCGGTGTATCGCGTGCCCGCAACGCCGGGCTGGCGATAGCCCGCGGGAAATATGTCACCTTTCCTGATGCGGATGACACCATGCAGCCCGATATGTATCAGACGCTGGTGACGCTGGCGGAAGCGGACAATCTGGATGCGGCACAGTGCAACGCCGAGTGGTTTTTCAAACATAGCCAGCGAGTAAAACCGCTGATTCCGCTGGATCGTTTGCGCAGCACACCGGTGCTGAGTGGGGCCGACTGGCTCAATACCGCGCTGAAAACCCATCGGTATATGCATGTGGTCTGGCTGGGAATCTATCGCCGGGAACTGATTGAGCAGCATCAGTTGCAGTTCGAACCGGGTTTGCACCATCAGGATATTCCCTGGACCACCGAGTTTATGTTGCTGGCAAAACGCGTGCGGTATACCGAAGCCGTACTCTATCGCTACTATATGCATGACGCCTCCATCAGCAATCGCAAACGCACTGGCGAGCGCAACGTTGAATATCAGCGTCACTACCTGAAGATTGCGCGACTGCTGGAAGAGCTTAACCATCGTTATCGTGACCGCGTGAAGATCTACCCGTCATTTCACTATCAGGTGACCCATGAAGCGCTCAGCGTTTGTCACAGTGTGAGACGCGAGCCTGACCCCCGCGCACGCCAGGCGATCATTGCCGACCTGTTCACAACCCGGACACACCTGCGCATGTTACGTAATGCCAGAGGCATTAAGCAGTGGTATCAGTTGCTGTTATGGCTGGCACGACTCTATCGCTGGCGTAATAAATAACCTTTGAGGCTGGCTTTATCCTAAAAAGGGTTTGCCCTACAATCGGCTCACTGAATTCTGAGAACTCTTGTTTATGGCCAGCCTGATTCCAGCAAACTTCTCTCCAAAAAATATATTACTGATTAAGCTGCGCCATCATGGTGACATGCTGCTCACAACGCCCGCCATCAATGCGCTTCATGAGCGTTATCCGCAGGCCAGCATTGACGTGTTGCTCTATAAAGAGACGCGTCCGATGCTGGAAGCGCATCCGGCTATCCGCCATTTGCACGTCATTGATCGCAAATGGAAGCAGGAGGGCACCTGGCGTAAGCTGGGCCATGAGCGTGCATTAATTCGCGCCGTGCGTGCCGCCCATTATGATCTGGTGATAAATCTGGCCGATCAGTGGCGCGCAGCCCAGATGACGCGGCTCTCTGCGGCACCCGTTCGCATCGGTTTCGCCTATAAAAAACGTGATAACGTGCTGTGGCGATGGTGTCATAACCGGCTGGTCCCGACACATAATCACAGCAAACTGCATACCGTTGAGCAGAATATGTCTGCACTGGCACCTCTCGGCATTAGCAGTGATAACGCACGCGTCTCAATGCACTACAGCGACGCTGACCAGCAAATTGTGCAGGCCAGACTGGCGGAACATCATGTCACCGCACCCTATATTGTGGTGCAGCCGACCTCACGCTGGGGCTTTAAATGCTGGGAAGAGGAGAGCGTTGCCGCCACGCTTGATCAACTGGCGCAGCCGGGCCGCAAAGTGGTGCTTACCGCCGGGCCGGATAAGCAGGAGCTGGCGATGATTAACCGTATCAGGGCGCTCTGTGTATCGCAGGATGTGGTTTCGCTGGCGGGTCAGTTCACGCTGCCGCAACTGGCGGCGCTAATCGATCACGCCCGGCTGTTTATTGGTGTCGACTCCGCACCGATGCACATGGCTGCTGCACTTGAAACCCCCTGTATTGCGCTGTTTGGTCCGACCAAGCTGCAGCACTGGCGGCCATGGGGCGACAACAATCATGTTATCTGGGCGGGCGATTATGGCCCGCTGCCCTCGCCCGATTCTATCGACACCAAAACTGACAAGCGTTATCTCTCGGCCATTCCGGTAAAGGATGTGGTCGCGGCAGCGAGGAGCTACCTGAATGAGTAAGTTACGGCTGGCGATTGTCCGGCAGAAATATCGCCCGGATGGCGGTGCTGAGCGCTTTATCTCACGCGCGCTGGAAGCGCTGGGCAGCGAACAGCTCGATCTCAATATCATTACCCGCAGCTGGCAAGGCACGCCCAATCCTGACTGGCATCTACATATCTGTAATCCTTCAAAGCTGGGACGGGTATCCCGTGAGCGCGGTTTTGCCCGTGCAGCCCGCGCCTGCTGGGAGCGGGAAAAGTTCGATATTGTGCAAAGCCATGAGCGTATCGCAGGCTGTGACATTTTCCGCGCGGGTGATGGTGTGCATCGCGTCTGGCTGGAACAGCGCGCCCGCATCGTCACATCATGGCAACGGCTGAGTGCAACGCTTAGTCCCTATCATCGCTATGTGCTGCAGGCGGAAGCCGAAATGTTTACCTCTCCGACGCTAAAAGCGGTGATCTGTAATTCAGAAATGGTAAAGCGCGATATTCTGCGCTGTTTCCCGCTCGACGCCGGAAAAATCCACGTTATTCATAACGCTATCGACGCCAGCCGTTTCCAGCCCGCCACGGAAACAGCTCGTCGCGCGACCCGTCAGCAACTGGGGCTGCCCGATGCCGCTACCGTACTGATTTATGTCGGCTCCGGCTTTGAGCGTAAAGGGCTGAAAGCGGCCATACAGGCACTGGCCGCCAGCGATCGCTATCTGATTGTGGTGGGTCAGGATAAGCAGCTGCAACGTTATCAGCAGCTGGCAAATCAGCTTAACTGTCTGGACCGACTGCGCTTTGTCGGCGTACAGCAGGATGTACAACCCTATTATCACGCAGCGGATGGCCTTCTGCTGCCTACCCTCTACGACCCGTTCCCGAATGTGGTGCTCGAGGCGATGGCCTGCGGCTTGCCCGTGATTACCAGCACCGGCTGTGGTGGCGCAGAATTTATTACCGCTGGTCAGGAAGGCTTCGTCTGCGATGCATTGGATATCAAGGGGTTAAATCAAGCTGTTAATACAATACCGCCACTTTCCCTGGATTCACGAATGGGTGAGGAAGCACGGCGTAAAATTGAACCTTATGGCCCACAACGACTGGCGCAGTCACTGACTTCGCTTTATCAGCAGGTACTGGGTAGCAACTGACAATGTGGGATGAGTGCATGCGGGGTTTCTGATAACATGCCGTCATCTGATTTTAATCTGTTTTTAGACGCGAACCTGCTGTAACGGTAACTATGACGACCATTTACACCGCCTTGCTCTACTTAATTCAGCCACTCATTTGGCTGCGCCTGTGGCTGCGCGGTCGTAAAGCGCCTGCCTATCGCAAACGTTGGGCAGAACGCTATGGCTATTGTGTCGGCAAAGTGAAGCCTGACGGCATTGTGCTGCACTCGGTCTCTGTGGGGGAAACCCTTGCCGCGATCCCGCTGGTGCGCGCACTTCGTCATCGTTACCCGACTCTGCCGATTACCGTTACCACGATGACGCCGACCGGCTCTGAACGTGCGCAATCTGCTTTCGGTAAAGATGTACATCACGTCTATCTGCCTTATGATCTGCCGGGTTCAATTAATCGTTTTCTTGATACGGTCAATCCACGGCTGGTGATCATCATGGAAACCGAGCTATGGCCGAACATTATCCGCATTCTGCACCAGCGTAATATTCCGCTGGTGATCGCCAATGCCCGCCTCTCGGCCCGATCCGCCAAAGGCTACCGCAAGCTGGGTAAGTTTATGCGACGCCTGTTGCAGAGCATTACGCTAATCGCCGCGCAGAACACTGAAGATGGCGACCGCTTCCTGAGCCTGGGCCTGAAACGTTCACAACTGGCCATTACCGGCAGCCTGAAGTTTGATATTTCCGTCACGCCAGAACTGGCCGCCAGAGCGGTGACGCTTCGTCGTCAGTGGGCGCCGCGCAGACCGGTGTGGATAGCCACCAGCACACACGAAGGCGAAGAGGCCATTGTGCTGGATGCTCATCGCCGCCTGCTGCAGACCTTTCCGGATCTGCTGCTGATTCTGGTTCCCCGCCATCCCGAGCGCTTCAACGATGCCCGCGAACTGACGCAGGAACGCGGCTTTAGTTTTATCCTGCGCAGCAGCGGCGAGATCCCTTCCGGCTCAACGCAGGTGGTCATCGGCGACTCCATGGGCGAACTGATGCTGCTCTACGGCATTGCCGATCTGGCTCTGGTCGGTGGCAGCCTGGTTGAACGGGGCGGACACAATCCGCTCGAACCTGCTGCCCATGCACTTCCGGTTCTGATGGGGCCCCATATCTGGAACTTCAAAGATATCTGCAGCAAGCTGCAGGAAGGCCAGGGATTGATTACGGTCACCGACGTGATTTCGCTGGAAAAAGAAGTCACTAATCTTTTGCAGGATGATGATTACCGCCGTTATTACGGACGCCATGCGGTAGACGTGTTGCACCAGAATCAGGGTGCGCTCCAGCGTTTGCTACAGTTACTCGAACCGCATCTGCCACCCCGGACTCACTAATGTCAGTACGCCAACGTCTTTCCGTAGTGATGATCGCCAAAAATGAAGCGGAACTGCTGCCTGATTGCCTGGCCTCGGTCAGCTGGGCCGATGAAATTATCGTGCTGGACTCTGGCAGCAGGGATGACACCGTCAACATCGCCACCCAGGCCGCTGCGCAGGTCTATCAGAATGATGACTGGCAGGGTTATGGTATCCAGCGCCAGCGCGCGCAGGGCTATGCTACCGGCGACATGATTTTGATGATCGATGCAGATGAGCGCGTTTCACCCGAACTGCGTGCTGCAATTGAGCAGGTGCTGGTTGCCCCACCCAGCCGCACGGTTTATAGCCTGGGCCGCAGCAACCTGTTTCTCGGTCGCTTTATGCGCCACAGTGGCTGGTATCCCGATCGCGTGATGCGCCTCTATCCCCGCACCTTCCGCTACAATGACAATCTGGTGCATGAATCCCTGCAGAGTGACGGCGCGCCGGTAGTGGCATTGCCTGGCGATCTGGAACATCTGACCTGCCGCGATTTAATCGCCTTTCAGCGCAAGCAACTGGCCTATGCTGAAGCCTGGGCCACAGAACGCCATCAGCGCGGTAAGCGCTGCGGCCTCTTTTCTGTATTCAGCCACACGCTGGGCGCATTTGTAAAAACGCTGCTGCTGCGTGCCGGTTTTCTCGACGGCAGGCAGGGCTGGATTCTGGCGGTGGTCAACGCGCAATATACCTTCAATAAATATTCAGCCCTCTGGGCGCTGAATCACGCTTCGGCAAAAGGGCGAGTATGACCACGAAAGCCATCTATCCCGGTACATTTGATCCTGTGACGCTTGGCCATGTCGACATCGTGACGCGGGCAGCACAGATGTTTGACGAGGTTATTCTGGCTGTTGCCGCTAGCCCCAGCAAAAAACCGATGTTTAGTCTGGATGAACGCGTGGCGCTGGCCGGTGAAGTGGTGGCCCATCTGCCTAACGTTGAGGTGGTCGGGTTCAGCGACCTGATGGCGAATTTCGCCCGTGACCAGCAGGCGAACGTGCTGGTTCGTGGATTGCGAGCGGTGTCAGATTTTGAATATGAAATGCAGCTGGCGCAGATGAATCGTCACCTGCTGCCAACACTGGAGAGCGTTTTCCTCATGCCGTCTGAAGGCTTCTCGTTTATCTCATCTTCACTGGTCAAAGAGGTAGCGCGTCACAAAGGCGATGTCAGCGCCTTCCTGCCCGCGCCAGTGCATCAGGCATTGCTGGCTAAACTGGCTTAATGCTGACAGTTCGGGCACCAGTAAGTGCTGCGTTGCCCATGCCTGCCGCTGACAATCGGCGTACCGCATGCCCGACAGGGTTCACCCGCCCGGCCATAGACCTGCAACTGCTGTGCAAAGTAGCCCGGCTTACCGTCTGTCTGTAAGAAGTCACGCAACGTGGTTCCGCCCTGCTCAATCGAACGAAGCAGCACCGCTTTGATGGTATTCACCAGCAGTTCTGATTCGGCCTGAGACAGGCTTCCGGCAGCACGATCGGGAACGATCCCGGCGGTAAACAGTGACTCACTGGCATAAATGTTGCCCACGCCCACCACCACTTTGTTATCCATCAGCCACTGCTTAATGAGCGTCCGCTTGCCGCGTGACTTATCAAACAGGTAAGCCCCATCAAACTGCTCGCTGAGTGGCTCCGGCCCGAGATGGGCCAGCACACTACTGCCCGCCAGATCGCTGCTCCAGAGCCAGGCACCAAAGCGGCGCGGGTCGGTGTAGCGCAGCACTTTGCCGTTGCTCATCACTAAATCAACATGATCATGCTTCGCTGCTGGCAACTCTTCTGACAGCACGCGCAGACTGCCGGACATGCCAAGGTGGATAATAATCCAGCCATGCGGCAGCTCCAGCAGCAGATATTTCGCCCGGCGCTGCACGCTGAGAACCGGCTGATCGCTCAGCGCCAGGATCTCCTGCGAAACGGGCCAGCGCAAACGTGAATTACGCACCACGGCGTGAAGGATGGTTTCACCGACCAAATGCGGTTCGATACCGCGGCGGCTGGTTTCAACCTCTGGCAACTCTGGCATAGCCTCTCCTCAGCGTTTTACACAAACAAAAAACCCGGCCGGAGCCGGGTTTTTAGCAGAACACTAAAATTACTTAATTTTAGCTTCTTTGTAGAGCACATGCTGACGTACAACCGGATCGAACTTTTTCAGTTCCAGCTTCTCTGGTTTAGTACGTTTGTTCTTCGTGGTGGTATAGAAGTGACCTGTACCAGCAGAGGAAACCAGCTTGATCTTCTCACGAATACCTTTAGCCATGATTCAGTTCCTTAGTACCTTAGTACTTCTCACCACGGGCACGCATATCGGCTAACACCGTATCAATGCCCTTTTTATCAATAATACGCATACCTTTAACAGATACACGCAGAGTAACGAAGCGCTTCTCGCTCTCAACCCAAAAACGGTGTGAGTGCAGGTTCGGAAGGAAACGGCGTTTCGTCGCGTTCATTGCGTGGGAACGGTTGTTACCCGTCACCGGACGCTTTCCAGTTACCTGGCAGACTCGTGACATGTCAATATCTCCAAAAATCAAATCAGCTCGAGCTTTAAAAATTAGGTTTGGGCCGCCTCGTCAGGCTTGCAGCCCGCCAGGCGAATTCCATGGAACCCGCTAAGCTGGCCTAACCGCCAAACCCGAGATTCTCAAAGGTGGCGTAGTATACGCCGCTCAGCCCAAGTGCTCAAGTCCCGAACAGATAAAGATCCCGAATGATCGGGCAAAAAGCCGCCACCTGGCGCGAAATTTCCCGCTATCAGAGCCATCCCCGCTCGGCAAAGGAGACATATTCGCCATGCCCAATCACCAGATGATCGAGCAAGCGTATATCGAATAGCTGGCAGGCCTCACTGACTTTGTGGGTCACTTCGCGGTCTGCGCGACTCGGTTCGGCCATGCCCGACGGGTGATTATGCGCCAGTATCAGAGCAGCTGCGTTGAGTTTCAGCGCCTCCCGAACGATCTCACGAGGATGAACTTCCACACTATTAATAGAACCCGAGAACATATTTTGTGCCCGTAGCACCCGATGCTGGTTATCCAGAAACAGGGCCATAAAGATCTCACGCTCCTGATGAGCCAGCAAACTTTGCAGATACTGGCGCGTGATTTGTGGGTTCTCCATGGCGCTTTCGCGAACCAGTTTGCTGGCGAAAAATCGCTTCGCCAGTTCGGCAACCGCGTGAAGTTGCGCCAGCTTGGCATCGCCGATACCTTTGACTTCACCGAATGCCGCTTTGTCTGATGTCATGAGCAGATAAAGCGAGCCAAACCCCTCCAGCATCTCTCCGGCCAGTTCAAGGACGTTCTGCCCTGGCGATCCGGTGCGGAGAAAAATGGCCAGCAATTCGGTATCGGTGAGCGAGTTTGCGCCCAGTTTCTGGAGTTTTTCCCGTGGTCCCTTGATTTTCATTTTCGCTCTCCCTGAGATGAGCCTCAGAATGGCTCATCCCGCAGAGTGCGGCTATCAATGGAACGGCAATCTACGAGACGGCTCGCAAACGCAGTCGGTGAAAAGGCGCATCCACGCTTTTGTGATAAAGTCCGTGCATTCGCCGCCGCGAGCGGCAGAGAGCTTAGTGAGGCCAACATCATGATGGGATTAGCCGGTAAAAAAATTCTTCTTGGCGTGAGCGGCGGTATCGCAGCGTATAAAGCACCTGAGCTGGTGCGGCGCCTGCGCGATCGCGGCGCTGATGTGCGCGTGATGATGACGGAAGGTGCCAAAGCGTTTATCACTCCGCTCAGCCTGCAGGCCGTCTCCGGCTATCCGGTGTTTGACGATCTGCTTGATCCCGCTGCAGAAGCGGCGATGGGTCATATTGAACTGGCAAAATGGGCCGACCTGATTGTGCTGGCTCCGGCCACTGCCGATCTGGTTGCCCGTGTGACTGCTGGCATGGCAAACGATCTGGTGACCACTGCCGTGTTGGCCACGGCCTCACCCGTGGCGGTCGTGCCAGCCATGAATCAGCAGATGTATCGCGCAGCGGTGACCCAGCAAAACCTTCAGACGCTCCACGCGCGGGGGGTGCTGATTTGGGGGCCGGACAGCGGCAGCCAGGCCTGTGGCGACGTCGGGCCGGGCCGGATGCTGGACCCGCTGGCGATTGTTGACCATGCGCTTCAGTGGGCCACGCCCGTCAACGATCTGCAACATCTCAACATTATGATTACCGCCGGCCCGACCCGAGAGGCGCTGGATCCGGTGCGCTACATCACGAATCACAGCTCCGGTAAAATGGGCTTTTCGATTGCCGCTGCGGCTGCCCGACGTGGTGCTCAGGTCACGCTGGTCAGCGGCCCGGTCAGCCTGCCTGCACCTGCGGGTGTGCGACGCGTTGATGTTACCAGCGCGCTGGAGATGCAGGCCGCTGTGATGAGTGAGATAGATAAACAACATATTTTCATTGCAAGCGCAGCCGTGGCAGACTACCGGGCAGCCGATATTGCGGCCGATAAAATCAAGAAACAGGGCGGCGATGATAACGTCACGCTGAACCTGGTAAAGAATCCCGATATTGTTGCCGGCGTCGCCGCACTTCAGGAAAACCGGCCATTCGTCGTCGGATTTGCTGCTGAAACACAGAATGTGGAAGAATACGCCCGGCAAAAACGGGTGCGCAAGAATCTGGATCTGATCTGCGCTAACGATGTCGCTAAAGCCGGACAGGGGTTTAATAGCGACACCAATGCTCTTCACCTTTTTTGGCAGGATGGAGAAAAACGCTTACCGCTCAGCGATAAGTCTCTCCTTGGCCAACAATTAATAGACGAGATTGTCAGCCGTTATGATGAAAAAAATAGACGTTAAAATTCTGGATGCGCGCGTCGGCAAAGCGTTTCCACTGCCGACCTATGCCACTTCAGGTTCCGCTGGGTTAGATTTACGCGCCTGCATTGATGATGTTCTCGACATCGCACCAGGCACCACGACGCTGGTTCCGACCGGCCTGGCGATTCATATCGCTGATCCCGATCTGGCCGCTGTAATCCTGCCGCGCTCGGGCCTTGGCCATAAGCATGGCATCGTGCTGGGCAACCTGGTGGGTCTGATTGATTCGGACTATCAGGGACAGCTGATGGTATCGGTGTGGAATCGTGGTCAGGAAAGTTTCTCGCTGCAGCCCGGCGATCGCATGGCACAACTGGTGTTTGTACCGGTAGTCCAGGCTGAATTTAATCTGGTTGAAGATTTCGACGCCAGCCAGCGCGGCGAAGGCGGCTTCGGCCACTCCGGTCGCCAGTAACCCGCATTACCGACTTTCACTTACGCCCGTTATTTTTCCTCATCGCTGCAGGACGCGTTCCTGTGGCAGATGCGTAGGTGTTGCCTGTATTTAGGTGAATTTCAGGGGTCTTTAAGGTCATGGCAGAAAAAAAAGTCGCGAAGCGGAATCGTCGCGAAGAGATTTTGCAGGCGCTGGCGCAGATGCTGGAGTCGGGCGATGGCAGTCAGCGTATCACCACAGCCAAACTGGCAGCCACAGTGGGTGTTTCCGAAGCGGCGCTGTATCGTCACTTCCCCAGCAAGACACGCATGTTCGATAGTCTGATTGAGTTTATCGAAGACAGTCTGATTACCCGCATCAATCTGATCCTCAAGGATGAAAAAGAGACCATGACGCGTCTGCGTCTGATCGTGCAATTGATTCTGGGATTTGGTGAGCGTAATCCGGGACTGACGCGCATACTGACCGGCCATGCTCTGATGTTTGAGCAGGACCGACTGCAGGGACGTATCAATCAACTGTTTGAGCGGATTGAAGTGCAACTGCGACAGGTCATGCGTGAGCGGAAAATGCGTGAGGGCGAGGCTTTTCAGGCTGATGAAGCATTGCTGGCAAGTCAGTTGCTGGCTTTCTGTGAAGGTTTGCTGTCGCGGTATGTCCGTTCTGAGTTTCGTTTCAGTCCTACCGCAGACTTTGAGGCCCGCTGGCCACTCATGGCTGCTCAGCTAACGTAAAGCGTCAAAGAAGGCGGGCATTGCGCCCGCCTCTGTTAAATCCCGTACGCTTTCTGATAAGCACGGACCTGAGCCAGGTGATCGGCCATCTCAGGCTTCTCCTCCAGCCAGGAAATCAGGTCTGCCAGGGTAATAATCGCGGTCACTTTACAGCCGTAATCACGTTCCACTTCCTGGATTGCCGACATCTCTCCGCGTCCACGCTCCTGACGATCTAGCGAAACCAGCACACCTGCCAGGGTGGCGTTGTGCGCGCCGATAATATCCATCGACTCACGAATCGCCGTGCCCGCTGTGATCACGTCGTCCACCAGCATCACTTTGCCCTGCAGCGGACTGCCTACCAGCAGGCCACCTTCACCGTGATCTTTGGCTTCTTTACGGTTAAAGCAGTAAGGCACATCGCGGTCATGATGATCAGCCAGCGCCACTGCCGTGGTGGTAGCAATCGGAATGCCTTTATAGGCCGGACCAAACAGCAGATCGAAATCAACAGCGCCATCCACCAGCGCCTGCGCGTAGAAGCGTCCCAGCAGCGCTAAATCCCGTCCGCTGTTAAACAGACCGGCATTAAAGAAATAGGGGCTTTTACGCCCGGACTTCAAAGTGAACTCACCGAACTTCAGCACCTGCTTGTTCAGGGCGAATTCAATAAACTGACGCTGCCAGGCTTTCATCTCTCACTCCTCAAATAAAGAAAAGGCGACTCTGAGGTCGCCTGTTACATCAATTTTCCAGCGCTGCTTTCTGCGCCTGAATCAGTTCCTCAATTCCGCCGCGCGCCAGCGCCAGTAGCGTCAGCAGCTCTTCATGGCTGAAGGGTTCGCCCTCGGCGGTGCCCTGCACCTCGATCATGCGGCCATCTTCCATCATCACGACATTCATGTCAGTTTCTGCGGCTGAGTCTTCAACATACTCCAGATCGCACAGGGCTTCGCCTTTGACGATGCCCACTGAAATCGCGGCGACCATGCCCTTCATCGGGTTTGCTTTCAGTTTGCCGCTGGCTACCAGCTTGTTCAGCGCATCAGCCAGAGCCACACAGGCGCCAGTGATTGATGCGGTGCGGGTGCCGCCATCGGCCTGGATTACGTCACAATCGAGCGTAATGGTAAATTCACCCAGCGCTTTAAGATCAACCGCGGCGCGCAGTGAACGGGCAATCAGACGCTGAATCTCCAGCGTACGGCCACCCTGTTTACCTTTTGCGGCTTCACGCGCCATACGGCTGTGGGTCGAACGCGGCAGCATGCCATATTCGGCTGTGACCCAACCCTGGCCCTGGCCTTTAAGGAAACGCGGAACCCCTTCGTCTACGGAGGCAGTGCAAAGCACTTTCGTTTCGCCGAATTCCACCAGAACGGAACCCTCTGCGTGTTTGGTGTAATTGCGGGTCAATGTGACTGGACGCACCTGTTGTGCGCTACGGCCTGCTGGACGCATGGGTATTCTCCGGCTTGCTAATGATTGGCTGCGCATTATACGGACTTCCTTGCCCGCTGTCTCTTGCGCCTGCCTGAAGCAGGCATCAGATGAAATTTCCGGCCAGCTGTGGCTAAATGCGCTTTCCTTTCTCTCTGATAAAAAAGACATATGGCCGCCATTCTTCATTTCCTGCTGGCGCTGGTGGTGATTTTCGCCCTTGCGCTGCTGGTCAGTCATGACCGTAAACAGATTCGTCTGCGCTTTATTATTCAACTGATTGTGGTGGAAGCCGCGCTGGGTTGGTTCTTCCTTCACTCCGCCGGAGGGCTGGCACTGGTCGGATCGTTTGCCGGTTTCTTTGAGACGTTGCTGGGGTTTGCGGCGCAGGGCACGGAGTTCGTTTTTGGCGGAATGAGCAAACAGGGGCTGGCGTTTATCTTCCTTGGTGTGCTCTGTCCGATTGTCTTTATTTCGGCACTCATCGGCATATTGCAGCACTGGCGCATCCTGCCGCTACTGATTCGTGTTTTCGGAACGCTGCTGTCGAAGATTAACGGCATGGGCAAGCTGGAGTCATTCAACGCCGTCAGCACACTGATCCTCGGTCAGTCAGAAAACTTTATCGCCTATAAAGGGATTCTGGGTGATATCCCACCGCGCCGGCTCTACACCATGGCAGCGACCGCGATGTCCACCGTTTCGCTGTCGATTGTCGGTGCTTATATGTCGATGATTGAACCGAAGTATGTGGTTGCTGCACTGCTGCTTAACATGTTCAGCACCTTTATTATCCTGTCGATCATCAACCCGATGGAAAGCCGGGATGAGCAGCCTATCGCGCTGGAAAAGCTGCATGAAGAGCAGAGCTTCTTCGAGATGCTGGGCGAGTACATCCTGGCAGGCTTCAAAGTGGCGATGATTATTCTGGCGATGCTGATTGGCTTTATTGCTCTGATTGCTGCCGTTAACGCGCTGTTTGCGGCGGTGTTTGGCTACAGCTTCCAGCAGCTGCTCGGCTATCTGTTCTATCCTCTGGCCTGGCTGATTGGGATTCCGAAAGCCGATGCCCTGCAGGCGGCAGGCATCATGGCGACTAAGCTGGTCGCGAATGAGTTTGTGGCGATGATTGAACTGCAGAAAGTCGCGGCGGGCATGAGTGCGCGCGGGCTGGGTATTCTGTCGGTGTTCCTGGTCTCTTTTGCTAACTTTGCCTCGATCGGCATTGTGGCGGGCGCAATAAAAGGCCTGAACGAGAAACAGGGAAATGTGGTTTCCCGCTTTGGCTGGAAGCTGGTCTATGGCTCCACACTGGTCAGCCTGCTCTCTGCGGCCTTTGCCGGTCTGTTTATCTGACTATTTAGCGGGCGGCAGCTTCGCCGCCCGCTTTCGCCCTAGAACCCGACACAGACGGGTGCATCTACCCGCATAACCGACTCCTGACCAAACCGTTTTTTATAGAGGGTACGTAACGCCTCAATATCATAATTGGTCGCGGGATCGATACCGTGGATCAGCATCAACGCTTTACTGTTCTCTCTTGCCAGTTGACCGTTCTCGCCCAGCCATTGACCTTTAGCGTCATAGACCGACAATCCCGCTTTGAAACGTGGCGTGACTTCATTATCCACGAAGTTCATCCAGTCGAGTGAACTCACACTGCCGCCATCTGGCTTGCTGAGTCCGAACCACAACGTGGTCTGCATCATCATGTCGCCACCCGCACAGATGGGGTGCGGTTTAGTCGGCGGCGCGTGGCGCGTCTGGCAACCCACCAGCAGCAGAGCCATTACAACAGGGAATGCAATAACGCGGGACATAAATCAGTTATCCTCATAGGTGACCAGTGGTCATCATATGTGGCTGCCGCTGAAAGCGGAAATAGTTCGTTATTTTCCTGTAAGACGCTTATGCCTGTTATGGCGTGGCTCGCCTCGCTATACTTCACCCATCTTTCCGTAAATTGAGTACCGCTTATGATCCGCAGTATGACCGCTTATGCCCGCAGCGAAGCCAAAGGCGAATGGGGCAGCGCAGCCTGGGAGCTGCGTTCTGTTAACCAGCGTTATCTGGAAACTTACATCCGTTTGCCTGAACAGTTTCGTGGGCTGGAGCCGGTTATCCGCGAGCGCATTCGCCAGCGTCTGACGCGCGGTAAAATTGAGTGCAACCTGCGTTATGATGCCGATCCCAGCGCTCAGGGCGAACTGATGCTGAATGAAACGCTGGCGAAACAGCTGGTGCAGGCTGCTAACTGGGTAAAAATGCAGAGCGACGAAGGCGCGATTAATCCGCTGGATATTCTTCGCTGGCCGGGCGTGATGTCTGCGCAGGAGCAGGATCTGGATGCCATCAACACACAATTGTTACAGGCACTGGATGGCGCGCTGGACGATTTCATTGCGGCGCGCGAAAGCGAAGGCACCGCGCTGAAAGCGATGATTGAACAGCGTCTGGAAAGCGTTTCGCAGGAAGTCAGCAAAGTGCGCGCGCAGATGCCTGACGTGATCAAATGGCAGCGTGAACGCCTGGTCGCCAAACTGGAAGATGCTGAAGTCCAGCTGGAAAACAATCGCCTTGAGCAGGAGCTGGTGATGATGGCGCAGCGTGTTGATGTATCCGAAGAGCTGGATCGTCTGGATGCACACGTTAAAGAGACCTACAACATCCTGAAAAAGAAAGAGGCTGTAGGCCGCCGTCTCGATTTCATGATGCAGGAGTTCAATCGGGAATCGAATACGCTGGCATCAAAGTCGATCAACGCCGAGATCACCACTTCCGCGATCGAACTGAAAGTGCTGATTGAACAGATGCGCGAGCAGATTCAGAATATCGAGTAATTTCCCGCCCGGCAGGTCAGTTATAAAGCGTCAGCAATGGCGCTTTGTTCATTTTTCAGGCATTATCTTTCGGGTTTCACCTCCCTATGTGGCTTTTGACTCCCACCTGCGGCTTCATTATCACGTAAAGATTGATAAACGTTCATTTCCAGACACTTCCGGAACACACTTTAATCATGCTTTGCATTTAGGATGATTTCTTTTTAAATTGCTGATTTTAAAATAATTTTTCTGGATTTAACTCTTTTTACGTTCCCGACGCACTGTCTCCATGAAACAGATCAATCCTGTGAATCACGGAGTTTCCCTTTTTTTGAAGGCACTTTTTGATAAAGTATCGGTCGAATTCAATACAGCCGTACCGCTTTAAGACTCATGGAAGTGCTCTTTATGCGATACCCCCCTCAACTTCCATGAAGGTTGTTAATGAAAAACACCGGAAAATTTAGCAGTTCGCTGCTGCATCCGCGTTATTGGTTTACCTGGTTTGGCCTTGGCGTACTCTGGCTGCTGGTCCAGCTTCCTTATCCTGTTCTCATGCGTCTCGGTGCCGGTGCCGGCAAAATCTCTCGCCATTTCCTGCAGCGCCGCGAGCGTATTACCCGTCGTAACATCGAACTCTGCTTCCCGGGTATCAGTGAAGAAAAAATCGAACACATGATCGCTGGTAACTTCGCATCGCTAGGCATGGCCCTGGCTGAAACCGGTATTGCCTGGTTCTGGTCTGACCGGGCAGTAAAACGCCTGTTTAACGTTTCAGGTATGGATAATCTTCACGCTGCGCAGAACGAAAAGCGCGGTGTGATGCTGATTGGCGTACATTTCATGTCGCTGGAGCTGGGCGGACGCATCAGTGGACTCTGTCAGCCGATGATGGCGATGTATCGCCCGCACAATAATCAGGCGATGGAGTATGTGCAGACCAAAGGCCGCATGCGTTCTAATAAAGCGATGATTGACCGTCGTGATCTGCGCGGTATGGTTCATGCTCTGAAACAGGGTGAATCGGTCTGGTTTGCACCAGACCAGGATTACGGCCCTAAAGGCAGCACCTTTGCGCCACTGTTTGCGGTGGAAAAAGCTGCCACTACCAACGGGACTTTTGTTCTGTCGCGTCTGGCGAAGCCAGCGATGGTACCGATTATGCTGATTCGTAATCCAGGAAATGATGGCTACCATTTAATCATCGAACCGATGCTGGAAAATTATCCTCATACCGATGAGGCTGCTGCTGCCGCTTACATGAATAAAGTGATCGAAAATCAGATCCTGCGTGCACCCGAACAGTACCTCTGGCTACATCGCCGATTCAAAACCCGTCCGCCGGGTGAACAGTCACTCTATATCTGAGTAAACTGATAAAGCAGGCCGCGTGCCTGCTTTTTTGTTTTAATCTCCGGGTTCACTCCTTTTGTTCCTCCCTTTCCTCTTTCCCGATCCCCCTCTCCTCATCATGCCTCTCGCGTTATAGCAATGGCTCTTGTTTCTGCTGCTCAACATGCCTGTTCTGCGGTAAGCAGGCTGGTATCAGAGAGATTATTAGGGAATGATGAATCTTCTTATCTCGTTATTAACGGACACCTTATGGATATCAATGACACACAGCAGTGGCAGCGTCCGCTGATTGACGATCGCCTCACACCTTACATTGAAGTGGATGCAGCACGCCTGGAATGCAACCTGCAGCATATGCAGCGCAAAGCCCGTGCGGCTGGCGTCGCGTTGCGTCCGCATATCAAAACGCATAAAAGCGTCTGGATTGCCCGGCGACAGATTGAGTCTGGCGCGCAGGGGATCACCGTCTCAAAACCCAGCGAAGGCACCAGTTTTATTCAGGGTGGTATACGCGATCTGTTGTTAGCCTATCCGGTTGTACATCCGCAAAGCGTGGCTGAATTACTGCGCCTCGCCGTGCTTCATCAGGTCAGACTCACCCTGATTGCGGACAGCCTGCAGGGCGTGGCGGCGATCGCTGAGGCCTGCCAGCATCAGCCAGGGTGCGAGCTGGCGGTGGCGATTAAAGTGGATGTTGGGTTACATCGCATTGGCGTCAATCCCGATACAGATGACGCCGTGTTGATTGCCCAGGCATTACAGGACAAGGGATTACGCTTTGCCGGATTAGTGTCACATGCCGGTCACGCTTATGGTGCGGGTCATGCCGCAGCCATTGCGGAGGTCGCCCGCCAGGAAACGGCATTGATGCAGCGCGTTCAGGCAAAACTGCAGGCTGCGGGTTTTACCGACTGCCCTCTCTCAGTGGGGTCAACCCCAACTGCGCTGGCAGCAGAGATTGCGCCCTGCATTAATGAAATCCGGCCCGGTAACTATGCACTGTTGGATCTTACTGCCTGCCGCCTTGGGTTAAGCCACGTCGATCAACTGGCAATGAGCGTCATTACCCGCGTTGTGGCGGTAAACGATCATTTCGCCATTGTTGACGCCGGATCAAAAATGCTGAGTTCGGATAAAGGGCCGCACGGCACCAATGCCAGCGGCTTTGGTGTTGCAGCAGACGAAGCGGGCAATACCTATGAAGTGACGAAGTTATCCGAGGAGCACGGTTTTCTGCTGTTTCAGGATCGCCGCCCTGAAGTCGGCACGCTGCTGCGTATCTTCCCGAATCACAGTTGCGCAGTGATGGCGCAGTCGGATGGCTTTGTTCTGCGCCACGCCAGTGGCCATAGCGAAGATCATGCCGTTTCTGCGCGTGGCAACTTCATCTGATTCTGCGGCAGACAGCCTCATCCGTTGTCTGCCTTTTGTACGAAACCCTGTCAACACCACACTTCTACTGTTACACCGTTTTAACAAGTCTGGCCCCATGCTTTAATGCCTTTTTCGCTTATCCATTGGAGGTTACATGCTCTCCTCTCGCACGCTGAGCCTGACGATCCCACGTCACTGGTTAGATCTTTATGAAACTATCTGGAAGCCGGAATTTTTCGCAAAATGGGCATCCGGGTTAACGCACAGTGCATTAGAACCCGATGGACATCGCTGGCGTGCTAAAGGCCCCCTGGGCAATGTGAAGCTCAGGTTTTCACCACACAATCCGTTTGGCGTAATGGATCACTGGATTGATAACGGCTCAGGAAAGGAGATCTATGTGCCGATGCGCGTGATCGCTAATGAACAGGGTGCCGAGGTAATGGTTACGGTTTATCGCCAGCCATTTACTTCAGATGAGAGATTTAAGCAGGATATTGAATGGGTTAGCAATGATCTGGAGAAACTCAATCAGCTTCTGACACAGTAAATCAAGGACTTAGCGTACGTTTTTCTCTGTACTTATCGCTGGTCGCTAACGAAAAAAAATAGAAAAACTTCTGACATTAAAGCATAAAGCGCTTATCTGATTACTCATCCCCGATACACATTTACCACCAACCCTGCTTAAGCATCTCCGCCAGGAAAATTCCTGGCTTAACCCGCTTTCACATAGCTGATCTTCCCGGATTTCAGGCTTCTCTGTCTCCCCTGATGACCTTCTGCCTTAGAGACATACATTAATCATCAACAATTGTTTATCACTGCTCTCCTGAAGATTTAATATTTATCATGCATAAAGTGAAACCATTTATTTCTGCGGTCGTGTAATCAGACTTTTCTTATGGTGTTAAATTAAATAAAACAATGTATAAATCATTCCACACACAGCAATACCCATAATGATAAAGCAGGAAAAAGTCATGGACCGCTCAACCTATCCTTTGTTATCAGAAAAAGAATTCGTTGAGATTGCCGCAAGGATGCTGGCAGGAGAATATAAAAATACAAAAGGATTTATTCGTGATCTGGCGGAATTTCTGTTAGCTGCAGGGGATTCCGCCATGACACGAAACAGGGAATTCACCAGGGATATCTATTTTTTATCTGAGCATCATTTGATTAAATCAATAATAACATGGCAAGCCTGGAGAGGTATTTCAGGACTTCGGCCGGAAAAATTGCACTAACTAACGGTGTCACAGCAACCTCTTCTTGCCGTTACACAATTATTTAATTCTCACAGAGTTGATGAACTCTAACGAGTATATTATGGCAATACGTGAAAGCAGTCTTAATAGCGCAAAATGGTCTCTGCTCTCTTCAATCAAAATTATTGGCATTGGCGTGTTGCAACTCTCGTTGCTGGCGCAGATTCTGCAGGCGAATGAGCTTAACCTGCTGGCGATTGCCATAATTGCCTTACTGTTTATTGATACTCTGGCCGATCGCGGCTTCTCAAATACACTGATCCGTCGCTGTATGCTCTCAATCAATGACCTCTCAACCATTTACTGGGGTAATATGTTGATGGGTGTCGCGGTGTTTGGTCTGTTATTTACGGGCAGTCACCTGCTGAACAGCCTGTTTAATCAGCCCGAACTGGCTCTCATGCTGCAGATGGTTTCAGTGGTGTTTATTATCATTCCTCAGGGTCAGCATTACCGCGCGGTATTGCAGCGTGAAAAGCAATATACACGCATTGCTTTTGCTGAAACGTCCTCAGTATTAGCCGGACTTGCAGTCACCTTATTTACCGTCTGGCTGACACCTTCTGTATTATGTGCGATCTGGGGTTACCTTGCGATGGCTTCCATTCGCATGCTGATTTACTGCTACTATGGTCGCTCATGGTTCCAGCCGGAATATCACTTTAGTCTGAATGCTTTTGCTAAAATTCGTGCAAGAAACAAATAATAAAATAAGTCTGTATGGTGGGCTCTGAGCATCCGAAACGATGCGTTGGCGTGCTGTTAACCAGCACGCCTTTCTTTTTGTTAATCCTGTCGATATATTTTTACTCTTTTCTTTAGATGCAGCATCCCGTTCTTTCTATCTCCTTTACAGACCAATGTCTGATCTGCAAATTTCTGGCCGTTATGGGTTGTAAATCTCCTACTGGTTCTGAGTCAGTTAACACCAGCCAGGCCCGCGCAACTCCTCTGCACATTATCTCATCTTAACCTTCACCAGCATTCATCGCCGGTTTTGCACTGAAAAGTCTTTCTATGCTGATGCCGGGCCGGACTGGTATACACTGCGCAAATCCCGGACGCCGACCGCCTGAAATCTCTGTCGCCGCCTGTTAAGCAATGCTGTAGCCTTGCCGCCGTCTTACTGGAGTCTGCTATGTTACTGACCGTTCTCTACATTATTGGTATTACTGCTGAAGCCATGACAGGTGCGCTGGCGGCGGGTCGTCGCAAAATGGATCTGTTCGGGGTCATTATTATTGCGTCAGTGACCGCAATCGGTGGTGGCTCGGTGCGCGATATCCTGTTGGGTCACTATCCGCTGGGTTGGGTGAAAAATCCCGAATACATCATGATTGTGGCGGCTGCGGCGGTTGTCACCACATTCCTGGCGCCCCTGATGACCCACCTGCGCAAAGTTTTTCTGGTGCTGGATGCATTAGGTCTGGTGGTCTTTTCGATTATCGGCGCGCAGGTTGCACTTGATTCCGGACACGCCATGATTATTGCCGCGATAAGCGCAGTGATTACAGGTGTCTTTGGCGGCGTACTGCGTGACATGTTCTGTAATCGCATTCCGCTGGTGTTTCAGAAAGAGCTGTACGCCGGTATCGCTTTCGCCTCGGGCTGGATGTATATCCTGCTGCTGAAAACCACGCTGGCGCATGAAGCGGTGATTATCATTACTCTGCTGTTTGGCTTTTTTGCCCGTTTACTGGCGCTGCGCTTCCGTCTCGGTTTGCCGATTTTCAACTATCCCCACCCCGAGCATTGAGGACGCAGGAATCCCCTGCTGTTGCAGGAACGCGATGAGGGCCTGCAGACGGGCATCCTGAAACTGCTCAGCCAGGCGCGTTGCCAGCCCCGCACCAACGCCCGGCAGAGTTTGCCAGGCCATAACATCCCGCCGCATTACGCTCTCCCACTGCTGATCGGGCAGCGCATTCAGGGCCTTTTGCGGCAATGAAACGCCAAGGGCCTTCACCCATCGACGAAACGGTTGCTGACGAGTGAGATTAAAACGGTGCCAGAGCTGATCTGCACGTTCAGGAGAAAGACCCGTCGCGGCGGCAATCTGTTCCGGTGTTAACGTCAGCCAGCCGAACAGATGCGTCATACTGCCGCTTTCCAGTAAGCGCAGCCAGGTGCTGCGCTCAACCCCAGGAATATTCAGCACCGTTTTCTGGCTGAGCCAGCGTAATTTCGCCAGTAACTGCTTCTGGCACTCAGCGCTGAAGGTATAACAACTCAATGGCGTATAACGCGACGCCTCGGGAGGCTGAGGATAATGTCGCTCTGCCACGCGCCAGATGACCCGCTCCAGCCTGGGAATTCCCTGACCCGCCAGACTCAGCGTGACCACATCGCCCGCGACGATATCGCTCTCCTGCCAGCGACGTAGCGATCCGACATTAACCCGCCTGACCGTTTTATCATCCAGTTGCACTGGCTGAAGATTAAGTACCGCCGCTATTTTTCCGGTTCGGCCAATGGGGAAATCGACGGAGAGCACTTCAGCACTGACTTCAGGAGGCTGATATTTCCAGGCAACCGCCCATATACCCTCGCCTGGCAGCCAGTTTTTGCCTGCAGGCCGCAGACTCTGATGAACCACCACGCCGTCTGTGACAAAAGGCAGCGCAGCATGAAACCAGCGCTCACGCCAGATGGCTACGTCCTCTTCATCTTTAACGTTGTGGCTCCATTCTGCTGAAATGCCCAGCCCCCAGCGGCTGAGTTGCTCATGGCGCTCCGTCATTGTGGCGGGACCATCTGGCCATGCCCAGATGAAAACACCGAGCGAATCCAGCAGCGGAGTCCGCTGCCTGCTCATCATCGCGCCGGCCACCAGTGAGCGCGCATTTTTGCCGCCATCAATCGCCTGCTGATGACCGTTCATCAACAAAAACAGCTCGCCCTGCAGTACAACCTCGTCGAGAGGGGTCTCGATACGCAGCGGAATTGCCGGGATCCAGGCGGTTTTAGCCAGCCACTCTTCACCGCGCAATCCATCGCCACGACTTAACAACGAGACCAGCCTGCCATGGCGATACACCAGTGAAACGGCGATGCCATCAACTTTTGGCTGCACCCAGAGATCGCGTCGCCCCTGTATCCAGTAAGCCAGTGCCAGCTTGTCGCGCATCTTTTTTACGCCAGTATGGGCGACCGGATGCAGGTGCTCACCTTTGCCCGGCAGTTGCGGCGAATAAGTGGGCTGAGAAGCGCTAAAGCAGTGTTGCCAGGTAACAAGCCGCTGCTGCAGCGCATCGTAATCCGTGTCAGCCACCAGACTCTGCCCCTGGCGATAATAAGCGTCATCCCAGTGTTGCAGTTGCTGTTGCAAACGGCCGATCTCTTCAGTCGCCCGTACGGGTGTCCAGACCGGACACACGGCACTGTGCGCAGGCCATAGGGCGAACCACAGAATAATCGCAGATAGCGGCCAGCCGAATCCTTTCATACTCTTTCCTCTGACGTTTTGTGGCATTCAACAGCAATGCATTAGCGTCAGCCAGAGGCGAGGTTTCGTTCCGGAAGAGATGCCAGGGTAATCCGTGAACCATTACAGCTGCCCGACAGAGATTTGCGCGCAGATGCGCAAAAGATTGGGTGTTCTCGCTGCGCAAACGCTGCGTGGCAACGGGAAGCTGTGTATACTGTGCAGGAAATCGACTCCGCTTTTAATCAATTCAAGAAAACCATGGCTCAAGGCACGCTCTATATTGTTTCTGCTCCCAGCGGTGCAGGGAAATCCAGCCTGATTCAGGCACTGTTAAAGACCCAGCCGTTGTATGACACGCAGGTCTCTGTTTCGCACACGACGCGCGGTATGCGTCCGGGTGAAACCCATGGCGAACATTACTTTTTTGTTGAGAAACATGAATTTGAGCAGATGATCGCGGAAGATGCTTTCCTCGAACATGCCCGGGTTTTTGACAACTACTACGGTACGTCACGCCATGCCATTGAGCAGGTGCTGGCAACCGGCGTTGACGTGTTCCTCGACATCGACTGGCAGGGCGCGCAGCAAATCCGCGCTAAAATGCCTGGCGCACGCAGCATCTTTGTTTTGCCGCCTTCGAAAGAAGAGCTCGATCGCCGTCTGCGCGGTCGTGGTCAGGACAGCGAAGAGGTGATCACACGTCGCATGGCTCAGGCAGTAGCGGAAATGAGCCACTACGCCGAGTATGACTATTTAATTGTGAATGATGATTTTGATCTGGCGCTGTCCGATCTGAAAACCATTATTCGCGCAGAACGTCTGCGTATGGCGCGTCAGAAGGCGCGTCACGATGCTTTAATCAGCAAACTGTTGGCAGTCTGAATACAGTTTCAGTATGATGCGCAGTCATTTCTTCATCTGTGGAGTAGCACACCTATGGCACGCGTAACCGTTCAGGACGCAGTAGAAAAAGTTGGTAATCGTTTTGACCTGGTGTTGGTCGCTGCACGTCGTGCACGTCAGATGCAGGTTGGCGGCAAAGATCCGCTGGTTCCGGAAGAGAACGATAAACCTACCGTTATCGCCCTGCGCGAAATCGAAGAAGGTTTGGTCACCAATCAGATTTTAGATGTGCGTGATCGTCAGGAACAGCAAGAGCAGGAAGCCGCTGAGTTACAGGCCGTTACCGCTATCGCTGAAGGTCGTCGTTAACAGCCACCTGCAGGTCGCCCTTGTATCTGTTTGAAAGTCTCAATCAACTGATTGAAAAATACTTGCCAGAGGAGCAGATCAAGCGCCTCCAGCAAGCCTACCTTGTCGCACGTGATGCCCACGAGGGACAGACACGCTCCAGTGGTGAGCCTTATATCACCCATCCGGTTGCCGTGGCCTGTATTCTGGCGGAAATGAAGCTCGACCATGAAACGCTCATGGCCGCGCTGCTGCATGACGTGATCGAAGATACGCCCGCCACTTACCAGGATATGGAACAGCTGTTCGGTAAAAGCGTGGCGGAGCTGGTCGAAGGCGTTTCTAAGCTGGATAAGCTGAAATTCCGCGATAAGAAAGAAGCGCAGGCTGAGAACTTCCGCAAGATGATTATGGCGATGGTGCAGGATATCCGCGTCATTCTCATCAAGCTGGCTGACCGCACCCATAATATGCGCACCCTTGGGTCTTTACGCCCGGACAAACGTCGCCGCATCGCGCTGGAAACGTTAGAGATTTATAGTCCGCTGGCACACCGCCTGGGTATTCATCACCTTAAAACAGAGCTGGAAGAGCTCGGTTTTGAAGCACTTTACCCGAACCGTTATCGGGTGATTAAAGAGGTGGTGAAAGCTGCGCGTGGTAATCGTAAAGAGATGATCCAGAAGATTCTTTCTGAGATTGATGGCCGTTTACAGGAAGCGGGCATTCCCTGCCGCGTCAGCGGTCGCGAAAAGCATCTTTACTCGATTTACCGCAAAATGACGCTGAAAGAGCAGCGTTTTCACTCGATCATGGATATCTATGCCTTTCGCGTCATCGTGAAAGATCTGGATACCTGCTATCGCGTTCTGGGCCAGATGCACAGCTTATATAAGCCGCGTCCGGGCCGCGTTAAAGATTATATCGCCATCCCCAAAGCCAACGGCTATCAGTCGCTCCATACCTCCATGATCGGCCCGCACGGCGTGCCGGTTGAAGTGCAGATTCGCACCGAGGATATGGATCAGATGGCAGAAATGGGGGTCGCTGCGCACTGGGCTTATAAACAGGCGGGCGAAAGTGGCACCACTGCACAGATTCGCGCGCAGCGCTGGTTGCAAAGCCTGCTCGAGCTGCAGCAGAGTGCGGGCAGTTCATTTGAATTTATTGAAAGCGTGAAGTCCGATCTTTTCCCTGATGAGATCTACGTCTTTACGCCTGAAGGCCGCATTGTTGAGTTGCCAACCGGCGCGACGCCGGTAGATTTTGCCTATGCGGTGCACACCGATATCGGCCACGCCTGCGTCGGCGCACGCGTTGACCGCCAGCCTTATCCGCTGTCGCAAACCCTGACCAGCGGTCAGACGATTGAGATCATCACCGCGCCAGGCGCTCGTCCAAACGCCGCCTGGCTCAATTTTGTCGTCAGTTCCAA
The DNA here is from genome assembly GCF_019104105.1 of Pantoea jilinensis. Classification (NCBI taxonomy): domain Bacteria; kingdom Pseudomonadati; phylum Pseudomonadota; class Gammaproteobacteria; order Enterobacterales; family Erwiniaceae; genus Pantoea; species Pantoea jilinensis. The sequence continues at coordinate 111,622 of NZ_CP077746.1, read as the reverse complement.
AGCCCGCGCCAAAATTCGTCAGCTCCTGAAGAACCTCAAGCGCGAAGACTCGGTTAATCTGGGTCGCCGCCTGCTCAGCCATGCGCTGGGCGGTAGCCGTAAACTGGCTGAAATCCCGGCTGAGAATATCAGACAGGAACTGGACCGCATGAAGCTGACGTCCCTTGATGATCTGCTGGCGGAAATTGGCCTCGGCAATGCGATGAGCGTGGTCGTGGCGAAGAACCTGCTGCAGGCTGACAGCAAGGCCATCACCAGCACCAGCAAGCGCGGTAAACTGCCGATTAAAGGCGCAGATGGCGTGTTGATTACCTTCGCCAAATGCTGCCGACCGATTCCTGGTGACCCGATTGTTGCCCATGTCAGTCCTGGCAAAGGGCTGGTGGTGCATCATGAATCCTGCCGAAACATTCGTGGCTACCAGAAAGAGCCGGAAAAATTCATGCCGGTTGAGTGGGATAAAGTCACCGAGCAGGAGTTCGTAGCAGAAATCAAAGTCGACATGTTTAACCATCAGGGTGCGCTGGCTAACCTGACGGCGGCCATCAACACGGCGGGTTCGAATATTCAGAGCCTGAATACCGAAGAGCGTGATGGTCGCGTCTATAGCGCCTTTATCCGCCTCACCGCACGTGACCGCGTTCATCTGGCGAATATCATGCGTAAAATTCGCGTGATGCCGGATGTGATCAAAGTCCACCGTAACCGTAATTAGGCATGAACGATCAACGTTTTGCCCGGATTCAGGCGATGCTGGCACTGCGCCAGCACGACCTGACGGTCTGCATGGAGCAGGTGCATAAACCACACAATGTTTCAGCGGTGATCCGCACGGCCGACGCCGTTGGCATCCACGAAGTGCATGCCGTCTGGCCGAGCCAGCGGATGCGCACGCAGGCTTCCGCGTCTGCCGGCAGCAACAGCTGGGTGAAAGTGGTCACCCATCCCACCATCGGCGATGCCGTAAAACAGCTCAAACAGCAGAAGATGCAGGTTTTAGCGACCCATCTCTCCGCCGATGCGGTGGATTTTCGTGAGATCGATTATACCCTTCCCACCTGCATTCTGATGGGGCAGGAAAAAACCGGCATCACCGAAGAAGCGCTGGCGCTGGCTGATCGTCAGATCGTGATCCCCATGGTGGGTATGGTGCAGTCGCTGAATGTCTCGGTCGCCTGCGCGCTTATCCTCTATGAAGCCCAGCGACAGCGGCAGAACGCCGGTCTTTACCTGCGCGATTACAGCCTGCTGGACGAGGATGAGCAGCAACGCCTGCTGTTCGAAGGCGGATTCCCGGTGCTCGCGCGGGTCGCAAAGCAGAAAGGTCTACCCTATCCGCGCATCAATGCGCAGGGCGAAGTCGACGCCGATCCCAGCTGGTGGGCAACCATGCAGACGACCGGTAAAAGACGATGAAAGGCCGTCTGCTGGATGCCATTCCGCTCAGTACACTGACCGGCGTCGGTGCCAGCCAGGCAGCAAAACTGGCCAAAATTGACCTGCACACCGTTCAGGATCTCCTGCTTCATCTTCCGCTGCGCTACGAAGACCGCACCCAACTCTATGCTATCAATGATCTGCTTCCCGGTATCTGGGCCACAGTAGAAGGCGAAGTGCTGCACACAGATATCACTTTTGGTCGTCGCCGGATGATGGTGTGTCAGATCAGCGATGGCAGTGGCGTGCTGACAATGCGCTTCTTCAATTTTAATGCCGGGATGAAGAACAATCTGTCGCCGGGACGGCGTGTTACCGCTTATGGTGAAATTAAGCGCGGTCAGCGCGGCGCTGAGATTATTCATCCCGAGTACCGCATCCAGGGCGAGCAGAGCAATGTGACGCTGGAAGAGACCTTAACACCGGTTTATCCCACGACCGAAGGCATTCGACAGGCCACGCTGCGTAATCTCACTGACCAGGCACTGACGCTGCTGGAAAGCTGCCCGATTGCCGAGCTGTTGCCGAAAGAGTTAAGCGGCGGCTTAATCAGCCTGCCAGATGCGCTGTGCACACTGCATCGTCCGCCACCCGATCTACGGCTCAGCGAGCTGGAAAGTGGCCGTCATCCGGCACAACGCAGATTAATTCTTGAAGAGCTGCTGGCGCATAATCTCAGCATGCTGGCAGTGCGCGCAGGCGCTCAGCGCTATTACGCGTTACCGATGCCGCCGCGACACAATCTCAGTGACCAGCTGCTGGCCGCGCTGCCTTTCTCGCCGACCAATGCGCAAAAGCGCGTGGTGGCGGAGATAGAGAAAGATCTGGCCAATGATTTCCCGATGATGCGGCTGGTGCAGGGCGACGTCGGCTCGGGTAAGACACTGGTGGCTGCGCTCTCTGCGCTGAACGTTATCGCCCATGGCAAGCAGGTTGCGCTGATGGCACCGACCGAACTGCTGGCTGAACAGCACGCCAGTAACTTCCGCCAGTGGTTTGCGCCGCTGGGGATTGAAGTCGGCTGGCTGGCCGGAAAACAGAAAGGCAAAGCCCGCCAGGCACAGCAGGAGGCGATAGCCAGCGGTCAGGTAGCAATGGTCGTGGGCACACACGCTCTGTTTCAGGAGCAGGTGCAGTTCAATGGTCTGGCGCTGGTCATTATTGATGAGCAGCACCGCTTCGGCGTCCACCAGCGTCTGGCCTTGTGGGAAAAAGGTGAGGAGCAGGGTTTCCATCCGCATCAGCTGATCATGACCGCCACACCGATTCCGCGCACCCTGGCGATGACCGCGTATGCCGATCTCGATACCTCAACCATCGACGAACTGCCGCCGGGACGTACCCCGGTGACCACCGTGGCTATCCCCGATACGCGACGCGAGGAGATTGTGGCGCGGGTTGAGCATGCCTGCCGGGAGGGACGTCAGGCCTACTGGGTATGCACGCTGGTTGAAGAGTCAGAGCTGCTGGAAGCACAGGCGGCAGAAGCCAGCTGGGAATCCCTGAAAACCGCGCTGCCCGACTTAAATATCGGACTGGTGCATGGCCGCATGAAACCCGCTGAAAAACAGGCGGTCATGCAGGCGTTTAAAGCGAATGAACTCCAGCTGCTGGTAGCGACGACCGTCATTGAGGTCGGCGTGGACGTGCCGAATGCCAGCCTGATGATTATCGAAAACCCTGAGCGGTTAGGGCTGGCACAGCTGCATCAGTTGCGAGGCCGTGTGGGTCGTGGTGCCGTGGCATCACACTGCGTACTGCTCTATAAAGCGCCGCTGAGCAAGACGGCGCAGAAGCGTTTACAGGTACTACGCGACAGTAATGACGGCTTTGTTATTGCCCAGTTCGATCTGGAGATTCGCGGACCGGGTGAACTGCTGGGCACACGTCAGACCGGCAACGCCGAATTTAAAGTGGCTGACCTGCTGCGCGATGCAGCGATGGTGCCCGAAGTTCAGCGTGTGGCGCGCCACATCCACCAGCACTATCCCGAGCAGGCCAGCGCCCTGATTGAACGCTGGCTGCCAGAGAACACCCGTTTTACCAACGTCTGAATGAGACCCCTTCAAGTCGGCTTTTATATCCACGCCGGGCAAACGATTGCTTTTGCCCGGCGGATGATTACAATCGCCACATTATTTTTTGGGAAGAACAGAAGATGTCCACCAATCCTCAGCCAGACCAGCCTTCCGCCACGCAAAGCGAACTGATTTATCGTCTTGAAGATCGTCCACCTCTGCCGCAAACGCTGTTTGCCGCTGGTCAGCATCTGCTGGCGATGTTTGTCGCGGTCATCACACCCGCCATTCTGATCTGTCAGGCGCTGGGCCTGCCCGCAGAAGATACCCGGCACGTTATCAGCATGTCGTTGTTTGCTTCAGGTGTGGCATCGCTGCTACAAATCAAAACCTGGGGACCGGTGGGTTCGGGTCTGCTGTCGATTCAGGGCACCAGCTTTAACTTTGTGACGCCTTTGATCATGGGCGGGATGGCGCTGAAAAATGGCGGCGCTGATGTGCCCACCATGATGGCGGCGCTATTTGGCACGCTGATGGTGGCCTCCTGTACCGAAATGGTGCTGTCACGCGTATTGCATCTGGCTCGCCGGATTATCACGCCGCTGGTTTCCGGTATCGTGGTGATGATTATTGGGCTGTCGCTGATTCAGGTAGGAGTGACTTCGATTGGCGGCGGTTTCAGCGCGATGAGTGCCCATACCTTTGGCGCGCCAAAGAATCTGATGCTGGCCGGTGCCGTGCTGCTGGTGATCGTGCTGCTTAACCGGCAGAAAAACCCCTATTTGCGCGTCGCCTCCCTGGTGATTGCGATGGCCGTGGGCTATCTGCTGGCCTGGGCGATGGGCATGCTGCCGGCAGCGGGCATCCCTGCTGATCAGCCGCTGATCGTGGTGCCGACCCCGCTCTATTACGGGCTGGGCTTCGACTGGAACCTGCTCGTTCCGCTGATGCTGGTGTTTATGGTGACCTCCCTGGAGACCATCGGCGATATCACAGCCACCTCGGATGTGTCGGAACAGCCGGTCAGCGGCCCGCTCTATATGAAGCGCCTGAAAGGCGGTGTGCTGGCGAATGGCCTCAACTCCTTTGTCTCCGCGCTGTTTAACACCTTCCCTAACTCCTGCTTCGGTCAGAACAACGGTGTGATTCAGTTGACCGGCGTGGCCAGCCGCTACGTGGGCTTTGTTGTCGCACTGATGCTGATCGTGCTGGGGCTGTTCCCGGCGGTCAGCGGTCTGGTGCAGATGATCCCTGAGCCGGTACTCGGCGGCGCAACCATTGTGATGTTCGGCACCATTGCCGCCTCAGGTGTTCGCATCGTGTCACGCGAGCCGCTTAATCGTCGCGCCATCATGATTATCGCGCTGTCGCTGGCGGTGGGTCTGGGCGTGTCTCAGCAGCCACTGATCCTGCAGTTTGCCCCCGACTGGCTGAAAACGCTGCTCTCTTCCGGCATTGCCGCAGGCGGTATTACCGCAATCGTGCTCAACCTGATTTTTCCGCCAGAGAAGTAAGGCCACAGGCAGGCTTCGGCCTGCCTGCTAATTATTCGGATTTACATCCAGGCTGTTGAGCTGTAACGGTAATTCAGGCATAACAACCTCTCACCGGATTTAACTCGGGAAGGATGCTATGAAATTTATTGGAAAGTTTTTCCTCACCTTACTTTTACTGCTGCTTTTTACCCTGGTCGTGATCTATGTACTGCTGCAGACACAGTGGGGTGCAGGCTGGTTTAGCCGTTGGGTGAGCGACAAAACCGAATGGCATCTCTCCCTGAGTAAAATTGAACACAATTTCTCTTCTCCCTCTCATATCATTCTGGATGACTTCAGCTTTGGTCACGATGGTCAGCCTGCGGTGCTGGTCGCGAAACGGGTTGATCTCGGCCTGGCGCTGATTCAGTTCAGCGATCCGCTGCATTTCAGCAGCCTTGAGCTGCGCGATGGGGAAGTGAATCTGGCTAATCTGGCGCAGGGCAGCACGCTGCCGATTCAGGCCGATCGCCTGCAACTCAATAATATGCGTATCGACAGTCCCAAGAGCGCATTACCGCTGTTTGCTCAGCAGGTTAATGGCGGCATCCTGCCGTGGAAGCCCACGGGGCTGGATATGCTGGGTCGCGATGCCCGCTTCCAGATGAGCGCAGGCAGCATGACGCTGAATAATGTGCCGGGTGAAAACGTCCTGATTCAGGGCAGTGTTTCCCAGGGTCGGATGCGCTTTGACAATATTGGTGCCGACCTGGCGCGTGGCTCCATGACCGGTAACGGTGAGCGCGATGCCCAGGGCAACTGGAAAATTAATCAGCTGCGACTGAACGACATCCGTCTGCAGACTACCAGCAGCCTGAAAGATTTCCTGCATACCCTGCAGGTTGTTCCGTCAATTGCCATTACCCGCCTCGACATGACCGATGCCCGTCTGCAGGGGCCTGACTGGGCGGTGACAGATCTGGATCTGACGCTGAGAAACGTTAACTGGCAGGGAGATGACTGGCAGAGTAACGACGGTTCACTGGCGCTGAATGCCAGCAATTTTATCGACGGTGGATTTGAGCTTAATGACCCTATCCTTAACCTGGATTTCTCACCGCAGGGTGTGGCGCTGACACAATTCAGTTCACGCTGGGCGAACGGGGTGATTCGGGCTGACGGTGACTGGTCGCGCAGCAATAAGCGCCTGACGCTGAAAAATCTGGCCGTTGCCGGACTGGAATACACGCTGCCGCAGGACTGGCGTGACCGCTGGCAGGCGACACTGCCCGCGTGGCTGGAGAGTGTAGAGGTAACGCGTTTCACCTCTAACCGTAACCTGATTATCGATATTAATCCGGCGTTTCCCTTCCAACTGACTTCACTGGATGGCGCTGGCGAAAACCTGCTGCTGGCTCAGCAGCATCAGTGGGGGATCTGGTCGGGTAAGCTCAGCCTGAACGCGGCAGAATCGACCTTTAACCGCACCGATCTGCGTCATCCGTCGATTGCGCTAAGTGCTGACCCGCAGCAGATTCAGGTTACTGAACTGAGTGCGTTCAGTAACAAGGGCCTGCTCGAAGGAACCGCCACCGTAGGTCAGCAGCCAGCGCGTCCTCTGACACTGCAACTGACGGGTCGGGCAGTGTCGGTGAATGTGTTGCAGAACTGGGGATGGCCCGTATTGCCGTTAACCGGTGACAGTAATATGCAGCTGCAACTAAGCGGTGCATTACCCGCAGGCCAGCCACTGCGCCCGACCGTGAATGGCACTCTGTCGGTGACGACGGACAGTCAACAGTTACAGCAGACAATGCAGGCCGGTCAGGTGCGTTAACAGGATCAATAAGGGCCGCGGAGGCGGCCCTTATGATTAGTTGATACGTGCGCCGGAACCGCCCTCTTCCAGCGGCCCGTCAGGATCGGCAGGCAGAACAATATAGACCCCCTCAAACACCGCGCCACACTCATCGTCGCCAAAAAGCTCAACTTCAAGCTGCACACGTGCTTTACGTCCGCGCGCCAGACGGTCGAGATCGCCGCTTAATGAGCCGAGGTCAGCAATCGCGCCAGGCCGGCCACTAATCGGGTGGCTGTAGCGAATGTGCGCATCCGCCAGAATAATGGTGCCGCCCAGATGGCGCTCGCGCAGCAGTAACCAGATCAATCCCCAGCCGGTCAGCGTGGCCAGCGAGAACAGACTGCCAGCAAACAACGTCTGATGTGGATTCTGATTGCCCGCTTCCGGCATGGTGGTGATAAATTTCTGCCCGGTAAACTGCAGAATACGGACACCCATCTTCTCGCTGAGCGGAATATGATCATACCAGGCCTGCTGCAGCTGTCCGCACCAGTCGGCACGATGCAGGATATCATCGAGCGTAACGACAGGCTTGATCATCAGAAAGTGGCGAACTGGCGTCGTCTGGGGCGCGGTAATCTCGCCCTGGTTGACGTAGCCGAGCTTAGCGAAGAATGCGACAGCATCTTCGCGGGCACTACAGGTTACCCGCTTAGCCCCTTCCTGACGCGCTACCGACTCCAGCGTCATCGCCATTAGCGTTCCCAGCCCTTTACCCTGCACCGAAGGATGAACGGCCATGAAGCGGATAGCGGCCTCATTGTCGGCATTAATGTAGAGACGGCCGATAGCGACCGGATTTCCCTGTTCATCAACCACCATCTGATGATGTGCCAGGGCATCCCAGGCGTCACGTTCTGACCCCTGCGGTTGACGCAGAGGTTTACGTAACATCTCCCAGCGGAACTGATAATAGATATCCAGCTCTTCCGCCGTCTGTGGCACGCGAAGGTGATACATGTAATGTTTCTCCCGCTCGGATGTATGGCCTGTTCCCTGCCGCTCAGCTGACGATCTCACACCTGCAACCAGAACGTTACAGGACCATCATTCACCAGCGAGACCTGCATATCTGCAGCAAAACGGCCATTCGCCGTAGTAATCCCCTGCTGGCGACAGCAGTCGCTGAAGTATTCATACAGACGTTCGGCTTCAGCAGGTTCAGCGCCACCCGAAAACGAGGGGCGCATCCCTTTTTGCGTATCTGCGGCCAGCGTAAACTGCGACACCACCAGCACACTTCCGCCCGCCTGGCGGACACTCAGGTTCATCTTGCCCTGCTCATCGCTAAAGATGCGATAGCCCAGTACACGTTCTGCGAGACGTTCCGCTCGCGCGTTGTCATCGCCTTTTTCTACGCCCAGCAGAACCAGTAAACCCGCGCCGATTTCACCGGTCACTTCCTGATCGACGCTGACGCTGGCGCGCTGCACGCGCTGAATCAATGCAATCATGTTTCCTCGCGTTGCTCTTCTTGTTGGTGTTGCTGCTTCAACTGCCGATAGTCAGCTAACGCGACGGTTATTTCAGCGCCCAGCAACACAATACACCAGGTCCAGTAGACCCAGAGAAACAGAATGGGGATCACGGCCAGTACGCCGTAGATCAACTGATATGAAGGGAACATAGTAACATAGAGCGCAAAGCCCTTTTTACCCAGCTCAAACAACGCCCCGGCAACCAGCGCGCCAATCAGCGCATCACGCGGTGGCACCCGTTGAGTGGGAACAATGCTGTAGAGTAACCAGAAGGCGAACCACGACAGCAGAAGCGGGAAAATACGCAGCATCTGATCGACCAGACTGGTTACGCCAGTGGCATTAATCCAGCGCAGGGAAAGCAGATAAGAGCTGATTGCCAGGCTGGCACCGGCCAGCAGCGGACCGAGCGTCAGGATCATCCAGTAGACGGCAAAGGAGTAAACCATCGGTCGCTTTTTGTTGCTGCGCCAGATGGTGTTTAACGCCGTATCGACCGAATGCATCAGCAGTAAGGCGGTCACGATAAGACCGACTGCCCCGACCGCCGTCATCCGGTTTACGTTAGCAACAAACTGTTCAAGATAGCGTTGCAACGTGTTACCTGCAGCAGGCATCAGATTGTTGAAGACAAACTGTTTTAACTGCACGCTGATGTCAGAGAAAACCGGAAACGCCGCAAACAGGGCAAAGACCACTGCAATAAGCGGCACTAACGCCAGTAATGAGACATAAGCCAGATTACCGGCCTGGGTCGTCATGCCATCCTCATCAATGCGTTTCCATAACAGCCTGAGCCACAACCAGAACGCATGCAGCCTGGGGCGAAATTTACGTGACATCATGAGTTACTGTAGACCCGCAAACCAGTTGGGTACCGTTTTACTGTCAGTAACCAGTACACTTTCAATACCCAGGGCACGGGCCGCCTCAATGTTCTCTGGATTATCATCAAAGAACACCGCCTGATCGGCAGTCACACCTTCTGCATCCAGCACATGCTGATAAATCCGCGCTTCCGGTTTGCGCATACCTATCTCCTGTGACAGGTAGATTTTATCCGCTGCCTGCTGCACGTCCGGATACTGCGTTGGCCAGAATTCGCAATGTAGCTTGTTCGTGTTAGAGAGGATTACCACCCGATGACCTTCCAGCCGCAGCCGGTTCATTAGCGCCAGGGTTTCCGGACGCACGTCAACGAAGACCGCCTGCCAGCCAGCCGCAAACTGCTCATAGCTCAGTGCGATCTCCAGCTTTTCGCACAGCGCCAGTGCGAAATCTTCATCACTGATCTCGCCACGTTCGTGTTGCTCAAACGCTTCGTCCATCTGGAAATGGCCTTGTAGCGAAGCCAGCGGTACACGACTAAAGTCACTCCAGACACCCAGCACGCGGTTGAAGTCGATATCAATAATCACATTGCCCAAATCAAAGATATACAGCATGGTGTGTCTCCTTCTGTTCCCTGGAGTATTCACTCTAGCGGCAAAAGTGCAGGCTGAACAGGCACGGGCTGAGAGAAAAGCGTAAACGCCAGAAGGTGAGTAAAGCGCGACATCATTCGCACAAATATTCGCTGGTCCGGCTGAGTAAATCCGAATTTCAGGCAAAAAAAAGCCCCGCATGCGGGGCTTTTTATTCTTTAAAGGCGCAATTATGCGTCTTTAGGACCACGTGAAGCACGTTTACGGTCGTTTTCAGTCAGGTGACGCTTACGGATACGCACTGACAGTGGAGTCACTTCGACCAGTTCGTCATCATCGATGAACTCGATCGCCTGTTCCAGCGTCATTTTCTGCGGTGGTACCAGTGTCGTTGCTTCATCAGTACCTGAAGCACGCATGTTGGTCAGCTTCTTACCAGTCAGACAGTTTACGGTCAGGTCGTTAGAACGGCTGTGAATACCGATGATCTGGCCTTCATAGACTTCTGCACCATGACCCAGGAACAGCTTACCGCGATCCTGCAGACCGAACAGAGCGAACGCTACAGCTTTGCCCTGACCGTTAGAGATCAGAACGCCGTTCTGACGCTGGCCCACTTCGCCTGGACGGATATCGTCGTAGTGGCTGAATGTAGAGTAGAGCAGACCGGTACCGGAAGTCATCGTCATGAATTCGTTACGGAAGCCAATCAGGCCACGGCTAGGAATCACGTAGTCGAGACGTACGCGGCCTTTGCCATCCGGATCCATGTTTTTCAGATCGCCTTTACGCTCACCCATGGCTTGCATAACGGAACCCTGATGCGTCTCTTCGATATCCAGCGTAACGTTCTCGAATGGCTCTTGTTTACGGCCATCGATCTCGCGGAAGATAACTTTCGGACGGGATACCGCCAGTTCGAAACCTTCACGACGCATGTTTTCGATCAGAACTGACAGGTGAAGCTCACCACGACCTGACACGCGGAACGCATCAGAATCTTCGGTTTCTTCAACGCGCAGAGCCACGTTGTGAACCAGTTCTTTGTTCAGACGCTCAAGGATCTGACGTGAAGTCACGTACTTACCTTCTTTACCGCAGAACGGTGAGGTGTTGACGTTAAAGAACATGGTTACGGTTGGCTCATCAACGCTCAGTGCTGGCAGCGCCTGCACATTCTGTGGATCACAGATGGTGTCAGAGATGTTCAGCTCGCCCAGACCGGTGATAGCAATGATATCGCCCGCTTCAGCCAGATCGCTGTCGATACGCTCAAGACCCAGGTGAGTCAGGACTTTACCGACTTTACCGTTACGGGTTTTGCCTTCGCTATCAACGATAGTGACTTGCTGGTTCGGCTTAACTTTACCGCGCTTGATGCGGCCAATGCCGATCACGCCCAGGTAGTTGTTGTAGTCCAGCTGAGAGATCTGCATCTGCAGTGGCGCATCAGCCTCAACCTGCGGAGGCGCAACGTGGTCAACGATTGCCTGATACAGCGGGGTCATATCGTCAGCCATGTCGGTGTGCTCAAGACCCGCGATACCATTCAGCGCAGAGGCGAAAATGATAGGGAAGTCGAGCTGCTCGTCAGTCGCATCCAGGTTAACGAACAGGTCAAATACCTGATCCACAACCCAATCCGGACGCGCACCAGGGCGATCTACTTTGTTGATAACCACAATCGGCTTCAGACCATGCGCGAACGCTTTTTTGGTCACGAAGCGGGTTTGCGGCATAGGGCCATCCATCGCATCTACAACCAGCAGCACCGAGTCCACCATGGACATGACGCGCTCAACTTCACCACCGAAGTCGGCGTGTCCTGGGGTATCAACGATGTTGATACGGTAGTCATTCCACTTAATGGCGGTGTTTTTTGCGAGGATGGTAATCCCACGCTCTTTCTCCAAATCATTGGAGTCCATCACGCGCTCTGTTGCTTCGGTACGGGCATCAAAAGTACCGGATTGTTGCAGCAGTTTGTCAACCAGGGTGGTCTTTCCATGGTCAACGTGCGCGATGATGGCGATGTTACGCAAATTTTCGATCACAGCTTTGCCTCAGGCATTAGAAATAGCGCGTTATTGTACACTGATTAAGCGGAAGACTGAACACCATCACACTTTTCACTGAAAGTTTATTAGATAGGTGCAAATTTGCCCTGTTCCCGGTGCAGAAAATGCACTAAGTTGGTCTTATGCACCAAAATGGTGCTAATAAATCGTCACAAAGCACCACTTTAGTGCATCAGGACCATCCTGGTGCAGGTGCTTTATGACAAAAAGGTGCATCACAAGGCGATTTAAGCAGCATCAGAAAAGTTGGCACAGAATTCGCTTTATCTAAATCAAGCGTAATCGCCAGTCAGATGTCGGTTGAAGAGCGTGCCGGAAGCGGGTAGTCAGGGAGTTGTTTTCCCGCTGCGAATTCCGGAAAAGACGTTTCCTCGCCATGTAGATAATGAAAGACCATTTCCAGGAGAGTTGAGTATGTCCGCTGAACACGTTCTCTCGATGATGAACGAGCATGAAGTTAAGTTTGTTGACCTGCGTTTTACCGATACCAAAGGTAAAGAACAGCACGTTACTATCCCTGCTCACCAGGTTAACGCTGACTTCTTCGAAGAAGGCAAAATGTTCGATGGTTCGTCTATTGGCGGCTGGAAAGGCATTAACGAATCAGACATGGTGCTGATGCCTGACGCTACCACGGCAGTCATGGATCCTTTCTTCGAAGATTCTACGCTCATTATCCGTTGTGACATCCTTGAGCCAGGCACTATGCAGGGCTACGACCGCGATCCACGTTCTATCGCAAAACGCGCTGAAGATTACCTGCGCTCTTCCGGCATCGCGGATACCGTGCTGTTTGGACCAGAACCAGAATTCTTCCTGTTCGATGACATCCGTTTCGGTTCATCGACTTCCGGTTCACATGTGGCTATCGACGATATCGAAGCGGCATGGAACACCGGTAAAGAGTACGAAGGCGGTAACAAAGGTCACCGTCCAGGTCTGAAAGGCGGCTACTTCCCGGTTCCACCAGTCGACTCATCACAGGACATCCGTTCTGCCATGTGTCTGACCATGGAGCAGATGGGCTTGGTTGTTGAAGCGCATCACCACGAAGTGGCGACTGCGGGTCAGAACGAAGTGGCTACCCGCTTCAATACCATGACCAAAAAAGCTGACGAAATTCAGATCTACAAATATGTCGTCCACAACGTTGCTCATGCTTACGGCAAAACCGCGACCTTTATGCCGAAGCCAATGTTTGGCGACAACGGTTCAGGCATGCACTGCCATATGTCACTCTCTAAAGGTGGCCAGAACCTGTTTGCCGGCGATAAGTACGGCGGCCTGTCTGAAATGGCGCTGTTCTACATCGGCGGCATCATCAAGCACGCTAAAGCAATTAACGCACTGGCGAACCCGACCACGAACTCTTACAAGCGTCTGGTTCCGGGTTATGAAGCACCGGTTATGCTGGCTTACTCTGCCCGTAACCGTTCAGCGTCAATCCGTATTCCGGTGGTTGCCAGCCCGAAAGCCCGTCGTATCGAAGCGCGCTTCCCGGACCCAGCGGCTAACCCATACCTGGCGTTCACCGCACTGCTGATGGCTGGCCTGGATGGCATCATCAACAAAATCCATCCTGGTGATGCGATGGACAAGAACCTGTATGACCTGCCACCGGAAGAAGAAGCTGAGATTCCAAAAGTTGCGGGCTCTCTGGAAGAAGCGCTGAATTCACTGAACGATGATCGCGAGTTCCTGACCCGCGGCGGTGTATTCACTGACGAATCGATCGATGCTTACATCGAACTGCGTAAAGCAGAGATGGATCGCGTTCGCATGACGCCACACCCGGTTGAGTTCGAGCTTTACTACAGCGTTTAACTGGTCAAACGATTTTGTTGCCGTGGAAACTTTTAGCCCATCTTCGGATGGGCTTTTTTCTCCGCGAATTTACCGTTCATTCGCCCTCCTTACGGCTTTAAGACTAAAATGCACCTGATTGGTGCAGAGGTACGTTTTATGGCAACTGGCTCTCTGCCCGATGCAGGGCAGATTCTCAATGCTTTAATCAACAGTATTTTGTTGGTGGATAACGATCTGGTTATCCATTACGCCAACCCGGCGGCGCAGCAATTACTGGCGCAAAGCTCACGCAAGCTGTTCGGCACGCCGTTACCGGAATTGACCGGCTACTTTTCGCTGAATATTGAGGTGATGCGCGAGAGTCTTGAGGCTGGCCAGGGATTCACTGACAGTGAGGTTACGCTGGTCGTTGATGGTCGTGCACACATTATGTCGCTGACCGCCCAGCGATTACCCGATGGCTTAATTCTGATGGAAATGGCGCCGATGGATAATCAGCGTCGGCTCAGTCAGGAGCAGTTACAGCACGCTCAGCAGGTGGCCGCTCGCGATCTGGTTCGTGGTCTGGCTCATGAGATTAAAAATCCGCTGGGAGGGTTGCGCGGCGCGGCACAGCTTTTATCCCGCGCCCTGCCCGATCCCTCGCTGAACGAATACACCAAAGTCATTATTGAACAGGCCGACCGGTTGCGGAATCTGGTGGATCGTCTGTTAGGGCCGCAGCAGCCGGGTATGCACATCACGCAGAGCATTCATCAGGTGGCTGAACGCGTAGTTAATCTGGTCTCGATGGAGCTGCCGGAGAATGTCTCGCTGGTACGGGATTATGACCCCAGCCTGCCGGAACTGCCGCACGACCCCGATCAGATTGAACAGGTACTGCTTAACGTGGTGCGCAATGCGCTTCAGGCGCTGGGAGACGATGGCGGCACCATCATTATCCGCACCCGCACCGCTTTCCAGCTCACGCTGCACGGCACGCGTTATCGCCTGGTAGCACGTATTGATATTGAAGATGATGGCCCCGGCATTCCGGCCCAGCTGCAGGATACGCTGTTTTATCCGATGGTCAGCGGACGTGAAGGCGGAACCGGTTTAGGCCTCTCCATCGCCCGTAGCCTGATTGATCAACATTCAGGAAAAATAGAATTTAACAGTTGGCCGGGACACACCGAATTTTCGGTTTACCTGCCTATTCGCCAGTGAGGTTTCTATGCAACGAGGGATAGTCTGGATCGTCGATGACGATAGCTCCATCCGCTGGGTGCTTGAACGCGCGCTCACTGGAGCCGGTTTGAGCTGCGCGACTTTTGACAGCGCAAGCGAGGTGCTGGATGCCCTCTCAACCAAGACCCCGGACGTTTTACTGTCAGACATTCGCATGCCCGGTATGGATGGCCTGGCGCTACTGAAGCAGATTAAACAGCGTCATCCCATGCTTCCGGTCATCATAATGACGGCGCATTCGGATCTGGATGCTGCCGTCAGCGCCTATCAGCAGGGCGCATTTGATTACCTGCCTAAGCCGTTTGATATTGACGAAGCCGTTGCACTGGTAGAGCGAGCGATCAGCCACTATCAGGAACAGCAGCAGCCACGTAATCAGCCGGTCAGCGGACCAACTACCGATATTATTGGTGAAGCGCCTGCGATGCAGGATGTGTTTCGTATCATCGGGCGCTTATCGCGCTCTTCGATAAGCGTGCTGATTAACGGTGAGTCCGGAACCGGTAAAGAGCTGGTGGCCCATGCGCTACATCGCCACAGCCCACGCACCAAAGCGCCCTTTATCGCACTGAACATGGCTGCAATACCCAAAGATTTGATTGAGTCAGAGCTGTTTGGTCACGAGAAAGGGGCCTTTACCGGCGCGAACCAGATCCGTCAGGGCCGTTTTGAGCAGGCGGATGGCGGCACGCTGTTTCTGGATGAGATCGGTGATATGCCGCTGGATGTGCAGACCCGACTGCTGCGCGTGCTGGCCGATGGTCAGTTCTATCGCGTCGGTGGTTATGCACCCGTCAAAGTGGATGTGCGTATTATTGCGGCAACCCACCAGAACCTGGAATTGCGTGTGCAGGAAGGCAAGTTCCGTGAGGACCTGTTCCACCGCCTGAATGTGATTCGTGTGCATCTGCCGCCGCTGCGTGAGCGTCGTGAGGATATCCCACGTCTGGCGCGTTATTTCCTGCAGGTGGCAGCTCGTGAGCTGGGTGTGGAAGCGAAGATTCTGCACCCGGAAACCGAAACAGCCTTAACCCGGCTGCACTGGTCCGGTAACGTACGTCAGCTGGAAAACACCTGTCGCTGGCTGACGGTCATGGCTGCGGGTCAGGAAGTGCTGATTCAGGATCTGCCCAGCGAACTGTTTGAGTCCAGCACCCCGGAAAATCCGGTTCAGTCGCTGCCTGACAGCTGGGCTACGCTGCTGGCACAGTGGGCCGACCGCGCACTGCGTTCCGGTCATCAGAATCTGCTGTCGGAAGCACAACCGGAGATGGAGCGAACGCTGCTCACCACTGCGCTACGTCATACGCAAGGCCACAAACAGGAAGCCGCTCGTTTGCTGGGCTGGGGACGAAACACGCTGACACGCAAGCTGAAAGAGCTTGGCATGGAATAAGCGTTTCGGTGCGGGCTGGCATGTCATGCCAGCCCGTTTCGTCAGATAACGCGGGAGAATTGCTGCTGACGCACTTTCTGACGCAGATAGCGATCAAAGCACATGCAGATATTGCGGATCAGTAACCGGCCAATGCCGGTCACCTCAAGCCCTTTAGCAGTTTGTACCACCAGCCCGTCAGCAATTAACGGTTTCAGCAGCGCCATGTCCTCAGCAAAATAGTCGCTAAAGCGAATGCCCCATCGCGCTTCAGTCGCGGCAAAATCCAGCGAGAAGTTACAAATCAGCGTTTTAATCACGTCACGCCGCAGGCAATCATCGTCGGTTAAGGCGATGCCGCGCCACAGGCCATTTCCCTGCTGTTCCACACATGCATACCAGGTGTTGAGGTCTTTCTGATTCTGCGCATAACTGTCGCCAATCATGCTGATGGCTGAGACGCCAAGCCCCAGTAAGTCACTGTCGCCCTGCGTCGTGTATCCCTGGAAATTGCGATGCAACTGCCCTTCACGCTGCGCGATGGCCAGCTCATCCTGCGGCTTTGCAAAGTGATCCATCCCGATAAACTGGTAGCCCTGCTGAGTCAGCGTCGCAATGGTCTGTTGCAGGATATCCAGCTTTTGCTGCGCGGAAGGCAGTTCATCCTCTTTAATTTTACGCTGAGCCGCGAACATCGCTGGCAGATGCGCATAGTTAAATACACTAAGCCGGTCCGGGCTCAGTGCCAGTACCCGCTCCAGCGTCCAGGCAAAGCTGGCGGGCGTTTGCAGGGGTAAGCCATAGATCAGATCGATGCTGACAGAGCTGAAGCCCTGCTCACGGGCGCGCGCCATCAGGCCGAAAATCACCTCTTCATCCTGCACCCGATTAACCCGTTCCTGCACCGATTTATTAAAATCCTGTACGCCCATGCTCAGACGATTGAATCCCAGCGATCGCAGGTGATCAATCACATCCAGCTCAATTTCCCGCGGATCAACCTCGATCGACATTTCGGCGTCCTCAGCCACGCTGAAGTGCTGCTTCAGTAAACCCACCAGCCGTGAAATCTGCGTATTGTCGAAAAAGGTTGGCGTGCCGCCGCCCCAGTGAAGCTGCGTGACTTTACGCTCGCGAAACAGCGGCGCGCGCTGAATGATTTCCTGCTCAAGCACGTCCAGATAGCGGTCCGCTTTGTGGCGCTGACGCGTCACGATCTTATTGCAGCCGCAGAAGTAGCAGAGACGATGGCAGAAGGGAATATGAACATAGAGCGACAGCGGACGATCAGGATAACGCGCGACGGCACGCTGGAAATCAGTTTCCGCGTACTGCTCGCTGAACTCCAGCGCGGTGGGATAAGAGGTATAACGCGGGCCAGCGTAATTGTACTTTTCAATTAACGCCTGATCCCACTCAATCTGCTGCGATGGCATGCTCACTCCTTCCGGTGACGGCGTCTGAGAGAAGGTCGCGAAGAAGAGGAGATGAAAGGTGAGCGGGTTGAGACCCGACGTAAACGTTGCTTCAGCCGCGACAGGCGTCGTAGTTTAAACAATAACCACAGCAGATAACATGTCGCCAGCAGCGCGAAAATTGATCCAGGCCAAAACATTGTCGTTTACCTGATAAGCGCGACATGCGGAGACCGCATGCCGATCAAATTTGCTTAGTTGCCCTTCAGCAGACGGTACATATCTTCTTCAGCCTGCTCATCTTCAGCATCATCCATCACAATGCCTAACTGCTCCATCAGTTCGTCGATACGGTCCAGCGAGGCATCCAGCCAGCCCTGATCTTCAGCCGACAGGGTTTCGCCATTTTCCAGTCGATCCAGCAGCGCATCAAGACGCTCATCATTTTCCAGCTTTGCCAGCTCTTCTTCTGGCGTCAGGCGTGCTTTTTTCTCAGCTGCAGGTTTTTCCACGCTTTTCTTTGGCTTAACGGCTGCGGTTTTTCCGTCAGCGATCAGGGCCACCGGCTTTTTACTGCCGATGCGCGGATCTTTCACGTTATTAGCCTGACTCCCGCCATTGCTTTCGGACGCCGCTGGATTAGCACGGCTGCCAGAAGCATGTCCACGATGCTTTTTATCACGTTTGCGATCGCGTGCTTCGTTGTTGATATCATCACGCGATTTGCGTTTGGCTTTGGCGGCAGGTTTGCCGTGAACAGCTCGTGCAGGTTGCTTCATAGTATTCGGTCCCGGCTTTTTTTATTCAGTATACAATTGCGGCGAAATCTAGCAGAAACCAGACAAAGAAAAAAGGCGACAGCTCAAGCTGTCGCCTTATTTCATACCTTCATAAGAAGGAATCATGTTTTAAATCCTTTTCGGCTCGTAACATCCCGGTCAATCCCGCGCCTGCTCAGCTCCTGAGCTTTTCCTTATCCCTGTCTGAGCGTATCCCTGACTCATTTCCACTCCATCGCTCTCTACCCTCCTGGTATCCCTGAGCGCATCATCCTGATGGGTGCTGCCGTGCACTGCACAATAATGTAGACCATCTGGTAAAAGCCTCAAGTCAGCGCCACAAATAGTTAGTTCAAAAAAAGAACCATTCTAGATAAGATATTAAATAATAAGATTTTTTATTTTTAGTAATTAAAGTAAAAAGCGAAATAACTCGCAGTGGTAATGGCAAATCTCTTACAAATCTGACTAATCAGACGCGGTTGAGCACTTTCGCGCCATAACGCGTATAATCGGCCGCATTGCCTTAATGCGTTTTCTGGAGTGTCACCTTGTCTGAATTGAATTATCACGTTACCCACTTTGTCATGAGCGCGCCGGATATCCGCCATCTGCCTGCCGATACCGGAATTGAAGTGGCTTTTGCTGGCCGCTCGAACGCGGGAAAATCGAGTGCGCTGAATACGTTAACCAATCAGAAGGGTCTGGCGCGTACCAGTAAAACGCCGGGACGTACGCAGCTGATTAACCTGTTTGAAGTGAAAGAAGGTAAGCGTCTGGTCGACCTGCCCGGTTACGGTTATGCCGAAGTCCCGGAAGAGATGAAGCTGAAGTGGCAGCGTGCGTTAGGTGAATACCTGCAAAAACGTCAGGCGCTGAAAGGCCTGGTGATCCTGATGGATATCCGTCATCCGCTGAAAGATCTCGATCGACAGATGATTAACTGGTCCGTTGAAAGCGGCATTCCGGTGCTGTTGCTCCTCACCAAGGCAGACAAGCTCGCCTCAGGTGCGCGTAAAGCACAGCTTAATGTTGTGCGTGAAGCTGCACTCGAATTTGTGGGTGATGTGCAGGTAGAACTTTTCTCATCGCTTAAGAAAATCGGCGTAGATAAGGTTCGTCAGAAACTGGACAGCTGGTTCACAACGTTTGAACCGGCAGAGGTGGATCAGGACGCGGAAGAGTGAGTGGCAGCCCTGTGCCGCTGAAACCGGCGGTGCAAAAAGCCCAATAAAAAACGCCCCAGTCACAGAATGACTGGGGCGGCTAAATTCAGCCAAATCCGATTACGTGAAGTAAAAGGTCTGAAAGATAGAACATCTTACCTCTGTACCCTACGCGACGAACTTTACCTGATTTTCTGTGCGTGACAAAGGCTTTTTTGTTGCTTACTTACATCAAACAAGGCTTTTTTTACCACGTGCGTCACAAAAACAACGTTGCAATGTAGTTAAATGACGGAAAAAGTGTTTAGCCGATAAGCAGTTAGAAAAACGCTTTATCTCAGTACCAGCATTGACCGCGCTGAGCCCGTTAACTAAACGATTTACTTATGCCTGATGACAGGCCAATTCCATTTTACGGAACCGGCCTCAGACGCTGAATCAGTGGGCTTCATCCCAGTTATTACCCACTCCGACTTCAACCAGTAAAGGCACGTCGAGCTGCACGCTACCTTCCATTAGCGCACGGATTTTCTGGCTGGCCTCTTCAACGGCCTCCGCTTTCACTTCGAATACCAGTTCATCGTGAACCTGCATGATCATTCTGACGGCATTGTCGTTTTGCTGTTCAAGCCATTCATCCACCGCAATCATTGCCCGCTTGATAATATCCGCTGCGGTTCCCTGCATTGGCGCATTGATCGCGGCGCGTTCTGCGGCTTTCCGGCGAATGGCGTTGCTGGATTTAATATCTGGCAGCCACAGCCGACGACCTTCCAGCGTTTCAACATAGCCGTTACTCGCCGCCAGCTGACGGGTGTTCTCCATATAGCGCAGTACGCCCGGATAACGTTCAAAGTAGAGATCCATATACTTTTTCGCTTCGCCCGCACCGATATTCAGCTGACGCGACAGGCCAAAGGCGCTCATACCATAAATCAGACCAAAGTTGATCGCTTTGGCACTGCGACGCTGTTCGCCGCTGACCTTATCCAGCGCCACACCAAACACTTCGGATGCCGTGGCACGGTGAATATCTTCGCCCTGGGCAAACGCGTCCAGCAATCCTTTATCCTGAGAGAGATGCGCCATGATACGCAGTTCAATTTGTGAATAGTCTGCCGCCACAATGCGATGGCCTTTGGCCGCGACAAATGCCTGGCGGATCCGGCGTCCTTCGTCATTACGCACCGGGATGTTTTGCAGATTCGGATCGGCAGAAGATAAGCGTCCGGTAGCGGTAACAGCCTGATGATAAGAGGTATGCACGCGCCCGCTTATCGGATTAATCATCAGCGGTAATTTATCCGTATAAGTCGACTTAAGTTTGGATAAACCGCGATGCTCCAGGATCACTTTTGGAAGTGGATAGTCGAGTGCCAGCTCAGCTAACACCTCTTCGCTGGTTGACGGCGCACCGCCTGGTGTTTTCTTTGTAGGTTTAATGCCCTGTTTTTCAAACAGGATCACCTGAAGCTGTTTGGTGGATGAGAGGTTAAAAGGCTCTCCCGCCAGCTCATGCGCTTTCAACTCAAGCTCAGCCAGTCGGGCAGTCAGCTCTTTGGAGTGTTGCGCCAGGATCGATTGATCGATTAGCACGCCATTGCGTTCTATCCGGGAGATGACGGTCAGTAACGGCATCTCAATCTGTTCGAACACTTTTTTCGGGCCCGCTTCTTTCTCCAGCTCTGGCCACATCTTCAGATGCAACTGCAGAGTCACATCGGCATCTTCGGCAGCATAATGAGCGGCCTGCTCTAACGCGATTTGATTGAACGTCAGCTGATTTTTGCCTTTACCGGCGATCTCCTGGAAGGTGACCGTTTTATGGTTAAGCCAGCGAGCGGCCAGGCTATCCATGTCATGTTTACCCACCACGCTGTTGAGAATATAGGACTCAAGCATGGTGTCGAATTTGATACCGGCCAGTTCAATATCGTAGTTCTTCAGTACGCCACGATCGTATTTCAGGTTCTGGCCCACTTTCCAGGCGTTTTCATCCTCAAGCAGAGGCTTGAGCTGTGCCAGAACGGCTGCACGATCCAGTTGATCAGGCGCATCAAGATAGTCATGAGCAACCGGCAGATAGGCGGCTTTACCGGGCGCTACTGCGAAGCTGATACCCACGATGTTAGCGCTCAGGGTATCCAGCGCGTCGGTCTCCAGATCAAAGGCAAACACTTCGCTGTTTTTCAGCTTCTCCAGCCAGCTATCAAAGTGTTCCTGATCCAGGATTGTGACATAACCTTCGCTCGGCAATACGCTGCTGGTTTCAACGACCACAGCTGGCTCATCAGCCAACGCTTTTTGCGCCTGAGTATTGTTCTTCTTGCCCTGCAGCCATTTACCGTCCTGCAGGTCACTCAGCCAGCGTTTGAACTCATAGCGACTGAACAGGGTCTGCAGTGCCTCGACATCAGGTTCAGTAACGTTGAGCTCTTCACAGGGCAGCGCCAGCTCAACGTCCGTCTTGATGGTCGCCAGCTGATAGGAAAGAAACGCTACATCACGATTCTGCTCAAGTTTGGTCGCCATGGTTTTGGCACCCCGAAAGCCGAGATCGGCCACCTTGTCCAGATTGTCATAGATCGTCTGCATGCTGCCCAGTCCCTGCACCAGAGCCTGCGCGGTTTTTTCACCCACACCCGGCACGCCTGGGATGTTATCTGAGCTGTCGCCCATCATAGCCAGAAAATCGATGATTAAGGCGGGCGGCACACCATATTTTTGCTCAACCTCTTCGGGGCCCAGAATGGTGTTGCTCATGGTATTTATCAGCGTGATAGCTGGGGTGACCAGTTGCGCCATATCTTTGTCGCCGGTGCTAATCAGCACTGAGAGGCCTTTTTTCTCTGCTTCCAGCGCCAGCGTACCGATGACATCATCAGCTTCAACGCCGCTCACCGCCAGTAACGGCAGCCCCATCGCCCGTACCATCTCATGCAACGGCTCGATTTGCGCACGTAAGTCATCAGGCATCGGTGGACGATGAGACTTGTAGTGTTCAAACAGCTCGTCCCGGAACGTTTTGCCTTTGGCATCAAACACCACAGCAACATGACTCGGATTGTATTGCGCCAGCAGGCTTTTCAGCATGTTGAGCACACCGTACATGGCACCAGTGGGTTCACCTGCACTATTGGTCAGCGGCGGAAACGCGTGATACGCGCGATAAAGATAGGATGAGCCATCAACCAGAATGAGGGGATTTTCTGCTATTTGCGCCATAAGTCTGTGTTGTCTTCGTTGCTATGGGTTGGTCTATAAGGATGCCACAACCTGGCAGAAAGGGTGAACTAAGGCGTAGGATATGTCGCGTTTTTGACGGTTCTGGAGATAAGATCGCAACGATCATTCTGTGGATAACTTTGTGCGTAAAAATTATAACGCGCTGTTTTTCAGGATCTTAAATGATTAAACCTCAAATAAAAACCATCTATTTCATAGACTTATTTAATTTCCGTGACCCGATCGGCAATTTTAATTACGTGATCCCTTGTGTGGATATTAAATTTATGCTCTGGAGATGGACAAAATTTATGTCTCTGTTCAATAGCATAAAAAAACGCCAGCTGAGCTGGCGTTGAATGAGATGACAAAGCCTGTTACTTCTGGCTTACAAGGAATTTAACCACGTTCGCGTAGTCAGCAACGAAATTGTCCATAGAGCTGGTATCAAGGCCGCCGTTGTTCACCATATATTTGCCATTAACGAACATCGCTGGTACACCGCGCAGATCAACATCCGCAGCCGCTTTCTGCTGTTGTGCAACCAGCGCTTTTACGGCGAAGCTGTTCCATGCAGCATCATAGTCAGCAGCGGAGATACCGGCCGCTTTGACAAACGTCTCTTTCAGACTGGCAGGATCGGTGATGGTCTGTGTTTTCTGGATGCCATCAAAGATCGGTACTGTCACCTTATCTTCAACGCCCAGCGCCATCGCCACAGCCCAGGCCTGGGTCACAACCGGTCCCAGATCGCCACCAAGGAAATCGACGTGGTATTTCACCAGTTTAGTGTCAGCAGGCAGATTCTTTTTCACCGCGTCATTGACGTGATAAATACGTTCAAACTGATAGCAGTGCGGGCAGAAGAAGGAGAAGAACTCCATCACCTGAGGTTCGCCGGCCACGGGTTTCGGCAGACTGACATATTGTTTACCTTCAGTGAACTGGGCAGCGGACGCGCTGAATGCCAGCACTAAACCCATCAGAGCAAACCAAATTTTTTTCATCGTGAAAAATTCTCCTGACTACGTCATTAATATTGCGGTGTCAGCTGCAGAGGAGGTTCCTGCAACAGCTTCTCCTGCTCGGTAAAGAGTGAAATTTGCCTGCGCCAGAAATCTTCATCTGTCATCCAGGGGAAAGCGCGAGGAAAAGCGGGATCCTGCCAGCGTCGGACAACCCAGGCCAGATAATAAACCATGCGCATAGCGCGTAAAGGCTCAATCAGTGACAATTCATTAATATCAAAATCACTGAATTCACTGTAAGCCTCCAGCAGAATATCCCACTGAATACGTTGTTCCTGTCGATCGCCGCTAATCAGCATCCACAGATCCTGTACTGCCGGGCCATTACGGGCATCATCCAGATCGACAAACAGCGGTCCGTCACGCCACAGAATATTACCCGGATGGCAGTCGCCATGTAATCGTAGCGGCTGCCACGTAGTGTGCCACCGTTGCTGCAGCGTATTGCCCAGCTTATCAAGCGCCTGCAGCAGTGCGGCCTTAAGTGATGCAGGCACTAAGAGTGATTGTTCCAGAACCTGACGGGGTTCATGCAGATATTCATCCAGGCCTATGGTCGGTCGATTGCTGAATAATGTTTTGCGCCCGGTCTGATGAATGCGCCCCAGGAAGCGGCCTACCCATTCCATCTGGTCTTCATTGTCTGTCTCATATTGTCGTCCGCCCAGGCTGGGAAAGACGGCAAAGAAGAAGCCAGCGTGGCTGTGCAGTGTTTCACCCTTTAACCGCAGTGGTGCTGCGATGGGTACCTCGTCAGCCAGCAGATCGAGTGCATACTGATGCTCTTCAGCAATCTGTTCGGCACGCCAGCGCTGTGGACGATAAAACTTCGCTACATAGCGTCGTTTTTCATCATCGCTGAACTGATAAACCCGGTTCTCATAGCTGTTCAGGGCTGTCAGACCCGACTCGACGCGAATTCCTGTCTCCCAAAGCGCATCAAGCAGCACATCGGGATTCAAGGTCTGGAAGTTAAAAGCAGCGTCGCTCATCATGTTACCTGTAGTCACCCTTACATTTAACTGCCAAGGATAACACTACTCGTCCTGTTTAATGACACCCCGTGCGCGGAGCAGTGCTGTTTTGAAATCAACTTCATAGTCTTTTTTAAGGCCGGGAATTTCATCATCGCTGGCAGAGTCACGCATTTTAAGATGGTAAATTAATACATCGTCGGTTAATTCACTTAACGGGCCACGGAATCCAGATTCCTGAGCCAGTTTCTGCAAAAATGTGACCAGATTAAGGTCAGGTTCTTTTTGCCAGGCGGGTTGCAGCAACGCGATCAGCTCGTTTAAACGATGGCATTTCATTCAGGATTCTCCCGTATTCACAGTGCGTCATTAGCGAGGACACTCTCATGACAATATTAACCGGCGTCATTCTGGCCGGTGGTCAGGGCCGCCGCATGGGTGGTCAGGACAAAGGATTAGTGCACCTGAATGGCAGGCCACTTTATCAGCATGTGCTTGAACGGCTCAGGCCACAAGTGGACATTGTCATGATTAATGCCAATCGCAATATTGATCGCTATCAGTTAAGCGGGTGTCGGGTTGTTCAGGATGTTTTTGATGATTATCCGGGTCCACTGGCCGGTATCTACAGTGCGTTGATCGCCATTGACGGTGAATGGGCCGCTTTTTGCTCCTGTGATACACCTGCAGTGCCGCTTAACGTCGTGGAAAAACTGGTTGAGCAACGTGGAGACGCGCCAGCCGTCTGGGTTCGCTCACAGTCGCGCGATCACCCCACACTGGCTCTGATTCATCGTGATATGGCTGCACCTCTTTATGCCTATCTGCAGGCTGGTGAACGACGTCTTATGCACTTCCTGCGCGATCACGGTGGTCATGCAGTACTGCTGGCTGACGATGAGTCTGCTTTTCGCAATATTAATACGCCTGACGATCTCAATGAGAGAGGTTGATATGTCCTTACCCTTGCTTGCGATTGCGGGCTGGAGTGGAACCGGTAAAACGACGCTGTTACAGCAGGTGATACCCATTCTCAGCAGTAAAGGGATTCGTGCCGGGCTGATTAAGCACACACATCATCAGATGGATGTGGACACGCCAGGTAAAGACAGCTACCTGCTCAGAAAAGCGGGTGCCCATCAGGTGATGGTGGCCAGTTCGGAGAGATGGGCATTGATGTGTGAAACACCGGAAAAGCCGTCGATTGATCTGCCTTATCTGCTCAGCCGTATGGATCACTCTGCGCTGGAGATCGTGCTGGTTGAGGGCTTTAAAGAGGAATCCGTACCTAAAATTATTTTATGGCGTGCAGGGATCAAGGGCGGAATTGATGAACTGCTTGATGAGCATGTGATCGCTGTCGCCAGCGACCAGAAACTGGCCCTGCACGTGCCGGTTCTGGATATAAATTGCCCAAATAGCGTTGCAGATTTCATTGTGGATTGGATGGGAAAGTGCTGAAGCCGGTAAATTCAGCGTGTTTTTCACGATCTGCAGACGTAAAAAAGCCCCGCACTCTCGTGCGGGGCTTCTTCACTTATATAATGCCTGGCAGTTCCCTACTCTCGCATGGGGAGACCCCACACTACCATCGGCGCTACGGCGTTTCACTTCTGAGTTCGGCATGGGGTCAGGTGGGACCACCGCGCTAAAGCCGCCAGGCAGATTCTGTTCTCCGCGCCGCCCGTGAAGGCCGCGCAGATATATCCGGTAACAAGCTGAAAATCGTGTCTCTCAAAAACGCCTCTGGCGTTGTAAGGTTAAGCCTCACGGGTCATTAGTACCGGTTAGCTCAACGCATCGCTGCGCTTACACACCCGGCCTATCAACGTCGTAGTCTTCAACGTCCCTTCAGGACTCTCAAGGAGTCAGGGAGAACTCATCTCGGGGCAAGTTTCGTGCTTAGATGCTTTCAGCACTTATCTTTTCCGCACTTAGCTACCGGGCAATGCCATTGGCATGACAACCCGAACACCAGTGGTGCGTTCACTCCGGTCCTCTCGTACTAGGAGCAACCCCCCTCAATTCTCCAGCGCCCACGGCAGATAGGGACCGAACTGTCTCACGACGTTCTAAACCCAGCTCGCGTACCACTTTAAACGGCGAACAGCCGTACCCTTGGGACCTACTTCAGCCCCAGGATGTGATGAGCCGACATCGAGGTGCCAAACACCGCCGTCGATATGAACTCTTGGGCGGTATCAGCCTGTTATCCCCGGAGTACCTTTTATCCGTTGAGCGATGGCCCTTCCATTCAGAACCACCGGATCACTATGACCTGCTTTCGCACCTGCTCGAGCCGTCACTCTCGCAGTCAAGCCAGCTTATGCCATTGCACTAACCTCACGATGTCCGACCGTGATTAGCTGACCTTCGTGCTCCTCCGTTACTCTTTAGGAGGAGACCGCCCCAGTCAAACTACCCACCAGACACTGTCCGCAGCCCGGATCACGGGCCTACGTTAGAACATCAAACATTAAAGGGTGGTATTTCAAGGTTGGCTCCACGCGAACTGGCGTCCGCGCTTCAAAGCCTCCCACCTATCCTACACATCAAGGCTCAATGTTCAGTGTCAAGCTGTAGTAAAGGTTCACGGGGTCTTTCCGTCTTGCCGCGGGTACACTGCATCTTCACAGCGAGTTCAATTTCACTGAGTCTCGGGTGGAGACAGCCTGGCCATCATTACGCCATTCGTGCAGGTCGGAACTTACCCGACAAGGAATTTCGCTACCTTAGGACCGTTATAGTTACGGCCGCCGTTTACCGGGGCTTCGATCAAGAGCTTCTCCTTACGGATAACCCCATCAATTAACCTTCCGGCACCGGGCAGGCGTCACACCGTATACGTCCACTTTCGTGTTTGCACAGTGCTGTGTTTTTAATAAACAGTTGCAGCCAGCTGGTATCTTCGACTGGCTTCGGCTCGGGGAGCAAGTCCCTCCACCTACGCGCCAGCGTGCCTTCTCCCGAAGTTACGGCACCATTTTGCCTAGTTCCTTCACCCGAGTTCTCTCAAGCGCCTTGGTATTCTCTACCTGACCACCTGTGTCGGTTTGGGGTACGATTCTGTGTTACCTGATGCTTAGAGGCTTTTCCTGGAAGCTGGGCATTTATCACTTCAGCACCGTAGTGCCTCGTCGTCACGCCTCAGCGTTGATAAGGGACCGGATTTACCTGGACCCTCCGCCTACACGCTTAAACCGGGACAACCGTCGCCCGGCTGATATAGCCTTCTCCGTCCCCCCTTCGCAGTAACACCGAGTACAGGAATATTAACCTGTTTCCCATCGACTACGCCTTTCGGCCTCGCCTTAGGGGTCGACTCACCCTGCTCCGATTAACGTTGAACAGGAACCCTTGGTCTTCCGGCGAGCGGGCTTTTCACCCGCTTTATCGTTACTTATGTCAGCATTCGCACTTCTGATACCTCCAGCATGCCTCACAGCACACCTTCGACGGCTTACAGAACGCTCCCCTACCCAACAACACATAGTGTCGCTGCCGCAGCTTCGGTGCATGGTTTAGCCCCGTTACATCTTCCGCGCAGGCCGACTCGACCAGTGAGCTATTACGCTTTCTTTAAATGATGGCTGCTTCTAAGCCAACATCCTGGCTGTCTGTGCCTTCCCACATCGTTTCCCACTTAACCATGACTTTGGGACCTTAGCTGGCGGTCTGGGTTGTTTCCCTCTTCACGACGGACGTTAGCACCCGCCGTGTGTCTCCCGTGATAACATTCTCCGGTATTCGCAGTTTGCATCGGGTTGGTAAGCCGGGATGGCCCCCTAGCCGAAACAGTGCTCTACCCCCGGAGATGAGTTCACGAGGCGCTACCTAAATAGCTTTCGGGGAGAACCAGCTATCTCCCGGTTTGATTGGCCTTTCACCCCCAGCCACAGGTCATCCGCTAATTTTTCAACATTAGTCGGTTCGGTCCTCCAGTTAGTGTTACCCAACCTTCAACCTGCCCATGGCTAGATCACCGGGTTTCGGGTCTATACCCTGCAACTTAACGCCCAGTTAAGACTCGGTTTCCCTGCGGCTCCCCTATACGGTTAACCTTGCTACAGAATATAAGTCGCTGACCCATTATACAAAAGGTACGCAGTCACCCCCATAAAGAAGGCTCCCACTGCTTGTACGTACACGGTTTCAGGTTCTGTTTCACTCCCCTCGCCGGGGTTCTTTTCGCCTTTCCCTCACGGTACTGGTTCACTATCGGTCAGTCAGGAGTATTTAGCCTTGGAGGATGGTCCCCCCATATTCAGACAGGATACCACGTGTCCCGCCTTACTCATCGAGCTCACAGCATATGCGCTTTTGTGTACGGGAGTATCACCCTGTACCCTGCGACTTTCCAGACGCTTCCACTAACACACATGCTGATTCAGGCTCTGGGCTGCTCCCCGTTCGCTCGCCGCTACTGGGGGAATCTCGGTTGATTTCTTTTCCTCGGGGTACTTAGATGTTTCAGTTCCCCCGGTTCGCCTTGCAGCACTATGTATTCATGCTGCAATGATGCACAGAGTGCACCGGGTTTCCCCATTCGGACATCGACGGCTGTAGCGGTTCATATCACCTTACCGTCGCTTTACGCAGATTAGCACGTCCTTCATCGCCTCTGACTGCCTGGGCATCCACCGTGTACGCTTAGTCGCTTAACCTCACAACCCACAGGCGTTTTACAACGCTGCGAGCTGCAAGCATTTGAGAGACTCGAACGTGTCGCGCTTTTCATTCTTATTACGGAGAATGAAAACGACACGTCGTTTCAATTTTCAGCTTGTTCCGGATTGTTAAAGAGCAAATATCTCAAACGCGCCACGGCTGCTTACGCAACCAGAACGGTTTTGAGATACTGTATGGAGACATCTTTCACCTGTCACCAAGCAGGTGGCGTCCCCTAGGGGATTCGAACCCCTGTTGCCGCCGTGAAAGGGCGGAGTCCTAACCGCTAGACGAAGGGGACACGATAGTGTCACGACTTCGCAGCCGTCCTGCTCATTACTTTTTATCAGACAATCTGTGTGGACACTGCGCGGGAAGGTATCTTCAGGTAAGGAGGTGATCCAACCGCAGGTTCCCCTACGGTTACCTTGTTACGACTTCACCCCAGTCATGAATCACAAAGTGGTAAGCGCCCTCCCGAAGGTTAAGCTACCTACTTCTTTTGCAACCCACTCCCATGGTGTGACGGGCGGTGTGTACAAGGCCCGGGAACGTATTCACCGTGGCATTCTGATCCACGATTACTAGCGATTCCGACTTCACGGAGTCGAGTTGCAGACTCCGATCCGGACTACGACGCACTTTGTGAGGTCCGCTTGCTCTCGCGAGGTCGCTTCTCTTTGTATGCGCCATTGTAGCACGTGTGTAGCCCTACTCGTAAGGGCCATGATGACTTGACGTCATCCCCACCTTCCTCCGGTTTATCACCGGCAGTCTCCTTTGAGTTCCCGCCATCACGCGCTGGCAACAAAGGATAAGGGTTGCGCTCGTTGCGGGACTTAACCCAACATTTCACAACACGAGCTGACGACAGCCATGCAGCACCTGTCTCAGAGTTCCCGAAGGCACCAATCCATCTCTGGAAAGTTCTCTGGATGTCAAGAGTAGGTAAGGTTCTTCGCGTTGCATCGAATTAAACCACATGCTCCACCGCTTGTGCGGGCCCCCGTCAATTCATTTGAGTTTTAACCTTGCGGCCGTACTCCCCAGGCGGTCGACTTAACGCGTTAGCTCCGGAAGCCACTCCTCAAGGGAACAACCTCCAAGTCGACATCGTTTACGGCGTGGACTACCAGGGTATCTAATCCTGTTTGCTCCCCACGCTTTCGCACCTGAGCGTCAGTCTTTGTCCAGGGGGCCGCCTTCGCCACCGGTATTCCTCCAGATCTCTACGCATTTCACCGCTACACCTGGAATTCTACCCCCCTCTACAAGACTCAAGCCTGCCAGTTTCAAATGCAGTTCCCAGGTTAAGCCCGGGGATTTCACATCTGACTTAACAGACCGCCTGCGTGCGCTTTACGCCCAGTAATTCCGATTAACGCTTGCACCCTCCGTATTACCGCGGCTGCTGGCACGGAGTTAGCCGGTGCTTCTTCTGCGGGTAACGTCAATCGATGCGGTTATTAACCACATCGCCTTCCTCCCCGCTGAAAGTACTTTACAACCCGAAGGCCTTCTTCATACACGCGGCATGGCTGCATCAGGCTTGCGCCCATTGTGCAATATTCCCCACTGCTGCCTCCCGTAGGAGTCTGGACCGTGTCTCAGTTCCAGTGTGGCTGGTCATCCTCTCAGACCAGCTAGGGATCGTCGCCTAGGTGGGCCATTACCCCGCCTACTAGCTAATCCCATCTGGGTTCATCCGATAGTGAGAGGCCCGAAGGTCCCCCTCTTTGGTCTTGCGACGTTATGCGGTATTAGCCACCGTTTCCAGTGGTTATCCCCCTCTATCGGGCAGATCCCCAGACATTACTCACCCGTCCGCCACTCGTCACCCAAGAGCAAGCTCTCTGTGCTACCGTCCGACTTGCATGTGTTAGGCCTGCCGCCAGCGTTCAATCTGAGCCATGATCAAACTCTTCAATTTAAGTTTGATTTGCTTAAACAAGTTAAGCGGTGCTCATCTGTAAAACGTCATAATGAATTTCATTATGTGTTCACTCGTGAGGCTTTGATATTTTGTTGCGTCCTAAGACGCTGATATCAATCCTGCGAGTGCCCACACAGATTGTCTGATAAATTGTTAAAGAGCAGTGCGAACAGTGCGTTAGCGTCCTGTCGCGAGGTGGCGTATATTACGCTTTCCTCCTGCAGAGTCAACCTCTATTTCAGAAGTTTTTCTCCGGCGGCTCAGTCTCCTGTGCCTCTCAGCCCGTTTCCCGTTGCCGGTGTTCCGTGTCGATGGAGGCGCATTATAGGGAGTTTCCTCAGGCTGACAAGTGTTTCTTCGAATTAATTTACTGAGCGCCTCTTTTTTAAACGAACGGCTTAAAAAGAGACGTTTCATGGCCGAATAACGCACAAAAGTGGCAACGAAACGTTGTAAAGAGACCTGCCGTTGCCGATTGCGGGTGCTATTATTTTGCTTCTTCTCGCAGGATAACCCCAGGAAGGACACTCAATGATAAAATCCGCGCGCAGCATGGCTGGTTTGCCATGGATAGCTGCTATGGCCTTTTTCATGCAGTCACTCGACGCCACCATACTGAACACTGCCCTGCCCGCTATCGCCACCAGCCTCGACCGTTCTCCCCTTGCCATGCAATCCGCCGTCATCAGTTACACCCTGACTGTCGCTATGCTGATTCCGGTCAGCGGCTGGCTCGCCGATCGCTTCGGCACGCGCAAAGTGTTTATTGTGGCGGTATCGCTGTTCACCCTTGGCTCACTGGCTTGTGCACTCTCACCGACGCTTTCGGTGCTGGTCATATCGCGCATCGTACAGGGCGTCGGTGGCGCAATGATGATGCCGGTCGCGCGACTGGCACTGTTACGTGCCTATCCACGCAGTGAACTGCTGCCGGTACTCAACTTT
The DNA here is from genome assembly GCF_019104105.1 of Pantoea jilinensis. Classification (NCBI taxonomy): domain Bacteria; kingdom Pseudomonadati; phylum Pseudomonadota; class Gammaproteobacteria; order Enterobacterales; family Erwiniaceae; genus Pantoea; species Pantoea jilinensis. Next base: position 79,310 of record NZ_CP077746.1, on the reverse strand, counting down.
GTGACCATGCCAGGTTTAGTCGGGCCGATACTGGGCCCGATGCTGGGTGGCGTACTCGTCACTTACGCAACCTGGCACTGGATCTTCCTGATTAATATCCCGATTGGCATTCTCGGCATTATCTACGCACGCAAATATATGCCGGACTTCACCACACCTAAGCGCCGCTTCGACTTTTTCGGCTTCATATTATTCGGGGCTGGACTGGTGATGATCTCGATTGGGATTGAGCTGTTCGGTGAGCGGATTGTTTCTGCCTGGCTAGCCGGCGGGATATTACTCAGCGGGATCGTGCTTTTACTCCTCTATATAGTGCATGCCCGAAATCACCCTTCACCGCTGATCAATTTGCCGATGTTTAAAACCCGGACATTCTCAGTCGGCATCGTCGGCAACATTGCCTCGCGTCTCGGCACCGGCTGTGTGCCCTTTTTAATGCCGCTCATGTTGCAGGTTGGGTTTGGCTTTTCCGCAATTATCGCAGGCTGCATGATGGCGCCAACCGCCCTTGGTTCGATACTGGCGAAGTCGACGGTGACACAACTGCTGCGCTGGCTGGGCTATCGCCGTCTGCTGGTCGGCATTACCGCCATTATTGGCATTCTGATCGCCAGCTTCTCTCTGCAGTCACCCGCCGAAAGCATCTTTGTACTGTTGCTTCCGCTGTTTATCCTCGGCATGGCGATGTCTACACAGTTCACCGCCATGAACACCATTACTCTGGCCGACCTGGATGATGATAACGCCAGCGGGGGTAACAGCGTGCTGGCCGTGACACAGCAGTTAGCAATCAGCTTTGGTGTGGCCGTCAGCGCTGCGGTGCTGCGCTTCTATCAGGAGTTTGAAACCAGCACCATTTCACAGTTCCACGCCACGTTTCTGACCATGGGTGTCGTTACCGTGCTTTCGGCGCTGACCTTTATGCTGCTGAAAAACGGGGATGGCCGTAATCTGATCAGTAATCGCGACAAGAAGAAGAAGCGCTAAACTGAACCCCGCACCACCAGTTCCGGCGTCAGCACCAGCGTTTGCTGGCTGGCGTCGGGATCGCTGAGACGATGAATTAAGGTGTCTATCGCCAGTTCACCCAGCGCATCTTTAGGCTGATGGATGGTACTGAGTGGCGGAGTGAGATAACGCGCCAGTTCGATATCGTCATATCCCATGACCGCCATCTGTTGCGGAACCCGCATACCGGCCTGATAGAGAGCGTGATAAACGCCGACCGCCATCGCATCGTTACTGGTGAATACGGCTTCCGGCGGCGTTTCCAGCGCCAGCAACTCGACCATCCCGTTATAGCCTCCCTGAAATTCAAAGTCACCATTCACCACATAGCCGGGCAGAATCTCCAGGCCACTCTTTGTCATGGCGTTGCGATAACCTTCCAGGCGCATACGTGCCGGGGTTTTATCCTGCGGACCGGCGATACAGGCGATGCGAGTGTAACCGCTGTCGATAAGGTGCTGCGTCGCCAGCTCTCCGCCCAGCAGCGCGTTATCCTGAATAATGTCACCGCGGCCTTCAAAGGGCGCCCAGTCCATCATCACCGTAGGTATAGAAGGATAACGGTTCAGAATATCTGCCGAGGGCAGGTGACTTTCAGTGCACATGATCAGCAAACCATCGACGCGCTTCTGCATCAGCGTCTCCAGGCTGCGATTCATCCGCTCCTCATCACCCGCCGTGTTACAGAGAATCAGGCTATAGCCACGCTGATAGCAGCTCTCCTCCACACCCCGCACCACTTCGGCATAAAAGGGGTTACTACTGGTGGTCAGCAGCATACCGATGGTGTGCGTCTGATTGATTTTCAGACTGCGCGCCAGCGCAGAAGGGGCGTAGTTAAGGTGGCGGATGGCCTGCTCAACTTTTTCCCGTACGCCTTCACTGACAAAGCGATTGTTATTGATCACGTGCGAGACAGTGGAGGTAGAGACGCCCGCCAGGCGAGCGACATCTTTCATGGTGCTCAAGTGCTTAGCCCTGCTGCTGCAAAAAATCATCGATCTCCGCGCGCCACGGCACGGAGGGCTGCGCACCCGAGCGGGTAACGGCAATAGCGGCGGCGGCATGGGCAAATCGCACCGCGTCGTACATTGGCTTCTGCTCCAGTCGCGCGGTAATAAAGGCACCGTTAAAGGTGTCACCCGCCGCGATAGTGTCGATAGCTTTAACGCTGAAGCCCGCGATGCGCTGACCTTCACCCTGCTCGCTCAGCCAGACACCGCGGCGACCGAGCGTAATCAGTACCGTGCCGATGCCTTTGGCATGCAGCACTTCCGCAGCGCGAGCCGCATCTTCATCGTTGTTGACCGCAATGCCGGTCAGACTCTCGGCTTCGGTCTCATTCGGCGTAATAATGTCGATCAGCGCCAGCAGCTCATCTGAGAGACGGGTAGCGGGTGCCGGATTGAGAATAACCTGCGTCTGATGCTGTCGGGCGAAGGTCGCGGCGGCCAGCACGCTTTCCAGCGGCGATTCCAGCTGCATTAATAGTGCATCGGCATCGGCGATAACCTGCTGATGACGCGTTACGCAATCGGGAGTTAACGCCGCGTTTGCACCGGAGTAGATGCCGATGTTGTTTTCACCGTCACCGTTGACGAAAATCATCGCCACACCGGTCGACTCACCCCCGACAACCTCGACCGGCGAGGTATCAATATTGTCCTGTGTGAGCTGCTCACGAATACGTTCGCCAATGTCGTCAGCGCCCACACAGGCGATAAATGCGATATCGGCACCGGCACGACCAGCGGCTACCGCCTGATTTGCACCTTTACCGCCAAACGCAATCTGATAATTCTGCCCGATCACCGTTTCACCGGGACGAGGAAAGTGCGCCAGATTAAGGATGTGGTCAGCGTTGATGCTGCCAAGAACGGCCAGTTTTGCGTTTTTGCTCATTAGGGGAGTCCGGAATAAGTGCGCCACCGGGAGGGTGGCGCGGTGCCCTGCTTTTCTTTGAGTTATTGAGTGACCAGCTTCAGGTCGACCGGATTGACCGCCTGCACTTTTTCACCCTTCAGCACTTTATCAGCGGTATCCACGCCGATCATGCCAATTTTTTCTGGCATCTGTGCCACAGTCGCAGACAGTTTGCCAGCTTCTACGGCTTTAACGCCATCAGCCGTGCCGTCAAAACCCACCACGATCACACCCGTTTTTCCGGCGGTCTGCAGTGCACGCAGTGCACCCAGTGCCATTTCGTCGTTCTGCGCGAATACCGCCTGAACATCCGGGTGTGCCTGCAGCAGGTTCTGCATTACGTTCAGACCTTTAGTACGGTCAAAGTCAGCAGGCTGGCTGGCAAGGATCTGGAATTTATGCGCATCAGCGGCCTGTTTGAAGCCTTCGCCACGTTCACGGGCAGCAGATGTGCCGGCAATGCCCTGCAGTTCGATAATTTTGGCGTTTTCGCCCACTTTTTTGGCGATAAAGTCACCGGCCATTTTGCCGCCGAAGCGGTTGTCAGAAGCGACATGGCTGACAACGGTGCCCTGAGCTGCAACACGATCCAGGGTGATAACCGGAATCTTCGCCTGGTTAGCCATCTTCACGGCGTTACCCACGGCATCAGAGTCGGTCGGGTTGATCAGCAGCAGCTTCGTGCCGCGAACGGTCAGATCCTGCACGTTCGCCAGCTCTTTCGCCGGGTTATTCTGTGAATCCAGCACCACCAGGTTGTAGCCCAGTTTATCGGCTTCTTTCTGTGCACCCTCTTTCAGCGAAACAAAGAACGGGTTGTTCAGGGTTGAGACCACCAGCGCGATGGTATCTTTTGCCATAGCGCTGGTACTGAGCGTTGCGCCGAGGATCATGGCCAGTGCGGTTAACTTTTTCATCTTGTTATCCTGTGTAAGGTCAGAGTTATTTACTGCTTTTATTATCCACCAGCACCGCCAGCAGGATGACTACCGCTTTAACGATCATCTGGTAGTAGGAAGAGACGCCCATCAGGTTCAGGCCGTTGTTCAGGAAGCCGAGAATCAGCGCGCCAATCAGGGTGCCGAAAATACGGCCTTTACCGCCGGCCAGGCTGGTTCCGCCCAGCACGACCGCAGCAATTGCATCCAGTTCATAGCCGGTGCCCGCTGTCGGCTGTGCTGAAGAGAGGCGCGCAACTTCAATGGTGCCCGCCAGCGCAGCCAGCATGCCACTCAGTGAATAGACGATAATTTTGACGCGATTCACATTGATGCCAGAGAGACGCGTTGCCGCTTCATTACCACCCAGTGCATAGATATAGCGGCCCAGGCGGGTGTGTTGCAGCATGTACCATGCGGCAATAAAGACCAGCGCCATCAGCCAGACCGGCGCAGGGATACCCAGTGGGCGACCAATACCAAACCAGCCCAGCAGATCGGCATTGGCACTGAAGCCGGTGTTAATCGGGCTGCCGTCGGTGTAGACCATGGTCACACCGCGCAGCAATAACATCATGACCAGCGTGGCGATAAAGGCCTGTACCTTGCCGCGTGCCACAATGGTGCCGGTCAGGCCACCGATTGCCGCGCCCAGTGCCAGCGAAGCCGCCACCGCGACCAGCGCATTGACTTCCATGCCCACCAGCGATGCACCCACTGCGCCCGTCAGGGCCAGCAAAGAACCCACAGAGAGGTCAATGCCTGAGGTCAGGATCACCAGCGTCATCCCGACGGCCATAATGGCGTTAACCGAGGTCTGCTGCAGAATGTTGAACAGGTTCGCCACGGTAAAGAAGTTCGGACTCTGGCTGGCCACCACGGCGATCAGCACCATCAGCGCAATCAGTGACTTCTGTTCCAGCAGCCAGCTTTTGCTAAACCAGCGACGGCTGGCCGGTAAAGTTTGGGTCGTCATACCACTAAATCCTCGCTGTGTTGCTTGCCTACGGCGGCTGCCATCAGGCTTTCCTGAGTGGCCTCTTCTCGGGTAAATTCGCCGCTGATACGGCCTTCATGCATCACCAGAATCCGATCGCTCATGCCCAGCACTTCCGGCATTTCCGAGGAGACCAGGATGATGCTCAGCCCTTCGGCTTTAAACTGGTTAATCAGTTGGTAGATCTCTTTCTTCGCACCGACATCCACACCGCGTGTCGGTTCATCCAGAATCAGCACGTTGGGCCGGGTCATCAGACCGCGGGCAATCGCCACTTTCTGCTGGTTGCCGCCCGAAAGCAGGCCAATCGGCTGCTCCATAGACGGCGTTTTAACATTGAACAGACGGATAAAATCGCCCACCGCCAGCTGCTCTGCTGCATGTTTCAGCGTGCCGCTGCCGTGACTGAAATAGCGCAAGGCCGTCAGAGACATGTTCTCTTTTACTGACATGCCCAACACCAGGCCATCACGCTTACGATCTTCGGAGATATAGACGATGCCATTCGCCAGTCCATCCTGCGGAGAACGCGTCACGACTTCCCGGCCATTGAGCCACAGATTGCCTTCGCGACGCGGCAATGCGCCGTACAGCACCTTCATCAGTTCGGTACGCCCCGCACCCATCAGGCCAGAAACGCCGAGGATTTCACCTTTGCGCAGGCTGAAGCTGACGTTCTCTACACCTGGTCCGCTCACGTTCTCCACTTTCAGTCGCACATCGCCTGGCGCCTGATCGATATGAGGATATTGATCTTCCAGCTTACGTCCGACCATCATCTCGATGAGGCTCTCTTCGGTCAGCTCGCTGACCGGACGTTCAGCAATAAACTGGCCGTCGCGGAACACCGTGACGTCATCGCAGATCTCAAAGATCTCTTTCATGCGATGCGAGATATAGACGATGCCGCAGCCCTGCGCTTTCAGTTCGTTGATCACGCGGAATAGAGACAGCGTCTCGGTATCGGTCAGCGCATCGGTCGGTTCATCCATAATGATGACCTGTGATTCGAAGCTCAGGACTTTGGCGATTTCGACCATTTGCTGATCGCCAATCGACAGATCCCCGACCAGCTTGTGGCTGTTGAAGCGCAGATTAAGACGTTTAAGCAGCGCATCCGCTTCGGCATACATACGCGGCCACTGAATACGGCCAAAACGACCTACATATTCGCGACCGAGAAAGATATTCTCCGCCACGGTTAACTGAGGGATCAGGTTCAGTTCCTGATGGATGATGCCAATGCCCGCTTCCTGAGACGCTTTCGGTCCACTGAAACGGGTCTCTTTGCCGAGCCAGCGCAGCGTACCGGCATCATATTGATAGATCCCGGTCAGCACTTTCATCATGGTGGACTTGCCTGCGCCATTCTCGCCCACCAGCGCCATCACGCGTCCTGCCCGAACATTCAGCGATGCACCCTTGAGGGCTTTCACACCCGGAAAGGATTTTTCAATGCCGTCGAGTTGCAGTAAAGGTTGCATAGCGGCCTCAGAAGGTCACACCGGCGCTGAGGATGACATTCGCAAACGGAGAACACTCTCCGCTGCGAATGACCGCCTGACTACGCTGCGTTTGTTGTTTGAATTGTTCATGACTGGTGTAGCTGATGGTGATGATATTCCCCTGGTGCTGTTGCAAGGCTTCGAGCACAGCGACAAGCGCACTATGAAGTTGCGGATTATGCTGCTTAATCTCTTCCGCGATCAGGGCGCTCTCTACCTGCATCTCCAGTGCGACAGCATTCACCACCTGCATAAAATCGGGCGTACCCGGCGTGAGCGCTAAGTCGATACGCTGCGGTCCTGCCGGAATCGGCAAGCCTGCATCGGCAATCGTCAGCGTATCCGTGTGTCCCAGGCGGGCAATCACATGAGAGAGTTCAGCGTTTAACAGGCGACCTTTTTTCATCTTTTCACTCCACAGCGAAACGTTTCGCTGATGGGAGTGTATGAAAAGCCGCCATCAACTCAACGGGCAAAGAAGAAATCTGTGATCGCCATCGAAACGTTTCGCTCACGCGAGGGGAAATTTGCATTAAGGCGGGGAACGGGCAGAAAAAAGGGCCGCAAATGCGACCCTGAAGCAAAAGATTAAGGCAGCTTTTTAACCTGCTTAACGTCCATCTCAATGCTGTTGAAATCTTTATCCAGTTCACCCGTGAGCTCTACGTTATCTTTGGGCGTGATTGTCTGGCCGTTCCAGTGCTTGTGGTCGATTTCGACTTTCATGGTGCCGGTCTGGTCGCGGAACAGATAATCTTCTTTGCCGGTCTGTTTCTCCAGCTTGCCGCGCACGGTGATCCAGCTGTCATCTTTCATCTCTTCAGCCTGCTTCACGGTCACCACACTGGTGTGGTCTGCACTAAAGCCACCCTGTCCGGCTGCTGACTGTGTCTGTGTGGCTGGCGCGCTGGGATCAACAAATCCGCCCTGCTGCGCAGCGAAAACCGGGGCGGAAGCCAGCATAACGACGGCCAGAATTGCAGCATGCTTTTTCATGGTGTACCTCTTTTCAGTGGTGTTTTCGGTTTGAATACGCCCAGTTGACCACAGAGTTCTTAACAGCTTCTTAAGCGTTAAAAATAAGCGATTTTCGCCGAAATCAGCTGTACACCAGGGAAGTTGCTTCGTATAAAGCGCTATCGGAACAGGGAGACGTGATGCGTATTTTACTGATTGAAGACGATCGCTTAATTGGCGACGGTATCAAAGCGGGGCTAAGTAAGCTGGGCTTTAGCGTTGACTGGTTTATGTCTGGTGAGTCCGGCTTTAACGCGCTGGAGGCCGCACCCTGGGATGCGGTGATTCTGGATCTTTCACTGCCCGAGCGGGATGGACTCGATATCCTGCGGGAGTGGCGACAGCAGGGCAACGATGTGCCGGTACTGATACTGACCGCCCGCGATGCGCTCGATCAGCGGGTCAAAGGCCTGCAGCTGGGCGCTGATGACTATCTATGCAAGCCTTTTGCCTTAACCGAAGTGGCCGCTCGCTTACAGGCGCTGATCCGCCGCCGTCACGGCCAGCTGCAGCCCGAACTCCGTCACGGTAACGTGGTGCTGATCCACGGCAGCCACAGTGTGATGCGCGAGGGTGAGACGATTGCGTTGAAAAGTCGTGAACTGGCGCTGCTGGAACTCTTTATGCGCAATCCAGGCCGGGTGCTGACGCGTAGCCAGCTGGAAGAGAAGCTCTACAGCTGGGACGCCGACGTCTCCAGCAATGCGGTGGAAGTGCATATCCATCATCTGCGTAAAAAGCTGGGCAGCACATTTATCCGCACGCTGCATGGCGTCGGTTATACGCTGGGGGCCGCCGAATGCGATCAATGAGTCTGTTTCTGCGGCTGGGCATCGGTTTTGTGCTGCTGCTCGGCCTCTGCTGGGCCAGTGCCAGCCTGAGTGCCTGGCATCAGACGCGTGAAACCCTGGATGAGCTCTTTGATACCCAGCAGATGCTACTGGCTAAGCGTCTGCTGACGCTGGATTTCTCCTCGCTGGACAATACCACACTGCCCAGAACCAAAGAGATGCTGCGCCACCATCGTGGCGAACAGGATGATGATGCACTGGCCTTTGCTGTCTTCACGCGTGACGGCAGGCAGGTGATGAATGATGGCGACAACGGCCGTTATCTGCCGTTTGAGGCGGAGCATCAGGGATTTCATGAAGGGCAGCTCACCAATGACGACGATCGCTGGCGATTCGTCTGGCTGACCACGCCTGATAAGCAGTTCCGGGTGGTGGTGGGCCAGGAGTCGGAATACCGCGATGACATGACGCGGGATCTGATGAAGGCCAGCATGTTGCCCTGGCTAATCGCGCTGCCTTTAATGTTGCTTCTGCTTATCGGTCTGGTCTGGTCTGAACTGCGGCCGCTGAAGACGCTGGCAAAACAACTGGCGCAGCGTTCGGCCGATGATGATACGCCGCTACAGGCAGACCGCGTGCCAAAAGAGGTGCAACCGCTGATGGTCGCGCTCAATGGTCTGTTCAGCCGCATTAGCGCCATGATGCAGCGTGAACGCCGCTTTACCTCCGATGCCGCGCATGAACTGCGCAGTCCGCTGGCCGCGCTGCAGGTGCAAAGCGAAGTGATCCAGCTGACTGCAGATGACGAAGTCATGCGAACCCATGCGCTGCAGCAGCTGGATGCCGGGATTGTCCGCGCAACGCGGCTGGTGGATCAGTTGCTGACGCTCTCGCGGGTTGAAGCCGATGATGTGCGCAGCGCCTTCGAACCTGTGTCGCTGAAACGCACGGTGCAGGACACGCTCGCCGCACAGCTGCCTCTGGCGGACAAAAACGGTGTGACGCTGCGCCTTCTCGCAGAGGTCGATCCGCTGATTCAGGGGCATCCGCTGTTACTGTCACTGCTGGTGCGGAATCTGCTGGATAACGCCATTCGCTACACGCCAGCAGGCAGTGAAGTTGATGTGCGGTTGCAGGCAAACAGCCTGTCGGTGGAGGATAATGGCGAGGGTCTGAGTGCAGCGGATCTGCAACGGCTCGGAGAACGTTTCTGGAGACCGCCGGGCCAGGAGAAGAGTGGTAGCGGGCTGGGATTATCGATAGTCCGCAACATTGCCCAGCTGCACGGGATGAACGTCACCTTCAGCCAGCGATCCGGCGGCGGATTATGCGTCACGCTGCGCTGGTCAGCGCCCGCCCCGTAAGGCGGACGCTGCAGATCAAATCTCGACCTGAGTGCCCAGCTCGATCACCCGGTTTGGGGGGATCTCAAACTGGTCTGGCGCACGGAGCGCATTGCGCTGCAGCGCCAGGAAGAGTTTGCCGCGCAGGCGCAGATACCACGGACGTTTGCCGATGATCAGCGATTCATGTGACATGAAGAACGACGTCTCCATCATGCGGCAGTTAAGACCTTCCAGACCGCAGCGGTGGAAAATCTCCTCGACGTTTGGCGTTTCGCGCCAGCCGTAGCTCGCCACCACGCGCCAGAAAGTCGGCGACAGCTGCTCAATAGTGACGCGACGCACGTTGTGCACGTAAGGCGCATCTTCAGTTCGCAACGTCAGCAGCACCACCCGCTCATGCAACACTTTGTTATGCTTGAGGTTATGCAGCATGGCAAATGGAATCACATTCAGTGCACGTGACATATAGACCGCCGTGCCCGGTACGCGAACCGGCGGCGATTTCTCCAGTGACGCGATCATTGCCTCCAGGGAGTTGCCATGTTCGTGCATACGGCGCAGCAGGCGGAAACGCTCGCTTTTCCACGTCGTCATAATGATAAACATCACCAGGCCGAGACAGAGCGGCAACCAGCCACCGGAGAAGATTTTCACCAGGTTGGCGGTAAACAGCGGCACGTCAATGCAGAGCATCAATACCAGGATGACGGCAACCGCCAGCTTGTTCCAGTGCCAGTTTTTAACCGCCACGGTGCAGGAGAGCATCGCCGTCAGCACCATGGTGCCAGTCACCGCAATACCGTAGGCGGCAGCCAGATTACTTGAATGCTCAAAGCTGATAATCACAATCAGCACCGCGAAATAGAGCACCCAGTTGATTACCGGAATATAAATCTGACCCGATTCACGCTCAGAGGTGTGGATGATGCGCATACCTGGCAGATAGCCCAGTCGCACCGCCTGACGCGTCAGCGAGAAGACACCTGAGATCACCGCCTGCGAGGCGATAACGGTGGCCAGGGTCGCCAGAATCAGCATCGGGATCAGCGCCCATTCCGGCGCCAGCAGGAAGAAGGGGTTTTTAATCGCTTTAGGGTCGCTGAGTAACAGCGCACCCTGACCAAAATAGTTCAGTGCCAGCGACGGCAGTACCACCGAGAACCAGGCCAGTCGAATCGGCACTTTACCGAAGTGCCCCATATCGGCATAGAGCGCTTCAACCCCGGTAATCGCCAGCACCACCGCGCCAAGCGCGAAGAATGAGACAGATTTATAGTGCACGAAGAATTCGACCGCATAAGCGGGATTCAGCGCATGCAGCACTTCCGGATTTTTCATGATGCCGCTGACCCCAAGGATCGCCAGCACAAGGAACCAGACCAGCATCACCGGCGCGAAGAGTTTGCCCACCATGCCGGTGCCATGTTTCTGAATCGCAAACAGCAGCGTCAGCACCGCAATCGACATCGGCACGATAAAAGGATCCAGCGACGGCGCGGCAATCTCCAGGCCTTCAATAGCGGACATCACCGAAATGGCTGGCGTGATCACCACTTCCCCATAGAAGAAGCTGCCTCCAATCAGGCCCATGATCACCAGTACTGCCGTGGCCCGCGCACCGGTATGGCGGCCAGCCAGCGACATCAGTGTCAGTATCCCGCCTTCACCGGCGTTGTCGGCACGCATCACATAGCTGATGTATTTCAGTGAGACCACCAGCACCAGCAGCCAGAAAATCAGCGACAGAAAGCCAAACACCGCTTCCCGCTCAACGCCGAAGCCAAACTGTCCGGAGAGACATTCACGCAAGGTATACAGCGGACTGGTGCCGATATCCCCGTAAACAACACCAATGGCGGCCAGCGTTAATCCGCGAAGTGACTGCTTATTATCCGAGCTCATAGAGTTATCTTTTGTTGGAGTCTAAGAGGCGCGAAAACCCCTCGCTCAGGCCATCAAAAAGCGCACAGTATGCACGGTTTAGCGAAAATTCCTATACCCGCTTCGCCTCGCTGGCAGGGTAACGGGGTCACTTCTGGCGATAAAGCGTTAATTAGCGTTGCTTTTAATCCAGGCAAACCTTCTGAAACAAAAAAGCTGACAGCTATCAACGCTTTCACGCATGATGATCTATAGAGTAAAGCGCTTGCTTAAGCGCGGCGGCCCGACGATCGTAAGGACAGTGAAGTGATTATGGCTCAACCCCATCTTTTGGCAGAAAGAATTTCTCGCCTCAGCAATGCGTTAGAAAAAGGATTGTATGAGCGGCATCATGCCATACGCCTTTGCCTGCTCGCGGCGCTGAGTGGTGAAAGTGTGTTCCTGCTGGGACCGCCAGGCATCGCCAAGAGCCTGATTGCCCGTCGCCTCAAATATGCCTTTCAGCACGCCCGCGCTTTTGAATATCTGATGACCCGTTTCTCCACACCGGAAGAGGTGTTTGGTCCGCTCTCCATTCAGGCGCTGAAAGATGAAGGGCGCTATCAGCGTCTGACCAAAGGGTATCTGCCCGACGCCGAGATTGTTTTTCTGGATGAGATCTGGAAAGCGGGGCCGGCGATTCTCAATACGCTGCTGACAGCTATTAATGAGCGCCGCTTCCGCAATGGCGACAGCGAAGAGACCATCCCGATGCGGCTGCTGGTCACCGCCTCCAATGAACTGCCGGAAGCGGATAGCGGTCTTGAAGCGCTCTATGATCGGATGCTGATCCGCCTGTGGCTGGATAATGTGCATGAGAAACAGAACTTCCGCAGCATGCTGACGCACCAGCAGGATGAGCACACCAATCCGGTCGCGGAGTCCCTGCGCATCAGTGATGAAGAGTATGCACAGTGGCAGCTCGGCATCAGCCAGGTCAGTCTGCCCGATGCGGTGTTTGAGCTGATTTATCAGCTGCGTCAGCAGCTGGAGAGCCAGCCCGCCGCGCCTTACATTTCCGATCGTCGCTGGAAAAAAGCGATTCATCTGTTGCAGGCCAGCGCCTTCTATAGCGGTCGCAACACCATTGCACCGATAGACCTGATCCTGCTGAAAGATTGTCTCTGGCATGACGTTGCGTCCATGCAACTGCTGGAGCGCGAAATCGACCTGTTAATGACGCAGCACGCCTGGCAGCAGCAACCGATGCTGATGAAACTGCAGCAGATCAAAGCTCGCCGCATGGCCCTCCAGCAACAGCAGAGCATCGCGCAGGCAATCACCCTGGAAAAACACAGCGGCATGTTCAGCCGCAAACCCCATTACGATCTGCCAGAAAGCTTTACCGATGAGCAACTGACGCTGATGCTGCAAAAACCGCTGATGCTGCATGACATGCAGGTAAGTCATCTGGTGATCGCGCGTGATGCCCTGAATCAGTGGCTGCAAAAAGGCGGCGAGGTTCGCGGCAAGCTCAATGGGATTGGCTTTGCGCAGAGCCTGGATTTACACGTGGATGCACAGCATTGTCTGGCTATCCGTGATGTCAGCCTGCAATCGTCGCGCCTGACACTGCCAGGCGTCAGCAGCAGCGAGCCGCTGCCCGGTGAAATCACCGACGCGCTGGATGCACTGGAGAGTGAACTGCGGTCGCAGCGACATCAGTTCAGTCAGCATCAGCGCTGCCTGTTTATCAGTGATGACTGGCTGGCGCGGGTTGAAACCAGTCTGCAGGATGTGGCGGAACAGCTGAAACAGGCGCGTAAATGATCTCAGTGGAGACGCTCAGCACACTGCTCTCAGTGGGGGAAACCGAACTGATTGAAGAGCTGATCATTGCTCTGCTGGCGTCGCCCCAGCTTGCGCTGTTTTTTGAAAAGTTTCCCGGGCTGAAGAAAGCGCTGCTGCGCGATGTACCGCGCTGGCGAGCCGAAATCACAGCCGATCTCAAAGCCACACCGGTTCCGGCCACGCTGGCCGAAGAGTTTCAGCTGTTCCAGCGGGTACAACTTCTCAGCGATCGTGACTTCAGCCACCAGCTGAATGCCACACTTCAGGCACTTGAAAGCCTGCCGTCCCCCTTTCTGGATGAAGCTAACCGGCTGCTGCAACATACCGATATCGCTCATCTCAGCAGCGCGCAGCACCAGCTTTTTCTGCAGCGCTGGCGGCTGAGCCTGACCTTACAGACGCTGACGCTGAATCAGCAGTTGCTGGAACAGCAGCGCGAACGTCTGCTGGCGGAACTGCAGCAGCGCATGGCACTGAGCGGCCAGCTGGCACCGATTCTGGGCGACGATGATGAAGCTGCCGCGGGTCGGTTGTGGGACATGAGTAAAGCGTCACTGCAGCCTGGCGACTATCAGTTGATGCTGCAATATGGTGACTTTCTGGCTCAGCAGCCGGAGCTGCTGAAACTGGCCCAGCAGCTGGGTCGCAGCCGCGAGGCAAAATCGGTGCCGTCGCAGGATGCCCCGATGGAAGCTTTTCACCATCTGGTGCAGGAGCCTGCGTCCGTGCCGGAAGAGGTCAGCGGCATTCATCAGAGCGATGACGTACTGCGTCTGTTGCCGCCGGAGTTAGCGGCGCTGAGCATCAGCGAACTGGAGCTGGAATTTTATCGGCGGCTGGTCGAGAAACGACTGCTGACCTACAAGCTGCAGGGCGATGCCTGGCATGAAAAGGTGACGATGCGTCCGGCCAGCCACCAGCAACATGAAGAGCAGCCACGCGGGCCATTTATCGTCTGCGTTGATACCTCCGGTTCGATGGGTGGCTTCAATGAGCGCTGTGCCAAAGCGTTTTGTCTGGCGCTACTGAAGGTCGCGCTGGCCGACCGTCGTCGCTGCTACATCATGCTCTTTGCCCATGAGGTGATTGGCTATGAGCTGACCGGTGATGACGGGCTGGAACAGGCGATTCGTTTTCTCAGTCAACGTTTTCGCGGCGGCACCGATCTGGCTGCCTGTCTATCCTCTGTTGTCACCCGAATGGAAGGCGCACTGTGGCAGGAAGCCGATGCGGTGATCGTCTCCGATTTTATTGCCCAGCGTCTGCCGGAAGAGGTGATCGGGGCGATTAAAAAGCGTCAGCGACACAATCAGCAACGTTTTCATGCCGTGGCGATGTCGACCCACGGGAAACCAGGTATTCTGCGCATCTTTGACCATATCTGGCGCTTCGATACCGGCATGAAAAGCCGCCTGCTACGCCACTGGCGCCGTTAAGTCATCTGACAGAAAAGCTTCTTTGCTATAGTAAATTACCGTTTCACTTACTCAGCAATCTGGAGCTTCCTGTGACGCTTGCTCAACCTCACCGCGATTTGCCTGCCCCGACGCGGACGTTATTGCTCTCCGGCCAGAACATAGAACAAAAACGTGCCGAGTTGCTGGCCTATTTTCATCAGACCTGGGAACAGTATGAAAGTCTGTTCACCTGTCTGGCCGATTCAAAGGCCTGGTTTACTAAAGCTATTCCCCTGCGCCATCCGTTGATCTTCTATTTTGGTCATACCGCCACCTTCTACATTAATAAGCTGATGGCCGGACGTCTTATTGATGCGCGTCTGGACGATCGCATCGAAGCGATGATGGCGATTGGTGTTGATGAGATGAGCTGGGATGATCTCAACGACAGCCACTATGACTGGCCGACCATTGAGGAAGTCCGTGCATACCGCGGGCGCGTTAAAGCGCTGGTCAGCGATCTGATCCAGACCATGCCGATCACGCTGCCACTCAGCTGGGAGAGCCCGGCGTGGGTGATCCTGATGGGGATTGAGCATGAGCGTATTCATCTGGAAACCTCCAGCGTGCTGATCCGCCAGTTACCCGTTGAGTGGGTCAGACCACAGGCCGCGTGGCCGGCATGCCGGATGGCACGCCACCAGCGCGAGGCTGTTCCGGCCAATACCCTGCTGCCGATGCCCGGTGGCACCCTTACGCTGGGGAAAACCGACGACACCTACGGCTGGGATGTCGAATATGGCCGCCAGCAGGTTACGCTGCAGCCGTTCCAGGCGAGCAAAATGCTGGTCAGCAACGCGGAATTTCTGGCGTTCATTGAGGCTGGCGGTTATCAGGATGCCCGCTGGTGGGATGACGAAGGCTGGGGCTGGTGTCAGTTTGCCAAAGCAGAAATGCCCACCTTCTGGGTCGGCACGCCTGCGATGCCCGATCAGCTTAAACTGCGTCTGATGTGTGAAGAGGTCGCAATGCCATGGGACTGGCCTGCCGAGGTCAATCAGCTGGAAGCGGCGGCCTTCTGCCGCTGGAAAGCGAATCAGACCGGCATGAGTGTTCAGCTCCCCTGTGAAGCGGAGTGGGCTCAGCTACGCGAACAGGTCGCGGGCGATCAGCCAGACTGGGATCGGGTGCCGGGCAACATCAACCTGGCGTACTGGGCTTCCTCCTCGCCGGTCGACCTCTTCGCCCAGGGCGAATTCTTCGATATCGTCGGTAACGTCTGGCAGTGGACGACTACGCCGACCAATGGCTTTGAAGGCTTCAACGTTCACCCGCTGTACGATGATTTCTCCACTCCGACCTTTGATGGCAAACATTCGCTGATCAAAGGCGGCAGCTGGATCTCGACCGGCAACGAAGCGCTGAAATCAGCCCGCTATGCGTTCCGCCGCCACTTCTTCCAGCATGCCGGTTTCCGCTACGTGGTTTCCAGCCATCAGGAGACGATGGCGCCGAACCCGTATGAATCTGACGCGATGGTGTCGCAGTACCTCGACTTCCAGTATGGCCCGCGCTATTTCGGTGTGGACAACTATGCCGAAAGTCTGGTGAAGCTGGCGCTGGACTACACAACAGCACGTGGCGAAGCCCTTGATATCGGCTGTGCCACCGGACGCGCCAGTTTTGAGCTGGCTCGCCACTTTGAACGCGTCACCGGGATGGACTACTCGGCGCGCTTCATTGATGTGGCGCTGCAGCTGGCCAGCGGCGAAGACTTCCGTTATCTGCTGCCACAGGAAGGCGACCTGGTGGAGTATCGTCAGGTTCGCCTGAAAGATTTCGCACTGGAGAGCGAACTGGCGCAGCGGATTCAGTTTGTTCAGGGGGATGCCTGTAACCTCAAACCTCAGCCTGGCCGTTACGACCTGGTACTTGCCTCCAACCTGATTGATCGTCTGCGCCAGCCTGCGCGCTTCCTGCGTGATGTCACGCCGATGCTGCGTCAGGGCGGTATTCTGCTGCTCTCATCCCCTTATACCTGGCTGGAAGATTTCACACCGAAAGAGAACTGGCTGGGCGGTGTACGTGAGAACGGTGAGGCACTGACGACGCTGCAGGCGCTGCAACGTCTGCTGGCGGCCGACTTCGACCTGGTCGATGAACCACAGGACAAACCGTTTGTGATCCGTGAAACGGCCCGCAAGTTCCAGCATACGCTGGCGCAGGTCACTGTCTGGCGCAAACGCTAAGTGAACCGGCAGCGGCGCCCGTCGCTGCCGGGAGTTGCCTGAACCGTTATTTTGCTGCACATTCACCGTTGTTTACTTAAGCAGACCCATAACGAGGATGGCCATGGCCGAACATCTGCAGCTCGATAACCTGGATCGCGGCATTCTGAATGCCCTGCTGGATAATGCGCGCACCGCTTACGCCGAGCTGGCAAAACAGTTTAATGTCAGCCCGGGCACCATTCATGTGCGCGTGGAAAAAATGAAGCAGGCGGGCATCATCCTGGGAACACGGGTTGATATCGATCCGCGCCAGCTGGGGTTTGATGTCTGCTGCTTTATTGGCATTATCCTTAAGAGCGCGCGTGACTATCCGGCGGCGCTGAGCAAGCTGGATGCGCTGGATGAAGTGGTTGAAGCCTGGTACACCACCGGCCACTACAGCATTTTTATTAAAGTGATGTGCCGCTCAATTGACGCCCTGCAGCAGGTCCTGATCAATAAGATCCAGACCATCGATGAAATTCAGTCCACAGAAACGCTGATCTCCCTGCAAAACCCGATCATGCGCACCATCAAGCCCTGATCCTCTATTCCTTGTGCATAATCTTATCCCTGACGAATGTGGCGGCTGACAACAGCTGCATTCGCTTCTTCTGATCTATTAACCCTGTTGTCCACAGGTGGATCACCGCTTGATCACAGCGTACAATGCTCGCCTTAATGTCCGGGAGAGCAAGATGGCCGATATTACCTTAATCAGTGGCAGTACTCTGGGTAGCGCAGAGTATGTGGCTGAACATCTCGAAGAAAAATTACAGGAAGCGGGCTTCTCAACCCAGATGCTGCATGGTCCGGCGCTGGATGAGGTGCCGCACGAGGGTATCTGGCTGGTGGTCTGCTCAACCCACGGTGCTGGCGATATTCCTGACAACCTTCTGCCCCTGTTCGAGGCCATCACGGAAAGCAAACCCGATCTCTCGCAGGTGCGGTTTGGTGCTGTTGGACTCGGCAATCATGAATATGATCTCTTTTGTGGCGCGATCCGCCAGATTACAGCGCTGTTAATTGCTCAGGGTGCCTGTCAGATCGGCGATCGCCTTGAGATCGACGTGCTGGAGCATGAGATTCCTGAAGATCCCGCAGAAGCCTGGCTGGAAAGCTGGAAAAACGCGATCTGAAGGGGGCTGGGGATCGCGAAATAGTCACGATCCCCAGTGGAAGATGCTGATTTTATCCTTTCCCCTCCTTTTATTTTGTGGATAACTACCCTGTTTTGTTGCGTATAACCGGTAGTTATCCAGATAACAACGGGAGAACGATTTTTGAGCTGTGGATAACAGTCCATTTTGATCCCAGCTTATACGGATCAGGATCACCGATCACTCACAGGTAGTGATCCTCTCTATCCTGTTGTTTCTGAGGTGCTTCTGGCACATATCCACAGAAAAGCGGGATCCTAATAAGAGATCTAACAGAAAGATCATATACAGATCTAAGATCCTTTCTTTTAAAACCGGACGATCCCGCGGCTTTCACCCCAGACGGAATTTGAGTAGAATCCACGCCCCAGGACGACGATCCTGCAAGTTCATCAACCGAGGTACCACTTCATGTTTTATCAGGATCCTTTTGACGTCATCGTAATTGGTGGTGGTCATGCGGGCACCGAAGCCGCAATGGCGGCAGCCCGAATGGGTCAGCAAACCCTGTTACTCACCCATAACATTGATACGCTTGGACAAATGTCCTGTAACCCGGCGATTGGTGGTATTGGCAAAGGACATCTGGTGAAGGAAGTGGATGCCCTGGGTGGTCTGATGGCCAGCGCAATTGACCAGGCCGGTATCCAGTTTAGGATACTAAACGCCAGCAAAGGCCCGGCGGTACGGGCGACCCGTGCTCAGGCTGACCGCGTGCTCTATCGGCAGGCGGTGCGAACGGCACTGGAGAACCAGCCTAATCTGATGATCTTCCAGCAGGCGGTTGACGATCTCATCGTGGAAAACGATCGTGTGGTCGGTGCCGTCACGCAAATGGGACTGAAGTTCCGTGCCAAAACGGTGGTCCTCACCGTCGGTACTTTCCTTGATGGCAAAATTCATATCGGTCTGGACAATTACAGTGGCGGTCGCGCTGGCGATCCCCCGTCCATTCCGCTGGCAAAACGACTGCGTGCGCTGCCGCTGCGGGTAAACCGCCTCAAGACCGGTACGCCACCGCGTATCGATGCGCGCACCATCGATTTTTCAGTGCTTAGCCCGCAGCATGGCGATGACCCCATGCCGGTGTTCTCGTTCATGGGCAATGCGTCTCAGCATCCACAGCAGGTGCCTTGCTGGATCACGCACACCAATGAGAAAACCCATGAAGTGATCCGCAATAACCTGGATCGCAGCCCGATGTATGCCGGGATCATCGAGGGGATCGGCCCACGCTACTGCCCGTCGATCGAAGACAAAGTCATGCGTTTTGCCGATCGTAACTCACATCAGATCTTCCTGGAGCCGGAAGGGCTGACCAGTAATGAGATCTACCCGAACGGTATCTCAACCAGTCTGCCGTTTGATGTACAAATTCAGATCGTCCGATCGATGCAGGGCATGGAGAATGCAAAGATCGTGCGCCCGGGGTATGCCATCGAGTATGACTTCTTCGATCCGCGCGATCTTAAACCGACGCTGGAGAGCAAGTTTATTCATGGGCTGTTCTTTGCCGGACAGATCAACGGCACGACCGGTTACGAAGAAGCGGCAGCGCAGGGGATGCTGGCGGGTCTGAACGCGGCTCGTCAGTCTGCTGACAAAGAGGGCTGGGCACCGCGTCGCGATCAGGCTTATCTGGGCGTGCTGGTTGACGATCTCTGCACGCTTGGCACTAAAGAGCCGTACCGGATGTTTACCTCCCGTGCTGAATACCGTCTGATGCTGCGCGAAGACAACGCCGATCTGCGTCTGACCGAAACCGGCCGTGAACTGGGTCTGGTGGATGATGCGCGCTGGGCGCGTTTCAACGAGAAGCTGGAAGCGATTGAACAGGAGCGTCAGCGTCTGCGGGATATCTGGGTTCATCCAAAGTCTGAGCACGTGACCGAAGTGAACACGGTTCTCAGCGCGCCGCTGACCAAAGAAGCCAGCGGTGAAGATCTGCTGCGCCGTCCTGAGCTGACCTATCTGAAGCTGATGACACTGGATGCCTTTGGTCCGGCTCTGGCTGATGAGCAGGCCGCTGAGCAGGTTGAGATTCAGGTCAAATATGAAGGTTATATTGCGCGTCAGCAGGAAGAGATTGATCGCCAGCTGCGTAATGAGAACACACTGTTGCCAGTGGAGCTCGACTACCGCCATGTGAACGGGCTGTCGAATGAGGTGATCGCCAAACTGAACGATCACAAACCCGTGTCAATTGGTCAGGCGACACGTATCTCCGGCATAACACCGGCGGCGATCTCAATTCTGCTTATTTATCTGAAAAAACAGGGTCTGCTGCGTAAAAGCGCCTGATCTGAAACGGGGCGTGGCGACACGCCCCCGCTGAATGGAATTATGTTGTGATCAACACACTCACATCGCTGCTAAAGGCAGCCAGTATTTCCCTCTCCGATCAACAAAAACAGCAGCTGGTTGCCTATGTCGGCCTGCTGGATAAGTGGAACAAAGCCTACAATCTGACATCTGTGCGCGATCCTGAGCAGATGCTGGTCCGTCATATCCTCGATAGCATCGTGGTGGCACCGCATCTGAAAGGCTCACGTTTTATTGATGTGGGAACCGGTCCCGGACTGCCGGGTATTCCGCTGGCTATCGTAATGCCTGATGCGCACTTTACGCTGCTCGACAGTCTGGGCAAACGGGTGCGCTTTCTGCGTCAGGTTCAGCATGAGTTAGGACTCACTAACATTACTCCGGTCCAGAGTCGGGTTGAAGCGTTCCCGGCTGAGCCGCCTTTTGATGGCGTTATCAGCCGTGCATTTGCGTCACTGACCGATATGGTGAACTGGTGTCATCACCTGCCAGGAAGGGAAGGGCGCTTCTTCGCACTTAAAGGCGTGCGTCCGGACGATGAAATTGCGGAATTACCGGCTGGCTATGTTTCTGATGACGTCATTAAGCTGCAGGTGCCGCAGCTGGAAGGTGACCGTCATCTGGTCATCATTCGTCATCAGTAGCCCTTCAGTTAGCAGGGGCTTTTATCAGGGTTCTGATGAAAAAAGTGCAGATAATGCGCTATCGATAAAAGATTTTGTTTAAGCCCTGGCGGAATGAAGGTTAAAAACAGCGACGGAAATTATCCGAAAAGCTCTGTTACATTTAACGATTGGTTCACATTTAATTATCAGAAATATCACTTGTATAGGTGGGCCGCGGAATAAAAGTAGTCACGCCAGAAAATATATCGCGGTAATAACTTTGCGTGCGTAATATCAATTTCACGTTTCTTAAGCATACTTCGATGTCAATAGCGTGTTTTTGATGAAAATAGACTTGCACACGCAATTTTATAATTTCAAGACAATGATTTTTAAGGCTTAATCTGTTTTACAGATTGTTCTTAAATAGGTTGAAGATAAAACTCAGTGTAGTGTGAGTGCTTATTATGTGATCTAAAGCACGCTTTAAAAGCAAGTTGCGCGTGAAATTTCAGTCAGATTAGTGCGAATCTCCGCAGGGTAATCTTTGGAAAAATAGCCCTCCGGAAAGAAATTTAAATAATTGTTCACCTTTTCGCTACTTACCGATTGAAATCGCAGGTGCGGCCCGTATAATTTGCACGGCTTTTGCTGCTTGACTCAACTGCGCAAAGGCAGTCTTATACGACACGCGACATACCCCTAACGGGGCAGGAGAGTATCAGCGTCATGTCAGTGTCTCTTTACAGTTTAAAATTCGCCCGAACGGTGCTGATGATTCAGCTGGTGACGATAGTCATCATCGGCGCACTCTTTACTGTTAAAGATGTCACCTGGGGTGTCTCTGCTCTTGCGGGTGGAGCGGCAGCCTGGCTGCCAAACGTAATGTTTTTGTTTTTAGCCTGGCGCCTGCAGGGGCAATCCCCCACTTCGGGGCGAGTCGCGTGGAGCTTCGCTTTAGGTGAAATAGCTAAAGTGTTTGCGACCATCATTTTGCTCATTGTGGCGTTGGGTCTGTTCGGCGCGGTTTTCTGGCCGGTCGGAATAACCTGGTTATCGGTGCTGGTGGTACATATTCTGGCACCGGCGGTAATTAACAACAAAGGGTAAGAGGCATCATGGCTGCAGGAGAAATCTCTACTCCGCAAGAGTACATTGGTCACCACCTGACACATCTTCAGTTGGACCTGCGTACCTTCGAGTTAGTGAATCCGCACGACGCTCCCGCGACGTTCTGGGTATTAAATATCGATTCCATGTTTTTCTCTATGGTGCTGGGAATCATCTTCCTGGTGTTGTTCCGTAGCGTGGCGAAGTCTGCCACCAGCGGTGTGCCAGGGAAAATGCAGGCGGCTATCGAACTGGTTGTCGGTTTCGTTGATAGTAACGTGCGCGACATGTATCACGGTAAGAGCAAACTTATCGCCCCGCTGGCTCTGACAATTTTTGTCTGGGTCTTCCTGATGAACTTCATGGATCTGCTGCCAATCGACCTGCTGCCATATATTGGTGAGCATGTGTTGGGGTTACCGGCGCTGCGCGTCGTACCGTCTGCAGACGTGAACATCACGCTATCTATGGCGTTGGGCGTATTTATTTTGATTCTGTTCTACAGCATCAAAATGAAAGGCATTGGCGGCTTCACGAAAGAGCTGACGCTGCAGCCTTTTAACCACCCGATCTTCATCCCGATCAACCTGATTCTGGAAGGTGTGAGCCTTCTGTCTAAACCTGTATCACTGGGTTTACGACTGTTCGGTAACATGTATGCGGGTGAACTGATCTTTATCCTTATTGCCGGTCTGTTGCCGTGGTGGTCGCAGTGGGTGCTGAATGTGCCGTGGGCCATTTTCCACATCCTGATCATTTCGCTACAGGCTTTCATTTTCATGGTCCTCACGATCGTCTATCTGTCGATGGCATCTGAAGAGCATTGATTTTTTTCTCAACACTACTTTCCCGCTTGATTCCGGGTGGCAGCGCACCACGCTGAGGCCCGGAAGATTAAGGGAGCATTTAACTGAAACAAACTGGAGACTGTCATGGAAAACCTGAATATGGATCTGCTGTACATGGCTGCCGCTGTGATGATGGGCCTGGCGGCAATCGGTGCTGCGATCGGTATCGGCATCCTCGGAGGAAAATTCCTGGAAGGCGCTGCTCGTCAGCCTGACCTGATTCCTCTGCTGCGTACGCAGTTCTTTGTTGTAATGGGTCTGGTGGATGCAATCCCGATGATCGCTGTTGGTCTGGGTCTGTACGTGATGTTTGCTGTCGCCTAAAGCCCTGTGTTCACTCAGCGCACAATGTGCAAGGGTGAACGGATTCTGCCGCTTATCACGTTGATAACGGCAGAAAAGTTAAATACTCAATCTAGAGGCATTGTGCTGTGAACATTAATGCAACAATCCTCGGCCAGGCTATCGCGTTCATCCTGTTTGTCGCGTTCTGCATGAAGTACGTATGGCCGCCGCTGATGGCTGCTATCGAAAAGCGCCAGAAAGAAATTGCTGAAGGCCTTGCTTCTGCTGAACGTGCCAAGAAAGATTTGGATCTCGCGCAGGCTAATGCGACCGACCAGCTGAAAAAAGCCAAAGAAGACGCTCAGGTCATTATCGAGCAAGCGAACAAGCGTCGCGCGCAGATTCTGGATGAAGCCAAAACCGAAGCTGAAAACGAACGTAATCGCATCGTGACACAAGCGCAGGCTGAAATTGACGCCGAGCGTAAACGTGCACGTGAAGAACTGCGTAAGCAGGTTGCGTTGCTGGCTATGGCTGGCGCCGAGAAGATCATCGAACGCTCCGTGGATGAAGCTGCTAACAGCGACATCGTTGATAAACTGGTCGCTGAACTGTAAGGAGGGAGGGGCTGATGTCTGATCTGATTACTGTAGCTCGCCCCTACGCCAAAGCAGCTTTTGACTTTGCTGTTGAGCATCAAAGTATAGAACGCTGGCAACAGATGCTGGCGTTTGCCGCAGAAGTGGCTCGCAATGAACAGATGGCTGATCTTCTCTCAGGTGCATTAGCCCCTGAAGCGCTGGCAGCGTCGTTTAACGCAGTCTGTGGTGATCAACTGGATGAACCCGCACAGAACCTGATTAAGGTGATGGCGGAAAACGGACGTTTGACAGCGCTTCCGGCTGTACTGGCTCAGTATATCGAACTGCGTGACGCTCATGAAGCCACCGCTGAAGTCGATGTTATTTCCGCCAGTACGCTGAGTGACGACCAGCTGAATAAAATCAGCGCCGCGATGGAAAAACGTCTGTCACGCAAAGTTAAGCTGAATTGCAAAATTGATAAGTCTGTGATGGCAGGCGTGATCATCCGTTCGGGTGATCTGGTTATTGACGGCAGCGTACGCGGCCGTCTTGACCGTCTGGCTGACGTCTTGCAGTCTTAAGGGGACTGGAGCATATGCAACTGAATTCCACCGAAATCAGCGAACTGATCAAGCAGCGCATTGCTCAGTTCAATGTCGTGAGTGAAGCTCACAACGAAGGTACGATTGTTTCTGTAAGTGACGGTATCATCCGCGTACACGGCCTGGCCGATGTCATGCAGGGTGAGATGATTGCCCTGCCGGGTAACCGTTACGCTATCGCCCTGAACCTCGAGCGTGACTCGGTTGGTGCAGTGGTGATGGGTCCGTACGCTGACCTCGCCGAAGGCATGAAGGTTAAGTGTACTGGCCGTATTCTTGAAGTACCGGTAGGCCGTGGCCTGCTGGGCCGCGTCGTGAACACCCTGGGTGCACCTATCGACGGTAAAGGCGCAATCGACAACGACGGTTTCTCACCGGTCGAAGTGATTGCACCTGGCGTTATCGATCGTCAGTCAGTCGACCAGCCGGTTCAGACCGGTTATAAGTCGGTCGATGCGATGATTCCAATCGGCCGTGGCCAGCGTGAGCTGATCATCGGTGACCGTCAGACCGGTAAAACCGCGATGGCGATCGATGCGATCATCAACCAGCGTGACTCAGGCATCAAGTGTGTCTACGTTGCGATTGGTCAGAAAGCCTCAACCATCTCTAACGTGGTTCGTAAGCTGGAAGAGCATGGCGCACTGCAGAACACCATCGTTGTTGTGGCGTCTGCTTCTGAATCTGCTGCACTGCAGTATCTCTCTCCGTACGCAGGTTGTGCGATGGGCGAATACTTCCGTGACCGTGGTGAAGATGCGCTGATCGTATACGATGACCTCTCCAAGCAGGCTATAGCTTACCGTCAAATCTCTCTGCTGCTGCGCCGTCCACCAGGCCGTGAAGCATTCCCTGGCGACGTGTTCTATCTCCACTCTCGTCTGCTGGAACGTGCATCACGCGTAAGCGCTGATTATGTTGAGCGTTTCACCAATGGCGCAGTGACAGGTAAAACCGGTTCACTGACCGCGCTGCCGATCATCGAAACCCAGGCGGGCGACGTTTCTGCGTTCGTTCCGACCAACGTAATCTCGATTACTGATGGTCAGATCTTCCTGGAATCGAACCTGTTCAACTCCGGTATTCGTCCGGCTGTTAACCCAGGTATTTCGGTATCCCGCGTAGGTGGTGCTGCACAGACCAAGATCATCAAGAAACTGTCCGGTGGTATCCGTACCGCGCTGGCACAGTATCGTGAACTGGCGGCGTTCTCGCAGTTCGCCTCTGATCTGGACGATGCAACCCGCAAACAGCTGAGCCATGGTCAGAAAGTGACCGAGCTGCTGAAGCAGAAACAGTATGCGCCGATGTCTGTCGCGCAGCAGGGTCTGGTTCTGTTCGCTGCAGAGCGTGGCTACCTGAACGACGTTGAACTGGCAAAAATTGGCAGCTTCGAAGCTGCGCTGCTGGCCTTCGCCGATCGCGACCACGCTGAGCTGATGGCTGAAATCAACCAGTCGGGTAACTTTAACAACGATATCGAAGCGAAGCTGAAAGGCCTGATCGATACGTTTAAAGCAACCCAGTCCTGGTAATGTCTGGCGGCTTGTCTGAAAAGGCAGGCCGCAAGGCTTTGAGGAGAAGCTAATGGCCGGCGCAAAAGAGATACGAAGCAAGATTGGAAGCGTGAAAAACACGCAGAAGATCACCAAAGCGATGGAAATGGTCGCCGCCTCCAAGATGCGTAAAACGCAGGAACGCATGGCGGCCAGCCGTCCGTATGCAGACACCATGCGCAAAGTGATTGGTCACCTTGCGTTGGGTAATCTGGAATACAAGCACCCTTACCTGGAACAGCGCGACGTGAAGCGCGTCGGCTACCTGGTCGTTTCTACAGACCGCGGGCTTTGTGGTGGTTTGAACATTAACCTGTTCAAAAAATTACTGGCGGATATGAAGTCCTGGTCCGATAAAGGCGTGCAGAGCGATCTGTCGATTATCGGTTCAAAAGGGGCGTCATTCTTCAGTGCAGTAGGTGGCAACATCGTGGCGCAAGTCAGCGGCATGGGCGATAAACCTGCCCTGTCTGATCTGATTGGCCCGGTAAAAGTGATGTTGCAGGCGTATGATGAAGGCCGCATCGACAAACTGATGATCGTCAGTAACAAGTTCAATAACACCATGTCTCAGACTCCGACCATCACCCAACTGCTGCCGTTAGCGCCAGCGGAAGGTGAAGAAGAGATGAAGGCGAAGACCTGGGATTACCTGTACGAACCCGATCCGAAAGCGCTGCTGGATACCCTGCTGCGTCGTTATGTCGAATCGCAGGTTTATCAGGGTGTGGTGGAAAATCTGGCCAGTGAGCAGGCCGCACGTATGGTAGCGATGAAAGCCGCAACCGATAACGGCGGAAATCTGATCAAAGAGCTGCAGTTGGTTTACAACAAAGCTCGTCAGGCCAGCATCACCCAGGAACTTACCGAGATCGTCTCGGGGGCCTCCGCGGTTTAACCAGGTTTGGAATTAGGTAGAGGATTCAAGATGGCAACTGGAAAGATTGTCCAGATTATCGGCGCCGTTGTTGACGTCGAATTCCCTCAGGACGCGGTACCGCAAGTGTACAGCGCCCTCGAGGTTATGAATGGTGATGCGCGTCTGGTGCTGGAAGTACAGCAGCAGCTGGGCGGCGGCGTAGTACGTACCATCGCAATGGGTACGTCTGACGGCCTGAAGCGTGGTCTGAACGTCAACGACCTGCAGAAACCGATTCAGGTACCGGTCGGTAAAGCGACTCTGGGCCGTATCATGAACGTTCTCGGCGAGCCAATCGACATGAAAGGCGAGCTGAAAGAAGAAGATGGCAGCGCAGTAGAGATCGCCTCTATTCACCGCGCAGCACCTTCTTATGAAGATCAGTCTAACTCGCAGGAACTGCTGGAAACCGGCATCAAGGTTATCGACCTGATGTGTCCGTTTGCCAAAGGCGGTAAAGTGGGTCTGTTCGGTGGTGCGGGTGTAGGTAAAACCGTCAACATGATGGAACTGATCCGTAACATCGCAGCTGAACACTCAGGTTACTCAGTGTTTGCTGGTGTGGGTGAGCGTACTCGTGAGGGTAACGACTTCTACCACGAAATGACTGACTCAAACGTTATCGACAAAGTTGCTCTGGTCTATGGCCAGATGAACGAGCCGCCGGGTAACCGTCTGCGCGTAGCCCTGACCGGTCTGACCATGGCGGAAAAATTCCGTGATGAAGGCCGCGACGTTCTGCTGTTCATCGATAACATCTACCGTTATACCCTGGCCGGTACAGAAGTCTCTGCACTGCTGGGTCGTATGCCATCTGCGGTAGGTTACCAGCCAACGCTGGCAGAAGAGATGGGTGTGTTGCAGGAGCGTATTACCTCCACCAAGACCGGTTCAATCACTTCCGTACAGGCCGTTTACGTCCCTGCGGATGACCTGACTGACCCGTCACCAGCAACCACCTTTGCGCACTTAGACTCAACGGTAACGCTGAGCCGTCAGATCGCATCTCTGGGTATCTACCCGGCCGTTGACCCACTGGACTCTACCAGCCGTCAGCTGGATCCGCTGGTTGTTGGTCAGGAACACTATGATGTTGCGCGTGGCGTTCAGTCACTGCTGCAGCGTTATCAGGAACTGAAAGACATCATCGCCATCCTCGGTATGGATGAGCTGTCTGAAGAAGACAAACTGCTGGTGGCACGTGCGCGTAAGATTCAGCGCTTCCTGTCTCAGCCGTTCTTCGTTGCGGAAGTATTCACCGGTTCACCGGGTAAATACGTTACGCTGAAAGACACTATCCGTGGCTTTAAAGGCATCATGGAAGGTGAGTTTGACCACCTGCCAGAGCAGGCCTTCTACATGGTTGGCGCCATCGAAGAAGCCGTGGAAAAAGCGAAGAAACTGTAATAACGGTTTCCCGGGAGGAAGATTATGGCTATGACTTATCACCTGGATGTGGTCAGCGCAGAGGAGCAGTTGTTCTCTGGTCTGGTACAGAAGATTCAGGTGTCAGGTAGCGAAGGTGAACTGGGGATTTTCCCTGGCCATGCGCCGCTGCTGACTGCCATTAAGCCTGGAATGATCCGTATCGTGAAACAGCACGGCGAAGAGGAGTATATCTACCTCTCTGGCGGCGTGCTGGAAGTGCAACCAGGCAGCAGCACCGTTCTGGCCGATACCGCGATTCGCGGTACCGATCTGGACGAAGCGCGCGCGCTGGAAGCAAAACGCAAAGCAGAAGAGCACATGAACAGCAGCCATGGTGACGTGGACTATGCTCAGGCCTCTGCCGAGCTGGCGAAAGCCATTGCTAAACTGCGCGTGATCGAACTGACCAAAAAAGCGATGTAATCCAGCTTTATGCGTCACGAAATGCCAGCCCTCGGGCTGGCATTTTTTTTGCCTGCAGCGCCCGATCTGCCTGTCCGCCTAATTTCGGCCTGAGAAAAATGTAGTAATCTCAACCTCAAACCGTTTTACTTTCACCCGTAAAAATTCACTCAGGATAGTTATGTCTAACAGTGCGATGAGTGTGGTGATCCTTGCAGCTGGCAAGGGCACCCGTATGTATTCCGATCTGCCTAAAGTTCTGCATACGCTGGCAGGCAAACCGATGGTTCAGCACGTCATTGATGCCGCCAAAGGGCTGGGCGCACAGCATGTGCATCTGGTTCATGGTCATGGCGGCGATCGCCTGAAAGCGACCCTCACTGACAGCACGCTTAACTGGGTGCTGCAGGCCGAGCAGCTCGGCACCGGCCATGCCATGCAGCAGGCTGCCCCTGCTTTTGCAGATGATGAAGATATCATGATGCTCTATGGCGACGTGCCGCTGATCACGCAGGCGACATTGCAGCGTCTTCGCGAAGCAAAACCGCAGGGCGGCATCGGCTTACTCACCGTGGTACTGGATGACCCTACCGGCTATGGCCGCATTGTGCGTGAAAACGACACCATCACTGGCATTATCGAACAGAAAGATGCCAGCCCGGCGCAGCTCACTATTAAAGAGATCAACACCGGCATTCTGATCGCCAATGGGGGCGACTTAAAACGCTGGCTGGCGCAGCTGACCAACAACAATGCGCAGGGTGAGTATTACATCACCGATATTATCGCGCTGGCGCATCAGGAAGGCCGGGTGATCAACGCGGTCCATCCGGCACGCATCAGTGAAACGGATGGTGTCAATAACCGGCTGCAGCTGGCGACATTAGAACGCACTTACCAGGCTGAACAGGCGGAAAAACTGCTACTGGCCGGCGTAATGCTGCGCGACCCGTCCCGTTTTGATCTGCGTGGAACGCTGACCCATGGACGGGATGTTGAAATCGACACCAACGTCATTATTGAAGGCCAGGTCACGCTGGGCTCGCGCGTCAAAATTGGCGCAGGCTGCATTATCAAAAACAGCGTGATTGGCGATGACTGTGAAATCAGTCCCTATACGGTGATCGAGGATGCTAATCTCGCCACCGCCTGTACCGTTGGGCCTTTTGCCCGTCTGCGTCCTGGCAGCGAGCTGGCGCAGGCCGCCCACGTGGGTAACTTCGTCGAAATGAAGAAAGCGCGTCTGGGTAAGGGTTCGAAAGCGGGTCACCTCTCCTACCTGGGTGATGCAGAGATTGGCGACAACGTGAATATCGGTGCAGGCACGATCACCTGTAACTACGATGGCGCGAATAAATTTAAAACTGTGATTGGCGATGACGTGTTTGTCGGCTCGGATACGCAGCTGGTGGCACCAGTCAATGTCGCGCCAGGCACCACCATCGCGGCAGGTACTACCGTTATGAGGGATGTGCCTCAGGCTGGTCTGGTTTACAACCGCAAAGAGCAGAATCACAAAGCGGACTGGCAGCGTCCGGTGAAGAAAAAATAAATTTTTTAACGGCCCGCTTTATGCGGGCCGATGCAGTGCAGTGCCAAAACTATAATCCCCACTCTCTACAAGGCTCGGGGAACCGGCAAAGCCGGATATCAGGTCGCATGACAACAGAAGTGGCGAAAAGCCATGTAGTCAGGAAAACATCATTATGTGTGGAATTGTTGGTGCAGTAGCACAACGCGATATCGCAGAAATTCTGCTGGAAGGTCTGCGTCGTCTTGAATATCGCGGATATGATTCGGCCGGTCTGGCCGTGGTCGATCGTCAGGGGCACGTCACGCGCCTGAGACGTTTAGGAAAAGTGCAGAAGCTGGCAGAAGCCGCTGAACAGCAACCGCTGATTGGTGGCACCGGCATCGCGCACACGCGCTGGGCAACCCATGGCGAGCCGTCGGAAGCGAATGCGCATCCGCACATCTCAGAGCACATTATCATTGTGCACAACGGCATCATTGAAAACCATGAGCCGCTGCGCGCTGAGCTGATCGCGCGCGGCTACGTCTTTGCCTCTGAAACCGACACCGAAGTGGTGGCGCATCTGGTTCACTGGGAGCAGAAGCAGGGCGGTTCACTGCGCGAAGTGGTGTTGCGTGTGATTCCACAGCTGCGCGGTGCCTATGGCATGGTGATCATGGATAGCCGCGATCCCTCACTGCTGGTGGCGGCCCGCTCCGGCAGCCCGCTGGTGATTGGCCGTGGGATGGGTGAAAACTTTATCGCTTCAGATCAGCTGGCCCTGCTGCCAGTGACCCGCCGCTTTATCTATCTGGAAGAGGGTGATATCGCCGAGATCAGTCGTCGTGATGTCACGATTATTGACCGCGAAGGCAACACCGTGACGCGTGCCGAGATCGAATCTAATCTGCAATATGATGCCGGTGACAAAGGTATTTACCGTCACTACATGCAGAAAGAGATCTACGAACAGCCGATGGCGCTGAAAAGCACGCTGAGCGGTCGGTTCAGTCAGGGTCAGGTTGATCTCAGCGAGCTGGGCGCGGGCGCAGAAGCGCTGCTGAGCCAGGTAGAGCATATCCAGATTATCGCCTGTGGCACCTCCTACAACTCTGGCATGGTGTCACGCTACTGGTTTGAGTCGCTGGCTAACCTGCCCTGTGATGTGGAGATCGCCTCTGAGTTCCGCTATCGCAAGTCAGCAGTGCGCAAAAACAGCCTGCTGATCACCCTGTCGCAGTCGGGTGAAACGGCAGATACCCTGGCGGCGCTGCGTCTCTCTAAAGAGCTGGGCTATCTGGGCTCGCTGGCGGTCTGTAACGTGGCCGGTTCGTCACTGGTGCGGGAATCTGACCTGGCATTGATGACCAAAGCGGGCACCGAAATTGGCGTCGCCTCCACCAAAGCATTCACTACCCAGTTAGCGGTGCTGCTGATGCTGGTGGCGAAACTGGGCCGTCTGAAAGGGATGTCTGCTGAGACTGAACATGAGATCGTTCATGCCCTGCAGGCGTTGCCGAACCGGATTGAGCAGATGCTGGCGCAGGATAAGCTGATTGAGAATCTGGCTGAAGGCTTCTCTGACAAACATCATGCGCTGTTCCTGGGTCGTGGCGATCAATACCCGATTGCCATGGAAGGGGCGCTGAAGCTCAAGGAGATCTCCTATATTCATGCGGAAGCCTACGCCGCAGGCGAGCTGAAACATGGCCCGCTGGCGCTGATTGATGCGGACATGCCGGTTATTGTGGTGGCACCTAACAACGAACTGCTGGAGAAGCTGAAATCCAACATCGAAGAGGTGCGCGCACGCGGCGGCCTGCTCTATGTGTTTGCCGACCAGGATGCGGGCTTCAGCGACAGTGACGGCATGAAGATTATCCCATTGCCGCACGTTGAAGAGGTGATTGCCCCCATCTTCTACACCGTGCCGTTGCAGCTACTCTCCTATCACGTTGCCCTGATTAAAGGTACCGACGTCGATCAGCCTCGTAACCTGGCAAAATCCGTTACCGTGGAATAACCTGGTGGGCCCCGTCGCGGGCCCACTTCATTCTGGCCCTCTGTCATATAACTGTCATATTTCGTACATTTCACTGTCATCAAACTGTCCTATTTTCCCTCCTGCAGCAATCACAGACTCTTACTAAAACGGCCCCAAGCCTGACTTTTCTCCCCTGGAGGGAACATGACACTGATGCGTAGCACCGTAGCCCGAATCCTCGCCACCACCTTCGCCGTAAGCGCGGTATCTGCTTTTGCGGCCACCGATCTCACTGGCGCAGGCGGGACGTTCCCGGCGCCGGTTTATGCCAAGTGGGCAGCAGAATATCAGCAAGCCACCGGTAGCAAAATTAACTACCAGGGCATCGGTTCATCTGGCGGCGTTAAACAGATCATCGCCAAAACCGTTGATTTCGGTGCGTCCGATGCGCCAATGAAAGATGAAGATCTGCAGAAAAATGGCCTGTTCCAGTTCCCTACCGTGATCGGTGGTGTGGTACTGGCAGTTAACCTGCCCGGTATCAAGTCAGGCCAGCTGACGCTGGATGGCAAGACCGTTGGCGATATCTATCTCGGCACCATCAAAAAGTGGAACGACCCGGCGATCGCCAAACTTAACCCGGGCGTGAAACTGCCGGAAACCAACATCAACGTGGTGCGTCGCGCTGATGGTTCAGGCACCTCATTCGTCTTCACCAGCTATCTGGCGAAAGTGAACCAGGACTGGAACAGCAAAATTGGTAAAGGCAACACCGTTAACTGGCCAGTGGGTCTGGGCGGTAAAGGCAACGACGGCGTCGCCGCGTTTGTTCAGCGTCTGCCGGGTTCAATCGGTTATGTTGAATATGCCTACGCTAAACAGAACAACCTGACCTACACCAAACTGATGGATGCTGATGGTAAAGCGGTGGCACCAAGCGAAACCAGCTTCAGCAATGCCGCGAAAGGCGCAGACTGGAGCAAATCGTTCGCACAGGATCTGACCTTCCAGAAGGGCGCTGATGCCTGGCCAATCTCCTCAACCACCTTCATTCTGATCTACAAAGACCAGGCGAATGCGGCCAAAGGCGCTGAAGTACTGAAGTTCTTCGACTGGGCTTACAAGAAAGGCAGCAAAACCGCCACTGCGCTGGATTATGCTGCGCTGCCAGAGAGCGTGACCGAGCAGATTCGCGCCGCCTGGAAAGCCAACATCAAAGACAGTTCTGGTAAAGCGCTTTATCAGTAATTGACCGACCCTGACCGGGCAGCGGTCCGGTCAGACCCAACGGGCGGCTCATGCCGCCCTGATAACTTCTGAAGACTGAGACTTCTATGGCTGCAACGAAGCCGGCATTCAAAGCCCCGGGTAAACAAGGTGATAAGATTTTTGGCGCGCTGGTCAGACTGGCTGCGCTGATTGTACTGTTACTGATGGGCGGCATTATTGTTTCCCTGATCATCTCCTCGTGGCCCAGCATCCAGAAGTTTGGTTTCGCCTTTTTGTGGACCAAAACCTGGGATGCGCCCAACGAACAATTTGGTGCACTGGTACCGATCTACGGCACCCTTGTAACCTCCATCATTGCCCTGATTATTGCCGTGCCGGTGAGTTTCGGTATCGCGCTGTTCCTGACTGAACTCTCACCCGCCTGGCTGCGTCGCCCGCTGGGCACGGCTATTGAGCTGCTGGCGGCTATCCCGAGTATCGTTTACGGCATGTGGGGCCTGTTTGTTTTCGCGCCGCTGTTCGCCGAATATTT
This sequence comes from Pantoea jilinensis, assembly GCF_019104105.1. Lineage (NCBI taxonomy): Bacteria > Pseudomonadati > Pseudomonadota > Gammaproteobacteria > Enterobacterales > Erwiniaceae > Pantoea > Pantoea jilinensis. The sequence continues at coordinate 45,327 of NZ_CP077746.1, read as the reverse complement.
TCAGACGCCGGTTAATGACGTGATGTCGGGCATTCCGATTGTCGGCGAACTCTTCTCCGGCCCCGCTTTTGGTATCGGTATTCTTGCGGCAGGGGTGATTCTGGCAATCATGATCATCCCTTACATCGCTTCGGTGATGCGCGACGTGTTTGAACAGACCCCGGTGATGATGAAAGAGTCTGCTTACGGTATCGGCTGCACCACCTGGGAAGTGATCTGGCGCGTCGTACTGCCCTTTACCAAAAATGGCGTGATTGGTGGTGTGATGCTGGGACTGGGTCGTGCGCTGGGCGAGACCATGGCGGTCACCTTTATTATCGGCAACACCTACCAGCTCGACAGCCCGTCGCTGTTTATGCCGGGTAACAGCATTACCTCAGCACTGGCTAACGAGTTTGCAGAAGCGGAGTCGGGCGTGCATGTTGCCGCGCTGATGGAGCTGGGACTGATCCTGTTTGTGATTACCTTTATCGTGCTGGCGATTTCAAAGCTGATGATTATGCGACTGCAGAAAAGTGAAGGAGCGCGCTCATGACCACGATTGAAATTCAGGCGCGTGCCGAACTGGACGCATCGCGCCGTAAAATGCAGTCCTGGCGCAGTACTAAAAATAAAATTGCGCTGACGCTGTCGCTGCTGACCATGGCATTTGGTCTGTTCTGGCTGGTGTGGATCCTGTTTACCACCGTAACGCGCGGCGTAGATGGGCTTTCCTGGTCCCTGTTCACTGAATCAACGCCACCGCCGAATACCGCGGGCGGCGGTCTGGCGAACGCCCTGGCGGGCAGTGGATTGCTGATTTTCTGGTCTACATTTTTTGGTACGCCGCTGGGCATCATGGCGGGTATTTACCTGGCGGAATATGGTCGCAAATCGGCGCTGTCAGAAGTGATTCGCTTTATTAACGACATTCTGCTTTCAGCACCCTCCATTGTGGTCGGCCTGTTCGTCTACACCCTGGTGGTGGCGAAGATGCAGCACTTCTCCGGCTGGGCCGGGGTGATTGCACTGGCTCTGCTGCAGGTGCCCATTGTGATTCGTACCACTGAAAACATGCTGCGTCTGGTGCCAGACAGCATGCGTGAAGCCGCTTATGCGCTCGGCACGCCCAAGTGGAAGATGATCTCGGCCATCACCCTGAAAGCCTCGGTCTCCGGCATCATTACTGGCGTGCTGCTGGCGATTGCCCGCATCGCAGGTGAAACAGCCCCGCTGCTGTTTACGGCACTGTCGAACCAGTTCTGGAGCACCGACATGATGCAGCCGCTGGCGAACCTGCCGGTCACCATCTTTAAATTCGCCATGAGCCCGTTTGCCGAATGGCAGAGCCTGGCCTGGGCGGGTGTGCTGATCATTACCCTTTGCGTGCTGTTGCTGAACATTGTCGCGCGTGTCATTTTCGCCAAAGGTAAACACGGTTAACTTCCGGCGCGGCCCTGAGCGGCGCCGTATAAGAGAGATGAATTATGAGTATCGCGACAGCATCAGCCGATAAAATTCAGGTCCGTAATCTGAACTTCTATTACGGCAAGTTTCATGCGCTGAAGAACATCAATCTGGATATCGCTAAGAATGAGGTGACCGCGTTTATCGGGCCCTCGGGCTGTGGTAAGTCTACCCTGCTGCGTACCTTCAATAAGATGTACTCACTCTATCCGGAGCAGCGGGCCGAAGGGGACATTCTGCTGGATGGCGAAAATATTCTGGCGACACAGCAGGATATCGCGCTGCTGCGCGCCCGCGTCGGCATGGTGTTTCAGAAGCCGACACCGTTCCCGATGTCGATCTATGACAACATCGCTTTCGGCGTGCGTCTGTTTGAAAAGCTGTCACGTGCCGATATGGATGAGCGCGTACAGTGGGCGCTGACCAAAGCGGCGCTGTGGAATGAAACCAAAGACAAGCTGCATCAGAGCGGTTACAGTCTTTCCGGCGGCCAGCAGCAGCGTCTGTGTATTGCCCGCGGCATCGCGATTCGTCCGGAAGTCCTGCTACTGGATGAACCCTGCTCCGCGCTGGACCCCATCTCCACCGGCCGTATCGAGGAGCTGATCACCGAGCTGAAGCAGGATTACACTGTGGTGATCGTGACGCACAACATGCAGCAGGCAGCACGCTGCTCTGACCATACCGCTTTCATGTACCTGGGCGAACTGATTGAGTTCAGCGATACTGACACGCTGTTCACCAAGCCCGCGCAGAAGCAAACCGAAGACTATATTACTGGCCGCTACGGCTGATCTGACAGGAGAACGACATGGATAATCTGAATCTGAATAAGCACATCTCCGGTCAGTTCAATGCCGAACTGGAGCATATCCGTACCCAGGTGATGATCATGGGCGGCATGGTCGAGCAGCAGCTGACTGATGCTATTACCGCGATGCATAATCTGGATGGCGAACTGGCGCAGCGGGTGATCGACGGCGACCAGAAGGTCAACATGATGGAAGTGGAGATTGATGAAGCCTGCGTGCGCATCATCGCCAAACGTCAGCCAACCGCGATCGATTTGCGTCTGGTGATGGCGATCATCAAAACGATCTCCGAGCTGGAGCGCATTGGCGATGTGGCGGAGAAGATCAGCCGCACGGCGCTGGAGAAATTTGGTCAACAGCATCTTCCGCTGCTGGTGAGCCTTGAGTCGCTGGGACGTCACACCGTGCAGATGCTGCATGATGTGCTCGACGCCTTTGCACGTATGGATCTCAATGAAGCGATTACCATCTACCGTGAAGATAAGAAGGTGGATAAAGAGTATGAAGGCATTGTTCGTCAGCTGATGACCTACATGATGGAAGATCCGCGCACGATTCCCAGCGTGCTGACGGCACTGTTCTGCGCCCGCGCCATTGAGCGCATCGGTGATCGTTGCCAGAACATCTGCGAAATCATCTTCTATTTCGTCAAAGGTCAGGATTTTCGTCATGTGGGCGGGGATCGGCTCGATGAATTACTGTCGGGTGACGATGGCAGCAACAAACCTTCCTGATACACCTTATCCCTGTGCCAGACAGGCGCAGGGATAAGCCTTTCTGATTGGTCACCTCCTGAACTCTCTTTATAATTGCGGCACTTTACTCTCTGAGGTGCGCAATGATGTCTCCTTCTCCCCAATCTAAACCGGGCGTAACGCCGGGCAAAGCGATGCTGGCTGCGGTCAGCGGTTATGCCATGGATGGATTTGACCTGCTGATACTCGGGTTTATGCTGCCGGCTATCAGTGTTTCGCTGGCGCTCAATCCATCACAGGCAGGATCGCTGGTGACCTGGACGCTGATCGGCGCGGTCATCGGTGGCATCGTCTTTGGTCATCTCAGCGACCGTTATGGTCGCATCCGCATGCTGACCGTCACGATTCTGGTCTTCTCTATCTTTACCGGCCTGTGCGCGGTGGCGCAGGGCTACTGGGATCTGCTCGCCTGGCGAACGCTGGCAGGTGTGGGGCTGGGCGGCGAGTTTGGGATCGGTATGGCGCTGATTGCCGAAGCCTGGCCTGCGGAGAAGCGTAATCGTGCCTCAGCCTGGGTCGGTATCGGCTGGCAGCTGGGCGTGCTGATGGCGGCCTTTATCACGCCACCGCTACTGAATATTATCGGCTGGCGTGGCATGTTCCTGGTTGGTTTGTTGCCTGCGCTGGTCTCGTTCGCCATTCGTCGCGGGATGGGAGAACCTGAGGCGTATCAGCGACAGGTTAAACATGTGCCGTCACTCTCGTTTCCGGCACGCCTGAAGCTGCTGGTCCGCGATCGCGCTACCGCTAAAGCCAGCCTGGGCATTTTTATCCTCTGCTCCGTCCAGAATTTTGGCTACTACGGGCTGATGATCTGGATGCCGAGCTACCTCTCCTCCAGCTTTGGTTTCAGCCTGACAAAATCGGGCCTCTGGACCGCCGTGACCGTCGTCGGCATGACCTTTGGCATCTGGCTGTTTGGCGTGCTGGCTGATCGCTTTGCACGCTGGAAAATTTTCCTGCTCTATCAGTTTGGCGCTGTCGTGATGGTGGTGGTCTATGCGCAGCTGCGTGACCCGAACATCATGCTCTTTACCGGCGCCATCATGGGAATGTTTGTTAACGGCATGATTGGCGGCTATGGGGCGCTGATTTCCGATACCTTCCCGCCACAGGTACGTGCCACCGCGCAGAACGTCCTGTTCAACCTTGGGCGTGGCGTAGGCGGTTTTGGTCCGGTCGTGATTGGCCTGCTGGCGAGCCAGTTCTCGTTCACAGCGGCGATTACCCTGCTGGCGCTGATTTATCTGCTGGATATTGTGGCAACGCTGTTCCTGCTGCCGAAGAAACAGAGTCAGGAAGATACGCTGGGGGCCATTGGCTGATGCTCACCTGAAGCAGGAGCTGTGACTGTCATCTCAGCTATTCGGGTTCAGCAACAGGATTCACAATCGTCATCTCAGTAGATGATCAGCAAGATGAGAAAAAAATCCGCACTCTATTTCAGGATAGAGTGCGGTTGATAACATATATCAAGCGGATACAGAGGGATTTATTCAGAGAGCTTACACACTCAATTAATCTCACTGGCAATAAAATTATCAGATTCCGATGAGATCAATTTTTGATCAGATTAATTTCTTTCTGGGTCTTGTCGCTTTTTTTAACACCAAATTTGCTTATGACTTAACTGATTTTATATCAGGCTTACTGGCACAGAATGGACATGCCATCACACCCGTATAGCTTATCCTGGCTACGCTAAGTGTCTGATTGAAAGTATAGCAACTTCCTATAAATGCCCGCCTTGTCTCTGAAGGCAGCTGCGGACAATCCATCCGATGCAGCAGCAATCCTCCGGTTGAATGATCGCTGACGTAGAATTTCATGGCCTTATACATGCCATATCCTTTTGCTGTGTGTAACAAACGAAAATTTAAAAATGCGCTTTTTAAGGTTAGCCATAACCTGTAAAAGCAGCGTCTGAATCCATGTGAAATTAATATGATTGCGGTTTTCACATTAGCTCGTCTGCGTTAAATAAATTTAGCATTTAATTTTAAAGTTAAAAAACATTTTTATTTGGGCTAAATAAATACCTTGTACAGATAAATCCTTTTTTGCTTTAGAATCTAAGAAGGATAGTTTTGCTAAGTTACTGATTTGTTGTTTCGCAAACATTAGTCCGTTTCATAAATCATTACGATGAGTAAGAATAAAGACATATAAAAAAAGCCATAAGAACCTGAGTTAAAAGAGTTCTTATTTTATACGCACTGAGGTTTGATTCAATAATTGTGATTTTAAAATCGACAATAAGATCAAAATATTTGATCAATATAACTTTGGCTGAGCCTGTAAATATTACATTAAGGGTATAATTGATGAGCGTTATTATTGCGTGTGGCAGTAAATCATTAAACAATTTTATCCAGGTCTTTTTTTTATCGTCAGATGAGCGTGGGTAATATCGTCATGCAGGGTGTGGATGTAATGCGCCGTTACCGCACAGCGTAATACCAAAAAAAAGCCGCAGGCGGAGTAATTTGCTTGCGGCATAAGTCAGCGACTTGCTTCAGGTACTTTATTCTGTTGTCAGGTGCTACTCACTCTGCCAGTGAAAGGGGGAATGTTGCACCGCAACAACCTGCAGGCCATTCTTTATCTTCACCACCCGTTGTGGACCCAATATCTGCTGGGGCTCAGGGTTTTTATTCAGCATCACCCTAGCATGTGTGATGCCAGATCTTTCAGCTAGCTGGCACGTATGGCCTGCTATCGCAGGCCTCTTCTTTGCTTTGGCCGCAGTCCTTTGAACCAGGGTGGTAGCTGGCTTCGTGAAAGATTTGATACTTCCTTCTTCTATTGCGTCAGCCTGACCATTATTGGGTTGTTTCAGGCATACCAGACATCGGCCAACTTCGTGGTGATGCTGTAAAGCTACGGTCATTGCCTGCAGCGCTGTATAAAGGGTGCCAATAAATGTCCGATCGTCGAGAGACTTCGGAATTAAATTACACCCTTCCCGATGTAACAACGTTCCGCTCTCATAATGATTGCTGATGTAGTATTTCATTGCTTTTAACATGCTAATTCCTTAAGCATTACTGGACCTGAATATATCAGGTGAAAGATAATGATATTGATTCTTATTATTATAGTTTCTATTGTCGGGCAGATAATGATTGCATAACTCGCCTGGAACTAAATGCGCGCGCCCAAAAAATCGTTTTAATTTGCGTGAAGGTATTTAACCGGTTTAACCCGCGCAATCTGAATCAACGCTGAATTTCACGTTACGTAAAACAGAAGCATTTTAGTGTAGCAGCGAAATAAGCTGGCAGTTAGCTGAGATACACTTTTCTGGTGTTGACTGATTAAGCGTCAGTGCAAAGAATAGTGGGGCAAGGTGGTAAACAGTATCCGCCTGCTTCGCACACCGGCAGACAACATCGCCAGCCTGGCTTATCGGCATACGCCAGCATTAAACCTTATTATCGACGGGGGCCATTAATTGATACTGCGCCAGGAGACGCGTTAATACGGCAGCGGCTGAACAGTAAGAGGCAGTAGCAATAAGGAAGGATGCCAGGCCAAACGGTTGCTAAACCGGGCATCCTGGACGGATTACTTCATGAGCGGCAGAAGTTGCTGATACAGAATTGAAAAGGTCTCCCGACGTGACTGGTAATGTACCCTTTTGTCCGGATCCGGTTGATGCCGCTGCACCAGAGTCGGCGTCGGGACGGTGACTTTCGGATTCAGCGCCTGCTGCGCCAGCCTTGCGGCGCCCAGAGCCGGACCCACTTCACCTCCGTGGCAATAGTCCAGCGTCTGGCCACTGATATCCGCCAGCATCTGACGCCACAGGGTGCTGCGTGCGCCGCCGCCGATCAACATAATACTCTTTGGCTGCACGCCACACTCATGCAGCACATCCATGCCCTGCGCCAGAGCAAATCCCACCCCTTCCAGCACCGATCGTGCCAGCTCAGGCCGGCCATGCTGGTGGGTAAAGCCAAAGAAGGCGCCCAGTGCATTCGGGTTGTTATGCGGCGTACGCTCACCGGAAAGATAGGGCAAAAACCATAACCCGGGTACGTCATCGCGTGCGCGCTCCGCTTCAGCCAGCAGCTCAGGAACATCTTTGCATCCGGTCAGCGTTGCTGCCCAGTCCAGACAGGAGGCTGCGCTGAGCATCACCGACATCAGATGCCAGCGCTGCGGTAACGCATGGCAGAAGCTGTGTACCGCGCGCGCCGGATTGCTGAGATAGCCGTCGCTTACCACAAAGTAGACGCCCGATGTCCCCAGCGACAGCATTCCCTGACCGGGTTCGGTCATGCCGACACCTATCGCACCTGCAGCATTGTCGCCACCGCCCGCAGCCAGCGGCACCGCGTTCATCTTCCACCGTGTTGCCAGTTCAGCATGTAGAGTGCCCGTCAGGGCATTGCCTTCATAGAGCGTCGGCATCTGCTCCCGGCAGAGATCGCAGGCGTGCAGCATCACATCGCTCCAGTCACGCTGCGCCACATCCAGCCACATTGTCCCTGCGGCATCGGACATATCAGTGGCGAAGTCGCCACTTAATCGCCAGCGCAGATAATCTTTGGGCAACAGCACGTGAGCAATCTGACTGAAGATGGCCGGTTCATGCTGCTGCACCCACAGCAGCTTGGGAGCTGTGAAGCCGGGCATCATCAGGTTGCCGGTGATAGCCCGTGAATCCGGCACCTTCCGTTCCAGCTCACAACACTGCGCCTCGCTGCGTCCGTCATTCCAGAGCATGGCCGGACGTAATACCTGGTTAGCGCTGTCGAGCAGCGTGGCACCATGCATCTGTCCGCTCAGCCCGATGGCCTGCACTGCACGCAGGTCCTGCTTCGCGCTCAGCGCCTGCATAGCCAGCTCCAGCGCCTGCCACCAGCTTTCGGGATCCTGTTCACTCCACAAGGGCTGTGGACGCGAAACCTGCAGGGGCGACGTTTCTGTCGCCACCACGTTGCCCTGTGCATCCATCAGCACCACTTTGACGCCAGAGGTGCCTAAATCGATCCCGATAAACATGCTCTGCTCCTGAAGGGTTAGAAATCAAACAGGTAGTGATTCACCAGATTTTCCAGCTGCTCCTGACGTCCGCTCTGATGCTGCGGATTGAGTTGCTGCTGCTGAGCATGCGCCGCCAGTGCCTCCAGTGAAAACTCACCTTTCAAAATTTGCTGACCGAACTCACCATTCCAGCCGCTGTAGCGCTGTGCCACACGCTTATCAAGTTCACCATCGCTGATCATGCGAGCCGCCACTTTCAGCGCCAGCGCCATGGTATCCATCGCGCCAATATGACCGTAGAAGAGATCATATTTATCGGTGCTCTGACGACGCACTTTGGCATCAAAGTTTAAGCCGCCAGTGGTAAAGCCGCCCGCTTTAAGGATCTCATACATCACCAGTGCATTCTCTTCCACGCTGACCGGGAACTGATCGGTATCCCAGCCGCACTGCGGATCGCCGCGGTTGGCATCGACTGAACCAAAAATACCCAGCGCAATAGCGGTAGCGATTTCATGATGGAAAGAGTGGCCCGCCAGCGTGGCGTGGTTGGCCTCCACGTTAACCTTGATCTCTTTCTCCAGGCCGAACTGTTTCAGGAAGCCATACACCGTCGCGACATCATAATCATACTGATGCTTAGTCGGCTCCTGCGGTTTCGGTTCAATCAGCAGCGTGCCCTGGAAGCCAATTTTATGTTTGTGTTCGACCACCATTTGCATAAAGCGGCCAATCTGCTCGCGCTCCTGGCGCAGATCGGTATTCAGCAGCGTTTCATAGCCTTCCCGTCCGCCCCACAACACATAGTTTTCGCCGCCCAGGGTTTTGGTCGCCTGCATAGCACTGCAGACCTGCGTCGCGGCCCAGGCAAAGACTTCCGGATCGGGATTAGTGGCAGCGCCAGCCCCGTATCGCGGATGGGTAAAGCAGTTGGCCGTGCCCCACAACAGTTTCACGCCAGTCTCTTGCTGTTTCTCCAGCAGTTTATCGGTCATAGCGGCAAAGTTTTCTTTGTAGCTGTGCAGCGAATCACCTTCAGGTGAGACATCAACGTCATGGAAGCAGTACCACGGCACATTCAGTTTATGGAAAAACTCAAAGGCCACATCCGCCTTTAGTTTTGCCTGCTGTAGCGCATCCCCGCTTTTCTGCCATGGGCGATCAAAAGCCCCCACGCCAAACATATCTGCACCATTCCAGCAGAAGGTGTGCCAGTAACAGGCAGCAAAGCGCAGATGCTCCGCCATGGTCTTGCCGAGGATGACCTCATCGGGATTGTAGTGGCGGAAAGCAAGAGGATGCGTCGACTGGGTGCCTTCATAACGAACCCGATCGATCTGATCGAAATAAGCGTGCATGGTGTGCTCCTTAGCATCAGTACCCGAATGGTCTGCGTTGAAGCAATATTCAATAGGGGCTGTGGCTTCAGCTCAATTACGATATTTCATAACGGGCATCAGATAATTATTATTTGTGCGCTGTCTCGCAAAATAATGTTATTAACGGGATGATTTAACCTGTTCACTCTCTTGTCTTAAAAAGATGAAACCTCGATCGCGCTCATAAAAAATGAAATAAACCAAAAAACGTAATAGCCGGATAAAAATCAGTAATTGCTGTAACCGGAGAAGAAGGGCAACAATTCATCCGCCTGGTTTATAGGCCTGAAACGACAATAGCCTCAACCTACAGGATGATCACAATGAAGATGAAACATGCACTGCTCGCCGCCTGCGCGGCGCTGGCGCTGTTCAGCCAGACCAGCGTGGCAAAAGAAGTGAAGATCGGCATGGCGATTGACGATTTGCGCCTTGAGCGCTGGCAGAAAGACCGCAATATTTTCGTTAAACAGGCGGAAACACTGGGTGCTAAGGTGTTTGTTCAGTCAGCCAACGGCAACGAAGAGACACAGATGTCGCAGATTGAAAATATGATCAATCGCGGTGTCGATGTGCTGGTGATTATTCCCTACAACGGTCAGGTATTGAGTAACGTTGTCGCTGAAGCGAAACGGGAAGGCATTAAAGTGCTGGCCTATGACCGAATGATAAATAATGCCGATATCGATTTTTATATCTCTTTCGATAATGAAAAAGTGGGCGAGTTGCAGGCCGAAAGCATTGTGAAACAGGTGCCTAAGGGCAACTATTTTTTAATGGGCGGTTCGCCAGTGGATAATAACGCCCGCCTGTTCCGTGCCGGACAGATGAAAGTGTTAAAACCTTATATTGATAACGGCAGCATTAAAATTGTCGGCGATCAGTGGGTCGATGCCTGGCTGCCGGAAAACGCCCTGAAAATTATGGAAAATGCCCTGACCGCCAACAGTAACCACATTGATGCGGTCGTTGCCTCAAATGATGCCACCGCAGGCGGTGCCATTCAGGCCCTTAGCGCGCAGGGGCTGGCCGGAAAAGTGGCGATCTCCGGACAGGATGCCGATCTGGCCGCGATTAAACGTATCAAAGCGGGTACGCAGACCATGACGGTTTACAAACCGATCACGGAGCTGGCCACCGAAGCGGCGAAAATAGCCGTCGAACTGGGTGAGGGCAAAACACCCGCCAGCAACAGCACGCTGAACAATGGCCTGAAAGATGTGCCGTCACGGCTGCTGAAGCCGATTCCGGTTAACAAAGACAATATCGAAAGCACCGTGGTGAAAGACGGTTTCCACAAACAGAGCGAACTCTGACCGCGCATAGCGTGAGGGAGAACAGTCGATGCTGCTGGAAATGAAAAACATCACCAAACGTTTCGGTGCTGTTAAGGCGCTGAATGATGTCAGCCTGCAACTTGAGGCGGGTGAAGTGATGTCGTTGTGCGGTGAGAATGGATCGGGCAAATCGACGCTGATGAAAATCCTGTGCGGACTCTATCCGCACGGCGATTTTGAGGGACAGATTCACTTCTCTGGCGACGACATTCAGGCACAGACCATTCGCGATACCGAACGTAAAGGCATTGTGATTATCCATCAGGAGCTGGCGCTGGTGCGGCAACTGACGGTGATGGAGAACATCTTCCTCGGCGCCGAACTGAGTCGTTTCGGCATGGTGGATGATGAAACCATGACCCTGCGCTGCCAGCAACTGCTGGCGCGGGTCGGGCTGAACGTCTCGCCTGCAACCCGCGTGGGCGAGTTAGGCCTGGGTCAGCAGCAGCTGGTGGAGATTGCCCGCGCCCTTAACAAACAGGTCCGGCTGCTGATTCTGGATGAGCCGACCTCTTCTCTGACGGAGCAGGAGACGGATGTGCTGCTGAGCATCATTCGTAATCTGCGTGAACACGGTATCGCCTGCATCTACATCTCGCACAAGCTGAACGAGGTCAAGGCGATCTCCGACACCATCTGCGTAATCCGTGACGGCCAGCATATTGCCACCCGTCCTGCGGCAGGCCTGAGCGAAGATGACATCATCACCATGATGGTCGGACGCGAGCTGACCGCGCTCTATCCCCATGCGCCGCATCAGATTGGCGATGTGATACTCAAAGTGGACAATCTCACCGCCTGGCATCCGGTTAACCGCCACATCCGCCGCGTCAACAACGTCTCGTTCACACTCAGACGCGGTGAAATCCTTGGCATTGCCGGGCTGGTCGGCGCAGGCAGGACTGAAACGGTGCAGTGCCTGTTTGGTGTCTGGCCTGGGCGCTGGCAGGGTGATATCTGGATCAACGACAAACAGGTCAACATCACTGATTGCCGTGCCGCGATTGCGCACGGCATTGCGATGGTGCCGGAAGATCGCAAAAAGGATGGCATCGTGCCGCTGATGGCGGTGGGCAAAAATATTACCCTGGCGGCACTGGATCAGTTCAGTCACCGACTCTCGACGCTGGATGAAGCGCAGGAGCAGCAAGCGATCAACGACGCGATCAGTCGGCTGCGCGTAAAAACCTCCTCATCGGAACTGCCGATTGGCCGTTTAAGCGGCGGCAACCAGCAGAAAGCGATTCTGGCGAAGTGCCTGCTGCTCAATCCAAAAATCCTGATCCTGGATGAACCGACACGCGGCATTGATGTGGGTGCCCGTCAGGAGATCTACCTGCTGATCAATGCGCTGGTTCAGCAGGGTATCGCGGTGATTGTGATTTCCTCTGAGCTGCCGGAAGTACTGGGCCTGAGCGATCGGGTTCTGGTGATGCATGAAGGGCAGATCAAAGCCGATTTGATTAACGATAATCTGACTCAGGAGCAGGTGATGGAAGCTGCCCTGCGGAGTGAACATTATGCTTAAAAGTGAAAGTACCCAAAGCCGCCTCTCAGGTACGCCGGGCAAACCGTCACCGGGCAGGTTCACGCTGCCCAACCTGCAGGTTCTGGTGATGCTGGGCGCGATTGTGCTGATTGCGCTGTTCTTTACCTGGACTACCGACGGCTCGTGGCTCAGTGCGCGTAACGTCTCCAACCTGCTGCGACAGACCGCTATCACCGGCATTCTGGCGGTCGGCATGGTGTTCGTGATTATCTCGGCGGAGATCGACCTGTCAGTGGGTTCTATGATGGGTCTGCTGGGCGGCGCGGCGGCAATCTTTGACGTCTGGCTCGGCTGGCCGCTGCCGCTGACCATCGTGGTCACACTGGTGATGGGACTGCTGCTCGGCACCTGGAATGGCTGGTGGGTGGCGTATCGCAAAGTGCCGTCGTTTATTGTGACACTGGCGGGGATGCTGGCGTTCCGCGGTATTCTGGTCGGCATTACCGATGGCACCACCGTTGCGCCGATTACACCGGGCATGTCGCAGATTGGACAGAGTTATCTGCCGGGCGGTGTCGGTTTCGGCTTTGGTGTTGCAGGTCTGGCGCTGTTTACACTCTGGCAATGGCGGCTGCGGCTGCGTCGTCAGCAACTCGGCCTGCCACAGGGCGCAGCAAGCGGCACCGTGGGGCGTCAGGCGATCACGGCTATCTTAGTGCTGGGTGCCATCTGGTTACTCAATGATTATCGTGGCGTACCTACGCCGGTGTTGTTGCTGGCTGTGCTGCTGCTGGCGGGCATGTTTATGGCAACCCGCACCGCATTCGGCCGTCGTATCTACGCTATCGGCGGCAACATAGATGCAGCCCGCCTCTCTGGCATTAACGTGGCGCGCACCAAGCTGGCGGTGTTTGCCATCAACGGTGTGATGGTGGCGATTGCCGGGCTGATCCTCAGCTCGCGGCTGGGTGCAGGCTCACCATCGGCGGGTAATATTGCGGAACTCGACGCGATTGCCGCCTGCGTCATTGGCGGCACCAGCCTGGCGGGCGGCGTGGGGTCGGTTGCGGGCGCGGTCATGGGGGCCTTTATCATGGCCTCGCTGGATAACGGCATGAGCATGATGGATGTGCCGACTTTCTGGCAGTACATCGTCAAAGGCGCGATTCTGCTGCTGGCGGTGTGGATGGATACCGCAACGCGGCGTCGGGTGTAATCGCGCGGGCGATCACATTGTGGCGCAAACAATTTTTTTGCCCCTTTCAGCCGTGTTATGCAATGCGCTAAGGATTTAAGGGAACGCGCCATCATGCATGATAAACGTTATCGCATTACGCTGTTGTTTAACGCCAATAAAGTGTATGACCGTCAGGTGGTTGAGGGCGTCGGTGAGTATTTACAGGCGTCGCAGACAGACTGGGATATCTTCATCGAAGAAGATTTTCGCTGCCGCATCGACAACATCCGTGAGTGGCTGGGTGATGGGGTGATCGCCGATTACGACGATCGCTCTATCGAAGCTCTGCTGTCGAATGTCTCTGTCCCCATTGTCGGCGTGGGTGGCTCTTATCATCGCCAGGAAGATTATCCTCCGGTGCATTACATCGCCACTGACAACGCCGCGCTGGTGGAGAAAGCTTTTCTGCATCTGAAAGAGAAGGGCATCAACCGCTTTGCCTTTTATGGTTTACCGGCCTCCAGTGGCAAGCGCTGGGCGCAGGAGCGGGAACAGGCATTTCGTCAGCTGGTAGGGCGTGAGCGTTACCAGGGCGTGGTCTATCAGGGCATGGAGACCGCGCCGGAAAACTGGCAGCACGCGCAGAACCGGCTCGCCGACTGGCTGCAGACACTGCCGCCGCAAACCGGCATTATCGCCGTGACTGACTCCCGGGCGCGACATCTGCTGCAAGCCTGTGAACACCTGAAAATACCTGTACCGGAAAAGTTAACGGTGATCGGGATTGATAATGAGGAGCTGACCCGCTATCTGTCACGCGTCGCGCTCTCGTCCGTGGCGCAGGGTTCACGGCAGATGGGTTATCAGGCGGCCAAACTGCTGCACCGGTTGCTGGATAATCAGCCTCTGCCCCTTCAGCGCATTCTGGTGCCGCCGGTGAAAGTCATCGCAAGGCGCTCAACCGACTTCCGCTCACTGCGCGATCCGGCGGTGATTCAGGCAATGCACTACATCCGCTTTAACGCCTGTAAGGGCATTAAGGTGGAACAGGTGCTGGATGCGGTCGGGCTGTCGCGATCTAATCTGGAAAAACGCTTTCGTGATGAGACCGGCGACACCATTCATGCCATGATTCATCGCGAAAAACTGGAAAAAGCGCGCGAACTGCTGGCTTCTTCATCGCTCAATATCAATGAGATCTCGCAAATGTGCGGTTACCCTTCGCTGCAATACTTCTATTCAGTGTTCCGCAAAAGCTACGACACCACTCCAAAAGAGTATCGCCAGCATTTTGGTGAGAATGTGTTGTAGCAGGAAAGGGTGAGTCTGGCGGGGATGGATATCGGGTAAAAAAGCACGGACCGGGGCACTAAAACACCCGCTGCTCCCTCTCCTCCAGCACCGCCAGTGCCAGCCCGTTAGCCGGGTCAATCCGGTTCTCCGGGAACTGCAGCTGAGTATGCGCGGCGGTAAAAGCCAGCGCGTTACCGTGTGCGGTATCGCGTACCGCCTTACAGAAGCGCTCACTGGCGTTCCACGGACAATCAATGATGATTGTGGCGGGATTGAGCAGCAGCATAATCTGACTCAGTGCCGCACCCAGATAGCCACCTGCCAGCGCCATCACCTCATCCACCACGCGTGGCGCGCTGTCGCGGTTCTGCCAGCTCAGCCCGGGCTGACGCTGTGCCAGCTGTTGTTTAATAGCAGGCTGACTGACCAGCGCTTCAAGGCAACCCCGACGACCACAACTGCAACGCGGCCCTTCGGGCTGGACAACCAGATGGCCGGCCTCGCCCGCCGTCCAGCTGTGGCCGGTAAAGACTTCGCCATGCTGTACCAGTGCGCCGCCAATCCCCTCTGAAATACGCAGATAAAAATGGCTGCTCTCCACCGATAATCCACGCTGATCAACAGCCAGCAGCGCGGCGGCTTTAACATTGTTCATAATGCGAATCGGCAGACGAACGTGCTTGCGTAGCGCGCTCAGCAGGTCAACATCCTGCCATTCAAGCGGCAATGAAATGTGCATCCAGCCGCGTCGCGGATCAACGATGCCGGGAAAGCCCAGGCCAATGCCGAGCAAATCGGGATAGTGCTCAGTCAGTTCACGGCACAGCATGGCCAGCTCAGCCAGCAGGCGGGTCGGATTACTGGTATCAGTACGTAGTGTCGCTTCAGCCAGTACCTGGGAAAAATAGTCGCAGACCCGCCAGTGGACCACGTTGCGTTCCACCATAATGCCTGCGCTCTTAAGTTTTTCTGGCCTGAGGGTAATCCCGATTTTAGGCCGTCCGGCGGCCGCCACGCTGACCGGGCCCAGCTCTTCGATCAGGCCTTGTTCAAGCAGGTCATCAATGATTAATGAGACGGTATTTTTGCTGAGTGTCAGCACCTCCGCCAGATCCTGACGCGACGTCACGCGCAGCTTACGCAGCTGACTCATCACCCGTTTCTGGTTATTCAGTCTCAGTAGTGCAGGGCCTTTGCCATTCGTTTTCATCACGGGTTCACTCAACAGAGGAGTAACAATTGAGTGTATCAGCCCATGCGGATTCTTCATCCCACACTTTGCGTGCTGTTTCACACAACCCAATCGACGGTGGCGGAGATCGTGATGATGATCGGATTGCCGGATTAACACGGGTGTTCTGTGGTACCGGCGGAGCGGGCGAGACTGCGGGTGCAGCACCGTTGTCTGCGCCGGGTAGGGGAGAAAGACAAAGCAAGGGTGGTGAATGGCAAGGATGCGGAACATCAGGCCCGATTAACGCAGTGACCCGGCACAGCCGGGTCACTGATTAATATTCGTCGCCGCGCACCCGACTGCGATAGCTTTCCCAGTCGAAACGCACCCACAGGCTGTTACCGAGCCGCATACGATCCATGACGCGTTCACCCAGCAGTGCATTCATACCTGCATGGTCGAGGTTAGATAACATGCCGGTCGGTCGTTTCGACGAAGAACGGCGATCAACTATCTGGTTGATGATCACTTTTTCGTAGCGCGATTCGCTCTGCATACCAATTTCATCAATCACCAGCAGATCAACGCTGCTGAGATCCTGAATCAGCCGTTCTTCGGTAATGCCGCTACTGCCGCTGAAGGTGCCCTTCATACTCGACATTAGATCGGCCACCGTCACGATCAGCACGCTTTTACCGCGCAGAATCAGGTCATTGCCAATCGCGGCAGCCAGATGGTTCTTACCGGTGCCGGGACGTCCTGAAAAGACAAAGCTGGCGATGCTGCCATCAAATTCGGCAGCGTACTGACGTGCCAGCTCCAGCGCTTTGCGCTGTCCCTCGTTCTCTACCCGGTAATTATCAAATGAGCAGTTCATGTGCAGCTCACGAATACCGGATCGGCCCATCACGCGCTGCATTTTCATTGCGCGGTTTTCACGCACAATCGCCTCTGAACGCAGGCGACCCTGCTCCTGATTCCACGCCAGCAGCTCTTCACCATTGGCAAATTTCGGCCGGGTGCCCTCAGGCATCATTCTTTTCAGACGGTTAAAGAGATCGTTGGGCGTTTTCATCATTCACCTCGGAAACCATCGGGAATGGTACGGTCAGGATCAGGCAACTGCGTAATATCACGCTTCGGTTGCCCGCCGTTTGCGGCGCGGTTCATCTGAATGCTGCGCGCCAGCTTTTGTTGCCACTGCACATGATGGAACATCCGGCCTTCGGCCTGCCAGTAGGCCACAAAGGCCGCCAGCTCGCTGGGCGTCACCGGTTCACTTAGCGCCACGCCCCAGATGGCGGCCTGACGGGTAAAGTCGGCATCCGGCTGCCAGCCCTGATACATGGCGAACTTGCCTGCCGGCGTATGAATCGCGGCGGGCGCGTCGTCATACAGGCTGTCATCCAGCGCCACATCATTTGGCTGCCGGGCGGCGGTTTCCAGCGCCAGCAGCTCAGCCAGACGCGTCGGTGTGATGGCGTACATCACCGGCGCATAGTTATCTAACACCGCCAGCGTGCCCTTTTCCGCCTGCTGCAGGGCAGTCAGCGGATCCTGTCGGAAGGCATCCAGGCCAATAAGCGTTGAAGTTAAGATTTTAGCTGACATGAAAAGACCTGAGGTTAACGAACACCTTGCGTCGGGAACCCATCACCGACGCAGAAGTGTTTATTGTACCTGTTTTAAGGGTGCGGATCGCTTAAAAAGCAACGCTGCGGATCAGTGTGAGGTGACCGTGGAGGTCGCGTGGCGGGCCGGTGCAGATTCGGTGATTTGTACCCGGACACCCGCAGCAGCCGGACGGGTCTGCCACAAATAGCGCACTGAGGCGAGCCAGCAGAGGCTGTATCCCAGAAGCTCGGTACCCTCTTCGGCCATGTTTTTCACCACGCGGTTGTAATCTCCCAGCATCAGATGCTGCCACAGCGCATGCACACCAAACAGGCGGGAGAAGACCAGCACCACTAAGAAGCCAGAGGCCATCACCGGCCAGCTGCGATGCAGCAGCAGATTCGCCAGCGCATGCACGGTTTTTTTTGGCGTCCGCAGCGCGACAGCCAGCGAACCCGCCGTAACGGCCAGAGCAAACCAGACCCAGCTGCCGTGCTGAAAAGTATCAAAAACAAAGTCGAGTTCGCGGATGAGCATGCAGCTGTAAAAGCCCGCCACTAAGGTCAGCGCCCCGCGCTGAGCGGGACGACGGCGAGCCGCAATAAAGAACAGTGCGGCGATCATCGCCAGCATGCATTCCTGGGTGGTTTCAGTAAAAGAGGTTTCGTGGAGCGCGTCGTTCATCCAGGCCACATCAATGTAGACAGGGACGATAGTCAACGCGAGAACCAGAGCTGCCAGAAGGAAAACCGCTATTTCGCGGCCAATAATTGTCAAATCGTTGCGCATAAGGTTACCGGTATAATGATTAGCGGACTCATTATATTTTAAACGCCCGATTCCCTTTCTCATTTTATGCCCCGCTAGAAGCTGGCACTGAATCCAAAGGTATAAAGTTGCTGCTCCTGATTATTCAGCGCCTCACTTTGTGAAAACGCAGCAAAAGCCGCCAGATTCGCGTTGAGTGGCATTTGTGCACCGATGCTCACATCAATGCCATCGGATTGATCAGAGCCGTTGGTTGCCTCGCGCCGGGGATTCTGCGATGTATCGGCCATCAGATAGTGATAACTCAGCTGCGCCCAGGGCGATATCCATCCCTGTTTCGAATCAATGCGCCAGCCGACGCTGGCGCTCTGCTCACGGCTCTGCTGATCGCTGTAATCGCATTGCAGACAGTTCATCTGCTGCGGATCGACCGCATACTGCGCCACGGGTCCGGTGGTGAGTGACGGGGCAATAGGCAGGTCAACGCCCGCCCGATAGCGTTTTCCCAGCGGCGTAGTGCCTACGCTGCCGGTTTCACTGTGCAGGGCAATGGGGGATGCGGTAGGCGAGTTAATGGCGGCTTCAAACAGGGCGCGGCTTTCATCGCTGAAGGCGAGTGGGTTCAGGGCGATCTTCTCCGCCAGGATCGTGTCGTAGTCGGGAGAGAAGACGGGATGTTGAGGCGCAGAGGTGCCACCGCGGGCAAAAGTCGGTTGCGTTAAGAGTAACAGGCATACAGCACAGCAGGTCCGCAGACCTTTCCAACCGCTTCTCGGCACCATCGCTTCTCCGGGCAAAACTGAAGTTATTATCCGGCGTCTTAATTAAATTTTCGGCCCGTCTCTGTTATTTAACCGGTGGTTGTTTAACTATCAACCGATAAATTCTAAGATCAAGCGGACCGCCAGAATTTTCACGTCATTAAAGGAAAAAAGTGATGCAACGATGTGGTTGGGTAACGCAGGATCCCCTCTATCTGGCCTATCACGACCGTGAATGGGGTGTGGTGCAAAGAGACAAGCGCGCGCTGTTTGAGATGCTTTGTCTGGAAGGGCAGCAGGCGGGATTATCCTGGATCACCGTGCTGAAAAAGCGGGAAAACTATCGGGCGGCCTTTCACCAGTTTGATCCGCAGGCCATAGCATTGATGGATTCCACAGATATTGACGCGCTGATGCTCAACAGCGGCATTATCCGCCACGCGGGTAAAATCGCGGCCATTATCGCTAACGCGCGTGCTTATCTTGAAATGGAGACGAAAGGCGAGGATTTCAGCCACTTCGTCTGGCAATTTGTCGATAACGTGCAAATCGTTCACGATTATTCTGATTACAGCCAGGCACCCACGACGTCAGAGCACGCCATTGCGCTCTCTAAGGCGTTAAAACAGCGTGGTTTTAAATTCATCGGCCCCACAATTTGCTACTCCTTTATGCAGGCCTGTGGGCTGATAAACGATCATCAGAGCAACTGTTTTTGTCATCCTGACAATCAAAAGACGTGATTCCCGTTAAATCAGGATTTTTCCGCACTACATTCCCTGGCATCAGGCGGCATAATCGTGCCACTTATGGGAAAGGTTTTCCCCTGTGTGTCGAATGTAAGGGAACAAAAATGCAGAAAAAATTAATCGCCATCACTTTGTTATTAAGCGGCAGCCTGGCCCTGCCAGGGTGTACGACCAATCCTTACACCGGCGAATCTCAGGCGGGTAAGTCAGGCGTGGGCGCGGGCCTGGGCGCACTCGTGGGTGCCGGTGTCGGCGTGCTCTCCTCGTCGAAAAAAGATCGTCGTAAAGGCGCACTGATTGGTGCCGCTGGCGGTGCTGCACTGGGCGGTGGCGTGGGCTACTACATGGATGTACAGGAAGCGAAACTGCGCGACAAAATGCGCGGCACGGGTGTCAGCGTGACCCGTAATGGCGATAACATCGTTCTGAATATGCCAAATAATGTCACCTTCGACTCTAATAGCAGCAATCTGAAACCGGCCGGTGCAAATACCCTGACCGGTGTTTCAATGGTGCTGAAAGAGTATCCGAAAACAGCGGTAAACGTCGTAGGTTACACCGACAGCACTGGCAGCCGTGCACTGAACATGCGCCTGTCTCAACAGCGTGCTGAAAGTGTTGCCAGCGCGTTGATCGTGCAGGGTGTTGCCAGCGATCGCCTGCGTACGCAGGGTGCAGGCCCGGATAATCCGGTTGCCACCAACAGCACCGAAGCAGGCAAAGCACAAAACCGTCGTGTTGAGATCACGCTCAGCCCACTGTAATAATCGCGCGCGCCCCCGACCTGGGGCGTCTTTTTTCTGTAAAGCCTTCCGCTAAAAGAACCAGTAATGTTTCGGCGAATAGAGCCAGCAGACGCTTTATGGTAGCCTGATCAAAAATTGATCAGAGAATGTTTCCTCATGTCTCTTAAAGCCATCGCTACGGTTTTAGGCCTTTCCGTGACGACGGTCAGTCGTGCCCTTAATGGTTATCAGGACGTTGCTCACGAAACGCGTAAGCGTATCGAAGAGGAAGCGCAGCGGCGCGGCTACCGACCCAATGCAGCGGCGCGGCGTCTGAAAACCGGTCGCGCTAACGCGGTGGGTCTTATCTACCCGATCAGTGCATCTTCTCTGAGTGGCAGCGACTTTAGCGACATGCTGCTGTCGCTGGATCATCACCTTGCCTGTCATGACATTAATCTGCTGTTACTGATGGATAAGCAGCAGAGTCAGTCGACACTGACACATCTGTTGCGCAGTGGGGCCGTGGATGCCCTTATCGTCGGTCACACTACGCCCGATGACAGCCGACTTCATGCGCTGCTTCAGGCTAATTTTCGCTTTCTGGCGCTGGGCCGCAGCGATCTGCCACCCACTTATGCCTGGTTTGATGTGGATCACTTCGCGGGTTCGCAGATGGCGGTGAGCTGGTCGCTGGCGCAGGGACGGCAGCGGATAGCTTGGCTCGGCAGCAACGAACACAGCACGCAGGTGCGTGAGCGTCGTCAGGGATATCTGACCGCGCTGGGCGATGTCGCACCTTATGCGATGGCGGCTGTGTCGCCGTCTCGCCGTGCCGGCTATCAGCAAACCAGGCAGTGGCTGGCAGAGGCGGCGGTACCGGAAGTGATTATCACCGACTGCGCTGTGCTGGCTGAAGGCGCCGCTCTGGCACTGCATCAGGCAGGACGGTCAGCAGGTGAGCGTGCCATTCTGCTGGCAGGCTGGGAGGGATTGCCGCGTGATGCGATTCTCGATCATCCCATTGTCGCTATTCGCCAGGCAACACCGCACCAGGCCGGAGAGCAGGTGGCTGAAATGGTCATCCAGCTGATCAATGGCGCACCACCGGAAACGTTACAGACCCTTTGGCAACCCTGGCTGCAATTACCGGTATAGCACTTTTTGCGGTGAGCTTTGCTTGTGCTAGTCTCTGCCTGGTTTCTCATTTCGCAGGATATCTCATGAAAATCAGGCCGCCTCGTGCCACCATCAGCGATGTTGCTCACGCGGCACGAACGGGCAAAACCAGCGTTTCACGCTATCTCAATGGCGAGCTGCATCTGCTTTCTGACGGTTTAAAAGCGCGGATTGAGCAGGCGATTGCCGATCTCAGCTATCGTCCAAGCCAGATGGCGCGCGGCCTGAAGCGCGGACGTACCCGCCTGATCGGGCTGATTATTGCCGATATCACCAATCCCTATTCCGTCGATGTGATGAGCGGTATTGAAGCCGCCTGCCGCGAGCAGGGTTTTACCCTGCTGATGTGTAACACCAATAATGAAGTGGATCTGGAGCAGCACTATCTGCAACTGCTTAGCAGCTATCAGGTAGAAGGCATCGTGGTTAACGCGGTCGGTATGCGTGAAGAGGTGCTGAATCATCTGCAACAATCCCTGCTGCCAATGGTGCTGATTGACCGAAAAATCCCCGATTTTCCCTGCGATGTAGTGGGACTGAATAACGCCGAAGCGGCTGAAACAGCCACGCGCCATCTGGTCGACAATGGCTATAACGCACTGCTGTTTCTGAGTGAGCCGCTGGGCAGCGTCAACACTCGCCGCGAGCGTCTGCAGGCTTTCCGCCAGCTGCTGGCAACGCATCCTCAGGTTGAGCATGAGAATACTGAAGTGGGGCTGCATCAGCCCGATGCGCTGGACCAGGCGTTGCTGGCCTTCCATCAGCGTCATACCGGCAAACGCTGCGCGGTGATGGTCGCCAACGGGGCGCTGACGCTGCAGGTGGCGCGATCGTTACAACGACTCAATCTGCACTGGGGTCGCGATATCGGCCTGCTCGGTTTTGATGAACTGGAGTGGGCGGCGCTGGCCGGTGTCGGTATCACCACGCTGAAACAACCCACCTGGCAGATTGGCTTCAGTGCACTGGAACGCCTGATTGCCCGTATTGAGGGCAGTGATGTGCCGGTTGGCGAGCAGGTCTTCTCTGGTGAACTGATTGTTCGCGGCTCAAGCCAGCCTCTGGGCTGAATTTCAGATTTAACCTTCCGTTTACGTGCTCGCTTCGTGAGCACGATCATAATTTCACAGTTTGCTCCTTTGCTTTGGAACCGGTTCCATTTAGGGTTTTTCTATTCGTTATGGGCAGAACCCTGCCATGGAGTAGAACATGAAACCTGACATCATCGTGGTGACCGCCGCTTATGGCCACGCGCAGATCGCCGCACTCGGCGGTCAGCGTGCGCTGCTGCCGATTATTCAGCAGGCGGGCGCTGACGGCGTTGAAATCCGCCGCGAACTGCTTGATGACACGGCGCTTACCGATCTGCCCGCGCTGGGCCGGGCGGTGGCGCAGCATCAGCTGCACGCCAGCTATTCGGTGCCCGATACGCTGTTTTGTGACGGCGGCGAAATCAATCCACGCCTGATCCACTACGTTGAAGAAGCACGCCAGTTAAACGCTCAGCGGCTGAAAGTGGCGCTGGGAGACTTTACCGGTGCACTCCCTCGCGAAACGTTGCAGGCGCTGCTGGCGGATCTGCCGTTTCAGCTGACCGTGGAAAATGACCAGACTGAGCATGGTCGACTGGCGCCGTCCGTCGCGTTTTTTACGGCGGTCAGGGAAGCCGATCTGCCGATCAGCATGACCTTTGATATGGGTAACTGGCGCTGGACCGGGGAAGATGCCGACCAGGCAGCGCAACAACTGGCCGCGCAGGTGGGTTATGTGCACGTCAAAGCGGCCGTGCCGCACCAGGATAGCTTCCGGGCGATTGCGCTGGATGAGGCGGATGACCACTGGCGCACGCTGCTGCAACAGCTGCCCGCACAGGCACCGCGCGGTATCGAATTTCCGCTGGAAGGCGACGATCTGACTGCGGTGACACGCCACTACGTGTCGCTGCTGCGTAACGTGTAAGGAACAGATATGACGCACATTAATCATCACAACGGTCAGCTTGATGTGGTCACCATCGGTGAAGCGATGGCGATGTTTATCGCCCGCGAGACTGGCGATCTGGCCGCAGCAGAGACCTTTGTTAAACGTGCTGCGGGCGCTGAACTCAATGTGGCGACCGGCCTGGCACGTCTTGGCCTGAAAGTGGGCTGGGTCAGCCGTATCGGCGATGACGCTTTCGGCCGGTTTATCTGCCAGCAGCTGGAAAAAGAGGGTATCGACCACGCCTGTGTGACGGTCGATAAACGCTATCCCACCGGTTTTCAGCTCAAGTCCAAAGTCGATGACGGTTCTGATCCGCTGGTGGAATATTTTCGTAAAGGCTCGGCGGCCAGCCATCTGTCGGTTGAGGATTTTGATGCAGACTATTTCGGCTCGGCGCGTCATCTGCACCTGAGCGGTGTGGCGGCGGCGCTGTCAGAGAGCTCGCTGGCGCTGCTGAAGCACACCGCCAAAGAAATGCGTGCACGCGGTAAAACTATTTCGTTTGACCCTAACCTGCGGCCGGTGTTGTGGCGCAGCGAAGAGGAGATGCGTAAGCAACTCAATCTGCTGGCGGAGTATGCCGACTGGGTGCTGCCGGGCGAAAAAGAGGGGCTGATTCTGACCGGTTATCGTCAGCCGGAAGCGATCGCCGATTTCTATCTCGACAAGGGTGTCAAAGCCGTGGTCATAAAAACCGGTTGTGACGGTGCCTGGTATAAAACGTCGCAGGGCGAAAAGGGTCAGGTTGAGGCGATAAAAGTCGATAACGTGGTGGATACCGTGGGTGCCGGTGACGGTTTTGCCGTTGGCGTTATCAGCGCCCTGCTGGAAGGTCAGTCGCTGCCGCAGGCGATTCGTCGCGGCAACAAAATTGGTTCGATGGCAATTCAGGTCATTGGTGACAGCGAAGGTCTGCCGACGCGTCAGCAACTGGGCGACGTGTAGTTCGCGCCCCTCTACAGTCACAGGAGTTCCCGATGAAAAAGCAGACAATCGCGCCAAAACGCTGGTGGTTCATCATGCCCATCGTGTTTATCACCTACAGCCTGGCGTATCTTGATCGTGCAAATTTTAGCTTCGCTTCTGCTGCCGGGATTAATGACGATCTCGGCATCACCAAAGGCATGTCCTCGCTGCTGGGTGCGCTGTTCTTCCTGGGTTACTTCTTCTTCCAGATCCCGGGTGCGATTTACGCCGAACGCCGCAGCGTCAAGAAACTGATCTTCGTTTGCCTGATTCTGTGGGGCGGCTGCGCCTCGCTGACCGGCGTGGTCAGCAACATTCCGATGCTGGCAGCCATTCGCTTTGTTCTGGGCGTGGTGGAAGCTGCGGTAATGCCTGCGATGCTGATTTATATCAGCAACTGGTTCACCAAATCGGAGCGTTCACGCGCCAACACCTTCCTGATCCTGGGGAATCCCGTCACGGTGCTGTGGATGTCGGTGGTGTCGGGCTATCTGATCGAATCCTTTGGCTGGCGTGAGATGTTTATCATCGAAGGGATTCCTGCGGTGATCTGGGCGATCGCCTGGTGGTTCCTGGTGCAGGATAAACCCGCACAGGCGCGCTGGATGAGCGATGCCGAGAAAGCGGCGTTGCAGGCTGAACTGCAGAAAGAGCAGGAAAATATCAAAGCGGTGCGCAACTACGGTGAAGCGTTCCGTAACCGCAACGTGATCATTCTCTGTCTGCAATATTTTGCCTGGAGCATCGGCGTGTATGGCTTTGTGCTGTGGCTGCCGTCGATTCTGCGTAACGGCACGCAGATGGGCATGGTCGAAGCGGGCTGGTTGTCAGCGGTGCCTTATCTGGCGGCAACCATTGCGATGGTGATTGTCTCCTGGGCGTCTGACAAAACCCAGAACCGCAAGCTGTTCGTCTGGCCACTGCTGCTGATCGGTGCGCTGGCTTTCCTCGGCTCGTACCTGGTGGGATCTAACCACTTCTGGATGTCCTACACCCTGTTGGTGATTGCCGGTGCCGCGATGTATGCGCCTTACGGACCGTTCTTTGCCATCATCCCTGAAATGCTGCCGCGTAATGTTGCCGGTGGTGCAATGGCGTTGATCAACAGCATGGGTGCGCTGGGATCGTTTATCGGTTCATGGATTGTCGGCTATCTTAATGGAGCAACCGGCAGTCCATCCGCCTCCTACATCTTTATGGGATCGGCCCTGCTGGTTTCGGTGTGGCTGACGCTGATTGTGAAGCCGGCGCAGAATAAAGCGCCACCGTTGCAGGGTGCGAAACCGGCCTGAAAGCGTAAACGTTAGCCTCTATTTCTCCGGGCGGCCTGCAAGCCGCCCGTAACTTATTGACCGGGAGCCACCGAATGAAACCCGCTGTAATTCTTTATAAAAAACTGCCTGACGATCTTTATGCCCGCCTGGCTGAACAGTGTGACGTGACGGAAATCAGCGATCTCTCACCAGAGAGCCAGCAGAAGTATGCTGCGGATTTCCAGCAGGCAGAAGGTCTGCTGGGATCGGGCGGTAAAGTGAATGGCGAGCTGCTGGCGAAAATGCCCAATCTTCGCGTCTGCTCCAGCGTCTCTGTGGGCTACGACAATTTTGATGTAGACGCCCTGAATCAGCGTAATGTGGTGCTGATGCACACGCCGACCGTGCTGACCGAAACCGTGGCAGACACCATGATGGCGCTGGTGCTGAGCACGGCGCGCCGGGTGCCGGAACTGGATGCCTGGGTTAAAGCGGGTAACTGGCAGAAGAGCATCGGACCGGCGCAGTTCGGCATCGACGTACACCATAAAACGCTGGGTATTCTCGGCATGGGACGTATCGGGATGGCGCTTGCGCAGCGGGCGCACTTTGGTTTTGGCATGAAAATCCTCTATAACGCCCGCCGTGAGCATGAGGAGGCACAGTCACGCTTTGGCGCACAGCGCTGTGAACGGGAAGCGCTGCTGAAGCAGAGTGATTTCGTCTGCATTAGCCTGCCGCTGACTGAAGAGACACACCATCTGATTGGGGCCGCCGAGCTGGACCTGATGAAACCGGATGCGGTGCTGATCAACGCCGGGCGCGGACCGGTGGTGGATGAGAAGGCGCTGATCGCTGCCTTGCAGGCAGGCAAACTGCATGCCGCCGGACTGGATGTGTTTGAGCAGGAGCCGGTCTCTGCTGACTCCCCACTGCTGTCATTGCCCAATGTGGTGACGCTGCCGCACATCGGTTCTGCGACACACGAAACCCGTTACGGCATGATGCAGGATGCGGTAGAAAATCTCATCGCCGCACTTGGCGGAAGCGTCGAGAAGAACTGCGTTAACCCGCAGGCACTGAAGTAATCCCCACGCCTTCCCATTGCGCCCGCCGATGGCGGGCGTTATGGTGGACCCCCGATTCGTTATCACAAATATTTAACCGCTATGTCCTTTTCTCAGTTCGGCGACAAATTTACCCAACATTCCGGCATCTCACGTCTGATGGAAGATATGGGCGCGGGCCTCCGCACGCCCGGCACCATCATGCTGGGTGGCGGCAATCCGGCGCAAATTCCGGCCATGAACGACTACTTTCAGCAACTGCTGCAGCAGATGCACGAGGAAGGCAAACTCAGCGAAGCGCTGTGCAATTATGACGGTCCGCGTGGCAAAGCGACGCTGCTGGCGTCACTGGCTGAATTGCTGCGTGAACAGCTTGGCTGGCCGATCACCGCAGAGAATATCGCACTGACCAACGGCAGTCAGAGCGCTTTCTTCTATCTGTTTAACCTGTATGCCGGTCGCCGGGCCGATGGCAGCAAGAAGCGAGTGCTGTTCCCGCTGGCGCCTGAGTATCTTGGCTATGCGGATGCCGGTCTGGAAGAGGCGCTGTTTGTCTCGGCGAAGCCGAACATTGAGCTGCTGCCGGAAGGCCAGTTTAAATATCATGTCGATTTCGAGCATCTGTCGATGAACGATGAGGTCGGGCTGATCTGCGTCTCGCGCCCGACAAATCCTACCGGTAATGTGATCACTGATGATGAGCTGATGCAGCTCGATGCGCTGGCACAGCAGCATGACGTGCCGCTGCTGATCGACAATGCCTATGGTGTGCCGTTCCCCGGCATCATCTTCAGCGAGGTGCGCCCGCTGTGGAATCCCAACATCATTCTCTGCATGAGTCTGTCGAAGCTCGGCCTGCCGGGTGCGCGTTGCGGCATTATTATTGCTGACGAGAAGACGATTACTGCACTGAGCAACATGAACGGCATTATCAGTCTGGCACCAGGCAGTATCGGTCCGGCCATCGCCAATGAGATGATTCGTCGCGGCGATCTGTTGCGGCTCTCCGAAGAGGTGATCAAGCCGTTCTACCAGCAGAAGGTGCAGCAGACCATCGCGATCCTGCGGCGCTATCTGCCGGAAGATCGCTGCCTGATCCACAAGCCGGAAGGGGCCATTTTCCTCTGGCTCTGGTTCCGCGATCTGCCGATCACCACTGAATTGCTTTATCAGCGGCTTAAAGCGCGCGGCGTGTTGATGGTGCCAGGCCACTTCTTCTTCCCGGGGCTGGAGCAGGCGTGGCCACACACCCATCAATGTATGCGGATGAACTACGTGCCGGATGCAGAGAACATCGAGCGGGCAGTGCAGATTCTGGCGGAAGAGGTTGAGATCGCCTGGCGCGACAGCTAATCCTGCTCTTCCTGTGGATCGGTTAACGACAGCTGGCACCACTGTGCCAGCTGTTTAATGGCCTGTTCCACCTCAGCATTCCAGCCGAAACCGGCATTCAGCCGGAAACAGTGATCGTAGCGCTGGTCGGTGGCAAAAATGTGGCCCGGCGCAATGCCGATGCCCGCATTACGCGCTTTCAGAAACAGCTCACGCACGTTCAGCGCCTTTCCCGGCATCTCGACCCACAGCACATAGCCTCCTTCCGGATCGGACACGCGTGTTCCCGCCGGAAATTCCCGCAGCACCGACTGACGCATCTCACGGATTTGCCGCGCCAGCTCGCGACGCAGCTTGCGCAGATGCGCATCATAGCCCCCGCTGCGCAGCAACTCCGCCACCGCCGCCTGTGACAACACCGAGGTGCCCATCGTAGAGGTATATTTCAGCGAGGCGATTTTGCGCATGTAATTGACGCTGTGAACCCAGCCAATGCGAATGCCAGGTGCCACGGTTTTGGAAAAGCCGCTGCAGAGAATGGCGTTGGGGCTGAAGGCGCGCATCGGGAAGGGGCGACGCTCACCAAAGGCGGTATCGCCAAAAATATCATCCTCAATGATCACCACATCGTTTTCATCCGCCTGCCGCGCAATATAGGCTTTATGCTCGTTAGGAATGCTCTTGCCCAGCGGATTATTGACGTTGCACAGGGTGAGAAAAACCCGTACCGCCTTGCGCTGAAATAATCCGGTCAGCTTCGCCACATTCACATACCCTTCCGGCCCGGCTTCCACTTCAATCACCCGTAAATTGAGGTTATGCAGCATCTGCAGCAGCACGAAATAGCAGGGTGACTCTACTGCCACCACATCGCCCGGCTGGGTGGTGGCGCGCAGGGACAGCGAAATCGCCTCTATGCAGCCGTTGGTGATCAGAATGTCGTCGGCGCTGATATTGCAGCCGTAATCGACCGCGCGTCGGGCAATCTCAGTTTTCAGCGGCGCATAGCCGGTACCTTTGACCGTATTGCCGAGCAGCGCCGGTTTGCTGTAGCCCATCTGGCGCATCAGCAGGCCGATGCGCTTGACCGGATAAAGGGCGCTGTCGCCGTTAGCCAGATCGAGACGCACCCGGCAGTCTGAGCCGAGCATCGCCAGATGCAGTTCTGTCTGCTCATCCAGCGGCGCGATGGCGCGCGGCTGTTCGCTGACGGCGGGCAGCTGACGCGAGGCAGGCCGCTGCGAGGCAACAAAAAAGCCCGATTTTGGACGGGCAACGGCGTAGCGCTCATCTTCCAGCGTGCGCAGTGTTTTCAGGGCGGTGGTGAGGCTGACATTGTACTGTGTTGCCAGCGTCCGCACCGACGGCAGACGGCTGTCGGGTGCCAGTGAACCGCCGTGAATGGCCTGCTTAATCTGTTCTGCGATCTGGCGGTAACGACTGTTCTGACTCTCCTGTTCCCCGATAATATCGGCCATCTGTTCCACCCCATATCGCGCTGATCTGTGCATATTCAACAGAGTACATTCAAAGTAGTTTAGGCTGCATCTCTTAATTATTCATGACGCTAAACGGCCCGACGCCCCGTCAGCCGCCGGCTTCAGGCCATAAAGTGATACTGTTCAACTGAGGGAAACGTGAAAAATGAACAATCTGCCCGCCATGATGAAGGAGATTGAAGCGTATCTGTCGCCCGCCATCATTGAATCGGCTCAGCGCTGCTCTGTTCGCCTGCTGGCGGCGTTGCCGGATCAGCAGATGCTGGAAAATAACCGCGTTCTGCTCGCCTATGGCGGCGGAAAAGACAGTAGCTACATGGTGGCTTACGTGCGTTACCTTCAGGGGCTGATCTGGCTGCAGCAGGGCAGCACGTTTCATCTGCGGGTCAGTACTAACCGTCATGCGGCGATGAATCAGAGCGTGATGGAGAACATCCACCGCGTTTATCAGGCGCTGGCGATGCATGACGATGAACGGACAGAATGCCTGGTGGTAGATGGCCTGCTGATCCGACCGTTTGCCCGCGACCTGACGATTCCTGAGAGCGTACGGCAGCAGAACCGCAATGACGTGCTGATGAATGGCCACCGTTTTCGCGCTGATGCGCGCTCGACCTTCTGCAACGCCTGTAATCTCAGCATGGTGAACTCCTTTGGTCTGGCGGCAGACTACAACGGCGGCGTGGATCTGATTATCACCGGCGACTCGCCGCAGGAGCAGGCCGCCTATGTCGCCTGGGCGAGACACCTTTCCCGGCTGTTTGATGCGCCGGTAGCGGACAAAAGCCGGGGCTTCAGCGGATTTCTCCAGACGCTGGACGGTGTGGCAGAGCGCTACTTCTCTGACGTTTACGGGGCCGATCAGCTGACAGCCGCGCACCGCATCACCCATCAGCTCGCACGTGACCCGCTGTTTTTCAACATTTATCAGGACACCGCCTATGAAGCGGGCGCGCACTGGGCGCTGCTCAGCGAATTTATGCGCTTCCGTTTTGATGAACTGATGTTCAGCTTTTCCGAGTCCGACTGCGGTAATCCAACGCTGATGGCGCATCTGCGCGGACTGCGGGCTGAAACGCTGCTGCAGCGCCACTATGCCGAAGGGATCCGCGAGTATGTGCGCTTCGCGCTGGGGCTGATGGTGAAGAAAGATTTTCCGTCCGCGCTCATTAATGAGATGGCGGCGCGCTATCAGGACGACGACGCCATCCGGCAGCAGCGGCAGCGCGCGGCAGATTTCGCCATGCAGGCGTTTAACCTCAGTGAAGATCAGCTGATCTGCATGATTTACTCACCCTTCCTGGCGCACGGAGAGCAGCTGGGACACTGGCTGTCGCAGCAGCAGATTGCGCTGGAGGAAGCCGCTATTCGCGATCTGATTGAACAACGCAATAACGACGTCGAACTGGCTCAGCAGTTAACACAGCTCTCCGGCCTGACGCTGACGCAGATGCGCCACTGCTGGCAGAGCAGGCCGGTCAGTTCGCTGCTGGAGGGCAAAAGTACCGATCCGCTGTCGCGCGTCCTGCGTTTTGATCCTCACAAAGCGGTGATTCAGGTCAATAACGGTGTGCTCAATGACATCGTGACAGAAATCATTTCCGGGCGTTAACCCGGTAAGGCGAGGCGATGAAAAAGATTTTCCTGCAAATTGGCGCCACCCGCGACGGACAAAATCCTTATTGCGCGGTGGCGAAGCGCGACGGCTATTTTACCGTGCTGGCGGAAATGGGTGATTTTGTCGATTACCAGTCGCTCAGTCTGGCGTTGCCGTTTGATCTGATTATTCGCCTCGACCGTCCTGAGAATCCGTGGGAGCTCATGCAGGCTTATCTGCATGCCGGTTTACTGGCGCATCCGCTGGTGGTGCTGGCAGGCTTTGAAGCTTACAACGCCAGCGCCGGACGGCTGCGTGAGATGCTGGCCGGGCCAGACGCGCCTGCCGCCTTTATTCCCATGGATAAATATGCGCAGCGCATGGCGCTGAAAAAAGCCTGGCCGCGCTTCCCGCAGCCAGAGTTCCGCTTTTTCGCGTCACCGCTCAGCATTCTGGATGCGGAACAGGCGCTGATCTATCCGTGTGTCGTGAAACCAGTGGATGGCGGCGGCGGCCTGGGCATCTTTCTGATTGAACGCGCCGATCAACTGCGCAGTGTGGTGAAACAGCTGGTGCAGACCATGAACTATGGCGGTCGCGGCTTCAGCGGCTTTATTGTGGAAAGTGCGCTGACAGGCACTGAGTTTTCGTTGCAGGGTGTGGTGCATCAGGGGCATCCCCAGGCACTGACCTGCTGCCAGAAGGTGATTGAGCAGCACCGGGATAGCCAGGGATGCGTCAGTTTTTATGAGTCGGGGCATGTAGCAATGGCGGCAGCGGCCTTGCCGGCATCGTTCAGTAGCCTGATGACCTTCTGTTGTGAAACCTTTGGCTATCGTCAGGGCGCGTTTCATATCGATTTTATTGTGGTTAATGGCGTACCGCATTTCCTTGAGATGGGATTCCGGCTTTCCGGCATGGGGGTGGCAATGCTGGTGCAGGAGGCAACGGGCATCAACTGGGCGGATGTCACCTTCCGGCTGGAGGCGGGCGATCCACTGCCTGCTTTTGCTTTCACCGGATCCGGTGCGGTTGGACAGCTGCGGTTACGGCAACCGGCGCAGCTGCAGGCTGCCGAAAGCTGGATCGAACAGCATCAGCAGGGTGCGCTGTTGCCACCCCTCAGATTGCCTGCACTGCAGGTTTCGCCACGCTCCTCGCTCTATGCCGATCTGACCCGTCATGCGGGTATCCTCGCCACCTTCAGTCTGACAGATACAGCACGTGAGCCAATCATGACCACGTTTAAGCAAGTGATTGCCGCGCAATCAGTCACCGCCGGGAGAGACAAAGTATGTGCAGGATGATTCTGGCATATGGCCAGTTTGACAGCGCACAGATTCTGGAGGCAGCACGCGCCATGAGCTGCGGCGAAGGCGCCGAACACGATGGCCCGATCAAATCGCATCCCAATGGCTGGGGCTGTCTGTGGCTGGAACAGGGCGAGATTCACACCCTGCATGGCACCGGCCCGTTCGCAGACGCCCTGCCGGGTATTGACGTGGATCGTCTGCGCAGTCGGTTTCTGGCGGTTCATGTGCGTCACGCCACATTGAGCAAAAATCAGGGGATCGAGTTTTCGCATCCGCTGTGGCGCAACAGCGCCGGACATCAGTGGTACATGATGCATAACGGCTTTCTGCCGACCATTTACCGTCAGCTCGGCCTGGCGGAATCACGCTTCGATTCTGAAGAGTATCTGCGCTATTTAGTGGATCAGACCACCCCTGCTGATTTCACCCGGGACTATCTGCGCGCAAAGATGGCGCAGGTTGAGCCAGGCGGCAGCGCAGGCAATGCCATTTTCGTCACCCGCGACAAAGCCTGGGCGTGGCAGTGGTATCCGCACGACACCCCCTGGCCGGACTATTTTACGATGCATTTTCGGCAACAGGACGGTTGCACGCTGATCGCCTCTGAACCCGTGACAATACCAGGCAGCGCCGGCAGCTGGCGGCGAATGAATAATCATGAACTCTATGAAATACCGTTTAGGGAGTGATAAACATGGCAATTTTCAATCAGTTCCGCGTGATTAATCCCAACATGTTTGTGGAATCGACCTGGCTGGATGACATCGTCACTGCACGGGTGCCGCTACTGGTGCTGCGTAACTTTCTGACGCCAGACGTGCGGCAAGCGGTGGTGACTGACCTGCAGAGCTGCCGGGAAAAGATCCGTGTCTCTCACTATCCCAATGGCGCGCTGACCACGCTGGGTCCCTATCTGGCACGCCATACGGCGGCACCTGATAACTATTTCACTGAGCTGCGCGATATCCAGCCGGCGCTGCCGGCATCACTCAACACACTGCGCGAACAGATTTACCGCTGGGTGCAGCACGCGCTGCGGCTGGAGAGCTTAAACATCGCCCACGAACCGGGTTGTGGTGACTACGCCGGTTCTATCGTGCGCTTTCATGCTGATGGCGTCGCGAACCCGCTACATAACGACAATATCGTGCGCGATGCTGCAGGAACCTCCCTGGTTGTGACACAAATATTGCATCAGCTCAGCTGCGTGGTCTGCCTGCAGGAGTGCAGCGCGGGTGGTGCGCTGCGCATCTACAACAAAAAGTGGTCGCCGGAGGATGAGCAGTTCAAAACCGCCGGTGAGCTGGGCTATCGCAGTGGGGTCATTGATCACAGCGAGATCTGCGAATTTTCACCGCGCAGTGGCGATGTCTATCTGTTTAATCCCGCTTTTTATCATGAGATTGATCGGGTCGAAGGCGATACCCGTATCACGATGGGGTTCTTTTTCGGGCTGACCGATAAAAAGATGAAACATGCTATCGCCTGGAGCTAAGCCAGGTTGTGCCATTAAGTTGTGCCAGAAAAGGAGAAGGGAATGACGACGTTTGAAAAGATTACTGCGCTGCTGGATCAGCATCAGGCCAGCTACCGTGTGGTGGAGCATGAGGCGGTAGGGCAAACCGAGCAGATCAGCCAGATACGCGGCAACGCACTGGGTCAGGCGGCCAAAGCGATGGTGCTGGAGGTGAGCATGCCGGATGGTGCGCCCTCGCGACAGCTGCTGGCCATTGTGCCGGGCGACTGCCGGATCAATTTTAAAAATGCGGCGCGCGCGATCGGTGGCAAAAAATCCTCTTTCGCCGCGCCCGAGCTGGCACAGGCACTGACCGACTGTGTCATGGGCGCTGTGCCGCCATTTAGTTTTGATGACCGGCTGGCGCTGCGGGTGGATTCCCGGCTGCAACAGGTCGGCACATTATGGTTTAACGCGGGCGAACTGGAGAAGTCGATCGCGCTGGCTGCAGAGGATTATTTTCGCATCGTGGGGGACGCGTGTTGTGCTGATATCGCCACCCCGATTGCGGTCACCGCCTGACGGCGGCACAAGGAGTTTCTGATGTCGGTAAAAGATATGCTGTTAGCGCTGTGCGTGGTGGTGGCGTGGGGCGTGAATTTTGTGGTGATTAAGCTGGGGCTGCAGGGCATGCCGCCCTTTTTGCTCGCCGGACTGCGTTTCTCTCTGGTCGCCTTTCCCGCCATTTTCTTTGTGCGTCGCCCGCCGATCCCGCTGCGCTGGCTGGTAGTTTACGGCATGACCATCAGTTTTGGTCAGTTCGCGTTTCTGTTCCTGGCGATCAAACTTGGTATGCCAGCCGGTCTGGCCTCGCTGGTGCTGCAGGCGCAGGCCTTCTTTACCCTGTTGCTGGGCGCGCTGCTGCTGGCGGAAAAGCTGCGCTGGAATCATATTGTCGGGATTATCATCGCCACGCTGGGGATGTTTATGCTGGCAACAGCAGGCATGGAAGGGCAGACCAGCGCCGGTATTACGCTGACCACCATGATGCTGACACTCTCGGCGGCGCTGTCATGGGGGCTGGGCAATATCACTAATAAGATCATTATGCGGAACCGCAGTGTGCCGATCATGTCGCTGGTGGTCTGGAGTGCACTGGTACCGGTCATTCCCTTCTTTGCCTGCTCTCTGCTGTTTGATGGCGAGGCCGCCATCGTTAACAGCCTGCTGCATATCGGCCTGCAGACCGTGCTGGCGCTGTTCTATCTGGCGTTTGTCGCCACCATTGTGGGCTATGCCATCTGGGGGAATCTGCTAAGTCGCTATGAAACCTGGCGCGTCGCGCCGCTGTCGCTGCTGGTGCCGGTCGTGGGGATTGTTACCGCTGCACTGGTGCTGGATGAGCATCTCTCCGGGCAGCAGATGCTGGGCGCGGCAGTGATTATTCTGGGGTTGCTGGTCAATGTGTTTGGTGGCGTGCTGGGTCAGCGTTTAGCGATGAGAACGCAGCCGTAAAGTTAAAAAACGCCGCTGCCACGGCGTTAGAGGTTGTTGATAAAATCTGACCCGGTTAGCTGTGAGACCGAGCAAGCGCAGGAAGCACGGTCAGATCGGAAAGACGCAAAAACCGCCCTCCATGGCACGCTCGGCCCGCGCGATTACGCACCTCATTCCTGAGGTGCGCCCGTTGCCGGGCCAACGCTTCGCGTTGTTCAAAAACGCTCCCGACATTTTTGTCCATGGCACGGGACGCTTTCCTCTTCTGCCCGTGTTTCCTGCGCGTTGAGTTTACTCGTTGCGGCCAGATTCACCCTGATTTGGGTATGCCAGCAGTCTGAAACGCCGCTGACGCTGCGTATGCTCCCTGAGCCTGCGCTCCCACTGACATCAAAAACAAAAAACGCCGCATTAGCGGCGTTTGTCATAGTTAATACAGAATCTCAATCTTACTTCAGAATCTCAATACGGCGTGGTTTCGCCTCTTCCGGCACCAGACGTTCAAGGTCGATGCTCAGCAGACCATTTTCGAGACGAGCATCGCGCACCACAATGTGGTCGGCGAGCTGGAATTTACGCTCGAAGTTGCGCTCGGCGATTCCCTGATACAGGTATTTACGCTCGGCCTGCTCTTCAGGATGGGCTCCCCGCACAATCAGCACGTTATCGTGCGCTGTAATATCCAGTTCGCTCTGAGAAAAACCGGCCACCGCAATCGTAATGCGATAGTGATTTTCATCGACCAGTTCTACGTTATAAGGAGGATAGCCGCCATTGCTCTGATTCTGATTAGATTCGAGCAGGTTAAACAGGCGATCAAAACCGATAGCAGAGCGATAAAGTGGGGTGAGATCAAAATTACGCATATTAAGACTCCTGAAGTTCAGCAAGTTTTGGCAACCTTCCACTAGTGGACAGGCTGGATACGGCACCTCACTGTCCCTTGCGGCAACCGTGAGTGCGTCCGTAAAGTAAAAATGGGTGTCAGAAGAGGATTTTCAAGAGGGTAAAATGCAATTTTTTTCGCCAATCTGAGGAAATGACATACACTCAGGACTACTTTTGCCAGACCAGAACGGACTTCGCCCCAGAGTGTTGACGTTGTCTGGCAAGCAAACTCAGCCAGGCTTATGCCATGACTGAAGGGATGATGATGATGAAATTAAAGACCTTACCTCTGGCTGGAATAGTGTGCTGCGCAATGGTGACAACCGGCTGTTCCAGCGTGATGTCTCACACCGGTGCGAGTCAGGGCTACTATCCCGGCACCCGTGCCAGCGCTGACATGCTGGCCGATGGTGATACCAGCTGGGCGCTGAAGCCGCTGGCGTTAATCGATCTTCCTTTCTCTGCCGTGCTGGATACGCTGCTGCTGCCGTGGGACTACTACCGTAGCGACCAGGACAAAACTCTCGACTCCCCACGTGAACGCATCCTGCAGAGCGAAAGACTCGCGCATACCAACGAAAGCCTGGCACAGGCGCAGCCTATGCCTCCTGTGCGGTCGCAGCCGCAACCGTAAAGAGTTGCCGCCAGCCATTCACCTCACGCATATAAGCAATCTGTGTTCCGTCCGGTGACCAGACCACCGCGTCACCTGACGGTGCTTCTTCCGTTCTGCCGGTCAGCCGCTGACACGCGCCGCTCTCAATGTCACATCGCATCACGTTGTTATCACAGATAAAGGCAATCGCCTGGCCATCAGGATGCCAGCTAAAGGCGGACTGAATGCTGTGGCTGAGATGGGTGATCTGACGCGGTTCGCCGCCGTTGGGCGACACCACCCAGAGCTGGATCACCTCTCCTGCATCCGCCATCAGAAACGCGATCTGGCTGCCATCCGGTGCAGCACGCAGCCAGTGGCGCGGTTGCAGCGCCACGCCGCGGCTGTGCGTCAGGCGACGCTGCTGCACGCCAGCCGGTGGCGCAGGTAGCTGCTGGCTGCTGCCCTCCAGTGGCTTCTCTCCGGCGCGGGCGTACTCCTCCAGCGCGTCAGGCAGATCAACAATAAAAACTTCAGGCCGTTTCTCGCCCTGTGCCGTCACGGTGTCGCCAATAAAAGCGATAGCCCAGCGCTGCCAGCTGCCGTCTGGTTTCTGATAACCGCGCTCACCGACCCAGCACTCCTCATAGGCACGATTGATCTGGTCGCTGCCGGGGTGTGGTTCCGCATGCGTCTGGCTCACCAGCACGCAGAAAAAAGTGCCGTCATATTCACGCGGATGCTGCTTTACAGGCGTGACAGTACACAGCGGCACGCCGACGCCGACATTGCGCAGATCCAGACGGCTATCCAGTTCATGCATCACGTGGTCATTGTAGGTAAAACTCAGGCGTGAACCATCAGGACTAAAGACATGAACATGTGAACCGCCACGCAACGCGCCAGGGGTGAACGGCGGCGTGATATCGCAGGCATCCAGATTCACCGCCGTGCCGTTCTGAACGATCACACCGCGCCGGTGGTGGAAATCATACTGCCAGCTGGCATCAGGATGTTCCGGGCCATGAATGCAGACGTAGCGTGGCGGCAGGTCGGGACTGACCGTAACGACACCGACGTGGGCTCCGTGTCGGGCCTGATAGAGCACCTCTACCTCTCCGGTCATCACATTGACCCGCTCAATGGTCTGGCTGGTAAACGACGCGCCCGAGGGGCGGACGTCAAACGCCAGCCACTGACTGTCGGCAGTCCAGATATTGATATTGGTGAGCTGATGCTGACGGGCAGCAAAGGTGATCTGTTTTTCTGACATGATAAAACCCACGGAGACAGCGTTGCCCGACAAATTACGCGATTCTGTTTTGCGGTGCAGCTTTTTTGCCGGATGCAGGGAGCCGGGCCGCTGCGGCCCGGCAGAGAACAGAGCCGTTAAAGCACTAACTCTTCAATGGCATGCGCCACACCATCTTCCATATTGGTTTTGGTGATGAACTGCGCGATTTTCTTAACAGAATCAATGGCATTACCCATTGCGACGCCGGTTCCGGCGTATTCAATCATCGCCAGGTCATTCTCCTGGTCGCCAATCGCCATCACCTCTTCCTGCTTAAGACCGAGCTTGTCAGCCAGCATTTTGACGCCCTGGCCTTTATTCACCCGACAATCGAGAATTTCCAGGTAGTAAGGCGCGCTCTTCAGGATGGTATAAGTCTGGTGAGCATGTTCGGGCAGACGGGCAATCGCCGCGTCGAGCAGGTCCGGGCGGTCAATCATCATCAGTTTCGGGAAGCGCATGGCGCGATCCATCTCTTCCACGGCGCGATAGCGCACCGGAATCCCGGTCAGGCTCGCTTCATGGATGGTGTATTCACTGATGTCTTTATTGGGTGTGTAGAGATGGGATTTGTCGAACGCCTGGAAATGCACACCAAGCTCGCGCGCCAGATTCTCAATGTAGAGGTAGTCGTCAAAGGTCAGCGTCACTTCCGCCACGCACTCACCATCTTCGGCCTGATGAACCAGCGCACCGTTGTTGCTTATCGCATACTGGCCGGGCGTCTGCATATCCAGCTCCATCAGATAGCGCTGGATACCCACAAATGGCCGGCCGGTGGTCAGCACAATCGACACACCTTTCTGGCGGGCGCGATCCAGGGCAGATTTCACCCCTGGTGTGATCTCATGTTGCGGGTTGAGCAGGGTGCCATCCATGTCGATAGCGATCAATTTAATAGCCATACAATCCTCGTAGCGTCTGGGTTTTATTCAATGCTAGCGCGATTCAGCGCACATTGACCAGCTTCATGGCAGGCAGGAACGGGCAGCAAACCGCTGGGTGCAGGCGATAAGGAGATCGCGGTGGATTTAAATCACGGCTTTTCGGATAGTTGCGGGTTCGCCTGGCGAACAGCAGGGGTGCGGCCTGATGGATTTCCGCCCGTACGGTACAAAAAAAAGGCCATCACCTGAGTGATGGCCTGTTACGTCCGCTGCCGGTTAGATATCGATATTGGCGGCTTTCAGCGCATTCTCTTCGATGAAGGCGCGACGCGGTTCCACCGCATCGCCCATCAACGTAGTGAACAGCTGGTCAGCGCCAATCGCATCTTTAATGGTGACGCGCAGCATACGACGGCTGTCTGGATCCATGGTGGTTTCCCACAGCTGATCCGGGTTCATCTCACCCAGACCTTTGTAGCGCTGGACGGAGAGGCCGCGACGCGACTCTTTCACCAGCCACTCAATCGCCTGTTCGAAACTTGCCACTGGCTGACGACGTTCGCCACGCTCAATGTAAGCATCTTCTTCCAGCAGACCACGCAGCTGGCTACCCAGCGCGCAGATTTTGCGATACTCAGGCCCCTGAATGAAATCCGCTTCCAGCGGATAGTCGGTATCCACACCGTGGGTACGGACGCGCAGCACCGGCTCGAACAGGTTCGTTTCGCGGTTTTCACGCACCTGTGCCAGATAGGTGCTGCCGTGCGCTTCGCGTTCGGTCAGATAGCTCACCAGACCGTTCAGCCAGGTGGTGACCTCTGCTTCGTTGCTCAGATCGCTCAGCGTGTCGTGATAAATCATCGCACGCAGCATCGCCATCGGATAACGGCGTTCCATACGCTTGATCATCTTCTGGGTACTGTTGAAGTCAGAGACCAGTGTCTCCAGCGGCTCACCGCCCAGCGCGGGTGCGCTGGCATTGGTGTGCAGCGTCGCACCATCAAGCGCGATAGCGATCTGGTATTGATCCATCGCCTCGTCATCTTTGATGTACTGCTCCTGCTTACCTTTCTTCACTTTGTAGAGTGGCGGCTGGGCGATATAAACATGGCCGCGTTCAATGATTTCAGGCATCTGACGATAGAAGAAGGTCAGCAGCAGGGTACGGATGTGGGAACCATCGACGTCGGCATCGGTCATGATGATGATGCTGTGATAACGCAGCTTGTCCGGGTTGTACTCATCGCGACCAATACCACAGCCCAGCGCGGTGATCAGCGTGGCAACTTCCTGGGAAGCAAGCATCTTGTCGAAACGCGCTTTCTCAACGTTAAGGATTTTACCTTTCAGCGGCAGAATCGCCTGGTTCTTACGGTTACGGCCCTGTTTAGCCGAGCCGCCTGCGGAGTCACCCTCCACCAGGTAGATTTCGGACAACGCCGGGTCGCGCTCCTGGCAATCCGCCAGTTTGCCTGGCAGACCTGCCAGATCCAGCGCGCCTTTACGGCGGGTCATTTCACGGGCGCGGCGGGCCGCTTCACGGGCACGGGCTGCGTCGATGATTTTGCCGACGACGATTTTGGCGTCTGATGGATTTTCCAGCAGGTATTCTGCCAGCAGCTCATTCATCTGCTGCTCAACCGCCGATTTCACCTCGGAGGAGACCAGTTTATCTTTGGTCTGCGAGGAGAATTTTGGATCCGGCACTTTCACCGACACTACGGCGATCAAACCTTCACGCGCATCATCACCGGTGGCGCTGACTTTGGCTTTCTTGCTGTAACCCTCTTTGTCCATGTAGGCATTCAGGGTACGGGTCATCGCCGCACGGAAACCGGCGAGGTGTGTACCACCGTCACGCTGCGGGATGTTGTTGGTAAAGCAGTAGATGTTTTCCTGGAAACCGTCGTTCCACTGCAGTGCCACTTCCACACCGATGCCATCTTTCTCAGTAGAGAAATAGAACACGGTAGGGTGAATAGGGGTTTTGTTTTTGTTCAGGTACTCAACAAACGCCCGGATGCCGCCTTCGTAATGGAAGTGATCGTTTTTGCCATCGCGCTTATCTTCCAGACGAATCGACACGCCCGAGTTGAGGAATGAGAGTTCACGCAGGCGTTTCGCCAGAATGTCATACTCAAAATCGCGCACGTTGGTAAAGGTTTCGTGGCTCGGCCAGAAACGCACGCGGGTCCCGGTAATGTCGGTTTCACCCGTTACCGCCAGCGGTGCCTGCGGTACGCCATGGACGTAAACCTGCTGATGCACTTTGCCTTCGCGACGAATGGTCAGCTCCAGCTTCTGCGACAGGGCGTTAACCACGGAGACGCCCACGCCATGCAGGCCGCCGGAGACTTTATAGGAGTTATCATCGAACTTACCGCCAGCATGCAGCACGGTCATGATCACTTCAGCGGCAGAGATGCCTTCTTCTTCGTGAATACCGGTTGGAATGCCGCGTCCATCATCCTGCACCGAAACGGAGTTATCCGCGTGGATGGTGACCACAATGTCACTACAGTGACCAGCGAGCGCTTCGTCGATTGCGTTATCCACGACCTCGAATACCATGTGATGCAGACCGGTACCGTCATCGGTATCGCCGATATACATGCCCGGGCGTTTGCGTACCGCATCAAGTCCTTTCAGGACTTTAATACTTGAGGAGTCATAAGAATTCGACATCAACGTTTCTCGCTCATTTTAATCTTCAGGTTGAACCGCTATTTTACCCTGTTCCACGCGGAACATCTTGCCCTTTTCGTCAGTCATGTCGATTACATGCCCGGCAGAAATAGCGCTGACAAACACCTGCGCCTGAGTGGCTTTTAACCGGTCCGCCAGCAGGCGTCGTCGGCTCTCATCCAGCTCAGAAGCAAAGTCATCAATGAGGTAAATACAGCGGCGTCCGCTCTGGCTTGTCAGGAACTCGCCCTGTGCCAGACGCAATGCACACATCAGCAGTTTTAACTGCCCGCGTGAGAGTAAATCTTCCACCGGCGTCCCTTCAGCCCGAATACGAAAATCGGCTTTATGGGGGCCGCTGGCGGTATAAGTCAGCGCACGATCGCGCTCGAAGTTACGTTCCAGCAGTTCGCCGTAATCACTCTCTTTGTCCCAGCCACGCTGGAAGGAGAAGCGCAGTTCAAACTCTGGCAGAAACTGGCTACAGGTGGCGGTGATCTCTGCAGATATTGCCGCACTGTATTCCGCCCGCCACTGGCTAATCTGTTCAGCCAGCGGAACCAGCTCCTGATCCCAGGGACGAATCTGGCTGTAACGTGAGACCTGGCGAAGCGCCGCATTCCGCTGTTTAAGCAGGCGACGCATGTTGTTCCATGCGTTGAAAAAGCCGGGCGCGTTATGGAAACAGCCCCAGTCGACATAGGCCCGGCGGTATTTGGGACCGCCATTCAGCAGACTAAAACCTTCAGGCGTGATTAACTGCATCGGCAGCAGCTGCGCCAGCTCTGCGACTTTATGACCATCGCTGCCATCAATACGCACTTTGCTGTCACCGGCCCGGTTTTTGGTCAGCCCGACAGAAATTTCCCGCTCTGCGTTTTCCAGACGCCCGTGCAAGACGAACGCCGCCTCGTCGTGACGAATGACGCGACCCGCCTGCAAACTGCGAAACGATCGACCATGCCCCAGCGTATGAATCGCCTCTAAAACGCTGGTTTTCCCACTGCCATTGGCACCCACCAGGAAATTAAATCCGGGGGCCAGTTGCAGGTCGGCCTGCTCGATATTACGAAAATCTTTGATAAGAAGGCGGGTTAAAGCCATGAATCAATCCAGCGTGAAGGGCAATAAAGTTTTTGGACCTGGCGATCAAGTGCGTTAACGGCAAAGCAGGTTTGGCCGACATCCCAGTCACGAGGCCGTCGGCGTCGTCGCTACGTTGCGCCTCGCCAGCGCACAGCCACCGGAGCGTACTGAAGTACGTGAGGATGGCGAGCACTGCCGGGGCACAACATAGCAAGTAAGCCAGGCCGATATATAACACTTACAAGCGCATGGGCATGACGACGTAAGCTGCTGCAGGACTCGCCACATCTTCGATCTGCACGCTCGACACTGAATCCGTCAGCAGCAGGCGGACGTTTTCGCACTTCAGCGCGTTCAGCACATCCAGCACGTAACTGACGTTAAAACCGATCTCCAGTTCCGTGCCGTTATAGCTGACATCCAGCATCTCTTCCGCTTCTTCCTGTTCAGGGTTATTGGCGGTGATTTTTAGCTGATTTTCGGTGATATAGAGGCGAACACCGCGGAACTTCTCGTTAGAGAGGATGGCAGCACGGGCAAAGGCCTGTTTGAGCAGATCGCAGCCCGCTTCCAGCACTTTATCGGGATTCTTCGGCAATACGCGGCGATAGTCAGGGAAGCGACCATCAACCAGCTTAGAGGTAAAGATATAGTCGCCGACGTGCGCGCGGATATTGCTGCCGCCAATCCGGACCTGCAGAGGCGTATCGCCGCCATCCAGCAGACGCAGCAGCTCAATGACGCCTTTACGTGGCACAATCACGGAATGACTTGGCAGTGCCTGACCAATCGGCATGGAGCAAACGGCCAGACGGTGACCATCAGTGGCTACAGTGCGCAGCTCTTCCCCTTCGGTTTCAAACATCATGCCGTTGAGGTAGTAACGCACATCCTGATGGGCCATCGAGAACTGAGTGGCTTCGATCAGCCGTTTCAGGGTCGCCTGCGGCAGGGTGAATTCAACTTCACTCTGCCAGTCGTCG
Organism: Pantoea jilinensis; assembly: GCF_019104105.1. NCBI lineage: Bacteria > Pseudomonadati > Pseudomonadota > Gammaproteobacteria > Enterobacterales > Erwiniaceae > Pantoea > Pantoea jilinensis. The sequence goes on along the minus strand of NZ_CP077746.1, from coordinate 1,296 downwards.
AGATTCGGGAAGTCACTGGCGGGCAGGGTCGACAGCGAAAAACGGCTGCGGCCAGAGCGAACCAGCATACGATCGCCTTCCAGCGCCAGCGTGATTTCTGCACCATCCGGCAATCCGCGACAGATATCCAAAAATTTTCGCGCCGGAACGGTGGTGGAGCCAGGCTCATGCGCCTGCGTCAGCGCCACACGTGCGACCATCTCCATTTCCAGATCGGTACCGGTCAGCAACAGCGAACCTTCTGTAACCTGCAGCAGCAGGTTTCCGAGAATCGGCAGCGTCGGACGACCACCCAGTGGGCCACTAACTTGTTGCAGCGGCTTCAGCAGCTGCTCACGTTCAACAATAAATTTCATAGCGTCAGGAAGATAATGTTCTGATGAGATTAGAGAAATCTTCTTTGATATCGTGGCTCTCTTCACGCAGCTGCTCAATCTTGCGGCAGGCATGAAGCACCGTTGTGTGGTCGCGACCCCCAAAAGCGTCGCCAATTTCTGGCAAGCTGTGGTTCGTCAACTCTTTCGCCATCGCCATCGCCATCTGGCGCGGACGCGCTACCGAGCGCGAACGGCGTTTGGAAAGCAGATCTGCCACCTTAATCTTGTAGTACTCAGCCACGGTCTTCTGAATATTATCGATGGTGACCAGCTTTTCCTGCAGCGCCAGCAGATCGCGCAGCGCTTCACGCACGAAGTCGATGGTGATCGCCCGACCGGTAAAGTTAGCATTGGCGATGACGCGGTTCAGTGCACCTTCCAGTTCACGCACGTTAGAGCGCAAACGCTTGGCAATAAAGAAGGCAACTTCACCCGGCAGACGGATGTCGTTCTCATCCGCTTTTTTCATCAGGATCGCCACACGCGTTTCCAGCTCAGGCGGCTCGATCGCCACCGTTAAACCCCAGCCGAAGCGCGATTTAAGACGATCCTCTACACCGTTGATCTCTTTGGGATAGCGATCCGAGGTGAGGATGATCTGCTGATTGCCTTCTAATAAGGCATTAAAGGTATGGAAGAACTCTTCCTGTGAGCGCTCTTTATTCGCAAAGAACTGAATGTCATCGATCAATAGCGCATCCACAGAACGGTAGTAGCGTTTGAACTCTTCAATTGCATTGTTCTGCAGCGCTTTAACCATATCCTGTACAAAACGCTCGGAGTGCATGTAAACCACTTTTGCATTGGGTTTGCGGGCAATAATGCCGTTGCCCACCGCATGCAACAGGTGCGTTTTACCGAGACCCGTGCCGCCATACAGAAAAAGTGGGTTATAAGCGCCGCCTGGATTATCCGCCAC